>CAVZOM010000001.1:0-432223 GCA_963776955.1 uncultured Actinomycetes bacterium
AGTCTCGGCACGTGTAGCAGCTCCCGTGCGGATCATGCGGCCGCCGCACTTGGCGCACTCACTGCGTCCTCCCACGCGTTGAACAGGGCGGTTTGGCCCGGTGGGGGTGTCTCGAGCGGGCTCGTCTCCTGCGGTTCCGCGGAACCGCCGCCGTTCGCGTAGCGCTCCGCTAGGCGGGCCTTCACCTCCGGCGAGAGGATCCCGATCTCCTCCTGCTGGTCGGTGGTGAGGAACTTCTTGCCCATCCAGCGGAAGACGTAGTCGACGATCGACTTCGCGATTCGGATGTCCGCGTCGTTCGTCTGGCCGCTCGGCTCGAAGCGCATGTGCGCGAACTTCGAGACATAGACCTCGAGCGGCACGCCGTACTGGAGGCCCAAAGACACCGAGATCATGAACGAGTTCATGAGGCCGGCCAGCGTCGTGCCCTCCTTGGCGATGTCGACGAAGATGTCGCCGGGCGTCCCGTCCTCGTAGAGGCCGACGTGGATGTAGCCCTCGTAGTCGCCGACGCGGAACTTGCGGCCGACCTCGACGCGGTCTTCCGGCAGCCGGCGGCGCTGCGTCAGCGGCACCGGCGGCGCGGCGACACCGGTCACGTCTCGATCGCGGCCTGGCTCTTCGACGAGAGCGGCTGCGCGACCTTGCAGTTGTCGCGGTAGATCGCGATCGCCTTCACGCCGAGCTTCCACGCGTCGGTGTAGAGCCGGCCACGTCCTCGACGGTCGCGTCCTCGGGCATGTTCACCGTCTTCGAGATCGCGCCCGAGATGAACGGCTGGACGGCGCCCATCATCTTCACGTGGCCCATGTAGTGGATCGCGCGCTCGCCGACGGCGCAGTCGAAGACCGGGTAGTGCTCCTTCTTCACGTGCGGCGCGCCGATGACCGTGTTCTTCTCGTCGATGAACGCGACGATCTCGGTCGACCTCGTTCGGCGCGTAGCCGAGCTTCTCGAGCGCGACCTGCACCGTCTGGTTGACGATCGTGATCTCGCCGCCGCCGACGAGCTTCTTCGACTTGACGAGCGAGAAGTCGGGCTCGACCCCGGTCGTGTCGCAATCCATCATGAAGCTGATCGTCCCGGTCGGCGCGAGCACGGTGGCCTGCGCGTTCCGGTAGCCGTGCACCTCGCCCAGGTCGAGCGCGTCGTCCCACGCGCGCCGGCCGCTGAGAGCAGGTCGGCCGGAACCGAGTCGGTGTTCTCGATGTTCCCGACCGCGGCGCGGTGCTGCGCCATGACGCCGATCATCGCGGCGGCGTTCGGCCGGTAGCCCGCGAACGGGCCCATGCGCCCGGCGATCTCGGCCGACTTGCGATACGCGCGCCCGGTCATGAGCGCCGTGATCGCGGCCGCGTAGGCGCGACCCTCGTCCGAGTCGTACGGGAGCCCGCGCGCCATCAGCAGCGCGCCGAGGTTCGCGTAGCCGAGGCCGAGCTGCCGGAACGCCTTCGCGTTGCGCTCGATCTCGGGCGTCGGGTACGAGGAGTAGCCGACGAGGATCTCCTGCGCGAGGAACATGACGTCGACGGTGTGCTCGAACGCCTCGACGTCGAGGTCGCCGTCCTCGCGGCGGTACTTGAGCAGGTTGATCGACGCGAGGTTGCACGCCGAGTCGTCGATCGACATGTACTCCGAGCACGGGTTCGACGCGTTGATGCGGCCCGTGTTCGGGAGCGTGTGCCACTGGTTGATCGTCGTGTCGTACTGGACGCCCGGGTCGGCGCACTTCCAGGCCGCTTCGGCCATGTCCCGCAGGAGCTTCTTCGCGGGCATCGTGTCGACGACGGCGCCGTCGGTGCGCGCGGTCAGGTTCCAGTCGGCGCCCGCCTCGGCCGCCTCCATGAACGCGTCGGTGACGCGCACCGAGTTGTTCGCGTTCTGGTACTGGATCGAGGCCCAGTCGGCCGAGTCGAGGGACATGTCGTAGCCGGCCGCCTCGAGGACGCGCGCCTTCTCCTCCTCGTGCGCCTTGCACCAGATGAACTCCTCGACGTCCGGGTGGTCGACGTCGAGGACGACCATCTTCGCCGCGCGCCGCGTCTTGCCGCCCGACTTGATCGTGCCGGCCGACGCGTCGGCGCCGCGCATGAAGCTCACCGGGCCGCGACGCGTAGCCGCCCTTCGAGAGCTGCTCCTTCGAGGAGCGAAGCTTGGAGAGGTTGACGCCCGAGCCCGAGCCGCCGCGGAAGATGACGCCCTCACGGCGGATCCAGTCGAGGATCGACTCCATCGAGTCCTCGATCGAGAGGATGAAGCACGCGGAGCACTGCGGCTTCTCCTCGAAGCCGACGTTGAACCAGACCGGGGAGTTGAACGCCGCGTACTGGTTGACGAGGATCGCCTTCAGCTCGGCCTCGAAGGTCTGCGCGTCCTCCTCGTCGGCGAAGTAGCCGCCCTCGCGGCCCCACGCGCCGACCGTGTCGACGATCGCGGCCGATCATCTGCTTCACGCTCGACTCGCGGTCGGGCGAGCCCATGCGGCCGCGGAAGTACTTCTGCGCGACGATATTCGTCGCAGTTTGCGACCAGAACTTCGGGAACTCGACGCCCTTCTGCTCGAAGACGGGCTTGTCCTTGCCCGGGATCAGCGCGTCGCGCAGCTCCCACTCGACCTCCTCGAACGGGTCGCGCCCGGGGATCGTGAAGAAGCGCTTGACGGCGACGCTGTTCGTCGCCGTCGACGACCTGATTCGTGACCTCGTCGGCCGTGGTCTCTGCGGTCTGGAGCTTGCTTCGCGGACGCCATTCCCAACCTCCTGGTCTAGCCTAGTTATCAGCGCCCAGGCGGCGGAACGGCCGTCGTCGAGCGGACCTGCGAGATTAGGGGTCGCGTCGGATGGAACTCGAAATGCCGCTTATCCAGGGACTTTTCGTGCTCTGCACCCGGCGCGTGACGAGGCCGGCGGCGCCCGCTGCGATCAGGAGGAGCGAGAGCCCGGCGAGGATGAGGAGCGGCAGCGGAATCGAGTCCGCGTTGTCCGGCCCGAGCTTGTCGAAGCCCTTCGTGAAGAGCGTCAGGTCCGGGTCGTGCTGTGCTCCCGTCGAGGCTGCTGCGGCGACTGCCTCCCCTGGAGGGTGCGACCCTGGCGCGCCGCCAGTTGCCTCGCGGCAAGGATGTCCTCCTCGATGCTGCTGTACTGGCGCAGGTCCTCGGGGACGTGCGCGATCGCCTCGCGGTAGCAGTGCAGCGGGTAGGTCGTCGCGATGCGCTGGTTGTTGACCCACTCGTTCTGGATCTGGCGCCAGCACGGGGTTTTCGCCGAAGCCGCGGCGGCTCCGACGGAAAGCGCGAGCACGCCAAAGGTGGCGACGAGCACGCTGACGGCGGTGATACGGGCTGGTCGGATAGGTCGAGCCTACCTGCTAGGGGTCGCGGCCATTTTCAACAGTCTCTCGAACGGGATTGATCCCATGGTTAGCCAATTGTTAACCATTTGTAAGCGGCTTCCTGTTTTTGGCTGCCCGGTAGCGATAGAGGCGAAACGACGCCCAGGCCGCTCCCGCAGCCATGAGGAAGAGCACCGCGATTGACGGCCAGAAGAATGCCGGGTCATATCCCTCTGCGGTCAGCGCGGCTCTGATCGCGATGTAGAAGGTGTAGACGGCGAACGCGGCGAGGACGAAGATCACGGGCCCTGTCGCGAACCGCTGCACGCGGCGAATCCTCGCAGAGGGGTGGTAGCTTCGCGCGCATGCGCGCGAGTGCACTGGCCCTTGTCGCGACGGCCGGTGTGCTCCTCGCGGCGTCTCTCCTCTTCGGCGGCGGCTCGAGCGAGGGGCCCGTGGCCTGGATCGGGGGCGCCGCGGTCCTCGCCGCGGCTGCTGCGGCGTGCGCCGCGCTCTTGGGCCTCCTGCCGTTGCCGGCGATCGGCCGCGAGGGTCTCGCCTGCGCCGGGCTGGCGGCGGCATTCGTCGTCTGGAACGCGGTCACGATCCTGTGGTCGTCGGCGCCCGACCGCTCGTGGGGCTACTTCAACCGCGGGCTCGTCTACCTCGCGTTCGGCGTCGTCGGCGCGTTCGTCGGGTCGGCGGTGGCGCCGCGGATCGTCGCGTGGCTGGTGGGCGGCCTCGTCACGGTCACCTGCCTCTGGGCCCTGGCCGGGAAGGCGATCCCCGCGTTGTACGAGGACTACGGGCGGCTCGCGCGCTTGCGCTCGCCCGTCGGCTACTGGAACGCGCTCGCGCTGGTCGCGGCCCTCGGGATTCCGATCGCGCTCTGGGCGGCGACACGCCACTCGCGCCGCGTTCGCGCCGGGGCAGTCGTCGCCCTCTACGCGCTGCTCGTCGCGCTCGTCCTCACGTACTCGCGCGGCGGCATCCTGGCGGCGCTGGTCGCGATCGCGGCGTGGTTTGCGCTCTCGCGGGAGCGGTTCGAGGGGGCGACGGCGTTCGTGGCGGCGGCCGTCCCCGCCGGTCTCTTGCTCGCTGTCGCGATCCAGCTGCCCGGGATCGCCGAGGATGCGCAGCCGCGCTCGGTTCGTGTGGACGACGGCGCCTGGTTCGCGCTCCTGTTCGTGCTCGGCGCGTGCCTCGCGTTCGCGGCGGCGTACTTCGTGCGCTACCGGCCCGGTCCGGAGCGCGAGCGGCTCCTGCTGAAGGGGGCTGCGGGCGCCGCCGTCGTCCTGCTTGCGGCCGGCCTGGTCGGGGCGCTTGCCGCGGGTGGCAATCCGTTCGGAAGCGACCCGCAGATCGTCCAGGGCCCGAGCCGGCTGACCGAGGGGAGCCTCAACAACCGGTGGGACTGGTGGAAGGAGGCCTGGGAGGGCTTCGAGGGCGAGCCGCTCGGCGGCACGGGCGCCGGTTCGTTCGAGCTTGTCCACCGCCAGCTCCGGGACAACGACATCGACGTTCGCGAGGTGCACAGCCTGCCGCTGCAGTTCGCGTCCGAGCTGGGCCTCGTCGGCTTCCTGCTCGCTGGGGGCGCGTTCGCTGCCGCGCTGCTCGGCGCGTGGCGGGCGCTCGAGAGGCTGGAATGGGACGACGAGCGGGCCGCGGCCGTCGCGCTCGCCGTGGCGCTGCCGACGTTCCTCGTGCACGGCGCGCTCGACTATGACTGGGACTTCGTCGCGCTCTGCGGGCCACTCTTCTTCATCACCGGAGTGCTCCTCGCGACCGGGCGGGCGCCGCTCCGCCTGGGGCGCGAGTACGCCTGGGTGGCGGTCGTCGTGCTCGTCGCGTGGGCGGGCCTGTACTCGATCGCGGCTCCGCGGGTGGCCGCTGCTCGCGTGAACGACTCCTTTGCGCAGCTCGATCGCGGCGACGTGGAGCAGGCGGCGAGGACGGCCAAGAGCGCGCACTCGCTCAACCCGCTCTCGATCGCACCGCTCGAGGCATGGGCCGCGGCCGAGGAGGCGAACGGCAAGATCGCGAGGGCCCGCGAGCTCTACGTCGAGGCGGTCGACCTCCAGCCGCTGAACTGGGCCGCGTGGTACGAGCTCGGGCGCTTCGACTGCGAGGTGCTCGGGGACGAGGACGCCGCGCGGCGCGAGCTCGGGCGGGCGCATGAGCTCGATCCGCACAACGACGTCGATCCTGCGGGCGCTGAGCCCGGCATGCACCGCCTGATCCCTCGGGTTCCGAGCTACCCGGCTAAAGAAGCCCAGTCCGGTGTCTGACACCCGCCACGGCTTCGGGGGCCGTGTCCGGCGAGATGGGTGAGCCAGTTTGTGCCGATCGACGCTGGCGAATCGGAACATGTCCGGTGTCAGACACCGGACATGGCTAGGTGCCGAGGACGACGACGACGCTGCGCGCCGTGGAGTTGGCGCGCGCCGATGCCGTCGAGGGGGCCGACGAGGGTGACGCCCATGTCGGCGGCCAGGCGCTTCGCTTCCGGGCGGCGGCCGGGGCGGTACATGACGACCGTCTTGCCGTAGCTCTGCGCGGCGTTGCCGGTTCCGGCGACCTGGTAGCCGCGCGCACGCGCGCGCGAGGCTTCCGACGCGGCGGCTCCCGGGATCCCGTTTCCGTTCAGGACGAGCACGGACGTCTCACGCCGCGAGAGCGTCACGCGCTTCGGCTCCGGCCGTGAGGGGATCGAGCCGCCCATCTCGCGCTTCAGGGCAGCTTCCTTCGCGTGCGCGGACAGCGGCTTCGAGAGCAGCGCGATCGCGACGATCAGCAGCAGTAGGAGCTCGAACGCAGCGACGCTGGACGCGACGATCGTCGCCGTACGCCACTGGCGGACTTGCGGGGAGACTGGGGCCGAGAACTCCACGGGCCGAACGTGATTCGCCTCGGCTCCGCCGGATCCTCCTAGCCCTTGAAGAACTCCCAGGTCTCGCGCAGCCCGTCTTCGAGGCTCCGCTCCGGGCGCCACGCCAGCTCGTCGACGGCACGACTCGGGTCGAGGACGCTCCGCTGGACCTCACCTGGACGCGGCGGCGCCATCTCCGGCTCCAGGCTCGTCCCCGCGATCCGCTGGCAGAGCTCGAGCAGCTCCACGACCGAGGTCTCGCGGCCGGTGCCGACGTTGTAGACGCCGCCTTCGCGCTCCGCGGCAGCCAGCGTCGCCCGCATCACGTCGCCGACGAACACGTAGTCCCGCGTCTGGAGCCCGTCGCCGAACACCTTCGGCGTCTCGCCCTCGCGGAGCATGTCGAAGAAGATCGAGACGACGCCCGCCTCGCCGTGCGGGTCCTGCCGCGGCCCGTAGACGTTGCCGTAACGCAGCGAGACGTGGCCGGTTCCGTAGAGCCGGTTGTAGGTGGCCAGGTACTCCTCGGCGGCGAGCTTCGAGGTCCCGTACGGGGAGATCGGCCGGCGCGGCGCGTCCTCGGGCGCAGGGCCGTCGCACTCGCCGTAGATCGCGCCGCCCGTGGAGCTGAAGACGATCTTCGTCCCGTTCTCGCGCGCCGCTTCGAGGACGTTGACCGTGCCGAGGACGTTGACCGCCGCGTCGTGGTCGGGGCGCGCGACCGAGACCCGGACGTCGATCTGCGCCGCGAGGTGGAAGCAGACGGTCGGCTTGACTCGCGCGAAGAGCTCGGTGAGCGGCTCGCGGACGTCTCCCTCGACGAGCTCGAGCCCGTCGGGGAGGTTCTCCCGCTTCCCGGAGGACAGGTCGTCGAGGACCACGACGTCCTCGCCGCGGGCGGCGAGCCCCTCAGCGACGTGCGAGCCGATGAAGCCCGCTCCTCCGGTGACGAGCACCGCCACAGGCTCGTATCCTAAGCCGGTGTTCGTGACGTTCGAGGGGCTCGACGGCTCCGGGAAGGCGACCCAGGCCGAGCTCCTGCGAGCGCACCTCGAAGAGTCCGGCCGCGAGGTCGTCGCCACGCGGGAGCCCGGCGGGACCCGAGCTCGGCGAGGAGATCCGGGAGCTCCTCCTCGGCGGAACCGAGATCTCGCCGTGGGCCGAGGCCGCCCTCTTCGCTGCGGCGCGCGCGGAGCTCGTCGCCGAGGTGATCAGGCCCGCGCTCGAGCGCGGCGCGGACGTCGTCTGCGACCGCTACCTCGACTCGTCGCTCGCGTACCAGGGCATCGCGCGCGGCCTGGGCGTCGACCGGGTGCTCGCGCTGAACACGGACGCGATCCGCGGCCTGCTCCCGGACGTGACGTTCCTGCTCCTGATCGACCCCGAGGAGGCCGCGCTCCGTTCCGGCGAGGCGTCCGACCGCATCGAGCGCGAAGGCGGCGAGTTCCTGCGCGAGGTCGACAAGGCCTACCGCGAGCTAGGCTCGATCTTCGCCGGCCGGATCGTCACCCTGGACGGATCGAGCCCGGCGGACGAGATCGCAAAGGAGGTGCGTGACAAGCTTCCAGGGCTTTCCTGAGCAGGCCGAGGCCCGCCGGCTGCTCGACGCCGCGCTCGCCGAGGGCCCGGCGCACGCGTACCTCTTCCACGGGCCGCCCGGAGTGGGGAAGCGGCGCGCGGCACTCGGGTTCGCGGGCGTGCTCCTGGGCGACCCCGGCCGTGTCGAGCGCCGTGCGCATCCCGACCTCTACGTGCTCGAGCCGCTCGGCGACCAGATCCGGATCGATGCGATCCGGGAGCTCCGGCACGACCTCCACATGCGGCCCTTCGAGGCCGACCGGCGCGTCTACCTCGTCTTCGGCGCGCACACGCTGAACGACGAGGCTGCCGACGCGCTGCTCAAGGACCTCGAGGAGCCGCCGCCGTATGCGATCGCCGTCCTCGTCGCCGACGACCTCGGCCCGCTGCCCGAGACGATCCGCTCGCGATGCCAGCTCGTCCCGTTCAGGCGGCTGGCCGAGACGACTGTGCGTGAGGAGATCAGCCGCGCGGGCTCCGCAGCTGTCGGAGGAGGAGGCGACGGCGCTCGCCCGCGTTGCGCGTGGGCGGCTCGACCGCGTCGACCGGCTGCTCGACCCGCAGGCGGCCCGGCGGCGCGAAGCGGTGCTCGAGGTCGCGCGCGCGGTCTACCGGGATCCGGGGTTCGAGCCGCGCGAGGCCGCGGACGCGTTGATGGGAATCGCGGCCGAGCGTGCCGACGAGGCGAAGGAGCGGGCGCAGGCCGAGAACGAGGAGCTCGACCTGACCCCGCGCGAGAAGGAGCAGCGCACGCGTCGGGCGATGCGCGGCGCCGAGCGCGAGGAGGTGCTCCTCTGCCTCGAGGAGCTCGAGGCCTGGTACCGGGACCTCGTCGTCGTCGCGTCCGGAGCCGAGTCGGCGGCGGCGCACGTCGACCGGCTCGCCGAGCTGCGGGAGGACGCGAGCGTCGAGCAGCTTCGGGGCGCAGAGGCCGCGGCCGAAGCCGTTCGGGAGACGTGGCGGCTCTTCGAGGAGCTGCAGCTCCAGGCCGGCCTCGCGCTGGAGGCGCTCTTCGTCAGGCTCCGCCGCGAGCTGGCGGCGGTCCCCGCCTAACCCTCGTCGAGCGCGTCCAGGATCCGGTCGGCCGGGTCCCAGAAGGCGGCGCGCGCGGCCGGCGAGATTCGCATCGGCGCGGCGTGATCCGCCACGAAGCGCCCCTTTGACTCCACAAGCGCGACGTGGACGTTCTCTCCGGGGAACCCGGCAGACGCGAGACGCCTGCCCGTGTAGGCCGCGCCCTGGCTCCCCACGACAGTGTCTCGGTCGCCGACGAGGAACAGAATCTCCGTCGAATGCGAGAGCGGTGTGAGGTCGACTTGATGAGTTCGCGTTGCCGAACCCTGCCGGGAGGACACCCAGGATCGCATCGGGCACCGGAAGGTCCTCCTCGCCGGCGACGGCTCCGTACTCGACGGCGAGGCCGCCTCCACGCGAATAGCCGATCACGAGCACGGGCAGTCCGTCGAGATCGACGCGCTTTGCCGCCGTGCGAATCCCGTTCGCGATGAACTGCATCGGCTCGGCTTCGTAGTCCATCTCGTAGCGCGGGTAGAGCACGATGCTCCCGCGGGAGACGAGGTGCGTGATCCACGGGAGGTGGTTCTCGGGCGTCGCCTCGGTCGGGCCGCCTTGGCCGTGGAGGTAGATGACGAGGTCCTTCGGGGTACCGGCCGGGCGGTAGATCCAGATGCCCGAGGCGCCCTTGCCGATCGGGCCCTCGGAGGGGCTCAGAGCCTTCTCGCTCTCGCCGCCACAGCCGAGCAGCGCCAGGAGCAGTGCCAGAGCCAGCAGGCCGGGGCCGAGCCTCATGACTCCTTCGACGCTCGGGGAGGTGGGTGTTAGGTGTCAGGCCCTGCGGGCAAGGCCTGACACCGTTCCTGCCTAAAAGACGTAAACCACAAGCAGGACGATCAGGATGATCAGGAGAACTGTCCCAAGCCCGATGTACATATCCGACCTCCTCTCGAGTGCTCGCAAGTGTTTTCCGCGCTCGCCGCGCGTCAAACATCGAGCCGCGCTCTTAACAGGGCCAGGCCCCGTTAAGAAACTGTGAGGGATTCGTCGAGGAGCGAGAGGCCCTCGTCGAGCTCTTCGCGTGTGATCGTCAGCGGCGGCGCGACGATGATCACGTTCCAGTGCGTCATCAGGTAGAGGCCTCGGTCGAGCGCGGCCCGCGCGATCTTGGCCATCGGCGCGAACGACTCGCCTGACGCGTTGAACGGCACGAGCGGCTCGCGCGTCTCGCGGTCCTTGACGAGCTCGATGCCGTAGAAGAGCCCGAGGCCGCGAACCTCGCCGATCGACTCGTGCTTGTCGGCCAGCGCGGCGAGCCCGTCGCCGAGCACCTCGCCCATCTCGGCCGAGTTCTCGACGATGCCCTCCTCGCGGAACGCCTCGATCGACGCAACCCCCGCGGCGCACGCGAGCGGATGCCCCGAGTACGTGAGCCCGCCCGCGAAGTACTTGTCGCGCACCCAGTCCGCCACCTTCTCCGAGACCGTCATCGCCCCGAGCGGCACGTAGCCCGAGTTGATCCCCTTCGCGAGCGTGATGATGTCCGGCACCACGTCCCAGTGCTCGCAGGCGAACCACTTGCCGGTCCGCCCGAACCCGGCCATCACCTCGTCGAGGATCAGCAGGATCCCGTGCCGGTCGCAGACCTCCCGCACCGACTGCAGGTAGCCCGGCGGCGGCGGGATGACGCCGTTCGTCCCGGTGATCGTCTCCATGATCACCGCGGCCACGTTCTCCGGCCCCTCGTACTGGAGGATCTCCTCGAGGTGCGGCGCGCCCGTGCAGACGGGGCACGGATCAGGATGGCCCGCCGGGCAGCGATACGTGTACGGGTCGAGGATGCGCACGACCCCGGGCACTCCCGGCTCGGCCGGCCAGCGCCGAGGGTCGCCGGTGGCGCGAGATCGCCCCCGCGGTCGCGCCGTGGTACGAGCGGTACCGCGCCACGATCTTCGGCCGCCCCGTGTACCAGCGGGCGAGCTTGATCGCGTTCTCGTTCGCCTCGGCGCCGCCGTTCGTGAAGAACGACATCGTGAGATCGCCCGGCGTGACCTCGGCCAGGAGCCGGGCCAGCTCGGAGCGCTTCTCGTTCGCCATCATCGGCCCGATCGTCGTCAGCCGGTCCGCCTGCTCCTTGATCGCCGCGACCACCTTCGGGTGCTGGTGCCCGAGCGAGACGTTGACGAGCTGCGACGCGAAGTCGAGGTAGCGCTTGCCGTCGAAGTCCCAGAAGTAGCGACCCTCGGCGCCCGCGACCGGGATCGGGTCGATCGCCGAGCGCACCGACCACGAGTGGAGCACGTAGCGCTCGTCGTCGGCCTTCACGCGATTCGTGTCGGCGACGGCCATTACTGCGGGAATTCTGACGGAATCTCGTCGGGAGCGGAGCCGATCACGATCGCGATCTCTTTGCCGTCGCCGAGCTCGATCTCGCGCGGGTCGCCGTCGTAGGCCTCGCCGTCGACGTAGATCGCGATCGACGTCTCCGGGTCGCAGAACTCGCCGACGCAGCTCGAGTCGAGGCGCGACGTCCCACTCGATGAAGAACTGGCCGAGGGTGTTCGGCTGCGGCGTCTTCGTCTCCGTGTGCAGGACGCCGTCGGTCGCGTGCGTGTGGAGCGGGGAGATGCACGGCTTGTCGCATTCGCGCTTCAGGCCCACGCCCTGGTCGTCGCTGATCACCGCCGGGTTCGTCGTGTCGATCCCGATCCCGGCCGGAACGGTCACCGGCTCGCCGTTGAAGAAGACGTCGAGATGGGCGTGCACGTGGTACTGGAGGAACTCGGCGCGTTCCGGGACGAGCCCGGCCTTGACCGTCAGCGCCATCGGGTTCGGCGGAGCCGGCCAGTTGGGCGGCGAGCCCTCCGCTTCGTTGCCCCCGCCACCCCCGCCACCTCCGCCACCGCCGCAGCCGGCAAGCGCGAGTACCACACAGACGGCTGCGAGCCGGGGTGCCATGCGGCAACTGTATCCCCGGGCGCGCTACCCTGACTCCGGCGCGATGACCGAGGTGACGCAGGCTCCCGAGCGAGCCCCCGAAAGCGAGCTAGGCCGGATCAGCCACTGGATCGGCGGCCGGCTCGTGCCCGGCACGTCGGGCCGGAGTGGGCCCGTCTACAACCCCGCCCGGGGTGTTCAGACCAAAGAGGTCGACTTCGCCTCGGTCGAGGAGGTCGACGCCGCCGTGCAGGCAGCGAAGGCCGCCTTCGAGGATTGGCGGACCGTGTCGCTCTCGAAGCGCCAGGAGCTCTTCTTCGCGATTCGAGAGCTGGTTCACGCGCGCAAGGGCGAGATCGCCGCGATCCTCACCGAGGAGCACGGGAAGGTGCTCACGGACGCGCAGGGCGAGGTGCAGCGCGGGCTCGAGGTGATCGAGTACGCCTGCGGGATCCCGACGCTGCTCAAGGGCGACTTCTCCGAGCAGGTGTCCTCGGGGATCGACGTCTACTCGATCCGGCAGCCGCTCGGCGTCGTGGCTGGGATCACGCCGTTCAACTTCCCGGCGATGGTGCCCATGTGGATGTGGGCGCCGGCGATCGCGTGCGGGAACACGTTCGTCTTGAAGCCGTCCGAGAAGGACCCGTCCGCGGCGGGCTACGTCGCGGAGCTCCTGCAGGAGGCGGGCTTGCCTGACGGCGTGTTCAACGTCGTGCACGGCGACAAGGTCGCGGTCGACGCGGTTCTGGCGCATCCCGACATCGCGGCGGTCAGCTTCGTGGGGTCGACGCCGATCGCGCGCTACGTCTATGAGACGGGCACGAAGAACGGGAAGCGCGTGCAGGCCCTCGGGGGCGCGAAGAACCACATGATCGTCCTGCCGGACGCGGACATCGACATGGCGGCCGACGCGGCCGTCAGCGCGGCCTACGGGTCGGCCGGCGAGCGCTGCATGGCGATCTCGCACGTCGTCGCGGTCGGCGAGGCGGGCGACAGGCTCGTCGAGGCGATCAAGGAGCGGCTGCCGAAGATCAAGGTCGGCGACGGCACCGAGGAGGGCGTCGAGATGGGGCCGCTCATCACGGGCGAGCACCGCGAGAAGGTCGCGTCGTACCTGGAGTCAGGGCCCGCGCAGGGCGCGACGCTCGTCGCGGACGGGCGCGAGAGCTCGCCGGACGGCGACGGGTTCTTCCTCGGCGTGTCGCTGCTCGACAACGTGACGCCGGAGATGGACGCCTACAAGGACGAGATCTTCGGGCCCGTCCTGGGAGTCACTCGCGTCGACACGTACGACGAGGCGATTCGGATGGTCAACGAGAACCCGTACGGGAACGGAACGGCGATCTTCACGCGGGACGGCGGGGTTGCGCGCCAGTTCGAGTTCGACGTTCAGGCCGGGATGGTCGGAGTCAACGTGCCGATCCCGGTTCCGGTCGCGTACTACTCGTTCGGGGGCTGGAAGCAGTCGCTGTTCGGCGACCGGCACATCTACGGGCCGGAAGGGATTGATTTTTACACGCGCGGGAAAGTCGTCACTTCAAGGTGGCCGGACCCGGCCACGAGCAAGGTCGACCTAGGTTTCCCACAGACGAGGTGATGAACATGGAGATGAACGTGGTCGTGGATCGCGGCAAGTTGGGCGCCGAGCGCCTGGTCGAGAACATGCGGCAGCTGCCGCCGATGGAGCGCTTCGGGCTTCGGCGCAAGTCCCGGGCAGAGCGCCTGCGCGAGGCGATCGGTGAGCTACCGGTCGGGCGTGTTGCTCTGGCCGCTGCGGCAATTAGCGTCTTCGCCGGTCTCGCCTACGTCGCCCGCAGACGGCTGTTCGCGGCCGACGGGGTCGAGGTCGGCGCGAGGATGTAGCCGAAGCAGCGCGCAAGGCCGAGAGCTAGACGGCGCTAAGCGACCGCGGTCTCGGCCTTCAGCTCCTCGCCGAACTTCGCCCGCGCCACGAACTGGCCCACGCCGGGCGACGGCAACGAGCTCGTCGTTCTCGACCAGCACGTTGCCGCGCAGCAGCACGACCTCGGGCGAGCCGGTGACCTCGGTGCCCTCGAAGAGGTTGTAGTCCGACTTCGAGTGGTGCGTGTCGCGCCGAGATCGTGACCTTCTTCTCGGGATCGAAGACGACGATGTCCGCATCGGAGCCGACGGCGATCGTGCCCTTGCGCGGATAGAGGCCGAAGAGCTTTGCCGGGTTCGTCGACAGGAGCTCGACCATGCGGTTGAGCGTGATCCGGCCGGCGCGGACGCCGAACTCGTGGATCATCTGCAGCCGGTTCTCGAGGCCGGGGCGCGCCGTTCGGGATCTTCGAGAAGTCGTCCTTGCCCATCGTCTTCTGGCCGTCCCAGAGGAACGCGCAGTGGTCGGTGGAGACGACCGAGAGGATGTCCGTGCGCACCGCGTTCCAGAGCACGTCCTGGTTGGCCTTGTCCCGCGGCGGCGGCGTGTAGACGTACTTCGCGCCCTCGAAGTCGGGCCGCTCGAGGAACGTGTAGTCGACGAAGAAGTACTGCGTGCAGGTCTCGCCGTGGATGTTCCAGCCCTTCTCGCGCGCGATCGCGATCGGCTCGACGGCCTCGGCGCAGGAGACGTGGACGACGTAGAGCGGCGACCCGGCGACCCGTGACAGCTGGATCGCGCGGTTCGTCGCCTCGCCCTCGGTCTCCGGCGGCCGGGTCAGCGCGTGGTACTTCGGCTCGGTGTGCCCTGCGGCGAGCGCCTCCTTGACGAGCACGTCGATCGCGTCGCCGTTCTCCGCGTGCACCATCACGAGCGCGCCCGTCTCCGCCGCGACCTGCATCGTCCGGAAGAGCGTCTCGTCGTCGACCATGAGCGCGCCCTTGTAGGCCATGAAGAGCTTGTACGAGGTGATGCCCTCGTCGGGCAGCGTCGCGAGCTCCTCGAGCGTGCCGCCCTCCTTCAGGTCGGTGACCGCCATGTGGTAGCCCATGTCGATCACCTGCTTGCCGTTCGCCTTCGCGCGCCACTCCTCGACCGCGGCCGCGAAGGTCGAGCCCTGCGGCTGGATGATGAAGTCGACGTGGCAGGTCGTCCCGCCGAACGCCGCCGAGGTCTGGCCGGACTCGACGTCGTCGATCGTGACCGTGCCGCCGAAGGGCATGTCGAGATGCGTGTGCGGGTCGATTCCGCCGGGGAGGACGTACTTCCCGGTCGCGTCGATCACCTTGTCCGCCTGGACGTCGAGCGACTCGCCGATCAGCGAGATGCGCTCGCCCTCGACGTAGACGTCGCCGACGTAGTCGTCGGCGGCGGTCACGACGCGTCCGCCTTTGATCAGTACGGACATGGTGCGACAGTTTAGGCTCGTCGGCGATGCCTCTCGACCCGAAGCGGACCGTCGCCGAGCTCCGCGAGCTGCAGGAGCTGACCGGCGACGAGAACGGCGCGCAGCGCGTGGCCTGGACGGACACCTGGGTGCGAGGCGCAGGAGTGGATGGCGGGCAAGCTCGACGGGATCGAGATGGAGTTCGACGAGGCGCGCAACCAGTGGTGGACGCTCCCCGGCGCCTCGGAGAAGGCGCTGCTCATCGGCGGCCACCTCGACTCGGTGCCGAACGGCGGCTGGCTCGACGGCGCACTGAACGTGGTCGCCGGCGCCGAGGTGCTGCGCCGGATCGCCGAGGACGGGCGAGCCGCCGGTCACGGTGCGCCTCGTCAGCTGGGCCGACGAGGAGGGCGCGCGCTTCGGCCGCTCGCTCTTCGGCTCGAGCGCGGCCGCGGGGTCGATGGCCGACCAGGACGAGCTGCGGCAGCGCAAGGACGCTGACGGCATTCGCTGCCGGACGCGATCGGCGCGCACGGCGTCGACCTCGACAAGGCGACCGACTCGACGCCGGCAGCTCGAGAACGCCGCCGCCTACCTCGAGCTGCACATCGAGCAGGGGCCCGTGCTGGAGAGCATGGATCTCCCGCTCGGCGTCGTGCTCGGCACGTTCGGCGTCGAGCGCCACCAGGTCACGTTCCGCGGCCAGGCCGCCCACGCGGGCTCGACGCCGATGGACCAGCGCCGCGACGCGCTGGCGGCGGCCGGCCTGCTCGCGCTCGAGATCTGCGACGATCGCCGAGCAGGGCGGAGGCGTCTGCACGATGGGCAGCGTCGTCACGAAGCCCGGCATCGTCACCTCGGTCGTCGAGACCGCCGAGTGCCTGCTCGACCAGCGCCACCTCGACGCGGACAAGCTCGCCTCGATGCTCGAAGCGGCGAAGACGGCGGCGTCGAGCGTTCGCCGAGCGAGCGCAACGTCGAGGTCGAGTGGGAGCGGGTCTGGCACATCGAGCCGATCCTGTTCGACGACGAGCTGATCGAGCTCGCCGACGAGGCGATCCGCGAGGTCGCCGGCGACGTCGCACCGCCTGCCGAGCGGCCCGCTCCACGACGCCGCCGAGGTCTCCGCGCCGGCGTGCCGACGGTCATGCTCTTCGTCCAAAGCCTGCGCGGCCTCTCGCACACGAAGCTCGAGGACACGAAGGAGGAGCACCTAGAGCTCGCGGTCCAAGCGCTCGACCGGCTGGCCACGAAGACCATCGAACGGATGTAGCAATGCCCGACCTGCCGACCGGCACCGTTACTTTTCTCTTCAGCGACATCGAAGGCTCGACGAAGCTGCTGCACGAGCTGGGCGACGCTACGCGGACGCGCTCGCCGAGCACCGCGAGCTCGTGCGCGAGCGCCTTCGCCGCGCACGACGGTGTCGAAATCGGCACCGAGGGCGACGCGTTCTTCGGCGCGTTCGCCGCGCGCCACGGATGCGGTGGCGGCAGCGCAGGAGATCCAGGCGCGCTCGCGCCCGGCCCGATCAGCGTCCGCATCGGCGTGCACACCGGGGAGCCTCAGATCACCGACGAGGGCTACGTCGGGCTCGACGTGCACCGCGGCGCGCGCATCTGCGCGGCGGGCACGGGGGCCAGGTGCTCCTCTCGCAGCCGACCCGCCAGCTCGTCGACGTCGATGCTCGCGACCTCGGCGAGCACCGGCTCAAGGATCTCCTCGAGCCGCAGCGGCTCTTCCAGCTCGGCACCGGACTTCCCGCCGCTGAAGACACTCGACTGGACGAACCTGCCGGTGCAGCCGACGCCGCTCGTCGGCCGCGAGCAGGAACTGGCGGACGCGATCGCGCTGCTCGCGAGGACGCAGCGCCTGCTGACGCTCGTCGGGCCCGGCGGCACCGGGAAGACCCGCCTCGCCCTCCAGCTCGCGGCCGAGGTCGCGGACGAGTTCCAGCGCGTCTGGTGGGTCGCGCTCGATCAGATCCGCGATCCGGTGCTCGTCGAGCGCGACGATCGCCCAGGCGATCGGCGCCAGAGGCGATCTGGACGGTTACCTCCGGAACCGACGGCTGCTCCTGTGCTCGACAACCTGGAGCAGGTGCTCGACTGCGCGCCGCGCCTGGCCGAGCTGGTCGCCGCTGCACGCAACCTCAAACTGGTTGCCACGAGCCGCGAGCCGCTCCGCCTGACCGGCGAGCAGCAGTACCCGGTCCCGCCCCTGCCGCGAGGACGACGCCGTCGATGCTCTTCCACGAGCGCGCGCGGGCCGTCCGGCCCGACTTCGCCGCCAACGGCGCCGTCGCCGAGATCTGCCGCCGCCTCGACGGCCTGCCGCTCGCGATCGAGCTGGCGGCGGCGCGCGTCAAGATGCTGCCGCCCGGCAGCCCTGCTCGCGCGGCTGGAGCAGCGGCTGCCGCTCCTCGCCGGCGGCGCCCGGGACGCGCCCGAGCGGCAGCGGACGCTGCGGGCGGCGATCGCGTGGAGCTACGACCTGCTCGAGGAGCACGAGCAGCGGCTCTTCGCGCGGCTCGCGGTCTTCGCCGGAGGCTGGACGCTCGAGGCGGCCGAGGCGGTGTGCGAGGGCGACCTGGACACCCTGGCCTCGCTCGTCGACAAGAGCCTCGTCCGCGCGCGAGAAGGGCGGTTCTCGATGCTCGAGACGATCCGCGAATTCGCCCGCGAGCGCCTGACCGAGCAGGAGCCGGACGGCGCGTCGTTTCGCGCGTCACGCCGAGTACTTTCTCGAACAGGCCCGCGTCCGCGAAGGGGAGTTCATGGAAGACCTGAGCCTCGAGCAGTTCGAATGGTTCGCGCGTGAGCACGACAACTTGCGCGCGGCGCTCGACTGGTGGCATGTGCAGGAGTTCGCGGAACCGGAGCTCCGGCTCGTCAACGCCTGCTCGGAACTCTGGGATCGCGGTGGGTACTGGACCGAGGGACGCCAAAGGTTCGAGGCTGCGCTCGGACGCGCCGGCGATGCCCCGGCAGAAGTGCGGGCTGGAGCGGAACGGCGCCTCTCGGATTTAGTGGCGCGCCAGGGCGACTACGCCCTTGGCAAGGAGCTCGCCCAGTCAGCAATACGCCTGTACGAAGCAAGCGGACGGTGCCGGACGAGCTCCGTCACGCTCACATCACGTTGGCGATCAACGAGCACAAGCTCGGGAACGTGGCGAGAGCTCGCGAGATCTATGGCGCGGCCCGCGCCGGTGCGGACGAGCGCTCACTCGCGACGATCCTCGGCAACCTCGGAAACATGGCTCTCGACGAGCACGATTACGCCGCCGCTCGCGCCTAGCTCGAAGAGGCTGTCGAGTCCCATCGCCGCCGCGCGCATCAGTCTGATCTGGCCAACAACCTGATTGACCTCGGGTTCATCGCTCTGTACGAGGCTCGGCTCGACGAGGCCGAGAGCTTCTTGCGAGAGAGCCTGGCCATCTCGAGCACCAACGGCTCGGTGACCTGCTTCCCTGGGCGGTCGAAGCGGTTGCCGCCCTGGCTCTGGCTCGCGGTTCGCCGAGTGAAGCGGTCCGCCTGCTGGCGGCGACGACCAGCACGAGAGAGGAGCTGGCAATGAGCGCCGACTTCTATCCCGTCGCAGAGGAGACCCGGGAACGGACGCTCGAGGCGGCTCGGGCGGAGCTCTCCGAGGCGGACTTCGCCGCGGCCTGGGCCGAAGGCGCAACGCTCTCGCTCGAGGCGGCGGCGGAGCAAGCCGCGCGCCTTCTAGGAAAGGATCGACGCGAGCCAGGGCTTCGAGGCGTCACTGAAGGTTAAGCTCGCTTGGATGAGCTTCGGCGTCACCGTCATGCCCGACCCGCCGTACACGCGGATGCTCGAGCTGATCGAGCTCGCCGAGCAGCACGGGTTCGAGTACGGCTGGACGTACGACTCGCACATCCTCTGGCAGGAGTCGTACGCGCGCTGCCGCTCGCCGCCGAGCGGACGGAGCACGATCAAGCTCGGCCACTTCGTCACCAACCCGGGCATCCGCGACCCGACGATCACGCGAGCTGGTACGCGACGATGCAGGACCTTCGGGCGGCCGGATGGTGATGGGCACGGCCGCGGCGACTCCTCGCGGCGCGTGGTCGGCCTCAAGCCGGTGAAGGTGGCCGAGTTCGAGCGCGCGCTGCGGATGATCAAGGACCTGATGAACGGCCGCGAGGTCAAGTGGAACGAGAAGGAGCTGAAGCTCGAGTGGGCGCGCACGGACTGCCCGAGATCCCGATGTAGGTCGCCGGCTACGGGCCGAAGGCGCTCGCCGTCGCGGGCGCGTCGCCGACGGCGTGATCATCCAGCTCGCCGACCCGCAGATCATCGAGTGGATCATGGACACCGCGCGAAGGCGGCCGAGGAGGCCGGGCGCGACCCGGACGAGCTCGAGTGCATCGTCGGCGCGCCGACTCACATCTCGGACGACATCGCCGACGCGCGCAACCAGATGCGCTGGTTCCCGGCGATGGTCTCGAACCACGTCATGGACCTGATCGAGCGCTACGGCTGGGACTCCGAGATCCCGGCGGCGCTCACCGACTACGTCAAGGCGCGCGAGTTCTACGACTACAAGGACCACTCCCGCGTCGGCGCCGCGCACGGCGAGTTCGTCACGGACGAGATCTGCGACCGCTTCTGCGTCCTCGGGAACGCCGAGCAGGCCGACGGAGAAGCTGCGCGAGCTCGAGTCGATCGGCGTCGACCAGTTCAACGTCTACCTGATGACGCACGGCCAGGAGGAGACGCTCGACACCTACGGCGGGAGATCATCCCGCAGTTCGCGGGGGTTGCCGCCGAGGATCGAGTCTTCGGCGGCGCCGTCGAGTCGCGGACGACGAGGCGCGTCGCCAGCTCGACGTGAAGCGTCTCGAAGCTCTGTCCTTCCAGGAGCCGGCCCAGCAGGCTGACGGCGGTTCGGCCCATCTCCGCCAGCGGCTGGCGGACCGTGGTCAGCGCCGGCGTCACGATCGTCGCGTGCTCCACGTCGTCGAAGCCGACGATCGACAGGTCGTCCGGGACGCGCAGTCCGCGGGCGCGGGCAGCCTGGATTGCGCCGATCGCGATGTTGTCGTTGAAGGCGAAGATCGCCGTCGGCCGGTCGGGCAGCGCGAGCAGCTTGTTCGCGGCGTCCCGGCCGGGGTCGATCTCCGGGATCGACTCCACCTCGAGCGCAGGGTCGGGGAGGATTCCGGCAGATGCGAGCGCCGCGCGGTAGCCGCGGCGGCGATCCTCGGTCGCGATCCACCCGTCGGGCCCGGTGATCTGCGCGATCCGCCGATGCCCGAGCTCGAGCAGGTGCCGCATCGCCTGGTCGGCGCCGGAGCCGTGCGCGGCCGACACGGAGGGAATTCGCTCGTCGAGCGGCATCAGCGGGTCGAGCACGACGAACCGGTAGCCGTTGTCGAGATGCCGTTCGAGCTCCTCGCTCGACTCCTCGGGCAGGATGATCAGCGAGCCGTCGGTGACGCCGTGCAGGCGATCGAGCACCGAGACCTCACGGTCGTGCTCGTGGCCCGTGGGCGAGAGCACGATCTGCAGGTCTCGCTCGAAGAGCGCTTCGGCTGCGCCCGCGAGGATGCTCGAGAAGTACGCCGGATAGACGAGCGGGACGACCACGCCGACGAGCCCGGTCCGGCCCGCCGAGAGGCCCCGCGCGCTTCGATTCGCGGTGTAGCCGTTCTCCCGGATCACGCGGCTGACGAGGTCGCGCGTCTCGTCGGAGACGTCGCCGCGCCCGTTGAGCACTCGCGAGACCGTCGCGATCGAGACGCCGGCCTGCTCGGCGATCTGGCGGATCGTCGTCCGTTGGGCTGGCTGCACGACCATGGGCGCATTGAAGCATGTTCCGGAACGTTCCGGAAGCAGAGCAGGCGATTTTCGCCGCAATTTGCGAAAAAGGCCTTGACTTCTTGCTAAAGAGCCTGTTAACGATTCCGGAAACGTTTTCGGAAACGGTACCGAACGCGCCCCTCGCTGCGCGAGAAAGGACAGCCGATGCGACGCAAGATCCCCTCGACTCGCTGGATCGCGATCGCCGCCACCGGGGCTTCCCTCGCCCTTGCAGCAGCGCTCAGCGCCTCCAGTCCGGCGGCCGTCGACAGGCAGGCGACCATCTCAGCCGGTCACGCCTGCCTCGTCATGACAGGCGCCGGAGACCCAACCTTCACCAAGAACTTCAACCCCTACACGGCGACCGGCCTCCCCAGCGGCGCCTTTATCCAGGGAGCGTTCTACGAGCCGCTGATCGTCACGGGCTCAGGCGGCCTCAAGCCGGTGCCGTGGCTCGCCCGCTCGTGGGCGTGGAGCAACGGCAACAAGACGCTCACGCTGAACCTCGCCCGGAACGCCAGGTGGTCGGACGGCCAGAGGCTCGACTCGGCCGACGTGGTGTACAGCTTCCTGGCCGGCCGTCAGGACAAGATCATGGACCGCGTCGGGCTGACCGGCGCCGGCAACAACATCGCCTCGGTCAGGGCGAGGGGGCCGTACAAGGTCCTGGTCAGGCTCAGGACCCCCGATTCCCAGTTCATCGCCGCCACGGTGAATCGCCTGTTCATCGTCCCGCAGCACGTCTGGTCGAAGATCACCAACGTCGCGACCTTCAGCAACACGAGGCCGGTGAGCTCGGGCCCGTTCAACGTGGTCGGGCGCTTCACCTCGCAGAGCTACGTCTTCAACAAGAACCCGCGCTACTGGCAGAAGGGCAAGCCGAAGATCAAGTGCCTCGAGTACGTGCGGGCGGCGTCGAACGATGCTGCTCTCGCGCTCATCCAGAGCGGCAAGGTCGACTGGACGCACAACTTCGTCCCGAACGTCGAGCGGGCGTACACCGCCAGGGACCCGAAGCACTTCCACGCGTTCTACGCGACGACCGCCTATCCGGTCTCGCTCATGTTCGACAACACGAAGTACCCGTACAGCATGCCCGCGTTCCGCAAAGCGCTCAGCCGCGCAATCGACCGCAACACGGTCTCGAAGATCGGCGAGTACGGGTATGCGCCGCCGACCGACGCCATCGGCCTGCACGGGCTGTTCCCGAAGTGGGTGACCGACAAGAAGGTCAAGGCGCGTGCGAAGACGATGGCCACGTACAGCCCCTCCGCCGCGAGGCAGATCCTGACGAGCGCCGGTTTCACCTATCGGGGCAGCCGGCTGATCGACCCGCGCGGCAACGAGGTCGAGCTCGACATCCACGTCATCGCCGGCTGGTCGGACTGGGTCTCGTCGAACCAGATCATCACGAGGAACCTGCGCGAGATCGGGATCGACTCCCAGGTCGAGCTCGAGCCCGACTGGGGCGCCTGGCAGCCGGGCGCGTACGCGACCAAGTTCCCGACGCTCCTGTGGCAGGGCGCGTCGCAGGGCTCGCCCTACGGCTACTTCTATTCGAACCTCTCGCAGAACGCGTACGTCCCCTCCGGCGAGAGCGGAGAGACGACCGGGAACTGGCACCACTTCTCCGACGCGCAGGCGACGAGGCTCATCAACCAGTGGAAGGTGACGCTCAACCGGCGGAAGCAGCAGCAGATCGCGACGCAGCTGCAGACGATGTTCCTCGACCACCTGCCGATCGTGCCCGTCTTCATCGGCCCGCGCTGGTCGACGTACAGCACGAGGTACTTCCACTGCTACTGCAACAAGAAGAACTACTACGGCGACCCGATCTTCACGACATTCCCCGACAACATCCTGTCGTTCACCCGGATCTGTCCGGGTGGCAAGGTCGGCCCGTGAGGGTCGTCTAACCGAGCGATAAACGGCGGGCGGCCCTTCCCTCCGCCCGCCGTTTACCCTCCGAGGACCGAACATGCGCTGGTTCGCCCGTCGGATCGTCTTCTACGTCTTCGCGCTGTGGGTCGCGCTGACGATCAACTTCCTGCTCCCGCGCATGATGCCGGGGAGCCCGATCGACGGGATCCTCCAGCACCTGACTCCGGCCCAGCTCCAGGCGAACCCCGGCATCGTCCAGACGTACGAGGCGCTGCTCGGCGGCGGCAACAACTCGATCTGGGAGGACTACGTCACGTACCTGAGCCGCATCGTGCACCTCGACTTCGGAGTCTCCACGTCGAACTACCCGACGCCGGTGTCCGAGGTGGTCGGGCGCACGCTCCCGTACTCGATCTTCCTCGTCGGCGTCGCCTTCTTCCTCTCGTTCGTGCTCGGCACGGCAATCGGGCTGATCGCCGCCTGGCGCCGCGGCAAGCTCGTCGACACCTTCCTCGTCCCGGGCTTCATGGCCCTGAGCGCGTTTCCCGCGTTCTTCACGGCCCTCCTCGGGCTCTACTTCCTGGGGCTGAAGGCCGGCTGGTTCCCGATCCAGCACGCGTATGACACCGAGCTGACCCCGGGCTTCAACTGGGAGTTCCTCTCGAGCACGTTCCGGCACGCCCAGTTACCGATCCTCGTGATCCTCGCCGCGTACACGGGCGGCTGGATGCTGAACATGCGCACCGTGATGATCAACACGATCGGCGAGGACTACGTGACGATGGCGCACGCCAAAGGGCTGCGCGACCGCCGGGTGATGACGTGGTACGCGGGGCGGAACGCGATCCTGCCGCCGCTGAACGGGTTCGCCGCGCTGTTCGCGAGCGCCGTCGGCGGGCTCGTCTTCGTCGAGTACATCTTCAGCTACCCCGGCGCCGGCCTGACGCTCCAGCAGGCCGTGCTCGGGAACGACTACGCGCTGGCCCAGGCGATACTCGTCGTGCTCTCGGTCTGCGTGATCGTCGCGAACCTGCTCATGGACGTGCTCAACCTCGTCCTCGACCCGCGCCTGAGGACCGCCTGATGTCGCAGCTCGACCCGACACTCGGCCCCGCCCTCGACCTCTCGCGGGAGGCAGCGCCGAAACGGGTCCGCCGCGGCTTCCGCGTCCCGGCCTGGGTCGCGCTCATGTTCGCCAACCCGAAGGCTCGCCTGGGAGCCGCAATGGTCGGCTTCGTCGTGTTCATGGCGGCGATCGCGCCGCTGGTCTCGGTCGACGACCCGAACGCCTTCAACCTGGAGGCGCTGGGGCAGGCGCCCTCGTGGGACCACCTGTTCGGGACGACCGACCAGGGGAGCGACATCTTCTCCCAGGTCGTCGTCGGCGCGCGCAGCTCCTTGCTGCTCGGTTTCCTGGCCGCAGCCCTCGCCACCGCGGTCGCCGCTGCTCTCGGGATCACCGCCGCCCTCGTCGGCGGGCTCGTCGACGACATCGTGAACGTCCTGATCAACATCTTCCTCGTCATTCCGCCCATTCCGCTCCTCGTCGTCATGTCCGGCTATTCGGAGGAGAGCGGGACGGCGACGATGGTGGTCGTCCTGGCGCTCGTCCTGTGGGCGTTCGAAGCGCGGATCCTGCGGGCGCAGGCGTTGTCGCTGAAGAACCGCGACTTCATCGACGCCGCCAGGGCCTCCGGGGAGTCGACGTCGCGAATCGTCTTCGGCGAGCTGGTGCCGAACATGATCAGCCGGATCGCAGCAGCGTTCGTGCTCGTCTTCTACATCGCGCTCCTCGTCGACGCCGGGCTCGAGTTCCTCGGCTTCGGCGACATGTCGCAGACGAGCTGGGGCGTGACCCTCTACTGGGCGCAGACGAACTCGACCGTGCTGCAGGGCCAGTGGTGGCCGTTCTTCTTCCCCGGCGCCGCGCTCGCGTTCACGGTCCTCGGCCTCGTGCTGCTGCTCGCCGGCATCGACGAGTTCACCAACCCGCGCCTCCGGTCGGAGCGCAAGCCGCGTCGCCGGCTGCTGCGCCCGCTTTTCGGTGGGCGTGCGGTGGCGCCGGAGGACGTGCGATGACGCTTCTCGTGGAGCAGCCGGCGGTGACGCGGCCGCGCGAGGCAGGCCTGCTCGAGCTGCGCCAGCTCACCGTCGAGTACGGGTTCGGGGAGAAACGCGCTCGCGCGGTGGACGGCGTCGACCTCACGGTTCACGAGGGCGAGGTGCTCGGGCTCGCCGGCGAGTCGGGTTGCGGGAAGACGACCATCGCCAACGCGGTGATGCAGATCCTTCGCCCGCCCGCCCAGATCGTCGGCGGCAGCATCCTCTTCGAGGGCGAGAACATCCTCGGCCGAAGCGAAGAGGAGCTGCGCCGCTTCCGCTGGCGAAACGTGTCCATGGTCCTGCAGAGCGCGATGAACGCGCTCAACCCCGTGATGCGCGTCGGGGACCAGTTCATCGACGCGATGCGCGCGCACGAGAAGATCGACCGGCGGCAGGCGCTCGCGCGTGCGGGCGAGCTGCTTGGAGCTGGTCGGCATCGACCGAAAGCGGGCCCGGTCGTATCCGCACCAACTGTCGGGCGGCATGCGCCAGCGAGTCGTGATCGCGATGGCGCTCTCGCTCAAGCCCGAGCTGGTCATTCTCGACGAGCCGACCACGGCCCTCGACGTCGTCGTTCAGCGGGAGATCCTCCAGCAGGTCGAGGCGCTCAAGCGCGACTTCGGCTTCGCGGTGCTCTTCATCACGCACGACCTGTCGCTCCTGCTCGAGTTCGCGGACCGGATCGCGATCATGTACGCGGGAGAGATCGTCGAGAGCGCCCCCGCCGAGCGCCTCGGCGCCAACCCGCAGCACCCGTACACCCAGGGGCTTCTGAAGTCGTTCCCGCCGCTGAGCGGGCCGGTGACCGCGCTCACGGGAATCCCCGGCTCGCCGCCCGATCTGCGCGACCTGCCGAGCGGCTGTCGCTTCCATCCCCGCTGCCCGCACTGTCTGCCCACCGAGCACGCGCTGTACAGCCGGCAGACGACCGAGCGTCCCCGCCTGCGCACGATCGAGGCGGGGCACGAAGTCGCCTGCCATCTCGTCGAGGAGGCGGTCGAATGACGACGGCTGCTCCCGCTCGAGGTGCGGAGCCTGACGAAGCGCTTCGCGATCGGCAACACGGTCCGCCGGTCCCACGTGTACGCGGTCGACGACGTCTCGTTCGAGCTGCGGCCCGGCACGATCACCGCGCTCGTCGGCGAGAGCGGAAGCGGGAAGAGCACGGTCGCCCGCCTGCTCGCGCATCTCTACGAGCCGAGCGCGGGGGAGGTGCTCTTCGAGGGGAACGACGTCTCGCACGTTCAGCGCAGAAAGGACGTCCTTTTCTACCGCTCGCAAGTGCAGATGATCTTCCAGGACCCATTCGGCTCGCTCAACCCCGTGAAGACGGTGCGGCACCACGTCGAGCGGCCGCTTCGGATCCACCGGATCGTCCCCTCCCGCCAGGTCGAGGACCGCGTCTACGAGCTGCTGCGCACGGTAGGGCTCGTCCCGCCGGAGGACGTTGCCGCCAAGTACCCGCACGAGCTGTCCGGCGGGCAGCGCCAGCGCGTCTCGATCGCACGCGCGCTCGCGGTCGAGCCGAAGGTCGTCCTCGCCGACGAGCCGATCAGCATGCTCGACGTCTCGATCCGGATCGGGATCCTGAACCTGATGCTGATGCTGAAAGAGGAGCGCGACATCGCGTTCCTCTACGTGACCCACGACCTCGCAAGCGCGCGCTACGTCGCCGACGACATCCTCGTCATGTACGCCGGGCAGATCGTCGAGCGCGGGCCGATCGAGGAGGTCCTGGCCGACCCGCTGCACCCGTACACGCGACTTCTCCTCGCCTCGGTGCCGAACCCTGCCGCGAAGACCAACGGCCAGCCGGTGGAGCTCCGAACGGATGTCGCTTCTCCGGCCGTCGACCCGACGGAGGGATGCCGCTTCCGCACGCGCTGCCCGCTCGCGATCGACGTCTGCTCGCAGATCACCCCGCAGCTGGTCGAGGCACGGCCCCAGCACGCCGCCCGCTGCCACGTAACCGCCCCCGCACCCTGACCGAGAGGACAAGCATGCCGACCGACAACAGCTCATTCCCCCAGGATTTCCTCTGGGGCGCCGCGACGGCGTCGTACCAGATCGAGGGCGCAGCGCAGGAAGACGGCCGCGGCGAGAGCGTCTGGGACCGGTTCTGCTCGACCCCCGGAAAGGTCCGCAACGGCGACTCGGGCGAACGGGCCTGCGACTTCTACCACCGGTATCGCGACGACGTGGCGCTGATGCGCGAGCTGGGCCTGAACGCGTTTCGCTTCTCGATCGCCTGGCCGCGCGTCCTGCCGATGGGTCGCGGGCCGGTGAACGAGGCGGGGCTCGATTTCTACGACCGCCTCGTCGACGAGCTGCTGGCGCACGACATCGAGCCGTTCGCGACGCTCTTCCACTGGGACACCCCGCAGGCACTCGAGGATCTGGGTGGCTGGCCGGTTCGCGAGACCGCGGAGGCCTTCGCCGAGTACGCGGCGGTCGTCGTAGGCCGCCTGGGCGACCGTGTTGGGCACTGGATCACGCACAACGAGCCCTGGGTGCACGCCTGGATCGGGCATGCGTCGGGCCAGCACGCCCCGGGCCGCACGAGCGAGGCCGACGCAGTCGCGGCGGCGCATCACCTCATGCTCTCGCACGGCTGGGCGGTCGAAGTGATCCGCGCCGCCGCTCCCGACGCCCAGGTCGGCATCACGCTCGACCTGGCGCATGCCTACCCGGCTTCCGACACCCCCGAGGACGAGGCCGCCGCCTGGCAGGTCGACGGTGAGGACAACCGCTGGTTCCTGGACCCGGTCTTCCGGGGTGCCTATCCGGCCGATCTGCTCGAGCGCAACGAGCTCGTTGGGCCCTTCGTCCAGGATGGGGATCTGGAGACGATCTCGGCGCCGCTCGACTTCCTCGGCGTCAACAACTACTCCCGGTTCCTCGTGAGCGCAGGCGCCGACGGCCCGCGGCTGGAGCGCGATCGGGAGTCGCTGTACACGGACATGGATTGGGAGGTCTACCCGGACGGCCTCCATCAGCTCCTCGTGCGCGTCACTCGCGACTACGCGCCGCAGGCGATCTACATCACCGAGAACGGGGCCGCGTTCGGCGACGTCCTCGGTCACGACGGCCGGGTGCACGACCCGGAGCGGACGGCGTACATCCAGTCGCACATCACCGCGGTCTCCCAGGCGATCAAGGACGGGGCGCCGGTGAAGGGGTACTTCGTCTGGAGCCTCCTCGACAACTTCGAATGGGCCTTCGGCTACTCGAAGCGGTTCGGCATCGTCTACGTCGACTACCCGACGCTCGCGCGCGTGCCGAAGGACAGCTTCTACTGGTACCAGGACTTCATCGCCAGCCGGTCCCGCTCGCCGCGCCCGTCACCGATCGCCACCGGCTGACTCAGGAGCTGGAGCCGAGAGCGCAAGCTCGACCGCTTGGTCGAGGGTCAGCTCGCGCCCTTGGGCACGCGCCGGCTCGAGCTCGGGGCCGGCTAGCTCCTTGATGCGTTCCTCGTTCTCCTGCCGAT
The DNA here is from genome assembly GCA_963776955.1 of uncultured Actinomycetes bacterium. Taxonomy (GTDB): domain Bacteria; phylum Actinomycetota; class Thermoleophilia; order Gaiellales; family Gaiellaceae; genus VAXT01. Next base: position 28,318 of record CAVZOM010000001.1, read on the forward strand.
GGCGGCGCCAGCCGCCTAGTGGGGCGCCGGCGTCCTCGTCTTCGATCGCGCCCCACAGCAGGCCCGCTCGCTCGTTGTCCCTCGACTCAGCCGCCGCGCGGGCCATCAGACCGACGCCGAAGACTCGGCCCGGGCGGTCGCGCATCCTGTCCTTCATCGCCAGCGACTTCTGCGCGGCGTCTCTTCCCGCCTCGAGACGCCCGGCGGCCAGGTCGAGCTGCGCGAGCTCGGCGAGCATGCCGCTCTCCCACCAGGCGTGGCCGATCTCATTCGCAAGCGCCGCGCTTTCGGCGATCAGCTCGCGCGCCCGCTCCGGGTTTCCGGCGTCCCGTTCGATCGCGCCCAGCGTCCCGACCGTCTGAGTCAGGCCCCATATGTCGCCGTGCCGCTCGTGGATCTCATGGCTCTCCGCGACGAGCTTTCGCGCCTCGTCGAGATCTCCCATTCGCATCGAGTGGAGCGAGAGCCGATGGAGCAGGACGGCCCGACCGTGCTCGTCTCCCAGCTCCTCGTAAAGCGCAAGGCTTTCCGCGGCCCGGCGGCCGGCGTCCTCCTGGAAGCCCGCGATGTCGGTCGAGCTGGCGTACGAGCGCATGCTGTCGGCCCGGGTCTCGAGCGGCACGTCCTCGGCTCCGGGCGCCCCGAAGAGGCGTTCGTACCAGCGCATGCCCTCGGCAGGATCGGACAGCACCCAGAACTGCTCGAGCCCGGTCGCGATCCGGAGTCCGACGGTCGCATCGCCGCCCATTGCCGCCCACGCGAGCGCGGCTCGGAAATTGTCCTGCTCGAGCAGTGCGATGTCGAAGCGGATTGGCCTGCGAGCGTCGAATCTGTGCGCGTTCATGTTCACGCTTTCCGCGACGCCCAGGAAGTGCTCGGCGTGGGCGCGCCGCACGAGGTCCGCCTCGGTCGACTCGTCCAGTGCCGCGAGGGCGAACTCACGGATCGTGTCCAGCATGCCGATGCGCCCGCTGCCCCAGCGACGCACGAGGCTCTTCAGCACGAGCGACTCGAGCAGGTCGAGGTCGCATCCGCATACGGCCTCGGCGGCCTCGAGCGAGAAGCTGCCGCGGAACACGGCGAGCCGGCGGAAGAGATCCTGCTCCTCCTCGGTCAGGAGCTGGTAGCTCCACTCGATCGTTGCGCGCAGCGTCCGCTGTCGCTCCGGCGCGCTGTGCGACCGAGACGTGAGGAGCGGAAGGCGCTCGTCGAGCCGTCTCAGCAGCTCGTCCGGGTCGAGCATGGCGACGCGCGCTGCCGCAAGCTCGATCGCGAGCGGGAGCCCGTCGAGATGCCGGCAGATCTCCGCCACGGCAGGCTGAGGAGTGAACCCTGCGTCGACGGCCTGCGCGCGTTCGACGAACAGCATCGTGGCATCCGCCTCCGGGAGCGGCTCGACCGCGTATCTCTGTTCCGAGCCCACGTGCAACGGCTCGCGGCTAGTCACGAGCACCTTGGCGTTCGGCGTCTCGGCGAGCAGCGAGGCCACCACCGGGGCGGCCTCGACGATCTGCTCGAAGTTGTCGATCAGGATCAGCAGCCACTTCTGGCCGACGAAGTCCGCCGGATCCTCGTCGGCGCCGATCGCAGCACCGATTGCTCGGCCCACGACCGCGGGGTCCTGCACCGCCTGGAGCGGCGCCCAGAAGACGCCGTCGGGGAAGTCCTCCTGGGCTTCGGCGGCGAGTTGGAGCGCGAGGCGCGTCTTGCCGCTGCCGCCCGGGCCGGTGAGCGTCAGCAGACGATTGGCGCGCAGGAGTGCGCCGGCTTCCTCGAGCTCGCGCTCGCGACCGACTAGCGGCGTCGGCTGGATCGGGAGGTTGGTGCGGTACAGCGTCTTGAGCGGCGGGAACTCAGTGGCACCGAGCTGGTAGAGCCGTTGCGGCGCGCCGAGGTCCTTGAGCCGGTGCTCGCCGAGATCATGGAGGTCCTCGTCCGCGTCGAGCAGCTGCCTCGTCGCCTCGGAGATCACGACCTGGCCGCCGTGGCCGGCACCCATGATCCGCGCGGCCTTGTGGACGTCGATGCCGACGTATCCCCCGCCGGTCACGGTCGGCTCGCCGGTGTGGATCCCGACTCGAACCCTCACGGGCCCCCCGTCGAGCGCAGCCTGCCCTTCGGCGGCGGCAGCTAGGGCATCCGACGCGCGGGCGAACGCGACGAAGAACGCGTCGCCCTGCGTGTCGACCTCGACGCCGTCGTGCTTCGTGAACGCATCGCGCAGAACGCGCCGGTGCTCCTCGAGGATGTCTCCGTAGCCGTCACCGAGTTCCTCGAGCAGGCGGGTCGACCCCTCGATGTCGGTGAAGACAAGCGTGACCGTCCCGCTGGGAAGCTGCCGCACTGCAGACATGATCCCGCTCTGGGAGGGAACTGCCAACCGGGCTTCGCGGCGCAGAGCGCAGCATCAACTCGCTGAATCTCTTAGGATGCGCCGCCGAGACGGCTAGGAGGGGCGATGGCGACTGGCGCTCGCCGCGAGTTTCTCATCTCGAAGGGCTGGATCCAGGCGGCCGTACTCGTGGTCCTGGTGGGATTCTTCGTCCTCGGCCTGCTCGCCTATCGCACGTATCAAGCCCAGCCGCCGGTGCCGGGACGGGTCGTGGGCGCGAACGGCGACGTCCTCTTCACGGGCGAGGACATCAGCCGCGGCCAGCAGGTGTTCCTGCACAACGGGTTGATGGAGTACGGGTCGGTCTTCGGGCACGGCGCCTACCTCGGCCCCGACTACACCGCCGACTACCTGCGGCGCTCCTCCGATCTCGTGCGGGCGTCGTTCGGCGGCGCCGGCTCCGACCGGGCGGTGCAGCGGACGATCGAGGAGATGCGCGCCAACCGCTACGACGAGGGCTCCGACACGCTGACCTTCACCGCCGCGCAGACGGTCGCCTTCCGCCGGCTCGTCCGCCACTACAGCGACTTCTTCTCCGAGCCCACGACCCGGCACGGTTTGCGGCCGGACGCGATCACCGACCGGACCGAGCTGCGGCAGTTGACAGCGTTCTTCGCCTGGACCGCGTGGGCGGCGGCGGCGAACCGGCCCGGCCACGACTACTCGTACACGAACAACTGGCCGCCCGAGCCGCGGGTCGACAACAAGCCGACCGCGAACGTGATCGTGTGGTCGGTCTTGTCGCTGATCGCTTTGCTCGGCGGGATCGGGATCCTGTTCGGCGCGTTCGGGCGCTGGGGGCGGAACCTCGGCTGGCACGGGCGCGAGCAGGCGACGCTCTCGTTCCGCTCGCCCGGCGACGTTGCGTTGACCCCGGCGCAGCGCGCGACGGCCTGGTTCTTCTTCGTCATGGGCGCCCTGTTCCTGCTGCAGACCATGTTCGGCGCCGCCTCGCAGCACTACCGCGCCGACATCGCGAGCTTCTTCGGCATCGACCTCGCGCAGGTCTTCCCGTACAACCTGATGCGCACCTGGCACGTGCAGCTGGCGATCTTCTGGGTGGCGACCTCGTTCGTCGCTGCCGGCATCTTCCTGGCGCCGATGATCGCCCGGCGCGAGCCCCGTCATCAGGGCAAGCTCGCGTTCGCGCTGCTCGGCGCACTGGCTGTCGTCGTCTTCGGGACCCTGATCGGCTCCTTCCTCGGCGTCCACGGCGTGCTCGAGGACAAGGCGTCGAACTGGTTCGGCCTGCAGGGCTTCGAGTACCTCGACCTCGCCAGGTTCTGGCAGGTGCTGCTCTCGATCGGCCTGGTCGTCTGGGTCGTGATGCTCTGGCGCGTCTTGCGCCGGCGTCTTGCGGGCGAACACCCCGGCAACATGCCCTGGCTCTTCTTCCTCGCCGCCTGCGCGATCCCGGCTTTCTACGCGGTCGGGCTGATCGCGCGCACGGGCGACAACTTCACGACGACCGAGTTCTGGCGCTTCTGGGTCGTCCACCTCTGGGTCGAGGACTTCCTCGAGCTGTTCACGACCGCGATGGTCGCCTACATGTTCGTGCTGCTCGGGGTCGTGCGCGAGAGGGTCGCGCTGACGGTCATCTTCCTCGACATCATCCTCTACTCGTTCGGCGGCGTGATCGGGACGATGCACCACCTCTACTTCTCCGGCGAGCCTGCCGAGCACATGGCCCTCGGCGCCTTCTTCTCGGCCGCCGAGGTGATCCCGCTCACCTTCCTGACCGTCGAGGCGTGGTCGTTCCTGCAGCTCGGCGCCGCGCAGGAGGCGCGCTCGCAGACGCCGTTCCCACACCGCTGGGCGGTGATGTTCCTGGTCGCGGTCGGCTTCTGGAACTTCCTCGGCGCCGGCATCTTCGGCTTCCTGATCAACCTGCCGATCGTCTCCTACTACGAGATCGGCACCGCCCTGACCGCCAACCACGGCCACGCCGCGATGATGGGCGTCTACGGGATGCTCGCGCTCGGCCTGGCGATGTTCTGCCTCCGCTACCTGATCCCGGCGGACAAGTGGCCGGAGAAATGGGCCCGTATCTGCTTCTGGGGCACCAACATCGGCCTCGCCTGGATGTGCTTTGCGACGTTGCTGCCGCTCGGGATCCTGCAGCTGTACGAGTCGGTCAACTCCGGTTACTGGGAGGCGCGCGAGCTCGAGTTCCTCACCAACGACACGAACACGCTGATCGAGTGGCTGCGGCTGCCCGGCGACACCGTCTTCATCGCCGCCGGCGCGATCCCCGCCCTCTACATCGCCTACCTCGGCATCCGCCACACCGTCAAGCGGGTCATGCTCGACGACCCCGGCGACGAGATCCTCTTCACCGAGATCCACACGACCGACGCCGACGCGGCCGCCGAGGGGGAAGCGGCCGCGGCGAGGCTGACATGAGCCCGGAGGTCCTGCTCGCCGCCGGGTATGCAGGCTTCCTGGCACTCGGCGCCTTCGCGCTCGAGTGGATGTCGGCGCATACGCACCGGCGGACGCTCCGCTACCGCACGGCCGGCTTCAGCTACGACGAAACGCACGACCACTGGCTCTGCCCCGAGGGCGAGCACCTCTGGCCGCACGCGTACGACCGCGAGCGCCGCCTCGTCCGCTACCGCGCCCGCGCGCACGTTTGCAACGCCTGCCCGAGCAAGAGCCGCTGCACCGACTCCGACCGCGGACGCGAGATCGTGCGACCGCTGGACCCCTGGCCGCACTCCGAGGCTGGTCGATTCCATCGGGTGATCGCGCTGCTGATGGTCGCGCTCGCCGCACTCGTGCTCGTCGTCGAGTTGGCACGGCACCACAGCCCAACAGAGGCGGCGTTCCTCGTGGGAGTGCTCGTGCCGGTCGTGCTCGCAGGCCGCTGGCTGCTGCGCGATCTTCGCGCCCACCCGGCAGGGTTCCCCTCGCCGACGGTCTCACAGGGACTGCGCCTGCGCGGCGGGCCGGACGCCGACCCGCCCGCGGCTTGATCAAGGCGGCGCAACCGGAGATTTCTGTTAAGCCTGCTTCTCCCAGACGGAGACGTGCTTCGTGCTTTCGCTCGTGAACGGCTCGCGGTTCCAGCCGCTCCAGCGCTCGCGGAGCGTCATCCCGGCAAGGCGCGCCATCAGGTCGAGCTCCGCCGGCCACGTGTAGCGGAACGGGATCGACCGCCCTTCCCACTTCCCTTCCGCCGGCCAGAAGTGATGCGAGACCAGACCCTGGCTTGCCACGTCGTACTCGTCGATGCCGATGTGCTCCTCACCGAGGTCGAACACCTGGGAGGTCTTGCCCGGCGGAAGCGTCCGCAGTCCGGGGACGCCCACCTCGATCACGAAACAGCCTCCCGGCTCGAGATGCGCTGCGACGTTCTGGAAGCAGGCGACCTGCGCGTCCTGGGTCGTCAGGTTGCTGATCGTGTTGAAGACGAGATAGGCGAGGGCGAACGTACCGTCCGCGCGCGTCGTCGCGAAGTCGCCGATCGTGACCGGGATCTCCTCCCCACCCGGCTTCTCGCGTAGCTTCGCAACCATCGCCTCCGAGAGGTCGATCCCGTGCACGCGAACGCCGCGCCGCGAGAGCGGCAACGCGATCCGACCGGTGCCGATGCCGAGCTCGAGCGCGGCGCCGCCGCCCGCCAGCTCGGCGAGGAAGGCGACGGCCGGCTCGACGACGGCAGAGTCGAACATGTCGGCGCTCGACTCGTCGTACCGCTCCGCTACGCGCTCGCCGAAGTAGTCCTCGGGCACGCGTGCACGCTACCGCGCGAGGCGCACTGCGACGACCGCGGACGCATCGGCCATCTGCTGGAGGAGGCGGAGGTCGACGTTCGCGACCGTGTCGCAGGCCTTGTGGTAGCACGAGTCGAACGACCGGCCCCCTTCGCCGCCGAAGCGGCGTGCCAGCTCGGCTGACTTGAGCTCGTCAGCTCCGGCGAAGAGGCCACCGACTGGAATCCCGGCCCTCGCGAAAGCCGCGTGGTCGGAACCGCCGCCGAGTGACGCCTCCTCGACGGCGAGCCGGCGAGCCGTGAAGTGGGCGCGGTAGGCGTTTTCGATCCGCTGCGAGCCCGCGGGCTGCCCGGCGCCGTCGTACACGAGGCGGGCGAAGTTGCGCGAGCCGACCATGTCGAGGTTGAGCACCGCGCGAATCCGCGAGCGCTGCGTCGAGCTGAGACCGTTGACGTAGGCCGTCGACCCGACGAGCCCGATCTCCTCGGCGCCCCAGAACGCGAACCGCAGCCCGTGTCTCGGCCGGATGCGGAGTCGGCGAGCCTGCCGGGCGACCTCGAGGACGAGCGCCGACCCCGTGCCGTTGTCGTTGATGCCGGGGCCGTTCGCCACCGAGTCGAGGTGCGCGCCGAGGAGCACCACGCCGGGCCTTCGCCCGGGTAGATCGGCGATCACGTTCGCGCCCCGGGCCCGCGTCGTGACGACCGAGAGTGCGATCCGCACGTGCACCGGACTAAGCGTCGCCAGAGCCACGAGCTCGGCCGCGACCTCCGAGGAGATCACCATCACCGGGATCTGGACGCGCACGAGGAGCGTCGCGGAGATCGGGGCGGTGCGTCCAGGCGCACCGTCGTTGGCGATCAGCGCCGCGGCCGCACCGCTCGCGGCGGCATTGCCGGCTTTCTGGGAGAAGGTGCATCCACCGCGCCTCATGAGGGCGACTGAGCCACGCCGGAACCCTGCGAAGTCGGAGCTTTCGCAACCACTCGACGCCGAGGTGGGCTCGACCGGAATGACCTCGGCGGTGAAGGTGCCGCCGCCCGAATACCGCATCGTCACGAAGTCCGGACCCGCTCGTAGCGCCGAAGCCCAGGGGAGACCCGCTCGAACACCGTCGGCCCGGTCTCACGGAAGTAGTCGAAGGAGAATCGATTGAGCCGCGGTCGGTAGCCCGCCGCGCGGAGCTGGCGCGTGACGTAGGCCACCGACTGCGCGTAGCCCGGCGTGCCGGCCGCCCGCGTTCCGCCGTTTCGCTGGGCGATCGTGGCAAGGGCCGTGAGGTGCGCCCTCAGGCGCCGCGGCGTGATCGCCCGCTCGAGCGCTCGAGCCGGGACCGCCGAGCGAGTCGCCGGCTCTGCCGTTCGCTCACCTGCCGCGCCGCCGGCTCCTGCAGCGAGCAGGGCTCCGAGCCCGACCGCGAGAGCGAGAATGCGCACCTGTCTTGATAGACGGCGCGACGTGGACGGAAGTTTGATCACCCCGTCCGCGGGCCGCGGCCTGCAAACCAGCGCACCCACTCCTCCTGCTCCGCCGTCTCGACAGCCTCGGGCTTGTAGGTGTGTCGCACCCAGGCAACAGCTTCCTCGGGCGGAACGCCGGCAAGAACGGCCATGCACGCCAACACGGTCCCCGTACGGCCACTGCCGCCGAGACAGCCGACCTCGACGAGCTCGCCGTGGCGCGCTCGCCTGTACGCAGCCTCGATCTTCTGCGCAGCTGACTCCGCGTCTTCGGGCAGGCCGAAGTCCCTCCACTCGATCAGATCCGCGGGCCAGGTCGGCTGCCAGCGCGCATCGAGGTAGAGACCGAATGACCGCTCGGGATCGTCGACGACACGATCGGAGATCGAGGATGCCCGCACGCGTGAGCCGTCAGGGAAAACGACGATCACGCCGCCAGCGTAACGTCGCTTCAGGCCGCGGCGAGAACCTCTGCAGCCTCGACTGCTCGCGGCTCTCGCTGCCTCGCCGCGAGGTGCTTCGCGATGTACCTGGCGTCCCGGCCCCGACCCGGCAGCACATCGGACGAGGCCGAGTACTGGAACACGAGCCCCAGGAAATAAAGGCCTGGCTCCGACTCGACGACGCCGCGGTAGTGCTGCGGCTGTCCGTCCCCGTCGAAGACGGGCAGGTCGATCCAGCCGAAGTCGTTCCGGAACCCGGTGCACCAGAGGACGTTCGGGACGTCGACGACGCGCCCGTCCGCAAGCACCGGCAGGCCGTCCCGGACGCCTGAGACCCGCTCCACCCGCTCGACGCCGGCGGCCGCGAGATCTTGCTCCCGGCGCCGGATCAGCGGAGCGGCGTGCGTGGCTATCTGCGACCCGAGCTTCCGGCCGATCCGCGTGTCGACCCGAACGATGTGGTGCATGAAGAACCTGAACACGCGAAAGCCCGGGCGGAAACGAAGGCTTCCGTGAGGGGCCGGGATCTGACCAGGGCTCTTTCCCGCAAGTAGGCAACGACGCGACTCGACAAGCTCGTAGGCGATTTCGGCGCCGGAGTTGCCCGCGCCGACGAGGAGGACGTCGCCCTCCTGCAGTTGCGATGGATTGCGGTACTCCGACGAGTGCATCCGCACGATGCCCGGGTCGAGCTCCGACGCGAAATCGGGGAGCCTCGGGATCCGATGCGCGCCGGTCGCCACGATCACGTTCTTGGCCTCGAAGCGACGAGCGCCCGCGGTGACGACGAACCAGCCATCGACCTTCGTCAGCCCGTCGACGCTGACGTTCGTCTGCACTGGGAGCTTGAAGTGGCGTGCGTAGTCCTCGAGGTACTCGGCCATCTCATCCTTTGTCAAGTAGGACCACTCGGACGCGCCGGGGATACGCATGCCCGGCAGCCGACTGAACTTCGCGGGGGTGAAGAGCCGCATCGAGTCCCACCGGCTTCGCCAGGCGTCGCCGACGCTGTCGTTCGCCTCGAGGATCAGGAACTCCCGGCCCTCCCTGGCGAGGTAGTACCCGGCCGTGAGGCCGGCCTGGCTACCGCCGATCACGATCGTCTCGAAGCTCTCGGTTTCCATCTCGGCCTCCCCTACCGCATCGCGTTGTGGACCGGCCAGAACTCGCGAGGCGGAGGCGGCCCGTCGATGCCGAGCGCCCGCAGCGCGGGAATGAACTGCTCCTGGAAGAAGCGCTGCGCCTCGTCCTCCGAGTCCCAGACCTCGATCACGCGCCAGCCCCCGTTCGGGCTCGGGCCGGCGATGTGGAAGATTCCGCCCGCCGGCTTGTCCAGCCCGATGTGGGCGCGAATCTGCTCGTAGACCTCCTGCGAGCCCGCGGGGTTGTCGACCATCATTGCGACTGCCATCTCTTCCTCCTTCGTCGTGTACGAGACCGACGCTAGGAGGCAGCAGCGCGTGTCGCATCGCGCGGATCCGCCAACTTGCGGTAGACGGGCGTGGTCATTTCTGACCACGAAGGCGAGTCAGACCAGACGGTGCTCGAAGGCGAACGCGGTCGCCGCGGTGCGTGACGAGACGCCGAGCTTCGAGAAGATGTTCTGCATGTGACGTGCGACCGTGTGCTCGCTGACGACGATCTCTTCCGCGATCTGACGGTTTGTCTTTCCGGAGGCGACGAGGCGAAGCACCTCCAGCTCACGCGCGCTCAATCCGTGCGGGGCACTGCCGGTGAGCGAGTCCAGGCGCGCAAGATCCGGCGCCGCGCCGAGCTCCTCGAAGGCGCCACGGGCCGCGTCGAGCTCCAACGCCGCCGTGTCGCTGTCGCTGAGCTCTCGGCACGCCAACCCGATGAGCATCCGCACACGCGCGAGCTCGTACGGCGCGTCGAGCTCCTGCCAGAGCTGCCCGGCGCGACGCAGGGGCGCGAGCGCGGCCTGCGCCTCTCCCTCGCCGAGCTCGACGGCTCCGCGCATGTGCGCGGCCATCGCCTCGAGCATCGGGCGGCCACTGCCGGCGGCGATCTCTTCGAGCTCGACGCTTGCGCGCCGTGATTCCTCGCGTTCGCCGGCTGCGAGCATGATCTCGGTGTGCGCGGGGAGCAGCACTGCGCGCTGGAGCGGCTCGGTGGTCTCGCCGAGGATTCGGCCGAGTGCAGCCTTCGCCGCTTCGATGTCACCCTGCGCGAGCCGAAGCAGGGCGAGGCCAGGCTGAGGCTCCCGACCGAACTGACTCGCTTCCTTGTACGCCGCTTCGGCCGACTCCGCATCCCCCCGCAGGCGGTGGAGCTCTCCCTGTTGATAGAGCGCCTGCCCGGTCGCCGCTCTGTTCATCGCCTGCTCACAGCGCTCCCGGGCCATCCGCGCCTCTTCCAACGCATCGCTCCACGCACCGCGCAACTGCTTGATGCCGGCGCGATGAACGAGGCACCGACCGGTGAAGGACACCATCTGCGGCTGGTCCTCGCACCAGCGGGTCAGTGCGTCCGTCCATTCACGCGCGCGACGAGGCTCGAAGGCTTCCTCACAGCAAGCGATCACGCCGCAGTAGATGGCGCCGGCGAGGAATGGTGACGTCTCGCCGGCAGTGACGACGACCATCGCCTCGTCCAAGAGGCGCAGCCCGTCCTCGATCTGCCCCTGCTTGATGCGCACCATGCCGCCGAATTGAGCGGCGGCGGCCGCAAGGTCGGGATTGCGGAAGCGCTCGGCGCACTCCGCAGCCAGGGAGGCAGCCTCGTAGGCGCCCTCGTAATCGCCCGCAGCCTGGCGCTGCAGCACCGTTGGAATGAACAGCAGGCCCTGCTCGACACAATCCTCGTCGGCGCGCTCCACCAGCCGCTGCACACGGCCGAACCAGCCCCCGGCCTGGCCCGTGTCGCCGCGAACGGCAAACGCCATCCCGAGCCAGAACGCGGCCCGAGCCGCGAGAAGCTCCTGGCCCGCGTCGAGGTGCACGTGGTAGAGGCGCTCGAGCAGAGTCACGTACTCGTCCATCCGACCCACCATCGACGCCGTGGTGGCGAGCAATTCGAGATCCTCGGCCGGCAACGGAGCTGCGCGGTCGGCGTCCGAGAGCGCCGTGTACGCATCGAGCCAACGCCGGCTCGCGTATGCCTCACGGCCGCGCCGAAGCTCGTTGGCCATCTTGACCACGTCGCTCACGATAAAGGTGTCTGCGCTAAGGTCGCCTCATGCGGATCCTGATCGGCGCTGCGGTCATCCTCTTTCTCATCATGTGGGTCCGCGCCGTGATGGACGCCTTCCGCCGGCAAGACCTGAGCGGGGCGGCGAAGGCTGCCTGGGCGATCATCATGCTGCTCGTCCCGCTGATCGGGCTGCTCATGTACTACATGCTGCGCCCGTCAGACGCTCAGACCGGGACTAGTACCTAGCCGCCTCCCGGTCGAGGTCGGCCCCGCGCGGGACACACGCGCCTCGCTACCCGATGCTCTGCTCTGTTAGAGAAGAGTCCTATGTTCGAAACCGTTCTTGGTTTCACCGCGGCCGCCTGGGGGGTCCTGATGGCGATCTCCCCCACGCTGCAGATCCGCAAGATGCTCCAGCACCGCTCGTCGCGCGAGGTCTCCGTGGCGTACTTCTCGGTGCTCCTCGTCGGCTTCGTCCTCTGGGTCGCCTACGGGATCGTCATCGAGAACTGGTACCTGATCGTCCCGAACGCGGTCGCCTTCGCGATCTGCGTCACGACGATCGTGGTCGCGCTTCGTTTCCGCCCCAGGCGGGTCGCGTGAGCAGGGTTGGCCTCGTCGGGTGCGGAGCCTGGGGCCGGCACGTTCTCCGCGACCTGATCGCTCTCGGGTGCGACGTGACGGTGGTCGCGCGCTCGGAGAAGACGCGTTCGGCAGCGGACGAGGGTGGCGCGGCGAGCATCGTCGCCGGGGTCGGAGACCTCTCTGCCGTGGACGGGATCATCGTGGTCACGCCGACCACGACCCATGCGGCCATTGCGGACGAGGCGCTCGAGCACGGTGTCCCGGTCTTCGTCGAGAAGCCGCTGACCGACGACCCGGACGACGCAGAGCGGCTGGCCGAGGCGGCGCCGGACCGGCTCTTCGTGATGGACAAGTGGCGCTACCACCCCGGGATCGAGCTCCTGGCCGGGATCGCACGGAGCGGTGAGCTGGGCCGGGCCCTCGGGCTCCGCACGACGCGCATCGGCTGGGGCAACCCGCACGACGTGGATGCAGTCTGGATCCTCGCGCCGCACGATCTCGCCATCGCAATCGAGATCCTGGGCTCGGTTCCCGCTCCGAGGAGCGCGGTCGCCGACAGCGTGGACGGGTCCGCCGAGGGGCTCGTCGGCGTGCTCGGTGACGAGCCCTGGCTTGCGCTCGAGGTCTCGGCCCGGTCGCTCGAGCGCCGGCGCGAGGTGACCCTCGTGTGCGAGAAGGGTGTCGCGGTGCTGCCGGGCGGCTACAGCGACCGGGTGCTGGTTGCCACCGGCCCCGAGCCCGAAGCGCGGGAGATCTCCACCGAGCTCCCGCTCCTGCGCGAGCTGCGCGCGTTCGTCGAGCATCTCGCGGGAGGCCCGCCGCCGCGGAGCAGCGCTCGGGAAGGCGCAGAGATCGTCAAGACGATCGCCGAGCTACGCACGCTCGCGGGCCTTCCAAGATGACGCTCTCCGCCACCGTGCTGATCCCGACGCACGACCATGGGCCGACGCTCCTGCGCTCCGTCCGCAGCGCGCTTGCGCAGACGGTCGACGACCTGGAGGTGCTCGTCGTCGGCGACGGCGTGCCCGACGTGACGCGCGAGATCATGGGCGAGCTCGTTCGCGAGGACTCCCGGGTTCGGTTCTTCGACAACCAGAAGGGGCCCCGTCACGGCGAGCTCCACCGGCACGCGGCGCTCGAGGAGGCTCGCGGCGAGATCGTCTGCTACCTGGCGGACGACGATCTCTGGCTTCCCGGTCACGTGGCGGAGATGGGCCGGCTTCTCTCCGAGGCCGACTTCGCTCATGCGCTCCCCCTCTGGATCGACGGCGAGGGCAAGCTCCATCACTTCCGGATCGATCTCGCCCGTCCTTACTGGCGGAAGCTGCTCCTCGGAGGCGAGAACCGCATCCCGCTCTCGTGCGGGGCGCACACGATCGAGCTCTACCGCAGCCTGCCGGAGGGCTGGCGAACGACGCCCGAGGGCACGTTCACCGATCTGTACATGTGGCAGCAGATCCTCGCGGCTCCGGGATCGCGCGCAGTGAGCGGGACGACACCGACCGTCCTCCACTTTCCCAGCTCCGCACGAGGGGGCTGGGACGAGACGCAGCGGCTGGCGGAGCTCGACGGCTGGTCGAAGCCCGACCGCGTCGGCCAGAAGCTGGTGGAGATCCTCGCGATCGACGGCGCCGGCCTGGAGGAGCTACTCGCGACGCGCGAGGACGAGCTTCGCAGCGTCTACGCGGATTTCGTCCAGGCCGACCGTGACCGCGCGCGCCTCTCGGGCGAGATCGACCGGCTCGGCGAGCGGATCGTCCAGCAGCACGCGCAGGTCCTGGAGCTGAACGCGCAGGTCGTAGCGCTTGGCGAGAAGCTCGACGAGCAGGGCCGCGAGCTGGCGTATCTCTCGTCCTCGGTCACCTGGCGACTGCGCGAGCGCATCGTCGGCCTGCCCGCGCTGGGCCGGCTGCTCAGATGGGTTGCGAAGGCTCTAGCTGGTCGAGCAGAGCCTGCAGCGACTGGCTTTCAGCGTCCCGCTGAGACACCTTCGCCGACTGCACCGGCCACGGGATCCGGAGATCCGGGTCGGCCCAGTGACACGAAAGCTCGTCCTTCGGATCCCAGTACTCGGTGACCGCGTACACGTGGAGCGACGGCTCGTAGAAGTAGAACCCGTGCGCGACCCCGTGCGGGATGACGAGGGCGCCTGGGCTGTCGGCTCCGAGCTCGACCAGTGTGGCCATTCCCTCAGTCGAAGACCCGCGGCGCAGGTCGCGTAGGCCGACGGCTGCACGACCGACCGGAACCGTGAGGTAGTCGTCGTGCCGCAGATGGACGTGCACGCCGCGCAGGACACCGGCTTCCGAGCTGACGGCGTTCCACTGGATGGGAGTCACGCCCGTGTTCCACTCGAGCCGGTAGAGCTCGGTGAAAACACCTCGTTCGTCCGCATGCGCGGTCAGAGGGAGGAAGACCGTGCCCTGCGGCAGGACCTCTGCGGCGACCGTCATCGCTCGGCTGCGGAGGCGCTACCGAGAAGCGCCAGGACCGTCACGGGGATGGCGGCTAGAAGCGCCAGACGCATGCCTCTAGTGTGACTCCTGTGAGCGCGGAGCGCCTGATCACCGGTCCGTTCGTTCGCGTCTGGCTCGGCACCTTCGCGGCGTTTGCGTCCTTCGGGTTCATCCTCGTGGTGCTGCCGCTCTATGCAGCGGACGAGCTCGGGCGCGGGAGCCTCGGGGTCGGGATCGCCGTCGGCGCGGCGAGCATCACGGCCGTCCTCGCCGGTCCACCCGTCGGGCGGCTGGCCGATCGCCGCGGCCGGCGGCTGCTGATCGTCGTCGGCGCGGCGACGATGGTCGCGTGCTACGTCGCGCTCGCGCTCGAGCCGTCCCTGCAGGGTGTCGTCGCGATCCGGCTGGTCGCCGGAGCCGGGGAGGCCGCGTACGCGATCGCCGTCCTGACCGTCGCCGCGGACCTGGCGCCCTCGGCCCGTCGCGGTGAGGCGATCAGTCTCGTGACGACGGCGTCGTACCTGGGCCTGACGCTCGGGCCCGTAGCCGCGGACTTCATCCTCGGCGGCGACCGGTTCACGCTGGCTTGGCTCGTCGCCGCAGCACTCGTCGTTCTCGGAGGCGCAGCCGTGATCCCGCTCGGTGAGACGCGGCCCGCCGCCGCGCACGAGGCACCCGGAGGTTGGCTACCACCGCGGACCGCCCTCCTCCCGGGCCTGCTCGTGCTGCTCGCGCTCCTCGGCTTCGGCGGCTTCGTCGCGTTCGCCGCTCTCTACGCGCGCGAGCTCGGCATCGACCGGCCCGGGCTCGTCTTCGCGCTCTTCGGCGCGGTCGTCGTCCTCGTGCGCATCTTCGGCCGCAAGCTTCCCGACCGGCTCGGCTCGCGTCGGACGCTCGTGCTCTGCTTCGTCAACCTCGCGGTCGGCCTGGCGACGATCGGTGCATGGCAGTCGGAGGCTGGGCCTGCTCGTCGGCACAGCGATCTTCGCCGTCGGGCAGGCGCTCTCGTACCCGGCGGCTGTGCTGCTGGCGATGGAGACCTCGAGCGAGGTCGAACGGAGCGCGGTCGTAGGCGGTGTAACGGCGTTCGTCGACGTCGCGCTCGGCGTCGGGGCGTTCACACTCGGCGCTGTCGCAGCCGTCACGGGCTACGCCGACGCGTTCCTCATCTCCTCGGTCGTCGCTCTCAGCGGCCTGCTCGTGGTTCTGCCGATGCGGAGAACTGGAAGGATCGCGGTCGAGGACGCGGCACCGTGACGGAACCGTGCGCGAGGTGATGACCGGGATCGCTTTGCGGCGCCGCTAGACCGCCGTACGATCTGAGACATGGAGCTGATCGAGCGCGGCTTGTATCTCGCCGCTCTCGGCGAGCACCTCGGCTCTGCCGTCGCGGGGCACGGGCGCCTCGTCCTCGTCGGAGGCGAGGCGGGCGTCGGGAAGACGTCCCTCGTCCGGGCCTTCGTCGAGGAGCAAGCCGAAAAGGCCCGAGTCGTCCAGGCCGCGTGCGACGGGCTCTTCACTCCTGAGCCCCTCGCGCCGCTCGACGAGCTCGCACCGGGGCTCGACCGGACAGGTGGGCGAAGGGAAGTCTTCGCCGCAGCCCTCGAGGAGCTCGGCTCGAGAGCGACGATCGCGGTCGTCGAGGACGTCCACTGGGCGGACGAGGCGACGCTCGACCTCCTCCGCTACCTCGGTCGTCGGCTCGACGGGACAACCGTGCTGCTGATCGCGACCTACCGAGACGACGAGGTCGGCCCGCAGCACCCGTTGCGCCTGGTTCTCGGCGATGTCGACATGTCGCGCCGGATCGCGGTGCCCCGCCTGACCGAGGACGGCGTTCGGGCGCTCGCCGAGGGCTCAGACGTCGACCCGCACGAGCTCTATCGCCAGACCGGCGGCAACCCGTTCTTCGTCACGGAGGTGCTCGCCGCGGGCGGAACAGGGGTTCCGGCCAGCGTTCGTGACGCGGTCCTCGCGCGCGCGGCGCGGCTCGACGTCTCGGCTCGAGCCGTCCTCGACGCGGCGGCCGTCGCCGGCCTGGAGGCCGATCTCGCGCTGCTCGAGGAGATCTGCGGGGAGTCACCACGCGGGCTGGCCGAATGCCTCGCAGCCGGCGTCCTGCAGAGTCGCCCCGCAGGAGTGGCCTTCCGGCACGAGCTGGCGCGGAGAGCGATCGAAGATGCGATCGATCCAGCGCTGCGAGCCAAGCTGCACTCGCGAGCTCTGGCCGCGCTGAGCAGCAGCGGTGACTCGGCTCGCCTCGCCCACCACGCAGAGGCCGCCGGAGACGCCGCGGCGGTCCTCGCGCACGCCCGAACGGCGGCGGAGCTTGCCGCCGAGCGAGGCGCCCACCGCGAAGCAGCAGAGCAGTACGCGCGCTGCCTCCGGTTTGCGGACGGGCTGCCGTCAGAGGAGATCGCCGAGCTACTCGAGCACCGCTCCCACGAGTGCTCGCTCACGCTTCAGGTCGATGAGGCGCTCTCGGCGGGGCTCGACGCGCTCGACCGGTACCGGGCTCTCGGCAACCGACTCAAGGAAGGGGAGTTGCTCAGCCGGTCGTCGCGCCTGCTCTACTGGGCGGCGCGGATCGAGGAGGCGGACGACGCCGCGCACGAGGCGGTTCAGATCCTCGAGGAGCTTCCTCCCGGGCGGGAGCTGGCGCTCGCGTACGTACACATGGCAGGCCAGCGGCAGCTCGCTCTCGACGACCAGGGCATCATCGTCTGGGCCGAACGTGCTGTCGAGCTCGCCGACACGCTCGGAGAGACGGAGATCGTCGTCAGCGCCTCGATCCTGATCGGCGCCGCAGAGGCGATGCAGGGGAAGGGCACGGGAGCGCTCGAGAAGGCGCTAGCACTCGCTAAGACGCACGGCACCGACGAGCAGGTAGCCCGCGCGTATTCCGCTCTCGTGTTCAGGTCTGTCCGAGATAGGAACTGGCCCGCCGCAGACCGCTGGCTCGATGAGGGGCTCGCACACTCGACAGAACGAGACCTCGACGACCACCGGGTCTACCTCCTGGCCTGGCGTGCCGACGCTTCGATCATCCGAGGTCGATGGGATGAGGCTGCTGCGGACCTGCGCACCGCCCTCGACCATCCGCATGCCGTCCTCCACCGAATGTGGTCGCTGCTACTCCTCGGCGAACTGCGTGCTCGGCGTGGAGATCCCGGCGTCTGGGAGGCTCTCGACGAGGTGAGCTCGCTCGCTTGCGGAAGCGCGCCGCAGAGGCTCGTGCCGCTTCAGCTCGTGCGGGCCGAGGCAGCCTTTCTCGAGGGCGATCCGTCTCGAGCCCGGGCTGAGCTGGGCTCGATGCATCCGGTCGGGCTCGCAGATCGCGTGATTGCAGGCTCCCTCGCCGTGTGGCGGCGGCTCCTCGGCGACCCACCGGAGGAGATCGGCTCCGTGCCCCACGCCTTCGCCCTGGAGCTCGCCGGCGACTACGCGGATGCGGCTGCCGCCTGGGAGAAGCTCGAGTGCCCATACCCGGCCGCCTGGGCTCTATCGCAGAGCAACGACGAGGACGACCTGCACCGAAGCCACGAGATCTTCACGACCCTCGGCGCGCGCCCGGCCGCCGCGATCGTCGCACGCAAACTCCGGGAGCGAGGCGCGCGAGTCGCCCGCGGGCCCAGGCCCGAGACGCGAGAGCATCCGGCCGGACTCACGGGACGCGAGGCGGAGGTGCTCGACCTAGTCGCGGAGGGCCTGACGAACGTGGAGATCGCCGCGCGGCTCTTCATCACAGAAAAGACCGTCGGCCATCACGTCTCCTCGATCCTCACCAAGCTCGGCGTAGGGAGCCGCTACGAAGCGGCCAAGCTCGCTACGGAAGGTCAGGAGCTCGCCCGCCCAAGATAGGGAACGCGCCCGATGCGCCCGGATAGGTGCTGGGCCTAGCGTCAGCCGAGTAATCGAAAGGAGGACGCTATGCCCCGGTACATGGTCGAGCGCACGTTTCCCGACGGGCTCGGCATCACCCCCGACGACGACGGCGCCCGCGCCTGCATGTCGGTCGTCGACAACAACGCCGACTCAGGCGTGACGTGGCTCCACTCGTACGTCACGGAGGACCGGCGGAAGACCTTCTGCATCTACGACGGGCCTTCGCCGGAAGCGATCAGGCAGACCGCGGCGCGGAACGGCCTGCCGGTGGACTCGATCGTGCCGGTGCGCGTCCTCGACCCCTACTTCCACTACGCCGCATAGGAGGAGAGAGATGAACCTCAAGCGTTTGGTACTGGGACTGGCTGTCGCCGTCCCCCTCGCCGTGGTGGGCGTCGCCTACGCGGCCGGAGTCTTCGGCGACGCGCGGCAGGCGACCGCCCACTTCCACCATCTGCCCGCGGCCGAGGCCGCCGGTTATGGGTTGTTCCGTGACGCGCAGGGGATCGCCTGCATCGAGCTCGAGGGAACCGGCGCGATGGGCGTCCACTACGTGAACGGCTCGCTGGTCGGCGACGCCGTGCTCGATCCGAAGCAGCCGGAGGCGCTGGTCTACGAGCAACGCGGCAACAACATGCATCTCGTGGCGCTCGAGTACATCGTCTTCAAGAGCGTCTGGGAGGACGCAGGCAATCAGGAGCCGCCGATGCTGTTCGGCCGCGAGTTCGACCTCGTCCCAGCCGGCAATCGGTACGGGCTCGACCCCTTCTACGCACTGCACGCCTGGGCCTGGAAGGTCAACCCGAGCGGCGACTTCTTCGCCTGGAATCCCCGGGTGGACTGCTGAGCTAGTCCTTGTGGCGTCTGGCTTCCCGCAGGCCGTTGAGCAGGGCCTGCGGAAGCCGGCGCCGCGGTGTCGCGAGGGCTTGCCGGACGGCCTCGGGAACTCCCTCGCCGTGGCCGCCCTGGCCGTGTCCGCAGAGGACGTGGTGCGGCTCGAGCCCGGCGAAGGCCCGGCGCGGGGGCTTGAGGCGCAGGAACGGGTGGACGCCGACGGGCTCGTTTGCGGCGCGGAAGTAGCCCACCGTGCCGAGCGCGTCGCCGACGGCGAGGATCCGCTCGGCCGGGAACCAGAGGGCGACCTCTTTCCAGAATCTGCTGCGGACGACCGGGATCACTTCGAACGGCGCGCCGGGAACGCCGTCGAAGGGCGTCTCGTGGAGCGGAATGCCGAGTCGGCTTGCGACCGCGGAGCAGTCACGGTCGTGGCGGTCGAGGAGCTGGATGACGGCCTTCGGCTCACCGCCGAGCTGTCCGATGCGCTCGTCGATGCCGGGCCCGTCGAGGACGTCCGTCAGCCAGACGGAGTCGCCGATCCGTACCGCGTGTGAGGCGCGCTGGATCCTGTCGCCCACGGGCACCCACCCGATCCCGTGCTCGAACTCGTCGATGAAACGGAGCTCCACGGGAAAACTATGCCCGTGGGCGTGGAGAACGACATCTCGAACGCGGAGATCGCGGACCGGCTCGAGTCGTTCGCGTCGCTCCTCGACCTCGCGGGCTCCGGGCATTACACGACCCGGGCGTACCGGCGAGCGGCGGAGATGATCCGGGAAACGAAGGCGCCGATCGCCGACCTCGTGCGGGCGGGACGCGCTCGTGAGCTGCGCGGGATCGGGCCGGGGATCGAGGCACGCCTGCGGGAGCTCGTCGAGACGGGGCGGATCGCCGAGCTCGACGAGCTGGAGAGCGAGGTGGCGCCAGAGCTCGTGGGGTTGGGACGACTGCTCGGCTTCGGGCCGAAGAAGGCGGCCGAGATCGGCCGCACGCTCGGCGTAAGGACCGTCGACGAGTTCCGCGCGGCAGCGGCAGAGGGGCGGCTCGCAGAGGTGCCCGGAATCGGGCCGAAGACCGAGGCGAAGCTCCTGGCGGCGCTCGCTCGGGAGGAGCGGCCCCGGCCGCGGCGTGGGATGCTCCTCAATCGGGCGCGAGCGCTCCTGGAGGTGATCGCCGACAGTCTGGGCGGCGAGATCGCCGGTGATCCGCGGCGCTGGCGGGACGCGAACGAGGAGTTCGCGGTCGTTTGCGTGGGCCAAGAGCCCGAGCCGCTGCTCGAGCGCTTCGAGCGGCTGCCTCAGATCGTCGCCGTCGTCGAGCGTTCTGCGCGCGGGGCGATTGGCGTGACCGTCGAGGGCGTTCCGGTGGAGCTCGTGGTCGCCGAGCCGCAGCGCTTGGGGACCGAGCTGGTGCGGGCGACCGGCTCACGCGCGTACGTCGAGGCGCTCGAGCCGTTGCCGGACGCTGCTGAGGAAGAGGGCGTCTACGAGGCGCTCGGCATCCCGTTTTGCGCGCCGGAGCTTCGCGAAGAGCCGTTTCGCGAGGAGCCGCCGCCGCTCGTCGAGCTCGTCGACATCCGCGGCGACCTGCACGTCCACAC
Source organism: uncultured Actinomycetes bacterium (assembly GCA_963776955.1). Taxonomy (GTDB): domain Bacteria; phylum Actinomycetota; class Thermoleophilia; order Gaiellales; family Gaiellaceae; genus VAXT01. The sequence goes on from CAVZOM010000001.1 coordinate 48,842, forward strand.
GAACTGGTCGGACGGGAAGGCGAGCGTGCTGGAGATGGGCGAGGCGGCGCTCGCGCGCGGCTACGAGTACCTCGCGATCTGCGACCACACGCGGAACGTTCGGGTCGTGCCGGGCCTCGACGCAGACGACATCCGGCGCCAGGGCGAGGAGATCGCTGAGGCGAACGAGGCGCTCGCCCCGTTCCGGATCCTGCGCGGTAGCGAGTGCGACATCCTCCCGGACGGGTCGCTCGACCTTCCCGACGACGTGCTCGCCGAGCTCGAGTGGGTGCAGGCGAGCGTGCACGCGGGGCAACGCGCCTCGGCGGACGCCATCACGAAGCGGACGATCGAGGCGATGCGGCATCCGGCGGTGCGATGCCTGAGCCACCCGAAGGGGCGGATCATCAACCACCGGCCGGAGAACGCGCTCGACCTCGAGCGGGTGTTCGAGGTGGCGCTGGAGACGGGCGTCGCGGTCGAGATCAACGGGCTGCCGGATCGCCTCGACCTGCGCGACGTCCACGTGCATGCGGCCGTGGAGGCGGGCGTCCCGATCGTCTGCTCGACGGACGCCCACTCGGTGCGCGGCCTCGGGAACATGCAGCTCTCGGTCGCAACCGCCCGCCGGGGCTGGGCCACGGCGGCGAACATCCTCAACACCCGACCCCTGTCTGAAATAGCCAGGCCCTAGGGGTCCGGCCGCGGGCCTCCCTCCGTTTTCAGCCTATCGACGAAATTCGCGCGTGTCTGTGACCGGATTGCGCCGGAAGTGGAACTCCAGCTAAGCGCTTGCCCCGGGGCCTGTCGAGGACCACTCCCGGACCTCGTACCAGTGCGTGTCCCGCAGCGCCTCGGCGACCTGCGGGTCCGTGTGTAGCGCGTAGAAGACGTTCTTGTCGAGATCGGCGCACAGCGCGACGGCGGCGAGCGGAAAGTCTCCGAGGCTGACCAGCGCTTCCGCCGGCAGCCGCGCCTCGGTGACCGTGTAGTGCTTGAACTGAAGATCGGGAGCGAGCTCCGTCAGCTCAGGCCAGTCCGGACAGGTTCGCGAGCTCACGCGGCGCCCAGCTTCGGTTGCGTCCCCGCCAGCTTCCACTCGCCGTCGAAGAGAAGGGGCCCGCGGGCGTGGTCCACGCCGGAAACCACGAACTGCGCCGCCCTGTCGACTCGGTGGTAGCGACGAGCGCCTCCCGGGTCGACCAGCGTAACGCCGAGCTGGAAAGTTCCTTCCGCGAGCGGCAAGCGATCCACTGAGAAGCGGATTTCTCCGATACGGGGCGTTCCATCCCAGCCAAGCTCGGCCAGGTCCGCCTGGCTCGCGCCGAGCAGCGCACCGGTCAGATCGCGTAGTTCGAGCGAGACTCGAGCGGTTGGAATTGCCGCGTCCGCCTCGAGCAGCAATCGGACTGAGACTGGCTCCCCGGAGACGAAGTGGTCGCGGGCCACGCCGTCGGCGCCCTCGACTGCGAGCCCGGCGAGGCGCAGCTCACCCGTGCCCGACTCGCGCAGCTCGAATCCGGCCTCCGCCGAGGCTTCCTCCGCGGCGAGCAGGGCGTGGTAGCGACGAAGCGCCTCCTCGGTCTCGCCGTCGTACTCGACCCGCCCTTCCTGGAGCAGTACCGCGCGGTCGCAGAGATGCTCGATCGCGGACGCCGCGTGCGACACGAAGCACAGCGTTCCACCTTGGCGCGAGAAATCGAGGATCCGGTCTACGCACTTCCGCTGGAACGCCTCGTCGCCGACCGCGAAGACCTCGTCGAGCAGCAGGACGTCGGCGCGCACGTGGACCGCTATCGAGAACCCGAGCCGCATCAGCATCCCGGACGAGTACGTGCGCACGGGGAAGTCGATGAATCGGTCAAGCTCCGAGAACGAGACGATCTCTTCGAAGATGCGATCGATCTCGCGCCGCTTCAGGCCGTAGATCGAGCCGCTCAGGTAGACGTTCTCGCGGCCCGTGAAGTCGGGATGGAAACCCGCACCGAGCTCGAGGAGCGACCCGATGGAGCCTCCGACCTCGAGGCGACCGGAGGTGGGCCCGAAGATGCCGGCGATCAGGCGAAGGAGCGTCGTCTTGCCCGACCCGTTGCGCCCGACGAAGCCGATCGACGTGCCCGGCTCGACGCGCAGCGAGACGTCGCGGAGCGCCCAGATCTCCTCGGGCTTGACGTGGCGCCAGCGGACGACGGCCTCTTTGAGCGTCATGTTCCGCTGCGGGTAGACGCGGAAGCGGCGACTGACGTTCTCGAGATGGATCTCGCCTGCGTTCACGAGGTCGAGGGTACTCCAACGACCTCCCGACATAGCTCGGCCAGCCCGTGGATGAAAGCGGGATCGTCGTTCAGCGACTCGATGCGATCGAGCTCCAGCCCGAGCTCTCTGGCGCGCTCCCGAGCCTCGACGTCGATGTCCCACAGGATCTCGAGGTGATCCGAGACGAAGCCGATCGGGCACACGAGAACGCGCTCAACTCCACGGGCATGGAGGCGGTCGAGCTCGTCGAGGATGTCCGGTCCGAGCCACGGCTCGCCGGTCGGGCTCGCGCTCTGGAAGGCGAACGACCAGCGCTCGATACCGGCCCGCTCGGCGACCAGCTCCGAGGTCTCGAGAAGCTGTTCGCGGTACGGGTCTCCCTCGTCGAGGATCCGTGCGGGGAGGCTGTGCGCCGTGAAGACGACGTGTGCGTCGGTGCCGCGGACGCGGTCGGCGAGCACGGCGATATAGGGATCGTGCGTGTGCCAGCTGTCGACGAAGCGGAGCTCCGCCCGCGCGGCCAGGGCGTCTTCGAGCCGCTCGCGATAGCCCTGGATCGAGAGCTTCGAGTAGTGCGGCGCAAGCACGATCCCGACGACGACGTCGGCGCCGCCGGCCACTGCACGGTCGACCGCCTCCGCGATGCGCGGGCCCAGTGCTTCATGCCCACGAAGACCGGCAGCTCGAGCTCTGTCTCCAGGGCCGCGCGCTGCGACTCCGTGATCTCGTCGAGCGGCGAGCGACCGCCGATTCGACGGTAGCGCTCGGTCAGCTCCTCGACGGCGCGATCCGACGCCGGTCGCCCGCTACGAATGTCCTCGAGGTAGGGACGGATGTCCGACGGGGCGGACGGGCTCCCATACGCCATCAGGAGGACTGCCGGCTTCATGCCGCGACCGTGGCTGTCCGTTCGTGGACGAGCTCGACCAGCCTCTTGAGATCCGCAGGATCGGTGTCCGGCAGCACGCCGTGCCCGAGGTTGAAGATGTGCCCCGGCCGGCCGGCCGCGAGATCCAGGATCTCCTGGGTCTTCTCTTCCACACGCCCGAACGGCCCGAGGAGAAGCGTCGGGTCGAGATTGCCCTGCACGCCGCGTCCCTGCTCGAGCACCTGGTCGACGCTGCTTCGCCAGTCGATCCCGATCACGTCCCCGGTCATCGCGCGCGAGCAGGTGCTGCGTGCCGGTTCCGAAGTGGATCGTCGGCGCCGAGATCGAGTCGAGGATCCGCCGCGAGTACGGAGACACGAACTCCTCGTAGTCGCCGAGCGAGAGCGCTCCGATCCAGGAGTCGAAGAGCTGGACGGCATCGGCGCCCGCCTCGACCTTCGCGCGGAGGTAGCGGATCGACATCTCCGTCAGCTTCTCCATCAGGGCGTGCCAGATCTCGGGGGCGCCGAACATGAGGCGCTTGGTCTGGACGAAATCCCGCGTCGGCCGACCCTCCACGAGGTAGCCCGCGACGGTGAACGGCCCGCCGCAGAAGCCGACGAGCGCCTGCTCGGGCTCGAGCTCGTCCCGGACAAGCCGGACCGCCTCGAGGATGAAGGGAACCGCCTCCTCGGGGTCGGGAACGCGCAGCGCCTCGACGTCGCCGGCCGTCCGGATGGGCTGCTCGATCACCGGCCCGACGTTCTCGACGAGCTGGACGTCGACGCCCATGCCGAGCACCGGGAGCATGATGTCGGCGAACATCACGGCCGCGTCGACGCCGTGCAGGCGCACCGGCTCGAGCGTGACCTCGGCGCAGAGCTCCGGCTGTCGGCAGACCTCGAACAGGCTGTGGCGCTTGCGGATCTCGCGGTACCCGGGCAGCGACCGGCCGGCCTGGCGCATGAACCAGACCGGCGTCCGCTCGACCGGCTCCCGCCGAGCCGCTCTGACGACGAGTGGTGTCCACTAGAGCTGGGCCGCCAGCTGGTCGTCGAGGCGCCGGAAGACGAGCGAAGCGCCTCCGAGCGCTATGAGGGCGGCCGCGAAGACATAGACGACGTCGCCGAGCTGAGGCAGCTCCCCGAAGAAGAGCGGGTCGCGAATCGCGATCACGAACGGCGCGACGGGGTTCGCGTAATGAAGGAGATTGACGAGCGTCGGGTGCTCACCGATCACCGGCAGGTCGAAGGTGTAGAAGACGGGCGTCAGGAAGAACCAGGGCAGCAGGATCGCGGTCAGCAGGTGCTCGACGTCGCGGAAGACGACCGTCACCGCCGCGAGCACCAGCGCGAGCCCGCCGGCAAACGCGATGAGCGGGAGCACGAGCGGCAGCCCGGCCCAGAACGTCGAGCGCGTCTCCGGGATCACGATCAGGTTCACGGGCACGAGGACGGCGAACATGACGAGGAGCGTGATCGCATTCGTCCCCACGACCGCGAACGGCAGTAGTTGGCGGGGAAAGCGCACCTGCTTCACGAGGCTCGCTTGTCCGAGGAGGCTCGTGCACGACGCCTGGAGCGCGCCCTGGAAGAAGACCCACGTGACGAGGCCGGAGAGCAGAAAGAGCGGATAGTGCTCGATGCTGACCGCCTGGAGGAGCACGGAGAAGACGACCGTGTAGACGGCCATCAGCGCCACCGGGAGGACGAGCGTCCAGCCCACACCGAGGACGGAGCCGCGGTACTTCACGCGGAGCTCGCGCCGGAAGAGGTTGAGGAAGAGATCTCCGTAGCGGAAGAGATCGGCGTAGAGGGTCACGGGCGCAGAGTCTAGGCATCTAAGGTCACGCGACCATGCGCATCGTCGTCGACGTCTCGCCGCTCTCGCACCCGAGGACCGGGGTCGGCAACTACATCCGCGGGCTCGCTGCTCGGGCTTGCGGAGGCCGCCGGCGACGAGCACGAGATCGTGGCCTTCGCCCCCGTCGAGCATGCGCTCCCGCGGACGGCTCGAAGACGCTCTGGACGGGCTCCCGGTGGAGCGGCGGCTCGTCACGCTGCCTCCCTCGGCGCACCTCTGGCGGACGCTCTGGAGCCGCGCGGGCGCGCCCGTAGTGGAGCGGCTCGCGGGGCCGCTCGATGTCTTCCACTTCTCCGACTGGATGTACCCGCGCCAGCGCCGGCGGCCTGCGCTCGACGACGATCCTCGACCTCGTCCCGCTCCGCTTCCCGGAATGGGTGCACCCGCGGACGCGACGCCAGAACATCGCGAAGTACCGGCACGCGGCGCGCACCTGCGACGTGATCGTCGCCATCTCGGAGTTCACGGCCAACGACGTCGCCGAGCGCCTCGGATACCCGCGCGAGCGAATCGTCGTCGCCTACCCCGGGATCGACGAACGCTTCACAAATGTTCCAAGGAACACTGTGTTACAAGGTTCGGACGGGTACGTGCTGATGCTGGCGCCGCGCGACCCGCGCAAGAACTACGCGAACCTGGCGGCGGCGGTCGAGCTCCTGCCCGATGTCAGGCTGGTGGCACCGGACCACGTTTCCGACGACGAGCTGCCCGCGCTCTATCGGGGCGCCGCCGTCTTCGCCTACCCGAGCTTCTTCGAGGGCTTCGGGATGCCTGCCCTCGAGGCGATGGCGTCTGGGACTCCCGTGGTCGCGTCGTCCCATCCGTCCCTCGACGAAGCCGCCGGCGACGCGGCGGTTCGCGTCGACCCGGAGAGCCCGGAGTCGATCGCAGCAGGGATCGAGCGAGCTCTGCGGGAGCGCGAGCGCCTCGTTGGCGAACGGGCTCGAGCACGCGAAGCGCTTCACGTGGCGTGCCTGCGGCGAGGCCCATTTGCGCGGTTCGGTCGAGCCCCACCTGAGACACTTCCGGCGCATGATTCGCGTGGGTCTCGACACCTCTCCGCTCGCGCTCTCGAAAGCCGGGACCGCCCGCTACCTGACGAAGCTCCTCGACGGCCTCGAGCAGGAGCCTGCGATCGAGCTGGCACGGCTCTCCTGGGACGCGGACGGACGGGCGGCCAAGGTCGCTCGGGACACGTTCTGGTATCCGACTCGGCTGCCCCGCGCGGCCAGGCAGGACGGCCGTCGACGTCCTCCACTGTCCGACGATGCGCGCGCCGCTCCGCTCGAACGTCCCACTCGTCGTGACGATCCACGACGTCGCCGTCCTTCGTCATCCCGAGGCGTTCAACGGCTGGACCCGACGCTACAGCGCCCGGACGCTGCCCCGCGTCGCGCGGGCCGCCGAGCGCGATCGTCGTCGGCTCCGCGTTCTCGCGCGACGAGGTCGTCGAGCTGCTCGACGTGCCGGCGGAGAAGGTGCGGGTGATCCCCTACGGGGTCGGCCCGCCCTTCACGGCCGAGGGCCCCGCGGCGGACGGCGACTACGTGCTCGCCGTCTCGACGCTCGAGCCGCGGAAGAACTTCGAGCGCCTCGTCGAAGGCTTCCGGCGCTCGGGGCTCGACGGGCTCGAGCTGCGCGTCGTCGGCGCGGAGGGCTGGGGCGGCGTCGAGGTCGAGGGCGACCGGGTGCAACGGCTCGAAGGCGTCGACGACGAGGAGCTCGCGCGCCTCTACCGCGGAGCCGTGGCGGTGATGTACGTCTCTCTCTACGAGGGCTTCGGGCTGCCGGTGCTCGAGGCGATGGCCTCGGGAACTCCAGTCGTCGCGCCGGCCGGCCCGCCGTACGACGAGTTCGCCCAGGGAATCGCGTTCGAGGTCGACCCGCTCGACGTCGACTCGATCGCGCACGGCCTGCAGCGGGCAGTCGACTCCGGGCTCGCAGCCGGTCGGCGTGCGGCAGAGCAGCCGACTTCACGTGGGAGCGCGCCGTGCAGTCGCACGTCGACCTCTACAAGGAGCTCGCCGGGTGAAGCCGCTCGTCGCCGTCGACGCGGACGTCCTCGGCCGCCGCCGCACCGGAGACGAGACGTACGTGGCGGCGCTCCTCCGCGAGCTGGCGCCGATCGCCGACGAGGAGCGCATCGTCGCGATCACGCGGCGGCCCGAGCTCGTCCCGGACGGGATCGAGGCCTACGAGCTTGCGGCGAGAAGCCAGGTCGCCCGCATGGTGTTCGGTCTCCCACGCGCGCTGCGACGGCTGCGCCCCTCGCTCGGTCACTTCATCTACGTCGTTCCGCCGGCCTACCGCGGGCCTGCCGTCGTCACCGTCCAGGACCTGTCGTTCGAGCGGGACCCCGGCCTGATGGGCCCGCGCGACCGGTTCATGTTCCGAACGTTCGTGCCCCGATCGGCAAGGAGAGCGGATCGCGTAATCGCCATCTCCGAGCGCACGAAGCGAGACCTCGTCGAGCGCTACGGGATTCCCGAGCGGAAGATCGTCGTCACCCCGCTCGGGGTCGACCCGATCTTCCAGCCCGAACGGGACGACTCCGGACGTGCCGCCGTACGCGCTCTTCGTCGGCGGGATCCAGCCTCGCAAGGATCCGCTGACCGCGATCGAGGCGCTCGCGCTCGTCGACGGCGAGCTCAGGCTCGTGCTCGTCGGCGACGAGAAGCGCGGCGGTGACGAGGTGCGCAGCGCGGTCAGCCGGCTCGGCCTCGAGCGCCGCGTCGAGCTCGCCGGCTACGTGGAACACGAGGGGCTCGCGTCGCTCTACCGCGGCGCGGCCTGTCTCGTCTTTCCGTCCCGCTACGAGGGCTTCGGCCTGCCGGTGCTCGAGGCGATGGCGTCCGGGACTCCGGTCGTCGCGACGACGGCGGGCGCCGTCCCGGAGGTCGCAGGGGAGGCGGCGATCCTCGTCGAGCCCGGCGACCCGGGGGCGCTCGCGGAGGGCATCAGTCAGGCGCTCGCCGACCGGGAGCGGCTCGTCGCGGCAGGGCTCGAGCGCGCGAAGCAGTTCAGCTGGGCCGAGACCGCGCGCCGAACGCTCGCGGTCTACCGGGAGCTGCTGTGAGCGCCGGCGTCGACGCCGTCGTCGTCACGCACGGGCCGCATCCGGAGCTCGATCGCTGCCTCGCCGCGCTCGCGCCGCAGGTCGACGAGCTCGTCGTCGTCGCCAACCCGCCCGCGCCCGACGTCGACGCGCGCCTGATCGTCAACGAGCGAGCCGCTCGGCTTCGCCGCGAACGCGAACAAGGGCATCGCAGCGACGAGCGCGCCGTTCGTCGTCGTCGCGAATCCGGACACCGAGCCCCGGCCGGACGCAGTCGAGCTCCTGGCCGAGTTCGCCGAGACCCATCCGCGGGCGGGCGTCGTCGGCCCGCAGCTGCTGTTCCCCGACGGGCGCTGGCAGCCTTCGCGGCGGCGCTTCCCGACGGTCAGCGGCACGATCGTCCGCCGGACGCCGCTGCGCACGATCCTCCGCCCGGAGACGCGGCAGCTCGACCACTACCATGCTCGAAGACCGCCCGACCGAGCCGGTCCAGGCCGACTGGATGCTCGCGGCCTTCCTCCTCCTGCGGCGCGAGATGCTCGACGAGCTCGGCGGCTTCGACGAGGGCTTCCGCCTCTACGGCGAGGACATCGACCTCTGCTACCGAGCCGCCAAGGCCGGCTGGGAGCGCTGGTACGTCCCCCAGGCGACCGTCAGCCACGCGCACGCGGCCGTCACGGACCGCCGCTTCCTCACGCGGCGGACGCTCTGGCACTGGCGCTCGATCGCGAGGTTCGTGCGCAAGCACCCCGAACGTTTACGAAACATCTAGTCGTTAACCTCACCGTCCATGGACGAGCCCTCCGCCAAGACCCAAGCCCCGCCGCACGCGTTCAAGTACACCGAGTTCCAGGACGACCCGGGCTCGACGCACACCAAGATCGTCTCGCTCGTGCCGCCGGCGACTCGTGTGCTCGAGTTCGGCTGCGCGACGGGCTACATGTCCGAGGTTCTGAAGAACAGGCTCGGCTGCACAGTCGTCGGCGTCGAGATCGACCGCGACGCCGCCGCGCTCGCCGAGCAGCACACCGAGCGCGTCATCGTCGGAGACGCGGAGAAGATCGACTACGCGGCCGAGCTTGCAGGCGAGGAGTTCGACGTCGTCCTGTTCGCGGACGTGCTCGAGCACCTGAAGGAGCCGGCCGACGTGCTGCGCCGCGTCCGTCCGTTCGTCGCCGAGAACGGCGTCGTCATCGCATCGATCCCGAACATCGCACACGCAAGCGTCCGGCTCGCGCTCCTCGGCGGCGAGTTCCGCTATCGCGAGTGGGGCCTGCTCGACGACACGCATCTCCGCTTCTTCACGCGCGCTTCGATCCAGGACCTTTTCGAGGAGAACGGCTACGCGATCACGACACTGGCTGCGTCAGCGGCTCGACGTCGGCGAGACGGAGATCGACGTGCCGCAAGTGCCCGACGCCGTTCGCGAGTGGCTCGCCTCCGACCCCGAGGCGACGACCTACCAGTTCGTGCTGCGGGCGCTCGTTTCCGGCTCCTCCAGCCAGCTGAAGGCATTGCGCGAAGAGCTCGACCAGCGACTCGAGGAGCTCGAGGAGCTCCGCGTCCACAGCGAGGCCTCGAAGCACCTCGCCGCAGCCCGTGAAGAGCTCGGCGAGTTACGCCCTCTGCGCGACGAGGTCGAGAGCCTGCGTGCGGAGATCGCAGCCGTGCGCCGGGCACACGAGGTGCAGGGACAGCGGTTGATCAACGAGCGCGTCGCGTTCGCCGAAGGGCTGGCTCACGTGCAGGCCACCGTCTACGGCTCTCACTCATGGCGCCTCACGGCTCCCTTGCGGGCGTTCACGGCATTCCTGCGGCGCCTGCGCGGATGACGACGCTCAGCTTCCCGAGCGTCGGCGACCCGCTCGTCTCGGTCGTCATGGTCACGTACGGCAACTGGCCGCTCGTTCGCCGCTCGCTCGCGGCGTTGCTCGAGCGAACCGATGCGGTCTACGAAGTGATCGTCGTGGACAGTGCCTCGCCCGACGAGACGCCGCAGCGCGTCGGCGACGAGGTCGAGGGCGTGACCCTCGTCCTCAGCGACGAGAACCTCGGCTTCGGCGGGGGCTCGAATCGAGGGGCAGAGCGGGCGAAGGGCCGTTACCTCTGTTTTCTGAACTCGGACGCACTCGTCGAGCCCGGCTGGCTGGAGCCCCTGCTCGAGGTGCTCGACGAGGATGCGAGTGCCGGCGCGGCCGTGCCGATGCTGCTCAACCCGGACGGCTCGATCCAGGAGGCGGGCTCGGTGATCGACTCGGTCGGCTGGTCACTGGCCCTCGGGCGCGGTGAGAGCCCCGATTCGCTGGCGCATCGCTTCCGCCGAGAGATCGACTACGGCTCCGCGGCCTGCCTGCTGATCCGGCGGGAGGACTTCTGGGCGGTCGAAGGCTTCGATCCTGCGTACGGGATCGGCTACTTCGAGGACGTCGATCTCTGTTTCAAGCTCAAGGAGCGCGGCCTGCGCACGATCTACGAGCCTCGCTCCCGCGTCGTGCACGAGCTGCACGGCTCGGGAACGTCAACGCAGGCCCGACAGCGCATGACCCACAACCGTGCGCTCTTCTACCGGCGCTGGAGCGAGCGCCTCGCGCGCCGGCCAAATCTCGTCGAGCTGCCGACGAACCCCGCCCGGCTCGTCTCAGCCCGGGACGCAGAGGTCGTGGACCGCATCCTCGTGCTCGACGACCGAGTGCCGTTCCACGACCGTGGATCCGGCGACCCGCGCATGGCGAAGATGCTCTACGAGCTCGTCGATCTCTGGCCCGACGCGCGCGTGACCTTGGCCGCGGCGGACAGTCGGGAGGTCGAGCGATACGCAGAGCCTCTGCTCGCGCGGGGGATCGAGGTCGTCGCGCCGCCAATCGACTGGGAACGCTGGTTCGAGAGCCGGATATTCCACTATTCGGTGGCGATCGTCAGCCGCGGCTCGAACGTGACCCGGTTCGGTGACCTCCTGCGCAGGACCCAGCCTCAGGCGCTGCGGGCCTTCGACACCGAGGCCCTGACGTTCCGCCGCTTCGAGCGCATGGTCGGCTTCCTCGAGGACTCAGCTGCAGTCGCGCAGGCTCGAGCCGACGCGAATGCCGTTCGCCAAGTCGAGCTCGGGGCGCTCCACGAGTCGAGCGTCGTCTTCGCCGTCTCCGAAGAGGAGAAGGAGTTCATCGCCGAGGTCGCGGACGGGGTTCCCACCTTCGTCCTCCCGAACTGGATCGAACCCGTTCGCAGCCCGGTGGCCTTCCGCGACCGGAGCAACCTGCTGTTCTTCGGCGGCTTCCTCGCCGGCGCGGGCTCGCCGAACGAGGATGCGCTCCTCCACCTCGTGTCGGAGGTGATGCCGCTGCTCTGGGAGCGGGATCCGGAGCTGCGACTGCACGTCGTCGGAGCCGACCCGACTCCGGCCGTCGAAGCGCTCCAATCCGATCGCGTGAACGTCGTCGGCTACGTCGAGGACCCGATCGAGTGGCTCTCTCGCACACGCGTCCATGTCAGCCCGATGCGCTTCGGCTCGGGGATCAAGCTCAAGCTGCTGGACACCATGGCCGCAGGCCAGCCGTTCGTGACGACCGCCGTCGGGGCGGAGGGGCTCCCGCTCGGCCCTCTGCGCCCGGCGCTCGTCGCCGAGGAGCCGGAGCGGCTCGCTGCGCTCGTGCACTCCCTGTACACGGACGAACAGCTGTGGACCGGAGCACAACGCGGATTGCTCGACCTCGCGCGGCTCACAGTTCGACCGCGACACGTTCCGGCGGACGCTCGCCGAGGCGATGAGCCATCTCGGTGTACTACCGCCCGAAAGAGTCTTCGATGAAATCCTGCGCGAGCCGTCAACAGCGCGTAGCCGAACCCGTCGAAGCGGTGCCCACTCGCACGTACTGCGACCTCAGGGTTAGCCCTCCGCTTTGCTCTAGGCTACGCGCCGTGTCTCGGGATGGCGAAGCCGGTCAGACCACAGAGGACGTCCGGCGCCGGGTTGAGGAGCTCGGCTGGTGGTACCACCACTTCGAGCTCCCGAGCGGGGTGCTGGACCGGCACCGGCGAGCCGCCTGCGTACGATCCGATCGAGCGCTGGAAGCTGTTCGAGCCACATCTGCCCGACGACCTGGAGGGCAAGAGCGTCCTCGACGTCGGCGGCAATTCCGGATACTTCAGCCTCCGCATGAAGCAGCGAGGCGCCGGACGATGCTTGATGGTCGAGCCCGTCGTCGAGTTCGTCGACCAGGCGACGTTCGTCTTCCAACAGTTCGGAGTCGAGGTCGAGGTCGTGTGCGAGGACGTTCACGCGTACTGCCTGACGACCGACGAGCGGTTCGACTACGTCCTCTTCCTCGGGCTCTTCTACCACCTGAAGTATCCGGTCCTCGTCCTCGACCGGCTGGCCGAGATGACGAAGGAACTGATGGTCTTCAACTCGCACATCCAGGGCGTTCTTCCGGAGCCACCAGCCGTGGAGGAAACCGCGCCGTCCACGCTCGGCAGGATGCGCCGCTCCGTCGCGCGGAGATTGGACCCGAGCCAAGGGGCCCAGGCCCGCGAGGCCGGGGACGTGGACCGCGACGAGCTCCAGTCCGCGTCATTTCCTCGGATGTCGTTCCTCGAAGGCGCCTATCGCGGTGACCTCTCGAACTGGTGGGTCCCAAACTACGAGGCGCTCGAGCCGCTTGCTCGGAGCGCGGGCCTCAAGGTCCTCGCCCGCCCGCATCCGGAGATGCTCGTCGCCGAACCGGAGCGCTACTTAGGGACGGCCCGCTACGGCGAGCTCGTCTTCCCACGCTACGGTAAGGCCGAAGGCGGCCCGGTTTTTCCGGGCGAGCAGCATGTGTTCACGGACCGGATCCGGGCGCACGCTGCCGACTATCTCGCTCGCGGCTAAACGTCCTGATCGTCTACCGAGCTCGCCTCCGAGCGACGAGATAGACGAAGTCGCTGGGCAAGACGCCCTTGTCGATCAGCGTCTTCTCGTACAGGCAGACCAGGTCGATCATCGCCACGTCCTTCCGGTCGTTCGGGTCGAAGTTGCCCGCGATGTCCGAGAGGACGAACTGGAGCAGCGTGCCGCCGAAGTCTGCTCGATAGACGATCTCGAACCGCTCCTCGATCAGACCCAGGATCTCGTCGGAGCGAACCGACTCGGAGGGGTCGACCCTGTAGACCTCGTCGGCGTCCGGGCGCACAGCCTTCCCCTTGACTCTGCCGTCCTTGAGGCTCCGGCGATGCGATTCGGGTAGGGCTTCGAGGAGGCCGTCCATGAGCGGCAAGTACCCGTCGGGAAACTGGAAGCGCCTCGGCCCAACGTATTCGTTCACGACGAAGAGCCCGTCCTCGGTGAGCGAGCCGTGAATCTGGTCGAGGAGGTGCTCGAGCGCCTCGATGTGATGAAGCGTCTGCGCGATGAAGACTGCGTCGTAGCGGTCGGGTTCCAACTTGATCGTGTTCAGGTCGGTGGCGGCGTAGTCGATCCGGTCTCCGATGCCGGCCCTCTCCGCTTCTTCCGCCGCGACCGCGACCGCCTCGGGGGCGATGTCGAAGCCCTCGAAGTGGAGTGCGATCCCCTGCTGGATACCCACGCGCTCCACGATCCCGTACCCACAGCCGAGGCTGAGCGCGACCTCGGCGGCCCTCGGGAAGAAGCGCTGCTTCGTGAACGTCAGCCAGTCGACCGCCGGATCACCGGAGATGTCCCGGTTGATGTGCTGCGCGGTGAGGATGTACGACTGCCAGTAGAGGCCCTGCCAGTCCTCGCTCTCGGCCTTCTCGCGCGCGTCCTCGCCCCAATGCTCGGCGGTCACGCCCCGCTCCTCGTCCGTCGAGAAGCTCCGGCTGATCCGGCGGCGGCCCTTGCCGAGCAGCGTTCGCGCCTTGCTCGTCACTGCGGCAGCGCCCTGACCTTCGCTTGCACTCCTAACTCGCGGGTGTCCGCGATGCCGAACTCGCCGGCGAGAAGGTCGACCTGACGTGGATTCGCACCGAGAACGGAGCCGGTGGAGCCCGAAACCGGAACGTCTTTTCCGCGCCGCTGCGCGCGATCCAGGCCCGACGCGGGAGGGTCGAGCCTCTCGAGACGAGCTCAACCCGTACGCGGCGCGGCGGGACAGGCAATGATGGAAGCGAGAGGTCGACGAGCACGACCTTGGCACCCGAGTGATAACGCGTGTAGGTCGCATCCGCCCCGGTCCACCCGTCGGCGGTGAGGCCCGACGAACGATCGGCGAGCCGCAGCGGCGACGAGACCCGGTACAGGGCCAGGCGAGGCGTGCTCGCCAGGAGGCGCCCCTCGACGTTGACTCCCGGTGCGGTGACGACGTACTTCGGCTGGCGTGTCCCGGGCTCCGTGACGAGCCGGCCGGCTGGGTTCAGCGTCGTGGGAATCGACGGGTAGCCGTTCGGGTCCAACGCGTCGAGCAGGAAGACGCGCCGCACGCTGCGATTCCAGAACTCTGACTGCAGCAGTGGGTGCGGGTCGGCCTGGAAGTCGGGCGTGAGCAGGAATGCGGCGTCGGCGTCGGCCCCGATCGTCTTGTCGATCCAGCTCAGGTCGTATCGTCCCCTGCGAGGCATGCGTGGCCCGCGACTGTCCGGCCCAGGACTTCAGCACTGTGACTGAGGAGAACACGAGGAAGAGCGCGATCCCGATCGGAGCGAGCACCGCCCCCCACCGCCTCGGTACGAGCGCGAAGAACAGGCTGGCTCCCAGCACGCCGAGCGCGAGCAGGATCCTCGCCCCGTCGATCCCCTCCGTCAGGTGGGCCGCGACCCTCGACAGAGGAATGAGCCCCGGGCGTGTCGCCGAGCACCGGGACGTTGAAGAGGCCTTCGAACGGAAGTGAGAGAAGCAGCGCCGCGGGCACGACGACTGCGACAGCCGTTAGTCGCGGCGGGCGTGGCAGGCCCTTTTCGAGCCAGAGCACGAACGCCAGCAGGAGCAACGGCTCGACGTAGAACATGTTCCGCTCTTCGATCCGCGCCGAGTAGTGTGACGCGTAGGCGGCCACGGTGATGACCATCCAGAAGATCGACCCGAGCGCCAAAGCGAGGAACGCGCGTTCTCGGGCGCCTGTCGCCCGCGGAGCGGCCACCGCCATTCCAGCCACGACGATAAGCGCGCTCACCGGGATGACACCGACTGCGAACACCAAGCTCGGCGAGGTGCAGCACCGACCCAGCGCGCGACAACGCGCAATGAGTAGTCCACTTCTGTGACGCCCGCATACACGCCGAGGCCGCTGGACAGCCCATTGCTCTGAACGAGCTTCAGGGCGACGTACGCAAGCGCCGCACCTCCGACGAGCAGCAGCATCACGAGGTATCCCCGCAGCGCCGCGAGCAGAGGCCTCGTGGCCAGTCGCCCCTCAGCCCGCACGTCGAGGAGCACCTTGATCGCGATCGCCGTCAGGAGGATGGGCAGGAGCACCACGCCCTGAGCACGGACCGCGAACGGAAGTCCGATCGAGGCCACGGCGAGTACCTGCCGAAACACGGTCGGACGCTCGAGCGCGAGGGCGGCGAGAAAGATCGACATCAAGAAAGCCGCCAGGAAAGCGCTCTCCGTCATGACCATGTTCGCGTAGAGCGCAGACGGCAGCAAGAGGAAGAGAACCGCGGCGGTCAGTGCCAGCGCAGGCCGGACAAGTCGCCTGGCCCAGAGGTAGAACGGGACGGCCGCGATCGTCATCAAGAGCACGTTGATGGTCTTGGTGAGCGCGTACGCCGTGCTGATGACTGTCGGCGTGCCAGGCCGGTGAGACGAGGATCGGATAGATGGTCCGGAGGGAGTTGCTCGTCTCGCGGAAGCGCATGACGCCGTCCGCGGCGAATGACTTTATGAGCTCCGAGTAGTGCAGCTCGTCGCCCATGATCCACGGGGCGGGAAATCTCCGCGTAAGCAGGATCCGCACGAAAGCCGTGCCAACCAGCAAGAGCAGGAACGCAGCAGTGACAACCTCAGTCCGCGCGGTCCAGCCGCCAAATGACGCTGCGCGAGTCGCCCGCGCCTTAGTCTGCTCGACTGCCCCGTCCATCAGGCGATTCTAGGAGGAGGGCGGCTCCGGCTATGACGAGTCCGAGCTCTGCGGGGCTTCCGTTTCCTTGAGCTTCTGCTCGAGCAGCGCGATTCGCTGCGCGAGCATGAGGTTCCGCTCCGCGAGCTCCGAGATCACCGTCGAGTAGTGGAGCAGCACGACGAGGATGAAAACGGCCGCGAGCAGGAAGAGCGCCGACGGCGGATAGGCGATCCCGACCGTCCTCGCCAGCACGTTCAGCCCGTCTCGCCAGAGCGCGAAGACGAGCAACACGACGGCAGTCATCACCCAGAGCAGCGCGTAGCGCTCCTGGAGGCGGCGGCTGCGGATCAACTCGAGGATCACGACCAACAGCAGCAATCGACGCGATGGCCGCGAAGATGGAAACGCGAAGTGGGGTCATCGTTCCTCCGCGGGTGCGGGATACCGGCGAAACACGCTGATGAAGAGCGCGAGCATGACCTTGATCATGTAGTAGAGCGAGCGTGGGGCAGTGATCGACGATCGGCCTGCTGCACGCGCGCGCATCGCCACGGGCACCTCGACGATCCGCAGCTTGTGGCGTGACGCGACGACGTTCGCCTCGGCCTCTGGGTAGTCGTGCGGGTAGTCGGCGGCGAAGAGGACGATGCCGCGGCGGTTGACGGCGCGGAAGCCGGAGGTCGGGTCGGTCATCCGCTGCCCGATGATCAGCGTCACGACTCGGGAGAGGAGATGGATCCCGAGCCGGCGCGCGAATGGTGCGCGGTACTCGCTGACGTCGAGGAAGCGGCTGCCGACGACCATGTCCGCGCGATCGGCTGCGATCGGCTCGAGCAATCGGGCCAGCTCGGTCGGGTCGTGCTGCCCGTCGCCGTCGACCTGGACGGCGACCTGGAATCCGTGGTCGCGCGCGTACTGGTAACCGGTCTGGACTGCGCCGCCGATGCCGACGTTGTAGGGAAGGCGCGCGACGAGCGCTCCCGCGCGCTCGGCCTCTGCCTGGGTGCCGTCCGTCGACCCGTCGTCGATGACGAGAATCTCGAAGCCCGGGTCGACGGCACGGATCTCCTCGACCACGCCGGCGATCGTCGCAGCCTCGTTCAGGGCAGGAACGATCGCCACCCGACGCACGGCCACGATCCGGTCGTCATGGGCTGCCGGCAGGGTCTCGGCGACGGCCCTCACAGGATCAGTGATTCTACGCGGCTCCGAACTCGACCTCCTTAGCGGTCTGTAAACCTTCTGTGGGCATTTCATGCGCATCTGCCTCGTCTTCGACTGCCTGTATCCGCATACCGTCGGCGGCGCCGAGCGGTGGTATCGCAATCTCGCCGAGAGCGTGGCGCGGCCGCGGGCACACCGTCACGTACCTGACGCTGCTCCAGTGGGATCGGGACACCGGCGCCGGGAGTGCCGAACGTGGACGTCGTCGCGGTCGCCGGGAGGACCGAGCTCTACGCGCACGGACGGCGGAGCATCGGCGCGCAGCTTCGGTTCGCGCTCGGGGTCTTCGCTCATCTGTGCGCCACGGCGGCCGCTACGACGTCGTGCAGACGCCCGCGCTCCACCTCTCGCTGCTCGCGGTGCTGGCAGCGCGGCCATTCCGCCGCTTCTCGCTCGTCGTCGACTGGTTCGAGGTGTGGACGCGCGAGTACTGGCTCGATTACCTGGGCGGGGTCGCCGGCCGCCTCGGCTGGTGGGGCCAGCGAGTCTCGGCGCGGGCGAAGCACCACGCGCTCTGCTTCTCGCGGCGGCACGCGCGACGGCTGGAGCAGATGGGCTATTCGGGAGAGATCACGCTGCTCGAGGGGCTCTTGGCGCCCGGGATGGAGGCCTCCGAGCCAGTGCCCGCCGAGTCGACGGTCGTCTTCGCCGGGCGTCTGATTCCGGAGAAGCAGGCGACGGCGATCGTGCCGGCCGTTGCGCTCGCACGGGAGCGCATCCCGGAGCTGCGGGCGACGATCTTCGGCGACGGGCCGGAGCGGGACGCGCTGCTGCGGCTGATCGACGAGAGCGGGCTCGACGGAGCGGTTCAGGCGCCCGGCTTCGTCGCGGGCGAGCTCGTCGAGGACGCGGTCAAGCGGGCGCTCTGCTTCGTCTTTCCGTCGCGCCGCGAGGGGTACGGCCTCGTCGTCGTCGAGGCAGCCGCGGTCGGCACGCCGACGGTCGTCGTCGACGCGCCCGACAACGCCGCCGTCGAGCTCGTCGAAGACGGCGTGAACGGCTTCGTCGCGAAGTCGGCCGAGCCGGAGGAGCTGGGCGAGGCGATTCTCCGTGTGCACTCGGCAGGGCCGGCACTGCGCGAGTCGACCGCCGACTGGTTTCGGCGCAACCGCGAGCGGCTGTCGCTCGAGACCTCGGTCGAGCGCGTGCTCGCCGTCTACGGCCGGCGCTAGCGCGTGCGCGTCGGACTCAACGTCCTCCACCTCGTGCCGCGGGAGACCGGCGGCGGCGAGCTGTACGCGCGGCGGCTCATCCCGGCGCTGCTCGAGGCGCGGCCAGGAGCTCGAACTCGTCGTGTTCACTGGGCGCGAGGCGGCGCCGTCACTCGCGGCAGAGCCCTGGGCGTCCGACGTCGAGCTCGTGCAGCGTTCCCGTGCGCTCGCGCAGCCGCCCGCGGCGGGTCCTGGCCGAGCAGACGCTGCTGCCGCGCGCCGCGCGGCGAGCCCGCCTCGACCTGCTCCACAACCTCCAGAACACGGCGCCCGCGATGCCCCGTGTCCCGCAGGTGACGACGATCCTCGACGTGATCTACAAGCGCTACCCCGAGACGCACGCCGGCGTGCTGGCGGCGGGGGTGGCATTGCTCGTCCCGCTGGCCGCGCGCCGCTCGCAGCGGATCCTGACGCTCTCCGAGGCGGCGAAGGACGACATCGCCGCAGTACCTGCACGTCGAGCCGCGATCGGATCGACGTAACGCCTCTCGGGCCTGGTCTCCGAGACAACGTCGCCCCGATCGACGAGAGCGGAGCTCCGCAGGCGTCACGAGCTCGGCGACGCGCCGATCGTCCTGACCGTCTCGGCCAAGCGGCCGCACAAGAACCTCGAGCGCCTGCTCGAGGCGATCGCGCTCGTCCACGCCGATGCTGGAGCCGGTGCTCGTCGCGCCCGGCTACGAGACCGTGTTCGAGCCCGAGTTGAGGCAGCGAGCGGGTGAGCGCGTCCGCTTCCTGGGCTGGGTCGACGACGACGAGCTCGAAGGCCTGTACCGCGCCGCGACCTGCTTCGTCTTCCCCTCGCTCGCGGAGGGGTTCGGGCTGCCCGTGCTCGAGGCGATGGCTGCGCGGAGCCCCCGTTGCCTGCTCGCGGATCGGCCCGCTCGAGGAGGTCGCCGGCGAGGCTGCGCTCTACTTCGAGCCCACGGACGCGCGGGACATGTCCCGCGCGATCGAGTCGCTACTGGCCGACGAGCAGCTGCGTAGACGGCTCGCTGAGGCCGGGCGGGTGCGCGCGAGGCAGTTCAGCTGGGCACGGACGGCCGAAGCGACGCTTTCGAGCTACGAGCGCGCGCTCGGAGAATGAGCTCTACCCTGAAGCCATGCTCGCGCGCTACGTCCTTGCCATCTTCTGCGGAGCGATGGTGCTCGGCGTGCCGCAGGCTGCCTCGTCGGAGCGCGAGGCGAGCGCGAAGCCGCGGGTGCTTGTCTTCACGAAGACGGCGGGTTTCCGGCACGAGTCGATTCCGTCCGCGATCGCGGCTGTCCGTGGGCTCGGCGCGGCCAACGGCCTGACGGTCGAAGCGACCGAGGATTCGGCCGCGTTCACGGCCGCGAATCTCGCGCGTTACGAAGCCGTCGTTTTTTTGATGACGACCGGTGACGTGCTCGACACGAGCCAGCAGCGCGCCTTCGAGCGCTTCATCCGGCGCGGCGGAGGGTTCGCGGGCGTGCATTCTGCTGCGGACACCGAGTACGGGTGGGCGTGGTACGGCGGCCTGGTGGGCGCGTACTTCAAGAGCCATCCGCAGATTCAACGTGCAACCGTCCGCGTCGTGAATCGGCGACACCCCTCGACCGCCGGGTTACCGCGCACCTGGACGCGAACGGACGAGTGGTACAACTTCGCGCGCAATCCGAGGCCCTCTGTGCACGTGCTCGCGACCCTCGACGAGACGAGCTACTCGCCCGGGCCCGGTGCGATGGGCGCCGACCATCCGATCGCCTGGTGGCACCCCTACCAAGGCGGACGCGGCTGGTACACGGCCGGCGGGCACACGGTGGAGACCTATTCCGACCCACTTTTCCGGCGCCATCTCCTGGGTGGGATCCGGTACGCGGCCGGACTGACTCCCCCGAGGATCCTCTCGGTGAGCACTGCACTCCGTGGCCGTCGCCTGCACCTCGGCCTGCGCTACCGAAGTTGCGTTCCGTGCGCGGCAGAGCTCCGCGTTCGCGGCGTGCTCCGCACGCGTCTTCGCCTCGACGACGGCCGGGCCGTGGGGATCACCCCGAAGCTTCCAAGAGGCAGTCGGAGCTTCACCGTGACGCTGACAGACCCCAAGACGGGCGTCCAGGATGCTGTCAGCCGCCGGATTCTGGTCCGCTAGCGAACCGTCGTCAGCCGTCGCCGGAGCCCTTCGCGCAACCCGAGCTTCGGGTTGATCGCGCCGTCCGGAATGCGAGCGTGCCGGCCGGCGGCCGCCTTCCAGCCGCTGATGCGTCCACGCGCTGCCGCCAGATCGCGTCCGGCAACGGTGTCGACGATCGTCACGCCGATCTCGACGGAAAGGGCCCAGGCTGCGGTCGTCAGCCCGCGCCCAAGAACGCCGTACTTCCGGAGCATGTAAGCCCGGGAGGCGCCGGCGATCTCGACCTGGGCGCGTGACCGGTGGCCGAACGTCGCCGAGCCGAGGTGGATCCCCGTCGCCTCGGGCGCGCCGGCCGCGGCCCACCCAAGGCCGCGGAGGCGGAGCGCCAAGTCGACGTCCTCCATGTACGCGAAGGTCCGCTCGTCCAACCCGCCGGCGGCTGCGAAAGCGTCGCGACGGTAGGCCGCGGCCCCGCCGCTAGGACCCAACAGATTGCGCTCGTGCAGCGGCGTGGCCGGGTACGGCGCGCCCATGAAGCGCTGAAAGGCCGCAAGCGTCGCGTCGCACTCGAGCCCGAAGCCGTCGATCATCCCTCGTCCGGGTCGCAGGAGGAGCCCTGCGACCATCCCGACGCGCTCCCGCTCGAAAGGGGCTACGAGCTGCTCCAGGAAGGGCGGATCGCACTCGACGTCGTTGTTGACGAGCACGACGAACTGTCCCTCGCCATGCTCGACGCCACGGTTCACGCCGCCGGCGAACCCATAGTTGCGCTCGAGCGGGACGACGTGGACGGTCGGAAAGCGCTCTCGGACGAGTCCGACAGTTGCCGTCCTGGGAGCCGTTGTCCACGACGATCACACGATGCTCGACAGTCTGACCCCCGAGGCTCTCGAGACAGCGCTCGAGGAGGTCGCGCCGGTTCCAGGTCGGGATGACGACGTCGATCGATGCGCTCACGACTGGCCCAGGACGCGGTCGTACGCAGCCGCGAGGCGCTCGGCTGCGGCAGTGGTAGAGAAGAGCGCGAGCCGCTCGGCCGGGTACTCGACCCGGGTACCCGGCGGCCGCGCGAGCGGTCCCTGAGCAAGTTCCCGGGCCAGCCCGAGCCAGTCTCCTGGCGTGAAATACCGCGCGTCCGGGCCCACGACCTCCGGGATCGCGCCCGACGAGCTGGCGACGATCGGAAGGCCAGCCGCCATCGCCTCCACGAGCACCATTCCGAACTGCTCCTCCCAGAGCGTCGTCGTCAGGCTGGCGAGCACCAAGCAGGAGGCCGACGCGTACACGCCCGGCATCTGGTCGTACGGGACGCTCTTCCCGATCTCGACGGAATCGCCGAGGCCGAGCTCGCGCGCGTACCGCCGCAGGCGGTCCTCCTCCGGCCCAGCTCCGACGACGAGCAGGCGTGCCTCGGCCCCCGATTCCGGACCGTCCACCAGCCCGGCCCTGAGCGCTGCGAGCGCGCGCAGCACGTCCTGGTGCCCTTTCTCCCAGACGAGCCGGCCGGGGCTCACGATCACGTGCTGCGTCGGAGGCCCGGCCGCAGCCGAGGAGAAGCGGTCGATGTCGACACCGGGAGCGCTGACCTCCACCTTGTCCGACGGGACGCCTTCGAGGAGCAGGCTGCTCCGTGCGCGCTCGGTTGTCGCGAGGAAGAGATCCGTCTCGGCGAGGGCCAACGCCCGGTTCGTCCTCGTCGGGCGCCGCCTGTACGTATCCCGGAACGGAATTGTCTCCCAGACCGTCGAAACGAGCCGATAGCGGCCATCCGGCTTGTTGCGCGCAGCGTCCGCGGTGAACCAGGTGCCGAGCTCGGCCGCGTGGACGATGTCTGCGCCGGCGAGTGCTCCCTTCAGACCGAGGTAGTGATTCACCGGCGCGCCTCCGAGGAAGGTGCGCAGTCGCCGGGTGGGAACGAAGTCGCTCAGGGCACGGACCTGGACGCTGTCGAGCGTGAGGGACCCGAGGTCGAAGAGGTTGCTTCCTGTGACGACCACGCACACCTCGAACCCGTCGAGCTCCGCCCACGGACGCAGGTCCCAGGGATTCGCGTGGTGTCCACGCAGGACGACGACGCGCGGACGGCTCAATGGGCCGGCCTGGCGAGGACGTACCAGACGCGGCCGAAGAACTCGCCCGCGAGGCCGTTGGATACGCCCGGCGGCACTTTGACGCGGAGCTCGCGGAGCCGATGGGTCATCGACGAGGTCGACCGCTCCACCGACCAGCCGGTCTGACCGAGCAGCTGCTGCAGGTCCTTTCGCGTGAACCAGCGAAGGTGAGTCGCGTCTCGGTGGCCGAACCCGGAGTAGCCGAAGGTGCCGCGCACGATCAGATCGCTGGCGAGAGACCAGTGCCGCGCATTGGGCGTGGAGACGTGCAGGCGCCCGCCGGAGGCGACGCGCTCGCGGAGCCGCGTCAGGACGACTGCGGGATCGACGAGGTGCTCGAGCACGTCGTAACAGAGGATCGTGTCGAACTCGCCGGAGATGCGCATCAGCACCTCTCCGGCGTCGCCGACCTCGACGCGCTCGTAGACCTTTGCGGCCTTTGCCGCCGGCTCGGGCTGGATCTCGATACCTGTGATCTCCGTCGCACCGGCAGCCCGCAACGGCCTGTTCGCACCACCCGCGCCGCAGCCGACGTCGAGGACTCGGCCGAGCGGGCTCGGCAGCTCGAGAATGAGGCTCTCACGGTCCTGTCCGTAGTATGCGGCCGGCTTTTCGCCCAGGGGGAGTGCTTCCGACACGGGACGCATTTTGACCGTCATCGGCACGGTCCATCATCGGCGGGTCGCTCCAGTGCCTCGGTCACCTCGGCTGACAGAACGCCGGTCAGCCAGATGCCACCGGCACATCGGGGCGCATCGGCCCGGCATGTCACGGCGCGCCAATGGGCGCGAATAGGCTCGCCTTGGTCTCGTCCACGATCGTCGGGGTGCAAGACCCGATCCTCGGGCTCTACCACCCGCGGGAGCGCGCGGACCGGCTCGTGTGCGTACGCTCGGAGCCGCCCGCGACGCCCAGGACCTGAGTTAACAGACTGATTCCGGCTCTGATATAGGGTGGCGCGCGATGGCGGAGCGCTCGACCTCGCGGCGGATGGCCAGATGCATGCGGAGCGCCGACCAGGGAGAAGGACGGATTCCATCAGTAAAGGCGTTGTCCACCACGCACACGTCCGGGCGAGGCGTGCGCGCGGCGAGGCTCTCCAGCGTCTCTTCGAGTAAGTAGTGCCGGCCGAGGGTCAGGATGACGACCGCGACTATCAGCTGGTGGAGCCCCTCGTCCAGCGGCGAATGATGCCCGACGACGCCCCACGCATCCTCTTCTTGACGGCGAACGTCGAGGACTACCTTTCGGACAGCCTGTTCCACGGGCTCCGGACGGTGCTCGGCGACCGAGTCGTCGACTACCCCAAGTCGGAGATCGCGTACTTGAACTACGGCGAGGAGCGGATCCGGGGGCTCTACGGCCACGGGTTCACGCTGTACGGCCTGCTCCCCGACCTGCCGATCGAGCGCAACCACGTGCTCGACCGCATCCATGAAGGTCTGTTCGACGTCGTCGTCTTCGCCGACATCTGGCGCCGTTTCGGGCTTTTCGTCGAACTGTTCCCTTCGCTGAGGAACACTCGTGCCGTGGCGTTGGACGGCATCGACTTCGAGCTCGTCTACCCGTACAACCCGCTGTGGTGGCGCCGTCCGCAGTGGTGGACACTCCCGCGGGCCAACGGGCGTGTGATCTATTTCAAGCGCGAGCTGACGCGTATCAGCCGGGCGCTGCGATTCCTGCCCGGATGCCCGCGGCTCCATCCGATCTCATTCTCGATCCCGGAAGAAAAGATCGCAGCGGAGCTTCCGCAGAAGACCAAGGACTTCGCCTCACACGTTGTCGATCCCAAGATTGCCGAGCGGCTCGGTCGCGGCAGGACTTCCTATGCCTTCGACCGCGAAGAGGACTACTACCGCGACCTCGGCGAAGCCCGATACGGAATCACCACGAAACGTGGCGGATGGGACTGCCTGCGCCACTACGAGATCGCCGCGAACGGGACCGTCCCCTGCTTCCGCGATCTCGATCGCAAGCCCCCGGAATGCGCTCCGCACGGACTCACGCAGGAAAACTGCGTCTCGTACCGGGACTACGCTGATCTGATGCGAAAGCTCGACGCGATCGACGACGAGCGCTATGCAGCCTTGCAGGCCGGAGCTCTTGCCTGGGCCCACGCAAACACGACGCGCAGGCGCGCCCAGGAATTCCTCGGCGTGCTCGGCCTGAGCGCGTAGGAACAGGTATGACGGCACCCCGCGGTGGACGCGACGTCTCCGCGAGCGGATCGCCTAAACTCACACCAGACGTCCTCGACAGCTCGCAAGCAGGCGGAATCATGCTCCGCGGGGGCGCGATCCGGAGTATCGGCTACGTCGGCGGCGTCCTGCTCGCGCTGATCTCCGCGCCACTGCTCGTCCGTCACCTCGGGGTGGTCGACTTCGGCCGCTGGGTGACGATCACATCGCTCGTCTTCATCGTCAGCGGGCTAACCGAGCTCGGCATGACCGCAGTTGGTCTTCGCGAGTACAGCGTGCGAGACCGTGAGAGCCGTGCTGAATTGATCCGGGATCTTGTGAGCGTACGATCGCTCGCGGCGTTGGCCGGGGCAGTCATAGCACTCGGCTTCGCGGCCGTCGCGGGCTATGGCGAAACGCTCGTCCTAGGGACCGCGGTCGCATCGATCAGCGTGCTCGCCAACGCATTGCAGTCGACGTATGCGACGCCGCTCAATGCAGGCCTCCGGCTCACCAGCGTGGCGGCCCTGGACCTCGTGCGCCAGATCGTGATGGTCGTCGTGATCGTCGCACTCGTTCTGCTCGGAGCCGACCTGCTGCCGTTCTTCGCCGTCCCGACGCTCGGCGCCTTGGCGGCGCTGGCGCTGACGATGGTTCTCGTTCGAGGCGAAATCCCGCTGCTCCCGACTGCTCGGCTCGGCCCCGCCTGGCATCTGGTGCGGCAGACGCTTCCGTTTGCGGCGGCGACGGCAGTCGGCGTCGTCTACTTCAGGGTCGAGATCATTCTCATCTCGCTGATCTCCACGGAGAAGGAGACCGGGATCTTCGGTGTGGCATTCCGCCTCGTCGAGATCGCGGCCGGCATCCCGTGGCTCCTCGCTACCTCGGCGTTCCCGATCGTCGCGCGCGCTGCACGAGACGACCAGTCGCGGCTTCGCTATGCCCTAGGCCGTCTCTTTGAGGGCTCAGTGATCGCTGGCGTGACGATGACACTCGGGCTCGCGTTCGGCGCGTCGTTCGCCGTCCGGGTCCTGGGAGGCGAGGAAGAGTCCGTGCAGGTTCTTCAGGTCCTCTCGGGGGCCCTGATCGGCACTTTCCTCGTTGCCACCTGGGCCTTCGCTCTGCTCTCCCTGAGGCGCTACCGGGCGCTGCTTTTGGCCAATTTGGCAGCCCTCGGCATCGGTATCGGGCTCACGTTTTTGCTGGTGCCGTCCCATGGCGCTCTTGGCGGCGCGATCGCAGTGACCGCGACTGAAGGAGCACTTGCCCTCATGTATGGGATCGACCTCGTGAGGGTCCGGCACGACCTCAGGCCGCCCCTCGCAATCCTCGGCCCAGTCGCCTTGGGCGTCGTGGTTGCAGTCGTCCCGCTTGTCGTACTCAGCATTCCCAGCGCTGTCGAGGGCGTGCTCGCGCCGGTCATCTTCCTCGGTGTACTGGGCGCCCTCCGCGCGCTGCCAACCGAGTTGGTCGAGCTAGCCAGGGGCCGGTGAGCTCAAGCCGAGGAGAGGGACTCTCGTGACCTCCGCAGCTCAGCCTCGATCGCGACGCGCTCGAGATCCGCGTCGACCATCATCTCCGCGAGTTCTTTGAACGAGACACGCGGCTCCCAGCCGAGCTCCTGCCGAGCCTTGGACGCGTCACCGACGAGGTGGTCGACCTCGGCGGGACGGAGGAACTTCGGGTCGGTCTTGACGTACTGCTTGGGGTCGAGGCCCGCGTGCGCGAAGGCGATGTCGACGCACTCCTGCACTGAGTGCTCCTCGCCGGTCGCGATCACGTAGTCGTCGGGCTCGTCCGCCTGAAGCATCCGCCACATCGCCTCGACGTAGTCCCCGGCGAAGCCCCAGTCGCGCTTGGCGTCGAGGTTGCCGAGGCGCAGCTCGTCGGAAAGGCCGAGCTTGATGCGCGCAACGCCATCCGAGATCTTCCGAGTGACGAATTCGAGCCCGCGGCGTGGTGACTCGTGATTGAAGAGGATCCCCGAAACCGCGAAGAGGCCGTACGACTCCCGGTAGTTGACCGTGATGAAGTGGCCATAGGCCTTCGCCACGCCGTACGGCGAGCGCGGGTAGAAAGGCGTCGTCTCGCTCTGCGGCACCTCGCGCACCTTTCCGAACATCTCCGACGAGGAAGCTTGGTAGAAGCGAATGTCCGGGTTCACGCGGCGGATCGCTTCCAGGATGCGCGTGACGCCGACCGCAGTGAACTCCGCCGTCAAAACGGGCTGACGCCAGGAGGTCGGCACGAAGCTCTGCGCGCCGAGGTTGTAAACCTCCTCCGGCTGCGCCTCTTCCAGCGCCTCGACGAGTGAGGACGTGTCGAGCAGGTCGGCCTGGACGAGCGTGACCTTGTCGGTCAGGTGCTGAATGCGCTCGAAATTCTCGGTCGACGCGCGGCGGACCATTCCGTGCACCTCGTAGCTCTTGTCGAGCAGGAGCTCGGCCAGGTACGACCCGTCCTGCCCCGTGATCCCGGTGATGAGTGCCCGCTTTGCCATTACGCGCTCGCCATCCTCTCAGCAACGGCCGCCCGTGCTGCGTCCAGAGCGTCGGCCAGGGTTTGCTCCAGCGGAATCGTAGGTGCCCAGCCCGTCGCCGCTCGCAGCTTCGACGCGTCCCCACTCAACTCGGTGACCTCGTTCGCCCGAAAACGGGCCGGGTCCTCCTCGACCTCGATCGGGCAGCGAGCCAGCGAGACGAGGATCTCGAGCACCTCTCGCATCGGGACGGCGCGTCCGGAGGCGACGTTGTAGGTCTCGGCCGGCACGGCAGGATCGAGTAGGGCTTCGTACGCGCGGATCACGTCGCGAACGTCGGTGATGTCTCGCCGTGGGCTGAGGTCGCCGACGAGCACCGTTCCCCTCCCGGTTTCCTCGGCCCGGGCGATCTGGGCGGCCCAGGAGCCGACCGCAAAGCGCTCGTCGCGTCCGGGGCCCTCGTGCTGGAAGGAGCGGGCGACGACGACGTCATAGCCGGCGCGCCGGAACTGGTCGGCCGCGAGCTCGGCCGCTGCCTTCGATGCCGCATAGGGCGACGTGGGCCGATAGGGAGCAGTTTCGGGAGTAGGGGTCTCATCGGCCTGCCCGTAGACGTCTCCGGTCGAGACGACGAGCACGCGCACGTCTTGGCCGTGCGACCGAACGGCCTCGAGGAGGTTCACGGTGCCCAACGCGTTCACGCGCCAAGGCTCGGCCGCATCCGTCCAGGAGGCTCCGACAGAGGAGGCAGCCGCAAGATGAATCACGCATTCCGGAGCTGCGGCGGCGACAGCATCCTTGACAGCCTCCGCATCCGTGACGTCCGCCTCAAGCGCGACCCCCCGCGCACCCAACTGCGCGAGCAGATGGCCCCCGGCGAAGCCCTGCGCACCTGTCACGGCGATCGAGCCAGACACGGCTCGACCCTACCAGCGGGGTATCTCTCCAGATGTCCGTCCCCCGGCGTCATCAGAGCTCCGGCTGCCCTAAGAAACCCGCGTGCGCTGGGGCGGTGTGTTCGCGTGCCGAGGCCCGATACCCAGCGAAATCGCGAACTCTTGGTAGTGAGTTAGTTTGCTCGCGTGCTCAGATCGATCCGCACGCTTGTTTCTGAGCTGGCCCGAATTCCGGCCGAGAGACGGCGTCACTCGCCGCAGCCGCCCGCCTCCGGACTCGTCGTCGAGGTCGGCGCAGGCCAGTCGTCGCATCCGCGTACCGATCTGGTCGTCGACAAGTACGTCGCCGACGACTACGAGCGCTCGGGCGAGGCTTCTCTCGACTTTTCAAAGCCGCTCGTCGTTGGCGACGGCCATCGGCTGCCGCTGCGTGATCGGGCTGCCGCCTACGTGATCGCGATCCATGTGCTCGAGCACGCGACCGATCCGGCAGCGTTCGCAGGCGAGCTCGCGCGGATCGCCCCGGCCGGGTTTGTACAGGTTCCGAGCAGGGAGGCCGAGTTCACGTTCGGCTGGCCCTACCATCCGTGGCTAATCGATCTTCGCGGCGGTCGCCTGGTGTTCGAGCCGCGCGGCGACATCGTCGCTCTGGCCGGTGAGTTCCACCATCGTGCGTTCTCCGAGTCCGTGCTTGTCCGGCTTGCGTTCGCGGCGCGGCGTTCGGACTGGCATCACTCGCTCGAGTGGCGGGAGCGGCTGCCGGTTGAGGTGCTAGGGGAGTCGGCTGCAATGCGGACGGCCAGCTTTGATCTTCAGGCGACCGTCGCCGTGCTCGAGCGGGTGCGCGTGCCGCCGCTCACGCCCGAGCTGCGAGCGGCGCTCGCTTGCCCGGCCTGCGGCGGCCCGCTCGACGTCGACGCCGCCGCGGCGAGCTGCCGCATGTGCGGCCGCGACTATCCGGTCGCAAACAACGTTCCGGTGCTGCTGCCCTAGGCCATCGTCACGAACGCCGCGGGGACGCGCCCCACTCGGGCGCGGCAATCCCGGGTATTACCGCCCGGACGGCTTGGACATCGCCAGCGCGACGGACGTCCAGCTCTGGGTGCGGACTCCGAACCGCTTCACTCGTACCGCGATGTGTGGGTAGTTGGCGCCGGTCGTCGAGGTGATCCGTCCGCCTCCATGCAGCTGGATGATGTTGGCGCCCGTGTCGGCTGCGGAGGTGTCGAGTGGCTGCACGAGCTCGAGCCCGCTGGGATCCACGATCTCCGACTGGAGCGTCCGAGGCGTGAAGATCCGGATCGGCCAAGCCAGCCTGCTCCCAGCCTCCTGCACCGCCCGCGGGCCGAGCAGGCTCCGCCCGAGGAAGCACTCCGTCACGATGAACGCCGCGCCTCCAGGCCGCAGGACGCGTCCGATCTCCTCTGCTGAACGACGGATGTCCGCCCATGAGCCGAAATGTTCGATCGACGAGAGCGAGAAGACCGCGTCGAACGAGCCGTCTTCGAACTCGAGTTGCTTTGCGTCCATGTGCCGGACCTCTAGGTGCGACTCGCGATACGGGTAGGGCGAAAACGAGGCCGGGTCGGTGAGCATCGAGCGGTCGGCTTCGAGCCCGCTGAAGACCCCCTGGCCGTAGATGTCGGTCGCGACCACCTTGGCGACTCGATTCGCGAGCCAGAACAGCACCGTTTCGTGCCCGGCGCCGACCGAGAGGATCCGCGTCTTCTCACCGAGCAGGCCCGCATCGTCGAGGAAGAGCGCCAGCAGTGCGTATTCCCAGTTCTTCCGGTGCACGCGCTCCGACAGGTCGAGCCCTGGGACGATGTCGTCGATCCGCGCCTGGACAGCCGGGTCGTCGAAATCGCGGAAGTCGCAGAGCTTGACGTACTGGCGGCTCAGCCTGGGGAGCGTCACCCCGCGACGTCCAGCTGCTCAATCGGCTCGCTGCCCGTGCTCGAGAGGACGTCCACAATCCGCTCCGCCGCGTGCCCGTCCCAGAGCGGCGGCACGTGCGCCTCGCGCTCGCGGGCCCCCAACAGGAGCTCCGGCACCTCACCGATCCGCGCCGGGTCGAGACCGAGCAACGTGTTCGTGCCCATCGAGACCGTGACCGGCCGCTCCGTGTTGGCACGCAGCGTGAAACAGGGCAGCCCGAGGTACGTCGTCTCCTCCTGGATACCGCCGGAGTCGGTCAGCACTCCCGCGGAGCCGCCGACGAGGCTCAGGAACTCGACGTAGCCGACCGGCTCGATCAGGCGCAGCCGGTCCGGGGTCACGTCGACATCCAGCAGCTCGAGGGACGCGCGCGTCCGCGGATGCACGGGGAAGATGATCGGCAGCGCTTCCGAGATCGCGGCGAGCTGCCCGATCGCCTCCGGGAGCAGCGGGCCGTCGACAAGGGCGGGCCGGTGCAGGGTGACGACCAGATATTCCCCGCGGGGCACGCCATGAGCCTCGGGCGCTCCGACTTCCTCGATCCGCCCGCGCATCGCGACGAGCGAGTCGATCATCGTGTTCCCCACGTCGTGGATCCCGGTTGCCGGGCAGCCTTCCGCGAGCAGGTTGTCGCGCGCCTCGGGGGAGTGGATGAAGAGGAGCTGGGAAACCTGGTCGGCGACGATGCGGTTGATTTCTTCCGGCATCGTTCGGTCGAACGAGCGCAGCCCCGCCTCGACGTGCCCGATCGGGAGCTCGAGCTTCGGCGGCCGTCAGCGCAGCGGCAAGCGTCGAGTTCACGTCCCCCGGCACGAGCACGACGTCCGGTTCGGTCTCGAGCAGCACGGGCTCGAGACGCTCCATGACGCGCGCGGCTTGCTGCGCGTGCGAGCCCGAGCCAACGCCGAGCGAGTAGTCGGGATCGCCGACGCCGAGCTCTTCGAGGAAGATCTCCGACAGCTCGCGGTCGTAGTGCTGGTCGGTATGGACGAGGACGTGCTCGAACTCGTCCCCGCGCCGCCGCAGCTCGGCCGCGATCGGCGCGATCTTCATCATGTTCGGCCGCGTGCCGACGACCGAGAGGATCCTGCGCCGCCTGGACATTTGTGAGCTAGTAGGCGCCTCGGCTGCCGAGGACGGCAGGCACCGTCTTGAGCAGGATCGAGATGTCGAGCCAGATCGACCAGTGCTCGAGGTAGTAGAAGTCGAGCCGCACGAGGTCGTCGAAGCCGAGGCTCGAGCGGCCGGCGACCTGCCAGAGGCCGGTCATCCCGGGCAGGACGAGGTACCGCTTCCGGTGCCACGGCTCGAGCAGCTCGTAGTCGCGGACCGGCAGCGGTCGCGGCCCGACGAGGCTCATCTCGCCCCTGAGCACGTTCAGCACCTGCGGGATCTCGTCCAGCGAGAAGCGGCGCAGGAAGTGGCCGACCCTGGTCACCCGCGGGTCATCGCGGATCTTGAACAGCGCCCCTTCGGCCTCGTTCTCCTGCTCGAGCTGGGTCTGGAGTGCCTCCGCGTCGACGCGCATCGTGCGGAACTTCAACATGTCGAACTCGCGCTCGTTGAGACCGACTCGGCGGTCGCGGTAGAGCACGGGGCCCGGGGAGTCGAGCTTGATGGCGAGCGCGATCAGCAGCCAGAACGGAAGCCCGACGACGGCAACGATGCCGCTCGTCGCGAGATCGAACCCGCGCTTGACGACCCAGTCGGCGCCGACGAAGACCGGCGGGCGCAGCTCGAAGAGCGGGATGCCCTGGCCGGGCACGTACTCGCCTCGCCGCTCGATGAGGAGCTCGGTCGCCCGGGGAACGACGCGAACCTTGACCCCCCGCCGGTGCGCCTGCTCGACGATCTCGACGAGCTCGCGCTCGTTGAAATCGGAGTCCGTCACGATCAGTTCGTCCACGTCGTGCTTTGCCAGTACCACGGGTAGCGACGAGGGGTCGCCCAGCACGCGAAGACCTGCGCCGTCGGCAGAAGTCGAGAGCGCGCCGACGAAGTCGTACTCGATCCCGCCGCGGCTCGCGCCCAGCGACCGCCGCAGCCGTGCGAGGCTCTCTCCGGACCCCGCGAGGATGGCCCGCCGCCTGATGCCGGCGAACTTGAGGAGGTCGCCCGTGATGACGTCGTAGCTGCCGCGCAGGAGGCCGATGTAAATCGCGCTCAGCAGGACCGCGGTCGGAGCCAGGCCGTACGTCCCGAACGGATGCCCGGTCCCCCGGGCGAAGATCAAGATGATCACGGCGACGAGGACGAGCGAGCCGACGATCCGCCCGAACCCGGCCCGGCGCTCGCGCTCCGCATAGAGACCCGCCCGCCAGAAAACGAGCAGGGTGATCAACGTCAGGAAGGGCAGCCAGTCGGTCTCCACCTCCCAGCGCAAGCCCCACTGCGTGACCTCCTCCCCGTAGACGAGAGCCCGCAGCGTGAGGGCCGAGTAGACGCCCCAGTACGAGCCCGACGAGATCGAGGACGATGAGCGCGAGCACGCTGAAAAAGCGCCGGATCGCTCCCTGCAGCGGAAAGTAGGGACTCGCCGACCGGATGTCGCCGACCGAGGCCGCATCGATCTCGTCAGTCTTGGTCGGAGCTGGTTTCGGCGGCTGCGCCGGAGGCGCTTGTTCGGTAGCCACGGGCCGCTCCATGATACGGCCCCCGGGGGCTGGCGAAGGAGGCGGTCGAGCCGCCTTACTTGCGCATTCGGCGGAATGCCGTCCAGGACGGCTTACGGCGGCCGGACGCCGTGTAGAGCCCTGACTGCCAGCCGTTGCCGATGCGCGCCTCGTCCCTGATGAGGAACCAGATCATCATGTCGATGCGCCGGTGGGCGCGGGCGATCGCGAACGACTGCGTCAGCCAGCGGGCCTGCTTGACGAACGAGACGCCGAAGGTGCGGTCCGGGGGATTCGTCTGGTAGCCGTACTCGGTGAGCCAGACGCGCTTCGATCCGTAGAGCCGCGTCAGCTCCCTGATGAGCACGTTGATGTTCCCGAGCGTGATCGCCGTCCCTCGCAGCGGCGGAGGCGTCGTGGGCGTCTCCTTCGGATGGCCGTAGTACGGGTGGTGCGCATAGGCGTCGAAGCGCGCGCCGGCCTTCTTCATCCCGCGCAGGAACGGAATCGGCGAGAGCGAGGACCTCGGCTGCGCGCCGCTGTTGTTCCCTCGCGGCGCGGTGACGCCGCACGCGACCTTCTCTCCATGAAGTCTCGTCAGGTGGACGCCCGTCCAGATCGCGTTGCACATCTTGGCGTAGACGGCCGGGCTGACGGGACGGTACCGGCCTCCGATGTACCGGAATTGCGGGAAGAGGAAGACCGGGTTGTTCGGCTCGTTCCATGCGAGCCAGAAGCGGACGGGCGGGAGCGCTGGACCGTCGGGGTCAGGTCGGAAGGTTCCGCTGTAGCGCTTGGCGGCAGCGAAGGCGAAATTCTGCAGATCCTTCATCCGAGCGGGTGCGCGGTTCGCCTTCTTCTTCTCCCGCGCCGCGATCGCCCAGGTCGGCGTCCAGAGGATCGAGAAAACGACCTTCTTGCGGTTCTGCGGCCGCGCGCTTCACGAACGCGTCATAGGTCGCCCAGTCGTAGGCCGGGTCGGCGGGGTTGACCGCGTTCGCCGGCTTCTTCCTGGCGACGCCGCTCGGTCCGCCCCAGTAGAGGTTGACCCGGAGCGCCTCGACTCCGAGCGAGTTGTACTGCGGAAACGCCCAGTCAGGCCTTCCGAGCGACGACTGCTCGTCGAAGATGCCGACGATCAGGCCCCGCGAAGGCTGAGCAGACGGTGCGGCAAGCCCGCAGAGCGAGGCAGACGAGCGCGATGAGGCCGAGCCGCTTACGCACGGACAGGCTCCACAGACGGCAGCATTCGCTTCAGTCCTTCCTCCAGCTCGATCTTCGGCTCCCAGCCCAGCACCTGCTTCGCCCGCGTGATGTCGGGCTGGCGAACCTGCGGGTCGTCGACCGGCAGCGCCTCGAAGACGATCTCGCTCTGCGACCCCGTCACTCGAATGACGGTTTCCGCGAGCTCGAGAATCGTAAACTCGCGAGGGTTGCCGAGGTTGACAGGCAGGTGCTCGCTCGCTCGTCGCGAGCAGGTAGAGGCCGCGGATGAGGTCGTCGACGTAGCAGAAGCTCCTGGTCTGCGAGCCGTCTCCGAAGACGGTCAGCGGCTTGTGCTCGAGCGCCTGGCGGACGAGCGTGGGGATCGCCCTTCCGTCGTACGAGCGCATCCGGGGCCCGTAGGTGTTGAAGATGCGGACGATGACGGTGTCGACGCCCTGCTGGTGGTGGTAGGCCATCGTCATCGCCTCGGCGTAGCGCTTCGCCTCGTCGTACACGCCGCGGGGGCCGATCGGGTTCACGTGGCCCCAGTAGGTCTCGGGCTGCGGGTGCACCTGCGGGTCGCCGTAGATCTCGCTCGTCGAAGCGAGCAGGAACCGCGCCCGCTTCCACTTCGCGAGCCCGAGCGCGTTGTGCGTGCCATACGAGCCAGTCTTCAGCGAGTGCAGCGGCTGGCGCAGATAGTCGATCGGGCTCGCGAGCGCGGCGAGATGGAAGACGAAGTCGACGGGCTCCTCGATCTCGATGTGCTCGATCACGTCGTGGTGCACGAACGTGAACGCGTCGTCGCGGATGTGCTCGATATTTCCGAGCGAGCCTGTCTCGAGGTTGTCTACACAGATAACGCGATGCCCTTGCTCGAGAAGGTAGTCGCAGAGATGAGAGCCGAGGAAACCGGCTCCGCCGGTGACAACCGAGGTTGGCACGGAGGGGCAGGATAGCCAGCACCCCGGAAGGGACGGTGGGATCCTTACGAACCTTTAACGGCGGTTTTTCTAGCGAAGCTCGCTGTTCGACTCCATGTCGAAAAGCATGGCGAAAAGTGTGAAAAGCAGCCCGGCAATCAACAAAAGCGCAACGAGGACCACGGTCGCCACGGTCAGCTCGTTGCCGAACATACGAAGGATCGTGACGGTCGCACCGAGCACGAGCCCGATCAGCGAGAAGAGGATCCCGAAGACGTAGAAGAAGACGAGCGGGTGGAAGTCGCGGATCACGTACTTCTCGCGCATCCGCCAGAAGAACGCCTTCGTGAGGAGCCAGGAGATCGACGGGACCACCCTCCGGAGGCGAATGCCCGACTCCTCGCCGACGCCGTAGACCGGACGCGACGGAACGTCCCGGACGCGAGCGTTGATCACGTTCAGGTGGACGAGCATGTCGTTCGGGAAGCCGTAGCGGCGGTAGATGCGGTCGAGGTCGAGCAGCTCGAGCGTGTCGCGGCCGATCGCGGTGTATCCCGACTGGGAGTCGGCGACGTGCCAGTAGCCCGAGGCGATCTTCGTCAGGAGCGAGAGGACGGCATTGCCGAGGTAGCGCGTGTGCGGGATCAGCTCCCACGCGCGTCCGGTGAAGAGGCGGTTGGCCTTCGCGTATTCGACCTCCCCGTGCGCGACTGGGCGGGCAATCGCCTCGAGGTCGTCCGGATCCATCTGGTTGTCGCCTGCCATAACGCAGGTCACGTCGATGCCCTCGTCAAGGGCGCGCCGGTAGCCGGTGAGGATGGCGGCGCCGACGCCCTCGTTCCGCTCGTGCGTGACGACCTCGACGCGTTCGATCGCCGTTGGCCCGGGCTGCGGCGGCCGTCCCGTCCTTCGAGCCATCGTCCACGACGATGATCCGGTCGACGAAGTCGGGGATCCCCGCCAGGGTCGTGCCGATGAGGCGCTCCTCGTCGAGCGCCGGGACGACCACGGCGACTCGCTTTCCCTCGAGCACTATTCGCGCCCGGCGCGCGCGGCGATCGGCTCCCAGAACAGCGCCGCGAGGATGCCGATGATCAGGCCGATCAGGCCGGCGACGGCAATCGAGTTGCGCGTGCTGCGAGCGGTGGTCTTCGCTGCGGCGCCGCGATCGATGATGCGAGGGAGCTCGACCTGCTCCGCAAGCGCGAGCAGCTGCTGCGTCTGCAGCCGGCTCTCCTCGAGAGCGCCGCGCCGCTGCTCGGCGGTCAGGAGCAGTGTCGCCAGAGACAGGCGGTCGGCCGGCGATGCGCGCTCGAAGTCGGATTGCGCCTGCAAGACGACGCGGTCGATCGCCTCGAGCTGCCGGTTGTCGGACGCGAGCTGGTCCCGGAACGTCTCGCGCTTGAGCCTCGCGTAGCCGCCGACCTCTTCGACGATCCGCTCCGCGATAGCCGCCGTCGCCGCGCTCACCTCGGTCCGGCGGTCGCCCTTGACCGACACCGCGTAGAGCTGGTTGGGGGCCGTTCTCGGTCCGCCGGTCCTGATCGGCCGGGTCGAGACTCCGGCTCGCAGCTCACGCGGCGACATGCCGCTCGCCTGTGAGACCTCCTCGATCGACTCCTGGCCGCGCGCGATGCGTCCGACAGCATTCGGGTTCGTCGCGAGGCTCTGCAGCGTCCCCGTGCCGCCGGGGCTGTAGGGCGTGCCAACGTAGACCGTTGCCTGGGCCTGGTAGACCTCCTTGCCGCCGACCGCGAGGAGATAGCCGAGCACGACGCCGACGACGAGGCCGAGCAGTGGAAGCCACCACCTCGCGATCAGCGCGTCGACGTAGCGCCCGAGGTCGACCTCCCGCTCGGCGTCGAGATCCGGCTCTGTGCGGCGAGTCGTGGTCATGCCTCGCCGGGCTCGCTCGCGACCGGCTCGGGAATCTCCTCGGCGAAGGGCTCGAGCCGTGCGTCCGTGCCTTCGGTGAGCACGAGGTCCGAGAAGAACCGGGTCATGAACATCCCTTCGCGGAACTCGCCCACGGTGGGCTCCGGCCGCTCGCCGTTCGCGAGCGCGAGCGCGAGCTCGGGGTAGCGGCTTCCCGCGGCGAGCGGCAGCGGGAACGCCCCGCCGAAGCGCGGATTGACGTCGGTGATGAGCAGCGACCCGTCCTGCTCGCGGAAGCACTGGATGTTGGCCGGGCCCCAGATCGGCAGCGCCTCGGCTACGCGACGGCCGTGCTCGATCAGCTCCCAGTCCTTGATCGTCATGCCCTTGATCGACTCGCCGCCCTTCGACTCGATCATCGTCCGCGGGATCGCGTTCAGGCACCGGCCCTCGAAGTCGGAGAAGACGTCGATCGAGAACTCCTCGCCGCGCGCACCAGGCCTGCACGAAAGACGGAACCGGCGAGCGCGCGAGGTGGAACTCGAGCTCCTCGCGGTCTTTCGCCCGGTAGATGTGCCGTGACCCGAAGCCTTCTCGGGCCTTGACCATCACAGGGAAAGGAAGGTCGTCGGGGAGCGCATCGGGGAGCCAGCTCGCGGGCGAGGGGATGCCGAGCCGCTCGAAGGTCTCGTGCGCGAGGTACTTGTCGCCCATCTGCGCGACGACCTCGGCCGGCGAAAGTAGGAGCGGCGCGCCGAGCTGCGTCGCGCGCAGCGGGCGAGGATGAGCTGGTCGAGATCGGTGAGCGGGACGACGAGGTCGACGCCGTGCTGCTCGACGAGGCTCGCGAGCTGGCGCGACATAGCCGGGGTCGTCGACCCGGAGGACGAGCTCGTAGCGGTCCGCGTGGTAGAGGGCCGGCGCGAGACGGTTGACGTCAGTTGCGATCGTCGTCGCTCCCGCCCGCCCGAAGGCCGACACGATGTCCACGCGCTGCCCCGCGCAGGTGAAGAGGACCGCCGTCACGGCGAAAGAGCGTAACGACTCGAACCGAAATGTCCTCGCGGCAACGTCACGGTTCTGGTGCATTTCGCGTCTCACACTCGTCACACCTTTCTCAATACGATTGCGACGGGGAGGAGGTGGGCTGTGCCTTTTATTAAGGCCTCTTTTCGGGCGTCGCCGGCCCGCCAGCCGCCCGTCTCGCCCTTGTACGTGCCGCCGAAGAGCGCGCGCGGGGTGCGCAGCAGGATCTTGAGGTCGACCCCCGGCGAGCGGTTCTCGACGTACCAGACGTCGAGCTCGATCCGCTCCTCCCAAGGCAGCGACGCGCGGCCGTGGATCTGCGCCCAGCCGGTGATCCCCGGCTTCACGTCGAGCCGCTTCCGCTGCCGCGGCGTGTACTGCTCGACCTGGTACGCGAGCGTCGGCCGCGGCCCGATCAGGCTCATCTCGCCGCGCACGACGTTCCAGAGCTGAGGCAGCTCGTCCAGCGAGAGCCGCCGAAGCAGTCGGCCGACCGCAGTGATCCGCGGGTCGCCGCGATTGACCGCCCAGCCGGCGCCCTGCTGGTCGGCGCCGACGACCATCGTCCGCAGCTTCAGGAGCTCGAACTCGACGCCGTCCTTCCCGACGCGGCGCTGGCGGTAGAGGATGGGCCCTCGGTCCACGAGCTTGATCGCCAGCGCCCCCGCCGCGAGGAACGGGCTCGCGAGCGCGAGCCCCAACGACGCCCCGATCGACGTCGAGCGCCCGGTTCACCGCGTCCCCTCGATCCGCTCCCACAGCAACGGTGGCCCGAAACGGACGTAACGGGCGAGCCCAGCGATCGTCGCCCAGGTCACGACGAGGTAGTAGTAGGCGAGCCCCGCCCCGGGAATGGGGACGCGGAACCTGCCCGCGAGGGCGAGCACGAGCCAGAGGAGCTGGGCCCGCGAGCGCCGCCGCGTAGACCCAGCCCTTCACCGACGAGAACCGCGCTCGAGACGAGCAGCGCAACGTGAAGGATCCCGCTCGCATACCTCAGAAGCCGGTGCGAGACGAGCTCGACGAAGTACACGGGCCCGACGCGCCGGAGCATCCCGCGAAACACGTGCACCCAGGCTCCGCGCAACATGCGCACCTTGCGCCGGTACTCGTCCTCGATGTCGCGCGAGGGCTTCTCGATCGACACCGCTTCCGGGTCGTAGACCGCGCGCCGGCCACGCTGCACCATCAGGTACGGGAGCCCGAGATCGTGCCCGCACCAGGGCTCGAGGTCGACCCAGTCCGACCGGCGAACGGCGTAGATGGGCCCGTTGCCGCCAGTGATCGATCCGAGCCGCGACTCCTGCGCGCGCAGCCAGAGCTCGAAGCGCCAGTAAGCGCCCTTCGCGATTCGTCCCATCAGGCAGCTTCGTACGAAGCGCGGCCCGTGACATACCCGACGGCCGGGTCGGCGAAGCTGCGCACCAGCTTCCGCAGCGCATCGCGCTCCCAGAGCGCGTTCGCATCGGAGAAGGCGACGATCTCGCCGCTCGACTCGGCCACACCGCGGTTCTGCGCCGCGACCTTTCCTCCGCGCTCGCAGCGGACGAGCTTGACACGCGCGTCTTCCGCGGCAAGCCGCTCGACGGCCTCGTCCGTCCCGTCGGTCGACGCATCGGAGGCGACGACGACCTCGATCAGATCCGGCGGGTAGTCGAGCTCGAGCAGGTTCCGGATCCGGCGCTCGATCACGTCGCTCTCGTTGTGCGCCGCGACGACGATGCTCACTGAGGGCTCGATCTCGCGCGCCTGCACTCGACGGCGCCGCATCCGCGCGACGAGCGCGGCAGCGAGCGCATAGCCGAGGTGCGTCCAGAGCGAGCGCGGCGAGCGAGAACCAGAAGACGATCTTGGCGACGAGCATCGCGCCGAGCTTAGAGGGCCAACGCGTCCTCGTAGGCGCGCAGCGTCTCGTCGCCGAACCGCTGCCACGTGAAGTGCTCCGCAATCCGGGCTCGGCCCGCCTCGCCGAAACGGCGCCGCAGGCTCGGATCGGCGAGCAGCCGCCGAAGGGCGTCTCGCAGTGCGCCGACGTCGCCGGGCGGAACGAGCAGACCGGTCTCTTCGTGGACGACGAGGTCGCGCAGGCCGCCGACGTCACCTGCGACGACCGGCCGGCCGTGGGCCATCGCCTCCGCGCAGACGACGCCGAAGCCTTCCCGCCGCGAGGGACAGGCGACGACCGCGGCCCGACCGTAGAGCCGCTCGAGCTCATCGTGCGGCACGAAGCCGAGCGCTCCCGGAACCTCGTCCCGGAGGGGGCCGTCGCCCGCGACGACGAGCGGTAGGCCGTCGGCGGCAGCGACGAGCTCTCGCACGCCCTTCTCCGGCGAGAGCCGGCCCGCGTAGAGGATCTCCGGCGGGTCGGCCTCCTCCTCCACCGCCGCCGGGACGTCGACGCCGCTCGGGATCGACCCGCACGTCGTTCGCACCGAGCTGTCGAGCCTCGTCGGCAAGCGCGGTCGAGGGCGCGATCACCAGCCTGCGCTCGACCGAAGCACCCGGCGGGCCAGCACAGGCACGCGACGGGCGAGCTCGACGTCGGTTCCCCACACCTGGACGACGAACGGCTTCCCGGTCGCCATCGCAACGCGCTGCCGGACGGAAGCCAGTGGGCGTGGACGAGGTCGGCGCCGCGCGGCCGCACGCCGGGCTGCGCGGGCGAACGCCCCGAGCATGAGCGGCAGGGCGAGCGCCAGATAGGGCCGACGCCGCAGGTTTCCGGCGACGCCGGAGCCGTATGCGATGCCGAAGTGCCGGAAGGTCGCCGGCGAGACGACCTCGACCTCGACACCGCGCTCGCGCAGATGCTCGACCTGGTCGGCGACGAACAGGCCGGCGACGTCCCCGGCTCGCCGCGGGTACGACGTCGTCAGGACTGCGACCTTCAAGGTCTGCAGCCGGCGCTCGAAGACGAGCGGCGTCGCGAGAGCGAGCAGCGCGAGCGCGTAGAAGTAATAGAACTGCATCGTCAGGTAGAAGGCGTTCGCCGCGATCGTGCCGACGAGCGCCGCGGTCAGCCCCCAGGCGAGCGGCCGCACGCGAGCAGCGATCGCATCGCCGGCGGCGGCGAGCAGGCGCCCGATCCGGCGAGCAGCGCCGAGCCGCACGAAGAGGTAGACGAGGAACAGCGCGAAGACGATCGTCCCCACGAGGCCGGTCTCGACCACCGTCGCCACGTAGTAGGAGTGCGCGCCCCAGCGGGTGCGGCCGGTGACGAACTCGAAGTACACGGAGAACGTGTTCAGCCCGAAGCCGAACAGCGGGTACGCCTCGATCGTCTGCGGGATGAAGTCGTAGACCTGGAAATGCAGCGTGGACGACGAGTCGCTCGTCTGCAGCCGCGCGTGGAGGACATTCGAGAAGTAGTCGAGACGCCGAGTAACGATCACGGCGAGCAGCAGCGGCGACCGCGCCGAGCGGGACGAGCAGCGCGCGACTCAGGAGGAACGGCCGGTACACGATGGCGAGCAGCACGCCGCCTGCGACGAGCCCGAGCAGCCCGCTTCGCGAGAGCGTCGCGATCTCGACGAGCAGCAGGAAGCCGAGCAGCGACGGCGAGCGGGACCTTCAGGCGGTGCCCTCGCTCGAGCCGAAGGTAGAGCGGCGTCAGCATCAGCAGCGGGACGACGAGCATGACTCCGAGGTGGTTTGCGTCTCCGGTCAGGCCGTTCACCCGGTAGACGCTCGACTCGCCGACCGCGCCCCAGATGTTCAAGCGACGCCGCCCCGCCGGTGATCGGGTTCAGGACGAGCGCGTCGAGATCGCGCCCGCCGAGCCTCGCCACGACCTGGAGGAGGCCGTACGCCGCGTTCGCCGCGAAGCCCGGCTGCGAACCAGCCGATCG
Organism: uncultured Actinomycetes bacterium; assembly: GCA_963776955.1. Taxonomy (GTDB): domain Bacteria; phylum Actinomycetota; class Thermoleophilia; order Gaiellales; family Gaiellaceae; genus VAXT01. Next base: position 90,476 of record CAVZOM010000001.1, read on the forward strand.
TCTGCCAGTAGAAGCGCTCCGAGCGGCGCGCGAGGTACGCGACGCCCGCGGCGAGGAACGCGAAGTGGATCAGCGAACTTCGTCATGCCCTTGCCGTAGAGCGAGAGTGCCTGTTTCGTCTCGAGGTTGAAGAAGCCGGCCAGGTAGACGAGGAGGAGCGCGACGCCGAAGCCGAGCACGGCGAGAGCCGTCGCCGGCACGAGACGGTCGCGGTCGCTGATGCGGCCCGCCACGAAGGCGACGAGGAAGAGGAGCGCGACGATGTCCGCGAGGTTCACGCGCCCGGCGACGTCCCAGTAGACGTTCTGGAACGAGACCGAGAAGATCGTCGCGAGGAAGAAGAACGTCGTGAGTCGGTCGGCGAACCTCACGCCAGTCCCCGCAGCAAGTCGGCGAACTCCTGAGATCGGGTCCGGCGCGACAGCCGGTCCTTCGAGCTCGTCGGGGAGGCTGCCGTTCTCGAGCGCGCCCTTCTTCCAGCGGGCTCGGAGACCCTCGATGGCGGCAGTCAGCGCAGCGACGTCGTCCGGCGCGACGACGACTCCGGCGTCGGCGCGGCGCACGAGCTCGGCGGCGACCCCGTCGGTGGGCACGGCGGCGAGGATCGGCCGCTCGGCCGCGAGGTACTCGAAGATCTTCCCGGACGGAACCGTCCTTCCGCGCCCACCCGCATCCGGGAGGAGCAGGAGCAGCGCCTCCGAGTCGCGCTGCAGCTCGAGCGCCGCACGACGCGGCACGTGCGGGATCTCCTCGACGCGCTCGCCGAGCCCGAGCTCGTCCGCGAACTCGCGATCCGTCGAGCGCAGGCCGCCGACGAAACGCGCGACGACATCGTCTTCGGTGTTCGCGAGCGCCGACAGGAACGGCCGCGGGATCGCGGTGGCCGAAGAACGTGCCGGTGTGCGTGATCCGGAAGCGCTCTCCAGGGTGGTACTCGAGGCCTTCGAAGTCGTCGAAGTCGCAGCCGTTCGGGATCGTCTCGACACGCTGCGGCGCCGAGCTCGCGCATCTCCTCCGAGATCGCGTCCGAGACGGTGACCACCGCGTCGGCGTGACCGCGCCACGAGCTTCGCGACGAGCGCCTGGGCCTGCTCCTTCATCCGCACCGCGAGCCGGTCGACCCGCCGGTCGGGATTGGCCGCGATCGAGTCGCGCAGGTCGGCGACCCAGGGCACGCCGGTCGCCTGCTTCACCGCGGCGCCGATCAGGTTGAGCGACGCCGGCGGCGAAGTCGTGACGACGACGTCGATCGCCTCGTCGCGAACGATGCGGCGAGCCGCCGGGATCGCAGTCAGCCCCCAGCTGACGAACTCGTCCGGGACGAGGAGGCGTCGGGAGAAGAGCGCCGCCTGCCGTAGCGCCCGGTCGACCCCCTCGAGCCCGTGCAGCTCCTCGGCCGGCAGCCGCCCGCGCGGACCGACGTAGCTTGACCCGATGCACCTTCGCCTGCGGGGGCACGGCGAGCTCGTCGTCGCGCGTAGAGCCACTTCGGATCGTCCGGCGCGAGGACGTGGGTCTCGATCCCCAGCTCGGGCAGGTGGGTCGCGAGCTTCAGCGGCCGGCCGACGCCACCGCCTCCCGCGGGCGGGAAGTACATCGTGACGAGCAGCACCCTCATCGGGCGCAGAGGCTAGCTACCGGCGCCCGACCAGCAGGCTTACTCGTGTGCCAAGCCGCCGCCGGACTCCGGGCCGTGGGCTCTGAGCGAGCACACGGTTTACCCGGCGAGAGCGAGCCCGACGGACACGACCCACTCTGCAGTGGCCGCGCCGGATCCGCCTCTTGGCCGTCGCCAGCCGAAGGCCCACGACCCTCGGCACCCAGCATGAGGGTTGGATCCCTGGCGGCGGAGGTGGGGGTGGCGGCGGGAGTGGAGGCGGTGGGGGTGGAGGCGCCGGCGGCGGTTGGGACGGAGGCGGCGGCGCGGGAGGAGGAGCCGGTTGAGGCGGAGGCGGGGCTGGTGGAGGCGGCGTTGCGACACGTTGCCAGTCAGCCCGGTCCTCGTTGTCGTTCGGCGTGTTCGTCAGGTTCACCTGATTCGTCCCGTCGGCATTCATCACGAAGAGATCCGAGCGTCCGAAAATCCTCGAGAAGAGGATCTTCGTTCCGTCGGGCGCCCACACCGGATCCTCGTCCCACGAAGGACTGCTTGTCAGCCTCGTCTGATCGGAGCCGTCGGCGTCCATCACCCAGAGGTCAGGATCACCGCTTCGGTCGCTGACGAAGACGATCCGCGTGCTGTCAGGCGACCACGCGGGCATCGCGTCCCAATCGGGGTTGTTGGTCAGTCGTCTGACGTCCGTGCCGTCGGAGTCCATGAGATAGAGCTCGTACGGCGTCGGTGGCGGGGGCGGTGGAGGAGCCGGCGGCGGAGGTGGCGGAGGCGGCGCATCCATGTCGCTCATGAAGGCGATCGACGAGCCGTCGGGCGACCAGGCCGCGGAGGCCTCCAGCCCGGGGCCCTGCCTGACTCGGTGTAGGTCCGTGCCGTCGGAGTCCATGACCCAAAGCTTGTAGTTGCCGTCGAGAGACGACGTGAACACGATCTTCTCGCCGTCCGGGGACCAGTCGGGGTCGCCGTCGATGGCCGGTGTTGTGCGTCAGCTGGACCACGTTGCTTCCGTCCGCGTCCATCACGTAGATCTCGTGTCGTACGGCACGAGGTCGCGATGTGAGGCGAACGCGATCTTCGTTCCGTCTGGCGACCAATCCGGATCCCAGTTGCGGCCGAAGTCGGTGATTCGGTCGATCGCCGAGCCGTCGGGATTCATCACGAAGATGGCCCACGGCGGAGCGGGCGGGGGAGGCGGTGGAGGTCGGTGGGGGCGGCGGCGGAGGGGGCGCCGGCGGAGGCGGTGGCGGCGGAGGCCCGAGCAGGACGCGACCGAGCTCGGCGATGTCCGGGCGATCGCTCGAAAAGACGATCTTCCCGTTCGTCACACTCGTGCGCGTGCTCGTCGACGCCGAAGCGGCACCGATGGCGATGATCGCGGACAACGCCACCACGACAGTCGCCACCCTCCCCACCATTCACAAAGAGTTTCACCCCTCACATTGGGGGTCAACCGGCAAGATCCCCTAGGGGAGCGGAACTGTGCGACGCCCGACGACGGTGAACTGCGGGTTGCGCCGCCCCTCGAATCGCTGCACGTGGTAGCGAACCGTCGTGTCCTCGAAACCGAGGATGCCGAGCATCTGCTTGATCGCAGCCGGCGTGAAGTGCCACCACGACTCGCGCGGCTGGACCCGCTGGAAGTTCGGCAGAAACGCCATGTTCGGCTTGAGCAGGCTCGCCGCCATCTGCGGGAGCGAGTAGCGGAGCGACGGGTTCTCGGTGACGATCGCCGTCTCGGTCGTCAGCCGCAGGCCGCGCTCGAGCGCGAGGAACGGGTCGCGGAAGTGCCGGAGCACGTTCCCGTACGTCGCGACCTCGACGCGGCCGATCTCGTCCGGGATCTCGTAGACCGTCCCGTAGACGACCTTGGCCGAGGACTCGAACGCGCCGTGGGCGAGCCACCAGCTGTTGTTCAGCTTGCGGAGATGCTCGCGGCGCTCGGTGTCGAACGACTCGTGGTCGTACTGGGCGTACGGAACGACGTCCCAGGATTGCTCGTCCGAGAGGTCGTAGGCGACGACGTCGGCGCCGCGGCCCTCCATCGTGAAGCAGAGAAAGCCGCTCGCGGTGCCGACCTCGAGCACGCGCTTGCCGTTCAGGTCGACGTTTCCGAGGTAGTCGTCGACGCCTCCGCGGAGGTCCCATGGGCCCTCGACGAGCCCGTAGCCGGGGATCTCCATCGAGTGGTAGAAGTAGCACTCCTCCAGATCGGTGACGGTGCGCGGCTCCGCGTAGACGGAGCTATCGCGCGACGCAGCCACGGTCTCCTGCCCCGCCATGAGGCGGCACCCTAGCGGGACAGAGCCGGTAGAGCGTGAAGCGCGAGTCCTCGTAGGCCTTCGGCAGGTCGAGCTTCAGGTCGAAGCGGCGGTTCGCCACCACGATCCAGTCGGCATGGAACCGGCGCGGGATGGAGACGCTGCCGCTGTTCAAGAAGCGGATGACTGCCTCGCGGCGCTTCTGCGGGTAGTTGTCCTTCGTGTCGGCGACGTGCGCCGGCGGAGCGGCCGAGACGTAGACCGGTGCGTATCCCTCGATGCGGTAGCTCGTCTCGAGATCCGAGAAGACCACGTCGCCGGCCGGGACCTGCGTGCGGAGCGCCTGGACGAGACCCGGACTGAGGCGGAAGCGATCCGGGTCGTCCTGCTTGAGGTAGGCGAAGCCCGCGAGCCCGACCGGTGCGACGAGCGAGAGCGCCACCGCCGCCGTCCAGATCGGAGGCCCGAGTGGGACGCTCCGGCGAACGATCGCACCGGCGACGAGCGCAACCGCCGCTCCGCCGAGCGCCACCCAGACGGGCCAGTCCGGCCCGCCCTGCACCAGGAAGTAGGAGAACTCCCCGGATAGACGAGCTGCAGGAGGGCCCCGGCGCCGAACGCGGCCAGGCAGCCTGCGAGCCGGTAACGGCCCAGCACGGCGGCGGCGCCTGCGACCGCGAACGGGATGCGGGATGAACGCCGCGAGCCGCCTGCCCTGTGAGACCGAGACCACGTCGGTCAGGTGGTCGAAGGCCCACGGGACGAGCACGAGGCCGAGGACCGCCAGCGACCCACCGAGCACGTACGCGGCCCAGCGCTTCGGCGCCGCGAGCCCGGCGATCGGGATGGCGAGCAGGCCCGCGACCGCGATCGCCCCTCCACGCGAGATCGCTTCCGGAGCGAGTCTGAGCATCCCGTCGACGACGTCGATCTGGCGCCCGTAGTGCGCGATCGCCCGCGCTTGCTCGGCTGCGTCCGGCCGGTGCGAGACGGTTTCGTCCACGATCGGCTTCAGCCAGAGCGCGAACAGGCCCGCCGGGAGGAGCACGGCCGGTAGCGCAGCTGCCACCCGGATGCAGCTCCCGCCAGCGCCGGTCGCCAGGATTGCGCGGGCGACGAGGAAGCCAACGAGCGGCACCGCGACGAAGAAGGCGTACGTCGGGTGCACGAGCGCGAGCCCGAGCGAGGCCGCCGCAATCGACGAGCACCTGCCTCCGTCCGCCCTCCGCCGACGAACGAGAAGACGAGCGCGAGCAGGGCGGGCGCGATGAGCGCGCGGGAGACGGTCGCCGGCTGAGCCATGAAGTCGAACGAGCCGGTGCCCGAGCGCGAGAATCCGATCAGGCCGACCTGAGCGGCGGCCGTGGCGACCCCTGCGCCCGGCGAGCGGAAGAGCGCGGCACCGGCCGCGTAGGCGAGCACGACAGCGAGCGGCGTGAGGATCGCCGGCAGGTGCAGGAGCGCGGTCGCAGGGTCGACGTCGGCAAGGCGAGCGATGAGCGCGCAGGCCGAGTGCCAGAGCGGAAACGCGTAGCCGGGGTGAAGCCCTCCGTCGCGGAACTCGTTGACGACGTTCAGCGACGTCAGGTCGAACGCCTCGAGCTTCCGCACGCGGGCGAGGTGGAAGAGGCCGTCGCCCTAGATCGTGTTCGCCGTCCACCAGACGGCTCCGGCGAAGAGGGAGCCCGCCACGGCGACGCCGGCGAGCGTCTTGCGCTCGCTCGGCTCGGAGGCGACCGGCGCGCGCATCAGGGCCGGCACGAGGCAGACGCCCGGCGAAACCGGCGAGCAGCCAGAGCGTCGTCTCGATCGTCCCGTCGATCGCGAAGGTGAACGCGAGCGCCCCGGCGAGCGCCGCGAGGCTCCATGCGAACGACGCCGCGATCGTGACGCCGAACGTGTGCGGGCGGCCCATCGCGCGGACGAAGATCCCGCCCGGCAGGAGGAGGACACACGCGGCAGCCGCCGCGAGCCGGAGCGCGAGCCCCAGCCCTTCGTCGGGCAAGAGCCGCCCGAGGCCGAGGAGCGCCGGAGCCGCGAGCACGAGCGCGAGGAAGAGCGCGGACGAGCCGATCCGGCCGGCCCCGGCGCGGTAGATCTGAATCCGCTCGCTCACGACAGCCACGCGCGCGCCTCCTCGGCGAGGGCACCAGCCTGCAGGCAGACGCCGCCCCGCCGCTGGACCTCCTCGATGAACCGCTTGTACAACCGATCCCAGCCGGGCAGGAGCGCCGAGTCGTACTGCTCGGAGTGCCAGAGCACGGCGAAGCCTCCGCCGTTCTCCGCGGCCCAGTCGAGCAAGCGCACGCAGACGCTCCTCCGCTTCCCCGGCGCTCAGGCCGAGGTAGCGCTCGGCCGAGAGCGTGACGTCCATCGCCGCGAGCGGCACCTCGACGAGGTCGCGCGGCGCATCCCGCTCGAAGTCCCAGGGGCGAAACGGATGCGCGATGCCGGCGCGAAAGCCGAGAGCGTCGCCGAAGCCGAGCGTCGAGTCGTACGCGAAGCCGGCCGCCTCGAGCTGGGCGAGATTGCGGTGCGGGTCGAGCGCGCAGGAAGTGGTACCGCTGGCCGCGGACGGGGCCGGCGAGCGCCTCGAGGAGTCTCCTTCTCGGCGCACGATCCGCGCTGGGTCGTCGGCGGCCGAGTAGCTGCCGTGGAGGCCGACCTCGGCGCCGCCGTCGCGCAGCGTCTCGACGAGCCGAGGGCGCAGCCGTTCGTACGCCTCGACGGCGGCGCCGTCGAGCTCGTGCGCGTGCTCGGCCAGGAGGAAGAACGTCGACGAGGCGCCGCAGCGCCGCTCGTCGGCGAGGATCCGATCGAAGCTCCAGAACGGATCGGTCCCGCGTCGACCTTGTGCAGCGGCGCGCCCGGCCAGCCCGCGCAGCTCCCGCAGCGCCGGACCGGACGCGACCGTGGGCCGAGGTCCGTCTTCGCGCGGGCCGCGGCGCCCTTGAGACCCTATCCGCGTCCACTTCCAGGGCGAGTCGACGTCGTGAGTGAGCGCAACCGCGAAGCGCGCCCCGCCCCAGCGCGGGGGCTCCAGGCCGAGCTCTCGACGCAGCCGCTCGAGTGGCGGGTCGAGCGGGTCGAGGCAGGAGGACGCCGCCCGGAAGCGGTCGTGCTCGTCGCGCGCGCCGTTTCGCTCCTCGACGCGGGCGAGGTGGAAGAACGCCTGGGCCAGCGGGTCGTCGCGGGCGCTCGCCGCGCTCGACCTGCTCCCAGGCCTCCGCGTCGTACGCGCACGTCGTCGCCGAAGCCGACGTCGCGGGCGCCGATCGAGTCGAGCACCCAGCGGGCTCTCCGCTCGACGGCTTCGGGGATCACGTGACGGCCCCCTTCACCACCCGGGCGATGTGCACGAGCCCGGGCCGGAGATCGTCCTTCGCGAAGACGGCGTCGACGTACGGCGGCCGCGGGAACGGCGGGCCTCTCTCCGGGCATGAGCGATGATCGCCCATCGCTTCCCGGAGCCGTTCATCGAGGCCGGGGCGACGCTCTCCCCGGTCAGGTCGCGGTAGGCGATCAGCGGTATGTCGACCCCGCACGCGGCGGCGAGCCCGTGCCACTGCCAGAGCCTCGGGTTGATCTCCATCAGCTTGAAGCGCCCGTCGCGCGGGTCGCGCTTGAACTCGACCTGGGAGATGCCGTGGTAGCCAAGAGCGCGCAGGAACCGCAGCCCGGCGTCGACCACCTCCTGCACCCAGACGGCCTCGCCGACGCGGCACGTGCCGACCAGCGGCGGAACCTGCTCGAGCTTGCGGCCGGAGAAGAGCCCGAGCGGCTCGCCGTCCTCGCGCAGGTAGCTGCCGAGGCTGTAGAGCTCCTCGTCGCCGCCGGGAACGAGCTCCTGCACCATCGGCCCGAACGGCTCGGCGTCCGCGTAGGCCCGCTCGAGCTCCGCCCTCGTCTCGCAGCGAAAGGCCTGCCTGCCGAATCGTGCGCTTGAAGCCGTCCGGATGCTGTGGCTTGACGAGGACGGGGAGTTGCAGCTCGGCCAGCCTCGGCCGCGCTGGAGGGGTAGAGCGTGTCTCGGGAATGTCGACGCCGGCCGCGACGGCTGTCTCGAGCTGGTGGCGCTTGTCCTGGATCGCCTCGAGCCGGTCCCAGGACGGGAAACGGGAAGAGAAACCCGTCGAGCCGGTCGCGATTTCGCGCAAGCGCGTTCAGCGGCGGATCGTGCGTCGGGAAGAGGACTCCGGGCCCCGCCTCCGCGACGGCCGCGACGAAGCCGTCCTCGTCGGCAGCCGGGTCGGGCACGCGCACCGGCTGCGCGTAGCGCGAGCGGAACCCGAGCGGGCTCGCGCGGTGATCGAGGGCGAGAACGGGGATCCCGGCCCGCCCGAGCGAGCGAATCGCGGCCAGGCCGTTGACCCAGCCGACGTCGAGGACGAGGGCTTTCACCTGGGCGATTCTAGGAGCGTGGCCGTCTTGCCCGAGCCGAGCCACCGGGCGGTGTCACGGTACGCACGCCCCCGCTCACCTCGGTAGAGCAGGCCCCGGAAGCGCAGTCCCCACAGCATCACGCGGCGGGCCCGCTCTGCGACGTCGCGAGCCGCGGTGCTTCCGGAGGAACTGGAGATGGCCGCGCACGATGCGCCTGAACTGGCGCCGGGTTGAGCGACGCGCCCACGACGTGGAAGACCTCGGCGCCCGGGTAGAAGAGCACCTTCCAGCCTGCCCGCCGGAAGCGGTAGCACCAGTCCACCTCCTCGCTCATCAGGAAGAAGTCCTCGTCGAAGCCGCCGACCGAGTCCACGGCCTCGCGCCGGACGAGCAGGCAGGCGCCGAAGAGGAACTCGGCCTCCCGGACCGACTCGTGGTCGAAGTTCGCGCCGAAGAAGGCGTTCAGCGCGCGGGAGCGAGGCGCGAGCTTGCGGAGGAAGAAGTACTCGGTGGCGATCCGCCACGGAGTCGGATAGCCGCGGACCGAGCGCTGGAGCGAACCGTCCGGGTTGAGGAGGCGCGGGCCGACGACCGCGGCCTCCGGGTGCTCGTCCGCGAACGCGACCAGCCGTTCGAGCGCGCCCTCCTTCAGCCAGGCGTCCGGGTTCAGGAGCAGGAAGTACCGCCCCGAGGCCACGCGCATGCCGGCGTTGTTGCCCGCGCCGAAGCCGCGGTTCTCCTGCTCGATCAGCCGCGCCTCCGGAAACCTCTCGCGCACGAGCTCGAGCGTCCCGTCGGTCGAGCCGTTGTCGACGACGATCACCTCGGCCCCGGTCCCGCGCAGGCTCTCGAGGGAGCGCTCGATCCAGCGGCGCCGCGTTGTAGGTCACGACGACCGCCGACACCTCAGGCATCGGCCTGGCGGACCTCCCGCGGCCCACGGAGGCCCTCCCAGGCGAGGATCACCGCGCCCGGGACCGCCATCAGGACGGTGACGACGAAGAAGAGGAAGCCCGCGGCAAAGGCGCTGTCGCCGTCGACGCCGACGTTCCCGAGGAAGCTGACGAAGAACGCCTCGCGGACGGCGAGGCCGTTGAGCGTGAACGGGACGAGCATGACGAGGAACAGGAGCGGGCCCATCACGTAGTACGGCCGCGGCGAGAGATCGATGCCCACCGCCTCGCCGCTCAGCCAGATCGCGAGCACGCGAGCCGCCTGGACGCCGAGCGTGACGACGAGGACGACCACCAGCACGCCGGCGTGATCGCGGTACGAGTGCATCGCCTGGTACACCTGGCCGACGAGCCGGTCGAGGCGAAAGACGGCGAGCACGGGCCTGCCGAGCCGAAGCAGCGGCCGTGCGCGCCGCGAGAAGAGCAGGAAGCCGAAGATGACGGTCGCCGACGACGAAGAACGCCTCGATCCAGAGGTACGGCCCGACGTCGTAGTGGCCGAGCGCGAGCAGGAAGCCGACGGCGGCCAGCATCAGCGTCGCCGCACCGCCGATCGCACGCTCGAGGAGCACCGTGGCCGCAGCCGTGTCCCCGTGCCCCGGATGGCGGCGCGCCGTCTCGTAGATCCGGACCGCGTCTCCGCCGACCGACGTCGGGAGTACCTGGCCTGCCGCATAGGAGACGAAGTAGGCCCGCGTCAGCCAGGGAATGCCGTCCTCGACGCCCTTCGCCCGCAGCATCAGCTGCCAGCGCCACGCCATCGGGAGGATCGTCACGATCATGATCGCGAGCGCGAGGAAGAAGTAGAGCGGGTCGGCGTCCGCGATCACGTCGATCGTCTTGCCGATGTCGATCTTCCAGAGGACGTACGCGGTGCAGAGCCCCGTGACGAGCAGGGTCAGCGCGACGCGAATCGGCCGGCTCATCGTGAACGAGTCGTGGACCCGGCGCAGCGCGGAGATCGCGTCCGCGATGTCGGCGTCGGAGTGTGCGGGCGACAGCGGCAGGGAGAGCACCTCGGAGCCGGCCTTCTCGGCGACCGGCAGCGGCGGCTGGTCGGGAAAGCGCTCGCGGTACGCCGTGAGCATGTGGACCGGCAGGAAGTGGATGCTCGTCGCGATGTTCTCCTCGGCGAGGCGCCGCTGGTACTCGTCGCGCGTGCCGCCGGCCCGCTCGGCGTCGATGCGGACGACGTAGAGGTGGTACGCGTGGGTGTCGCGCTCGTCGCGCGCGAGCGGCTCGATGCCGTCGAGCTCGGCGACCGCCTCGTCGTAGGCCGCGAACTGGCGCCGCCGGATCTCGCCGTGCTGCTCCAGCTTGTCGAGCTGGACGAGCGCGATCGAGGCCAGCACGTCGGAGAGGTTCGCCTTGTAGCCGGGGACGACGATGTCGTAGAGCGAGCCGTCCCCGCGGCGCATGAGCCGCAGGTTCTCGATCGCCTCGGCGATCCTCGAGTCGTTCGTCGAGATCAGGCCCCCCTCGCCCGCGGTGAGGTTCTTCGTCGCGTAGAGGGAGAAGCACGTGACGTCGGCGATCGACGCCGATCTTCCGTCCGCGGTACTCGCTCTCCGCGGCATGGGCCGCGTCGTCGATCACCGGGATGCCGTGGCTCATCAGCGGATCGAGGTCGGCCGGCTGCCCCGCGAGGTCGACGGGCATGATCGCCTTCGTCCGGTCGGTGACGAGCTCGGCGACGCGCTCGGGGTCGATGTTGAGGTCGGAGTCGCGCACGTCGGCGAAGACCGGAGTCGCGCCGGCGTGGACGATCACGTTCGCGGTCGCGGGCCACGTGATCGGCGTCGTGATCACCTCGTCGCCCGGCTCGACGCCGACCGCCAGCAGCGAGAGGTGCAGCGCCGCCGTCCCGGAGGCCACGGCGAGCACGTGCTCGGCGCGGACGTACTCCGCGAAGCGCCGCTCGAGCTCGGCCGCGCGCGGGCCCGGTCGTCAGCCAGCCGGACCGCAGCGTCTCCGCGACGGCGTCGATCTCTTCGTCGCCGATCGCCGGCGGCTGGAAGCCGAGCATCGTCTTCCGTTTCTCAGACGAGACTCTCTGCACCGACCTTGAAGCGTATGAGACGAGCGGCCTCGTCGGCCCGCTCGAGGGCCTCCTCGCGCCTGTCGCCGGTCGCGAGCACCGCGCCCGCGCGGTCGGCGCCGCGACGGAACGGGCCGAAGACGTGGCCGGGCTCACGGTAGATCCGCACGTCGTGGACGCCTTCGACGGCACGGGCCTCCTCGACGCCCTCGACCTCCTGCAGGACGCCCTCGGGCGGGACGAGAAAGCGGGCGACCGCGCCGCCGACCTGCGGGCTCGGCGTGCAGCGCCGCCGACCAGATCGACTCGCCGAGCGCGGCCTGGAGCGCAAGGCCGTTGAGGTCGACGCCGAGCGCGAGCTTCGCGAGCTCCGCGTCGTGCCCCCGCCGAGCCGGGCGGCGACCTCGATCACCTGCGGCCCGTCCGGCCCGATCCGAAGCTGCGTGTAGGTGGGCCCGTTCTCGATCCCGAGCGCCGCGACGGCGGCCTCCGCGACCTGCGCGGCCTCGCCGCCGGCCTCGCTCGGCCACACATGCGCGAGCGCGACTCCGAAAGCGGGAGGCTCGGCCGTGAGCCGGTCGGTCACGGTCAGCGGGATGGAACTCGCCGCGCAGCGAGAACGCGTTCACGGTCACCTCGGGCCCGTCGACGACCTCCTCGACGAGCGCCACGCCGCTGCGGGACTCCTCGATCGCGCGGGCGATCGCCGCCGGCAGCTCCTCCTCCGAGCGAACGAGGGTCAGGCCCTTCTGCCCCTGCCGGTCCGGCGCCTTGACGACCGACGGCATCGGGCAGCCCCTCGTTCGGGCTCGGACACGAGGTGCCACCGCGGCTGCGGGACGCCGGCTTCGGCGAGGAGCTCACGCTGCCTCTGCTTCGAGACGGCGAGGGCCGCGACGGCTCCGCTGATCGGATGCGGGCAGGCCCATCTTCTCGGCCACGCGCGCGGCGATCCCGACCGGCCAGTCGATCCCCGGCGCGATCACGCCCTCGACTCGCTCCGCATCGGCGAGGCGCTCGATGCCCTGCTCGTCCTCGGTCGAGATGATCGCCCGCCGATCCGCGAGCTGGAACCCGGGCGCCGCCGGGTCGCGGTCGAGCGCGATCACGAACAGCCCCCGCTCGCGGGCCGCCGCGAGCAGGCCGAGCTGCGCGGGCCCGGCCCCTAGGACGAGAAGACGTCTGCCGGTCGCCGCTCCGGGGCCCTCCACCAGGCCTCATTGTCGCGGTACCACGAGATGGTGCGCTCGAGCCCGTCCTCGAACGAGGTGCGAGCCCGCCAGCCGAGCAGCGTCTCGGCCTTGTCCGTCGACCCGATGTGCCGGTGGACCTGCCCCGGCCGCTCGTCGACGTGCATCTTCAGCGACTTCGGCTTGCCGAGCAGGTCGAGCACCTTGTCGGCGATGTCGGAGACCGTGATGTCGATGCCGGTCGCGACGTTGATCACCTCGCCGACCACCGACTCGTCGGCCGCGATGATCGCCTCGATCGCCTCGGCGTCGTCGTCCACGTACAGCCAGTCGCGGCTCGCGTGGCCGTCGCCGTGGATCGTCAGCGGCTCGTCGGAGAGCGCCTGCGTGATGAAGCGCGGGATCACCTTCTCCGGATGCTGGCGCGGCCCGTAGTTGTTGAACGGGCCGGACGATCACGATCGGGAGCCCGTACGTGACGTAGTACGAGTACGCGAGGCGGTCGGCGCCCGGCCTTCGTCGCCGCATAGGGACTGCGCGGGTTCAGCGGGTGCTCCTCGTCCATGGGCGCGTAGAGCGCCGTGCCGTAGACCTCGCTCGACGAGAAGAGGATGAAGCGCTCGACCGGGGTCTCGCGGATCGCGTCGAGAAGGATCTGCGTGCCCTCGACGTTCGTGGTCACGAACTCGGAGGCGCCGGCCTCGATCGACTTCTCGACGTGGGACTCGGCCGCCGCGTTCACGATCACGTCGACCTCGGCCACGACCTGCCGGACGAGGTCGGGGTCGCGGATGTCGCCGTGGACGAACGAGTGCCGCTCGTGAGCCGGTGACCGCGGCGAGGTTGTCCATGCTCCCCGCGTAGGTGAGAGCGTCGAGCGAGACGACCTCGTACGGGGTCGCCTGGAGGATGTGGCGCACGAAGTTCGAGGGGATGAACCCGGCGCCGCCGGTGACGAGAACGCGCTTCGCCTTCACGGCCCGGAAGCCTACCCTCGCCGACTAGTCTCTCCTGCCGTGACGAAGTTCGTCGTCCTCTCGACTCAGCGCAGCGGCTCGACCTGGGTCGTCGACATGCTGAACAGCCATCCGCGCGTGCTGGCCCAGTCCGAGCTCTTCATGCACGGCGGCGAAGGGCCACCCGAGATGGGGCGGGGAGCGGGAGCTCCTCTACTGGCAGACGTTCATCGCCGACAAGGGCGGCGGCCGCGTTGCTCGCCCGTACTGGCTGTGGCACTACCTCGGCCGAGCATTCGCGGCGCGCCCGGGGATCGACGCCGTCGGGTTCAAGCTGATGTACAGCCAGCTGACGCGGATCAGCAAGCCGCTGATGCCGGCGCCTGTGGCTGAAGCGCGCGCGGATCATCCACCTCATGCGTCGCAACGCCCTCGACGTCGTTCTCTCGAAGGAGGCAGGTCGAGGCACGGCAGGGCGTGCTCCACGCACGCGACGGCCAGGAGGTCGAGGCCGTGCGGCTCCGTCTCGATACCGACACGCTGGTGCGGCGGCTGACGCTTCACGAGCGCGCGATCGCCGGCGCTCGCGTTCGATTCAAGCGCGTCGGCGTGCCGTACATGCGAGGTCGTCTACGAGGACCTCGTCGAGGAGCGAGCAGGCGGGTTTCGACGAGCTGTTCCGGTTCCTCGATGTCGAGCCGCAGCGGGTCTCGTCGTCGCTTCAGAAGGTGAACCCGACGGCCCACGAGGAGCTGATCGAGAACTACGGCGAGGTCCGCGACGCCCTCGAGGGCACGCCCTTCGCCGGCCAGCTGCGCTAACACTTCCAAAGGGGCCAGCCCCGTAAACCTTTACAGGGCCTAGCTCTTGGGCGATCGTGTAGAGCGGCCGGCCCTCGACCTCGCGCTGGATGCGGCCGAGGTACTCGCCGACGAGCGCGAGGATGAAGCCCTGCATGCCGAGGACGAAGATCACGCCGACTCCGCCGAAGAGCGGGCCGGGGAAGTTCGAGCTCGTCGATCCAGTAGACGACGCCGTAGGCGCCCAGCGCGAGCGCGGCGAGTCGTGCACAGAACTCCGAGCGCGACGCCGATCCACTGGATGGGCTGCGGCCAGAAGCCGGCGAGGACGTGGAGCGCGAGCCGGGTGAGACGAAGCGGCGAGTAGCGGGAGCGCCCCGCCCGCGGCGAGTGCTCGACCGGGAACCTCGACGACGCTCGCACCGCCGGAGAGCACGAGCGCCTTCGTGAACTTCTGCCGGCCGATCGAGCCCAGCATCGGCTCGATCGCGCTTCGCCGGTACGCGTTGAACGCGCAGCCGAAGTCGGCGATCTCGACGCCCGTGAAGCGGCGCAGCATGCCGTTGATGAACGCGAGAGGGAAGCGTCCGGCCCCACGAGTCGCGCCGCGACGTCCGCGTGCCGCTCGCGACGTCGGCGCCGGCCTCGACCGCGTCGACGAGGCGCGGCAGGTCTTCCGGAGAGTTCTGGAGGTCGCCGTCCATGGTCACGAGCACCTCGCCTCGCGCGCGGACGAGCCCTGCGTGCATCGCGGCGTGCTGGCCGAAGTTCCGCTTGAGGCGCACCGCGCGGACCCGGCCGTCCGCCGCATGCAGTCGCTCGAGCTCGCCGAACGTCGCGTCGGTCGAGCCGTCGTCGACGAAGATCAGCTCGAACGAATGGCCTGCGCGATCGAGCGACTCGACCGCCCGCGCGTAGAGCTCGGCGCATGCTCGCGGCCTCGTTGTAGACCGGGAATCACGACCGAAATCGACGGCGCCGGCTCCTCGGCATCGGCCGGGCAGCCGCCGCGGCAGCGTCTCTTGGCCGGTGCTCGCCACGGCTGAAATCTATCCGCCGCGGGTAGAATCGCCCGCATGTCCGGCCTTGCCGCCACGGTCGAGGAGCTTCGGAGCGACCGCAATCATGGTGCGAGCTGGATGGCGAGGCGAGCCGTCGAGACGCTTGCTCGAGGTCTCCGAGCAGCCGTTCGACACGTCCGACGCGCTGCTCGAAGCGCTCGATCGGCGCGGGACGCGAGCTCTCGGAGAGCCGGCCGGGCGTCGGTGCGATCGCGGGCGCATCGGGCCGCGTTCTCGCCGCGGCGAGCGCGCATCGCCACCTCGACGTCGACGAGCTTCGGCAGCCTGATCGGCGAAGAGGGCAACGGAATACTCGACGGCCGGATGCGAGCCGCAGCGTCGATCGCGATCCAGCTCCAGGACCGGCTGAAGGACGCCGTCGTGCTCACGCACTCGGCTTCGGCGACGGTTCGCGAGGCGCTCGTGCACACGCCTCCGGCTCGCGCGATCTGCACCGTCTCGGAGCCGGTCGGCGAGGGTCGCGCCTTCGCCGAGGACCTCCGCGGCCGAGGGCCTCGACGTCGACCTCGTCGAGGACGCCGATGCCCCGGCCGCGCTCGACGGCGCGACGCTCTTCCTGGTCGGAGCGGACACGGTGTTCCGCGACGGCACGCTCAACAACAAGATCGGGACGACGGCTCTCGCCGAGGCCGCCGCCGCGCGCAGCGTCCCGACCGTCGTCGCCTGCGAGATCATCAAGCTGGCGCCGATCGAGGCGGCGTCGCGCACCGGAGCCGAACGAGGCCGAGCGCAGCGCTGTTCGAGCTCACGCCGCCCGAGCTGCTCACGCGAGATCGTCACCGAGGAAGGCCCGACGGCGACCGACTGCGTCGGCGCGCTCGTCGACCGCACGCCCTTCCTGCGCGAGGGCTACGCGCTGCTCCTGCCGGCGAACGCGCTCTAGTGCGGCGTCGCGGTGCTGGCGCTCGTCGCGTTCGTCGCGACCGGCTGCATGAGCCGGCAGCTCCTCGAGCGAGGGTGACGGACGTCAGCAGCCGACCGCGGACGCTCGAGATCTCCGTCACGGCCGGGCGGCGAGGCCCCGACGAAGGTCTGGACGCTGCGCTGCCCGGGCGGAGCGGCACGCTGCCGCGACGCCGCCGAGGCCTGCGAGCGCCTCGAGCCGGCATCGAGGAACCGTTCGCGCCCGTCCCGAAGGACGTGGCCTGCACGCAGATCTACGGCGGGCCTCAGGAGGCCGACGTCCAGGGCACGTTTCGCGGGCGACCGCGTCGAGGCGCAGTTTCAACCGAGCCAACGGCTGCGAGATCGCCCGCTGGGACAAGGTGCGAGTTCCTCTTTCCCGACGCCTGAGGTGCCTCTGCGCGTCACGCATTGCCCGGTCAACCTGGCCGGGGTCGGCTGGACGAACGTGCAGGCGCTGCGCAGACGCG
Source organism: uncultured Actinomycetes bacterium (assembly GCA_963776955.1). GTDB lineage: Bacteria > Actinomycetota > Thermoleophilia > Gaiellales > Gaiellaceae > VAXT01. Next base: position 107,124 of record CAVZOM010000001.1, read on the forward strand.
GCGTCGATGCGCGGCTCGTCGTCTTCAACACGCAGCCGTTCCGGCCCGACCAGGCCGACTGGAACCTGAAGCGGCCGCGCTGAGGGCTTCGTCCGCCAGCAGCTCGTGCAGTGGCGCGCGCTCTCGAAGCTCCTGCCGCAGACGGACATCTTCCACTTCTACTTCGGGCTGACGCTCGTCCCGAAGAAGCTCCAGTTCCCGATCCTCAAGGCGACACGGCGCAAGTCGCTCTTCCACTTCCTCGGCGCCGACATCCGCGAGCGGCCGAAGGAGGAGCTCATGTACGGGCTGAAGGCGGACGCGCGAGTCGTCGGCTCGTTCGCGGCGCTCGAGCTTCATCCCCTACGACGCGGAAGTGCTGCCGCCGGGGATCGACCTCTCGGGCTACGAGCCGGTGCCGCCGGTCGAGCGCGAGCGGGTCCGGATCGTGCACGCGCCGTCGAACAAGGAGAAGAAGGGCACCGAGCACGTCATCGAGGCGTGCAAGCAGCTTCCAGTCGACCTCGACGTCGTCCACGGCGTTCGGAACGAAGAGGCGCTCGAGCGCTACAAGCAGGCGGACATCGTCGTCGACCAGGTGCTGCGCGACTGGCACGGCGATCTTCACGATCGAGGGCATGGCGCTCGGCAAGCCGGTCGTCACGTCGCTGGACGAGGACGCCGTGCGCCAGACCGAGGAGGCCTTCGGCGTGAAGGTGCCGATCGTGCGCGCGACGAAGGACGACCTCGTGGACGTGCTGCGGCCGCTCGTCGAGTCGTTCGAGGAGCGCAAGCGCCTCGGTGAGGCCGGTCGCGCCTACGTGGAAGAGGTGCACGACGTCGAGCGGATGACCGACCGCCTGCTCGACATCTACGCTCGGCTCTAGCTTGGGCCTCGCAGCGCAGATCCAGCGGCTCGGCAAGCACTCCGTGATCTACGGGCTCGGCGGCCTGATCCAGCGGATCGTCGCCGTCCTCCTGCTCCCGCTCTACACGCGCTACCTCTCGCCGCGCGACTACGGCGCGATCGAGGTGCTCGTCGCCCTCTCGGCGGTCGTCTTCGCGCTTCTCCGCGCGGGGATCCAGAGCTCGTTCTTCCGCTTCTACTTCCAGGCCGAGGACGAGCGAGGCGCGACAGACGGTCGTCCGCACCTCGTTCTGGTTCACGATGGGCGCGGCGACGATCGCGCTCGCCGTGGGCCTCGTGCTCGCGGAGCCGATCTCGACGGCGATCTTCGGGACGAGCGATTACGCGAACCTCGTCCGCGCCGCCTTCGTCGGACTCTGGGCCTCGATGAACTACGACCAGCTGATGGCGCTCTTCCGCGTCGAGGAGCGATCGGTGAGCTACTCGATCGCAGCCTCGCGAACGTCCTGCTCACGGTCGGCGCGACGATCCTGCTCGTCGTCGTCCTCGACAAGGGCCCGATCGGCGTGCTCGTCGGCAACTTCAGCGGGACGCTGGCCGTCTGAGCCGTCCTGCTCGCGTACCGGCGGATGCAGCTCGGGCTCGAGTTCGACAGGGACGTCTTCCGACGCATGACCGCGTGGGGCATGCCGTTCGTGCCCGTCGGTGGTAGCGCTGAACCTGATCGACTTCAGCGACCGCTTCTTCCTCGTCCGCATCCAGGGACCAGCACGAGCTCGGCCTGTACGCGATCGGCATGCGGATCTCGGCGGCGCTCCTCTTCCTGCTCGCGGCGTTCCGGCACGGCCTGGCCCGCGTTCGCCTTCTCGATCCCCGAGGACGGAGGCGAAGCGGACGTACGGCTATCGTGCTCACCTACGTCACGTTCTTCTCCTCGTGGGCAGCCGTCGCGCTCGGACTGAGCTCGCCGTGGATCGTGCGCCTGCTGACGACGCCGGACTTCTACGGCGGCGAGCGGGTCGTGCCGCTGCTCGTGTTCGCCTTCGTCGTCTTCGGCATGTACGTCGTCGTCGTGACGTCGATCGGACGCGCAGGACGACGCGGCTCGAACTGGATGATCACCGGCGCCGCGGCCCTCTTCAACGTCGCGCTCAACCTGATCCTGATCCCACCGTACGGGATGACGCGGCGCCGCGATCTCGATGGTCGCCTCGTACTTCGCGATGTTCCTCGGGATCACGTGGAAGGCGCAGCGGGTCTTCCCGGTGATCTACCAGTGGCGGCGCGTGGCCTTCGCGATCGGGACGGCGGTCGTCCTCGTCGTCGCGGGCAAGGCTCCTCGGACGGGCTGCCGGCGGCGATCGGGCTCACGGCCGCGTATCCGTTCGTGCTCGCGCTCACCGGCTTCTACCTGCCGCAGGAGCGCGCGCGGATCGGCGCGTTCGGCAGGCGCTTCATGCTCGGCCGCGTTTAGCGTTCTCCGTCAGTGGACTCGGGAGAGTGGGCCCAGCTCGCGGCGGTGGCGGGGGCGGTTGGCGCAGCCTTGCTCCTGCTCGCGCGCGGGCGGCTGATGCTCCTCGGCGGCCTCGCGCTGCTCGCCCTCGCCGAGGCCGGCCTCGTCGCCGACCTCTCCGAGTCGGGACAGCGGCCTCTCGCCGAAGCTGCTCGCGCTCGGAGCCGGCGGGCTCGTCGGCATGGCGATCGGCGCGGCGATCTTCGCCCGCTGGCCGGTGCTCGTGACGCCGGTCGTGCTCGCGGCCGCGCCGTTCCGGCCGCCGCTCGTCGTTCGGCTCCGAGCACCGCTACTTCATCGGCGTCGCGAGCTCGGGACAGCTCGGCAGGCTCCTTCCCCTCTACGGGGTGCTCGGCGCCGCAGCGCTCGCGCTCGCCTGGCACGCGCTCCGGGGCACGAGAGATCCGTCCCGTGCCGATGCTCGTCTCCGTGCCCGCGATCGCGTTCCTCGCGGATCGCCGCGGTCTCGCTGATCTGGACGGACGACCTCGCATGCCGGCGAGAACGTGCTCGCCTACTTCCTGCTCCCCTTCGGCGTGCTCGCTCGGTGTCGTCGCGCGGGCTCCGTACCCGCCGTGGATGACGCGGGTGCTCGCGGTGATCGCGGTCGCGCTGGCGACGCTGTTCGCGGTCGTCGGGATCGTCCAGGCGGCGACGCAAGAGCTCTGGTTCTTCTCGCCGAGCGTCGAGGTCGGGAACGCCTATAGCTCCTTCTTCCGCGTCACGTCGCTGTTCCGCGACCCGAGCCTCTACGCGCCGCCACGTCGTGCTCGGGATCGCGATCGTCGTCGTCGCCGTCCTCTACCGGAAGCTCAACCCGCTGCTCGCGCTGCCGCTTGATCGGAGTTCTCTTCGCGGGAGTGTGGTTCTCGTACTCGCAGTCGAGCATGGCGGCGCTCTTCGTCGTCACGCTCGCGCTCGCGATCGTCGCCGGCACTCGCAGCCTGAGGATCGCGGCAGCCGTGACGGCGCTCGTCGTGCTCCTCGGCGCCGCGGCCGCCGTGCTCGTGTCGATCGAGGACCACTCCGCGCGTCGGTTCACGAGCGACCGCTCGCGTCGCGTCGAGCTGACGATGAAGGTCTTCCGCGACCACCCGGTCGAAGGGGTCGGCCTCGGAAGCCAGCCGGTCGCGAGCCAGGCGCGGTCGGAACAGGGCGGCTCGCCGACCCGCTTCGTCTCCCACACGACGCCCCTCACCGTGGCCGCCGAGCTCGGGCCTGATCGGGTTCGCCGCCTACCTCGCCCTCCTCGGAGGGGCCGCGGCGCTGATCGAGCGCGTGCGGCGCCTCGATCCTCCCCTCGGGCTCGGGCTTGGGCGCCGTGCTGCTCACGCTCTTCGTGCACTCGCTCGCGTACAGCGGCTTTTTCGAGGATCCCGTCACGTGGCTCGCGATCGCGGTCGCCGCGAGCTTCCTGCTCTCGCGGGCCGACGACCCGGCCATACTCGGACCGTGACGCGCGTCACACCCTGGGCGCTCCTGGCAACGCTCGGCGTGCTCGTCGGGATCACGATGCCCGACCTGGGCTCCGCCGCCTGGCCGTTCGACCCGCCCTCCGTCCGACCCGCGCGGCATCCTCGGGCCGCTCGTCCGAGTCGCCGATCGCGAGTGGGATCTCGGGATCCTGCGCTCGACCGCCGTCCTCGCCGGGCTCCTCGTCGCCCTCGCCGCGGCCGCCAGCTGGCGGTACCGCACATGGCCCCGCTGGGCGGCGATCGGCGCTAACGGGAGTCGTCTGCGCGATGCTCCTCGTACCGGCCGTGCTGCTCCAGGTCGGGCTGCGCGACGCGACCGCCCCCTGGTACTTCACGAACGACTCGACGTACCAGATCGAGATCGCCGGCGACCTCATCCTCGACGGCGACAACCCGTACGGGCACGACTACGGCGACTCGGGCCTCGAGCGCTTCTACCCGGCGGCGGACGACGAGGAGGCCGCCTTCGACCGCGCGGCGCGCGCACCACTTCGCGTACTTCCCGGGCACGGCGCTGACCGCCGCCGCGTGGCGGCTCCTGCCGAGCCCCTGGGACGACTACCGGCTCTTCGTCCTGCTCGCGACCTTCGCGCTGCTGCCGGCGGCCCTGCTCTTCCCCGGCCCCTTGGTCGTCCGCCTCGCGGTCGGCGCCGGTCTCGCCGCGAACCCGCTCATCGTCCACGGGGCCTGGTTCGGGACCGCCGACGCCCCTGCGCTCCTGGCGCTCGTCCTCTCGTTCGCGCTGCTCGCGCGAGGACACCCGGTCTGGGCGGCGGCGAGCCTGGGCGTCGCGCTCGCGCTGAAGCAGTTCGCGCTCGTCGCCCTCCCGTTCCTTGCGGTGATGCTCCTCGCCGCCCGCGTCCCACGCCGCACGCTCTACCAGTCAGGCGCCGCGTTCCTCGGGGTCTTCCTCGCCACCGTGCATCCCGTTCCTGATCGCCGATCCCGGAGCCCTCTGGGCCGACACCGTCTCGTACGGCGCCGGGACGTACCGGATCGTCGGCTACGGCCTCGCGCGCGCTCCTGCTCGGCCTCGGGCGTGATCGACGACCGCTTCGGCGACTACCCGTTCGTGCTGCTCGCGATCGTCGTTCTGGCTGCCGATCACTGCGTGGCTGCTCTGGAGTCAGAGGCGCGCCGGGACCGCTTGGACTGCTGCTGCCGGCTTCTCGGTCTCGATGTTCGTCCTGCTTTTCCTGAGCCGCGTGTTCCAGACGCTCGTACCTCGTCTGGCCCTTGACAGGCATCGGGCTCGCCGTTTTGCTCGCTTCAGCCGCGCGCACTTCTCGACCGGCCTTCGCTCTCTGGAGCTTCAACCAGCGTACCTGCGGAATGAGCGCGTAGATCTTGTTCCGGCCCGTGATGTAGATCCGGTGGCCGTCGGCGACGAGCGGCGAGTACTTGCCGTCGTGGAAGCGCCAGATCAGGTCGCCGTTGCGCGCGTTCAGCCCGAAGGTTCGCCGAGGGCCGATCTTCACTCGTCGCAATCCCCCGGCGCCGCACCTCCCGCACGTCGAGAAGTAGACGAGCCCGGCGAGGACGGTCGGCGCGCCGGTGATCCCCGACGGAGCGCTGAACCGCCAGCGCGGCTCTCCGGTGCGGGCGTCGAGCGCGATGAAGGTCCCGTCCCAGGTGCCGACGAACACCGTCCGCCGCCAGACCGCGGCCGCCGTGTAGACGTACGTCCCGACCTCGCGCGCCCAGAGAAGGTTGCCGGTCGACGCGCCGAAGGCGTAGACGGTCCCGTCCGCGTTCCCGATGAAGACTCGCCCGTAGGCGACGGTCGGCGTCGCGTAGAAGTACTCGCGCCGTCCGAAGCGCGCGAACGAGGTCGCGTGCCAGCGCTGCCGTCCGGTCTTGGCGTCGACGCCGTAGACGCTGCCGTTGCTCGTCGCGATGTACGAGCGTGCGGCCCGCATAGGCGGGCGCAGCGACGATCTGGTCGTCGGCCGTGAACGTCCAGCGCAGCAGCGGCTTGCGCTTGCCGCGCAGCCGGTACGCGTAGAGGTGCCGGTCCCAGGAGCCGAAGTAGAGGTTCTTGCCGACGATCACCGGCGACGACTCGACCGAGCCGGCCTTCACGCGCCAGTACTCCTTGCCGTTGCGCGCGTTCCAGGCGACCACGAACCCGTCCGCGCCGGCCGCGTGCTTCTGGCACGGCAGCCGGTGCATGTACGCCTGGTAGACGATGCCGTCCTCGATCGTCGGCGACGCCGCGGCGCAGTGCGGGAAGTGCCTCGTCCAGACGACTTTCCCCGTTCGCGCGTTGACCGCGAAGAAGCGGCCCTTCTGCTGCGCGACGTAGACCTTGCCGTAGGCGACCGAGGGCGGGAACTCGATGTCGGCGCGAGCCTTCAGCTTCCAGAGGCCGATGGTACGGCGGCCTCAGCCTGCGCCAGCCCGGGTGCGAGATGCGTGCGCTGCGCGTCGTAGCCGTACGTCGGCCACTGCTCCTCGTACAGCCGGCCCGTCAGCGGTTCCTCTTCTTCTTCTTGGCCTTCTTCGGCTTCGCCTGCGTCGTCTCGGCGCGCAGCGTAGGCGAGAACTCCTCCGTCGCCGAGCCGCGAATGTCTCGCGGGCGCTGCTCGTGCCAGGCCCAGGCCCCGAGCGCCGTCCCGAAGCCGAGCGCGAGCAGGCTCACCGAGAGGAGCGGCCAGCGCAGGATTCCGATTCGGCTGCGCAGGAGCCCATAGGCGAGTGCGAGAACGACCCCGGCGGCGAGCAGGATCTCCGCAGCGTCGGTGACCGCGCGTTCGAGCGATGCAGCGAGCGGCAAGACCCGGAGCAGGTTAGCTAGCGGCGCCGCTGACCACGACGGTTGCTCGCGCACGGTGGCCGTTCGTGGAGACCGTCAGCGTGTAGCGCCCCGGCTGCGCTGGGACGGGGATCCTGAGCAACGGCGGCTTGCCCACTGCCGGTGCGGTTTCCCAGCTTCCAGGTCAGGGTCTTCGCGTCGGAGGAGACCCGCACCCGAAGCGTCGTTGCCTTTCGGCGTGAACCTCCGCTTGAAGAGCTGGACGTAGCGAATCCGCACCGCGAACTCGCGCGTCGAAGGGGCGATGTTGCCCGCGCGGTCCTGGGCGGCGAGCGCGAGCCGGTACTCGCCCGGCTTCTTGCCTCTCCCGTACCACGGGATACACGCCGACCGGCTTCGTCCGGTACGTCCGGCCGACCCGCTTCCCGTCGACGTAGAGGATCGCCCAGGCGGGCTCGCCGAATCGGTAGCACGAAGTCGAAGCGGTCCACGCGACCGTCTCCGTCGGGCGAGAACACCTGTGCCGGATCTTCGGCGTCACCTCGATCGTCGGGGGCGTCGAGTCGACCATGATCGTCCTCGGGAACTCGATCGTCCGTCCTTCGTCCTTCAAGGTCAGTTGGGCGTCGGTAGATGCCGTCCGGGAACGATCCGTCCCGAATCGTCGCGGCCGTCCCAGGCGAACTGGTGGAAGGCCTGGCCGAAGACACCGGAGCCGACCCCTCGCTGACGACCGTGCCCTGTGTCGTCGGCGATGTCGAGCTGATGTCCTCCTCGCGGCGCAGCCGGAAGCCGATCCTCGCCTCCGCCAGCCGGGGCGAGAAGAGACGCGGGATCCTCGTGCTGATCACCGGGCTGTCCTCGAGCTTCAGCTGCTCGGTGACGGCAAATGCGGTCGCCGTCGCGACGAGCAGGGCGGCAACGAGCAGCGTGGGGGCAAGCCGCTTCAACGCTCTCGATCTTAGAGTTGGATCGCTGATGGCCAAGCTCCTGTTAGCTTCGACTTCGAGGACTGGCACCAGCTCGTCCACCGCGCGCTCGGCCGCCCGGACTGGGACGAGCGGGGCCACGCGCTCGAGCGCCAGACGCGCGGCGATCCTCGGCCTCCTCGACGAGCTCGGCGCGAAGGCGACGTTCTTCGTCCTCGGCATGACCGCCGAGCGGTATCCGGACCTCGTCCGGGAGATCGCCGCCAAGGGCCACGAGCTCGCCTGCCACGGCTACGCGCACCGGCGAGTCCCGACGCAGAGCCGGGATGAGTTCCGCGCCGACGTCGAGCGCTGCGCAGAGCCTTCTCGAGGAGCTCATCGGGCAAGCGGCCCCTCGGCTACCGCGCTCCGGCGTTCTCGATCACCCGCGACACCCCGTGGGCCTACGACGTCCTCGCCGAGCTCGGCTTCCGCTACGACTCGAGCCAGTACGACTCGCCGCGGATCTCCAGGCGGATCCGGCCCGTGCCGACCGACGCCCTACCGGCTCCAGCTCGGCTCGGGGCGCGAGATCTGGGAGTTCCCGATCACGGTCTGGCGCGTGCGAGGCCGCGCGATCCCGGTCGGCGGCGGCGCGTACTGGCGCGCTCTGCCGACCGCGCATCCTGCGCCGAGCGCTGCGGGACGTCGCCGACGACAACGCCTACCCTGTGCTGTACTTCCACCCGTACGAGCTCGACCCGCAGCCGCTGCGGGTGGCGCTGCCGGAGAGCCCGACTCCGAGGCAGCGGCTGCTCGCGGCCTGGAAGAGCGTCCAGCGCAATCCGGGCAGGCGGCTGGTCGCGGATCGGATTCGTGCAATCGCCCGGGAGCACCCGCTCTCGAGCTACGAGGAGGCACATGGAGAAGTCGTCGAACGCTACGGAGCTCGTCCGAGATCACTTTCGCGAGCAGGCGTCCTCGTTTGACGCGCTCTACGACGAGGAGCATCCGCTCCAGCGCGCGGTTCGTCCGGGACTGCTGAAGCGCCGCGACTTCGCGCTCGACGTCGTCCGCGAGTACGACGACGCCGCGCGTGCTCGACGTCGGAGGCGGCTCGGGCCGCGTCGGCGAGCTCATCCTCGAGGCCGGCGCGCGCGAATGGGTCAACGCCGACATCGCCCAGGAGATGCTCGACCTCTCGAAGGAGCGCCTGGCTCGCTTCGGCGACAAGGTCAAGCTCGTCCACGGCGACTTCCTCACGGCGCCGCTCGAAGGGAAGTTCGACGTCGTCCTCGCGCTCGGCTTCTTCGACTACCAGCCAGACGCGCATCTCTACGTCCGCCGGATGGCCGAGCTGACCTCGGGATCAGCCGTGGCGAGCTTCCCGCGCTGGAACTGGCTCAAGGGCCCGGTTCGCAAGCTCCGCTACGAGGTGATCAACAACTGCCCGATCTTCAACTACACCGAGCGGGAGCTCCGCTTCCTGTTCGGAAGCGCCGGCTTCAGCCACATCCTCATCAAGCAAGGCCGCAGCGGCTTCCTCGTACGGGCAGATCACTAGCATTTAGAAACCGTGAAGCGGCTACTCGTCGTCCTCCTCGGCTGCATCGCGCTCTTCGCCGCCGCGCCCGGCCAGGCGCAGGCGCGCGAGTGCGACCTGCCGAACAAGACGCCGCTCTGGATCGACTTCGCCGACGGCTCGGTCCCGTACTGGCAGATGTTCGCGCAGCCCGGCGTGATCGCCGCCGCGGCGAACTTCATCTTCCCGCCGCAGATCCGAGCGCTGGGCGCGAAGACCGTCTACTGGGAGATGAACCTCCGCGAGCGCGTCGGGACGCCGGCGAACCCGCAGGGATCCGAAGGTCGTCCAGGACTGGGCCGACAGGGTCTTCTACCGCGCCGTCGCCTCGTCGGCCTGCGCGACGCCGTGGATCGCGCTCAACGAGATGTGGGGCTCGAACCTCGCGACGCCGTGGTCGCCCACGAACACCCAGTACCGCCAGAACGTGATCATCTTCGTCAAGCGCCTGCGGGAGCTCGGTGCGCGCCCGTTCCTGCTCCTCTCTACGCGGCCGTTCACGGACGGGGAGGCAGGCGACTGGTGGCGCGAGGCTTCGCTGTACACCGACTTCGTGCGCGAGATCTACTTCAACGCGCGACAGCTCCATGGGCAGGGCGCGATTCTGGGATCACGGACGCTCCGCAACGCGTTCCGCCAGGGCGTGACCGACCTGACCGACATCGGGATCCCGCCCTCGAAGATCGGCATCTTCCTGGGGTTCCACACGAACCCGGGTCAGGGCGGCCGCGAGAAGCTGAAGCCGGCAGGCGCCTGGTTCAACACCATCAAGTGGCAGGTGCTCGCGGTCAGGCAGGTGAGCCGCGAGATCCCGTTTGCGACGGTCTGGTCCTGGGGCTGGGGCGAGTGGTCGGACACCGATCGCGATCCCGACAAGCCGGCCGCGGCCTGCGTCTACCTCTGGACGCGAGATCCGGGCCTCTGCGAGGGCCCGGCGGTTGCGGGGCCCGGCTTCGACCCCCGGCTCGACGTCGGACAGCTGAACGTCCCCCCCGGCGCGCAGTGCACGACGCCGTGGGGGCCGCTGCGCAGCAGCGAGCTGGCTCGGCCACCGCTCGTGTGACCGGCGATCGCGAGATCGCGTACACGTCGCTCTTCGCCCGGCTCGTGCTGAAGGGCTACGTGAAGGTGAAGCACAAGGAGCTGCGGGCAGCAGAGCGGGCCATCGTCAGATATCGGTTCGGCGGCAGCGGCGTGGCGTATCGAGATGCCCTCGCTCTCGCCGGCGCGTCGCGGTCGATCGCGCTCGGCGTGATCGCGGACGAGCTCCGGCAGGCGTGGATCCAGCGCCGCTTCCAGGTCAGGCCCCGTCCGGTGGGCAGATCAGGAGCTACCGCGAGAGTTACGCGGTAACGCCTGCGCGGCTCGTGGAGGCGAGACACGCGCAGTGGTGGCTCGGCCGCCGCAGCCGCGGAGTCGCGATCGACGGCCTGGCGCCGGCAGTCGGTCTTCCGCATACCGGCTCATCGCTTCGCGACTCTGAAGACGAGAGACGGGCCTCTGCGCGTTCAGCGCTCTGGGGCCGACTGCGCCGCTCGGCGCGTTCTCGATCCAGACGGCAACGGCCTCGATCCAGGCCGCCCTCGTACGGATAGCCCAGGAGCAGGTGTTCGACAACTGGCTCATGCGCCGCGAGTCGAGCGCCCTCGCCGCGACGACGTGCCGCCGAGACTGGTTGCCGGCGGTGGGGCCGATGGAGCTCCCGACCGAGCTCCCGTTTCTGGCACTCGCTAGCTGAAGACCTTCGCGCGGCGGGGCCTGACGAAGACCTCTCCGCCGGGAGCGAGCTCGAGCTCCTCCGCCTCGTCGCGCGTGACCTGCGCCCAAAGGTCTCGGCCGTCATCGAGCCGGAGCTCGACGCGGACCTCGAACCCAAGGTGGACGATCCGCTCGACCCGTCCGGGGGTCGTGTGCCCGTTCGCCTCGTTGCGGAGCTCGAGATCGTGCGGGCGGACGAACGACTCGCCGAGGCGGTTCACCGGGCCGACGAAGGTCATCACGAACTCGTTCGCCGGATCCTCGTACAGCTCCCGCGGCCGGCCGACCTGCTCGATGCGGCCCCGGTTCATGAGCACGATCTGATCGGCGATATCCATCGCCTCCTCCTGGTCGTGCGTGACGAAGATCGTCGTCACGTGCATCTCGTCGTGCAGGCGGCGAAGCCAGGCGCGCAGGTCCTTGCGAACTCTCGCGTCGAGGGCGCCGAACGGCTCGTCGAGGAGGAGCACCTTCGGCTCGACGGCGAGCGCGCGCGCGAGCGCCATCCGCTGGCGCTGTCCGCCCGACAACTGCGCCGGGTAGTTGTCGGCCCAGCCGGCGATCTGCACCAGCTCGAGCAGCTCGTCGACGCGCTTCTCGATCTCCGCCCGCGGTCGCTTGCGCACCTTCAGGCCGAACGCGACGTTCTCGCGTACCGTCATGTGCTTGAAGGCGGCGTAGTGCTGGAACACGAAGCCGACGCCGCGCTTCTGCGCCGCCTGACCCGAGACGTCGACGCCGTCGAGCGCGACGGTGCCCGACTCGGGTCGCTCGAGCCCGGCGATCACGCGCAGGAGGGTCGACTTGCCGCTGCCGCTCGGCCCGAGGAGCGCCGTCAGCGACCCCGACGGGACCTCGATCGAGACGTCGTCGAGCGCGGTGAACTCGCCGAAGTGCTTCGTGACCGAACGGGCGAAAATCGCCATTACCGAATCTCCTCCTTCGGCTTGAAGAGGCTCATCAAGACCAACGTCGCGATCGCGACGAGGGCGAGCACGACCGACGCCGCGTACGCCGCCGTGTAGTCGAACGCCTGGAAGCGCTCCTCGACGTGCAGCGTCATCGTCTCGGTCTTGCCGACGACGTGGCCGGAGATGACGCTGATGGCGCCGAACTCGCCGAGCGCACGGGCCGTCGTCAGCACGACTCCGTACGCGACGGCCCAGCGGATCGCGGGCAGCGTCACGCGCCTGAAACGTCTGGAAGGGCGAGGCGCCGAGCGTCGCCGCCGCCTGCTCCTGCTCGGTGCCGATCTCGCGCAGCACCGGCACGACCTCGCGGACGACGAACGGAAGCGAGATGAAGATCGTGACGAGCACCATCCCCGGGAATGCGAAGACGACCTGGATCCCGTGCTCGGTCAGCCAGCCTCCGAACCAGCCGGTGCGGCTGTACAGGAGGAGGAACGCGAGCCCGACGACGACGGGCGACAGTGCGAGCGGCAGGTCGACGAGCGCATTGACGATCCCCTTCCCCGGGAAGCGCTGACGTACGATCGCGAGCGCGCAGACGACGCCGAAGACGGTGTTCGCCGGCACCGCGATCGCCGCGATCTCGAGCGTCAGGAGGAGAGCGTGCTTCGCGGCAGGCGTCGTGACCGCATCCCAGGCGGGGCCGATCCCGTGCTCGAACGTGCGCCAGAAGACGAGCCCGACGGGAGCCGCCAGCACGACCAGGAGGTACGAGAGCCCGAGGAACCCGAAGCACCCACCTAGACACGGTCGTGCCTCGTCGTCCAGCGCCGGAGTGCTCCGATCCCGAGCAGCACGGCGAACGTGATGACCAGGATCAAGACGGACACGGCGGCCGCGCTGGTCGGGTCGCCGCTCTCGATCCGCCCGAAGATGAAGACCGATGCGACCTCGGTCTCGAAGGGCAGGTTGCCAGAGATCAGGACCACCGAGCCGAACTCGCCGATCGCCCGCGCGAACGCCAGCGCGACGCCGGACAGGATCGCCGGGAAAGAGATTCGGGAAGACGATGTGGCGGAAGGTCTTCAGCGGCCCGGCACCGAGCGACGTCGCCGCCTCCTCCATCTCACGGTCGAGCTCGAGCAGTACGGGCTGCACCGTCCGGATCACGAACGGAAGCGTCACGAAGAGCAGCGCGAGCAGGACGGCCGCTTTCGAGAACGCGACGTTGATCCCCAAAGGCCCGTTCGGCCCGTAGAGCGCGAGCAGCGTCACCCCGGCGACGATCGTCGGCAGCGCGAACGGGAGGTCGATGATCGCGTTGACGATGCCCTGTCCTCGGAAGCGGTCACGGACGAGGATCCAGGCGACGATCGTCCCCATCACGGCGTTGATCAGACAGACTGCGACCGAGACGAATAGCGTCAGCTTGAGCGCCGCGACGGCCTGCGGGTCGGTGATCGCGTCCCAGAAGCCCCCGCGCCCAGCTGTTCCCGCCTGCCACATCAGCGCGGCCAGCGGCAGGATCACGACCAGGCTCAGGTACGCGGTCGCGAGCCCCATCGCGATCCCCGGTCCGGTGTCGCGGACCGCGGCGGGCCGGGGCAGAGACTCAGCGCGTGTGCTCAGCCGCCGTTCCTTCGCTGGATCTTCGTCACGATCCCGTTGCGCGGGTCGAAGAACTGCTTGTCGACCTTCGCCCAGCCGCCGAGGTACCTGATCGTGAACTGGAGCTTCGACGCCGGAAAGCTGAATGCCTTAGCCGCGCTGGGCAGCACAGGCCGGTAGCCGTTCTCGCCGAAGACGACCTGGGCCGGCTTCGTGCGCAGGAAGCGGAGGAACGCGTTCGCGGTCGTCTTGTTCGCGCTCGTCTTCGTGACCGCGATCGGGTTCTCGATCGTGATCGTCGCCTTCGGGATCACGTAGTCGATGGGCTGGTTCTTCTTCCGGGCGAAGATCGCCTCGTTCTCGTAGGCGAGCAGGACGTCACCGCGACCCGCCGTGAACGTCTGCAGCGCTTCCCGCGCGCTCTTGTCCTGCGAGACGACGTGGTCGTAGAGCTTCTCGAGATACTTGACCGCCTGCCGGTGGCTGAGCCCGATCTTCCGCTGCGCGCCGTACGCGGCCATGACGTTCCACTTCGCGCCGCCCGAGGTCTGGACGTTCGGGGTCACGACGTCGACGTCCGGCTTGACCAGGTCGGCCCAGGTTCGGATCTTCTTCGGGTTGCCCTTGCGGACCACGAAGACGACGACCGAACGCGTGACCATGCCGCGGAGCCGGTTCTCGTTCCACGTCGGCGCGACGAGCTTCGCCTTCACGAGCTTGGTCATGTCGGGCTCGAGCGAAAAGGCAACGACGTCGGCCTTGAGGCCCGCGATGACGGCCCGGGCCTGCTCGCCGGATGAGCCATACGACTGCTCGAACGACGTGTCGCGGCCGGCGGTCGTGTCCTTGAAGTCGTCGATCAGCGCGTCGTAGGCCTCACGTGGAGTGGAGTACGCGACGAGCCGGACCGTGCCCGCCTCCGCCTTCGCCGACGCGCTCTGGGAGCTGAGGCTCGCCGCCAGGACAGCTGCTCCAATAGCCAAGACAGTCAAACCAACTGTTATTCGCCCCATCGACGCTCCTTATTTGTCGGTAATCTTTACTTTGTATGTCGAGATTGTTGGCATCAAGTTTATGGTCGCTTCCCGGACCCGTCAAACGGGAACCGGCGACAATGGCGGCGCATGTGGGTCTCACGGCGGACTGACTACGCGACGCGGGCCCTCCTCGCGCTGTCGCTCGACGGCGAGGAGTCGATGAAGCTCGAGGAGCTGGCACGGCGGACGAGTGCTCCCCAGTCTGTTCTCGAGCAGGTGATGCCCGCCCTACGCTCCGCCGGGCTCGTGCGTTCCGAGCGCGGCCCGGCGGGTGGCTACCGGCTGAACAAGCGCCCCGAGGAGATCACACTCGAGCGCGTGGTTCGGCTGTTCCAGGGCCAGCTCGCGCCGATCGGCTACGCGACGCGGCGCAGTCCCGACCAGGCGCCGAAGTTCGTCGCCGACTCGCTCCGGGTCGCGTGGAGCGAAGTCCGGGACGCAACGATCGACATCCTCGAGCGAACGACGTTCGCTGATCTCGCCGAGCGCGCCGGCGGGAAGTGGCGCGACGACTCATCGACCGTGGTTCCCTAGGTTTCCGCGACCGCGCGGGCGTTCAGCCGCCGGAACTCCGTGAGCCCGGCCCCGATCGCGCCAAGAACGAGGATGACCGGCACGAGCACCCCGTAGCCCGGGAACTCGATCAGCCGGACGCCGCTCGCCAGAAGCACGGTGCCGAGCCCAACCCGGAGCGCGCCTTCGGGGACGCGCACGGTCAGCTTGCTCGCGACCAGGATGCCCGGGATCGAGCCGAGTAGGAGCCAGCCCATCGCGCCGAGGTCGACATTTCCGTGCACGAGGTGGCTGATCCCCGCGACCCAGAGCAGCGCGGCCGCGTGAAAGATGTCCGTCCCGACGATCTTGGCCGCCGTCAGCGGGAACACCAGGAGCATCACTAGCCCGAAGAAGGTGCCGCTGCCGACCGACGTCAGGCCGACGATGAACCCGCCGCTCGCGCCGAGCGCGAGGCAGATCACGCGGTCGCGGTTGGCAAGCAGGAACGGCGCGTTCGAGGGCTGGACGCCGCGCTTGACGAACGTCTTGGCGAGGAAGCCGAGGCCGCCGAGGATGAGCGCCGCGCCGATCACCTTCGCCATCGCGTCACCGACGCCGCTCCCGTACTGGTTCTCGATCCAGTTTGCGACCTCGACGCCGAGCAGCGACATCGGCGCCGAGCCGAGGATCATCCAGAAGGTGATCCTCGCGTGAACGGTCCCGAGCTTGCGGTGACGCACGGCGCCGAAGGACTTGAAAACGGCGCCGTGGAGGATGTCGGTGCCGACCGCGAGCGTCGGCTGGAAGCCGAAGAAGAGGATCAGCATCGGCGTCAGCAGCGACCCGCCGCCCATCCCGGTCAGCCCGACGAGTGCCCCGATCAGCAGACCGGTGATCGTGAGCTGCCAGGTCATCTAGCGATATGCGTCGATCAGCACCTCGGCGACCTCGGGGCGTGAGAACTCGGCCGGAGGCAGCTCACCAGCCTCGAGCAGCTCGCGCACCTTCGTCCCCGACAGGAAGACGTGGTCGTCCCCCCCGTGCGGGCAGGTCTTCGGCGTCGCCATCGAGCCGCAGGCCTTGCACCAGAACGCGTGCTCGAAGAACATCGGCTCGATCCCGAGCTCGTGCTGCTCGAAGTCGTCGAAGATGAGCTGCGCGTCGTAGGTGCCGTAGTAGTCGCCGACTCCCGCGTGGTCGCGGCCGACGATGAAATGGGAGCAGCCGAAGTTCTTGCGGCAGATCGCATGCCAGATCGCCTCGCGAGGGCCTGCGTAGCGCATCGCCGCGGGGAAGGCCGAGACGACGACGCGATCGGCCGGGTAGTACTTCTCGACGAGCACGCGGTAGCACTCGACGCGCGTCGAGGCCGGGACGTCGTCCGACTTCGTCTCGCCGACGAGCGGATGGATGAGCAGGCCATCGACTGTCTCGAGCGCCCCCTTCGTCAGGTACTCGTGGGCGCGGTGAATCGGGTTTCGGGTCTGGAAGCCGACGACGCGCCGCCAGCCCCGGTCGGCGAACTCCGCCCTCGTCTCGGCGGGATCGCGCGCAAGCTCCGGGAACGGCGCCTCTGGCCGGTCGAAGACGGTGACCTTGCCGGCGAGGTAGAGATCTTCCTGCGCGTAGAGCCGCGCGACTCCAGGATGCGCCTCGTCGGTCGTCCGGAAGCACTGCTCGGCTTCCCGCTGCTTGTCGTACTCGTAGACCTCCTCGACCTCGAGAACAGCGAGCCGACGGCCGCTCTCGTCGGCGAGGACGACCCGGTCGCCGCTCGGTGGCGCCGCGACCGCCAGGGAGACGGGCAATGCCCAGGGGAGGCCGCTCGCAAGATGCATGTCGTCGACGACCCGCTCGTAGTCCTCCTGGCCCATGAATCCTTCGAGCGGCGAGAGCGCACCGGACGCGAGCATGTCCAGGTCGGATACTTCCCGCGAAGTGAGCGTGAGCACTTGGAGCGACTCGAGATCGGCGGGACGTTCGCCCGTCCGGTCGACCAGCGTTCCTCCGTGCGGTTCGATCAGGCCGGTCGCGGCGACGACGTTCACGCAGGCACCTCTTCCTCGACGAGGCCGAGCTCGGCCAGCTTGCCGAGAATGAGCTGAGCGCTTTCCTCCGGGGTCAGCGTCTCGGTGTCGACACGCAGCTCGGGGCTCTCCGGCGCCTCGTACGGGTCGGAGACGCCCGTGAACTCCTTGATCTCGCCGGCGAACGCCTTCGCGTAGAGCCCCTTCACGTCGCGTTCGGCGCACGCCTCGACGGACGCGTCGACGTGCACTTCGACGAACGGGCCGAACTCCTCGATCATCTCCCGAGCCTTCTGCCGGGTCTCGGCGTAGGGCGAGATCGCCGACACGATGACGGTCGCGCCGTGACGGGTCAGCCGAGAGGCGACCCAACCGACGCGCTCGATGTTCGTGTCGCGGTCCTCCTTCGAGAAGCCGAGGCCCTTCGAGAGATGCTGGCGAACCGCGTCGCCGTCCAGGTACTCGACGAGCCGTCCGCGACGCTCGAGCTCGGGGCCGACGACCTCAGCGATCGTCGTCTTGCCCGCCCCGCTAAGGCCTGTAAACCAGAGGGTGAAGCCGTTACCCATGTGCCTCCTTCAGTGGGGTGTCTTCGTGAATCCCGCACTCCAACTTGTCCGAGCCGGCCCAGCGGCCTGCCCGCTCCTCCTCGTCCGCGGTGATCGGCCGGGTGCAGGGGATGCAGCCGATCGAGCGGTACCCCGCCTCGTGCAGCGGGTTGTAGGGAATCTCGTTGACCTTGATGTACGCCCAGACGCGCTTCTCGTCCCAGTCGGCGAGCGGGTGGACCTTCCAGACGCCGTAGCGCTCCGACCACTGGAGCTTCGGCGTGCCGGAGCGGCTCGGCGACTGGCCGCGGCGGATCCCCGAGATCCACGCGTCGTAGGGCTCGAGCGCCGCCAGCAGCGGCTCGACCTTGCGAATGTGGCAGCAGCGGTCTGGATCGCGCTCCCAGAGGTTGGGGCCTTCCTGCCGGTGCTGCTCGGCGACGGTGATGATCGGGTTCGAGATCAGGTCGATCCCGTAGCGCTTGACGAGCCGGTCGCGCGTCTCATACGTCTCGCGGAAGAAGAGCTGCGTGTCGAGCTCGATCACCGGCAGGTCGAGGCCGAGCTCGGAGACCATGTGCACGAGCACCGACGACTGCTTCTGCCAAGAGCAGGTCAGGCAGAGCTTGTCGCCGTGCTCCTCGTAGACCCAGCCGAGGAGCTCCTCGGCTGTCATTGCCTCGTGGTCGATTGCTGGGAGTCCGGGGACTGGATTCATCCTGTCCCCGGCGTTACTTGAGATGGGCTCGCTCTTCAGCAAGCAGCACCTCCTTGATGGTGTCGGCGCGAAGGCCGAGCCGCAGCGTCTCGAGCGGGATCACCTCGTCCGGCGGGATGTTCCCCAGGTTCACGTCAGGGCCGAGGTGCTTGACGAACCAGGCCTGCGCGGCCTTCGTCGGCGCCTCGAAGATGAGGTCGCCGACGTCGATCTCGTGCGTGAGCTCGTCGACGAGCCCGGTTCGTAGCTCGCCCGTCGGCCGAAAGATGCCGGCGGTGCCCGTCTCGCGTGCTTCCGTGATCACCTTCCAGGCGCCTGCTTCGAGCTCCTCCTTGCCCCACTGCACCCAGAGGTACGGCGCGTAGTTCACCTCGGCGTCCTTCGAGCCGACCTCGGAGAGGACCGTGAAGTCGCGCGCGAAGTCGGCGATCAGCTCCAGCTTCTGCTCCCGCGGGATCTCGATCGCGCCGTCCGAGATCTCCACGTGCGAGAAGCGCTGGTCGACGAGCCAGGCCTTGTACTCGTCCACCTTGCCGCGCGCGACGACCGCCTCGAACAAGGTTCCGCCGCAGACGACAGGTGTCTCGAACGACCGGTAGAGCGCGATCTTCTTCTCGAGGTTCCGCGTGACGTACGAGGTGCCCCATCCGAGCTTGACGACGTCGACGTAGTCGCCGGCGGTGTCGAACATGCCCTCGATGTCGCGGAGGTTCAGGCCCTTGTCGAGTACGTGCGTGAGGCCCGTGTGCCGCGGCTTCGGAGCGCGCGCGGGCAAGGCGAGAAATCCATCAAAGCCGGCCAACGATCTCCTCCAGTCTCTTCGTTGCTTCCGTCTGGACGTCGCGGTACATCGAGTCGCCGTGCGAGTCGATGCCGACCCACAGCGGGCCGAAGTCCTTGACGCGGAACTTCCAGAGGCATTCGGGCATGAGCTCCTCCCAGTAGACCTCCTCGATCTCCTCGATCTGCGTCGTCTCGAGCGCCGCCGCACCGCCGACGAGGGCGAAATAGACCATTCCGTGCTTGGCCATCGGCTCGATCGCCTCGTCGGGCAGCCCGCCCTTGCCGGCGATCGCGCGGACGCCGTAGTCGCGGCCGAGGGGCTCGGTGAAGCGCACCATGCGGGCGCTCGTCGTCGTGCCCACGCACATCGGCTCGTACTTGCCCGGGCCGAGCTTGCGGACGTTCGGCGCCGTGTGCAGGAGAAAGGCGCCGTTGAGGTCGAGCGGCGGCTCGACGCCCTCGTCGAAGATCCGCATCTGCGTGCGGTCGCGGATGCCGATGATGTGGCCGTCGACGGTGACGAGGTCGCCCGCGCGGAGCTTGCGGATGTCCTCCTCGTTCGCCGGGAATGTCAGCCTGTGCTCAGCCATTAGAACTCGCGATCGAACTCCACTTCTCCCTCGGCGGTGACGTGGACGCTCGCGCGCCGCGCGGCCCAGCACTGATAGTTGACGGCCACGGGGTTCAGGGTCATGTGCGTGTCGGCGTGCTCGACGTGGCAGCTCAGGACGGTCACGTCGCCGCCGAGGCCCATCGGGCCGACGCCGGTCTCGTTCAGCAGCTCGAACAGCTCTCGCTCGAGCTTCGCCACGTGCGGATCCGGGTTCGTCGTCCCCACCGGCCGCGCGATCGCCTCTTTCGCGAGGTACATCGCGTAGTCGGCCGAGCCGCCGATCCCGACGCCGACGATCCCGGGCGGGCACGGCTTGCCGCCCGCGCCGACGATCGACTCGAGGACGAACTGCTTGATCCCCTTCACGCCGTCGGCGGGGACGCACATCTTGAGGAAGCTCATGTTCTCGGAGCCGGAGCCCTTGGGGATGCACTTCACGTCGAGCCCGTCCCAATCGGGCACGAACTCCCAGTGGACGATCGGCAGGCGGTGGCCCGTGTTCGGCCCCGTGTTCTCGCGCGTGATCGTGTGGACCGCGTTCGAGCGCAGGGGAGTCTCGATCGTCGCGCGCTCGGTTCCGATCTTCAGCGCCTCGTAGATCTTGGCCGGATGCAGGGGAAAGTGCTCTCCGACGCGGCAGGTGTAGACGGCGATCCCGGTGTCCTGGCAGACGATGTTGTTCTCCGTCTCCGCGACCTGGACGTTCTTGACGATCGTCTCCAGCACGCGCCGCCCTGGAATCGAGGTCTCCCTGTCCTTGGCCTCGGCGAGCGCGTCGCGCAGGTCCTGCGGGATGTCCTTCAGCGCCCAGACGTACAGGTGGGCCGCCGCATCCTCGACCACCTGGCGCAGATCCGTCGCGACGGTACTCATGCGGCCTTCTCCGCGGCCGCCTGGCCGGCGCGCCGGCCGAAGACCGTGCACTCGAGCAGCGAGTTGCCCATCATCCGGTTCCGCCCGTGCGTGCCGCCCGCGATCTCGCCGCAGGCGAAGAGCCCCTCGAGCGTCGTCTCCGCGTGCTCGTCGATCACGAGCCCGCCGTTCTGGTAGTGGAGCACGGGGTAGGTGAAGATCGGCTCAGCGAGAGGGTCGATCCCGCCGGCTCGGTAGCGCTTGAGCATGTAGGGGAGAGAGATCGCCGCGTCCGCCTCGGGGATGCGGGTCGTGTCGAGGTAGACCGCGGGCCGGCCGTCAGGCGTCTCGACACCTCGGCCCGCCTCGACCTCGTCGACGATCGCCTGCGAGACCTCGTCGCGCGGGCCAAGCGAATCGGTGAACTCCTCGCGATCCGCATTGAGGAGAACCGCGCCGTATGCACGCGTGGTCTCCGGGATCGAGTAGCCCTGCATCGCCTGCGGCCACGCGCCTCCGTTCGGGTGGTACTGGAGCGCGTCGTAGTCGCGCGTCTCCGCTCCGAGGTCGACCGCGATCTGCGTCACCTCGCCGGTCGCACCCGGATGGTTCGTCGTCAGCTCCCCGCGCTGCTCGGCGATCCGGAAGCAGCGTCCGCCGGCGGCGAGGACGACTGCGCCGGCGTCGATCACGTGGTCGCCGCAGCTCGCCCGCCAGCCGTTCGGGCGCTGCTCGAGCTCGGTCAGCGGCGACTTGGGAAAGATCTCGATCGGGGACGACTCG
Source organism: uncultured Actinomycetes bacterium (assembly GCA_963776955.1). Lineage (GTDB taxonomy): Bacteria > Actinomycetota > Thermoleophilia > Gaiellales > Gaiellaceae > VAXT01. Next base: position 128,337 of record CAVZOM010000001.1, read on the forward strand.
ACCCATTCCCGAAGCGCTTTCGTGATCGCGTGCCCCGTGCGGTCGCCAACCTGGAGCAGCCGCTTGCGCGAGGAGCCTCCGCAACGGGCGAGCCGGTAGCCACCGTTCTCGCGCGTGAACTCGACGCCGTGCTCCTCCAGCCAGTGAATCGCGCCCGGCGCCTCGCTCGTCAGCACCTCGACGAGCCGCCGGTCTGCCGTCTCGTGCGAGCTCGTCCAGACGTCTTCGGCGTGCTGCTCGGGCGAGTCGTCAGCTCCGAACGCCGCCTGGATCCCGCCCTGTGCCTTCGCCGAGTTGCACGACTGCACGGCGTCCTTCGCGACCAGCGCGACCCGCGCTCCCGCGCGCTGGGCGGAAACCGCCGCGGCGAGGCCGGAAGCGCCGCTTCCGACCACGAGCACGTCGAATTCGATCGGGGCGGGCACCACTCGGCGACTATACCAGCGTTTGACTAATGGCTGGCATAAGAAGCGCTGATGCAGCGCTAGGCCCTAAGCGCTGAATTGGCCGTGATCTCCGTCTCAGACGTCAGGAACCTTCGCCGGGCTCGGCCCCGACCCCGCGCCTACCGCCGGACGCGCCCCTTCCTCCACGAGCGCGTACGCGATGGCTTCGTCCAGAGCCAGCTCACGCCCCTGCCGCCATCCGGCGCTGAACTTCTCCTCACCGAGCGTTTTTTGAACGGCCCGCACCGTCTCGTCGTGCGTCGCCTGCTCGGCGGGAGCCAGCCCGACGCCGAGGCTCTCGCGGAGATGCTCGGCCGCACCGAGGAGCCTGGCCGCCTCCTCCGCCCGCCCCGTGAATGCGAGCACTGCGGCCAGTCCCTCGAAGCAATAACCGATCACGTCCTTGAACTCGAGCTCGGCGAGCCTGCGGAGCGCCTCGCGGAGGAGCTGGACGGCGCGGTCGTGCCGGCCCTGCGAGAGCGCCGCGAAGCCCTGGTTCACGAGCACGAACGCCATGCCCTCGCTGTCCTCGAGCGCCTCGAACAGGCCGTATGCCTGCTCACTCAGCTTGGCGGCCTTCGCATACTCCCCGCGCTCGAGGGCGATTCCCCCGAGGTTGCTGATCGCAAGCGCGTGCCCCCGCTGATCTTCTGACTCGCTGTACAGCTCGGCGGCGCGCTCCGAGAGCTCGATCGCGCGCTCCTGGTCGCCCTGCTCGGCGGCCACGGTGCCGATCGAGAGCAGCGAGCGGGCCGTCCCGGCGGCGTCGCCCAGCTCTTCCCAGAGCGCCAGGCTCTCCTCGAAGAGCACGGCCGCCGACTCGTAGTCGCCCTGGCGGGTGGCCAGGCTTCCAGCAGCATGCAGGCCGCGCGCGCGCAGCTCCGGCGGCGCCGTGCGGCCCTTGGCGATCGCCTCGTCGAGCCAGCCACGCCCCTCGGCGAGGTGGCCGCGTACCCACCAGAACTCCCACAGCGACGAGGCGAGGCGCAGGCCGAGACTTGCCTCTCTCATGTCGAGAGCCCAGGCGAGCGCACCACGGAAGTTGTCGCGCTCGGCGTCCATGCGCGCCAGCCAGGCGGCCTGCCCCGAGTCGGGCTCGGACTCGGCGACCTTGAGGAAGTGCTCGGCATGACGGCGCTTGACGAACTCGGCATCCTCGTCCGCCTCGAGCTGCTCGAGCGCGTACTCGCGGATCGTCTCGAGCATCCTGAGCCGCTCGCCGTCGCGCTCGAGGAGGCTGTCGTCGATGAGCGTCGCCACTCCGTCGAGGGGCGCGTCGCACACCCCGACCGCGGACTCCAGGGTGAAGCCCCCGCCGAACACGGCCAACCGAGCGAAGAGCTCCTTCTCCTCCGTGCCCAGGAGGTCGTAGCTCCAGGCGATCGTGTCCCGGAGCCCGCGATGCCGCTCGGGGAGGTCGCGGGCTCCGCGGCTGAGGAGGTCGAGACGCTCGTCGAGCAGCGCGAGCATCGCCTGTGGGGGCAGGAGCTTCGTGCGGGCCGCCGCAAGCTCGACCGCGAGAGGAAGGCCGTCGAGCCGAGCACAGATCTCTTGCACGGCGCCCCTGTTCTCATCGGTCACCTGGAAGCGGGGATCCGCTCCTCGAGCACGTTCGACGAAGAGCGCGACGGCTTCCTCGGGGCCGAGCGGGTCGACGGGATACTCCTGCTCGCCGGAGACGCGCAGGGCTGCTCGGCTCGTCACGAGGAAGCTGAGGCCAGGCGCGGCCTCGAGAACCTGCGAGAGGACCGGCGCAGCTTCCGCGAGCTGCTCGAAGTTGTCGATCACGAGCACGGCCCGCCTTCCGGCGAGTCGCTCGGCGAGGCTCTCGGGCAGAGGGCGCTCACTGCTCTCCCGCACCGCTACCGCCTGCGCGATCGCCGGCAGCAGGAGGGCGGGATCCCTGATCGAGTCGAGCGCAACGAAGAACGCGCCGTCGGGCAGCTCACCGGCCAGGATGTTGGCGGCCTCGGTCGCAAGCCTCGTCTTGCCCGCTCCGCCGGGGCCGGTCAGCGTCAGCAAGCGTGTATCCCCGCGGAGCGCGTTGGTGATCTCCTCGAGCTCGCTCTGCCGGCCGACGAGCGTGCTGACCGGAACGGGCACGTTGCTCTGGGGCAACGGCCGCCGCGAGAGCGCCTCGTCCTGGCGGAGGATCGCCTGCTCCAGCTCGCGCAAATCGGGGCCCGGCTCGAGCCCGAGCTCGTCGAGTAGCACCTCGCGGGCCTCCCGGTAGGCCTCGAGGGCGTCCGCCTGGCGGCCCGCGCGGTAGAGGGCCAGCATGAGGAAGCCGCGAAGCCGCTCCCGGGTCGGCTGCTCTGCGACGAGCGCCTCGAGCTCCCCGATCAGCTGATCGTGCCGGCCGAGCCCGAGCTCGGCTTCGATCCGATCCTCGACCGCGGCGAGACGCAACTCCTCGAGCCGCGCGATCTCCCCCTGAGCGAAGGAGTCGTACCGCAGGTCGGACAGCGCAGGACCGCGCCACAGGGCGAGCGCGTCGACCAGCAGCTCCGACGCCTCGCCGTACGACTTCCGCCCGAGCGCCGCCGCTCCCTCGACCGCGAGGCGTTCGAACCGCTCGGCGTCGAGCTCATCCGCCTCGACGCGCAGCCGGTAGGCGCCCGCCTCCGTCTTGAGGCGGTCGGCGACGATCTTCCTCACCTGCGACACGTAAACCTGAACCGTGTTCGCTGCAGTCGCCGGAGCGCTCTCACCCCAGAGGTCGTCGATGAGCTGCTCGGGCGCCACCGGCTGGTTTCGGTGGAGCAGGAGCAGCCCGAGCAGGGCACGAGGCTTGTGGCCCTTGAGGCTCAGGGGCGCACCGTTCACCTCGACCTCGAGTGGGCCAAGAATGCGGAATTCCATGGGGGAGTCCTCTCACTGGTGATCGTACGCCGTCTTCAGGATCGCTTCAGGGCGGCGTGGAAGGATCGGTGCCGCACGAGGAACGAGCAGCCTCCACCGGTGTGAGGCCGTCAGACCGGATGGGGGCTCGCTCGTAGAGGAGGTGAGTGCGGTGGGAGCCGTGAACAGTTGGTGGGAAGGGCCTCCAAGGCCCGCTACCACATAGCCCGCAGCAGCTCGACGAGTGCGGCGGGGGTAGCCGGGCGCGGGTTCGCCCTAGCGCCCGGCCGCACCCCTACCGCTTCGGCGAGATCGTCCAGCTCGTCTTCCGGGACGCCGAAGTCACGTAGGCGTTCGAAGCCGCCGAGGCGCGCGAGCTCCTCGACGCGCCCGACCGGGTCATCTGTGCCCATGGCCTCGCCGAAGCGCGCGATCTCCTCGGCGGCGACCGGCTGGTTGAAACGGAGCGCCTGCGGGAGCGAGAGCGCGTTCATCGCCCCGTGCGGCAGGCCGTAGCGCCCCCCGATCGCCTGGGCCAGCGCATGGCCGAGCCCCAGGCCGGCCGAGGCGAGCGCGGCTCCGGCATGCATCGCACCTTCGAGCAGCTTGCGGCGGGCCTCGAGGTCGTCAGGCTGCTCGACGACCCGCGGCAGCCATTCGGAGATGAGCGCCGCGCCGGCGAGCGCCTCGCGGTCGCCTTCTGGATTGCGTCCCTTCACATACAGCGCCTCCGCCGTGTGCGCGAGCGCGTTCAGCGACGTGCCGACGGTCTCTTCCCTGGGCAGCCCGAGCATGAGCTTCGGGTCGTAGACGATCCCCGCCAGGTTCCCGCCGGAGCCTCCCCCTCTCCTCAGGCGATTCCGGTCGCGGATCCCGAAGCCCGGCTCCCACTCGGCGCCCGAGTAGGTGGTCGGGACGGAGACCACGGGCAGTCCGGTCTCGGCCGAGATCGCCTTCGCGAGGTCGATCGCGCTTCCGCCGCCGATCGCGAGCAACCCGTCGGCCCCGTTCGCGGCCTCCACGATCTCGGCGATGCGGTCCGAAGGCACTTCGGACCAGCGTCCGCTCACCTCGACGGGCGGCTCCCAGCGCGGGCTGGCGATCAGGAACGGGCGCTCGATGCCTGTCTCGGCGAGGACGGCGGGGAGGTCGTCCAGCCCCCAGCGAACGATCACAGCCGGGCTCGCGCGAACTCGACGAACTCGTCGGCGACCCGCGTCGCCACCCGCCCGGTCGCCCGTACGAGCGAGATGTCGCGCGACGGCTCCAGGCCCTTGACGGCCGCCTCGACGAGCGTTCCCGCCTCGAGCTCTCGCTCGACCGCCGTCCGCGAGATGAAGGTCACGCCATGCCCCGCCTCGACGGCGCTCTTCACGGACTCCTGGAGCCCGAGCTCGAGGCGGACGTCGAGATCACGGAGTCGCATGCCCTTCTCGCGGAGCTCGTCGTCGATCACCTGGCGCACGCCGGCCCCTTCCTGCATCGCGATCAGCCGCTCGCCACGGAGATCTTCGAGCGAGACCGTCTTGCCGGCGAACGGATGCGCCGGTGGGCAAACGAGAACGACCTCGTCGCGGAAGAACGGCTCGTAGTCGACCGAGCGGTTGCGCGGCGTCGCGCCCACTACGCCGAGCTCGAGCTCACGACGCGCGACACGCTCGACGATCGTCTGCGTGTCGGAGATCGCGAGGTCGATCTTCACCTCCGGGTTCGCCTCGGCGAACTCGCACAGCAGCACCGGGACGACGGTCCCTCCCGGCCCGGTCGAGGCGCCCATCGCAAGCTGTCCGCGGAGAGGCCCTTCCGCCTCGCCGGCGACCTCCTCGAGGAGCTGCCGCTCGAGAGCGAGCAGCCGCTGTGCGCTGCGGTACAGGCGGTTCCCGGCCTCGGTCGGCTCGACGCGGCGCCCGGAGCGGTCGAGGAGCTGCTGACCGACGCGATCCTCGAGCGAGCGGATCTGCTGGCTCACCGCGGGCTGCGTGACCCCGAGTCGCTCAGCGGCCTCGGAGAAGCTCTTGCGCTCGACGACCGCGCAAAAGGCAGCGAGCTGCCGCGTGTCCATAAGCAAAGCTTATCGAGTGGATTGGAGCGCGCCCGTAGTTCGTGGAAACCGCGCACCGGGTTTTCACCGATGACCCGGCACTCTCGGGGTGCGACCATCGCCACGACAAAGGAGGCTGATATGACAAGCGTCTCGCACGAGCCTGCCAGGATCGTTCGACGGCAGACGTGGATCGACGCTCGTGAAATGTGGGCGTCGCTGGTGATCGTCGCGATCTGGGTCGCGGTGGCCATCTCGGCCGCTTTCGGGCCGAGCATGAAGACCTTCGACGTTTCGGGCAGCAGCGTGACGATTCCGTCCGGGATCCTGGTCGCGTTCTTTGCGATGTTCGCGACGATGTCCGTCGCCAAGCGCGGGTTCGACCGGAAGGACGAATCCTGAGCAAGCGCCAGAGCTAGTCGCTACGGCTCCATCTGCATCGACGGGCCCATGTCACCGCCGGGGTCTGTCAGGCCCGGGACCGTGTCCGGGGCGATCGCGATCCAGAGGCCGAGCCCGACGAACGCGACACCGATCGCCCTGGTCAGCCGCTCGCCGTGGGGCAGCACCTTCTCAGCGAAGATCACGCCTGCAATAGCCGCCATCCAGACGAGGCTCATCACGCCGAGCGCGAAGAGGACGAGCATCAGCCCCCAGCAGCAGCCGACGCAGTAGAGGCCGTGCGTGAAGCCCATGCGGAGCGCGCCGACCACGCCGTCGCGCCAGCCGTGGGCGAGGAAATGAACCGGAGTCCGGCAGTGGCGGAGGCACACGTCCTTGATCGGAGTCAGCTGGTACAGACCGGCCGCGACGATCGCTCCCCCGGCCACGTACGGGCCGGCCCGATGCCAGGCGAGCACACCCATGTCCGCGGCGTCCACGAGCCGATACACGCCGTACGCGACCAGCCCGTAGAGGGTCCAGGCCGCGAAGTAGCCGCCGACGAAGACCGCCGTCGGAGCGCGGGTGGGCCGAGCCTTCGCAACCCGCGCATACGCCAGCACCATCGGCGAGACCGACGGCAGCATCATCGCGGCCATCATCGTCACCCAGATGCCGAGGAACCAGCCGAGCCCACCGAGGTCGGTCCCCGGTCCCGCGTCCATCCCGCGCATCCGGTCGAACGTGACGATCCAGGAGACGAGCGCGAGGCCGAGAAGGAGAGCAGCGATGCCGACAGGGCTCAGCCTCAGCGGGGACCTTTCAACCGACGCAGTCTCCATCGGGAACAATTACAACCCCGTGGCAGTGACCATGCAAGGCACAGAGAGCCTTGCCGACCGCTACTCGCGTCTCGCCCAGGAGATGCCCGACCGGCGGCGCGTGGACTTCGAGCTCCGCGTGCTCGACATGCTCCTCTCGTCGCTGTTCCTCGTCATCTCGTTCCCGATCGCGGCGATGATCGGGATCGGTCTTCTGCTCACCTCGGGACGTCCGGTCTTCTACCGCGGCGAGCGTGTGGGCCGCAGCGGCCGCGTTTTCACGATGACGAAGTTCAGGACACTGAAGCCGGGCGCCGAGTCGCGCCTCGGCCACCACCTCGGCCCCGCGCTGGTCGAGCGGACGGAGGCGGAGGTCACGCTCATGGGCCGCTGGCTGCGGGCGACGCAGCTCGACGAGATCCCTCAGTTCTGGAACGTGCTCAAAGGCGACATGAGCCTCGTCGGGCCCCGGCCGATCCGGCCGCGCTTCTTCGAGGAGCTCGCCGCCGAGCTCCCGTCGTACTGGCAGCGCCTCGTCGTCCGCCCCGGCCTGACGGGCTTCGCGCAGGTCCGCCGCGGCTACGAGACGTCGATGGTCGAGAAGCTCGCGCACGACCTCGAGTGGATCGCCGACCGCTCCGTACGGCTCTACCTGCGTACGCTCGCCGCCACCGCCTGGCGCGTCCTACGGCAACTGTTTCGCCTCTAGGCTTCCCGCCGTGTGCGGGATTTGCGGAATCGCGTCGCTGAACGGCGTCGACCCGGAGCGTGTAGCCGAGATGAGCGCAACGCTCGTGCACCGCGGGCCCGACTCCGACGGCTCGTACGTCGAGGGGCCCGTCGGCCTCGCGGCTCGGCGGCTCGCGATCATCGACCTCACCACGGGCGACCAGCCGATCGCCAACGAGAACGGCCGGATCACGGTCGTCCAGAACGGCGAGATCTACAACTACCGCGAGCTTCGCCACGATCTCGAGCGCGCCGGGCACACGTTCTCGACGAGCGGGGACACCGAGGTGCTCGTGCACCTGTACGAGGAGCACGGGGAGCGGTTCGCCGACCGGCTGCGGGGCATGTTCGCCGTTGCGATCTGGGACTCGGAGCGACGGCGGCTCGTGCTCGCCCGCGACCGCTACGGGATCAAGCCGCTCTACTACCGGGAGGCAGACGGCGAGCTCGCGTTCTCCTCCGAGCTCCGGGCACTCCCCCGTGGCGAGATCGACCTCGACGCGCTCGACGCGTTCCTCGCCTTCAACTCCGTTCCGGGGCCGCTCACGATCTTCCGGGAGGTGCGCAAGCTCCAGCCCGGACACGTTCTCACCTGGGAGGACGGGCGGACCGAGCTGATCCGCTACGCGCGGCCTGCGCCGGTCGCCGCGGACGAGGTGCGTGGAGACGAAGAGGCCGAGCTCGTCGAAGAGCTGCGGGCCCGCCTGCGCGACTCCGTGCGGGCTCATCTGGTCTCGGACGTCCCCGTCGGAGTGCTCCTCTCGGGCGGAGTCGACTCGTCGGTGCTGGCGGCGCTGGCCGCTGAGGAGGCCACCGAGCCACTCCGGACCTTCTCGATCGGGTTCGAGGAGCGGAGCTTCGACGAGCTGGCCGACGCGCGACTCGTCGCAGAGCGCTACGGCACCGAGCATCGGGAGCTCGTCCTACGGCCGGACGCGGCACTTCTCCTGCCGGCTCTCGCTGATGCCTTCGACGAGCCGTTCGCCGACTCGTCGGCGCTCCCGACCTACCTCGTCTCCAGGCTCGCGGCCGAGGACGTGAAGGTTGCGCTTTCCGGTGAGGGTGGTGACGAGCTCTTCGGCGGGTACTACACGTACGCCGCCGACCTGCTCGCCGAGCGCGCCGGCTGGACGGCACCGCTCCTCCGTCCGTTCGTCGAACGCCTGCCCTCCTCGAGCGCGAGGGCGAGCTTCGACTACAAGGCGAAGCGGTTCGTCCGCGCCGCGCACCTGCCCGCGCTCGAACGGCACCACGGCTGGAAGGAGATCTTCTCGCCCGCTGCGCGCGCCGAGCTCACCGGGAGATCGAGCGGATTCGACCCGGTCGACTTGCTCCGCGCCCGTTTCGACGAGACGGGAGGCGCGGAGCTGCTGGCGCGGCTCCAGGACGTCGATCTCGGCACCTACCTGGTCGACGACCTGCTCGTGAAGACCGACCGCGCGTCCATGGCCCATTCGCTCGAAGCTCGGGTGCCGTTTCTCGACCCGATGGTGACGAACTTCGCCTTCTCGCTCCCGAGCCGGCACAAGGTTCGCGGGCTGCGCAAGAAGGTGCTCCTGCGCAAGGCGGCCGAGCCGCTCGTCCCGCCCGAGCTGCTGCGACGCCGCAAGCGCGGCTTCTCGATTCCCGCGGCGGCCTGGCTGCGGGGCAAGCTCGAGCCGTTCGCGCGCGAGACCCTCTCCCCCGACACGCTGCACCGCCAGGGCTTCTTCCGCCCGGACGTCGTGACCCGCCTGGTCGACGATCACGTCGCGGGCCGCGACGATTTCAGCCGCCAGCTCTGGGGCCTGCTCGCGTTCACGCTCTGGCACGAGCGCCACGTCGAGCGCACTCCGGGGCCGCTGCGGGAGCCGCGGCTCGAAGCAATCGCCCCGTGAAGGTGTGGGTCGACATCTCCGCGCCGGCCCACGTGCTGGTATTCCGGCCTCTGATCGGCCTCCTGCGGGAACGCGGCGACGAGGTCGAGGTGACGACCCGCGACTACGCGCAGACGCTCGAGCTCCTCGACCGGCACGGGCTCGAGGCCGAGGTGATCGGCCGCCACGGTGGCCGCTCTCGCGTGGGCAAAGCGGCCTCCCTCGTCGGTCGGCTCCGGGCCCTGAAGGGCTATGCGAAAGGCCGCGGCTACGACCTCGCGCTCGCGCACGGCTCGCACGAGCTGACGATCACGGCCAGGCGCCTCGGGATTCCCAGCGCGACGACCCACGACTATGAGTACGCGACGCTTCAGCACCACCTGGGCGACCGCGCGGCGACGAAGGTCGTCGTCCCGGCAGCGATCCCACTCGAGCGGATGGCGCGCTTCGGCGTCCGTCCTCCGAAGCTCCTCCAGTACCCGGGGCTGAAAGAGGAGTACTACCTCCATGACTTCGAGCCCGATCAGTCCGTGCTCGCCGAGCTGCTGGTCGACCGCGGGCGAACGCTCGTCGTCGTCAGGACGCCACCGGACGTCTCGCTGTACCACCGCCGCTCGAACCCGTTCTTCCCGAAGCTGCTGGGCCATCTCGGAAGCCAGCGTGACGTGCAGGCCGTCGTCCTTCCGCGCAGCCCGGAGCAGCGCGACTACGTCCGCGGCCTCGACCTCCCGTCCGTGATCGTCCCCGCCGGCGCCGTCGACGCGCAGAGCTTGATCGCGCTCGCCGACCTCGTCGTCTCGGCCGGCGGGACGATGAACCGCGAGGCCGCCGCGCTGGGTGTCCCCGTCTACACGACGTACGGGGGCCGGATCGGCGGCGTCGACGAGATGCTGATCCGGGAGGGGCGCCTACGGCCTCTGACCGATCCTCGCGCGCTCGAGCTCGAGAAGCGAGCCCGGGATGGCGCCGCGCGGGTGCGCCGGGATCCCGCTTCGCTCCTGGCCCTCCTGCTGACCGCACGCGAGGCCGTTTAGACTCGCCGCCGCAAGCGATCAGGGGGAGAGTGATGAGAAAAGCGCGATTAGCTTCGCTGGCGCTCGCCGCCGCGACGCTGTTGATACTGGCTGTACTTCCAGCGGCCGCCGGCGACGGGCCGGGGTTCCGGACGTCGCAGCCGGCGATGCTCGACGGCGTAGGCGGCACGGAGGTGACACCGATCATCTCCGTCGGCGAGACCGTCCGCGGCTACATGTTCGAGGCGATTCCCGACGGAATCGCCATCAGCAAGGTCAACGGAAACGGCACGGCAGACATCCTCGTCAACCACGAGCTGTCGCTCGTCCCGTTCCCGGCGACGAGGCAGGACCCGAGCAACTCGCTCGTCAGCGAGATCAGGCTCCATCAGCGGAGCGCGGGTGTCCTCAGGGGGAGTTATGCGATCCCCACGAGCCCTGGGTATCAGCGCTTCTGCTCGAACTTCATCGTCAGCGACGAGCACGGATTCGAGCGTGACCTCTTGCTCACGAACGAGGAGGGGCGCGACATCGTCCTCCGCCAGGAGGACTCTTGGCACCAGCCGAGCGTCCAGCTGAGCGAGCCTGGCGCGGAGCAGGCCGGGGTGGTCGTCGCGTACGACATCAGGAGCGGCGCGTACCGCTCGATCTACGGAATGGGTCGTCACAACCACGAGAACGCGGTCGGAGTGCCGGGCTATGGGTACCCGGTCGTGCTCTCGGGCGACGACACGTTCGATGCGCCTGCGTCGCAGCTCTTCATGTACAAGGCCGCGAGCGGTGCGGCTGCCTGGAACGACCAGGGCAAGCTCTACGCCTTCGTGTCGGACAATCCGGCGATCAACGACTACGGCGACCTGAGCACCGCGATGCCGTCGGCCACCGGCCACTTCATCGAGGTGCCGCGCGCGATCGCCACGGGCAAGATCAACGGCCGCGAGGTCACATCGGTCGACTTCGGCTATCCACGACCGACGGACCCCGACCCGTTCCCGTCACAGCCGACCCCGGCGATGCCGGACGGGCCGCAGTGGGTTCTCGAGCACTGGAGCAACCTCAACAACGTGTTCCAGTTCATCCGGATCGAGGACCTCGCCTACGACCGGACGAATGGCAAGACGGTGTACTTCGCCGACACGGGTGAGCCGCGGGCGATTCCGGACGCGAGGACGACCCGGCTGCGCCGCGGGCCTTCGGGTACGCGTGGCCCGCACATGAACGGCCGGCTCTTCAAGATCGTCTTGAACTCGTCCGATCCGCTCGGGACGGCGACGCTGTCGATCATGCCGGGAGCGAACTTCGACGACCTCGGCTACGACAACCCGCTGGCACCGCACCAGCCCGACAACGTCGAGTCCACCCGGAACTCGGTCTACTTCCAGGAGGACCCGGGGGCTCACAATGCGCAGCCCCAGTTGCCGACGGCCACGAATGCGCGGATCTGGCGGTACCGCCTGGCGACCGGTGTCTCCACGGTCGTCGCCGAGGTCGACCAGTCGATGAGCCCGATCACGAACAAGGGCACCTGGGAGTCGAGCGGGATCGTCGACGCGTCCGAGGTGTTCGGACCGGGGGCATTCCTCGTCGACGTCCAGGCTCACCAGTGGGACATGGACGCCGGAACGGGGAACGACCCGCCCGCGGTGCCGAAACGTGAGCGCGGTCAGCTCCTTCTGATTCGCGTTCCGAACCCGTAACGCCGTTCTATCGCTCGCCGCCGGGGCCTCACGCTCCGGCGGCGAGCACCCCTAGGAGCTCGTCTGCGTAGCGCTCCAGCTTCGCCGGCCCGACGCCGGGAACCTCCGCCAGCTGCTCCCGCGTCTGGGGCTGCCGGCGGACGATCTCCGCCAGCGTCGAGTTGTGGAAGATCACGTACGGCGGCCGCTCCTCGGCTCTCGCCGTCTCCAGCCGCCAGCGCCTGAGCGCCTCGTAGACGGGATCGTTCGGCTCGACCGGCTTCGGCTTGGCGCGGGCTTCGATGCCGAGCTCCTCGAGGAAGCGGCTCGGCTTGCCCGACCAGGTCACGGACAGATGTCGCTTCGCGCGCGTGATGCCGACGTAGAGCAGGCGCCGCTCCTCGGCAAGTGCGTCAGCCGTCTTCGAGAGCTTCGAGGGCAGCTCACGCTCCTCGAGGCGCGGAAGGAACACGGCCTCGTACTCGAGGCCCTTCGCGCGGTGGTACGTGAGCAGGTGCACGCCTCGCCCCGCCTGGCTGCCGAAGTGCTCCTCGAGGTGGGCCACGAACTCGGCGGCGCTTCCTTCCCCATGGTCGGCTGCGAGGCGGACGAGGCGGGCGAGGTCGTTCTGGCGCGTCACCTCGCGCTCTCCGAGCCGGTCGGGGACGACCTCGAGCAGGCCCTGCTCGCGGGCAATTTTCGGCACGTCACTCACCGGGCGGCCGCGGAGCGCCTTCAGGAGCTGCTTGGCGGCATCGCGAGCGAGAAGCGCTGCTCCCTGGGACGGGATGCCAGCTTCGCTCAAGGCCTCCTCGTAGTCGGCGGAGCGCGCGTTCGTCCGGAAGAGGATCGCCATCTCCTCGTGCGGCACGCCCTCGTCGTGAAGTGCCCGGATCCGCTCGACGACGAAAGCCGCTTCGAGCTCCGGCGTGGAGAACGAGCGCGTTATGGGCTCAGGGCCCTCCGCTCTCGTCGGCCGCAGGATCTTCTCGGCTCCTCCCAGTCGAGGAACGAGCCGGTTGGCAAACTCGAGGACTTCGGGCGTCGAGCGATAGTTGTCCTCCAGGCGGATCACCTCGGCGTGCGGGAAACGAGCGGGCATCGCGAGCAGGTGCTCCGGGCTCGCGCCCGTGAAGGCGTAGATCGACTGGTAGTCGTCGCCGACGGCGCACAGCTCGTCGCGGTCGCCGAGCCAGCGGTCGAGGAGCGTCTGCTGCAGCAGGTTCACGTCCTGGTACTCATCGACGGTGAATGCCCGGTAGCGCTCGCGAACCTGCGTCAGCGCGCCCTCGTCCGCGTCGAAGAGCCGAATCGCGAGCTCGATCAGGTCCTCGAAGTCGACATAGCCCTGGTCGACCTTCCGTCGCTCGTACTCGCGGTAGACGCGGAGCATGAGGTCCTTGGGGATCGGCGGCTCGTGGTCGCCGAGCGCGCTCAGATAGTCGTCGGGTGCGATACGCCGGTTCTTGGCCCATTCGATCTCCGTCGCGAGGTCTGCCGCCGGGCGGAAGCGGTAGGGACGCCGCAGCGTGTTCCCGATGTGCCGGAGCGAGAGCGCCTTCGACGCGAGGATCTTCCGCGGCGGCTCGGCCGCGAAGAACTTCAGCTGCCCGAGCGCAGCCGCGTGGAAGGTCGAGCACCGCACGCCCGGCACTCCGAGCTCCTCGAGCCGGCCGCGCATCTCGCCGGCAGCCTTGTCGGTGAACGTGACGGCGAGGATCTCGTCGGACCGAAAGGCTCCGCTCGCGACCTGGTTCGCAACGCGGTGCGTGATCGTCGTCGTCTTCCCCGAACCGGCGCCGGCGAGGATGCAAACCGGCCCGCGAACGGCCTCGACGGCACGGCGCTGCTCCGAGTTCAGCTCGGTGGACACGGGCGCACCGTACTTCGCCCGTCGGCCGGTCTACGTAACGGAGGTGTGCCAAAACTGGGCATCTTCCGCACAGGTATAATCTAGACAGTCTAGATAGGAGTACCCTAGGATGGTGTGGCAACTCCAGACCGCGAAGCAGAAATTCAGTGAAGTCGTTGAGCGCGCGATCGCTGAAGGCCCGCAGGTCGTGACTCGCCGCGGTCGTGCAGTCGTCGTGGTGGTCGCGATCGATGCGTATCGCCGCCTCTCCGAGGGAGGACATGACTTCAAGCGGTTCCTCGTCGAGGGACCGGATTTCGAGAGCCTCGAGTTCGACCGCTCACGAGAGACGGGGCGCGCGATCGAGCTGTGAGCTATCTGCTCGACACGAATGTCGTTTCGGAACTCCGTCGATCCTCGCCGAACCCTGACGTCAAGTCGTGGTTCGAGCACGCTGCGGGTGAAGATTTGTTCTTGAGCGTCTTGGTCGTCGGCGAGATCCGCCAGGGCATCGAGCGTGTCCGTATCCGAGATCCGGAACAGGCCAGCGGACTCGAGCGGTGGCTCGAAGCCCTCCACGGGGAGTTCCGGGATCGTTTCCTACCCGTCTCCGCCTCGGTCGCCGAGGCGTGGGGCCGACTGAACGCCCCGTCTCCTCTCCCCGTGATCGACAGCCTCTTGGCGGCGACGGCCCTCGTCCACGGGCTCACGTTCGTCACACGGGACACCTCGGCGCTCGAGAGCACAGGCGTCGCGCTTCTCGATCCGTGGGAGCCCGCCTAGGCCGAGACCGCGGTTCCGCGGAACCGCCGCGTTCACGCTCTTGCTGTCGCGCGGTTCCAACTGAAGAGCAAGACCGGCTCGTCGGGAAACTCGTGTTCCCATGTCACTCTTTGAAAGCGCATCGAAACGAAGTTAGTGAAGCGTCTGCTCTGAGACCGCCGCGCCCACGCGCCGCGGCGCGCGCACCATCGTCGAGAGCCGCGACACGACCTCGAGCGTCTCCCCGCGCCTCGACGAGCCCTCCAGCACCCGAACTCCTCCTCGAGCCAGACACCGTCCACCGGCGCCCGCCGCGCCCGCTGGATCTTCGGATGCTCCGTCTCGCCGACGGTCTCATCCTCGCCCCAAAGCTGCTCGTGCAGCTTCTCGCCCGCACGCGCGCCGATGAACTCAATCGGAATCTCCCGCTCAGGCTCCCGGCCCGAGAGGCGGATCATGTTGTGCGCGAGGTCGAGGATCTTCACCGGCTCGCCCATGTCCAGCACGAAGATCTCGCCGCGGCCGCCGATCGAGCCGGCCTGGATGACCAGAGAGATCGCCTCGGGCGTCGTCATGAAGTAGCGCGACATCTCCGGGTGGGTGACCGTCACCGGCCCGCCCTTGGCGATTTGCCGCTTGAAGATGCGGATCACGCTTCCCGCGGACTCGAGCACGTTGCCGAAGCGCACCGCGCAGAAGCGGGTGGAGACGTCCTCGCGCGAGCCGTAGGCCTCGACGATCCACTCACAGAGCGCCTTCGACTGCCCGTAGACCGCCTGCGCGATGAGCGCCTTGTCGGTGGAGATCAGGACGAACCGCTTCGCCTCGAACTCGACGGCGACCTCGGCGACGACCTTCGTCCCGAGCACGTTGTTACGGACGCCTTCGAGCGGGTTCGCCTCCATCATCGGCACGTGCTTGTAGGCGGCGGCGTGAAAGACGATGCCCGGGCGGTAGCGGTCGAAGATCTGACGGAGCTTCTCGCGGTTGCAGACGTCGGCGATCACCGGCACGCTGGCCGGGAAATTGCGCTCGTCCACGAGCTCGCGCTCGATCTCGTAGAGCGGCGACTCGGCCTGGTCGACGAGGATCAGCCTCGACGCGCCGGCGCGCGCCACCTGGCGGCAGAGCTCGGAGCCGATCGAGCCACCCGCCCCCGTGATCAGCACCGTCTGGCCGCGCAGGTACGCGGAGACTCCCTCGAAGTCGACCTCGACAGGCTCGCGGCCGAGGATGTCCTCGACCTGCACCGGCCGGATCTGTGCGGTGAGGTTGTTGTCGCCGGAGATCAATTCGTACAGCCCGGGCAGCGTCTTGACCGGGCACCCGCGCGTCACGCGCGACCTCGACAACGCGCTGACGCACCTCACCCGAGGCGGCGGGGATCGCAATCAGCAACTCGTCCGGCCGGTTGTCACGCAGGATGTGCGGGAGGTCCTCGGTCGTCCCCAGCACGCGGATGCCGTGGAGCCGGAGGTTCTTCTTCCTCGGATCGTCGTCGACGACCCCGATCGGCGTGTAGCCGAGGGCGCGAGACTTCTGCATCTCGCGGATCACGAGCTGTCCGGCATCGCCGGCCCCGACGACGATTACCTCCTTGCCGCGGGCCACGAGACTCGCAGCACCAGGGCGCTCGAAGATCGTCCGCGCGAGCAGCCGGGACCCCGCGACGAGCGCAAGGAGCAGCAGCCAGTCGAGGATCGCGACCCCGCGCGGGAGCCGCGCCGTGTCGGCCGGCGGGAAGAAGTAGACGACGAGGCTCGCCGCGAGCGACGCGACCGTTACGCCCTGAGCCGCGCCCCACATGTCGCGCGTCGAGACGTAGCGCCACCAGCGGTTGTAGAAGCCGAAGAGCGTGAAGACGACGAGCTTGATCGCGACGACCAGGAGCACCGTCCGCCAGTTGACGAGCTTCTCGTAGAACGGCGGGATGCTCCCGAAGGAGTCGAAGCGGAGCTGGAAGGCGAGCAGCCACGCGACGGCGATCAGCACGCCGTCGGCGGCGATCTGCCAGATCCGGTGACGGTTCACCGGGCTTCTCAACGGACGGCTTCCAGCGATACGGCTTCTCTTACGGCTCCAACGACCTGTTCCTGCACATCTGCGCCGATCCCGGCCCAGAGCGGTAGCGCCAGGCTCTCGCGCGACGCGAGCTCGGTCTCCGGGAAATCGCCCTCGGAGTGCCCGAGCGAACGGAGCGCCGGCTGGAGGTGCAGCGGCGTCTCGTAGTAGGCGGCCGACGAGATCCCCAGCGAGGCCAGATGCTCGCGAATACGGTCGCGCTCGGGAGAGCGGACGACGAAGACGTGGTAGACGTGCCCCGGCTCGTCCACGGGCAGCTCGCAGGCCTCGCCGAGCCCGAGCTCCCCGTATCGCGCGGCCGCCTCGCGGCGGAGCCGGTTCCACCCCTCGAGGTGCGGCAGGAACAGCCTGAGCGCGGCAGCCTGGATCTCGTCGAGCCGCGAGTTGTAGCCGACGAGCTCGAACTCCTTCTTCGCCTTCGAGCCGTGGAAGCGGAGAAGTCGGATCCGCTCGGCGAGGCCCTCGTCGCGGGTCGTGACGAGCCCGCCGTCGCCGAGCGCAAAAAGGTTCTTCGTCGGGAAGAAGCTGTAGGTGGAGGCGATGCCCTTCTGGCCGACGGCCCGCGCGCCGAACGCCTGGGCCGCGTCCTCGAGGACGGGCAGGTCGTACTCGGCCATCGCCGGCCGGCCGAACAGGTGGACGGGGATGATCGCCTTCGTCTTCGGCGTGATCCTGCGCCGCACGTCCTCGGGGTCGAGATTCAGCGTCTTTGGATCGATCTCCGCGAAGACGGGAGTCGCCCCGCGCCGCGCGATCGACTCGGCAGT
Organism: uncultured Actinomycetes bacterium; assembly: GCA_963776955.1. GTDB lineage: Bacteria > Actinomycetota > Thermoleophilia > Gaiellales > Gaiellaceae > VAXT01. Next base: position 145,604 of record CAVZOM010000001.1, read on the forward strand.
CGCGTAGAACGTGAAGCTCGGGCAGATGACCTCGTCGCCGGGACCGATCCCGAGTGCGTCCAGGGCGAGCACGAGCGCGTCCGTCCCGTTCGCGACCCCGATCGCGTGCTCCACGCCGAGGAACGCCGCGGCCTCCTCCTCGAAGGCCTCGACCTGCGGGCCGAGGATGAACCGGCCCGAGTCGAGGACGTCGGCGATTCGCTCCTTCAGCTCGTCCAGCAGCGGCGCGTACTGCGCCTTGACGTCAACGAGCGGGATCTGAGGCACGCCGCGCCAGTTTAGACGTCCGCCGCCGGCGCCAATACCACAAGGCCCCGGCCGCGACGAGGAGCGCGGCGACCGTGTAGTCGGCGTACCGGAAGTTGTGGTGGAACTCCTCGTAACGGGTTCCGAGCGCATAGCCGGCTCCTGCGATCCCGAAGCACCATGGCACGGAGCCGAGGAACGTGAGCACCGTGAACCGGAGGAGCGGCATCTTGGCCACGCCAGCCGGGATCGAGACGAACGAGCGCACGACCGGCGTCATCCGGCCGAGGAAGACGGCCCAGTCGCCCCAGCGCTCGAACCACTTTTCCGCGCGCTCGACGTTCTCCGGTCCGAGGTGTAACCAGCGGCCGTGTCTCTCGATCAGCGGCCTGCCGCCGTAGTAGCCGATCCACCAGCCGATCACGGAACCAACGGTGTATCCGACGAGGCCGGCCATGGACATGGCGAAGTAGGCCCAGAACCCCTCGAGCTCCGAGCCGAAGAGGACGACCTCCTGTCCCGGGAACGCACCAGCGGCCAGGGCGCCTGCGTAGAGCATCACGAGCTCGCTCGCCGCGGGCAGCACGGCGTCGATCAGCATCAGGAGGAAGACGGCGTAGAGACCGTGGTCGCCGATGAGCGACGTCAGCCAGTCGGTGACCGTCGCGGTGATCGAGGCCAGCGGCACCGGCGGACTCTAGCTTGAGGGGGCCCGGGATCAGCGGCCCGGGCCCCCTCGTGATTCCGTTCTATGGACAGTCGATGACGAGGTCTCCCGGATCGGAAGTGCACGTGTCGGGGCCTCTGCCGCCGTCGGCACTGTCGTTGCCAGCAACCCCGTCCAGGGTGTCCAGGGAGTCGGGGCTGTTGCCGCCGAACAGCGCATCCGACCCGCTTCCACCGGTCAGGTCGTCCTTTCCTTGCTCGCCCTGCAGGTTGTCGTTCCCGGCCCCGCCGTCGAGGGCGCCTTGGCCGGGGCCGCCCAGCAGGAGGTCGTTGCCGGCCTCCCCGAAGAGCAGGTCGCGGCCCGGATCGCCGAACAGGACGTCATGACCGCCTGCGCCGAAGATCATGTCGTCGCCCGCCCGGCCGCAGATGACGTCGTTCCCTGGAGTGCCGACGAGGACGTCGTCCCGGTTCGTCCCGGTGATCGTGCAGTCGACGTCGGCGGACAGGTCGTCGTTCAAGATCGTCCCCTCTCCTTGCGGATCGGCGATGGTCGCGTTGACCGCGTTCGAGAGGTCGACGAAGAAGTTCTCGTCCGGCTCGATCGTGACGTCGCCGTTGACCTGCACTGTGACGTTCTCGGACGTGTCCTCGGTCAGGAACGTCACGGTCCCCGAGGCCGGTTGATAGTCGTTGTCGGCAACCGTGGCCGTCCCGTCGGCCGTGTCGTAGTCGACCGTGATCGTCTGGTAGCTCGGGTTCGAGAGCGACACGGTGAACGTGAAGGGCGCCTGGCCGAAGTGGCCTTCGAAGCCCGACACGTCGTCGATCGAGATCGAGGGCAGCGGGTCGTCGTTGAGGATCGTGCCCTCGCCTTGGGCGTCGGCGATGTCGGCCCCCATCGCGTTCGAGAGATTGACGAAGAAGTTCTCGTTCGGCTCGAACTTGTTGTCGCCGTTGACGAGAACGGTGACGGTCTCGCTCGTGTCGCCGGACGGGAACGTGACGGTGCCGCCGGCCGCGTTGTAGTCGCCGTCCGCCGTCGTCGCGGATCCGTCCGCGGTGGCCCAGTTCACGGTGGTCACGACGCCGGTCGGTGCCGACAGGGAGACCGTGAACGTGAACGCGGTCGTGCCGGCGTTCCCCTCGTTCAGCGCCACGTTGTTGATCGAGATCGTGCGCACGCAGGAGGGGAACTTGAAGGCGCCGACGCGAGTCCTCCGACCCACGTTGGCCATGTACTCCGCCGTGTACCAGAACGTGCAGTCGTCGACCGGGTCGACGGCCATCGCGGAGTAGTCGCCCCAGCGCGTCGCCCCGGAGGAAGTGGCGCCGTTCACCATCGTGAACTCACCCTGCGGCAGCGTGTTGATCGGATCCGTGGACAGCCGCCCCGCGTAGCGGATGCCCGGGAACACCGACGTACCGTCCGATGCCGAGTACCCGACCGCCATGTCGCCGGCCCCGTTCAGGGCTGCGCTGCCCATCCACCGGTGGACGGCGTTCGGCGCATGAGTTGCCCCCTGGAACATCGTCCACGCACCGGTGCCCGGGGTGGCGCGGCGCAGCTCGTACCAGCGGACGCCCGCGTGGTCGCTCCCGTTCTCGTCGACCGAGTGGGTGAAGACCAGGGTGTCGCGAGTCCCGAAGTTGCGGTACTGGAGCGGCTGCATCGACCAGTTGGTCAGCGTTTCCAGCAGCGTCGCGGTGCCCGGTTGCGGGACGCAGTTGTTGAACAGGTTCTGCCCGTTGCACATGTTCGCGTCGAAGTTGGTCGCGAGGGTCACGTTCGGCGTGAACGTCGAGAGGGCCGGGTTGTTCCAGTCGACGTGGAAGTCGAAGACCTCCACTCGATCGGCGCCGCCCCAGAGGGTGCCGTCGATCGCTCGTGCGAACGGAGCAGGCGCACCCAGTGGAGGATTGGTGGCGCCGTCGAGGTCAGACCGGCAGGAGGAACAGCGCCGGCCCGGCGATCGTGAACCGCACCGGGTTGACGAAGGTGCCATTGAGCATGTTGGCGCGGTCGAAGGCCCACGCGTCCAGGCTCCCGCCGGAATACCCCTGCTGGGAGCCCATGTAGTAGGCGTCCGGCCAGACGCCGAACTTCGGGTAGTCGAGCCGGTCGCCGGGGATCCGGAACGTGTAGACGAACCAGCCTCCGTTGACGGGATCGGCCGTGCGCGAGATCGCGATGCACTCCGACGAAGGCGCGTTGAAGAGGCCGTTCGGGATCGCGAACTGGCTGATCAGCCACCGGTTCGCGGCCCGGTCGTACTTGACGATCGGATCGCCGTTGTCGTTGTTCCGGCAGTCTCCGGTGTCACCTGCCCCCGCCCAGATCGTGCTGATCCGGGACGGGCCGGCGAGAGACGTCCCGGCCTTGTTGAAGATCTGGAACGAGCTGTTGACCATCTGGATGTAGTGGTTCGGCCCGACGTCGCCGTTCGGGTCCGCGGGACAGCAGAGGTCGAAGACGCCGTTGAAGTTCGGATAGACGTTCGAGAAGTCGATTGCCGGAGAGTCCGTGTGCGAGGCCCCGCCGCCCCCTGCGGGTGACGCATCGGCTCCCACGGCCCCACCTCCCGGCGGAAGCAGCTGCGGTGCCCTCGGAAAGCCGATGGGAAGATCCCACGAAGGTCCGGGCTGGGCGATCGGGAGCGAAGCGAGGCTCCCGGTGAACACGAGTGGCTTCACAGCCGGGTAGACGAATGGCCCGCTCACCGTCGGCGCCGACTGCGCCGCCGGGCCGAGGAGGGCCGCTCGTGACTCCGCGGCGCCGAGCATGGCGAAGATCGGCAAGGCGAGAATGAGAAGGACGCGGAGTGCCTTTGGGCCGCAGGACAAAGGACGGAGGTGAGGGCTCACTGAGAGCCTCCTTTCCTTTAAGACCTGCTATTGCTACTGAGCTTCCTCCTCGCCTCCCTGAAAGTCAATGGCGCGGAGGTAACGATCTGGCGCGGAGCTGGAGAAGTCCCTAGCGCCGAGCGCGGCGCACGACGAAGCGTCGCTCGAGCTCGGCGGGGCCGAACGCATTCGACGTGCTGATGCGGGCAACGTACGGCCCGGAGAAGGCCCGGACGCCGTTGCCGTAGCGTCCGTTCCACCGGATCGACTTCTGGCCTCTGCCGAGCCTGCGTGTGATCCGGCGAACCCTCGCGCCGCTCGCGGTCTCGATGGTCAGCGTTACGCGCGCTGAGTGGGCGAGGCGGAAGCCGACGCGCAGGGAGCCTCCGCGGCGGCGGACGACGACCCTGGTCGGCCGGACCCTCAGGTACCCCAGGGTGTTGTTGAGGTAGAAGAGCCGCTCGACTCTGGACTGCTGCCCCTGGTCGTCGACGGCGTTGATCATCCAGCGCCAGCGGCCCTCTCGCTCCGCCGCGCCGGTCGGCGAGCGGCCTGCCCACGTGAGCCTGTAGGTGCCCGGGCCCTTCGCTGCGGTCTCGGTCTGGCGCGCGACCCGATCCGGCCCGATCAGGCTTGCAGTCACCGTCGACGGGCGGACGATCTTGTAGGTCAGCGTCTGCGTCTCGGCGATGCCGTCACCGTTCGGCGAGACGACCTTCTGCGGCGGCGCGGGTGCGTGGACTCCGTAGTAGAAGACGAACAGCCCGTCCGTGACGGCTCGCTCGCCGCCCGGGTCGGAGGGCCGGTTCAGGACCTTGCCGTCGAAGGCCATCGTCGTCGAGCCGCCCGAGTCGAGCGCGCTCGCCGTGACGGCGCCGAGCCTGACCATCGTCTGGGCCATCTCGAAGTTCGTCATGCCGGTGCTGTAGCCGGGCTGCCGGCCGTCCACGGCGGCGAAGATGATGCGCCCGTCCGCGCGCTGGCCGACCGCCGTTCGCGGAGCTCGGATCGAGAGCTGGCTGCTCGTGAACATCTCGAGCGCCCGGAAGACGGGCTGTCCGTTCTGGACGATGAGTGGCCCGCCGCCGACGGCGTCAACGACTCCTTCCCAGCGCGGGCGCAGGATCAGGCGCGCGATGACCTCCTGCCCGACCGGAGCCTCCGACGCGAGGCGTCCAGCAGATGCACCGCGTCCGACGAGCACGGCGCCGTCGCGCGGGATCGGAGTGCCGCCAGCCGGCTTGACGGACGTGACGACCCCCGTCAGGTCGGCGAAAGGCGCGGCCGGAGGAACCGGCTGGAGCGTTACCTCGACCGTGTTGTTGGAGGCCGGCGTCGTCGCGCCCCAGGCGGGCGTGAAGAGCGACACGCCTTCCGGCCCGGGACGCTGGTTGAGACCGTTCAGCGGACGGCGCTGGCTCAGCCCCTGCCAGGTGCCGAGCATCGCGACGCGCTGCACGAGCAGCCGCCCGTCGTCTGTGATCCCCACCGTCGACCGCTTCGGGTGCGGTGGGGTCTTCATGACTCCGGACTCCATGAACATCCCGCTCGGAAGCCCCTCGTCCCAGGTGAACATGTCGGCGTTGACGCCGCCGACCGTGGTCGCGCCCGAGATCCGCCGCTGCATCGAGCTCACGGTCTCCCGCCCGAGCACCGTGTCGTTGGAGAGCACGGGCCGAAGCGCGTAGAGCCCGCCGGGCTTCGGGGCCGTCATCACGTGGATGACCTCCGGGCCGTGCGTCGTGAACATGACCTGGCGCTCGTACGTGACGCCCGGGGTCATCACCACCCGTCCGGCGGTGGCCGCCGGAGCGAAAATCCCTGCAAGCAGGGTGGCTAGGACGAGCCTCCGAAGCATAGGACCGCGACGAGGCTAGCGAAAGCCCTGGCGGGACTGCTGAGTCTTTACATCTTTCGAACGGGAATCAGCGGCTGCCGACGACCAGCTTGACTGGAAAGCCGCGGCGCTTCACCACTCCGGGACGTGGACTCTGCCTGACGACTTTTCCGACACGGCGGGAACGAATGCGGCGAACGCGTCCGACTGAGCAGTTGGCGCGGCGGATGCGGCTCTTCGCCCGAAACAGCCGCATGCCGATCACGCGTGGGGCGGCGCAACGTACCGCCGGGGGCGGTGGCGGTGGCCCAGGCGGCGGAAGAGGTGGCGGCGGCGGAGGGGGCAGAGGCGGGGGAGGCGGGGGAGGCGGAGGAGGCGGAGGTGCCGGTGGAGGCGGCGGCGGAGGTGCCGGTGGAGGCGGCGGTGGAGGCGGCGGGGCAGGCAAAGGCGCCGTCGAGAGGAGGATCCCTTCGGCGTCGAGAACGTTCCCGGCCGGGCTCACACGTGAGCCGTAGACGTCCCACTCGCCGGAACGGCCGTCCGTCCAGACCACGAGGTAGTTCGTCCCATCGAACGCCAGAGCTGCCCGGCCCTGGGCACCCGCGGCCGTCGAGATCGGAATTCCGTCCTCGTCGAGCACGACGCCACCGGGGGTGACACGGGTTCCGTAGACGTCGGACGACGAGCCGACCGGCCCGTCGTCCCAGGCGACGAGATAGTTCGTGCCGTCGAATGCGACCACGGGAACCTGCTGCTGGTTCGCGTCGGTCGTGATCGCGATTCCGGCGGGATCGAGCACCGTTCCGCTCGGGCTTACGCGGGCGCCGTAGATGTCGGTCCCGCCGGCCCCGTCGAAGACTTTCCAGACCACGAAGTAGTTCGTGCCGTCGAAGGCGATGGAAGGGTCGTTTTGGTCGCCCGCAGCAGTGGAGATTGGAATCCCGGAGACATCGAGCACCGTCCCGTTGGGACTCACACGTGTGGCATAGATGTCCGCGGTCGAGCCTGAGCGGAAGTCGCCCCACGCGACGAGGTAATTCGTGCCGTCGAAGGCGGTCGCGGGTGCGAGCTGTCCCGCCGACTCCGTCGAGATCGGGATCCCGCTCGGGTCGAGAACGCTGCCGGATGGGCTTATGCGCGCCCCGTAGACGTCTATGCCTCCTCCCCCGAACGCCTGCCAGACGGCGAGGTAGTTCACGCCGTCGAAGGCGATGGCCTCGCTGCTCATGCTCTGACGATTTGTCGCGATCGGGATTCCCTCGGGATCGAGTACAACCCCCGTCCCCGTGACTCGAGCGCCGTAGAAGAAATGTGCGCCCTGGCGGGCGTCGAGCCAGACGGCGAGTGAGTTCGTCCCGTCGTATGCGAGCGCTGCGCTGCTCTGCCCGTTCGGCGCCGCTGAGATCACGATCCCGCCCGGGTCGAGAACGTTCCCGGCAAGGCTGACGCGTGTTCCCAGCACATTCATGTGCGGCGGGGGCGGCGGGGGTGGAACAGGCGGCGGCGGCGGCGGAGGTGGTGGCGGAGGGCCAGCTGTGAACTGTCGGAAGGGCGCGCGAAGATCGGTCCAGGCCACGAGGTAATTCGTCCCGGTGAACGTGATCGCGGGGTCGTATTGGTCCGCCGGCGCAGGAGAGGCAGCGCTGCGGGGCTCGGCCGAGCCGTTCCCGACGAGCGCCATGGCGACCAGGACTCCCGCGATCCCAGCGATCAGGGCAAGTCTCAACTCATCCCCCTAGCTGAAACGGACTCTACAACGCGCGCATACGGCCGCTTTCAACGGCGGCCGACGACGAGGCTGACGCGGAAGCCCCGCCGGCGAATCGCTCTCGCACGAGGCTTCTGGGCGAGCACGACTGGTCCGCGGGCCGATTGCCGCCTCCTGATATGGCCGACGGAGCAATTCGCGCGCCGGATGCGGCGTTCAGCCAGGCGGAGCCGCATACCGATCACCCGAGGGACGATGCAGCGGCGTCCCGGAGGTGGAGGCGGGGGCGGAGGAGGCGGCGGCGGTGGAGGCGGAGGCGCTGGCGGTGGTGGCGCGGGTGGTGGCGCCGGTGGTGGCGGCGGTGGTGGCGGTGGTGGAGGTGGAGGTGGAGGTGGAGGTGGAGGTGGAGGTGGAGGTGGAGGCGGAGGAGGAGATGGAGGGCAAGGCGGAGGCGGATCGGGCGGCGGAGGTGGACCTTGCAGCTGCAGCACGATCTTCGTGCCTGCTGGAGACCACGCCGGGCTTACGTCGGAGGAAGCAGTCGTCAGACGGTGGAGGCCGCCTCCATCCGCGTTGACGACCCAGATCCCATCCCCGGCGCGGCCGAATGCGACTTTCGTCCCGTCCGGTGACCAGGCCGGGCCGACGTCGGATTCAATGTCGCTTGTCAGGCGTCGCTCGCCGGTCCCGTCCGACCCGATCACCGCGATGTCGTAATCGTACGTTGGGGGGCCGGTCCATTTCGAGAAGGCGATCAACGTGCCGTCTGGAGACCAGGCAGGTAAAGCGCCGGAGAGCGGGCTACTCGCGAGAGGTCTCTGGTCGGTCCCGTCGGAGTCCATGACGTAGATGTCCATCAAGCCGGTGCCAGAGATGGCGAAGGCGATCTTCGTGCCGTCAGGAGACCACGCCGGAGCGCGGTCTTCCCGGGCAGGAGAGTTCGTGAGATTCCTCAACCCGCTGCCGTCGGCGTTCATGGCGAAGATGTCACTCGTTGGAGCGGCGTAGTGCCGCTCGAACGCGATCGTCGTACCGTCGGGAGACCAGGCGGGCTGGCTGTCGAAGCAGCCCACCGCGGGGTCGGTCAGGGGATGAGGATCGCTCCCATCGGCATTCATCACGTAGATCGCGCCGTAGATCGGCACCTGGCTGGGCGGTGCCTGAGCCATTCGAATGTCGCTGTTGTGCCCGAATGCAATCTTCGTGCCGTCTGGCGACCAGGCGGGGTACGTATCTCCCCATGGGTTGCTCGTCAGTTGGGTCCCTTCGCTCCCGTCGGCACTGACGACGTAGATCCCGTATGGCGTCCCGCCGGCGTCGGCTCTTGCCACACCGCCGACGACAAGGAGAGCCGCAATAACGGCCAGTTCCGTCACTACCCGGAGGGCATGCACGCGCTTTGAGCCCATCTCCCCTGAGCAGGAGTCTAGAGGCCGCGGATTCGGCTTTCTAGAGCACAGCTAGTTCCAGACTTTGACGTCGCGATACAGGGTGTCCCGCTGCACCGGCGTCTTGCCGAGCGCCTTGATCGCGTGCACGAAGTCGTCTGTCGAGGCGCGGTGCGTCGTGCCTGCCGCCGAGACGACGTTCTCCTCGATCATCACGCTCCCGAGGTCGTCGGCGCCGAAGCCGAGCGCGACCTGGCCGATCTTCATGCCCTGCGTGACCCAGCTCGACTGGATGTGGTCGACGTTGTCGAGATAGATCCGGCTCACGGCCTGGGTGAGCAGGTACTCGAACGAGGTCGGATGGTGCTCGACGAGGGGAGCGAGTCGCGTGCCCTCGGGCTGGAACGTCCACGAGATGAAGGCGCGGAATCCGTGCGTCTCGTCCTGGAGCTCGCGGATCCGGCGCATGTGCTCGACGCGCTCGGCGAGGGTCTCGACGTGGCCGTACATCATCGTCGCCGTCGTCGACATGCCGAGCCGGTGCGCGTGGCGCATGACGTTCAGCCACTCGGCGGTCTTCGTCTTCTTCGGCGCGATGATGTGGCGCACTCGGTCGACGAGGATCTCGGCGCCGCCACCTGGGATCGAGTCGAGGCCCGCATCGCGGAGACGCGTGAGCGTGGCGGGGATGCTCAGCTTCGAGCGCCGCGCGATGTGCTGGATCTCCGGCGGCGAAAGCGCGTGCAGGTGAATCGGGTAGCGCCCCTTGAGCGAGCGGAAGAGGTCCTCGTAGTAGTCGATGCCGAGGTCCGGGTGGTGCCCGCCCTGCATGAGGACGCCCGTGCCGCCGATCGCGAGCGTCTCCTCGACCTTCTTGTAGATGACCGTCTTCGGAAGGAGGTAGCCCTCGGCGCGGTCGCCGGGCCGGCGGTAAAAGGCGCAGAAGTCGCAGTCCGTGACGCAGACGTTCGTGTAGTTGACGTTCCGGTCGATGATGAACGTGATCCGGTCCGGGTCGGTGCGGCGAGCACGCAGTTGCTCGGCGGCCTTGCCGACCGCGACGAGGTCCTTCGACTCGAGCAGCTCGAGCGCCTCCGCGTCGGTGATCCGCTCGCCGGCCAGGGCCTTGTCGAGGATCTCGGACGTCATGCAGGCACTGCCTCGCCGTAGACGAAGCGGAGGTTCGGCACTCGGTCGAGCTCGCCGGCATCGCGCGCCAGCTCGAGGAACGTGAAGAGGGCGGCGCGCTCGCGAGGGCCGAAGCGGTACCGGAGCTTCTCGAAGTACCGGGCGAGGAAGCCGGCGGGGTAGCCGTAGCGCTCCATCGCCTCGCGCGCGAGCACCTCCGGCTCGGAGCGGGCACGGCGGACCGACGCTACGAGCGCGTCCTCGAGCTCCTCGATGCCGTCGGGCGCCGGGTCGAGGCACGCCCAGACGGCAAAGACCATCGGCAGCCCGGTTCGCTCCGTCCAGATGCGGCCGAGGTCGTGATGCGGAGTCGGATCCTCGAATGCGCTGCGCAGAGCCGCGTCGCCGATCAGGAGCTTTGCGTCCGCGTCCTCTCCGAGCGGGACCTGGCGCGCTTCCGGGAACAGGACGCGGGCCAGCACGACCGAGGTCGCGCTCTCCGGCGTGACGGCGACCGAGCGGATTCGCTCCAGCGGCACGGGCGAGACGAGCTGGATCGAGTCGACCGCTCCTTCCGAGGACACGCAGAGCCGCGGCAGCACCTTCAGGCGGTCGGCGTTCCGGGCCCATTCGATCGACGGGATCGGCGCCACGTCGACCTCGCCGGCGAGCAGCTTCCGCGCGAGCTCGGTCGGCACGCCGCTGACCTCCTCCACCTCGGCCTCGAGCCGGTGGAAGACCGGAGCCATGTTCACGTAGCTGATTCGGCCGAGCCTCACCATCGGCGGATCTCGTTGTAGAGGGTGTCCCGTTGCACCGGGACGCGGCCTGCTTCCTGGATCACGCGAACGAGCTCGTCGATCTTCTGCTCGGTCTCCGTCGTCGCCCCGGCGGCGTGGAAGATCTCCTCGCGAACAACCGTCCCTTGGACGTCGTTCGCGCCGAAGTGCAGCGCGACTTGGGTCAGCGGCAAGCCCATCATGATCCAGTAGGCCTTCACGTTCGGGACGTTGTCCAGGAGCAGCCGCGACACGGCGATCAGCTTCAGGTCGTCCGAGCCCGGCGTGTGCTTCCAGCCGCGCTTCTCGAAGACCGTGTTCTCCGGGTGGAACGCGAGCGGGATGAAGGCGAGGAAGCCGCCCGTCTCGTCCTGGAGCTCGCGGAGCCGGAGCAGATGGTCGACGCGCTCGGCGTACGTCTCGACGTGGCCGTAGAGCATCGTGCAGTGCGTCGGGAATGCCGAGGCCGTGCGCCGTGCGGTGGACGTGGAACCAGTGGTCCGGATGCTCCTTGCCGGGCGCGACGAGCCGGCGGACGCGGTCGGCGAAGACCTCGGCGCCGCCGCCGGGGAGCGATCCGAGGCCGGCGTCGCGCAGCTCGCGCAGCACCTCCTCGTGCGTGAGCCCCGAGAGCGTCGTCATGTGGTGGATCTCGCTCGCCGTGAAGAGCTTCAGGTGCACGTCCGGCATCGCCTCGTGCAGCTGCGCGGACGATCTGGACGTAGTAGTCGAGGTCGACGTGCGGGCTCTCGCCGCCGACCATGTGGATCTCCGTGAAGCCGGTCAGCTCGCGCTGGCGAAGCGCGTCCTCGACGAGCTCCTCCGCGGTGTACGTGTACGCGCCCTCCTGCTTCTGGGTGACGGCGAAGGCGCAGAACTTGCACTTCACGCGGCAGACATTCGTCTGGTTCAGGTACAGGTTCTGGACGAAGTAGACCTCGTCGCCTCCGCCGCGCTGCCGGCGCGCGAGGTCGGCCAGCTCGCCGAGCCCGAGGATGTCGTCGGACTCCATGCAGCATGAGCCCGTCCTCGAGATCGAGGCGCTCGCCCGCTTCGACCTTCTCGCGGATCGGATCGAGCGTCGAGGTGCGGTCGAGGACGGCCACTACGCGGTCCTGCTCCACGACGGCGTCGGTGATCGCGTCCAACTCCTCGCGCGCAGCGACGCCGTTCAGGTACCCCCGCGCTCGCTCCGCGTACCGACGCGCGACCTGGTGCGCCTCCTCGACCGCGCCGCTCGCGGCGACTCGCAGCATGGCCCCGTCGAGCGAGCCGCCCGCAAGTGCCGCGCGGACGACCTCGTCCTTGCGCGCGGCCAGCAGCAGCGGCAGCGTCGGCGATCCCCTCCCGGAGGTCGGTGCCGGCGATCTTCCCGGTCTCGACCGTCTGGCCCGCGCAGTCGAGGCAGTCGTCGACGATCTGGAAGGCGATGCCGAGCGAGAGGCCGAACGCGCCGAGCTCTCGCGTCGACCGCCTCCGAGCAGGCACGCCGCCTCGAAGAGCTTCGCCGTCTTCAGCGCGCAGCGCTCCAGGTACTCCTCGACGGTCGTCTCCGGGCGCCGGCGCTGCATGCGCTGCAGCCCTCGCCCTGAACGAGCGCGAGCGCCGCATCGGCGAGGATCGCCGACCGCGCGCATGTCCCCGGTCGCAGCCAGCTCGGCGAAGGCGCGGGCGAAGAGGTAGTCGCCGGCGGCCGCGGCGGCCGCCGTCGCCGTGCTGCGACCAGACGGACGGCGGCCGCGCCGCAGCTCGGCGCGGTCGATCACGTCGTCGTGGACGAGGCGTCGCCATGTGCACGAGCTCGATCGCGACGCCGGCCGCGAGCGGCGGGCTCGCCGTCCGGCGCGCGTGAGGAAGACGAGGAGCGGCCGCAGGCGCTTGCCGCCGGCCGCGAGCGCCTCGGCGCCGATCGTCGGCGACGAGCCCGGAGCGCGCGGCGACCGCCTTCCGAGCCGAGACTCGAGCTCGCTCGAGGTAGGCGTCGAGCCCGGGCGCGGCGCGGACCGTCGCGAGCGCGCTCACCGGGCGACCCCCGTGTGCAGCGCGACGATCCCGCCGGCGAAGCAGCGCCAGCGGACTCGTCGAAGCCCGCGTCGTCCATCAGCTTCGCCAGCCGTGGCGGATCCGGGAACCGGCGCACGCTCGCGGGCAGGTAGGAGTAGGCCGAGCCGCCGGGAAGCGACCTTGCCGACCAGCGGGACGACGCCGTCGAACCAGACGCGGTAGAAGGGCGCGAGCAGGCCCGCGGGGCGCGTGATCTCGAGGATCGCGACGCGGCCGCCCGGGTGAGGACACGCGCGCAGCTCGCGAGGCCGCGTTCGAGGTCTCGCGAGGTTGCGCACGCCGAAGCCGATCGTGGCCGCGTCGAAGGAGTCGTCCGCGAAGGGCAGAGCGAGCGCGTCGCCCGCAGACCCAGCTCGAGCTCCGGACGCCTTCGCGCGGGCGCGCTCGAGCATCGGCGTCGGAGAAGTCCAGGCCGGTGACCATCCCGCCCGCTCCGCGGCACGCGAGCGCGAGGTCGCCCGTCCCGCAGCAGACGTCGAGCACCCGGTCGCCCGGCCGGACGACCGCTGCTGCCGTCTCGCGCCGCCAGCGCTGGTCGAGGCCCGACGGTCATCAGCGCGGTTCATCGCGTCGTAGACCGGCGCGATGCGGTCGAACATCGCGCGCACGCCCTCGGGCGGCAGCGTGCCCGTCTGCGCGCTCACGTCGCCCCACTCGCTCGACCAGCGACTGGTCGATGCCGAGCTGGGCCAGGCAGCGCGCGGCGATGAAGTCGACGAGGTCGTCGACGGTCTCGGCTCCGTGGTAGAAGCCCGGCGCGGCGAAGAGGATCGTGGCGCCGGCGCGCCGCAGCGTCAGCAGGTTCTCGAGGTGGATCGTGGAAAGCGGCGTCTCGCGAGGAACCAGCACCAGCTTCCGCTCCTCCTTCAGGGCGACCCCGGCCGCGCGGTGGATGAGGTTCGCCTCGCCACCCGTCGCGATCGTGCCGGCCGTCGCCATCGAGCACGGGCAGACGACGTAGCCGTCGACCTGCGCCGAGCCGCTCGCGTAGGGCGCCGTGTAGTCGTGCGGGTCGTAACGGTCACCGCGGCGCCGGCCCGCTCGGTGAACCGCGCGAGCACCTCGTCGCGCGGTAGGTGCTGGTCGCCGTAGAGCTCCGTCGCGAGCACCTGGATCCCGGCGGCGGACGCGCAGACTCCGACCTCGCACTCGGCCGCCGCGAGCGAATCGACGAGACGCGCGGCATACGGCGCTCCCGAGGCGCCGGTGATCCCGAGGAAGACGCGCACTACTGTCCGCCCGCGCTCGGGCAGGCGTCCGTCCTGGGCTCACACGCTGCCGGACGACTGGAGGAAGACGCCGAGCTTCCGCAGGTTCTCCGCGCCCAAGCTCGTCGAACTGCGGCATCACCGTGTTCCCGAACTGAGTTGGGTCGGCGACGTACTGCGCGAACCCGTCGACGCCTCGGTTCGACGTCCTGCCGGTTCGGACAGGTCCTGCGCCACCCAGATTCGACGCGCCGGCGCCGAGGTACGTGTGACAGTTCATACACCCGACCTGCGCGAAGATCTCCGCGCCCTCCATCGCGTCGTCGTTGTCGCTGAAGCCCTGCTGCTCTGCCCACTCCGGCACGAGCGCCACGTTCTCCGTCGCGAGCGGCTCCTCCGCCGTCGCGCCCTTGTACGTGAGGACGCCCATCGAGGCGATCGTCAGCAGCGCCGCGACCATCGCGACGGGCCGGCGCATCGGTCGTCGCTCGCGGCGAATGGTCGATGAACGGCAGCGCCAGCAGCAGGATGAGCGCGATCGTCGGGATGCCGACCGTGCCGAGGATCACCGTGTCCGGCCACTTGAAGATCCGCAGCAGGTAGAAGAGGAAGTAGAAGTACCAGTCCGGCCGCGGGACGAAGTTCGTCGTCCCCGGGTCGGCCTTCTCGTCGTAGAGCTTCCCGAGCAGGCCCGAGTCCTCCTCGGCCGGGCCCTCGTCGGCGGTGTACTTCCAGACCACGGCCATCGCGACGATCAGCGACACGACGAGGAGGCTCATCACCGTGTCGTGGAACATCGCGAACGGGTAGAACGGCTTCCCGCGCCGCTTGACGTCCTCCTTGTAGCGCTGGTGCTGCGCGCGGCGCTCGTCGAGCCCTCTGGTGCTCATCGCCGCTTCGCCCCTCTCGGCACCGGCGAGACGAGGCCCGCCTTCGGCGGCGGCGGCGGGCCCGGTTGCTCCTTGCCCGCGACCTCCGGCGACCACGGTGGCGAGACGACGCCCATCCGCACCACGAGGTAGAGGTGCAGCCCGATCAGTCCGCGCTAAGGCTCCGGGCAGGACCAGCATGTGCAGCGAGTAGAAGCGGGCGAGGGTCTCCGGCCCGATCTCGGCCCCTCCCTGGAGGACGTTGCCCAGGAGCGGGCCGACGAACGGCCCCGTAGCCTGGAGGTTGACGCCGACGACGGTCGCCCAGTAGGCCGTCTGGTCCCACGGCAGCAGGTAGCCGAAGAACCCCTCCATCATTCCGAGCACCAGGATCAGAACACCGATGATCCAGTTCAGCTCGCGCGGGTATTTGTAGGCGCCGTAGAGGAAGACGCGCCCCATGTGCAGGAAGAGCAGGATGATGAAGACGCTCGCGCCCCACCGGTGCATGCCGCGGACGAGCCAGCCGAGCGTGAGGTCATCCGTGATGTGCCGGATCGACTCGTAGGCCTTGTCCGGATCGGGCACGTAGTACATGGCGAGGATGACGCCGGTGACGGCCTGGACGATGAACGCCGTGAACGCCGCCGACCCGAGCGTGTGGCCCCAGCTGATGTCGCTCGGGACCTTGCGGAACAAGAAGTAGTTGACCCCCCCGACGAGGCCCGATCGCTCCTCGAGCCAGCTTGAGCGGGTACAGCAGGATCGTGATCAGCTGCTTGCTGCGGCTTGGCGGCTTCTTCGCCATCAGCGGGGAGGCATCACCGGGTAGAGCAAGGCTTCGGGCCCATCGACGTGCTGGCCCGGCCCGGCGAGGGGATACGCGTGGATCTGTGCCTCGGCTCCCGTGCCGTCGACCTCGGAGACCGAGTAGGTCTCACCCAGCAGGAGCCGTCCGTTGTTGATCTCGAACTCGTAGCGGTCGAGCGCGCGTACCGGCGGCCCGGCCGTGCGGTTTCCCTCGTTGTCGTACTGGCCGCCGTGGCACGGGCAGCCGAACCCCGCGGCGGCCGCGGTCGGGATGCGCGTGATGACCTGGCCCTCGTTCCTCTCCGTGGTGCTCTGATCGTCGAGCGGCAGGCCGTTGACCTGAACCGGGCAGCCGAGATGGACGCAGCGGTTGGACAGGACCGTGAAGCTCGGGGCGTCGTCGAGCAGGCCGTTGTTCCGGATGTAGGCCGTGCGCCGCGAGACCTCGCCGTGCTCGGGCTGGAGCAGGAACGTAACGATCACGAAGTCGTTCTCCGGGAAGTCCTCGATCGCGCCGGCGTCGACCTTAGGATGGCCCTGCTTGATGAACGGGGGCAGGACCGTGAAGCCGAGCACCGGGGCCGTGACGACGACTCCGATCAGGCCGCCCAGGCCGAGCGTCGCAGCCTCGAGGAACTTCGAGCGCGGGTAGCGGATGACCTCGCCCTCACCCGGCTCTGGCATCGCCGCCCCGCCCTTGTGGGCCGGAATCGGAGGAGCGGTGGGCGCGGGCTCGGGGCCTTCCTCGGGCTGCGCCGGAGCCCCGAGGTGGCTCGTCACGTCGCGGATCCAGAGGAAGCCGAAGATCACAGCCAGGAGTACGCCGACGCCGGCGACGATCGGGCTGAGGATCAGGCCGACGAAGATGCAGACGATGCCGACGGCGAATCCGACCGGCCAGATGGTCGGAGTGGGCTCGTGCGGGGTGCCATGACCGCCGTGAGGATCCACGTCTCGGCGCGGATTCAATCGGGCTTACGGCGCGGCGTCAACGACGTAGCAAATGCCGCAACGAGCGCCGATCGCGGCCGTTGACTCGTTCGGCATCCGCATCGATGGCGTACTCGCCCCAGCGGCGGTCGACCAGCGCCCTGATCTCGTCGCTCATGACGATCTCCTCCGGCCACTCGCGGGTGCCCTCTGCGGGCCCCTTGTGCGTCGCATCGATCCCCATCTTGCCGCCGTAGAACTGGCGCGTCGGGGCGTGGTCGAGGTGGTCGAGCGGCCCTTCGGAGAGCATCACGTCCCGCTGCGGGTCGACGTTCGCGGTAACGCGGAAGAAGACCTCTTCGTAGTCGTGGACGTTCACGTGCTCGTCCACGACGACGACCGACTTCGTGAGGCTGAGCAGGCCGAGCCCCCAGATCGCGTGCATCACCTTCTGCGGCTGGCCGGGGAAGCTCTTGCGGATCGAGACGATCACGCAGTTGTGGAACGCGCCTGCGACCGGGAGGTCGTAGTCGACGATCTCCGGGACGCTCATCTTGATCGCCGGCAGGAAGATCCGCTCGGTCGCCTTGCCGAGCCACGCGTCCTCGGCCGGCGGCTTGCCGACGACGATCGACGGGTAGATCGCGTCGGAGCGCATCGTCATCGCTGTCACGTGGAACACGGGGAACGGCTCGGCGTGCGAGTAGTAGCCGGTGTGGTCGCCGAACGGGCCCTCGAGGGTCTCGTCTCCCTGCTCGACGTAGCCCTCGAGGACGATCTCCGCGTTCGCGGGGACCTCGACGTCGACCGTGCGGCCCTTGACAAGCTCGAGCGGCTCGCCCTTGAGGAAGCCGGCGAGCATGAACTCGTCGATGTGCTTCGGGAGCGGCGCCGAGGCCGAGTAGGCGCTGATGGGATCGAGGCCGAGAGCGACGGCCACCTCGAGCCGGCCGTCCGTCGCCAGGTAGTCCATGCGCCCGTCCTTGTGCAGCTGCCAGTGCATCGCCGTCGAGCGGGAGTCGAGCTTCTGCATGCGGTACATGCCGACGTTGCGCGTGCCCGTCTTCGGGTCGTGCGTGATCACCGCCGGGAGGGTGATGAACGGCGCGGGATCGCCGGGCCAGCAGTGCTGGATCGGCAGCAGGTCGAGGTCGACGTCGTCGCCCTCGAGCACCACGTCGTGGTGAAAAGCGCGCCGCACCGTCTTCGGCCGCGAGTCGGCGATCGACTTGAGCGTCTTCAGCCCGCGGACCTTCTCCGCGAGGCCCTGCGGAGGCTGCATCTCGAGCACCGACCCGAGCTTGGCCGCCGCGTCGTCGAGGCTGTCCACCCCGAGCGCGAGGCACATGCGGCGCTCCGTGCCGAACTGGTTGATCAGCAGCGGGTGCTGTGAGCCTTTCGGGCGCTCGAAGAGAAGCGCCGGCCCCCCGGAGCGCACCGCCCGATCCACGATCTCGGTCACCTCGAGGTACGGATCCACCTCGGTTTGCACGCGAACGAGCTCGCCCTCGCTCTCGAGAAGCGAGACCCACTCGCGCAAGTCCGACGGCGGAGCCATCGAGGACCAGTCTACGGAGCGGCTAGTGGTGCGGGCTGCGGCCGCGGCGGTGGTACTTGAAATACATGTACGTCTCGCCGAGGACGGGCAGGGCCGCGAGGATCAGGCCCGTGACGAGCATCGCCAGGATGATCTTCTTGCCCTCCGCCGCCGCGTCGGCGAGGACGACCGCCAGTGCGAGCACCTGACTCATCGCCTCGACTTTAACCGACCCGCTGGCGGTGGGCGGCGACCGCCGTGTCGACCGCATCCGCCCCGGCGGTGTTCCTCGCACGATCGAGGAGCTCCGACGCTTCGGTCGTCTCGAGGAGGACGCCGTGGCCGAGCAGGGCGATCGTGGCCGCCCAGGCGGGACCGTCGTCACCCGACTCCTCGGCTCTGAGCTGGGCGCACAGAGAGATCAGCTCGCCCATGTCGGCGACCGCTTCCACCGAGCCTGCGGCGGAGAGCCGGACGAGGCCCTGGGCGTAGAGGTAGTCGCCCAGCAGGAGCGCGGTGTCTTGGTCTCCCGGCGCGAAGAGCCTGGGACGGCCGTAGTGGACGAGATAGCCCTCGTAGATCGTCTCGACGGCGAGCGCGAACCGGTCCTCGGCGAGGGTCGAGAAGACGAGCTCCCGATCGCGCGCCCCCCGCGGCCTGAGCGCCTCGCGCCAGAGCGATCCCTCGCGCTCGGCCTCGAGGCGCGATCTCCTGCCAGAGATCAGCCTGCGAAGAACTCAGCAGCGGCCTCCACCGTCCGGTCGATCTCTTCGTCGCCGTGCGCGAGCGAGACGAACATCGCCTCGAACTGCGACGGCGCGACGTAGACGCCGCGATCGAGCATGTGCCGGAAGTACGCGCCGTAGCGGGCCGTGTCCAAGGCCGACGCCTGTGTGAAATTCGTCACGGGGACTGTCCCTTGGAACAACGTGCACATGGCGCCGACTCGCTGGACGACACCGAACGGCTTCAGTCCATTTTCGAGGCGTGCTGAACGACGTTCGAGCTCCTCGTAGACCGACGGGTCCTGAAGACGGCGTGTGACGGCGAGCCCCGCGGCGGTCGCGAGTGGGTTTCCCGAGAGGGTGCCCGCCTGGTACACGTCGCCGACCGGCGCGAGATGCCCCATCACGTCCGCCGAGCCGCCGAAAGCTCCGATCGGCAAGCCGCCGCCGACGATCTTTCCGAGCACCGTCAGGTCAGCCCGTACCCCGAAGCGCTCCTGAGCGCCGCCGCGCGCAATCCGGAACCCGGTGATCACCTCGTCGAAGACGAGCAGGGCGCCCGAGGCGTCGCAGAGCTCCCTCAGCGCCTCGAGGAACCCCGGCTCGGGCGGGACGACGCCCATGTTCCCGGCGACAGGCTCGACGATCACGCACGCGAGGCCCTCGCCGTAGCGCTCGACGGCGCGCGCCGCGGCCTCGACGTCGTTGTAGGGCGCGACGATCGTGTCCCCCGTGGCTCCCGCCGGGACGCCTGCTGTCGCAGGCACGCCGAGCGTCGCCGGGCCGGAGCCGGCCTCGGCGAGCAGCGAGTCCGCGTGTCCGTGGTAGCACCCCGCGAACTTGAGGACCCGGTCCCGCTTCGTCGCACCACGCGCGAGGCGGATCGCGCTCATCGCAGCCTCGGTGCCCGAGCTCACGAGCCGCGCCTGCTCGATCGACGGGAAGGCGTCGACGATCTCGGCGGCCAGCTCGACCTCTCGCTCCGTCGAGGCGCCGAAGGTCGTCCCGTCGCCGCACGGCCTCCCGCACGGCCTCGACGGTTTCCGCGTCCGCGTGGCCGAAGATCAACGGGCCGAAGGACATCACCCAGTCGACGAGCCGCTCCCCCTCGATGGTCTCGAGGTAGGCGCCTTCGCCGCGCCGGACGAACAGCGGCTGGTCGAGCCCGACGGCCTTCATCGCCCGCACTGGCGAGTTGACGCCGCCGGGGATCAGGCGCTCGGCCTTCCGGGCCAGGTCGGACAGGATCTTCAGCGCCAGCCCGCGAGCTCCTTGGCCCAGTAGGTGACGACGAAGTCGGCGCCCGCGCGCTTGATCGCGGTCAGGGACTCGGTCGCAGCCTGGCGCTCGTCCAGCCAGCCGCGCGCCGCCGCCGCCTTCACCATCGCGTACTCGCCGGAGACGTTGTACGCAGCAACCGGCAGGTCGAACCGCTCGCGCACCGCCCGCAGCACGTCGAGGTTCGGCAGCGCCGGCTTGATCATCAGCACGTCGGCTCCTTCGGAGACGTCGAGCTCGCATTCGCGGATCGCCTCGCGCACGTTCGCGGGATCCATCTGGTACCCGCGGCGGTCGCCGAACGACGGCGCCGACTCGGCAGCCTCGCGGAACGGCCCGTAGAACGCCGAGGCGTACTTCGCCGCGTACGAGATGATCGCCGTGTCCGGGAACCCGGCGTCGTCGAGCGCGGCGCGCAGAGCCGCGACTCGCCCGTCCATCATGTCGCTCGGCGCGACGACGTCGGCGCCCGCCTCGACGTGACTCACCGCGGTGCGCGACAGAAGGTCCAGCGTCGCGTCATTCGCAACCTCGCCGTCCTCGATCACACCGCAATGCCCGTGCGATGTGTACTCGCAGAGACACACGTCGGTGACGAGGACGAGATCCGGGTAGCGCTCCCGCAGCGACCGGAGCGCGCGCTGGACGATGCCGTCCGCGGCGTAGGCGCCCGAGCCCTCGTCGTCCTTCTCCTCGGGGATCCCGAACAGGATCACGGCGGAGATGCCGAGACCGAGGAGCTCCTCCGCCTCGCGCGCGAGATCCTCGACCGAGAAGCGGCCGAGTGCGGGCAGCTCGTCGTTCCGTGCACTCTGCGGCCCGACGAAGAGCGGGTAGACGAGATCCGAGACGTCGAGCCTCGTCTCGCGCACGAGCGAGCGCAGCGCCCCTGTGCGGCGGAGACGCCGCAGGCGAGTGGCGGGGAACGTGCTCACGGAGCCACCTTAGCCTCAGGCGGTTCTTCCTCGGGAGGAACCGGCTTGATCGGTCGAGTCTCCTCCACTTCCACTTCGACAGGCACCACTCCCTCCTTCCACGGCTCGAGCTGGATCCGCTCGCCGAAGAACTCCCACATCGCGCGCATGACCGCGAGGAACGGCAGCGCGACGAAGATCCCCGGGCAGCCCATAGAGCTCCGCACCCGCGAGCAATCCGAAGATGACGAGCAGCGGGTGCAGCCGAAGCGCGCTCCCCATCACCTTCGGGACGACGACGTGTCCCTCGATCTGATGGATGCCGAGGAACAGGAGCGTGACCCAGATCGCCGAGACCGGGTCGACGACGAGCGCGTAGATCACAGGCGGGATGGCGCCGAGCCAGGGACCGAGGTACGGGATCAGCTCCGTTACGGCAACCCAGGCGCCGAACAGCACGGCGTAGGTGTCGCCACCCTCGACGAGCCCGATCGTCCCGAGCACGTAGAGCCCGATCCCCGCGCTCGTCCCGATGATCAGCGACAGGAGCACCTGGCCGCGGACGTAGCCGGCCACGGCCGACTCCATCTGGACGACGAGCCCCGGCCTGCCGGGCGTCGGCGGAAAGCGTCGGTCCGCCGCGCGCTTCAGGCGGCCCATGTCGAGGAGCATGTAGATCGACACGACGAGGATCAGGACGAGGCTGAACACGAGCTGGAAGATCGAGATCGCCGCGCCGCGCAGGAAGTCGATCACCTCGGTCGTGTACTTCTCCACGTCCTGTCCCTGGACGTTCTCGGCCAGGTCCTGGCCCTGCTCGCGGATGTCGATCCGCTCCAGGTGATGCGTGTCGAGCCAGAGCTGTAACCGGTCGACGTCCTGCTCGAATCCGGTCTGCAGAGGCTGTCCGCTCTCGCTCGTAAGGTAGGCGTCGACCCGGTTCGCTGCCGACTGCGTCTGGTCGACGACGATCACGCCGATGGCGATGAAGACGACGGCCAACGCGGCGGCAAAGCTGAGGTAGACGATCGCAATCGACAACCCGCGCGGAATTCGGAGCTTTTCCATGGCGCGCACCAGCGGATCGAGCAGGAGCGCGATCAGTCCGGCGACCAGGAACAGGAAGACCGCGTGAAAGACCTTCCCTACGACCAGGAGCGCGATCAGCGCGAGGATCGGCAGGCCGACCAGCTGGATCCAACGGGGGATCTGGATCGTCGGCGCCCCGGCCGGCATGAGGGCCATCGTACGCGCCACGGTTCTGACGCTCCGGCCCCCGGACTGGGACTGGTCCGCGTTCGAGGACGGCGCCCTCGCGCTCCAGCCGCCCGAGGTCTGGGAGGAAACGGCGCCGTCTCCCCGGCTCGCACTCCTCCAAGGCCGTGCATCTGCTGCCTTTTTGCAAGACCAGGACACATCGGTTACGGTGGCGCGCATGCCGTCGCCCCGTGCCCCCGGGCAGACGCGCCGCACGTCGAAAGCTCGTGCAGCGGCGAGGCGGAGAGCCAGACGAACCGCGGGATTGATCGCGGTTTCGATTGCGCTACTCGTCACGTTCTTGCTCACAGCCTTCGGCTCCGGTCCGTCCGAGCCAACCCCGACACGGCCCGTTCCCGCCGACCGGTTCCTGCCGGCGGGTCAACCACGGCCGCAGGTCGTCGCACTCCGCGGGTCCCTGCGGCTTCAGTTGCCGATCGCGCAGGACCGGATCACCGCGATCGGGTACCACGCAGTCGGCGGCGGCGCGCTGGCGCTCGAGCCGGTCGGGCGACAGGCGAACGAGGGGCTCTTCGCGCGGGTCGCGCGCAAGCTGTTCGGCGGAGGCGAGCGCGGCATCACGTACTACGTCCTCGGCGGCGAGGAAGGATCGAGCACCGCGTCGCTCGACGTCGGAGCAGCACCCGGCACGGACGTCTACTCGCCGGTCGACGGCACGATCGTCGGCATCACCCCGCTCACGCTGCGCGGCCAAACGCTACGGCGCCCGCATCGACATCCAGCCGACGAGCGCGCCCGCGCTGGTCGTCCGCGTGACGCACCTCCGTCCCGATCCCGCGTTGACCGTCGGGTCGTCCGTCGCCGCCTCGATCTCCAAGATCGGCACGATCATCGACTTCTCCGAGGTCGAGCGCCAGGCGCTGGCCCGCTACACGCAGGACGCGGGCAACCACGTCTCGGCCGAGGTCCACCCAGCGGCGACGCTAGCCACTCCCTGAAGATCCTCTTCGTAGCGGACGTGAACGGCCGGCCTGGGGTGCGCGCAGTCGAGGAGCGGCTGCCGTCGCTGCGCGAGGAGCTCGACCTCGACTTCGTCGTTGCCAACGGAGAGAACGCCGCCGACGGGCTCGGGATCACGCCGAAGATCTCCGACAAGCTGCTCGGCGCCGGCGTGGACGTGATCACGCTCGGCAACCACACGTGGCGGCGCCGCGAGATCGTGCCCTACCTCTCCGGCGCCGACCGCGTGATCCGCCCGGCGAACTACTCGGCTTCTGCCCCTGGGCGCGGATGGACGACGGCGCCCGCAAAGGACGGCACCGTGGTCGCGGTCGTCAACGTGCTCGGTGATCTCTTCCTCCAGCCCATGATCTCGCCGTTCGAGATGGTCGACGACCTCGTCGAGGAGACTCGGCGGGAGACGCCGTTCGTGATCGTCGACTTCCACGCCGAGGCGACGAGCGAGAAGGTGGCGATGGCGTGGCATCTCGACGGACGCGTGACCGCCGTGCTCGGGACGCATACGCACATCCAGACGAACGACGCCCGCGTGCTGCCGGGTGGGACGGCCGCGATCACCGATGCGGGGATGACCGGCCCGCACGAGTCGGTGATCGGGGTCAAGTCCGAGCTCGCGATCAAGCGGATGCTGACCGGAATGCCGGTCCGGTTCGAGACGGCCGACGGCGACGTGCGGATCGAAGGCGCACTGCTCGAGGCCGACGGCTCAGGGCGAGCCACGAGCTGCGAGACGTTCCGGCTCTCGGTCGAGTAAGAGCGCTCTTACGAGCACCACGAGGAGCGCGACCAGCACGAGGTCGCGGAGGAGCACGAGCCACGACTCGAGCGTCCCGAGCTGCGCCGCGAGCTCCCAGTAGCGGTACGGGAACCAGAGCTGCGTGAGGACGAGGGCCCCGGCGAGCAGAGCCGAAGCCGCGAGGCCGCGACGTCCCGCGACGAGCGGGATCACGGGGATCAGCCAGACGAGGAACTGCGGGGAGAGCACCTTGCCCAGCGAGACGAACGCGACGAGTGCGGCCGCCGACGCGTAGAGGAGACGCGAGCGGCTCGCGGGCCCCCGGGCGAACAGGATCCACGTCGCGAGCAAGGCCGCTACCTGCAGGACGGTGAGCCCCACGGCGACGACGTCCGGCGTGGTCCCGGCCAGGTTCTGCGAGCCGTGGCTGGACTCGACCGTGAGCCCGACGTCGAACAGGTGGTGCGCGACGAGCAGCACCCCGGAGCCGAGGCTCTCGATCTGCAGGGGCCGGGAGAGCTGGTTCCACAGGCTGTCCCAGAAGCCACCGGGGGCCAGCGCGACGAAGGGGACGAAGATCAAGCCGACGACGGCGACCATCAGGCCCGCGCAGAGGAACGCCTCGCGCCTTCCCTGCCGCCGCCAGACGTAGGCGACGGTCAGCGGAGCGAGCACGACCGGATAGAGCTTCGCCGTGACGGCGGCTCCGAGCGCGAGGTGCCCGAGGCGGAGGCGGCCGGTCACGAGCGCACACAGCGCCGCGGCCGTGAGCGCGGCGGGCCAGAGGTCGAACCTCGACAGGACGACGGGGCCGAGGGCGATCGGAGCGAGGGCGACGAACCCGAGCGCCACGAGTAGCCTGCGCCGGCTCGCTCCCAGCGCGACGAGGGCGATCGCCACGAAGACGATCGTCGCCTGCCCGAGAACCGCCATCAGCGCCTCGAAGCGCACACGGAAGGTCTCGGGGCCCGGTTCGCCGAGGGCCGGGATCGCGAACACCGGCAGAGCGCCGGGCGGGTACTCGAGCGCGAAGTCGCGGTAGGGCAGCTCGCCTTGAACGATCGCGGAGCCGTACCGCTGGTAGGTCGGGGTGTCGACGATCTGCTCGTGGGCGAAGAAGCCGCGGTGGAGCAGCCCCCAGCCGACGAGGAACAGCGTCACCGCGACCAGCGTCGCGGCGACGGCGAACCCGGGGTCAACCCGTGGCGACGAGCTCGCGGTCAGCGTTGTCATCGGCGGGAGGAGGCGGTGCGCGCCGGCGCCTCTGAGCCAGCACGACGAAGACGACGAAGGGGAAGAACCACGGGATGTAGAGGTAGAACCAGTGCGTCTGGGTCAGCTCGAAGCCGATCAGGAGCGCCGCGGTCAAGGCCGCGAGCTGCAGCGGGGTTTTTCGCCGGGGGACGAAGTAGCAGGCAATCGAGCCGAGCACCAGCAGGCCGATCGCCACCTGCTGCACGGCGCCGAGGTCCGGGATGCCCGCCGCGTGGTACTGGCCCCAGCCCCAGATCGAGAAGGGCGAGTCGCGGCCTACCTGCCAGCCGAACGTGCGGTCCCAGAACACGCGCGCGGCATGAGCCGGGTTCGGCTCGAGGAGCAGGATCGAGAAGGCGATCAGGGTCGCGACCGCAAAGCCTCCTGCAAATGAGCCCTTTTGAGGCAGTCGCCGTGATTCGGGGTAGCCGGCCCACAGCGGAACGAGAGCCAGGGCCGCGAACTTCGTCCACGCGCCCAGCGCGAGGAACGCGCCACGCGCGAACGGCGACGCCACGAGCCAGAACCCGAAGATGAGCAGGACGGGCATGATCGCGTCGTTCGTGTTCGAGCTCGAGACATACTGCGTGAACGGATAGGCGGCCCAGGCGAAGGGCAGCTGCGCGGCGAGCCTCGCCCCACCGAAGCGTCGCCCGACGAGCGCCAGGCCGAGGAGGGCGAGCAGGTCGAAGACGATCGCCGTCGCGTGCGAGGCGGGCAGGTCGTCCCACTTGCCACTCCAGCCCAGTGCGAGGAACCCTGGGATGTAGGCCTCGTACGCCACGGGGCCGTACGTGTCGCCACGCTCGTTCGAGGACTCACAGCGACCGTTCGTCTGCACGCGGTCGCGGATCTCCCCGTCCGCGCTCGCCGGGCCGCACGGCTCGAGGTCGTCCTGAGTCGGCATGTGGCCGTACGGCGACTCGCCGTGCACGATCCGGTGGGCGCCGATCACACCCGAGTAGCCGACGTCGATCACATTCGAGTCGCGCACGTTCATGCCGACCCGGAAGCCGGCGAGGAACAGTGTGGCCGCTGCGATCAGCCACACGGGCCAGACCGCGCGCGATGCCGCCGGCCCTCCGCGCCAGGTGATCCAGACCATGCGGGCCAGCAGATAGATCATCGGGGGATACACGAGCGGGACGCTGGCGAAGATCTCGCCGCGATTGAAGAACCAGAGCGAGACCGAGAACGAGAGCAGGACGAGCAGGTCGAGGTTCCGGACGCTGAGCGGCCGGCGCCAGTCGGCGAGCCCGACGAGGAAGAGCAAGCAGAAGCCGAGCCAGATCGGGACGCTGTTGATCTGCCTGCCGCCGAAGGCGCCTTCACCGCCACGCGCCATCTTCCACGCGACCTGAGGACCGGTCCAGGCCTCGGTCACCCGCCCGGTTCGATCGTCGACCCGGCCGGTCGCGATCTGCCCTGCCTCTCCCCACCAGACGCCGACCTCCCAGTCGCGCCGCTCCTTGTCGAAGGTGGCCTCCGTGACGCGATCGTCCTCCGGATACCGGTCGAGCCAGTCCGCGACCTTGCCGTGCGCGAGGAGGATCGCGGTCGCCTCCTTCTCGGTCAGGCGTGCCGGCTCCACCACCGGCGCGAACGGCGCCTGGACGAGTCGGCCTTGCGAGTCGTAGACGGGCCTCGTGGCCGTCGATGCGGCCTGGGCTGCCGGCGGCACCAGCACCGCTGCGGCGAGAACGGCGAGGGCGACCCGCCTCATTCCGGCCTCAGCGGCGCCTGAACGACCAGAGCTTGTTGCCCACGAAGTTGATGGGCGTCACGAGCACGATCGCGATCGCCTGGGCCACGACCTTTCCGATCCCACCGGCGACGAAGGCGGTCAGCAGGATCTCGTTTGCCGCGAGCGCGATCAGCGAGACGACGAAGAAGCGCAGCCCCTGGTAGCCGACGTGGCCGCGCTGACCGCGAAACGTCCAGAGCCGGTTCCATGTGTAGTTGTTCGTCACGGCGACGAGGAACGAGCACGCCGCAGCGAGGTTGTAGTGCATTCCGGAGCCCACGAGCGTCGTGTAGACGGCGAGGTTGACGACATAGCCGACCGCGCCGACGGTGCAGAACTTCGCGAGCTGCATCCAGTTGTGGGAGCGCCGGAGCGCGCTCGTCGCGCGAGCTCGGGCGGCCGCCATCGTCGACGCCTCGTTGCTCATCGACCGGCGAGCGTAGCAGCGTCCCGGCGCGCTACCGGGTCGAACGGAGCGCGCGGCCGCGGGCTCTGTAGAAGTCGAGCTGATCCTGTTCGAGCAGCACGAGCGGCGACGCGACGACCACCCCGTCCTCAGTCAGCTCGGCCGTTGCGATCGGCAGATATCGATGCTCGCCGTCCTTACAGCGGACCTCGAGCCCGAACGGCTCATCGGCCGAGCCGTCGAAGAAGACGTCGACGACGCGCCCAAGCTCGATTCCGCCCGTGACCACGGGCTTGTTGAGGAACTCGAACCCTCTCATCCGTCGGACGTTGTGCCCATGTTCGGCGTCAGGCGAACATGGCTACCGAATAACGAAGCTCGGCTCGCCCTCGGGCTCGACCCAGGTCACGTCAACGTCCTCCACCTGGGCTCCGCTTGGGCCCCGCCGGCACCAGTCGACCATCGACTCGACGCGCTCGTCCTCGCCCTCGAAGGCCGCGCGGACGGTGCCGTCACGTGAATTCGTCACCCAGCCGGAGAGACCGAGGGAGTGAGCCCGGTCACGCGTTTCGACCCTGAAGAAGACGCCCTGGACCATCCCGCGCACGATCACCTCGGCACGCTTCATTGATGTGGCCAACTCCTCAGGTGCGCCCCATGGCTTCGCCGTGCCGCGTCACATTTTTCGCCGGAGGCGAAAAATGGCGAAAAATTCATCGGTCGAACCCGCCCTCGCCCACGAGCGGGACGAACCGGCAGGGAACCGAGTGGACGACCGCCGGCCCCTCGGGGCTGCGGACGATCACCTCCAGCCGCTGGCCCCAGCGCCCGCCCACCGGCACGGCCAGCCGCCCTCGCGGCTCGAGCTGCTCGTACAGGGCCTCCGGAAAGCCCGGAGCGGCGGCGGCGACCGCGATCGCGGTGAAGGGCGCCTCGTCGGGAAGCCCCAGCGACCCGTCGCCGACGTGCACGCGCACGCGGTCGTAGCCGGCATCGGCAAGTTTCCCTCGAGCCTGCTCGGCCAGCTCGGGTATTCGCTCCACGGTGTGCACCTCGCCGTCCCCCGCGAGCTCCGCGAGGACTGCGGCCTGGTACCCCGAACCGGTCCCGACGTCGAGCACCTTCTCCCCGCCCGACAGGCCGAGAGCCTCGGCGATGCGGGCGACCATGTATGGCTGGGAGATCGTCTGCCCGTGCCCGATCGGAAGCGCCGCATCGGCGTACGCGCGGTGGCGTTCGCCCTTCGGGACGAACAGGTCGCGCGGCACCCGCTCCATCGCCTCGAGCACGCGCTCGTCGACGATGTCGCGCCCGCGCAGCTGCTCCTCGACCATCCGCTGCCGTGCTTCGTCAGTCGCCATGGGACACGCCGAAATGCTCGAGCACGCGGGGCGTCACGTCGACGATCCGCGCCGGAGGCTCGCCGAGCCCGACAGAGATCATCGGCACCTCCGAGTCGCCCTGCTCGAGCGAGCCGTGGCTTCCACCGCCCGCGTGATGGCGCCCGCCGAGGTCGGCGAACTCGAGGCCCGGAGCCGCTGAGACGATCAGGTCTCCGGCGTTCGGGTTGGCGAGGGCGGCCCAGGCGCGCTCCAGCGCCTGCGGCTGGGAGAGCACGTCCTCAGTGCCGGCCGTGTCCCAGCCCGTCGCGCCCGGGGCGAACCGAAGCTCGTCTCCGTCGCGGCGTGCGACCGCCGCGCCGTTCTCACGGTAAAGGACGACATGGCCGTCCCCGTCGACACGCTCTGCCAGCTCGGCGGACGAGCTCCGGCAATCGTCGAGGCGGTACACCATCCCCGCCCGGTTCGAGGCCGTGACGGCCAGCTCCGCGCCGCCCCCGTTGCCGGGCCGGACGAGCCGGAAGCCCTCGAAGGCGTCCTGTAGGCGAACCGCGCCGTTCACCTGCGTCTGGCCGTGATCGGAGCAGAGGAGAACGGCGTAGCGCTCGAGAAACTGCTCGGGCCCGCCGGCCGCCTCGAGCAGCGAGGCGATTGCCCGGTCGGCGTGCGCCAGAGCATGCT
This sequence comes from uncultured Actinomycetes bacterium, assembly GCA_963776955.1. GTDB lineage: Bacteria > Actinomycetota > Thermoleophilia > Gaiellales > Gaiellaceae > VAXT01. Next base: position 174,934 of record CAVZOM010000001.1, read on the forward strand.
GCGCCGACCCTGGCCCGGCCGCGTGAGACGCGAAGTCGTAGTCGGGGAGGTAGAAGACGAGGAAGTCGAAGCCGTCCCTGGTTACGAGCCAGCGGCCGACGACCCTCGCGTATTCGTCCACCGAGCCGCGGGCACGCGTTCGAACAGCGAGCGGCGCGCCGGTCACGTCCGACTCGAACAGGTTGTAGTAGAAGAATCGAGTCGGGCCGAAAGCCGGCCGCGTGAGCCAGGGCACGGTCGGGACGTGCCGCGCCGGACCGCGGTAGCAGACCATGTTCACCGCGGCGGTCACGAGCCCGGCCGCTTCGAGCGCCTCGAACACCGTCACCGCTCGGGGGGACAGGTGCTCCTGGTTCATGCCGAAGATCGCGTCTCGTATCGACTGCGTCGTCCCGGCCGCCCGAATCGCGCTGAACGAGGAGCCGTATTCCACGAGCCGCTCCTCGCCGCGGTGGTACCAGACGAGGTGAGGAATCCCGTGCACGTCCGGGTGGGCTCCGGTCGCCATCGACGAGAGGCAGACCGGGGTCAGCGACGGGAACGTGGTCACGGCGCGCCGGTACTCGCCCTGCTCCATCAGGAAGCGAAGCGCGGGGACGTCCTGGCTCTCAACGGCATCCTCGAGCACGGCCGGCGTGAGGCCGTCGATGACGATCAGGACGAGCTTGCGGCGGTCCATCGCCGGAGCCCTAGTCCCGGGCGAGCGTGCGTAGGCCCGCGTACCGCTTGCCTGCGCGTCGGCGCAGCCGCATCCCCAGGACGGGCACCGCGATCGCTTCGAGATAACCGAGGCCGGGGACGAACGCCAGCAAAGCGACGAGGGCCGCGCCGAGCAAGACGAGGACGGCGGTCGCCACCCGGGTTCCCCCGCGGACAAGAGCTCCACCGACGAGCTGCGCCGATCCAAAAGCTCCGAGCAAGCCGCCCAGGCCTCCTGCCACCGTCTCCTCGAGGTCGGCCAGGACGAAGCCGAGCGCGGCGCCGAGCGCGGCGCCGAGCACGAGCGCGAGACCCGCTATTCGTCGGCCCCCGAGAACGCCGACGACGGCGATCCCGACCGCGACCCCGAGCCCCGCGAACAGCCCGACGGTGTACCAATCCGCCATCGAAGCCAGTCTAGTTGGACGGCGTTTCGCCGCCCTGCAGGCCGGGAAAGACTGAAACGATGAACGGCCGATCCCGGGGGTCCGGCCGACGTCGGAACCTCCTACTGTTCTTCTCAGCGCTCCGCTCCGGCCCAGCGCGCCGGATGGAGAGCCTGCTCGCCCAGCTGGCCCGCAAGGAGCGGCACCGTCTGAGCGTCCGGAACGTGGATGTCGAGGAGCAGCCGGAGATCGCCAAGCGGTTCAAGGTGCGGAAGGTGCCGACGCTCGTGCTCGTCAGGGGCAGGCGTGCCGTCGCAAGGCTGGAAGGACGCGCGAATGCGGCCGAGATCGAGGAGCTCCTGGAAGAGCACCTCGACAATGGTGTGAAATCCACACCGTCGAAACCATCGTAAGGACCAACACAACCCGAACAGGGGAGGCAAAGCATGCGTAAGCTCGTGGCTCTGATCTCGCTCCTAGTCGTCGTCGGCCTGACTGTCGTGGCCGCGGCGGCACTCGCGGATCGCGGGGGGAACGGCGGGAATCGATTCGGCGCGCGGCTGACGGGGTTCGAGGAAGTACCGTCGGAGTCGACGCCGGGTCACGGGTGGTTCAAGGCTCGCATCACGAACGGCGGGACCGTGATCCACTACCAGTTGCACTACGAGGACTTCGAGGCGGCTGAGGGCGCGACGACCTTCTCGCACATCCACTTCGGCCAGCGTGGTGTCGCGGGCGGCGTCAGCGCATTCCTCTGCGGCGGTGGCGACAAGCCGGCCTGCACTCCTACGCAGGGCGACTTCGAGGGCGACATCGACGCAGCAGACGTCATCGGCCCCGGCGGCCAGGGGATCGCCGCCGGAGAGATGGAAGAGCTCCTTCGCGCGATGCGGAAGGGCTACACCTACGCAAACGTCCACACGACGCTCAACGGGCCGGGGCTGATCCGCGGCCAGATTCACAGGAGTCATCCGGGCAGAGGGAGGGGCAAGGGCCGCTAGCCGCACCCTTTCCCGCTGTTCGAGGAGCCCGGTCGCAAGGCCGGGCTCTTCTTTTAGGAGCTTTCGAGGCGGCGGATCACGTCGAGACCGAACTCCGCGGCTCGAGCCCCGTCCACGACGCGGTGGTCGAACGTGAGCGCCACGTGGCCGGTTCGTCCGGCCTCGACCTTGCCGTCGCGGACGACCGGCCTGTCGGCGACACGGCCGATGCTGAGGATGGCGACCTCCGGGTGGTTGACGAGCGGCGTCTGGAAGAGGCCGGCGAGCTTGCCGGCGCTTGTCACCGTGAAGGTCGACCCGCGCAGCTCCTCTGGCTTCAGCGTCCCGGCCCTGGCTCCCTCGGCGAGCCGAGCGACCTCGGCTTGCGAGCTCGTCGACCGACGCCGTGTCGCAGCCTCGCACGACCGGGACGACCAGGCCGTTGTCAGTCTGCACGGCGATGCCGATGTCGTAGCGATCGAGGTACAGGATCGAGTCGCCGTCGAGTCGCGCATTCAGCTCCGGGAACTCTTTCAGCGCATCGGCGCAGGCCTTGAGCACCGTCGGCACGAGGAGCTCGAGGTCGATCCCGCTGAAGTCGGCCTCCTCGACCCAGGTCACCGGCGGCACTTCCTTGTGGGCCCGGGTCATGTGCTCGGCGATCAAACGCCGCACTCCGCGCAGCGGCTCGCGCCGTCCCTCGGCCGGCTCGGCGCCCCCGGCTGCGCCTCGCACGTCCTGCTCGGTGACACGGCCCTGCGGCCCGGTCCCTGAGAGCGAACCAAGGTCGACCCCGAGCTCCTGCGCCAGCCGTCGCACGAGGGGCGTCGCCCGGACACGTTCCTTTGGGCCGGTTACAAGGGACTGTCCCTCGTGCTTCGCGGCACGATCCCCTTGGCCGGTTGCGGGGGACTGTCCCTCGTGCGCCACGGCACGAACACCATCCTCGCCGATGACGACGAGGACGGTGCCGACGGGGACGACCGCCCCCTCCTCGACGAGAATCTGCGCGACCTTGCCGGCGGCGGGAGAGGGAATCTCGACCGTGGTCTTGTCCGTCTGGATCTCGACGAGCGGCTGGTCCTCGGTCACCTCGTCTCCCTCAGATACCAGCCAGCGCGCGACCTCGCCTTCGGTCAGGCCCTCGCCGAGGTCGGGAAGCTTGAACTCGTACGCCACGGGCGGAACTTATCGCGGGCGACCGACCCAGGCGTCGGCGGGAACGATCAGCACTCGCAGACCACCCTCCACCCGCCAGAGGGAGACAGCCTGCTCGTCGCCGGTGAGCTGGGGCGCGATCTCGCGCGGGACGTAGCCGACCTGCAACGTCTGCTGCTCGTTCCAGACCGCGACCGCGTTCGGGTCGTGCTCGTTGTCCGGCTCGGGCACGAGCGCCAGTCCCCGCCCCGGCTCGAAGGACGGATCGCCGAGCGATTCGGGCCGAAACGACACCCCCGCAACCGGGATCACGAGGACTCGCGGGTCCTCCCAGCGCACAACCTCGCCGGTCGCTGCGTCCCGGAGCCGGTAGCCGGACTGCGCCCGCTCGAGCAGCAAGCGAAGGCGCTCGCTCAAGCGAGCCTCTCTCCCAGCCCCTCGTAGTGCACAACGAGCCCCTCGTCGTCGAACGTCAGGTCTGCGGTGAAGTCTCCCGAGCTGAACCTCACCCGCCCCTCACCGAGAGGGTCGTACCGCTGCTCCGCCTCCACCACCGTCAGATCGGGGACGGACACGAACCGCATCACGTACTCCCGGGCAGCACCCTCGACCAGCAGCCGGTCGCGCCACACAGGCAACGAATTGAAGAGCGGCGAAAGCCCGAGGTCGAAGAAGTCGAGCCCGCCGAGCGGGACCTCGAGCACCCGCAACCCGACGAGCTCGAGCTTCAAGAGCCCTGGCTCGAGCTCATAGCGGAGCTCGTACGACACGCCGAGCTGTGTGCCCGACACCCTCGCCTCTGCACCGGAGAGCTCGACCCGAGCGATCTCCATGCGCGGCGCATCGAGACCGCGCCAAACCGCTGTCCGGCGCATCAGAGCTCGGCCGAGTATCCCCGAATGGCGCGCTCGTAGCGGGCCATGCCCGGAGCATCGGCGCGGAACAGGGCTTCGACGAGCTCGCGCCAGGCGCCGCCCTTGTCGTCGCGTGACCAGCGAGTCAATGCCAGGAACACGCGGAGAGCCGCGTCGTCCGGGTAGCGGGTCACAGCCTCTCGCAGCACCTTCTCCGACTCCTCGAGCTCGCCGACGTTTCTCAGCGTGCTCCCGAAGCCGAGCATTGCGCCGGGCCGGTCCTCCTCGTCGATGCCTGCTGCGAAGGCAGCCCGGTACTCGACGACCGCCTCCGCCTCGCGTCCGGCACTGTCGTGCTCCCATGCACGCCTGAGCGCGTCCGAGCCTGGCGCCATGCCGCAAATCTACTGAGACCGGATCGCGTCGTCGCGCAGCACGGCGTGCACACCGACCTGCCCGTTCACGATCTGGGTCACTCGAAGGTCGACGCCTACGCTCGCGAGGGCAAGCGCGTCCTGCTCGCCCAGGCCGAGCTCTCGTCCCATCAACACGACCATTCCGTCGGTGGCGATCTTGGCGGCGACGCCCAGGTGCTCGTCGAAACCGAACGTCAGCCAGGCGCCCTCGATCCGGGCGATGGGCCATTCGAGAGGCAGATCGTCGCGAAGCTCGAGCGTGAGCTGAGCCTGGGCTCGAGCCTCGATCGCCGTGCCCGAGACCTCGCCGTCACCCTGCGCGGCATGTGGGTCTCCGGCCGAGAAGAGCGCCCGATCGACCGGGATCGGCAGGTAGAGCGTCGTCCCGGCGACGAGCTCCTTGCAGTCGATGTTCCCACCCCAAGGTCGCGGCGGGAACGTCGGATGAATGCCGGGCTCCGGCGGTGGCATGCCGAGGACCCCCAGGAAAGGCGCGAGCGTCACTTCGAGGCCGAGCGTGCGTCCGAGGCCGGCCCCGAGCTCCCAGTGGACGAGGTGGTCCTCTGCTACCCACGTGACGCCCCAGTCCCCGACCTCTACCTCGTCGACGCCGACTGCGAGCGTCTGTCCGCGCTTCGCACCCTTGACGGCGACCGGCCCCGCGATCGGGTGTCCAACGTCGAGCTCCGGGTTACGCGGCTGGAACTTCTCGTCCGCCGTCAGGTCCCACCCGGCGTTCGGCACCGAGATCCGCACCGAGTCGCCCGGCTCGATCTCGAGGACCGGCTCGAGGTCGGGCGAGAAGTAGCCGTGCAGGTTCTGCTGCTCGAGCGCGAGCTCGTGGAGCGCCACTAGTACTCGAGGAGCTTCTCGACCGCGTCCACGACCCGCTCGACCGACGGCATGTAGGCATCCTCGATCTGCCAGTAGGGATACGGCACGTCGTAGCCGGTGACGCGGAGCACGGGGCCTCGCAGATCGAGCATCGCCTTCTCGGCCAGGATCGCAGCGAGCTCGGCGCCGTAGCCGGCGGTTCGCGGCGCCTCCTGGATAATCACCACGCGCCCCGTCTTCGCGGCCGCGGCGAGCAGCGCCTCCTCGTCGAGCGGCTTGAGCGTGCGGATGTCGAGGATCTCCGTGCTCGCCGTCCCCTCGAGGGCGTCGGAGGCCTGCTCGGCGAGCGGAACCATCGAGCCGTAGGCAACGAGCGTCACGTCGTCGCCCTCGCGGACGGTTCGGGCCTGGCCGAGCGGGACGACGTGCTCGCCCTCGGGCACTTGGCCTCGCATCGTCCGGTAGTGGAGCTTCGGCTCGAAGATGACAACGGGATCGGGATCGCGAATTGCCGCCGCCAGCAGGCCTTTTGCATCACTCGGCGTCGAGGGGATCGCAACCTTCACCCCAGGTGTGTGCACGTAGTAGGCCTCCGGAGAGTCGTCGTGCAGCTCCGGCGCGCGAACGCCTCCGCCGTACGGCATGCGCACGGTGATCGGGAACGCCATCTTCCCGCCGGTGCGCCAGCGGTAGCGGCCGACATGAGTGATCAGCTGGTCGAGCGCCGGGTAGCTGAACGCGTCGTACTGCATCTCGCAGACCGGGCGAAAGCCCGCCATGCAGAGGCCGACGGCGGTGCCCATGATCCCGGCCTCGGCGAGCGGCGTGTCGACGCAGCGATCGGGCCCGAACTTGTCGCGAAGCCCTGCCGTCGCGCGAAAGACGCCTCCAGCCCGGCCGACGTCTTCGCCCATCACCATCACGTTCTCGTCCCGCCCGAGCTCGACGTGGAAGCAGTCGTTGATCGCCTCGACGAGCGTCAGCTCACTCACCGAGCACCCTCCTCAGCTCGGCGAGGTCGGTCTCGAACGAGTCCGGCGGGTCGGCGAGCGCGTGGTCGAAGAGCAGCGACGGGTCGGCAGGCGGCTCCGCCTCGGCGGCCGCGATCCCGTCGCGCATCGATTGCTCGGCCTCGGCGCGAATCGACTCGGCCATCTCGTCCGTCAGGATCCCGGCGCGCCGCAAGTAGCCCTCGTAGCGACCGACGCACTCGCGCCGCTTCTCCTCCTCCACCCGCTCGAGGTCGATGTACGCCTTCGGGTCGTCCGCCGTCGCGTGCGGCGCGGCGCGATAGCTGACCGCCTCGATGAAGGTCGGTCCCTCGCCCTCCCGTGCGCGGGTGACTGCCTCCCGCGTCGCCTCGTAGACCGCGAGGATGTCGAGACCGTCCACGCGCGACGCGGGCATCCCGTACCCGATGGCCTTGTCCGCGAGGGTCTCGGCCGCAGTCTGAGCCTCGACCGGCGTCGAGATCGCCCACCCGTTGTTGTTGCAGAAGAGGACGAGCGGCGCGCGCATCACGCCGGCGAAGTTCGCCCCCTCGTGGAACGCACCCTCGGAGGTTGCGCCGTCACCGAAGTACGCAATTGCCACGGCGTTCTCTCCGCGAAGCTTCTTGCCCCAGGCGAGCCCCGCCGCGTGCGGCACGTGCGTCCCGATCGGCACGCAGATCGAGGCGACGTTGTAGTCGGCCGGGTTCCACCAGCCGGCCGGGTGTCCGCGCCACCAGGAGAGGACCGTCGAGGCGGGCATTCCTCTGAGGAGGCCGATCGCCGACTCTCGGTAGCTCGGAAAGATCCAGTCCGTGTCCTCGAGCGCATAGACGGAGCCGGCCTGCATCGCCTCGTGGTTCCAGTAGATCGCGTAGGTCCCGATCCTCCCCTGCCGGTGGTAGACCACCGATCTCTCGTCGTACGTGCGCAGCAGGACGAGGCTGCGGTACAGCTCGACGAGGTCGTGGTCGGTGAGCCCGTCGACCTCGCCGTCCGGGACGGTGTCGCCGTCGCCGATCACGCGCCGGAGATCCCGCTCAGCAGGGAGAACCTGGGCCATGAGCCCTCGAATCTACCGCAGGAACAAGCGGCGCATGAGCGCGGCGAGGATCACCACGGAGCCGATCGCGGCGGCGACCCCGAAGCTCTCGAGGACGACTCCGCCCCCTCCCGTTGACGCCGCCGCGCTGACGGTGGCGAGCGCCGCGACGCCCGCAGCTCCGGCGCACGCACCGGCAAGTCGCGCGAGCCGCCACTCGAGGGCGGTCGGATCAGACCAGGCGGGGACGCGGCGCTCGATCGACCAGAACGACGACCTCCGCCACGAACATGAAGCCGACGGCGTACAGGGGTGCGAGCCGGTCGAGCGTCGCCCCTTCGGCCGAAAAGAGAACCGCGTACTCGGCGCCGAGCGCGGCGAGGCCGAATCCGAGCGCACCGGGCCAGCGCACGACGAGCCCGAAGGCGAGCAGGGCGAGCGCGAGCACGGCGAACACCAGCGCCGCGTACTGCAGGCGGAGGTCCTGCGCGGCCGGATACGCCGCCAGCCCGCCCGCCGCGAGCAACGCGAGGGCTCCGGTCGCTAGACGCGCACGACCCGGGCGTGGCGCCTGAATGCCCTCACCTCCTCCACGACGGCTTCCATGGGGGTTCCCTCTCGCCACTCGACGATGGGGACTCCGAGCATCGCGTACTTCGCACGAAGCGCCTCGCGCCGAAGCTGCCAGAGCCGGAACGCCAGCCGCGCAACCTCGCTCTCGCCCTTCGTGACGAACGAGAACGGCGACAGCTCGACGATGGCCAGGTCGAAGCCGCGTGCCCGCAGGTCGAGCAGCGCCCCGACCGCGCGCTCGTCGAGCAGTGGGCTGAGTGCGATGACGAGCGCGCGCGGCGGAAGCGTCCGCGGCGGGATCACGTCCAGGTGCTTCCAGGCATAGCTGAGAACGATCTGCGCGTCGAGCAGGGAGTCGACGATCCGGTAGAGCTGGGCCGTGCCCGACGTCACCGTGAGCCAGTTGAGAAAGCCGCCGAACGAGACCACCCCTACCCGGTCCTTCTCTTCGAGATAAACGGCCGCGAGCGCCGCCGCCGCCCGGACGCCGAGGTCGAGCGTGCCCAGGTCATCGCGGCGGGCCTCCGAAAACGTGTCGAGGAAGAGGACGACGTCGGCGTTCCGCTCGGGATGCATCTCGTTCACCCAGGGCTCCCCACGACGCGCCGTGGCCCGCCAGTTCACGCGCCGGATCCGGTCGCCGGGCGTGAACGGGCGGAGATCTGCGAACTCGATTCCCTCGCCCCGGTTCCTCGCCACCTGGTTGCCGGAGAACGCCTGCGTCTCCAGCGGGCGCAGCAGATTCTGGAGAGTCTCCCCACGGGGGTAGACCTTGAGGCGGTGCGTTACACCGGCGGTCCCTTCGTAGACGAGGAGCCCGAAGGAGTCACGTGCCCGCCAGACGATCTCACCGACCCCGTACGTTCCCCAGTGCCGGCACAGGATCGGAAACTCGACCTCGCGCCCCGCGCCCCACGCAAGGCGGATGACGATCGGGTTCGGCGCTTCCGTGACAAGCCCCTCGGGCAGGTCGAGCAGGACCTCGAGGCGCGGCACCGCACGCTCTGCGGACAGCTCGAGGGACACCTGGACCTGCCGCCCTTCCAGTTGACGGTCGCGATCGAGCTCGATGTGCGCGATCACCGCCGGCTCCTTCGCGACGAGGAGACCGAGCGCGACGAAGAGCGCGAACGGCGCGGCGATCGCAACGAGCTCGGGCCGGCCGAGCATCAGCGAGCCGAGAAGCCCGAAGCCGGCGAGCACCACGTAGACGTGGAGCTTGCCGGTCGCCGAGCGGGTCATTGCGCCGGCGCGGCCCGCTCGGAGGGCTGCACCTTCGGCACTGGGACGCGCTCGAGCAGCTCGCGGACGATGTCGTCCGATCGGCGCCGTTCGACCCAGAGCTCCGGCCGCAGCGTGAGGCGATGCGAGAGGGCCGGCACGGCGACCGTCTTCACGTCGTCGGGAGTCGCGAAGTCCCGGCCCGAGAGCGCCGCGCGGCACCGGGCAAGCTTCAGCAAGGCGAGCGAGCCGCGCGGGCTGGCACCGACCAACACCCCCGGCGCGCTTCTCGTCGCGGTCGCCACGTCGACGATGTAGTAGCCGAGCGATTCCTCGACGTGCACCTGTTCGACTGCCCGCTGCATCTCGATGAGCGTGGCCCGGTCGACGATCTCGGAGAGCTCGATCTCGTCCTCCGCGCGATCGATCCTGCGGTCGAGCATCTCCCATTCGTGCTCGCGCGCCGGATAGCCGACGCCGGTCCGCAGCAGGAAGCGGTCGAGCTGGGCCTCGGGAAGAGGGTAGGTGCCCTCGTACTCGATCGGGTTCTGCGTCGCCAGTACGACAAAGGGGGGCTCGAGCGCATGCGTGTCGCCCTCGATCGTCACCTGGCGCTCCTGCATCGCCTCGAGCAACGCCGCCTGCGTCTTCGGTGGGGCGCGGTTGATCTCGTCCGCGAGGAGGAGGTTGGCGAAGATCGGCCCGGGACGGAACTCGAAGTCGCCTTGCTGCTGGCGGTAGATCGAGGACCCGGTCACGTCCGCGGGCATCAGGTCCGGCGTGAACTGGATGCGCGAGAAGTCCATCCCGGTCACAGCCGCGAACGACCTGGCGATGAGGGTCTTCGCGAGCCCGGGGAAGTCCTCGATCAGCACGTGGCCGTCGGCCAGGATGCCGAGCAGGACCATCTCCAACGCCTCGCGCTTGCCGACAATCGCGCGCTCGACCTCTCCGAGAATCAGCTCTGCCTGCCGGTTGAGCTCGCCGATCGTCATACGACTAGAGACGCTCCAGCCGCTCGACGGTTCGCTCGATCTCGTCCAGGCCCGGCCCGGGCGCGAGCCGATCGGCGGGCACTTCCTTGTCGGCGGCCGTCAGCGACCAGAGCTCGTCACCCAGCAGCTCACGGACCCGAGGACTTCCCGAGTCGAGCTCGACTCCGCGCCGCTCGAGCCGCGCGCCGGCGATCTCCCTGAGCACGGGTCGGAGCCTCGTGTGCAAGTCGAAGTCCCGGCTGGCGGCCAAGCCCACCGCGCGCTCGAGCCTGTCCAGCTCCGCGATCCGAACCGGCTCCGGCGGCTTGGTCTCCATCGCCTCCTCCAGCTGAGACTCGTGCTCGCGAGGAGCGACCAGGCCGAGCACCGGCGCGACGACCAGCAGGCCCAGGCCTCCAAGCGCGAGAACGTACATGTCGAGCAGAAGCTCCTGCCGGCCCGGCACGGTCATCCGGGCGACGAACAGCCCGATCGTGGCCAGAGCCGCATAGAGCAGCCACGTAAAGAAGGCCCTCCTCACGGCGCCTGCAGCTCGGCCCGAAGACCCGTGAGCGCCTCGATCGCGTCCTCCTTCATCTTTGCGTCGATCTCGTGAGGACTGAACCGTGCTCGCGCGAAGAGCCCCGTCAAGCGCCTCACCGAGTGGCCGCTCGCGCTGACGACGTCGAGGATCCGCGTGAGGTATTCGACGGGCGCCTCCGACTCGCGCCTCGGAATGCCGCGCGCCGCAAGCGTTCGCTCCATCTTCGCGTAGGCGGCGATCACGGCCTTGCGGGGGTCGGCCTCGCGCCGAAGGTCGTCGAGTGTCTCCGTCACCACGTCCGCAAGGGTCTCACGCAGGGGAGTCGCGGCGAGCAGCTCTCGCTGACGGCGAACGGCCATCACGACCATGGCGCCGCCGATGCCGACGATGAGCCCTCCGACCACGACGATCGGCAACCACCGGAACTGCGGCTCGTACGGCGGATCCTTGGGGGGCGGCGGCGTCACTCCCGTCGAGGTGGCGCCCCCGCCCCCGCCGAAGACGCCAAGCGTGGGGGCTCTCGACGGGTCTGCCCAACGGAGGAATAGCACGAGCAGGACGACGATGACCGCGATCGAGACGATCACCGGAACGTGGGCCGAGGCCTTGGACTTCTTCAAGGGGACGTCCTTGTAGATCCGCTGCAGGACCATCGCCCAGATGACGAGCCCGAGGCCGATGGGCATGGCCAGGAGCGCAAGCGTCAGGACGTAGTCCTGCAGGAGCGTGGGCGCCGGCGTGCTCGGCCGGGCGGCTCCGGCAGACGGAGCGTGGCCCGCCGCGGCGATCGCGACCAGAGCCATGAAGGCCATCAGGCCGCCGATCACGAGGACGGAGCGCCAAGCTCGCAGCCCCTGCATGAGCTCAGGTTAGTTGAGCGTTCCTACAGGGAGTGGCGCGCGATGAAGTCGTCCACCCTCGCTTGGACCTGTGGATCGCGCAAAACGGGCGCGCCGTGTTCTGCACCGGGAAAGAGGAAGAGCTCCTTGTCCGGCGAGGCGCACCGGTCGTACAGCATCCGGGCGACTTCGGGGAACTCACCGTCTCCCTCCGCAGACAGGAAGAGCGCGGGGACGCGGATCGAGGCCACCGCCGCCAGCACGTCGATCGGGCCGAACTGCGACGGGCTCGCAAAGCTGATTACGCCGTCGACAGCAGGCGTGGCCAACGCCGCCGCCGAGAGCACCGCCGCACCGCCGAGGGAGCCCCCACCAAGGACGACGCTCGTCGCGCCGCGGGCACGCATGGTGCGGACCGCCCCGATCACGTCGTAGTCGACGCGGTTCCACCTCCTCCAGTGCGACGCGAGTCCGGACGAGCCGTGGCCTCGATGGTCGAACACGAGGACGCGGTATCCACGCGCCGCGAGCGAGCGACCGTACCGAAGCCAGATGCAGAGGTTCGACGCGCCCTGGTGGGCGAGAATCACGACACGAGGGCCCCGGCCCAGCTGGACACCGATCAGGCGCACGCCGTCGCTGGCGCGGAACCTGACCACGTGGTTGCGCTCGGCCCTGGTGACGCACGTCTCGCGAAGCTTCAGCGGGCGCTGCTTCTCGAGCGCAGCACCCGCCGGCGAGCCGGCGACGAGCGCCGCGGTGGCCACGGAAAGGACCGCGATCTTCATGTCTCGCTCCGGGCTGCAAGGTCACGCTCGGCCTGCTTCGCCCACCGGATGAATGCTTTGGCGTACTCGAGGCCCCAGCCGCGTGTGAGCGCGCTGTGGAGGTGGTCCGGGTCGGCCCGCGCTTCTATCTCTTCGAGGACCGAGCGGAGCTCCTCAGCCTCGTGCCGCCGCTGCCGGATGTGCCCGACGAGCACCTCTGGCGCCACGACCTCTCCGAAGAACAGCTTGATCAGGAGCGGGTTGCGACCCGGATCGGGCGGCATTGGCGTCTCCTCGATCCAGTCCTTGAGCGCCGCGCGACCCGCCCGCGTCAGGCGATAGACGCTCTTATCGGGTCGCTGATCCTGAGCAACCTTCCTCACCCTTGCGTAGCCGCTCTCGACGAGCCGGGGCAGCACGGCGTAGATCTGGCTCTTGGCGGGCGCCCAGAAGTAGCCGACACTCGACTCGACGGCTTTTTTCAGGTCGTAGCCCGACCTCTGGCGGTGCGAGAGGAGACCCAACACCGCCGCCTCTGTGGTCGTCAACTCGGCTGTCTTAGTCCTAACCGGCATAGTCCGGTACGGACTATACCAACACGTTCACCGCCTCTCGCTCGGCTTCGAAGATCGCCGAGGTGACATCGCCTAGGTCCTCACCGTCCGCCTGGAGCGGCATCGGCTCGTCGCAGACGACCTCCACGCGGTCGAGATCGTGCGCGTAGAGAACGTCGCCGGCGCCGGCCTGCCCACGCCCAAGCAGCGCATATCCGACCAGTCGGGGAAGAGAGAACGGCGATACCGCACGAGGCGCGACGAGGTCGAGCCCGAGCTCGAACCTTGCCTCGGGCGCGATCCGGACCGGAAGCGGGCCGGCATAGGTGTACGGGTCGCAGTTGGCGACGAGCGCGAAAGCGGCCCGCCCCCGCCCCAGGACCTCGAGCGAAGGGTCGAAACGTCCTCTGCGCTGGGCGACGAGGCGTCCGAGCTCCCATGCGAATGCGAGATTCCCGGCCCGCGCGCCGTCCTCGGACCGGCCTCGGCTTTCGATCTTGCGGACCGCCTCGCCGTCGATGCCGATTCCCGCCGCGAACCCGAACCGCCGTCCGTTCACACGCCCCACGGAGATTCGGCGCGTGCGTCCCTGCGCGAGTCGCTTCGCCGCGCGAACGGCATCGTCGGGCAGCCCCAGCGCCCGGGGGAGCACGCTCGCGCCGCCACCCGGCACGAAGCCCACCGGGGTGTCCGGCCCGATTCCGTTCAGCGCCTCGTTGAACCCTCCGTCGCCGGAGAACACGAAGACGGCCTCCGCCTCCGGATGATCACGGACGAGGTCCGTCGCATGCCCGCGATGCTCGGTCCTTCGCACCTCGACGTCGCCGAGCGCAGCGGTGACGTCCGCGATCAGCTCCTCCGTGACCCCGGACGCGGACGGGTTGACGACGAGGAGTCTCATAATCGTCGGCAGGATGGCACGGATCGATCACGTCGCCTTCGAAACGGACGACCCGGACGACCTCGCGGCGTTCTACGAGCGGATCCTCGGCGCGCGCATCGTCAAGGCCGAGGGTCATCCCGTGATGGCCTACCTCGGAAACACGGGGCTCGCCTTGCACGAGACCGGCGGTCCCGGAGAGCACACCGCGGTGCGTGTCACCGAGGAGGAGCGGGCCGAGATCCGCCGTCTGCTCGAGCAGGAGGGAATCGAGGCGCGCGAGCGAGACCACGGCATCGGGGTCGGCCTCTTCTTCGAAGACCCGGACGGGCGCCTGATCGAGGCGATCACGTACCACGGCGGAGACGATCCGCGCCGGCCGCGTAGCGGCCCCTAGCGGCCGACTAGCAAGGTCAATGTGACCGCGTCCGGGCAGTTCAGCATCGCGTTGACCTTCCACTTGCCGCGGACGCTCGCGCCCAGGAACAGAGCCTCCGCTTCGTCCTGCTCCGCGTCGCCGGCGCCGAGCTGGTAGCCGGCGGCCGGGAGCTTCGTGACGTAGAAGTCGACGGCCGTCCGAAACTCCAGCGGGATCACGCCGGTGACAAGCGTCCGGTCCTGCGGCAGGTTGATTCGCGAGGTGAGCGCCGTGCCCGGCGGCAGCAGGTCGGCGGGCACCGAGCCGGGTCGATCGACTAGCTGCCGCACCCCGGCGCACTGCGGCCCGGCAAAGGTGGTCGTCTTCGCCGAGCCGTTCCCTCCGTCACGACCGGCGGCGATCCCGATCACGACCACCGCACAGGCGGCCAAGGAGATGCCGGCGAGCGCCCTTGCTCCGGGCCGACCGCGCGGGAAGCGGGTTCCACCGGTCCTCCCTGTCGGTCTCTCAGTCATTCGCGGACTTGCATCTTGCCTCGATCGAGGCGGCCGCGTAAGCGGCCTGTCCGCGAAGCGGACCAGTGGAGGGGGTTTGGGGGAACCGGGAGGTTCCCCCAACCCACCTGCCGCAGGCCTTGGCGGACCCGGGCGCCAACTTGGCGGCGGGGGCTTTCTAGTCGTGCACCTGGAGGTTTCCGTCCGCGAGCGTCCCGCTCCGCGAGTAGCCGTCGCTGAGCGAGATTCCGAAGACGTCCGTGCGCCCGGACTCGCCGTTGTCGATCACCTCGACCGTGAACGTGACCGTGTGGCCGTTGTTCACGCCCTCGCCCTCGATCGTCGCACTGTGCGAGGCGACGTTGCAGGTCACCTCCGTCAAGCGAGTCGAGCGGAAGTCGGCAGCCGCACCGTCGTCGTACCTCACCTTGCCGTGGAGGTTCTGGTGCGCGTTCAGGCTGAAGCGTCCCCCCGTGGAGATCGACCCGGCTCCGGTGGCCTTGCACCCGCCCTCACCCCCCGGGGGGGCGGAGGTGGAGGCGGTGGCGGGCCGCCGCCGCCGGTGAGCGGGAAGTCGAAGGACTTCGTCGCGTCGACGTCGGCGTAGATGTCGGCGATCTCGGTGCCCAGGTTGCCGCGTCCGGCGCTGAGCGCCGTCACGTTGAGCAGCGTGGTCCCGAGGATGGGACGGTTCGGCCCGAAGCCGCCCTGAACCGGCACGTCGATCGTGATCACGTTGCCAATGACGCTGCCGTTCGCCGCGACCTCGCTCGGGTACTGGAGGATCTTGCAGTTCTCGGAGCGTCGTCGTCGTGCAGCCGTTGCCCGGCACGGCGTTGTTGGCCGACCGGCCGCTGCCGGCGAAGTAGGTCGGCGGAGCGAGCCCGCCTGCCGATTCCGCGCCGACGTAGAAGATCCGGTACGACTCCTCGCCCTCGTCGCCCACCGAGAGCGCCTGGAAGCGGGTCATCCAGACGTTGCTGGTTTCTCCGAGCGGCACGGCGCCCAGCGGCGGCGCGGCCAGCGTCATCTCCACCCGCAGCGTGGCCGCGTTCGGCCTGCTCAGATCGAGTTTCGTGAAGTCGAGATGCGGTTGGTTGGGACCGGTGCCGGCCGGTGAGTAGTGAGGCGATTGCGCGTCACCGCCCGGGTCGGTTACCGGGTCCTTCGGGACCGCCTTCGAGATCGTCGTCCCGAATGCTGTCGGCCCGGCGACCTGGCGCACCTCGAACACGTGTGCGCCGTGGTGCTGGCTCGTCGTGTCGTTGTAGACGATGCGCATGCTGCCGTCCAGGTCGAGGTACATCGAGAAGTAGTCCGCCATCGTCCGATCGCCCATGGAGACCGTGCAGAACAGCCCCTGGTTGCAGATCTGGCCGTAGTGCGAGGGCTGATCCGTGAACTTCGTCTGCGCGAAGGTCGGCGTCGAGCCCAACGCGTTCCTGATGAGCGACGCGTACCCGAACCACTTGAACTGCGCAGCCGCTTGGCGGTTGTTGTACCAGGACGGCATGAGATCGCTGTCGAGGTGGGAGCTGTTGCCGAGCCAGGCGACTGCCAGTGTGCCGGGCGCGCCTGCCTGCGCCCACATGAACTCATTGGAGTTGGCGTCGTTCCCGTTCACCTGGTGTACGGGCCCCCAGGTCGTGCCGTGGTCGGGGGAAGCCGCGTAGTAGACGTTGTGGTCGGTCTCGTCGATCCAGACCGCATAGAGATTCCCATCGGAGTCAGTGGCGACAGAGGGGAAGAGGTCGCCAACTGGCCCGCCGCCCGGTGAGTCGGGCGCCTGGACGTTCGTGTAGACGATTCCCGTCCGCTGCCCCGGGTTGATGTGCGCCCTGGTGATCTCGACGTGATCGCCCTGGATGCAGGGGTAGTACAGGTAGCGGTCGACCGGGTCGAAACGCGTCTGTCCGCACGGCGCGCCCTGACTGACCGGATTCACGGGGTCGGCCGACGAGTTCAGGTAGACGACGCCGCCGCCCGGGCTGGTCGCCCCCGGCGTGGAGTAGATGAACGAGCCACGTGGGGTCTGCCGGTACGCAAGGAAGATCGTGTTGTCGGCGCCCCCTCCCGTCGGGCCGTTGTCGAGCGCGAACCACTGACGGTCGACAACGGTGTCCGCAACACAGGCTTGGTTCGTCGTCCAGTTGTTGCCGTTGTCCTGGGACACCGCGCAACTGAGCTCCGCAAGGCCCTCGAGGTCCACGAAGTACGCAGCTCCCTGGTCGTCGACCACCACGTCCGTGTCACCGCCGCCGGGCGGCGCGTTCGGCCGGAGGCCGGCGAAGCTGACGATGTTGAACTGGTTGCCGCCGTCGGTCGAGCGGTGGACCCACGACTGGCCGGTGCTGAACCCGTACGGTCCGGAATCCCAGTAGTGCCCGAACCTGTCGATGTAGTTGAGCGGCTCGCCTTCGGTCCGCTGCGCGTCGACGATGGTCGTAGGCGGCGCGAAAGCAAGCCCGCCGGTTGTGCGAGGCGGGTTCGGCGCCGGGCCTCCGTCCTGGGAGACGAACGTCGCCGAGCCGCTGTACGTCGCAGCCACGGTGAGGAAGGGGACGACGCGAACCTCGTATGGGCTCTGGCCGCTGTTCGCTCCCTCGAGGAAGACGCGCTCTGTGGTCGTTCCCCCCGCTCCGGACTGGCCTACCAGGTTCCCGCTGCTGTCGTAGACGTAGAGATCGAAGTCGTCGTCAGGGCTTCCCCACGTGATCTGGATGTCGGCTCCGCCGGTATGCGTCTCCCAGTAGCCGGCCGGGACGTTGACGCTGAGAAAGAAGTGGTCGCAAAGGGGGCTCGGCGGAGGACAGCCTTCCGGCACCGCTTGCGGGACGACGTACGGGCCTCCAGTCCAGTTCACCGTGGAGCCGGGTGTGGGGCCGATCGTTCCCGAGGCCGGTGTCGCCGCAGGCGATGACGTCGGACCGATGAGCAGCACTGCGCCGAGAACGACCAGTCCGGCGACGCGCGTCAAGACCTTCATGAAGCCCTCCCTGGGAGATGTGAACCGCGAGGGTGCGGAAAAGCGACGAGCAGTATTGAGCCTTTTCGGCAGAAATGCAAGTCGCCAATTTCTACCCGATATAACGCTGGGTAAACCCGTGTTCTACGCCGTATGACTGACGAATCAGTCGCCCCATCAATCCTGAGAGAATTTACGCGATTGATTCGTCAATCAGGCAGATTTGTGCGACGAAGCTCGCAAAACCTGCCGAAAGCGCTGCTAGCGATCGGGCGTGGCGTATCCGCGTATGCCGGCCGGGAAGCGGCCTGTCCGCGCAGCGGACCAGTGGCGGGGGTCTGGGGAACCGGGAGGTTCCCCCAGCGCCTAGCGAGGAGTCGCGTACCCGCGAATGCCGTCTATGAGGACCAGGTAGAAGCGGTCCGCGAGGTCGTCCGTGTCCCGCCCCGGCTGGAGCCACGTGTAGGCCCAGTTCGCGGCCGAGAGCGTGAGCAGGGCTGCGGTCGCGTCGTCGAGGTCGGTCCTCAGATCGCCGAGCTCGCGGCCCTCGCGAAAGAGCGCACGCACCCGGTCCTCGTAGCGCCGGCGCTCCGCGAGGATCTCGTCCCGGCGCTCGCCCTCGAGGTAGCGCCACTCGCGCATGAAGACGGTCGCGACGTCGAGCTGCTCCGCGACGACCCGGAGGTGCCCGCGGAGCGCGAAGCGGATCTTCTCCGTCGTCGGCAGGTCGTCCGGGATCGCATCGAGGGCGGCATGGAACGCGTCGGCGCCGTCGCGCATCGTCTCGTAGAGGAGATCCTCCTTCGACGCGATGTGCGCGTAGAGCGAGCCCTTCTGCACGCCCATCGCCTTCGCCAGGTCGCCGATCGAGGTGCCGTGGTAGCCCTTCTCGGCGAAGAGCCGAGCCGCCTCCCGGGTTAGCTGCGACCTCCTCGCGGACATAGTAGGATTACCCTAACGATCGTTTGGTTCGGAGGCCAGATGTCCGCTCGTGAAGCCGAATTCATCGAGTACGTCCAGTCCGGCGGCCAGGTCGAGACCGCGGACTGGATGCCCGACGACTACCGGGCGAAGCTCATCAAGTTCATCGAGATGCATGGCAACTCCGAGCTGATGGGGGTCCTTCCCGAGCGCGAGTGGATCCTCCGTGCGCCGACCCTCCAGCGCAAGCTCGCGCTGACCGCGAAGGTCCAGGACGAGGTCGGCCACTCGCAGCTGATCTACCGCGTCGTCGAGGACCTCGGCAAGCCGCGCGACCAGTGCCTCGAGGATCTGATCTCGGGCAAGTCGAAGTTCCACAACGTCTTCCACTACCCGACCAAGACGTGGGGAGACGTCGGCGTCATCGCCTGGCTCGTCGACGCCGCTGCGATCATCAGCCAGAAGGCGCTCCTCAAGTGCTCGTACGCGCCGTACGCGCGGATCATGAAGAAGATCTGCTGGGAGGAGTCGTTTCACATCCTCCACGGGCGCGACGTGATCCTGACGATGATGAACGGCACCGACGAGCAGCGTGAGCTCGTCCAGGAGGCGCTCGACCGCTGGTGGGGCCCGCTGATGCAGTTCCACGGAAACCCGATCCCATCGGAGGACGACCCGATGTACATGTGGCGGATCAAGAGCCAGGGCAACGACGAGGCGCGCCAGCAGTTCCTCGACGGCTACGTGCCGCAGATCTGGGAGCTCGGGCTCACGGTTCCCGACCCGAAGCTGCGGAAGGACGAGGAGACCGAGCGCTGGGAGTTCACCGAGCCCGACTGGGACGAGTTGAAGCACGTCGTCACCGGTCACGGGCCGCGCACGCAGGAGCGGCTCGACCTCCGGCGCACGACCCGCGAGGAGACCGAGTGGGTCCGGCGCACGGTGCTCGCTCGAGCGGCGTGATCTACGAGGTCTTCCGCCAGGAGCGCAAGGGCCAGCCGTTTGCGCACGCCGGCTCGGTCGAGGCCCCGAACGAGGAGTACGCGGAGTGGTACGCGCGGGAGCAGTTCGGCCGGCGCGGCGAGTCGGTGGCGCTCTGGTTCGTTCCGCGCGACGCGGTGCATGAGATCGGCGAGTTCGTCGACGAGCTCGAGCGGAACTATCACCGCGTCGACGGCTATCCGCTCAAGGAGAAACTCAAGGAGGCACGTGAACGCGCGGGCACTGCTCGAGATCGCTGACGACGAGCTGATCCTCGGCTGGCGCAACTCGGAGTGGACCGGCATCGCGCCGTTCCTCGAAGAGGACGTCGCCTTCTCGTCGATCGCGCAGAACGAAATCGGCCACGCGCGGGCGCTGTACCAGCTCGTCGCGGAGGAGCTCGGGACGACCGCGGACGAGCTCGCATTCGACCGCAAGCCGGAGGAGTACCAGTGCTCGGCGTTCGTCGAGCGGCGCCTCGTGCCGGACTGGGCGCGGACGATCGCACGCCACTACCTCTACGAGCAGGCCGACGAACGGCGGATCAAGGAGCTGATGGGCTCCGACGACGCCGATGTCGCCGGCCTCGCCGCGAAGATCGACCGCGAGGAGGCCTACCACCGGATGCACGCGGTGATGTGGCACGAGCGGCTGCAGGACGAGCCTCGCTATGTCGAGGCGCTCGAGGAGCTTCGGCCACTCGTCGACCAGCGCGGCGAGCACCTACCCGAGTTCGAGCAGCTCTGGGAGGAGATGACCGAGGTGCGCCGATCGGTCGCAGGGGCGACGTGGTAACCGCCGAGGCCGTGTGGGAGGCGCTCGCCGAGATCCCCGATCCGGAGATCCCGCCGATCTCGATCGTCGACCTCGGCGTCGTCCGCGACGTCTCGGTCGAGAACGGCACCGTGCACGTCGAGTTCACGCCGACCTTCCTCGGCTGCCCCGCCCTCGAGGTGATGCGCGACCAGATGGCCGAGCGGATCCGCGAGCTGGGCGCCGTGCCGGACGTCGAGGTGATCCTGGACGACTCGTGGTCGACGGACCGCATCACGCCCGAGGGCCGCGAGAAGCTGCGCGCCGCTGGGTTTGCACCTCCTACCCCTCGCGAGCCCGGTGGGCCGCAGCTCGTCCAGCTGCAGAGCAAGGCGTTCAAGTGCCCGTACTGCGGGTCGACGGAAACGCGCCTCGAGAACATCTTCGGCCCGACCCCGTGCCGGTCGGTGCGCTACTGCGAGAGCTGCCGCCAGCCGTTCGAGCAGTTCAAGACGATCTAGCCGCCTCCAGGCGTGATGTTGAGGTTCATGCGGAAGAGGTTCGCGGGGTCGTACTCCGCTTTCAGCGCCGCCAACC
This sequence comes from uncultured Actinomycetes bacterium, assembly GCA_963776955.1. Lineage (GTDB taxonomy): Bacteria > Actinomycetota > Thermoleophilia > Gaiellales > Gaiellaceae > VAXT01. The sequence goes on from CAVZOM010000001.1 coordinate 195,734, forward strand.
GCTCGTAGTTCGCGCCGTAGCCTGCCTTGACGAGCTCTTCTTTCTCCTCACCGAAGCCCGGGAAGTTCAGGTACAGGCCGCCGGTCGAGTGTCGCCCCATCGCAGCCCAGAACTCTCGTCCCCAGGCGATCGCCTCGTCGTTCTGAGCGGGATCGGTCCAACTCACCTCGCCGGTGACGAGGAACGGCGCGTCGCGGCCGGCATAGGCGGTATCTGCCTCGCTGACCCGGCTCATGGCCCCGCCGTGATGCCAGACCGTGATGTCCGTGAGCGGCGTCGGGCGGCGGCCGGCCCAATCGACGATCTCGTCCATCGCCTCCTGAGTCAGCTCGGCGAGGGCCCGCGACTTCCAGTAGCGAAGGGCGCCTGCCGGGAAGAGGTCGTCGAAACCGCTCTGCAGACCGAGCCAGGGCCACGGCCCGCTCAGGTCGATCAGGGGCTCGGCGAGCTCGCGCAGCGGCTGCACGACGGGCTCGCCGTCGTTGACGGACCCGGAATGCACGACAGCGACGATGAAGACCGGCTTGCCGTGGTGCTCGGCTGGGAAAGGCTCGTGCGGGGGGACGTTCCAGAAGAAACCGACGGAGCTCAGCTCATCCGGCGCCTGAGCCATGTAGTCCCGCCAGGCCGGCAGCACCGTCGTCGCGTCCTCGTAGGCGTAGAACACGGCGCCGACCATCACCATCGGCCCGACCGGGTGTGCACGGAACTCGAATGAGGTGACGACGCCGAAGTTGCTGCCAGCGCCGCGCACGGCCCAGAACAGATCCTCGTTCTCGTTCTCGCTCGCGGTTCGCAGCTGACCGTCTGCGGTCACGATGTCGACCGAGAGCAGGTTGTCGATCGTGAGGCCGTACTTTCGCCGCAGATGGCCCACTCCGCCGTGCAACGTCAGTCCTGCGATGCCCGTGGTCGAGACAACACCGCCCGGAACCGCGAGCCCGAAGAGCTGGCTCTCCCGGTCACAGTCGCCCCAGGTCGCGCCTCCCTGAGCCCGCACCGTCTGCGCCGCGGGATCGACGTGGACGCCGCGCATCTTCGACAGGTCGATGACGAGGCCGCCGTCGTTTACCGCGTTGCCCGCCACGTTGTGGGCCCCGCCCTTGATCGAGAGGAGCAGCTCGTGCTCGCGCGCGAAGTTGACGGCGTCGACCACGTCTGCCGCCCCGGTGGGTTGCACGATCAGGGCAGGTTTGCGGTCGATGAGCCCGTTCCAGATCGCACGAGCGTCCTCATAGCCGGGATCGCCGGGGCGAAGCACGTTGCCCCGGACTCCTTCAACGAACCCCTGAAGCGCTTCCTCGTCGACGGTCGTTTCGGTCGGAGCCTCGCCAGCCATCGCTCCTCCTCTCGGGAGATTGGACCCTAGACCGCTAGAAAAGGGAGTGGCCGCCGAACTGGACCGTGGCGACGCTCATCAGCGCCGTCCCGACCAGCACGAGTAGCCCGGCGAAGCGGAGGTTCTCCGGGAGCGCGCCGACGATCCCACTCACCTCGTCGAGACGTGCTCTTGACCTCCGCCCGCTTTCGTCTCCGCCGCCGAGGCTGCTGCTCGTCGGCGGATGCTTTCAGGGATCCGTTGATCGCCGTGTCCTTGAGCTCGTCGACCTTCCCCCGCAGCAGCCTCATCTTTTCCTGGACGTCTTTCGTGGTCTTCCTGAACGTCAAGGCAAGCCCGATCAGAACGCCGGCGAAGAGGAGCACGATGCCGACGACGAAGCACGTCCAGGCGACGATCTCGGCGCTGCTGCTCACCGGGCTCGATCATCCGCCTTCCGGCAGCCGCAAGTCAAACGGTAGGTTTGGCTCGTGGCCCGCGTTCTCATTCAGTACTGCCCCGTCTGAGACGGCTACGACGCGCGGGCTGCGAGTCTCGCGGCCGAGTTGAACGCCGAGACGGAGCACGAGGCCGAGATCGAGGAGGGCGGCGAAGGGCCAGTACGACGTGCTCGTGGACGGTGAGCTGGTCTTCTCGAAGCAGGAGGAGGGCAGGTTCCCCGAGCACGAAGAGGTGCGCTCGCTCCTGGGCTAGAGGCGTTACCGCGCAGAGCGGCGGATCTGCAGCGGTGGGCGCTTGACGTGCGCCGTGACGTAGCGGATGCCGCCGGGGCCTGCTTGGATCGAGCGACTGCTTCCCTTCGCGATCACGAGCGGGTCGCCCGCAGCGAGCTCATGCGAAACGCCGTCGATCGTCGCACGACCGGTTCCCTCCACGACGACGAGGAGGACATCGCAGGCCTCGTTCAGGTGCTCCGCGACGATGTGGCCGGGCGGCCACTGCAGCAGCGTCGCGTTGAGGTCCTCCGTCGCGATTCCCCACTGCGGGCCGCTCGGCCCGGTGTCGCGCGCCAGCTCGTCCTCGGGGACGCTCTCTTGGAGGAGCGGGAAAAGCTCTCGCTCCTCCGCCCGGACGTGAGCCTCGAGCAGCTCGCCGGCCACCTTCAGCGTCGCAGGGTTCGTCTCACCCCGTTCCATCCTGCCGACGAGCGAGTGGAGGCGGACGTGCTCCACGAGCAGCCGCTCAACGAGTGGCGGCGGCGGATCGAGCAACGGGAAGAGAAGCTCCTCTTCCTCGCGGAAGTGACGGACGCTGTCGGACCGGAAGAACTCGACGAACGCGGCCGCCGCGGCCCGGCGCTCGTCCTCGGAGCCCGACGCTGCCTTCTTCAGACGCCGTGCCTGGACCAATGCGTGGTGATGGTCGTGCGAGAACGGGATGAGGGCCGGGTGCCGCTTCACTGCTTCGCGAGTCGCCGAAGCACGAACGGGAGGATGCCTCCGTGCCGGTAGTACTCGCGCTCGCGCGGCGTATCGAGGCGGACGGTCGCCTGGAACTCCTTCTCGTCCGCGCGAACCGTCACCAGGCGAGAGTCACTCCCGTCGAGACCGGAGACGGAGAATTCCTCACGGCCGGTCAGGCCGAGTGACTCGCGGCCTTCCCCCTCGACGAACTCGAGCGGCAGAACGCCCATCATCAGCAGGTTCGAGCGATGGATCCGCTCGTAGCTCTCGGCGATGACTGCCCGAACTCCGAGCAGCGCCGGCCCCTTCGCGGCCCAGTCGCGCGACGATCCGGAGCCGTATTCCCTGCCGGCGATGACGACGAGCGGCACTCGCTCCTCGCGGTATCGCTCCGCGGCGTCGAAGATCGACATCTCCTCGCCCCCGGGCAGATGAGCCGTCCAGGTGCCTTCGCTGCCCTCGACGAGGAGGTTCTTGAGCCGCACGTTCGCGAACGTCCCGCGCACCATCACCTCGTGGTTGCCCCGTCGCGAGCCGTAGGAGTTGAACGCGCTGCGCTCCACGCCGTGCTCGAGCAGATAGCTGCCGGCCGGGCTCTGCGGGCTGATCGAGCCAGCAGGAGAGATGTGGTCGGTCGTCACGCTGTCGCCGAGGAGGACGAGGCAGCGAGCCCCTTCGATCGCGCGAGGCGACGTGGGCTCGGACGGAAGCTCGGCGAAGTACGGCGGTAGCCGGATATACGTGGACGCCGGATCCCAGTCGTACTCGTCGCCCTCGGGAACCGGGAGCGCCCGCCATCTGTCGTCGCCCGTGTAGACGTCCGCATAGGTCTCGCGGAACAGGTCGCCGCGCACCGACGCCGTGATCACCTCCTGCACGTCGGCGGCGCTCGGCCAGAGGTCGGCGAGATAGACATCCGCGCCGTCGGCTCCCCGCCCCACGGGCTCGCTCGTCAAGTCGACGTCGATGCGGCCGGCCAGCGCATAGGCGATGACGAGCGGCGGAGAGGCGAGGTAGTTCGCTTTCACCTCCGGGTGGATCCGGGCCTCGAAGTTGCGATTGCCCGAGAGGACCGAGGCGACGACGAGATTCCCGTCAGCGACCGCTTTCGAGATCGACTCCGAGAGAGGCCCGGAGTTCCCGATACAGGTCGTGCAGCCGTAGCCGACGGTGTGGAAGCCGAGCTGCTCGAAGTACGGAGTCAGCCCTGCCTGGTCGAGGTAGCGCGTGACCACGCGCGACCCTGGCGCCATGCTCGTCTTCACCCACGGCGGCCGGTCCAGGCCGCGCTCGACGGCGTTCTTCGCGAGCAGGCCCGCCGTGACGAGCACCTGCGGGTTCGAGGTGTTCGTGCAGCTCGTGATCGCCGCGATCACGACACTTCCGTGGTCGAGCTCGAACCGCTCGCCGTCCAGCTCTACCGGCACCGAGGTGCGCGCCGGCACGGCCACGGCCGCCGGGGCGCCGACATCCACCGTCTGCTCGCTGGCGTCCCCGGTCGGGGGATCGGACGCGGGGAAGCTGTCGGCCACCTCCCTGTCGTAGGTGCCGTTGCCGTAGCCGATCTCGAACCCGGTGAGCGCCGAGGCGAGCGAATCCCTGGCCTCGCGAAGGGGCACGCGGTCCTGCGGCCGCCGAGGGCCCGCGATGCTCGGCTCGACGGTGCCGAGATCGAGCTCGACGACCTCCGAGTAGGCCGGATGGTCGTCCGGCTCGTGCCAGAGCAGGTTCGCCTTGCAGTACGCCTCGACGAGCGCCAGGCGGCCAGCGTCGCGGCCCGTGAGCTCCAGGTAGGCGACGGTCTGCTCGTCGACGGGCCAGAAGCCGCACGTCGCGCCGTACTCCGGTGACATGTTGGCGATCGTCGCCCGGTCGGCGATCGTCAGGGACAAGAGCCCCGGCCCGAAGTACTCGACGAACTTGCCGACGACTCCCGTCCGGCGGAGGATCTCGGTCACAGTCAGCACGAGGTCGGTCGCCGTCGCAGGCTCCGAGAGCTCGCCTGTCAGCTTCAGCCCTACGACCTGCGGGACGAGCATCGAGACCGGCTCGCCGAGCATCGCCGCCTCCGCCTCGATCCCGCCGACACCCCAGCCCAGCACGCCGAGGCCGTTGACCATCGTCGTGTGCGAGTCGGTGCCGACGAGGGTGTCGGGAAACGCCATGAGCCTGCCGTCCTGCTCTCGGCTTTCGACGACGCGGGCGAGATACTCGAGGTTCACCTGGTGGCAGATGCCGGTGTTGGGCGGCACCACCTTCAGGCTGTCGAAGGCGCCCTGACCCCAGCGCAGGAACGCGTAGCGCTCGCCGTTCCGCTCGTATTCGAGCTCGACGTTGCGCTCGATCGCTAGGCGGGTCGCGAACGAGTCGACCTGAACCGAGTGGTCGATGACGAGCTCCGACGGGAGCAGCGGATCGACGCGCCCGGGCTCGCCGCCGAGCTCGGCCACTGCATCGCGCATCGCCGCCAGGTCGACGATCGCCGGCACGCCGGTGAAGTCCTGGAGCAGGACCCGCCCCGGCGAGAAGGCGAGCTCACTTGCCGGCTCGAGCTCGGGGTCCCAGGCCGCGATCGCCGCGGCGCCGTCCTCGTCGCCGGTTCGGAGCGCGTTCTCGAGCAGGACGCGGAGCGAATAGGGAAGCCGCTCAACGCCCGCCACCCCGTCGATCGGGACGTACGCGAAGTCGGTGTCCCCGACTTTGACGAGCTTCGTCTCCCTCACCCCGCCGACTGTACTGACTGGCGGGCGAGCTCACAGCGAGGCTCATCGCGCGCTACTTGGTTAGGCGCAGCCAAGTCCGGGTGCGGTCTCATAGACCGCGCCGGCCCTGAGTGCGAGCAGCGAGGCGGCTGCGACGCCGTATCTCATGTTTGCTATCATAGCAGATGTGAGATATGAGCCCTGATGCTTTCGAACGTCTTCGCGAACGGCTCGCCCACGTCGACGCCGACCAGGGCTGGTTCTTCGCGCGTATCGCGGAGCAGGTCACCGAGCAGCGGAAGGCGCGCGGCCTCTCCCAGAAGGAGTTGGCCGAGTTGACCGGGACGACGCAGTCATCGATCGCGCGGCTCGAGTCGGGTGGACGCCCACCGCGAATCGACACGTTGCTCCGGATCGCCGAGGCGCTCGACTGCGAGCTGATCGTGGACCTCAGGCCGAGGACACGATCGAAAGGGAGCTGATGAGCACACGCGTGGATGTCGAGGAAATCCGGACTACCAAGGGTGAGCAACTGCTGGCCGTCGTTCTCGCCGCGTTCCTCCTGATCGGCGGAATCTGGGTGTACGCGAAGATCGACGACGCGGTCCGCACGTCCTCGCCGCCTGACTTCTCCTACCGTGGCACGCCGGCCGAGCAGGCGGCGGTCAGGCGCCTTCGACAGGCGGACCTTCGCCAATCACGATCCGCGAGGGAGGTCGCCGCAGCGCACGACAATCTCGAGCTCCGACGCGAGGCGTACCGAACGGCGCTCGACGCAAACCGCCCCGCGGCCGAACTCGAGCGGGCCTACAACAGGGCGCAGGCGAGGCTCGTCCGGGCTGAGCGCGAGCTCGCCTCGGCGCGAAGGGACGTCGCGGCGGCTCGCCCGGCCGCAGTCGCGGCTCAGCGCGACATCGCCAGAGTCCAGGCCGGGCGCACGGAGCGGAGAGAGCTGCTCGCCTTCGTCTTCCGCGCCCTGTTCGCGATCACGAGCCTCGTATTCGCGTACTGGCTCCTGGCCTACTTGCGCCGGAGGCAATCCCGTTACTACCCGGTGGGGATGGCGGTCGTCGCGGCCGCGGCGATCCTCGCCTTCGCCGGCGCCGCGGACTACCTGACGGATTACTTCGATCCGCTCGACCTCGGCCCGCTCGTGCTCTCGCTGTTCGGAATCGTGGCCACCCTGATCGCCTTCGCCGTCCTCCAGCGCTACCTGGCGAGGCGCCTTCCGGCACGCCGCGTCAGGCATCGGGAGTGCCCGTTCTGCGGCTACCCGGTCCGGGAGAACGAGCACTGCGAGGGCTGCGGACGAGACGTCGTTGCGCCGTGCGCCCGCTGCAGCGAGCCGCGCCGAGTCGGGGCACTCCATTGCGGCGCCTGCGGAGCCGCCTAGGAGCCCGTGAACTTCGGGTCGCGCTTCTCGAGGAACGCATCGACGCCCTCGCGGAAATCCGCCGTCTGCGTGGCTTCGGTCTGAAGCTCGGCCTCGAGCTCGAGCTGCTGCTCGAGGGTGTTGTGCGCGGCTTCTGCGAAGAGCCGCTTCGTCAGGCCCACGCCGCGGGTTGGCATCGCCGCGCATTGGGCGGCAAGCTCCGCGGCTCGCGCAGCCAGGCCGTCGCCCTCGACCACCTCGGAGACGAGGCCCCAGCCGTGCGCCTCGGCTGCGGAGAGCTTGCGTCCCGACGTCATCCACTCGAACGCACGCGCGTAGCCAAGGAGCCGCGAGATGAAGTACGTGCCGCCCGAGTCCGGGATCAAGCCGATGTTGATGAACGCCGGCACGAAGCTCGCCGAGTCGGATGCGATCCGAATGTCGCAGGCGCACGCGATCGAGAGCCCGGCTCCCGCAGCCGGGCCGTTTACAGCCGCGATGACGGGCTTCTCGAGCCCACGGATCGCAAGCACGTTCGGGTGGTAGTTCTGGCGCAGCCGGCTCCCGATGTCCCCGGCCGCCTCCTGGAACTCGGAGAGGTCCTGGCCGACGCAGAAGCCCCGCCCCGCGCCGGTGAGCACGACCGCGCGCACCGAGGAGTCCGTGGCTTCTTCCAGCGCCCCCCGCAGTGCAGCGTGCATCGACGTGTTGAACGCGTTCAAAACCTCGGGACGGTTGAGCGTGATCGTCAGCACCCCGCCGTCGCGCGTTGTCTCGACCTCGGACATTGGCGTCAATCTTGGCGCATTTCGGTCACTGACCTGCGCGCCTTTCGCCGCTAGAGTCAGCCGCGGGTGGCGGGTGGAACTTTCTCCCCACCCAGGGTGGGGATGAGAGGCGGTCCTCACGGCTCTGTGGCGTGGGCTCGCATTGCTAGCTTGAGCCGATGGCGGAGCTGACGTTCATCGACTCGCTGCTCGATCCCGCACACCCGAGCGGCGACAGGGAGACGGAGCGCCTCGAGGCCGATGCGCTCGATGCGTACTCGCGCGCGGTCACCTCCGTCGCCGATCGTCTGGCCCCCTCGGTGGCAAGCCTCCGCGTTTCGAGGCGTGTCCGCGGGGGGCGTCGGCTCGACGGCGGTGGGAGCGCGGTGGTGATCACACCCGACGGGTTCCTACTCACCTCGGCACACGTCGTCGCCCGCACCGACGGATCGGGACGAGCGGCCTTCACCGACGGCTCCGAGCACGAGTTCACGGTCGTCGGCGCGGATCCGCTCTCCGATCTCGCCGTGCTTCGCCTCGATTCGAACGGCCTGACTGCGGCCGAGCTCGGTGACGCGGACCGACTTCGCGTCGGCCAGCTCGTCGTCGCGATCGGGAGCCCGCTCGGGTTCGGAGGCACGGTGACCGCAGGCGTCGTCTCTGCGCTCGGACGCTCGCTGCCGGTCCCGGCCGGCCGCGTGGTCGAGAACGTGATCCAGACCGACGCTGCACTCAATCCGGGCAACTCCGGCGGCGCGCTCGCCGACTCGAGCGCACGCGTGGTCGGGATCAACACGGCCGTCGCCGGGCTCGGGCTCGGGCTCGCCGTTCCGATCGACGAGGCGACGCGGAAGATCGTCGGCGCGCTGATGACGGAGGGGCGGTTCCGCCGCGCTTACATCGGAATCGCCGGCGGGTCGCGCCCACTACCTCCCCGAATCGCCGCCCGCCTCGGGCGTCAGTCGGCGATCGAGGTCGTCGAAGTCGTGGACGGCAGTCCCGCCGAAGCCGCAGGGCTGCGGGCGGAAGACTTGATCGTCGAGGTCGACGGCATCGCCGTCGAGCAGGTCAACGACCTCCAGCGGCTGATGGCCGGCGAGCTGATCGGCCAGGCGGCGACGATGGAAGTCGTGCGCGGCGGGAACCCGATCTCCGTCGAGATCGTGCCTGCCGAGCTCAGCGTTTAATTTCGCCGCGGTCAGCGGCGAAATTGCAACGGCCCCGGCCAGGCGGCCGCGCCCAAGAGTTCGGGTCAGCGTCTGAGAGCGAACGCGAGCCCGACCAGCAACGCCAGGCCGACGAGACGGTTGACGTCGACTGCGGGCAGCCACCTCACGTCGTCGCCCTTGATCACATAGGCGCCGACCGGACGGCCGATGAGGCCGAAGCCCCCGCCGCCGTCTCCTTCCGCGTCACCTCCACCGCCGGTGCCGCCGAAGACCTTCGCCGCCGGCACGAGCGTCACGCCGTCCTGCTCGACCGGATCGCCGTAGATCCTCCTCACGTTGACCGCATCGCGGTGACCCTGTAGCAGCGCGTCGAGATCCATCGTCCTCCCTTCGTCGGCTCCGGCCGCCTGGGCGGCGGCCCGTTTGCATTTCCGCTGCTGAACGCAGCGGAAATTACCTCCCTTTGAATTCAGGCTTGCGCTTCTCGAGGAAGGCGTTCAGGCCTTCCTTCGTGTCCTCCGAGGCGAAGGCGAGATAGAGCAGCCGCCGCTCGTACTCGAGCCCGAACTGGAGCGGGCCTTCGAACGCGCGGTCGATCCCTTCCTTCGCCAGCCGCGTGGCGATCGGCGCCTTCGACGCGATGTCCTGGGCGACGCGCTTCGCCTCGTCGAGCCATTCGGCCTCGCCGACCACCCGGGCCACGAGCCCCCCGGCGAGAGCTTCCTGCGCGGTCAGGAACCGGCCGCTGAGGATGACGTCCATCGCGAGCGCCTTGCCAACGGCTCTCGTCAGCCGCTGCGTGCCGCCCGCGCCGGGGATGACGCCGACTCCCGTCTCCGGCTGGCCGAACTTCGCCGACTCGGACGCGACGATCAGGTCGCAGGCCATCGCGAGCTCGCAGCCGCCGCCGAGGCAGTAGCCGGAGACGGCTGCCACGAGCGGCGTCCGGAGGCCGCGGATCGCGTCCCAGCGCTCGATGCGCCGCTGGTAGTAAAGGTCGATCGCCGACGAGCGGGCAAGCTCGCCGACGTCGGCCCCGGCCGCGAACGCCTTGTCGTTGCCGCCCAGGACGATGCAACGAACTTCGTCGTCGCGGTCGAGCTCCGTCAGTGTGTCGACGAGCCGCTCCATGAGCTCGTCCGACAACGCATTCAGGGCGTCGGGCCGGTTCAAGATCACGACCGCAACAGGCCCGTCCCGCTCGGTGAGGACGAGCTCGCTCACTTCTTCTCGAGGAATTTCTTGATCGCCGCCTGCGGCTCCTCGGTCGCCATCGAGAGGGCGAGCCAGTCGCGCGCGTGGTTGATCGTCTCGTGCCAGGCGAGGTCCTTCCAGAAGTTCAGGTGCTGCTTCGCGTAGCGCGTCGTCTGCGGCAGCTTGCGGGCGAGGTTCTCCACCATGCGGTCGACCTCGGCGTCGAGCTCGGCCGCCGGCACGACGCGGTTCACGAGCCCCCAGTCCTCGCACTTCTTGGCCGGGATCTCCTCGCACATGAGGACGATCTCCCGTGCGCGCCGGTCGCCGACCATGATCGTCAGCCACTGGGTTGCCCCGCCGGCGGGCACCGAACCGTGCTCCGGCCCGACGTGGCGGATGAACGCGTCGTCGACCATCACGGCCAGGTCGCAGGCCATCTGGAACTCGTTGCCGCCGCCGACCGCGATCCCGTTGATCCGAGCAACAGTCGGCTTGCCGATCTCGCGCAACCGGTCGTGGGCGTCCTTGAAGGCGCCGAACCACTTCCAGTACTCCGTCGGCTTGTCGAGATAGTCCTCGGCCCAGGAGCTGAGGTCGGCGCCGACGCAGAACGCGCGGCCTGCTCCCGTGAGCACGACGACACGGATCTCGTCGTCCCAGGACGCGTCCTCGCAGGCGCGCGCGAGCTCTCTGAGCATCTGGAAGTCGAACGCATTCAGGATCTCCGGGCGGTTGAACGTGATCGTCGCCCGCGGCGGCGCCTTCTCGTAGACGATCTTCTCGAAGCCGAGCTCGTCAGGCGTGACCGGAGCTCGGGTGCGAGGGCTCAGTCAACTTCGGCGAAATGGACGTGGAACGGGACGCCCATCTCCATCGCGTCCTTGCCCGTGGCCATGAACTCCTCGGTGCGACCCGCCGCCTTGAACGCGTCCATGTCGGCGAACTCCCATTCCGCGTAGTACTTGAACTTGGGCTCGCCCATCGGCGCGCCGAAGACCCGTCCGTGCCGGAACGTGGAGCCGGGGACCTGGCGGCAGAGCTCGACGTGCTGCTCGTAGCGCTCCGCGTCGGGCTCGGCCTCGTAGACGACGAATGCTCTGACCATTCGGCTCCTCCTCGGTTTGACTCGCGCGAGCCTACCGCTCCGTTTCAGATCGCCGCCGGCGTGGAATGACAGTCGCAACCTCGGAAAGGGGGTGACCCACCCGTGAGTCTTCTCTGGATCATCCTGATCGTTGTGCTCATCCTGCTGCTCCTCGGCTTCTTCAGCCGCGGCCGCTGGTAGCACCGGTCGGTAAACCACTAGGACCTACCGCCCGGCGGAATAGGCCATCTGGCCCTTGCCGGGCGGTCGCTTGGTCCGGCAGGTTTGGAGGGTGCAGGGGGTCTCTGCCGCCGCTGTCCTCGCGCGGGCCGATTCGGCATCGCTGCCGCTGCTCGGGGGGATGGCCAGGCCCGACGGCGTCGTGATCGCGAGCGAGCGCTTCTTCGCGTTCGCGGGGGGCGATGGGTCGCTCATCGAGGGCGAGATGCCGGCCCTGCCGAAGCTCGTCCGGAAGATCCCCCTGCTGCGTGGCATCGCCCGGCTGGGCATGTCGGTCTCGCCGCTTCTTCGCCGCGACGGCGTGGCCGGCAACCGCGAGCGCCTGCTGTTGAGCGCGGTCGTGATCTCGCCACTCTTCTTCGTCTTCCTGTCGGATACCGCGTCGCTCGTGGCCGGCATCGTCATGACGATCGGCCTGCTCGCGTGGCTCTTGCGCGGCCGTACGCTCTATCTCCACGGAGCAGAGCACCGAGCGATCGCTGCCGCCGAGGAAGGCAGGCTGTCCGCCACGTGGCACGGCGATGCCGCGCCGTCGCGCTTCTCGCTGCGCTGCGGCACGAACTTCGTCGCGCTCGTTCTGCCGGTCGGGCTGGTCGCCGACCGTCTGTGGCCGTTCGCCACGACGCTTTGGACACCGGTGCTCGTCGCGCTGCTCACGCTCGGGCTCACGATGGAGCTCTGGCGCGTCGTTCAGGGCTCGTCGCTGCCGGCGGCACGCGTATTTCTTGCTCCTGGGCTCGCGCTCCAGCGGGCGACAACCCGTGAGCCGACGCTCGAGGAGACGCGGCTCGCCCTGACCGCTGTCGCGTCAGTCCTCCGGCGCGAGTTGCCCTAGCAGCCACCAGCCGGCGAGCGGTGCCGCCGCCCAGACGGCGAAGCCCGCGCGCCACGAAGAGGCATCCACGAGCGCGGCGAAGAGCGGCGCCGCAAGGAAGCCCACGACGGAGAGAGTCGTCTGCTGGAACCCGATGGCGGCGCCGCTGCGCGCGCTGCCCGCCAGCTCGGCGGCCGCGGTGTAGGAGAGCCCGTTCCAGGCCATCGACAGCGAGGTGCCCACGACGAGCGCCGGAATGAGCATCGCGAGCGGCGCATCAACGAGGGTCGTCACGAGCAAGACACCCGTGAAGATCGCGAGGCCGACGAGCCGCAGGGGCCGCACCCGGGAGCGCGCCCGATCCGACCAGCGCCCGGCCGCGATCCGCAGGCCGATGGCGAAGACCTGCGCGACGGCGAGCACGGCGGCAGCCTCTCCGTTCGAAAGCCCGCGGGCGTCGTGGAGGAAGAGGACCAGGAAGCCGGCCATCGCAATCTGAGCCATGAGATAGAGCCCGCTGCCCCCGCTCAGGACCCACAAACGGCGGTCGCGCAGCGTCCACGGCACGGCCTCCACCACCGCGTCGCCCTCGCCGGGACGGTCGCGGATCACCAGCGCGCCGGCGACAGCGGCCGCGAAGCAGAGAGCCGCGAGGAAGAGGAACGCCCCCTGCAGCGACGTCGCGACGACGATCAACGGCAGCGTCACCGCGGCCAGCGCTCCCCCCAGCGGGAGCGACGCCTGGCGCAGGCCGAGGGCGAAGCCGCGCTCCTCGGCGGTGAACCAATGCATCACCGCCCGCCCGCTCGCGGAGTTGACGCTCGAGCCGGCGGCGCTCGCCAGCGCGAGCAGGAACACGAGCCCGACGAAGTCGTCGACGAAAGCGACGCCGGCGACGAGAACACCCATTCCGGCCAGGCCGGCGGTGAGCGACCACCGCTCTCCGAAGCGGTCGGCCGCCAGTCCCCAGAGGAGAAGCGTGAAGATCGGGCCGATCCAGACGCTGGCGAGCGCGATCCCGACCTCCGTCAGCGTGAGGTCGAACTCCTCTTGGAGGGTCGGTGCGAGCACCGGAGGGCTGAGCAGCACTGCCGAGTACGCGGTCGCGCCGGCCGTGCCCGCCGCCAGGACGGCCCAGCGGTAACGGCTCAGAGCTGGAACGGGTTGAAGGGCTTCGGGCTCGTGGAGGTGATGACGCTCTTCGTCTCCAGATAGAGCTCGAGCGTCTCGATGCCGAGCTCCCGGCCGAAGCCTGAGTGCTTGTAGCCGCCGAACGGGATTCCCGGGAAGGCCGTGTACGGCATGTTGATCCCAACCGTGCCGGCCTTGATCCGGCGTGCGACTCGGTGGCCACACGCGGGGTCGCCGGTCCAGACCGTGGCCATCAGCCCGTAGCGCACCGCGTTCGCCTGCCGCACGGCGTCCTTCTCGTCGTCGAAGGGCGAGATGGTGACCACCGGACCGAAGATCTCCTCCTGGGCAACCGTCATCTCCTGGCTCACGCCCGCGAGCACCGTCGGCGGGTAGAACGCGCCCTTGCCGTCGACAGGCTCGCCGCCGGCCACGACCTCGGCGCCCTCGCCCTTGCCCGTCTCGACGTAGCCGTGGACGCGGTCGCGGTGATCGGTGGAGATGAGCGACCCGACCTGCGTCTCCGCCTCGAGCGGGTCGCCGAGCTTGATCTGCTTCGCGGCCTCGGAGAACTGCGAGACGAAGTCGTCGTACGCGGAGTGCTCGACCAGGATCCGGGAGCGCGCCTCGCAGCTCTGCCCCGCCGAGTAGTAGATCGACCACGCGGAGCTCGGGATGGCGTCGGCGAGGTCCGCGTCGGCGAACACGATGTTCGGGCTCTTGCCGCCGAGCTCGAGCGTCAGCCGCTTGATGCCGTCGGAGGCGTCTCGCATGATCTGCGCGCCAGTCTCGGTCGAGCCGGTGAACGCGATCTTGTCGACGCCCGGGTGCTTGACGAGGTGCGAGCCGACCGTCGTGCCCGGCCCCGGGACGACGTTGATCGAGCCCGGCGGGAAGCCGACCTCGGTCGCGAGCTCGGCCATGCGGAGGGCGGTCAGAGGCGTCTGGGAGTCGGGCTTCAAGACGACCGAGCAGCCGGCCGCCAAGGCGGGCGCGAGCTTCCAGGTCGTCATCATCAGCGGGTAGTTCCAGGGGACGATCTGGCCGGCGACGCCGACGGGCTCCTTCAGCGAGTAGAAGAGGAGCGAGCCGCCGAGCGGATTCGAGCGGCCCGCGATCGAGCCGATCGCCGACGCGTAGAAGCGGAAGTTCTCGATTCCCTGGTTGAGCTCGGCCTTCACCGACGAGATCGCCTTGCCGACGTTGCGCACCTCGAGCTCGGCCAGTTCCTTGCGGTTCGCCACGAGCGCGTCCGCGAGCGCGTGGAGCAAGCGCGAGCGCTCCGTCGGCGGAGTTCTGCCCCAGTCGCCTTCGAGCGCGGCCCGCGCGGCGTCGACGGCGCGGTCGACATCGGTCTCGGTCGCCATCGCGACCTTGGCCAGCGGCTCCCCGGTGGCCGGCTCGACGAGCTCCTTCGGCTCGCCGCCGGAGGATTCGCTCGCCTCACCGTTGATGAAGAGCAGGTAGTCGCGTTCCGTTGCCACTGCCACGGGCGAGACCCTAACGAAGCCCGGCCGGGGTCAGCTGCTCGGTCAGGAGGCGCTTGAACTTCGCCGGGTCGCCGCCGACGAACTCGCGGCACAGGTCGTAGCCGTCCGTGTACGTCGAGACGTACGAGCCCCAGACCGGGTCGGTGACGAAGCGGATCATTTGCTTCGCACGCTTCGCGGAGCGGAGACCCCACTTCATCGCGTAGTCGAACGCCTCCTCCTCGGAAGCGCCGCGCGTGTGGATGAGCAGCGCGACGTTCGCGCCCACGTGCCCGAGCGGACGGCTCACCTTCTTCGCGCGGTGGGAGAGATCGGGGTCGTACTCGACGCCGGTGCCGTCGAGATGCCCGGCGAGCACCCGCTCCTCCTCGTCACCGAGCAGGATCTCGGACGCGAGCCCGGCGATCCCTTCCGCGACGAGCGACGACGGCGTCCCGATCATCAGCGCCGACTCCTCGAGCCTGCCGCCCTCGCGGACGTGGATCTGCTCCTTCCACGCATGCTCGGTGTGGTGGCCGGGATACGCCTCGTGCGTCGCCAGCTCGAGCACGAAGTCGGGCGTGAGCGAGGAGTCGGTGTTGACCGCGATCCTGCTGCGGAGACCGCCTTGGTAGTAGTTGTATGCGGCCCACGGCTCGTCGGTGACGTATTCGACCTCGATCGACTCGCCCTCCGGCAGGCCGAACAGCGCCTTCGTGCGTTCGCGGAAGTCGTCGAGGAGCTTGCCGTACACGGTCGCGAGCGAATCGCCCTGCAGCGCATCCTGCTCGCGCCAGGCCTGGTACCGCTCGGCGAGCGAGCCCGGGCCGGGAAGCGCCTCGTCCAGCTCACGGTGCGCGGCCTCGAACGACTCCTCGGGCGTCCATTCCGGGCGGACGCCGTAGCAGCGCTCGACCTCGTCCTCGTAGGGAATGTCCGCTCCGGCGAGCTTGCGGGCGACTGTCTCCAGGCCGACGAGCTGCGCCTGAAGCCAGCCGTCGTCGGTAGAGGCGAGGAGCGTCGCAGCGTCGGCTGCCAGGGCCCCCGGGTCGCGAAGCTCCTCGGCGTCCACGCGCTCGGAGATCTCCGCCGGCCCGTAGTAGGCGTCGACGAGCCCGTCGATGTGCCGCCCGAGGCGCAGGCACAGCTCCAGGTAGCGCTCGACGTCCACTACCGCTCGAAGAGGGCCGCCTGGCCCTGGCCGACGCCCACGCAGAGGGTCGCCAGGCCGTACTTGCCCCCGCGGCGGCGCAGCTCGTGGAGAAGCGTGACCACGAGCCTCGCGCCGCTCATGCCCAGTGGGTGACCGATCGCGATCGCTCCGCCGTTGACGTTCACGCGCTCCGGGTCGAGCCCCAGCTCGCGGATGACGACGAGGCTCTGCGATGCGAACGCCTCGTTCAGCTCGACGAGGTCGAGGTCCGAGGCCTGGATGCCCGCCCGCTCGAGCAGCTTACGGACGGCAGGCACCGGGCCGATTCCCATCACGCGCGGATCGACGCCGGCAACCGCGCTGCCGACGAAGGCTCCCAGCGGCTCCACTCCAAGCTCCTTCGCACGCTCCTCGCTGGCGATCACGAGCGCCGCAGCACCGTCGTTGATCCCGCTCGAGTTGCCGGCCGTGACGCTGCCGCCCTCGCGGAAGGCCGGCTTCAGGGTCGCGAGCTTCTCGGAGCTCGTGTCGGGACGAGGATGCTCGTCGCGGGCGACGTCTCCGACCGGTACGAGCTCTTCGTCGAAGCGCCCCTCTTCCGCCGCCTCCGTCCAGCGGCGGTGCGAGCGCAGCCCGAATTCGTCCTGCTCCTCACGGCTGACGCCGTACCGCTCGGCGACGTTCTCGCCGGTCTCGCCCATCGACTCGAGCGGGAACATCTCCTCCATTCGCGGGTTGGGAAAGCGCCAGCCGAGCGTCGTGTCCCAGACCGTCTGGTTGCCCCGCTGATAGGCGTGCTCGGGCTTCGCCATCACGAGCGGCGCCCGGCTCATCGACTCCACCCCGCCGGCGACGAAGAGGTCGCCATCACCGGCGACCACGGCATGGCAGGCCGAGACGACCGCCGAGAGCCCCGAGGCGCAGAGCCGGTTGACCGTCACGCCCGCGACCGAATCGGGCAGGCCTGCGAGAAGCGCGCCCATGCGGGCGACGTTCCGGTTGTCCTCTCCCGCCTGATTCGCGGCGCCGAAATAGACGTCTTCGATCTCGCCGGCGGGGACCCCCGCGCGCTGGACGGCCTCGCCGATCACGGTCGCCGCCAGATCGTCCGGACGCACGTCTGCGAGCGCCCCTCCGTACCGCCCGACGGGCGTTCTCACCGCGGAGAGGACGACGGCTCGGGCCACGAGGCGAACGCTATCCTCCGAGGCGCCCCGTACGCCGCGCGACCCTGACCGCGCCTCTCTTCGAGCCCTCGTCAGTGCCGGTCACCAACTGCTCGTTGTCTTCACTGACAACGAATACGAGCCGACGTTCGGGAATCAACTGAAGATCGGCTAAGACGAACTCGACGTTGACCGGCTCGGTGAAGGCGCCGATCTCCTCACCGCGCCGAAGCAGCTCGCGAACTGCGCGCCGCCCCTCCTCGCCGTAGTCCTCGGTGAGCTCGTTGACGTACATGCCGACGAAGCGGTCGGCAAGCTCGTCGTCCAGGCCACGGCCGAACTGGAGCGCGTATTCGAGCGCCCGCTCCCGGTTGTCGAGCCCGGCGCGGATCGACTCGGCGAGCACGGCCGACAGCTCGCGGAGGACGTCGGGACCGAGGTCGCGCCGGGCGACGTTCGCTCCCAGCGGCAGCGGGAGACCCGTCTCCTCGAGCCACCACTCGCCGAGATCGACGATCTTGTGCAGCCCGGCCGCGCCGTAGGTGAGCTGGCCCTCGTGGATGAGCAGGCCCGCGTCGGCCCGGCCGGACGTGACCTCGTCCATGATCTGATCGAAGGGCACCTCCCGCCAGCGGAACTCGCCGAGCCGCATACGCAAGGTGAGGAACGCCGTCGTCATCCGGCCCGGCACTGCGATCTCGATCTCTCGCAGCTCCTGGTCCGTGAGCGGCTCTCGGGCGACGACGATCGGCCCGTAGCCGTCGCCCATGCTGGCACCGTGGGGGAGCAGGACGTAGCGGTCCTGGACGTACGGGTACGCATGGAGCGAGATCGCGGTCACCTCGAGCCGTCCCTCCATCGCCCACTCGTTGAGCGTCTGGATGTCGCGGAGCACGTGCTCGAACTCGAAGCCCCGCGGGTCGACTTCGCCCGAGGCAAGGCCCCAGAACATGAACGCGTCGTCGGGATCGGGGCTGTGTCCCAGCTGAATCTTCATTTGGGCCCGCGGCCGAAGAACCAGCGCTCGAGCGGGCCGAGAAGCTCCTTGCGCGTGAACGGCCTGATGTGCTCGGGGCGCCCGTCATCCTCCGAGACGCGGGCGTCGTCGTCGAGGATGCCGTTTGCCTGCTCGATGACGTCCTCGAGCTCGTGCCCCTCGAAGACGTAGTCGTCCTTGCGGGGCTCGTCGCTCGACCGGTGCTGAGGGTTGACGGCGCGGCCGACGGCCCACGTGCCGCCCTGCATGCGCTCGATCCAGACGACGATCCGCTCCTCGACGCCCGCCTCGTCGAAGCCGTGCAGCTCACGCTCCGCGAAGCGCGAGGCCTTCGACTGCTTGCGCATGGGGCCAGGATACAATCGCCCCCGATGTCGAGGCTCTCCTCGTTCTTCCGCAATCCGTTCTCGTTCCTCTTCGCGAAGTCGAGCCACGAGGACCGGGTCGTCGCCTACGTCATCCGCGAGCACGAGCGGGGCCGGGCCCTGGCCGAGATCCTCGAGGATCCCTACGTCCGCAACCGGACAACGCCGCTGGAAAGAGAACGGCTCCTCGACCGGCCCGAGGTCGTCCGCGCGCTCGGTGACGACGTCGTCACGGCAACCCGAGCCGAGCGAAGCTAGACCCTCTTCCCGACCTTCTGCTTGCGGGCCAGCTCGATCGCCTTGGCGCCGATCGCGACGTCCCAGGCGGCGAGACCGTTCGACTTGAAGAGAACGATGTCCTCCGGCGAGCTGCGCCCTGGAATCTCTCCGGCGACGACCTCGTGCAGCTCGTGCACCTCGAGCCAGTCGAGGACGCCTCGCTCGACCGGCTCGATCAGGTCGCCGGACTCGAGCTTCGACTGCTCGATCGAGTCACAGCAGACGAGGACGGCCCGCTCGAGCACCGTGTTGTCGAGCTCGCGCGCCTTCGGCTCGTTGGCGCCGACGGCGCAGACGAGAGCACCCGGCTGGAGCCATTCGCCGCGCAGGACCGGGTCCTTGGACGTGGTGACCGTCACGACGATGTCCTGCTCGGCCGGCTCGCGGTGGGTCTCGGCGGCCTCGGCCTTGACCTTCCTGCAGAACTTCTCGAGGCGCTCCTCGGTGCGGCAGTAGGCGACGACGCGCTCGATCGTCGGGATTGCCTCCCGGATGCACGCGACCTGGCTCTCCGCCTGCCAGCCGCACCCGATGATGCCGAGGGTGCTCGCCTCCGGCTTGGCGAGGTACTTGGCCGCCACGCCGCTCGCCGCGCCGGTGCGGAGCTGGCCCATCTTGTCGGCCTCGATCACCGCTGCAAGTTGCGCCTTCTTCGTGTCGAAGAGGACGACGACGAAGGGCGTGCCGCCTGACAGCCAGACGTAGGACTTGAGCCCGGCGAGCTCGAGCTCCTCGTCGGCCGCGGACATCACCGCGAAGACGCCGTCGCCGACCCGCGTCCGGGTGCGCGGCTCGTTCTCGACCGCCCCTCGAGCCATCCGCTCGAAGCACGCTTCGACCGCCTCGAGCGCGTCCGCTGGCGTCAGGAGCTTGCCGATCTCGGCTTCGGTCAGATAGAGAGGCAGAGCGTGCGGAGTGTAGGGCGCTACTTCGGGATGACGCTGATCCGGCCTCCCGACTCCAGCACGGCCCACTTGACCTTGTCGAGCGAGTCGATCTGCTGGAGCCGAGCCTCTGCGGCAATTTCTCCCTGCGTGATGCGCTCCTTGCGGAGGTTCTTCTCGATCACCTTCCCGTCCTCGACCAGGATCAGCGGCTCCGGCTCGAGGATCGGGCGAACGCGCGGGAACTTCCAACCGAGGTACGAGGCGGCGAGCGTCATCGACCCGAACACGCCGACGGTCAAGATCAGCCCGGTCACCGAGAGGTCGTTCTGGGTGATCCCCTGCTGGATGAGGTCGCCGATCACGATCAGGAGCATGAGGTCGAAGGGCTGGAGCGAACTGAGCTCCCGGCGGCCGATCAGCCGCGTGAGGATGAAGACGAAGCAGAACGCGACGATTGCGCGGACGACGATGTCCATCTACGGGAACACCGTCACTGTGCGGTTGACCGTCGCCAGAAGCGTCGTGTCGTCGTAGAGCTCCACGTCCTGCGAGCGGCGGCCGACGTTCGTCGGGTTGACCTGGAACTGGAGCCAGAGCACGAGCTTGCGGCCGGCAGCGAGGTGTCCCATGTCGAGAGTGAGCCTCCCGTCGCGACTGGACTCGCCCACCGGCGAGGGCTCGATCGTGTTGATCTGCATCTGCTCCGTCCAGCCGGCGTCGAAGACGAGCGTCGCCTTCTCGATCTCCTCCTTGGCCTCGACAGTGATCCGGCCCTGGTAGTAGAGGCCGCCGCGGAGCGCCTCGGGCGCGAAGACCTCGAGCTCGGCGGTGGACGTCGCGGCATGGCTGGTCGTCGGCCGCTGACCGAAGACGTTGAGCAGGCCGGCGAGCAGGAAGAGCAGCAGCAGGCCGAAGAACGCGCGGCGGAGCACGAGCTCGACCCGTTCCGCGCGGTCGCGGTTGTCGGCCAGCGTGAGGAACTGCGGCGTGTCGGCCACGGACAGTGATTCGCCGGGCCGTTCCCGGATTCCTGTCGGGCGCCGACCCCTCGGTTTCCTGACGCGTCGCTGAGCGTCTGTATGTGAGCGGAACAGTGTTCGGTCACACGGGCCGCTCGCAGGAAGGCGGTCAGCGGCGCGAGGCGAGCCCGGAGCGCGGCTCTGCCGCGCGGGAGGGCTCGCGGGTCAGGGAAGCGAGGCTAGACTAGTGCGACCTGCGCCCGTAGCTCAGGGGATAGAGCGCTGCCCTGCGGAGGCAGAGGTCGCATGTTCGAATCATGCCGGGCGCATGGCTCAACCAAGCGGTTTTGGAGGAGTCCATGCAACCGAAAAAGCAAGCATTGGTGCCATGTCCTCTCCCTCCCGTCGAGCGCGGTGGACGCTCTAGGGCTGCCCGTGAAAAAGAGGCACGCGTCTACTGGGATCGTCTCTCGTCTGCGCAGGAGGCGTGGGTGCTGAAGAAGATGGGCTTCGCGCGAATGGGTGAACCCCGAAGCGGCTGAGATCACGGGAGAAACTCGACTCCGCATTTCCCGACCTTCGACGTTAGAAAGCCGTGGCCGCGGCTTGAGTGACTGACTCAGTTCTCTTCCGCACTCGAGCCGGACTGTTGCTCGAGTAGAACGGAGCCGGAGCCGCCGTTGGAACGTCTTAGCCCGCAGCGCTAGACGCTCGTTCGGACATGTCTACCCTCGGGCGAGCCCGCGCACGAGTCCCGCGATAGGTTGCGTGAATCGCTACCCCGGTGTGTCGACGAACGCGCTGTCGGATCCCTCCTGGTGGCCGTCCTCATAGCCGTCCTGGTACCCAGCGGCTCTGCCTGCGATCTCACCTTGGCGGCGACCCCGGTCGAAGGCGACTCGCATCGCGCTCGCTATGACCGCGAGGTGCCGGTCATCCCAGATGTCGGGCGCCTGATCGAGCAGTTCCCAGGCGTCGCGCAGCTCGAGGTCGATCTCGAGGCAAAGCTACGTCGTTGGATCTAGCCCGGGCGGGTCTGCGAAGGCTGAGGGACTTTCCGGCATGTCGGACGCATGGTTGCCCAGCAGTGCGGGAATTGGTGTAGCGCAGCTGGGTCAATCCCAACAACTCGTGCCGAGCCGCCCAGCGACAGCCAGCGCTCAGTGGGCTCGTCATGCGAATCCGGACGCGGCTCGGAAGGGAGCTCTGATTTCGGGCCTGGCGGGCGCCCCTCCCCGACAGCTTGGGGCCCGCGGGCAGCGTGAACCGATCTTTGGCTCAGCCGAGTCTGGGCTCACGCGGGTCGCGGGCTCGCCTGCAGCTTGGAATTGCCGCATTGGTTGACTCACGTCGTCGCCTGGACTAGCGTCGCACGAGTCCACCAGGGAGGTGCCGAGTGGAACGGTCACCGCATCAGCCAGCGAGCACTCCGTCAGAGATCCATGACGAGGATCCTCCGATCTCGAGCGACGCCGCTGTTGTTACCGCTGATCCCCTTCCGACGAGTGACGAGTGGCCCGTAGCGCAGGGCTCGTCGCCGGAGCCTGAAGTGGGTCTGCCTGACGGCTTCGACATCGATGACACGATACGAGCAAGCATGACGGTGAACCTCACTGACAGATCACAGTTAACTATTTCGTTTGAGGCATTAATCGACTGGAGAAGCGGAACGAAAGTTGGCATTAAACTTACGTCTCGTACAATCCGCACTAATCCCGGAAGCAAGGTTTATCTACTCTTCACGACGTTCCAACTAACTCTACTAACTCAGAAGATCGGGAATACCAGTCCCCCCATGGAAATTTCTCCAATGGAAGATCAGTGGCCAACATATGGCCTCAATCTCATCGGGGTGGGCCCTGAAACAAGCTGTTTACGCGCCGGCTAATGCGTTTGCTGCCCGCAATAACAGCGTAACGCTTCCGTTCAGTGGGGCACACTTGATCGAAGGCACTGGCGAGCCTAGAGACAACAAGATTATGAAAGTCAGCGTGTTTGCGCGAGGCGGTTTTACTAACGGCCAACAGTTTCAGTCGCCTACGAAATCGGCAATCAGAGGAGGTGCGTAAACGAAGAGACCGCTTGAATAGCTTTCAGGTTTGTGTCCGCCGGCCACAAGGAATTGCGGGAGCCAGGTTGGGGGGCGACCTGATTCCACAACAAGTAACTGGAGGAACGTCGATGGCGTCGGAGCTCATATCACGCGAAGTTACAGGTGACGGCGAGGCCGCCGAGATGAGCATCACCCTGGCGGACGACTTCGAAGGCGCGAGTCAAGTGAACGTGTCGGTTGAAGGGGAAACGGTCTTAGCGCTCCAATCAAGACGCAGTAGTCCGGCCTCGTCAGAGATTAAGGCCGTCCTTGGGGGCCGGCTTTCGAGTAGCGGTGAGGTCACGGCAACGTTGAACATTTCAGGTGAGCTTCCGCAGCTCGTGCAAGGTTCTATCGGCGACTTCGAGCTCACCGACACCGACGCGGAACAATTATCGGCGGGACAACCGCCGGGTCAGGAACTTGTTGCTGCTCTGGGTAATTTCGACTTCAAGCCGCTGCTCGCTCTTCCACTCGACGAGCTTATCCGCAAAATACAGACGGCGATTAATCGGGAAGAAGCTGAGCCGCAGTGGGCACTACCCAGAGACAACTGCAAGGACTGCAAAGCTCAGTGTTTCATAAAGTACATCAAGTGCCTTTCGGGATGCGGCGATCCCGGGACTATTCCGGGCGCGATCTGTTGGGTGCGATGCATAGCCGAGGCCGACAAGTGTGATCGCGCCTGTCCTTGCCAGCCTTTGTAAGTACATCGCTTTCTACTCGACGAGCATCCGTGAACCGCCCCACCTGTTTGCCCCGGCCCAGCGTTTCCTTTACGCGGCGGCGTACATCAGCACTTGGCCAAGATGAGAATGGATAGGGGTCGCGGGCGCGACGGGACTCGAACCCGCATTTCCCGACCATCCAGGTTAAGCCGCCCCGATTGTCGTGATGATCGGTGAGATGGAATCGGTTAAGTACCCGGTGTGAGTGGGGACGAACTACTCGGTGACCGGTTCGAGCATGCGCTCGTATACGCGACCCGGCTGCACCGCGAGCAGCGCCGCAAGGGAAGCGGCACTCCATACGCAGCCCACCTACTGGGCGTTGCTTCGCTCGTGCTCGAGCACGGCGGGAGCGAGGACGAGGCGATTGCGGCGCTCCTTCACGATGCCGCCGAGGATCAGGGCGGGCGCGTGAAGCTATTGCCCTGCCGGTGCAGGTAACCGCGCACATAGCGAAGCACAGCTACTGCACGAACTGGATTCGCGACTTCGGGGACGGCGAAGTCGCGATGGCCATGCTCTCCCGGCAGGTGGGCACATCGGTTGCAGTTCTGCGCGAGACATACGTCCACATCGACGTTAGCGACACAGACTGGGCCCTTCTTAACGACTTCGGCGTCTCACGTTCGTAGCACGGAGGCAGAGGTCGCATGTTCGAATCATGCCGGGCGCATCGTGTCGATCCTCCTGCACAGAGCCTCTTTCCTGCCAAGGCGCCTGACCTCACGACGAGCGTCGGGCGTGCCCCAGTAGTCCGCCCGATCCTGACCTGCGCTTAGCCGCTTGCGGAGACGCGGCCGCCAACCCTCCTAGTACGGGGCTTCGACCTGGTGTGCGCGCCAGCGCCGATACTCGACGACGCCCACGACGGCAAGCCCAACGAAAGCGCCGATAGGCCCGAAGAGCCAGAAGGCGAGGGGTAGGGCAATTGCCTCCACCATGCGGGGCCAATTGGCCCGGGTGTTCCGGTTTACCCTGTCTCTCAGCCGTTTCATCGGGTGATCGGCGATGCCAGTCACCAAGTTACGCGTGACCTTCGGCGCGAGCGACCTGGACGATGATCGCGTCCCAGGCTCGATCGTCGCTCCTGAAATCGAGAAGGCCCCGGGCGTTGCTTGTGTCGAGGACCCCCCGCTGGAGCCCTTCTCTGCACGAACGCCGGCCGATGCGATGCAGCGCACCTGCGGTGTAGGTCCTGCGCGTCGAGGCATCTTCGGCCAGACTGGCGTGAAGGGCCGCACCGCAAGCGCGAACGAAGAAGTCCGGATTCTCGGCGATCAACCTCGGCCAGTCGGGCGACTGGTCATTGCCCAGGTATCGCAGGAGCAGTCGGCAGTGGTCGCGCAGAAGGTGCCTGCGCTCGGCCCGATTCGAGAACCAGAAGGCGTCCGGCCTTGCACTCAGAGCAGCATTGACTCCCGCGCGACAGAGGCGACCATAGGCCGAAGGATTCTCGCGGAAGAGTTTCGTGAGAGACGGGCGCTCAGAGCGTGCCTCCGCCGTCTGGCAGAGGGTCTCTCATGGCCTCGGTCATCTCGGCGGAGGCCTTCGCGTCGATCTGCTCCCGCGAAATACCCAAAGCCTTGGCGACGCCGGTCCCGTAACCACGTTGCGCCTCGACAATGCATTCGCTAACCGATTGCTTCGGTCGGAAGTTTGGAACCTGCCAGAGGTTGAGCGCGGCTCCTCCGCGGACGACCGCGCCGAGAATCAGGAACCCAACAACACCGCGGAGCAACCAGCGTCCCATCGATCATCGTCTCGACCCTTAACGGAAACGTGCCTATCCCTCGCAAGGGTGAGCCGCGTACCCCTAACGCTGCGTGCCCGCGATCGACGACCAGGCGGAAACCGCGACGTCTGACAGCTCCTTGTCTCGGGGCAGACCACCCGAACCAGTGGTGGCAGGAGTTCAGCGGATGCGATAGAGGGCGCAGCTTCGCGCGCGGTTCGCCGCCTGATCCCAGGCCGTGATGCAGAACTGGTAGCGGCCGGCGGGCATCCGCCTCGGCAGGGGCCGCTTGCTGTAGAAGGTGACCGGAGCCGACCAGACCGCGTTCGAGAACGGGAACGAGCTACCCATGACGGTCAGGCCGCGCCACTCGAGGGTCGCCCGGTAGCGCACAGGCCCTCGATCGTCAGCGGCGCGGGCCATGAAGTGCGCGACCCTCCCGCGACGGGCGCTGCCGCCGTAGGCCTTCACGCGCGGCTTGACGAGGTCGGGTGCCAGCACGACCCGGAACGAGCCGACGGCGCTCGTGACGCCGTTGAAGACGATCCGCCAGTAGAAGGTGCGGCCCCACGGTGGCCCGTAGGCCTTCTGCGCCGCAAATGACGTCCAGCAAGCGAAGTTCGGCAGGGTGCAGCTGTTGCCATCGGTCCCATACATCGAGGCCGGGCTGAAGGACGGGTCGGTGGCAATCTCCCAGTAAGTCGTGACGTTTCCCTGCGCCGGGGCGTCGGGCCAGTTGACCTGCCACTGGTAGGTGATGAACTGGCCTGGCTGAAGGGTGATCGTCTGGCCGTTCGAGGGGGCGAGCAGAGTCACGTTCGGAGCAGCGACCGCGGGCGCGGAGGTGACGAGGAAGGCGGCCGTGGCGAGAACGACCGTAGCGCCGAGGCGGCGGAGTGGCGGCATGAGGTCCTACATCGGCGCGCTCTCCGCCTGTGGCATCGCTCACACGAGGGTATCTAGCCGAGCAGGCGCGAGGCCGCTACCTAAGCCGTCTTACGGTAGTCCCCGGAAACCCGGCGCAACCCATGTTCGAATCATGCCGGGCGCACTTTGGCGTGCGCTGCTCCGACGGCGAGGTCGGCGTCGTCGGGAACATCGGTGCGCAGGTAGCTGAGCGCGACTCCCCGTGCGACGCTCGTGATCCGCCCGACGACCTTCTCGCCGTGGCGGATTTCGTCGCCCGGCTCCGCGGCGTCGATCTCAAGGACCCGCAGCGTGCGATTCACCTTGCCCCGGTGGTGCAGCCTTGCGATCGGCTCCTGCCCCGGGTAGCAGCCTTTCGTGAACGAGATGTGCGTCTCGTCCAGGCCCGCTTCCGCCGGCAGGATCGAGTCGTCGAGCTCCTTGCCCCACGCCGGGATGCGAGCCTCGATCCGCATCCGCTCGAGCTCCTCGCCGGGAAGCGTCGGCTCGAGCCCCGCGTCGAGCACCTCGGTCCCGGGCTCGCCGAACTCGACGCTCGGGATCTCTCCGTCCTCACCGAGCACGACGACCGAGGTGTGTTCCTCGCGCTCGACCTCGACCTTGGCCGCGAACTTCGCGCGGAGCAGGGTCGCGCGCACGGCTTCGCCGAGACCCGGTTCGGTCAGGAGGAGGAAGTCCTCGGGCCCTCGCCGGACCACGACGAGCGGCGCGATGAGACGCGACTTCGGCGTCAGGAGCAGCGCCTGGCAGGGCGCGGCGGTGACGTCGTTCGACACCATCCGCTGGAGGAAGTCCTCCGCGTCCGGCCCGGCCACCCCGACATAGTCGCGCGGCCTCGCCGCCACTCTCCGCGTTGCTGTTGCCACTCTGAATAGTCTAGGAATCGTGTTCCGGTCCAAGGCAGAGCAGAAGGTCGCCGACGCGGGTTATGACCCCGCGCGCCTGCCGCCGGGGCAGTACCTGACCGAGAAATGGCCGGTGCTGCACGCGGGCTCCGTGCCCGAGACCGACCTTTCCACCTGGGACTTCAAGGTCTTCGGCGAGGTCGAGGAGCCGATCACCCTCAGCTGGGAGGAGCTCCAGGCGCTGCCGAGCACCGAGATCACGATCGACATCCACTGCGTGACACGGTGGAGCCGGTTCGACACGAGCTTTCGCGGAGTGCGCTGGGCTGAGCTGGCGAAGCTGGCGAAGCCGAAGCCGTCGGCGCGATACGTCGTCGCGCATGCCGAGCAGGGATTCACCGCGAACGTGCCGCTCGAGGCGCTCGAGGACGAAGACGCCCTGATCGCGTACGAGGCCGACGGCGAGCCGCTCGAGCCCGAGCACGGCTGGCCGCTGAGGCTCGTCATCCCGAGCCGCTACTTCTGGAAGAGCGCGAAATGGCTCCGCGGCCTAGAGCTCCTAGACAAGGACCAGCCCGGCTTCTGGGAGCGCTACGGGTACCACAACGACGCCGACTTCTGGAAGGAAGAGCGCTACACCTTCTGACCGGCGCCTCGACCGGGGAACCTCCCGGTTCCCGGGACCCCTCCACCGGTCCGCTTTCGCGGACAGACGGCTTCGCCGTCCCACAACGACGCCGATTTCTGGAACGAGCAGCGCTACGAGTTCTGAGCCGAGGGCCAGTCCCTCGTTGCAACAGTGTCGAGGGACTGTCCCTCGTGCGGCCTAGCGGTTGTCGAGCACGTGGGTCTTGCTGAGGTCGACTGCGATCGCGAACAGCAGCGATCCCATCCACCAGTTGACGGGGTCGAGCGTCAACGGCTCCTCGTCGCCCACGATGTTCCAGATGAACCAGATGAAGAACCAGAGAAGGGTCATGGGCGGACCATCTCAAGAACCCCCGAACGAGGGATCGCCGACCCGCCGCGGGCACCGATACCACAAGCACCCACCTCCCCCCTCATGCGGATTATGGGACTTAAAACTCCGAACCGCATTTGAGAACAAAGGGCCGGCAATAGTCGGCCCTTTTGTATTTCGGCTCCGGTTCACTCGCCTCCGCGGGAGCAACTTCACCTCGGCGGCGACTCTCGAGGACGGCCTGCATGCCATCGTTGTTCGAATGAGGCACTCTCGAGGCTGAGCGGCGTCAGCAGAGCCACTAGCGCCAGTCGACGCTGATCACGTCGACGGGCTCCTCGAATCCCTTCAGAGCCTCGGACCGCGGATTCGACGTCCGAAAACCACTTCCCGCGCCTTCGAGGGTCTCGCGACTCGTGAGGATCTCGCCGGCCCCTGCGGCCGCGCCGATCCGGGCCGCGATGTGGACCGCTTCACCGCCGTAGGCATTGGCTTCTCCGACGTTCTCGAACGCCTCGCCGGTATGCGCTCCGATCCTGACGTCCGGCGCGACGATCTCCGCCTCGAGAGCTCGCTGGATGGCGATCGCTGCCTCGAGCGCCGCCTTCGGAGTCGCGAACGTGGCGAAGAAGCCGTCTCCGGTCTTCTGGACGACCTCTCCGCCCGAGTTGGCAATCTGCTCCTCGAGCAGCTCGTTGTGCCTGCCGAGGAGCTTTTTCCACTTGTCGTTGCCGAGCGTCTCGAGCAGCCGGGTCGAGCCGACGATGTCCGTGAACAGGAAGGTGCGACGCGTCTGCTGCCGGCCGAGGAGCTCGGCAGCCCGCTGGGCGTCCGACTTCGCGCCGATGCGCTCGAACGCCGCGTGCGCGGCATCGAGCTCCGCGGTCGCGGCATGCTCGTCGCCTTTCCGCCGGAACGCCACGCCGAGGAGGAGCCGGGCCTGGGCGGTCTCGAACGGCGCTCCGACCTCGCGCCACTGGTCGCGCGCTAGCCGGAGCCGGCCGACCGCCTCGTCCGTGTCACCCTCGGCGAGCGCGATCCTCCCGGCTGCGATGTGGACGGCGGCGTCGAAGGCGGGAGCTCGGCGGCCGCCGATCTTGAAGGAGTCCACGATCTGTTCGAGCTCCGCGGATGCCGCACGAGCCGTCTTCAGGTCTCGGGCCGCGACCGCGATCTCCACCTGAGCCGGCAGCCGCCGGAGCCGGAACAGCGGTTCCTCGACCTCTGCGAGCGCACGCGAGACTCCCGCGACGGCCGCATCGAGCTTCCCTTCCGCAAGGCGGAGCAGAGCAAGGCCCGGCTGGGGATCGTGCCCCAGCTCGTTCGCGCGTGCGTACGCCTCGTCGGCCGCGGCGAAGTCGCCGAGCCGACGGCGAATCTCGCCGATCTCGTAGTGGCCCATGGCCGTGATGTAGCGCTCGAAGTCGTGCAGCTCGTCGCAGGCCGCCATCGCAACCATCTCCGCCGCCTCGAGGTCGCCGCGGAGTCGCATGATCTCGGCGCGGTGGATGCGGCAGGCGCCCGGGAAGCCGGTCACGTCCAGCCGGTCGCACCAGCGGTTCGCCGCCTCAGTCCACTCCGCGGCCCGGCGGAAGTCACCGACGTCCTGGCAGGAGCTGATCGTCATGCAGTAGACGAGCGTGGTCGAGTAAGGCTGGAGCTCGCCGCTGACCGCGGCGGCCGAGCCCTCGTCGAGGAGCTCGAGCCCCTTCTCGATCTCACCGCTCTTCATGAGCGCGCGCCCCTTGCCGGCGAGCGCGAGCATCTGTGTGTCCCGGTCTCCGAAGCGCCGCGCGACCTCGTACGCGCGGTCGAAATGCTCGATGGCAGAGGGGTAATTCCCCTCCGCGAACATCGCATTGGAAGCTCGGGTCAGTGCGATGCGTCCATGCTCTGCAGACTCCTCCCGGCCCTCCAGCAGGCGCTCCGCGGTCGCGAACCACCCCTGCGCGACGGAGAACGCTCCTCGGGCCGACTCGTCCCAGGACAATGTGAGCGCGACGCGCGCGGCGTCCAGGTCATTCCCCCCGCCCGAGAAAGCCACGTAGGCACGCTCGCGGAGCCCGATCGCTTGCCCGAGCTTGCCGCTCCACCAGGCGGCCTCGCCGTACCGCTCGAGATCCTCCGCGCCCAGGCTTGCCTGATCGAGCCCCTCGTAGGCCTCGTACGCCTTGCGCCACGATTGTTGGGAAGCGGCCTCTCGGGCGACGCCTGCCGGATCGATTGTCTGCGCCATGCTCGTATTGTCACACCAGACGTCAACGTCCCCCCACAAGCACAGAGGGCCGGCGAACCGGCCCTCTGCTTACAGCTGAGTCCCGAGGGACTCGTTTACATCATCCCGCCCATGTCCGGCATGCCGGCGCCGGCGCCGGCCGGGGTCTTCTCCGGCGGCTCGGCGACGATCGCCTCGGTGGTGAGGATGTTCTTGGCGATCGAGGCCGCATTCTGCAGAGCAGAGCGCGTCACCATCGTCGGGTCGATGATCCCGGCCTTGACGAGATCCTCGTGCTCTCCGGTCTCGACGTTCAGGCCGTGCCCCTTCGGGGCGGAACGGATCTCGCCGACGACGATCGAGCCCTCGAGGCCCGCATTCTGGGCGAGCTGGCGAACCGGCTCCTCGAGCGCACGGGTCACGATCATCGCACCCGTCTTCTCGTCGCCCTCGTATGAGTCGATCGTGATCGCCTTCGCGGCGGTCAGGAGCGCGACGCCGCCACCGGGCACGATGCCCTCCTCGAGCGCGGCGCGAGTCGCCTGCAGCGCGTCCTCGACGCGATGCTTCTTCTCCTTCATCTCGGTCTCGGTCGCAGCCCCGACCTTGACCACTGCAACACCGCCGGCGAGCTTCGCCAGCCGCTCCTGCAGCTTCTCGCGGTCGAAGTCGGAGTCCGTGGTCTCGATCTCGCTCTTGAGCTGCTTGATGCGAGCCTTGATCCCGTTCGCGTCTCCGTCACCGTCGATGATCGTGGTCGAGTCCTTGTCGACGACCACCTTGCGGGCCTTGCCGAGCTGCGAGAGCTTCGTGTTCTCGAGCTTGAGGCCCATCTCCTCGGTGATCACCTCGGCGCCGCTGAAGATCGCGATGTCCTCGAGCATGCGCTTGCGGCGATCGCCGAAGCCGGGCGCCTTGACGGCGACTGCCGTGAAGGTGCCGCGGAGCTTGTTGACGACGACCGTGGCGAGCGCCTCGCCCTCGACGTCCTCGGCGATGATCAGGAGCGGACGACCCGCCTGGATCACGGCCTCGAGCACCGGGAGGAGGTCCTTGACGGCGCCGACCTTCTGGTTGGCGACCAGGATGTACGGCTCGTCGAGCACGGCCTCCATGCGCTCGGGGTCGGTGACCATGTACGGCGAGAGGTAGCCCTTGTCGAACTGCATGCCCTCGGTGAACTCGAGCTCGAGCCCGAAGGTCTGGCCCTCCTCGACGTTCACGACGCCGTCCTTGCCGACCCGGTCGATCGCGTCGGCGATGACGTCTCCGATCTCGCGCTCGCGCGCCGAGATCGTGGCGACCCGGGCGATGTCCTCCTTGCCCGAGATCGCCTTCGACTGCTTCTGCAGGTCAGCGACGACCTGGTCGACGGCCTGCTCGATGCCGCGCTTGATCCCCATCGGGTTCGCTCCGGCGGCGACGTTCTTCAGGCCCTCGCGGACGATTGCCTGGGCGAGGACCGTCGCTGTCGTCGTGCCGTCGCCGGCAACGTCGTTGGTTGCGGTCGCGACCTCTTTCACGAGCTGCGCGCCCTGGTTCTCGAACGGGTCCTCGACCTCGATCTCACGTGCGATCGTGACTCCGTCGTTGGTGATCGTCGGCGCGCCGAACTTCTTGTCGAGCACGACGTACCGACCCTTCGGGCCAAGGGTGACCTTGACCGCATCGGCGAGGATGTTCACGCCGCGCTCGAGTGCGCGCCGCGCCTCCTCGTCGAACTTCAGCTCCTTATGAGCCATTGAGTACCTCCTTGGCTGGTGTTAGGCGGACGCGCTCGCGAGCTGCTTCTTCTTGCTCGACTTGGCGCCTTTGGTGGTGGTGACCTTCGCGAGCACGTCCGACTCGCGAAGAACGAGGACTTCGTCGGCGCCGACCTTGATCTCGGTCCCGCCGTACTTCGAGTAGATGACCTCGTCGCCGACGGCGACTTCCATCGGGATGATCTCGCCCTTGTCGTTCCGGGCGCCCGGGCCGACGGCCAGGACGCGGCCGCGCTGCGGCTTTTCCTTCGCGGTATCGGGCAGGACGATCCCGCTCGACGTCGTCTCCTCCTCCTCGAGGGCTTCGACGATCACGCGGTCGCCCAGCGGCTGCAGATCCATTCAGGACCTCCTGTTCAGACTTTGTGACAACGATTGGCACTCTACGTGTTCTGAGTGCCAGAGCATTCTAACCGTGTTCATACCCGCCGTGCAAGCGGTCTTGCCTACGTCCCGGGGCCGGGGCACCCACCTGGTACCCGGAAAGTTTGTGACAATTTTCGGCGTGGTAGCTTGCGCCGGTGCGACGGGAGTTCTCTGCGGGGGGCGTGGTCGTTCGACGCCTGCGGGGCCGGTGGATGCTGGCTGCGATCCGGCCGGGTGGCCGAAAGCGTCCGGCCTGGGCGCTTCCCAAGGGGATCATCGATTCCGGCGAGCGGCCCGAGGACACGGCGGTTCGCGAGGTGACGGAGGAGACGGGGGTCGAAGCCCGGCTCGTGACCAAGCTGGGCGACATCCGCTACGTGTACACGTGGAGCGGCGAGCGCGTGTTCAAGGTGGTCAGCTTCTATCTGCTTCGCTACTCGCGGGGCCGGCTCGGGGACATCGCGCCGGAGCACCGAGTCGAGGTCGACGAGGCCCGCTGGCTCCCGCTCGAGGACGCGCCGAAGCTGCTGACGTACACGGGCGAGCGCGAGATGGCCGAGAAAGCCCTCGCGTTCGTGCGCGAGCACGGCTTATGATCTTCGCTCTTCCGCCGCCATGAACGCCCTGAACTTCTACTCCCCGATCGTGGCCGACCAGCTGCGGTCGCGTCGCAAGACAGCGACCATCCGCCTGGGGGACAAGTCCAGGAAGTACAAGAAGGGCATGATCGTGCAGGTCCTCGTCGGCGCTCGCTACGGCCCACGCGACAAGGTGTTCGATGCGGTCATCGACAAGGTCGAGGTGAAG
This sequence comes from uncultured Actinomycetes bacterium, assembly GCA_963776955.1. Lineage (GTDB taxonomy): Bacteria > Actinomycetota > Thermoleophilia > Gaiellales > Gaiellaceae > VAXT01. The sequence goes on from CAVZOM010000001.1 coordinate 228,663, forward strand.
ACACTCAGCGAGCTCTCCCCGCGCGACATCGAGCACGACAACCCGGAGGCGAGGAGCGCCGAGGAGCTCGCGAAGTTCCTCGGCCAGCTCTACAACCGCGAGGTCGGCTCGACCGAGATCGTCACGCTGATCCGCTTCTCCGAGATCCGGGCTTAGCGCGGCGGATAGGCGTGCCGAACGCCTCGGCGGGTCTCAGCGCAGCACCGCAGGCCTCGCACTCGACCGCGAAGACCGAGCTGAAGCGCGAGTCACAGGCCGGGCAGCGCCAGCGCATCTCGCCGGCGCACTGCGGGCACTCCGGCGGAAGCTCGCCCTCGGACTCGTCAAAGTAGCGCTGCGCGAAGCCGCACCGGAGGCAGAACGACACCCAGTCGCCGAGCGTCTTGCGACGCTCTTCGCGGAGCCAGTCCGAGGCCTTGCCCACGAATCGGATGGTAGAAGAAGCCCGTGGGAGCGACGAACGGCGTGACGTACGTCGGACATGCGACCGTGCTGGTCGAGCTCGACGGCGCGAAGCTGCTCACCGATCCGCTTCTCCGCAGGCGGGTCACGCACCTACGGCGGGAGAGCGAGCCCGACTCCGAGGGCCTGGAGGATCTGGACGCCGTCCTCATCTCGCACGCCCACCACGATCACCTGCACCTCCGCTCGCTCAGGCAACTCGACCGTTCGACCCAGATCGTCGTTCCGAAGGGCATGGGGGGCCTGGTCGAGCGCCGAGGCTTCATGTCCGTCGTCGAGGTCGGCGAGGAGGACTCTCTGACGGTCGGTGCCGTTTCCATTCGGGCAACGCGCGCCGTGCACGGCGGCAAACGCCACCCGGGCTGGAGGAGCGGGCCGGCCCTCGGCTATGTCATCGAGGGCTCGCGCAGCATCTACTTCGCCGGTGACACCGACCTGTTCGACGAGATGGACGGGCTCGTCGAGGACCTCGACGTGGCGCTTCTGCCGATCTGGGGCTGGGGGCCGTCGCTCGGGCGAGGAATGCACCTCGATCCGCGGAGCGCGGCGGAGGCGCTGCGACTGCTGCGACCGCGTATCGCGGTCCCTATCCACTGGGGCACGTACCGGCCGATGCACATGTCGGCCCGGTCGAAGTTCCTGAGCGACCCTGCCGAGGCGTTCGTGAACGAGGCGTCCGAGCTCGCCCCCGAGGTCCAGGTGAAGGTGCTTCAGCCCGGGGAGCGCCTCGAGCTCTAGCCGCTGGCGCGCCGCTCCCAGAGCGTCGCGTTCAGGAACGCGGACAGCGTGATCAGGCGCGCGATGATCCAGAGCCAGAGCAGGATCACCGTCGCGGTGCCGAGCGCGCCGTAGAGCTCCGACGTCCGGCCGATCTTCGGCACGAGGTAGAGGGTCGCGAAGAGGTGGAGCCCCTGGATTCCGAGGCCCACGATGACGGCGCCGGGGATGAGCGCGGTCCACGGCGCATCTGCGTGGGGGAGAAGCAGCATCATCCACAGCGCTCCCGCGGCGTAGACGAGCACCAGGCAGAGCGTCACGACCAGGCCAGCTGTCCCCAGCTGCTCCCGGAACCACTGTCCCGCGGCGGTGAAGACCATGAGCGCGACCGCGAAGAACGTGAAGAGCAGTGCACCGTGGATGGGGCGGCGGAACCGCTCGCGCCTGACTCGCCAGGCCAAGGTATGAGCAAGGCGAAGGGCCCGGGCCACGCCGATGGCGAACCACATGAGGAACACCAGGCCGACCGCGAGGAGGTACCAGCTGCTGTGCGAGCTCTGCTCGACGACCTCCCGCATGGTGTTGGCCCCCGACGCGCTCAGGCCGAAGTCCTCCGCCGAGCTCTCGAGGCTCTGCGGGTCCTCACGCTCCCAGAAGCTCGCCAGAGAAGCGAGGACGAGGCTGAACGGCAGGAGCCAGAGGAAGAACCGATAGGCGAGGCCACCGGCGATCAACGTGCCCCCGGCGGTCGTCTCCCGCTCGAGCGCGATCAGTGCCGGCTCAGCGCCGGGCACGTGGTTTCGCAGCCAGAGAACCGCCCGCTCGACCCGAGGGTCGAGCGGCATCGGTTCGAACTGGTCTTCCCGGCGTGCCATCCCGCTCGCCGGGAGCTTGCCTTAGGCGCCCATCGCGTTGCGCTTGAGGGCGTTGAACTCCTCTTCGTTGATCGCACCGGTGTCGAGCAATTGCTTCGCGGCGGCGATCTCCGTCGCCGGTCCTCCTCTGGCCGCGGCCGCCTCGACCATCTTCACGTTCCTCTCGGCCATGCCCTGGCCGTTGCTGATCATGTAGATCAGCACGCCGAGGAACGGGAGCACGATCAGGAAGATCGTCCAGCCTGCCTTCGCCCAGCCCGAGATGTCGTGCCGGCGGAACACGTCGCTGAGGATCGAGATCAGGATCCAGATCCAGATCACCCACGCGAAGAACACGAGCATCGTCCACATGACATCCAGGAATGGATAGTCAGCTGCGAGAACCACTCAAGCCTCCCTCGTTTTCGGTTGAGGGAACTATCTCACGCGCGGGCGGCGGCCACTTTCTCCCGCCGCGCCTTCGTCAGCTCCTGGACGAAGATCTGGACCGTCGCGGCGAGCGGCACAGCGGTCAGGGCGCCCAGCACACCGAGCAACGCTCCGAACAGGGTGACCGCGACGATGATGAAGAAGCCTGAGAGGTTGACCGCCTTGCCCTGGATCTTCGGAGTGAGCACGTTGTTCTCGACCTGCTGGTAGACGAGCACGACGATCAGCATGATCACGGCGGCAGTGAGCCCCTCTTCGGCCCAGAGCGCCGGCACCAGGATGAAGCCGGCAAGGGTCGCGCCGATGTTCGGGATCATGTCCAGGAGCCCGGCGATCACCCCGAGCCCGAGCGCGAAGCTCGAGCCGAGCAGCCACGCAGTCACTCCTTGGGTCGTGCCCGCGATCGTCGCGATCACGACCATGCCGATCGCCCAGCGCGAGACCGACTCCGTCACGCGCTCCCACACGCCGAGCCAGCGCTCGTCCTCACCGGGCATGAGGACGCTCGCCAGCCCGCGCTTGAGGTTGTCGACGTCGACCAGGAAGAAGAGGCAGATGAAGAGGATCGTGAAGCCGGCGATGAAAACCGCGAAGAAATCGCCGGCGATCCCGAGGACGGCGGAGACCGGGCCTGGAACCTCGTCCGCGGTGGCGCCTGCCCCCTCCTGGAGGTTCTCGCCGATCCCGGTGTCGCCGAGCCAGGCGAGCTCGTCGGAGGAACGAAGCTGCTCGATCGTCTCCGGCAACTCGTGCAGGAAGTCCCTGACCGAGCCCACCATCGGCACGAGGAACAGCAATGCGAGGACGACCACGCCGAGCGCAACTCCCAGAACCGTGACCGTTGCCGCGAGCCCGCGTCCCATGTTCGTCTTCGACATGACGAAACGAACCGGATACTCGAAGACGAGCGCGAGAAAGATGCCGACGAAGACGATGAGGAACGTGCTCCCGATGCTCGCGAACGCGACCATGAGGCCGATCGCGGCCACGACGATGAGGACCGTCCGGACCGGAAGCAGGAGCGCGACTCGCTTGATGCCCGGATCCTCCATCGCGCGGGACCCTAATCCTCTGCGCCGCGAACGCGCAGGGCGAGACGTATAGGCTCGGCTTGGGACGCGATGGAGCACCGGGAATCGCTCACCTGGAAGCCGGAGCGGATCCGGCTCAAGCCTACGCGGCTCGTCGTCTCCTGGCTGATCACCGCGGCGTCGCTCGCGGTGGCCGCGGGGATCCTGCCCGGCGTCGACATCACGCACTTCGGCGGCGCGCTCGTCGTAGCGCTCGTGATCGGGGCCCTGAACGCGATCCTGCCGCCCGTCCTGGCAGCGTTGCGGTTACCGCTCACGCTCGTCCTCGGCTTTCTGATCGCCCTCGTGCTCAGCGCGCTCCTGCTGCAGTTCGCCGACGACGTCCTCGAGAGCTTCGTAGTCGACACCTTCTGGTGGGCCTTGCTCGCGGCGCTCGTGATGTCGGCGGTCGCAGTCGCGCTCGAGGTCATCTTCTCCGCGAACGACGACGACAGCTACACGCTCAAGGTCGTGCAACGCATCGCACGGCGGCAGGGCGGCGAGACGCAGACGGATGCTCCGGGAGTTCTCTTCCTGGAGATCGACGGGCTGGCCCTCCCGGTGCTGCGACGGGCGATGCGGGACGGCAACGCGCCGAACATGGCTCGCTGGATCGAGGACGGCACGCACTACCCCATCGAGTGGGAACCTGACCTGTCGTCACAGACCGGGGCGAGCCAGGCGGGCATCCTGCTCGGCTCGAACCACGACATCCCCGCCTTCCGCTGGGTCGAGAAGGAGACGGGGACGATGATGACCTGCTCGGCGCCCGAGGATTGCGCGCGGATCGAGCGCGAGCACGCCACCGGCAAGGGGCTGCTGGTCGACGGCGGTGCCAGCCGCGGCAACCTCCTCTCCGGCGAAGCCGAAGCCGTGATCCTCACAGTCAGCCGGATGGAGGAGGAGAAGCGCGCCAACCCGGGCTACCGCGCCTTCTTCGCCAACGCCTACAACGTGACCCGCTCGCTCGTCCTGTTCGTCTGGGAAGTGCTCCTCGAGTGGACTGCGGCGCTCCGCGCGAAGCGACGTGACGTCCGCCCAAGGGGGCACCGCGGCGGCATCTATCCGTTCATGCGCGGCGCGATGTGCGTGATCGTGCGCGACCTGATCGTGTACGGCGTCCTCACCGACATGATGCGAGGGCGCCCCGCGATCTACGCGACCTTCTCCAGCTACGACGAGGTAGCGCACCACTCGGGGCTCGAGCGCGCTGACACCTTGGAGGCGCTGCGAAAGCTCGACCAGCAGTTCGGCCGCATCGACCGCGCCCGGCGCTACGCCCCCCGGCCGTACGAGATCATCGTGCTCTCCGACCACGGCCAGACCCAGGGGGCGACTTTCAAGCAGCGGAACGGGTACGGGCTCGACGAGCTGGTCGAGCAGTCGGTCGAGACGTCGAACGTCGAAAGTGTCGCCGGCGGCGACGAGCAGCATCAGATGGTCGGCCTGGCGATCGGCGAGGCGACCGGCCGGGCTGCGAAGCCGAAGAAGCGCTCGAAGAAGGACGTCTCCGACAAGCAGGTCGTCGTGCTCGGCTCCGGCAACCTGGGTCTCATCTACCTGATGGAGGAGCCGCGCCGGCTGACCCGCGAAGAGATCGACGAGCGGCACCCGCGCCTGATCCCGGCGTTGCGCTCACACCCGCACGTCGGCTGGATCCTCGTCCGCTCGGCCGAACGCGGTGCGGTGGCGATCGGCCCAGCCGGGGAGCACTACCTGGACGAGGGACGGGTCGAGGGCGACGATCCCCTTGCGGCCTTCTCCCCCACGGCACCGAGGCATCTGCTCCGCACAGACGGCTTTCCCCATGTGGCCGACCTGATGGTCGGGAGCTTCTACGACCCGGATCTCGAAGAAGGGTGCGCGTTCGAGGAGCTGATCTCGTTCCACGGGGGGATCGGGGGCCCGCAGACGCAGCCGTTCATCCTCGCGCCGACGGGACTGCCGCGACCGGAGGAGCCGGTGATCGGCGCGGCGCACGTGCACGACGTGCTGTGGGACTGGCGCCGGCGGCTGAACGGCGGCGGACCGGGCGCGACCGAACGTTGACAGCCGGAGCGGTTCGCGAGATGCTGACCGCGATGCCGCTCGCTCTCGGCAACCTCTGGATCACGTTCATCGCACTTGGTTGCCTCCTGGCCATCGGAATCGCGATCTACGCCTTCATGAAGCTTCGCTCCGACGACTTCTGGGAGGAGCAGGGCTAGACCGGTCAGAGGCGGCGGGCACCGTCCTGCTGCGCTGCTTAGCTGACCCTCGGTGTCAGAACACCCGCTGAAGGACTTCGCGGAGCGCCGGCTCGAGCGCTCGTTCGAGACGGGCCGCATCCTCCCGCTCATCATCACGTGCATCGCCGCCCTCGTCGTCGCGTTCGGGGTCCTCATGTGGCTCGTCGACCGCGAGGACTTTCCGACGCTCGGGGTCGCCCTCTGGTGGGCGGCTTCGACCGTGACGACCGTGGGCTACGGGGACGTCGTCCCGGTCCAGCCCGCCGGCCGGTTCGTCGCGACCGGGTTGATGATCATCGGCTTCGCCTCGCTCTCCCTGCTCACGGGGGTCATCGCCTCGCTCCTCGTCAACCGGCGGACCGCCGCGCAGGCTCTCGCGATGGTCGACCGCCTCGAAGACCGCCTGACCGAGATCGAGCGACTCCTGCGAAGCCGAGAGCCGAACTAGACTCGACCGACCGAGAGGAGGCCCGGAAGTGTTGATGAACCCGCTCAACGACCGCACCGTGTTCGGACGGGCGGATGCCGAGGAAGCGTCGCGGAGCTGGTGGATCTTCCTGTTCGCGGGCATCGCCTCGATCGTCTTCGGCGCCTTGATCCTGACCGTCGACTGGTCCCTGAGCAGCCTGGCGACCTTCGTCGGAGCTCTCTTCATCCTCCAGGGCGCCTCGCTCGCCGTGACGCCGGCGCTCGACGGGAGTGGACCCTGGTCGAACGTCGGCGCCGGAGTGCTCGCGGCCGCCGCGGGAGTCGCCTTGATCGCCTGGCCCGACAAGGGACTGCAGACCGTCGGCGTGTTCATCGGCATCTTCGTGCTGTCGCTCGGGATCCTCCACATCGCCGGCGCCGTCTCGAACCGGCACGTGCCGAACTGGTGGCACATGCTCGTCCTCGGCCTCCTCGAGGTTCCGATCGGCGTGTGGGCGATGCGCCGGCCGGGCCAGACGATCGTGCTCCTGGTCACGCTCACCGGCGCCTGGGCCGTCGTCACCGGGATCTACCAGGTCTTGACGGCGTTCGAGCTCAAGAAGCTTCCGCAGCGCCTCGGCTAGCGCCGAGCCCTACTCCTCCATCGGGTACTTCTTGTCCTGCCTCCGATCGTAGACCCAGCCGTAGATGAGCAGCCCAGCGCTCAGGAGCAGGAAGGCGCCGAAGAAGCCGAAGGCGTAGACGGCGCGCGAGAAGATCAGGAATCCGACCAGCATGATCACGGCGATGAGCAGGGTTATGCCCGCCAGCCATCCGAAGCCTCGAGAGTCGTCGAGCGCCATTCAGATCGCCCGCCTCATGCCCGAACTCGATCCGCGTCCGGCCTGGTGAGCGCCCAGATGACCCAGATGTTGAGCGCGATCACGAGGAGCGACCAGAACGGGTAGTACGGGATGAAGAAGAAGTTCGCGATCGCGCTGAGCATGGCGAGGATCAGCGCCACGACCCCGGCCCACAGCTTCCCCGACCAGAGCGCGTAGCCCGCCCAGGCAATGACGATGCCGAGAATCAGGTGGATCCAGCCCCACGCCGTCACGTCGAGGTCGAACGCGTAGTTCTGCGTGACGACGAAGAACTCGTCGTCGATGATCGCCCCAAGGCCTGCGAACGCCTGGAAGATCCCGATCAGGACCATCATCGTCGACGCGAAGGTGAGGCCGCCGACGGTCCAGCCGGAGGGGCGCGGTCCAGTGTCGTACTGGCTCATCCAGGTCTCCTCTCGTCTTCGGTTCCGGAAGCGGCAAGTCTCTCACTCCGGACCGCCGATTGCGAATCGTCGAGCGCAGCCCGGGAGTTTCCCGGCCTGCACCGGCTAGACGCCGGATTCGAGCTCGGCTCGCGGCCGGTGCCGTTTCCACGTCGCGCCGGCGACCAGGCCGAGGAGAAGCGTCGGGACGATCGTGAGGAAGCGGTACGCCAGGACGGCCGTCACGACCTCGGCGTTTCCGCCCCCGAACCCGACCAGCGCCGTCGTCAGCCCGAGCTCGACGATGCCCAGGCCCCCCGGCGTGATGGGGATCCACCCGAGCAGGCGGATGAGCGACCACGCGGCGAAGGCCTCGATCAGGCTGACCTCCTCGGCCGGAACGTCGAACACGCGTAGGGCCGTCAGCAGCACGAGAAACACCGAGAGATGACCGGCAAGCGTTGCAGCCGTGAGCACGTGCCAGCGGCGGGCAAGGAGCCCGGCCGCCTCTGCCCGGAACTGGGCAAACGACTCGCCGGTCCAGGCAACCGGGCCCCGCCCGACGACCCGCAGCGCCCAGGTCGCCATCCGGGCGGCGAGATTGCCCGACCAGCGCGCGAGCCGGCGGCTGGAGAGCCCGGCGAAGTACGCCGCGGCCGCGACGACGAAGACTCCCAGCGCGATCAGCGCAACCGTCTGCAACAGCGGGTGCCTCTCCCCGGCGATCGTGAGCAGCACGAGCGCAAGGCTCGGAAAGCCCAGGAGCACGAACTGGTTCCAGATGCTCGTGAGCGCGACGGCGAGCGTCACCGAGCGTCGCGGGAAGGCCCAGCTCCGAAGCATTCCGTACGCGAGGGCTACGCCGACCGCAGGCCCGCCCGGAGCGATGTAGGTGGAGGCAGTCGTCGACTGCGTCAGGACGAACGCCTGGCGGAAGCGGAGCCCGGGCAGGGCAGCCTGCCAGGGCGGCGCGTACGTCGCAAGGTTGAGGACCGTCACCGCCAGGAGGACACCGATCTTCGGCCAGGAGAGCTCGGTCACCTCGTCCCAGACGTCGCCGTAGTCGGCGATCTGCGGAAGGATGAAGACGAAGGTCGCCGCGACGACGGCGAGGCCAAGCGCGACGGCTCCGAAACGGCGAAGGCGGCGCGATCTCAATCCGCGATCACGGGGCATTGTTTCCCACCTCGCCTGCGCAACGTCGGAATCACCCGGGTGACTCTCCATCCGGGGTGATGACGCGACGCCCGCAGGTGCGGGAGGATCGGCCGCATGAGCGCAAGGTCTGAAGCCACTCCGGCCGTGGCCGCGGGCGGCGCGACGATCGTCCTGCTGACGCTGGCCTCGGGCCAGTTCCTGATGACGCTCGACAGCTCGGTGATGAACGTCTCGATCGCGACGGTCGCGGAGGACGTGGGCACGACCGTGACGGGCATCCAGGGAGCGATCACCGCCTACACGCTCGTGATGGCATCGCTGATGATCACCGGCGCCAAGATCGGGGCGATGATCGGCCGGAAGCGCGCCTTCGCGCTCGGCTGCATCATCTACGGCTGCGGCTCGTTCACGACCTCGATCGCGCAGAGCCTGCCCGTCCTGCTGTTCGGCTGGTCGTTCCTCGAGGGCGTCGGGGCGGCGCTGATCATGCCCGCGATCGTCGCCCTCGTTGCCGGCAATTTCCCGAAGGAGCGCCGGCCTGCCGCGTACGGGATGGTCGCCGCGGCGGGAGCGATTGCGGTCGCGATCGGGCCGCTCATCGGAGGCTTTTGCACGACCTACTTCTCTTGGCGATGGGTGTTCGCCGGCGAGGTCGTCGTCGTCCTCGCCATCCTCCTCCTGACGCGCCGGATCGCCGACGCCCCGGTCGAGAAGCGCCCGCAACTCGATCTTGTCGGCGCCGTGTTGTCGGCCCTCGGGCTCGGTCTCTTCGTGTTCGGCGTTCTGCGTTCTGCAGAGTGGGGCTGGATCACGCCGAGGCCGGACGGGCCCTCCTGGGCCAACCTGTCGCCGACGATCTGGCTGATGCTGGCCGGCCTGTTCGTCATCTGGCTCTTCTTCCGCTGGCAGGCCAGGCGGGAAGAGAAGGGTCAGGAGCCTCTCATCCGCACCGAGATGCTGCGCAACAAGCAGCTGAACGGGGGCTTGCTCATGTTCTTCTTCCAGTTCCTGATGCAGGCGGGTCTGTTCTTCGTGGTGCCGCTCTACCTCTCGGTCTGCCTCGGCCTATCAGCTCTCGAAACCGGCGTGCGCCTCTTGCCCCTCTCGCTGACGCTGCTGATCGCAGCGCTCGGAATCCCGCGTCTGTTGCCGAATGTCTCTCCGAGACTGGTCGTGCGGAGCGGGCTCTTTGCCCTCCTGCTCGGCACGCTCGTCCTGCTCGCAGGCCTCGATCCGGATGCTGGGCCGGAAATCGTTCTCGTGCCGATGCTCCTCGTCGGGCTCGGGATCGGGGCGCTCGCGTCGCAGCTCGGAGCGATAACCGTCTCCGCGGTGCCGGACGACCAGAGCCCTGAGGTCGGCGGGGTTCAGAACACGATGACGAACCTCGGCGCCTCACTCGGGACCGCACTGGCCGGCTCGTTCCTGTTCGCAACCTTGACGTCGGCCTTCCTCACGAACATCCAGCAGAGCTCGGCGATTCCCTCGCAGGTGAAGGCCGAGGCGCAGGTCGAGCTCGCCGGCGGCGTGCCGTTCATCTCGGATTCGGACCTCGAGGCCGCGCTCGACGATGCGGGAGCCCGATCGTCGACGACCGACGCGGCGCTCGAGGCCTACCAGGAGGCCAGGATCGTCGGTCTCCGCTCCGCCCTCGCGATTCTGGCGCTGCTCGCGCTCCTTGCGCTCTTCCTGGCCCAGCGCATTCCGAAGACCCAGCCGGCGGCGGCTGAGACCTGATCAGGCTCGCTCAACGCGGAGCGCGAGGCCCTCGCGGCCCACGACGCGCACCGTCTCCCCGGAATCGGCGCCGGCCTCGCAGAGCGCTTCCCAGATCTCACCGTGAACCAGCACCTGGCCCCTCGGCCTGCAGGCGACGCGCACCGTCGCCTCCGCGCCGATCAGCGTCTCGGCTCCCGCGGCCACGCTTCGGTCCTTCACGGTCCTGTGCCAGAGGAACGCCTCGCCGCCGAAGAGGACGAGGCACGTAGCGAAGCCGATGATTCCCCAGGGAGAGGGCAGGACGAGCAGCAGAACGAAGGCGAGGATGATCAGCACGGCCGCCGAGCTTATCCGTGGATCAGGGGACGCGAATTCACCCGGATGAGCCCGCACGGCGGGTGATGACCGCTCACCCGTAGGTCCAGGAGCATGCCCTCATGTCCGGCGCGCCTCAGGCACCGGCAACTCCTCGCGCAAACGGAAGCGAGCCGCTGTCGCGCAACCGAGTGATCGCGGTGTGGTCGCTCGTGGGGCTCGCCACGCTGCTCTTGCTCGTCGGTTCGCTGACGATCTGGGTCAAGCGGCAGGCGCTCGACACGGACGCCTGGACCGATGCATCCGGTGAGCTGCTTGCGAACGAAGAGATCCGCGGCCAGCTCTCCATCTATCTCGTCGACACGATGTTCACCAACGCCGACGCCACGGCCAGGATCGAGGAGGCGCTGCCGCCCGAACGTGCCGGGTTCGCGCCCATCATCGCGGGCGCCCTTCGCGATGTGGCGATCCGCGCCGCGAACCAGCTGCTCGCGAGCGCTCCCGCCCAGGAGCTCTGGGAGGAGGCGAACCGCAGAGCCCACCAGAACCTGATCGCGGTCCTGGAAGGCGAGGACGTCAGGCGATTCACGACCGAGGACGGCACGGTCGTCCTCGACCTGAGCGCACTCGTCGAGCGGCTCGGCAGCCGCCTGGGCCTGGCCGAGGACCTCGCTCCGAACGGGGGCATGATCACCATCCTCGAGTCCGACGAGCTCGATACCGCTCAGACCTCGCTGAAAGTGTTCAAGGCTCTGAGCATCTTCGTCGTCGTGCTCGTCTTCTTCCTCTACGGGCTCGCCATCTACCTCGCGAGGGGACGCCGTCGGGAGATTCTCAGGGCGACGGCCCTCAGCTTCGCCTTCGTCGGGGTCCTGCTCTTGATCGTCCAGCGCGTTGCGGGAGACGTCGTCGTCGACTCGCTGATTCCAACCAACGCCACGCGACCGGCGGGCGAAAACGCATGGTTGATCGGCACGGACCTTCTCCGGGCCCTCGCTGTCGCGCTCATCGCCTACGGGCTGCTCGCCCTGATCGGAGCCTGGCTGGCCGGGCCGACGCGACCTGCCGTGGCTGTCCGCCGTCGGCTCGCACCGAGCTTCCGCGACCAGCCGTGGCTCGTGTTCGGCCTCGTCGGTTTCGCGTTCCTGCTCCTGATCGCCTGGGGCCCGACGCCGGCCACGAGGCAGATCCTCGGAATCCTCTTCCTGGGTGGCCTTCTCTTCTTCGGCGTCGCAATGCTCCGGCGGCAAACGCTTGCCGAGTTCCCCGCGCCGCGCGGTGCCTAGGCACTCCCCAGATGGGGCTCGCGTTCTTCTGGGGCATCGTCGCCGGCTCGTCGCTCCTGATCGGCGCGTTCCTCGCGTTGAGGTTCCGGATCGGATCGCGGACGCTCGGCCTGATCATGGCGTTCGGCGCCGGCGTGCTGATCAGCGCCGTCGCCTACGAGCTCGTCCAGGAGGCCGCGGACACCTCGTTGGGCCAGGGTGGTCTTGCGGCCGGATTCGCCGCGGGAGCGCTCGTGTTCTTCGCGGGCGACTGGGCGCTCGATCGATACGGCGCCCACAATCGCAAACGCTCGCATGGCGGTCAGGATGCAGGGTCGCCGCTGGCGCTCGTGCTCGGGATCGTCCTCGACGGCATTCCCGAGTCAATGGTGATCGGCGTCACGCTGGTTCACGGCGGCGGCGTGAGCGTGGCGCTGATTGCGGCCGTCTTCCTGTCGAACCTTCCGGAAGCGATTGCGGCGACGACCGGGCTCGAGAAGTCCGGCTGGGCACGCAGCCGCATCCTGTGGCTGTGGGCCCTCATCATGGCGGTGACGGCTGTCTCCTCGGTCCTCGGCTACGGCCTGTTCGGAGATGCCTCGGCGAGCCAGATCGCGTTCGTCCTGGCCTTCGCCGGGGGGGCGATCCTGACGATGCTCGCCGACACGATGATGCCCGAGGCCTTCGAGCACGGCGGGAAGCTCGTCGGCCTCGCAACGTCCCTGGGCTTCGCTCTTGCCTTCCTCCTGACGCTGGCCGAGTAGAGAAGCTGCACGGCTAGGCGCCGGGGTGGCCACCCGCAGAAATCGGAGAAGCGCCGGTCTCGCCGACTCGGCCGGGCGGGCGGCGCTCTTTCCAGCTCGCGTCGCCGCCCGCGCCTGGCGTGGGCGCCTCGAGTCCGCTGCGGACGAGGTCCTGTCGGCGCCCGAGATCGCCCGCGTCGTCGACCGCGCGCTCGCCGGGTCGCTTCCGGAGGAGATCGCACGCTCGCTGGTCCGCCACCAGGTGATCGAGCGCGTCGTCCGCGAGCTGGCCGCGACGGGCGAGCTCCAGCGGCTGATCGAGAAGTCGCTCGAGAGCCCGCAGACGCTCGAGCTCACGGACCGGGTGCTGGCGAGCGGCGAGATGCAGCGCCTGCTGCAGAGCGTCGCCTCCAGCCCGGAGCTGCGCAGCGCCGTCGCAAGGCAATCCGCCGGGCTCGCTGAGGACGTCGTCGCGGGCGTCCGAGGGTCGGCGGTGCGCCTCGACCAGCGTGCCGATCGCCGATCACGCCCTGCGAGACCGATCTACGCAGGCGTTGCCACCCGCGCCGCGGCACTCGCGTTCGACGCCCTGCTGGCGCTCTCGATCTTCGTCCTGGGCAGCGCCGTCGTCGCGCTGATCGCTTCGCTCGTGGGCGGGATCCGCCCCGAGTGGCTCGCCGGATCACTGCTCGGAGTCGGCTGGCTGGTGGTCGGAGGCGGATACTTCGTGCTCTTCTGGAGCGCCGCGGGGCAGACCCCCGGAATGCGGCTGATGCGCCTGCGCGTGCGTCGCGGAGAAGGCGGCGGGCTCTCGGCCGGTCGAGCGATCGTCCGTGCGATCGGGCTCGCGCTCGCGATCATCCCGCTCTTCGCCGGCTTTCTGCCGGCGCTCTTCGACGCGCGGCGGCGCGCGCTCCCGGACTTCCTGGCAGGCACCGTCGTCGTCTACGACGAGGGCCCCTCCCCAGACCGCTGACGCTCACCCGGATGAACCTTCTCCGCGGGTGATGACCGCTCACCCGGCGCGCCGAGACGATCTTCCGGACGAAAAAGGAGGCACGATGGCGATTGGACCCGTCCAACTGATCGTGCTCGGCTTCGACGAACCGGAGTTCAAGGGAGAAGTCCTGGCCGAGCTCGACCGGCTGAAGGAGAACGACGTCGTCCGGGTGATCGACGGGCTGGCGGTGTACAAGGACGAGAAGGGCGAGGTTACGACCATCAAGCGGACTGATCTCAGCGACGAAGAAGCCGCCGAGTTCGGTGCTGTGGTCGGGGCCCTGATCGGCCTCGGGATCGCCGGTGCGGAGGGCGCCGAAGCCGGTGCCCAGGCGGGCGCCGAGGCGACCGCCGAGGGAGTCGACGTCTTCCACGAGCAGGACGTGGTCGACGTCATCGACGAGATTCCGAACAACTCAGCTGCCGCGCTGATCCTGCTCGAGCACCGCTGGGCGATTCCGCTGCGCGACGCTCTGCTGCGCGCAAACGGCAGACCGGTCATGGAGACGTTCATCCACCCACTCGACCTCGTGATGGTCGGGCTGCTCGCCGAGCACGAGGCGCAGGAGCAGCTCGAGGCCGCGAAGTCGTAACGCGAACGGAGACAGGAGAGGAGGAGAAGATGTTCGGACCAGGTCGCAGGATGGCCCGCCGGACCAGCAGGCGAACCGCGAGACGCGTCTCGCGCCGGCAGATGTCGATGCAGGACTCGTACGGCGAACCGGAGTACTACGACGACGAGCCGCAGGCGGCTCCACCACCCGCAGCGCCCGCCGAGCCCGACATGACGAGCCAGCTCCAGGAGCTGGCGAAGCTGAAGGACCAGGGAATCCTCACGGAGGAAGAGTTCCAGGCGAAGAAGAAACAGATCCTCGACCTCTAATAAAGGAGACCTGATGAGCACGGTTGACACGCGCAGCACGGCGAGCCGGGACCTGACCACGGCCTGGACGGGCTGGATCGGGTTCGCCGCGATCCTGCTGACCCTGATCGGATCGATCACGTTCTTCGAGGGCCTCGTCGCGATCATCCGCGACGAGTACTACGTGGTCACGGGCCAGCAGGTGCTTCTCTTCGATCTCACCACCTGGGGCTGGATCATGCTGTTCTGGGGCATCCTGCTCTTCTTCGCGGGCCTGGGACTTGCGGCAAAGGCCGGGTGGGCACGCTGGTTCACCATTGTCGTGGTCTCGCTCAACCTCCTGGCTCAGCTCGGCTTCCTCGGAAACACGCAGTACCCGCTCTGGACGCTCGTCGTCATCGGCCTCGAGATCGTCGTTCTCTTCGCCCTGACGGCGCGCTGGGGCGAAGTGAGCATGCTCGATTGACCTAGAGCTGATCGCCGGCGCGGGCTCCCGGGTCCGCGCCGGTGTCGGCGAAGCCCTCCCGCGCGGCCCAGAGAGCCGCCTGTGTCCGGGAGGTCAAGCCGAGCTTGGCGAGGATGTGCGAAACGTGCGTCCGTGCCGTGCGCTCGCCGATGCCCAGGCTTGCGGCGATGCCCTTGTTCGTCTCGCCCGAGGCGAGGAGGCGAAGAACCTGCGTCTCTCGGGACGTGAGCTGCTCCGACCCGTCGTCACGTGGGCCGGCCCGGAGCGACGCCGTCAGGCGACGTGCGACCACCGGATCGAGCTGCACCTCGCCGCGGTGCGCCGCGCGGATGGCGACCGCCACCTCGTCTGCGTCCGCGTCCTTGAGCAGGTAGCCGGAAGCACCGGCCTCGAGGGCGGCGTGCACGCGCGTCTCGTCGCCGTACGACGTGATCACGACGATCTCGACGTCGTCGAAGCGTGCGCGGATCTCACGCGTCGCCGCGATCCCGTCGACCGGCTCCATCTGGAGATCCATGAGCACCACGTCGGGTCGCGCTCCTTCCGAGTCGAGCCGAGTCAGTGTCTCGAGCGCCTCCCGGCCTCCCTCGGCCTCGCCGACCACGTCGAGGTCGCTCTCGCCCCCGAGAAACTCGAAGAGGCCGCGTCTGACGACTTCATGGTCGTCGACGACCAGGACGCGGATCCGATCTTCGCCTTCAACGGACATCAGGCGAGCCCGATCGGCACCTCGACCCGCACGAGGGTGCCTCGACCCGCGGTTGACGTGATCTCGAGCCCGCTGTCGATCTCGCCGGCCCGGCTCCGCATCGACGCGAGGCCGTAGTGGCCCGCGTGCGATTCGCCGAGATCGAAACCATGCCCCCGGTCCTCTATCTCGAGGATCACATGCGTCTCCTCCACATCGACGCGCAGCTGCGCCGAGCTCGTCCCGGCATGCTTGATGACGTTCGTCAGGGCCTCCCGTGCAATCCCGTAGAGCTGGATCTGCGTGGTGCGCGAAAGCGGCAGGGGGGCATCCGGGCCCGTGAGCTCGACCTCGAGGCCGTGATCGTTGGCGAGTGAGGTGACGTAGCGCTCGAACGCCGGAACGAGGCCGTCGCCGCCCTCAGGCCCCCACTCGAAGATGAACATGCGCATCTCGCGCTGCGCGCGCTTCGTGAGCTCGTCGATCGTGCTCAGCTTCTCGCCGAGCCTTCCCGAGAGGCTTCCTCCCTCTTCGATGACGGCCTTTTGCGCCGCGCGCGTGTGCAGGCCGCTCGAAAAGAGAGCCTGTGAGACGGAGTCGTGGAGATCGCGTGCGATGCGTCGCCGCTCCTCAAGGGCCCGCTCGCCCTCACGGCGCTTCGACTCGGCCAGCTCCTGGGTCGAGCGCTCCCGCTCGCTGACAACCGCGCTCAGGAAGAGCGCGGTGAGCGATGCCACGAGGATGTAGAGCTGCGTGCTGAGCGTCCGCTCGTCGATCGGCTGGCTGAAGAACACGCCGTCGTTGTGCGCCGTGACTCCGATCGTGATCGCGGCGTTGATCGCTGCAGCGAGCGCGACTCCCGGAGGGCCGAACCGGAAGGCGGACCAGATCAACGCCGGGAAGATCAGATACGTCAGGGGCGCGGCGTTGGTGACCGCCACGCTGGCGAGCACCACGACCAGGGCGATCAGAGCGAAGCCCTCGATGCTCCTCATCCGTCGCCAGGCGGCCCGTGGGTCTCGCCAGGTGAGCACGAGCGGCAGGACGACGAGCGCCCCCGACGTGTCTCCCAGGAACCACGTTCGCCAGAACGTCGGAACGTCGGAGGAGTCGATGACGTCTCCGGCCAACATCGAGATCGTTCCCACCGTCGCGCTGATCGCCGTGGCCACGCCGACGGCGACGATCATGCCCGCAACCTGCTCGGTTCGATCGAGGACGGCGCGAGGGCCGATCAACCGCCGTAGGAGCCATGCTCCGACGATGATCTCGGCCATGTTCCCCGCCTGCTGGCCCGCAAGGCTCCCGAGTGGGAGCGAGACGTTGTCGACGAGCAGCTCGCTGTTGACCAGCAGCTCCCCGAGGAAGATGCCGGGCCACCAGCGGAGGCCCCAGAGATACAGCGCGGCGATTCCGAGCCCGGCGGGAGGCCAGATCGCCGAAACCGAGGCCGTGTAGCGAAGCGTCTGGCCCAGCTTGGCGGCAGCGAAGTACGCCAGGCCGAGGAGCACGACACCGGCGACGTATCTGGCCAACGGCCGGCGCAGCGCTGAGACGAACGGGCGCTCGGCCGGAGGAGAAGCTGCTGAGATCTGCGCTTCGCTCAGGTTTTGAAGGTAGCGCGACGGGAAGCCGCGCGCCAGCAGGCGGCGCGGCATCGAGGCACAGAGCGGCATCGGCCAAATGTCGGAGGCCGAGACCGCCCTTCGGCCGATTGCGCAGCACGAGCCGCGACAGAAATACTGGTTCCGTGTGTCCTGGGACTCCGGACTGACCGTGCCCGAGCTCGATCCTCAGAGGATCGACGCACGAGGCGGCGGAGCTCCCGGCAACGAGCGGCGAGGGCGCGGGACAGCTCCTTCTCCGTTCGAAGATGCAGGCACCTCGGGTGCCTTCGCGCCACGTGCCGCGGCCACGCCTGCTCGAGCTCCTCGATTCCGGTCGGGAGCACGCGCTGACTCTGGTTTGCGCTCCGCCCGGCTATGGAAAGACGGCGCTCCTCGCCGAGTGGCGGGAGCAGGAGAGGGATGAACGTCCCTTCGCGTGGCTCACCCTCGACCACGACGACGTCGACCCCGTACGCCTGTGGGCGCACCTGATCTGGGCGATCCGCGAGACCTCGCCTGAGCTCGAGGGACCGCGGCCGGTCAGCGTCGACCTCTATCCGAACAACCTGATCAGCGGCGTGTTGCCGCGACTCCTCGAAGCGCTTGCCGACATGCCCGGCGACCGGGTGATCGTGCTCGACGACTATCAGCTCGCCGACAACGAGCTCTGGGACACGTCGCTCGACTTCTTTCTCGAACACCTCCCGGTGAACGTCCAGCTCGTGGTCGCATCGCGATCCGCGCCGCAACTGCCTCTAGGACGTCTCCGCGCGCACGGCGACCTCCTGGAGATCGGCGCGGATGACCTCCGGCTGAGCGACGAGGAGGCAGGACGGGTTGCGGAAGCCGTTCTCGGATCTGAGCTTCCCGAGGACGACGTCGGCACGTTGGTCGAGCGCTGCGAGGGCTGGCCGGCAGGCATCCATCTCGCCGCGCTCCTCCTCAAACATTCACCGGACAGTCACGTGGCGATCCAGTCGCTCGGCGGGGACAACCGCTACGTCTTCGACTACCTGAAGCACGACCTGCTCGAACAGCTTCCGGACGAAATCCGGGCCTTCTTGCGGCAAACCTCCATCCTCTCGCGGCTTTCCGCGCCGCTCTGCGACGTGGTGAGGGGGACGACGGCATCGCGCCGGCTTCTGGAAGAGGCCGATCACGCGAATTTGTTCCTCATCCCGCTCGATGATCGGCGGGAGTGGTACCGCTACCACCACCTCTTCGCCGACGTGTTACGTCGGGAACTCGAAGAGGTGGAGCCCGAGAGCGTCTCCGTGCTGCACATTCGAGCCTCGGAATGGTTCGAGCAGCACGGGGACGTGGAGGCATCGATCTCGCATGCGATTGCGGCGCGAGACGTCGAGCGTGCGAGCGACCTGGTCACTAGCCACGCCCAGGCGATCGTCCGCGGCGGTCGCATCCTCACCTTGACCCGCTGGCTCGACGAGCTGAACTGGAGAGAGGCGCTGGCCGACCCGCAGCTCGCCGTGATTCGGGCGTTCGCACTCAGCCTGCGCAACTCGTCGACCGACGTCATCGAGAGCTGGGTGATGGTTGCCGAGGAGGGGACCCACGACGGGGCGCTCGCGAACACGATGCCCTCGCTCCAGTTCGGCGCCTCACTCGTTCGCTCCCTCTTCCTGCTCGGGGACGTGGGACGGGCGGCCGAAGCGGGGCGCTGGGCGGCCGAACAGACGGAGCGGGGCGCCGAGTGGCGGCTCGAGGCGCTGCTCGGGCACGGGCAGACGCTGTACCTGAGCGGCCACGCCACCGCGGCGCGCAAGGTGCTCGAGGAGGCTCTGCTCGAGAACACGGCGACGGCCCCTCAGACGACTGCGAGCATCCTCGCTCACCTCGCGCTGATCGAGCTCGACCACGGAGACACTCACCGCGGCGAGTCGCTCGCGCGGCGCTCGCTCGCGACCCTCGAGGACATCGGGCTCGGCGAGCTCAGCACCGCCGGAGTTGCACATCTTGCTCTCGGCATCGCGCTCGGCGCCGGCGGCGCGCTCGTCGACGCGGAGTCCGAGATCGAGCGAGGCGCCGAGCTTCAGCAGGCCGCCGGCCCGACAGTCTGGCACGCGCACGCACTCGTCCTCCTCGCCCGCGCCCGCCTCGCCCGCGGCGACCTCCAGGGTGCCCGGGAGACCGTCGAGGCCGCTCAGGAAGAGGTCGACTTCCTGCTCGACGCCGGGATCGTCTCCTCCCTACTCGACGACACGAAGCGCAGGCTGCTGGCTGGGATCCGCCGGCCGGTGAGGGCCGGCGAGGAGCTCAGCCAGCGCGAGCTCGTCATCCTGAGGCTGCTCGGAGCGGGCCTGACGAAGCCCGAGATTGCTCGCGAGCTCTTCATCGCCTACAACACGGTCAAGACGCACACGAGGACGATCTACCGCAAGCTCGGCGCCTCGAACCGCGACGAGGCGGTCGCCCGCGCTCGAGAGCTGAAGCTGATCTAGCAGCCGTTTCACGAGTCACCCGGATGAGCGGCGTCTTGGGGTGATGACGGCTCACCCGATTCGAGAAGACGATCACGGAGATGTGCTAGGCCGACCAGCCGTACGCTGCGACGTTGGGCCCGGATGAGCACCGCCCTGCTCGTGCTCCTGCTCGTCGATCTCGCCCTGATCCTCGCGCTGCTGGGTGTCCTGATCCGTCGCCGGCGCACGGTAACCGGTCGCCGCGGAGCGTTCAAGGGCAAGCTGCGAGTCGCCGAGGGAGAGCTCGAAGGCCTCTCGCGAGATTGGTCGAGCGGATATGGCCACTGGGTCCGCGACGTGCTCGTCTGGGACATCGGGCCACTCCTGGTGCGAACCAGGCTCATCCCCGTTGACGGCACCGACGCCTCGGGGATCCACCTGGGAAGAGACTTGCAGGGCTTGGGCAAGCGCCCGGTCGTCGCGCCTCTCCTCGTCGGCCGCCAGGAGCGCCTCGAGCTGGCCGCATCGGAGGAGGACCGCGACCTGGCCTTGGGGCCATTCGCGCTCGCGTCTGCGGTCGGCTCCCTCGTCCGGTCTCGTTCTGCCCCCGAGGGGCTCGACGACCGGTACCAGAACAGCAACTGATGGGCCCCGACCGAGGAGGTTCGTGACGATGGCGCTGGCGCTGACGTCGTTCTGGCAGTGGTTCTTCCTGTTCCTGATCTGGGTGCCGCTGATCATGCTCTGGGCAGCGGCCCTGATCGACATCTTCGGCCGGCACGACATGAGCGGCGGCGCGAAGGTGCTCTGGATCCTCGTCATCTTCCTCCTTCCGTGGTTCGGAGCCCTGCTCTATGTCCTGGCACGGCCACGGGTGGTGCCCGCATAGATCTCGGAACACGACAACGTTCTCCAGCCTCCCGTCTCGGCCGCGCGGCGATGGGCGAGCGGCTCGGCGGGTTCATCTACGGGACGATCATCGTCCTGGCAGTCCTCGTTGCGGGAGCGAGGGCGTACCCGCACGACGCCGGACACATCGCCGGCCTAGTGGCGGTCACGTCGATCGTCTTCTGGCTCGCACACGTGTACGCGCACAGCCTCGGCCATAGCGTCGCTACTGACGACCATCTCTCCCTGGCAGAGCTGCGGCACATCGCCCGGCGCGAGGGGTCGATCGTGGAGGCGGCCCTTCCACCTCTCGGCGCGCTCGTGCTCGGGGCGTTCGGGCTGATCTCGACGAGAGCCGCGGTGTGGCTGGCGTTCGGCCTCGGCCTGGCCGTGCTCGCAGTGCAGGGAGTCGTCTTCGCCCGCGTCGAGCGCCTGGGCCGGCTCGGAACGCTCGCGGTCGTCGCCGCGAACCTCGGCCTCGGCGTCCTGCTGGTCGGGCTGAAGCTCCTAGTGAGTCACTGACGCCCCGAGCGCAGGAGCCTGTGGATCGTGCGCGCCGGGATCCCGACGTAGAGCGCAGTGAGGAGGAAGAGGGCGACCCCGATTCTCGGGAAGAAGAAGCCGACGACGATTCCGATCCCGTAGAAGAGGAAGTCCGGCTGATGGACGAGTGCGGCCTCGACGCTCTCGGCCGCGACCTCGTCCCTGACCAGCCGCGGGTTCTCCGCCGCGTAGCGCACGAAGGCGGTCAGGGCGAGGGCGAGTGCGAGGAGCGTGAGCCCGTAGAAGACGACCGCGACCCGTTCTGCGTCGTAGTCGTCGATGAACTCGGAGACGAGCTTCGTCGGGAAAGGAATGAACGACACGAGCAGGAGTACGAGCAGGTTGAGCCGGTAGAGCGTGGAGTCGGCGGCCCTCAGCGCTCCGGTGATGGCCGAATGCTGGAGCCAGATGACACCGATCGTCATGAAGCTCGTGAGGTACGCGAGATAGGACGGCCACTCGTCGAGGATCGCCCGCAGCATGTGGTCGCCGGCTTCGGCCGAGACGCCGAGCTCGAGCACGAGCAACGTGATCGCGATCGCAAAGACGCCGTCGCTGAACGCCTCCAGCCGGCCGAGGGGCAGCTCATCCGGCACACGCTCCATCGCCTGCGGAGCCTACGCTGCGCCCGCGACCGCAGTCGTTAGAGTTCGACCCGCATGGCGATCGCCCGCGAAGCCGAGCCCGTCAGCTCCCTGCACGAGATCCGCGAAGCCGGGCCTCGACCGCGAGGACCTGCTGACGATCTACCGCACCATGCTGATCACGCGCGGGATCGAGGAGCGCGGCCACATCCTCTACAAGCAGGGCAAGATCCCCGGCTCGTTCTACACGGGCCGCGGGAACGAGGCCTCGTCCGTCGGCGTCGCGATGGCGATGGGCTCCGACGACGTGGGCACGCCGCTCCACCGCGACATGGGCGTCCACGTCACGCGCGGGGTGGAGCCGTGGCGGATCTTCGCCCAGTACATGGGTCGCGAGGACGGGCCGACGCGCGGCCGCGACGGCAACGTCCACATGGCCGACTCGAAGCTCGGGCTCCTGGCGATGGTCAGCCACCTGCCGGCGATGCTGCCGGTGGCGGTCGGCTGCGCGCTCGCCTTCCGCATCCGCGAGGAGAAGCGCGTGGCGGTCGCCTGGTTCGGCGAGGGCGCTTCCGCGCGCGGCGACGCGCACGAGGGCATGAACCTCGCCGGCGTCCGTCGCCTGCCCGGTCGTTTTCATCTGTGACAACAACCAGTGGGCCTACTCGACGCCGACGCACCTCGAGTACGCGTGCGAGACGCTCGCCGATCGCGCCCAGGCGTACGGCTTCGAGGGCGTCGTCGTCGACGGCACCGACGTCCTCGCCGTCTACCGCGAGGCGAAGCGGGCGATCGAGAAGGCGCGCGAGGGCGGAGGCCCGACGCTGATCGAGTCGATGACGCTCCGCATGGAGGGTCACGCGGTGCACGACGACGCCTTCTACGTCCCAAGGAGATGTTCGAGGAGTGGGCGAAGCGCGACCCGATCGAGCGCTTCCGCACCTGGCTGCGCGAGAACGCCGAGCTGACCGACCACGAAGAGGAAGAGATCGGCGCGAGCGTCAAGAAGATTGCTCGAGCGACGCGATCAACCGCGCGGACGAGTCGCCGCTGCCCGATCCGTCGAAACTGACCGAGGGCGTCTTCGCGACGCCCGAAGACCTCGACACGCCCCACCACAAGTGAGGTCCTGATGGCCGAGATGACCTATCTGCAGGCGATCTCGGACGGGCTCCGCGAGTGAGATGCGCCGCGACAAGCGAGTGTTCGTGATCGGCGAGGACGTCGGCGTCTACGGCGGCGCCTTCAAGGTGACGCTCGGGTTCCAGGAGGAGTTCGGGGCCTGGCGCGTGATCGACTCGCCGCTCTCCGAGACCGCGATCGTCGCCGGCTGCACGGGCGCGGCGATCATGGGCATGCGGCCCGTCGCCGAGATGCAGTTCGCGGACTTCATCTCCTGTGCGTGGGACCACCTCGTCACGGTCGCCGCCAAGCAGCGCTACCGCGCGGGCACGCCGGTGCCGATCGTCGTCCGGCTCCCCTCCGGCGGCGGCTTCTCGGGTGGGCCGTTCCACTCGCAGAACCCCGAGAGCTCGTTCGCGCACATCGCCGGCCTGAAGGTCGTCTGCCCCGCCACGCCCGAGGACGCGAAGGGCTTGCTGATCACGGCGATCGAGGATCCGAACCCGGTTCTCTACTTCGAGCACAAGCATCTGTACCGGCGGATCAAGGCCGAGGTGCCCGAGGAGCGGTACACCGTTCCCTTCGGCAAGGCGCGCATGCACCGCGAGGGCGACGACATCACGGTCGTCACCTGGGGCGCGATGGTCTACACGGCCGACGACGCGGCGAAGGAGCTCGAGTCCGACGGCGTGTCGGTCGAGATCCTCGACCTGCGCACGATCGTCCCCTGGGACAAGAAGGCCGTGCTCGAGAGCGCGCAGAAGACCTCGAAGGTGCTCGTCCTCCACGAAGACACGCGCACCGGCGGCTTCGGCGGCGAGATCGCGGCGACGATCGCCGAGGAGGCGTTCGAGCACCTCGATGCGCCGATCAAGCGGATCGCAGCGCCCGACACTCCCGTTCCCTTCTCGCCGCCACTCGAGAAAGCGTTCATCCCGCAGGTGGAAGACGTGGCCGCAGGACTGCGAGAGCTGGCTGAGTATTAAGGCATGAGAACTGCCCTCGTGCATGGTCCGTACTGGACGCGTAGCGTGGCGACTGAAGCCGTCGACGTCGTGATGCCCCAGATGGGCGTCTCCGTCTCCGAGGGGACGATCACGAAGTGGCTCAAGCAGGAGGGCGAGCAGATCGAGGCCGACGAGTCGCTGCTCGAGATCTCGACGGACAAGGTCGACACCGAGGTGCCGAGCCCCGCGAGCGGGATCGTGACGCAGATCCTCGTCCAGGAGGGTGAGACGGTCGAGGTCGGGACCAAGCTCGCGGTCATCGGCGGCGAGGCCGGCGCGCCTGCTGCCGAGCCCGAGGCTCCGCCCGAGCCTGCGACCGCTGAGGCCGCAGCCGAGGCTCAGGCCGCTTCGAGCGCCGAGACAGCAGCTCCGGCGCCCGCGGCCGCTCCCGAGCCGGCTCCCGCACCGCAGCCGGCCGGCCGCGCCGACGAACGGCGAGCAGGATTCGAAGAGCTTCGTCTCCCCGGTCGTCGCGCGCATCGCGGCCGAGCACAGCGTCGACGTGTCGAGCGTCCAGGGCACGGGCCGCGGGGGACGAGTGACGAAGAAGGACATCCTCCAGTTCGTCGAGTCCGGCGCTGCTGCGGCTCCGCCCGCAGAAGCTCCGGCTCCCGCACCGGCCGCTGCCCCGGAGCCCGCACCGGCGCCGGCGGAGGCACCTCCACCGGCTCCCGAGCCTGCCCCGGCTCCTGCTCCTGCCGCCGAGGCGCCGGCCAAGCCGACGCCGGCCGGCCCGCAGCCCGCGGCCGCCGCACCGGGCGAGCAGCTCGAGCCGATGAACGCGATGCGACGCGGGATCGCCGAGCACATGCGCCGCTCGCTCGACACCTCCGCTCACGTGACGAGCGCGATCGAGGTCGACATGTCGCGCGTCGTCGACATCCGGAACAAGCTCAAGCCCGAGTTCCAGAAGCAGTACGGCGTCAACCCGACCTACCTGATCTTCGTCGCGCGAGCCGTCGTCGAGACGCTGAAGAAGTACCCGTGGATCAACGGCGAGATCCGCGGCGAGCAGATCGTGACCCGGCCGAACATCAACCTCGGCTTCGCGGTCGAGCTCGCCGATGGCAAGGGCCTGATCGTCCCGGTCGTCAAGCACGCCGAGGGCCTGAACCTGCTCGGGATGGCCCAGGCCGTGACCGACATCGCCGAGCGCGCGCGCAACAAGAAGCTGACGCCCGAAGAGGTGCAGGGCGGCACGTTCACGATCACGAACCCGGGCGGCTACGGCACGTTCCACGGGACGCCGGTCATCAGCCAGCCGCAGGCGGCGATCCTCGGCACGTACGCGCTCGTCAAGCGGCCCTGGGTCGTCCAGGACTCCTTCGGCAAGGACGTGATCGCGATCCGGCCGATCATGAACCTCACGCTCACGTACGACCATCGTCTCGTCGACGGCGCGCTCGCGGGCCGCTTCCTCAAGGACCTGAGGGAAGCGCTCGAGTCCTGGGACGAGGTCTCCTACTAGAGGACGACAGATGGAGCTCGTTCGGCTGACAGTCGTCGTGAACGAGATCGAAGCCGACCAGATCCAGTCGCTCCTGAAGTTCGAGGACATCGAGTCGATGCAGAGGCCGACGGACGTCGGCGCCGGGAGCATCGGCGGAAGCGGCGCGATGAGCGGCTCGCGGGAGATCCTCGTCAAGCAAGAGGATCTCGAGACCGCTCGGGCAGTCATCGGCGAGGGCTAGCGTGGAGCTGTTCGTCCTCCGGCTCGAGCGCGGCGGGCCGTGGGACTGGAGCCGCGACATGCGAGAGCAGGACGGCTGGGACGAGCACGCGAAGTTCATGGACGACCTCGTCGACGAGGGCTTCATCCTGCTCGGCGGCCCGCTCGAGGGCGATCGCGAGACCATGCATCATCGTCGACGCGCCGTCCGAGGAGGCGATTCGGGAGCGGTTCGCCACCGATCCGTGGTGGGTGAACGGGATGCTCCGGCCGGTGCGCATCGAGCGCTGGGAGATCGTGCTGGACGGCCGTGGCTGAGCTCGATCCGCGTGACGACGGCTGCTAACCCTGCCGAGGCAGAGACGATCCGCGGCCTGCTCCAGACCGAGGGAATCGAGTCGGTTCGCCGGCAGACCGATTTCGGCGCTGGGACGATGGACGGCTTCTCCGGCGGGCAGACAGGAGATCCTCGTTCGCGAGCGAGGATCTGGACGAGGCCCGCGCGCTCCTCGAAGGCAGCTAGGCTCGAGGAATGGCGCGAGGCGCGTATGTCATGAACCTCGGGCAGGTTCCGTACCACGGAAGCCTGGGACCTCCAGCGCTCGCTCGCCGCCGCCGTCTCGCAGGGAGCGATCCCGGACACGGTGCTGCTACTCGAGCACCACCGGTGATCACGCTCGGCCGGCGCACGGAGGAGGGCGAGCTGCACGTGCCCGACGGAGCGGAAGTCGAGATCGTGGAGACCGATCGCGGAGGCAAGTCCACGTACCACGGGCCCGGCCAGCTCGTCTGCTACCCGATCTTCGACCTGACTCGACACGGGCAGGACGTCAAGCGGTACTGCCGCGACCTCGAGGAGGCGCTGATCCGCACGTTGCGCGCCGTCGGCGTCGAAGCGACGCGCATCGAGGGCCTGACGGGGATCTGGATCGAGGACGCGATCCCGAGGAAGATCGCCTCTATCGGCGTCCACATCACGAAGTGGGTGACGACGCACGGCTACGCGCTCAACGTCGACCTCGACACGGCGCCGTTCACGCAGTGGATCACGGCCTGCGGCCTCACGGACGCGTCGTTCACGACGATCGCCACGGAGCTGGGCCGGCCGGTGGCCGTCGACGAGCTCCGCCCATGCGCGGCGCAGGCGCTCGAGGAAGTCTTCGATCTCGCCTTCGACGAGGTCCCGGCCGAGGACGGAGCCGGCCTCTGGCCGCAGCCACTCCACGAGCGGCTAACGGCCAAGCCAACCGGCGCGACCAGCTCCGGCGCCACCCAGGGCGTCGAACAAGTCTCCGCTCGCTAGCTCCTCGGGCTTTTCGCCACCGGCGCCCAAGTTAGAGCTCGGGTAGCCAGCCCTCCTGGTACGGCGACCGCTTCCAGCTCGCGAAGCCTTCGTACGCCTCGCTCGGGCTCGTCGTCTCGGTCTTGACACCGGCGCCATGCTTTCGCGCGACCTTCGAGACCGGATAGACGAAGCCCTTGCGGCGCCGACCCCGTGCGCCGACGGCGAGCACGACGGCCGGCCCGTCCCGGCGCCGACGATGATGTGCTCCGTTCCGGGCGGCGAGTGGAAGAGATCCCACGTCTTCAACTCCCGCTCCTCGCCGTCGACGATCAGCAGGCACTCGCCTGCGAGCACAAGGAAGTCCTCCTGCCTGCTCTCCCGGTGGTACAGGCCCATCGGCTGCCCAGGCTGAAGCACGTTGAGGTTGATGCCGAGCCCGGGAAAGCGCCGCTTCCCCTCGAAGTCGCAGAACGCGCCGAGGCCGCCGGTATCGCGCCAGCGCATCTCTCTCGCGTTCACGACGAACCAGCCCTCGCCGCCGGGCCGGAGCCCGAACTTCGTCATCTCGAGAGGCGCCTCGGGAACCACCACCCGTACACTTTCACACGTGCAGAAGTCGCTTCCCGTGGCCGAGCGGCCGCGCCGCCCGGAGTGGATGAAAGTGCGCGCCCCGAGCGCCGACTCGCGCTACTTCGACGTCAAGAAGCTGATCCACGGGCACAACCTGCACACGATCTGCGAGGAGGCTCGCTGCCCGAACATCTCGGAGTGCTGGGGCCGCGGCACCGCGACCTTCCAGATCCTTGGCGACACGTGCACGCGCGCCTGCCGCTACTGCTACGTCAACTCCGGCAAGCCTGAACACCCGCCGGACCCGCTCGAGCCCCTGCGGCTCGCGCACACCGCGGCGCAGATGAGCCTCAAGCACGTCGTCGTCACCTCCGTTGACCGCGACGACCTGCCCGACAAGGGCGCCGGTCACTACGCGGCCACGATCAGGGCCCTCAAGTCGAAGGTGCCGGCCGCATCGGTGGAGGTGCTGACGCCCGACTTCCTCGACTACGAGGAGGAGGCGCTGCAGATCGTCCTCGCCGCGAGGCCCGAGGTCTTCAACCACAACATCGAGACCGTGCGCAGGCTGCACCGCCGGATGCGCGGAGCCAAAGCGTCCTACGAGAAGGCGCTGTGGCTGCTCTGCCCGCGCGAAAGAGGTCGCGGACTACCCGGTGCTCACGAAGTCGGGGATCATCGTGGGCCTGGGGGAGACGAACGACGAGGTCGTCGACACGATGCGCGACCTGCGCGAGAACGGCGTCGACGTCGTCACGATCGGCCAGTACCTGCAGCCGTCCGCGAAGCACGCGACGATCGACCGCTGGGTGCATCCCGACGAGTTCCGCTGGTTCCGCGAGCAGGGCGAGGCGCTCGGCTTCGGCTCGGTCTTCTCGGGGCCGCTGCGTTCGGAGCTCATATCGAGCAGACGAGCAGCGGCACGCGGCCGAGACGGGCCGCGGCGCAGTCGCCTACTAGAACGAAAGAGGGCCGCCTCGAAGGCGGCCCTCTTGTCGTCGGACTAGGTCGGTCCTAGTCGTCGTCGGTCGGACACGGAGTGACCCAGAACTTCGAGTCGCTCGACTTGGCCGTCTGCTGGCCCTTCGCGTCCTTGTTGTCCTTGTACGAGTCCGCCCAGGCGTCCGACTGCTCGCAGGCCGGGTTCCTACCGGTCTGCGTGCGAGAGGAGCGCCCGTTTCGGGCATCCGTCCACATCGACCAGACGTTGTTGTCCACGTCGATGAAGACGTTCTCGTAGTCACCACAGAAGATGCCGGCGCGGAAGCAGTAGTCCCAGTTGTACGGAACGTCGGAGATACCGAAGTTCCGGAACGGGAAGACCGACTGCGCCGGATCCATGTAGTCGTCAGGCGGATTCACCGGTCCAGTCGGCTGCGTGATGATCGCCGCAGCCGGATGGACACACTGGCGTCCGGACGACTGGTCGACCGGCCCGGTCTGCGTGGTCTGGCAGCGTCCGCCCCAGTACCAGGCGATGTAGTTGCCCCGCCTGGTCTTGCTGGACGGCCACTCGCCGACACCGACCGGTGAGGTCGTGTCGAGCCGACGATCCTGCCACGTGCCGTGGATCCAGCCCCGCCAGCTGATGTCCAGCCACGGGAACCACTGGTCGTTACCGGTGTGGACGTCCGTCGGGCACGGAGGCCGACCTGTGCGACCGCAGTCGCGGAGCGCCGGGGTGCTCGACGGGTCGTTGTTCACCCGCGTCGGCCCGGTCCAGATCGTGCCGCCGTTCGTCGACTTGAACAGCGTGACGTCCGTGTTCGAGCTCACCCTCGTCCCGTTGCGGTTGTCCGCGATGACGAGGTAGAGGTCGTCGGCGAACGCCCCGCCCCGCTTGTCCACGGTGATCGCCCCCCGCGCGTTGACGCGGAAGCAACTGTTCGTGAGGACAGAGCGGTTGGTCTGCTGGCCGCGGGTCTGACAGTCAGGTCGCGAACCAGCGTTGGCCTGCGGGTAGTTCACGTCGAAGACCGGCGTGACGAAGAACGGGCCCTGGAAGGTCGCGCCTCCATCGTTGGAGCGGACGAGGAGGTACTGGTTCTCGTCCGGCGTGTTGAAGTTCTCGAACGCGACGTAGAGGACACCGTTCGTCGGCTGCACGACGGGCTGCGAGCCCTGGTCGGAATCGCAGTCGTTGGCTGACCCGCCGACGCAGAACGGCGCCGAGCCGCTGATCACCCTCGCGGGCGACCACGACCGAGCTTCGTCGTCGGAGAAGCTGATGTAGATCTTCGACGTGCCGTCCACGTCGAACCTCGTCCACGTGATGTAGACGCGGTCGACGCCGACCGTGCCTGGTGCACACGTTGCGGGCGCATGCTCATGGTCGAAGCACTGCGCATTGACGCCTGCAGGGCGTCGGCCCGCCGTGCCGTACGGCTTGTCCTCGAACGGCACGCTGCCGTTCAGGATCCGGTCGTTGTCCGGGAAGAACGACACGATGCCGTCGCCCGGCTGGCGCACGTCGCCGTTGCCGCCGCACCGCGGCGGGTTCGGAATGGCAACGCACGGCCTCGACCATGTGAAGCCACCGTTCGTCGAGCGGTTCACGAAGATGCCGTTCGTGTCGTTCTCCCGCTCGAAGTGGATCTGGCCGTAGTACGCGATGCCGGCCCGGTCGAAGATCGCGATCGGGTCGCCGCCGCCGTCGATGTGGTCATCGGGTGATCCGACCGGATGTGGGCCGGGCGTCGGGAAGATCGCGATCCCGTCGTAGTGGGAGCCGCTTCCCTGGTTACCGCCACCGTGCCCGCCAGGACGGTGGTCGCGGCCGCCACCGTGGCGGCGGAACGAATCGGTCGTCACGTAGAACCCCGACGATCCCCAGCCGAGGCGGTAGTCGTTCGCGCCGCCGAAGACGTTGTCGGTGTCGGTCGGGTTGACCGCGATCGACATCTCGTCCTGCGGCATGCACGAGTAGTCCAGATTGAGCCGGATGTCGTCGCCGCGGTCGCTCAGTCTCTCGACGTCGTCGCGATCGGTCCGACGCAGGCTCTGGTCGTTGAGCCCGGCCTGGGGGCACTCCGTGATGTTCGCCCCTCGGGCCTCGTCGCCGAAGACCCAGGTACCGGACACTGTCCGGGGCCTTCGCCGGCGACCTGCTGCTGTTGGTTGCAGCAGCCGCTCCGCCCCAGATGACCACCATGGCCATCAGGGCGCCAAACAGGGTTGAAACTCCTACGAGTCTCTTCAACCTCTCCCCTTTCCCTTGCTTTGCGCCGCGCTGGCGGCGCTGGGCGAGCGCAAATATACGAAACCCGCAGCCGCGCGGCGTGCTCTCTTCACGAGAAAGGGCCTGGAAAGCCGCCCTTCTCTACCGAAAGGTGTCAGAGGCTATTCGTGAGTCGCTGCAGCCGGTCGACTCGCAGTCGCCGTAGCCGAGGTCCGTCATACTGGCCGGGCCATGCGTGCTCTCTTGCTGATCGGCGCGTGCGTGGCCGTCGGCGCCATCGTCCTCGGCTTCACCGTTTTCTTCGAGACCGAGGCGAAGGCCACCAAGCCCTCGCTTCGGATCCTGCAGTCGGCGCCGGTCAAGGTTCGCGGGGAGCACTTCCGGGCGGACGAGAACGTGCGCGTGACGGCCGGGAAGCGGATAGTGCGCACGAGGGCGAACGGCGACGGCTACTTCGTGATCACGATCCCGGGCAGCCGCCGCTGCGAGAGCAGCCGGGTGCTCGCGCGTGGATCGGCCGGAAGCTACGTCGTCGTGAAGCTGTTGCCGTCGCCGGAGTGCCTGCCGGCGCGCTCGGGTTAGGAACGACAAGGGCCGCCCGAGGGGCGGCCCTTGTCGTTGTGTTCGCGGAGTTACGGAGTGACGTGCTCGACGACCACGTCCCCCGAGCCCACCTGCACGCCGGCGTCGGTGACAACCCGGACGTTCCCGAGCATCACGCGACCGGCCTCCGGCACCTGGGACACGAGGACCGAGCCGGGCACGGTCCACGTCGAGCCCTGGTTGCGCTGTGCGTCCGTATCCGTGACGGTTACCGACCCCAGCGCGGGGTTGGCGAAGACGTCCACGTAGTCGTACGTCGTCGACCCGGCCGGGACCGAGAAACCGTCGACGTCGACCTGGTACGTCGCCGCGATCGGGTTCGTCAGCGTGACCGACTCCTCGGAGTCCCCGTCCGCCGCCTGCCCGACGAGCGTGCGCGTCGCGCAGGTCGCGTCGCTGCAGCGGTAGACGAAGAGGTCGAGATCGGCCGCCGGATCCGACGGGTTGCCGATCGTCGCCCGGAAGGACGTCGTGCCTGCCGGGATCGTCGTCGTGTAGTGCTGCAGCTCGTGATTCGCGATCGTGAACACGCCTCGGCGTGCGCTGCCGAGGCCGGACCCGGTCGCGCGGCCGACGAACGAACCGAAGTTGTTCGTCAGCGTGTACGACCGAGGCACCGGAACGCCGACCTGAGCCTCCGGGATGACGTCCGGATCCGGGCTCACTTCGACGCCGAACAGCGAGGCGGTCAACGTGAACGGCGCCCACGGGACGTCGGACGTCCTACGAGCCTCGACCGTGACCTCCCAGACGCCCGCGGTCGTATCCGCGAAGGTGCGGCTGAGCGGGCTACCGGTCGAACAGCCGGCAACGACGGGCATGTAGCACGAGGTGCTCGCGTTGCTGTCGACGCCGAGGCCCCACGGGTGGAAGCGCAGGAAGCGCACCTGGCCCGTGCCCGGGGTCGTCGTCGGGGCCCGTCATGTCGACCTTGAGCACCGGGCTACCGGCGGGCACGCGGAAGAAGAACCGCTGCACGTGGTTCCGTGCCGGCCATCCCGGTCTTCGTGACCGAGAAGCCGTTGGCCGCCGTGAGCTCGTCGGGGACGATGACGGTGTTCATCGTCGCGTAGTCGATTCCGTCCGTCGACGAGTTGTCGAGCCTGAGGATCGCGGAGTGGACCCCCGTGGTCATCGGGTTGACCCGCACGTTGAGCGTCGTCGGCTGGTTCAGGCGTAGCAGCAGGTTGTTCTGCGTGTCGAACGTGCCGTCGTTGCCGACCCACCGGAGGTGATAGAGCACCGGCCGGTTCGGGCCCGACGTGCGGGTGAACGTGTACGTGCGCGTGTAGCGCTGGCCGAGCGTGACGCCCTCGCGGTCGTAGATTCCCGGGCCGAAGCCGGGCTCCTGGAGGAAGTCGCTCAGGATCGTGTGCACTGCGACCCGCGACGTGATGTTCACGGTCTCGGGGCCATCCCTGTAGCAGATCCCACGCGCGGTTGACGTCGATCAGGCCGTTGCCCTGGTCGGCCGCGGTGTAGCCCGGGATGAAGCGGGCCGTCGAGTTGAACGCGTTGCGGAGCTGTGCCGCCGAACGCGTGAAGCCCCTCGCCCTGGCGGCGCTGAGCAGCAAGGCTGCCGCACCGGCGGACTGGGGAGCCGCCATCGACGTGCCGTTGAACATGCCGTAGCCCGGGCGGCAGTGTGTACGTACCGACAACCGGCTGACCGGCCTGCCAGGTCGGCACGCTCGAGACCGCCGCGCCGGGCGCGATGATCTGCGGCTTGAATGCACCGTCCTCCGCGGGACCGCGGGAGCTGAACGGATGCATGTTGTCCACGAAGTTGGCGTCGGAGCCGTAGTCCCGCTGCCAGGTCTCCTTGTGGATGTAGGCACCGACCGCCATCACCTTCGTCGCAACGGCCGGGTCGCCGATCGTGTTCTCACCCGGACCGCTGTTGCCGGCCGAGATGAACATCTGCGTGTTGTTGTCCTCGATGAGGCGGTTGTAGAGCACCGCTCGCGTGTTGTTGCCGTCGTTGAGCGCGGGCAGGCCGCCGATGCTCATGTTGACGACGTCGACGTCGGCCGTCTCGACCACCCAGATCATCCCCTCGATCAACGCGTGCGTGGTGCAGCCCGCGGTGAAGAGGCAAGCCCGGACCGAGACGATCTTCGC
Organism: uncultured Actinomycetes bacterium; assembly: GCA_963776955.1. Taxonomy (GTDB): domain Bacteria; phylum Actinomycetota; class Thermoleophilia; order Gaiellales; family Gaiellaceae; genus VAXT01. Next base: position 261,931 of record CAVZOM010000001.1, read on the forward strand.
CCCCGGTGCCGCGCCGCTCATCTGGCCGCCGAAGAGGCTGTTGCCGGCCGTGATGCCCGCGACATGCGAGCCGTGGGCGCCGGCCACGATTCCGATGTTCACCCAGAACAGGTCGTCGACCGGGTCGGTCAGCGGCTCGACGGTGAACGGAACCGATTCGCGGACTGCGGTCGCCGGATTGTCATGGCCGAAGTAGTGGACGTCGTGGTTGACGCTGTACCTCTTCATCCCCGCGCCGTCTTCGTCGGCGAAGCTCGCATCGCCGTCGGCGTCCACCCAGACCGTGTTGTCGGACGGGCGCCAGACCATCGCGAAGAAGTCGCCGCAGTTGCCGTTGCGGTCCAGGTCGGACCCGGTGCCACCGCCGCTGCACGCGATGCCGTACTCGCTGGTTGCGCCGAGCAGGTCCTCGCGCATTCGCGCGACGCGGTACTGACCGTCGATCGGGAATCCGGTGTAAGTCCGGCCGAACGCGGAGAAGGAGCCACCCGAGATCGTCGTCAGCGCGCCGGTGAAGAAGCGCCACGACGGGTCGCCGTCCTGAGACGGGTGTGTCCCGGTGACCCAGTCGACGATCTTCCTCTGGCCCGTGCTCGTCGTGTTCAGGCTCGGATGGTCGAAGTCGACGCCGAGGTCGACGATGCCGACGGTGACGCCGCGGCCGTCCCAGGTCGGATGCTGGTTGACGAACTGAGCAGCTCCCGTGTCGCGGGTCGGCATGTACGGGTTGCTCCGCGGAGTGCCTGCGCCGGGCGCCGGCTGCGGAGTCGGGTCGATCGACGCCGTCCGGCCGCGGGTCGGGCAGCGGGAGGACCTCGTCGACGTTGATTGCCTGGATGCCCTTCAAACGCGATGCCTGGTCGGCCTTGCGGAGGGGCACTCTGACTCGGACGTAGCCGAGCCGGTTGTGGCGGTATTCGATCTTGCCGCCGAGCTGCCGCAGGTCACGGGCGACCGAGTCGGTCTTGCGCCGCGGTGTGACGACCAGCAGCGAAACCGTTCTCGCGCCCTGCCGCGCCTTCTTTGCGAGCAGCGTGCGGTCGTGCTTCGTGAACTTGCTCTTCGCGCGCTGTGGCGTCGATGCCGCACCGGCGCCGACGATGACGACGATCGCCACGATCAGCGCAGCCAGACCCGCGAAGAGACCTCCTCTCGAACGTGACATCTTTCTCCCTTCCCCTGTCTTGCAGTAGCGACGGAACGCCTCGGGCAGGGTCGATCAGCCGCCCAGGACCCCTCCTCGGAGCAATAGAGAGTGCTCGATGTAGATCTCTATGTCAAGAGTGAGCGGTCTTCGGCGCCTTGTGCGGATTCGCCATCTCGCGATAGTCCAGCGCCTCGTCCGAGCACCTGCTCGTCGACGCCCGCCTCGCGCGCGACCTCTCGCAGGGATCGCCCGCTGGCGGCGGCTTCCTTGACGATCTCCGTCGCCTTGTCGTAGCCGATGTACGGGTTCAGGGCGGTCGCAGCGGAGAGCGTCAGCTCGGCGTAGCGCTCGCACGTCTCGCGGTTGGCCTCGATCCCTTCGACGCACTTCTCCGCGAAGAGGCGGGATGCGGCCGCGAGGAGCCGGATCGAGTCGAGCAGGTTGCGCGCGATCAGTGGAACGAAGACGTTGAGCTCGAAGTGGCCCTGCATGCCGCCGACGGTGATCGCCGCGTCGTTGCCGATCACCTGGGCCGAGACCTGTGTGACGACCTCGGGGATCACCGGGTTGACCTTGCCGGGCATGATCGAGCTTCCCTTCTGGAGCTCGGGGAGGGCGATCTCGGCGAGGCCGGCTCTGGGGCCGGAGCCCATTAGACGGATGTCGTTGGCGATCTTCGTCAGCGAGACGGCGACCACCTTCATCGCAGCCGATGCTTCGACGAGCCCGTCGCGCGCGGCCTGTGCCTCGAATGGATCGGCCGGCGGGAGGATGGTGAGACCAGATTCGTCCGCGAGCATGGTGCGCACGCGCTCGGCGAACTCGGGATGGGTGTTGAGACCCGTGCCGACGGCGGTGCCGCCGAGCGGGATCTGGCCGAGGCGCTCGAGCGTGGACTCGATGCGGGCGATTCCCTGGCGCACCTGGGCCGCGTAGCCCGCGAACTCTTGGCCGAGCGTGACCGGGACGGCATCCATCAGATGCGTCCGTCCCGACTTGACGACGTCGTCGAACTCGCTCGACTTCGCCTCGAGCGCACGGGCGAGCACGTCGAGAGCCGGGACGAGATCGTTCGTGAGCTGATCGAGGGCAGCGAGGTGGACGGCCGACGGGAACACGTCGTTGGACGACTGGCCCATGTTCACGTCGTCGTTCGCGTGGATGTCCTTCGCCCGCGAGGCTCGCGATGACTTCGTTCGCGTTCATGTTCGACGAGGTTCCCGAGCCGGTCTGGAAGACGTCGATCGGGAACTGGTCGTCGAGCTCGCCGGCGGCGATGCGGTCGGCCGCCGAGCCGATCCGCTCGGCCTTGTCTGAATCGAGGAGGCCAAGCTCGGCGTTCACGCGCGCCGCTGCGGCCTTGATGCGACCCGAGCCAGCGGGCGACGTGTGTGCGGGATCGGCTCACCCGAAACCTGGAAGTTCTCGACCGCTTTCTTCGTCTCGGGCCCCCAGAGCTCGTCCATGGCGCGAGTCTATCCCGGCGCGAAATCGGCACAGACACGTGCGCCTACCGCAACTAGGATCGGCAGCGGGGAGGAGGTTGGCTGTGCCTTACCTAGAGGAACCTAGGACGCGGCGAAGCCGAGACCCGGCGCCGCTCGACCGGCCGGTCGCGGAGCACCCGGCGCGTGTACTCGGTCAGATCGGTAGCCGGGGCCCAGCCGACATAGCCACACCGCGGGCACTCGCCGGTCGAGAGATGGCTGTGCACGCTGTCGATTGCGGAACGGCGCTCGCCACAGGCGAGACATTCCAGGGAGCTTGGGGTCACGATTGCAACGATCGGCACAGCCAGCTAGATCGAGCGACACTCGATCGAGGGACGCGGTGGGCTAATGCGTGGGGGAGCTCGCGGGTTAGTCCGTGGAGTACTTCGGCTGGACCTTCTCGCCGCGGATCTGCGCGATCGCGTTGTTCGCGGCGATCGCGGCCTCACCCATTCCGATCGTGATCAGCGTGATCTTGCTGGGATAGCCGGCGACGTCCCCGGCGGCGTAGACGAGCGGGAGATTCGTCTCCATCGTCGTCGGTTCGACTTTGAGCTGTTTCTTACCCTCGAGCTCGATGCCCCAGTCGGCGATCGCGCCGAGGTGTGAGACGAAGCCGAGCAGCGTGATCAGCGCCTCGCAGTCGTACCGCTCCAGCTCGCCGGAAGCCGTGTTCTCGATCGTCACCGCCTCGATGCTCCCGTCGCCGTGCACCTCGCGGACCTCGTGCGGAGTCAGGATGCGCACGGCGCCCTCGGACTCGAGCCGCCGCGCCTCGTTCAACGACGTCTCGAGCGCCCGGAACCGATCGCGCCGGTGGACGAGCGTGATCGGAAGGTCGGCCGTGTCCTGCAGCCCCAGCGTCCAGTCGAGCGCCGAGTCGCCGCCGCCGACGATGACGCAGCGCTTACCCGCGAACTGCGCCTTCTCCTTCACGACGTAGTACAAGCCTCGGCCCAGCCACTCGTCGATGTCGTCGACGCCGAGCTTCCGCGGCTCGAACGCGCCGTGACCGGCCGTCACGATCAAAGCTCGGGAGAGATACGGCCCGCCCTTGTCCGTCGACAACGCGTAGATCTCCTCGCCGTTCTGGTTGATGCGCTCGAGCGTAGTCGCCTCCTCGCCGAGAATTACCTCGGCGTCGTACTGGAGCCCCTGCTCCATGCAGAGGTCGACGAGCTTCTGCCCGAGGATCTTCGGATGCCCGGCAACGTCGTAGACGTGTTTCTCCGGATAGGTCGCCGCCACCTGCCCGCCGAGCTGCTCGAGGCTCTCGACGATCCGCACGGTGGCATCACGGTGCCCGGCGTAGTACGCAGCAGAGAGGCCAACCGGCCCTGCTCCGAGGATGGTGATGTCGACGAGGCCGTCGCTGCTCACGGCCTGAAATGTAATCCAGGAGGCGCTAGCCGCAGCCGGAGCCGCAACCGGAGCCGGCGGCGGGCATCTCGCCCTCGTCGCCCTCTTCGACCTGGAACGAGTGGCCGCAGCCACATGCGGCGGTCACGTTCGGGTTGTTGATGGCGAACCCGCCCTGGAGGCCGTCGAGGAAGTCGATCTCGGTGCCCTGCAGGTACGGCGCGCTGAGCGGGTCGATGACGACAGGGACGCCGAACGCGTCGAGCTGGTGGTCGCCCTCCTGCGCGCCCGAGTCGAACCCGAGTGCGTATTCGAAGCCCGAGCAGCCACCGCCCTGAACGGCGACGCGCAGCACCGTGGCCTCGCCCTCGGGCTCCTCGGCCATGAGCTCCTTCACCTTCGTCGCGGCGCTCTCGGTGAGCGTCACGAGCGCTTCACGCTCGATCGTTGCCATCGCTCGCATGGTAGCAACGCGGCTTCCCGGCTCAACCCCGGACGACCCGGACTTTGTAACAGCCGATACCCGCATCGTTGAGCCGAATCCGCGGTCGCTCGTGCCGTGGTAGGTTTCCGCGCGGATTGGCCTGGGAGAGCTGGAGCGCCGATGCTCGATAGCTGGCTCCCGTTCCTGATGTACGGGATGCTCGCGGCCGCTATCCCGGCCTCGATGATCCTGATGTCGTTCGTCTTCGCGACGCGGCCCGCGCGGCGGACGCGCACCCGCCGCCTGCCGTTCGAGTCCGGTGTCTCCCAGGGCCCGCCGGAGGCGACGAAGTTCACGATCAGCTTCTACCTGACGGCGATGCTCTTCATCGTCTTCGACATCGAGATCGTCTACCTCTATCCGCTCGGCGTCGTGCTCGAGCCCCTCGGCTGGTTCGGTTTCCTCGAGTTCGCGTTCTTCATCGGGATCCTCGCGCTGGCCTACGTCTACATCTGGCGCAAGGGGGCTCTCAAGTGGCGGTGAGGAAGAAGCAGCGGCTCGCCGACTACGGGCTCAACTCCGAGCGCGTGCTCTGGCGCGGAAAGGGGCCGGGCGTCTTCGAGCAGGAGCTCGGCGACCTCGAGGACAAGCTGATGCTGACGACCGTCTCCAAGGCGGTGCACTGGGCTCAGGGCAACTCGATCTGGCCGGACACGTTCGGGCTCGCATGCTGCGCGATCGAGATGATGTCGATCGTCTCGTCGCGCTACGACATCGCGCGCTTCGGCGCCGAGGTGTTCCGCTCGTCGCCGCGCCAGGCGGACCTGCTGATCGTCTCCGGCCGCGTCGCCCACAAGATGGCCGCGCCGCTCCGTCAGATCTACGACCAGATGCTCGAGCCGAAGTGGGTGATCGCCATGGGGGCGTGCGCGAGCTCGGGCGGGATGTTCAACAACTACACGATCCTCCAGGGCGTCGACAAGATCGTCGCGGTCGACATCCACGTGCCCGGCTGCCCGCCGCGGCCCGAGGCGCTCGTCGAGGGGATCGTCCGGCTGCAGGAGAAGATCAAGGCCGGCGTGCCGCCCGCCTACGAGATCCGCGGGGTCGCGAGCTGACCTTCGATGGAGTCCCGGGGCTCGTCGAGAGCCGCGATGCGCACGACGAGGTGACGCTCGTCGTCGATCCGGCCCGGATCGTCGAGGCGTGCACGTACCTCCGTGACGAGGAGGGGTTCAACTTCCTCTCCGACATCACGCCCGTCGACTACCTCGGCTGGGGCGAGCGCGAGGTCGCGGGCTACTACGGCACGGCGGCAGGCCGCGACATCGATGCCCTGAGCGCGCAGGGCTATGCGCGCAAGCCCGAGCCGAAGCCGGCGCGCTTCGCCGTCAACTACCACCTGCTCGCGATCAGGCCCGAGTGCCTCGGTCGTCCGCGTCCAGGTCTGGCTCGAGGACGGTCAGAGCGTCGCGAGCGTCGTCCCGGTGTGGCCGACCGCCGACTGGCACGAGCGCGAGGCGTTCGACCTGATGGGCATCCGCTTCGAGGGCCACCCCAACCTGAGCCAGGATCATCATGGAGGACGACTGGGAGGGGCACCCGCTGCGGAAGGACTATCCGCTCGGCGGCGAGCCCGTCCGCTTCTCGGGAGAAGAGTGATGGCCGTCACCGACCGACCGCAGATCTACCGCGGCTCGAAGATCCCCGCGCCGATCCCCACCGTGCTCGAGGTGCCGCCCGGGCTCCGCGACTCCGAGGACATCCTCCAGGTCAACTTCGGCCCGAACCATCCGTCGACGCACGGCGTCCTGCGCCTCGTCGTCGACCTGCGCGGTGAGCGAGGTCGTCGGCATCCGGGCCGTGATCGGCTACCTCCACACCGGCTTCGAGAAGAACATGGAGCACAAGACGTGGTGGAAGGCGATCACGTACCCGGAGCGCATCGACTACGTCTCCTTCCAGTACAACGAGCTCGTCTTCGTCCTCGCCATCGAGAAGCTGCTCGCGATGGAGGTCCCGCAGAAGGCGACCTGGATGCGAACGCTCCTCACCGAGCTGACGCGCATCCACTCGCACCTGATCTTCCTCGGCACGAGCGCGCTCGAGCTGGGTGCGATCTCGATGTTCTGGTACTGCTTCCGCGAGCGCGACCTGATCCTCGACCTGTTCGAGATGGTCTGCGGGACGCGCATGCACACGCGGTACTTCCAGGCCGGCGGGCTCGCCGAGGACATCCCGCGCGGCTTCTACCCCGAGTGCCGCAAGTTCGTCGAGTGGATGCCGAAGGCGATCGACGAGTACGAGGCGATGCTCACACGGAACGAGATCTGGCTCGAGCGGACGCAGGGCATCGGGCCTGCTCTCGGCCGACGACGCGATCGCGCTGGGCCAGTCCGGGCCGGTGCTGCGCGCATCGGGGGTCGACTGGGATCTGCGGCGGGACCGGCCCTACCTCGCCTATCCCGACCATCGACTTCGGCGTCCCGGTCTACAACGAGCGGCGACGTCTACGACCGGTACCGCGTGCGGATGGACGAGATGCGCGAGTCGGTGCGGATCGTCGAGCAGTGCCTCGAAGGGATGCCTGAAGGGCCGTGGATCGCCGACGACCGCAAGGTCGTGCTGCCGCCGCGCCACGAGCTGCACACCTCGATGGAGTCGCTCATCCACCACTTCAAGATCGTCACCGAGGGCTACCGCGTGCCCGAGGGCGAGGTCTACGTGACGGTCGAGTCGCCGCGCGGCGAGATGGGGTGCTACGTCGTCTCCGACGGAGGGCCCGAAGCCGTGGCGGGTGAAGTTCCGTGCGCCGTCGTTCGTCGCGCTCGAGGCGACTGCGACCTGCATGACGAACGCGCTGATCGCGGACTTGATCGCGATCGTCGGCTCTCTGGACTCGGTCATGGGGGAGGTCGACCGGTGAGCAGCCTGCAGGACGAGATCCGGGAGGCGGCGAAGCCGTACCCGGATCAGCGGTCCGCTGTGATGAGCGGGCTGCGGCTGGCGCAGCGTGAGTACGGCGGCTGGCTCCCGCGTGAGGCGCTCGAGGAGGTCGCGGACGCGCTCGACTTGACGCCGGCGCATGTCCAGGCCGTCGCGTCCTTCTACGACATGTACCACCTCGCTCCCGTCGGCGAGCACCTCGTCGAGGTCTGCACGAACGTCTCGTGCGCGCTCGTCGGGGCGCAGCAGGTGGTCGAGGCCTTCGAGCAGGAGCTCGGCATCGCGGTGGGCGAGACGAGCGAGGACGGGAAGGTCACGCTGCGGACGATCGAGTGCGCAGGAGGCTGCGGGTACGCGCCGGTCGTCGTCGTCGACCACCGCTATCGCGAGCCGACGCGCCCCGAGGACGTGCCTGGAATCGTCGCGGAGCTCGGCGATGGCTGAGCTGCAGGAGCTCGTGCTCCAGGGCGCGGACGAGCGCGACCTGACGAAGCTCGCCGAGTACCAGGCGGTCGGCGGCTACGGCGCGCTCGAGAAGGCCCGCGGCATGACTCGCGAGCAGGTGATCGAGGAGATCTCCGCAGCGACGCTGCGCGGACGTGGGGGAGCCGGCTTCCCGATGGGGCGAAAGCTGAGCCTCGTCCAGCCGCCCGAGGCTGCGGGCAAGCCGACCTACGTCGTCGCGAACGCGGACGAGTCCGAGCCGGGTTCGTTCAAGGACCGCGAGATCATGCGCCGGGTCCCGCACCGGTTCATCGAGGGCTGCCTGATCGCGGCCCACGCGATCGGCTCGAAGCACGTCTTCATCTACATCCGCGGCGAGTACGGGGCCGAGTACGAGGTTCTGAAGGCGGCCGCGGACGAGGTGCGCGACGCGGGCCTGCTCGAAGACGTGACGCTCGTGCTGCATCGCGGCGCCGGTGCGTACATCTGCGGCGAGGAGACGGCGCTGCTCGACTCGCTCGAGGGCAAGCGCGGCCAGCCGCGGCCGCGACCACCGTTCCCGCCGATCGCGGGGCTCTACGGAGCGCCGACGCTGATCAACAACGTCCAGACGCTGGCGAACGTGCCGATCATCATCGAGCGCGGGGCCAAGTGGTACGCGACGATCGGGCCCGGAGGCGTCCCCGGGGACCGTCGTCTTCTCGCTCTCCGGGAACGTCGAGCGGCCCGGCAACTACGAGCTGCCGCTCGGGACGACGCTTCGCGAGCTGATCTTCGACTTCGGGCGGCGGCGTCCCAGGCGGGCGGGAGCTGAAGGCGGTCATCCCCGGCGGCTCGTCCGTCCCGGTGTTCACGCCGGACGAGATCGACACGCCGGCCGACTTCGACTCGATCCAGGCCGCAGGATCGTTCCTCGGCTCGGCGGCGATCATCGTCGTCGACGACCGCGCCTGCATGGTGCAGCTCGGGCTGCGGGTCGAGAAGTTCTACATGCACGAGTCGTGCGGCAAGTGCACGCCGTGCCGCGAGGGGACGCGCTGGATGGTGAGCCTGCTCGAGAAGATCGAGTCGGGCCGGGCGGAGCACTCCGACCTCGACCTCCTGCGCAACATCTGCGACCGCGTCGGAGGGCAAGTCGCTCTGCGCGCTCGGCGACTTCGCCGTCTGGCCCGTCAAGAGCTACATCGACAAGTTCCGCGACGAGTTCGAGGCGCACATCGACCAGGGCGGCTGCCCGTACGGCGGCGAGTCGTCGATCGAAGGCGTCGTCGCCCCGGTCGACCAGCACACGCATTCCCCGGTCGCCGAGGTGCCGGCGTGACTCCGGGGCCAGTCCCTCGTCACGTTTCGAACGAGGGACTGTCCCTCGTGACGGGATGGGACATGAGCGCGGCAGAGCTGGTCACCGTCTCGATCGACGGGCGCGAGGTGCAGGTGCCGAAGGGGACTGGGCTCGTCGAGACGGCGCTCGCAGCAGGGATCGAGATCCCGGTCTTCTGCTACGAGCCGCGGCTCGGGCCGCCGATCGGCGCGTGCCGCATGTGCCTCGTCGAGGTCGAGGGCATGCCGAAGCTCCAGGCCGGCTGCACGCTGACCGCGGCAGACGGGATGGTCGTCCGCACCGCGCAGACCTCGCCCGACGGCGGCCGACGGACAGAACTCGACCCTCGAGTTCATCCTCGTCAACCACCCGCTCGACTGCCCGGTCTGCGACAAGGGCGGCGAGTGCCCGCTCCAGGACCTGACGTTCCGCTGGGGGCCGCCGGTCACGCGCAACACGTTCCCGAAGCGCACCTTCGAGAAGCCGATCCCGATCTCGCCGACGATCGCTCTCGACCGCGAGCGCTGCATCCTCTGCTACCGCTGCACGCGCTTCTCCTCGGACGTGGCCGAGGACGAGCCAGCTCGTCGCCCGCGACCGTGGCTCGCAGTCCGATCATCGCCACCTTCGAGGACGAGCCGTACCGCGCGCCCTTCTCGGGAAACGTGATCGAGCTCTGCCCGGTCGGCGCGCTCACGTCGACGCAGTACCGGTTCGAAGCGAGGCCGTGGGAGATCCAGGACGTGCCGACCGTCTGCGGCCTCTGCCCCGTCGGCTGCAACATCGAGGCGACGACGCGCGAGGGAAAGGTCAAGCGCATCGTCTCGCGGAACCACCCGAGGTCGACGAGGGCTGGCTCTGCGACAAGGGCCGGTTCGGGTTCACGCACCTCCGCGCCGACGACCGGATCGTCGACCCCGGCCGGCGAACGGGGCGCCGCCGCTACGAGACGCTCTCCTGGGACGACGCGCTCGACGAGGCGGAGTCGATGCTCCGAGCGGCCGGGCACGAGCATCGTCACCGCGCTGTCCGGCTCCGAGACCGGCGAGCAGGCGTACGCGCTCGGCAAGCTGCTCCGCCAGGGGCTCGACGCCCACTGCGCGGTAATGCCGGAGGACGTCAGCCCGGCACTCGACGCATTCCGGCTGCCGCTCTCGGCGATCCGCGAGGCGGAGCTGATCGTGGTGCTCGGAGACGACCCGGTCGTCGAGCGGGCGCCGATCGTCGACCTCTGGATCAAGGCCGCGCGCCGTGCCGGCGCCGAGCTCGTCGAGAGCGAGATCGGCACGCCCGACGGCGGCGTCGCGATGGTTCGCGACGAGCTCGGAAGCCGGATCCGAGCCCTCGACAGGGCAATCCTGATCTGGTCCGGCCCCGACCCGAGCGGCGGGGCGACCGTCGCCGCCCTTGCCGGAGAGCTCGGGCTCGCCGACAAGCCGGGAAGCGGCGCATTCCATCTTCTGGACACCGCGAACGGCCGCGGGGTCGCCGACGCCTGGGCTGCGGCGGCCGACGCGCGACCCGACCGACCCGGAGCCGATCGAGCTGCTGATCGTCTCGGGCGACGAGGCCGCGGCGAACCCGGACGTGCGCGCGCTCGCCGAGCGGGCCGGAGAGGGTCCTCGCGATCTCGATGTTCCGGGCCCCGGTCGCCGGCTGGGCCGACCTCGTCTTCCCCGGCACGAGCTATCTCGAGCGCGACGGGACATACATGAACCTCGAGGGCCGGCTCCAGCGGCTCCGTCGCGCCGTCATCCCACCTTGCCCCGACGAGCTCGCCTGGATCGCGAAGCTGGCCGAGCGCTTCGGCGTCGAGCATCTCGCCGTACCCGTCGCAGGCCTTCGCCGAGCTCTCCGAGCGCTGCTACGGAGGCATCGACTACGCCGCGATCGGGGAGCATCGCCCCGCTTCCGCCCCGGTCGACCGACGTCGAAGCCGCCCGCCGCATCCGTGGAGCCGAAGCAGAACGGAACCGGCAAAGGGCTGCGGCTCCTGCCCTACCGCCCGCTCTTCTCCGGCCCCGCCGTCGAGCGAGTGCCCGAGCTGCAGTTCCAGCGACCCGGCCCGGAGATCGAGCTCTCGCCCGACGACGCGAGTGGGCTGGGGGTCGCTCCCGGAGCCACCGTCCGCGTCAGCTCGAACGGGACGTCAGTCGAGCTTCGCGCACGCGTGAACAGAAGGCTCGTCAGCGGGGTCGCGCGAGTGCCGACCGAGCACGCGCAGGACCTTGGCACGCACGTAGAGGTCGACACGTGAACGAGCCCTGGTGGATCGACTTCATCAAGGCGTTCGTGATCATCAACCTCCTGCTCGGCATGTTCGCGTACATGACCTGGGTCGAGCGCAAGCTCATCGGGCGCATGCAGCACCGGTACGGCCCGAACCGCGCGGGCCCATTCGGGCTCCTGCAGCCGATCGCCGACCTCGTGAAGCTGATCCGCAAGGAGAGCTTCTATCCGATGAGCGCCGTCGGGACGCTCTACATCCGCGCGCCGCTGATCTCCGCCACCGCGGCGCTCGCCGCCTTCTGCGTCATCCCCTGGGGCGAGGGCTGGCACATCGGGAATTACGACCTCTCCGGCTCGATCGTGGACGTCTCGATCTCGCTGATCCTGATCTTCGCGATCGGCGCGCTCGGGGTCTACGGCTTCATCATCGGCGGCTGGGCCTCCGACTCGAAGTACGCGCTGCTGGGATCGATGCGGACGTGCGCGCAGCTCGTCTCGTACGAGGTGGCGCTGGCGCTGTCCGTGCTCGGCGTGGTCCTCATGGCCGGCTCGCTCTCGCTGACCGAGATCGTCGACCAGCAGCAGGACACGGTCTGGTACGCGGTTCCCCAGGTCGTCGGCCTGCTCGTCTTCTTCGCCGCCGGCACCGCCGAGACCAACCGACCGCCGTTCGACCTGCCTGAGGCAGACACCGAGCTCGTCGCCGGCTACCACACCGAGTACAGCGGCATGCGCTTCGGCCTCTTCTCGATGGCCGAGTACGTGAACATGATCACCCTCTCGGCCCTCTGCGTGACGCTCTTCTTCGGCGGGTGGGTCGGTCCCTGGCCCCCGCTCGGGCCCGATCTGGTTCCTCCTCAAGGTGCTGATCCTGATCTTCCTGTTCATCTGGCTGCGCGCGACGCTGCCCCGGCTTCGCTACGACCAGCTGATGTCGTTCGGCTGGAAGGTGCTCCTGCCCGGTGGCGACGCTGAACGCGCTCGTGACCGCGGCGCTGGTGGTCGCGCTGTGAGCCCGCAGCCGCTCGACTCCGTCCGCGGCTTCGGCGTCACGCTGAGGCAGATCTTCAAGAAGCCGATCACGCAGCAGTACCCGGAATACAAGCGGCCGGTCTACCCGCGCTTCCGCGGCCGGCACCGGCTCTGGCGACACCAGAACGGGCTCGAGAAATGCGTCGGCTGCTCGCTCTGCGCGGCCGCCTGCCCGGCCGACTGCATCCGCGTCGTCGCCGAGGAGAACACCGCCGACAACCGCGTCTCGGCCGGCGAGCGCTACGCGCGGATCTACGAGATCAACCTGTCTCGCTGCATCTTCTGCGGCTACTGCGAGCTCGCGTGCCCGTTCGACGCGATCACGCTCGAGCAGGAGTTCGAGATCTCCGAGTACTCGCGCGACGACCTCATCTACACGAAGGACATGCTGCTGGCCGAGCCGATCAAGCGCGTGCCGGTGGCGGATCGCGACCTCTACGACACGCCGATCCCGGCGTACAAGGAGCGCTCGTAGGTGGGCGACGTCGTCGTCTGGGCGGTCTGGATCGTCGCCGCGTTCGCGTGCCTCGGCTCGGCCACGGCAGTCGTCAGCTTCGCCAACCCGTACTACTCGGCGCTCTCGCTGATCGGCAACCTCGGCTCGCTCGCCGTGCTCTACCTGCTGCTCTCGGCGGAGTTCGTCGCGGCGGCCCAGGTGCTCGTCTACGCAGGCGCCGTGATGGTCATGTTCCTGTTCGTGATCGCGTACCTCGGCCGGCACGTCGACGCGCCCTGGGCCGGCGGCCCGAGCTGGCAGGCGCTCGGGGCGGTCGCAGCGGCCGGCGCATTAATGGTTGAGATCGTGATCGTGATCGGGCTCAAGGCGAGTGGCCGGCTCTCGGATGCGCCCGACATCACGGCGGCATTCGGCAGCCCGCGGGCGATCGGCGAGCTCTTCCTCACCGACCACCTGCTCGCGTTCGAGATCACCTCGATCGTGCTGCTCGCCGCGGCCGTCGGGGGAGTCGTGCTCGGCAGCCACGCACGAGGAGAAGAGTTCGGGCGCTCGGGCGATGGGCTGCTCGAGGAGGAGGTGCCGCCGCTCCGGTGATGGGGCCCGGACCTCACCTGGTACCTCGCCGTCGCAGCGTTCCTGTTCGCGATCGGCGCACTCGGCGTGATGCTCCGGCGTAGCCCGCTGATCGTCCTGCTCTCGCTCGAGATCATGCTCAACGGGGCGAACCTGGCGCTGATCACGTTCTCGCGCCACCACGGAGAGCTGGACGGGCAGATCTTCGCGCTCGCCGTGATGGCGGTGGCCGCGTCCGAGGTCGTCGTCGGGCTCGGCCTGATCGTCGCCGTGCACCGCCGCCGGCTCGTGCTGGACGTCGACAAGCTCTCGACCCTGCGCGGATGAGCGACGTCACGCTGATCGCCGTCCCGTACCACCTGGGCCGGAAAGACGTCGGCCTGGGAAAGGGCGTACCGGTCCTGGTCGAGGTACTGGGTGGCGGGGGCCTCTCGGTCGAGTACCAGGCCGAATTCATGAACGAGGTCTCCGCGTCGATGGGCGTCATTCGCGCGCTTGCCGATCGCGTCCGGGAGACGGTCGCCGACGGCGGCTTTCCCTTCGTCGTGGCCGGCAACTGCTACAGCTCGCTCGGGACCGTCGTCGGGTCTCGGCGGAGAGGTGGGCGTCGTCTGGTTCGACGCCCACGCCGACTTCAACACGCCGGACACGACGGAGACCGGGTTTTTCGACGGCTTCGGCCTCGCGATGCTCACGGGGAGCGGGTGGCCAAGAGCTACGCGAGGGCCTGCCGACCATCCCCGAAGGACACGTCGTCCTCGTCGGCGCACGCGACATCGACTCGGGAGAACAGGAGCGACTCGACGCATCCGATGTGCAGGCCGTGAGCGTCTCGGAGCTCGAGCCGGCTCTGGACGAGCTGCGCTCCCGCGTCGACTCCGTCTATGTCCACGTCGACCTCGACGTGCTCGACCCGTCCGTCGGTCGGGCCAACTGGTACGCGGTCGACGGTGGGCCACAGCTCGACGCGCTGGCTGACGCGATCGACGCGATCGGCGAGCGGTTCGACGATTCGAGCTGCTGCGCTGACCGCCTATGCGCCCGAATGTGACCCGGAGCGCGCAATTCCAGCATCGCCGCGAAGGTCGTCTTCGATCGCGTGGTCGCGAAGACCGGAGTTGCCGCGTGATCACGGCCGCCTGGGTCTGCCTCTTCTCGCCGCTCGCCGCGGCAGTACTGATCACGCTCGGCGGCACACGCTGGTCGCGGCGCGTCACGGGCTACCTGGCCACGCTTGTCGGTCGCCGTCTCGTTCGTCGCCGCGGCCGTCGCCTTCTTCTCGATCCTGCGGCGAGCCGGACGAGGAGCGGACGCACCTCACGACGTCCTGGACCTGGCTCTCCGCGGGCGACTTCGACGTCGGGCTGACGCTGCTCGTCGACCCGCTCTCGATCCTGATGATGCTGATCGTCTCCGGCGTCGGCGCGCTGATCGTCGGCTACTCGATCGGCTACATGGACGGCGACGACGAGGAGCGCCGCTACTTCGCATACATGGCGCTGTTCGTCTTCTCGATGCTGCTCCTCGTCCAGTCGGCGGCAACCTGCTGCTGCTGCTCGTCGGCTGGGGCCTCGTCGGGCTCAGCTCGTACCTGCTGATCGGCTACCACCACGAGCGGCCGAGCGCGGTCGCCGCCGCGAAGAAGGCGTTCATCATGAACGCGTTCGGCGACGCGACGATGGCGCTCGCCTTCTTCCTGCTCATCCAGCGGACCGGCTCGCTGGAGTTCGCCTCGTCGTTCGAGTGGGCGGAGGGCGCACGACGGCTCGTGGGCGGTCAACCTCGTCGCGCTCGGGTTGCTCGGCGGCGCGGTCGCGAAGTCGGCACAGCTCCCGCTCCAGACCTGGCTCCCGGACGCGATGGAGGGCCCGACCCCGGTCAGCGCGCTCATCCACGCGGCGACGATGGTCACGGCGGGCGTCTACCTGCTCGTCCGCGCCGCGCCGATCTTCGAGTCGGCGCCCCGCATCCAGGACCTCGCGGCCGGCCTCGGCGCGGCGACGCTCCTGCTCGCCGGGCTGATCGCGCTCGTCCAGGTCGACATCAAGCGCGTCATCGCCTACTCGACGATGTCGCAGATCGGCTACATGTTCCTCGGCGCGGGGATCGGGCGCGTACGCGAACTCGATGTTCCACCTGATGACGCACGCGTTCTTCAAGGCGCTGCTCTTCCTCGCCGCCGGGCATCGTCATCCACGCGCTCGTCGGCGAGCAGGACATGCGGAAGATGGGCGGGCTGCGCCAGTACCTGCCGCGGACGTACTGGCGCGTTCCTGATCGGCGCGCTCGCGCTGACCGGCATCCCGCCGTTATCCGGGTTCTTCTCGAAGGACGCGATCCTCGCGTCGGCGCTCGCCGCGGGCTGGTACGGACAGCTGCTGTTCGTCGTCGGGCATCGCGGGCGCGTTCCTCACCGGCCTCTACACGTTCCGGATGGTCTTCATCGTGTTCGGCGGCGAGCCGTCGGCGCTACGCGCGCGAGCATCTGCACCGGCCCGAGCGCACCGAGCCGTGGGTCTGGATGGCCTGGACCGTCGGCGTGCTTGCCGTGCTCGCCGTGATCGGCGGCTGGGTGCAGATCGCCGGCCTCTGGCACCCGTTCGCGGACTTCCTGGAGCCGACCGTCGAGCCGCTCGATCGAGCCGAGCGGGACGCAGGACCTCGTCGCCAGCATCTTCGCGCGTCGGCGCTCGGGCTCGCCGGGATCGCGGTCGCCTGGGCGGCCTACTCGGCCCGGACGCTCCGGATCCCGTCGCGCGCGGCCGGTCGCGTGCGGTCCTCGAGCACAAGTTCTACTTCGACGAGCTCTACGACTGGGTCTTCTACCGGCCGAGCGTCGCTCTGGCCGTCGCGCTCCGTGACTGGGTCGAGCGGCCGGTCCTGCTCGGCTCGATCGACTCGATCGCCACCGGCGCGCGCCGGATCGGTACCGAGGTGACGCGAGCTCCAGACGGGCCTCGTCCGCACGTATGCGCTCGCGATCGCCGGCAGCGTCACCATCCTGGCCTTCGTCTTCGTGTGGGTGAAATGACGGACTGGCTCGCCACGATCCTGATCTTCCTGCCGCTCGCAGGCGCGCTCTTGATCTGGCTGATCCCCGTTGGCCGCGTGGCCGGTTCGTTCGCGCTCCTCGTCGCCCTCGCCGAGATCGGCTTCTGGATCACGGCGCTCGGCGAGATGGACTTCGACGAGCACCGGCATGACGCCGAACTTCGACCAGCAACTGGTCCTGGTTCAGCGACCTCGGCGTCTCGTACCACGTCGGCTTCTATGCCTTCTCGTTCTGGCTCGCCGGCCTCGCCGTCGTCGTGATGGCGGCCGCGATCGCCTACGGCTTCTGGGTTGGACGGGAGCGACCGCGCGCGTACTTCGGGCTGATGCTGTTCCTGACGTCGGCGGTCGATGGGCGTCTTCGCCTCGCAGGACGTGCTGCTCTTCTACGTCTTCTTCGAGGCGATGATGATCCCCCTCTACGTGCTGATCGGCGTCTGGGGCGGGCCGGGTCGCCTCGGCGCAACGGTCAAGTTCGTCATCTACACGATGGCGGGCTCGCTGCTGATGCTCGCGGCGGTGATCGTCTTCGGCCTCGAGCAGGGCACGTTCGACCTCGTCGAGAGCGGCACGAGCGACAGCACGTGGCTCTTCCTCGGCTTCGCGGCGGCGTTTGCGGTGAAAGCGCCGCTCTTCCCGTTCCACGGCTGGCTGCCGGACGCGTACCGCGAGTCGTCGCCCGAGGTCGCCGCCGTCCTCTCGGGCCTGATCTCGAAGGCGGCGGTCTTCGGCTTCATCAGGATCTGCTTCGGGAAGTTCCCGGAGCCCTTCGACGACTGGCGGAACGTCTTCCTCGCGCTCGCCGTGGTCGGGCTCGTCTACGGCTCGCTGCTCGCATTCCGCGCACCCGACGTTCGCGGTGTCATCGCCTACTCGAGCCTCGCGCAGATGGGGTTGATCACGATCGGGATCTTCGCCGACAACATCGCCGGACTGAGCGGCGCAGTGCTCCAGTCCGTGAACCACGGGCTGATCTCGGCGACGCTGTTCCTGCTCGCGGGTGCGATCGAGAGACGAACCTCGACCGGCGACTTCGACCGTCTGGGCGGGATGGCTCGCGGTCGGCCGGCGCTCGCGACAGCCCTCATGGTCACGGGCGTGATCGCGCTCGCAGTGCCCGGCTGCTCCGCCTTCGCCGGCGAGTTCCTCATCCTCGCGGGGGTCTTCAGCTCGGGCTGGGGCTGGGCCGTGGCGGGCGCCGCCGGAATCGTGCTCGCCGCGATGTACATGCTCAGGCTGATCTCGGCTGTGCTCCATACCGAGCCGGGGCCAGCAGTCACTGATTCGGCGCTCGATCTCAGGCCCGCGGAGCTCACGATCGTCGTGCCCCTCATCGCCTTGCTCCTCGCGCTCTCCGCGTGGCCCGCGGCAATCAGTGACCGAGTCATTGCAGAACTCATCCGGTTACCCGGCCCTGGCGGAATTCGGGACTCCGATCACGAGTTACGAGCCATGATCGAAACACCGTCAGTCGACTGGTTCGCGCTCTCGCCCTCGCTGGTCGCGCTCGTCGCTGCGGCGATCTGCCTGCTCTCGGCCGTGTTCGTTCCCCGCTGGCTGCTTCGGCCCTTCGCCGCCTTCATCTGCGCGATCGGGCTCATCGGCGCGGGCGTCGCCGCGGGGCTCGTCTTCTGGAAGAGCCCCGACGCAGAGCTGATCGTCGCCGATTCGGTGAGCCGGGACCAGCTCGCGGCACTCGCGCAGGTGATCGTCATGGGGTCGGGGATGCTCACGATCGGCGTCTCGTACTCCGCGCGCATGCGAGGCGAGCACATCGGCGAGTACTACGCCCTCCTCGCCACGGCCTGCGCAGGCATGGCCTTCCTCGTCCAGGCCGGGAACCTGATGACCCTCTTCCTGGGCCTCGAGTGGTTCTCGGTCTGCCTCTACATCCTGTGCGCGATCGAGATCGACCTCGTCGGCTCGCTCGAGGCCGGGCTCAAGTACCTGATCATCGGCGGGATGGGCTCGGCGGTGCTGCTCTTCGGCTCGGCGCTCATCTACGGCTCGACAGGAGAGCTCGGCTTCGCGGAGATCGCCGACGCGACGAGTGCCGGAGGGCTCGCCGACGACCCGATCCTCTTAGTCGGGCTCGCGATGATCCTCGCCGGCCTCGCGTTCAAGGCATCGGTCGCGCCGTTCCACATGTGGACGCCGGACGTCTACGAGGGCGCGCCGACCCCGGTGACGGGCTTCATGGCAGCCGCGACGAAGGCGGTCGCGCTCGTCCTCGCCCTCCGGGTGCTGACAGTCGCCTTCCCGGAGAACGAGGACGTCTGGACGATCGCGGTCGCCGTCCTCGCCTGCATCTCGCTCGCCTGGGGCAACATCGCGGCGCTCGTCCAGCGGCGAGTCAAGCGGCTCCTGGCGTACTCGTCGATCTCGCACGCCGGGTTCATGCTGATCGCAATCGCCGCCGCGAACGAGCTCGGCGGCCGGGCGCTCCTCTACTACCTGATCCCCTATGCCGCGATCTCCGTCGGCGCATTTGCCATCGTCGCCGCCCGGGAGCGCGAGCTCGGCGAGGCGGTGACGCTCGACAACCTCGCCGGCTTCGGCTGGGAGCGGCCGCTGCTCGGCGCCGCGATGTTCACGTTCATGCTCGGCTTCGCCGGCTTCCCGCTCACGGGCGGCTTCATGGGCAAGTTCCTCGTCTTCTCCTCGGCGTCCGAGGCCGGCTGGAACTGGCTCGTTGATCGTCGGCGTCGTCGCGACGCTCGTCAGCCTCTACTACTACCTCGCCGTGATCAGGGCGATGTACATGCGGCCCGGCAGCCGAGCTCGGGCTCGCGCCGATCGGTGGCTCACCCCCGCGCGAGATCATGCTCTCGAGCGCGGTCTTCCTGGCGATGGCGGTGAACGTCGGCTCGTTCTTCGCGGTTCAGCCGCTCGTCGACCTTGCTCGGAACGCGGCGGAGACGCTACCGCTCTAGTACGGCTGGGCGCCTGAGCTCGACGCTCGCGCCGAGCAGCGCCTGGAGGCCGAACACGGCAAGACAACCGGACAGTGCGAACAGCATCGAGCCGGCGGCGGCGCCTGCAACCAGCAGCAGGAGCGCGACTCCGTACAGGAGCACATCCAGCGCTACAGCAGGCTCCACCGGCGCGTCGGTCCGCGCGTCGAGAAGCTCCCCGAACGCAAGCAACGCGCCGACTGCGACGATCGGCACCGCGGCCAGCAGAAGATAGAACGAGAGGATCGGCGCGCCGACGATGTCGGTCAGAGCAGCCGCCAGCACGAGCGCGATCGGGAGCCAGGGTCGCATCCCCGCGGATTCGACGGTTCGTGCGACGATCCTGCCCGTGACTCGCTGGCTCTTGCCGCTCGCGCTGCCGGTGCTGGGGCTCATCCTGCTACTGGCCGCCCCAGAGGCCGACGTCCACTGGGAGCATCACCCTGCGCACTTCTGGCTCGTTCTCGGCGCGGCGCTGATCAGCGTCGTGCTCGGATACCTGGCCGGCGAGGCGGCGAGGCGCCTGAACGACGCACGCCTGTTCCTCGTCTCCCTCGCGTTCATCACGAGCGCGGGATTCCTCGGCCTCCACGCGCTCGCGACGCCCGGCGTCCTGCTGGAGAAGCCCAACGCCGGCTTCGTCGTCGCGACCCCGGTGGGTCTGGCCATCGCCGGTATTTTCGCCGCAGCGTCGGCCGTCGAGCTGTCGCCGGAGGCATCCGCCGCCGTCATGCGGCGCCAGTGGCTCCTCCGAGCGCTCGTGTTCGCGTTGCTCGGGGGCTGGGCCGTCTATTCGCTCGCGGAATTGCCGCCGCTCGACCGCGCGCTCACGCCGGAGGAGGACGACGGCCCGCTCTACGTCCTGGGCGCAGTCGGATTGCCGCTCTACGGATTCGCAGCCGTGCGCTACGTCTCGCTCTACCGAAGGCGACCCTCGGCGATGCCGCTCGCGGTCGCGGCGGCCTTCATCCTGCTCGCCGAGGCGATGATCGCGATCGTTCTCGGCCGCAGCTGGCATGCGTCCTGGTGGGAGTGGCACGTCCTGATGGCGATCGCGTTCGGGATCGTCGCCGTCGCCGCTCGGGTCGAGTACCGGCGGCGCCGATCCGCTGCCGCAGTCTTCAAGGACCTCTACCTCGAGCACACCGCGGAACTGGTCGACCGCCGCTACGCAGATGCCCTGAGCAAGGCCGTGGACTCCGGAGAGGTCGACGAGCAGTTCAGCGAGGAGGAGTCACGACTCCTCGAGCAGGCCGCCGGCGAGCTGAAGCGGCTCGACGAGCTCTTCAGCCCGTATCTCTCTCCACAGCTCCTGGCCCGCCTCCGCGAGCAGCCCGAGGCGGCCGAGCTAGGCGGCGAGCAACGCGACGTGAGCGTCCTCTTCGCCGACCTCGAGGGCTTCACGTCGTTCTCGGAGCGCTCGAGCCCACCGGAGGTGATCGCGATGCTGAACGCGTACTGGGCGAAGGTGGTGCCGGTCGTCGCGGCGGAGGACGGAATGATCGAGCGCTTCGCCGGCGACGCGGTGATGGTCGTGTTCAACGCCGCGCGAGACCAGCCCGACCATGCCGTGCGGGCCGCGCGGGCGGCACTCGGATTCGTGGAGGCATCCGAGGAGGTCTCCGCCGGAAGGCCGGACTGGCCGCGCTTCCGCGTCGGCGTCAACAGCGGGCCGGCCGTGATCGGCAACGTCGGCGCGGCCGAGCAGAGGAGCTTCACCGCGATCGGCGACACGACCAACCTCGCGGCGCGGCTCCAGTCCGCAGCCGAGCCGGGGCGAGTCGTGGTCGGCCCGGCGACGGCGGCCGCGCTCACCGGCGCGATCCTCGAGCCGCTCGGGCCGCTCGAGCTCAAGGGAAAGAGCGATCCCGTACAGGCTTTTCTGCTCGTCCGGCTCGGTTAGTCTCCGGCGTCGCCCGAAAGGAGAGAGATGCCTGACGTTCAGCTCACGTGGCTCGGCCACGCCACATTCCGCTTCGACACGCCCGGGGGGAAGCGAGTCTACGTCGATCCGTGGCTCACGAACCCGAAATGTCCCGACAGCGAGAAGGAGCCCGAGCGGATCGACATGATCGCGATCACGCACGGGCACGACGACCACGTCGGGAACACGATCGACCTGGTCGAGAAGTTCGGCTGCACGGTCGTGGCGCCGGTCGAGCTCGCGGACTGGCTCGTCTGGATGAAGAAGGCCGTGCCCGAGGACAAGATCAGCGACCCGAACAAGGGTGGGACCGTCGACGTCGACGGCGTCAAGGTCACGCTGACCGACGCCACCACTCGAGCAGCACGATCGACGAGGACCACATGGTCTACCTGGGCGAGCCCGTCGGCCTCGTGTTCGAGGCGGAGAACGGCACGAAGCTCTACTTCGCGGGCGACACGAACGTCTTCGGAGACATGCAGCTGATCAAGCGTCTCTACGCGCCGGACGTCGCGATCCTGCCGATCGGCGGCCACTTCACGATGGACCCGCGCGAGGCGGCGGTCGCGCTCGAGTTCCTCGGCGCTCGAAGCGTGCATCCCGTGCCACTACGGGACGTTTCCGATCCTCAGCGGCACTCCCGACGAGCTTCGGGAGCTCGCTCCCTCGGATGTCGAGATCCTCGCGCCCGAGCCCGGGGAGACGATCGAGGTATGAGAGCCCCTGACGCAATGAGTCGCTGTGCCGTCGAGCCGCGCTGCTCGCCCTGCGCTCTCCCTGCCCCGACGACGAGGACTCATCACGCCAGGGGCTCTGAGGCAGCGCTGGTTCGGCGCGACCAAGCAGCAGGTCCCGCAGCTCGCCGTCGAAGGCGAGATCGAGTTCCCGTCCGAGCCGCTCGTCCTCGACGAGCTCGACGATGCCCGGCTGCGGAAGGCACATGACGAGGGCACTCCGGTCGTCGTCCGCGCCGACACCGAGGAGAAGGTGCTGGCGGCCTTGGCCCGCCCGGAAGTAGCCTGCGTCCTGGTGCCCGACGCGAAGCTGCTCGAGATCGACCTGGTGAAAGCCACGTATGGCTGAGCCGATCGTCGCGACCTACTCGATCGTCGCCGTCGACCTCGAGGCCGAGCAGTGGGGCGTCGCCGTCCAGTCGAAGTTCCTCTCCGTCGGCTCCGTCGTCCCGTGGGCGGAACCGCACGTCGGCGCGGTCGCGACCCAGGCGTACGCGAACCCCCGGTACGGGCCGAACGGGCTCACCCTGCTCCGCGACGGGCTCTCTGCCCAGGAGGTCGTCGACAAACTCACGAGCGAGGACGAAGGCCGGGACCATCGCCAACTCGGAGTCGTCGATGCGCAGGGCCGCGCCGCCACGTACACCGGGAAGGAGTGCCTCGACTGGGCGGGAGGCCGCACCGGCGAGGGGTACGCGGCCCAGGGGAACATCCTCGTCTCGGCAGAGACGGTCGACGCGATGGCCGAGACCTTCGAGGGAAGCAGCGGGCTGCTGGCGGTGCGCTTGATCGACTGCCTGGCCGCAGCCCAGGCCGCCGGTGGAGACAGCCGCGGCCAGCAGTCCTCGGCGCTCCTCGTCGTCCAGCGCGACGGCGGCTACGCGAAGGATGTCGGACACGGTCGTCGAGCTCCGCGTCGAGGACCACGAGCGCCCGATCGAGGAGCTGCGCCGCATCTACACCCTGCACGACGAGATCTTCGGGACGACGCCGCGCGGCGAATGGCTCGACGTCGACGACGAGCTGGCCGCGGAGCTGCGGGAGCGTCTGGCCAAGCTCGGCTACGAGGGAGAGCTCGAGGAAGCGTTCACCCAGTGGACCGGGAAGGAAAACCTGGAGGACCGCGTTGACGGGATCGAGCAGATCGACCCGGTCGTCCTCGAGGCTCTGAGGAACAGAACTTGACCGAGAAGGCATACGAGGTCGCGCACCTCGACGAGCTCGACCGCTACCCGGTCGACGACGAGGGCTTGCTCTGGCGACCGGTGCGGCGGCGGCTCGGGATCACGGCCTTCGGAACGAACGCGTACACGGCCGAGAAGGGGACCGAGCGCGTGGTCGAGGAGCACTACGAGAAGGACGGCCACGAGGAGCTCTACTTCGTCGCCAGCGGACGGGCGACGTTCGTCCTCGGCGACGACGAGATCGACGCCCCGGCCGGCACGTTCGTGCACGCCGAGCCGGGCACGAAGCGCGGCGCGGTCGCGACGGAGCCGAACACGACCGTGCTCGCCATCGGCGCGAAGCCCGGCGTTCCCCACGAGATCTCGAGGTGGGAGGACATCTTCGTCGTCTTCGGCCTCTATCGAACGGGCAAGGAAGCCGAGGCACGCGAGCAGATGGAGAAGGTGCTCGCCGAGAACCCGGACTCTGGCAGGGCTACTACAACGCGGCCTGCTTCGAGGCGCTGACCGGCAACGACGACGCCGCGATCGAGCAGCTGAAGCGCGCGATCGAGCTCGACCCCAAGGCGCTCGAGTACGCGAAGGACGACGAGGACTTCGACCGCCTGCGCGACCGGCCGGACTTCCCGTCATGAGCGGCAGCGCCACATCTCCGACCTCAAGTTCACGTTTCCGAACAACCAGTCCTGGGCGATGGTGCGCACGCACTTCGACATCCAGTCGTTCGGCGTCAACGCGTACATCGCCGAAGAGCCGGGCGTCGAGGTGATCGGGGAGCACGACGAGCTCGGCGAGCGCGCCGGCAAGCACGAGGAGCTCTACTTCGTCTCGAGCGGCCATGCGGCGTTCACCGTCAACGGCGACGAGATCGACGCGCCGGCCGGGACGTTCGTCTTCGTCCGCGACCCGGCCGCGAAGCGCAAGGCGATCGCCAAGGAGGCAGGGACGACGATCCTGGTCGTCGGCGGCAAGCCGGGCGAGGCGTTCGCAGCCGTCTCCGTGGGAGCGGAACTCGGAAGGGCTCGTCCATTTCGCGAACAAGGACTACGAGCAGGCCGCGGCGGCCTACGAGCAGTTTCTCGCCGAGATGCCCGGCGACGCGGGGTTCCTCTACAACCTGGCATGCGCCGAGAGCCTGCTCGGGCGCAAGGAGGAAGCGCTCGAGCACCTGCGCCAGTCTGTCGAGGCCGACGCCGACTTCAAGAAGAACGCCCTCGAGGACCCGGACTTCGACGCGATCCGCGACGACCCGGAGTTCTCAGCGATCACCGGGCAGCCGGACACCACTCGCGCGAGCACGTAGAGCCGGGACCGGGTCGGCCTCCGGCCTGCGCGACCACCATCACGGCGCCGTAGCCGTCACCGGCGAGCGCGTCGACGAGCAGCTGGAGCCCGATCGCGAGCGCGAACGCCTTGTGCGACTGCTCGCCGCCGAACGGCACGAGCTCGTCTTCGGACGCCTTGCCGGCGAGCACGTCGCCGTACGTGACCTTGCCCATCGAGACGTCGGCGACGATGGGCTGTCCGTCCGAGCTCGGAATGGCGATCGCCAGCGGGTTCGTTCCCGCGAGCGGCTCCCCGCCCTCGGGATGCGGAAGCCGGGCGGGCGAGGTCGCGGTCAGCGCGGCGACGAGCCCCCTTCGGCGAGCTTCCGCACCCAGTAGCCGAGCATCCCGGTCGGAAAGCAGTGCGCCGCGACGATCACACGCGCGTGCTCCGGCGGCTGCTCGAGCTGCGCATCGGCAGATCGCGGCCAGTGTCAGGTAGCCGAGCGCGCCCCGACCGTCCCAGCGCTCGAAGCCGGGCTCGGCGTGCACGCGCTCCGGCCGAGCCTCGGGGTTCAGGTCGGTGAGGGTCGCCAGCCAGTCGACTCTCGTCAGGCCGTGTCCCTCCTTTCCCCGAGCCTCGGCGTCGAGAAAATGGTCCGCGAGGACGCTGGCATCGCTCTCTTCGAAGCCCAGTTCGCGCAGTCGCTCGAGGACGTCCTTACGCATTCCTCACGAAATCCTTACGCGGCACACCCGAACTCTTCATCCCAGCGGGAGATCTTCCCTTGCAGAACCACGAAAGGGGGAGTACTCGGCAATGCGCCGTTACACGTACCTCTCGCTGCTCGTCGCAGTCGGCCTGTTCGTGGTCGCGGGCGTCGCAGCCGCGACCGAGCCTCGTCCCTCTACTCAGGACGTTTCCGCCTCGTTCAGCGCACGAACCAGGTGCGCTCGCACAGCCGGACCTGCACGCGCGGATGGAAACACCTTCCGCATCACGAACGCGGTCTGGCGCGGGACGTCGTCCAGCGACGAGCCTCGTCTCGCCGGCAACCTGTCGATCGCCACTCGCACGGTCGTCAACGAGACGACCGGTGACGGCTGGCTGTCGGGCACGTGGCGGACGAAGGCCCCTGCTCGTCGGCACAAGCCGGGAAAGGGCCGGCCGGCCAAGGTCGTGGGCACGATTGTCCGCCGTGATCGACAGCGGCAACCATCTCGACGGGCTCGCGACCGGCCATACTCGCGTGGCCTGGGCGCGGCTCCTCGGCAACTGGTCGGCCACGATCGTCGGCAACACGCTGAGCGGCGAGCTCGGCGCGAACGTCCCGGTGATCCCGGACAACTCCGCACTGCTCTTCCGCGGCGGCTGCTAAGGGGACGCCGCGTGTGGCCGAGGGGCGCCTCCGGGCGCCTCTCGTGTCTTTAGGTCGCGAGGGGAAGAGGCTTCTTGACCGTGCCGGGCTCGCGGCCGGCCGCAGTGATCGCCTCCGCGAACTCGACGAGCGTGCGCGCCGTCTCGTTCTCGGGCTCGGCCCAGACGAGCGGCTCGCCGGCATCGGCGTACTCGCGGAGCCGCGGGTCGAGCGGCACCTTCCCGAGCAGCGGGGCACTCGATCGCCTCGGCGAGAGCCTCGCCGCCGCCCGCGCCGAACAGCTCCTGGCCGGTGCCCACGAGGTAGGACATGTTCTCGATCGCGCCGATCAGGCGCATGCCCGTCTTCTGCGCCATCTGGGCCGCGCGCACCGCGACCTGCTGCGCAGCGGCCTGCGGCGTCGTCACGACGACGACCTCGGCGCGCGGCAGGAGCTGGCCGAGCGAGATCGAGACGTCGCCCGTCCCGGGCGGCATGTCGACGACGAGCGTGTCGAGCTCGCCCCAGTGCACGTCCGAGAGGAACTGCTCGAGCGCGCGGTGGAGCATCGGCCCGCGCCACATGACCGGCGCGTTCTCCTCGAGGAAGAAGCCGATCGACATCAGCTTCAGGTCTCCCCGCACCGGCGGCACGATCATCTTGTCGACGACGACGGGGCGCTGGGTGATCCCGAGCATGTGCGGGATCGAGTGCCCGTAGACGTCGGCGTCGAGGATCGCCCGTGCGCTGGCCGAGCCGGTCGAACGCCGCCGCGAGGTTGACCGAGAGCGTCGACTTGCCGACGCCGCCCTTGCCGCTCGCGATCGCGAGCACGCGCGTCGAGGCGCCGACCGAGATCCCCTTCGAGCGCGCGGTCGACACTCCCGCGCAGCTTCTGGGTCAGCGCCGCCCGCTCGTCCGGGCTCATGACGTCGAACTCGAGCGAGACCGACTCGACGCCCGGCAGCGGCAGCAGGTGCTCGCTCACCTGGTTCTCGAAGCTCGAGCGAAGCGGGCAACCGGCGACGGTCAGCG
Organism: uncultured Actinomycetes bacterium; assembly: GCA_963776955.1. GTDB lineage: Bacteria > Actinomycetota > Thermoleophilia > Gaiellales > Gaiellaceae > VAXT01. Next base: position 288,858 of record CAVZOM010000001.1, read on the forward strand.
CGATCGTGACGGCGACGTGGCCGCCTTCGACACGCACCTCCCGCACCATGTCGAGCTCGGTGACGGGCCGCTTCAGCTCAGGGTCGATGACCTTCCCGAGCGCCTCCGTGATCTGCTCGCGCGTTGGCTGCTCCACGGTTCGAGCGTAGCAGCGGTCAGGCGGCGAGCTGCTTCCTCAGACCCTCTAGGTGGCAATGATGTGCGCGAGCTGCTCGCACAGCTTCTGCGACCCGGCGGCCACACCGGCGAGCGGGGAGCCGGGTCGAGCGGGCCGGCGTCGAAAGGCCCCGCGTCCGCGAACACGATCGGGATGTCGAGCTCGCGCAGCAGCAACTGGGCGGCGGCGATGTCGACCGCACGCGCCTCCTTCAGCGAGCAGACGGCATCGACGCGGCCGGCTGCGAGGTAGCAGAGTGACAGGGCGAGCGAGCCCATGATCCGAAGCCGCTTCGCGAGCGGGGCGAACGCGACGCCTTCTCGGCGACGGAAACCGCCACGGTCGCCTCGAGCGCGAGCACCTCGATCCGCTCTTTCGGCCGCATGCGCTCCGAGCGGCTCGCCGTTGAGAAAGGCACCCTCGCCTCGCGTCGCCGTCCACTCCTCGCCCGTACCGAAGTCGTGGACGAAGCCGAAGACGACGTCCTTCATCGTCGCGCCCTCGGCGACGGCGATCGAGACCGAGAAGAAAGGGATCAGCCGCTTCGCGTTCAGCGAGCCGTCGATCGGGTCGACGACGACGCGAGTCGTGGGCGACATCCCGTACAGGCGCTCGCCGAGCTCCTCCGAGACGAGATGGAAGTCGATTCCCTCGTCTGCGTGCAGCCGCTCGAGCCGCGTGAGGATCGCGGCCTCGGCCGCGGCGTCGACCGCAGTCGTCTCGTCGCCTCCTACGCCGTCTCCGACAACGGGCTCTCGCTCTTCGCGCGTCGGCATGCTGGCAAAGACCTCGCGCAGGTCCTCGACGGCGCCGCGGCAGACGCTCGAGCCAGGGCGTCACGGCTCGAGTGGATGGAAGAGCAGGCCCGAGACGAGCTTGGGATAGAAGTACGTGCTCTTCTGCGGCATCGTCTCGCCGCGGCCCGCTACCTCGAAGACATCCTCGACCCGAAGCGGCCGGACGAGGAACGCGCCCTCGGCCCGACCCTGCTCGACCTGGGCAACGGCCTCGTCGATCGACGCCGTGTACGTCACGTCCGCAGGCGCGTGCGCTTCGACGAGCTGGACGTCCAGCTGGCCCTCGATCGCCATGGAGCAGCGAGATGCGGCCACCTCGCCGGTAGAGGACAGCGGCCGCGCGATCTCGCGGTCTCCGACTCGAGGTCGTGCAGAGCGATCTCGGACGTCGTCGTGCGTAGGGTTCGGGCCGTTGACGCTCTGGGCGACGCGATGCGTCGGGAAGATCATCAGCCCCGGGTCGGAGACGCTGACGAGCACGACCATCATGTAGCCACTCGCGGGGGTTCCGACCTCTTCGTGGTACGCGAGCGCGGTCTCGTACCGGTGGTGCCCGTCGGCAATCAGGAGCCGGCTTGTCGGCGAACGACTCGCCGAGCGAGTCGTCCTCCAGTCGCCAGAGTCGAGCGCCCTCGACCTCGATGTCGGGCTAGCTGCCGGGAATGCTCGAATGGCGCATCGCCTTCGTAGAGGAGGAAGATCGGCTCGAGCTCGGCGCGCGTCTCGCGCAGGAGCCTCAGTCGCCCCTCCTTCGGCCCGCGATGCGTTCGCTCGTGAGGAAGGACGCAGCCCGTCTCGTACGGCTCCACGCGCAACGATGCGACCAGGCCTGTCCGCGTGCGCGCAACGCCGTCCGGGCCGACATAGTCCTGGGAGAGCGCCCAGAACGCGCCGGGCTCGGAAGCGAGAACGCCTTGGTCACGCCACTCGCGGTACATGCGACCGGCGTCCTCCTCCGAGTCCGGCAACGTCAGGTGGACGACGTTGTACGGGCTCTGCTCGAGGTAGCGAGCACGCTCCTCCGGCGCCGATCACGTCGTACGGCGGCGCGATGAGCTCCTCGAGCGGGCCGGCCACCTCGGTGTCGTAGCGGAGCGCGCGAAACGGCTTGATCTCGGGCAATTCGGGCGGACCGTAGCATCCGTCTGCGCCCCTAGACTCGACTCGTGTCCGCGATCGCAGAGCTCGAGCAGGACCGGGTCGTCGAGGGCGTCTACGCGGTCGCGAAGAAGGAGCGGCTGCGGACACCGCGCGGGTGCGTCGTACCTCGCCGTCGAGCTCGTCGACCCGAGCGGCAGGATCGAGGGCCGCGTCTGGAGCGACGTCGACCTGCTCGACGGCCGCTTCGCCGAGGGCGACGCGGTGCGCGTGCTGGGACGAGTCGACCGCTTCCGCGATCGGCTCCAGCTCGAGATCCGCTCGCTCGAGCCCGCCGAGGGTCTCGATCCGGCCGAGCTCGCGCCCGCGATGCGCCGCGATGCCGACGAGCTCGAGGGGTTCCTCGAGTTCCTCGCCGGCGAGATCTCGCATCCCGGCTTGAAGGCTGCCGTTGGGCGCTTCGTCGGCGACGAGAACCTCCGTGCCGGCTCCGCGTCAGCTTCCCGCAACGGTCGAGGGTCACCACAGCTACGCGGGTGGGCTTCTCGAGCACACCGTCGGCGTCGCGACGATCTGCCGCGAGGTCGCTCAGCTCCACCCGCGACTGCGCGCCGACCTTCTGCTCGCGGCCGCGCTCCTGCACGACGTCGGGCCGCACGGTCGAGCTGACACGCGGGCCCAGTCTTCCGCCCGACGGAGGAGGGGCGGCTGCTCGGGCACGTGCACCTGGGCCTGCGCCTGATCGAGGAGCGCGCGGCGCCGCTCGAGGCAGGCGTTCGGGCGGAGCTCCTGCACGCGGTGGGCTCGCATCACGACGCCCGAGCGGCTCGCACCGCGGAGGCGGCCGTCCTCTACCACGCGAACCAGCTCGACGCGGTCGCGGCGACGCGGCCGGTTCCCGAGGCCTAGGGCAGCTCTTCGACCAGGCCCGCGATCTTGTCGCGGATCTGACGCACGACCTCGACCGGCATCCCGGCCGGATCCTGCAGGTTCCAGTCCAGGTAGCGCTTCCCGGGCAGGACGGGGCAAGCGTCGCCGCAGCCCATCGTCACGACGAGTCCGCCCACTCGACGTCCTCGGTCGAGAGCTGGTGGGGCACGCGCCCGTCGAGGTCGATCCCGAGCTCGCGCATCACTTCGACGACTTCTGGATGAACGTGCGTCTCGGCGCGGCTTCCCGCCGAGCGAGCGTTACCGCCGGCCTGCTCGTAGAACGCCTGCGCCATCTGCGACCGGCCCGCGTTGCCGATGCAGACGAAGAGGACGCGCTCAGCGGGCAACGGTTCCCTCGGCGGTAGCCAGCACGAACTCGGGCTGGGGCGCGCCGCCGAGCGCGAACGCAAGCGCCTCGACCGCTTCGGGGACGAGGCGGTAGAAGTTCCACGTCTTGCGCTGCTGGGCGACCTCGATCAGCCCGGCCTCGCGAAGCACCTTGACGTGATGCGAGATCGTCGGCTGCGAGAGGCCGAGGGAGGAGAAGTCGCAGACGCACGAGTCTCCATCAGCTCGCCAGGCGATTGACGATCGCGAGCCGAGTGGGATCGGCGAGCGCCTTGAACCGGGCGGAAAGGTGCTCGAACTCCTTGCGGCTTGAGCGGCGGCGCACCAGGGGCGCAGCAGGCGACTGTCGCGATCTTCTTCATTGACATTCATCAATGTAGCACCTAGCCTTGCATCGATGAATGTCGATGAAAGGAGGCGCGCGATGTGCGAGCTTTCGTGTTGCGAGGGCGGCTGCGGTTGCGGCTGCTGCTAGACGGCTAGACGTTGAAGCGCACGTTGAGGACGTCGCCGTCGGCGACGACGTAGTCCTTCCCCTCGAGGCGCTGCAGGCCGCGGCGGGCGGCCTCGGCGCGACTCCCCGCCTCGACGAGGTCGCGCCAGTTGATCACTTCGCAGCGGATGAACCCACGCGCGATGTCGGTGTGGATCGTCGCTGCGGCATCGAGGGCGGTCTCGCCTTGGCGAAGCGTCCAGGCGCGGGTCTCCTTGTCGCCGCCGGTGAAGAACGTCAGCAGCCCGACGCTCTCGAACAGGCCGGCGAGCACGGTCGTCGAAGCTCGCGGGGCCCTCGCGGAACTCCGCCGCCTCCTCGGGCGGCAGCTCGGCGAGCTCGGCCTCGAGCTTCAGGTCGAAGCCGCCGGCCCCGCCGTTCACGACCGGATCAGCGGCTTCGTCGTGAGCGGCTCGAGCTCTGGCGGCAGGGTGCCCTCGTAGGCAGCTGAGCGGCTGGCCGGCCTCGACGTGTGCGAGGAAGCCGCTCGAGCTCCGCCACCTCGTCACGCAGCCGCGGGTCGCCGGACTTGGCTTGCGTGCGTACGCGCTCGAGCCGTTTCTCGACGTGGTCGCGGTCCGCGACGACGAGCTCGAGCTGGAGTCGTCTCGAGGTCGTGCTCGGGGTCCGCCTCGGGCCCGAAGCCGCCGCAACACGGCGATCAGCGCGTCGGCCTTGCGCAGCTCGCCGAGAACTGCCGGGCTCAAGTCCGGGCGGGTCGACGACCTTGACCGTCGCGGGCGTCGTCTTGTCCGAGCCCTCGACCTCGGCAATCGGCTCGAGCCGCTCGTCGGGAATCGGCGCGATGCCGACGTGCTCCTTCCCATACGCCCCGCCCGGCACACCGGTGAGGGCGGTGAAGAGCGTGGTCTTCCCGGCCCCAGGCAGGCCTACGAGTCCGACTTCGAGCGGCACCTCCTTAATGAAGGTACAGCCGACCTCCTCCCGGCGGCGCAGCCGCCTGTCCGCGAAGCGGACCAGTGGAGGGGGTCTGGGGGAACCGGGAGGTTCCCCCGGCGCCAACCGAAAACCCGTGACATCCGACGCGTGGGTGCCGGCTTCGTGCCGAAAGACGCGCGCCGGCTAGGCCGGGGCGACGTGCTTCTGCAGCGAGGCGAGGCCCGGTGCTGGAGCGACTTCACGGCGCCCTCGGTCTTGCCGAGGATCCCCGCCACCTCGGCGTTCGCGAAGCCGAAGAGGAACTTCAGCGTCAGCACCTGCCGCTGCTCGGGCGAGAGCCGCTCGATGAGCGCCAGCATCCCCGCCTGGCCGAGCGAGTCCATGGCCTGCTGTTCCGCCGAGGATTCCTCCTGCCCCGGGGAGCTCCGGCACCTCGTCCTCGGCCTGCACGCGTCCGCCGGGCACGGAAGTGGTCGATCGCGAGGTTGTGAGCGATCCGGAAGAGCCAGGCCGAGAACGGGACCGACTGCCACCGGAACCGCCCGATCGCCTCGAGCATCTTCAGGAACGTCTGCGTCGTCAGGTCCTCCGCGTCGTGCCGGTTGCCGACGCTGAGGTGCAGGTAGCTGTAGATGCGATCGAAGTGGATGAGGTACAGCTCCTCGAGCGCGCCGCGGTCGCCGCCCTGCGCACGCTCGACGAGAGTCCGCACATCTCGACGCCGCGCGACGGGACCGCTTCGACGCCGTCATCGTCTGCCCAGCCATTCCAAAGAGCAAGTGCCCGCGCGGGGCGCCCTCTACCGCTCAGACTAGCCGCCGCTGAAGCCGACGCGGCCTTCGCGCGAGAATCGCTTCACGTACACGATCTCGCGCCAGCGCCAGCGTGTAGCGGCCGTTCTCGGCCTCGATCTGGAACGTGCCGACTCCGCCGTCGAGCGACTTCTCGAGCGCGTCGGCGGTCTCGGCCTCGACGAAGGCGCTCATCACCTGGCCTCCGTCGAAGCCGACCTCGATCCGGACCCGCTCCTCCGTCAGCCACTCGCCACCAGCTCCGCGAGCACTCCGTGCGCCGAATCGGGGTGGACGAACGCGACCTCGAGCCCGAAGAGCCCACGGTGAGGCTCCTCGTCGATCAGCTGCACGCCCTGCTCGGCGAGATCCGACGAGCTCGCGCCTCAGGTCGGTCACCTCGTACGCGACGTGGTGCATGCCGGGCCCGCGCTTGGCGAGGAACTTGCCGACCGGGGTCTCCTCGCCGAGCGGACGCGAGCAGCTCGACCCGGCTCGCTCCCGACGCGCATCGCGGCCGCCTCCACGCCCTGCGTCTCGACGGTGTCGCGGCCCTCGAGCTCGGCGCCGAAGAGCCGCTGGTACGTGTCGACGGCCTCGTCGAGATCCTCGACGGCGACCCCGAGATGATGAATCCCCTTCGCGCTGCACGGCGAAGCGGATGCTATCCGCTGCTAGACGGGCTCTCGACCCGCTCGGGAGTGTCGTTCGTCCACGCGCTTGAGCGGGACGACCCGCCCCACCGTCTCGCTCGCCTGGGACTCGGGCTCCACGTCGGCGAGCAGGGCCTGCATCTCGTCGCGAACGAGCGTCTCCTTCTCGAGCAGCGCCTGCGCGAGCCGGTCGAGCGCCGCACGATGCTTCGTGATCAGCCGGACGGCCTCCTGGTAGGCGCCGTCGGTGAGCCGAGCCTGCTCCTGGTCGCGCACTCGCTTCGTCTCCTCGGACAGCGCGTAGTTGTCGGCGCGCATCGTCCTCGAGACGACGCCTTCCGACATGCCGTACTCGAAGACCATCGCACGGGCGAGCTCGGTCACCTTCTCGAGGTCGTTGGCTGCGCCGTTCGTGACTCGGCCGAACACGACCTGCTCGGCGGCACGCCCTGCAAGGGCGATCTTCATCCAGTCGATGAACTCCTCGCGCGTGTGGAGGAAGCGCTCCTCCTCCGGGAGGTTGAACGTGTAGCCGAGGGCGTTGCCACGAGGGACGATCGTCGCCTTGTGCACGGGGAAGCTCGTCGCCCATCAGGAACGACATCAGCGCATGGCCGCCCTCGTGGTAGGCGAGGATCCGCTTCTCCTTCTCGGACATCACCTTCCGCTGCTGGAGGCCGGCGACGACGCGCTCCAGCGCGCCGTCGAAGTGGCGCTGGTGGATGTACTGCTGCTTCTCGCGGCCGGCGAAGATGGCCGCCTCGTTCGCGATGTTCGCCAGGTCGGCTCCGGTCAGTCCCGCGGTCTGGCGGGCGATCGTGGTCAGGTCGACGTCGGCCGCGAGCGGCTTCCCCGTGTGTGCACGTTGAGGATCGCCTCGCGGCCGGCAAGGTCGGGCGGCGAGACGAGGATCTGCCGGTCGAAGCGCCCTGGGCGCAGAAGCGCGGATCGAGGTCCTGGAGCCGGTTCGAGGCGCCCATGACGACGACCTGGTCGCGGTTCGCCGAAGCCGTCGAGCTCGACGAGCAGCTGGTTCAGGGTCTGGTCCTGCTCACGGTTGAAGCCATGACCCGTGCGCGCCGTGCCGACGGCGTCGAGCTCGTCGATGAAGACGATCGCGGGCTCGTTCTTCCGCGCCTCCTCGAAGAGCTTCCGGATCCGAGCCGCGCCGAGGCCCGCGAACATCTCGACGAACGCCGAGGCGCTCTGCGAGTAGAAGTTCGCGCCGGACTCGTTGGCGACGGCCTTGGCAAGCAGCGTCTTGCCGGTTCCGGGCGGCCCGTAGAGCAGGATGCCCTTCGGCACGCGGGCGCCGAGGCGGGCGAAGCGCTTGAGTCGCGCAGGAAGTCGACGATCTCCTCCATCTCTGCGCGCGCCTCATCGAGACCGGCGACGCTGGTCCCAGGTGACCGACGACTTCGAGCTCGCTGGACGTGCGTCGTCTTCACGCGCGGCATCACCTGGAGCGTGCGGCAGAGCAGGTAGATGATCAGGCCGAACATGATCAGCGGCAGCCAGAGCAGGGCGATGCCGCCGATCTGCCTGCATGAGTTCACCGATGTCCGGCACTCACGCCCTCATCGGCACCTCCGCGGTCGACCTGTAGGCCCGATCTAAACTGGCCTCGGATGCGCGAGCTGCCCGTGCCCGACTTCTACCGGCCGGAGCAGGTCGGCGAGGTGTGGCGCGTTCCGTACGAGGAGCGAGCCCACGAGGCTCGGGCCTGGGCAGGACGGCACTCGATCGCGTCTGCCGCAGACGACGAGCTCCGAATCTGCCTGCTCGCCGTCGACGTCCAGAACACCTTCTGCGTTCCGGGCTTCGAGCTCTTCGTCGGCGGTCGCTCAGGCACCGGCGCCGTCGACGACAACCGCAGGCTCTGCGAGTTCGTCTACCGCAACCTCGCCGCGATCACGCAGGTCGTGCCGAGCCTCGACACGCATCGGGCGATGCAGGTCTTCCATGCCGTGTGGCTCGTCGACGACGAGGGCAATCACCCGAGCCCCGTACACGCTCGTCTCCGCGGAGGACGTCGAGATCCGGCCGCTGGCGGGTGAGCCCCGCCGCCGCCAGAAGCCGATCGGCATCGAGCCCGACTACGCGCCAGAAAATGCTTCGCCACTACACGAGACGCCTCGCCGAGGGCGGCAAGTACGAGCTGACGGTCTGGCCCTACCACGCGCTGCTCGGCGGCATCGGGAACGCGCTCGTGTCCGCGGTCGAGGAGGCGTTCTTCTTCCACGGGATCGCGCGCTACAGCCAGCCCGACTTCCAGGTGAAGGGCGGGCATCCGCTCACCGAGCACTACTCGATGCTCGGCCCAGAGGTCACCGAAGGGCCCGACGGCGAGCAGCTCGCGGAGCAAGAACACGGCGCTCGATCGAGCGGCTGCTCGAAGTTCGACGCGGTGATCGTCGCCGGGCAGGCGAAGAGCCACTGCGTCGCGTGGACGATCGACGACCTGCTCGCAGGGTGAGAGCGGTGACGGCTCGCGGAGCGTGTCTACCTGCTCGAGGACTGCTCGTCCCCGGTCGTCGTGCCCGGCGTCGTCGACTACACGGACGAGGCGGACGCGGCTTTCGAGCGGTTCGCCGCGGCCGGCATGCACGTCGTGCGCTCGACCGAGCCGCTCGCGGAGTGGCCCGGGATCGGCGAGCGGATCGCCGAGACCGTCAGCTGACGAGCTCGAGCCGCGGATTCGGCCGGTAGCGGCGGCCGACCTTCGCCGACGGGCGCCCGTCGGTCATCACGACGTCGGCCGTGAAGTCGTTCTGCCCGCGGATCAGCGACGAGCCGATCCCGTACGCGTCGACCGGCACGCCGTTCCGCTCGAACTCCTCGATCTTCTCGACGGTGAAGCCCGCCAGAGGCGACGATCTTCACGTGCTCGAAGCCGTCGGCGTCGAGCGCGTCGCGAACCTTGCGCACGAGCCGCTCGTTGACCCCGGTCGGCTTGAAGTCGCCCATCTCCTCCCAGAGCGACCGGTCGACGAGGTTCTCCGAGGTGTCGAGACGCACGCCCCAGAGCCGGGGCCCCAGCGCCCGCGCAACCTCGAGCGCGGTCCTCACCGAGTCGTTCTCGAAGTCGACGAGCACGGTCACGTTCAGGTCCTCCGGCGCCCACTCGGCGAACTTCGTCGCCGCGAGCACGGTGTTGCCGCCGTACGACGCGATCAGCGAGTGCGGCACGGTCCCGACGCCCTTGCCGCCCCACCACGACGCCTGCTCGTCGGTCGTCACGCCGATCGGAGCGCCGACGATCTGCGCCGGCCACGTAGGCCGCGTAGCCGTCGCCGGTCTGCACGCGATGGTGATCGTGCCGCGCCGGCATGAAGATGATCGGCTTCCCGTTCGCGGCCTCGAGCACGCGGACGACGTTCGTCGTGATCAGCGTCCGCCGCGCGAGCACGCCGAGGTACGACCGTCTCGAGATGCGCGAACAGCGTGTAGTCGCCCTCGATGTGCATGACCGGCTCGTACGGCTCGACGCGATCACCGTCGTAGAGCGCATGCACAGTCAGCTGCTCCCAGTCGTGCGAGCAGAGCTTGAGCACCGCGATCGCCTCGTCCATCCCGCCGAGGTACGAGTGCTTGCTTCTGGAAGACCTGCATGACGACCCGCGGATGCCGACCGTCCTCGAGCAGCGCCGCGCGCGCATGGTTGAAGTACGCGTCGGTGTAGTAGCCCTCCCGCATCTTCTCGACCGGGAGGTCGAAGATCTCGGGCGGGAGGCGCCTTCCTAGTCCTGGTCTCGGTAGCCATGTTCGAGCTCCAGGCAGGCCGCCAGCGCGGCCTCGGCGACTTCGAGCTGCTCGGCCGTCGGCTCCGCGGTGGCGAGACGATGCTGGATCTCGTGGCCCGGCTTGCGCGAGCGCCTTCGACAGCGGGTGGTCCGGGTTGCGCACCATCCAGGAGAAGATCTCGGTCGAGGCGGCGAGCGCGCCGAGCGAGGCGAGGCCGCGCGCGGCGAGCCTGAACTGCGCCGGCGCGCGGGCGGCGAGGACGTTGCCGATCGTGAGCGTCCCGAGCAGCGGGCCGACCAGGTGCGAGCCGCAGCGCTCGTGCTCCTTCTCGCGGGCCTCGCCGTGCTCGTACGTCCCGATCGTGATGTGCTCGGCGCCGTGGTACGCGGCGAGCTCGGAGCTGCGCAGCGCGACAGCGGCCGGCGCGAGCGAGGCGAGCGCGGCGACGAGCTCCTGCGCGGCCGGGCCGAGCCGGCGCGAGCCGCGCGCGAACTGCGCGACCACGGCTGCCGGCGATCATCGACGTCAGCACGCGCGGGCGCTCGAACGGGAGCTTCGCCCCCGGCAGGCGCCGCCGGACCTGCGGCAGGAGAGCGATCGCCTCAGCGAGGCGGGCCGGCCCGCGCAGGAGCGGGTTCGTCACCCCCGACGAGCGGTAGCGCTTGATAGTCGGACGCGACCTCGCAGCCGCCCGTCCGGCAGGCGGATCGCGCACGCCCAGGCGTTCGGCCCGTGGACGAGCACGCCGTTCGCGAGGGCCATGCCGCCGAGGCGAAGCTTCTCTTCGGACATGCTCTGAGGCTAGCTCATCGCCTGCGCCGCAAAGCGCAGAAACTCGACTCCGAGCTCGAGATCGTCGACCCGGACCCGCTCGTCGGCCGAATGGACGAGCCGCGTCGCGACCTGCGGATCCATGTAGCGCAGCGGGAAGAAGCCGTAGGCGACCGTCCCGAACGCGTCCCGCAGCCAGTGGCTGTCGGTGAAGCCGGCGAGGCAGATCGGCGCGACCGCCGCCTCCGGCTCAGTCTCGGCGACCCAGGCTCCGATCGCGTCCCAGAGCGGCCCCTCCATCGGCGAGCGCGTGCCGCCGTAGCCCTCGACCCACTCGAGCTCGTAGTCATCGTCGCCGAGCAGGCCGCGGACGACCTCCTCGGCCTCGGCCTGCGTCTGCCCGGGAGCAGCCGGCAGTCGACCGTCACCTCGCAGAGCGCCGGGATCACGTTGCGCTTCTGCGAGGCCGTGATCATCGTCGGCGAGAACGTGATGCCGAGCAGCGGCTCGACGAGCTCGACCGCGAGCGGATCGACCGCCCGCGCGCGACCTCGAGCACCTGGCTGCGGCATCCTCCGGAGCCGCGCCGACGACGGCCTCGAAGAGCGCCGCCACCTCCGGCTCGAGCCGCGGCTCGGGCGTCGAACGCTCCGAGCCGCTGGATCAGCCGGGCCGCCTTCACGAGCGCGTTGTCGGCGATCCCCGGCATCGACGCGTGCCCGCTGCGCCCGTGCACGCGCAGCACGAACGGCGAGCTCATCTTCTCGGCCGTCGAGGCGAGGTAGAAGCGGCCGGCCGCCGATCACGACGCGGTCGCCGGCGCCCTCGTTGAGCGAGTACTCGGCGCGAACCGCCTCGGGATGCTCGCTGCAGAGCCAGGAGAGCCCGAAGTCGACCCCGACCTCCTCGTCGGCGGCCGCGACGAAGATCAGGTCGCCGGCGGGCTCGAACCCTTCGCGGGCCAGCGACGCCATCGCGACCGCGCTCGCCGCGACCTGGCCCTTCATGTCGAGCGCGCCGCGCCCCCAGATCTCGCCGTCGCGAAGCTCGCCCGACCACGGGTCGACCTGCCACTCGGCGGGGTCGGCGAGCACGGTGTCCGTGTGCGAGAGGAGCGCGAGCCGCGGCCCGTCGCCGTTGCCGGGGATCCGCGCGACGAGGTTCGCCCGCTCCGGCACCTTGGCGTAGAGCTCGCAGGCGACGCCGTTCTCCTCGAGGTAGTCGCGCAGGAGCTCCGCGGCGCGGGTCTCGTTCCCCGGCGGGTTGACGGTGTCGAGGCGGATCAGCTCCTGCAGGAGCTCGCTGACCTCGTCGCGGAGCGAGACGGTGGCGCTCAGCGGCGCGTCCCGTACACGAACAGCCACTCGCGGTCGTGCTCGATCTCGCCGTCCGACTCGGTAGTTCGTGCTCGGAGAAGTCGACCCAGGCGCGGTGCAGCTCCTCGCGCCGGTCGTCGTCCAGCGACTCGGCGAGCGTCTTCGTGGGCCCGTAGCTCGACGAGAAGAGCTCGCCAGTACGTCCTCGCCGCGTCGGTACGCGCAAGGTGCGACGACATGCCGCTCGAGCTCGAGGTCGAACGACTCGCCGAGCAGCTCGTGCACATGCTCCTCGCTCGCCCCACTCGAACGGGAAAGCCGGTTCCCTCCGGCGGGGGCGGCTGGAACGGCTTCATGATCCGGAACAGCGCGGCCAGGCCCCTCTCGGCCGGCGTCCAGTTCGCGAGCCCGATCCGGCCACCCGGCTTGACGACCCGCGCGAGCTCGCGCGCCGGCGGCCTCGTGGTCGGGCGCGAACATGACGCCGCAGGTCGACGAGACGACGTCGAAGGAGCCGTCCGTCGAACATCGAGGTTCTCGCAGTCGCCGACGCGGTAGTCGATGTCGAGCCCCTGCTCTCGCGCCCGCTCCTTCGCGGTCTCGATCAGGGCCGGCGCGAGGTCGATCCCGGTCACATCGGCTCCCTTCTCGGCCGCGAGCTCGGCCATCGCGCCCGTCCCGCACGCGAGGTCGAGCCAGTTCACGCCCGTCGCCGGAGCGAGCCGCTCGATCACGCGCTCGTGGATGTCGGTGAGCGTCTCCGTGACGTTCTGGTAGGGGCCGTTGCCCCAGATCGACGCTCTGCTTCTGCTTCAGCTCTTCGAAAGCCATCGATTTCCCTCCTCCGTCACGTCGCAGCTCGTTGCGCGAGCAGCATACTTCGGTGCCGTGGGAGATCTCTTCTCGGACGCGGCCAACGAGCGCCTGCCGGAGACGGCTCCGCTCGCGCTGCGCATGCGGCCGCAGCGGCTCGAGGACTTCGTCGGGCAGGAGCAGATCCTCGGCGAGCACTCGGCGCTCCGGCTCGCGATCGCCGAGGACCGCGTCGGCTCGTCGATCCTCTACGGGCCGCCCGGTAGCGGCAAGACGACGCTCGCGCGCGTGGTCGCGAAGACGACCGGCGCCGAGTTCGAGGAGCTCTCCGCCGTCTCGGCGACGGTGGCCCAGGTGCGCGAGGTGATCGCGAGCGCGCGCGAGCGCCTCGGGCGCGCAAGGCCAGCGGACGATCCTCTTCCTCGACGAGATCCACCGATTCAACAAGGCGCAGCAGGACGCGCTCCTGCCGGCGGTCGAGGAAGGCGTCCTGACGCTGATCGGCGCGACGACGGAGAACCCGTACTTCGAGGTCAACTCGGCGCTGCTCTCCCGCACGCAGATCTACGAGCTCGAGCCGCTCTCCGACGACGAGCTCGGCGTGATCGTGCGGCGGGGTGCCGCGGAGATCGGCGCCGACGTGCCCGACGAGATCGTCGAGCTGATCGCCCGCCGCGCGGGAGGCGACGCCCGCAACGCGCTCAACATCCTCGAGCTCGCGTCCCAGACGGCCATGGCCGAGGGACAGTCCCTCGGACCCGTCCACGTCGAGGATGCGGCCCGCAAACGGCCGCTCGTCTACGACAAGGGCGGCGACGCGCACTACGACTTCATCTCCGCGTTCATCAAGTCGATGCGCGGCTCGGACCCCGACGCGTCCGTCTACTACCTCGCGGCGATGCTCGAGGGCGGCGAGGATCCACGCTTCATCGCCCGCCGGATGATCGTGCTCGCGTCCGAGGACATCGGGCTCGCCGACCCGCAGGCGCTCGTCGTCGCGGTCGCCGCAGCGCAGGCGGTGGAGCACGTCGGCCTCCCCGAGGCGCGGCTCAACCTCGCCGAGGCGGCGATCTACCTCGCGCTCGCGCCGAAGTCGAACGCCGTCATCACGGCGCTCGGCGAAGCGGCGAAGGACGTGCGCGAGCACGGGCACACCCGCCCGCCGGACGAGCTCCGCGACACGCACTACTACGGCGCGAAGAAGCTCGGCCGCGGCAAGGGCTACATCTACCCGCACTCGGATCCGCGCGGGTTCGAGGTCGACTACCTACCCGAGCCGCTGAAGGGCAAGAAGTACTATCGACCGTCGGAAGCGAGCGAGGAAGGGGGAGAACGATGGCGACTGAGAAGACAGCGCGCGCAATCTGGGAGGGAACGCTCGCAGAGGGCAGGGGCCGGTTCAGCCTCGGCAGCGGGTGCCGTGACCGACAGGGCGTGACCTGGAAGGACCGCGCCGAGGACGGCGAGGGCACGAGCCCCGAGGAGCTGATCGCCGCGGCGCACGCGAGCTGCGTCCTGATGGCGCTCGCCGGCGGGCTTGCCCGAGCCCAAACACCGCCGACGAGGCTCGAGTCCGAGGCGAAGGCGACCTTCGACAAGGTCGGCGAGGGCTTCGGGTTCACGAAGATCGAGCTCGAAGATCAGCGGCGAGGTCGAGGGAGTCGACGAGGACGAGTTTCGCGAGGCCGCCGAGGGCGCCAAGGAGAACTGCCCGGTTTCGCAGGCGCTGAAGGGGAACGTCGAGATCTCGGTCGACGCGACGCTCGTCTAGTCCGAGCCCTTCTCGATCCGCGTTAGCCGCGAACTCGCCGAACTCGCCGCCCAGGGAGCGGTAGCCCGCCGCGGCTTTCGCGACGTCGTACTCGGTCCGGCGGAACTCGAAGTCGCCGTCCCACGTCGCCCACGCCGCGCGGACGTCGCCGTCGAGCGGCATCCCGACGCTGCCCGGGTTGACGAGATCCGTGCTCGTTCGGGCCCGGCCGCCGGAACTGCTGGTGGCTGTGGCCGAAGACGACGGTCCGGTCGCGCACGCCGTCGAGCAGCCGCTCGTCGTCGTCAGCGCGGCGTCGGGTGGAAGCTCTCGACGTCGGAGAGCGGCGAGCCGTGGACGTAGAGGACGCCGTCGAGCTCGGCCTGCGGGGGCAGGCCGTAGAGCCAGTCGACGAGCTCCTCGTCGATACGCAGCCGCTGAACATGCTCGTACGCCTCCATGACCTCGGGCCGATCGTCGGGCGGCTCACGCAGCCAGCGCTCGCCGTTCCCGCGGATCCAGGTCGCGTTCGGAAGCTCCTTCAGCCGGGCGAGCGTCTCCTCCGGCCACGGGCTCGGGGTGCCGTAGTCACCGCCGAGCAGCCAGCGGTCGATGTCCAGCGCGCCGGCCTCCTCGAGCACCCGCTCGAGCGCCGGCAGGTTCCCGTGGATGTCGTAGAGGATGCCGAGCACCGGCGCGATAGTACGACCTTGACCCAGGCCGCCCGGACCCGGTGAGATGCGAGCGACCTGTGGGCGCCGAGCACTTCCGAGGGCGCGATCCGGGTTCTGCTCGCCGACGACGACGAGGCATTCCTGGAGCACCTCCGCGCGCTGATCGAGCGCCAGCGGGAGCTCTCCGTGGTCGGAACGGCGACCGAACGGGCTGGCTGCGATCGAGCTCGTCGACGAGTTCGCGCCCGACGCCGCGGTTCTCGACCTCCACATGCCGCTCCTCGACGGCGTCAGCGCGTGCGCGAGGCTCCGGCGCGACCATCCCAGCCTCTGCCTGATCGCACTCACGGGGGACGAAGCGCCGGCGCTCCACCGCGCGGCCAGAGAGTCGGGCGCAGACGACGTGCTGCTGAAGAACGAGCTCGTCGGCGGCCCTGCTCGACCCGCCTCGACACGCCGCCCGCGCACCGCGCTTGAGTGTCCAGGCCCAGAATCCGCCGCGGCTACACTCGAGCGTCGCGCGGCGAGGTAGCTCAGTTGGTAGAGCACACGGCTGAAAACCGTGGTGTCGCCGGTTCGATTCCGGCCCTCGCCATTTTCGGGCGCAGCCCGAAAATGTCCACGCCGCCGTAGGCGGCCTGGACCTCGCCTCCTGTTGTCGCTGTCGCAGAGCTGCCGCGCGAAATGTCCGAGCGCCGAAGGCGCGAGGACCATGGTTTCGGATCGGCGCCCGCTTCGCGTAACCTCGAGACCGTGGATCGCCGAGGGTTCCTCGTCCGCACCGGGCTCGCCCTCACCGCGGCCGGTGCCTCCTGGCCCCTCGCCGAGAGCTGGGCCGCAGAGGCAAAGCCATTCGCGCGGCGCGCCTGGGTATCGATCCGCGACGAGTTCAACCTCGATCCCACCTACGTGCACCTCGGCCTTCTCTACCTGACGTCTCACCCGCGCGCGGTGCGCAAGGCGATCGAGGCCTACCGGGGCGGGCTGGACAAGAATCCCGTGCGCTACCTCCAGCAGAACGGCTCGACACTCGAGGCGCAGGTGCTGGCGGCTGCCGCGAGCTACCTGGGTGCCAACACCGGCGACATCGCGCTCACCGACTCGACGACGATGGGGCTCGGCCTGCTCTACAACGGCATCGACCTCCGCGCGGGCCAGGAGGCGTTGACGACTGACCACGACTTCTTCGCCACCCACGAAGCGCTGCAGCTGAAGGCCGACGCGGAGCGGCGCGACCGTGCGACAGGTTCGCCTCTACACCGAGCCCGAGCAGGCCTCGGAGGACGCCATCGTCGACACCCTCCTCGGCGCCGTGGCCGCGAACACCCGCGTCGTGGCCATCACGTGGGTGCACTCGAGCAGCGGCGTCAAGCTGCCGGTCCGCCGAATCGCCGACGGGCTCCGAGAGCTCAACAAGGCGCGAGGAGAAGGCGACCGCGTGCTCCTCTGCGTGGACGGCGTCCACGGGATCGGCGTCGAGAACGTGACGATGCCCGCTCTCGGCTGCGACTTCTTCGTCGCCGGCTGCCACAAATGGCTCTTCGGGCCCCGTGGCACGGGCTTCGTCTGGGGCCACCCGACCGCGTGGCCCTACGCCGGCCCGACGATCCCCTCGTTCGGGGGCGGAAGCCACGGCGCGAACAACACACCGGGCGGCTTCCACTCCTTCGAGCACCGGTGGGCTCTCGGCGAGGCGTTTCGCATCCACCTGTCGATCGGGAAGGCGAAGATCGAGGCGCGCATCCACTCGCTCGCCGGCCGGCTGAAGAAGGGCCTGGCGAAGATCGACCACGTCACGCTGAAGACGCCGCTGGCCGACTCCCTGTCCGCGGGGATCGTCTGCTTCACGGTCGACGGGATGAGCCCGTCCGCCGTCGTCGCCGCTCTCCGCAAGCGCCGGATCATCGCCACGACCACGCCCTATTCGCCGTCGTACGCCCGGCTCGCACCGGGAATCGTGAACACTCCCGACGAGGTCGACCAGGCCCTCGACGCGATCCGCGCACTCGGAAAACGCTAGGTCCGGTCCGTCGGCGCTACGCCGTTGCCGAGTCGTTTCATGGCCGGAGCCGGGCTCTGCCCGAGCGCAGGCCGAGTGGTGCCCAAGCTGGAACGCGAGATGGGCGGGCACGTTGGCCTGCCGGATCGTGCGAGGTGTGCTTTTCGCCGCCGAAAGTCGCAGACTTTCGGCGGAACGTCAGCGCGAAGCGCTAGACGACGAATGCGTGGCGCCAGCGCTTCACGATGCGGTACTGCAAGTAGATGATGAGCGCGGTGACGAGGAACATCGTCAGCGTCGCCGCCGCCGCATAGCCGTAGCGCAGGTACTCGAACCCGTTCCGGTAGATGAAGAGCGGCAGGTACGTCGTGGCGTACGGCGCCGGGCCGCCGTCGGTCACGATCAGCGCCGGCACGAAGTTCGCCTGGAACGAGTAGATCGTGTCCCGGAACATGAGCAGCAGCAGCGTCGGCGCCATGATCGGCAGCGTCAGACGCCAGAACATGTGGATCGGTCGCGCACCCTCGATGTCACCGAGCTCGTAGAGCTCCTCGGGGACGCCTTGCCGGGTCGCCATGGCGACGATGAAGCCCTCGCCGATCGTGAACAGGCTCATGATGATCACGGCCCACTGCGCCGCCCGAGGATCGGTCAGCCAGCGACGGCGTCGGCCCGCCGATCGACTCGAGCGCCAGGTTCAGCGGGCCGTAGAGCGGGTTGAAGATCCAGAGCCAGAGCAGCGCGAAGGCGACGTCCGGAACGACGGTGGGCAGATACGCCGAGGTCCGGTAGCGCCGCGACGCCGCGAAAGCGCTTCCAGAGCAAGAGCGAGAACGCGAGCGCCCCGAGCAGGCGCAGGGGAACAGCGAAGAGGATGAACATCAGCGAGTTCCGCATCGCGATGCGGAAGATGTCGTCGTTCCAGAGCTCCCGGAAGTTGTCGAGGCCGTTGAACACCGGCGGCCGGATCAGGTCGTACTCGGTGACCGCGAGGCCGAACGTGATCGCAGCGGGAACGGCGATCAGGGCCGTCATCCCGATCACATAGGGCGCGAGCATGAGCGCGTACTCGCGCCGCTCGGTTCTTCGCAGCATTGCTACCCGAGGCCCTCGCCGGTGGCGGCGTCGAAGAAGTAGGCGTGATTCGCGTCCGCGCTCACCCGGACGGTCGTCGCCCGTCTCCGGGCGCCGGTGGGAGGGGACTCGCGCGATCA
The DNA here is from genome assembly GCA_963776955.1 of uncultured Actinomycetes bacterium. Classification (GTDB taxonomy): domain Bacteria; phylum Actinomycetota; class Thermoleophilia; order Gaiellales; family Gaiellaceae; genus VAXT01. The sequence goes on from CAVZOM010000001.1 coordinate 307,308, forward strand.
AGCGTGTCTCCCTCGGCCACGAGATGCAGGAAGGTCTCGCTGCCGGCGACTTCGAGGACCAGCACTTCGGCGCGGGTGCCCCGTGTCTTCGTCACGTTCACGTGCTCGGGACGCACGCCGACCTCGATCTCGCGCCCGCGTAGCGAGCCGTTCTCGGGAGCCGGCGAGAAGACGAACGGCCCCGCTCGAAGGTCGCCGTCCTCGAGCCGGGCGGGGAAGACGTTCATCGCCGGGCTGCCGATGAAACGCCGCGACGAAGCGGTTCGCCGGGCGCCGGTAGATCTCGTCGGGAGTCCCGAGCTGCTGCAGGTCCCCGTCCCGGAGGACCGCGACCCGGTCGCCGAGCGTCAGCGCCTCCACCTGATCGTGCGTGACGTAGACCATCGTCCCGCCGACGCGCTGGTGCAGCTCCTTCAGCTCCGCGCGCATGTTCACGCGCAGCTGCGCGTCGAGGTTGGAGAGCGGCTCGTCGAGGAGGAAGACGTCAGGCTCGCGGACGAGCGCACGGGCGAGCGCGACCCGCTGGCGCTCCCCGCCCGACAGCTCGTGCGGCCTGCGCTCCAGGAAGTCGCCGCAGCCCACGGTCTTGGCGGCCGACTCGACCCTGGCCCGAGACTCGGGTCGCGGCACCTTCCGAGCTCGCAGGCCGAAGCCGATGTTCTCGGCGACGGTGAGGTGCGGGAAGAGGGCGTAGCTCTGGAAGACCATCGAGATGTTGCGATCGGCCGGCGGGACTTGCGTCACGTCCCGCCCGCCGATGTGAATCGAGCCCTCGGTCACGTCCTCCAGGCCCGCGGCGACCCGAAGGCGCGCTGCTCTTGCCCGAGCCCGAAGGCCCGACCAGCACGAGCAGCTCTTCAGGCGCTACCTCGAGGTCGAGGCCGCGGAGCGCCCGGACGGACCCGTAGTCCTTCCGGACGCCCGCGAACCTCAGGCCTGCCAATTGAATCTAGCCCTCGCCGCGCGCGAAGAGGTCGTCCGTCGCCTGGCGGAGCTCCTGGGCCACCGCTGCGGCGGACTCTCCGCTGAAGTACGCCTCCTCGAGGATCGGCTCGGCCGCGTCCTCGATCTCAGGCCACGTCGAGATGCTCGGCACCTGGCGGATGACCGGAATCGTGTCGAGGAACACCTTCGAGTTGGCCGGCTTCGCAGTCGGATCGAGGAACGCATCCGACTCGGCGACCGACTTGAGCGAGGGAACCGTCCGTCCCGACTTGGCGACGATCGGAGCACCCTCCGGCCCGAGCGCGTACTCCATGAAGCTCCAGGCCGCGTCCTTGTTGTCCGAGGCCTTCGTCAGGCAGTAGGCGTCCGAGTGGAGGATGCCGGCCTGCTCCTCGTGCTGCGGCAGCGCGGCAACGTCCCAGTCGAAGTCCTGAATCGTGCGGAACGTCGGAGTCGAGCGGCGCGACGAGAGCACCATGGCCATGCGGCCGTTCTGGAAGCGCGTCTCGTCGTCCTCGGCTTCGACCTCTTCCTCGCCCGGCGTGACCTTGTCGGTGACGTGGAGCTGGAAGAACCGCTCCATCGCGACCTCGGCCTCTGGCGTGTCGAGCGTGAAATGCGTCGGGTTCTCGTCGTCGTCGACGAGCTCGCCGCCGTGCCGACCAGACGAAGGGAGCGAGGCGGATGAGCGACGCCTCGATGCCGAGGCCGTAGACCTCGGCGTTGCCGTCTCCATCCTGATCTTTCGTCAGCTTCTTCGCCGCCGCGACCATGTCGTCCCAGCTCCAGCCCTCCTTGGGCTCAGCCACGCCGGCCTCTTTGAACAGGTCCTTGTTGTAGTAGACGACGAGGCTCGAGATGTTCTGCGGGAGGCACGTGAGCTTGTCGTTGAACCGGAACGCGTTCATCGCCTCTTCGTAGAAGTCCTCCTGCTGGAAGACGTCCGAGTCGTCCACTCGGTCCTCGATCGGCTCCAGCACGTCGCGGGCCGCGAACTGGGCGTAGAAGCGGTAGTTGAGCAGGAACAGATCGGGCGGAGTCCCGGCGGCGAACGAGGTGGAGAGCCGAGCGATCAGGTCGTCGCGGTCGCTCGCCTCGATCATCTTCACGTTCACCGTCCGGCTGCTCGTTCTCGTACGCGGCGATCACGTCGCGATACGCCTGGATCTCCTCCGGGTCGCCGAAGACCAGGAAGCTGACGTCTCCGGACAGCTCACCGCTGCTCGTCGTTGCCTCCTCCCCCGTCGCCGCCGCACCCTGCGAGCACGAGCGCGCAGAGCGAGCACGATTCCCCTCTTCATGTTCCCTCCCGACTCGAGTCCCTGATAGTGGAGGGGATACCGTGACACGGCTCGCGAGACCGCCGTCAACCGAGAACGTGTCACCGCCCGAGCCAGCCCGCGCCCCGGAACTCCTGCAGGAAGTGGCGCTGGACGTAGAGGAACGCGAGGATGACCGGCAGCGTCGCGGCGACGGAGCCGGCGAGCAGGAGTGGGAAGTTCGTCGCGGTCGAGCACGGACAGAGCCCGCAGGCCGAGCGGCACCGTGAACTCCTCCTGGTCCGAGAGGAAGATGAGCGGATCGAGGAAGTTGCTCCACGTGAAGACGAAGGCGAGCACCGCAACCGCGACGGTGACCGGGCGAACGAGAGGCATGGCGACACGCCACCAGGTCGCGAAGGGACCGAGGCCCTCGAGCCGCGACGCCTCGAACAGCTCCCCGGGGAGCCGCTTGAAGCTCCAGTAGTAGAGGAGCACGTAGAAAGGCGACGTCCCCATGATCGCCGGCGCGATCAACGGGATGTACGGGAACCAGTCGGGGTTGTTGATGAGCTGGAGGTGCCTGAACATGACGAACCGGGGGACGAGGAGCGCGGTCAGCGGGATCATCAACGCGACCAGGGAGACGACGATGAGCGCGCCGGCCCAGCGGCGCGGCAGTCGGAACATCGCGAACGCCGCCCAGGACGCCGTCAGCACGGTCAGCGGGACTGCGAAGGCGACGACGATCAGCGAATTCAGGGTGTAGCGAGGGATGTCGACGAGGTCGAAGGCCCGGTCGTAGTTGCCCCACGCAAGCGGCGAGGGGATCAGCTCCGGGCGTCCGCGGCGGGGGCAATCCCGCCTGCCGCAAGCGAGCCGCTGAGCATGAAGTAGAGCGGGAGGATGAACGATGAGCGAGATCGAGAATGCGGCGACATGCCGGAGCCAGACGCGCTCCTGCGCCTCCCCGTGGTCCACGGCCCGGAACTTACTTCAGGATGACGCGCGCAGAAGCACATGGCTCCTGTGAAGGGTTCGCGCGGCGCAAGGCCGCGCTCACTTTTTTCGCGCGGAGCGCGAAAAAAGGACGTCCGGACCGGTGATACCGTGTCGCGAACGTCCTCTTGCCGAAAAGCCTACGCCGATAGGCCCTTGTGCGCCATGAGCGCCGTGCCGTCGCCGGCTGCAAAATCCGCAAAGTCCGTGAAACCCTGCTTCGCGAGCTCGGTCCGCAGGACGTCCGGCGGGACGTAGATCGGCGTGTCGGCGCCCGCCCGAGAAGGAGAACACGACGGCGCCGCCGGGCGCCGTGACGCGGCCGAGCTCGGGGAAGAACGGGATCATGTTCGCAAGGGACACGAGGTCGAACGACGCGTCCGGCAAAGGGAAGCTGTTCGGCATCGGCCTCCTCGAAACGGACGCGGCTCGCCAGCTCGGGAGGGGTCAGCCGCCTGGCCTCGGCGAGCATCGCCGGCGCGAGGTCGACTCCGACGACCTCCGCTCCGGGATAGCGCCTCGCGAGCAGGAATGCCGCGCGGCCGGTTCCGGTGCCGAGGTCGAGGATACGGCCGGGCTCGGTTTCGAGCGAGTCCAGCGCGGCCTCCAGCGGGGCGAAGGCCTCCGGGCCGCGCATCTGATCCCAGTGCGGCGCGATCCGGTCGAACTGGCGTCCGCGTCAGCCACCGGAAGAGCGGCCAGAGCCCGCGGCCGGCGGACGACCTGGTTCGTCGTGAACCGCGCGAACTTGCTGCCCAGCGTCTCGAGCATCTGCGAAGCCGGATGCGGACTGTCGGCGCCGGGCTGCACGGAGAACGTCTCGGCCGCGCTGCCGCCGCTGATCGCGATCGCGATGTTCTCGTAGGCGTCCTCGTAGAGGATGATCTCGCCGCCTCGAGCATCGGCGAAGGTCCGCGCCGCGATCGCGTAGTAGCGCTCGCGTCGCCAGCTCGAGCTCGACCTGCTTGCCCGGCTCGATGCCGAACTTCTGGACGTGCTCGCGGGTGAGGTTGAGCTGCATGTTCCCGAAGCGGTCGACGTAGAGGCAGCAGGCGCGGATCCGCCGGTCGCTGATGTCCGGCTTCGGCACCTCGATCCTCGCCAGCGAGCTCGCCTCGATCGCAGGGCCGAGCTCCTCCAGCTCGAGCCCGTGCGCGAGGTGCGCCGCGGCCGGCGAGAAGATGTCCCGTCCGTGGAACGTCGCCGAGACGGGCTGGAGCGCGTACTCGCGATTCGTGATCTCGTGAGCGGCCTCGATCCCGCCGAGCTTCTCCGCAGCCGGGACGAGCAGCCCGTTGTCGGGCCCCACGTAGAGACGGCCGTCGCCGCTCCTGAGCGCAATCGTCCGGCGCTCGCTCCCGACTCCCGGGTCGACGACGGCGAGGTGGACGCCTTCGGGGATGTAGGGGAGCGTGTTCGCGAGCACGATCGCCCCCTGCAGCACCCCCTGCGGCTGGATCCCGTGCGTGATGTCGATGATCTCGACTTCCGGAGCGATCCGCTTCATCACGCCGTGGCAGGTCCCACGAAGTCGTCCTCGAGCCCGAAGTCGGTGAGAAACGTGATCAGCACGCGCAGAACTCACGAGCCCGCGCCCTCGGCAAGCTAATCGGCTGCCACGTCTGCCGCGGCGACGAGCCCGTCGAGGTCGTGCGTCTCGGCCTCGCCGACGACTCGCAGGCCCGCTCCTCGAGCCGCCTCGCTCGTCTGCGGCCCGATCGTGACCGCAGGGATATCAACGCCGAGCTCCGCGAAGGAGCGCGCCGCCGAGCCGGACGCGAGCACGACGAGGTCGCCCTCCGGCGTGGCGGCTCGGGCCTGATCAGCCGGGTCGTGTAGAGCGCGACGAAGTCGGCGCCGAGCTCCTCGATCGGACGCCGGCGGGCGCCCTGGGCGGCCGCGAACAGGACCCGTCCAGCGGGCCGTCGGAAACTCGGCGAGCAGCCCGTCCTGCGACGAGACGCGGGGGACGAAGTCCGGCTCGACGCCGAGCTCGCGGAGCGTCTCCGCCGTGCCCGGGCCGACCGCGGCGACCTTCGGCAGCTCGCCGCTGGCGCGCGTGCGACGAGCTCACGAGCGCCGTTCGGGCTCGTCACGATCACCCAGTCGTAGCCCTGGACCGCAACCGGGCCCGGGAGCGGCTCGATTTCGATCAGCGGGCACTCGACGACTTCGTGACCGAGCTCCTCGAGCCGGCGCACCAGAGGGCCCGCCTGGTCGCGGGGACGGGTGACGACGACCTTCACGCAGCGAGCGCGGCCAGCTCGGCCGCCAGCGCGGCGGGATCGTCTCCGGTCCTGCGCTCGACCCATGCGCCGTCGGGGTCCGCGACGAGCGCCGTCAGCGTCGTGCCGTCGTGATGCGCGGCGATGGGCGCGAGGCAGCCGCCGCCGATCGCGGCCACGCAAGCCCGCTCGAGCTCGACCCGCCGCGCCGTCTCCGGGTCGTTCGCGTCGGCGACGAGCTCCTCCTCGCCCGCTCGCACCTGGAGCGCAAGCGCGCCCTGCCCGGCCTCGGGAAGCATCTCGTCCGGGATCGAAGCGGTGGCCGATCTCGTCCGCGAGCCCGAGCCGGTCGAGCCCGCAGGCGGCGAGCACGACCGCGTCGAGCCCGCGCTCCCGACGCTTGCGAAGACGCGTGTCGATGTTGCCGCGCATGCGGCTCGATCGAGAGCGAGGGCTCGAGCGCGAGCAGCTGGGCCCGCCGGCGCACCGAGGCGGTCCCGATCCGCATCCCGGGACGAATCCCGTCGGCTCCGCAGAGCGCGTCACGCGGATCCTCGCGCGGCGGGTACGCGCCGACGACGAGGCCGTCGGTGTCGGTCGAGGTCATGTCCTTCGCGGAGTGGACCGCGACGTCGATCCTGCCGTCGAGCAGCGCCTCCTCGAGCTCCTTGACGAAGACGCCGCGCTCGCCGATCTGGCCGAACGGCTTCGTGCGGTCGCGGTCGCCTGCCGTCGTGATCGGGACGAGCGCGATCTCGATGCCGGGCCCGCGCAGCCGCTCGCAGGCCAGCTCGGCCTGCGTCAGCGCGAGCCTACTTCCGCGGCTTCCGACTCTGAGAAGCACCGTCGCGCCCCTGCCGTCCTCAGCTCCCGCCCGGCGAAGCCGGGCTCCGCTGAGGCCTGGCGCCGCTGACGGCACGGTGCTCTCCGGGCCCGTGCCGGATCGCACTGTTCCCTCCGGCCCCGCACCGCCAGCGGCGCCCCAGGAACGCGAGAGGCATCATTTCGAGTCTCGGTTCTCCTTGTCCTCGGCGAGGCCGAACAGGTGCCGTGCGACCTCGACGTAGCCCGTGCCCTCGGTCGCCGCGGCCTCCTTCATGCGCACGATCGGGACGTGCAGGAGCTTGTTGACGATCTGCGTCGTCAGCGACTCGACCGTTCGCCGCTCGCTCTCGGAGAGCCCCTCGAGACGGCTCTCCGCCTTCGCCAGCTCGCCGGAGCGAATCGTCTCTGCCCGCTCGCGCAGCGACGCGATCGCAGGGACGACGTCACGCGACGCCTGCCAGTCGCGGAACCGCTCGGCCTCGTGTGAGGTGATCGACTCCGCCCGCTCCGCCTCGCGCCATCTCCCGCTCATGCTCTCGCTGACGACCGCCTCCAGGTCGTCGATGTCGTACAGGTAGCAGTCGTCGAGCGCGGCGATCTGCCGGATCGACGTCCCGCGGGACGGCGAGGTCGATCACGAACAGCGGCCGCCCCTTGCGGTCCCGGCACCTGGTCCCTGGACACGACCTGGTCGGGCGAGCTCGTCGAGGACACGACGACGTCGGCCTGCTCGAGCTCGTCGGCGAGCGTCCCGAACGGCACGGCGCGGCCGCCGAACCGCTCGGCGAGCTGCGCCGCGCGCTCCTGAGTGCGGCTGGTCACCGCCGAGATCGAGGCGCCGCGCTTGGCGAGGCTGCGGGCCGCGAGCTCGCTGACCTCGCCGGCGCCGACGAGCAGCACGCGACAGCCCTCCAGATCGCCGAACACCTGCTGCGCGAGAGCGGCTGCCGCGGACGAGACCGAGGACGGGCTCTCGGCGATCGCGGTCTCGGTCCGGACCTTCTTCCCGGCATGCAGCGCCTGCCGGAAGAGCCGGTCGAGCACCGGCCCGCACGAGCCCGCCTCGTACGCCGTGACGCACCTGGCCGAGGATCTCGCCTTCGCCCGGCACGAGCGAGTCGAGGCCGGCTGCGACGCGGAAGAGGTGCAGCGCCGCATCCTCGTCGCGCAGCCGGTAGAGCTCGATCTCGCCGTCCCCGAGCGCCTGGCAATCGCGCTCGCCTCGGCGTCCTCCGGATCGCCGCGAACGAGGTAGAGCTCGGTGCGGTTGCACGTCGAGAGGCAGACGGCCTCACCTCCGTCGGCGAGCGAGGCGGCGAGCTCGCGCCGCGGCCTCGAGATCGACGGCGACCTGCTCGCGGTCTTCGACCGGGCGCGAGGCGGTGCGAGGTGCCGACGAGGACGAGGCTCACGCGAAGTGCCCCATCTGCAGGCTCAGCTGAAGAGCGACGACGAGCGCGAAGCCGGCCAGCGTCACGTAGGCCGCGCGCCGGCCGCGCCAGCCCGCGCCGAAGCGGAGCAGGAGGAACGCCCCGTAGACGGCCCATGTGAGCACGGTCAGCACGATGAGCGGATCGAGCTCCGAGCCGTGGCGAATCCGCGCGAAGCCGGCCGCCATCCCGAGGGTGAGCACGGGCAGCGCGAACGCCACCGTGCGCGCCGCGAGCGACTCGAGCGTCACGAGCGACGGGGCGCGGAAGCGCAACACCGTCGAGCTCCGATGCTTCAGCTGCCGCTCCTGCCAGAGGTAGAGCCCGGCGAGCGCCGCGGCGAGCGTGAAACCCGCGAACCCCGCCAGCACGAGCCCGACGTGCAGGACGAGGAAGAGCGTCGAGTACCCGCTCTCACCGGACGCGTCGACGCCACCGGCCGCGTACGAGACCGCGAGCAGCAGCGCGGCGAGGGGCATGACGACGAGCCCGAGCAACCGGAAGCGAGGCCGGCAGCCCCAGATCAGGTAGGCGCCGACGACGAGCCAGACGAAGAGGTTGAGCGATCCCGCCCACGTATCCCAGGGGAATCCGTCCGCCCGCACGGCCTGGGCGATGAGCAGCGCCGTCTGCACGAGCCAGCCGATCCGAACGCCCCACGTCGCGAGCCGACCGAGCGAGCCGGGATGGCGCAGCGTCGCCTGCATAGGCAACGGCCGCCTCGCCGTAGGCGAGCAGCGCCGGCCAGAAGAGGAGCTCAGCCACCGAGCTTCTCCCGCGCCGCGCGGGTCAGGTCGGCGAGCTCCTCCTCGAGCCGCCCGACCTTGAGCGCGATGATCAGCAGGTAGACGAGAAGGGCTCCGAGGAGGACGAGGTAGGCAGCGGTGACGTACTTCTCCGAGGTCGTCATGCGAGCAGCTCCCGCAGCTCCCGCAGGCTCGCGTCGATGCGCTTGCCGGCGAGCTCGACGCAGGTACAGCGACCCGGCCAGGGAGAGCATCCCGGCGAGGCAGACGCAGAACGCGACGAGCATCTCGCCGGGGAGGTCGGCGCCCTCGTGCGTGAAGATCGTCGGGTGCAGGATCGTCCCGGCGATCCGCACGGCGAGGAAGCTGACCGGGATCAGCACGACGCCGAAGAGCGCGTAGACGGCCGAGTTGCGCTCTCGCCGCGGGCCCGGGTCGGTCGAGTAGCGGAGCATGAAGTAGGACGAGTAGAAGAGGAACAGGATCAGGAAGAGCACGAGCTGCCGCTCACCCCAGCTCCACCAGACACCCCATGAGACCTTGGCCCAGATCGAGCCGGTGACCAGCGTGAGCAGCCCGAAGATGACGCCCATGTGGATCGCCGTGTAGCTCTCGAGGTCGTACCGGCGCTCCCCGAGCCAGAGCAGCCGGAGCGCTTTCCAGGCCCCCCAGCCGAAGCAGGCGTACGCCGTGAGCGCGATCGGGACGTGGACGTAGAAGATCTTCTGGCTGAAGCCCTGGTCGGCGTCCTCGGGCGCCCAGTAGAAGGCGAGTGCGAACCCACCCACGAGCAGGCCCGCCGCCGCGGCAGCCAAAAGGAGAGGCCCGAAGCGCAGCGAGGGCCCCCTTCTGTGTCTACTCAGTAACAACGTACTCAAAGCTCGCCCAGCAGAGAATCGCAAAAACAGCGTCGTAGAGAGCCGAGAAAGGCGAGGAAAGAGCCGGGATTCGCGGCCACGCTCGCGCCGACGCCGCCGATCACGACGGGGATCACGAGCGGCAGGAAGAGGAGCGGCAGGAGCAGCTCGCGTGCTCGGCTGGCCGCGGCCATCGCCGCCAGGAGCGTGCCGATCGCCGCAATGCCGAGGTCGGCGAGCGCGACCGCGGCGACGAGCTCCCACGAGAGCGGGTGGAAGAAGAGCGCGAACGCGGGCAGCGCGACGAGCTCGGCGAGCACGAGGAACACGGTGACGCCGATCGTCTTGCCGAGCCAGATCGCGCTTCGATCGCAGGGAGCGAGCACGAGCCCGTCGAGGACGCCCTGCTCGCGCTCGGCCGCGAAGGCGCGCGTGAGCCCGAGGAGCGCCGTGAAGACGATCGCGATCCACAGCAGGCCCGTCTCGGCGCGCTCGGAGGAGTCGTCCGGGAGCGCGAAGTGGAAGACCGTCAGCGCGGAGACGACGAAGAGGAGCATCGCGGGCAGCGTGTCGCGCGACCGGAGCTCGAGCAGGAGGTCCTTGCGCGCGAGCGCGGCGACATCTGCGGCGTAGGCGCTCATGCGAGGGCAAGTCGTGCCGGTCGCCCGGGCGGCGAGCGACTTCGGGTCGTGCGTCGCAACGAGCACCGTGCTCCCGTGCTCCGCGAGCTTCAGGTGCAGGCGCTTCTCTCCGTCAGCGTCGAGCCCGTCGAACGGCTCGTCGAGGAGCAGGAGGTCGGGCTCGTGGAGAAACGTCCGGCAGAGCGCGAGCCGCTGGAGCATGCCGCGGGAGAAGGTCGCCGGCCCGCTCGTTCCGGGCACCCCAGAGCCCGAAGCGCTCGAGCATCGCCCCACACCGCTCGCGCCGCTCGGGGACGCGGTAGAGCCGCCCGTAGAGGTCGAGGTTCTCGAGCGCGGTCAGCTCGCGGTAGACGAGCGGCTCGTGGGCCGAGGAAGCCGATCGAGCCGCGCGACGCGTCGACCTCGAGCTCGCCGTCCGTCGGCGCGGCGAGCCCGGCGCACAGGCGAAGCAGCGTCGTCTTCCCGGAGCCGTTCGGCCCCGTCACGAGCACGAATCCGCCGCGCGGCACCTCGAGGTCGAGCCGCGTCGAGAACGCGCTTGTCGCCGAAGCGCTTCGACAGCTTGTTGGCCCGAATCACGGGCCCGAGTCTAATCTTGGGCCTCGGGGCTACCGCAGGCCACCCACCGATTTCATCGTATCGCCGGGCGCGTGACGCGTGTGAAACGCGATCGAGCCGACTCTGTGACTTCTAGAAGAGCGAGTCGACGAGCACGAACGCGCAGAACGTGACGCTGATGATCCCGTTCATCGTGAAGAACGCCGTGTCCAGGCGGCGCAGGTCGCCCGGCCGGACGATCGAGTGCTCGTAGACGAGGAGCGCCAGCACCGCGAAGACGCCGAACCAGTAGAGCGGGCCCACGTCGAGGAGCGCCCCGGCGGCGATCAACAGCCCGACCGTCGCTGCGTGCAGAATCCGGGCGCCCCAGAAGACGCCCTGCTCGCCGAACCGCGTCGCGACCGAGTGCAGCCCCTCGCGCCGGTCGAAGTCGACGTCGAGGAGCGAGTAGAAGAAGTCGAAGCCGGCGACCCAGCACGCGACGGCCCCGCCGAGGAGCCACGCCTCGAGCGGCAGCTCGCCGGTGATCGCGACCCAGGCGCCGACCGGCGCGAGGCCGTCCACGGCGCCGAGCCAGAGGTGCGAGAGCCAGGTGAAGCGCTTCAGGTACGGGTAGATGACGAAGCCCACGACCGGGATCGGCCACAGCCAGCGCACGATCGGGTCGAGCTGCCACACGGCGAGCAGGAACACCCCGAGCGAGACGAGGCAGAAGATCGCGACCTGCGGCTCCGTCAGCTGGCCCGCCGGGAAGCTCGCGGGCCGCCGTGCGAGGGTTGCGCGCCGTCGATGCTCGCGTCGATCAGCCGGTTGAGGCCCATCGCGAGCGAGCGGGCTCCGACCATCGCGACGGTGATCCAGAGCAGGTCGTGACGCCGAGGGCACGCCGTCCACGGCGAGGAACGCGCCGACGTATGCGAACGGCAGCGCGAACACAGTGTGCTCGACCTTGACGAGCCTGGCGTAGCGAACGGCGCTCATGTCTGCTTGTGCGCCGTCTCCTCGCCGGCAAGCAGCTCGAGCGCGTGGCCGAGCGCGGGCTGGAGGACCGCGAAGCCGTCCCGGCAGCCGCCCGTCGAGCCGGGCAGGTTGACGACGAGCGTGCTGCCCCGGACGCCGGCGATCCCGCGCGAGAGGAGCCCGTGCGGCGTCTTCGCGACCGAGTCCGCGCGAATCGCCTCGGCGATCCCTGGTGCGAGCCGCTCGAGCACGCTCGCAGTCGCCTCCGGCGTGACGTCCCGCGGCCCGAGCCCGGTGCCGCCGGTCGTGAGGACGAGGCGGACTTCCGCGGCGAGCTCCTCGATCGCCTCGGCGATCGCGTCCCGCTCGTCAGGAACGACTCGTCGCGCCACCTCGAAGCCCTCGCCGCGCAGCAGCTCGTCGAGCAGGTCGCCGCTCTCGTCCTCGCGCTCGCCCATGTCGACGCCGTCGGAGACCGTCAGGACCGCGGCCTTCACGCCGGGCTCCTTCGTCTTCTCGACCAGCCGGACCTCGGAGAGCTCCATCCCGTCGTCGACCGCCTTCGCCATGTCGTAGACCGTGAGCGCGGCAACCGTCGCGCCGACGAGCGCCTCCATCTCGACGCCGGTCTGCGCCGTCGTCTCTGCCGAGGCCGTGATCTCGACGGACGCTTCCTCGACCGAGAGCTCGACGTCGACGTGCGTGAGCGGAAGCGGATGGCAGAGCGGGATCAGCTCGCTCGTCCGCTTCGCCGCCATGATCCCGGCGAGCTGCGCGGCCGCGAGCGCGTCGCCCTTCGGAAGCTCGCGCAGGCGGCGCGCCGTCGTCGGCGCCATGCGGAGGCTCGCGTGCGCGACGGCCCGCCGCCGCGAGACGTCCTTGCCGCCGACGTCGACCATGCGGCACCCGGCCGGTCTCGTCGACGTGCGAGAGCTCGTCCGTCACCGTCGCCGCCCTCGCCGACCACTGATCGAGGTCCTCGAGCTGTCGTCTCCAGCCAGCAGCCGCGACGTCGTGACGTCAGCGCACGTGCTCGCGGATCGACTCGATGCGTGCGTGCCGCTCCTCCTGCGACATCTGGATCGCCTCCTCGATCGCCCGCGCCTGCGCCTCGAGGTCGAACGGGATTGACCGTCAGCGCCCAGGGGCCGAGCTCCTCGTGCGCGCCGGCGTTCTCGGACAGGATCAGCACGCCGTCGCGCTCGTTCACGAGCGGCGCCTCCTTCGCGACGAGGTTCAGCCCGTCGTAGATCGCGTTCACGAGCAGCACGTCGTACTGCTTGTACGCGGCGACCGAGAGCGGGAAGTTGTCCTCGATCCGCAGGTCGATCGGCATCCAGCCCTCACGCTGGAAGCGATCGTTCACCGCCCGCGCCGCCCGCTGGATCGCGCCGAGGTACTCCGCGTACTCCGGGATGTCCTGCCGCGAGGGATCGAGCAGCGCGAGCATCCCGACGCGACCGTGCATCTCGGGATGCGCGTCGAGGTAGAACTCGAACGCACGGAACCCGCGGACGACGTTCTTCGACGGATCCGTGCGGTCGACGCGGAGCACGAGGATCTCGGGCCGGTGCCGACTCGAGCTCCGCTCTCCAGCCGCCGCACCTCGTCGCCGTCGGCGAGCTCCTCGAACTCCGCTGGGTCGACGGAGATCGGGCGCGCGGCCACGAAGGTCCGCCCGCCGTCGTGCGAGCAGATGCTGCGGTCGAAGTCGCAGTCGGCGTCGAGCAGGTCGCGGCTCGAGCGCAGGAAGCTCCGGCGCCAGCGATGCGCATGGAAGCCGACGACGTCGTTCGCGAGCAGGCCGTCGTGGATCGCGTGCCGGATCGGCTCGGGAAGCACGCGCCAGAGGTTCGGCTCCGGCCAGGGGATGTGCACGAAGTGGGCGAGCGGTGCGTCCGGGCCGAGCCTCGCGCACGAACCGCGGCGCGAGGTAGAGGTGGTAGTCGTGGAAGAAGACCGCGGCGTCGGGCTGCGCTCGAGCTCGGCGAGGGCGGCGTCGGCGAAGGCGCGGTTGACCGGCACGTAGCCGTCCTCCCACGCGTGGTGGAGGCCTGCGATCGATGTTCGGCGCGTAGGCGAGCGCCCAGAGGTAGTGCTGGAGGAACCAGAGCGTCGGGTTCGCGACGACGTTGTAGAACCAGTCGTAGGCGGCCGGGTCGTGGGCGACGAGCCGCAGCCGGTACGGAGAGCCATCGCGGGCCACCTCCTCGACGGCCTCGCCGCCGGACTCGTCGGCGACCGCCCGGTCCTCGACGGTCATCGCGCTGGCGATCCAGGTCACGTCGTGGTGGGCGACGAAGCTCCGCAGCGCCGTCACGAGCCCCCGCCGCCGCGCCGGGCGACGCGCTTGCCGTCCTCGTCGCGGGCGAACGAGACGGCCCGCTGTTCGAGACGACGATCAGCTTGCGGCGAGCCGCCATCGGGCGGTGGAGCCTATCGTCCGAGGCTACGAAGCCGTGCCGACGGTGACGAGACGCGGTCTCGCCGACATCGTTGCCGTCGAGGCGGTTGAAGAGCGCGAGCCAGTCGCGAAGCAGCCGCGGCATGAGGAAGTGCTGGCGCACGTCCTCTTTCCCGCGCCGCGCCCGGGCTGCGGCCTGTCGCGGGGTCGTCGAGGATCTCGCGGCAGGCGTCGGCGCATTGCTCGACCGAGTCGACGAGCCAGCCCGTCTCGCCGTCGCGGATCTGGCCGACGATCCCGCCGACGCGGCCGGCGACCGTCGGCCGTCCCTTCCAGAGCGCCTCGGTCACGGTCAGGCCGAAGCCCTCGCGGATCGACTTCTGGATCACGGCCTTCGAGTGCACCTGGAACGCGTTGACCTCGACGGAGCCGATGTTGTTCAGGTTCGAGAGGATGAAGATGTCCGGGTCGCCGGCGGCGTGGGCGACGGTCCGGTTGTAGAACTCCCACCCCTCCGGGTCGTCGTGCGCCATCGAGCCGACGAGCGCGAGCTGGACCTCGGGATGCGTCTGGCGCACGAGCCGGTACGCGTCGATCACGCCGAGCGGGTCCTTCCACGGGTCGAACCGTGAGATCTGGGTCGAGCAGCGGCCGCTCGAGATGGATCCCGAACTGGTCGACGACGTACTCCGCGTCCTCTGTCGAGAGCGCCATGTTCTTGGGCGTCAGCGGATCGATCGCGGGCGGCCAGATGATCGCCTGGCGGAGCGCGACGTTCTGCGGCACGTACTCGCTGCATGTGGAAGATCGCCGCGTCGTAGCGCTCGAGCGAGGGCGCGAGGAACGCGAGCACGTCCGGGTTCGGCGTCGAGAGGTCGATGTGACAGCGCCAGATCCAGTGCGCCGGACGAGTCCGGGAAGTCGTCGACCATCTCCGCCGGCTGCGGGTCGTGGACGATGACGTAGTCGTAGTCGTCCTCGAACTGCTCCGCGTTGAGCGCGTTGTAGCGGTGGAAAATCTCCTGCTGCTCCTGGCGTCAGGCCCTGCGGGTCGCCCTGGAGCGCGTTGTGGATCGTCTTCGTGACCGCGAAGAACTCGTCCTCGCCGTGGATGATCCGCCACTCCACGTCCAGGCCGACGTCCTTCATCAGCGGGACGAGGGCGTAGTTGATCTCGGCCACGCCGCCGCCGAACGCCGTCGCCGAGAGATGGACGACCCGCTTTCCCTGCAGCGGCTCGGCCAGTCGGCGGATCTCGTCCATCACCCCGCGCGAGGCGAGTCGACGCGTAGTCCGCGAGGGACTTATGTCCGACGTCTACGAGCTGGAGCATTGCGAATACCCGCGGCGGTTCGGCCGCACGATACCGCCGGGTCGGCGGATCAGTTGTCCAGGAGCTTCACGAAGCGAAGCCGAGAGCCGCGGCCCGTCGCTCCGCTCACCCGACTCGAACTCGTCGGAGACCGCCTTGATGATCGCGATCCCGAGCCCGCCCTCGGCGAGGTTCTCCTCCGTCGGGCGGTCGCCGGACGGCGTCGAACCCGGGCCCGTCGTCGGCGACCTCGACAACGAGCCGGTCGGGCTGTAGCTCGTACAGGATCTCGACCCTGCCCCTCGCCGTCCTCGGTAGCCGTGCCGGACCGAGTTGGTGCAGGCCTCCGTCACGGCGAGCTTGAGGTCGCCGAGCGTCTCCTCGCTGAGGGGCCGCAGCCCCGAGAGGCCGCTCAGGGCGAGCCGGACGAGCGTGATGTACTCCGGCCTTGGCAGGAATCGTCAGCCGAACCGTCGGAATTCCCGACACCTGCCTCCGCAGGCTGTGCGTGTGCAGACATCGACCTCGTCGGTCTCCTACCCCGCCCTCGGCTTCCTAACCAACGCTTGCTCAAGGATTCGTCCCGGCGCTGTCGGTCGCGAGCCGAGCCGGACCCGCACCAGCTTCCGCTCGCTGTCGCGAACGATGGTCAGCGGCGACCGTCTGCCCCGGCAAGCCGCTCGCTGACTGCCCGGACGACGTCGTCGGCGCTGCGAACGGGCTTCCCGTCGATCGCGACGATCACGTCACCGCCTTGTGTCACGCTGCACGCCGTTGAAGGTCTCCCGGCCGCTCACCGCCCTGGAGCGCCGGCGCGGTCGGCGGGGCTCTCGTCCCGACCGCGCTGACGATCGCACCGCGGGCCGCCTCATAGCCAAGGTGCCGCGCGAGCGTCGGCGTGAGCGTCTCGGTCGTCACGCCGAGGTAGGCGTAGACGACGCGCCCGGTCGCGATGAGCTGCGCCATCGACCGCTTGGCGGCGTTGATCGGGATCGCGAAGCCGACGCCCTCGGCGTTGCCGCTGTCGCTCCGGATCTGGGCGTTGATCCCGATCACGCGACCTCGAGCGTCGAACAGCGGGCCGCCCGAGTTGCCGTGCGTGATCGGCGCGTCGATCTGGATCGCGTCCACGACGCGGTAGATCGAGATCAGCGAGTCGATCGACCTGCGGATCGCCGAGACGACGCCGACCGCGATCGAGTCCTCGTTCCCGAACGGGCTGCCCATCGCGGCGACCGGGTCGCCCGCGCGCACGCGCGACGAGTCGCCGAGCGGCACCGGCTCGAGGGCGTGCGCCTTTGGATCGACCCGGAGCAGCGCGACGTCGTCGTACCCGTCCCAGCCGACGATCTCGGCCTCGATGCGGTCGCCGTCCCTGAACGCGACGTAGACGCTGTCCGCCTCGGTCGCCTTGCCCGACTCGGCAACATCGGTCACGACGTGGGCGCTCGTGAGGACGAGCCGCTCTTCGAGACGACGAACCCGGATCCCTGGGACTCGCGCGACTCGCCCTCGTCGTACTGGGCGAAGACGGTGACGACGCCTCGCGAGCGCGCCGCGTAGATCCGCGACGGGTCGAAGCCGTTGCCGAGAAGCGGGCGCGCAGTCGAGACGGGCTCGTTGCCCGGGAGGCCGGCCGAGCCGTCAAGGTCGGCACGTAGACGGTGCTCGGCCTCGTCGTCCGTGAGGCCCGTCAGCCTTCGCTCCAGGAGCGCGACGACCCCGCCCAGGACGCGCGGCGACAAGCGCGACAACAGCGATTGTCGATCCTCGGCGCACGCCACTCGAACTCTAGCCACGGGTATCGGAGCAGCGCCGTCCGGCTCGTTGTCTATCTTGACAACTCACTCGAGAGCCGGAGGGGCGGTGCCCGAGGCAGCAGGCAGAGACAACGTGAAGACGGTTCGGCCGGGCTCGGAGGCAAGCTCGATGTCGCCCTGCATCGCCTCGGCGAGCTCGCGGGCGATCGCGAGGCCGAGGCCGCTCCCCGAGGCGCGCCCGCCGGTGTCGCCGCGGTAGAAGCGCTCGAAGACGTGGGTCGCGGCCTCGGAGCCGATCCCGGGCCCGTCGTCCTCGACCGCGAGCACGACCTGCTCCCCGTTGTCGGCTCGTCCGCACGCGGACACTGCGTGCCCGAGGGCGTGTGCCGGAAGGCGTTCTCGACCAGCGCGCGGCCGACCTGGAGGATCCGCTGCTCGTCGCCGAGGCCGGTGGCGCTTCCGTCCACCTCGTGCTCGATCCGGTGCCCGGTGCCCTGGGCCACCGCGTCGAACTCCTCGACGAGGAGCTCCGGCGATCCGCGTCAGGTCGACCGGCTCGCGCTCGACGCGCAGGCGGCCGGCGTCGAGGCGGGAGAGGTCGAGGAGCTCGCCGGCGAGCTTCGTCAGCCGCTCGACCTGCTCGCGCATGCGAACGAGGAACTCCTGCTTCGTCGGCGTCGTCGAGGTCCTCGTCGATCAGGAGCTCGAGGTGGCCCGCCGAGCGAGAAGAGCGGGGTGCGGAGCTCGTGCGACGCGTTCGCGATGAACTCCCGGCGCGCGTGCTCGAGGCCGGCGAGGCGCTGGCGCATGCGGTCGAACGAGCGCGCGAGCTGGCCGAGCTCGTCGGGGCTCGTGTCCACGATCGGCTCGTCGAACTTCCCGCTCGCGATCCGCTCGGCCGCCTGCTCGAGGCGGCGGATGCGCCGCGCGAAGAGGCGCGCGCCTCCGTAGCCGAGGAGCGAGGGCGGCAGCGAGCGCGAACAGCGCCGAGATCAGCAGGCGTCGCTTGACGAGGGCGACGTTCGCGAGCGAGTCCTCGATCGAGCTCGAGACGAGGACGACGTACTCTCGCTGTCGCGCGACGGCCTCGCCGCCTCCGCGATACTCGCTCCTCGAAGCTCGGGTGACGACGCCGTGCGCTCGCGCGAGCGTCCTCGCCGGCGGTCTCGGCGACGGGATCGTCTTCGATCCCGCCCACGATGCCGGCGCCGCCCTGGTCGGCGATGTCGAGCTGAGGATCAGCGGCGAGCGGTTGGCGATCTCGAAGATCGTCACCCGCGTGTTCGTGGCCGACGCGAAGCGCAGCGCGAGGTCGTCGATCCGGACGGTCTCCGATGTCCAGACTGGTCGACGACTCGTGCCGCCACTCCTGGCCGCCTGGTCCTTCCTCGAGTCGACGAGGCGGTCTCGCAGCGACGGGACGACGACGAGGTAGACGAACGCGAGCACCGCCGCGACGACCAGGAGCAGCGCCAGGCTCAGCCGAGCGCCGACGGTTTGGAAGTGTCTCACGGCTCTCGCAGCCGGTAGCCGGCGCCGCGGACGGTCAGGATCAGCTCCGGCTCGCTCGGGTCCTGCTCGACCTTCTCCCGCAGGTGGCGAACATGGACGTCGATCGTGCGCGGCTCCCGGTAGGCGGAGTCGCCCCAGATCGCCTGCAGCAGCGCGCGTCGGCTGAAGACCTTCCCCGGCTGAGCGACGAGCGTCCTCAGCAGCTCGAACTCGACGTACGTGAGCTCGAGCGCGCGGCCGTCGACCGCTCACCTCGCGCCGGTCCGGGTCGAGCGACAGGTTGCCCGCGACGAGCGCGTCGGCCGCGTGGGCGTCGCGGCGGGAGAGCCCCGGCCCGGCGGAGGAGCGCGCGCACGCGGCTCCGGAACTCGCGGATCGAGAACGGCTTCGTGATGTAGTCGTCGGCGCCGAGCTCGAGCCCGAGCACCGTGTCGAACTCGTCGTCGCGGGCGGTCAGCATGATGATCGGCACCGAGCTCTCGGCGCGGAGCCGCTTGCAGACCTCGAGCCCGTCGAGCTTCGGCAGCATGACGTCGAGCACGACGAGGTCGACCGGCTCCTCGGCGAACCGCGCTGAGCGCCTCCTCGCCGTCGCGCGCCGAGACGACCCGAAAGCCGTCGCGTTCGAGCGGATACGTGAGGAGCTTCTGAACCGAGTCCTCGTCGTCGACGAGGAGGATGGTCGAGGAGTCGGGCATTCGGCCTGATCAGCGTCCTAGTCAGAGGCCGTCCCTACTATAGCCACGCATGGCCGCCCTCCCGCCCTCGCGGCACGAGCGGCGAGCGCGCCCGGGATCGCTCGCCAGTCCCGTCAACAGCCGGATGTACAGGGGAACCTGGCTCCTGGTCGGCATCCCGCTCCTGGTGGCCGCCTTCACCGTCTACCGCCCGGACCCGCTGCGCGGCCGCGACCTGGAGCCCCAGTTCGACGGCGCCGCCGCGCGCGCTGACCGCCCAGGGGTTCGCGAGCAACAATTCCCGGTCCGAACGTCCCGGGCTCTCCGAGGGGCCGCGCACGACGCCACGAACTGGGTCGCGCGAGCAGCTGCGCGAGTTCGGCCTCGGACACCGAAATCGACCGTTTTCACGCGAAAATCCCCGGCCGGGGCGAGCGTCGAGCTCGAAAACGTGCATCGCGATCCGCGCAGGGCGGTCGAACCAGATCATCGTGGTCGTTGCGCACCGCGACAACCCGGCGCGAGCCCCGGCGCGAACGACAATGGCTCGGGCACCGCCGCGCTGATCGAGCTCGCACGCTCGTTCGCAACGCCACACGCGTCCCTCCGCAGCCACTCGCGCCGAACAACACGATCGTCTTCCTGTCCACGCGACGGCGGCGCCTTCGGCGGCCTGGGAGCCGAGCACTTCGCCGCGCAGTACCGTTCCGCGACCGGGTCGTCGCGACGATCAACCTGGACGCGATCGCGGGGCCGAGGCCCGCCGCATCTCGTGTTCGGCGGCGACACGCCGCGCTTTGCCTCGGCGGAGCTCGTGCGAACGCTTCCGCAGCGCATCCTCGAGCAGGCCGGAGTAGAGCCGACGACGACCAGGTGCGACTCGCCCAGCTCCTCGACCTCGGCGTTCCCGCTCAGCCTCTACGAGCAGGCGCCGTTCGTCGATCGCGGGATCGCCGCGATCACCATCACGTCGCGCCGGAGACCGGCCCCCGCCGTCCTTCGGCAGACACGCCGGAGAACCTCGTCGAGGCGACGGCTCACAGCGACTCGGGCCGCTCGAGCCAGGCCCTGCTCGAGCTCGCTGGACGACGAGGTCGAGCTCGCCGAAGGCACCTCGAGCTACGTCTACCTCGGCGAGCGCGTCGTGCGCGGCTGGGCCGTCGTCCTGGTCCTCGTTCGCGGCCATGCTGCCGTGCCTCGCGGTGATCGTCGACCTCTTCGCCCGGCTTCGCCGGCGACACATCCCGCTCGCGCCCGCACTTCGCAGCTACCGCAGCCGGCTTGCGTTCTGGCTCTACGCCGTGCTGCTCTTCGAGCTGTTCGCCCTTCTCGGGGTCTGGGAGACGGGCGCGGACAGGCCGCTCGCGCCGGAGCTTTCGCCCGGGAACGCAGTGGCCGGCCGTCGGCCTGGCCGTCTACGGAGCGCTGCTCGCCGGCGGCTGGCTCGTCGGGCGCGACCGGCTGCTGCCGCGCCGGCCCGTCGCCGACGCCGAGGAGCTCGCGGGCCAGGTCGGCGCCCTGCTCGCCCTCGCGGTGCTCTCGCTGCTCGTCGTCGCGATGAACCCGTACTCGGTGCTGTTCCTGCTGCCGTCGCTCCACGCCTGGATCTGGCTCCCGCAGCTGCGCCAGAGCCGGGCCGCTCCTGCGCGTCGCCGGTGCTCGTCGCCGGCTTCGGCGGGCCTCTCCTGCTCGTCGGCTCGCTCGCTCTGCGCTTCGACCTCGGCTTCGACGCGCCGTGGTACCTCGCACAGCTGGCCGCGGTCGGCTACGTGCCGTTTCCGGCGCTGCTCGTGACGTCGGCCTGGCTCGCCGTCGCCGGACAGCTGGCGGCATCGGTCGCCGGCCGCTACGCGCCGTATCCGGCAGCCGGAGAGCGGCCGCGGCTCGGGCTCGGGCGCCGACTCGTGCGAGGGGCCGTCGCTCACGGCCCGCGGACGGTCGCGCTCCCGAGGAGCGCAGGCAGGCCGTCGGGCCCCACTAGGGCAAACGCAGGAACTCGACCGGATCGCCGCGGCCGGAGGCGGTCCTCGCCGCGCCGCACGAGCACGAGCGCATCGGCCTGCGCCGCCCTCGCGATCATGTGCGACTCCCGCCCGGGAAGCGGCTCGACACGACGCCTCGTCCTCGACCGAACGCAAGGCGGCCGCGCACGAGCTCGTCACGCGTGGGATTCCGCTCGAGCTCGCCCGCTCAGCCGCCCGCGCTCGAACCGCGGCCGCGGATCGCGCGACGCCCTGGAGCGCGAGCACGGCCGGCCTGACGAAGAGCTCGAAGCCGACGAGCACCGACACCGGGTTCCCGGGAAGCCCGAAGACGAGCCGCCTGCCGTCGGCCACGCCGAACGAGATCGGCTTGCCCGGCTTCACCGAGACGCCCCAGAACACCTCCTCGACGCCGAGCTCGGCCTCGATTCTGCGCACGAGGTCGTGCGGCCCGACCGAGACCCCGCCCGACGTGACGAGGACGTCGGCCTCGAGCCCGCGCGCCAAGCGCGGCCCGATGGGCGTTCTCGTCGTCGGCGACGTGCTCAGCCGCTCGACCGCCGCGCCGGCGGACGCGAGCTGAGCCTCGATGAGGACGCCGTTCGCGTCGTAGATCTGTCCTGGCTCGAGCGGCTCGCCCGGACGGCGGAGCTCGCTCCCGGTCGCGAGGACGGCGGCCCGCGGCCTCTGCGAGACCCGAACCTCGGCGACGCCGGCCGCCGCGAGCGCCGCCACCTGAGGCGCACCGAGGCGGGTACCGGCCTCGACCACGACCTCTCCCCGTCGCAGGTCGCCGCCGGTGGCCCTGATGTTCGCGCCCGCGCTCGACGGCTTCCGGCAACTTCGATAGTGTTGTCATGATCGACAACATACTCGAGCGGGATGACAGCATCGGCTCCGTCGGGGACGCGCCGCCGGTCGCGATCCCCATCGCCTCGCCCGGCTCGAGGGCTGCGCTCCGCCGGGCTTCCCGCGGCGATCCGGAAACGCACCGGCAGCGTGCCCGGGGTGTCATCGGCGCGCAGTGCGAAGCCGTCCATCGCCGAGCTGTCGAACGGCGGCAGGTCGATCGCGGCGCGTTGCCGGTTCCAGTCAACACGCGGCCGACAGCGGCTTCGACCGGCACGCGTCTCGTCCGGAAGCCGAGCTCGACGCGCTCGAGCACGAGCTCCTGCGCCTCTTCGATCGACACGAGATCTCGCGCCGGCGCCTTCACTCTCGCTCATAAGCTACTGGCGGAATGAGCGAGATGATCGGCGGCCGATACCGTCTCGAGCAGCGGCTCGGCGTGGGCGGGATGGCGCAGGTGTGGCTGGCGCACGACACCCAGCTCGACCGGCAGGTCGCAGCTCAAGCTGCTCGGGGCGGACGCCGATCCCGCAGCGCTTCGAGCGCGAGGCACAGGCGATCGCCTCGCTCTCCCATCCGAACATCTGCCGGCCTGTTCGACTACGGGCGAGCGGAGGGCCAGCGCTACATGGTCTTCGAGCACCTCCCCGGCGGCACGCTCGAAGACCGGCTCGCCAAGGGCAAGCCACTGAACGACGCAGAGAGCGAGCGGATCGCGGCCGAGGTCGCGGCGGGGCTCGCACACGCGCACGACCGGGGCCTGATCCACCGCGACCTGAAGCCGACGAACATCGTCTTCGACGAGGAGGGCCGCGCGAAGATCGCCGACTTCGGCATCGCCCGCGTGACCGGCAAGGACACCCTCACGGATGCGGGGACGCTGATGGGCACCGCCGCGTACATGTCCCCGAGCAGGCGCAGGGAGAGCCCGTGACGCCCGCGAGCGACGTCTACTCGTTCGGGGTCATCCTCTACCGAATGCTGACGGGGCGGCTCCCGTTCGAGTCGACGAGCGCCGTCGAGATGCTCCGCCGGCAACTTCAGGAAGCGCCGCCTCCGCTGTCGGCCGCCCGCCCGGACGCCCCGCCGCGCTCGCCGCAGTGGCCGAGAGCTCGCTGGCGAAGGATCCCGCCCAGCGGCCCGCCGACGGAGGCGCGCTCGTCGAAATCCTCGGCGGCGGACGTGGCCCCGACCCTCGTCGCAGGAGCGACCCGCGGTGACACAGGTGATGGCCCGCCCCCGCCGCGCCGGAAGGATCCGGGGCTCTGGCTCGCCGCATTGATCGCGCTGCCGCTCCTCGTCCTCGCCGGCGTCGCGCCTGGCTCTCGTCGCCGACGAACGACGAGCCGGAGTCGTCACCGGGCGGTGCCCGACGACGACCCAGAGCCAGACGACCACCCACCGACACGGCACCGCCACCCCCGCCACCGCCGCCTCCGCCGCCCGCCTCCTCCGCCGCCCCCGCCCCCTCCACCACCGCCCTCCGCCTCCGCCTCCTCCTCCTCCGCCACCGGTGCCGAGCCGCCCCCGCCACCCGTGGAGCCGCCGCCACCGCCGGTCGTTCCGCCACCGCCGCCCCCGCCAGCCGCCGCCGCCTCCGCCGTAGGCCCGGCTAGGCTCCCGGCCGTGATCTCGGTCGTCGTCCCGGTGCACGACGAGGAACGCAGCGTCGCCCTGCTCTACGAGGAGCTCGAGGCGGCGCTCGAGCCGGGCGGAGAGCCCTGGGAGGCCGTCTTCGTCGACGACGGCTCGACCGACGGCACGTTCGCGGCGCTCACGAGGCTCCACGCGCGGACCGCCGAACACCCGCGTCGTCCGCCTGCGCCGCAACTTCGGCAAGTCGACCGCGCTCGCCGCCGGATTCGCCCAGGCGGAGGGCGAGACCATCGTCACGATCGACGGCGACCTCCAGGACGACCCGGCCGAGATCCCGCGCCTGCTGGCGAAGCTCGAGGAGGGCTTCGACCTCGTCTCCGGCTGGAAGACGCGCCGTCGCGACCCGTTGCGGCGCCGGCTGCTCTCGACGCATCTTCAACGCCGTCACCGGACGTGTCTCCGGGCTCCGGCTGCACGACATGAACTGCGGGCTCAAGGCCTACCGCGCCGAGGTCGTCCGCGGGCTCGCGCTGTACGGCGAGCTGCACCGCTTCATCCCGGTGCTCGCCCACTACCGCGGCTTTCGCGTCGCGGAGCTGCCCGTCAACCACCGGCCTCGCACCCACGGGCGCTCCCGCTACGGGCTCGAGCGCTACCTGCGCGGCTTCCTCGACCTGCTGACCGTGACCTTCATGGGGCGCTACCGGCACCGGCCGCTGCACCTGTTCGGCGGGCTCGGGCTCGTCCTCGGCTTCCTCGGCACCGCCGTCCTCGTCGTACCTGACGGTGCTGAAGGCGATGGGCGAGGCGATCGGGCACCGGCCGCTGCTCACGCTCGGCGTGCTGCTCGTCGTCGTCGGCCTCCAGTTCTTCTCGCTCGGCCTCCTCAGCGAGATGGTCACGAGCCACCACGAGGAACGCGCCGGCGCCGGCGAACGCGAGAGCGCACAGGTCGAAGAAGTCCTTGGCTAGGACAGCTGCGCGTCCTCTACTTCGGGACGTACGAGCGGGACTACCCGCGCAACGCCCAGGTGATCTCGGCGCTCCGCGACGCGGGCGTCGACGTCTTCGAGCGGCACGAGGGGGTCTGGGAGGGGCGCCGGGACAACTGGGCCGCGCGGTGGGGCGCCGCGGTTCGCCTCTTCTTCGCCGAGCTGCGCCTGCGATTCGCGCCACGGATCCCGTTCGACGCCGTGATCGTCGGCTATCCCGGGCACTTCGACGTGCCGCGGGCCCGCCGCGTCGCCGGCCGCCGGCCGTTGATCTTCAACCCGCTCGTCTCGCTGCACGAGACGCTCGTCACCGACCGCGGGCGCTTTCGCAAGGGAAGGTTCGGAGCGTCCGTGCTGACGGCCGTCGACCGGCGGGCGCTGCGGAAGCCCGACCTCGTCGTCGCGGACACCGAGGCGAACGCGGACTTCCTCGCCGAGCTCGGGCGGATCCCCCGCGAGCGCGTGCGCGTCTGCCTCGTCGGCGCGGAGGACCGGCTCTTCCACGCCGGCTGGCGGCCCGACGAGCCGTTTCGCGTCCTCTTCGTCGGGAAGCTGATCCCGCTCCACGGCCTGGAGACGATCCTCGAGGCGGCACGGCTCGCTCCCGAGGTGCCGGTTCGCATCATCGGCAGCGGCCAGCTCGACAGCGTGATGGACGAGCATCCGGCGAACGTCGAGTGGGTCCGCTGGATCACCTACGAGGACCTGCCGCGCGAGTACTGGGGCGCGGGCTGCGCGCTCGGGATCTTCGGCACCTCGGACAAGGCCCAGCGCGTGATCCCGAACAAGGCGTACCAGGCGCTCGCGTGCGGGACGCCGCTCATCACCGCCGACACCCCCGGCGCCCGCGAGCTGCTCACCGACGGCGAGAACGCCCTGCTCGTCACCGCCGGGCGACCCGGCCGCGCTCGCGGATGCGATGCGGCGTGTCGCGGCGGAGCCCGAGCTCGCACGAAGGCTGGGCGCTGCAGGGTCGGCGGACGTACGAGGAGCGGGCGAGCGAGGACGTGCTCGGCCCCCGCTGGCGCTCGTTGATCGAAGACCTCCTGTGACCCTCCGGTCGAAGCACCTGCTCTGGGCGGCCATCGGCGCCTACGCCTCCGGCTTCTGCGCGCTCTCGATCCTCCGCCACCACTCCTTCAACACCGGGCCGCTTCGACCTCGGGAACATGACCCAGGCGGTGTGGGCGACGGCGCACGGGCATCCGCTGGCGGTCACGAACCTCGAGGGAGACCAGGTGTCGCGGCTCGGCTCGCACGTCGACCCGATCCTGGTCGCGTTCGCGCCGCTCTGGTGGATCTGGCCCAGCCCGAGCATGCTCCTCGCCGCGCAGGCGATCGCGATCGCGATCGGAGCGCTTCCGGTCTTCTGGCTGGCGCGCAAGCACCTCGGGTCGGAGCGTGCCGGGCTCGGTTTCGCGCTCGCGTACCTGCTCTATCCGGCCGTCCAGTGGCTGACCCTCGCCGAGTTCCATCCAGTCGCGCTCGCCTGCCCGCTGCTCCTGTTCGCCTTCTGGTACCTGGACGAGGACCGGCTCGTCCCGTTCGCGGTCTTCGCCGGGCTCGCGGCGCTGACGAAGGAGGAGATCCCGCTCGTGATCGCCGCGATGGGCATCTGGTACGCGCTGTCGAGGAAGCGCTACCGCATCGGCGGAGCAATCGCGGTCCTCGGCGCGGTGGCGACCGCGATCTCGGTCAAGGTCGTCCTGCCGCACTACAACGAGGGAGCTTCGTCGAGCTTCTACGAGCGCTACGGAGCCCTCGGCGACTCGCCGGGCGAGATCCTCGCGACGGTCTTCACGGATCCCGGGCCGGCTCGTGAGCGTCGCCTTCGACTCGGAGGGGCTCCACTACCTCGCCGACCTGCTGCTCCCGCTCGTCGCTCCTCTTCGCCGCGGCGCCACTCGTGCTGATCGCGGCGATTCCCGAGCTCGGCCTCAACCTGCTGTCGGCGACGCACACGCAGAGCTCGATCCACCACCACTACACCGCCGGCCTGATCCCGCCGCTCATCGCAGCGACCGTCCTCGGCGCCGGCAGGCTGGCCCGCGGGGAGCAGAGGCGAGCGATCGTGCTGGCTGGAATCGCAGTCGCGGCCGCGCTCGTCGCCAACTTCCGTGCTGGGCGCGATCCCGCTCTGGCGGAGCCTGCCGGGCGGCTCGTCGTACCAGGCCCACATGTCACACGTCTCGGCGCACGACCGGATCGCCGAGCGAGCGCTGCGGCTCATCCCCGACGACGCGGTCGTCAGCGCGACGAACTCACTCGGCTCGCATCTCTCGGCGCGGCGACGGTTCCTCAGCTTCCCCCACGTACAGGACGCCGAGTGGATCGCGGCCGACGAGACGCAGCCCGGCTACGCGGACCGCTGGGACCCGTTGGCGACCGCGACCGATCTCGCCCGGCTCCGGCGGAGCCCCGACTGGCGGCTCGTCTTCTCCGAGGACGGCGTGCTCGTCTTCAAGCGGAAGAGCAGCAGCACGTAGAGCGCGAGCAGTGCGGCGTCGCGCACGACGACGAGCCACGTGATCCGCTCGAGCTCGAAGACGCGGCTGTAGTGGAAGAACCAGATCTGGGCGAGGACGAGCGAGGCCGCCACGAGGCCGGTCGCGACGAGGCCGGTGCGGCCCGGCAGGAGCAGGACGAGCGGGATCAGCCAGACGAGGTACTGCGGCGAGACGAACTTGTTGAAGACGAGGAAGCCCGTCACCGCGGCGGCGAAGGCGAGCACGAGCCGATCGGGGCTCCGCGGCTCGCGGAGGAAGAGGAACCAGACGGCGAGGACCGCCGCGACCTGGAGCAGCGAGGTCGAACGTCGCCAGAGCATCTGGTAGCGAGCCTGCGAGGTCTCGGGTCGCCGCGCCGGTCGCGCCACGCACGACGGTCGCCTCGTAGAGGCCGAGCTGATGGGCAGCGAGGAGCACCGCCGAGCCCAGGCTCTCGATCTGCAGGCCCCGTGACGACTGCGCGTGGAAGCTGTCCCAGAGCCCGCCGGGCGCAAGCACGGCGAAGGGCAGCAGCACTGCGGCGACAACGCCGCCCGAGGACCGCGAGCGACCACGCAGCCCGCCGGCGACCGAGATGTTGCCCAGACGAATGCCAGAGCCGGCACGACGAGCACGAGCGGGTAGAGCTTCGCGGTCACGGCGAGCCCGAGGAGCCCGAAGCCGAGCAGCTCGCGCCGTCCGCAGGATCGCCGCCAGCGCGCCGACGGTCAGAGCGGCGGGGAAGAGGTCGTAGGTGTTGAGGGAGATCGGGCCGACCGCGATCGGCGACAACGCGAAGAGCGCGGCCGCCGCATACAGCCGGCGACCCCGCAACCCGAGCGTGACGAGAATGAGCACGACGGCGAAGAGCGCCGCGATCCCGCAGAGCGCCATCAGGCTCTTGAAGGCGAAGTTGTAGGCGCCGCCGGGAGCACGGCCGGCGGCAGGAAGACCGCGAACGCGCCGGGCGGGTACTCGACGAAGACGTCCCGGTACGGAAGCTCTCCGCGCAGGAACCGGTCCGCGTAGATCCCGTAGAGGTGGACGTCCCGGTACCGCTCCGCCCGGAAGAGCCCGCCGTCGGGAACGGCGCACGCGAGCAGGAAGACAGGTGTTGCGAGCGCCGTGACGCGCGCGGCGAGTCGCACCTAGGGCTGACGGGCGGCGGCGGCGGCGGCGGCGGGGCGGGCGGTGGGATGGGCGGCGGCTCCGGCTCCGGGGGCGGCGGCGGCGGCGGGGCGGGCGCGCGGCTCGGAGGGCGGAGGCGGAGGAGCCGGCTGCTCGGCTCTGCGTCGTGGTCGTCGCCGCCGGAGGCGGGTTGTAGTAGTACGACGACGCGGAACCTCACCCGCGTACTCGCCGCGCGTGAACTCGTGCCAGATGGGCTCGGACTGCGCCTCCGGGAAGTCGCGCTCCGGCGTCGAGCCGATCGCCTCCTCCATGAAGAGCCGCCAGATCTGGGCCGGGAACGTGCCGCCCGCGACGGAGATCCCGTGCACGCTCGTCATCGGGATCTCGGCCTGCGGGTAGCCGACCCAGACCGTCCCCGAGAGCGTCGGGGTGATCCCGCAGAACCAGGCGTCGGCGTGGTTCTCGGTCGTGCCGGTCTTGCCGCCCGCGGTGCGGCCGATGTTGGCGCCGACGCCGGTCCCGCTCTGGATGTTCATCTCGAGGATCTCCGTCACCTCGGCAGCCACCCAGTCGGCGATCACGCGCTGCCGCTCCGGCTTGCCCCAGTTGGCGTCCTTGTCCACGGCCCAGCCGTCTCCGTCCAGCTCGGGCAGCTCCACCTTGCGGATCGCCATCGGCTTCGAGTAGATCCCGCCGGCCGCGATCGTCGCGTAGGCCGAGGCCATGTCGAGCGGCGAGACGCCGATCGAGCCGAGACCGAGCGACGGGACGTACGCGCCCTCCTTCGTCTTCAGCGACGAGGCGACGCCGAGCCGGTTCGCCATCGCGGCGACGTTCTCCGGCCCGAGGTCGAGCGTGAGCCGTGCGAAGACGGTGTTGTCCGAGGCGAGCGTGGCGCCTGCGTGATCGAGGTCGAGCCCAGGTAGGTGTGCGAGTAGGTCGAGACCTCCCACGGCTCCGGGTACGGGTCGGGCTGGTAGTGGAGCGGCGCGGAGACGTAGCTCGTCGTGTCCGGGTTGATGCCCTCGGAGACCGCCTCGGTCAGCACGAAGGTCTTGAAGGTCGAGCCGGCCTGGCGGCGGGCTTGCGCGGCGAGGTTGAACTGGTTCCCGGATCGGCCGGGAGTGACGGCGGTCATGGTCTTGATCGCGCCGTTGCGAGGATCGATCGCGACGACCGCGGAGGCGGGGTCGTCGTCGTAGTACAGCGTCTCTTGCATCGCGCGGTTCGCCGCGCGCTGCATGCGGCGGTCGATCGTCGTGTAGACCTTCAGCCCACCCGAGCGCACGGTCTCGGCTCCGTACTTCTTGATCAGCTCGTCCCGCACGTAGCCGAAGAAGTAGGGCTCGCGGATTCGCGAGTAGATCTTGCCCGGCTTCAGCTTCAGGTCGGTGACGCGGATCGCCTCCTGGTAGTTCGCGTAGCTGATGTCACCGTTCTCGTAGAGCGCCTCGAGGACGTGGTTTCGGCGCTCGATCGCGCGCGCCGGGTTCTTGAACGGGTCGTAGACCGACGGGGCCTGCGGGAAGCCCGGCGAGCAGGGCCGCCTGGAGCAGCGAGAGCTTCTTCGCGCGGCGCGAGAAATACGTCTGCGCCGCGGCCTCGACGCCGTACGCGTGATTGCCGTAGTAGACGGTGTTCATGTAGTTCGCGAGGATCCAGTCCCTCGATCGTGGCGCCGGCTCAGCCTGACGGCGAGGCAGGCCTCGACGACCTTGCGCCTGAGGGTCCGCTCGTGGTGCTTGATGTAGAGGTTGCGGACGAGCTGCTGCGTGATCGTCGAGCCGCCCTCGACGGTGCGGCCCGCCTTGGATGTCGTTGTACCGCCGCCCGCGCGATGCCCTGGAAGTCGATGCCGCCGTGCTGGTAGAAGCGCCGGTCCTCGATGGCGACCGTCGCCTTCGCCATCCACGGGCTCGTCTCGCGCCAGGCTCACCGGCTGGCGGTTCTTCTCGGCCGGAATCGAGCCGAGCAGGGAGCCGTCGGCCGCGTAGATGAACGAGTTGACGCCGATCGACGCAGGCTGGAGGTCGTTCAGGTCGCAGTCGCGCTGGATCTCGCGGGCGCTGCTGAAACCCGACCGCGCCGAGCGACACCGACGACCGCGAGGAGCGAGGAAGACGGCGATGCCGAGCCTGCGGCGGCGCGCGTGCGCGTGCCCGGCGGCGCTTCCGGCGGCGGCCTGGCGTGTCGCTCGGACGCCGGGCGGCGCTTGGCGGGAACCGTTGGCGGGCGGGGGGCTCACAGGAGGCTCTGCTCGCGAAGCCGGCGCAGCGATTCGGAGGCGGAGGTCGCTCTCGATGCGCTCGAGCTCCGTCCGCGTCGGGCGCCCACGTGCGGACGGTGACGCTCGCCGAGCCGTTGAGCCCGGTCACGAGCACTTCGGAGCGAGGAATCGCCCGCCGTCTCGCTCTCGAGCAGGTCGACCACCGCATCCAGATCATTGTCGAGCGGTACCTGCACCGTCACCTGCGCGAGCTTCTCCCGAGTGACGATGGTGGAGTTGCGAATGGTATCCGAGGCCAGTTTCTCGTTCGGGATCACGAGCCGGGCGTTGTCGGGAGTCTTGATGAACGTGTAGGTCAGGCCGATCTCCTCGACGACGCCCTCGACGTCGTCGACGGTGACCTGGTCGCCGATGCGCAGGGGCTGCGCTGAACGCGATCACGACCCCGGCGACGAAGTTCGCGAGCGGGCGCTGGGCGGCGAGGCCGACGACGAGCCCGACGAGTCGCGGATCGAGGCGAGGAGGCCGGCGGCGATCGCGCGGACCTGCGGCACGACGAGCAGCGCCGAGAGGACGCCGACGACGATGATCGCCGTCATCAGGCTGCGCCGAAGCACGCGGTAGCGGGTCACAGCGCCGGGAGGCAGGTCGTGGCGGGACATCCGCCAGTCGACGATCTTCGCGAGCACCGTCGCCCCGGCGATGATCGCGGCCACGAGCAACCAGCGCTGCCAGATCTCCATGCGCGCTCTATTCGACGGCCGGGCGGGACGATCCTCAGGCACGTGACGCCGGTCGAGAATCGGCACGAGAATCGGCACACAACCGACCGGATCCCGACACAGTTTCATGCGGTAGCCTCGAACCGGGTGGCGGGTGGAGCACTCCCCACCCGGGTGGGGATGTGAGCGGATTACAGCGGGAGCGGCTTGCGGCCCGAGAAGCCCTCCTCCAGCCCGTGCCAGTAGCCGATCTCGTCCTCGCCGAGGCGCCAGCAGAGGAGCACGTCTTCGCCCTCCCGCCTCGCGGGGAAGTCGACGAGCCCCTGGTCCAGGTCCTTCACGAGCGCGCCGGCCTCGTGGATCCGCGCCACGCAGCTCGCGATGCCGGCCACCTCCTCGTCCAGCCGCTCCTGCAGCTCCTGCAGCTTCGCGAGGCTCGACGTTGCCGCCGTTGCCAGCGATCCGCTGCGTCATCGACAGCTGGAGCTCCTGCAGCTCGACGAGCGCCCGCCGATGCTCGACGAGCTCCTCGGTCAGCGGCCGCACGTCCTGCAGAGCTTCGTTTGCCTCTTCGGCCGTGAAGTAGCGCGGGGACACGTCAATATGATCCGGCCGTCGTGAGCACGGGTCAACGTCGTCTGGACCAGCGGCTTCGCTGGTGGACAGTGGTCGTGGGCGTTCATGGCGACGGTCGCGTACGCCGGCAACCTCACGGCAGACGACACCGACGAGGACGTCGCCTACCGTGGGAGATCGAGCATCGTCGACGCTCGGCCAGTACGCGATCCTCTTCGGCATCGTCATGCTCCTCACATGGGGCCTCGACCGGCGCGAGATCCTCGCGCTGCGCCGCCCGCCCTCATGGTGGCAGCGCCGCCGGCATCTCCGCTGCTCGTCATCATCGTCGTCTTCATCGTGTCCGGCGTCGTCGCGCAGTTCGGCAACGCAGGCGAGGAGCAGGGGCTGATCCCCGAGAGCTTCGACTCGAGCCGGCTCCCGCAGTTCGTCGCCTTCGCCGCGGTCGTCGTCATCGTCGCGCCGATCGTCGAGGAGCTCCTGTTCCGCGGCGTCGGCTTCGGCTTGCTCGAGCCGTACGGCCGCGTGCGCGCGATCGTCCTCGTGGGGCTCGCGTTCGCGCTCCTCCACGGCCTTCTGATCGGCTTCCCGGTGATCGCCTCCTTCGGGATCGGCCTCGCGTATCTGCGGGCAAGAACCGCGAGCATCTACCCGTGCATCCTGCTCCACGCCTGCTTCAACGCCTTCGGCCTCACGGTCGGCATCGCGGCCGCCAGCTAGCCTTTTCGACGATGCGGCGCGCCCTTCCGCTCCTGGCATTCGTCGTCTGGGCCGCACCGGCGAACGCCGCCCCTACCGTCAACGTCCAGGCCACCGTCACCCTCGGCCGCGCACCGCTCGACGTCACGTTCACCGCCACAGGCGACGCGATCGCCTACAGCTGGAACTTCGGCGATCGCACGCAGGCGGACGGGCCTGTCGTCCAGCACCGCTACGGCGCAGGCCGGTTCACCGCGACCGTCACCGCAACCGGCGCCGACGGAAGCACTGCGCAGGCTTCGGTCGTCATCACCTCGGTCAAGCTGACGCTGACTTCGCGCAGGGTCGCCACCTACGGCAAACGACTCACCGTTCGCGGACGCATGGTTCCCGCGCTGCGCGGCGCGCCGATCGCGCTCTACTCGGGAGAGACCGCTCTCAAGAGCGGGAAGCTCGACCGGAAGGGGCGATTCCGGTTCCGCGTCCGGCAGACGGCACCCTCCTCGTACAGCGTCCGCTACGAGACGATTGCGTCCGACCCGCTCTCCGTCGCCGTGCGCCCGGCCCTCGATGTCGCGCTGCCGAGCGCGCGCATGCTCGGCCGGCCCCTCGTGCTCCACGCGAAGCTCAAGCCCCGGGGATCAGGCACGCTCAGGGTGCGAATCTGGCGCTCCGGCAGGAGGCTCCGCACCCGCGAGTTCTCCGATCGCGCGAGGGTGCGGCTGAGCACGAACCGCGTGGCGACCTACGTCGTGCGGATCACGGTCACGCCCAACGGCACCTACCGAGGACGGCAGAAGGCATTCCGCTCCGCCGTCCACGTCCCGTACCTCGCCCGAGGCGCCAGCGGCCCGAGCGTCAGGATTCTCGAGCGCCGGCTCGCCCAGCTCCACTACGCGCTCCGGGGCGTCGACACGTACTTCTCGTACGACACCGCCGACGCCGTCCTCGCATTCCAGAAGGTGCACGGACTGGCCAGGACCGGTCGCGTCACGCCTGGCCTCTGGCGTCGTCTGCAGGCCGCGCACGTGCCGTTCGCCCGCTACCGCGGCCCCTACCGTCACGTCGAAGTCGACAAGACGCGACAGGTGCTCTTTCGGGTCGTCGGCGGGAGGGTCGTGAAGGTCATCCACGTCTCGACGGGAGCAACGGGCAACACTCCCGTCGGACGCTGGCGGGTCTACAGCAAGGTCCCGGGCTTCCTACCGAGCGGCATGTTCTACTCGTCCTTCTTCGTCGGCGCGTTCGCGATCCACGGCTACCCCTCCGTGCCCCCGTATCCGGCGTCGCACGGCTGTGTGCGGGTGCCGATGTGGATCGCGCCGACGCTGTTCGCCTCGAACGACTACGGCGAGACGGTCTACATCCATCACTAGCCGCGTCGTGGCCGACCGCGGGAGGTAGTTACTCGTCGCCGACTGCGAACTGGTCGGGCGAGACGTCGTCGAGGAACTTCTTGAACTCGTCCACGATCTCGTCCTCGTTCACTTCCTCGCCCTCGAACTCGATCGCCGACTCCTCGATCACGTCGTCGGCGGCGAAGATCGGGGCGTCGGCGCGAACGGCCAACGCGATCGCGTCGGACGGACGCGAGTCGATCTCGACCTCCGACCCGTTCTGCTGCACGGTGATCGAGGCGTAAAAGGTGCTCTCCTTGAGCTCGGTCACAGTGATGCGCACGACCTGGGCGTCGAGCTGGTCGAGCATGTCGGTCACGAGGTCGTGCGTCATCGGCCGCGGCGTCGAGGCGCCCTGGAGCTTCATCAGGATCGCCGCCGCCTCCGGATGACCGATCCAGATCGGCAGGAAGCGGTTGCCATCGGCCGTCTTCAGCAGAACGATGGGCTGTTTGCTGCCCAGGTCGAAGCTGACCCCGTAGATGACCATTTCCTGCATGGCGACCCAACTCATCTTAGCGCGGTGCCCCGGAGGCTCCGTCCCTCGAAAGGTGTCGAGTCGTGGCTACAATCGGACGCCCTGCGGGCGATTAGCTCAGTCGGTTAGAGCGCCGCTCTGATAAGGCGGAGGTCCGTGGTTCGAATCCACGATCGCCCATTTTTCGCTGCGCGCAAAGCGCTTGCGAAAAATGTCAAAGCCGCGAAGCGGCGAGACCGACGAAGAGAGACCGTCCGAATCAGTCACCGATGTGCAGTCCCCGGTTGCGCGCACGAAGGTGTGAAAGCCGCGAAAGGGGCGACCCGATCAGAGTCCCGGAGTAGAGCCGGGGACGGGCCAGTCCTGCGCCCGTCCCCAGCACTCCCGCGGAGGCCTGAGCTACCTGCGCCCAACCGTGAGATCCACCGGGTCTCCCAACGGCACCCTCGTGCCCTCCGAGGGGCTCTGGGCGACCACGCGGCCAGGTTCTGACGAACGAACCCACGTGGTGCGTCCGACTGAGCATCCGGCGTCGCGAATCCGTTGTCGCGCCTTGTCGAATTGCATCCCTATGACCCCGGGCACCACGCACTCGGCCGGCGGGGGCGGTGGAGGCGGCCCAATCCCAGTTTCCACTGCGTAGAGATACGAGTAGTGGTCGCCTCCGGCAAGAATTGCCGTACCGAAGTACGCGGTCCGGCTGTCGGCCGAGAACCGTGGTTGCGTTTGGACGACCTGGTAACCGCCGTCCTCGTTGGGCAAGTCGACCTGCCAGGCAAGCGCCCCGGTCGAGGCGTTCCACCCGCGGGCCGATCCGGGCTCACCGAAGTTCGGGCGGTTCCCGGCGACGACGATGCTCCCGTCCGGGCTCACCGCGGGATGGTCGACGATCCCGCCGTCGGAGAACGTCCAGCGCGACTGCCCGTTGGACGCCACCGACTCCAGATAGGCGAGGCTACGGGAGAAATAGACGGAGCCGTCCGGCCCGACGCTTGGAGGCGACATCCCGTTCGACGGCCACGGTGAGTAGTTCCAGAGCACGTTGCCGTTACTCGGGTCGACGCGCCTCAGGCCCCAGCCGTTGGCTCCACCCATCGCGGTCATGTAGAGGCTGCCATCGGCACCGATCGCCGGCTGGCGCTGCCGCTGCATGAACATGTCGTCGCTCCCGCCGAGCGCCCGTGCCCACTGCTGCGTGCCACTCAGTGAAAGACGGAACATCGTGCTCGGAGCAACAGCGACCTCGTCGAAGGCTGCGTAGAACCCACCCGAGCCGAACACGATCTCCGCTCCGAACTGACCGTACTCCGAGAACGTCGGGTCCCCCGGGTTGCTCCAGAGGAGCTGCCCCGCCGGCGACAGCGCGAAGGCGCCGAGGCCGCCGTAGTCCGAGATCACATAGATGTTCCCGTCGGGGCCGACCGTCGGCCCGGCGATCACGCCCTGGCCCACCGTCGGCTCGATATAGGTCCACCGAATCGACCCATCGGGGGCGATCGCGGTGGTTCTGTCCCCGTCGCCGACGTACGTCGTGCCGTCGGGGCCGATCGAAGGCCCTCCGTACGAGCCCACGGAGGGGACGACCCACCTGAGAGCTCCGTCTGCCGTCAGGGAGTACACGTCACCACTGGAGCTCGCGACGACAACCCCGCCGTCAGGGCCCACCGCCGGGCGGCTGAGAACGTACTGGCCCCTGACCTGAAATCGCCATTTGACAGTGCCTGGAGAGGCGCTGGACGCAGGGCTCATGTCCGCCGGGAAGGCGGCGCCCGTTCCGGGAACGAGAAGCATGGCTGTCGCCATAGCGAGAACCACGGCCGTGAGGAACACGTGAGTTGTCTTGGCCACTGGGACCACTCCTTCAGTCGCTTGGAAACACAGCGTTCTTCGGGAGAGGCGGCGCGTCATCGGGGCTGATACCGAATCGGATACGTGATTCACCGCGACGTGGCCCGAAGATGGGCGCGCGAGAGTCGTTCGGGGAAGACTGAGAGCTACGCCCTCGACCAGGTCAGTGCAGGACGCGTGTGCGGCGCAGGTAGTCGTCGACCATGAGTAGGAACGCCTCGTCCTTCGCGATCTCGCTCAGCGTCCCCTTCGTGAACTCGTCCAGCTCCGAAGTGCCGGCCAGCTCGATCAGGAACGAGCCGAGCCGGCCCTCCTGCGACATCGCGGCCATGCGCAGGAAGATCTGCCGCGCCTCCGCGTCCTGGGAGATCGCCTCCAGCGACTCGAGATCCTCCATCCACTCGCCGAACATCAACTCTCCAACGCGGCCGGGTCGCCCTTGGATGCGGGTTCGAGCCCTTCGAGCACCTCGGCGAGCTCCTCGAGCTGCACCTCGCTCTCGACCGGGATCTCCAGCCCGCGCGACGTGACTCGCGCCGAGAAGCCTGTCAGCCGCTCGACCGCGCCTCGAACGCGCTCGGCGAGCTGAGGATCGGCCGGGGGACGGCGCCGGCGCTTCGTCGCGGCGCCCGACCAGCGTGCTTCCCGCTCGGCCGCGCGGACCGAAAGGCCCCTGCGGACGATCTTGCGCGCGAGCCGGCGCCGGCCCTCGTTGTCCGGGACCGCCAGCACCGCGCGCGCGTGGCCCTCGGTCAGGTCGCCTCGCTCGACCAGCACCAGGATGTCGTCGGGAAGCTCGAGCAGCCGCAGGCGGTTCGAGACGGCCGGTTTCGAGCCACCTACCCGCTCCGCGATCTCGCCCAGCGACAGCTCGAACTCGTCGGCCAGGATCGCGTACGCACGGGCTTCCTCGATCGGGGACAGCTCCTCGCGCGCGACGTTCTCGACCAGGCCGAGAAGCAGCGCGTCGCGGTCTGCGGCGTCACGGATGAGCGCCGGCAGCGTCGCGAGGTTCGCCTCGCGGGCCGCACGCCAGCGGCGCTCGCCGGCGATCAGCTCGTAGCCACCGGCCGCGCGGGGCCGGAGCACGACAGGCTGGATGATTCCCTGTGCGCGGATCGACTCGGCCAGCCCCGCAGTCGCCTCGTGGTCGAAGCGCTTCCGCGGCTGGCGCGGGCTCGGATGGATCTGGTCCACGGGCACGTGCGCGAGCTCAGAGCCCCCGGCGCCGCCGATCAGCACTTCCAGGCCGCGGCCCAGACCTCGTCTCTCGCTAGGGGCGCTCGACAAGCTCCATCGCCACCTTCCAGTAAGCCTCCGCGCCGGCCGAACGCGGGTCATAGGTGATCACGGGCTCCCCGTGGCTCGGCGCTTCGGCGATCCTGACGGAACGCGGCACCCGCGCACGGAAGAGCAGCGGCCCGAAGTGGCGCTCGAGCTCGTTTGCGACATCGGCCGAGAGCTTCGTCCGCCCGTCGACCATCGTCAGGACGACTCCCGCAAGCGCAAGCTCCGGGTTCAGCCGCGTCCTGATCACCCCGAGCGAGCTCACGAGCTGCGTCAGCCCTTCGAGCGCGTAGTACTCGGCCTGCACTGGCACCAGCACACGGTTCGCAGCCACCAACGCGTTCACGGTGAGCGGGCCGAGCGAGGGCGGGCAGTCGACGAAGACGAAGGCATGCGACTCCGCCGCAGGCGCGAGGGTCTCGGCGAGAAAGCGCTCGCCGTCCCCGCGCCGCGCGAGATCCGCGGCAGTCCCGGCGAGATCCGGCTTCGACGGGATCAGGTCGAGATTCTTGAAGCGGGTCGGCTTCGCCAGCTCCGATGGAGGCACCCCGTCGAGGAGGTCGCAGCTCGACGTGCCGTTCGCCTGCTCCCCGAGCCCGGACGTCGCGTTCGCCTGAGGGTCGAGATCGACGAGGAGCACACGTTCTCCGGCCTGCGCGAGGCAGGCCGCGAGGTTCACGGCAGTCGTCGTCTTGCCGACGCCTCCCTTCTGGTTGGCAACGGCATAGATGCGCCCTGGCACCCCTCCTATTGTGATCAGGCGAGAGGACGTTTCCGGGCCACGCCCGGGCGCCGCGGAAAACCACCTGGAGTCAGCCCGATCTTGGGCACGACGACGAGCCCGGCCCGATTCTCGGGCGGGCCTCCAGCGAGCTGCTCCGAGACCCGTGCCACCTGCTCGAGATCGACCGAGGGGCCAAGCCAGAGCACTGCCACACCGCCCGGCCTGACGAGCGGCAGGACCCACTCGAGCGCGACCGGAGGCGGGGCGAGCGCCTTCGCCGTCGCCACGCCGAAGCTATCCGTCTCCTGCTCCTCAGCCCGGCCGCAGACCACGCGCACGTTCGGAAACTCGGGCGCCATGCGTTCGAGGAACGCGCATTTCCGGTGATTGGACTCGAGCAGCGTCACTTCCCGGTCCGGCAGGCTCACCGCAAGCGGGATCCCGGGCGATCCGTTCCCCGATCCGACGTCGACGATCGGGCCGTCGAGCCCGCGGATGACCTCCACGCCCCGGAACGCATCCTCGACGAGCATCGACCACGCCTCGTCTCGATCCTCGATCGCGGTCAAGCCGGGCGTGGCGAGCACCTCGTGGAGCCAGCGCTCCAGCCTCAAGCCTTCACCCGGTGGGCGAAATCACGACGAACCGGTTCGGCTCCGTGCCCTCACTACCGGTCTCGACGCCCTCGAATTCCTTCAGGCGCAGGTGCACGGTCTTCCGCTCGACCGCTGTCATCGGCTCGAGCTCGATCGGCGAATGCGTGGCGAGCGCCTCCTCGGCGCTGCGCACGGCAAGCGACTCCAGTGCCCCTCGGCGCCGCTCTCGATAGCCCGCCGCATCGACGACCACGTCCTTGCGGTCATCCGGCCGCGATCGCCAGACGATCGCGTTCACGAGGTACTGGATCGCGTCGATCGTCTGCCCGTGCTTGCCGATGAACAGGCCGAGGTTCGACCCCGAGCAGGACGCGGTCACCGTCTCGTCGTCCTCGACGATGTCGATCCGGCAGCGAACTCCGATCCCGGCGGTGATGCGCTCGACCAGGTCTCGCACCTGGGTCGCGAGCTCACTCTCGCCGTCGGTGGTCGGCTCGACGGCATGCACCGAGTCGGAGTCGACCGAGGCGATCACACGAGCCGGTGCATACCCGACTCCGAGCAACCCGCGCTCGCCCTCGGAGACGACCTGGAACTGAACTGCCGACTTGTCGAGCCCAGGATGGAGCTTCTCCAGCTCGCGGAGAGCTGCCCACTTCGCCTCCCCGACGGTCTCGCCCGTCGCCTCCACCTGGCGCAAGTCCTCATTCATCTACGGGCCTTCTTCTTCTTTTTCCGCTTCACGCGCCTCGGCGCTGCGGGAGCCGCCTGCTCGGGAGCGGGGGTCTCGCCGGCCTCCGCCCCGTCGGACTCGGCCTGACTCTTCGGGGGCGTCCTCGACGACCGTTTCGGAGGCGCTGGAGGCTTCTTGGGCACCAAACGGCGCGTGACGACTCCCTGCCCCACGGTCCACAGGTTCGTCGTCACCCAGTAGATGACGAGCCCCACCGGGAAGTTGACGAGGACGGGCACGAACGCGACCGGGAGGATCATCATCAGCGTCCGCTGGGTCTTGTCCATCGTCGTCGACATGAAGTAGGTCGACGCGAGCTGGCTGCAGACGTAGATGACGAGCAGCACGTACCCGGACCAGTGAGCGTTCGCGTGGTCGGTGATGTCGGGAACGATGCTACAGCCACGAACGCTGGTCGCCCGGATCCATGAGGTCGTCGGGATCGCGCAGGATGAGATAGAGCGCGATGAAGACCGGGAACTGGAAGAGGAGCGGCAGGCAAGGCGCGGCCGGGTTGACGTTGTTGTCCCGGTAGAACTTCATCAGCTCTTCGTTCCGCTTCTGCTTGTCGTTCTTGTACTGCTGCTGGATCGCCTTCATCTCGGGCATGTGCGCCTGCATCGCCTGCATCGAGTGAATCTGCTTGACGGCGAGCGGTACCATCAGCAGCCGCACGATCGCCGTCAGCGCAACGATCGACCACGCCCAGGTCAGCCCGATCGGCCCGTGCGGACCGAGCCAGTCGAGGATCGCCATCAGGATGTCCTCGAGCGGCTCCAGGATGTGGGCGACGATCATCGGAAGAGCCTCTGCTGCTCGGCGTAGTCGACGCCACCCTTGCTCCACGGGTTGCAGCGCAAAAGGCGCCAGCCCGCGAGGATGATCCCGCGCACGAGCCCGTATCGGCGTAGAGCGTCGATCGCGTACTGGGAGCAGGACGGGTGGTACTTGCAGCCGCCCGGGACAGAGGACGCCGAACGTGTAGCGGTACGCGTAGACGAGCCCGACGCCGAGGTAGGCCGGTAGCTTGAAGATGGCCGTCACGCGGCCGCCTTGCCGAGCACCTCGTCGACGCGCTCGCCGAGCCAGTCGAAGCCCTTCGCCTCCGTCCCCTCGACGAGCCCCGGCCGCACGATCAGCACGTAGTCGTGCGCCGGAGGCAGGCGTCTCGAGCCGGGAGCGCCACACGTCTCGGAGCTGACGCTTGATCTTGGAGCGAACGACGGCGCGGCCGGCGCCCTTCGGCACCGCGATCCCCAGGCGCGGCTCCTCGCCCTCCTCGCGCGGGAACCAGTAGAGGACGAGAAACCGGGTCGAAACGGACCGCCCGTGCCGGTACACGGCGTCGAAGTCCCGCGAGCGGGAGAGGCGGTTCCTGCGGTTCAAATCTCTGGGGTCAGGCGGAGAGCCGCTTGCGGCCCCGAGCTCGCCGTCGCTTCAGGATCGCCCGGCCGGCGCGCGAGGACATCCGGGTACGAAACCCGTGCTTGCGCTTCCTGCGGCGTACGTTCGGCTGATAGGTCCGCTTCACGGTGAAAGAGTGAAAGAAAAAGAGGAACGAGCGCCCTTTTTGCTCGAGCGCCGAGCCAGTATAGACGAGGCACTTCGCCCTGAGGTTATCCACAGGTGGACGGGTGTTTACAGGTTTGAAAAATCGCTGCGAAGGGGCGCATGCCGGGGCCGTTGCGTTGCCAACCCGGGTGCTCTTTCCACACCTGTGGACAGAGGTGTGGAGTGAGAAAAAGTACCTGCAAATGAAGCGAAAGTTCTCACCACTCCGCCCCCTTGAGGGGCCGGAGCGACGCTGTTATCCTCGTCGTTCCTTCCCCGAACAGGAGATCGCCCGGCGTCGTGCCGCGCCAGCAGGAGCTGACAGCAGAAACATCTCTGGACCGAAGTCTCGGGCCGTCTCAAAGGGGCCCTCAACGATACGACGTACGGAACCTGGTTCGGCGATGTCTCCAGTCGAGAGCTCACTGACGAGGCGTTCGTGCTGTCGGTCCCCAACGACTTCACCCGGGAGTGGATCGAGGGGCATTTCCTCGATCTGATCGGCGCCGCCGTCCGCGACGCGGGTGGCACGGAGCGCCGGATCAAGCTCTCCGTCGAGCAGGAGGTCGAGCCGGCCGGACCGATCGCGAAGGAGCCCGTCACACCGACGCGGGCCGCCTTCGACATGAGTCAGAAGTACACGTTCGACTCGTTCGTGATCGGCTCGTCGAACCGCTTCGCGCACGCGGCCGCGCTCGCGGTCGCCGAATCGCCGGCCCAGGCGTACAACCCGCTCTTCATCTACGGCGGCACGGGGCTCGGCAAGACCCATCTCCTGCAAGCAGTCGGCCAGTACGTGGGTGAGCACTCGAAGAAGCTCTCCGTCCGCTACATCACGAGCGAGACGTTCATGAACGACTTCATCAACTCGCTCCGCGACAAGCGGATCGAGGGCTTCAAGCAGCGGTACCGGACCTACGACCTGCTCCTGATCGACGACATCCAGTTCCTCGAGCACAAGGAGCGGATCCAGGAGGAGTTCTTCCACACGTTCAACTCGCTCTACGAAGCGGGCCGCCAGATCGTGATCTCCTCCGACCGGCCGCCGCGCGAGATCTCGACACTCGAGGAGCGACTGCGCTCTCGGTTCGAATGGGGCCTGATCACCGACATCCAGCCGCCCGACCTCGAGACCCGCATCGCGATCCTCCGCAAGAAGGTGAAGACGGACGGGATCCACGTCCCCGATCCGCAGGTGCTGACCTTCATCGCCGAGCCGCGTCTCGACGAACATCCGCGAGCTCGAGGGGGCGCTCACCCGAGTCGTCGCCTTCTCGAGCCTCACCGCGCGGCCGATGACCGTCGAGCTCGCCCAGGACGTCCTCAAGGACGTCTTTCCCCAGGGCGAGGCGCCCGAGGTCTCGATCGAGCGCATCCAAACCACGGTCTCCGAGCGGTTCGGCCTCTCGATGGAGGAGCTCTGCGGCGACCGCCGCTCGCAGAACATCGTCTATCCCAGGCAGGTCGCGATGTACCTCTCACGCGAGCTCACCGATGCGTCGCTCCCGAAGATCGGGCGTGAGTTCGGCGGGCGCGACCACACGACGGTCATCCACGCGACCTCGAAGATCGCGCGCATGATCCGCGAGGATCGCTCTGTCTACAACCTTGTGCAAGAACTGACAGCGCGCATCAAGCAAACTCGCTGAATTCTGGGGAAACCTGAACACCTCCCCTGCAGACATGTTCAAAGACTCCGGTTCCCCACAGAACGCGCCCACAGGCGAAACGCTCTGTCATACCGCAGCACGGCATCATCCCCAGAGTCCACACTCCCTACTGCTACTACGACCTTCTAAGTAAATGACTGAGATAGAAACTGCTGTGGGATCGGCCGTGAAGGTCACCTGTGCCAAGGACGAGCTCACGCAGGCTCTCTCGCTCGTCGGGAGAGCCGTCTCGACGCGCGCGACCGTTCAGGTGCTCGGCGGCGTGCTGCTGCGCGCG
The DNA here is from genome assembly GCA_963776955.1 of uncultured Actinomycetes bacterium. Taxonomy (GTDB): domain Bacteria; phylum Actinomycetota; class Thermoleophilia; order Gaiellales; family Gaiellaceae; genus VAXT01. Next base: position 350,239 of record CAVZOM010000001.1, read on the forward strand.
GCCGACGGGCCGATGGACTTTCTGCGACCGACATGGAGCTGTCGCTCAGGCTCTCCGTCGAGGCCCAGGTCGAGGGCGACGGCGCAGTCGTTGCTCCGGGACGGCTGCTCGTCGACCTGGCGCGACTGCTGCCGGAGAGCGAGGTCGTCCTCGAGCACAGGCCGGAGCACGGGCGTGCTGGAGGTCACCTGCGGGCCGGCGAGCTACAAGCTGAACACCTACAGCGCCGAGGACTTCCCCAAGCTGCCCGACGTCGACGGGCACGCAGACGTTCGCCGTCGACAGCTCTGCGTTCCTCGAGACGGTGTCGCGCGTGGCGCGCGCCGCGTCGCGGGACGAGTCGCGCCCTGTGCTGACCGGCGTTCTCGTCCGCTTCGAGGGCGGGAAGCTGATCATGGCCGCAACGGACTCGTACCGGATGTCCGTGAAGGAGACGGAGCTCGCGGGAGGCGCCGCGTCGGAGCTCGAGGCGATCGTGCCCGCCCGCGCGCTCACCGAGCTCTCGCGGATCGCGCAGGACTCCGGCGAGCTGCAGATCGGCGTCCAGGAGAATCACGTCGTGTTCGGCGCCGGCGACGTCTGGCTGACGACACGCCGCATCGACGGCCAGTTCCCGAACTACAAGCAGCTCCTGCCGGAGACGTTCGAGCACGAGGTGGCGCTGCCGCGCGAGGAGTTCCTGGAGGTCGTTCGGCGCAGCCTCGGTGATGGCCCAGCGCAACTCGCCGCTTCGCCTGCGCTTCGCCGAGGGCGAGGTGACGGTCTCGGCGCAGACTCAGGACGTCGGCGAGGCCAAGGAGTCGCTGCCGGTCCCGTTCAGCGGTGAGCCGCTCGAGATCGGGTTCAACCCGGAGTTCCTGCGCGACGGCCTGGAGTCCGTTGCGAGCGACGAGGTCGCGTTGCGGCTGATCAGCCCGCTCCGGCCCGGGCTCCTCCACTCCGACGCCGAAGATTTCTCGTACCTGATCATGCCGATTCGTCTGGCCGGCTGATCGTCCGCACGCTCACGCTCCGCGACTACCGCTCCTACGCCTCGCTCGAGCTGGAGCTCTCGCCTGGTCTCGTGCTCGCGGTCGGCGAGAACGGGGCGGGCAAGACAAACTTGCTCGAGGCGCTCCACGTCGGGACGCAGGGCTTCTCGCCGCGGAGCCGCAACGATGCGCAGCTCGTCCGCTTCGGCGCCGAGGCGGCCCGGATCGAGCTCGGCGGAGAGCGGGGCGGTACGCGAGCTGGAGGTCGAGCTGACGCTGCGTCCCGGCGACGCGAAGCGGGCACAGCTGAACGGCGCGGCGCTTCGGGCAGCCGAGCAGCTCCGCTGCGGAGGTCGCGACGCTCGTCTTCACGCCTGACCGGCTCGTGGTCGTGAAGGGCGGCCCTGCCGCCCGCCGCGCGTACTTCGACCGGACGCTCGGGCGTCTGTTCCCCGCGCGCGCCGGCGTGCCCGCCGAGTACGCGGCGGCCGTCGCGCAGCGCAACGCTGCTCTCCGGCGGGTGGCGATCGGAGCGTCGTCGCGCGACGCGGTTGCGCCCTGGACGGAGCGGGTCGCAGAGCTCGGGCCAGTCGCTCGTCGCCGGCCGGGCGGAGACGATCGAGCTGCTGTCGCCGCCGTTCGCCGAGCGCGCGGCCGAGCTGGGCCTGCCGGGCGCCGAGCTTCGGTACGAGGCCGAGCCGCCGACGGTGGAAGCGCTGGAGGCCCGTCTGGACGAGGATCTCGACCGCGGGACGACCGGTCTCGGCCCGCACCTGGACGACATGCGAATCGCGGCAGATGGCCGCGACCTGCGGCGTTTCGGCTCGCAGGGCGAGCAGCGGCTGGCTGTGCTCTCGCTGCTCCTGGCGGAGGCGGAGCTGCTCGCGGAGCGAGGGCCCGCGCCACCGCTTCTGCTTCTCGACGACGTGCTGTCCGAGCTCGACGAGCGCCGCCGGACGGGCACTGGCGCGAGCGGCTCGCCGGTGCGGGCCAGGCGTTTCATGACGGCAACCGGAGCCTCGGCGCTACCGGTGGAGCCGGCCCAGCTCGTCGAGGTCGTTCCGGGGAGCGCGAGATGAAGCCGGAGCGGATCGGCGAGCGAGGTGCAGCGTGAGCTGTCGCGCTTCGGCCCGGCGGAGGGGATGACGGAGATCGTGCGCGCCTGGCCCGAGGCGGTGGGCGAGCAGATCGCGCGGAACGCGTGGCCGGCGCGGCTGTCTCGCGACGGGAAGCTGCACGTCGCGACGTCGTCGTCGGCGTGGGCGTTCGAGCTCGCGCAGCTCGAGCCGAAGCTCCTCGAGCGGCTGTCGGAGCCCCTCGGCGACCATGTCCCCGGCGGCCTGCGCTTCGCTCCCGGCAAGCTCCCCGAGCCCCCCACCGGAGGGGGGCCCACGAGCCCGAGGAGTATCGGAAAGCCGACACAGTCGGACCTCGATACAGCAGCCGAGCTCGCCGCGAGCGATCGACGACGAAAGTCTTCGCAAAATCGTTGCGAAGGCGGCAGCGGCGAGCCTCTCGAGAGGCCCCTGACGGCCGCTCCGTCTGATACACTTCGTCTAGCCCGAAAAGGGGAAATTTGCAGGGCTTTTTTTAATGGCTGAAGCCGCGTACACCGCAAAAGACATCACCGTTCTCGAGGGCCTCGAGCCGGTCCGGCTGCGGCCGGGCATGTACATCGGCTCGACGGGCTCCCGAGGGCTTCATCACCTCGTCTTCGAGGTGGTCGACAACTCGGTCGACGAGGCGATGGCGGGGCGCGCGGACCTCGTCGAGGTGATCCTCCATCCGGACAACTCGGTAACCGTTCGGGACAACGGCTCCGGCATCCCGACCGACGTCATGAAGGATCAGGGCCTCCCTGCGGTGACGGTCGTCATGACGAAGCTCCACGCCGGCGGCAAGTTCGGCGGCGAGGGCTACAAGGTCTCCGGCGGCCTCCACGGTGTCGGCGTCTCGGTCGTCAACGCGCTTTCGGCGCGGCTCCGCGTGGAGGTGAACCGTGACGGCAAGGCCTTCGCGCAGGAGTTCGCGCGCGGCGAGCCGACGACCGAGCTGAAGAAGGTCGGCCCGACGAAGGAGACCGGCACGACGATCACGTTCCTGCCCGACCTGGAGATCTTCGACGAGCTCGAGTGGTCCGAGGAGATCCTCATCCAGCGCCTTCGCGAGACGGCGTTCCTGACGAAGGGCCTTCGCATCGTGCTCGTCGACGAGCGCGAGGGCGAGGAGCGCCACGAGTTCTACGCCGAGGGCGGCATCCGCGACTTCGTCTCGTACGTGAACGACTCGAAGGAGCCCGTCCACAAGCACATCGTCTACTTCGAGGGCGCTGCGAACGGCGATACGACAGGCAGACGGCCAGGTCGAGGTCGCGATGCAGTGGAACTCCTCGTACGTCGAGTCGGTCTTCTCGTTTGCGAACAACATCAACACGCACGAGGGCGGCTCGCATCTCTCCGGGTTCAAGGCAGCCCTGACGCGAACGCTCAACGACTACGCGCGCAAGAACGGGCTCCTGAAGGAGAAGGACGACAATCTCGAGGGCGAGGACGTCCGGGAGGGGTCTGGCCGCGGTGATCTCGGTCAAGCTCCGCGAGCCGCAGTTCGAGGGCCAGACGAAGACGAAGCTGGGCAACGCCTCGGTCCGAGGTCTCGTCGAGCAGACGGTGAACGTGAAGCTCGCCGAGTTCCTCGAGGAGAACGCGACCGAGGCGAAGCAGATCATCAACAAGGCGACTTGCGGCTCGAAACGCGCGCCAGGCTGCGCGGAAGGCGCGCGAGCTGACGCGGCGGAAGAGCGCGCTCGACAGCATGTCGCTCCCGGGCAAGCTCGCGGACTGTTCGATCAACGATCCGGAGTCGGCCGAGCTCTACCTCGTCGAGGGCAACTCGGCAGGCGGCTCGGCGATCGATGCGCGCGACCGCACCTTCCAGGCGATCTTGCCGCTGCGCGGCAAGGTGATCAACTCGGAGAAGAACCGGATCAACAAGGTCCTCTCCAACCTCGAGATCCAGTCGATGATCACCGCGATCGGCACCGGGATCGGCGACGAGTTCGACATCAGAGAAGCTGCGCTACCACCGAATCATCGTCATGACCGACGCCGACGTCGACGGCTCTCACATCCGCACGCTGATCCTCACGTTCCTCTACCGTCAGATGCAGGACCTGGTCGAGGGCGGGAACGTCTACATCGCCGTCCCGCCGCTGTACCGCGTAAAGATCGGGAACCGAGAGCAGTACGTCGAGAAGGAGTCGCAGTTCGAGGAGTTGCTCGTCCGCGAGCGGGTCAAGGACATCGAGGTCTCCGAACGCGCCGGCGATACGCAGAAGCTGACCGAGGCCCGATACCGCCGCTTCACGAAGGCGCTGAACGAGTTCGAGGGCTGGGCTTCGCGGCTTCGCGCAGATTTCGGTCCCGGCGCCGGCGAGCTTCGTCATCGCGCCATCGGCTCGTCGAGACCGAGCTCGAGGATGCGAAGGACTTCGTACAGGCGCTGGAGGGGCTCGGCGAGAACGGCTACGAGCTCTCGGTGATCGAGCAGACGCCTGAGGCCGTGAACGTGAGGATCGTCGAGCGCGAGACGAGCGCTGCGAGCCACGTCTTGCTGCCGGCCGATCTCTTCGCGTCTCCGGTCTATGCGAATCTGCGGCGCTCGTACGCGCGGATGGTCGAGGTCATCGGCACGCCGCCGTTCCGGCTCGCGTATGGCAAGAAGGAGCGCAAGGCGGAGACCTTCGAGCAGCTTCGCCACGAGGCGCTCGACCTCGCGAAGGAGGGGATCAACGTCGGCCGCTTCAAGGGTCTCGGCGAGATGAACCCCGAGGAGCTCTGGGAGACGACGATGAACCCCGCAAACCGGATGCTGATCCAGGTCGGGGTCGAGGACGCGGCGGCGGCCGACCGGGTGTTCTCGATGCTGATGGGCGACCAGGTCGAGCCGCGGCGTGAGTTCATCGAGTCGAACGCGAAGGACGTCCGGTTCCTGGACGTCTGATGGCGAGGGAGGTCTGAATGTCTTCGGTTGAGCCGCTGGGCTCGGGCCGGATCGAGCCGCGCGAGCTCGAGCAGGAGATGCGCTCGAGCTTCCTCGACTACGCAATGAGCGTGATCGTCTCGCGCGCCCTTCCGGACGTGCGTGACGGGCTGAAACCGGTGCACCGCCGGGTTCTGTTCGCAATGCACGAGGCGGGGCTCCAGCCGAACCGCCCCCGCTTGAAGTGCGCCCGCGTCGTCGGAGACGTGATGGGCTCCTACCACCCGCACGGCGACACGGCGATCTACGACACGCTCGTGCGCATGGCGCAGCCGTTCTCGCTGCGCTACCCACTGGTCGACGGGCAGGGGAACTTCGGGAACATCGACGACTACCCCGCGGCCGCGATGCGGTACACGGAGTGCCGGCTGACGAGGCTCGCGACCGAGCTTCTGCGCGACATCGACGCGGACACGGTCGACTTCGTCCCGAACTACGACGAGTCGCGAAAACAGCCCGACGTCCTTCCCTCGCGCTTCCCGAACCTGCTCGTGAACGGCTCGCAGGGGATCGCCGTCGGCATGGCGACGAACATCCCTTCGCACAACCTCAGCGAGGTGATCGACGCGCTCGTCGCGCTGATCGACGAGCCGGCAATCGACGTCGACCGCCTGACGAAGCACATCAAGGGGCCGGACTTCCCGACGGGCGGCATCATCGTCGGCCGGGAGGGAATCCGAGAGGCTTACCGGTCGGGTCGCGGCCGCATCGTGATGCGGGCTCGGGCCCATATCGAAGAGCTGCGCGGCGGCAAGACGGCGATCGTCGTCAACGAACTGCCGTTCGGGGTGAAGAAGGGCGGCGACTCGGGCGTCATCAAGAAGATCGCCGACCTCGTCAACGACAAGGTCCTGCCGGAGATCTCCGACGTCAAGGATCTCTCCGACAAGACTGGGATGCGCATCCAGATCGAGCTGAAGCGGGAGGCGATTCCGCAGGTCATCCTGAACAAGCTCTACAAGCACACCGCACTCCAGGCGACCTTCGGCTACAACGCGGTCGCGCTCGTGGACGGCGTGCCGCGCACGCTCGCCCTGCGCGACCTCCTCAGCCACTACCTCGATTTCCAGCGAGAGGTCGTCACCCGCCGCCTGAAGTACGAGCTTCGAAAGGCCGAGGCGCGGGCCCACGTCCTCCTCGGCTACCTGATCGCACTCGACAATCTGGACGCCGTCATTGCGCTCATCCGCGCCGCAGCCGACGCGGACGCTGCCCGCGAAGGGCTGATGAAGGAGTTCGAGCTGTCGGAGATCCAGGCGCAGGCGATCCTCGACCTCCGCCTTCGCGCTCTGACGGCCCTCGAGCGCAAGCGCGTCGAGGACGAGCACAAGGATCTGGTGGAGCGGATCGGCGAGCTGCGGACGATCCTGGGCGACGAGTCGCGGATCGGCGGCCTCATCCGCGAGGAGCTGCTCGAGATCAAGCAGATCTACGGGAAGAACGACGACCGGCGTACGGAGATCATCGCCGCTGAAGGCGAGTTCTCCCTCGAGGACATGATCGCCGAGGAGGACATGGTGATCGCGATCACGCGCTCGAACTACATCAAGCGGCTCCCGGTAACCACCTATCGCGAGCAGCGGCGAGGCGGCCAGGGCGTGATGGGCATGGATCTCAAGGAGGACGACTACATCGAGCACCTCTTCGTCGCCTCGACGCACGACTACGTCCTCTTCTTCACGAACGTCGGCAAGGTCTACCGGCTCAAGGTGCACGAGCTGCCGCTCGGCTCTCGCCAGTCGAAGGGCCGCGCGATCCAGAACCTGCTCCCGTTCCGTCAGGACGAGCAGGTTCGCGCCGTCGTCCAGACCCGCGACTTCGAGGAGGCCAAGCACCTCGTCTTCGCGACGAAGAACGGGATGGTCAAGAAGACCGAGCTCGCGGCCTACAACACGCCGCTCAAGGCGGACGGGATCATTGCGATCAAGATGCGCGAGAAGGACGACGAGCTCGTCTCCGTGCGTCACTCCTCCGGCGGGGACGACATCCTCATGGTCTCCCGGAAGGGCCAGGCGATTCGCTTCAGCGAGCAGGAGGTCCGGCCGATGGGGCGCGACACCGCCGGCGTCAAGGGCATGGGCCTCCGTAAGGGCGACGAGGTGATCTCGGTCAACGTGATCGGCGCCAACGAGGGCGACCTGCTCGTCGTGACCGAGAACGGCTTCGGCAAGCGGACGAAGCTCGCGGACTATCCCCGCAAGGGCCGAGCCGGCCTCGGCGTGAAGACGGTGCAGCTGACCGAGGCACGTGGACAGCTCGTCGGAGCTCGCATCGTCCGCGACGGCTACCAGGTGATGCTGATCTCGAACGGCGGCACGGTGATCAAGATCCCGGTCGACGACGTCAGGCGGCTCGGGCCGCTCGACGCAGGGCGTGATCGTCATGCGGCTGCGCGAGGGCGAGCAGGTCTCCGCGCTCGCGCCGGTGGTCGAGACGGACGACTCGGAGGCCGCCGAGGTCGGCGCCGAGCCCGGTCCCGAGCCGGTCGCCGAGCCGAGCTGACGCCTAGGAAACAGCCCAATTTCAAGGGGTTCTGGGCGAAACCCTTCACAAATCACGGCGATGGCGTTATAGATTGACGCCGAGGGGTCCCGTCCTCGCCGGGAGAGATAGATGGCCGCCAGTCGACAAGTAGATCTCCTAGAGCCGATCGATCTCTCGGAGCATCTCGACAAGATCCAGCTGTACCTGGGCCAGGTGTGCCAGATCGCAGGCATCTCCAAGATGCAGCTCGACTACTGGACGAACAAGGCTCAGATCCCGACCAAGGGTCGCAAGCAGCGGATCTACGACATGGACGCGGTCGAGACCGTGATGCTCATCAAGCAGGCGAAGGACAAGGGTCTCAACCTCGGCGCGGCGATCGAGGCGGCGCGCCGCTTCCGTGAGCTGAACGGCTCGGCGCCGGCACCGGCCGAAACTTAGCCCCGCAGCCGAGCGGCGGCTTCCTCCGGCGGAAGCCAGTTCACGTAGAGCCCTGCGCCGAGCTCGATCCCGGCCAGCTCGGAGATCCGCGGCACGACCTCCAGGTGCCAGTGCTCGCCGGCATGCAGCCAGACGTTGAGCGCGATTCGGCCCCTCGAGCTCGTGTAGGCGGCCGACCGCGTGCCGGAGGAGGCGCAGGCCCGCCCCCAGGTCGGGCTCGCTGGGCACCGCGGAGTGGTTGGCGGGTGCGATCAGGCTCTCGTATGGAAATCTGGGCGCAGTGGCCGACCGGAGCGCGACCGAGGAGTCGAATGCGATCTCCAGCGCATCGTCTGCGAGCAGCTCGCAGAGCGCGCAGGCGCCCTTGGCCAGGTTCGGCAGCTCGGCCGCAACAGCGGGCGGCGCTTCAGGAAGCCACGCAAGCTGCGAGTGGCCGTGGGGCAGGCTCGCTCCCGCCTCCTGACCCTCGTTGACGAAGAGGTGCGGCCACCGGCCCTCGGACAGCGCGGCCTCCAGCCGTGTGGACCACGCCGTCGCGACCGCACCGACCTCCTCGTCGCCTCAGCTCGGCGAGCGAGCGCACGTGGCGAGGGCTGTGGACGATCACCTCCTGGTGCTCGAACGCCGGGTAGAGGTTCGGAACGACGCGGGTGAGCCACCCTGGTGTGTCGGGCTCTCGCTCATTTGGCGCAACGGCGAAGAGCTCGGGCGGCGTTCGGTCCTCGCGCCCCTCGCAGAACGGGCAGCGCTCGAGCTCTTCGGGTGAGGGCGGCGACTCGGGCTGGACGTCCTTCGCTCCCGGGCGCTTCGCACGCTCCGGCGCGATGACGACGATGCGTCCTGAAATCGGGTCGCGCCGGAAGTCCGGCGACGTCAGCTCGGCGACCCGCCGCCGCTGCTCGATGAACGGCTTGAAGAGCTCGATCGGCAGCGGCAGGATGATCGTCGACGAGCGCTCGGAGCTGATCTCGAGCATCGTCTGCAGGAAGCGCAGCTGGAGCGACATCGGGTTCTCGGCGAGGACGAGCGCAGCATTCTTCAGCTGCTCCGACGCCTGGAACTCGCCTTCGGCGGCGATCACCTTCGCGCGGCGCTCGCGCTCGGCCTCCGCCTGGCGCGCCATGGCCCGCTGCATGCCACCGGGGATCTCGACGTCCTTGACCTCGACGATCGAGACCTTGATCCCCCAGGGCGACGTGGCCTCGTCGATGATCTGCTGGAGGATCGAGTTGATCTTGTCGCGCTCCGAGAGCAGCTCGTCGAGCACGTGCTGGCCGAGGACGCTGCGGAGCGTCGTCTGCGCGATCTGGGAGGTGGCGACCATGAAGTTCTCGACCTGCACGATCGCCTTCTCGGGGTCGATGATCCGGAAGTACGCGACGGCGTTCACCCGGACCGGCACGTTGTCCTTCGTGATCACTTCCTGCGGTGGGACGTTCAGGGTCACCGTCCGCAGGTCGACGCGGACCATCTTGTCGATGACGGGGATCAGCAGGAAGAGACCCGGGCCCTTCGGCGGCGACTTCAGCCGGCCGAGTCGGAAGATGACGCCCCGCTCGTACTCCCGCGCGACCCGGATCGCAGAGGAGAGCAGGATCAGCAGCAGGACTGCGACTGCGGCGACGGCGATCAGGGCAGCCATGTGCCGTGAATCCTAATCTAGGCGACCGGTGCCGGCTCGACCTCGAGGGTGAGGTCGTCGTCGATGTGGTCGATCTTCACCGCGGTCCCGGGCTCGATCGGCTCACCCCTGGAGCGCGCCCTCCAGAGCTCGCCGTGCACGAACACGAGCCCGGTCGGGGCGACCCTCTCGCGAACGATCCCGATCTGCCCCAGCAGCTCGCTGCTCCCCGTCACGACCGGAGCCTTTCGCACCTGCACGATCTTGAAGGCGACGAGAGCCATCACGGCGGCCATCGTCCCGGCGATCGCGAGCACGGCCGGCAGCGACACCTCGTAGGTCTCGCCCGCAGGCTCGAACAGGAGGAGGGCTCCGAACACGAAGCAAACTGCTCCCGCCACGGTCAGCGCGCCGTGGCTGGGCACGAATGCCTCTGCGGCGAAAAACGCGAACGCGAGCAGCATGAGCAGGAGGCCTGCGACGCTGATCGGGAGCACCTGGAGGCCGAACAGGCCGAGGATGAGGAAGATCGCCCCGACCGTGCCCGGGAAGATGAGGCCCGGGTTCCAGAGCTCCACGATGATCCCGAGCGTCCCGAGCGACATGAAGAGGACGATCAAGTTCGGGTCGATCAGCAGGTCGAGGATCTTCTGCCAGGCCGACATGTCCACGTTCGTGATCTCCGCGCCTGCCGTGTTGAGGACGATCCCCTTCGGGACAGTCTTCTGCCCGTCGATCTCGTCGAGCAGCGCCGGCAGTGTCGGCGAGATGACGTCGATCACGTTCCGCTTGAGCGCCTCGGTGGCGCCGAGGTTCGCGCCTCGCCGGACGGCGGCGTCGGCCCAGGCGACGTTTCGGCCGTGTGTTCGCGCGAGCTCCCTGAGCGAGGCCGCGGCGTCGTTGACGACCTTGTTGCGGAGGTCCTCCTGGATGTCTTCTCCGCCCACGCTGACCGGCGTCGAGGAGCCGATGTTCGTGTTCGGCGCCATCGCGAGGATGTCGCCCGCCTGGCCGATCCAGACACCGGCCGAGGCGGCCCGCGCACCCGGCGGTGCGACGTAGACGATGACGGCAACCTCAGATGCGAGCTCCTTCGTATAGATCTCCTTCATCGAGGAGGCGAGGCCGCCCGGCGTGTCGAGCAGGATGACCACGGCGTCGTAGCCCTCGTCGTTCGCCCGGTCGATCTGCTCGTTCACGTAGTCCTGCGTCACCGGGTTGACGTCGTTCTCGAACTTGACCGCAAGGACTCGCGGGGGCGAGTTCGTAGACGAAGCAGTGGCGCAGAGGACGAGAGCCGCAACCAGCGCAAGAAGAAGGCCACTTCCGCCGGCCTTCAGCAGACCCCGTCCTTCAGTGTCGATCATCATGCGCTCCTTGCTCGCACTGCCTGCGGCGGCGCTTGCTTTTCTGCGCGCTTTGCGGGCAGAAAAGGGCCTTTCACTTGTAAGAATTCTATCTGGGAACTTGAGGGTCGCCTCAGTCTCTGCTTCCGTAGAGGAGGCCGTCCGATGAAGCCCGTCCTCGTCGCCCTTCTCCTTTTCGCCGCCTTTCCGGGCACCGCGCTCGCTGCGGGCACCTCGATGTCCGCCCGGGACGTCTCGGCCGGATTGAACCGGCCTCCACATCGCTTCGACCTGGTCGGGCTCCACTGGCGAGGGAGTGGCTCGGTCGTCTTCCGCACAAGATCGCTTTCCGGGAACTGGAGCTCGTGGCACGACGCAGCTCCCGAGGACGACGGTCCCGATGCCGGAACGCGTGAGCCCAGAGGGCGCGGCTGGGAGCTCGGCAGCCCGTACTGGACCGGCCCGTCCGACCGCATCCAGGTTCGCACCTCCGGCAACGTGACCCGGGTTCGCGCGTTCTACGTTCGGAGCCGGTCGACCAGGGCTCCGCTGAGGGCCGTCGCGACCGCCGGCTCGCCGCTGATTCTTTCTCGAGCCGCCTGGGGAGCCAGCGAGCGCATCCGGCGCGGCAACCCCGACTACGCGGACGCCGTTCGCTTCGCCGTCGTACATCACACGGCCGGTAGGAACTCCTACACGCGCGCCCAGTCGGCCTCGATCGTCCGCGGCGTCCAGCGGTACCACGTGCTCGCGAACGGCTGGAACGACATCGGCTACAACTTTCTCGTCGACAAGTACGGCCAAATCTTCGAGGGCAGGTACGGAGGAGTCGACCGCAACGTGGTGGGGGCGCACGCCCAGGGGTTCAACCAGGGTTCGACGGGCGTGGCTCTGATCGGGAACTACGACGCGACCTCTGTCACTCCGGCCGCGAAGGCGGCGCTGACCCGTCTTCTCGCCTGGCGCCTGGATGCGGCACATGTCGACCCGACGACGACTTTCAGCTGGCGTTCGAGCGGCAACCCGAAGTTCCCGGCCGGCCGCACTCTGACGCTACGCACGGTCGCCGCTCACCGAGACACCGGCTACACGAGTTGCCCCGGCAGCAATCTCTACGGCTCTTTGCCTGCGATCACGCAGAGCGTCGCGCTTACCGGCCTGCCGAAGCTCTTCTTCCCGACCGTCACAGGCGCCCCGGGCGGCCTCGTGCGGTTCACGGGGGCGTTGACGGAAGACCTTCCGTGGTCGGTGATCGTCTCCCAGCGAAATGGAAGCGTCATCGCGGAGGGGTCCGGATTCGGGACCGAGGTCGACTGGACGTGGGATGCCCGGACGATTCCAGCCGGCACCTACGTCTATGCGATCGACGCCGGGCCGACCGTGAGGCCCGCCACCGGGTTTGTCGCGGGAGCCACCTCGAGGTCGATGCTGACGGCTCTTGCGACCCCGGCGGTGATCACGCCGAACGGCGACGGGCGCTCCGAGTCGACCCTCGTCCGCTACAGCCTCCGCGAGCCGGCGGTCGTCACGGCCACGCTCGTCGACTCGGCCGGCGCTCCCGTGACGACGCTGTTCATCGAGCAGAAGGCGACGGGCTCGTACGAGTTCCCCTGGAACGCGGCCGGCATCGTGGACGGGAGGTACGGGATCGTGCTGACGTGCCAGGAACGCGCTCGGTGTCGAGACGACCGCGACGATCGCGCTCATCGTCGACCGGACGCTTGCAGGCTTCCGGGTGGCTCCACAGGTCTTCTCGCCGAACGGCGACGGTCGGTACGACCTCACGCGTTTCCGATTCACTCTGAACGGCCCTGCCAGAGTCGTCCTGACGGTCCGGCGCGGCAAGCGGATCGTGGGCCAGGTCTTCTCAGGAGAGCTCGACCAGGGGCCGCGCATGATCGAGTGGAACGGGAAGTTCCGCCGCGGGGTCGGTGAGCACGAGTTCCAGGCCGACCTCCGGGCGACCTCGCTCGTCTCGACCGTCAAGCAGACGGTTCGCTTCGCGACGGACACCAGCGGGCCCGTGCTCCGATTCGTCTCGAGGCCGAATCTCCGGTTCTCGATCAACGAGCCCGGCGACATCACCGCCGTGTTCGACGGGACGCGGACGGTCACGAAACGTCGTCTGAAACCCGGTCGCTTCTACATCCAGGCCGGTGGCCCGTACTCGACTGTTCGGGTGATCGCACGCGACTTCGCCGGGAACGACGGCCGCGAGCTCACTCTCCCCTGACCCGGACCCAGTCGTCGTAAGCCTGCTCGAGGCGCTCCAGGATCACGACGAGCAACTCGGCGCGATCGACCTCCTTTCCAGTCTCGACGAGTAGCGAGGTAGCGGGCAGGCCCACCTCGGTCGGCAGCTCCTGCTCGGGCACGTTCACGTTGACGCCGATTCCGAGGATCACGCGTCCGTCGCGCGCCTCGGCGAGGATGCCGGCCACCTTTCGTCCCGAGACGAGGATGTCGTTGGGAAGCTTGACGTCGGGCTTGACGTCCGCGATCGCCGCGATCGCGGCGGCGACGGCTTGACCTGCGACGAGAGAGAGCTCGGGAAGCCGCGGCGTCTCGACCTCCGGCTCGAGGAGCACCGAGAACAGCAGGCTGACTCCCGAAGGCGAGTGCCAGCGGCGCCCGAGGCGTCCCCGTCCCTCGGTCTGCTCTTCGGTGAGCGCGACCGCCCCTTCCGAATGCTCGCGTCCGAGGAGCCGCTGGGTGGAAGGCGTGGCCTCGACTGTAGAGGTAGGGTCGCCCGAAACGGCCCCGCAAGCGGGGAACGACGTTCTCCGGGCCAAGTGACGAGGCCACCGCCAACTAGACTAGGCCGCTCGTGGAAACCAAGCCTCTGCTCGATCGCTCCGCCATCGAGGCGATCCTTCCTCACCGAGATCCGTTCCTCCTCATCGACGAGGTCGTCGAGCTGGAGCCTGGCTCGCGGGTGGTCGCACGGAAGCTGGTTCGGCCCGACGAGTGGTACCTCTCGGGCCACTTCCCCGGCCGTCCGATCATGCCCGGCGTGCTGATCGTCGAGGCGATGGCGCAGACCGGCGCGGTCGCCGTGCTCTCCGAGGAAGAGAATCGCGGGCGGCTGGCGCTCTTCGCGGGCATCGACGGCGTCCGCTTCAAGCGGATCGTCGAGCCGGGCGACGAACTGGAGCTCACCTGCAACCTCGAAAAGGTCCGCGGCCCGATCGGAAAGGGTCGGGCGGAGGCCCGCGTCGAGGGCGAGCTCGCGGCCCGGGGGACGCTGACCTTCGCCGTGGAGCAGTCGTGATCGGGAACGCGACGTCGAACGGGCGCGTGTCGATCACCGGAATCGGCTCCAACGCGCCGGCGCGCGTCATGGACAACGAGGAGCTGGCCAAGATCGTCAACACCTCGGACGAGTGGATCGTCGAGCGCACGGGGATCAGGGAACGCCGCGTCGCAGCTCCTGAGGAGGCGCTCTCCGACCTTGCGCGTCCCGCCGCCGAGGCCGCGCTCGAGCAGGCGCGCCTGCAGGCCTCGGCGGTCGACCTGATCGTGGTCGCCACCGTCACGCCTGACATGCTCTTCCCCTCGACAGGAGCGATTCTCGCCGACCAGCTCGGGGCGAAGGACGCCGCTGCCTACGACCTCTCGGCCGGCTGCACCGGCTTCGTCTACGCGCTCGCGCAGGCTCACAGCATGGTCGCGAGCGGGCTGGCCGACCACGCGCTCGTGATCGGAGGCGACGTTCTCTCGAAGATCGTCGACTGGGAGGATCGCAGCACGTGCGTGCTCTTCGGGGACGGCGCCGGCGCGGTCGTCCTCGAGCGCGTTCCAGATGGCGGCTTCCTCGGCTTCGAGTTGGGCGCGGACGGGTCCGGCGGCCCTCAGCTGTACATGCCGGCCGGCGGGTCGCGCGCCCCGGCGACGGCCGAGACCGTGGCCGAGCGTCAGCATTTCGCGAAGATGAACGGCCGCGAGGTCTTCAAGTTCGCCACCCGCGTGCTCGTCGACTCGGCAGAGAAGATCCTCGACGAGTGTGGCGTGCCGGTCGACGACGTAGACGTCTACGTCCCCCACCAGGCGAACGTGCGGATCATCGACCACGCGCGGAAGAAGCTCGGCATCTCGGAAGAGCGCACGGTGGTCAACGTCGACCGTTTCGGCAACACTTCCTCCGGCTCGATTCCGCTCGCGCTCGGCGACGCCGAGGCGGACGGACGACTGACGCGAGGTGAGATGGTTCTGATGACAGGAATGGGAGCGGGCCTGACCTGGGGGTCGGCCTTGATCGAATGGACTGCGAACGGGAAAGGTGGGCAGGGATGACGAAGGTCGCGTTCTGTTTCCCGGGGCAAGGATCCCTCGAGGCGGGCATGGGCAGAGAGATCGCCGAGGCCGTTCCCGAGGCGATGGACGTCCTTCTCGAGGGGAGCGAGGCTGCCGGCCTCGACCTCAAGCGGCTCTGCTTCGAGGCGCCGCTCGAGGAGCTCGTCCAGACAGAAGTGCAGCAACCGGCCCTCGTTGCGACGAGCCTCGCCGTCTTGGCGGCGCTCCGTACCCGCGGCCTCGAGCCCGACTACGTCGTCGGCCATTCGGTCGGCGAGTTCACGGCACTTGCTGCGACCTCCTCGCTGACGCCGTTCGAGTCGATCGAGCTCGTCAGGGAGCGCGGCCTCGCAATGGCCGAGGCAGCGCGGGTGAGCAACGGATCGATGGCGGCGATACTCGGGCTGGACGACGACGTGGTGGAGCGCTTGTGTGAGGACGTCGAAGGCGTGTGGCCGGCGAACTACAACTGTCCGGGCCAGATCGTCATCTCTGGGGAGCAGGCCGCGGTCGACGAGGTGATCGCCAAGGCCGAAGAGCTGGGAGCGCGGCGCACCGTCAAGCTGAAGGTCTCCGGCGCCTTCCACAGCCCGCTCGTCGCGCGGGCGGCTGACCGACTGCGCCCCGCCGTCGAGCGCGTGAAGTTCCGCGACCCGATCGCCCCGTTCATGTCGACGGTGACCGCGAAGATCGAGCCTGCGCAGCGCTTCGCCTCGCTGCTCGTCGAGCAGCTGACGGCGCCCGTGCGGTTCACGCAGGCGGCCCGGGGGCTCGTCGAGGAGGGCGCCAAGGTCTTCGTCGAGGTCGGTCCCGGCAGTGTCCTCGCCGGGCTGGTCAAGCGAATCGACCGCACCGTGAAGACGATCTCCGTGAACAACGTCGCGGGCCTCAAGAAGGCTGAGGAGACCGTCACTGCCGGCTGAGTTTTGCTCCCTCGAGGGACGGATCGCCCTCGTCACCGGGGGCTCGAGAGGAATCGGCCGCGCGATCGTGGTCGAGCTCGGCAAGGCCGGAGCCTCGGTCGTGGTCGGCTACCGGTCCGGCGCGGAGGAAGCGGAGGCGGCCGCGAAGGAAATCGGTGGCCGCGCCGTCCAGGCCGACGTCTCGAAGCCCGACGAGGCGCGCGCTCTCGTCGAGGAGGCAGGCGACATCGACATCCTCGTCAACAACGCCGGCCTCACGCGCGACGGTTTGCTGGCACGGATGTCCGACGAGGACTGGCGTGAGGTGATCGACACGAACCTCGGAAGCGTCTACTACACCTGTCGTGCAGTGGCGCGGGGAATGATGAAGCGGCGATCGGGCTCGATCGTGAACGTCTCGAGCATCGTGGGCCTGCGCGGGAACATGGGTCAGACCAACTACGCAGCGTCGAAGGCCGGGATCATCGGCTTCACGAAGTCGCTGGCGCGGGAGCTCGGCAGCCGCGGGGTACGTGCGAATGTCGTCGCGCCCGGGTACATCCACACGAGGTTGACCGACGTGCTGCCCGAAGAGGCGCGTGGCGCGATGCTGGCGAACACGCCGCTCGGCAAGCTCGGGGACCCGGAAGATGTGGCCGGAGCGGTACGGTTCCTGTGCTCCGACGAGGCCTCGTTCATCACGGGCGAGGTGCTGCTCGTCGACGGCGGCTTGGGAATGTGACCAACTATTCGCAAAACGGGCGCAGGCGGGTCGTGGTGACCGGGCTCGGCGCGGTGACGCCGCTCGGCAACGACGTCGAGTCGTCCTGGGACGGCCTCGTCTCGGGCAAATCGGGCGCGGCGACGATCGAGCAGTGGGACGCGAGCGCCTACCCCGTCACGTTTGCGTGCGAGCTGAAGGACTTCGATCCCAAGGACTGGGTCGAGCACAAGCAGGCGCGGCGCATGGATCGCTTCGCGCAGATGATCGTCGCGGCGGCCAGGCAGGCCGAGTCCGACTCCGGGCTTCAGGTCGAGCCCGAAGCCGAGCGGATCGGAGCATCGATCGCGACCGGCATCGGTGGGCTACAGGCTTTCCAGGACTGCTACGACGTGCTGCTCGAGCGTGGGCCGGACCGAGTGAATCCGTTCTCGATCCCGCAGATCATCCCGAACATGGGTGCGGCCTGGGTCTCGATGGAGCTCGGCACGCGTGGCCCGCTCTCGTCGCAGTGCACGGCCTGTGCCGCTTCGAACATGGCGATCGGCGAGGCGGCCGACATGATCCGCCTGGGACGCGCGGATGTCGTGTTCGCGGGTGGCACGGAGGCCGGCATCACGCCCGTCGGGATCGCCGGTTTCAGCGCCATGCGCGCCCTGGCTCGGCGAAACGACGACCCGGAGAGCGCGAGTCGGCCGTTCGACGCGGACCGGAGCGGCTTCGTCATGGGCGAGGCCGGCGGTGTCGTCGTGCTCGAGGAGCTCGAGCATGCGCAGAGCCGCGGGGCGAAGATCTACGCGGAGCTCATGGGCTACGGGCTCTCCTCCGACGCGAAGCACGTCACCGAGCCCGATCCGAGCGGCGAGAACCCGGCGCGCGCGATGACGATGGCTTTCGGAGATGCAGGCATCTCGCCCGACGAGGTCGACTACATCAACGCGCACGGCACCTCGACGCCCCTCGGCGACGCGAGCGAGACGAAGGTGATCAAGCGCGCCCTCGGCGAGGAGGCGGCGATGAAGACGCCCGTCTCGTCGACGAAGGGCGCGACCGGGCACTGTCTCGGCGCGGCGGGCGCGATCGAGGCGATTTTCACGATCCTCGCCGTCAACCGGAACGTGCTGCCGCCGACGATCAACTACGACACACCGGATCCGGAGTGCGATCTCGACTACATCCCGAACGAGGCGCGCGAGGCCGAGGTCAAGGTCGCGGTGTCGAACTCGTTCGGCTTCGGCGGGCACAACGCGTGCATCGTCGTGCGCGAATTCGTCGACTGAGTTTCGGCACAGAACCGGCACAGACACGTAGCGATTTCCCGAATATGCTCGTCGTGGGGAGGAGGTCGGGTGCGCCTTTAAATAGGCTTCCCCAGTGGCCGAGAAGATCTGGTGCGCTGGGGGAAACTCCCGTTTCCCCCAGACCCCCTGCCCTCATCCGTGATGGCGGCTTCGCCCCCATCACGGACAAGCGCTACGCGCTGGGCAACGTTCGACTGCTACGGCACCCTGATCGACTGGAACCTCGGGATCCGGACGGAGCTCGAGCGGTTGTTCGGCGTCGAGGAAGCACCTCGGCTCCTCGAGCGGTATCACGAGGTCGAACGCGAGATCGAGTCGGGCTCGTTCCACACGTACCGCGAGGTGATGACGCTCGCGCTCGAGAGGCTCGCCCAGGAGGAGACCATCCAGCTGCCCGAGGGCGAGGCCGGGGCTCTCGGCCGCTCGCTGCCAGAGTGGCCGCCGTTTCCCGAAGTTCCTGCCGCTCTCGCCGAGCTGCGGGACCGAGGCTGGAAGCTCGCCATCCTCTCCAACACCGACCGTGATCTCATCGCCGCGTCGCAGAAGCAGCTCGGCGTGCCGATCGACCTCGCGATCGTCGCCGAGGACGTCGAGTCCTACAAACCGGGCCACGCTCACTGGCAGCGCTTCTTCGAAGCGACCACTGCGGACCGCTCCTCCCATGCCCATGTCGCTGCGAGCCTCTTCCATGACATCAAACCCGCGCGGGAGCTCGACCTGCGCTCAGTCTGGATCAACCGGCTCGGAGAGACAGCCGACCCTGAGCCGGACCGCGAGCTGAGCGACCTCTCGGGGCTGCCCGACACGCTCGAGGGGCTCGTCCCGGCATGAGCCAGACCTTCGCGATCCGCCCAGCGAGGCTGGACGACCTCGACGCCGTCACCGAGCTCTTCCACGAGCACTCCCGACGCATGCACGGAGCGATCGAGGACACCGCCCAAGAGATCCTCCAGTACTGGGAGTCGCCGGACGTCGACTTCGACCACGACGTGATCGTCGCCGAGGGCTCCGACGGCTCGACCATCGGCTATGGAGACGTCGGCGAGTCCGGCGGCGCGATCTGGCTGGACATTCGCGCATTCGACGCTGAGCTCGAGCACGCGCTGCTCGAAGAGGTGGAGCGGATCGCCCACGAGAAGAGGCCCGGCGCGCGCCTCCTCGGGTTCGTGACGGAGAAGGACGAGGTCCTACGGAGCGTCTACGAGGGGCGCGGCTACGAGGTGATTCGCCACTCGTACCGGATGGAGGTCGACCTCGAAGACCTGCCCGCCGCGTCTCCTCCACCGGAAGGAGTCGTCATCCGCCCGATGCGCGATGGCGAGGAAGAGCAGGTGTACGAGGTGCACGATCAGTCGTTCGAAGACGCCTGGATGCACACGCGTGAGCCGTTCGAGCAGTGGCAGCACTGGTTCGTCAAGGACCCTGCGTACGACCCGTCGCTCTGGTTCGTCGCCGAGGCCGAGGGTGAGCTCGTCGGCGTTGCGATCTGCAACACGCGGGGAAACGAGGGGCCCGTGGGCTGGGTGCGGGTGCTGGGAGTCCTCCGCTCCCACCGTCGCCGCGGGATCGGCGAGGCGCTTCTGCGACACGCCTTTGCGGAGTTCGAGCGCCGTGGATTCGGGCGGGTGGGCCTGGGTGTCGACGCATCGAGCCCGACCGGCGCAGTGGCGCTGTACGAGAGGGCCGGGATGCACGTCGCCCGGACGAGCCTGCAACTGGAAAAGGTTCAGGGATAATCGAGGGCGCCTTGGCCGAGCCCCGCATAGACGTCTCGATCGAGCACAAGCACAAGCCCGAGGATTCCGCAGGCGACGGGAAGCATCCGAACACGTGCCCCGGCTGCGGGTCGCACTACCGGGACGACGAGCTCGCGACGAACCTGCGGGTCTGCCCCCAGTGCGGGCATCACTTTCCGGTCCGTGCGCGCGAGCGGATCGAGCAGCTCGCGGACAAGGGGACGTTCCACGAGGAAGCAGCCGACCTCCGCTCGGAGGATCCGCTCGCTTTCTTCGACCTTCGCCCCTACACGGAGCGCATCGCCGAGGCCGAGCTCGCCACCGGTCTGGGAGACGCGATGATCATCGGCGGCGCGAAGATCGAGAGGCAGGAGTGCGAGCTGGCGGTCATGGACTTCTCGTTCATGGGGGGGTCGATGGGGAGCGTCGTCGGCGAGAAGCTCTCCCGCGCAACCGAGAGCGCGATCGAGAGGAAGGTGCCGCTCGTCACGGTCACGGCATCCGGCGGCGCCCGCATGCAGGAGGGAATCCTTTCGCTGATGCAGCTGCCGAAGACGGTCTGCGCGGTCGAGGACCTGCGTGATGCCCCTTGCGGGTTCATCAGCGTGATGTCGCATCCGACGACGGCGGGTGTCCTCGCCAGCTTCGCGAGCCTCGGTGACATGATCGTGGCGGAGCCGGGCGCCCTCCTGGCATTCACGGGGCCGCGCGTCGTGCAGCAGACGACTCGCGAGAAGCTGCCCGAAGACTTCGGCCTTGCCGAGTCGAACCTCCGCTTCGGGCACCTCGACGCGATCGTGCCGCGCGGTGAGCTGCGCGCGTTTCTTGCCCGGGCCCTCCGGCTCTTCCAAAATGGCCAGTGAAGACGAACGACATCTCCGCGAGCGGCTGAGCCGGATCCGCGGGCTGCCGCTGCTTCGCGGCACGCGGATGACCGGCGACCTCGAGAAGCTGAGGAAGCAGCTCGAGCGGATCGAGGCGCAACCGTCCGACGAGGAGATCTGGCGCTCGGTCGAGCTGGCCCGGCATTCCCAGCGCCCATACACGCTCGACTACGTCGAGCGGCTCTTCGAGGACTTCGTCGAGCTGCACGGTGACCGAGCGCGCGCCGAGGATCCCGCTCTCGTGACGGGCCTCGGCCGCTTCCGCGGGAGGACGGTCGCGATCATCGGGCAGCAGAAGGGGCGTGAGCTCAACGAGCGGACGCGTCGCAACTTCGGCATGGCCCATCCGGAGGGCTATCGCAAGGGCATGCGCATGATGGAGATCGCGCAGCGGCATGGGTTCCCGCTCGTGACGTTCCTCGATTCGCCCGGCGCCTATCCGGGCGTCGCCGCGGAGCAACACGGACAGGGCGGTGCGATCGCGCGGTCCCAGGCGCTGATGGCGAGGCTGACGGTGCCGCTCGTCGCGTGCATCATCGGCGAGGGGAACTCCGGCGGCGCCATCGCGATCGGGCTCGTCGATCGCGTCCTGATGCAGGAGAACGCGATCTACAGCGTGATCTCGCCCGGAAGGGTGCGCCGCGATCCTGTGGCGCGACGGGGCGGAAAAGGTCAAGGCTGCGGTGGCGTTCAAGCCCGACGCGGTGCACTGCCTCGAGCTCGGCGTGATCGACGAGATCGTCACGGAGCCGAAGGGCGGCGCGCACCTCAATCCCGACGAATCAGCGCGCATGCTCGGCGAGGCGCTCGGCAAGACGCTGGAAGAGCTGATCGCGATCCAGGGCGAGGAGCTTCGTGAACAGCGCCGCGAGCGTTATCGGCGGGCCGGGATCTACAGCGCGAGAGCCCAGGAGCCCGCTCTCCAGCCCGGTTCCTGACGTTTGTCCACAGCCGGGCGCTTCTCGGTATCCACATCATCCACAGTGTTTTCCACTTGCTTCGGCCGCGAAGCGGACGAGTGGAGGAGGTCTGGGGGAACCGGGAGGTTCCCCCAGCTCCAACCACCCCACAGACGCGCCGAGGCCGGCTAAAAAGCCGGCCTCAGACGCTGACCCCCTGGTGTGGGATGAGTTGTTCAGAGCATGAAAGCCCTGTTTCTGCGCTGTATGTGTCCGGCCCGCCAATCTTGAAACACCGCTTGCGTAAATTCTTTTCTGGCCCAGAACGGGCAAGCTAGGCCTTCCGTGGCGAAGCTGGCCGAATACGGAAGAAGCGCGACCCGAAGAAGACGCCGGAGCCCTTCGGCGGCGAAGAAGCGCGGGAAGGACCCGATCTTCGTCGTCCAGCGGCACGACGCCCGGCGACTGCACTACGACTTTCGCCTCGAGCGGAATGGAGCCCTCGCCAGCTGGGCCGTTCCCAAGGGCGTCCCGCTGGAGCCGGGCCAGCAGCATCTGGCCGTCCACGTCGAAGACCATCCGATCGAATACGCCACGTTCGAAGGGCGAGATCCCGAAGGGCCAGTACGGGGCCGGCTCCGTCGAGATCTGGGACCAGGGGACGTACGAGCTCCTCGAGGAGAAGAAGGACGGCGGCCTCACCGTTCGTCTCCACGGCAATCGGCTCGAGCGGCACCTATGCGCTCGTCCCCGCCAAGCTCTCCGGAGACCCGAAGAACTGGCTGATCCTCCGCAAGAAGGACGACACGGCCCCCGCCGCGCGCAAGCCGCGCAAGTACGCGCCGATGCTCGCCACGCTCTCCGACTCGGTGCCGAGGGGCGACAACTGGATCTACGAGATCAAGTGGGACGGGTACCGGATCATCGCGACCGTCGCCGGCGGCGAGCCGGAGCTGCGGACGCGCAAGGACCAGGACTACACGAAGCGCTTCGAGAACGTCGCCAAGGAGCTCGTCAAGGCACTGAAGACGCCCGACTGCGTGGTCGACGGGGAGGTGTGCGCGCTGGACGAGCAGGGCCGGCCGAGCTTCTCGGCGATGCAGCAGGGCAAGCCGGGCACGCCGATCGTCTACTATCCTCTTCGACCTGCTCGAGGTGGAGGGTGAGCCGCTCGTCGACCTGCCGCTCGAGGAGCGGCGCGAGCGCCTCGAGAAGCTTCTCGACAAGCGGAACAGGACCGTCCGCTTCTCGGAGAGCTTCGACGACGGAGAGTGCGCTCCTGGCCGCTGCCGAGAAGCAGGGCCTCGAAGGGATCATGGCCAAGCGGCTCGGCACGCGCTACCTGCCCGGCAGGCGGTCCCGCGAGTGGCTGAAGGTCAAGGGCCACGGCCGGCAGGAGTTCGTGATCGCGGGCTACACGCGGGGCAAGGGGCGTCGGGAGAGAACGCTCGGCTCGCTCGTGCTCGCGACGTACAAGGGCGGCGAGCTCGTCTACGCCGGCAACGTCGGCACCGGGCTTCAACGACCGCGAGATCGACCGGCTGCTGAAGAAGCTGAAGCCGCTCGAGCGTGACACGCCGCCGTTCAGGGAGGTTCCCGAAGATGCCGCGGGTGCGAAAGGGCGACGTCGTCTGGGTCGAGCCGAAGCTCGTGGCCGAGGTGGAGTTCGTCGAGTGGACGCACGACGGCCGTCTCCGGGCGCCCTCCTACAAGGGGCTCCGCGAGGACAAGGAGGCGACCGAGGTGCGCCGCGAGGAGTCCGATGCCGGACACGATCCGCAAGGGGAAGCGTGTCCTCAAGCTGTCGAACCTCGACAAGCCGTTCTGGCCCGAGGAAGGGATCACGAAGGGCGACCTCCTCTCGTACTACCAACGGGTCGCGCCGGTCCTCGTCCCCCACCTCAAGGGCCGGCCGTTCACGATGAAGCGCTATCCCGACGGCTGGCAGGGCAAGTTCTTCTTCCAGAAGGACGCGCCGAAGGGGATGCCCGAGTGGATCCCGACCGCGTCGATCGTCGTCACGACCCGCGACAAGCCGCGCCAGCGGCGGCGGATCGACGCGCCGCTCGTCAACGACGAGCTGGCGCTGCTGTGGATGGTGAACATGGGCTGCATCGACATGAACGCGTGGTACTCGCGGATCGACAAGCCCGATCGGCCCGACTGGGTGCTCTTCGACCTCGACCCGTCACCCGACGTCGGGTTCCCGGAGACGATCGAGGTCGCGCTGCTCGTGAAGCAGGCGCTCGACGCACTCGAGCTCGAGAGCTTCGTCAAGACGAGCGGCTCGGAGGGGATTCACATCCTCGTACCCGATCGCGCGACGGCACACGTACGC
Organism: uncultured Actinomycetes bacterium; assembly: GCA_963776955.1. Classification (GTDB taxonomy): domain Bacteria; phylum Actinomycetota; class Thermoleophilia; order Gaiellales; family Gaiellaceae; genus VAXT01. Next base: position 374,214 of record CAVZOM010000001.1, read on the forward strand.
GGACACGCGCGAGTTCTCGGCGATCATCGCGAACGCGCTCGCCAGGACGCACCGCGGCCTCGTGACGACCGAGTGGTCGAAGGCGAAGCGCCGCGGCGTGCTCATCGACTCGAACCAGAACGGCGAGGGAAAGACGATCGCGTCCGTCTACTCGGTGCGGCCGAAGGCCGGTGCGCCGGTCTCGACGCCGCTCCGCTGGGACGAGGTGAACGAGAAGCTCGACCCGGCGGCGTTCACGATGGAGGCCGTCCTGGCCAGCGTGGAGAAGCACGGCGACCTCTTCGAGCCGGTGCTCCGCGGCAAGCAGTCGCTCGCCAAGGGCCTGAAGCGCTGCGCTGAGACCGCGGTCCGCGCGAAGTCGGTGCCTCAAATGCCTCGAGAGCTTGTCGTCCTTCATCCCTCGTAGTCCTCGACGCGCGCCGGCTCCTCACTCGGTCTTCCTCGAGCTCCTCCTCGACGCTCGACTTGTCACCACCGGTCAGCCGGTCCCAGAAGTCTCGTAGTCCATGGTTTCCTCCTTGGTCTGCGATGCTACTGGGGCGGAGGGCGGACGAAGTCGTAGACGAGCCGACCTCGTCGAAGCCGAGCTTGCTGTACAGCTCCTTGGGCCAGTCGTCACGGTTGGCGAGGAGGAACGTGAGGTCGTTTCCCAGGTCGCGCGATGACTCCGCCAGGGCCCGCAGGACGAGTGCTCGCGCCAGGCCGCGGTTGCGGAACTGCTCGAGCGTGAGCACGTTCTCGATCTGCCCCGTCCCGTGCATGCGAGTACAGCTCGCAGTAGGCGCCGATCTCGCCGTCGGCGCGGGCGCGAAGAACCGGGTGTCGATCGCCGACGCGAGCACCCGCTTGCTCTCGGCGAGCTGCCGGATGACCTCCTCGTCGTCGATGTCGACCCTCACTGCGGTTCGCGCTCCGCCCAGACGGGCTCGAGCTCCTCGGGCTCGACCTCGTCGACCACGGAGAGATCGGCTTCGCGGTCGGGCTCCCTGCGAGGCGACCATGACCACGTCGCACTCGACCTGCCAGCCGAGCTCCGCGAGCCCGGGAGCGAGTCGTCGCCGATCCTCGCGTCGAAGCACCTCGACCTTGCGATGAGCGACGCCCGCCTCACCGAGCACGCGGTCGGCCTCCGCCGCGACGAGACTCGGCCGTTGCCGATCTCGACGTCCCGCTCGAGGCTCAGGTAGTTGCGGCTCCAGACGTCTCGGGAGCTCGTCGTGGAGATAGGCGGTGCCGAAGCGGAACGGGACATGCGTTCTTGGCTGCCCTGCCGGTCGATCTCGCGGAGGAGCGCGATGCAGCGCTCGAGCTCAGTCATCGCCGAGCCGCGTCGGATGGCCGAGCATCCCGAGCTCGGCGATGTCGCGGCGGAAGAGGAGCGCCACGGTCCAGTCGGTTACGACGCGGAGCTTTCTCGAGATCAGCGGCAGCTGGTACAGGTGGTACGTCCTCGTCACGAACCAGCCGATGAAGCCTCGCAGCGGGAGCGCCGAAGACGAGCGCGATTCCCTTGTAGCGTCCGAGCGTCGCCACCTGGCCGAGGGTTCGGTAGCGGTACGGCTTCGGCTCGCCGTGAGAGGTTCCGGGCGAGTCGGCGCGCCTGTCGCAGCGAGTGCTGGGAGGTCGGCGGGTCGGGGAGGCCGGGAGTGGCCTCGTTCGGCACGCGCGCGCAGTCGCCGAGCGCCCAGAGGTTGTCGTGGCCCTCGACGCGAAGCTGCGAGTCGACCGGGACCGCGCCCCGCTCGTCGACCGGCAACCCAAGGTCGCGCAGGATCGGGTTCGGGGAGACTCCCGCGGTCCAGACCAGCGTGTGGAGTCGCGATGCGCTGGCCGCCCGAGAGGACGACACTGCCTGCGCTGACGGACTCGAGCGTCGTCGACGTGTGGATCTCGACGCCGCGGCCGGCGAGCTGCTTCGCCGCGTACTCGCCGAGCCGGGACGGGATCTCCGGCAGGATCTTCGGCGCCGCGTCGACGAGCACCCAGCTCGGCTCGGTGCCGCGGGAGCTCCGGGTAGTGGCGCATCGCGTCTCGCACGAGGTCGGAGAGCTCGGCCAGGGCTTCGACGCCCGCGTAGCCGGCGCCGACGAAGACGAAGGTCAGCTGCGCCTCGGCACGGTGGCGGTCGCGCTCCATCATCGCCGCCTCGAGCCGACGGAGCACGTGGTTCCGGAGATGGATCGCGTCCGCGAGATCCTTGAAGCCGAGGCCGTGCTCGGCGAGTCCCGGGAATCGGCAGGCGGCGCGAGATCGAGCCGAGCGCGAGCACGGCCTGCTCGTAGCGGACGTCGAAGTCGCCCGCGTCTCGTCTCGACGGTCGCCGTCCGGCTCGTCGTGTCGAGCGCCGTCAGCCGTCCGAGCAGCAGCTCCGCATGAGGGCACATCAGCCGCAGCGGCACGACGACGTGGCGCGGCTCGAGCGTGCCCGAGGCGGCCTCCGGCAGGAGCGGCGTGAAGAGCATGAAGTTCTCGAGGCTGACGATCGTCGCGCCCCGCTTGCCGAGGAGCCGTGCGACGTACGAGCCGGCGAAGCCGCCGCCGAGGACGAGCGTGCCGCCGTGCGCGTAGCGAGGCTCTAGCATCGCCCCGTGCAGGTTTCGGTCATCGGCAGCGGATCCGAGCACGAGGGTCGGGCGGAAGAGGTCGGACGGCTGCTCGCCGAGCGCGGCTGCACGGTCGTCACGGGCGGGCTCGGCGAGGTGATGGCCGCGGCGTCACGCGGTGCGAAGGCGGCTGGCGGCACCACGATCGGCATTCTCCCCGGCGAGGATCGTGCGGACGCGAACCAGTGGGTCGACCACGTCGTCGTCACGGGACTGGGCCACATGCAGGAACTTCGCCGTCGCGGCATCCGGGCGACGGGGTGATCGCGGTCGGGGGCCGCTGGGGCACGCTGGCGGAGATCGCGTTCGCGAAGCTGCTCGGCCGACCCGTCGTGATTCTCGAGCCCGGCTGGGAGCTCGAGGGCGTCGACCGGGCCGCCACTCCCGAGGAGGCCGTCGACTTCGTGCTCAGCCGCGTTCGAGTGGGCGCGTGAGGCACGTCGGGCCGCCGTCGCCCTTCCGCGAGAGCTCCTCGCCCGTGTAGACGCGGACGTCGACGCCCGCGGCTTCGAGGCGCCGCCTCGTCTCCGGATTGCCGTCGAGCGCGAGCGCAACGCGTGGGCCGAGGGCGAGGACGTTGCAGCCCATCGACTCGAACTCCTCGTCGGGAACCTCGACGAGGTCGTAGCCGCGCTCGTGGAGCAACTCGACGAGCCGCACCGGCATCAGGGGCAGGTAGACGAGCGCAAGGTCGCGGTCGAGCGGGCTGACCAGGGACATGAGGTGCATCACCTCTGCCGGGCCGTGGTAGTGCGGGAGGTCGACCGTGATCACGTTCACGCCCGGAAGCGCGGCACGCGAGCTGATCGCGCACCCGCCTCGTTCGTCCGGTAGCCGAGCCCGACGACGAGCGTGTCTTCGTCGAGCCAGAGCGTGTCGCCGCCCTCGGCCAGGGCCGGCTCGGCGAGCTCGGCCGCGATCGGCACCCCGGCGGCTTTGAAGTCCGCGCGCATCATCGCGACCTCGTCGGCGCCTTTCGTCCTTTCCGGGGCGGAGCAGGATCGCGCCCGAGTCGGCAACCAGCGCCGGGTCGTAGACGTAGATCGCGTCGGGATTGCCGTCGGCCGAGGTCTCCGCGACGACCACCTCGGCGCCTGCCTCTGCGAGCGCCGCGCGGAGAGCCTCGTGCTCTTCCGCGATGCGAGCGATGTCCGGCTCGGCGCGCCAGCCGTACTCGCGCCAGCGCGAGAGGTCCGTGCCCGGCGGCCGCACGAGGACGCGCCGGAGCTGCCCAGTCATGTTCATGCGGAGAGCATCCGGTTCAGCAGCTCCAGCGCGCCGGCCTTGTCGAGCGGCTCGTTGAGGTTCCCGCACTTCGGCGACTGGACGCAGGAGGGGCAGCCGCTCTCGCATGGGCAGCCGTCGAGCATCTTCGCCGTGTCCTCGACCCAGCCCTCGAAGGCCTCGAAACCGCGCTCGGTGATCCCCACGCCGCCGGAGTGGCCGTCGTAGACGAAGATCGTCGGGCGGCCCGTCTGGTAGTGGAGGTTCGTCGAGAGGCCGCCGATGTCCCAGCGGTCGCACATCGCCCAGAGCGGGAGGATCGCGATCATCGCGTGCTCGGCCGCGTGCAGCGTGCCGAGGAGCTTCGGCATCTCGAGGAGGCCCTCGAGCTGGTCGGGCTCCGGGACGTACCAGATCGCCTCGGTCTCGAACGTCGTCTCGGGAAGGTCGAGGGCGACGAGGTCGAGCGTCGACTGGTCGCGGATCGACTTCTTCTGGTAGCCGACGACCTGCTCGGTGACGCTGACCCGGCCGAAGGCGAGGTCGAGGCCGAGCCGCCGCTCGCCGCGCAGCGGTCTCCTCGATCGACGTCATCGTCTCCTTCTTCGGCCTGCGTGTAGTAGTCGCCGGCGAACGGCTCGACGAGCGCGCTTCGCGGCGGCGAGGTCGAGCGTCGACCACGCGGTAGCTCTCGCCGAGGTGGAGGTAGATCGCGCCGTCGTGCACCGTCGAGTACGCGCGCTCGCGCTCGATCGTGCCGAGGACCGAGCCGGTCTCCGTCTCGACGACGGTGAAGACGTCCGGGCTCGTCGAGCGCAGGCCGAAGCGGCCGGCGGGGTAGTCGCGGCCCGCCCAGACGTAGCCCGGCCTCCGTCTTCTTCAGGTCCGGGATGCTGGGCGGCGCGCCGGAGAGCTTCCGCGCCGAGGATCTCGGCGTCCGCCTCGTCGAGCGGCGCTTCGAACGCGGCCGCCGCGACATGGCCGTCGAGCACGCGCGGGTTCTCGTGGTCGAGGATCGCAGCCTCGACTCGGCGGCCGAGCAGCATCTCCGGCTCGCGCATGAAGTACTGGTCGAGCGCGTCCTCGCTGGCGACCAGGACGGCGAGCCCGTGTCCGCGGCGGCCGGCGCGGCCCCACTGCTGGCGGAGGCTCGCGACGGTGCCCGGGGAAGCCGACCGAGATCACCGCGTCGAGCATCCCGACGTCGATGCCGAGCTCGAGCGCGTTCGTCGCGCTCACGCCGAGCAGCTCGCCGGCGAAGAGCCGCTGCTCGATCTCGCGCCGCTGCGCGGGCGTGTAGCCGGCGCGGTAGGGCGAGAGGCGCGAGGCGTCGCCGAGCCGGTCGGCCGTGAACTTGTGGATCAGCTCGGCGGCGCGCCGGCTCTTGGCGAAGACGAGCGTGCGCAGGCCGCGCTCGACGAGGTCGGCCATGAGCTTCGACGCGTCGGCGAGGGCACTGGCGCGCTGTCCGAGCTCCTCGTCGATCAGCTCGGGGTTCCAGAAGGCGATCGTGCGCTCCGCTTTCGGCGCGCCGTCGTCGCCGATGACGGTGAAGTCGAGACCGGTCAGCGAGCTCGCGAGCTCACCCGGGTTGCCGATCGTGGCGGATGCGAGCAGGAACTGCGGATCCGCAGCCGTAGACGCGCGCAAGCCGCCGCAGCCGGCGCAGGACGTTGCCGACGTGCGAGCCGAAGACGCCGCGATAGACGTGCGCCTCGTCGACCACGACGTAGCGGAGGTTCGACAGGACGTCGCCCCAGCGGTCGTGGTGCGGCAGGACGCCGACGTGGAGCATGTCCGGGTTCGTGAGGATCAGGTTCGACCACTTGCGGATCTGCCAGCGGCGCTCGCTCTCGGTGTCGCCGTCGTAGATCGCCGGCTCGGACGCGCTTGACGCGGAGCTCGTCGAGCGCGCGGACCTGATCCTGCGCCAGAGCCTTCGTCGGATAGAGGTAGAGCGCCCGGAGCTTCGGCTCCTCGGTCAGTGCCGCGAGGACGGGGAGGTTGAAGGCGAGGCTCTTCCCGCTCGCGGTCCCGGTCGTGACGACGAGATGCTCGCCGCGCCCCGCTGCCTCCCAGGCCTCGAGCCTGATGCGAGTAGAGCGAGTCGATCCCGCGCGCTGCCAGACGCTCGTGCAACTCGGGCGGCAGATCGCCGGGAAGCGGCGCCGCCCGCGAGTCACGCGGCGCTTCCGAGCCGAGGTACGCGAGCTCCTCTCCCTGCAGCAGATCGTCCCAGAGCCCCACGCCGACGGACATGCGGCCGATGGTAGCCTTGGGCTACCGGGGTGCCTCGTCGTCGAGGCTGAGAACACACCCGCTGAACCTGATCCGGCTAGTACCGGCGAAGGGAGTACGAAACGTCCATCCCACGCTGTTTGACGATTGCCGGCTCCGACTCGGGGGGCGGCGCCGGGATCCAGGCGGACTTGAAGGCGTTCGCGGCCGCGGGCTGCTTCGGGACGAGCGCGATCGTCGCGCTCACTGCGCAGAACACGCTCGGGGTTGCTGCCGTCCAGGAGCTGCCCACGAGCTTCGTCGAAGCCCAGCTCGAGGCGGTCTTCAGCGACATCGGCGTCGACGCGGCGAAGACGGGGATGCTGTTCTCGCGCGAGCTGATCGAGACCGTGGCCGACTTCCTCGCCGAGCATCGCGTGCCGCTGGTCGTCGACCCCGTGATGGTTGCGAGCTCCGGCGCGAAGTTGCTCGAGTACGACGCGGTTGACACCCTGGTCCGCAAGCTCTTCCCGCTCGCAACGGTAGTGACGCCGAACTTGATGGAGGCCGAAGCGCTGGTCGGCGCAAGCGGGACGAGGCACGATATCGCGCAGCGCATCCACGACCTCGGCGCGCCGACTGTGATCGTGACCGGCGGGCACGGGGAAGACGCCGTCGACCATCTCTTCGACGGGCGGCAGCACGTCGAGATCGAGGTCGAGCGGCACGATGTCGCAGCGACGCACGGCGCCGGCTGCACCCACTCGGCGACCCTTGCCGCGCTGCTCGCGCGAGGTGAGTCGCTCGAGGCCGCGGCTCGGGGAGCGGCCCGCGTTGCGTCCGAGGCGGTGCGTAACGGGCTGGTCGAGATCGGCGCCGGCGAAGGGCCGGTGAACGTCCTCGCATGAGAACGGGAGCCGACCTCGCTGCGATCCGGGAGCGCAAGCCGCTCGTCCACCAGATCACGAACTACGTCGTCATGAACGAGACCGCGAACGCGACGCTCTCGCTCGGCGCCCTGCCCGTGATGGCGCATGCGATCGAGGAGGTCGAGGAGATGGCGTCCGTCGCCGGGGCGCTCGTCCTCAACATCGGCACGCTGTCGAAGCCCTGGATCGACGCGATGCTCCTCGCGGGGAAGGCGGCGAACCGGGCCGGCGCTCCGGTCGTCCTCGATCCCGGTCGGCGCCGGGGCGACGAGGCTTCGCACCGAGACGGCTCAGCGGATTCTCGACGAGGTGGAGATCGCAGTCGTCCGCGGCAATCAGGCCGAGGTCGCGACGCTCGCCGGCCGCCAGGCGGAGATCCGGGGCGTCGAGTCGATCGGCGCGGCCGACTCGGGAGCAGAGCTGGCGAAGGTAGCCGCGGCGGAGCTCGGCTGCGTCGTCGCCGTCACCGGCCCGGTCGACCACGTCTCGGACGGCGAGCAGGTGATCGTCGTCGCGAACGGCCACGAGCTGCTCGGCACCGTGAGCGGGACGGGATGCATGTCGACCGCGATCACCGGCTGCTTCCTGGCTGTGCGGCGCCGATCGGCCGCTCGAGGCTGCTGCCGAGGCTCTCGTCGCCTTCGGTGTCGCCGGAGAGGACGCCGCGCGGAGAAGCGAAGGGCCCCGGCACGTTCCACGTCGAACCTCTACGACGCGCTCTACAACCTCGACCCGGCGACGCTCGACTCGAGGGCGAAGCTCGAGCGATGAAGCTGCACGCGGTCGTCAGCGACCTCGAGACCGCGAAGGCGGCGGTCGAGGGCGGCGCGACGGTCATCCAGCTTCGCCTGAAGGATGCTTCGACCGAGCAGGTCGTCGCCGTCGGAGGCCGCCTTCCGCGACCTCGCCTGCCACCTTCGTCGTCAACGACGACGTGCAGGCTGCGATCGCGCTCGGTGCGGACGGCGTGCATCTCGGTCGACGACGACTCCGGAGCCGAGGCGGCGCTCGCCGCGGGCCTGATGCTCGGTACGTCGGCCTCGAGCGTCGAGGAGGCGAGAGGCGGGTGAGGCGCTCGGAGCGGCCTACATCGGCGCGGGGCCGGTCTGGGAGACGCCGACGAAGCCGGACGCCGATCCGGCGATCGGCCTCGAAGGGCTCGGCCGAGATCTGCGGCGCGGTCTCGATTCCCGTGATCGCGATCGGCGGGATCGACGCGGGCAACGCGAGCCGAGTGCATCGACGCGGGCGCGTTCGGAGTCGCCGTCGTGCGCGCCGCCGCCGACGCCAGGGCAGTCAGTGAGGCTCTCGCAGCTCGGTGAGGTCGGCCTGCTGGCCGAGCTCGAGCGCCGCGGCCTGGCGCAGGGCATCGAGAACGACGCGGCGCAGCTCGGAGAGCTCGTCGTCACGCAGGACGCGCTCGTCGAGGACGTCCACTTCCGGTTCGACCTCCTCGACTGGCGCGACCTCGGGTACCGCGCGGCCGCCGTCAACCTCAGCGACCTCGCCGCGTCGGGAGCCGAGCCCGAGGCCCTCGTCGTCACGCTCGCCGTCCCGCCGGAGACCGAGGTCGACGACGTGCTCGCCCTGTACGAGGGCTTGAACGAGCCCGGAGTGCCGGTCGCAGGCGGAGACACGAGCCGGTCGGAGCGGATCGTGCTCAGCGTGACCGCGCTCGGCCGCTCGGCGCGCGTGCCCGGCCGGGCCGGAGCGAAGACCGGGCGACACGCTCGTCGTCACCGGCCCGCTCGGCGCCGCCGGAGCTGCGTTCCGGGAGGGACGTCTCGCGCGTCCTCCGCTCAGGCTCGAGGAGGGCCGGGAGCTCGCCGCACACGCGCACGCGATGCTCGACGTCTCGGATGGGCTCGCCGTCGACGCGGGGCATCTGGCGGGTCGATCAGGAGTCCGGTGCGTGATCGATCTCGAGCGGGTCCCGCTGGCCGAGGGCGCGACCGTCGAGGATCTCGGCTTCGGCGAGGACTTCGAGCTGCTCGCCGCGGTCGAGGATCCCGGACGCTTCGCGGCGATCGGGCGCTGCGAGGAGGGGGAAGGCGTCGAAATCCGCCTGGACGGGCAGGCTCGTACCACTTTCGGGGTGGGATCACTTCGGCGGCGAGCCGCAGGTCAGGGAGTCGCCGACCGAGGCTTGAGCCAGGGCCCCCAGGCCTGCTCGTACTGGGATCGGGAGCGCGCGCCGACGACACTCTCGCGCGCCTCGCCTCCTTCGAAGAGGATCGCCGTGGGGATCGCGAGCACGCCGAACCGTGAGGCGATGACCGGGTTCTCGTCGATGTTCAGCTTCGCGAACTCGACCGTCCGTCGTGCGCCTGCGCGAGGTCGGTCAGGACCGGCTCGACCGCTTTGCAGGGGCCGCACCACGGGGCCCAGAAGTCGACGACGACCGGCCGCTCGGAGCGCAGGACCTCGGCCTCGAACGTCTCGTCCGTCACGTCACGCACGGCCGCAAGGCTACGCCGTGGCACGGAGCTTCTAGAGACGCCCGGCCAGGGCGCGGAGGCGAAGCAGCGGGACCTTCCAGATCGCCTCGAGCACGATCGCCTTGCTCATCTTCGAGCCGCCGACCTCGCGGTCGGCGAACGTGATCGGCACCTCGACCACGCGGAAGCCGGCGCGAAGCGCGCGGTAGGTCGTCTCGATCTGGAACGCGTAGCCGAGCGACGAGATCGCGTCGAGGTCGATCGTCTCGAGCACGGCGCGCCGGTAGCACTTGAAGCCGCCGGTCAGGTCGCGGATGCCGAGTTGGAGCAGCACCTGCGCGTAGAGCGAGCCGCCGCGTGAGATGAAGCGGCGCACGAGGCCCCAGTTCCGCGTGCCGCCGCCGCTGACGTAGCGCGAGCCGAGCACGAGATCCGCGTCCTCGGCCGCCGCGACCAGGCGCGGCACGTCGGCCGGGTCGTGGGAGAAGTCGCAGTCCATCTCGAAGACGAGGTCGGCGCCGAGCTCGAGTGGCGCGCCGAAACCCGGCCAGGTAGGCGGGGCCGAGGCCCTCCTTTCGCTCCCGGTGCAGGACGTGCACCCACGGCAGCTCTGCCGGAGAGCCGGTCCGCGATGTCACCGGTCCCGTCGGGCGAGGAGTCGTCGATCACGAGCACCTCGAGCCCTTCCACGCCAAGGCCGCCGAGCGCCTGCACCATCGGCTCGAGGTTCTCGCTTTCGTTGTACGTGGGCAGGCAGATCAGGATGCGCACGCTGCATATCATCGCGAGCGTGGCCAAGACGCTCCCCCGGAACGCCGAGATCGCGGACCAGTTCGACCTGCTGGCCGACTTCCTCGAGCTCGAAGGGCAGCGACCAGTTCCGGCCCGCTCGCCTACCGGCGCGCGGCGCAGCGAATGCGTGAGACGGGCGGCTCGATCGCCCAGCTCGCGGTCGAGGGGAAGGCCAAGGAGCTCTCCGGGATCGGCAAGACGATCGAGGAGAAGATCGTGCAGATCGTCGAGCAGGGCGAGATCGAGGCGCTCGCGAAGCGCAAGGAGCGCATCCCGGCTGACGTCGTCGAGTTCATGCACCTTCCGGGCCTCGGCCCGAAGACCGCCCGGCGCATCTGGAAGGAGCTGGACGTCTCGACGATCGACGGCCTGAAGCAGGCGGCCGAGTCCGAGCAGCTGCGCACGCTCACCGGCCTCGGGCCGAAGACCGAGGAGAACGTCCTCCGCGCCCTCGCGACGCCGCGGAAGGAGATCGAGAAGAAGCCGCTCCTCGGGCGCGCCCTTCCTGCGGTGCGCGCCGTCGTCTCGGTCCTCCGCGAGCATCCCGCGGCCGACCAGGTGAGCGAGGCGGGCAGCGTACGACGCCTCAAGGAGCAGGTGCGCGACCTCGACATCATCGCCACCGCCAGCGACCCCGCCGCACTGACCGAGTACTTCACGCAGCTCCCCTGGGTCGAGGAGATCGTCGGCGAAGGGAAACACGAAGGCGACTGTCGTCTCGAACGAGGGCCTGCGCTTCGACCTCCGCGTCGTGCCGCCCGAGTCCTACGGCAACCTGCTCCAGCACTTCACGGGCTCCAAGGCGCACAACGTCGCCCTCCGCGAGGAGGCCGTCCGCAAGAAGCTCTCGATCTCCGAGTACGGCATCCAGGACACCGAGACGCGGAGAGGTCTTCACGGACAAGACCGAAGAGGCCATGTACAAGCGGCTCGGCTACCCCTGGATCCCGCCCGAGCTGCGCGAGAACATGGGCGAGCTCGAGGCTGCGCGCGAAGGTCGCCTCCCGGAGCTCGTCGAGCTGGGCGACATCCGCGGCGACATGCACACGCACTCGACCTGGTCCTCGGACGGGAAGAACACGATCGAGGAGATGGCGCAGGAGGCAAAGCGGCTCGGCCGCTCCTACCTCGTCGTCACCGACCACTCGCATTACCTCCGCGAAGGCCGGCTCGAGGCGCAGATCCGCGAGATCGACAAGGTCCAGGAGAAGCTCGGCCGCTTCAAGCTCCTGAAGGGGATCGAGGCCAACATCAGGGCGACCGGCGAGGTGGACGTCGCCGACGACGTGCTCGCGAAGCGCGACTGGGTCATGGCCTCGATTCACTCCGGCTTCGACAAGGACCTGACCGAGCGCGTGCTGGCCGCCATGGAGAACCCGCACGTCGACTGCATCGGCCACCTCACCGGCCGCAAGCTCAACCGCCGTGGGCCCGCGGACGTCGATCTCGAGCGCGTCGTCGAGAAGGCGCTCGAGACCGGGACGTTCCTCGAGATCAACGCCCAGCCCGACCGGCTCGACCTCCGCGACGCCCACGCGCGGCTCGCAGGCGAGGCCGGCGTGAAGATCGTGATCTCGAGCGACGCACACGAGATCGCGGCGCTCTCGAACCTCGAGTTCGGCGTCGCCCAGGCCCGGCGCGCATGGCTCGGGCCCGGATCAGATCCTGAACACGCGGCCCTGGGGCTCGGTCAAGAAGCTGCTCAAGAAGTGAAGTACCGCGCCGTCATCTTCGATCTCTGGCAGACCCTGGTCCCGTGGGATCAGGAGCAGGCGAACCGGTTCTACGACCGGATGGCCGACGCCGCCGGGATCGAGCCGGAGCGCTTCCGCGAGGCGTGGCTCTCAGGGAGGAAGAGCCGCGAGATCGGGCCGATCGCCGACCACCTGCGCGAGCTCTTCGGCGGGCTCGGCGCAGAGCCCGACCTCGACGAGATCCTCGCCATGCGGCGCGAGTGGACGAAGCGATCCCTGGAGCCGCGGCCCGATGCGGTCGAGACCCTCGCCGAGCTCCGTCGCCGCGGGCACCGGCTCGGCCTGATCAGCGTCTGCTCGCAGGACGTGCCTCAAGTCTGGGAGGAGACGCCGTTCGCGGGCGCATTCGACGAGCTGGTCTTCTCGTGCGACGTCGGGGTCTCGAAGCCAGATCCGCGGATCTACGAGATCGCGTGCGAGCGGCTCGGCGTCGAGCCGGCCGAGTGCCTGTTCGTCGGCGACGGCGCCAACGACGAGCTGCCGGGAGCCGAGCGGGCCGGCATGGCGGCTGTGCAGCTACGCGCGCCGGGCGAGCCGCTCACGCCCGAAGGCGAGGCTTGGACTGGCGAGTCGATCGAGCGGCTCACCGAAGTTCTCGACGTCGCCTAGGGCCGCCAGTCGGGTTGCGTCGCGTCGTCCAGGAGCTCCGTCACGTTGCCGGCCAGGTCGGCGACCGCGAGCATCGCCCGATGTTAGAGCCGTTTCAGCAGCTCCAGAAGCTCCGCGGGAGAGGCGACGACGATGTCGGCAGAGCGAACGAGATCGTCCGGAGCCTCGTCCGACGAGACGGCCACTCGCACGCCGACCTCGAGCCCGTCGAGCGCCCGGAAGCCATCGAGGTCGGTCGTGTCGTCTCCTGCGTACAGCGCGCGACGGAGGCCGGCCTCGGCGAGCAGCTCCTCGACCGCCGTTCCCTTGTCCGCATGGACCGGAGGACGGATCTCGAGCACCTTCCGGCCGAAGCGCGGGATGAGACCCGCCTGGCGCGCCTGCTCTGCGACCTCCTCGAGGTATTCGAGCGCCTGCGCCCTCGTCCTCGGCCTCGCGGTAGTGGAACGAGACCGTCAGGCCCTTGTCCTCGACGGGCCAGTCGACATCGGAGGCGAAGGAGTGGATCTCGTCCCGCCAGCGATCGGCCTCCGGGGCGAGCTCGAGGCCGTGGGCGCCCACATAGCGCACGCCGTCGACGTCGACCATGCGCCGGGCGTCTTCACCCGTACGGCCGCTGATGCACGCGACGAGCGCGTACCGCTTCGCGAGTCGCTCGATCTCCGCACGGGTCTCGTCCGGCACCCGTGCGTCCTCCGGGCGGGGCGCGATGGGCGCCAGAGTCCCGTCGACGTCCAGGAGGATCGCGGCGAGCCCGGGAGCTTCGGAGAGCCGTTCGACCGCAGACACTCCTCGTACGATACGGGCGTGCGCTTCGTTGCCATCGGGCTGATCGCCGGGTTCTTCAGCGCACTCTTCGGCGTCGGCGGCGGGATCGTCGTCGTCCCGCTCCTCATCCTCGCGGCCGGCTTCGACGAGCGTCCCGCGATGGCCACGTCTCTGGCGTCGATCGGGCTCATCGCCCTCGCGGGGACGATCTCCTACGCGCTTCGCGGCGACGTCGACTGGCGCTTACGGGCTTGCTCTCGGGCATCCCAGCGGCGCTCGGCGGCGATCGGCGGCACCGCGTTGCAGCAGCGGGTGGCCGGCCCGGCCCTGAGCTACGCGTTCGCCGGCCTGCTCGCGGTGATCGGCGTCTGGCTGCTCATCTGATGCTCGAGGTCGTCGTTGCGATCGTGATCGGCCTGCTGGCGGGCGCCTTGGGTGGGCTCTTCGGCGTCGGTGGCGGGCTCATCTTCGTGCCGGCGCTCGTCCTGCTGTTCGACTTCGGCCAGGTCGAGGCGGAGGCGACCTCCCTGCTGGCGATCATCCCCGTCGTCATCGCCGGGACGTGGCGCCAGCATCTCTACGGGAACGTCCGCTGGCGGACCGCTCTGATCATCGGCGCCGTCGCCGTGGCGGGCGTCGAGCTGGGCGTCCTCACTGCGAAGTCCCTGCCGGAGGAGACGCTCCAACGGCTGTTCGGCTCGCTGCTCCTCATCGTGGCGGGGCAACTGGTCTGGCGGGCAAGGCGAATGTCATGATCCGCCTGTGACGACGCAGGAGAACCTCTGGCTCCCGCTCGTGGACGAGCCGATCACGGCGATCGTCAGCGAGATCGAGGCCGAGGACCCGGGGCTGCACGAGCTCGTCACCACGCCGGAAAAGCTCCTCGCCTTCCGCACGTTCGCGAACATCCGCGTCGGCATGGTTCTGGGCAGGCTGCTGATGGAGGAAGAGGTGGAGGCCTACGACGGCTCGGAGACGTGGGTGCAGAGCCTGCTGCGCAACCCCGAGCACCGGCGGGAGATCGCTGCCGAGATTCGGGCCGTGGCGGAAGAGCTCTCCGAGGCCACCGTCGACGAGGGCCTGGGCCCCGACGACGCTACGCGCGATCGGTTTCGCGAGTTCGCCCGCCGCGAGCTCGGCGACTGACTCAGCCTCGCGCCAGCGTCGCGACGACGAAGATCGCGGCGAACCCGGCCCCGGTCAGCGCCACCCTGAGCCTCGACGGATGCCTGTGCGCCTCGGGCAGGAGGTCCGTCGCTCCCATGAAGAGGAAGAAGCCCACGTAGAGGGAGAGGAGATACCCGAGCGTCTGCTCGGACACCGTGATCGATGCGCCCACGATCGCGCCGAGCAGAGGGGCCAGCGCGTCGATGGAAAGCCAGGTGATCGCTTTCCGGCGGTCGCCGCTCTGGCTGAGGATGAACCCGACCGTATTCAGTCCGTCCGCGAAGTCGTGCGCGAGGACGGCGACGAGCACGAGCACTCCGGTCGTCGTGTCCAGGCCGAACGCAAGACCAATTCCCAGGCCGTCCACGAAGCTGTGAACGCAGAGCCCGGCGGCGCCCAGGACGCCCACTCGCTCGTGCGCGCGGGCCTGCTCGGGCTCGTCCCGATGGTGGAGGACGATCAGTCGCTCGGCGAAGAAGAAGATGAGGAATCCTGCGCCGACGAGCGTGCTGACGAGCGCCGGGTCGTCGACGGTCTCGATCGCCTCCGGAAGAACGCTGAAGATGGCCACACCGAGGACGACGCCGCCCGTCAGCGCGATCAGCGTGGTGAGCTCGCGGTGGAGACGCAGCGCGACCGCTCCGCCGAGGAAGGTCGAGACGACCACGAGGCAGGCTGCGGGGATCGCGATCCAGGTCACTGGCAGTCCTTGCAGGTCCCGTAGATCTCGAGCTCGTGCGACTCGGCCTTGAAGCCGTGTCGGCGGGTGAGCGTCCGCTGGCTCGGCGTGGCGCACAGCTCCGTGTCCTCGACCTTTCCGCAGCTGAGGCAAACGAGGTGGTGGTGGTGCTCGGGGGAGCACCTGACGTACGCCGGGCGGCCCTCGCCCGAGAGAGCGTGCAGCGACCCGGTCCGGCGCAGCAGCTCGAGCGTCCGGTAGGTCGTGGCCAGGCCGAGCCTGGGGGAGGCGCGGCGAGCGCGCTGGAAGAGCTCGACTGCCGTGAAGCGGCCGCCGGAGGCCTCGATCGCGTCCAGCACGGCGCGCCGCTGGGGAGTGAGACGCGCGCGAGCCGGCAGCGTGAGCCCTCGATACGCGCTCCCTTCTCTCGATCGGTGAGCCATCCCGAGCCGAACCTTAACTGAGAATCATTCTCAATAAGAAACAAAAACGTGGAGGCGTCGCGCGCATGCCTGATAATGGGGCCTCGTGGTCCGGCTAGTCCCCGTCGCCCTCGTCCTTGCCCTGGTCGTCGCCCTCTCGGCGGGGTCGCCACCGGCTGCCCGCTCCGAGAACGGCGACACGACCTCCCGCGCGTTCGCCATCCAGGTTGCCGTCCCCGGCCAGGCCGGCGGCTCGGCGGCGGTCGTCCAGGCGCCGCCCGACGCGGTCGGCGTCGGCGGATCGTTCGCCTACCCCGAAGATGGCAGCATCGTCAATGCGGGCTCGGTGACCTCGGGCGCTTTCGCGACGCCCGGCTCGTCGGCCACAGCGAGCGCCTCCGCTCAGGTCTCGTCGATCTCGATGTTCGGCGGCGACGTCACCGTCAGCAGCGTGACCGCGAAGTCCAGGGCATCGGCCAACGTGCGGGCGAGCTCGGCCGACGCGTCCGGTTCGCTGATCACGGGCCTCGTCGTGCAAGGTGCGGCGGTGTCTCCGGGAGTGGGGACGCAATTCCCGCTCGGAGACTGGGGCTACCTGGTGACCCTGCAGGAAGGGAAGGCGTCGCTCGACGCGGAGGATGCCCGCGGTGCGCGCGCGTTCGTGACGGCTCTCCAGGTGAGGCTGACGGCCGATCACTACGGGCTTCCGGCCGGGACCGAGGTAATGGTCGGCTACGCCGAGTCCCAGGCCAAGGTCGACGTGGCGGCCAAGACGGAGCGAAAGCACCGGAGCACCGAGCGGCCCGCGAAGAAGCCCAAGCCACGGGACAAGACGCCCGCGAAAGAGCCCGGCGCCGCCTCCGAGAAGCCGACCTTCCAGGTGCGCCCGCCGCCCGACGTCACGCCGCGTCTAACGGCAAGCCGCTACGTGTTCCCGGTCTACGGGCCCTGCTCGTTCGGCGACACGTTCGGCGCGCCGCGCGGCACCATCGCCTCGGGCTGGCATCACGGGACGGACATCTTCGCGCCACTCGGAGCGCCATTGCTCGCGGTCACGGACGGGACGATCTTCTCGGTCGGCTGGAACGACGTCGGCGGCTACCGCCTCTGGCTCCGCGACCGGGAAGGGAACGAGTTCTACTACGCGCACCTGTCCGCGTTCTCTCCGGTCGCCGTCAACGGGCGCCAGGTCAAGGCGGGCACGGTGATCGGCTTCGTGGGCAACACGGGGGACGCGGAGACGACTCCGTACCACGTGCACTTCGAGATCCATCCCGTCGGGATGCTCTTCATGGGCTACGACGGCGCCGTGAACCCCACGCCGTACCTCACGGCCTGGAGGCGCCTCGAGGACGTCGAGTTCGCGCAGGTCGCCGGCTGGGCACCGCCGGTCTCGGCAACGAGCACCGCACCGAAGCCGGGCGCGATTCTGCTCTCGTCGAGCGACATCTCGACCGCGGACGGCCTCGACCCAGGCTCGCTAGAACGAGCCTTGGAACGCGCCAACCGCGAAGCCGGCTAGGAGCCCACGAGGGAACCAGGGATGGTCCCCTCGTGCTGGTAAGCGAAGCGCAGCCTTACTTCGCGTTGTCCTGCCGGTACTCGAACTCTTCGCCTTCGCCGAAGATCTTGTCCTGGAGCCAGCGGCGCGTCCCCGGCCCCGTGACGGGGTTGAAGAGGATGCCCAGGACGATGCCCGTGAGGAGCAGCGTCGAGTTTCGGCCGCCATGCTTCTGCTTGCCCTGGACTCGTTCCGCGGCGTCGCGAAGGTCGTCGATAGCGTCGCGAAGGCTCTGCTGGATCTCCTTGTCCGTCGCGACTCGAGCCGCAGCGGCGGTGTACTGCCGGCCGCCGAGCAGCTGGTCGTAGATCTGCCGCGCCGTCGCGATCGCGCTCTTCACGTCTTCCCGGACGCGCTCGTCCTTGAGTGCGCGCTCGAGATAGGGCTTGACGTCGCCCGCCCTGTCTTTTGCTCGGTCTTGAAGCTTGGCCATCTCGGAAGTCCTTTCGGCTCGTTTCGAGGCGACTCTACCCGGCGCACGAAGGCCGCAAACGGCCTAAGGCTTAGCGCGAAGCAGCAGCCTTGCGCTCCCGCGTGAGCGGGCGCGGGGTCGCAACGTGCGGGAGGGAGCCGTCGAATGCGACCTTCAGGACCTCCTCGATCGAGTCCACGGGGACGAACTCGATCTCTTTCCGCGTCTCCTCGGGCAGCTCCTCGAGATCCGACTCGTTCTCCCGCGGGAAGAGCACCTTCTCGATCCCCGCCCGCTGGGCCGCGAGGGCTTTCTCGCGGAGCCCGCCGATCGGCAGGACCTGACCCGAGAGTGTCAGCTCGCCCGTCATCGCGACCTCCTCCGATACGGGCTTGCCGGTCGCAATGGAGGCAATCGCGGTCGCCATCGTGATCCCCGCCGAAGGGCCGTCCTTCGGCACCGCGCCGGCCGGGATATGGACGTGGACGTCGTTCTGCCCGAACCAGTGTGGGTCGATGTCCAGCGCCGACCCGTGCGTCCGCACCCACGAGTGAGCGGCCTGGGCCGACTCCTGCATCACCTCGCCGAGCTGGCCCGTGACCTTCAGACCGCCCGTTCCCGGGGTACGCCGTCGCCTCGATGAAGAGGACGTCTCCTCCGACCGCCGTTACGGCGAGCCCTGTTGCGACGCCGGGCTCAGAGGTGCGCTTTCGCACGTCCGCGACGTACCTGCGCGGCCCCAGCCAGTCGCGGACGGCCTTGTCGTCGGCACTCATCTTGTCGGTCTCGCCCTCGGCGACCCGGCGTGCAGCCTTGCGGCAAACCGCGGCGATCTGGCGTTCGAGCTGCCGGACGCCGGCCTCGCGCGTGTACTCGCGGACGATCGTGCTTCAGGCCCTTGTCGGTGAACGAGAGCTGGGAGCGCTTGAGCCCGTGCGCCTTGACCTGCTTCGGGACGAGGTACTTCTTGGCGATCCCGAGCTTCTCTTCCTCGGTGTAGCCCGAGAGGTGAATCACGTCCATCCGGTCGAGGAGCGGGGGCGGGATCGTCTCGAGCTGGTTCGCCGTGCAGATGAAGAGCACCTTGGACAGGTCGTACGGCAGGTCGAGGTAGTGGTCCCGGAACGTCGAGTGCTGCTCGGGGTCGAGCACCTCGAGCATCGCGCTGGCCGGGTCGCCGCGCCAGTCGGCGCCCATCTTGTCGATCTCGTCGATCAGGAAGACGGGGTTCTTCGTCTCCGCGTCCCGAAGGGCACGGATGATCGTCCCGGGCATGGCGCCGATGTACGTGCGCCGGTGGCCGCGGATCTCGGCCTCGTCGCGCACGCCGCCGACCGAGATGCGCACGAACTTCCGTCCGAGCGTCCGGGCGATCGAGTGCCCGAGTGACGTCTTGCCGACTCCGGGCGGGCCGACGAAGCAGAGGATCGGCCCCGAGAGGTCGCCCTCCTTCAGCTTCGAGACTGCGAGGTACTCGAGGATCCGCTCCTTCACCTTGTCGAGGTCGAAATGGTCCTCGTCGAGGACCTTCCGAGCCTGGCCCAGGTCGAGATTGTCCTGCGACTCCTTGTCCCAGGGCAGGCTGAGGATCCACTCGACATAGGTGCGGATGACGCCGTACTCCGCCGATGCCGCAGGGAGCTTCTCGAGCCTGGCCAGCTCACGGTCGACAGCCTTGCGGGCCTCTTCGGGGAGCTTGACCTCGTTCGCGCGGTCGCGGAGCTCCTTGATCTCGGCCTGCTCGGGATCGGCCTCGCCGAGCTCCTCCTGGATCGCCTTCAGCTGCTGGCGCAGGAAGTACTCGCGCTGCGAGGACTCCATCTCGGAGACGACCTGGTTCTGGATCTTCGACCCGAGCTCGGCGACCTCGAGCTCTCGGTTGAGGATCACGAGCACCGCGCGGAGTCGCTTCTCGACGTTCTCCTGCTCGAGCAGCTGCTGCTTCTCCTCGGTCTTCAGGCGCAGCGTCGACGCGACGAGGTGACAGAGGGCGCTCGGGTCGTCGACGTTCGCGGCGGCAAGTGCCAGCTCCTCGGGGAGGTACGGGACGAGCCCGATCAGGCGGGCGAAGAGCGTCTGGACGTTCTGCATCAGCGCCTGGGTCTCCGGCGACTCCTCGTGGACGTCGGGAGCCTCGACGAAGCGGCCGACGAGGTAGGGCTCGTCGTGCACCCGGTCGAGGAGGCGGATTCGGGCGATCCCCTGCACGAGGATGCGCAGCGAGCCGTCGGGGACGCGGATCATCTTCTGCACGACCGCGGCCGTGCCAACCTCGTAGAGGTCGTCCCACCCGGGTTGCTCGAGCTCCCGGTCTTTCGAGGGTACGAGCGCGATCAGGCGGTTGCCGGAGACGACGTCCTCGACGAGACGCACCGAGCGCTCCTGGCCGATCGCGAGCGGGAGCACCGAGTCGGGGAACACGACCGTGTCCTTCAGCGGCAGGACCGGCAGCTGTGACGGGAGCTCGAGCTCGTCGATGTCGATCTGCTCTTCCATCAGCTCGGTCATGTGCCGCTCCTGATCGCGGATCTCGACGCGCTCGGGGCTCACCGGCTTCTTCGCCAGGGGGAGGACGATCGTCAGGATGCCGCGCTTGTACGTCGCCTTCGCCGCCTCGACGTCGATGTCCGCCGAGAGCACGATCTGGCGCGTGAACCGTCCGTAGTCGATCTCCATCTGTTGGTAGACACGTCCCGTGCAGCGCGGCCGCCGACGTTCTCCGGCGAGGATGAGGGTTCGCTCGTCCGCATAGATCTGGACCTTCGTCGGGTCGACGCCGGCCAGCTCCGCAACGACGTGGATCGCGGCGGGACGCTCGGTCCGGAAGCAATCGACCTGCGGGCGGAAGCCTCCGTGCCTGCGCGTGAAGCGTGGCACCTGCCAGAGGTCGGCGAAAAGCTCTTCCATTTCCCCGCGCAGGCGGTCGATGGGGTCACGAGGCATGGGCCGATGGTAGCTATGTGACCTCGCTTGACGCAGTGGCTAGTAGTCACTAACCTAGCGCCCGCGATGGCTCGCTGGGCGCGTACGATGATCCGTTTTCGCTGGGCGGTGCTCGCGGTCTGGCTCGTTGCTTTCGCCGCCGCCGGAATGGCGTCGGCGGGGCTCTCCGACCTGCTCACGAACAGATTCGTGCTGCCCGGCGCCGAGAGCGACAAGGCGAGGAACGTCCTTCAGGATCACTTCGGCCAGAAGCCCGAGGGGGCGTTCTCGATCGTGGTCAGGAGCGACGGCCGCGCGCCTGCGCTCGTCCCCCAGGTTCAGGCGGCCGCCACTCGCGCAGCCAAGGCTCTTCCCACGGGGAGGGTCGCTTCGGTCGCCGCCGTCTCCGAGGACGTCGTCAGCGCAACGATCGTCTCGAGCCTCGACCCCGCCGACGCGAAAGGTCATACGGAGGAGATGCGCGAGGCCGCCGGGACCATTCCCGGAGCCGAGGTCTACGTCACCGGGCAGTCCGCGGTCGAGCACGATCTCGAGCCGGTGTTGAGCAACGACCTGATGGTCGGCGAGCTCTTCATCGCGATCCCGATCGCGATGGCGATCCTGATCTTCGTCTTCGGCTCGGCGGCGTTCCTGCTCCCCTTCATGCTCGCCGCCGCGGCGATCCCGGTCACTCTCGGGATCCTCTGGATCTTCGCGAACTACATGGAGCTCTCGACGTACCTCACGAATCTCGTGATGCTGATCGGGCTCGGGATCGCGGTCGACTACTCGCTGCTCATGGTCTATCGCTACCGCGAGGAGCACCGAGCCGGTCGCAGTCGCGAGGAGGCCGTCGAGCGCACGATGGAGACTGCCGGCCGCGCGGTCATCTTCAGCGGGACCGCCGTAGCGATCGGGCTCGCGCTGATGCTCGCCATGCCGCTCCCGTTCATGCGCGGCTTCGGCCTGGCCGGCCTGCTGATCCCGCTCGTCTCGGTGCTCGCCGCGATGACCCTCCTCCCCGTGCTCATCTACTGGCTCGAAGACCGGCTGGATCGCGTGCGGTTGATCCCGAAGCGCGTCCAGGAGCGGCGCTGGGATCACGAGCGCGGGTTCTGGGCGCGTCTGGCGGGCGCGATCATGCGGCGGCCGGTGCTGTTCGCGACCGGGACGATCGTCCTGTTGCTTGCTGCGGCCGGCCCCGCGACTCAGCTCAGCCTGACGCCCGGCTCCAACACCGGCGTGCCGCAGAACCTCGAGTCCGTTCGCGGATTGAACGTTCTGGAGGACGCTGTCGGCGCCGGAGCGCTTGCGCCGACCGCCGTCGTGATCAATACCGGCCGGCCCGGTGGTGCGGAGGACGACAGCGTGCAGGCGGCGGTCACCCGGCTCCAGGTCGGGCTCTCGATCGATCCTGAGGTCGCGCGCGTCGATTACGAGCCGCAGGGCGCTCAGTACGTCGACTTCACGCGCCAATACCTCCATCTGCAGATCACCGGCAAGCACGAGTACGGCCTGCCGGCGGCTCAGGAGTTCGTCGACCGCCTGCGAGACGAGCTGATTCCGGGTGCAGGCTTCCCGGCCGGTGTAGAGGTTCTCGCGGGCGGAGGCCCGCCGGGCGGCGTCGACTTCCTGGACATGACGTATACGGCGTTCCCCTGGCTCGTGCTGGCCGTTCTCCTGCTCACCTACCTGCTCCTCGTCCGCGCGTTCAGGTCGCTCCTGCTCCCCCTGAAGGCGATCGTCATGAACCTGCTCTCGATCGCAGCCGCTTACGGCCTGCTCGTCGTCGTCTTCAAGTACGGCGCGGGCGAGCCGTTCGGCATCCAGCAGTACGACCAGATCGAGGGGTGGATCCCGGTCTTCCTGTTCGCGATGCTCTTCGGGCTCTCGATGGACTACGAGGTCTTCCTGGTCTCTCGGATGCGCGAGGAGTGGGACAAGCTGCACGACAACGCGGCCGCCGTCACTGCTGGGCTCGCGAAGACCGGCCGGCTCGTGACCGCCGCCGGTCTGATCATGTTCGCGGCCTTCATGGGCTTCGTGGCCGGCTCCATCGTCGGGCTCCAACAGTTCGGCTTCGGGCTCGCGGCGGCGATCATCATCGACGTGACGATCATCCGCGCGCTGCTTGTCCCGAGCGTGATGAAGCTCTTCGGCCGCTGGAACTGGTGGCTGCCCGACTGGGCGGCGAGGATCGTCCGGGTCGAGCCGTCCCCGCTCGTCGAGAGCGGCTCGCGGCAACCGGCGATGCGGCCTGCCGGTCGCTGAGTACGATCCCGCGGACATGAAGGGCGTCATCCTCGCCGGCGGCGTCGGTAGCCGTCTCCATCCGCTCACTCGGATCACGAACAAGCACCTGCTGCCGATCTACGACCGCCCGATGGTCACGTATGCGATCGACGCGATCGTCTCTGCGGGCGTCAAGGAGGTCATGCTCGTGACCGGGGGAACCCATGCCGGTGAGTTCTTCCGCCTCCTCGGCGATGGGCACTCCCACGGCATCGGCCTCCTCCAGTACGCCTACCAGGAGCAGGAGAGCGGCATCGCCGACGCGCTCGGCCTCGCCCACCGGTTCGCAGGCGACGATCGCGTGCTCGTGATGCTCGCGGACAACATCTTCGAGCGGTCGATCGAACCGGTCGTCGAGAACTTCGAGCGTCAGGAGCGCGGCGGGCGAATCGTGCTCTCGCGACAGGAGGATCCGGAGCACCTCCGCCACCTCGGAGTGGCCGAGCTCGACGGCGACAAGGTCGTGCGCATCGTCGAGAAGCCGGAGAGCCCGCCGAGCGAGCTCGCGGTCACAGGCCTCTACTTCTACGACTCGGCCGTCTTCGAGTTCATTCCCACGCTCTCGCCGTCGGCACGCGGCGAGCTCGAGATCACGGACGTGAACAACTGGTACATCGAGCAGGGGGCGATGGAGTACGACGTCGTCGAGGGGTTCTGGGGCGATGCGGGCGAGTCCATCGACGCCTACTACGAGGTGAACGACTTCGTGCGCCAGAACGGCGCCAACAAGTGATCGAAGGTCTCCGCCGGATCCCGCTCGAGCGCTTCGAGGACGAGCGCGGCTGGTTCCTGGAGCTCATGCGCTCCTCCGCGTTGCCGAAGCCCGTGCGAGCAGTCGAACCTCTCGTACTCGCGGGAGGGCGTGATCCGCGGGCTCCACTACCACGAGCGCGGCCAGGACGACCTCTTCGCCTGCGTGCAGGGAATGGTGCGCGTCGTCGTCCTCGACCCGGAATCCGGTGAGACCTTCACCGAGGACATCGGTGACGAGAATCCGGTCGCGATCTACATCCCCGGGACGAACGCGCACGGGTACGAGGCGCTCACGGACTGCCTGTTCCTCTACCACGTGACCGAGGAGTACGACCCGGAGAACCCGGACGAGCACGGGATTCCCTGGGACGATCCGCGCGTCGTCGACCTCTGGAGCACGAAATCGCCGATCCTCTCGGAACGGGACAAGGCCGCGTCCTGATCACCGGTGCCGGCGGCCAGCTCGGGGCTGCTCTGGCCGAGGTGTTTCCGGAGGCGGACGCGCGCCGTCGGGACGAGTTCGACGTCGCTGCCGACGAGCTCGGGTACATGCCGGGGCTCGTCCTGCATGCGGCGGCGTGGACCGACGTCGACGGCGCAGAGTCGGATCCGGAGGGCGCGGCACGCGTCAACGTCGAAGGGACGCGCAACGTCGTCGCACTCGGGTCGCCCGTCGTCTACTACTCGACCGACTACGTCTTCGACGGACGCAAGAGCGAGCCGTACGTCGAGTCCGACGAGCCGGCGCCGCTCTCGGTGTACGGGCGGACGAAGCTCGACGGGGAGCGCGAGGTGCGCGAGGGCTGGATCGTCCGCAGCTCCTGGCTCTTCGGGTGGACGAGCCACAACTTCGTGCGGACGATGCTGCGACTCGGAGCGGAGCAGGACGAGGTCGCGGTCGTCGACGACCAGCGCGGGTCGCCGACGTACGTCGGTCATCTGGCGGCCGCGACCGCAGAAGCTCCTCGAGCTGCCGTACGGCACGTACCACGTTGCGGCGGCCGGCGATTGCACGTGGGCGGAGTTCGCCGAGGCGATCTTCGAGGAGGCGGGGCTCGAGTGTCGCGTGCGGCGGATCACCACCGCCGAGTTCGGCGCGGCCGGCTCCGAGGCCGGCCAACTCGGTCCTCCGCAGCGAGCGAGGGGCCCCGAAGCTCCCCCACTGGCGCGAGGGCCTCCGAGCCTGCCTGGCTCGTCTCTAACCGCCATGTCCGGGGTCAGACGCCAGCCATGGCTCTAACCACCATGTCCGGGGTCAGACGCCAGCCATGGCTCGAAGAGCCATGGCCCGAGGCTACGAAGCTCCTGCACGAGAGCGAGATGCGAGTAGCCGGCGCAGACAGGTCCCGCGTCTGACCCCGGACCTGGCCTTTTAGCGCCAGGCGGTTTCTTCGACCTGCAGGCGCTCCCTGAGCGGCTCCCACCAAGCTCGATTCGCCGCGTACCACTCGACCGTTTCCCGGAGGCCGTCCTCGAAGCCGATCTCCGGGCGCCCAGCCGAGCTCCCGGCCGATCTTGGACGAGTCCAGCAGGTAGCGCCGGTCGTGACCGGGGCGGTCGGGCACGATCGTCTTCAGCGACTCGGGCTTCCCGGTGAGGTCGAGCACCCGGTCCGCGATCTCCTCGATCGAGGCCTCGACGGCCGAGCCGACGTTGTAGGTCTCTCCCGGGACGCCACTGCTCGAGCGCGAGCTCGATCGCGCGGCAGTGGTCGCGGACGTGCAGCCACTCGCGGCGGTTCTCCGTCGACGCGTACATCGGCAGCGGCCGGTCGTCGAGCGCGTTCGTGACGAAGAGCGGGATCACCTTCTCGGGGAACTGGAACGGCCCGTAGTTGTTCGAGCAGTTCGTGATCGTGATCGGCAGCCCCCAGGTCTCGAAGTACGCACGCACCGCGTGGTCGCCGCCGGCCTTCGAAGCGTTGTACGGCGTGCGCGGCCGGTACGGCGACTCCTCGGTGAACGACTCGTCCGAGTCGAGGGGCAGGTCGCCGTAGACCTCGCAGGTCGAGACGTGGTGGAAGCGCTCGACGCTCCGCACGCCGCGCGGCCTCGAGCAGCGCCTGCGTGCCGAGGACGTTCGTGTGGAAGAAGCGGCCCGGGGTCGATGACCGCGAGGCTGTTGTGCGACTCGGCGGCGAAGTTGACCACCGTGTCGACCTCGTGCTCGCGCATCACGTTCTCGACGATGTCCAGGTCGGCGATGTCAGCCTGGACGAATGGGGCATTCGCCCCCGTCGAGATTCGCGCGGTTGCCCGCGTACGTCAGGAGGTCGAGGGCGACGACCGCGTCATCCGGGTGACGCTCGAGCCAGTAGTGCACGAAGTTGGAGCCGATGAAGCCGGCGGCGCCGGTGACGAGGATCCGCATGCGCGGATCGTACGTGGCTAGTCGTCGTCGCTTCCAGCACCCTTGCGCCGGCAAGCCTTGCGCGCCCGGTCGATCTGCTTCCGCTTGCCTTGCAGCGACTCGGAGCGGTCGAGATGCGGAAGCGCCTCGGCGCAGCGGCCGAGGCCGACAAGCGCGGCGCCGAGGTCGTACTCCGCGTAAGCCTCGTAGTCTTCGCCAGTGCCTCGCAGCGCTTCGACCGCCTGCCGTCGCCAGCCGTTCGGCTCCTGCGTAGTCGCCCTGCTGGAGCAACGCCGTCGCCTGGTCGGTCAGCGCGACCGCGTTGACCGGCCGCCGCGGAGGAGGTGGTGGAGGAGGCGGAGGAGGCGGAGGCGGAGGAGGAGGCGGCGGTGGGGGCGGCGGTGGAGGCGGAGGCTGCGCGGGAGCCGTGGTCGGAGCCGTCGTCGTCTCTCCCCCGCAGCGGCGGGCGGTGTCGTCTCGCGTGAGGAGCGCCGCGAGACCCGCGCCGGCGAGCAGGGCGGCAATGACGAAGGCCGCCACGAGCGGCAGTGCGGACCGGCGCGCGGCCGGCAGCACGCGAGTCGGCGTGGAGCCCTCGACAGCCTCTCGCAGTGCAGAGACGAGCTCGGATGCAGTCTCGAAGCGATCGCGCGGATCCTTGGCGAGAGCGCGCTGGAACACCGGATCCAGTCGCGGAGACACGGGACGGCACCTCCGCATTCACGTGTGCGGCCGCCTCCGCCGTCGGGCTCTCGGACTCGAACGGCCTACGGCCCGTGATCAGCTCGTACGCGACGACGCCGAGCGCATAGCGGTCGCTGGCCGGGGTCGCCTTCTCGCCCTGGGCCTGCTCGGGCGCGAGGTAGCCCGCAGTGCCGAGAACGGTCCCGGTCACCGTCAGCGAGGCGAGCCCCGCTGCACTCGCGATCCCGAAGTCGGCGACTCGCACCTCGTCGTTGCGGTCGAGGAGGAGGTTCCCCGGCTTGACGTCGCGGTGGACGACGCCGTTGCGATGGGCGGCGTCGAGCGCAGCAGCCGCCTGCTCGAGCCAGTCGAGCGCCTGGTCCGGCTCGAGGCGCCCCCTGGCGAAGCCGGTCCTCGAGCGAGCCGCCGTCGAGGTGCTCCATGACGATGAACGGCCGGTCGCGCCACTCGCCGACGTCGAAGATCGTGACCGTGTTCGGCTCCGCCGAAAGCCGTGCCGCGGTCTGCGCCTCCCTCGTGAACCGGCTGCGCAGCGACTCGTCGCGGGCGTACCTCTCGGCAAGCACCTTGATCGCGACGGTCCGGCCGAGAACCTCGTCGACGGCCTTGAAGATCTCGCCCATGCCGCCGTACGCGATCCGCGTGGGATTGCGGTAACGCGGCGGCAGAATCTCGTTCGGTGATGTCATGCAGCAGGCCCGGTCTATCCATAGCCGTACGCGCGATCCGAGAAACCTTCCGATTGCTGGTGGTTTCCTGAAGTTCCTGTAAAGAAGGATGTGTCACGCGGGGCGATGCGCTAGCCTCAAGATTGGCTCTGTGGCCGGGCTCAAGACTCCGCGTCCGGGCGCCGAAAACCATTGCCGAATATGGCTCGTACCAGGCTCCTTCTCGTCGCCCTTCCCGTAGCCGCACTCGTCGCCGGCTCCGCTCCCGGCTACCCCGGGAACAAGGCTCCGTCGCGCGCACAGGCGCCGATCCCCGGGACGCCGACCTTCGTCATCAGCGGGCGGGGCTGGGGCCACGGCGTCGGCATGGCGCAGTGGGGCGCGTACGGCTTCGCCAGGGAGGGCGCGACCTACGACGAGATCCTCGCCCACTACTACAAGGGCACGACGCTCGGCCAGGCTCAGGTCAGCCGCGTGCGCGTCCTGCTCGCACAGGGCAGCTCGAAGCTCTCGGTCTCCTCGGCCGCTCCGTTCACGGCCCGGGACGGCCTCGGCCAGCTCTGGCACCTCCCGGCCGGCCCGCAGACGTTCGGTCCCGGGCTGCGGCTGAAGACAACCGATTTCCAGCAGCCACAGCGAGTGCCGCCGCCGGTCACCTTCCTTCCCGGTAGCTCGCCGCTCCGTCTCGGCGGCCGGCCCTATCGGGGACAGTTCCTGGTGTCCGTCGCGAACGGATCGCTCCGCGCCGTCAACTCGGTCTCGCTCGAGGCCTACCTCTACGGAGTCGTCCCCTCGGAGATGCCCAAGGAGTGGCTGCCCGAAGCGCTGAAGGCCCAGGCCGTCGCCGCACGCTCGTATGCGCTCGCCGTCCGCAAGACGGGCTCCTGGTTCGACCTCTATCCCGACACCAGGAGCCAGGTCTATCTCGGGATCTCGCATGAGTTTCCCTCGACGACTGCCGCCGTCAACGAGACCGCAGGGGAGGTCGTTCTCTACCAGGGCCGCCTGATCACGACGTACTTCTTCTCGAGCTCCGGGGGCCGCACGGCATCGGCGCCCGAGGTCTGGCCCAGCTCTCAGCCGACGCCGTACCTCGTCTCGGTCGACGACCCGCACGACACGATCTCGCCGCATCACCGCTGGGGGCCGTTCGTCGTCACCGCGCAGCGCCTGCGACGCCTGCTGGGCGGGCGGGGCACGCTCGCCGACATCCGCCTGAACACAGGACCGTCGGGCCGCGTCCAGACGGTGACCGCGGTCACGTCGCAGGGAGAGTCCAGCGTCACCGGCTCCGACCTGCGGCGGGCGATGAAGCTGCGCTCGACGTGGTTCAGGATCGGCGTGCTCTCGCTCGCCAATCCCGAGGCTCCGGTCACGTTCGGGAAGAAGGTGTCGCTGAGCGGAATTGCGAGAAGCATTCCCTCGTTGCGCCTCGAGCAGCGCCCGGCAGGTGCGACGTGGCAGCCCGTCGGTCCTGTCAGGCCGGGTCCGGGCGGCGTGGTGAACGTCAAGGCGAAGCCACGCGTCCCGACGGATTACCGGCTCACGAGCGGCCCGGTCCGAAGCGGGGTCGCGCACGTGTCGGTCGCGCCGCTCGTCCGCTTCCAGGGGATGCCGGACGCGGGAACGCTGCGTGGCTACGCGCGCCCGGTCTTTCCCGGAGCGAGCGTCGCGCTCCAGCGCTTCGACGGCAGCCGCTGGCGGACCTTCGCCCGAACGACGATCGACGAGCAGGGCAGCTTCAAGGCCGGCGTCGAGCTCGTCCCGGGCGACTATCGGGCGCGGCTCGCACCCGGCCGCGGATTCGTCCCCGGCGTGAGCCCGACGCTCAAGGTCGGCCCGGCATGAGACGACTCGCCTTCGCGACGTTCCTGCTCGCCCTGGCTCTGCCCGCACCTGCCTCGGCTGCTCGCTTCGCGATCGGCGTGGAGAAGGGAGCAGACAGCCGCGTCGTGGCGCAGAGGATCGAGGCGCGCACGGGCCTGGCGGTCTCGCGAATCGGCCCCATCGCGCTCGCGGTTCGGGCTCCCAGTGCGGCCGGGCTCAGCTCGGTCCCGGGCGTCGCCTGGGTCGAGCGGATTCGAGCGTCGCGCCGGGTCATGTTCACTCCCAGCGATCCGCTCGCCATCCGCCAGTGGTACCTCGGTCGGATTCATGCCTTCGACGCATGGACGCAGGCGCCGAACCTGCCGAGCGTCCCGGTCGCCGTCCTCGACTCCGGCATCGACTCGGGTCACCCGGAGCTCCAGAACCGGATCGCGGAGGGGAAGAGCTTCGTCGCGAGCTCATGGGAGAGCGACACGAACGGTCACGGCACGTTCGTCGCCGGCGAGATCGCTGCGGCGCTGAACAACGCGCAGGGAATCGCTGGTGTCGGCTTTTCCGCGTCTCTGCTCGTGGCGAAGATCGTCCGCTCCGACGGGACGATCTCGCCCGACGCCGAGGCTGCCGCAATCCGCTGGGCGGTCGACAACGGAGCGCGCGTGATCAACATGAGCTTCGGCGGCGTTCGCGACCCGCGCGACCCCGACGGCGATACGTATTCCCCCCTCGAGGCCGCGGCCGTGCGCTACGCCGTGAGCAAGGGAGTCCTCGTCGTCGCAGCGGTGGGCAACGCGGACAACGCGCCGATCGAGCCCTGGGGCTACGCGGGCTATCCGGCTGCGCTTCCGCACGTGCTCGGAGTGAGCTCGATCGCCCGCGACGGCAGCGTGCCGAACTTCTCGAACCGCGACCGCCGCCACAACGACATCGCCGCCCCGGGCGAGGGAATCTTCTCGACGCTGCCGAGGGCGCTCACCACGAGCTCGCGGCCCGGCTGCTTACTTCAGGGCTACTCGGACTGCGGGCCGCCGGAGTTC
Source organism: uncultured Actinomycetes bacterium (assembly GCA_963776955.1). Classification (GTDB taxonomy): domain Bacteria; phylum Actinomycetota; class Thermoleophilia; order Gaiellales; family Gaiellaceae; genus VAXT01. The sequence continues at coordinate 404,339 of CAVZOM010000001.1, forward strand.
AAGCGCGGAGAAGGCACGTCGTTCTCGGCTCCCCAGGTGGCCGGTGCGGCGGCCGTCCTCTTCGGAGTCCATCCTTCGGCTCGGGCCGACCAGATCGCGACCGTTCTCAAGCGGACGGCCGCCGACGCGGATCCCGACACCGGGTGCAGCCGCTGTACGTTCGGCCGTGACGCGCTGACCGGCTGGGGGCTGCTCGATGTCGCGAGCGCCGTACGGATGCTGAGTGACGCGCCGCCGTACGCCGACCGGCACGAGGTAAACGACGAGGTCTCGATTGCCGTGCCCCTCTGGGGCCGCAGGGCGCAGAGGATCCGCGCGACGATCGACTACTGGGACGACCGGGTGGACGTCTACAGGATCAGGATCCCCGCGGGGCGACGCCTGGTCGCGCGGCTTCGCGGCCCGGGCGGCGCGAACTCCGATCTCTTCCTCTGGAAGCCCGGGACACAGCGGATCGGCGGACGGTCCGTCGACCGGCAATTGCTCGCCGCGCAGTCGAAGTCGCCCGGGTCGCGCGAGACGATCCGGCTCAACGTGAGCCGGGGAGGCTGGTACTACCTCGTCGTCAAGGTGACGAGCCCCGGAGCCGGCAGTTACGTGCTCAGGTATCGGAAGCGCGCTCGGCCGGAGCCGGCAGCAGCTCTTCGCTAGCGACCTCGCGAATCTGACGCGCAGGGTTGCCGACGACGACGGCCTTCGGAGGGACGTCGCGAACCACGACGGCGCCTGCGCCCACGAACGCCTCTTCGCCGATCTCGACCGCGGGGCAGAGAACCGCTCCCCCGCCGACACGCGCGCCGCGACGGATCGTCGGGCCGCGGCGGAGCTCGTGCCGCCGCTCGGTCCGTCCCATGAAGTTGTCGTTCGTCGTGATCACGCAGGGCGCGATGAAGACCTCCTCCTCGAGCGTGGAGTAGGCCGTGACGTAGGCGTTGGCCTGGATCTTCGTCAGCGAGCCGATCGTCGTGTCGTTCTCGACGAGCGACCCGCGGCCGATCACGACGTCGTCCCCGATCTCGCACCGTTCCCGCACGCAAGCCTGGTCGCCGACGATCACGCGCTCGCCGATCCTCGTCCCCGCAAAGACGATCGCGCCGGCCGAGACGATCGTCCCGGAGCCTAGCTCCAAGGGCGGCAGCTCCTCCCGCGCGGCAGTTGAGCGCGGCGACAACGCGGGCTGCTTGCCGACGACGGCATGGTCGCCGATCACGCAGCCCTCTCCGATCACCGTGCCGGGATAGACGACCGCCGTCTCCGCGACGTGTGTCACACGGGTGCTCGGTCGAGTGACTCCTGAAGGAGCTCGAGCGTGCGAACGACGGCCAGCCCCCGGCGGGCGGGCTCCTGTTGGTCGCCCTCGCCCTGCACGAGCGAGAGGAAGTGACTGCATTCGCTGCGGAGCGGCTCCTCGCGAGCCAGCTTCGGGATGTGGATGTCGCCCTCGCGCACCTGCCACTCCGTGGCGGGGCGCAGCACGGGGCCCTTGTCGTAGACCGTGACCTTCCGCTCGAGCTCCATGTCGTCGAAGACGGCCATCTTGTCGCGCCCGACGACCGTGAGCTTCCGGATCTTGTGCGGGTCGAGCCAGGAGAGATGCATGTGCGCCACGACGCCGGACGGGAAGCGGAGGTAGCAGAAGACGACGTCCTCGATGCCGCTTCGCAGGAAGGACTCACCACGGGCCCACGCCTCCACAGGCTCTTCGTCGACGAGATGCAAGATCATCGAGAGATCGTGAGCCCCGAGCGACCAGAGGGCGTTTTCGTCGCGCCGGATCTGGCCCAGGTTCTGACGGTTTCCGTAGAGGTAGAGCACCTCGCCGAGGTCGCCGTCCGCGATCAACTGCTTCAGCTTCGAGATCGCTGGGTGGTAGACCAGGAGATAGCCCGGCATCAGCACGAGGCCGTTCTCCTGCGCGATCGCCGACAGCTCTTCCGCCTCGGCGCTCGACTGCGCCTGCGGCTTCTCGACGAAGACGTGCTTGCCGGCGAGCAGCGCCTGCTTGGCGAGCTCGTAATGGGTGATGACGGGTGTCGCGACGATGACAGCGTCGAGCTCCGGATCGGCGAGCATCTCCTCGAAGCTCACCGTCGTCCGGGCCTTCGGGTGGCGCACGGCGGCTTCCGAGAGCAGGTCCGACGAAAGGTCGCAGAGCCAGCGCAGGTCGGCCAGCTCGGCGAAGTTGCGGGCCAGGTTCGGGCCCCAATAGCCGAGGCCTGCGTGCCCGACGCGGATGGCGGTCACAGCTTCCAGACCTTCCCGTCCGACGTCCCGTCGTGGCCTGTCGCGTTCCTCAGGTCGACCACGAGCGGCGCTTGCGCGACGAGGTCGTCGTAGTCGATTCCCGTGTGCGCCGTGACGATGACGACGCAGTCCGACCCCGCCGGATCGAGCTCGGTCGAGCTGAGGCCATGGTCCGGGAGCTCTGCCACGTACGCGTCGTGATAAGAGACGTCCGCTCCCTCTTCCTGAAGGAGCTCGATCAGCTTCAGCGCCGGTGACTCCCGAGTGTCGTCGATGTCCGACTTGTAGGCGACTCCGATGATCTGCACCTTCGAGCCTTTGAGCGCCTTCTCGTGGGCGTTCAGCGCCCGTGTGATCTTGCCGAGGCACCACCAAGGCATGTTCTCGTTGACCTTGCCTGCGAGCTCGATGAACTCGGTGTAGAAGTCGTACTCGCGCGCCTTCCACGTCAGGTAGAAGGGGTCGATCGGCATGCAGTGGCCGCCGAGGCCAGGTCCGGGCTGGAAGCTCATGAAGCCGAACGGCTTGGTCGCCGCGGCGCCGACGACCTCCCACACGTCGATGCGCATCCGGTCGCAGAGCTGCGCGAGCTCGTTGACGAGCGCGATGTTCACCGACCGGAAGATGTTCTCCAGGAGCTTCGTCAGCTCGGCGGCCTCCGGCGACGAGACCGGGTGCACGGTGTCGATCGCGCGGCTGTAGAGCTCGACGGCCCGCTCCGTGCACGCGGGCGTGATGCCACCGACGATCTTGGGCGTGTTCTTCGTCGTCCAGTCTTCACGGCCCGGGTCGACGCGTTCAGGCGAGAAGGCGAGGTGGAAGTCCTCCCCGACCTTCAGCCCACCGCGTTCGAGGATCGGCTGGAGCCGCTCCCGCGTCGTTCCGGGATAGGTCGTGGACTCGAGCACGACGAGCTGGCCCTTCTGGAGCCGTGGAGCGAGGTCCTCGGTGGCGCCGAGCACGATCGAGAGATCGGGCTCGCGCTGGGCCGAGAGCGGGGTCTGGAGCGCGATCAGGATCGCCTCGACCTCCTTCAGCTCGTCGTAGTCGGACGTGATCTCGATCGAGCCGGCATCGACGAGCCGCTTGAGGTCGGCGGACTCCACGTCCCTGATGTAGCTCTCGCCCCGCCTGACCAGCTCGATCTTCTCCGGGCTCAGCTCGACGAGGAGCACTTGGTTGCCTGCATCCGCGAACACCCGGGCGAGCGGGAGCCCGACGTACCCCGCCCCAACGATTCCGACCCGTCCTTTCACGGCGGGGATCGTACCCAGGGACTTCGGGGTTCCGTACTAGAGGGGCCTTGCGACGTACCACCGTCTCGCGGTGGGATCCGTCTTGAAGAACGTCGTCAGCATGTTCACGACCTTCTGGATGCCTGAGCGGGACGGGTGGGTCCCGTCTTCCTCGACGTCTTCGCACGTCCAGACGAGACCGTCGCTTCGGCCTGCAAGCCCGTCCGTCCACAGATACGGGCCCCAGAAGAGCAGCGGCCCCTTGAGCTTTCCGCTGATTCGCTCCTGGATGACTCCGCGGACCCCATAGGCGCTGTCGTAGGCCGCCGGCTCGGGGTTGAGGCCCGTGATCGCGTAGCCCGCGTACGTGCGGCTCGAGAGGTAGACGAGCTTCAGGTTGGGATAGCGGACGCGCATGATCCTGATGATCGCGCGCAGATCCGACTGGAGCGCGCGCGCGTCCTTCGGGAAGCGCCGCTGCTCGCCCGCGACGGCCTGCTTGAGCCAGACCGCCTGGACCTGCTCCGGCCCGACCTCGGCCCCGGCGAGACGTTTCTCGACGTTCTCCCAGAAGACCGGCCGTGACCGGGCGCGCCGTGAGTCGAAGCCGTCCTGGGCTCCGTCCACGACGACGACGGTCGAGCTCTTCTGGGGGTCACGGTCGGCGCTCCGCTTGAAGGCCGCGAACTCGACGCTCGCGCTCGACATCCCGATCGAGAGGAGCACGATCTTGCCGTTGATCGGGCGGATGCTCCTGGCGGTTGCGATGCCCCGCCGCAGGTACTTCTGCGGCGGCCGGTTGACCCCGGCCGGATACAGCCCACCGCGGTGGCCGCGATAACGGCGGCTTCCCATGTCGGTGAGCGGGGTCAGCCCGGTCCTGGTGAGCGAGCAGTCTGCTTGCGTCGAGCTCCTGCTCGCGGGGGCGACGGACGCAGCGAGAACGACGCTCGCCACGAGCGTGGCGATCGCGAGAAAGCGCTTCATGGGTCGTAGGGTACGCCGAGCCCGTTAGCGGCTTGTAAAGGCCGTTTTCAGGCCTGGAGACAGGCCAAAAGGCGAGGCTATACTCGACCGCTGGGGCCGTTAGCTCAGCTGGTAGAGCAGGGGACTCTTAATCCCAAGGTCGCAGGTTCGATCCCTGCACGGCCCATCATTTGCCTGCAAATGGGGCCTTTTCTTTCCAAGGCCGAGCTAAGAAGAGCCGCTAAGGGCAACAGACGGGGCAACACGAGCGCTGATGTCGACGCTGGACGTGTCTTCAGGACCGCGAAAATCGCTCTGTTGTTGGCCAAGGGAGCGTGGCGCTGTGACTGACGCAGTTATCGAGAACCCGATCCTGAACTCGCCGAGAAGGATTCTCCCGAGAGTCGGCGCCTGGTTCGGACGGGGACGCCCGGAATCTACAAGCGGGGCTCGCGGTACGTGGTCGTCTTCCGCGACACCGCCGGCAAGCAGCGAAAGCGTGCCGCGCGGACCCTCGCCGAGGCCCGCGAGCTCAAGGCCGCGTTGACAACCGATGTGAAGCGCGGCGAGTACCGCGCGCTCTCGCGGGTGACCTTCGCCGAGTACGCGCGTGACTGGGTCGAGAGCTATCGGGTCGGACGTCCGAGGGATCCGCCCCGAGACACTGGATGACTACCGCGCTGACCTCGAGCGTGACGCCATCCCCTTCTTCGGCCGGATGCAGCTCGCGACAATCGAGCCGCGCGACCTCAAGCGGTACGCGGCGACCTTGCAGGCCCGCAGGGCGCGCACCCGAAAGTGTCGCAATGCCGCCCGGTGGGCGTTGCTAGAGACCGCTTTGAGGAGGGGCTGATCCGTTCGAACCCTGCGGCCGGAGTCCGAATGGTCCAACGTGTCGACGAGAGCGAAGTCGATCAGCCCTGTAGGAAAGCGCTGACCGAGGATGAGCTGCGAGCGGTTCTCGCCGAGGTCCCTGACGAATGGCGCCCTTTCTTCACGCTTCTTGCACACACCGGGCTGCGCATCGGCGAAGCAGTCGTGCTGACCTGGGCGGAACGTGGACTTCGGCAAGCGCCGCATCAACGTCCGGCGGCGGCTCTACCGGGGCCGTCTCGACGTTCCTAAGTCACGTTACGGGCGCCGAGGCGTGCCGCTCTCTGGTGGGCTCTCACAGGCTCTCTGGCGCCTTCGTGGAACGAGTCCGGCCGACGCGCCAGTATTCACGTCTCGCGTGGGAGGTTTTCTCGACCCTTCGAATGTCGCCGCTCGGATCTTGAAGCCCGCGGCGAGACGAGCGGGCGTGCCGTGGGCGGGGTTCCACATGTTCCGGCACACCTGCGCGACAAACCTCTTTCGCGCGGGCCTCAACGCTAAACAGGTTCAAGTGTGGCTGGGTCATCACTCACCCGCCTTCACGCTGGCTACACACGTTCATCTGTTGGCAGACGACCTCCCGGATCCATCGTTCCTCGACAACCTGACCTGCTCCTTTGGATCCACGGAGCACGAAGGCGACGCGCTAGCAACGACGAAAGGGGATTCCGTTCGGGTAGAAGATGTGATGGGTTGACTTCCTCAGGCGAATTGGGCGAGACCCGCAGCGGCCCCCGCGTCGCGTGCTTATTGTTATCTCGGGCCGAATCCGATCGGGAAAGACGGAGCTCGGCGAGCGGATCGAGAAGAAGCTAAACGGAACTCTCGTTCGCACGAAGGACACCCATCGCGTAGTAAGGAACCCAGCCTCAGGTACGACGTCGACGAGGCCTTCAGAATCTTGGGGAGAGACTCGACGGCGAGACGGATGGTCGCTGGGTCGCCGAGGCGACTCGACGAGAGGTAGCGCGACTCGGACCGACAACAACCGCCATCGTGGACTCGGTGCGTATACCTCGCCAGATCGACCATCTGCGTGAGCTCGCGGGCGCTCGCATCATCCAGGTTCACCTGACGGCACGCCGAAAGACTCTTGAGTCTCGCTACAAGAAGACTTCGAGCGACATCAAGGAACTACCGACCTACTCCGATGTGCTCCAGAGCCACACAGAGGCTCAGGTTGACAGCATGAAGGAGCTCACCTGGCTGAGGTTTAACACGACGTACTGGCGCCCGGGCCCGTTGGCGAGTGTTGTGGCAACTGCCATCCGCCTTCATGGCGCTGCTGAAACGGTCGGTCAGCTCGCGCTCGCGCTCGCGCTAGGAGCAGTGGGCGGGGCTATCCTCATCATTCCGGTCGGTTGGTTCTGGATGGCACACCTACCGCGTGGGACAGCGTTCCTCGTCACCGGAATCACGTTCGTATTCTTCGCCACCCTCATGGGAGCGGCTTTGATGCAGTTCTCTCCGATCGAGAGAGACGCGCCCGAGTCGGTTAGCGCCCCTGAGCCGCCTCCACCTGATCGCGCACTTCCGCCAGCTGGACCCGAAGTCGTGCGATCTCGCTCTCTAGTCTCGCCACCCGCGAGTTAGCGGCGTCTTGCTCGGCCCTTGCTTGCGCTGCTTCATCAGCCTGTCCCTCGACCTTAGAGTCGGTATAGCTGCGGTCAAGCTGCGCGAGAGCCAGAAGCAGCGTTGCAATCGCTAGAACGATGGCGACAGCCGACGCGAGTCCAAATCTTCGAAGGCGGTGGACCTCGTCGCCGAACGCGTCAAGTTCGGTCTTGGATTTCGCGACATCGAGCTCAATGCGTTTGACCGAACTCTTCACGAGCTTCTGGCCGGCGTAACCTGGGGCGAAGATCGGTTCACGCCACCGCTTGTCGCTCTTAAATAGGCGGACTGGGTTGTTGCCGCTTCCTGGAAGTCGACTCGCCAAGGCAGCCGCGTAGAGGCCCTCTTCATCCTTGATGCTCTTGAGAGCCCGGTCCTCGCGTGCTCTCCGCAGACCGCTCGTCTTCGCGAAGTCCATCTTTGCAAACGGGTCCCCGAGGCGGATATGGACGGCATCGCTCGAGATGTTGTGAAGCGGGCAACTCAGAACGCCTTGAAACCCCGGTTCGCACTTGCGGACCGGTGCCAAGAAGAATCCCTTGGTAGATGAACTCGATCGCGAGATCGAACCGGGCTGCCAGATAGTGCGGGAGCCTTACCCACTGGCCCATGGACACGAACACAATCGAGTTGTCGGGGATCTCAAGCCAGGGATCCTGGTCTGAAAGAACTCTGATCTTTCCGTTTACGAGGCAGTTCGGCCCGAGCGTGAGCTCATACGAAGCTGGCTTGAGCAGTGAGTCCTTCCAGGGCCCGATCATGCCGCCGACCTCCGAGTGGTAGAAGGCGATGAGGTCCGACGAGAGCATTCCCTGCCACTCCGGGCATGGGTCGTTCCAGTACGCCGGCTTCAGCGGCTCAGGCTCAGGCCAATAGCTTTCCGCCTTCCCCTGCGCCTCTCCGGAGACGGGAGTCTTTCGCCGCACGGTCAGGAGGCGACGCGTGCCAGCTCCGGGGAGAGCGAGATCATCGCCGTTGGCCCGAGACCAACGAGATCGATTGGTGCGCCGATCTCCGCGCTCGTCTCTTCGAGAAACTTGAGCGCATGCTCAGTCAGGCTGCCGATGGCCGCACACTGGGCGTCAACGTAGTCAATGTGGTTCATAACAATCATCGAAGGGACGTTGACCTCAATAGCTCGACGGACGATCTCGGGATCGAAGCGACCAACTCGGCGAAGCCGCCCGGTCACAGAGGTGAATTCCTCGAGCGGCTCAGCCGAACCGCTCTCTGCGGTAACGGGCGCCCAGTCGATCTCATTCGCCAGTGGACCCGAGTCACCGCCCACGCGGATCGGATAGCTGCGGAGTACAAGAACCACTTGATCAACATCGAGAGGGCTCAGACCAGCCTCAGACACGGCGCCGGCGGCGGTCGTGTCACGACTTGTCGTGTACGGATAGTGCGTCGAGTGAAGTACCGAGAGCCCGAAGCCCTGGGTACCCTCAACGATGACGCGCTCGCGGCGGCGAAGCAGATCGCGTAGTAGCGCAGTCGTGTCTCCCAAGAAGTCTCTCAGCTTGGGGACGTCACGAACCGATTCGGTCCCCAGTCGTCGTGCGATCCGTCGCTGCAGGGCAGCGCCTGTACCACTACCTGTCGAGCCGATTGCGGTTACTTGCCCGCTGCGTGCTTCAGCATCACGATCTTCCGGCGTGATCACGAATGCCCGTTCGTCGATCAGGAGGCGGTCCGGATCTAGGCCGGTCCGGTCGAGTTCCGCGAGGAGAACGTCGACATCGACGTAGCTTCCTGGACCGAGAACACACAGGACGTCTGGCAACAGTGCGGCAGTCGGAAGCTGCCGCAGAACGTGGCGTTCGCCGTCACCGGTGAAACCCGTGTGTCCGGAATTCGAGCCGCCGACTCGAACCACTGCCGCGGCACTCTGGGCCGAGGCTAGGTACTGAGCAACCTTGCCCTTGCCCTCTGAACCGAACTGACCCCCTACGACAACCGAAACGGCCATGCCTTGCCTCCCATCACCTCACATTCTGAACACACGATCAAGCGAAGGCTACTCTGTGGACCGGACCGCGTTTTAGCGGTCCGGACCGCAATACTAGGAGCCATCGTGGCCATCAGTCGCCGCTCTCTTTCCGCAATTCATGCTGCGTCCGACTGGCGACGATGGAGGCTTCTCGAATACGCGGTCGAAGAGGGTCCTTTCCTGGCAACGCAGGCAGCGGCGATCGCAAGGCTCTCGCGCAAGAGCGGTAACGCCCGCACGACGCACGCCGAGGGCCTCTGCAGAGCTGGGCTTCTCCGGAGGGACCGCGGACGACCCGTTCGCTACCGTGCCACGGCGCCGGGGTCGCTCTCTACGGAGAGCTCAAACGGATGCTGGCAACCACCCAGCCAGACCAGGCGGACGAGGCTCACCTTGGTGTGGGAGACCACCTCAACATCCACGTTGCCGATAAGTCGCCACGCAAGCGCGAGGTTGTCTTCAGAATCACGCGCAGCACGTGAAAGACCAGTACGTCGCGGACGTCAACGACTATCTCAAGTACGCGCTGCTTCGCACCCTGACCGACCCGAGCGCGACAGCCGTAGCTTGGATGCTGACGCCTAGCGATGACCGAACGGACGGACAGCGACTCGCGTATCTCGAACAACCGCACGCGTTTGCTCATCTCGACCCCGCACTCTTCGAGACGCTTAAGGTGCTCGTCCGGGAAGGTCGACGCACTGTCGCGGCCGTCCAAGAGACCGGCATTCTCGAGGGTGCTCTGTACGCAAGTGACGTACTCCACGACGACTAGAGTCTCGTCGAGGCTATTTCACGCGTTTGTGGAGGCTCTGTGCCAAGAGACGATTTGTTTTCTTCGATCCGGATAATGGCCTAGCGGTCGCGAGCGTCGTGAAGGGAAGGCGAGCCTCAGCGAAGTACCTCTTTTGGGATGAACTGAACACTGCCTACCGTCGGGGTCACTCAGTCATCGTCTACCAGCACTTCCCCCGGCGGCCGCGTGAAGCTTTCGTCGCGGCCTCGCTTCGAAGATCCACGCGCTAACAGGGTGTTCTTCTGTCCTCGCCCTCTCGACATCCCACGTTGCGTTTGTGGTCCCTCCCCCAGGAAGAGGACGCTCCGATGATGCTCGACCGACTAGATGCGTTCTCCGCCCATGCGGCTCCCTACAAGACAGTGGTCTCATCGCTCGAGTTCTGATCCGCGAGCTCAACCGGGATTCGGACGTTTCGCCCGCCCGCGCTCGAGCAGCCGGCGAGCAGCGTCGTAGAGCGCCTCGAGACCCGCGTTTCCCGAGATTTGGTACTCAGTCGAAATCGCAAGCAGCAGGAGCTCAGCGTCACGCCAGCCGAGCTTGACTGGTTCCTCGTCTTCCTGGGAGATCGCCTGGGCGATCTGCCTAGCACGCTGGATCTGATACGCGTCGGCCCCTTCAGGCCAGGTTTCGCGGGCGGTCTCGTCGACGTTCGACCAGCCGCGTAGATGCTGAGCGAGGCAGCGGGCGCCCGCTTCGTTGACGACGTAGTCGCTGCCATCGATCAGGAAGACTGCGCTCACGATTTCGCGGTGCTCTCGTTCGTGTCAGGGATCGTCTCCGGCCTGGCGGCGGAGGCGAGATCTTCCGCGGCGGCGAGGTGATCTTGACGTGCTCCCAGACTTCTCCGAGCTCCGCTCCCCACTGCCCATCGAACTCAAGGATGAGATCGTAAAAGACGGCGTCGTCGGCGTTGTGGCAGCTGATCGCGAGGACGATTCGGTACTTACCCGGGTATAGCCAGTGCCGGTCAGCCAGAGGTGGCGGATGCAGCCCAAGCATCAGGCGGGAGTCGACCTTTTGGAAGAAGACGCCGAGATCCACGGTTCGGGTAATACCTGGCGGGATCACCATGACGTTCGATGTCGAATGCGTCCAACCGAGCGGCGGGAAACTGAGACGGGTCTCTTCATCGGCCCACCACGGAAACATGGTCTCGAAGCCCTTTGCTCCCTCGAGTGCCTGCACCTCGACAACCAAGACCTCTACGTTGCGGGCAGGATCGTGGTCGGGTGCATTGGTTACTGCGAGCCTTACGTAGAACCCCTTCGTGATCTGGTCCTCGATCGGCTCTCCGGTTTTCTGACGCTTAAAGTGGGCCGTCTCAACGGCTGTGTCGTAGTGAGCGCGATAGGTCAACGTGAGCGCCTGGCCGCCTCGCCTTCTCCCGGCGTCGACGGACGATCCCGCCTATTAGGGCGATGCCGAGCGCAGTCAGAACCGCCGCGACTGTCGCGATCGCCGAGACTGCGTTCCAGTCCTGGTCTGTCCATTCGACCGGGTTGAACGAATCCGGAATGGCGAGCACCTTCCGCATCGTAAGGGGGCAACAGAGTGGCAACACAACCGACCGAGACGAGCCGAAAAGGACTCTGCTGTCCTGCCCGCCACCCCTGTGATACCGGGGCAAAGTCAGAAGGGCAGAAATAGGCCGAGATTGCAGCGGCCTTCTCTTAATCCCAAGGTCGCAGGTTCGATCCCTGCACGGCCCACCTCGCTTCCCTGACCGGCGAGGGCTCCCGCGCGGCAAAGCCGCGCTCCGCCCCGCCTCGCGCCCCTGCGCGCCCTCCTGCCGACGGGCCGTGTGACCCAACACTGTCCCGCCGGCATACAGGCGCGCAGGAACGCGTCAGGAAACCGAGGTGTCAAAGCCACCCAATGGGCAGCCGGGTGGTTTCACGGAAGTGATGCCGGGGACCAATGAAGAAAACGTCGAGAGGAGACCAAAATGGGTGCCAAAGTTGGCGATGTGATGACCAGCCGGCCGCGCGCTGTGACCCCGCAGACGCTTTTGACGGAGGTCGCCGAGCTGATGGAGACCGAGGACGTCGGATCACTTCCAGTCGTGGAAGAGGATCGGCTCGTGGGGATCGTCACCGACAGAGACATCGTGGTGCGCGCAATCGCGAAGGGGAAGGATCCATCCGGGATGCCTGTCTCCGAGATCACTTCGCGCGAGCTCGTGACCGTGAGTCCTGACGACGATCTCTCGGACGCGCTCGAGCTCATGGCGCGGCATCAGGTCCGGCGCCTGGCCGTGACCGGTGAGGACGAGCGCCTCGTGGGCGTGGTCTCGCAGGCGGACGTCGCCCGGGAAGCGAAGGAGAAGGACACGGGCGAGGTCGTCCAGAGCATCTCGCGAGAGCCGCAGGGGCCGCGCACGCCCTGAGCTGCCTGCATCGTCCTGAGACATCGAGTAGTGACCGAGCGGGGCGCCTGACGGCGCCTCGCTCCTTTGCGACCGCGCCTATGCGACGAGCTCGGCGTTCAGGTCGGCCCGCACCGCCGCGAACGCGTCCACTACATCCGGATCGAACTGCGTCCTCACGCAGCGGTGGAGCTCCCGGATCGCGTCCTCCGACCTCATCGGCTGGGCGTAGGGCCGCGGCGAGGTCATCGCGTCGAAGGCGTCGCACACGGCGATGATCCGCGCACCGAGGGGGATCTCCGGGCCCTTCAGACGGTCCGGATAGCCCGTTCCGTCCCAGTGCTCGTGAGTCGAGCGCACGAGCTTGGCGGCGGCTCCGAGCTTCGGCGCGGAGCCGAGGATCCGCTCGCCGATCAGGGTGTGCCGGCGGACGAACTCCCACTCGTCCTCGGTGAGCGGCCCGGCTTTGCCGAGGATCTCCTCCGGGATCGCCAGCTTGCCGACGTCGTGCAGCTCGGCTGCCTGGCGGAGGGTGCGCAACTGCGGCTCGGGCACCTCAAGCCGGCGGCTCACCGCCTCGGCGAGGTCGGCGACGCCCGCCAGGTGATGGGCGAGCCTGGAGTCGCGCTCGTTGAGAACGCTGACCAGGACGTCGATGCTCTGGCGCTCGGCGCTCGGACGGTTGCGCTGCTTGTGGAGGTACATCCGGTCGTCCGCGATCCGCAGCGCCTCGGTCAGCTCCGACGCCTCGGCGGGCATCTTCACCGAGCCGTGGGAGCACCTGACCGTGAACCCTTCGCCTTCCTCCGTGAGGGCCGCCACGGCAAGCTCGATCAGGGGGCCCGGCCCGGCGGTCGCAGCCGAGGCGAGCACGCAGAACTCGTCGCCGCCGAGCCGGTACGCCTGCCCGAAGCCTTCGGACGCGTTCGCGAGGCGACCGGCGACCCGTCCGAGCAGGGCGTCGCCCGCGGCGTGCCCGAAGGAGTCGTTGTACGCCTTGAACCCGTCGAGGTCGAAGATGATCAGCGTGACCGGCTCCTCGTCTCCGTCCTCGAGCCTCTCCTCGAGGTCGGCGATGAACCGCCTGCGATTCCCGAGGCCCGTCAGCGCGTCGGTCAGAGCCTCTTCGCGGCTCGCCTCGAGGAGCCGGAGCCGCTCGCGGAACGTGAGCACGGTCCGGATGATCACGACGCCGATCGTGGCCGAGGCGAGCGCCACGGCCACGAGGTTGATGCGGTGGAAATGGTCGTAGACGAGCAGGTCGATCGCGACGAGGGCGAACACCGTCGGCAGCGTGAGGGCCTGCCAGCTCTCGGCCCGGACCTCCTCCAGCTTCGTGGGCGGCTGCCACGCCGAGCAGGCGATGAGGACGAGGGCCGCGGGCCACCCGACGTCGAGGAGCTCGCCTTCGACGTACGTCCCGACCGCCGTCTGGTACAGGTAGACGCTGTCGGTGACCGCGAAGACGGCGAAGCCGGCGGCGACCAGGGCCCAGGTGCGGTCGAAGCGCCAGCCGGTGAGCCCGAACATCACGACGACGAGCGCCAGCAAGAGCAGGTCGGCGAGCGGGTAGGCCAGGTTGGTCGCGATGACCAGCGCGTTGCCGCCGGTCGTGTCGATCACCTCGTCGAGGATCACTGCCGCGCCGAGAGCGGCGACCGCGAGCGCTGCGATCACTCCGTCGAGCCACAGGTTGCCGCGGAAGCGATCCATGCGGGCCCGGAGCACGAGCCCCAGCGCGACGTAGCTCACCGGATAGAAGGCCAGGTACAGGGGATCGGACGCGGACGGGATCGGGATCTCGTCCAGGCCGGAGAGGAAGGCGAGGTAGTACAGATCCCCGGCGGTCCATAACAGCAAGGCCGTCCCGAGCAGCAGCCACGGAACGCGCTCGACCCGGACGAAGATCCCTCTCGCGAGACAGGCCCCGCTCGCGGCGACGAGCAGGCCGTTGTAGACCCACGTGTCGAAGAAGTGGTCGAGGCCTCCCTGCTTGCCGAGCAGCGCCTCGACCGTATAGACGCCGGTCAGCAGGACCAGCAGCAGGCAGAGCCGTTGGCCGATGCGAAGGTCCACTCCGCGGGGAGCAGACGGGAGAGCTCGATTGTGCCGCAAGCCGCTTTCCTCCGGGTCTGAGGTACGCCACACGCAGTATCGGGGCACTTTCGCGCCTTGGCGTCCCTCAGTTTGGGGATTTGACCCCTCGAACGAGTTCCCCCTTTTGGGGGATAAAAGCGGTGCTGAACCTGCCGATCCTGGACCCTGATGAGGGGTTTGGTGGCTCATCTTTCGGCGTTCTGTTTGCTCGCGCTCGCCTTCGCCGGCAGCGCAGTCGCAGGCGGCAACCCCGAGGTTGCGGCCCTCCAGGTCGGGCTTCGCGCCCAGGGGGTCTACACAGGCACGGTCGACGGCGTCCTCGGCCCCGGTACGCAGCGTGCGGTTCGGAAGCTCCAGCGACGCGCCGGCCTCTCGCCGGACGGCGTTCCAGGCCGGCGCACCCGGACGGCCCTCGGGCGCTACGGCAAGCGCGCTCCGCTCGGCGGCCGGGCCCTAAGCCTGGGCAAGCGCGGGTGGGACGTCGCGGCGCTGCAGTTCGCACTCGCCTGGCATGGCTTCCCGTCGGGAAGGTTCGACGGTCACTTTGGCACGCACACGGACGCTGCCCTGCGCGGGTTTCAGCGCTGGGCCGGGATCACCCCCGACGGCGTGGCCGGTCCTGGAACGATCGCCGCTCTCCGCGGTCCAACGCCTCGGTCACCGCTCTCGATGGCCCGGCCGCTGATCGGCCCGGTCGGAGACGTGTTCGGCCCTCGCGGGAGCCGGTTCCACGCGGGGATCGACTTCCCCGCCCCTTCAGGCGCCGCGGTCGGCTCGGCCCGCTCGGGGACGGTGGTCTTCGCAGGCTGGGGCGGAGGCGGCTGGGGAAGGCTCGTCGTGGTCAAGCACGGCAGCGGCGTGCGTACGCGCTACGCGCACCTCTCGAAGATTGCGGTCGAGGTCGGTGACGCGGTGTCCACCGGCTCGACGATCGGCTTCGTCGGCGCGACCGGCTCTGCGACCGGACCGCACCTCCATTTCGAGGTGGTCGTTCGCGGTGCCGCGGTAGATCCATTGTCCGCCCTATGACCCGCGGACAATGCCGACGCCCACGGCGAAGCCATGGGCGAGGCTCCGAGGTACGCCTCCTGAGACCCCGCCGGCGTCACGTAGACGCCACCGGGGTCAGGCAAGCCTGACCCCGGACGAGAGACCAACTCTTAGTAACCGGGGCCGGGTGGGCCTTCTTCGACATACGTAGACCGTCGGCGTCCGCCGCCCCAGCCACCCCACGACGACCAGAAGATCATCGACAGGATCAGGCCGATGACGCCGATCACCATCAGGATCGCCCCGATGGCGTCGACATCCAGGCCGGCGACTTCGGCGTTGACTCCCCAGATGAGGATTGCCCCGCCGGCGATCAGAAACAGACTTGCTCCGAGTCCCATTCAACCTCCTTGTTTCCCCCCTTCTACCCCGCTAGAGGTCGACGCTAACTACAGCAGGCTTCCCAGACGTTGAGTAGGCTCGGTCCCGGTGCGAAGGGGAGTAATCGTCCGGGTCGTCGTGATCGCTCTGCTCTCGGCCGCGGTCGCCACCGCGGTCGCGATCTTCATCCCCTGGCTGCCCGACAAGAACTCGAAGGAAGGCGAGCGCATCGACCTCGTCTTCTGGTTCACGGTCGCGATCTGCATCGGTGTCTTCGCGATCGTGGCGGCGATCACCGTCTACTCGGTGGCGAAGTTCCGCGTGCGTCCGGACGACGACTCCGACGGGCCGCCGGTACACGGGCACACGGGGATCGAGATCGCCTGGACCGCGATCCCGACCATCCTCGTGACCGCGATCGCGATCCTCAGCACCGTCGCCCTGGCGGAGAACGGAAAGCTGAAGGACGACCGCCTGGTGGTCGAGGTGACTGCCCGCCAGTTCGCGTGGACGTTCGCCTATCCCACGGCGCAGGACGCGGCCTCGAGGCCGAAGGAGGAGCAGATCTGCAAGCTCCCGCCCGAGGAGGCGAACTGCCCCGTGTCGGGCACGCTGCGGCTCCCGGCCGGCCGCCAGGTCGAGCTGCGGCTCAGGGCGCTCGACGTCATCCACTCGTTCTGGGTCCCGGAGTTCAGGCAGAAACAGGACGCAGTCCCCGGCATCGTCACGCGTGTCGCAGTCACTCCGACGGACCCCGGGGAGCACGCCGTGGTGTGCACCGAGCTCTGCGGGCTCGGGCACGCCCTGATGCGTGCGGAGACGATCGTGCTGGAGCAGGAGGAATTCGACCGGTGGCGCTCCGAGCAGGAGCGAAACCTGCAGGGAAACGGTGGGTAAGGTGACCGCCCCGTGACCGAGGTCGCAGAGCACACGCACCACGCGCCCGCCGCTCCGCCGCCGACGGGATGGCATCGCCTGACGGCGCCCGGCTGGCTGCGGGCGCTGTGGATGACCGTGCTGTTCTTCTGGATCGGCTTCGGGATCGTCGTCGGCCTCCGCTCGCTCGCCGGTTACGAGCCGGTCTTCGACTGGCTCCTCATCGTCACCGTCGCGGCGCTGATCACCGCTCCTCTGGGCTTCCTCGCCGGTCTCGGCGCCTTCGACTACTGGACGAAGTACGCGCTCGGCTATCCGACCGAGCCGGAGGACCACTCGAGCCACGGCGCGCGTAGCTGGAAGGACTACTTCCGCGTCAACACCGACCACAAGGTGATCGGCATCCAGTACGTGGTGACGACGATCTTCTTCTTCCTCGCCGGCGGGCTGATGGCGATGATCTTCCGCGCCGAGCTCGCGAGGCCCGGGATGCAGTACCTGGACAACCAGGAGTTCAACGGCTTCATCTCGGTGCACGCGTCGCTGATGATCTTCCTGTTCGTGATCCCCGCCTTCGCGGGCCTCGCGAACTTCGTGATCCCGCTCATGATCGGCGCGCCGGACATGGCGTTCCCGCGCCTGAACGCGCTCTCGTACTGGCTGCTCCCGATCGCCGGGATCATGATGCTCTCGAGCGTCATCGTCCCCGGCGGCGCGTTCGGCGCCGGCTGGACGGGCTACGCGCCGCTCTCGGTCGTCGGCACCGACGGGAACATCTGGTTCAACATGGGCGTCCAGTGGGCGGGGGCGTCGTCGATCATGACCGCGCTCAACTTCCTGGTCACGATCATCACCATGCGCGCGCCCGGAATGACCTTCTGGCGCATGCCGCTCCTCGTCTGGGCGAACTTCACGACGTCACTGCTCGTCGTGCTGGCGACTCCCTTCATCGCGGGCTCGCAGTTCTTCGTGATGTTCGACCGGATCATGCACACGAACTTCTTCGACTTCAGCGAGGGCGGCTACGTCCTCGGCTACCAGCACATCTTCTGGTTCTACTCGCACCCGGCCGTCTACATCATGATGCTGCCCGGCTTCGGGATCGCCTCCGAGGTGATCTCGGTCTTCTCGCGCAAGCCGATCTTCGGCTACCGGCTGATGGCTCTCTCGCTGTGCGCGATCCTCGTGCTCGGCTTCTCGGTCTGGGCGCACCATATGTTCGTCTCGGGCATGGCCGACTGGCTGCGCGTGCCGATGATGATCACGACCCTCCTGATCGCGGTGCCGACCGGGATCAAGGTGTTCTCCTGGCTCGCGACGACCTGGGAAGGGCGCCTCCACCTGACGACGCCGATGCTGTTTGCGCTCGGCTTCGTGTCGATGTTCGTGATCGGCGGGCTGTCCGGGATCATGCTCGGCGCGGTCCCGGTCGACATCCACACGTCGGACACGTACTTCGTCGTGGCACACATCCACTACGTGCTGCTCGGCGGCTCGCTGTTCACGATCTTCGCCGGGATCTACTACTGGTTCCCGAAGATGACTGGCCGGATGTACAACGAGGGGCTCGGGAAGCTTCACTTCTGGCTCACGTTCATCGGGTTCAACGCCACCTTCTTCCCGATGCACATCATCGGCGTCGAGGGGATGCCGAGGCGCGTCTCGGATTACGGGGACCAGATCGGCACCGTTCCGCACATCGAGGGCTACAACCTCTTCATCTCGATCTCGTCGTTCTTCCTCGGGGCCTCGTTCATGGTCTTCATCTACAACATGATCGTCAGCTGGCTCCGGGGCCCGCGTGCGCCCGCGAACCCCTGGCGCGCGATGACACTCGAGTGGCAGGTTTCCTCTCCGCCGCCGATCTTCAACTTCGACGAGATCCCGCAGATCGTGGGCGGGCCGTACGAGTACGGCGTCGCCGGCGCTCGGCATGCGGTGTTCAACGGCGATCGCGCCCAGGAACTCGAGGAGGCGAGAGCGCCATGAGTCATCTCCTCGTGGTCGCGAACGAGACAGTCACCGGCCCGAGCCTGATCGACGCGGTCAAGCGTCGCGCCCCCGAGCTGGTCACCGTCCTTGCCCCGGTGAGCCATCCGCACGCGGGGTACGTCGTCTACGACGACACGCGGCGCGCGGCCGCCGGCAGACGGCTCGACCGGACGCTCGAGGCTCTGCGTGAAGCCGCTATCCCGGCTCACGGCCTCGTCGTCGAGGCGGAGCCTGCGGACGCCGTGCGCGACGCGATCGCGATGCTCGAGCCGAGGGTGACCGAGATCATCGTCTCCACCCATCCCGCGGAGCAGTCGGGCTGGCTCAGGCGGAAGGTGATCGATCGCGTCCGTGAGGCCGCCGGGGGCCTGCCGGTCGAGCACATCGTCGTCGACCTGAAGGCCGAGGGCGAGGCGAACGTGCTCGTGATCGCCAACGAGACCGTCGTCGGCGACCCGCTCCTCGACCGGATCCGTGAGCGTGCGTCGCGCTCGCCGGCCAGCTTCCTGATCATCTGCCCCCAGAGCGACCCGAGCCGCGCCGAGCATCCGGAGGCCGAGCGGCGACTGAGGCGTGCGCTCGCGATCCTCCGCGGAGAGGGAATCGACGCGCACGGTCAGGTGTCACACCCGGATCCCTACACGGCCGCCATGCAGGCGGTGCACGACGAGCGGGTCGACGAGATCATCGTCTCGACGTTCGCGCCCGAGCGCTCGCCGTGGCTCAAGAAGAACCTCGTCGAGCGAGCTGCACAAGGACTCGAAGCTGCCCGTCGAGCACGTCGTGCTCGCCGAGGAGGTCGGTTAGCTGATGGCCGTCCACGCCGAAGCGCATCACGGCCCGCCCGCGGCGAATCAGAGCTCGCGCGTCGACTCGTCGACGCTCGGGAATGCTGCTCTTCATCGCGTCGGAGATCATGCTTTTCGGCTCCTTCTTCACGGCCTACTTCTTCGTGCGGGTCGTGAACGACGCGCCCGCGTGGCCGCCGGAAGGGTTCCACCTGCCCGTGTACGTCGCCGGCGTGAACACGGTGATCCTCCTCACCTCGAGCTTCACGATGCACTGGGCGCTGCAGGCGATCAAGCGTGGGAACCGCGTGGGGATGCAGGCGGGGCTCGTCCTGACGCTCGCGCTCGGGCTCGTGTTCCTGCTCACCCAGGCGCGCGAGTACTCGCGCATCGGGTTCGCGCCCCACGACGAGGCGTTCGGCTCGGTCTTCTACGGGCTGACCGGCCTCCACGGCGCGCACGTCTTCATCGGCCTGACGCTGCTCACGTTCGCGACGATTCGCGCCTTCCGCGGGCCATTTCACGCCCGAAGCGCACTGGGGAGTCGAGATCCCAGGGATCTACTGGCACTTCGTCGACGTAATGTGGATCGTGGTCTACACGACGGTCTACATCCTCTAGGAGCACCGCGTGATCAATCCCTTCAGGAGTGAAGCGGAGGCGTATAGGTTCCTGCTCCTGACCGTGGGGTACTTCGCCGCGATCGCGATCGCGGCACTGGCGATCGGGACGTGGGCCGGATTCATCGTGTTCGTCGCGCTGACGCTGGCCGGGCTCGTGTACGTCGTCCGTGCCCGCAGCAGCGAGCCGCGGCAACAGACCGTGCCGATGCACCGCGGAGGGGAGAACGAGCGGCGCATCCTCGTGATCGCGAACGAGACGGTCGGAGGCGAGCGGCTGCGCGAGGAGATCAGGGGCCGGTCCGAGGGCTTCGACGAGCAGGTCTTCGTCGTCTGCCCGGCGCTGAACTCACCGCTCCGTCACTGGGCCTCCGACGAGGACGGCGCTCGCGTCCATGCGCAGGAGCGGCTGAACCTGAGCCTGTCACGGCTGCGTGAGGCCGGAGTCGACGCGAAGGGGGAGATCGGCGACGCGGAGCCGCTGCAGGCGATGGAGGACGCGCTTCGCCTCTTCGGAGCCGACGAGATCATCATCTCGACCCACCCCGAGGGCCGGTCGCACTGGCTCGAGAAGGGAATCGTCGACGCAGCCAAGGCACGCTTCGCGGTCCCGATCACCCACGTCGTCGTCGACCTCGAGCGCCGAGGCCGAACAGCCCAAGTAGCACAGTGTTGCTCAGTCGTTCGGCGCCGGGGCCCCGTGGCTACTTCAGCGTCTTGATGTAGTCGACGAGCTGCTGGGCCTGTTCCTGCGGGACGGAGCCCTTCGGGACAACGGCGGTCATCACGCCGGGCTGGTAGCCCTTCACGATCTGCTTGTCTGCGTCGAGGATCGACTCGAGCAGGTACTGCTCGTCGGCCTTCACCGTCTGCCCGTTTGCGAGCGGCACCATCGAGTTGAAGACCCCCTTCAGGGTCGGTCCGCTCGAGGCCGAGCCGTCGATCGAATGGCAGCCGAGGCAGCCGAGGGACGCGTAGAGGCCCTCGCCCCCGGTTCCGGCGACGATGCCCGGGCACTCGAGCTTGTCCTGCGCGTCGTTGGGATCGGCCGCGGCGCACTGGGCCACGTAGGCGGCGACGTCCTCGGCGTCACTCCCCTCGACGAGGTCGGCCGGCATCACGCTTCCCTTTCGCGGAAAGCGGATCTGGTCGAGGACGACGTTCTCGATCCCGCTGTCCTCGTAGCTCTCCGATTTGACCTGCCGGAAGGCATCGTCGAGGTTCGGGCCGATCTGCCCGCGAGACCCCGCGTCCTTCAACTCGTGACAGCTGCCGCACTTCCCCTCGGTCAGGAAGAGCTTCTTGCCGTTGCTCGTATTGCCGCCCTCTGTCGGGCCCCCCGTGCCGCAGCCGGAGCCCAAGGCGACGATCAGCGCTGCGAGGGCGACGCCGGCGAGCCTCCGCAACGGTCTACGACTGAGTCGATGCGCCCGTCTTCGCGAGCGCCTCGTCGCGGGTGGGGTGGATCGTGAAGACGCGGTCGAGCCCGGTGATCTCGAAGATCTTCGTGATGTTCCGGTCGCTGCAGACGAGCGACAGCCGCCCGTCCTGCGCACGCAGCCGCTTCACGCCCCCGACGAGCACACCGAGTGTGGTCGAGTCGATGAAGGTCGTGTCGGAGAAGTCCACGATGACGTCCTTGCCGCCCTCTCCGATCACGTCGAGGAGCTGCTGCTTGAACTCGGGAGCCGTGTACAGGTCGACCTCGCCTGCGAGCGAGATCACGTAGGTCGCGTCGTCGACCTTCTCAGTCTTGACGTCGAAGTTCACGGGCCCTCCCACCAGAGCAGGAGTCTAACCAGACCCGGGAGTGCCCGAAATGGCCTGCGCGCGGATCTGTGCGACCAGGTCGCGTGCCTGGCGGCAGTCCACGCTGCCGGGAGCGAGCTTGCAGACCTGCTGGGAGGCCCTGATGGCGACGTCGTTCTTCCGTGACTGGTAGGCCGACTGCATCAGCAGCATCTGCAGGAGAACGTCGTTCTTCTCGACTCTCACGACGCGTTGGTAGAGCTCGGTGGCGCGTGTGTACGCGGACTCGATGCCGCCGTAGAGCTCGGTGAGCCTCTTATTCGCGTCGGCCGTCAGCTCTCGGTCGATCTGACCCGTACCGAGCGCGCGGCCGAGCGGGCTCTCGGGCGGGATCGCAAAGGTCGTGCCGGTCGAGGTGCTCAGGTCCTCCTGGATCAGGGTCGCCTCGTCCCGTTGCCTCGCCGCTTTGCCTTCGTAGTCGCTGGCCAGCGTGCGGATGAACTCGTAGTCGGTCGGCCTGACCCTGACGTATGCCTCGCCGGCGGCGATTGCCTCCTCTTGCTTCCCCTCGGCCCTGTAGGCCTCGGCGAGCTCCTTGTAGGCCGCGCGGTCGCCATCCTCGATCTTGTCCTGTGCTTCCCCGACCGAAGGCCCGCCGGAGGCGGTGCCGCCGGGGTTCTGGAGGAAATCAGCGAACCCGCCGGTACCGCTGCCGCCGATGCCGAAGCCGACGAAACCGACGGCGAAGACGAGCGCCAGGAAGACGAACATCCACTTCGCCTGCCGCCGCAGCCTCGTGAAGAACATCGCGTCCTCCGCGACGGCGTACTCGCGCTTGGGAGCCGCGCGCACGGTTCCACCGGCCTGCGTAGCTCTTTGCGCAGGACGTGGACGTGGTTTTCTGCGTGCGCCTGATCTGGCCACGTACTTAGACTAGCTCGGCTTCCTCTATTTGGGACCAGTCGAACGCTTCGCTCACGGAGTGGAGACGTTGGCGAGTGGCTTCATCGCAGAGCGCGCCCGTGAGCCCCGCCTCATAGGCCGTCCTCGGATGCATGCCGAGCGAGGCCGCCGCCGCGTGCTCGCGGGCGAGGTCGGTGTCGAACATCGCCGGGTCGTCGGTCGAGATCGAGCAGAGGACGCCGGCCTCGACGAGCTCCGGCAGCGGATGCTCTTCGAGCGAGGGCACGGCGCCCGTTCTGACGTTGGAGATCGGCGAGATGTCGAGCACGATCCCGCGCTCGGCGAGCTCGGCGACGAGGTCTGCGTCCTCGACTGCCCGGAAGCCGTGGCGAATGCGGTCGGCCTGCAGGGCCTCGAGGGCGCCCCGGACCGATTCCGGCCCGGCGACTTCCCCGGCGTGCGGGACGGAGCCGAGACCCTCGGCCTTCGCGAGCTCGAACAACGTCGCGTACGGCTCGGGCGGGTACTGGGCCTCGAGGCCGCCGAGGCCGACCCCCACGACTCCACGGTCTGCGTACTTCGAGGAGTACCGAACCACGGGCTCGGACTCCTCGAGCGAGAACCCCCGCACGATGTCCGGGGTCAGCCGGATCTCGACCCCGTACAGCTCTCTCGCCTCCTCGGCCCCGTCGCAGTAGCCGCCGAAGATGTCGTCCCACTCGACCCCGCGCCGGACCCGCTCCGCCGGGGAGAAGATCCCCTCGACGTAGACCGCGCCGTGCGAGGCCGCTTGCGCCGCGTAGCCGACCACGACCTGGCGAAAGTCCTCTCGCGTCCGAAGCGCATTCGTGGTCAGGATCCAGACCTCGATGAAATGCTCGAAGTCGCGGTACTCGTAGAGGCCGGCGAGGCCCTCGACGGTGTCCGCGGGCAGCGCGTAGTCGTTGCGTCGCGCGATCTCGAGCAGCGTCTCCGGCCCGACCGTCCCCTCGAGGTGGACGTGCAGCTCGATCTTGGGGTACGTCAACTGTCGCCGGTGCCCGTCAGAGGCTCGCGCAGGCTCTCGGACTCGGCCCAGCGGCGCTCGAAGAACGCGGCCGCCCAGATCGAGCTCTCGAACAGGATGAGGATCGGCAGCGCCTGGAGCGCCATCGACACGAAGTCGACCCCCGGGAGGAGGACGACGGCGATGATGCAGAGGCCGACGCCGATTCGCCGGTTCCTGCGCAGCTGCGCGGCCGAGACGATGCCGAGCCGCACGAGACCGAGGATGAAGATCGGCAGCTCGAAGAGAACTCCGCAGCCGAGGATCGTGATCGCCGCGAACGCGTAGTACTCGCGCGCCCGCACCTGGGCGTTGTACAGCTCCGAGTCGTACTCGAGGAGGAACGGCACGGCGTTCGGGAGCACGACCCAGTATGCGAACGCCATGCCGGCTGCCATCAGGATGGTCGCCACCACGACGAGGCGGACGACGACGCGCTGCTGCCCCTCCTCGAACGCGGGCGCGAGAAACGCCCACGCCTGCCAGACGAGGATCGGGATCGCAAGTGCGACCGCCGCGTAGAAGCCACGTTGAACGAGGTCGTGAACGGCTCCGCCGGGCTCAGCGTGATCGGTTCCATGCCGTCGGGGAGCGGGGCCGAGAGCCAGCCGATGATCGTGTCCCGGAACCAGTAGGTGAAGATGAAGAAGAACGCGACCGACCCGAGGGAGATGATCAGCCGGGTCCGGAGCTCCGTCAGGTGCTCGACGAGCGAGGCTTCCTCACCGTGGGCGAGGCGCCGCGGAACTCTGGCCATCGGCTTAGGAGACTGAGTCGCGTTCGCGAGGCGGCGGGGCCGGCACGGTCTCGTCCTGAGCCGCCGGCGGGATCTCGCGCGGCTGGTCCTCGTCGTCGTCCTTGCCCGTGATCGAGTCCTTGAACTCACGCATGCCGCGACCGAGCGAGCGGCCCATCTCGGGCAGCCGCTTGGGGCCGAAGATCACGAGCAGGACGATCAGGATGATCACGAGCCCCTGCCAGCCGATGTTTCCAGGCATATGCCAAGGGTAGCACCGGAGGTCGGCGAGAACGGGTCAGCTACCATGGCACGAAGAGAAGCGAAAACCCGCTTCCGGAAAGGGTTTTGGACCGCACAAAGTGGCATTGCTAGAGCTCAAAGACCTGCACGTCTCGCTCGAGGACGGCACGGAGATCGTCAAGGGTGTCGATCTCGCCGTGAGCCCGGGTGAGATCCACGCGCTGATGGGCCCGAACGGCTCGGGCAAGTCGTCGCTCGCCTACGCGCTGATGGGCCACCCGGCCTACGAGATCACCGGCGGCGAGGCGCTCTTCGACGGTCAGGAGCTCTCCGAGCTCGGCGCCGACGAGCGCGCGCAGCTCGGGCTCTTCCTCGCCTTCCAGTATCCGCACTCGGTTCCCGGCGTCACCGTGACGAGCTTCCTGCGCTCCGCCCTCAACGCGTTCGCAAGGCGCGTGCGGGCGGCGAGGAGGATCCCGTGCCGATCAAGGAGTTCCGCACCGACATGCTCGCCGCAATGGAGCGCCTGAAGATTCCCCGCGAGCTGGCTCAGCGGTACCTGAACGACGGGTTCTCGGGCGGCGAGAAGAAGCGGGTCGAGATCCTGCAGATGGCGATGCTGAAGCCGCGAATCGCGGTCCTCGACGAAACCGACTCGGGGCTCGACATCGACGCCCTCAAGGTCGTGGCGACGGGCGTGAAGGAGCTCGTCGGCTCCGAGACCGGCGCCCTCATCATCACGCACTACCAGCGGATCCTGAACTACGTCGAGCCCGATTTCGTGCACGTCTTCGTCGACGGGCGTATCGTGGAGGAAGGCGGGCCAGAGCTCGCTCACAAGCTCGAGGCGGAAGGGTACGAGGCCTTCATGCCGGAAGGAGTAGAGGCCTAGTGGCTCTCACCGAGACCGAAGTCGTCGGCGGCATCAAGACCGAGTACAAGTACGGGTTTCACGATCCCGAGGACTACTTCTTCAAGTCGGGCCGTGGGCTCTCCCACGAGCTCGTCGCAGCGATCTCCGAGCACAAGAACGAGCCGGACTGGATGCGGAAGTTCCGCCTCAAGTCGCTCGACTACTTCCTCGCGCGCCCGCTTCCGGAATGGGGCGGCAACGTCGGCGAGATCGACTTCGACAGCATCTTCTATTACATCCGGCCGACCGAGAAGCAGGCGAAGTCCTGGGAAGATCTGCCGCCGGACATCAAGAACACATGGGACCGGCTCGGCATCCCCGAGGCTGAGAAGAACTACCTGGCCGGCGTCGGTGCCCAGTACGAGTCCGAGGTCGTCTACCACAAGCTCAAGGAGGATCTCGAGGCCCAGGGCGTCCTCTTCCTCGACATGGACTCCGGGCTGCGCGAGCACGAGGAGCTCGTCAAGGAGTACTTCGGGCACGATCATCCCGCAGAACGACAACAAGTTCGCCGCGCTGAACTCCGCCGTCTGGTCGGGCGGCTCGTTCATCTACGTGCCGCCGGGTGTGAAGGTCGAGATGCCGCTCCAGGCCTATTTCCGCATCAACGCGGAGAACATGGGCCAGTTCGAGCGCACGCTGATCATCGTCGACGAGGACGCCTACGTGCACTACGTCGAGGGCTGCACTGCGCCCGTCTACTCGACGGACTCACTGCACTCGGCGGTCGTCGAGATCATCGTCAAGCCGGGCGGTCGTTGCCGGTACACGACGATCCAGAACTGGTCGAACAACGTCTACAACCTCGTCACGAAGCGCGCCGTCGCCTACGAGAACGCGACGATGGAGTGGGTCGACGCCAACCTCGGCTCGAAGCTGACGATGAAGTACCCCGCGATCTGGTTGATGGGCGAGGGTGCCCACGGCGAGGTGCTCTCGATCGCGTTCGCCGGCCAGGACCAGCATCTCGATGCGGGCGGCAAGTGCGTCCACGTCGCGCCGAACACGTCCTCGATCATCACGTCGAAGTCGATCTCGCGGGGAGGCGGCCGCGCGAGCTATCGCGGCCTGCTCGAGGTGGCCAAGGGCGCCGAAGGCTCGAAGTCCAAGGTGGTGTGCGACGCGCTGATCCTCGACGAGGAGTCGCGCTCGGACACGTATCCGTACATCCGGATCGACGAGTCGAACGTGGACATCGGCCACGAGGCGACCGTGTCGAAGATCGGTGACGAGCAGCTCTTCTACCTGATGTCGCGTGGCCTGTCCGAGG
Organism: uncultured Actinomycetes bacterium; assembly: GCA_963776955.1. Taxonomy (GTDB): domain Bacteria; phylum Actinomycetota; class Thermoleophilia; order Gaiellales; family Gaiellaceae; genus VAXT01. The sequence continues at coordinate 431,028 of CAVZOM010000001.1, forward strand.
CCGAGGCGTCGGCGATGGTCGTCTCCGGCTTCGTCGAGCCGATCACGAAGGAGCTCCCGCTCGAGTACGCCGTCGAGATGAACCGTCTGATCCAGCTCCAGATGGAGGGCTCGGTCGGTTGATCGAGCGGACGGAATTCATGTCCGTGCCGGTTCAGGACATGGAGCGGGCGAAACACCGGCGGTGTGCGCCGTGATCGAGGCGCAGCGTGTCGACTTCATCGCCGTTCCGACGCAGGACGTCGCCAGGTCGGAGGAGTTCTACGAGCACGTGCTCGGGCTCGAGAAGAACCCGAACTCCTTGCACGACTGGATCGAGTTCGAGACCGGCAACGTCACACTGGCGCTCTTCTCGGCGGAGGGGCACGGCCGCGAATTCGTGCCGTGCCGCAGGCTCGATCGCGAATCGCGTCCTGACGTCGAGGCCGAAGGCGAAAGCTCGAGGCAGCGGGCGTCGAGTGCGGCGAGACATGGGAATTCGGGCGGGCTGCAACGGCGCGTTCTTCACGGATCCCGACGGCAACGGCATTCTCATCCACCATCGTTATGCGCCCTACCGACGGATCGCTGCCGTGATGGACGTCGAGCGCGCCGACTTCGTCGCGATCCCCGTTCAAGACCTGAAGCGCGCCGACGAGTTCTACGGGCAAACGCTCGGCCTGCGGCGGAATCCGAATTCCAGCGAGCGGTGGGTCGAGTACGAGCTCGGGAACGTGACGCTGGCGCTTGTCTCGCCCGAGGCGATGGGTCCCGAGTTCGAGGCACACGGGCATCAGATGCCGATCGGGCTCCGGGTAGCGAACGTGGAGGAGGCGCGCAAGAAGCTCGAGGCAAAGGGCATCACGTTTGCTCACGAGACGATCGACTCCGGCGTCTGCATCCTCGCAACCTTTCACGACCCGGACGGCAACGCGCTCCAGCTCCATCGCCGCTACGCGCCGTTCCGCGACGGCTCCTTGCCCTGATGCAGGTAGAGCGCGTCGACTTCGTCTCGTTCCTGACCCAGGACATGGGCCGGGCCAAGCGCTTCTACACGGAGATCCTCGGGCTGGCGGTCGAGGGAGAGGACGAAAACGGAAACGACATGGAGCTCACGGCCGGTCAGGTGACGCTCGACATCTTCAACCCGGCATCGATCGGCCGCCGTTTGCCCCAGCCCCGCCGGGCTCGCGCTGCGCGTTCCTGACGTCGCGGCTG
>CAVZOM010000002.1:0-377988 GCA_963776955.1 uncultured Actinomycetes bacterium
GAAGCGAGGGCGACCTCAGCCTACCTTGGAGGTTGACGATGTATCCGACGGTCCACTCGTTCCGCACGTCCGGCGGCGTCATCGCGACGCTGGAGGCGTGATGGCGACGGTCCAGGCGAACGGGGTCACGCTCGGGGTCGATCACTTCGGCGACGCGGCGGCGCCGCTCGTTCTGCTCGCGGGCGGCACGACCATGCTCTCCTGGCCCGACGCGCTCTGCGAGGCGCTCGCGCGCGGCGGCCGCCACGTCGTGCGGTACGACCTGCGCGATTCCGGCGCGTCGACCACCGTCGATCCCAAGGCTCCGGGGTACACGCTGCGCGACCTTGCAGCCGACGCCGCGGCGCTCGCCCGCGAACTCGACGACCGGCCGGCGCACCTGGCGGGCATCGGCGTGGGCGGGATGGTCGCCCAGGTCGCCGCGCTCGACCACCCTGACGCGTTCTCGGCGCTCACCCTCGCCGCCACGCGGCCCGTCGCTCCAGGCCGTGTCGACAACGACCTGCCTGACCATGACGCGACGACGATGGACCGGCTGTTCTCGCGCTCGATGCCCGACTGGTCCGACCGCGCCGCCGTGGCGGAGTTCGCCGCCGGTCGCGCGGCGATCCTCGGCGACGACCCCGCCGCCGCGCGCGCGACCGCCGAGCGTATCTGGGATCGCACGCCGGGCACGCAGCCCGCGGTGCAGATGGCCAACCAGCTGGGCATGGTGTTCTCCAAGCTCAACTGCAAGCCGCGCTGGCGCGAGCGCCTGCCCGAGCTCGCGATCCCGGCGCTCGTGGTGCACGGCCGCCGCGACCCGTTCTTCCCTGTCGGCAACGGCGAAGCGCTCGCGCGAGAGATCCCCGATGCGCGGCTGCTCGTGCTCGAACGGGCCGCAACGGCGATCCCCGATGCGGCCGCCAGCGAGGCCGCGGCGGCGATGCTCGCGTTCTAGGCGCTCACGGCTCGGCGGACCACAGCGGCGTCGGGTCCCGCGGTTGTGGTGCGTGCGGGCGTCCTGCGTGCGGGCGCTCGGGCTAATCTCGGTCCGCGACCCTGCGTTCCGGGTCGGTGACGTGATGGTTGACGGGGTGTTCCCGCGAGGTGACGCGTTGCTGCCACTCGGTCTTGGAGGCTGTCCACGCGAACGTGGCGGCAGCAGCATGCGGGGAGCGGGCCGCGGGGCATCGGAGTGAAGAAGGGCGTGCACGGTTCCCCGCGGGTCTCCGCTCGCCCCACCCGAATCTGTACAGCTCCTGCGCGCACGACCTGACGTCGATCTGCGGCCTCGTCAAGAAACGGATCACAGGCGGCGATAAGGAGTCAACGGTCCGAGACCGCTCATGCCTGCTCGCAATGCTGCCTCGCGCTACCCCATCGTGGCGATGTCGGTACCTTCCACGTAGGTGTACCACGGGAACGCAGCGGAAGTGCCAAGGCGAGCGTTGCGGGGCGCCAGCTCCTCGAAGTAGTTGTACTCGAACTCCTGGCGAGTGACGATGTACCCCGCGTCCTCCATGAGGCTCGCGACGTAGTCGGCCGAGGCGGTATATCCCGGCGTGGGCTGGGGTCGAAGGACGACGCCGCCCACATGAACGAACCCAAGCTATCGCCCCATCTGATCCGCTAACCGGACGCGCGGCCGCGCTCGAGGAAAACCCACTCAGCACGGGCGGTATTCTCCCTGTCCCCCCCGTTGCCCTCAGAACGGCGCTTACTACCTTTTGGCAGTAGACGGCGAAACTACGTAGGGTCGGCTGAGATCACTGTGTCTCACGGATGGCCAGGCCGACCCATCCCCCGCTAGACGACGTCGCAGCGCCTCGACGCTCTGGAACAGACGGAGGACCGCACATGGATCTCCACCAGCACCCCGACGCGGCACCGGAACCCCCGTCCAACGGCGGACCGCGAACGCGGTCGTGACGGCGCCAATGTCGTGCGCCGCTACGGCAGGGCGATACGCGGTCGATGCGTTCGCGGCGTCTCGGTCGACATCGCCAAGGGACGGCTGACCGCGGTCATGGGCCCGTCGGGCTCAGGCAAGTCGACGCTGATGCACATCCTTGCCGGCCTGGACAAGCCGACATCGGCGAGGTCTCGGTCGGCGGCGTCGACATCACCACGATGGACGACGCGGCGCTCACGACGCTGCGCCGCGACCACATCGGGTTCATCTTCCAGTTCTTCAACCTGCTCCCGATGCTCACGGCGGCCGAGAACATCGTCCTGCCACTCAAGCTCGCCGGCGGCAAGCCCGACGAGGCCTGGCTGACCGAGCTGATCGACAAGGTCGGGCTCGGCGACCGCCTCAGCCACCGCCCGGCGGAGCTTCGGCGGTCAGCAGCAGCGCGTCGCGGTCGCCCGCGCGCTCGTATCGCGCCCGACCGTCATGTTCGCCGACGAGCCCACGGGCAACCTGGACTCGACGACCGGCGGCGAGATCCTCGCGCTGCTGCGCGACTCGGTCGACAGCCTGGGCCAGACGACCGTGATGGTCACCCACGACGCGAATGCCGCGGAGATCGCCGACCGTGTGCTGTTCCTCGCCGACGGCAACATCGTCCGCGACCTCGGCCGATCGACCGCGCACGAGATCCTCGAAGCGCTCGAGGCGGTGACCACCGATGAACCGCCGTCGCGCTGAAGGGCCTCGCCGGACGCAAGATCCGCGCGCTGCTGACCGCGTTCGCGGTCGTGATCGGCGTCGCGATGGTCAGCGGCACGTTCGTCCTGACCGACACGATCCAAAAGGCGTTCGACGGCATCTTCACCTCGTCGTATCAGCAGACCGATGCGGTCATCGCGGGCAAGGAGATCGTCAAGGGCTCCCAAAGCGGGGCCGCAACGGTTCCCGCGTCGCTGCTCGCGCAGGTCCGCGAGCTCCCCCAGGTCGCCGCGGCCGGCGGCACGATCGCGCCGATCCAATCCCAAAGCCGAGATCTATGGCCGCGACGGCAAGGCCATCGGCTCCCGAAGGCGCCCCCCGTTCGCGCTCGGTAGCGACGCGTCGCAGCCGCAGTTCAGCCCGCTCAAGCTCAAGACCGGCCAGTGGCCGCAAAGGATCAGGCAGGTCGCGCTCGACGCCGGACGGCGGCCGCCCAGAACTTCAAGGTCGGCGACACCGTCGCCGTTTCCACGCTGGAAGCCAAGCGCCGCTACCAGTTGACCGGCATCGCCACGTTCGGGACGTCGACTCGCTCGGCACCGCCACGATGGCGATCTGGGACATCCGCCCGCCCAGACGCTGCTGCAAAAGCAAGGCCGTTTCGACGGCATCTCAATCGCTGCCAAGGAAGGGACGTCAGCGGATGAGCTCGTCCGCGCCGTCCAGCCGCTGGTCCCCGCGAGCCTCGAGGTCAAGGACTCCGAGCAGCAGGCCGCGGCCGACGCCAACGAGACCAACGTCATCGTCGACGCCATCCGATACTTCCTGCTCGGCTTCGGCGGGATCGCGCTGTTCGTGGGAGCGTTCGTGATCTTCAACACGCTGTCGATCACCGCGCGCAGCGCACGCGTGAGTTCGCGACGCTGCGGACCCTCGGCGCCTCGCGCAAGCAGTGATGCGCTCGGTCGTCATCGAGGGACTGGTGATGGGCTGCTGGCCTCGGTGGTCGGGCTGTTCGCCGGACTCGGGCTCGCCAAGCTATTGACCGCGATCGGCGGCGACCTCCCCGAGGTCGGACTGGTCTTCACGCTGCGAACGGTCCTGGTCTCGCTCGCGCTCGGCACGGTGATCACGCTGCTGGCGAGCGTCATGCCGGCGCTGCGCGCCACCAGGGTGCCGCCGATCGCGGCCGTCCGGGAGGGCCGACGCTCCCGCCCTCACGCTACGCGGCGCACTCGCAAAAGACGGCCGCCGGCGTGATCGCGGCTTCCGTCGTTGCCATCTGCGTCGGCATCTTCGCGAGCGGACTGGGCACGACGGCGGTCGCCGTACTGCTCGGCATCGGCATCCTGGCGCTCTTTCTCGGCATCGCCCTCGCCGCCCCGCACGCAGTCAAGCCGCTGACCCGCCTTGTCGGCCCCCGGCCCGCCACAGCGGCGGTATCGCCGGTGACCTCGCCAGCGCGAACCGTTCGCAACCCGACCCGCACCGCCTCGACCGCCGCTGCGCTGATGATCGGGCTCACCCTCGTCACCGTCGTCGCCGTCCTGGGCGCCGGACTGCGCAGCACCGTCGAGTCTGCCGTGACCGACCAAGTCAACGCCCCCTACATCCTCAACGGCACCGACGGCTTCCGTTCGAGGCAGCCGAGGGCGACGCGCTCGCACGCGTACCCGGCGTCGAACACCGCCTCCCACGTCCGCATCGACAAGGCGCTCGTGGCCGGCGACGAGCAGGACGTCACCGGCGTCGACCCCTCGACGATCGCGCGCTTCTACAACTTCGACTGGACCGAGGGATCCGCGGCGGCGGTCGGCCAGCTCGCAAGCGGCGGCGCACTGTGACCCAGACCTATGCCGACGACCACGACGTCACGGTCGGGGAGCAGCTCCGATCCAGACCGCGTCCGGCGACAAGCAGGCATCGTCGTCCGGGCATCTACGGCCGCCGAGATCGAGCAGATGCTCGGCGCGATCACCATCGGCCAGCGGGCGTTCGACAGGTCTTCCCCCAGCCCAAGAACAAGTTCACGTTCCTGGATGCCGGTGGGACGCAAACCAGGCGCTGACCGCGGCCGCCGCCGACTTCACTGACGCCTCAGTGCACACCGGCGCGGTGTTCGCGAACGACTACACGCAGGGCTTCGCCAGCTTCTTGAACTTCCTCTACGTGCTGCTCGCGTTCTCTGTCGTCGTCAGCCTCTTCGGGATGGTCAACACCCTCGTCCTCACCGTCTTCGAGCGCACACGCGAGCTCGGGATGCTGCAACGATCGGGATGTCACGGCGCCAGGCGCGCCGGATGATCCGCCACGAAAGCGTGATCACCGCGCTGATCGGCGCCGCGCTGGGCTTCCACTCGGCATCTTCCTCGCGCTGCTCGTCACCCAGGCGCTCTCGAAGTACGACATCGCGATCTCGATCCCGCTGCCGGAGCTCGTCGGCTTCACGGTGGTCGCCATCCTCGCCGGCATCGGAGCGGCGATCCTCCCGGCCCGCCGCGCGTCGCGCCTCAACGTGCTCGACGCGCTGCACTACAGTGACCTCGCACCGCTGACCGCTTTACGCCGCCGGCCGCGCCGCTGCTGCTTCTCCTCCAAGGCAGCAGTGCTGCCGTCGGAACGTCTACCGCGCAGCCGCAGGGCGCAGCGAGCCGCCGTCCCCTCCGGTAAACCGAGCGTCGTCGAGGATCGGCGAGGGCCTGAAGCCCTTGACGATCAGGTAGATCGCAGACGCCAGCTGGAAGGCGCCTCGGGCACCGAGAAGGGCGTGCAGGCCGTCCTGCTCGAGACGCGAACAGGACCGCGATCGACGACACGAAGGTCAGCGGACCGCCGATGACGCCCAGCATCGCGAGCCCTGAACCGAGAGCAGGCTCGATCGCGCCGACCCCGATGATCGTCGCCTCGATCGTGCGCAAGGCGACTTAGCTCAGCGAGAGGGTTTCGCTGAGAGCCGCCGAACGTGCGGTCCTTCTCTGCTGCGGCGACTGTTCGGGCAGGGTAGTTCATGCCCGTCTCTACGTCATGAGCAGCAGGATTCCTCTCGCTTCACGCGTACGCTACCGCCCACCGGGTCGGCAGCGCCGTGGGTCGAATCGTCGCGTCTCGCTTCTGTCTTCCCATGCGACTCGGCACTTCGATCGTGACGAGCGTCGTCCGTCGCGCTACTCCTTACGCCTCGCCGCCCGCTCCCAAAGCGCACGCCGCCTCGCTCCTCGGCGGCAGGGCCGAGCCAGGCGGGCGCCCCCGTCGCCGTTGCCCGCTGTTCCGGCTGGGCGGCGTCCTAGTCCCGCCCCGCGAGACGGTCGAGCAGTCCGCCGAGCGTGTGCGGGTCGAACTCGGCCGACGTGAGGCCCTGCGTCGGGCTGCGGTTCGCCCACGCCGACGTCACCACGTAGTCCCCGTTGTCGGGCGCGAGCGCGACCTTACCACTTCGCGCGGGGCGAGTTGCACCTGCTGCTGTCGCCGTACTGGGCGGTGCCACTCGGGGCGTACCTCGTGCTGGCCGTGCTCGGCGACCGGCCGCTGCTCTCCGGGAGGCGCGTCTTGGTCGGGACGCTGGCCATGTGCGCGCTGATCGCGCTCGCGTCCGGCGGCTACTACTACGCGGCGTTCACGATGGTGCTCGTGGCGTCGGCGGCCTTGCTTCGGGCCGGGGTGACGCGGAGCCTGCGGCCGCTCTGGCAGGGCGGCGCGGTCGTCGGGGCGATCTTCGTCGTGTCACTCGTGACGCTGGCGCCCTCCTTCGTGTACTGGGCGAAGCACGGCACGAACGACGAGGTCGCGCATCGGCTTTCGTACGAGTCAGAGCTCTACGGGCTGAAGGCGGCGCAGCTGGTGCTGCCGATGGAGCACCACCGAGTCGGGTTCATCGGCGACGTGCGCCGGGAGTACAACGACTGGTTCGTGGAGACGGAGGCCGCATTCGCGACGCCGTTGGGCGTGGTGGCAACGGCCGGCTTCCTGTTCCTGCTCGGGGTCTTGCTGCTGCAGATGGCCTCGCCGGGGAGGGCTGTCGCGTCGCCGCTGCTCGGCCAGGCTGGGCTCGCGTCTTTGATCGCGCTGCTCTTCGCGTGGACCGGGGGGCTCTCGACGCTGGTTGCGAGTGTCTTCCCGCAGATCCGCTCCTGGAACCGGCTGTCGATCTACATCGCGTTCTTCGCGTTGCTCGCGGTGGGATTGCTGCTCGATCGCGGGGTCGCGCGCATTCGGTCGCCGGCGCTGGCGGCGGCTCTCGTGTTCGGGGTCTTGCTCGTCGGCATTCTCGACCAGACCAGTGCGGCCTTCAGGCCGGCCTACTCGGCGCTCGAGGCCGAGTACCGGAGCGACGAGGACTTCGTGGCCGAGATCGAGGAGCGGCTCCCGGAGGGCGCGATGGTCTTCCAGTTGCCGTATCACCCGTTTCCCGAGACGCCGGGCATGGAGCGCATGGCGGATTACGACCACATGCGCGGCTATCTCCACTCTGACGATTTGCGTTGGAGCTACGGGTTCACGGAGGGGCGTTCCGGGCGACCCGAGCCCCGAAATCGCCGAGCAGGAGGGGCCGGCGCTGGTGCGTGCCGCGCGCGAGGCGGGCTATGCGGGCATCTACATCGACCGCTTCGGCTACGAGGACGACGCCGAGGAGCTCGAGCGAGAGCTCAGGAACGCCGTGGGCGACGCGCCACTCGTGAGCGAGAACGGCCGCCTCTCGTTCTTCGAATTACCCGGCTAACCGAGACACGTCCAGCGTCTGGCCCCGGACATTGGCTGCAGCGGCCCTGTCCCGCGAGATGGATGAGCCAGGTTCGATCGGCTCACGTGTCCCAACGCCCATGTCCGGCGTCTGGCACCCGGACATGGCTACGTGCCCAGGACGACGACGAGGTGTGCGCCCTGGAGCTGGCGCGGCTTGATGCCGTCGAGCGGGCCGACCAGGGAGACGCCGATGTCGGCGGCGAAGCGCTTCGCCTCGGGGAGGCGGCCCGGGCGGTACATGACGACGGTGCGGCCGTAGCTCTGCGCGGCGTTGGCCGTGCCCGCCACTACGTACCCGCGCGCACGCGCGCGCGAGGCCTCGGAGGCGGCGGCTCCCGGGATCCCGTTCCCGTTGAGGACGAGGACGGACGTCTCGCGGCGCGAGAGCGTCGCCTGCTTCGGCTCGGGCCGCGACGGAATCGTCGCGCCGAGCTCGCGGTTCAGCGCCGCGTCCTTCGCGTGGGCGGAGAGCGGCTTCGAAAGCAGGGCGATCGCGACGATCAGCAGCAGGACGAGCTCGAACGCGGCCACTCCGCACGCGACGAGCGTTGCGGTGCGCCAGGGGCGGACCTGCTGCGGGACTGGGGCGGAGAACTCCACGGGCCGAACGTGATTCGCCTCGGCCCGCGCCGATCCTCCTAGCCTCGGAAGAACTCCCAGGTCTCGCGCAGCCCGTCCTCGAGGCTGCGCTCCGGCCGCCACGAAAGCTCGTCGACCGCGCGGCTCGGGTCGACGCACGCTCCGCTGGAGCTCGCCGGGCCTCGGCGGCGCGAACTCCGGCTCGAAGGCTCGTGCCGGCGATCTGCTGGCAGAGCCTCGAGCAGCTCGACGACCGACGTCTCGCGGCCGGTGCCGACGTTGTAGACGCGTCCCTCGCGCTCGGCCGCGGCCAGCGTCGCACGAGCGACGTCCCCGACGTAGACGTAGTCGCGCGTCTGGCTCCCGTCGCCGAACACCTTCGGCCTCTCGCCGTCGCGCAGCTTGGTGAAGAAGATCGCGACGACGCCGGCCTCGCCGTGCGGGTCCTGGCGCGGCCCGTACACGTTCCCGTAGCGCAGCGACACGTGGCCCGTCCCGTAGAGCCGGTTGTAGGTCGCGAGGTACTCCTCGGCCGGCGAGCTTCGACGTGCCGTAGGGCGCGATCGGCCGGCGCGGCGAATCCTCGGGCGCCGGGCCGTCGCACTCGCCGTAGATCGCGCCGCCGGTGGAGCTGAAGACGATCTTCGTGCCGTGCTCGCGCGCCGCCTCGAGCACGTTGATCGTGCCGAGGACGTTGATCGTGCGCGTCGTGGTCGGGCCGCGCGACCGAGACGCGGACGTCGATCTGCGCCGCGAGGTGGTAGCAGACCGTCGGCTTGACCCGCGCGAAGAGCTCCGTCTGCGACTCGCGGATGTCGCCCTCGACGAGCTCGACGCCGTCGGGAAGGTTCTCGCGCTTCCCGGACGACAGGTTGTCCAGGACCACGACGTCCTCGCCGCGGGCGGCGAGCGCCTCCGCGACGTGCGAGCCGATGAAGCCGGCTCCTCCGGTGACGAGCACCGCCACGCTCGTATCCTAAGCGCCGTGTTCGTCACCTTCGAGGGCCTCGACGGCTCGGGCACGACGACCCAGACGGAGCTTCTGCGGCAGCACCTCGAGGAAGCGGGCCGGGACGTCGTCGCTACGCGGGAGCCCGGAGGCACCAGAGCTCGGCGAGAAGATTCGCGAGCTCGTGCTCGGCGGGACCAGATCTCGCCCTGGGCCGAGGCCGCCCTCTTCGCGGCGGCGACGGGCCGAGCTCGTCGGCCGAGGTGATCCAGCCGGCGCTCGAGCGCGGGGCAGACGTCGTCTGCGACCGCTACCTCGACTCGTCGCTCGCGTACCAGGGCATCGCGCGCGGCCTCGGCGTCGACCGCGTGCTCGCGCTGAACATCGACGCGATCCGCGGCATCCTCCCCGACGTGACGTTCCTGCTCCTGCTCGATCCGGACGAGGCGAGCGATGCGTTCCGGCCCGCCGGGCGACCGGATCGAGCGCGAGGGCGAGCGAGTTCCTGCGCGCCGTCGACAAGGCCTACCGCGAGCTAGGCTCGATCTTCGCGGGCCGGATCGTGACGATGGACGCGTCGAGGCCCGCCGACGAGGTCGCGAAGGAGGTGCGTGACAACCTTCCAGGGCTTTCCTGAGCAGGCCGAGGCTCGCCGGCTGCTCGACGCCGCGCTCGCCGAGGGGCCGGCGCACGCCTACCTCTTCCACGGGCCGCCGGGAGTGGGGAAGCGCCGCGCCGCGCTCGGGTTCGCGGGCGTGCTGCTCGGCGACGCAGGTCGTGTCGAGCGCCGCGCGCATCCCGATCTCTACGTGCTCGAGCCGCTCGGCGACCAGATCCGGATCGACGCGATCCGCGAGCTGCGCCACGACCTCCACATGCGGCCGTTCGAGGCCGACCGCCGCGTGTACCTCGTCTTCGGCGCGCACACGCTGAACGAGGAGGCGGCCGACGCGCTGCTCAAGGATCTCGAGGAGCCGCCGCCGTACGCCGTCGCCGTCCTGGTCGCGGACGACCTCGGGCCGCTCCCCGAGACGATCCGCTCTCGCTGCCAGCTCGTGCCGTTCCGGCGTCTCGCCGACGCGACCGTTCGCGACGAGATCGCGGCGCGCGCTCCGGAGCTGTCGGAGAACGAGGCGACCGCGCTCGCCCGAGTCGCGCGCGGCCGGCTCGATCGCGTCGATCGGCTCCTCGACCCCCAGGCGGCGAGGCGGCGCGAGGCGGTGCTCGAGCTCGCGCGGGCCGTCTACCGGGATCCCGGGTTCGAGCCGCGCGACGCCGCCGACGTCGTGATGGGGATCGCGGCGGAGCGGGCGGACGAGGCCAAGGGCCGTGCGCAGGCTGAGAACGAGGAGCTCGACCTGACTCCGCGCGAGAAGGAGCAGCGCACGCGGCGCGCGATGCGTGGCGCGGAGCGCGATGAGGTGCTCCTCTGCCTCGAGGAGCTCGAGGCGTGGTACCGCGACCTCGTGGTGGTCGCAGCGGGAGCCGAGTCGGCGGCGGCGCACGTCGACCGGCTCGCCGAGTTGCGAGAGGACGCGACGGTGGAACAGCTGCGTGGAGCGGAGGCGGCGGCCGAGGCGGTCCGGGAGACGTGGCGCCTCTTCGAGGAGCTTCAGCTCCAGGCGGGGCTCGCCCTGGAGGCGCTGTTCGTAAGGCTCGAGCGCGAGCTCGCCGGCGTCCCGGTCTAGCTCAGAAAGCGAAGGTGTCAGGTCTTGCAATCAGTCGCGCAAGACCTGACACCCAGAACGTTTCTATGCCTGCTCTAAAAGACGTACGCGACGAGCAGGACGATCAGGATGATCAGGAGAACCGTCCCAAGTCCGATGTACATATCCGACCTCCTCTCAGGTGCTCGCCTCTGTGTTTCCGCCCGCGGGGCAGGACAAACATCGCGCTTACAGGTCCTTTACAGGACAGGCGCTAGAGCGCGGTTGTAAGCGCTTCGTCGAGGATCGCGAGGCCCTCGTCGAGCTCTTCGCGGGTGATCGTCAGCGGCGGCGCGACGATGATCACGTTCCAGTGGGTCATCAGGTAGAGGCCGCGCTCCGAGGCGGCGCGCGCGATCTTGGTCATCGGCGCGAACGACTCGCCGGACGCGTTGAACGGCACGAGCGGCTCCCGCGTCTCGCGATCCTTGACGAGCTCGACGCCGTAGAAGAGCCCGAGGCCGCGCACCTCGCCGATCGACTCGTGCTTGTCCGCAAGCGCCGCCAGCCCGTCGCCGAGCACCTCGCCCATCTCCGCCGAGTTCTCGACGATGCCCTCTTCGCGGAAGGCCTCGATCGACGCGACCCCTGCCGCGCACGCAAGCGGATGCCCGCAGTACGTGAGCCCGCCGGCGAAGTACTTGTCCCGCACCCAGTCGGCGATCTGCTCGGAGATCGTCATCGCGCCCAGCGGCACGTAGCCGGAGTTGATCCCCTTCGCGAGCGTGATGATGTCCGGCACGACGTCCCAGTGCTCGCAGGCGAACCACTTGCCGGTGCGCCCGAAGCCGGCCATCACCTCGTCGAGGATCAGCAGGATCCCGTGCCGGTCGCAGACCTCGCGCACGGCCTGCAGATAGCCGGGCGGCGGGGGGATGACGCCGTTCGTCCCGGTGACCGTCTCCATGATCACCGCGGCCACGTTCTGCGGCCCCTCGTACTGGAGGACCTCCTCGAGGTGCGGCGCGCCGGTACAGACCGGGCACGGGTCGGGATGCCCCGCGGGACAGCGGTACGTGTACGGGTCGAGGATCCGCACCACGCCTGGGACGCCCGGCTCGGCGGGCCAGCGCCGCGGGTCGCCGGTCGCGGAGATCGCCCCGGCGGTCGCGCCGTGATACGAGCGGTACCGAGCGACGATCTTCGCCGACCCGTGTACCAGCGAGCGAGCTTGATCGCGTTCTCGTTCGCCTCGGCGCCGCCGTTCGTGAAGAACGACATCGTCAGGTCGCCGGGCGTCACCTCGGCGAGGAGGCGCGCCAGCTCGGAGCGCTTCTCGTTGGCCATCATCGGCCCGATCGTGCAGAGCCGTTCCGCCTGCTCCTTGATCGCCGCGACCACCTTCGGGTGCTGGTGCCCGAGCGAGACGTTGACGAGCTGCGAGGCGAAGTCGAGGTAGCGCTTGCCGTCGAAATCCCAGAAGTAGCGGCCCTCGGCGCCCGCGATCGGGATCGGGTCGATCGCCGAGCGCACCGACCACGAGTGGAGCACGTAGCGCGCGTCGTCGGCTTTCACACGATTGGTGTCCGCGACGGCCATTACTGGACGAACTCTGACGGGATCTCGTCGGGCGGGGTCCCGATCACGACGGCGATCTCCCGGCCGTCGCTGAGCTCGATCTCCCGCGGATCGCCCTCGTAGACCTCGCCGTCGATGTAGATCGCCCACGACGTCTCGGGGTCGCAGTACTCGCCGATGCAGCTCGAATCGAGGCGCACGTCCCACTCGACGAAGAACTGGCCGAGGTTGTTCGGCTGCGGTGTCTTCGTCTCCGTGTGGAGAACGCCGTCGGTCGCGTGCGTATGCAGCGGCGAGATGCAGGGCTTTTCGCACTCCTGCTCCAGGCCCACGCCCTGGCCGTCGCTGATCACCGCCGGGTTCTTCGTGTCGATCCCGATCCCGGCCGGAACGGTCATCGGCTCGCCGTTCAGGAACACGTCGAGATGGGCGTGCACGTGGTACTCGAGGAACTCGGCGCGTTCCGGGACGAGCCCGGCCTTCACGGTCAGCGCCATCGGGTTCGGCGGAGCGGGCCACTTCGGCGGCGAGCCCGTCCCTTCGTTGCCGCCGCCGCCTCCGCCGCCGCCGCAGCCGGCGAGGAGGACGAGGCAGCAGGCGGCTGCGATCCGGGGTGCCATGAGACAACTGTATCCCGGTCCGCGGTACCCTGATCACAGCACAATGACCGAGATGACGCAGGCTCCCGAGCGGGCCCCCGAAGGCGATCTTCGCCGGATCAGCCACTGGATCGGCGGACGCGCGACCCAGGGCACGTCAGGCCGTAGCGGGCCTGTCTACAACCCGGCGAAAGGGATTCAGACGAAAGAGGTCGACTTCGCCTCGGTCGAGGAAGTCGACGCCGCGGTGCAGGCGGCGAAGGCCGCCTACGAGAACTGGCGGACGGTGTCGCTCTCGAAACGCCAGGAGCTCTTCTTCGCGATCCGGGAGCTGGTCCACGCGCGCAAGGGCGAGATCGCTGCGATCCTCACGGAGGAGCACGGCAAGGTTCTCACCGACGCAGCGGGCGAGGTGCAGCGCGGGCTCGAGGTGATCGAGTACGCCTGCGGGATCCCGACGCTGCTCAAGGGCGACTTCTCGGAGCAGGTGTCTTCCGGGATCGACGTCTACTCGATCCGGCAGCCGCTCGGCGTCGTGGCCGGGATCACGCCCTTCAACTTCCCCGCGATGGTGCCCATGTGGATGTGGGCGCCGGCGATCGCGTGCGGGAACACCTTCGTCCTGAAGCCGTCCGAGAAGGACCCGTCCGCGGCGAACTTCGTGGCGGAGCTCTTGCAGGAAGCGGGCCTGCCGGACGGCGTGTTCAACGTCGTGCACGGCGACAAGGTCGCGGTCGACGCGGTACTCGAGCATCCAGACATCGCGGCCGTCAGCTTCGTGGGGTCGACGCCGATCGCGCGCTACGTCTACGAGACGGGCACGAAGAACGGGAAGCGCGTGCAGGCGCTCGGCGGCGCGAAGAACCACATGATCGTCCTCCCGGACGCGGACATCGACATGGCGGCCGACGCGGCGGTCGGCGCGGCCTACGGGTCGGCCGGCGAGCGCTGCATGGCGATCTCGCACGTCGTCGCGGTCGGCGAGGCGGGCGACCGGCTCGTCGCGGCGATCAAGGACCGGCTGCCGAGGATCAAGGTCGGCGACGGCACCGAGGAGGGCGTCGAGATGGGGCCGCTGATCACGGGCGAGCACCGCGAGAAGGTCGCGTCGTACTTGGAGTCCGGGCCTGCGCAGGGCGCGACGCTCGTCGCGGACGGCCGGGAGAGCTCGCCGGACGGCGACGGGTTCTTCCTCGGCGTGTCATTGCTCGACAACGTGACGCCGGAGATGGACGCCTACAAGGACGAGATCTTCGGGCCGGTGCTCGGAGTCACCCGCGTCGACACGTACGACGACGCAATTCGCATGGTCAACGAGAACCCGTACGGGAACGGGACGGCGATCTTCACGCGGGACGGAGGGGTTGCGCGCCAGTTCGAGCTCGACGTCCAGGCCGGGATGGTCGGCGTCAACGTGCCGATCCCGGTTCCGGTCGCGTACTACTCGTTCGGAGGCTGGAAGCAGTCGCTGTTCGGCGACCGGCACATCTACGGGCCCGAGGGGATCGATTTCTACACGCGCGGGAAGGTCGTCACCTCGCGCTGGCCCGACCCGGCCACGAGCCAGGTCGACCTCGGCTTTCCACAAACGCGCTAGCGCTCAGAAGAGGTCGAAGTCGCCCGCCAGGACGCGGTCGACCCGTCCCGTGCGGTAGTGGCGCATGGCGTCTCGGACGAGCGGCGTCGGCTCGAGCCTGTAGCGGCGCACCACCGTCGGCGCGACGGAGCCTCTCTCGAGACTCGACCGCGCGAGCTTGGCCAGCGCGTCGCGGTCGAGCGCGGGACCGGGATCCCAGGACGCGACCTGCGCAAAAGCCGAGACGCGCTCGGTGTCGTGCTCTCCGTCGCGCCGCTCGCGGTCGAGCTCCATCACGTGCAGACCGTTCTCTGGCAAGAGGATCGCTCCGCAGCCGAGCCCCGTCACGGCGAACAGCCACTCGCCGGCCGGTGCGTCGAGTCGGTCGATGCGCATTCCGCGGCTGTCAGCCCACGCCGTGTACATCGCCGCCAGCTGGTCGGTGAACTCCGTGCGCCTCGTCGCCCGACTTGTCGGCCGCCGGCCGAATCCGGAGGAAGACCTGCTCCGGGGCGTCCGCGTGGAGCCCGGCCACGGCCGAGTCGAGGACGTGCAGCCGGTTGGCCAGCAGGCGGACGAGATCGGTCGTGCCCTCTCCGTTTCTTCCACCCGTGCGCGCGAGGCGCTCGCCGAGCCGCTCGGCCGTCTTCAACGCGGCTTCGAGTCGGTCGAGGTACTCGGCTCTCGCGAGTGTCTCGAACCGGTCGTCGCGCTCCCAGAAGTCCGGAGCATTGATCGCCTCCAGCGCTGCCTGCTTTCTGCCCTGGATGTCGTCCGTTCGGATCGCGCTCGCCGTCCGGCCTAGCTCGTCGAGGAGGAACTTCGTCGTCCTCGGATCGGCCCGCGGCGCGAAGGCGATCGTGCGTACGTCCGTTGGCGCCGCCTCGGCAGGCTCGCGACGCTCCGCCTGCTCGGGCGCGTCGGCATCGGGATCGACGAAGGTGACGGCGATTCCCGCCTCCCGGGACGCGCTGACGAGCAGGAACTGCTCGCCCGCGGGCACGCTCTGCTCGACGATGGCCGTCGCGAGTGGAGCGAGCAGGTGCTGCTCGACGGCTCGTTTCAGCGGGCGGGCGCCGAGCTCCGGCGTGAACCCCTTCTCGATGAGAAAGGCGTAGGCGGACTCGTCGAGCTCCACCGCCCAGGGCCGGCCGCGCAGGCCGCGGCGCTCGAGCACGTCACGCAGTTCCTTCTCGAGCAGCTCCCGCATCTGAGCCCGCTCGAAGGGCCGAAAGACGACGACGCGGTCGATCCGGTTGAGGAACTCCGGGCGGAAGGACCGCTTCAGCTCCTCCAGCACCTTGTCGGGGCGGAACGGCTCGGGCTCGGAGGCGAACCCGACACCTGGGCGGATCGAGACGGCGGAGCCGACGTTCGACGTGAGGACGATGACGCACCTGCGGAAGTCGGCGACACGACCCTGCTGGTCGGTGAGCCGGCCGTCGTCGAAGACCTGGAGGAAGAGGTCCCAGATCGGCGCCGCGGCCTTCTCGAACTCGTCGAGGAGGACGACCGCGAACGGGTCCTTCCGCACCGAGGGAATGAGATTCGCGCCTCGCCCCTCGACGCGGGCGTCGGCGAGCAACCGGTCGAGCGAGTCGGGCGTCTGGAACTCGCTCATGTCGAGCCGCACCAGTCGCCCCGGCGACCCGAACATGAACTCGGCGAGCGCCTTCGCGATCTCGGTCTTGCCGGTCCCGGTGGGCCCGACGAAGAGGAAGACGCCCAGCGGCCGCGTCGGATCCGTCAGGCCCGCCTTCGCCATCGCGACGCGTTCCACGAGCGTGTCGACAGCCTCCGGCTGGCCGAGGACCCGGCCGGCGAAGAAGTCGCGGACCTGGTCGAGGTCGACCGGCTCGTTCGGATCGAGCATGGCGAGGGGAAGACCCGAGGCTGAGGCGATGGTCCCGAGGACATCGCTCGTCTCGAACGAGGTCACGTTCTGCTCCGCAGCCTCCGCGGCAGTCGCCCCCGAAAGGCGCAGGATGTTCCCGGGAGCGGCCACGGTCGGGAGGAACTGCTGAGCCAGCTCGAAGGTCTCGCGAAGCGTCTGGTCACTCGCCGTCACTCCGAGCCCCGAGTTCTCGAGAGCGTGCTGGGCGACCTGGACGGACTCGGTCTCGTCGAGCGACCGCACCTGGATCACCTCGAAAGTGCTCGCGAGAGCGGGGCGCTCGGCGAGGAGCGTCGCGAGCCCTGTCGGCGTCGTCTCGGCGATGAGCGTGATGTCGCCCGATTCGATCGCGGGCAGAAGGGCATCGAGGAGGCCCTGAGGGCTCCGCGTGTGCTGGCCGGCGTAGAGGGCGTCGTGGAAGGCCGGGAAATGCCAGACCGCGCGATGCTGTCTCAGGTTTTCGACGACCTCGGCCACCTTCGTCTCGAGCTGGCCGACGTACACGGCTCCAGCGTGGAGCTGCGCGGCGGTCGCCTCGAAGACGATGAAGCTGCTCGACAGCCCGTCGACGGCGGCGCGGGCGAGCGCAGTCTTTCCGACGCCGGTGTCTCCGACGAGGAGGATCGATCGCCTCGGCATCTGCTCGAGCGCATCTCGAAGCAGCTCGACGAGCTCACGCCGCCGACCTACGAGGAGCGCCGGCGGGCTGTCGAAGGGCCGCTCCCAGACCTTCGCGAAACCCTGGAGGAACTCCGTGTCGACCGTCGTCGCACGCCACTCGTCGAACGCGGCGCGGAAGTCGGGCCCCAGCTCGTCCTCGAACCGCTCGAGGAAGGCCTCGATCTTGGGGGCGAGCCTGCGTGGCACGTTTCGGCGAAACGTCTCGGCCGTGATCTCCTCGCCGGTGGCGCGGCGAGCGGCGATGAAGCGAGCCAGCTCCGCCCAGTTGAGGTCCTCGTCGATCTGGTTGAGCGCCGGCCCGATTACCGGATACTCGGCGTGCTTCACGAGCATCCGGAAGACGAACGCCTCGAGCTCCGTGGGGCAGCGGCGGAGGGTACGGACGGTCCAATCGGTCTGTCCGGGCGGGATCTCCGCTCTGGCCGTGAGGGCCGCGAACCCGATGGCGGCCTCGAATTCCGAGGAGCTCTTCGCGGCCTTGAGTGAGACGCTGGGATCGACCTCGGGCCGGCTCAGGTCGGCGACCGTGCGCTTGAAGAGCGCATCCTGCTCGACCACGTCGGCGTTGAGCCAAACATGCTCCTGGGTGAGCTTGGCGGCTGCTTCCCGCGCCTTCTGGAGCGCGGGGTCGACTGGAGCAGTCCCCGCCGGCTGCGGCGTGTCACCGGCCGGAGGCGGACGGGCCCAGCGGCGGACGGCGGTCACCGCCTGGTTGAGCACCACGATCACGCCCGCGATTGCGAGGACGAGGAGGCCGAAGCCGATGATCGTGTCCACGTGCTAGATGATCGCCCGGGCGGGAGCCGTGCACAACCGGCGCTAGGCGGCGGGGCTTGCGCAAGGCAGTTCCAGTCCGGTGTTTTCGCCTTTGTCGGGTGAGGTACAACAGAGCCGTTGGCTCACTGAGAAAGGGTTGATCAAAAGGATGAGAATTCGACGACGCAGTCGGTCCGAGAAGTTGCTCGAACGAATCGGGGAGCTGCCGTGGTGGCAGCGCGTAGCCCCGCTGGCCATACCGGCCGTGGGGGCAGTTGCGTTTGCCGGCCGGCGCCGCATGTGGCAGGGCGTCGCCCTCGTGGCGAGTGCGGTCGAAGAGGTCGCTGACACGATCGAGGATGCGGCCGAAGGGCTCCGCGACACCGCCCGCAAGCGTGCGGGACTGGCCGGGGCCTAAGCGACCGCGGTCTCGGCCTTGAGCTCCGCGCCGAACTTCGCGCGGCGAACGAACTGCCCGACGCCCGGCGAGGCGACGAGCTCGTCGTTCTCGACGAGCACGTTGCCTCGCAGCAGCACTACGTCCGGGGAGCCGGTCACTTCCGTGCCCTCGAACAGGTTGTAGTCCGACTTCGAGTGGTGGGTCGCGGCTGAGATCGTGACCCGCTTCTCGGGGTCGAAGACCACGATGTCCGCGTCGGACCCGACCGCGATCGTGCCCTTGCGCGGATAGAGGCCGAACAGCTTGGCCGGGCTCGTCGCCAAGAGCTCGACCATCCGGTTGAGCGAGAGCCGCCCGGTCCGCACGCCGAACTCGTGGATCATCTGCAGCCGGTTCTCGAGCCCCGGCGCGCCGTTGGGGATCTTCGAGAAGTCGTCGCGGCCCATCGTCTTCTGCCCGTCCCACAGGAACGCGCAGTGGTCGGTCGAGATCGCCGACAGCACGTCGGTGCGCACCGCGTTCCAGAGCACGTCCTGGTTGGCCTTGTCCCGCGGGGGCGGCGTGTAGACGAACTTCGCGCCCTCGAAGTCGGGCCGCTCCAGGAACGAGTAGTCGACGAAGAAGTACTGCGTGCAGGTCTCGCCCCAGACGTCCCAGCCCTTCTCGCGCGCGATCGCGATCGGCTCGACGGCCTCGGCGCACGACACGTGCACGACGTACAACGGCGAGCCGGCTACCCGCGACAGTTGGATCGCGCGATTCGTCGCCTCGCCCTCGGTCTCCGGCGGGCGCGTCAAAGCGTGGTACTTGGGCTCGGTGTGCCCGGCAGCCAGCGCTTCCTTGACGAGCACGTCGATCGCGTCGCCGTTCTCCGCGTGCACCATCACGAGGGCGCCCGTCTCCGCCGCCACCTGCATCGTGCGGAAGAGCGTCTCGTCGTCGACCATCAGCGCGCCCTTGTAGGCCATGAAGAGCTTGTAGGAAGTAACGCCTTCGTCGGGCAGCGACGCGAGCTCCTCGAGCGTCCCGCCCTCCTTCAGGTCGGTGACCGCCATGTGGTAGCCCATGTCGATCACCTGCTTGCCGTTCGCCTTCGACTTCCAGTCCTCGAGCGCCGCACCGAAGCTCGAGCCCTGCGGCTGGATGACGAAGTCGACGTGGCACGTCGTCCCGCCGAAGGCCGCCGCGGTCTGGCCCGACTCGACGTCGTCGATCGTGACCGTGCCGCCGAAGGGCATGTCGAGGTGCGTGTGCGGGTCGACGCAGCCCGGGAGCACGTACTTCCCGCTCGCGTCGATCACCTTGTCCGCCTGCACGTCGAGCGACTCGCCGATCAGCGAGATCCGCTCGCCCTCGACGTAGACGTCGCCCACGTAGTCGTCGGCGGCCGTGAGCACTCGTCCGCCTTTGATCAGTACGGACATCGACGACAAGTTTAGGCTCGTAACCGATGCCTCTCGACCCGAAGCGAACCGTTGCCGAGCTGCGTGAGCTCCAGGAGCTGACCGGGGACGAGAACGGAGCACAGCGCGTGGCCTGGACGGACACGTGGGTCGAGGCGCAGGACTGGCTGGCGGCGAAGCTCGACGGGATCGAGATGGAGTTCGACGAGGCGCGGAACCAGTGGTGGACGCTGCCCGGTGCCTCGGAGAAGACGCTGCTCATCGGCGGCCATCTGGACTCGGTGCCGAACGG
Organism: uncultured Actinomycetes bacterium; assembly: GCA_963776955.1. Taxonomy (GTDB): domain Bacteria; phylum Actinomycetota; class Thermoleophilia; order Gaiellales; family Gaiellaceae; genus VAXT01. The sequence continues at coordinate 19,687 of CAVZOM010000002.1, forward strand.
AGGCTGGCTCGACGGCGCACTGAACATGGTCGCCGGCGCCGAGGTGCTGCGGCGGATCGCCGAGGAGGGAGAGCCGCCCGTCACGATCCGGCTCGTCGAGCTGGGCCGACGAGGAGGGCGCGCGCTTCGGTCGCTCGCTCTTCGGCTCGAGCGCGGCGGCCGGCTCGATGGTCGATCAGGACGAGCTGCGGCAGCGGAAGGACGCCGACGGCGTGTCGCTGCCCGACGCGATCGGCGCGCACGGCGTCGATCTCGACAAGGCGACGGACTCACGCCGTCAGCTCGAGAACGCCGCCGCCTACCTCGAGCTGCACATCGAGCAAGGGCCGGTGCTCGAGTCCATGAACCTTCCTCTGGGGGTCGTCCTCGGAACCTTCGGGGTCGAGCGCCACCAGGTCACGTTCCGCGGCCAGGCCGCGCACGCGGGGTCGACCCCGATGGACAAGCGTCGTGACGCCCTCGCTGCGGCGGGTCTGCTCGCGCTCGAGATCTACGACATCGCCGAGCGGGACGGAGGCGTCTGCACGATGGGCAGCGTCGTCACGAAGCCGGGCATCGTCACCTCGGTCGTCGAGACCGCCGAGTGCCTGCTCGACCAGCGCAACCTCGACGCCGACAAGCTGGCCACGATGCTCGAGGCCGCGAAACAAGCTGCCGCCCGCTTCGCGGATGAGCGCGACGTCGAGGTCGACTGGGAGCGCCTCTGGAACATCGAGCCGATCCTCTTCGACGACGAGCTGATCGAGCTCGCCGACGAGGCGATCAAGGAGGTCGCCGGCACGTCGCACCGTCTGCCCGAGCGGACCGCTCCACGATGCCGCGGAGGTCTCGCGCGCCGGCGTCCCGACGGTCATGGTCTTCGTACAGAGCCTGCGCGGCCTCTCCCACACGAAGCTCGAGGACACGAAGGAGGCGCACCTCGAGCTCGCCGTCCAGGCGCTCGACCGGCTCGCCGACCGGACGATCGCCTGGGTCGGCAGTTGACGCGAGGCGACCCAGAACTCCTCGAAGCCGAGGTGCGACGCACACGTCGAGGCTGGGGACGATAAAGAGGCGGCCGAGCTCGCCGCCCACCGCAGCGCTGCCTCTTTGTTCGTCGTGTCGCGTCTGGTTAGCGGCGTCCGACCACCAGGTTGACCCTCGTCCGGAGCGGGACGACCCGTCCCGGCCTCGGGCTCTGCCTGATGACGCGGCCTAGCCGCCTCGACCGCTGGCGCCTGATCCTGCCGAGACGGCAGCCCGCCCCGCGGATCCGCGCCTTCGCACGGCCGAGTGTCTGCCCAATCACGCGCGGCACGCGGCACGTCCGCGACGGAGGCGGCGGCGGCGGCGGCGGTGGTGGTGGCGGCGGCGGTGGTGGCGGCGGCGGCGGCGGTGGCGGTGGCGGGGCGGTGGCGGCGGCGGCGGCGGCGGCGGCGGTGGCGGTGGCGGCGGTGGCGGAGGCGGGGCGGAGGCGGTGGCGGGGCGGAGGCGGAGGCGGTGGCGGCGGTGGTGGTGGCGGAGGCGGTGGTGGCGGAGGCGGAGGCGGTGGCGGAGGCGGAGCGAGCGTGAAGTTGGCCGTGACGGAATGATCGGTGCTCATCGTCAGCTGACACGTACCGGTGCCCGAACAGTCCCCGCTCCAACCCGCGAACACCGAGCCGCTCGCCGGCGTAGCTGTCAGCGTGACAGCCGTGCCGACGGCGAAGTCGTAAGCGCAGGCCGGGCCGCAGTCGATCCCCGGCGGGTCGCTCGTGACCGTTCCAGAGCCCGCTCCGCTCCTCGTGACCGCCAGCGTCCTGGTCGTGCGAGGCGGAAGCGCGCTCGCGCGGTACATCCCACGACCGTGCGTCGCGGCCACCAGCGCGTCCGCAACCGGGTCGAGCATGACGTCCACGACCATCAGCGACGGCAGCCCCACCGAGGTGTTCCAGGTCACGCCGCCGTTCTGAGACCAGAAGACGCCGACATCGGTCGCTACGTACAGGGTCGCCGGCGACGTTCGCCAATCGATCTCGATCGCGTTGGCGGGCGCGTTCGGGAGATTCGCCGAGATGTTCGACCAGTGCGCGCCGTAGTCCGTCGTCTTGAAGACGTGCCCCGTGCCGCCGGCTGGATCGAAGCCCGAGGCCGTGACGTAGGCCGTGCCGGGATCGCCCGGCATCGTCTCGATCTCGGTGAAGATCCGGTTGGGGAGCCCGTTCTGCTGCGTCTCGTTCCAGGTTGGCGGATTCGCCCTCGCGTTCGTCGTCAGCTCGAGCCGGCCGTTGTTCGTGCCGGCATAGAGAACGTCCTGGCTCGTCGTCACGCCGATCGCCTGCACGGCGAACGACGGATCCGTACCGAAGTGCGGGCTGATCGGGTTCCAGGTCGTCGCCCCGTCCGTCGTTCGCCAGACCCGCGTCGAGGCGAAGTAGAGCCGCTGCATGTCCGTCGGGTCCATGACGAGCGGCGGGTGGAAGTTGAAGAACTCGTTGGGGTCTTCCTTCGCGCGCATGTCCGCATATCCGTCGGCGTCGAACGTGACGCCGTCGTTCGTCGTCCTCAGGATCAGGTCGAAAGAGCACGCCAAGTAGGCGACGTTGGGTAGCGAGGGGCGCCATGCCACTGCGCCACCGTCGTTACAGGCCATGACGCGCCAGGAGTTGTCGGGCCTGCGGCGGAGGGTGTGGGTGTCCTGTGTGCCTCCGAAGACGGGGCCGTCGGCGTCAGCCTCACCCGCGATTCCCCATTCGAACTGGGTGATGGGGAGGTCCGCGTTGAGGTTCGCGAGCGAGCCGTCCGTTCGAGCGCCGAAAGACGCCGCCGTCGTTGCCGATCCAGGTGCGCCCGCTCGTGTCTGACGCGAATGCGTTGTAGTCAGGGTGTCCGAAGTCGCTCCACGTCCACGTCTGTCCGTAGTCGGTCGACCTGTACGCGCTGATGGAGCCGACGTAGATCGTGCCGGCATCGGAGCGATCGACGGCGATCGAGAGCCGCCGATTGCAAACGCCGAGGCCGGAGCTACCGGCCTGGCAGAGATTCCACGCGGGGACCGGCGGCGGGAGCTGCGCCCACGTCGTTCCGCCGTCGGCCGACGTGTAGAGGCCAAGGAGGCCGCCGTAGTCGGCGTCGCGCGTGCTGGAGCTGACGGCGTAGAGGCGATTCCGGTCCGTCGGGGCGGTCGCGATCTCGGTGCGCCCGTTTCCCGTCACCGGCAGGCCGCCCGCGAGCCGCGTCCACGATGCCCCGTCGTCGGTCGACCGGAAGATGTTGCCGCCCGCGTGGGCCGGATCGTCGCCGTGGACGGTCGCGAACCACGTCCCGGCGACGCCGGGCGCGACGTCGAAGGCGCCCGTCGTCCTGATCCGGGGATCGCGGTTCGGCCAGATCGGCGGGCTCCAGGTGTCGGAGTCGTCGGTCAGCGTTCTCGTCCAGGTGGCGCCGCCGTCCGTCGAGCGGTAGACGCCGCCGACGCAGGAGCGAAGCCAGCGCCCCACCCGAACGGCTGACACGAGGACGACGCCGCCCCGGATCTCGACATCGGCTATGTAGCAAGTCTCGAAGAGCGCACCGCCCAGCTTCGCCCAGCTGCTGCCCCCGTTCGTGGACTTGAAGATCCCTCCACCGAAGTAGGAGTCGATCGCGAGGTTCGCCTCGCCCGTTCCGACGTAGACCGTGTTCGAGTCGGTCGGATCGACGGCCAGCGATCCGATCGCAAGCCCGGTTCCGCCGGCGCCGATCGCGTCGTCGAAGATCGGCGCCCAGTCGGCACCGGCGTCCGTCGTCTTCCAAACGCCTCCCTGCGCGGCGCCGGCGTACGTGACCGTCCCGTCTCCGACCGGCGCGAGCGCTGTGACACGGCCGGCCCACCACATGCTTCCTTGCTCGTCGTAGAGCGGCCTCGGCCCGATCGAGGTCCACTCGAGCAAGGTCTGCGAAGCGGCTGCCTCCCACGAGCCAGTCTCGCTCGCCTGCTCGAGCCTCTGCGCTTGGCGAGCGGCGCGTTTGAGTGCTCGCGGCGGGATCTCGGCGGCCGGGTACGCGCGTTGGCGCTGGAACCACTCTGCTCGCGAGGCCGGCTCTTCCCCCAGCCGCCCCGGCGGCCCCTCGGACGCCTCCAGCACGAAACCGGGCTCGAACGGCGGCGCAGCGCGCTGCTTTGCGTCAGAGGCGGAAAACGAGGGCGAAAAGACGGTCGCGGCGGCGACCGCGCCGAAGAGCGCGAGCCCGGTCGAAACCCGAAGTAGACGTGACCCCGTTACTTTGCCGCCCGAAAGAGAAGTGCCACAGAGAGACCCTCGGCCACTGTAGCGCCGACCGATCGGAAGCTCAATGGGCCGAAGGGCCTAGTCCGGGCGGCCGCATGCCCGGCGGCGCATAGCGGTGGTGGAGGATGAGCCGGTATCCGTCGCGGTCCGAGAAGTAGGTCACGTGGCTGACGAAGGAAGGTCGAGGCCGTCTGCGCGCGGCGGGTTAAGCTCGCACGGTGCTCGCCTTTGGCGTCACGGTGATGCCCGACCCGCCGTTCTCGCGGATGCTCGAGCTGATGCAGCTCGCAGAGCGGAACGGCTTCGAGTACGGCTGGACGTACGACTCGCACATCCTCTGGCAGGAGTCGTATGCGCTGCTGCCGATCGTGGCCCGCGAGACGGAGACGATCAAGCTCGGCCACTGCGTCACGAATCCCGGGCATTCGCGACCCGACGATCACGGCCAGCTGGTACGCGACCATGCAGGACCTCTCCGGCGGCCGGATGGTGATGGGCATCGGCCGCGGGGACTCTTCACGGCGCGTCGTCGGGTTGAAGCCGGTCAAGGTCGCCGAGTTCGAGCGGCGCCTGCGGATGATCAAGGACCTGATGAACGGGCGCCAGGTCGAATGGAACGAGAAGGAGCTGACGCTCGAGTGGGCCAAGGAGCTCCCCGAGATTCCGATGCACGTCGCCGGCTACGGGCCGAGGGCGCTCGCCGTCGCGGGCCGCGTCGGTGACGGCGTGATCATCCAGCTCGCCGACCCGCAGATCATCCAGTGGATCATGGAGACGGCCCGCACGGCGGCGAAGGAGGAAGGACGCGACCCCGACGCGCTCGAGTGCATCGTCTGCGCCCCGAGCCACATCTCAGATGACATCGCCGCTGCCCGCGACCAGGTGCGCTGGTTCCCGGCGATGGTCTCGAACCACGTCATGGACCTCGTCGAGCGCTACGGATTCGACTCCGAGATCCCCGAGGCGCTGACCGACTACGTGAAGGCGCGCAAGTTCTACGACTACAAGGACCACAGCCGTGTCGGCGCCGCGCACGGCGAGTTCGTCACGGACGAGATCTGCGACCGCTTCTGCGTACTCGGCACGGCCGAGGACGCCGTCGCCAAGCTGAAGGAGCTCGAGTCGATCGGCGTCGACCAGTTCGACGTCTACCTGATGACCGAGGGCCAGGAGCAGACGCTCGAGACCTACGGCAAGGACATCATCCCCCGCTTCGCCGGGGTCGCCTCCTAGCGCTGGTTCGCGAAAGGGACGGTCATCGCCGTCCCCTTCGCCGTTCGTAAGCCCGTTCGGGCCGGTGCGATTAGTGGCCGCGTCCGCGGAAGCGGTACGTCCCATCCCAGTGCCAGATGTCGTCCGAGTCGACCGTGACGTCCGCCGTGGCGCTGAAGCCTCTGAAGTCACCGGTGCCGCCGCGAAACGTGATCACTCCCGTCATGGTCGTCAGCGAGAGCGTGACGTGCCCGAGCGCGACGTTGCCGGGGCTCGCGTAGAGGGCGAGGTCACTGTCGAGCTGGCCGGCCGCAGGCGCCTCGAAATAGAAGACCTTGGAGTTTGGAGCGATCGCTGGCAGATTCGCGGTCAGGATCGTGCAGTAACCGCCGGGCTCGCCAGAGTACTGCCCGCACTCCTTCGTCACGTGTAGAGCTCGTGCCCGCGACGCGGACGCATCGGTGCGCGCCTGGCTGGCGACGGCGAACGCGCCGGCCATCGCGACCACCAGGATCATTCCGAGGATGCGCTTCATGGTGTATTTCCTCCCTTGTCGAGACCGGTTGGCGTGACCGCGAGCTCGGTGGCTGCCGTGATCCGTGCGAACGGCACCCGGGCGAGCTCGTTGACGAATCGGACGTCCTCCGCGTCGGAGGCTTCGAACCTGCACAGGCAGGATTCGTCCTCGGGGATGTAGATCGAACCGAGGTACGCGACTCCGTCGTGTTCCAGAGGGAGCCGTCCGAGCGCCTCCTCGAGCCAGGCCCGGTCGCGTCCCGGCAGGTAACGCTCTACGAGGTACGTCGTCATCGCCCCTACGATCGCGACCGGCGTGCCGGCGATCAACCGCGCAAACCTGTGGATTTACACGGGTGGAGTTGCTGTGACCTGCGCCGCGAGCTCCGTTCGGGAATGAACGCCGAGCTTCCGGTAGATCTTCGAGAGGTTCCACGCGATCGTGTTCGGGCTCAGACTGAGCTCCTCGGCCACCTCCCGGTTCTTGCGGCCGGCCACGACCAGCTCGACGATCTGCCGCTCCGTCTCGGAGAGCTCGCTGTCGGAGGCTGTGCGCCCTCCGATCCGACGCAGCTCCGAACGGGCTTTCTCCGCCCAGAGGCGCGACCCCAGAGACTCGAAGATTGTCACGCTGCGCTCGAGCGTTTCCCGCGCCGCACGCTTGTGCTGCGCTCTGCGCTGAACCGTCCCCAGCAGCTGGAGCGTCCGCGCCAGCTCGAACGGATTCGCCTCTTGCGGCGGTCGTGGCTCGGCGGCGGCCGCCTCGAGAGCCGCAATCGCTTGTTCTAGATCACTCTGCGCGGCGTGGAGAAGTCCTCGTCCACGATCGGCGAGGGCGCGAAGGGCGGTGTCGGATGCCGCCGCGCGTTCCTCGAGCAAGGCGAGGAGCCGCTCGGCCGCAGGAAGGTCGCCGATGGAGACGAGCGACTCGATTCCAACGGAACCGGTGAGCTGGGCGACGACCTCGTCCATTTCCCTGACATCGGCGAGGAGCGGCGCGAGACCCTGCCAGCTCGCGTCCGAGTCACCGACCGAAAGCTCGAGCGACGCGAAGGCGCGGTGGAGGCGATGCTTGGCGCCGCCATACCCCATGCTCGCGGCGACTTCGAGGAGCTCCGGAATCGTGGTGCGCACGCTCTCATCGCCTCGGTAGGCGTCGATCTCGGCCAGGATCATCAGGCAGCCCGGCTCCATTACCTCTTGGCCGGTCTGGCGAGCGACCTCCATCGCCTCGTCGCAGAGCCGCGTCGCCGTGTCCCACTTGCCGGAACCGACTTCCATCCTCGCGAGGAAGAACAAGTAGGTCGTCAGGTTGGGACTGGACTGCGCCCTGGCCTCCACGATCAACTCTTCCCAGAGCTCCCGGGCCTCTCGGTAGTGATCTGCGCGCCCCAGCTGATGGGCAAGGGTCGAGCGCGGGTCCTCCTCGCCGGCGGTCTGGCCGTGGATCTCGATCGCACGGTCGAGGAGGTCGCGACGGATGCGTCCCGTGCGCCAGAACTCGATGTCTGCAACGGTCGCCAGGCTGTCCACGAGCACGTCGGATTCGTCGAGGTCCTCGGCCAGCGCGAGCCCCGCTTCCGCCCAACCTAGAGCTCGCGCGCTGTCCCGGCTGTCTCCGCTCATGCACGCCTTCCACGCAAGTGACTCGAGGATGGTCGCGCGCTGGCGAGCGCCGACTTCCGGTTCGGCGAGCGCGTGTTCGAGAAGGTCGATCGAAACTCGGTGTCCTTCGCCCTGACCCTTGACGGCCGCGAGGTGGAAGAGCGCCTCAGCTCGAATGGGCCGGGATCGGCCGAGTCCGTTGCCTCCTGGAGGAGCTTCGCTGCCTTCTTGCTGTCGCCCGCGCGCACGCATCGGGTTGCGGCCGTGATCCGGCGTCGGTTGAGATCATCGACCTCCTTCGGAGGCGTCAGCGTGACCGCGCGTTCGGCAAGCTCTGCGGCGGCTTGCCCGGCCCCGCGGGCCCCAGCGTGCTTCGCAGCCGCATCGAGCGCAGCTGCAACCTCTTCGTTCGGGCCCTCGGCTGCGATCGCTAGGTGCCGTGCGCGTTCCTCCGGGTCAATGTCGAGTTCCGCAAGGCGTTCGTGCAACCGACGTCGTCTGTGCAGAGGCATCGCTTCGTAGCAGGCGGGTGCGAGGAGGGGATGTGCGAATCGAATCCGGTCGCCGTCGAGCTCGATCAAGTGTCGTCGTTGCGCGAGCTCGATGTCATCGACGACGGTACCTCCCAGCTGCTTCAGCACGGTCACCGACGGCGAGCCAAGCGCGGCGACGGCGACGAGCGTCTCCCGCACGTGGTCGGGAAGCGCACTCAAACGCTGCGCCACGACGGCGCGCAGGCTTTCGGGCAACGCCACGTCGACGCTGTCGGTGCGGATAGCGCCGTCCGTCAGAGCACGGCCCAGCTCGAGGGCGAAGAAAGGATTGCCGCCGGTGGTGCGGTGCACGCGGATGAGAACCGGTCGGGGCAGCGCGAGACCGAGACGACCCCACAGGAGCCGGTGGACTGCGCCGACCGAGAGCGGCTCGACGGGAAGCCGGCGGAAATTGGGAAAGGCGCGGTCGAGCGCAAGCGGCACCTCGACCTGGCGTCCTCGCACCGTCGCGAAAACGCCGATCGGCTCGGCTTCCAGCCGTCGCAAGGCGAACGCGACGACAGTCCCTGAGCTTCTGTCGAGCCACTGAACATCGTCGATCGCCAAGAGAACGGGGCCTTGCTTGGCCAGGGTTCGCATGATCGAGAGGAGCGCGAGCCCGAGAATGCGCACTTCAGGAGGCGGCCCTTCTGACTCCCGGAGAAGCAGCGCGGTCTCCAGAGCACGCCGTTGCATCAGCACGAGTTGCGGCAGGACTGGTCCCAGAACGGGGCCGACCAGGTCGCCCAGCGCCGCGAACGCGATCTGCGCCTCAGAGCTCGATGGGCTTGCCCGCAGAACTCGGATGCCGCGCTCTCTTGCGTCGCGCAGCCCCTCTTGCCAGAGAGCCGTCTTGCCGATGCCTGCCTCGCCCTCCAGCAGCAGCGCCTGACCGCCCGCAGGGATGTCCGTCAGAAACGCTCCGAGCGTGAGCAGCTCTTCGCGCCTGCCGATGATCTGAACTGCCATGCCACCTTCCGGCCGGTCCGCAGATTGTGCACCTTGTCTCGTGTGCCCACAAGACGCTTGGGTGGGCAAGTCCTTGGACTACAAGGAGCGCAACTGAGCGGGCCTAGTCGGCGGCTTCCGCGCCGTCGTAGATCCCGAGCCCGGTTTCCGGGTCGAAGAAGTGCAGTCGGCGCGTCGTGACGAGGAGCTCGACCCGCTCGCCCTCGCGCGCCTGCGAGGTGCGGCCGACCCGGGCGACGAAGAGGCTTCCCTTCCCCTTCGTCTGCTCCTCGGTCGCCTCGATCGCCTCCTCCCCGATCGCGGCGGCGACGTCCTCGCCGCGCACCGGCCTCCCACCCGAGCCGAAGTGGACGTAGACCTCCGACCCCATGTCCTCCCGGATGTCGACCTGGGCGGAGATGCGGCGGTCGGCGGGCGCCTCGGTTGCGATCGAAGCGTCCTCGAGGTCCTCGGGGCGGATGCCGAGGATCAGCGGCTTGTCCTCGAACTGCTCTCAGCGCCGGACGGGCGGAGAGCAGCTCGTCGTCGAGCTTGATCCGATGCTCGCCGAAGCGCGCGAAGAGGCTCCCGTTCTGGCGCTCGAGGTCGGCGCCGACGACGTTCATCGCCGGCGAGCCGATGAACTCGGCAACGAAGAGGTTCACGGGCCGGTCGTAGAGGGTCTGCGGCACGTCGAACTGCTGGAGGACGCCGTCGCGCATCACCGCGACTCGGTCTCCGAGCGTCATCGCCTCGACCTGGTCATGCGTGACGTAGATGGTCGTCACGGCGAGGTCGCGCTGGATGCGCGCGATCTCGGCGCGCATCTCGACGCGGAGCTTCGCGTCGAGGTTCGAGAGCGGCTCGTCCATGAGGAACGCCTGCGGCTCGCGGACGATCGCCCGACCCATCGCGACCCGCTGGCGCTGGCCTCCGGACAGGGTTCGCGGCCGCTTGCGGAGAACGTCCTCGAGCCCGAGGACGCGCGCCGCGTCACGAACCCGCCGGTCGATCTCGCTCCGCTCGAGCTTCCGCAACTTCAGCCCGAACGCCATGTTCTTGTAGGCCGTCATGTGCGGGTAGAGCGCGTAGTTCTGGAAGATCATCGCGACGTCGCGGTTCTTCGGGGGCAGGTCGTTCACGATCTGGCCGCCGATGCGAACGACGCCGTCGCTGATCGGCTCGAGCCCGGCGACCATCCGTAGCGCGCTCGTCTTCCCGCAGCCCGACGGGCCGACGAGGACGACGAGCTGTCCGTCATCGATCTCCAGGTCGAGGTCGCGCACCGCGTGCGTTCCGTCCGCGTACACCTTGTTCAGCTTTTCCAGCGCGATCTCGGCCACGGGCGCCCAGTTTTTCACAGGGACACTCCCTGTCGAGGGACAGTCCCTTGTGTCGTCCCGTGCGAGGGACAGTCCCTTGTGAGGTTCTGCGCGAGGGACTGTCCCTTGTCGTCCTCGGCACTAGGGACTGTCCCTTAGGATCGTCGAGTCGTGGCGGCGGTTGCCGAGGCCAGGTCGAAGGGTGGGTGGCGCGACACTTTCGAGCAGCGCCGCTTTCTTGCGCCGCTCCTGATCAGCCCCGCGGTTCTCTACATCGTCCTGCTCGTCGGCGCGCCGCTCGGGCTCGCCGTCTACCTCAGCCTCACCGACGCCACCGCCGGGTCGCTCTCGGGCGACTTCGTCGGGATGCACAACTACACCGAAGTGTGGCACAGCGAGAACTTCCGAAAGGCGTTCCGGAACACGATCTTCTTCACGCTCGTCTCGCAGGCGATCGTGCTCGTCGGCGCGGCGATTCTCGCCCACCGACTGGTGAAGCCTTTTCGGGGCCGTTGGTTCCTCCGCTTTCTCGTCGTGCTCCCCTGGGCGGCACCGGTCGCGCTCGGGACGATCGGCTGGCTCTGGATCTTCGAGGCGACTCTTTCGGTCTCCAACTGGACGCTCGTCCACCTGCAGACCGGCGTCTTCGACCACCTCGGGCTCCAGGTGGTCGACCCGATCGACCCGCCGCAGTGGCTCGGCCGCCCGAACCTGGCCATGGCGTCGCTGATCATGGTCCACGCCTGGCGGATCCTTCCCTTCGCGACGGTGATCTTCATCGCGGGGCTCGCCTCGATCCCGGACGAGGTCGACGACGCTGCGAAGGTCGACGGAGCGACGGGGATCAAGAAGCTCTGGTACGTGACGCTGCCGCTCCAGCTGCCGATCGCCCTCGTCGCGCTGCTGTTCGGGATCGTTTTCACGGCGACCGACATCACGGTCGTCTACATCCTCACGAACGGCGGCCCGTTCAACCAGACGCAGATGCTGCCGATGTGGGCCTTCCAGACGGGCATCCGAGGAAGCTCGCTCGGCGAGGGCGCGGCGATCTCGCTCTACCTCCTGCCGATCCTCGTCATCGTCTCGATCACGATGCTCTGGTTCGCGCGCCGGGCGGAGGTCACGTAAGTGGGCCCACGCGGGAGAAACACCCTCATCTCCTGGCTCGTCGTCGGGCCATTCGCGATCCTGCTCGCCTTCCCCTTCTACTGGATGCTGATGACGTCGCTGAAGACGAACGGGGACCTCTACGACATCGAGAACAACCCATTCGTCTTCAACGAGGCTTTCGCGGCGCCGAACGAGGCCCAGCCCCTGCACGGCCACGGCTGGCTGCCGCTGGGGGTCGAGAACATCACGACCCGGAACTACAGCTTCCTCTTCAACGAGCCCGGCGTGAACTACGTGCAGTGGCTCCAGAACACCGCGCTGGTCGGGGGAATCGTCGTCTTGATCACGCTCGCGCTCTCGCTTCCCGCCGGGTACGCGCTCGCCAGGCTGTCCGGCTCCTGGGGGCAGAGCGCGGGAGTCGGGATCTTCCTCGTCTACCTCGTTCCGCCGACCCTCCTCTTCCTGCCGTTGTCGCGGGTCGTCGCCGAGGTCGGCCTCCAGGACCGGCTCGCCTCGCTGATCCTCGTCTACCCGTCCTTCACCGTGCCCTTCTCGACCTGGCTCTTGATGGGCTTCTTCAAGACGATCCCACCAGAGCTGGAGGATGCGGCGATGGTCGACGGCGCATCGCGCCTGAAGGCCTTGACCCGCGTCGTCTTTCCGATCTCGCTGCCCGGGATCCTGACGGTCGTCATCTTCTCGTTCTCGCTCTGCGTCAACGAGTTCATCTACGCGGTGACGTTCATCTCGACCTCCGACGCCCGGACCGTGTCGACCGGAGTCCCGCTCGAGCTGATCCGCGGCGACGTCTATTTCTGGCAATCGCTGATGGCTGCGACGCTGATCCCGGCCATCCCCCTGGCCCTGCTCTACAACATGTTCCTGGATCGATTCATCGCCGGGTTCACCGGCGGCGCATTTCGCTAACGAGAGGAGTAATCTCCGGCCCTCAGAGCCACAGAAAGGAGCCGCTATGGCGGAGGACGAGCGAGAACGCAGAGAGTGGTTGTCTCGGCGGGAGCTCTTACGCCGGGCGGGGCTGGGAACGGCCGTGCTCCTCTACAGCGGCGCCGCCCCGAAAACCTCTGTTGCCGGCGTGCCGCAGTTCCGGCACAAGGAGCTGGCGAAGACGCTTCGGATCATCCAGTGGGTTCACTTCGTGCCCGCGTACGACACGTGGAACACGAACACGTACACGAAGGTCTGGGGTCGGAAGAACGATTGCGAGGTGATCGTCGATCGCATCAACCTCACGGACCTCCCGGCTCGGGCGGCCTCCGAGGTTGCCGCGCGAAGCGGCCACGATCTCTTCCAGCACCTGTCGCCGCCGGCCGCCTTCGAGGACCAGGTCCTCAACCTCAAGGACGTCGTCCAGGACGTCACGCAGAAGCTCGGCAAGCCGAAGGGGCTCGCGCGGCGGTCGACGTACAACCCGAAGACGAAGAAGTGGTTCGGCTTCGCGGACAACTACGTGCCGGATCCCGTCCATTACCGTAGGGACTGGTGGGGCGAGGCCGGCGTCAGGCCGACGACCTGGGAGAACGTCCTGAGAGGTGCGGCGAAACTCAAGGCCGACGGCCACCCGATCGGGATCGGGATGTCGAACGAGCTCGACTCGAACATGGCCCTGATCGCGCTGATGCAGTGCTTCGGCGCGTACATCCAGAACGACGACGCCCAGGTGACGCTGAACACGAAGGCGACCCGCGACGCGGTCCAGTTCATGGCCGAGCTCTACCGTCGCGGGATGACGTCCGACGTCTTCGCCTGGACGCCCGCGTCGAACAACAACGCGTTCCTGGCCGGGCGGATCTCGCTCGCGTTCAACGCGATCTCGATCCTTCGCACGGCCGAGGGACAGAATCCGACGCTCGCACGGAACACGGCGATCCTTGGGATCCCGAGGGGGCCCAAGCAGGCGCTCGGGCTCGAGCACGTGATGGGCGTCTACACGATCTGGAAGTTCGCCCAGGAGAAGGCGCTGGCGAAGAAGTACATCCGCGACCAGCAGCTCCAGTACATCGGGCACTTCCTGAACTCGAAGTTCTACAACTTCCCCGCCTGGCCAAAGGCTGTCCCGAACATCAAGAAAAAGCTCCAGCGGGACCCGAGTGGCAAGTACACCGTCCTCGACAGGATCTCGCGGACGGCGACCACCAACGTCGGCTTCCCGGGCTACTCGAACGCGGCGATCGACGAGGTGTTCAACACCTTCTTGATCCCGCAGATGTTCGCCCGGGTCGCACAGGGCGACAAGTCGGCCGCGGACTCCGTTCGCGACACGACCAACGAGGTGCGGCGCATCTTCAGGAAGTGGCGCGCCCGAGGGAAGATCTAGGTCCTGCCTGAGAGAGACGAAGGGGCGGACGGCTCTGGCCGCCCGCCCCTTCGGACGTGGCTTACCTCAGCGAGACGTCGTCGATCCGGAAGCTCGTCACCAGGCTGAAGTCGGTCGTGGCGCGGAACTGGACCCGCACCGTCTGACCTCGCCAGGCGGCCAGGCTGGCCGACCTCTGCGTGTATGAGCCGATCGGCCCGGAGTTGGCGTTCGTCCAGGTGCCAACCGTCCCGAGCAGCGTTCCCGACGTGCTCCGCACTTCGGCGTACATGTAGTCGTACGGAGTGCAGCACGCCTCGCTCGTCGTGATGTTGAGCCAGAACGTGAGGTTCGCGGCGGCGCTCGACGGGATGGTCACCGTCTGGTACTCGCTGCCGCTCGCGTTGTTGTACGCCCCGAGGATCGAGTAGCCGGTGCCCGAGTGGGGGTACCCGCCCGTCGACCGGTACGCGTTCCCCGAGAGCACCCACGGCGAGGACGATCCTTCGAATCCGCCGTTCACGATCAGCTCGGCGCCCGGCGGCGGCGGCGGTGGTGGTGGAGGCGGCGGCGGTGCGGGCGGCGGCGGCGGTGGGGGTGGGGGCGGCGGAGGGGCCGCGCCGAAGATCGAGTACAGGAGCCGGTTCGGTGAGCCGGTGCCCGGGCTCGTGACCTTGTTCGGCGTCGAGTTGTTGATCAGCGCCTGGGTCACGGTCGCTGGCGAGGCGCCGGGATTCGTCTGCAGGTAGAGGGCCATCGCGCCCGCCACGTGCGGCGTCGCCATCGACGTCCCGCTGATCGTGTTCGTCGCAGTGTCGCTCGTGCTCCAGGCCGAGGTGATGCTCGAGCCGGGCGCGAAGATGTCGAGGCACGTCCCCCAGTTCGAGAACGAGGAGCGTGCGTCGGAGCTGGTGGTCGAGCCGACCGTGACGGCGGCGCCGACGCGGGCCGGCGAGTAGTTGCACGCGTTCGCGTTCGAGTTGCCCGCGGCGATCGCGAAGCTGACGCCGGCGTTGATCGCGTTGTTGACGGCGGTGTCGACGGCCGAGCTCAGCTCCACCGCCAAGGCTCATGTTCGCCACGGCGGGGGAGATGCGGTTCTGTCTCACCCAGTCGATGCCGGCGATCACGCCGGAGTTCGTTCCGGAGCCCTGGCAGTTCAGGACCCGGACCGCGTGGAGCGTCACCGACTTGGCCACTCCGTACGTCGTTCCACCAGTCGTGCCGGCGACGTGGGTCCCGTGGCCGTTGCAGTCGTTCGTGCCCTGGCCGTCGCTGATGAAGCCGGCGCCGTTGCCCATCCGGCCGCTGAACTGCTGATGGGTTGCCCGGATGCCCGTGTCGATGACGTACGCGTGGACACCTGCTCCGGTCTGGTTGTAGGTGTACGAGTTGCTCAGCGGCAGGTTTCGCTGGTCGATCCGATCGAGCCCCCAGGTCGCGGGCGTCTGCGTCGGGAACGCGTGGACGACCTGATCCGGCTCGACGTAGGCGACGCTCGGATGGCGGGCGAGCTCGGCGGCCTCGGCGGCCGAGAGCTTGACGGCGAAGCCCTCGAGCGCATGCCGGTAGACGTACTTGACGGTGCCGCCGTGCGCCCGCGCGAGCTGGCGTCGCTTCCGCTCCGACCGATGCGGCGCTCACGGCATTGGACTTGAAGACGACGATGTACGAGCCGGCGACCGGGTCCGTGACCGCTCGGACCTCACCAGCCGCCGACGAGGCTGCCGCGACAAGACACACGAACAGCCCGACGAGAACGAATCTCATCACTCATCCCTCCCTGAGAAGGTTCTGACGACGCCAGAAGTAAAGGTGATGCGGGCTCTGTTGTCTACATCTGCGTCAGCCGGACAGCATCCCGCTCACCATCGCCCGCCAGGTGACAGGCCCGACGATGCCGTCGACGTCGATGTCGACCGCGTTCTGGAAGCCGCGAACCCAGCGGTTCGTCTGCGGGCCGAAGATGCCGTCGACGTGGATGGGCGGCCCTTCGCCGTCGGACTGGTCGTGGAACTTCATGACCTCCTGAACCCCGCGCACGGCGTCGCCGGTGCTGTCCTGTTTCACCTGGACGACCAGCTTGGGCCAGGTCTGCGGGCCGACGATGCCGTCCGCCGCGAGGCCGTTGCTCTGCTGGAAAGCCTTGACCGCCGCCTCGGTGTTCGGTCCGAAGATGCCGTCGACCGCGACGGGGTGGTTCCGCGCGCGCAGTAGCTGCTGCAGCGTGCGGACGGGAAAGATCTCGGTCGCTCGGCGCTTGACGAGCGGCCAGGGAAGGATCTGAGTTGCTGGCACGAGGGTCTCCTTGTCAGACGATGGCTGAGCCGCACTCCGGGGCCGCCGGCGAGAAGGGCCGCGCTCGGGCAGGAGACCGTCGGAAGGAGGGTTATACCGCGATCAGGCAGTGGGCCAAAGGCTCACTTGGCTCTGTCGTTCTGCGCCAGATCGACCTCAAGCCGGACGGCGACGCGGAACGGAGCCTCCCGGATCTCTCCGGCGTCCTCGATCCTGACGAGGCCGTGCTGCCAGATCCGCTTGTAGATGAAGGAGACCTCGCGCAGCGTGTTGGGCGGCACCTCGAAGTCGAACGTGTCGGTAAGCACGGCCGTGTTGTCCTCGGTCAGGCGGTAGCTATGCGTGACAGCCTGTACCGCCTTGAGGCCCAGGTTCCCGCCGGTCAACGCCACACTCAGGCTCTTGTCCGTCGTCTTGGACTCTTCGCTCGAGATCTCGTACGAGCGACTCCACTCCTGACTCTTCGTGACCGACCGACGGAGGGGTGACGTTCCGCCCCGGTTGTCGAGGCACATCGTGTCGACGCGGAAGCGCTCCGCCGTCTGCTCCGTCTCGACGACTTCGACCGTCGGCTCGGGGGCGGGTAGCACCTTCACCTTGTCCGCGAAGATCTGCCAGGTGCCCTCGCAGTGCTTGCACCGTGCGAGAACCGGCCGGTCGGGGTCCGGCTTGATCGACAGCTTCCAGTCGAGCTTGCCCAGGACGTTCCCCTGCGTGTCGACGAGCTGAGCCGCTCCACGGGTCTCGCAGAGCGGGCACTTGCCGAAGCCCTTCAGGTAGCGCTTCTGCTCGTCGCTATAGAGGTCCGAGACCTTGCCCGACAGGTCTTTCAGCGTGAACCGGCTCATGGCGGCTGACGGCTCCTTCCTTCTCGGATTTGAAGGTAGTCCGCGCGCCCGCCGGATGCAAGGTTCGACGGGACTCATGCGCGTTCCCGCCGCAATCGGACGACTTCAGCGCTGTCAGATTGAAGCCGACGCCCGGACTCGAACCGGGAGCACGAGTCCGGATCACCTGGCCAGCGGCCCGCGCTCCGGACCGATGAGACGACGTCGAGGACCGCTTGAGTGGTGGCGGCGGCGGCTTCTTCGTCCAAGATCATCTCGTCGTGGGTGGCGCCGTCGACCACGCGGTGCGCGCTGTTGGTCGACAAGGCTGGCCAGGTCGTCGTGGGCAGCAATCCAGTCGGCATCACTTCCGCTGCCGGCTGTCAGGACGACCAGGGGCTTGTCGCCGAAGTCATCGAGAGATGCAGCTTGACCCGTCGAGGCGGACGCCTGGAGGTACTCGTCGATCGTGCTCTGAAAATCGCTGGGGGTCGAGGCGGTGGCGACTGCCTCGTCGGGAGACTGCGGCGGCAGACTGCCGTACGAGAGCTGGCTGATCAAGCGCCCGACACCCAATTCGGCCGAGGACGAGAGCAGTGCGGACGCACGGCGCATGATGTCGTAGGAGCCCTCGTCGCCGGGCGATGTTGCAGGTGTCGGCCGATCCCGGCGCGGTGGAATCCACCAGCACCAGTCCAGCGACCTCGTCTGGGTAGCGGGCGGCGAAGGTAAGTACGTAGAGGCCGCCGAAGGAATGGCCTGCCATCACATAGGGGCCAGGAACGTCTCCGCGCTCCAGCAACGTGTGGAGGTCGGTCGCTATCTGCGCGCCGTCCTGGGGGCTGTCAGCGGGCTCGCTCCAGCCGTGACCTGCGCGGTCGTAGACGCAGACGCGGGTCTCTCTGGCGACGGCTGGCGTGATCCACGCGAGATCCGACGACATCCCGCCGGCACCCGGTTCGAGAATCACGGTGGGGCTGCCTGAGCCGCTGCAGTTCAGGTGCAGGCTGTGTCCGCCCACGTCGATCAACTGACCTGGCATCGGGGGGTCTTCATCCAGCGCTCCAGTCACCGTCTCGTACCCGCCGCCAATCGCGACCAGAGCCATCAACGCGATCACCGGGTAGAGCAGCCATCGCCTGCTTCGGCTACGGAGCTGCCCACGCGCTCGCGCGATCATCCAGACCGCCAGCGCCAACAAGGGGGCAGGCCAAATCCAGTCGAGCACGCCTTGAACCCCGGAGCCAAACACCAGCAAGAGAAGACCGCTCAGTCCCAGGAACAGCGCAGGAGCGATCGCCCAACGCTGCGGCTGATCGGTGAACCGCACCGAGAGCACGGCCAACATCGCCCAGCCCAGCGCGAATCCGCACAAGAGTGCCCCGGTGAGCTCGCCCTCCTCTGCCGGAATGAACGGGGCGGCAACAAGAAGTAGACCGACGACAAGTCCGGTGACCAACGACCCGGCCACGATCCAACCAATGTGTCCCCTCCGCCCGGGATCAGCGCCGACCGGCCGGACGTGACCACTGTCCTGGGGGGTGGGGGTAGTGGTCACGATGGACCGTGGAAATGAACGCCCGCGACGATCTCGACCGTGATGATCGCCGCGACCACGAAATCGACCACGAGGCAGAACGGCGGCCACCACCGCGTGTTGGCGACGAAGTGAGTGCGGTGCTGCCAGAGGTCCTTCAACCCGTGCCCGGCGAGGCCGACGACGAGCAGCCATGGTGTTCCGGTGATCGCTGCGGCCGAGATGATGATGAACCCGCTGGCGACGCCGCTTTCGACAGCGAGGACTGTCCAGCGCCCGTCGGCGACTGCGAAACCGATATAGACGGCGGCGATCACCGCCAGCCCGAGCGCGTAGACGGTAGCCGTGTCCAGCCACCAGAAGGCGAGCGGCGTGGCCGCCTGCGCGACTCCGACCACGACTCCCCACAAGACGGGTCCTCGGAGCCTCAGCCGGAATGGCGCGGCCGTAGCGGTCGCGCTCACGACGCCTTAGGGGTGGTGCACCGCCCGCGAATGACCGGCACTACTCCGATTCCGGCATGACGTTGAAGCTGAACATCATCCCGCTCTCGTGATGCTCGGCGATGTGACAGTGGGCCATCCAGCGGCCCGGGTTCGTCACGTCGAGCAGGATGTCGACCGTCTCGCCTGTCCGTACCAGGACGGTGTCCTTCCACGCCAGGTTCGGCTCGACCACACCATCCCGCGCGACGATGAGGAAACGGCCGGCGCCATGGACGTGAAACGGATGCGGCATCGGATGGTCTGAGTCCATCTCGTTGACGAGCCGCAGCTTCACCTGATCACCGACACGGAACGTCCAGTCGATTGCGGCGTTCTCAGCGCCGGTCTCCTGATCGACCAACTTCCAGCGCATGTTCGCGGGTGTCGTCATGCGATTGACCTCGACCATGTCGTCTTCCCACTCGATGCCTTGCGCGGTGTCGTGCGCGTGGCCTCCGTGCGCGTGCTGTTCGTGGTGGGCGTGTCCTTCCCCGTGGTGGCCGTGGTCATGGCTGTCGCCGTGATGTTCTCCGCCGGCACTCTCGGCTGAGCCAGCGCTGCCGCCAAGGTCCGCCGCCGCCCCGGTGCCCGTCGGGCGAAGCGTCATGCCGCACTTCGGGCAGCTCGCCGCCCAGGTGGCCGTGATCTCTGCGTCCATCGGGCACACGAACGCGGTCGGGGCCTCGGTTTCCGCCGCCGCCGGCATGAGCTTCATCCCACACTTCGGGCACTTGCCGGCCCAGGAGGCGACGATGTCCGCGTCCATGGGGCAGGCATAGATGCCCGTCTCGACTCCCTCACCGCCGACCTCGTCCATCTCGGCAACGAAGGACAGGGTCTTGTCGGGGGGAGCATCGAGCATCGCCACGATCCGCTCACGCTCGGCCTCCATGTCGGGATGCGTGCGCAGCTTCGCGAAGTGCTGCGCGAGATCGGGCTCGGCCGGATCATCCGCGACCTTGATCGCGGCGAGCCGGTAGGACTTTTCGGGCGTCCGATGCTCGAGCGCGAGCTCGCCCGGCTCTGCGAAGAGAACGTCGACGACAACACGCTCGGACGGAGCGAGGAGGATCTCGTCTACGAACTCCTCGCGTCTCGTAGTGGCCGCTGTCGGCGCCGACAAGCTTCATCTGAGCCCCTGGAACCGTCACGTTGAAGACGCGCGTGTTGGCGGTGTTCGTGAAGTAGAGGCGCACGACCTCACCACGCGCCGCTTCGAGCGATAGCTCTGGCTCACCTGAGACGAGCATCGTGTTGCCGAAGCGGCCCATCGCTACGTGCGTCGTCTCGGACGTGCTGAAGGGTGCGATGCGGCCTTCCTCGATGAGGACATCATCGAGCGTCAGCAGAAGCTCACGGTGCGCGGGCGGCCAATGATCCTCCTCAGCCGGAACGGCGAGGATGTTCCCGTACAGGCCCATCTCCTGGCCGTAGTCCTCGCGGATGTGCGGGTGGTACCAGTAGGCGCCGGGATCAGGCACCGTCACCCGGTAGGTGAACGCCTCGCCGACTGGGATCGGCGCCTGCGTTTCGTGCGTGCCGTCGTAGCGGTTCTCGAGCCGAAGCCCATGCCAGTGCACCGTCGCGTCGAGGTCGCCTCGGTTCGCCACGTGCACCGTGATGGTCGAGCCCTGCTGAACCTTGAGCGTCGGACCGGGAACGGAGCCGTTGTAAGCGAGCATGCGCACCGTCGCATCGCCGATCTGCTTCTTGACTGGCACGATCTCGAGCTCGAACTCGTCGCCGTCGGAGAGCTCGACGACTTCAGGTCGCCTCGCCTCCGGCAAGCCCTCGATCGAGGTCGGCAAGTCGACCGTGTGCGTGTGGCCGCGTGAATGATGGTCATGCATCGCTGGCTAACCCTCCTTGTCCTCTTCGGCCGCGGAGCTCGGTGCTTCGCGCGCGGTTCGCCTCTGTGCTCCATTCGAGGCTGCGAGCTGCTCGGTGAGAAATGCAGCGTCGTCCTTCACCCACCCGATCAGCGCCGAGCCGCGAGTCCACTGCCAGGTGAGGCCGAGGAAGTAGAGACCTGGAACGTCGGTTACTCCGCGACGGTGTCGCAGTCGCCCGTTCGAGTCAAGGATGGGAAGGTCGATCCAGGAGAAGTCGGGGCGGTAGCCCGTCGCCCAGATGACGGCGTCCACCTCGAGCTCGCTTTCGTCCTCGAAGCGCACGGTGCGGCCCGCCGCAGCAAGCGCGCGCGGCTTCAGCTCGACGCCGTAGCGGCGCTTGAGCTCGCGCGGGCTCGATCCGATCAACGTGTCCCGATACCGCAACTTGCTCCCAAGCCGCGATTCGACGGTCTTGAAGAGGAGGCGCGTCTTCGTCAGCCACCAGAAGAGATCGCGGCCGGCTATGCGCTGCGGCAACGGCTTCTGCTTCGACCCGACCGCGAGCAGGACCGTGTGCGTGGCGGAAAGCTCCTTGGCGATCTGAAAGCCGGTGTTTCCGCCCCCGACCACGAGCACGGCTCCGTCGGGCACGTCGCCCGGCCGGCGGTAACCGGTGCTGTGGGCTTGCCACACGCCCGGGTCCAGGTCCTCGGCGAGCTTCGGCACGAACGGTGTCTGGAACGGTCCGGTCGCAACCACAACCTGGTCGGCGGTGACCGTTGGGCCGCCGACGTCGAGGACGAAGCGCCCGCCCTCGTGGGAGAGCGTGCGCACCTCGCTGTTGAGCTCGATCGGAAGCTCGAAGGTCTCTGCATAGCTTTCCAGGTAGGCGATCACCTCATCGCGCGTCGGATAACCATCCGGGTCGCCCGGAAAGACGAGGCCCGGCAGCGCGCTGTAGCGGCGCGGCGTGAAGAGAGTCAGTGAGTCCCAGCGCTCGCGCCAAGCCGGCGCGATTGAAGCGCCCCGCTCGAAGATGGCGAACCGCCGCCCCTGCTCGCGGAGGTAATAGCCCATCGCCAGGCCGGCCTGGCCGCCACCCACAACTGCAACCTCGAGATGCTTAGGCGAACTCGCTTCGGCCGACGTGACGTTCCCTGCGGATGGTTCGGGCGCAGACATGCTTCCTTCACACTCCTCGGTTCAAGCCGGGGACCATATGCCTCGAAGAGCCGTCGTCGATCTAGCCACTACCCCGGGCGGCGCCGTGGCTAACACACCTGCCCCCCGCCGTTCATGATCCGCGGATGCCGCACATAATCCGCAAGCCCGGGTTCCTCGGTGGGACGACGCTCGCGGTCTTCATGACGCTCGTCCACACAGTGAACGACGCGATCACCGCGATCCTGGGTGCGCTGCTCCCGACTCTTCAGGCGCGATTCGATGTTGGCCCCTCGACACTCGCCCTGATGGTCGCGGTCTTCTGGATCGCCTCTTCCGTTACACAGCCCGTCTTCGGGGCGCTCGGCGAGGACGTCGGGTTGCGGGTAATCGGATGCCTCGGCGTCTTGATGGCCTCTACGTTCCTGAGTCTGATCGGCGTTGCTTCCGAGCTCTGGCTCGTCTTCCTCTTGCTCGTGATCGGCGGGCTCGGGTCTGCGGCCCTCCACCCGATCGGAACGACGATCGCTGGCTCTCAGGCGTCGAACGCGAGCCTCGGCGTGGGTCTCTTCACCGCCGGCGGCATGGTCGGCTTCGCCCTCGGGCCGGTCGTCATCCTCTACCTCGTCTCCACCTACGGCACTGAAGCGACGGTCTGGCTCGCGGTGCCAGGGCTCGTCATCGGCGTCGCAGTCGGCATCCTTCTGCCGCAATGGGAGCCTCATCCCCGTCGGCCCCTCCGTCGACTGTTCGATCTGCGGTTGGCGCGTGGGCCGCTCGGGGCGCTCGCCCTCGCGAGCATGTTCAGCGCGCTCGCCTTCGTGACGTTCACAGGCTCCATGCCGCTCTGGCTCGTGGAGGAAAACGGCTACTCATCCGACGCAGCGATCATCGGATGGACGCTGTCCGCGTTCGCGTTCGCGGGCGGCATCGGCTCGATCCTCGGCGGCTTCCTCGCACCTAGGCTCGGCCCCGTCATCACGATCGTCGGCGCATTGCTCCTGACCCTCGGTCCGCTACTTGCGGTGATCGCCAGCGAGCCAGGAACAGCCATCTATTACGGTGCAATCGCGCTCGCGGGCACCCTTCTTTTCGTGCCGGTTCCCGCGCTAATCATCATTGCGCAGGAGTTCGTGCCGGGCGCCCCCGCGACGGCATCAGGAATGGTTCTGGGGCTCGGCTCCGCCTTGGCGGGGATCGCCTACATCGCGCTCGGACGCATTCAGGAGGCGGTTGGCCTCACCAACGGGATTCTGATCGGATTCAGCATGGTCGTCCCCTCGGCGCTTATCGCGCTAGTGGTGCTGCTACGAGGCGGCGGTGAGGCGCCGGTGACGGTGCCATGAAGGGTGCTGTTCGCACCGTGTTCACACGGATAGCGGGCCGCTCAACCACTACGCCATGGAGGGCCTGCAAATCGGAGAGAGCCGACGCCCGGACTCGAACCGGGGACCCCTTCATTACGAGTGAAGTGCTCTACCAGCTGAGCTACGTCGGCGGGGCTCTCCTAGCTTAGCCGCGGTCGAAGGTTGCTCAGATCGTGATCACGACCTTGCCTTCGGCATGGCCCTGCTCGAGATACCCGATCGCCTCGGGAGCCTCGCTCAACGGATAGGTTCGGTCGACGACCGGGGTCACTTTTCCGCTCTCGACGAGCTCCTTGAGGGTGAGCAGGTCTTCCTTGTTCGGCTTGGAGAGGAACGGGAGCAGCCTCTGCTCCGTGAAGCGGTCGGCGATCTTTGCTCCGGCCAGTGTCAGGAGCGGTGCGACGAAGCGGAAGTGCGGCGCTCCGACGAGGACGATGGTTCCCGTGGGCGTGAGGACGCGCCTGAGGTGTCGGAGCTTCCGGGTCCCGGCGTTGTCGAAGAGGACGTCGTAGCGCTCGCCCGTTCGCGTGAAGTCTTCCCTGGTGTAGTCGATGACGCGATCGGCGCCGATCGAACCGGTCAGCTCGACGTTGTGCGTGGCGCAGACGGCCGTGACTTCCGCGCCGAACGCCTTCGCGATCTGCACCGCGAAGGTGCCGACGCCTCCGCCGGCGCCGTTGATGAGGACCCGCTGCCCCGGCTCGACCTCTGCCTTGTCCCGGAGCGCCTGCAGCGCGGTCAGTCCCGCGCACGGGAGGGTCGCAGCCTGCTCGAGCGAGAGATTGGCCGGCCTGGGGGCGACGTTCGTCTCCTTGGCGACGACGAACTCGGCAAACGACCCGGCGCGCTGGCCGAAGACCTCGTCGCCGGGCTCGAACTCGACGACGTCCTTGCCGACCGCCTCGACGTGGCCGGCGAAGTCGACGCCCCGGATCTTGTTCTCGGGCCTGCGCCAACCCTCGACCGTCCGGACGACGTACGGCAGACCCCGCATCACGCGCCAGTCGAGCGCGTTGACCGAGGCCGCCCGCACGCGGACGAGAACGCCGTCGTCGTCGAGGACAGGCCTGTCGACCTCTCGCAGCTCGAGCTTGGCAGGGGAGCCGTACTCGTCCTGGACGATCGCCCTCATCTTGTGTGTGGGTGCCTCGGTCGCGGGGGCTGGCTCCGACACGAGCGCCAATGCTTTCATGTCCCACGCTCCGGCCCGGCTTCTCGGAGGACCTGACGCACGGATACCACGGCCTCGTCGGCCAGGCTCGATTTGATCCTCGACGGGCTCGGGCGAATGCGGGATCGCGCCTAATAGCTTGTCTTACGCCCTCGGAGCGCATAATCTCCCGGGCGGGTGTTCAAGAGGGGAGCGTTTATCGGGGGAGTCGCGGCGCTTGCGCTGACGCTTGCGCCCACTGCGCTGGCGGCTCCGTCGGGCGGCACTCTGAGCGCCTCGATCAACAAACCCAGCGCCTCGATCAACCCAAGCGCCTCCATCAAGCGCTTCGTCGTCCACGGCGTCTACACGAAGGAGCAGCGCTCGCTGCTCGTGTCCCAGGGGTTCGACATCGGCGAGGCCGCGTGGGCCGATCACGTCGAGCTCTTCGGGACCTCCCAGCAGGCGCGCCGGCTCCTGCTCAGCGGCTACCGCATCACTTCGAAGCCCCTGGCCCCGCTCAGCGGCTTCACAATTCCCGACGACTTCCCGCCGGGGTTCGAGGACTACCACAACTACGCGGAGATGACCGCCAACCTCCAGGCGCTCGCGGCCGCCCATCCGCAGTTCGTGCGCCTCATCACGCTCGGGAACTCGTTCGAGAACCGGAACATCATCGGCGTGCGCATCTCTGACGACGCGAACGACAACCTGTCCGAGCCGGGCGTCTTCTTCGTCGGCCAGCATCATGCGCGCGAGCACATGACCGTCGAGGTCACCCTCGCGCTTGCCCATCACTTCGTCGAGTCGTCGCAGGTCAGCGTCCGCTCGCTCGTCTACTCGCGCCAGATCTACATCTTCCCGAGCCTGAACCCGGACGGCTCGGAATACGACATCGCGACCGGCAACTTCCGCATGTGGCGCAAGAACCGCCAGCCGAACCCCACGGCGATCGGCACCGACAACAACCGGAATTACAGCTACCGCTGGGGCTGCTGCGGCGGCTCGAGCGGCAACGGTGGCAGCGAGACATACCGCGGCACAGCCCCGCTGTCGGCCCCCGAGAACATGCGGATGTTCGACTTCATGACCGCCCACCCCAACGTCACGACCGGGATCAGCTACCACACCTACGGCAACCTGATCCTCTACCCGTACGGCTATACGTACGACGACCTGCCGCCGGACATGGACCCGATCGACCGACAGACGTTCGTCGCGATGGGCGCCGAGATGGCGCGCACGACCACGTACCACCCCCAGCAGTCGTCCGACCTCTACATCACCGACGGCGACTGGAACGACTGGATGTACGGTGAGATGGGCCGCTACCCGATCACGATCGAGATGGACTCGTACGGATACGGCTTCTATCCGCCCGACAGCTTCATCGAGCAGACCATCAACAAGAATCGCGCCGCCGCGGTCTTTGTCGCCAGCATCGCCGATTGCCCGCGGAGGATCATCGGCGAGAGCTGCTCGAGCACGAACGCTGCCTTCTCCCGCTAGGCGTCTTTCCCGCTCGCCCTCTCGGCGAAAAGGAAAGGAGCCCAGCGCTTACGGCCTAAGCGCCGGGCTCCCGAGACCGCAGAGGAAGACGGTCAGGTCCCTCTTCGGCTGTCGGGGGGAGGTTCTTTAGCCCGCCAGCCGACGCCAGAAAGAACGCCTGGCCTCAGGGTCCTCGAATTCCTCTCCGATCGCGCGCGCGGCGGCGAGGAAGTCCTCGGAGCGGAGCGTCATCAGCTCGTCGCGCTCGAGGTCGGCGAGTGCGGCGCCCTCGATCCGCGCCAGGCGTAGCGCCTGCGCGTTCAGCGCCTGCTCGAACAGCGTCCGCGCGTAGCGGGCGTTGCCGAACCCTTCGCCGCGCCCTGGCTGGGGAAGAACGTGCCGCAGCGTGTCCGCGGCGCCTTCACCGAAGCGGTACTCGTTCTCGGCCAGGAACTTGCCCGTGATCGCCAGCAGCTCGTCGGTCGAGTAGTCGGGGAAGTCGATCTCACGAGAGAACCGAGATCGCAGCCCGGGGTTGGAGTCGAGGAACCGGTTCATCAGCCTGGGATAGCCGGCGACGATGACGACGAGACGATGGCGGTAGTCCTCCATCCGCTTGAGGAGCGTCTCGACCGCCTCGCTGCCGAAGTCGAGCCGCTCGTCGCTGACCGCCAGCGAGTACGCCTCGTCGATGAAGAGCACGCCGTCGAGTGCGCGCCGGATGGCGCGATCGGTCTTGATCGCGGTCAGCCCCACGTACTGGCCGACGAGCCCGGCGCGGTCGACCTCGACGAGGTGCCCGCGGCGCAGGAGACCCATCGAGCGGTACATCTGCGCGAGCAGGCGCGCGACCGTGGTCTTGCCCGTCCCCGGGTTGCCCATGAAGACGAGGTGCTGGGACGTCGCGACCTCCGGCAGGCCGTGCTCCTTCCGCTGCGCCTGCACTTGCAGGAAGGCCACGAGCGCCCGCACCTGCTCCTTGACCGTCTCGAGGCCGACGAGGGAGTCGAGCTCCGCCTGGAGCTCGTCCATGCTGCGCGCAGGCTCGGGCTTGCGAAGGAGCTCGAGCTGCTCGGAGATCCAGTCGGCGCCGTCGGCGGTCGAGCCGGCGCGGAGACGCTCGCTGATCGCCTTCAGGGCGCTGTCGATCGCGCGCGGCATCACTCCACGTCCAAACGCTTGGCTCGGCTTCGTGCTTCCTGTGCCAGCTTCCGGAGCTCGGCGACTGCGTCCCGTGCCTCGGCGAGCCGTTGCTCGGCCCGCGCGAGCTCCTGCTCCGCCTTGTCGGCCTCCGCGGCCGCCTGCTCGGCCCGTCGTCTCGCCGCGCGGTCCGGCTTCGCCGGCGCGGGTTTGCCCTTCTTCGGCGGAGCTGCCGCCGGCGCGGCGCTTGCGAGCAGCGTGAAGCTCTCGCCCTGCGCGAGGTCCTCTGTCAGCCGGCCCGTCGCAAGCAGCTCCCTGCGCGAGTCGTCGAGAGCAGCAGCACGCAGGAGACGGCCGACGCGGGCGAGGGTGGCGTCTGACGGCTTGCCTTCGCTCTGGAGCAGTTCGCGGGCTGCAACGAGCAGGCGGCGCACGACCTCGCTCTCCTCGGCCCGCGCCACGCGAAAGCCCTCGGCGTCCTGTCGCTTTCCGCTGCTGAGCGCTTCGCCGGCCTTCAGGAGTCGGCGAACATCGAGCTCCTGCCGGCGAGCGAGCTGGTTCGCCGTCCACGCAGCGACATTTGGCTTCTGGAGCTTCTCGACGGCCGCCGCGGAGTCGCGGTCGCCGTCGGCCCGCAGGCTCTTGGCCAGCTCTTTCCGGCGGGGGACGAACTGCTCGAGCGGCAGGCCGTAGAGCTCATCGGCCGCGCGCTCGACCGGGTCAGGCGGCCTTCTTCGTCCTTCGCTTGCGGCTCGAGCTCCTCTTCGTGCGCCCACCCGTCGTCCTCCCCTTCGATGCCTTCATGCTCTGGCGGAGCGCCTCGAGGAGGTCGACCGGCTCCTCTTCATCCGCCTTCTTCGGAGCAGTGTGAACCTCTTGGCCGCGCTGCTTTGCCTTGATCAGCTTTTTCAGCTCGTTCGTGTACGTGTCCTTGTACTTCTCCGGCTTGAACTTGCCGGTGAGCCTCTCGATCAGCGCCTCGGCCATCTCGAGCTCCTCCTTCGAGACCGCCGCGCGCTTCGGCTTGATGCCCTCGACGTTCCGAATCTCGTCGGCGAAGAACATCTTCTCGAGCGTGAGGACACCGTCGCGCACCCGCAGGCAGCCGAGGTGCTGCTTGTCGCGCATCACGTACATCCCGATCCCGGCTAGGCCCGTGTCCTCCATCGCCTTGGCCAGGAGCGAATAGACCTTCTCCGCGCCGTCTTGCGGGCCCAGGTGGTAGGTCTTCTCGAAGTAGATCGGGTCGATCTCCTCGACGTCGACGAAGTCCGTGAGCTCCATCGTCTTGTACCCGTCGACTTCGATTTCCCCCAGGTCCTCGTCCTCGACGTAGACGTACTCGCCCTTCGAGATCTCGAACGCCTTCCCGACCTCGTCGTCGGCGACCGGCTTCTCCTCCTTCTTGCAGTACTTCTGGTAGCCGATCGGGCTGTCGTCCTTGCGGTGCAGGTAATGGAAGTGGACCTTGTGCTCCTCGATCGCGCTGTACATGCGCACGGGGATCGCGACCAAGCCGAAGCTGATCGTTCCGGACCAGATGGCGCGAGGAGCCATGCGCCCAGGGCTATACCCGCTTGCGCGGGCCCTGACACGCCTAGATCAGGAGCCCGGTCACGTACATGATCGCGATGCCGGCGAGGTAGCCCCCGACCACGTATCCGGAGGAAAGGCCGCCCGGCGCCTTGCGCGCGACATAGCGGCCGACCTCGACAACGACCTCGAGCGCGGCGCCCGCAGCTCCGGCGAAGAACAGCACGCCGAGCACGTCGCTCGTCACGAAGCCGCCGATCCAGGCGCCCGGGATCGCCGGCGCGCCGGCGATGAGGGCGAGCAGGGCCAGCCGACCGATTGAGACTTTGCTCTGGTTCTGCTCGGCGACCGGCGCCGCGATCCCGAGGCCCTCGGTGACGTTGTGCACCATGAACCCGACGACGAGGAACGTCCCGAGCGCGAGCTCCCCGAGCGCGAACGACGCGCCGATTGCGAGACCCTCGCCGAGGTTGTGCAGGCCGATGCCGACCGCGACGAGCGTCGCGAGCGCCATGCCGCCGACAACGCCCGCTCCACTCGACATACGGCGCGAGAGCAGTGTCAGGAACAGGTACGTCGACGAGACGCCGAGCAGCACGAGCCCGACTCCGCCGAGCCCGCTGGGCAGCGCGGCCTGAAGCTCGAACGCCTCGGACAGCGCTTCGAACGCGAGGAACGTCAGCAGCCCGGCGGTGAGGGCCATGAACGCGGCGAGCCATTGCGGGCTCGCTCTCCGCAGGGAGGGAAGCCAGGCGAGCCCGAGCGCGACGGGCACGACGCCGACGAGGAACCCGATCACGGCGTAGCCGAAGAAGCCCTTCGCCGAGGGCTCCGGCGTCTCGACAGCAGCCGCGAGCTCCTTCGTCGTCTGGATCCCGCTCGAGCTCGTCACCCCCACCGCCAGTGGCTCGTCCTCGACCCAGTCGTAGGGAACGACGATCGTCGTCGAGCGCAGGCGCCCGATCGTCCGGTCGCCGTCGAGCGTGTAGGGGACGATCGCGTCGTCGACGGTGACCGTCGCGATCGTGATGTCGTCGCGCTGCGGGTTCGTGACCCTGATCTTGATCTCGCCGGGCCGGAGCTCGACGCGGCGGATGTCGACCTCGTCCGCGGGCGGCGGGTTCTGCCCGACGAGCTCGACCAGCGAACTGCCGGTGGAGACGAAGAGCGCGACGATCCCGACGAGCGCCACGATCGGCAACAGCGCCCAGAGCCGCCAGTGCGCGCCGTTCAGCTTCGCCGCGAGCGAGCCCGACTCCACGTCACTCACTCACTTCGAAGAAGCCCATCCAACCGAGCTCCGCGAACTCGCTCTGGTGCGCGTGGAACATGAAGACGCCCGTGTTGTGGAACTCGATCTCCATGATCCCGCGCTCGCCCTGGCAGAGCATCACCGTGTCCGTGTACTCGAAGTGGTCGGTCGAGCCGGTCGGGTAGTAGCGGAAGAACTCACCGTGCAGGTGTAGGGAGTTGATGAGGTCGAACTCGGTCAGGTTCGCCAGGTAGACGCGCACGAGCTCGCCCTTCTTGACCTTGATCGGGTACTTCGCGTAGTAAAAGGCGCGCCCGTTGACGGTGTAGAAGTTGTTCTCTCCGTCGCCGTCCGTGTCGTAGCCGTTCATCACCATCACGAGCTCGCGCGCCGGCGGCCGGGGCTCTTTCGGGTCGATGATGAACGCGCCGTAGAGACCCTTGTGGATGTGCTTCTTCAGCGGCGTCGCATGACAGTGGTAGAGGTGCATCCCGTACGGGCGGGCCGGAAACTCGTACGTGAACGAGTCGCCGGAGTCGACGATCTCGAAGACGCCGTCCATGCCGCCGGGGTGGATGCCGTGGAAGTGGATCGTGTGCGGATGCGAGCCGCCGTTCCGGAAGTTGACGCGGAGGATGTCGTCCTCGGTCGCGCGGATGATCGGACCCGGGACGGTGCCGTTGTAGGTCCAGGCGTCGAAGAACACTCCCTGGGCGACCTCGATCCGGCGGTCGACGGCGACGACATCGTACTCGCGGACCCGACCCGCCTCGTAGGGCAGGGCGGCCGGCGGGATCAGCAGCGCGTCCTGGTCGTGCGGGCCCCCCGGAGCGGGCGCTTCGGCGCCGATCATCGCCGCGTGTCCCGAGTGCGGGCGGTCGTGCCCGAGGTGCGTCGCGGAACGCTCTCCGTGGGCCGTGCTCGGCCAGGCGAGCTTCGCCAGCGGCGCGGCGGCCACAATCGGAAGAGAGCCCGCCAGGACCTGCTTTCGAGTCAGATTTTTAGCCATGGCGAATTTCTAAGTTAGAGTATAGGTGATGATTCGCGATCTGACAGACGCGATGCAGGACTACTTGAAGGAGATCCACAAGCTCCGAATGGAGGGCCGGCGCGCGACCACCTCGGGCATCGCCGAGCGCATGGGCGTGCGTCCGCCGTCGGTGACGGCGATGCTGAAGCGCCTGTCGTCGCTGGGTCTCGCGGAGCACGCGCCGTACCGCGGGGTCGAGCTGACGCCGGCCGGAGAGCGGGTCGCGCTCGAGGTGATTCGGCACCACCGGCTGCTCGAGCAGTACCTGGCGCAGGCGCTCGGGCTCAGCCTGGACGAGGTACACAGCGAGGCGGATCGGCTCGAGCATGCACTGTCGGAGGAGCTGGAGGCGCGGATCGACCGCTCGCTCGGCTACCCGACGCACGACCCCCACGGCGACCCGATCCCCGACGCAGATCTCCGCATGGAGCGGCCCACCCTGCGCACGCTTGCCAGCCTCGAGCCCGGCGACGAGGCGACGATCCGCCGCGTACCGAGCAACGACGACGAGCTGTTGCGCTACCTGAAGAAGCTGGCACTCGTCCCGGGCCGCAAGGTGAAGCTTCGTTCCGCCGAGCCGTTCGGCGGGCCGCTGACTGTCCGGGTCGGGAAGGCCGAGCATGCGATCTCGCGCGAGCTCGCCGGGGGCATCGGCGTCGCGTGAAATGGTCCCGGGCCACGGGCCCGGGACTCGCGCAAAGTGCTGCGCACTTTCCGCGACGAAAAGCACACCTACCGGAGGATGGCTCATCGATCTTCCCGCCCATGCCTACGTAGGTCTGAGGTCCCGGGGCTCGGCGGCTTGGACTCGCGGCAAAGTGCTGCGCTTTGCGCGACGAAAAGGCACAAGCCTAAAGCGGCGACGTCTCGGTGCCGATCATGGTCGGGTGACCGTCGACGAAGCCATCCGGTCTCCCTCGGCACCGGGCCAGAGCCGGGCTCGGCTGCTCGGTGCACTCGTTCTCGCGCTGGCGGTTCTGGGCGGAGGCGCGTCGGCAAGCGCCGGTCCCCAGGCTGCAAACGGGAGGATCGCGTACGTCAGCGACGGCGCCTGCAGGTTCGATCCCTCCGTGAAGAACGAGGACATCTTCTCGATGGCGCCCGACGGTACGGGCAAAGCGGACCTCAGCAGGAACCCGAATCCCGACGAAGCGCCTGCCTGGTCGGCCGACGGGGCGAAGCTCGCCTTCGTGAGACCCGGAAAGGGCGGCAGCAACGACGTCTTTGTCATGAGCTCCGACGGGAAGGTCCAACGGAACCTGACCCGGAGCTCCCCCGACGACGCCAACCCGGACTGGACGCCCGACGGCTCAAAGGTCACGTACGACGTCGGCGGGACGCAGATCTTCGCCTCGAACGCCGACGGAACCGCGATGCAGCGGCTGATCCCAGGCGGCTTTGCGCCCGCATGGGCGTCGAGCGGCCGGCAGATCGCCTACACGCAGAACGTCGAGCCCTCGAACTCGGAGATCTTCGCCGCGAATGCCGACGGGAGCGGCGCCCGGAACTTGACGAACGCGACGAGTTACGAGGACGACCAGGCAGCATGGTCGCCGGATGGGACGAAGATCGCATTTACCCGCTTCGTGGGAATGGCCGGTGAGATCTTCACCATGAACGCCGACGGCTCAGGCCTCAGAAACCTGACGAACGATCCGTCGAGCGACGCCGAGCCGACGTGGTCGCCGGACGGCACGAAGATCGCCTTCGCCACCGACCGTGGCGCGACCGGTGACATGGAGATCTTCGTCATGAATGCCGACGGGAGCAGCCCCGCCAACATCACGAACAGCCCGGCGAACGAGTCGGATCCCGACTGGCAGCCGGTCCAAGGCGCTCCACCGCCGGTTCCTGGCCGTGAGCGGTTCTGCAAGGTGCCGAACCTCGCCGGGAAGAGCGTCCGATCGGCACGTTCGCTGTTGCGCAAGGCCGGGTGCGCCGCGGGCACGGTCAAGTACGCGCGGTCGAAGCGGCTGCGAGGCCGTGTCATGCGCCAGACGCTGCGCAAAGGCGTTCGCCTGTGCTTCGGGGTTCGCGTGGGCATGGTCGTCAGCCGCGGCCTGAAGTAGTTACAAATTCGTCATCGTTGTCGCCTAGGATTCGCCCGTGCGGAGGACCTGGCTCGCGGCGGCGCTCGTCCTCACGCTCGTCAGCGGCGGTGCCGGCGGCGCCCAGGTCGTCACCGGGGAGTGGCTCACCTACGGGAACGACCTAGCGCGGAGCTCGGCGACTGCGACGTCGCTCTCGCCGCCGTCGGTTCGCCCTGCCTGGTACACGCCCATCTCGGGCCGCGTCAGCGCACAGGCGCTGGTTGCCCAGGACGTGCCGGTTCCAGGCCGTCGCACCGTCTACGTCACGACCAACAAGGGCGTCGTCTATGCACTCGCCGAAAACGGCTACATCCGCTGGCGGGTCGAACTGGGCCAGCTCGACCGCATCTGTCAGCAGATCGACGGCTACGGCGTCACGGGCACGGGCCTCATCGACCGGAGCACGCGCACGCTCTACATCGTGGACGCGTTCGGACGGATGCACGCGCTCGACCTCGTGACGGGGGCGGAGCGCGCAGGCTGGCCGGTCCGGCTCTACACGGACTACCGGAGAGAGCTCGTCTGGGGCGCGATGACACTCGTGAACGGCTCGCTGTACGTCGGCACGGGCTCGTACTGCGACCGTCCGATGGTTGGGAAGGTGATCCGCCTCGACCCAGCCACACGGCAGGTCTCGAGCTGGGTCTCCGTGCCTTTGCGCCTCGGTGGAGGTGGAAGCGTCTGGGGCTGGGGCGGGGTTTCCTACAACCCCGAGCGCGGCTCCCTCTACGTCGCGACCGGGAACGCGTTCCGCGGCGGCTCGAACGTCGGCAAGCGCTTCCGCGAGTGGGCCGGATACGGAGAGCACGTCGTGGAGCTGTCGCTCGACCTCAGGGTGCTGAGCGCGCACCACCCGCCGCAGATGAAAGGGCGTGACATCGGGTTCGCCGGTTCGCCCGTCATCTTCCGCCACCGCTTCTGCGGCCAGTTGGTGGCTGCCGTGAACAAGGACGGCTACGTCTACGTCTGGCGTGCCGAGAAGGTGGCGGCGGGGACGCTCTTCAGGCTCAGGCTCTCCAATCCGACGATGGCCGCTCCTCTGCTTTCGCAGCCGGCCTACTCCGCGTTGACCGGCGCGGTCTACGTGGCCACGCCCGGCCGGCTCGTACGGGTCGACGTCACCCGCCGCTGCAAGGGGCGTCTGACCTGGGGCAAGCGAGTCGGCAGCGGCCTGTTCAACGGCTCGCCCACGATTGCCGGAAACACCGTTTGGCTGGCGGAGAACGCGATCGGCGGCTCGAGCCTCCTCGGCTTCGACGCGCGCAGCGGCCGGAACCGCTTCCGTGCCCGTCTCGGCGGGCCCACGTACGTCGCGCCGACCGTCGTCGGTGACCGGATCTACCTTCCAAACTACAACGGTGGCGTGCAGGGCTTCGTCCTCGACTCGGGCCGGTCGCGAATCGTCGGGGCCGACGAGACTCCTCTGCCCGAGCACCGCAGCTTCGCCGACGGGCTGCACGGCTGGGTGAGCCGGGAGGACGGCGTGTTCGCAACCGACGACGGCGGGCGGTCGTGGCGGCTGATCTATCCGCGCAACGCGATCCGTGTCGCCCGCGTGACGGCTCTGACCGGAATGATCAGCCTCGGCGATCGGGTCGTGGATTGCGGCTGCCGCCAGGTGCGCCTCTGGACTGCCGACGGGGGAGTGCACTGGCACGCGACGAAGCAGGGCAGCGGCGGAGGCTTCACCGGCGGCGGAGGCATGCTCTGGTGGTGGCGCGGTGGGAACCTCTTCCGCGCAGCGGCGTGGCCCCCGGCCAAGCAAGGATTGCGCCGCCAGCGGGTCGCTCGGATCAAAGGCGTGATCATCGACGGGAAGGCGGTGCCGGACGGCATCGCGGCCCTCGTCAGCATTCGCGCGGCTGGGATCCGCTTCGACAACACGCCCCGGATCCTGCTCGTGCGCGGCGGTGTGGTCACCGTGGTCAAGCTTCCTGAAGCCGAGGGTCAGGTTCTGGTGCGCTCGATCGAGGTCGCCTGGCCGCAGATCACCGTGCGCGGCGTCGACGTGACGGCGTTCACCCGCCAGGAGCAGGGCGCCGTCACTTGGGGATCCGGCGACGGCGGCATCACCTGGCGCGTCGACCGCCGTTAGTCCAGCCGCTCGATTGCCTCACGCAGCGCCCGACGTTCTTCCGCCAGAGCACTGAAGGTGGCCGCGAACCGCTTCTCGCCCTTGGGCGTGAGGGCGATGTGGGCGACACGCGCGTCCGTCGCCGAAGTCGTCCTGCGCACCAGGCCCCCGCGTTCCACGCGATTGACGAGCTCCGTGACCGTGCTCTGAGCGAGGTGCATTCGCCGGGCCAGCTCGCCGACCGTGGCGCGCTCGTCGCCGCTCTCCGAACCTTTCACGAGCAGTAGGAGCAGATACCACTGCGGCGTCAGGCCGGCTGCCCGCGCCGCTCGCTCCGTTCCTCGCTCGAAGGCTCGAACGGCAACGCGAAGCTCAGCCACGCGCTGCACGTCGCCGACCGACGGGTCGCGGATCTCCGCCCGTGCCACCGAGAGACAATATCGCGCTGCGCCGCGACTACCGCCTCGGCGAACGGGGTACTCCACGGCCGATGAAAGTGATCGCCGTCACAGGCGCTTCTGCGGGAGTCGGCCGCGCCACGGTCGAGCGTTTCGCACGCACCGGGGCCCGAATCGGCCTCATCGCGCGCGGGAAGGACCGGCTCGAGCAGGCCGCCGCCGAGGTTGAGCGGCTCGGCGGCCAGGCGCTCGTCCTGCCCCTCGATGTGGTTGACGAAGACGCCGTCGACGACGCTGCCGCGCAGATCGAAAACAGCTTCGGGCCGATTGACGTCTGGGTGAACAATGCGATGGCAACGACCTTCGCCCGCGTCACCGACATCACGCCGGAGGAGTTCAGGCGGGCGACGGAGGTCACGTACCTGGGCTACGTGTGGGGAACGCTTGCCGCGTTGCGCCGGATGGTGCCGCGCGACCGCGGAACGATCGTCCAGGTCGGCTCGGCGCTCGCGTACCGTGCGATTCCGCTCCAGGCGCCCTACTGCGCCGCCAAGCATGCGGTCAAAGGATTCACCCAGTCGCTGCGTACCGAGCTTCTCCATGACGGCTCGAACGTCCGGCTGACGATGGTCGAGCTCCCGGCTCACAACACGCCCCAGTCCAGCTGGGGCCGCGCGAAGCTTCCGAGGCACCCGCAGCCGGTGCCTCCGATCTTCCAACCCGAGGTCGCAGCGCAGGCGATCGTGCACGCAGCCGAGCATCCGCGGCGAGAAGTCATCGTCGGCTGGCCCGCGGCCAAGGCGATCTTCGGAGAGCGCCTCGCGCCGTGGGTCGGCGACCTCTTCCTCGCGAGTCGAGGAGTGGACGCCCAGCAGACCGAGGAGCTGCTCGACGGCGAGCGGC
The DNA here is from genome assembly GCA_963776955.1 of uncultured Actinomycetes bacterium. Taxonomy (GTDB): domain Bacteria; phylum Actinomycetota; class Thermoleophilia; order Gaiellales; family Gaiellaceae; genus VAXT01. The sequence continues at coordinate 56,044 of CAVZOM010000002.1, forward strand.
CCGGGAACCTGTTCGAGCCGGTGCCCGGCGATTTCGGGGCCCGAGGCCGATTCGACGCCGAGGCGAAGGAGCGCAGCTGGCTCTTGGAGGCGAACCTCCGCCGCGGCCGGCTGGTGGCGCTCGCCGCGGCAGCGCTCGGTGCGGCCCTGCTAGCGGTGAGGCGACCCTGAGCGAAGCAGATGGTTTGAAAAGCCGATGGGCAGCGGCACTATTCAGTCGGTGGCCGAGCCCAATCCCGTCTGGCAGTCCGTCGTCCGCTACGTCGCGAGCGCGCTCGTCGCCGTCGTCATCATCAGCTTCCTCGGCGTTCTGCTCTTTCAGAAGCTTGGCGAGGACGAGGCGATCCGCGACGCGAAGGACCTGACGCGAGCCTCGGCGATGTGGGCCGTCGAGCCGGCCCTTCGAGAAAGCATCTTGATCGGAGATGCTGCGGCGCTCCGCCGCCTCGACGACGTCGTCAGGCAGCGCGTCCGCGGCACATCCGTCGTCCGAGTGAAGATCTGGGACCGGACCGGCCGGATCATCTACTCGGACGAGGCGAGGCTGATCGGCGCCCGCTATCCGCTCTCGGCGGAAGAACTCGAGGAGTTCGAGGGCAACCGAATCGACGCCGAGGTCAGCAACCTCGACGAGCCCGAAAACCGGTTCGAGCGGCAGTTCGGGCAGCTGGTCGAGGTGTACGCAGCGATCACCACGCCAGGCGGTGAACCGCTCTTGTACGAGGAGTACTACCGCTCGAGCTTCGTCGACGCGCGCGCCCGACGCATCTTCCGCGAGTTCGGTTTCATCTCCCTCGGCGCGCTCATCCTGCTCGCCCTTGTCCAGCTCCCGCTCGCATGGCAACTCGCGCATCGTGTGCGTCGGGCTCAGCGTGAGCGCTTGGACCTCCTTCAGCGCGCAGTCGAGGCCTCGGAGCGGGAGCGGCGCCGAATCGCGGCCGACCTGCACGACGGGATCGTGCAGGACCTCGCAGGTGTCTCGTACTCGCTCTCTGCGGTGGCGAGCTCTGCGCCGGGGGATATCGCGCCCACTCTGCGAGAGGCTTCGTCCCAGACGAGACAGGTACTGAGAGAGTTGCGCAGCCTGCTCGTCGAGATCTACCCACCCGACCTGCGGCGCGAAGGCCTCGAGGCAGCGCTGACGGACCTGCTCGCGCCGTGCTCTTCGCGAGGGCTCGAGACCCGGCTCTCGGTCAACGGCGAGCTGTCACCCGAGGTCGAGCAGCTCTTCTTCAGAGCCGCGCAGGAGGCGCTCCGAAACGTCGTCAAGCACGCGGGCGCGGGGCGCGTGGAGGTGGAAGTCGCCCGACGCGATGGCGTGGCCACCCTCCGCGTCGAGGACGACGGCTCGGGCTTCAACCCGGAGGGAAGGGTCGACGCCTCCAACTTCGGGCTCAGAGTCCTCCGCGATCTCGTGCGCGAGGTCGGCGGTGACCTCGAGATCGACTCGCAGCCCGGCCGTGGCACCGCCGTCCGGGTCGAGGTGACCGTGTGATCCGGGTCCTGCTCGCCGAGGACCACGCCGTCGTCCGAGCAGGCCTCGAGCGCCTGCTCAGCACGGTCGACGACATCGAGGTGGTGGGCGGGGCGCAGGACGGACAGCACGCCGTCGAGCTGGCGGCCGAACACCGGCCCGATGTCGTCCTCATGGACATCTCGATGCCCAACCTGAACGGCATCGAGGCGACGAAGAGGATCGTGGCCGCCAACGAGGAGGTGCAGGTAGTCGTCCTCACGTCCTTCGCGGAGCACGCGCAAATCGTCGCCGCTCTCGACGCGGGCGCGGTCGGCTACCTGCTGAAGGATGCCGAGCCCGAAGAGGTGATCCGGGGCGTGCGGGCGGCAGCCAGGCGCGAGTCGCCGTTTGCCCCGAAGGTGGCCAGGACGCTGCTCGAAGCTCGCGGCGAGAGCGCTGAGGTGCAGCTGAGCGAGCGCGAGCTGGAGGTGCTGAAATGCCTCTCGAAGGGTCTGCCGAACAAGCTGATCGCTCGCGAGCTCGGGATCAGCGAGAAGACCGTCAAGACCCACTTGACGCGGGTCTTCCAGCAGATCGGGGTCACGGACCGCACTCAGGCCGCGCTCTGGGCCAAAGAACGCGGCCTGGTCTGATTGGGACGTTAGGGAGGAGAGAGGAGAGACTTCGGTCTGTCTGATCTTGCGCCCGCAGAATGTCACGGACCTGGTCCGGGCTGCAATCGGACATCCGTCCTACGACCCTTGGACTAGCGTTGAATAGCCGTTGTGTTGCGAGCCTGGGTCCGCGCCGGCGGGCTCTTGGTCGCGACGCGGCCGGCGCTAGCGCTCTTGCTGCTTCTGCTCGAGCTTGATGAACTCGAGGTCGTCTTTGATGACGACGAGGCTCGGGCCGACGGCGCCGATGCCGTTCGACTTCAACTGGCCCATCGCATCCTCGAGCGCCTTTCGCGCGTCCTCTTCGTTCTCAGCGACGTCGGCGCGAGTCGTCGAGCCGGACTTGAATCTCACGTAGGCCTGCCACATGGTCGCGGGATCCTAACTGAGATTGCCGGCCGCGTCTGCCGGGTTCTCCCGGACCGCTACGTGCTTCGTGCACTCGCTCGTAACGGGCCCTAGGCTACTTCTGCGTCGGGAGCTTCGTCTTCGCGGCCGAGCTGCTTGTCCCACCACTCGGACTCGCGGCGCTGAAGCGCGCCCTGGGCCTGCGCGACGTACGTGGCGAGCTGGTTCTCCTTCGCGCCGAGCTTTTCCTCGAGCTCGGCCACAGCTTCCTCGCGGGCCTCGAGCTTCTCGAGCCGGATCTCGAAGTCGGTCTCGTACCGAGCCTCCTTCCGCTCGACCTCTTCCTCGCGCTCGTCGAGCTCGCGCGTGCGGTCGCGGTAGGTGGCCTCGGTCTCTGCGAGCCGCTTTTCGCGCTTGTCGACTCGGGCAAGGGCCGTCCGGGACAGCTCGTTCTCCTCGTTGAACGCTGCCTCGCGCTCGGCAAGCTGCTGCTCGCGGGCCTCGAGCTGCTGTCTCAAGGCCTCCCGGGCGACGAGCTCCTGCTCACGGGCCTCGAGCTGCTGTCTCAGCTGACTGAGCTCCTTGCTCTGCGACTTCTCGAGATCCGCCTGGCGGTGGCTCAGCTCGGCCTCCCGGGCGACGAGATCTTGTTCGCGGGCCTCGAAGTCCCGTCTCAGCCGATCCAGCTCTTCGCTGTGAGTCTTGTCGAGATCCGACTTGCGCCGCTGAAGCTCGGCCTCCCGGGCGACGAGATCTTGTTCGCGGGCCTCGAAGTCCCGTCTCAGCCGGTTCAGCTCTTCACTCTGCGTCTTGTCGAGATCCGACTCGCGCTGCTTCAGCTTGGCTTCGCGGGCGACGAGCTCCTGCTCGCGGGCCTCGATCGCAGCGAGGCGTCCGTCGAGCTCCACGACGTCGGCGCCCGACGACTCGAGCTGCCGCTCGAGCTGGTCGGTCTCCGCTCGGATGCGCTCGTGCCGATCGTGGACCTCCGCTTCGCGGCGCCTCAGCGCGGCGTCCTCGGCGGCTGTCCGTGCGCTCTCCTTGGCCACACGCTGCTCGCTCTCCGTCAGACGGCTTTCCCGGCTTACGAGATCCTTCTCCTTGCGCTTCAGCTCGTTCTCTCGCGCCCTCCACCCGCGCTCGCGCGCGGAGAGCTCGTGCTCGGTCTTCGCAAGCTTCTTCTCCCGTGCGGCGACCGCCGCCGTGCGTTGAGCGAGCTCCGAGGAGCCCCGGCCCGCGAATCGCTCGGCCTCCGTCAGCTCGGCGTCGCGTGCTTGGAGCTCCTCCTGGAGCTCGGAGGCAGCAGACTGTGCTGCTGCAACCTCGTCCTGGAGCGCCGAGAGCTTCGTCCGCTCGGCATTCAGCTCCTGCCGCTCCGCGGCCAGGCGCTCCTCGCGCTGCCGAATCGCGCTTTCCGTCCCGGAGATCCTCGCGCTGCGCTCCTCGAGCTTCGTCTGCTCGTGCGCGACCGCGTACTCCTCGCCGAGCTTCCGCTCGTACGCCTCGACCTGCTCGGCGAAGGCCACTCGCAGCTCGCGCTCGCGCTTCTGAGCCTGCTCGAGCTGCGCGCGAAGATCCTCGACCTCGTGGGGAGGCTCCTCGCCATTCGCCTGGAAGGTGTCGGGTGAGCTGAGCTCGTAGTCGACGTAGGGCGAAGCGGGCTGCTCGGCGGGCTCGGGAGCCTGCTCCTCGGCCTGCGGGTTCTGACGCTTCAGCAGCTGTGCGCGTAGGCCCGTGCCGAAGCCGCCCTCGGTGGCTTCCCGCGCCTCGGCGCCCGACTCCTGCGCCTCTTGCTTCTTCTTCTTGCCAAGGTGCATTGCTCGTGAGCTCCTAGCCGAAGAGCTTCTGGACGTTGAGGATGGCCGGTCCGAGGATGACGAGGAACATGGCCGGGAAGATGAAGAGCACCGTCGGGAAGAGCATCTTGATCGGCGCCTTCATCGCCCGCTCCTCGGCTGCGGCCTGCCGGCGCAGTCGCGCGTCGGTGGCCTGGACGCGCAGGATCCGTCCCAGCGTCGTGCCGAGCTGGTCGGCCTGGATGATCGCTCGCGTGAACGCAGAGAGCTCCGGCGCGTCGACGCGGTCGGACATGCGCTTCAGCGCCTCCGAGCGGCTCTCGCCGATTCGCATCTCGGACAGCGTGAGGCCGAACTCCTGCGCCAGCGGGCCGTCCATGTGCTCGTTGAGCTTGGCCAGCGCCGCGTCGAAGCCGAGGCCTGCCTCGACGCTGACCGCGAGCAGGTCCAGCGCGTCGGGCAGATCGGCGCGGATCTTCTCTCTCCGGCCGCGAGCTTTGAGCGTCAGCACGTAGTCGGGGCCGAGGAAGCCGATGGCGCCGGCCATGGCGGCGCCGAGCACCAGCCCGACCAGCCCTCGTCCAGACCCGAGCAGCGAGCCGACGAAGACTCCAATGAGGGCCAACAGGGCCTTCAGTGCGAGGAAGCCCGTCGGCGACAGTCTCAAGCCCAGTCCCGCCGCCGACAGCCGGCGTGAGACGTTGTCGGTGCTCGAACGCGGGTTGAGCTTGAGCGCCCACCTCGCGAGCACTTCTCCGATCGGCGCGACGAGGCGCTCCTGCAGGCCCTCCTGGGGCGTGCCCGACGGGAGCTCCATCTTGCCCCAGGTGGCGGCCCGCCGCACAGACACGTGCCGCTGGCGGGCGGGCGCGGTAACGAGCTCGCCGATCAGGAACGCGGCGCCGGCGAGGCAGAAGACAGCGAGGACTAGTAGAAGCGTCATGTGGTCATTACCCCTTGAACGAGACGATTTTCTTGAGGCACAGGGAGCCGAACGCCATCGCCCCGAGGCCGATGTAAATGAGCATGTGACCCGTCGGCGTGTGGTAGAGCGGGTACATGTAGGTCGGGTTGATGATCGTGATCACGATGGCGATGAAGAACGGGAGCGCAACGAGCGTGTAGGCGCCCGCGCGGCCCATCGCCGTCAGGCCCTTGACCTTGCGAATGAACTGCTGGCGCTGGCGGACCGTGTCGGCGACCATGTCGACGAGCCCCGCGAGGCTGCCGCCGACCTGCTGCTGAATCTTGACCGCGGTGATCACGAAGTCGAAGTTCTTCGAGCCCAGTCGCTCGGACATGTCGGCGAGTGCCTGCTCGAGGGGCTTTCCGAGGCGTGCCTCGCCGAGCACCCGATGGAACTCCTTGCTCGCCGGCGGGTTGCCCTCGTCGACGATCGTCTGCAGGCCGGCCTTGAAGCTGTGCCCGGCCTTGAGCGCGGCGGCGAGCGTGATCAGGACGTCCGGAAGCTGGTTCTCGAATGCCGCGAGCCGTCGGTTCGCCTTGAACCAGACGAACGCGACGGGCGCGAAGGCTCCCCCACCGAACGCGGCGAGGGTGATCAACATCGACGGGGTCGTAACCGACGCGATGAGTGCGCCGACGAGCGCGGCTCCGCACATCATGTAGAAGACCTCGACGGTTCGGACCGGCAGGTCACTTCTTTCGACCAGGCGATCGAGGCGCTTCCAGAGCTTCCAGCCCTCGAACGCCTTCTCGGTCGCGTTGAACAGCCCGGCGGCGGCCGCGAGCCTTTCCTTCTCCCGCTTCCGCTTCTGCGTCACAGGGTCCTTCGCGATGTGTGGGGCGAGCCGCTTCTTGAGCCGTGCGCCCTTCACGGTGGTCAGCGCGAGGGACGCGGCGATGAGGACGATGAAGAACGAGACGAGCGCCATGACCTGGGTTCCGAAGACCGTCTTGTAGAAGAACCCGGGCAGCAGCTGTGACGGCTTCTTGTCGTCGGCGCCTGGGCCGAGGCTCGCGGGCAGCACGAGCGGCTGCGGGACAGACTTCTGGTCTTCCCAGGTCGCCTCGAGGAAGGCGGTTTCCCCGGGCCGCACCGCGGTCGCGTAGTCGAGCAGCCACGTGCGGCGGAGCTCTGCCGCGATCTTCGCGTACTCGGCGGTCAGGGCTGCGCTCGACGAGGTTCCGTGGTACGCGCCACCGGTCTGCTCGGCGAGCTTGCGGAGAGGTGTGGGATTGAACTTCGGGCTCTCGATGGCGACGACGTAGATCGCCGTCCTGGCTTTGCGTGCAGCCGAGATCGCCTCGTTCAGAGAGGCCGAGCTGCGCGTTTCGTTCCCGTCGGTCACGGCGATGATCACCCGGGCCTCGAGCGTCTCGGACGCGAGCGTGTTCGACGCGCGGACGATTGCGTCGTAGAGCGTCGTGCCCTGGACGGGGTCGACCTTGATCGCGCTGAGAGCGCCGTCCAGGTCGCTCCGCTGCGTCGAGAAGTCGGTCAGGATCTGCGGCTTCGTGGCGAACGACGCCACGGCGAGCCTGTCCGCTGCCGGCTTCGAGGCGAGGAAGCTCCGTGCTGCCGCGACCGCGTTGGCGAGCGGAGCGCCGCGCATCGACTGTGACCGGTCGATCGCGAGCACGACGGACTTCTCGGCGCCAAGGTTCTCCGCCTGCTCGATCCGGACGCGCTGGCCGTTCTCACGCAGCCCGGGGGGCTGCGAGCTCGGATCGGAGGTGAGCACGCTGACGCGGAGCACGGGGAACGAGCTCGTGTCGACGCCCTTGACCGTGACACCGGCATAGGCGGCCGGCACGGCGAGGCACATCGCCCCCGCGAGAGCGATCGCGAGTACACGCTTCGTGATCATGAGAATCCGCCGAAGTTCGCAACGGCGAGGTTCGACCGGTAGCCGGACAGCTCCTCGTTGAAGAAGCTCGGCGACAGGGCGACTCCGTGCGCTGCCATCTTGTCGAGGAAGTGCGGCTTGAGGCCGGTGCACAGAAGCGGGGAGAGGAGCCTCGACGGGCCACTCGCGGCAGTTTCCTCGTCCGGCGGCTTCGCGTGGAAGATGTCCTGCAGGGTGATCACCTCGGACTCCATGCGGAGCACCTCGGTGATGTGGGAGATCTTGCGGGAACCGTCGACGAGGCGCGTGATCTGCACGAGCAGGTCGAACGCGCTCGAGATCTGCTCGCGGATCGCCCGCAGGGGAAGCTCGACCCCCGCGGTGAGGACAAGCGTCTCGAGCCTGGACAGCGCGTCGCGAGGAGAGTTCGCGTGGATCGTGGTCAGCGAGCCCTCGTGGCCCGTGTTCATCGCCTGGAGCATGTCGAGCGTCTCGGCGCCGCGGACCTCACCGACGATGATCCGGTCGGGGCGCATGCGGAGGGAGTTCCGCACGAGCTCGCGAATCCGGATCTCGCCCTGGCCCTCGATGTTCGGCGGGCGAGCCTCGAGCGTGATCACATGGTCCTGCTGGAGCTGAAGCTCGGCTGCGTCCTCGATCGTGACGATTCGCTCGTCGCCGGGGACGAAGGCGGAGATCGCGTTCAGCGTCGTCGTCTTACCGGTACCGGTACCTCCGGTGATGAGGATGTTCAGCTTCCCGCGGCAGCACGCGGCGAGGAACTGAGCGGCCTTCGGGGTTAGTGAGCCGAAGGCGATCAGGTCGTCCATCGTGTACGGGTCGCGCGAGAACTTTCGAATCGTGAGCGTCGGCCCGCGTAGCGAGAGCGGCGGGATGATCGCGTTCACACGGCTGCCGTCGGGAAGACGCGCGTCGACCATGGGCGAGGACTCGTCGATTCGCCTGCCGACCTGGGACACGATCTTGTCGATGATCCGCAGGAGGTGGGCGTTGTCGGCGAACGTCGTCTGGCTTCGCTCGAGCTTGCCGTCCCGCTCGATGAAGATCATGTCGAAGTTGTTGACCATGACCTCGGTCACGGAGTCGTCTCGGAGCAGCGGCTCCAGCGGCCCGTAGCCGAGGATGTCGTCGGTGATCTCCCGGACGATGCGCCGCCGCTCCTCGCGTGTAAGCGGGGTGCGGTCGAGCGCGAGCTGCTCCGTCACCTCGCGCAGGACGCGCTCGGAGAGGTTCTCACTCGTCTCGGTCGTGAACAGGTGCGGACCGAGCTTCGCGATGCACGCGTGGTGGATCCGGGTCTTCAGCTCGGCGTACGGATCGGCAACCTTCTCGGGTGGCGCTTCGCCGATCGCCTGGCTCGAGCCGAGTGCATTCGGCTGCTCGTCGTAGGTGGCGTCGCCGTTCCCGTTCTCGCCGCCGCCCTTGATGCGGTCGTGAAGGCCCATTGCTAGCTACCGTTCTTTCCCAGGAAGCGGCGCTTCCCGTTCGTGGCTGCCTTGGCCGGCAGGAGGGTCTTCGCCATCTCGCGCACCGCGCGGCCGAAGTCCGACTTCGGGTCGGAGAGCACGGCCGGGTTGGAGCGGTTGACGGCGAGCGGGACCACGCGGTCGCTCGGCACTTCGAAGCGGATCTTCGACTCGAGAGCGGCCTCGACCTCGCCCTTCTTCATGCCGACGTTCGAGTTCGCCCGGTTGAGGACGACCCGTACGCGCTCGGTCGGGAAGGACAGGAGCTGCAGGGTCTGGAGGCTCAGGCGCACGTTCTTGATCGTCGGCACCTCGAGCCCGCATACGAGCAGCAGGTCGTCGGTCTGGTCGAGCGTCGCCAGCATCGGCCCGTGGAAGAACGGGGAGGTGTCGACGACGATCACCTCGTAGGACTCCTTGGCGACCTCCATCAGCCGGACCAGCTTGGCCTCGGTGACGAGCTCGGCGTCCTCGGGCCTGATCGGCGCCGGCAGGATGTCGAGACCCGTGGAGTGACGGGTGGTGTAGCCGGCGAGCTTCTCGGGGTCGAGCTCGCCCGGAGCAGTGACGAGGTCCTGGATCGTCTTCTCCGGCTCGATCCCGAGCATGATCGCGGCGTCGCCGAACTGCAGGTCGAGGTCGAGCAGCAGCGTCTTCTTGCCCCCGTTCTTCGCGAAGCATGCGGACAGGTTCGTCGCCATGACGGTCTTGCCCGTCCCGCCCTTCGGCGAGAAGACGGTGATCACGCGGCCGTTGCCGCGGGCACGGCCGTCCTTCGACCGACGGCCGGAATGGCTCGCCTTGCGAATCGCGAACACGACGTTCTCCGTCAGCTGTGGGAGCAGGAGGACGTCGGCAATGTCGGCGTCGAGCGCCTCCTCGAGCAGGGCCGAGGCCTCACCCGAGGCGAGCATGACGATCGGCGCCAGCGTGTGCTCGCGGATGGCCGCGATCTCCTCGACGGGCAGAGCCGAGCTGCGCGTGGCGTGCAGGACGGCCTGCAAGTGGCCACCCGTCAGGGCGCCGGCGCCCTCGCGGACGTGCTCCGACTTGCCGACGAGGTCGAGCTCCGAGTGACGCCCGAGGGCGTCACTCAGCTCGGCCAGGCCTTCGCAGTTGCCCGTGATGAAGACGCGCGTCTTTTCACGTGTCTGGGTCTCGACGGTCATTGTCCGCTCCTCGCGCGGCCGCGCTGCCGTGCGTTGAGGCCGTCGACCGCGTTGGTCTTGGAGTTGTTGACTTCCTCCGGGCTGTCGGACGGATCCCTGACCGGCCGGAGCTGGAGCGACCACTCGCCGTTGTTCACGAGCCACCAGAACTTCGTGGCCTGCGAGTCCGTCAAGGCGAGCATCACGGTGAACCCTTGGTTCGGGTTGCTGCTCAGCTTGCTCTCGACGTCGTTCGTCGCCGGCGCCTCGAGAACGAGGAGGTTGCGCAGGAGGACGCGGCTGATGTGGTTCGAGCCCCTCTCCGGAAACAGCCAGGTTCCGAGGACGTCGACGTGGTCGCCGTCCTTCAACGTGCCGTTCAGGAGCTGCGTTGCGCTCCCGGGCACCTGGAGGGCGCGCAGGTTGCCCTTGAGCTGGGCCTGGATCCCCTGCTCCTGTACCGAGCGGAAGCGCTGCGTGGAGACCTGCTCGCCGGCGTAGATCGCCTCGACCGCGACCTTGTCCGCGATCTGGTCGGGTTGCGAGATCGCACCGGGCACGACGCTGCGCCGCGGAACCTGCTCCACTCGGAGCCCGCCACCCTGCGCGACGTCCGCGCCCGAAGTGCCGAGCGCGATGTCATGTGTGGCAACGTAGACAGGCACGTTTCCTTCGCCGTGCTGGACGCTCCGCTTGTAATTCGTGACGTAGAACGTCGTCAGGAGGGCAGCGATGACCGCGAGTACGATCGCGATCCCGATGTTCCGAAGTCGATAAGTCATGGCGGCGGGTCTCTTTCTCCTTTAGTTAGTGGGTCAACTCGATCTTGTGGACGCCGAGGCCTTCAGCCCCACCCCCGCCGTTCTCGGCCGGGACTCCGTCCGTGGTGAAGCGGGTGAAGTGGCCGTAGATCGTCCCGTCGCTACCGCTCGTCTCGTACCTGTCGATGACGAAGCCGACCCAGCCGATGATCTGGTAGACCGCGTTCGCTCCCGGGCCTCGGAGCAGGCGGTAGACGGGGAACAGCAGCTCCTTGCCGATCGACTGGTCGAGCGCTGACGTGAACTGCGAGTTGTTGAAGTTCGCCGACGGCGCCGAGTTGTAGTTCCCCGGCGAGAGCATTTCCGGATAGCCGTTCAAGAGCCACTCGGCCAGCGTCCCGGCGCCGATGTTTCCATCGTCCGCCTGGTTGAGGTTGATCAGGCCGAAGGCGCCCGCCGCGTCCGGTGCATGGGGCTGGTGGATGTCCTGGAGATCCAGCGTCGTGGACTGCTCGAAGTTGGGGGCGCACGTTGGATTCACCCCGCGGGTGCAGTTCAACAGCGGGTGCTTGTAGTTGACGGTGATCGGAGCGACGCCCCTGACGCTCTGGACGTTCCACACGCGTGCGGTGGCGCGACCCGTCACGTTGACCGAGTCCAAGCCGAAGACCTTCGAGAAGAACCCGGGGTGGGGCCGCGTGACCGTGACCTGGATCGTGTCGGGCTCGAAGCCCTGCTGGGTGAACGTGATCTGCAGGCCTGACATGGACGCGCCCGTCCCGCCGTTCTTGGCCGCGTACTCGTTGGCAAGCGATGTGGCCACGGCCGTGTCCGGAAGGCCCTGGGCGCCGGCAAGTGCAGACGCGTCGGCGGTCGACTGGGCGGCTCGATGCGCCCTGTACCAGGAGCCGACGTCGAGGACGAGCGCCGACATGCCCATCATCACCGTGAGGAAAACGAGGGCCATGACCATCGACTGTCCTCTTTGATTCATCTTTTTCATTCGACTCGCTCCGTGGTAGTGCTCGTCAATGTTCCGGACTTCGTGAACAGGCCGAGCAGGCTGATTGAGTAGGGGTAGGTCGCGGTGACCTGTACGTCTGAACCTGGTTGCCAGTCCGATTGGCAATCGGCAGTAAGGTCGGATTGCCTTAGGCCGTTCGCGGAATCGCGCACCGCCTGCATGCAGGTGGCCTGTGGATTCGGGTCGCGCCTGGTCGAAGCGGCAGCCGCCTTGCGGGCGCCGGCGCGGGTCGCGTCGGTCAACGTGATGTAGTTGTTGAACGCGATTCCGAACTGGATGACCGCGAACAGCAGGAAGGCCAGGATGGGGAGGACGAGAGCGAACTCCGTCATCGATTGCCCGTCCTGATTTCTGAGTGAAATTCTTTTCATTGAGAGACTCTTTTGGTCATGCGCCTTATTGGAGAAGGGGGGGTGGGCTCTTCGTGAAAAGAGCCCACCCTTGATGCCGTGCCGTTCGGTCTTAGGTGATGTAACCCGCGACCCTGGTCACGGCGTTCACGATGTTGCCCGAGAGGAGCGCGAGAGCACCGAAAACGGCGATCGTGATGACGGCCAGGACAACGCCGTACTCCGCCATGGTCTGCCCGTCTTCGCGCTTGAACGCGTCGAAAAACTTCAGCATCTGATTCACCTCCCTTCGTCGAATCAGGCGTGCCTTTCGGCGTGCCTTCGGGCGCGCCGACGCACTACGACCTGTGAAAAGAGGAAGTGATGATCGAGAGTCATGCGAAGAGCCTGAAAAACTCGGGGCGAACTGTCCGGCCACGCTGGGGAACCTCCAGAAACGTCTTCGGCGGCCGCGCCGCCTTGGTTGGCTCAGTCGATCCCGTTCATCGCCCCGGAACGGGCACGCGGTAATCCCCCGGTTCAGGGATCCGTGGGCTCGATCCCCCCTTTTGGTGAGTGGCCCGCGCTCGCGAGGCCGATAGTCGTCTCGATCCGTTGCGGCCGCGGATGTCAATCAAAGGATCCGCGCCGATGCGGCGGCCTCGGCGCTCGAACGAACGGAGCTAGGCAATGCCACAACGGACCAACAGATCTGGGAAGAGCCTCTTGCACACGCTCTTCCTCGCGGCTGCGCTATCGCTTCTGAGCGCCGTAGTGCGACGGGAGCGCAGGCAGCTGATCATGTCGACGAAGGCCCGGAAGAAGAAGGTTCGGGTCGCACCACCACGGCTCGCAGCGAGCCTTGTGTTCGCGACACTGTTCTTCGCGGGCGCGGCGCTCTCTGCCGGCGCGGGTAACACGATGGTCACGAAGCTGTTCGACCAGACCAGCGACGCTCAGCTCGCAGCGGAGTCGACCTCGACAGACACGACTACGACCGAGGCGGTTGCCGAGCCTGCAGCGGCGCCTGCCGAGACCCCGGCGGAGGACGCACCGGATCCAGGCCCGAGCGATGAGCCGGCGCCGGCAGCAGCCGCACCCGAGACGCCCGTCTCCGCTCCGGCGTCGAATACTCAGGCAGCCGGCGTCAAGGCGGCGCTGACCAAGCGCGCGCAGGCCGGCATCGCAGCGCACAAGCAGACCTCGAGCTCGAGCGACACCGCGGCCGGCAAGGCCAAGCTGAAGGGCCGCGCATGGGCGCCGAAGAGCTTCCTGCGCCAGCCGCCGGTCGTGAAGCCCGATCCTGGTCCCCTCAGGGCTCCCGTCGACCGTGAGGCCGAGGCCGACGAGCCGAATGTCGACGCCACCGTGTGGCTCTACCGGGCGCTTCCGGACCCGACTCCGGCGTCGCGCCGCCTCAAGCCCGCCTTCGCGCAGAAGCTGAAGCGCATCTCGGCGCGGAACGGCGTTGACTGGGCGTTGACTCTCGCGGTGCTACGCGCAAGCGGCGAGCGTGGCTCGACCCCAGCTGGGGCCGACCGATTGCGCTCGCTTGCCAAGCAGCTCCGCACGCGCGGGGCCAAGCAGAGCCCGTGGAGCTCGGTGCTCGCACTCGAAGGTCGCACGACCTTCGCCGACCGCACCGTCGCGCTCATGCACCTCTACCGGGCGGTTGGCCTGCAGGCCCTGGTCAAGGGCTTCGAATGGGCGAAGCCGTCGCTCGGGAAGCGGATCCTGAACGACAAGCGGATCACGATCTATCCGGGTGGCCGCACGGACATCCAGCTCGGCCGGGTGAACGTGCGCATCCTCGCGATGCTCGCGTACCTCGCCGAGGCACACGGTCAGGTGACCGTCTCGTGCCTGATCTCGGGGCACCGGCTCTATGCACGCCCGGGCGTCGTCTCGGCGCACATCTACGGCCTCGCCGCCGACATCTCGATGCTGGGTGGCCTGTCGATCCTCGGCCATCAGCAGCGGAACTCGGTGACCGAGAAGGCCGTGCGCAACATCCTGCTCCTCCCGGCGGAGATGCAGGCGCGCCAGGTCATCTCTTTGATCGGGATGGGCGGACCGTCCTTCCCGCTCTCCAACCACGACGACCACATCCACGTCGGGTTCTAGAGAGCTAGATGCCAGAGCAGACCCTCAGGCGGGACGACGGGACGATCGTGTGCGAGAAGTGCACGGTCGCGGAAAGCCCGCTCACCCGCCTGAGGGGGCTGCTCGGCCGTGACGGACTGGAGCCGGGCGAAGGCCTGCTGCTCCGGCCCGCCTCGGCCGTCCACACGTACTTCATGCGCTTCCCGATCGACGTCGTCTTCCTCGATCGCTCGCTCGTCGTGGTCGGGATCTCGGACGGTGTCGATCCTTGGCGCGCCACCTCGCGTCGCGGTGCGAAAGCCGTGCTCGAGCTGCCGGCGGGCGAGAGCTCGCGGGTTGGGCTCGCCGTCGGCGACCGGCTGACGCTCGCCGCATAGTCTCCCTTGCTCGCAAGGCTAGTTTCGACTAGCTTCGACTACTGAATCTGCCGCAACGGCTGAGAGGGGGAACGCCGCCATGCAGGAGCCCGACGGACGATCGGCCGCGGAGACGGCCTCACAGAACGGCGCGGTCGTCACCGCGCAGGAAGTGACCCGTCGCTACGGCGCGGGCGACACTGCCGTCGACGCCCTGCGCGGCGTCTCGCTCGAGGTGGCCCCGCAGCAGCTGACGGCGATCATGGGCCCGTCAGGCTCCGGGAAATCGACGCTCATGCACATCCTGGCGGCGCTCGACCGCCCGACGTCAGGCTACGTGACCCTCGCGGGGACGCGGCTCGGCAAGCTCAGCGACACGGAGATCACGAAGCTCCGGCGTCAGCACATCGGCTTCGTCTTCCAGTTCTTCAACCTGCTTCCCATGCTGTCCGCGGAAGAGAACGTCCTCCTCCCGCTCTCGATCGCCGGACGCAAGCCGGACAAGGCCGAGTTCGAGACGCTGATCGAGAAGGTCGGTCTCCAAGACCGGCGCCGTCACCGCCCCTCCGAGCTCTCCGGCGGCCAGCAGCAGCGCGTCGCGATCGCACGCGCGCTCGTCACCAAGCCGACCGTCGTCTTCGCCGACGAGCCGACCGGGAACCTCGACTCGAAAACGAGCGGTGAGATCCTCGAGCTGCTCCACGACTCCGTCGAGAGCCTCGGCCAGACGATGGTCATGGTCACGCACGAGGCGCACGCGGCGACCTTCGCGGACCGGATTCTCTTCCTCGCCGACGGCCAGATCGTGAAGGACCTCGGCGCAGCCGATGAGCAGCGGATCCTCGAGGCGGTCCAGGAAGTCACTCTCCATTGATCAGGGTTGCGCTCCGCGGGCTCGCGGGGCGGAAGCTCCGCGCGGTCCTGACGGCATTCGCGATCGTGCTCGGAGTGGCGATGACGAGCGGGACGCTCGTGCTCACGAACGCGATCGACTCGGCCTTCAAGAGCATCTTCACCGAGCAGTACGCCGGCACCGACGCCGTGATCAGCGGCAAGCAGGTGCTCAGTTTCGAGGGCGAGGGGAGTGAGAGGCCGTCGATTCCAGCCTCACTGCTCCCCGAGGTTCGCCAGCAGCCGAGTGTGGCTTCGGCAACGGGTCTCGTCGTCGACATCTCCGCCGCAAAGATTCTGGACAAGGAGGACAAGGTCGTCGACACCGGGGGCGCACCGGCCTTCGGCTTCGGGGTCGACTTCTCTCAGGCGCGGTTCAACCCGCTGAGACTGACGAGCGGTCGCTGGCCGAGCTCGGAAGACGAGGTCGCGATCGACGCCGGGACCGCGGACGAGGCGGGCTACAAGGCCGGCGAGATGGTCAAGGTCGCGAGCCTCGGGCCGGTGCAGAGCTTCCGGCTGACTGGGATCGCGAGCTACGGCGACCAGGAATCACTCGGCGCCGCTACCTTCGCGGTCTTTACGCTCCCGACGGCGCAGAAGCTCTTCGACCGCGAGGGCCAGTTCGACGCGATCTGGATCGCTGCCACGCCGGGGGTCTCTCCCGAGAAGCTCGTTGCCGACCTCGAACCGCTGCTGCCCTCGAACGCGGAGGCGCTCACCGCGACGGAGCAAACGCGCGAGGACCTGAAGACGGTCGAGTTCACGAAGTACATCCGCTACTTCCTGCTCTCGTTCGCAGGCATTGCTCTCTTCGTCGGCGCCTTCGTCATCTTCAACACCCTGTCGATCACCGTCGCGCAGCGCGTGCGCGAGTTCGCCACGCTGCGGACGATCGGCGCGTCTCGGCGCCAGGTTTTGACCTCGGTCACGCTCGAGGCGCTCATCATCGGCTTCCTCGCCTCGGTCGTGGGGCTGATCGGAGGCCTTTTGCTGGCGCGAGGGGTCAACGCACTCTTCAAGGCCTTCAACGCAGACCTCCCGGCGACGGCCCTGAATCTGACGACGTCGATCATCATCTACTCGCTTCTCCTGGGCACGCTTGTGACACTCGTCGCCGGGATCTTCCCGGCCGTGCGCGCGACGAGGGTGCCGCCGATCGCCGCAGTCAGAGAAGGCGCGACGCTCCCCGCGTCGCGGATCGCCAAGTACACGCCGTACATCGCGCTCGTCGTGGTCGGGATCGCCGTCGCCTTGCTCGCCTACGGGATGTTCGGCAGCGGGATGACCGTCCTTGTCAGGCTCGGCTCGCTCGCCATCGGCTGCTTGCTGCTCTTCGTCGGAGTCGCGCTGATCTCGCCGCGGCTCGTACCGTCGATCTCCGCCGGCGTCCGCCCGATCGCGAAGTGGCTCATGCTCGGGATCGGCTATCTCGTCTACCCGACCAGGCTGGGCGCCTGGCAGGTTCGCGCGGGGCTTTTTCGGCCGCGGCTCTCGTTCGCATCGCGACTCGGCAGATTCCTCGGCGGCGTCCTCCTCCTGCTCGTGATCGGCCCAGGCGTGCTCTTGCTCCTCGCGATCGCGCTCAGGTGGCTGAGCCCGGTGCTGATGTACCTCGGCATCGTCGGGGTAATCGGGATGGAGATCGTGCTCGCCGTCTGGCTCGTCGTGATGCTCGTGCAGCGCATCCGGAAGCGGGGTTACCCGAGCGACCGGCCCGAGGTCTCGTTCGACCCGGCCACGGACAAGCTTGCCGGCGAGAACTCGCGTCGGGCCCCAGGGCGGACCGCCGCGACGGCCGCGGCTCTGATGATCGGCTTGGCGCTCGTCACGTTCATCTCGGTCCTCGCGAACGGCATAAAGGGGTCGAACCGGGAAGCAATCGAGAGACAGGTCGAGGCGCAGTATCTGCTGACGTCGACCGACGGCTTTACACCGTTCGCGCCGGCGGCGGGCGATGCAATTGCGGGGTCACCAGTGGTGACCGATGCGTCGAGCATTCGCGAGGGGCTCGCCAAGCTGTCGGGCTCGTCCGGAGACCTGACCGGGATCGATCCCGAGACGATCACACAGGTCTACAAGTTCGAGTGGGTCGACGGGTCCGATCAGACCATCCGCGAGCTCTCCGGAAATGGCGCGATCGTCGAGAAGGTGTTCGCGGAGGACGAGAACCTTCAGGTCAACGACACGTTCAACCTGCTCTCCGCCGACGGGGACGAGACGCTGCTCACCGTGCGCGGCATCTACGAAGCGCCGCCTTTCTACCCGCTCCTCGGGAAAGCGAGCATCCTCCAGTCGCGCTTCGACGAGCTCTATCAGCGGCCTGAGAATGCCTTCACGTTCGTGAACACTCGAGGCGGGACGACCGACTCCGTGAAGACCTCGCTCGAGACCGCCGTCGCCGACTTCCCGGACGCCAAGGTGCAAAGCCGGGAGGAGTGGATCATTGCGCAGGACGAGGAGTTCGACGACTTCCTGATCTTGCTGTACGTCCTTCTCGCCCTGTCGGTGGTCGTCAGCGTCTTCGGCATGGTCAACACGCTCGTACTCAGCGTCTTCGAGCGTACGCGTGAGCTCGGCATGCTGCGGGCGGTCGGGATGACGAGGCACCAGGTGAGCCGGATGGTGCGCCAGGAGAGCGTGATCACGGCGTTGATCGGCGCCGCTCTCGGGCTGCCGCTCGGGATCTTCCTCGCGATGCTCGTGACGAGGGCGCTGTCGCAGTTCGACCTGCAGCTGAGACCGCCGTGGCAGGGCCTTGCCGCCTTCGCAGTGATCGCGATGATCGTGGGTGTGATTGCCGCAGTCCTTCCGGCCCGCCGGGCGAGCCGGCTCAACGTGCTGCGTGCGCTCCAGTACGAGTAGCTCGGTACGGGGCGGCTCCTTAGTTAGTACACGCGCGCGGCCCCACCCGGGAGGGGATGAAGGTTCCTCCCTCCGCCCGGTGCGAGCATAGCTGCGGTTTCCGCGCAGGTCTGAGCCGGACTTGCGCCAAAACTGCGACCCCCGCGACAGGATCGAGCTCGCCGTTTCCTTGCTCGCGGAGGATCCTCGGCCGGGGCGCGACGCTTTCCGCCCCGGCCGGGACCGGGTACCTAGCTCTCCGCGTTCGGGTCTTCCTCGGCCGCGAGCTTCAGCGAGCTCTCGCGGACGGTCCGGAAGTGACCTTCTTGGATGGGCACGGCCCAGTCGACGAGCTCCTGGACCTCCGACTTGCCCGCCTTCCGGCCGAGCACGCCGAGCACCTCCCAGTGACCGACCTCGCCCGCCTCGGCCATCGTCAGGAACTCGAAGCCGTCGAGCCCGTCGGCGTCACTACCGAGATAGGTCCGCATCATCTCGGTCGCTTCCTGCTTCGTCTCGCGCGCCTTTTCGAGGACGGCGGTCTTCTTTCCGTCGAGGCCCTCCGCGAGCTGCGTGCAGCGCTCTTCGGTCTCCTTCGCCTCCTTGACCATGCGGTCGAGCGTCTGGCGGAGGTCGTCGTCCTCGACGAGCCCCGACACCTTCTCACCGGCGCCCTGCGCGGCCATCGCGAGGCCCGTGACCTCGGCGAGCTTCTCCTCGAGTGTCGTCAGTTCTGCCATGACCCCTCTCCTCTCGGTGGTTGTTGTTTGCACCGCGAGATACCCAGGCGTAGGTTGCTTGCAAACCCCAGAGGGAGGAAGAGATGGCAACGTACTGCGCACTGACCGTGCGGAAGCTCAAGCCAGGGAGCTACGAGGACTGGCGCCGCGCTTGGTGGCCCGAGGACAGCATGGAGGAGATGCCAGAGGGCGCTCAGGTCTTCATCGTCCGCAACACGAAGGACCCGGACGAAATCATCGCCTTCGGCCTCTTCGAGGGCAGCCTCGATGAGATGCGGCAGTCGATGGATCCCGAGGTCGACAAGAAGCGGCAGGAGGCCATGGAGCCGTACGTGGAGTCCATCGGCGCCGACGGGATGTACGAGGTGATCGAGCGCATCGGTTCGGGCTCGACTGCGAAGGTCGGCGGAGCGGCGCCCGCCTAGGAGAGCAACGCGAGTAGGCGCTCCGCGTACCGCGGAGCGCTTGGCTCGTCCTCGTGCCGGAAGTACGCGTAGACCTCGACGCCTGCGGCCAGGAGCGGTTGGATTTCCTGGGCGATTCCGGAGAGCTGCTCGTCCGAGTACGGCGGGTCGCGGAATCGCAGATACCTGAACCCGGCACCGGCCTCACGCTCGTTGACCACGACGGCGTTCTTCGGTAAGTCGACACCCGCCCAGGAGTGGTGGCGGAAGTCGAACGCGATGCGCAGCTCCGGGTCGAGTGACCCGAGCGCGAGCGTGAGGAATCCCTCGTCGCGCGCCGAACCGACGAGAACCCGAATCGGGCCCAACCGCTCCCCGAGCTGCCGAACGCGCTCCTCGAACGTCTCGGCCTGGCGGAGCTGGTACGCCTGCATCTTCACGGCGAACCGAAACGCGGCGGGCGTCTGATCGGCCCAGCGCCGGAACTGCTCCTCCGCAGGAATTCGGTAGCCGGTCGAGTTGAGCTCGACGCTCGGCAGGCGCTCCGCGTAGTGCCCCAGGAACTCGGTCGGTTTGGCGCCCGCCGGATAGAAGTCCGGCTTCCACGATGGATAGGACCAGCCGGAGGTGCCGACATAGAGCCTCGGTACACTCGCCTTCGTGGCCGTCACGCCGGAAGTCCTACCCGACAACCTCGTCCCGGTCCTCGATCACGGCTTTGTCCGGCTCGACGACGCGATGGCCGACGACCTCTCCGTCGTCAACGGCGCCCGGGTCAGCTTCGCGCGTCGCAAGGATGAGATGGACGAGTCAGATGAGGGGCTGATCAGGTTCCTCATGCGCGATCGACACGGGACGCCATTCGAGCACAACTCGTTCCGGTTCCACATCCGCGCGCCGATCTTCGTCGCCCGCGAGTGGTTCAGGCACCGGGTCGGATCGTTCAACGAGTTCAGCATGCGGTATGCGAAGGCGACCGACGAGTTCTACGTCCCCGCCCGAGAGGACGTGCGGTCGCAGGTCGGCAAGCCGGGCGCCTACTCCTTCGACCCGGTCTCTGACGAGATCGCCGAGACGACGCGCGAGGAGCTGAAGGCGGTCTACGACGCCGCCTACGAGACATATGAGCGCCTCGTCGAGCTCGGTGTCGCGCGCGAACTTGCCCGCTGCGTCCTGCCGGTAGGCGCCTACACCGAGTTCTACTGGACCGTGAATGCGCGTTCCCTCATGAACTTCGTGTCTCTCCGCGCTGCCGAGACGGCCCAGCGCGAGATCCGGCGCTACGCCGAGGCGTGCGAAACGTTCCTGGCGCAGAAGATGCCGGTCACGCACGCGGCATTCGTCGCGAACGACCGTACCGCGCCCTAGTTCCTACAGCTGGGCCCGGAGTAGCGGCGTGTCTTTGTGCGTCTCGCGGTCGTACTCGGCCAGCATCAGCCCGTCATACCGATCCGGGTCGTAGGCGACGCTGAAGCGGATCGTCGTCAGGCCGTCCTCTGCGACGTTGAACGTCCCGCAGGTCGCGACGGCCTTTCCCCTCTTCGTCATGAAGAGCGTGTAGTAGTCGCCGTGCGAGAGATGGTCGAGGCCCTCGACCTGCACCACCATCGGCCAGTTGCCGTTCGAGTCGCGCTCGCCGATCGAGACGACGGCCAACCGGTCTGCCGTCTTCCCGAGCACGACCTGCTTGGCGAGCGGGGCGCTGGACGGGACGGAGTCCTCCCCCCGCGCACCGAGCAGATAGCCGGTCGCGAACGCCGCGATCATGATCGCCGCTGCGAGTACCAGCCCGGTCCGCGCTCGTCTGCGCGCCAGCTCGACCAGCCGCCCCTCCGGCCGCGGCGCTTCGGCGAGCTCCTGAGGCAGCTCCGGCGGAGGGCCTGCGGCGACGAGCATGTGGTGAACCCGCTCGAGACGCTCGCGCTCGTGTGCGGAAAGGTCGTTGCCGACGAGCTCGTCGAAGTCGGGTGGCCGGCTCACGAGAGCTCTCCTTCGAGCACGTCCGCGAGTCGGGAGAGCGCGCTCCGCGTCCGCGTCTTGACCGTTCCAAGGGGCATGTCGAGAAACTCGGCGATCTCGCTCTGCGACAGCCCGCCCCAGTAGGCGAGCTCGATCAGCTTGCGCTCCTGCTCCGGGAGCTCCGCGAGAGCTCGATGAATCCGCCACGCGGTCCAGCTCGTCTCCGCCCGCTCGTCCGGCCCCGGTTCCTCGGCAGCCTCCTCGACGGACTCGGCGGGTGGTGGGCCGAGGGTGCGGCGGCGGTCGACGATCGCGTTGCGCGCGACGGCGTACAGCCAGGGTGCGCCGGGCCCGCGATCCTGCCGGTAGCTGCCCGCCGAGCGCCAAATCGAGGCGAACGTCTCCTGGACGGCATCCTCGGCACGGCCCCGGTCGCCGAGGCGACGGAGGGCGAGCGCGAAGACCGGGCGCGAATAGCGTCGGTAGAGCAGCTCGAACGCGCTCGCGTCGCCGTTGCCGACCCGTGCGATGAGCTCCCCGTCCGTCATCGCTCCGTTCGTCATCGTGTCGGCCACGACCTGGATGGTGGCGAGTCGGGGCACGGCGGGCAAGCCGCTACGGAGGGACAGCGCAAAGGACATGGTGCTTCCATGGGTTCTACGGCGTTCGAGCGCTTCCGGATTGCAACAGCATCCCTCCGTCGAGCACGAGGCTCGTACCCGTGACGAACTCGGCGCCCGTGAGAAAGAGGACGGCCTCGGCGACGTCCTCGGCGGAGCCGATCCTGCCCACGAGCGTCTCTGCGGCACGCCGCTCCTCCTGGCCCGGCTCGACCGCGACCGGGCCGGGCGCGATCCCGCAGACCCGCACGTCGGGGGCGAGCGCTTTCGCGAAGACCCTCGTCAGCATCGCCTGGGCGGCTTTCGCCGCGCAATGTGGTGCAAATGAGGCCCATGGCCGGTACGCAGCGACGTCTTCGATCATGAGCACAACGCCGCCGCTCGCGCGAAGGTGCGGGGCGGCTGCCTGTGTGACGAAGAAGCTGCCCTTCACGGTCGCGCCCAGCGCCTCATCCCAGTCTTCTTCGGTTATCTCCGGAAGGGGCTTGGGCTCGAAGCCGGCACCGGCCGCGTTCACGAGGACGTCGAGCCCGCCGAGCTCCTCGACCGCCCGCTCCACGAGCACCCGCGCCTCTGCTGGCTGGGAAAGGTCGCCGTCCTTCGTGCCCGCCGCGAAGACGCGCCACTCTTCTTGAGCCAGCCTCGCCACGATCCCCGAGCCGAGCTTCCCGGTGCCGCCTGTGACGAGTGCCCGCATTGTTCGGGGAGTGTAAGGACTGGGCCCATGTCCTCCGGACGGGGGAGAAGGAGAAGCCCCCGCAAACCGAAACCTTTTCTCATGCGCACGTTGCCTCTGATCCTCGTCGCTCTGGCCGTACTCTCCGTCCCTTCCGCGCTCGCCGCGACGAAGACGGTCGACATCACGCAGGCCGGGTTCACGCCGAGGAACATCACGATCGAGTTCGGCGACACGGTGACGTGGACGAACAAGGACACGTCCAACCATCAGGTGCTCGCCGACCGGGGGGCGTTCCCGACCTCCCCGGTGCTCGCGGCGAATCAGACCTACTCGCACACGTTCACGAAGTCTGGAAACTTCGATTACCGCGATGCCCTGAACACGAGCCGCCGCGGCTCGATCACTGTCCGGCCGGGCCTCTCGATGAAGGCGTCCGCCGCCCAGGTCGGATACGGCGGCGCACTGACCCTTTCAGGAGTGGTGTCGAGCGGAGCTGCCGGCGAGACGGTGAACATCGACGCGATGCAGTGCGGGACGACTGCGTTTGCACGAGTCGCTTCCGTCAGGAGCGTCGCACAAGGGGCATGGAGCTCGGCGGTCGGGCCGACGATGAACGTCACCTATCGGTCGAGCTGGAGAAACGCAACGAGCCCCCAGGTCGCCGTCAAGGTCGCGCCGACAGTCACGCTCAGGCGAGTCCGTGTCGGCCGCTTCACCGCGTCCGTGACCGCAGCGCAGCCCTTCACCGGCAAATACGTCGTGCTTCAGCGCTACGTGCGCAGCCGGCGGGCGTGGAAGACCGTGAAGCGCGTCACGCTCCGGACGGCGAAGGCCGGCACCCCGCCGACGACGACCAGCTCGGCCGGCTTCCGTGCACGCGGAACCCGGGGCGCCCGCCTCAGGCTCCTGCTCACGCAGCCGCAGGCCGGCGCCTGTTACGCGCCCTCCAGAAGCGCAGCGATCCGCGGCTGATCCCGCCCTCGCGGGCGCGTAGGTATCGGCAAGGAAGGGTAGGAATCCTGCGGAGAGGTGCGGCTGTTCGCACAGAATCCTTACAGCAAGTACGCAACTTCTGAACGTCTACCCCGTTCCATTCATAGCCGTCAAAACCATTAGGGGGAACCGCCAATGAGAAAGGCATTACTTGTCTCCACTGCGGTGTGTGCCCTTGCGGGTGCCGGGTTTGCCCTGGCCTCGCTCGCCGCTACGAAGACTGTGAACATCAGGTCGACCGGCTTCGCTCCGCGGACCGTGACGATCGCGGGTGGAGACACCGTCCAATGGAAGAACGTGGACACCGTGGCCCATCAGGTCGTCGCGAACAACGGATCGTTCGCGTCCGGTCGGATCGAGCCGAACAAGACGTACTCGAAGCGCATCGACACTCCGGGCACCTACGGGTACCGCGACGCCCTTCATCCCACCCTGCGGGGTGTGGTAAGGGTGACGGGGAACCCGCCGTCGGTCTCGATCGGCGCGTCGACCGGGATCGCGGTCGCCGGTAGCCAGGTCAGCGTCGGGGGCGCGATCTCGCCCGCCGCCGTGGGCGACATCGTCACCATCTGGGCGCAACCGTTCGGCCAGGCCTCGTTCGTGAAGGTGGCCGATGTCCAGACGACGACGAACGGCGTCTACGGCTTCAGCACCGTGCCGCAGATCCTGACCACGTACAAGGCGACGTGGAGGGGCAAGACGAGCGCTCTGATCAACGTTGCCGTCTCGCCTCGCCTGACGCTGTCGCGTGTCCGCAGCTGGTTCGTCGCCCGCGCGCAGGCGCCGGCGAAGTCGTTCGCGGGCCGCTTCGTCTACATCCAGCGCCTGAACCGCTTCGGCGACTGGGTTCGGATCAAGAAGGTCTTCCTGAACCGCCAGGGAGCCAAGCGCTTCAAGCTCACCGGTCTGCCGAACGGCCAGAACCGCGTGCGCGTCTACATGACCACCAACCAGGCAGGCGCCGGCTACATGTTCGGTACCAGCCAGACACTGAGCTTCCGCCGCCGATAGCTGCGGTTGGAGATAGTCGAGAGGCCGCGGTGGGGTCCCGCGGCCTCTCAGCTATTTCGAGGGTCCTAGGTCGCGGCGCGGACTTTGCCGATCGCTTTCGCGTAGCGCTCGGCGACGGCGGACCAGTTCACGACGTTCCACCAGGCCTCGAGATAATCGGGGCGGCGATTCTGGTACTTGAGGTAGTACGCGTGCTCCCAGACGTCGTTGCCGAGGATCGCCTCGTCGGACTGGAGGATCGGCGAATCCTGATTTGCGGTCGAGTAGACGGCGAGTCCGGTTCCGTCGTAGACGAGCCAGGTCCAGCCTGAGCCGAACCGGTTCACGCCCGCGTCGTTGACGGCTTTCTTCAGCTCGTCCAGGGAGCCGAAGGTGTCGTTGATCGCGTCGGCGAGCTCGCCCTCGGGCTCTCCGCCTGCGTCCGGGCTCATGATCTCCCAGAACATGGAGTGGTTCGCGTGGCCGCCGGCGTTGTTGCGGACGGCCGTGCGCTTGTCCTCGGGCAAAGAATCGATGCTCGTGAGGACCTCCTCAACGGAGCGGTCGGCCCAGTCGGTGCCCTCGAGAGCGGCGTTCGCCTTGTCCACGTAGGCCTGGTGGTGCTTGTCATGGTGGAGACGCATCGTCTGCTCGTCGATGTGCGGCTCGAGCGCGTCGTAGTCGTACGGGAGAGGCGGGACTTCGAAGGCCATCTCCGGCTCCTTTCGTTTCGCTGATGCGGAGGCTACAGGCGTTTTTCGCGTGCGCCGAGGCGCGCCCGAAAAAACCGTGAGCGGCACGGCGAAGCCGTGACGCGAACCTCGACCGCGGTGTACCAGTCAGAGGCTCGTTACACTCGCCCACGCCCCACCTCGGAAGGAGCCTGATTTGGCAACCCTTGTTTTCAACGCCGAAGAGATCGCGCCACGTGAGCTGAAGCCCGAACTGTACGAGCTCGAAGGGATCTCGCGTGAGTCAGTCGAGGCGCACTACAAGCTGTACGAGGGCTACGTCGCGAAGCGGAATGAGATCCTCGCGAAGCTGGCCGACGTCGACCTCTCCGCCGGGAACCAGGTCTATTCCGAGGTGAGGGCGCTCAAGGTCGACCTCACGTTCGCGATCGGCGGGGTGAAGAACCACGAGATCTACTTCGAGCACCTCGGCGGCGACGGTGGAGACCCCACCGGGCCCATGGGTGACCTGATCGAACGCGACTTCGGCGCAGCGGCCGACTGGCGCGCCGACCTGAAGGCGACGGGCATGGCCGGCCGCGGCTGGGCATGGACCGCCTACGACTGGGACGAGGGCCGGCTCTTCAACTACATCGGCGACGCACAGAACACGTTCCCGATCTGGAACGCGACGCCGTTGGTGGCTCTCGACGTCTACGAGCACGCGTACTTCCTCGACTACCGGACCGACCGGTCCGCCTACATCGACGCGTTCTTCGAGAACCTGGACTGGGGCACCGTGAACGACTGGGTTTCGAAGTACGCCATTCCGCTGAAATAGTTCCCTGATCGAAACGCTCGCCTTCATTGTGGCCGGGTACCTCGCCGGCAGCCTCCCGTTCGGCTACTGGGTGGTGCGCTGGGCCCGCGGCGTCGACATCCGGACGGTGGGCAGCGGGAACATCGGCGCGACGAACGTCTGGCGGAGCTTCGGGCCGCGGCTCGCGATTCCGGTGATCTTGCTTGACGTTGCCAAAGGGTTCGCGCCGGCGCTGGTCGCGACCCTGCGTGGCGGGTCACGTCGCCGGCGCGCTTGCCGGTGGCGCCGCGATGCTCGGCCACTGGCGGCCGATATTTCTCCGCTTCGCGAAGGGCGGGAAGATGGTCGCGACCTGCGGGGGAGCGCTCTTCGGCCTCGCACCCGTGGTCGGGCTGATCGGGGCCGGCATCTGGATCCTCGTCTTCGTCTTGACGCGCTATGCCTCGGTGTCGTCCGTGATCGCCGCGGCCTCGTTGCCGGTCTCGGCGCTTGTCCTCGGCGAGCCCTGGCCGGTGCTCGTCTTCTCGAGCGCAGCCGCGCTCGGCGTGCTCGTGCTGCATCGCGGAAACCTCTCGCGGCTACGCGCCGGGACCGAGACGAGAGTCCAAATCAGGCGAAAACCCGCCCGCGCCTAGTAGTAACAGGCTGTAACAAGGGACTGTCCCTCGTAACGGGTTGTTACAAGGGCCTGTCCCTCGTGACACTCTGCTACTTGGAGAGGCCGCGCCTGAGCCACTCGCCCAAATCCGTGTGGTGGTCGAGCGGGCTTCCGTTCTCCAGCTCGCCGCGTAGCTCGCCCACCGTTCCGTAGCGCTCCGCGAGCACGTCGTGGGTGTGGATCGTCTCGAGGTTCACCTGCCGCGAGAAGACGAAGTCCTCGTCCGTGAGCAAGGGGTACGCGTCGAGGACGCCTTTGAGTGCCAGGCGGACGGAATCCTCCACGAATCGCGGTTGGAGGTGGGCGTGCTCGACGACGAAGAGCTCGTCCGGTCGCTTGAGGAGCGCGTAGACAGGCGCGCTCATCGAGCCCTCGACGATCTCGACGAGCTGCTCGGCGTTGATGCTCGCCTGCGTGCCGACGAAGAGCGTTCCGAGACCGCGCTGATTGTGCGTGGCGAGCGGGACGAGCTGGAGGATCCGCTCGACGTCGTCCTCTTCGAACCCGGCTTCGAGCAGCCGCTCGCTCGAGCGCCCGCGCACGAGGCCCTGCGCGCACGGGCAGGCGTTGATGCCGTGGGCCTCGACACCGACGACTCGCCGGACGCCCACAGTCGAAGCCGCGGCGAGCCCGATCAGGCTCACCATCTCCTGGGTCGGCAGTCCCGTCACCGGCGTCTGGCGCTCGATCGGATACCGGGCCGAGATCCGGACCTGCGCGCGCAGCGCCTGCTGGCGTTCGACGATGTGCGTCGAGATGTGCTCTGCGAGGACCTCGACGAGGAACGCCTCGCCGATCACGACCTCCTCGATCGCCTCCTCGAAGAGCTCGGGGAAGCGGGACATGTGTACGCCCTTCTGCGCGGGATCGAGGTCGACGGTGCACTCGATCTCCGCGGCGACCTGTTGCTCGCTGCCGCCGTAGCTGATGCGGATCGCCTTCTCGACGCCCGTCACGCCCGCTCGCGAGAGGCCGAGGCGGACCTCGGGGAGCGAGGCCTGCAGGTCGTCTTCGAGGAGGCGGGTCAAATCGTCCATGGAGCCGGATATTGTGCCGTTTCGGTGACCTCCGAAGACAGCTTCACCCGCTTCGTCTCGCTCGCGTGTCACGACCTGCGGACGCCGCTCGCGACCGTGGCGGGCTTCGCGCACACGCTTCAGCAGCAGGAGATCGGCCAGCCGGCTGACCGCTACGTGGAGATGATCCAGGCCGCTTCGGGCCAGATTGCAGAGATCCTCGACGAGCTCGGTCTTGCCGCACGGATCGAGGCCGGCCGGTTCTCGCCGCACCTCACCGACGCCGACACCCTCGAGTTGGCGGACGCCGCGGCGCGACTGGTCGGAGAGAAGGCCTCGGCAAACGGAGCCGGCACAGTCGTGCAGGTGGATCGTGAGCCCACCGAGCGGGCGCTCGCCGCGCTTGCGCGCTGCGCTCTTCGTCACGGGGGCCTCGAGCAAGTCGAGCTGACTGCCGAGCACACCTCTCTGGCGATCTCGCCGGTGCTGGAGAGCGTCGTCCCGATCATCCTCGGTGAGGAGCTGAAGGACCTCGGTGCGGCAGCTGCAAATCGCCTGGTCGAGTCCCTCGGCGGTTCCCTCACTGTGGAGGGCGATCGTCTGCTGGTCCGCCTGCCCGGCTCGGGCTAGAAATCCGAACCGGCACCGGGCCGGTAGTTACCGTTTGAAACGGGTCTTCAGGGGTAACGAGAGCCGCAAGAGCGCCAGCGACGGGGAGGGGGACATGACGTCGAAGAGGGCACGAGGTCTTGGGACCCCTGTCTCATTGCTACTGGTTGCCTTCGCGCTGGCGGGGCTCTTTGCGCCTCAGGCCGACGCCGCATCGGTGAAGTGGCGGTTCGAGGTCGACGGCCAGTACATCCTCCATCGGCCGGCCGTCGCGCCCGACGGGAACGTCGCGGTTGCCAGCTCGTCCGGGAGCGCTGTACTCGTTGACGCCGCTGGGCGCGCTGCGATGGACTGTGCCCGCAGTCGGCGGCGACGGCGGACCGAGCATCGGCCCGGATGGGACCGTCTACGTCGGACGAGACAGCCGTGTCACCGCCGTCGCGCCGGACGGGACGATCAGGTGGACCTTCGACGACTCGGGACAGAGCGTGATGGCGGGCCCGACCGTCGGGCCGGACGGGAACATCTACGTCGTCTTCGACTTCGGGGGCCTTGGCGCCGTAGCCCTGTCACCCGAAGGCCAGCTCTTGTGGAGCAACCCTGGAAATCCAACGTTCATCGAGTACGGGCAGCTCGGAGCCGAGATCGTCTTCGACTCTGAGAGCATGTACGTCGCTTTCGACGAATACGGGGCGGCCCCGACGAGCATGCTCTACCGGCTGACGCTCGACGGCGAGCAGGACTGGGCCGTGCCGGTTCCGACCTCCAACGACCTTTTCATGCAGCGCCAGGCCCAGCCCGCGGTCGGCCCGGACGGGGCCTTGTATCTCACCGGCCTGAACAGCCAGCAGGGTTGGTTGCTCGTTCGGTTCAATCGGGACTCCGGCTCGGTGGTGTGGACGTACACCCGTTGGCCGGCGAACGGGATGTCGCGGCCCGCGGTCGGCCCGGACGGGTCGGTCTACCTCTCGAGGAGCCTCGGCTACCTCGACGCCGTGAACCCAGCCGGAGACGGACGGTGGACGTTCTTCGACCAGTCGATCATCGACTATCCGGACGTGACGCCGAGCGGCGCGCTCGTCGTCGCAGGCGACCGGCCGAACTTCGGCGAGCCGGGCAGGGTCCGCGGCTGGAACGCGGTCAACGGGGCGCTCGCCTTCGAGGTCGAGCTCCCGACCGGAGACAGCGGCTACCAGGTCGTCTACACGGGACCCCGGTTCACGCCGGACAGCACGACCGCCTACGTCGGAACCGCGACGTTCTATCGCCCTGAGACGTCGTTCATCTACGCGATCGATCTTGGCGCAGGGCCCGCCACCACCTCCACCTCCGCCGCCACCGCCTCCGCCACCACCACCGCCGCCTCCTCCGCCTCCTCCACCACCACCGCCGCCACCGCCTCCTCCTCCACCGCCTCCTCCACCACCGCCACCTCCACCACCGCCACCTCCACCACCGCCACCTCCACCACCTCCGCCACCTCCTCCGCCTCCCACCTCCACCGCCGCCGCCGCCTCCCTCGTCCGCCTGCCGGGTTCCTCGCGTCGTCGGGCTCAGGCTCGCGGCGGCGCGAGCGAGAATCCGCCGCGCCGGGTGCGCGGTCGGAGCTGTGCGCAGGGTCCGATCAAAGCGAGCGCAAGGGCGTGTCGTGAAGCAGGCACCGCGGGCGGGGCGAATGGTCCAGCGCGGCAGTCGCGTCCGTCTGACCGTCAGCCGCGGCCGCTAGCAGCGCGCGAGCGCGTTCGCGTAGAAGCGCATCACCTTCGGGGCATCGCGCTCGAAATGCGAGAAGTCGTGGTCGCCTCGCCAGAGGTGGAAGCTCTCGCCTGCCAACCGGCGAGCAAGCTCCTCGTTCGCGCTGCGGAACGGGTCCTCAGTGCCGATGTCGATCCACACCTTGGCGTCGCCATACAGGTGCGGATTCGCGGTCGCCAGCTCGATGATGTCGTTCTGCTCGAAGTCCTCGGCGTGGTCGAATGCGCCCTGGGGCGTCTCACCGCCGGTCCTCCACATCGCTGCCGAGTGGCCACCGACGGCGCAGAAGCGCTTGAACCGCGCGAGATCGAGCGCACCGAAGCCGCCCATCGAGAAGCCGCCGATCGCAACGCGCCGCCCGTCCAGCTCGTACTTTTGGATTGCGGCCGGGATCACCTCTTGCAGGATGTAGGAGCCCCAACGGCCGTCGGCGCGGTCGTGGTAGTACGAATGGTTGCCACCGTTGGCGAACACGACGACTGGCGCCTGCGAGCCGAGCTTGCCGATCGCGTCGGTAATCGACTTCTTGGCCATCGAGTCGGGACTGCTCGAGCGGCCGTGCAGGAGAACTAGCAATGGCCGGCCCTTGGTGTCGCCGGACGGGACGAACACCGCCTGCTCGAGCGACCGGCCGACGAGCCGGCTCTCGACCGTGAAGTGCTCGTTGGCGCCGCCCCCGCAGGCGGAGAGCGCGAGAACTAGCGCGAACGGAGCGAGGCGCCTCATCGCAGCAGGCGCGACAGCCTCCGGTCCTTGAGCACCCGGCCGCCGGTCTGGCATTCCGGGCAGTAGTAGATCGTGTGCTCCTCGAAGTCGACGCGCGCGATCGGCGCTCCGCACACGAAGCACGGCTCGGCGAGCTTGCCGTGAATCCGGTAGGTGCGCTTGTCGTTTGCCCCTCGCTCGCGGAGCTCGAGGCCGCGGGCCAGCTCGGACTGGATCGCGCCGTGGAGTCGCTCGACCTCCTCCGGCTTCAGGTCCTTCGACAGCGCGTAAGGGGACAGCTTGGCCACGTGCAGGATCTCGTTCGCCCACGCGCGCCCGATGCCTGCGATCACCCGCTGGTCGCGTAACAGCGAGTGCAGTCGCCGCGACTCGCCCGCGAGCAGCTCGCCGAGCTGCTGGGCATCGACCTCGTTCGCCTCGGGCCCGAGGTGCCCGAGCTCCAGCTCGGCTGCCTCGGGGGTCAGGAGCCAGACTCCGGCGCGCTTCTTCTTGCCGGCCTCGGTGAGAATCAGCTCGGCCCCGCCCTGGAACTGGAGCCTGAAGGCGGGCGTCTTCGGCCTCTTCTCGCCGAAGACCACGTACCGCAGGCGACCGGCTGTCATCAGGTGAACGAGCAGGACGAGCTCGCCGTCCTCGGTCGGAAAGAGCAGGCGCTTGGCGCGCCGCTCGGCTCCGGCCAGCCGCCGGCCCTCGAGCGCCTCGAGGGGCGGGTCGAAGGTCTTGAGCGTCGCGATATGCGCGGGCCCGGCCTTCTCGATCGGAAAGGCCGAGACGGGCCCGTCGAGCTCGCGGCGCCAGGCCTCCATCTCCGGCAATTCGGGCACTAGGCTCTCTCCCTCATGGCTGAGCCGATCAGGGTAACCGTGCTACGCGGTGAGACCGCCGAGTCGCTCCACCGGGTGCACGCCGTTGCCGTTCGCGACGGCAAGGTGGAGGCATCGGCCGGCGATCCGGGCTTCGTCACCTTCATGCGCTCGGCCGCGAAGCCGATCCAGGCTCAGCCCCTCGCCCGCGCGCGCGAGGACCTGAACGATCGCGACCTCGCGATCGCTGCCGCCTCGCATCTCGCGGACGAATCAGCAGCTCGAGGCTGTACGCAATCTCCTCGCCAAAGCCCCGGCGACCGAGGACGACCTCGAGTGCGGTCCCTTCGAGGGCTCGAAGCTGAAGCACAACTGCTCGGGCAAGCACGCGGGGATGCTCGCGCTCTGTCACGCGAAAGGCTGGCCGTCCGAGGGCTACCGGCTGGCCGAGCACCCTTGCCAGCAGGCCATGCTCGCCGAGGTTGCCGAGCTCGCCGAGACGGCGGAAATCCCAACAGCGGTCGACGGCTGCGGCGTCGTCACGTTCGCACTCCCGCTGGAACGCATGGCCACGGCTTTCGCCCGCGTCGACGAGCGGATCTCAACCGCGATGCGCACACACCCGGAGCTGATCCGCGGCCAAGGGGCTCTGGACACAACGCTCATGCAGGAGCTTCCCGGCTGGACCGCCAAGGGAGGGGCCGAGGGGCTCCTCTGCGCGGCCGGCCCAGACGGCCTCGGGATCGCGCTCAAGGCGGAGGACGGCCAACAACGCGCGCTTCAACCCGCACTCGGGTCCTTTCTCGACGTGCTCGGCCTGGACGGGTCCGCCTTCGGACAGGCCCCGATCCGAAACAGCCGCGACGAGGTTGTGGGGAGCGTCACGATCTGTTGAAAAATCTCTTCCGCCCGCTGTGGATACCTGTTAGGTTCCAGCGCGAGAGGGGAGCCGGGGGCACAGAGAACCGGCTCTTTGCGTTCCTGGGTTCCGTCCCCTAGAGCGAAAGAGAGGCCCGTTGCTCACAGTCGACATCTCCCTCCCAGACGTCGAAGAGCTCCACAAGCTGGTACAGGACGGAACAGAGAAGGGATTCCTCACCTACGACGAGATCGTCGCGGGGCTCGAGGAAGTCGACCTCACGAAAGAGCAGGTCGAGGACTTCTACACGTACCTCATCGATCACTCGATCGAGCTCCATGAAGGCGAGGTGCACAAGCACCCACCGCACGAGCAGCCGGCCCTCGCCGAGGAGGAGAAGGGGCCGAAGCTCGACCTCTCCGTCGAGCCCTCGCTCGATTCACTGCGGCTCTACCTGCGCGAGATCGGCAAGGTGCCGCTCCTGACCGCCGACCAAGAGGTCTACCTCGCGAAGCGGATCGAGCGCGGGGACATGTCCGCGAAGACGCACATGATCGAGGCGAACCTGCGCCTCGTCGTCTCGATCGCGAAGAGCTACCTCGGCCGCGGGCTCTCGTTCCTCGACCTGATCCAGGAGGGCTCGCTCGGCCTCATCCGCGCAGTGGAGAAGTTCGACTACCGCAAGGGCTACAAGTTCTCGACGTACGCGACATGGTGGATCCGCCAGGCCGTGACCAGGGCGATCGCCGACAAGGCGCGGACGATCCGGATCCCGGTGCACATGGTCGAGAAGCTGAACAAGGTCGTGCACATCGAGCGCCAGCTCGTTCAGCGCCTCGGACGCGAGCCGCAGCCCGAGGAGATCGCGATCGAGCTGGAGATGACGACCGAGGAGGTGCGGGAGATCCTCCGCATGGCCCAGCTCCCGGTCTCGCTCGAGAAGCCGATCGGCGAGGAGGAGGAGTCGGAGCTCGGAGACTTCGTGCAGGACGAGCAGGCCGAGTCGCCCTTCGACACCGCCTCGGTGCAGCTGCGCCGTGAAGACATCCAGAAGGCGCTCGACTCACTGCCCGAGCGGGAGCGCAAGGTGATCGAGCTCCGCTTCGGCCTCACCGGCGCGCAGCCGTGCACCCTCGAGGAGGTCGGCAAGGCCTTCGGCGTGACGCGCGAGCGCATCCGGCAGATCGAGAACAACACGCTCAAGCGGCTCGAGACGCTTCCGGAGGCTCAGGGCCTCCGCGACGCGAACTAACCGGCTTCTTCGGTCTCGACCCGGCCGTACGGGACGAAGAGCCGGCAGTGCGGGCACTTGAATCCCTGCCGCTCGTCGTCTCCCATCAGCTCGCCGCGGAAGGGCTTCTTGCAGTGTGGACAGGTGACCTCGAAGGCCGGATCCGGGGCAGCGCTCATCCCGCGACGGTAGCAGCAGGTCAGGTGCCTGGGCAGCGGCCGGACCCGTAGGCCTCGATCGCCGCCTGGTTCAGCACCCAGCGCCAGCGTTCCCCGACCTTCACCTCGTGGTTGACGAAGGTCGTCGACCCGCCATCCGTCAGCGTCAGCCTGATCCGCACAGCCTTCGTCGGCTCGTTGCCGAGCCGGAGGCCTCGGGTCTCGTCGTCGAAGACGTCGAGGGTCTCGATCGAGTCCAGCCTGCCCACCGGGATCGTTTCCCGGGCGCAGCGGATGAACAGCGCGCGGGACACGAGGTTCTGGTGCGATGGATGGAGATCCTCGTACGCCTGGCCGAAGCGGCCGTTGTAGAGGTTCTCGAGGAGCCGGACCTGCGCCGCGCCGGCGGGCGTGCGCGCAGGGTCCACCTCGCCGCCGCAAGCGGGCAGCGCGACGGATGCGACGACCGCGAGCAGGGCGAAGCGCTTCACGACTCCGAATCATTCCGCATTCGTCGGAGCACCCCTCTCCGTTGAGACGCGCGCGTGGAAAGGTCTATAACTCCGCCATGACCCCGGCCCAGGTCATGGCAGACTCATCCGGCGTACCCGTCGTCAAGGCCGAGGCCATCAAGAAGAGCTTCGGGCAGCACGTCGTCCTCGACGGGATCGACCTCGACGTGGGCACGGGAGAGGCGCTCGTCGTCATCGGGGCGAGCGGGAGCGGGAAGAGCACGCTTCTTCGCTGCATCAACCTGCTCGAGCCGATCGACAGCGGGCGGGTCTTCCTCGAGGGCGAGGAGATCACGCGCAAGGGCGCGAAGGTGGCCGCGATCAGGCAGCGCATTGGGATCGTCTTCCAGCAGTTCAACCTGTTCCCGCACCTGAAGGCGATCGACAACGTGACACTCGCGGCGCGGCGGGTGCGCAAGATGCCTAGACGCGAAGCGGAGAAGCGGGGGCTCGAGCTCCTTGCCCGAGTCGGGCTCGAGGAGAAGGCCCAGCAGCATCCGCACCAACTCTCGGGCGGCCAGCAGCAGCGGGTCGCGATCGCCCGCGCGCTGATGATGGAGCCGCACGTGATGCTCTTCGACGAGGTCACCTCGGCCCTCGATCCGGAGCTGGTGGGCGAGGTGCTCGTCGTCATGCGGGACCTCGCGAAGTCCGGAATGACGATGATCGTCGTCACACACGAGATGCAGTTCGCTCGCGAAGTCGGCGACCGACTGCTATTCATGGACGAGGGCAAGATCGTAGAGGAAGGGGTCCCTGCGGAAATTCTCGACAGTCCGAAGCAGGAGCGGACGAAGCAATTCCTGCGCCGTTCCCTCCAGATGGCGCATTCATTGGAAGAATTGGAGATCACACGAGAAGGAGAAGTGGAATGAAACGACTTGGCAGTCCTCATCGTCGTCATCGGCCTGGCGACGGCGGCCGCGGCGACATTCGGCTCGGCCGCGCCCACGGGCCCGGCCGGCACAGAAGCATTGCCTGCGAAGCCGAAGCTCCCCGCTCTGCCGGCCGCGGTCAAGTCCCGCGGCAAGTGGCAGATCGGGGTCAAGTGCGACACACCGCCGTTCGGCTGGCAGGACACGAGCGGGCGCAATCGCGGCTATGACGTCGAGATCGCGCGGCAGTTCGCGCAGTGGGCGTTCGGTTCGCGCTCGAGAGTCGAGCTCACGTGCGTGACGACCGCGAGCCGCATCGGCACGCTGACGGCGGGGCGCGTGGACATGATCATCTCCACGCTCACGTGGACGGCTGCGCGCGAGCAGCAGATCGACTACTCGCTCCCGTACTACGGGGCGGTGGGCCGATTGCTCGTCCGGAACTCGGTCACGGCCGGCAGGCTCAGCGACTGGATGCGAGGCAAGAGGGTCGTGTCCACCTCCGGTTCGATCTACGACTCGTGGATCAAGAACTGCTTCCGTGACACGACGTTCCAGGTCGTCGGCAGTCCCGAGCGCCGGGGTGCTCGCTGTCCAGAACGGGCAGGCCGACGCGTTCATGTACGACGACGCGTTCCTCGTCGGCGTGGCGGCCAACAACCGCGAGCTCAAGATGACGACGCACCGGTTCCTCAACGTCCCATGGGGCATCGGGATCCGCAAGGGCGAGGCTGACATGAAGCGGTGGGCCGACGCGGCCATCAAGGGCATGCGGGTTCGCAACATGTTCTGGAAGCTCCTCCGCAACACAATTCCGCGGCGGTTCTGGGCGACCTTCAAGGGGAACGCCCCGAGCCCGACGATCAAGCCCCGTTATCCGCGCGGCAATCCTCCGGAGAACAACTGCCCGACCTAGACCGCGTTTCGAGAGTCACAGCGAATGGCCGCCTTGGGGCGGCCATTCGTACTTCGTAGTTCCATGCGGAACCTCGGCGGCTTACGAGTGGACCTTCATCTGGGACTTTCGCCAGGAATTCTGGGACGGCTTCAAGCTCACGATGAAGGCCGGCGTGGTCGGCATCGTCGTCGCGTACGTGCTCGGGCTCATCCTCGGGCGCGGCTCGCGCGCACCGGATCCCGCTCGCTCAGCCAGCTTGCTGCGATCTACGTCGAGGTGATCCGCAACACGCCGATCCTCGTCCAGATGTTCTTCCTGTACTTCGGCTTGCCCGAGCTCGGCATCCAGATCGACCTGTACACCCTCGCCTGGCTCTCGCTCATGATCTGGGGCGGCGCGTTCATGACCGAGAACTTCCGCGCCGGCTTCGAAGCGGTGCCGGCCCGATTGCGCGAGGCGGGCTACGCGCTGGGTTTCGGGCCGGTGAAGAACTTCCTGAACGTGACGCTTGCCGATCGGCGGGCGGATCGCGTTGCCGTCGTCGATCAACACCTGCATCTCGGTCCTCAAGAACACGTCGTTGCTTTTCTGGTTCGGCTACGCAGAGCTGACCTATGTCGCGAACAATGCTCAGTCGCTCACGTTCAAAGTATTCGAAGCGTTCACGGCCCTAGCGGTCATCTACCTCGCAATCGTCTGGACGCTCTCGGCCTTGATTCGGTTCCTCGAGCGGCGGCTCGCGCTGCCGGAGGCTTTTTAGATGCCCGAGTTGCCCGACTGGTTCCGCGACGTCGCCGAGTACATGCTTCGGGAGGGCTTGCCCGAGACGCTGCGGCTGGCGGCGATCTCGGTCACGGCCAGCCTGGTCGTCGGCCTGCTGCTCGGCACGCTCATCACGCTCCGGTTCCGCCCGCTGCAGTGGCTGATCCGGTTCTACATCGAGGTTTGGCGCGGCCTGCCGATCCTCGTCACCGTTCTCTTCATCTACTGGCTTCCGGCGTACCATGTCGGCTCCACCGAGATCCAGCTGAACGCCTACATGTCGGCGGCCGTTGCTCTCTCGCTGTGGGGCAGCGCCCAGGTGGCCGAGGCGACCCGCGGGGCCGTGCAGTCGATTCCGAAGGAGCAGCACGAGGCGGCCGCGGCGCTCGGCTTCGGCTGGGTCGGCCGGCACAGGTCCGTGGTCGTGCCCCAGGCGCTGCGCAGGCTCCTGCCGCCGATGGTCGGGCTGCTCGTGAACATCATCCAGAACACGACGATCGCCTTCGTGATCGGCGTCAACGAGTTTCTGCAGTCCGGGAACCGGCAGATCGAGAACCTCACGACCCAGACCGGCGAGGGCCACGCGATCGCGATCTACAGCTTCGTGCTGGTCGTGTTCTTCGTGATCTCGTTCCCGCTGACTCGGTTCGCCGCGTACTTGGAGAAGCGCCTTGTCTAGAGGTTCGCGTCCGCTTCGCCGACGCTCACTTTTTCGGACGACGCGCCTGCGGCGAGTCCGAAAAATCCCGCTGACGCGGCTATCGGCGTATCTCGAGAAGCGGCTGGTCTAGGGATCCGTGCCTACCATTCGGGTGATCCTGCTTCCGGGGATCGTGCTGCCTGCGGAGCTTGCCTACGGGGCTCTCATCAACGCGCTCGCCCCGGATGTCGAGGCTGTGGCGAAGGATCTCGAGGTCTACGCCACGCCGGAACCGCCGGAGGAGTACAGCCTGGAGCTCGAGATCGCGGGTGTGCTGCGGGAGGCGGACGCGCGCGACTGGGAGCGGTTTCACCTGGTCGGGTACTCGGGTGGGGGAGCTGCCTCGCTTGCGTTCGCTGCGTCCAGGCCCGAGCGGCTTCTCAGTCTGGCGCTGCTCGAGCCGGCCTGGGCGGGGAACTGGGACCTGAGCCCTGCGGAGAAGGCGCTCCAGCTCGAGTACGACCGGCTCCAGGGAGTTCCAGCCGAACAGTTCATGGCGACGTTCATCCGGCTCGGGCTCAAGCCGGGCGTCCAGCCCCCGCAACCGCCGCCCGGAGAGCCGCCGCCCTGGATGGCCAACCGTCCGGCAGGGATCCGCACGATCGAGCGTTCGTTCAAGAGCGGTGACATCGACCGCGAGGCGCTTCGCCGTTTCGATCGTCCCGTCTACTTCGCGCTCGGGGCTTTGAGCAACCCCGATCAGTACGGGGAGATCCCAAAACGTTTGAGCGGAGTGTTCTCAGACTTCGAGCTCGAGGTGTTCGAGGAGCGCCACCACTTCGACCCGCCTCACCGGATAGAGCCCGAACGCCTCGCGGGCTCGCTCGAAAGACTCTGGCGGCGGGCCGAGCTCAAGCCGAGCCGTTGAGGCGGAAGCGCATGAGCGTGCCGCCGCCCTTGGGGCGCTCCGCGACGACGCTGCCGCCGTGCGACTCGGCTACCTGGCGGACGATCGCGAGACCCAGGCCCGACCCGGGCTGCCCGCGCGCCGAGCGGGCCCGGTAGAAGCGGTCGAAGACGTAGGGCAGGTCTTCCTCGTCGATTCCGGGCCCGTGGTCACGGACCGTCACCTCCGCGCCGCGCACCGCTATCTCGACCTCGCCCCCCGGCGGGCTCCACTTCGCCGCGTTGTCGAGCAGGTTCGCCGACCGCGCGGTCGATCGTCGCCGGAACTCCGTTGACGAGCGACTCCTCGAAGTCCGTCTTGAACGAGACGCCCGGCCGGTTTCGCCTCGTCCGCTCGACCGCGTCCGCGGCGACGAGGTCGAGGCGCACGTCCTCGAGCTCGGCCGGAGGCTGCTCGCCGCGCGCGAGCTCTATCAGCTCGGAGATCAGGTTCGTCATCTCGCCGAGCTGCTCGACGACGTCGGATAGAAGCCGCTCGCGCTCACCGGGCGGAAGCTCGCGGTCGCTGGCCAGCACTTCGATGTTCGTCCGCAGGCTCGTCAGAGGCGTGCGGAGCTCGTGCGACGCGTCGGCGACGAGCTGTCCGCGGGCCCGGGTCGACTCTTCGAGCGCGCCGAGCATCGCATTGAAGCTCGACGCGAGCCGGCTGATCTCGTCCCGGCCGCCGGCATCGATCCGCTCGGAGAGGTCGCCCGTGGCCGTCACGGTCTCCGTTGCCTCGGTCAACCTGCGCACAGGCGCGAGCGCCGCACGCGAGACGACCAGGCCGAGCCCCGCCGCGACCAGGATTCCTCCGAAGGCGATCACGATCAGGAGCCATTTGATCCGGTCGAGGGCGCGGTCCGTCTCCTCGAGCGAGCGAGCGACCTGGATCGCGATCCCGGGGCCGTAAGGGAAGGTGATGACGCGGATGTGCGTTCCCCCGGCCTCCCGGTTCTCGATGAAGGTGGTCGCTCCCCACGTGCGACAGCGATTGTCTCCTCGTCGACGGGCAGCTCCAGGCTCTGGCCGCGCCGCCGGAAGACGACGCCGTCCGCGCGCACGACCTGCGGATAGCCGCCGAAGACGCCGGGCTGGGGAGGGCCCTCGCCGATCGAGAACTCGGTCGTCACGATGCGGTCCATGCTCGTGCGCAGCGAGTTGTCGATGCTCGAGTAGAGCTGGTCGCGCACGACGAGGTAGACGACGCCCGAAGCAGCGACGACCGCGAGCGCGACCGCCGCGGCCGCGACAAGCGCCAACCGTGCGCGGAAGCTCATGGCTCTCGCAGCGCGTAGCCGACGCCGCGCACGGTGTGGATGAGCCGCGGCTCGCCGCCCGCTTCCGTCTTGCGCCGCAGATAGCCGATGTACACGTCCAGCGAGTTCGAGCCGAAGCCGAAGTCGTAGCCCCAGACGCGCTCGAAGATCACCGAGCGCGAGAGCACCTGTCGCGGGTTGCGCAGGAAGAGCTCGAGCAGGGAGAACTCGGTGCGCGTGAGCTCGATGCCACGGTCACCGCGCGTGACGACGCGCGTGCCCGGGTCGAGCTCGAGGTCGGCGAACCGCAGCACCTCGCCGTCTCCTTCTTCGGCCGTACGCCGCAGCAGGGCGCGGATGCGAGCGAGGAGCTCCTCGAGCGCGAACGGCTTCGTCACGTAATCGTCTGCTCCGGCATCGAGGCCGGCGACGCGGTCCTCGACCTCGGTGCGCGCCGTCAGCATCAGCACGGGCAGCTTGCTGCCGGAGCCGCGGATGCGCCGGCACACCTCGAGCCCGTCGACGCCGGGCATGAGCACGTCCAGGATCATCGCGTCGGGCTCCCCACTCGACTCGAGCCGGTAAAGCGCCTCGCTTCCGTCACCCGCGAGCTCGATCTCGTACCCCTCGAGCTCGAGTGCACGCCGCAGCGACTCGCGGACGGCGCGCTCGTCGTCGACGACCAGGATCTTCATGTCTCAATTCTTGCGTTCCGACCCTGAGAGGCGGCTAAGAAACGGGTTCTTTACCGAACTCTTAACCGGCTCTCAGGCGAGTTTTAGGCACGACTGCTCTCATACGGACAAATGGAGACCGAAAGGAACGAGATGAAACGCCGCCCAGCCCGCTTCTTCCTCCCAGTCTTGGCGTTGCTCGCGACCCTCGCCGTCGGCGTGGGCGCCGGAGCCGTCGTCCACGACACCCTTTCCGACACGGAGACGGTCGTGCAGCAGGAGCCCGTCACGAACGCCGAGCCCACGGCTAGCAACTCGACGCTCGGCGCCGCCCAGATCTACCGAGACACCCATGAGGGCGTCGTCGAGATCACCGTCGGCTCCGTGCAGGCGGACCCGTTCGGTGGTGGGGAGCAGCAGCAGCGCGGGCAGGGCTCGGGCTTCGTCATCGACTCCGAAGGTCACATCGCCACGAACGACCACGTGGTCGACAACGCAGACACCGTCTCGGTCCGCTTCTGGAACGGCGACACCTATAAGGCGACGGTCGTGGGCACCGACGCGTCCACCGATCTCGCCGTGATCAAGGTCGACGCGCCGGGCTCCGTGCTCCACCCGCTCAAGCTCGGAGACTCGAGCGCAGTCGAGGTCGGCGACGTCGCCTTTGCGCTCGGCAGTCCCTTCGGGCTCGAAGAGAGCTTCACGGGCGGGATCGTCAGCGCCGTTCACCGGCAGATCAGGGCGATCAACGGCTTCACCATCAACGATTCGATCCAGACCGACGCGGCGATCAACCACGGCAACTCGGGCGGCCCGCTCCTGAACTCGAGCGGCAGCGTCATCGGCGTCAACGCCCAGATTCGAAGCGACGGCGGCGGCAGCGACGGTGTCGGCTTCGCGATCCCGTCGAACACGGTGCGCGAGATCTCGGGCCAGCTCATCGAGAGCGGCGAGGTCGAGCACGCGTACCTCGGCGTCTCCGTCCAGACGATTCCTCCGACCGTCGCCGACGAGCTCAACCTCGTCGCCGGCGTCGAGGTCAGCGAGGTTCGCCCGGGCACGCCGGCCGCGAAGGCCGAGCTCGTGGCGGCGACCGGCGAGCGCACCATCGACGGTGAGTCTTACTCCACGGGCGGCGACGTCATCACCGAGATCGACGGCAACAAGATCACGACCGCCGAGGAGCTTCAGCGCGCCATCGACGCGAAGAAGCCCGGCGACACGATCACCATCACGTACTGGCGCAAGGGCGAGAGCGACACGGTCGACGTGCAGCTCGCGACCCGGCCGGAGGAAGGAATCGAATGAGGAAGCTCAGCTCCAAGGGCGTTCTCGCCACGGCTTCCGCGCTCTCGCTCGTCGTAGGAGCGGGCGGCGCGATCGCCGCCTCCAAGAGCTCGCCGACCCGCGGCGAGGGCTTTCTCGCCAGGGTCGCCGGCCACCTCGGCATCTCGACCGAGAAGCTCGAGGACGCGACGAAGGCGGCCGCGATCGACCAGATCGACGCCGAGCTCGAGGCCGGCCGCATCACGAAGGCGCAGGCAGACGAGCTCAAGGCGAGGATCCGGCAGGGCGGCGCGCCGTTCCTCTTCGGCGGGCCTCACCGGTTCGGCGGGCCCGGTCGGCTCGACGGGCCGCGCCTGCACCATGCCCCGTTCGGGCACCTCTCGGCGGCGGCGGACTACCTCGGGCTCAGCGTCCCGGCGCTGCTGGAGCAGCTCTCATCCGGGAAGTCGCTCGCCGAGGTCGCCAAGGCTCGGGACAAGTCGGTCGACGGCCTGAAGCAGGCGATGCTCGCCGACGCGAAGAAGCGCCTCGACCAGGCGGTCGAAGCCGACATGCTCACCGAGGCTCAGGCGAAGGAAGCGCTCAGCGCCATCGAGTCGAAGATCGACGCCCTCGTGAACGGCAATCTCCGACGGTTCCGTGAGCGCCACGATTTCCGTGGACATGGTGACGCGCCCGACAAGGGCCCCTGGCGCCTGCCACCGGCCGCGTAAGACTTCCCCTATTCCCTCCCCCACGAAAGGGCCCGCGCCGAGCGGGCCTCTTTCGTTCTAGAACTTCCTGATCGTCTTCCTGGTCCCGATCACGATCAGCGGCTGCTTCGCCGGCCTCAGCCAGCGAAGGATCGTCAGGAGCTGGCCCTCGGGCAGGCTCACGCAGCCGATCGTCGGGTTGCCGCGGCTCACGTGGAGGAAGATCCCGGACCCACGGCCGGGAACGACGGGGCTCGTGTTGTAGTCGATTACGGCCAGGTACTTGTAGGCCTCCGGCGAGCGGGACATGTCCTCGCTGACGATCCGGAAGGGCGGCCTCGTCCCGCACTGCACGTGACGGAACTCGGTTGTAGTGCGGCGACTCCGGATCCTCGACCCACCAGTCGCCGCAGACGATTCGGTGGTAGCGGTAGCGCACGCCCGGGTTCCGCGCGACCCCGTACATCGTCCGCTGGATTCCGAATGCGCCGCTCGGCGTCTTGCGGTCTCCCTCACGCTTGCGCTCGGAGATGCCGCGCTGGCCGACCCAGGCCGGCCAGGGGCCCGCGACCTGAGTCCAGCACTCGCCACGCTTCTCCCAGGCGCGCAGCATTCCGCTCGTCGACGAATGGCGCAGCGAGGCGACCGTGATCAGCTGCCGGGCGGAGCCCGTCCAGGCGAGCTGGTTTG
Source organism: uncultured Actinomycetes bacterium (assembly GCA_963776955.1). Taxonomy (GTDB): domain Bacteria; phylum Actinomycetota; class Thermoleophilia; order Gaiellales; family Gaiellaceae; genus VAXT01. The sequence goes on from CAVZOM010000002.1 coordinate 98,995, forward strand.
CGAGCGTCGGCGGGCACGCCGGAGCGGAGTCGCTGCCCGTCGCCGTGCTCGCAGGAACCAGTGCCAGGCAGGCCAGGATGGTGATTCGACCCCTCATTCAGCCCTGCAGACTACGCTGCCTCGGCGATGGGGTTGATCCTCCTGACGATCCTCGCGATCCAGCCGCCGTTCACGCACAGCGTCTCGCCGGTGACCAGGGCCGACCTGCCCTACTCCTGGCGCCCGGGGTGCCCGGTGGGGCCGGCGCAGCTCCGGCGCGTGCGCATGAGCCACTGGGGCTTCGACCGCCGCCCGCATACAGGCACGCTGGTCGTCCACGCGAGCGCGGTCCGGGACGTGACGAGGGTCTTTCGGCTGCTCTACACGGCCAGGTTCCCGATCCGGCGCATGCGGTCTGTGGACGTGTACGGCGGGAACGACGACCGCTCGATGGCCGCGGACAACACCTCGGCCTTCAACTGCCGCTTCGTGTCCGGGACGAGCCGCTGGTCGATGCACAGCTACGGGAAGGCGATCGACGTCAACCCGGTCGAGAATCCGTACGTCTCGGGAGGCCGTGTGTCAGCCGCCGGCCGGGCCGGGCTTACCTCGACCGCTCGCGCGTTCGCCGGGGAATGGCCGTGGAGGGCGGGGTTCTCGTCCGAGCCTTCTCGGCCGTCGGCTGGCAGTGGGGCGGCCGGTGGACCGGCACCCCGGATTACCAGCACTTCTCGACGACAGGGAGCTAGCGCCGGACCCTGTACCTGATGTGCGTGACGTTCGGGGAGTCGATCACCTCGGCCAGCTCGACCTTGGCGTCCGCGGGGCCGACGCCTTCGAAGAGCCGTGTGCCGCCGCCGAGGATCACCGGCGCAACGTGGAGCAGGATCTCGTCGACGAGGCCGGCCTTCAGGTACTGCTGGGCTACGTCGGCGCCGCCGGCGATGTAGACGTCCTTCTCGCCGGCGCCCGCGCGCGCCTGGTCGAGTGCCGACTCGATTCCGTCGGTGACGAAGGTGAACGTCGTGCCGCCCTTTTTCTGAACGGTCTCGCGCTCGTGGTGCGTGAGAATGAAGACCGGCGCGTGGAAGGGCGGCTCTTCGCCCCACCATCCATCGGCCTTGGGGTCGTCTTCCCAGGGGCCCTGGCCGCTGCTGAACATCCGCCGGCCCATGATCACGGCTCCACTCTGCGCCACGCTCTCGCGGAGGAGATCGTCGTCAGTGCCCCTCTCGCCCCCCTCCATGCCGTGGGTCTCTCTCCACGACGCGAGGCGGGTCACCCATTCATGCAGCAACTCGCCGCCCTTCGCCGAGCGGGTCTTCGAGCGACGGGTTCGGCCCGGCGACGAAGCCGTCGAGCGAGGTCGAGATCTCGAGCTTCAGGTTGGCCATCAGTGCCTCCTTGGTCGTCACCTCGAGACTGCCCCTCGGGACGGAAATCATCGCGGCAGTCGTTCTTGTGGTGAGATAGCCCTCTGGGCAACAACGAGGAGGAGACTAAATGGCGCTTTCCATCGGCGACACCGCACCGGACTTCCAGGCGGAGACGACTGAAGGCCCGATCAGCTTCCACGACTGGATCGGCGACTCCTGGGCCGTCCTGTTCTCTCACCCCAAGGACTTCACCCCCGTGTGCACGACCGAGCTCGGCTACATGGCGAAGATCAAGCCGGAGTTCGATCGCAGGAACGTGAAGATCATCGGCCTCTCGGTCGACTCGACCGGCGACCACGAGGCGTGGGCGCGGGACATCGAGGAGACCCAGGGCACGGCCCCCAACTACCCGATCATCGGCGACCACGACTTCGAGGTCGCGAAGCTGTACGGAATGCTCCCGACGAGCACGTCCGGCGACCCGAAGGAACGCACTCCTGCGGACAACCAGACCGTGCGCAACGTCTTCGTGATCGGTCCCGACAAGACGATCAAGCTCATCTTCGTCTACCCGATGACCACCGGCCGCAACTTCGACGAGGTGCTGCGCGTGATCGACTCGATGCAGCTGACGGCGAAGCACAAGGTCGCAACGCCCGTGAACTGGCAGCAGGGCGACGACGTGATCATCGCGGGGTCCGTCTCGGACGACGACGCGAAGGAGTCTCTTCGGCGAGTGGGACTCGCCCAAGCCGTACATCAGGATCGTGCCGCAGCCCGAGAGCGAGGAAGCGCCGGTTCGCGCCTGAGCCTTAGGGTCCGGCCCTGGACCTTTCGGGCCGGGACACGCTGATGGATCTGTCCCAGACAGCTCGCGAGATCATCGACCGCAGCCTGTACATGGTGCTCGGGACCGCTGATGAGGCGGGGAGCCCGTGGGTGTCGCCCGTGTACTTCGCGGTCAGCGACTACACCGACTTCTACTGGGTCTCCCTCCCCGCCGCTCGGCACTCCCGCAACCTGGCGGCGCGGCCCGAGGTCAGCATCGTGGTCTTCGACTCGACCGTTCAGATCGGGACCGGCCAAGGCGTCTACATGACCGCCCACGCCGAGGAGCTCACCGGCTCGGACCTCGAACGCGGCATCGACGTCTTCTCGCGGAGAAGCCTGGAGCACGGAGGAAAGCCCTGGACTGCAGACGACGTGCGTCCTCCGGCGCCTCACCGTCTCTTTCGTGCGTCGGCGACCCAGCACTGGACGCTCGATCCGACTGCGAAGCCCGGCGACCAGCGAACGTCGGTGATTCCGTAGAACCCGGAAAGAGCGGAAATCGCCGGGAAGATCTCGCGCTCGGCTTCGTTAGTTTTCACTAACGCCGGCGATGAGTTTCTGAGCCGACTGCCGTCATAGGTGGAAACAGAGCCATGGGAGAGGACAAATGAGCGAGCCGAACGCAGGACCTGACAACCAGGGAGGCAGACGAGCGGCGCACGAGCGCCTTGCGACCGGTGGACTTGCGCGGTGGATGAGCGCCTTTGCGTCGCATCCCTGGCGGGTCGTCTTCGCCTGGCTAGGAATCCTTGCGGCTCTGATCTTCACGGTCAGCGCGTTCGGCGGCAGCCTGAAGGACGAGTTCTCGATTCCGGGCTCCGACACGCAGCGGGCGACCGACCTCATCGAGTCCGAGTTCGTCGAGGAGCAGGGCGGCGTCCTCAATCTCGTCTTTGCCGCGCCACCGGGCGAACGGCTGGACACGCCGGAGCGTCGCGCAGCGATCGAGGGGGCGATCGCGGAGCTCGAATCCGACGAGTTCGCTCCGACGGGCGAAGCCCCTGAAGGCGAGGCCGGAGTCACGAGCGTCGGCGATCCCTTCGACGAGAACACGTTCTCGGACGACGGACGAATCGCGTACGCAGAGGCCCAGTTCGACCGCGTGATCTACACGGAGGATCGTCCCCAGATCGAGGCCGTGCAAGAGGCCGTTCGCGAGCGGGTCGAGCCTGCCGGGATCACCGTGGAGTACAACGGCGACGCCGAGTTCCCACCGATCGAACAGGGAGTGCAAGAGCTGCTCGGCCTGCTCGCCGCGCTGATCGTGCTCCTGATCGTGTTCCGCACCGTCGTCGCGGGGATGATGCCCATCGTGCTCGCCCTCGTCGCGCTGATGACGGCATTCCTGCTCCTTTTCATCCTCGCTGGCTTCACGGACATCAACACGATCACGCCGCTGCTCGTCTCGATGATCGGGCTCGGCGTCGGCATCGACTACTCGCTGTTCATCGTCACACGCTTCCGGCAACTCCTGCACGAAGGGCTGTCGCCGCGCGACGCCGCGGCGGAGGCCGGCGCCTCTGCCGGCCGAGCCACGATCTTCGCGGGCCTGACGGTTGCGATCTCCGTCTCCGGCCTAGCCTTCTTCGGCCTCGACTTCGTCACGAAGCTCGGCGTCGGCTCGGCGCTCGGGGTCCTGACGACCGTACTCCTGGCGAACTCGCTACTGATCGCCGTGCTGCGCCTCGTCGGGCACAAGATCGACCGGCTGAAGGTCCCGTTCCTTCCCCCGATTGACGACTCCGAGAGTGCGAGGGAGCGGACGCTCATCGCGCGTTGGGGCCGGTTCGTGACGAGGAACCACAAGCCGGTGTTCGTCGTCCTCTTGCTGGCCGGGGTCGTTCTTGCGTCTACCTCGGCGCTCGTCCGGCTCGGCGCCTCGGATCAGGGGACGCAGCCGACCGAGCAGACCGCCCGACGCGCCTATGACCTGCTCGCGGAGGGGTTCGGGCCCGGGTTCAACGGGCCGATCCCGATCGTGGTCGACGTGAACGGCGACGAGCAGGCGCCGCAGCGCGTCTACGACGGCGTGCGAAACCTCGACGGCGTGGCGTCGGCCGGCGAGCCGCAGTTCAACGACGAGGAAACGGTGGCGATCGTCTTCGTGACGCCCGACTCGGCGCCACAGGACGTGGAGACGGAGGAGCTCGTCGACCGGCTCCGCGGCGAGATCGTCCCCGCCGCAACCGAGGGCAGCGACGCGGCCGTGTACGTCTCCGGCCTGAACGCCGCCTTCATCGACATCGGCGACCGGATCATGGAGCGGCTCCCGCTGTTCCTCCTCTACATCATCGGCGTCACGTTCATCGTGCTCGCGATGGCGTTCCGGTCGATCGTGGTCTCGCTCACAGCTGCGGTGACGACGATCCTGTCGGCGTTCGTCGGGTTCGGCGTGCTCACGCGTCGTCTTCCAGGAGGGGTACCTGCTCGACTTCATGGGTCTCGACCGGACCGGCCCGATCGAGACGTTCGTGCCACCGATCGCCTTCGCGATCCTGTTCGGCCTGTTCATGGACTACATGGTCTTCCTCATGAGCCGGATCCGAGAGGAGCACGTGCATGGCTTGAACACCCGCGAGGCGGTCGAGCACGGCATGGCCGCCATCGGCCGGGTCGTTGTCGCCGCTGCGCTCATCATGGGGACGGTCTTCGCGGCCTTCATCCTCACGTCCGACCGCATCTCGAAAGAGTTCGGGCTCGTGCTCGCGGTCGCGATCCTCGCCGACGCCCTGGTCGTGAAGATGACGCTCATACCGGCTTTCTTCACCTGGCTCGGCGAGAAGACGTGGTACATCCCGCGCTGGCTCGACAAGCTCCTACCGAACATCACGATCGAGCCGCCGCACGACCGCGAGTCGGGCGCTCCGATCGGCGCCGAGAGCCCGGCCACCGTCCCGCGGCAGCCCTGACGTGCACAGCATCCTTCGGCCGGACGAGCAAGAGCGAACGCCCACGGGCACGGTGCGTTTCGAAGGGGAACCCTCAGGTTCGGGCGTCTCGCTGTTCCTCGTGAACAACCAGCCCGGCGAGGGCCCGGGCCTCCACCGTCATCCTTACTCGGAGACCTGGATCGTTCGCTCGGGGTCGGTGCGGTTCACCGCGGACGGCGAGGACCTCGACGCCGGTCCCGGGGACATCGTCGTCGTCGGGCCCGAGACGCCTCACAAGTTCGCGAACCTGGGCCCGGGCCGGCTCGACCTCGTCTGCGTCCACGACTCGCCGCGGATCATCCAGGAGGAGCTCGAAGAGCAAGCAGGCGCCTGACGCTCGTCGAGAGCGGGATGTCCGCCCGGAATCCCGGTGATGCCTCGGGCGCCCCCAATGTGCGCAGGATCGGGACGACCCCCGCCCACGTGTCGAGCTGCGCATCCGGCGAGTCGTCGTCGTCGGGCGGGCCGCCGCGAGTCTTCACGGAGGCCTCGTCGATCTTCATCGCGAGAATCTCCGTCGCCTTCAGCTCCTTGGGGCTCGGTTGGCGAACCTCGTCCCAACGCCCCGGGAGCAGCTGCTCGGTGAAGGCTTCGAAGGCGCGCAGCCGCTCGCCCCTTCTTCGGGCCGCGCCGCACCTTGATGCGACGCGGGACGTGCTGCTGGCCGGCCACGCCTTCAGCTTATGATCCGAGGCCACCGATGCGCGACCCGCGACTCGAGCAGTACGCACGCATCCTCACCGACACTTGTGTCGGCGTTCAGCCCGGCTGGCAGGTGATCGTTTCGTCGGGGCCGCTCGGCCGGCCGCTCGTCGAGGAGGTTGCCGCGCAACTCGGCAGGCTCGGCGCCTACGCGCTGCTCCGGCAGAGCATCACAGGCAGCATCCCGTGGATGCTGGAGGCGCCGGACGAGCTCCTCTCGGAGTTCCCGTCGATCGAGCTGCATGCGCTGGAGAACGCCGACGGCCTGATCGCGATCGACGCCCCCGAGAACACGCGCGAGGTCTCGGCCATTTCCCCGGAACGCTTGGGGCTCCTGCAGGCCGCCAGCAGACCGGCGCTGGAGCGGGTGTACACGAAGGAGCTTGCCTGGGTCGGGTGCAACTACCCGACGCCGGCTCTGGCGCAGGACGCGGGCATGTCGCTTCGCGCCTACGAGGACTTTCTGTACGGCGCTTGCCTGCTCGACTGGGATGCCGAACGAGAGCGGATGAGCCGCTACGCCGAGCGGTTCGACGCGGCCGACGAGGTGCGAATCGTCGGCGCCGAGACGGACCTCACTCTCAGCCTCGCGGGGCGGCAGGGGCTCGTCGATGCCGGCGGCGCGAACATGCCCGGGGGCGAGTTCTACTTCTCGCCGATCGAGGACTCGGCCGAGGGGACGATTGCGTTCGTCGAGTTCCCGGCGCCGTACGGAGGCCGTGAGGTGACCGGGATCAGGCTGCGCTTCGAGGGCGGGACGGTCGTCGATGCGTCGGCCGAGTCCGAGGAAAGCTTCTTCATCGAGCAGCTCGACCGCGACGAGGGCTCTCGCCGGCTCGGCGAGCTCGGAATCGGCTGCAATCCCGGCATCACGCGGTTCATGAAGAACACGCTCTTCGACGAGAAGATCGACGGGACGGTGCACCTCGCGCTCGGAAACGGGCTGCCGGAAGCGGGCGGGACGAACCAGAGTGAGATCCACTGGGACATCGTCAAGGACCTCCGGCCCGGCGGGCAGATCTTCCTCGACGGCGAGGTCGTGCAGCAGGACGGCGTCTGGACGATTTAGTCCGGCTTGCCGGCCATTGCCCAGGCGGCGACCACGTACGCGGCGAGGAGCAGGATCGAAAGGACCATGGTCACTTTGAGCAAACCTGCTCCCTTGCCCTCGCGCAGGCGATAGACGCCGATGCCGCCGACGACGAGGGCCGCGAGCAGCACGAGCGCGCCGGCGTCGGCCACGATGTAGCCGATCTCGAGCCACCTTGGAAACAACTCGTCGGGGAGGTCGTCCCAAGGCCCTCTCGAGTACAGCCACTCAGCCCCGATCCGCATCAGCACGTAGCCGGGGAGCGAGACTGCCAGCAGCGTCCAGTACCCCAGTCGCAGCAGCCTTGCGTCTCCCTTCGCGAAGGCGATGGAGCTCGTGGCTGCGAGGAGGCCGCCGACCATGACCGCTGCCCCGAGGACGTGCAGGAAGAGCGGGAAGTCCCAGCTGTCGGGGCGGGCCAGGGCGAGGACGGCGATCATGCGCCCGGCTTCCAGATCATGTCGATGAGGATCAGCAGCACGACGACCGAACTGAGCGTGTGCAGGAGCAGGCCCTTCTGCGTCCGGTTGACCGCGAGCAGCTCCGGGCTCGGGCCCGTCTGTCCGGCCGCCGCCAGCTCCTGCGCCCTCGTCGGCCCCTCCATGAACGCCACGCCGGTGCGCCGGCCGAGCTCAGCCCCGATGAACCACAGCACGAGAGCAGCGATGATCCACCCGTCCCAGATGTCGTATCCGCCGACCGAGAATGCGAGCCAGACGCCTAGCACGATCGTGCCGCCCATGCCGATGCCGACGGCCGCGTTCCCGACCTTGGCGATCGGCCCGAGGCGCAGGGTGTCCTCCGGCGTGTCGACGCTTCTCACGGCCACGATCAGGACCCAGAAGAGGACGATGCCGGCGACGAACGAGACTGCGCTGAGCACGTGCAGCGCGAGCAACCAGTCGTCGAAGCTCACGCGCGGCATCCTAAACCGATGAATTTCGACGTGACGAGCGGTCTACCGGGTAGCGACCAGAAAGGATGAGTCGATGCAGAAAATCGCTCCATGTCTGTGGTTCGACACGGAAGGTGAGGAGGCGGCGCAGTTCTACACGTCGGTCTTCCCGAACTCGAAGATCACCGAGGTCACCCGCTACGGCTCGGCCGGCCCACGGGCCGAGGGCTCGGTCATGACCGTGAGCTTCGAGCTGGACGGGCAGCGGTTCACCGCGCTCAACGGAGGGCCCGATTTCAAGTTCAACGAGGCGGTCTCGCTCGAGGTTCAGTGCAAGGACCAGGAAGAGGTCGACAAATACTGGAGCGCACTCTCCGAAGGCGGCGAGGAAGGGCCGTGCGGCTGGCTCAAGGACAAATTCGGCCTCTCGTGGCAGATCGTTCCGACGGTGCTGAACGAGCTGATCAGCGATCCCGACAGGGAGAAGTCGCAACGAGTGATGGCCGCGATGCTGAAGATGGGGAAGATCGAGGTCGACGAGCTCGAGAAGGCCGCCGCGGAGGCCTAGGCGGCTCCCCGGCTCCGCAGGTTCACGAGCGAAGAGCGGCGCGCCCGGCTGGCGCGCCGCCACTTCCTCGTGCCACAGTCGAAGGCGAAGCGCACCGAGGAGGTCGCGGAGGGGCTGGCCGGGCTGCACGCCACCGACCCGGCGACAGTCTTCCTGGCGGCCCGGGCCCGACTGAGGAAGCCGACGATCGCGGACGTAGAACGAGCCCTCTACGAGGAACGGACAGTCCTGCGGATGATCGGCATGCGCCGGACGCTGTTCGTCTTCCCGCTCGACCTGGCGGCCGTCGTGCATGCAGCGTGCACCGAGTCGATCGCGGCTGCGCAGCGCCGGCGCTACGCGAAGGAGATCGAGAAGGGCGGGATCGCCAAGAACGGCGCGAGGTGGCTGGCCCGGGCGGAAACGGCGACCATGAAGGCCCTCGAGGCGCGAGGCGAGGCTTTCGCGACCGACCTCTCGTCCGACGTGCCGCAGCTGCGCCGGAAGATCCACTACGGAGAGGGGAAGACGTGGGCCGGGAGCACGAGCATGACGTCCTGGGTGCTCTTCCTGCTCGCCGCCGACGGCAGGATCGTGCGCGGCCGACCGCGCGGAGCGTGGACGAGCAGTCAGTGGAGCTGGGTTCCGGCGCAGTCTTGGCTGTCGGCTCCGCTTGCACCGCTCGATCCGGAGACGGCTCGCGCCGAGCTGGCTCGCCGCTGGCTCACGGCCTACGGGCCGGGAACCGTCCTCGATCTCAAATGGTGGACGGGCTGGTCGCTGACCCAGACGAGGGCGGCGCTGGCTGCCGTCGATGCCGTCGAGGTCGATCTCGACGGTGCACCCGGCCTCATCCTCCCGGGAGACGACCGGCGCGAGCGCAAGCCGAGGCCGTGGGCGGCGCTCCTGCCGGCGCTCGATCCCACGGTGATGGGGTGGAAGGAGCGCGACTGGTATCTGGGAGAGCATCGGCCGGCGCTGTTCGACACTGCCGGCAACGCGGGGCCGACCGTCTGGTGGGGCGGGCGCATCGTCGGCGGCTGGGCGGCGCGCAACGGTGGAGAGATCGCGCTCCGGCTCCTCGAGGGCATCGGCCGCGAAGGAGTCGCGGCCGTCGAGGCCGAGGCGGAGCGGCTCGAAGCGTGGCTCGCCGAGAGGAGCGTGTTGCCCCGCTTCACGACCCCCCTCGCGCGCGAGCTCATCAGCTAGGGGTCTGCGACGATTCTTCGCGTGGCCACGAAGCGCAAGGGTTGGCGGTACTACCTATCGCTCCCGGAGCGGTCGGTCCGGGCAGGGGCGGCGGGCCTCGGGGGCACGCTCCACGAAGGGTTCGAGCTCGCCCTCCCGCGGATCGTGCGCCGTTCGCGCCTGTACGAGGTCACGGCCAAGAACCTGCTTCGTGTCGTGATCGAGCTCGTCGGAGGAGTCGAAGGCGCCCCGACGGTTCAGCCCGAGGCGAGCGCGGGGGAGATCGCGAAGCGTAAGGCGGCGGGCAACGTCGTAGAGCTCGGCTCGTTCGCTGCGTTCGGCTTCTCTCCGCTCTGGCTGATCGCGGCAGCCTCCGACTTGACGCGCGGCTCGCGCGTGTACCTGAAGGCACTCGTGGAGGATCTGAAGGCCGCCGGCGTGATCGCGAAGGACGTCGACGTCGCTTCGGTCGACGAGCTGCTCGGCGTGCTCGAGCGGACGTCGGGCGACACGGCGCGGCTGATCGACATTCCGCCACTGGAGCTCCAGGAGCTGCGGGCCTCACTCGCGGAGCTGCGCTCTCACGGCGACTCGCTCCCCTCGAGCCAGGCGCTCGCCGCGCTGTTCGCTGCGTTGCGGCGAACGGCCGAGGCCGAGAACCGGTCGCTGCTGGAAGTGTCGGCGGGCATCGGCCTGGCGTTCCTGACCTCGGCTCGGAAAGTCTCCGGCCGCCACGTGGTCGCGCCGTACCGCGAGGACTGGAAGCCCCTGCAGCACGAGGGCCCCGCCGCGTACGCGCGACGCGTGGGGCGGCCGTACCGTGAAGCTATCTCGCGGCAGCTCGATCCACGCGAGAGGTCGCGAACGGAACGGCTGCTCGAGGTCGTCGGCTCCCGGCTCCGTCGGAGGCGGTGAGCCGGAGGCCGGTCGTACGATGGCCGCTAGGAGGGTCGGGGCCGTCGCTGGGCGACGATCACGCCCGCGAGACACAACGCACCGCCGCCGATGGCCAGCGCAGGCGGCGCCTCGCCGAGCAGGGCCCAGCCGAGCAGGATCGCGATCGGGGGAACGAGGTAGGTCATCGACCCCATCCGGCCGGCAGTCGTCCTGGCCAACGCGTAACCCCAGGTGAGGAAGCCGAGGGCCATCGGCGCCACGGCGAGGTAGACCATCCAGCCGATCGCGGACGCGGGCACGTCCGGCAGCTCTCCGCCGAGGGTGAACGCGAACGGCAGGCAGACAAGGGCACCGAAGGTGCAGGCGAGCCAGGTGATCTGGATCGCCGAGACACGCGTGAGGACCGGCTTCTGAGCGACCACTCCGACGGCGTAGAAGACGGCGGCCGCAAGGCAGAGCAGCGCGCCCCAGCTCGGTGTGAGCCCGTCCTCGGAGGTCGCGCTCCCGATGACGATCACGCCCGCGAAGGCAATCGCCAAGCCGGCCAGCAGGCGCGGCGGGAAACCCTCGTGCAGCGTGATGCCGGCGAGGACGGCGATCAGAATCGGGCCGACGTTGACGAGCATCGCGGCGGTGCCGGCGTCCACCCGCTGCTCGGCCTCGTTGAGAGCGATGTTGTAGAGCCCGAACCAGAAGATCCCGACGAAGGCGATGACGCCGAGGTCGCGCCGAGAAGGAAGCGGCTCACGACGGGCCAGCACGATCAGCCCGAGTGCCACAGCGGCGATCGACAGGCGGCCGAGCGCGAGCGCTCCGGGCGAGAAGTGGCGCGCCGCGTCCCGGATGCCGACGAACGCCGAGGCCCAGAGCGTCACAGTGATGAGCGCAGCCCCGATCGCGAGCAGCCGCTCGCGGTCCGCAGGCGCATGAGCTGTCGTCTCGAGCGTCGCCATCACAGGTCCTGAACGCGGAAAAGTGTCCGTTTGTGAGAACGCGGCGTGTTGCGGGTCTATGCCTAGGCGCGCGTAAGACCTCTTGCTCGCGCGACACAAAAGAGGTATGCCTCAAGCGGGATTCGCTGGTCTTTCGCTGCTCACGTCGCCCGGTCGGGTCATGACCCCTCGGCGCACAACGGAGCTCCTGGCCGAGGAGGTGCTCAACCGGATCGGCTCGACGCGGGCCCGTGTCGTCGACGTCGGAACAGGTTCGGGCGCCCTCGCAGTTGCGATCGCCTCGCGCGCGCCGCACGCCGAGATCTGGGCGACGGACAGCAGTCGCTGCGCCGTGGCGCTGGCGCGCGCGAACGTTCGCCGGCACCGCCTCTGCGACCGCGTGACTGTCTGCCGTGGGGACCTTCTCGATCCGGCCCCGGGTGCCATCGACCTCGTCGTCGCGAACCTCCCGTACCTCCCGACCGCCGATGCTCACCGCTATCCCGACCTCGCCGGCGAGCCCCCAGGTGCCGTCTTTGCCCTCGGCGACGGCCTCGACCCATATCGCCGCCTCCTCTCCGCTTGCTCCGAGCGGCTGGACGACGATGCGGCCGTGGTCATCCAGCTCCATCGCCGCGTGCTCGCCGCGTCGACAGCCGAGCTTCCGGCCCTCCGCGCACAGCTCGAAAGCTGGGCTCCGGTTGCGGGTCCGCGATTCGTGCCGAGCCTGGCTGCCGCCTAGGCCGTCAGCCCGCCCACGAGGCGAAGCCGCCCACGATCGCGCCGTAGACGATGTGCGCGGCCACGGTCACGATCGGAGTCTGGCGTCCGTAGTTGAGGAGCAGGAATCCCGGAGGCTCGAGGAGCGGAGAGGAGCCCGCCGCATCGAAGCCGGTGCCCATCCGCGGGTGGACGACCGGCAGCAGGACGTTGACGAGCGCGCTCGCAGCGAAGAGGGCATGGAGGAGGCCGAGCAGCCCTCCCAGCAAGACGCCCGACTCGTCGAGGACGACGAAGATCGCCCAGTAGCCCAAGGCGAAGAGGAGCCCGAAGACGAAGTGGAGCACGTAGCCGACGGCTTTCGCCCAGACTCGATTCTCGGTGACGGCCGTCCCGAGGAGGAACGGGATGTCCATGCGCGTGAGCCCGAGCTCGCTCGCGGCGCGCAGCATCGTGGTCAGAACGAGCGTGCCGACCAGGCCGCCGACCACGGCTCCCCAGATCAACGATCGGCCTCCGCGATCGCCACGGCGGCGTTGATCAGCCCCAGATGCGTCAGCCCCTGCGGGAAGTTTCCGAGGAACTCGCCGGTCCTGGGATCGATCTCCTCCGAGTACAGGCCGACGTCGTTGGCCAGGGCAACGAGGTCGTCCATCAGCGCGGTCGCCTCGTCGAGCCGGCCTTGCAGGGCGTACGCCTCCGCGAGCCAGAACGAGCATGCGAGGAAAGCGCCCTCCTCGCGCGGGAGGCCGTCCTCGGCGAGATAGCGATGGACGAGTGGTCCGTCGGCGAGCTCCCGCCGGACGGCGTCGACGGTGCCGATCAGTCGTGGCGAGTTCGGCTCGTCATAGCGGGCGATCACGCCCAGCAGCAGAGATGCATCCAGCCGATCCTCGTCCGAGCTTCGCGTGTAGCTGCCTTTGCTCTCGGAGTAGCAGCTGGTCTCGACGAACTCGCGGATCTCCTTGCGCACGCTCCGCCAGTGGGCCACGTCGCCGGTCAGGAAGCCTTCCTGGGCGAGCTCGCAGGCACGGTCGAGCGCGACGGCGCACATCATCTTCGACTGCGTGAAGTGAGCCGGGTCGGCGCGAACCTCCCAGATGCCGGCGTCGGTCTCGCGCCAGACCTCGCAGATGTGATCTGCGATCTCGGCCAGGCGGCCGGCCTGATCGCGGTCGAGATCGCCGGTGGAGCGGGCCACCTGGTTCGCGGCATCGAGGACCTCACCATAGACATCGAGCTGAGTCTGACCGGCAGCCCCGTTCCCGACCCGGACCGGCCTGGAGCCGCGGTAGCCGGCGAGCGGAAGCGTTCGCTCGTCGGCCTCGGTACGCCCGTTGAGCCTGTAGAGGACGCTCACGTCCGGATGGGTGAGCTGGGTTGCGTGAAGGAGCCAGGAGAAGAAGGCGTTGGCTTCCGGCGAGCAGCCGAGCGCCAGGAGCGCACGCACGGCGAATGACGAGTCGCGAGGCCAGGAGAAGCGGTAGTCCCAGTTCCGCTCGCCGCCCAGGGTTTCCGGTAGCGAGGTCGACGGAGCTGCGGCGATCGCACCCGAAGGCGCGAAGACGAGGAGCTTCAGCGCCAGCGCGCTGCGGAGGACCGCCTCACTCCACCGGCCGTCGTACGTACGCTTGTCGTGCCACTCGCGCCAGGCGCTCTCCGTGCCGCTCAACCGTTGCGAGAGCTGCTCGCGGGAGGGGAACACAAGCGGTTCCTGATGTGCCGCAGCCAGGACGACGTCTGCAACGTGACCCGCGCCGGCGACGAAGCTTCCGGCAATCGCGCCGTCGCGCACCGTCGAGTCGCCAGCGTCCCAGCCGATCACGGCGACGGCATCCCGCCCGTGCGTCGCCACGGGCACCCCGGCGCGCTGCGAGAGGCGGACTGAGCCTCCGTACACGGGTCTCGGCTCGACGCGCCAGCGCATCGGCACCTCTCCTGAGAGACCCTCGACCCGACGCACGAGCTCGCGATACGGCGCAAGCCCACCCGTCGGAAGTGTCATCGCGTCCGTGACCCGGGCCTTGCCGCCGGTCGTCGAGAACGTCGTCTCGAGAACGTTCGAGCCCGGCAGGTAGCGGCGAGTCGCTTCGAAGGGCTCGTCGGGCTGCAACTCGAAGCGTCCCCCGCGTTGGGCGTCCACGATCGCACCGAACATGCTCGGCGAGTCGAGGTCGGGGAGGCAAAGCCAGTCGATGGCTCCGTCGCGCGCGACGAGCGCCACGGTGCGGCCGTCGCCGATGGCGGCGTAGTCGGCGATCGGTGCATAGCCGTCGATGCGTCCCACGGGGGCCACGGTGGATGGGTTCCCGATCCCGCCATCTCGTATTCTCTGGCGTCCGAACTCCCAGACGAAAGGGGCGCCGCGATGGAATGGGCTGCACTCATAAGTTGGGTCGTCACCGCGGGTGGGGGGTTCGTCCTCCTTGCTCTCTGGCTCCGTCACGGCGGCATGAGCCAGCGCGAGCCGGGAGAGATCCGTCCGTTTCTGATCCTCGGCCACTTCGCGCTGGCCGCTCTCGGCCTCGTGCTGTGGATCGTCTACGTCGCAAACGACAACGACACGCTCGCCTGGATCGCGTTCGGGATTCTCGTCGTGGTCGCGCTCCTCGGCTGGACGATGTTCGCGATCTGGTACCAGCGCCGGCAGCGGGGCCCAACCGCGGCCGAGTCGCCGGCCGAGGCGACCTCGAGCCCGGCGGAGCAGCGCTTCCCCATTGCGATCGTCGCCCTGCACGGCGTCGCCGCCGTGACGACGGTCGTCCTCGTCTTCTGCGCGGCGATCGGCGTCTAGACATGCGCTCGCAGATCAAGGTCAAGCAGGAAGTCGCGAAACAGACGCTGCTCGTGGTCTTCGACCTCCTCGGAGAAGAGGTCGAGTTCCGGCCGGGCCAGTACTTCTGGGTCGAGCTGCCCAACATCGGCTATGACGACGAACGAGGGCTGCGGCGCCACATCAGCATCGTCACCTCGCCGAACGAGCCAGGCGTGCTCGGGCTCGCCACACGCCTTCGCGACACGGCGTTCAAGAAGACGCTTGCCGAGCTCGACGTCGGCGCCGAGGTCGACGTCGAGGAGCCCAAGGGCGACTTCTCGCTGCCGATGGAGACCGACCGCCCCTACGCGTTCATCGCCGGCGGGATCGGGATCACGGTCTTCCGCAGCATGCTCCGCTACATCGTCGAAGAGGGCCTGCCACACCGAGTCACGCTCGTGTACTCGAATCGCGACCGCGAGTCCACGGCGTTCCTCGACGAGCTCCAGGCGATGGACCACGAGAACGAGAACATCAGCGTCGTCTTCGTCATGACCGACGAGCCCGAGTGGGAAGGCGAGAAGCGTCGGGTCGATGCGAACGTACTCGCCGACCACCTCGAGGGCGAGCTCGGCGACTACGTCTACATCGCGGCCGGGCCGCCCGGGATGGTCGACGCGATGGAGAGCGTGCTCAGCGACGCCGGGGTGCCCGAGGAGCAGGTTCTCGTCCAGCGCTTCGCCGGTTACTGAGCCTCGGACGCGAAGGACTCCGGCCCGGGGCGCGGAATCCGCCTCACATGATGCTCGAGGAACGAGAAGTCGCCGTGGAAGCCGCCGACCGCTGGTGGCTCTTCCTGCTGACCGGGATCACCTGGCTCGTCGTCGCACTGATCGTCTTCCAGTGGGACTACACGACCGTGTACGCGGTCTCGTACCTGTTCGGAGTGATCGCGCTCTTCGCGGGCGTGAACGAGTTCATCCAGATCACAGTGTCGACTTCGGGCTGGAAGGTCATGCACATCATCCTGGGCGTGCTCTTCGTCCTCGCCGGCCTGTGGGCGATCGTGCACCCGCGCAACGCGTTCACGACGCTCGCGGGGCTGATCGGCTTCTTCTTCCTCTTCAAAGGCGTCTTCGACCTGACAGCGGCGTTCATCGCCAGGGAGCAGTTCGAGCTCTGGTGGCTCCAGCTGATCGTCGGGCTCACCGAGATCCTCCTCGCGTTCTGGGTCGCGGGGTCCTTCAAGGACAAGGTGATCCTGCTCGTCGCCTACGTCGGCATCATCGCGCTCTCTCGCGGGATCACCGAGCTCTTCCTCGCCTTCAAGCTCAAGGGGCTGAAGAGGCGAGTCGCGGTCGCCTGATCAGCCCCTGCACCTGTTGACGGTGGTGTGTCAGGCAGTCGCCGGGACTTCCGACCGATAGCCGAGCAGCCTCCCGACCGGCGCACCGAGCGCGAGCCCGGCCCGCTGTAGCGCGGCGGGTGGGAACGGCAGACGGACTGTGTCGAAGTGGGCGCGCGCGATTACCGCAAGCTGGAGCGGATTGGGCAGTCCCTTGCGGTTCGTCTTGCCCTGTGCCGCGAGCGTGAACATCGTCTCGATCAGCGACTCGAACTGAAGCGCGGGACGGATCTCGCACTGGAAGCGAGCGTCCTGGTCGCCGGCGTTCCAGAAGCGATGGGGCGTCCCCGGCGGGACCATGGCGACCTCGCCCGGCCCTGCCTCGTGCTCCTTGCCGTCGATGCGAAAGCCGAGTCGGCCCTCGAGGATCTCGAAGCGTTCCGACTGGTAGGGGTGCACGTGCGCAGCCGCGACGAAGCCATGCGGGCGCACGATCGCCTCGACCAGCACTGACTCGCCATCGGTCTCCCTGGCGGTGCGGTGGAAGATCAGCACCTCACCCGTGACCGGGTTCTCGAGCCTGTCTCCTGGGTGGATCATGTTCGGACCTCCTGAGTCGTAGCCCGCTCCTTCGTGAGAACGGGGGAGCCGGGAACGGCTCCCCGCCACGGTGGCGTGTTCTTCGCCGCGTGGCCATGACTCATCTGGATCATTCGGAGACAGAGCCCGGGCCCGAAGACATCCGTACGATCTCGACCCGTGGGCCTGACCCAGTACTACACCGCGACGACTCTCGACGGCTTCATCGCCGATCCGGACAACTCGCTGGACTGGCTGTTCACCCGCGCACGTGACGAGGACGGGCCGGGGAACTACCGCGACTTCATCGCCGACGTCGGCGCTCTGGCGATGGGCTCCACGACGTACGAATGGATCCTCGACTACGAGTTCAAGGGCAAGGACCCCGCCGACTGGAAGTGGCCCTACGAGATGCCGTGCTGGGTCTTCACGCACCGCGAGCTGCCGGTGGTGCCGGACGCGGCGATCGAGTTCAGAAGCGGGGACGTCGCGCCCGTCCATGCGGAGATGGTCGAGGCCGCAGGCGACCGCAACGTCTGGATCGTCGGCGGTGGAGACCTCGTCGGCCAGTTCGCCGACGCCGGCCTGCTCGACGAGGTGATCGTGGGCATCGCTCCGGTGACCCTGGGCGCGGGCGCGCCGCTCCTGCCGCGCCGGCTCGAGCTTCGCCTGGAGGAGGCCGACCGAAACGGCGACTTCGTCTCGGCCAGGTTCTCCGTGGTTCGTTAGAGGAGCTCGGCGATCAGCTTCGCCGCGCGCGCGGCGCCATCGGTCTCGACCGGTCGGTAGTCGACCTCCCGCCCGATCTCCTCGGCGATCGCGGCGGCGATCTCGGCCGGGCCGTCGGTCTCGAAGTCCATGCAGCGGCCGGCCCCGTAGCGCGCGAGCCTGTGGCGAACGTGGAAGTTCTGCTCGAAGTGGTGGCGGAGCGGGAAGTAGAGGAAGGGGCGCCGGTTCGCGGTCAGCTCCATCGAGGTCGTGAGACCGCCCTGG
The DNA here is from genome assembly GCA_963776955.1 of uncultured Actinomycetes bacterium. Taxonomy (GTDB): domain Bacteria; phylum Actinomycetota; class Thermoleophilia; order Gaiellales; family Gaiellaceae; genus VAXT01. The sequence goes on from CAVZOM010000002.1 coordinate 116,754, forward strand.
ACGACCGCGAGGTCGCAGGCGGCGAGATGGCGGTAGAGGTCGTGGACGTAGGCGCGAATCTCGAGACCGGCGTGCTGGGGCAGGGTCTCGGGGTCGATTCGCGGGCCGGCGACGACGATCATCCGCAGGTCGGGCACGCGCTCCTTCGCCTCCGGGAATGCGTCGATCACCCGGCGCAGCAGGTGAGCCTCCGACTCCCGAGCCGCCGACCGTCACGATGCAGACCCGCTCGTCGTCGCCGTAGCCGAGCTGCGCCGCGGTCGTCGAGCTCGCCCGGGTCGAAGCCGGTCACGTAGCCGGCGAAGTCGTAGTGCTGCTCGGTCCAGTCGCGGATCACCGGCAGGTCGGGGCCGAACGGCGTCGGGGACGATGTCGTCGGGGTTGCCGACGAAGACGGCGCGGTCGCGCAGCCGCGGGAAGCGCGCGATGTGCTCGATCATCTCCGCGTTGTAGTCGGCGGTCACGAACGCCTCGCGGTCGCCGCCGTCCTCGAAGGGCAGCCAGCCGACGAAGTCGGTCAGCCAGACGTACGCGGCCCGCTTCTGCTCCGGGATTCTCGTGCAGGTAGTAGTCGAGCTCCCAGGCCTCGTCGCCGATCCAGAGGTCGTAGTCCTCGTCGCGGACGAGGTCGTGGAAGACCATGAAGTTCGCGAGCAGGATCTCGTCCATCCGCCGGATGGCCTGGAAGCAGTGCAGGTCGTGCTCGGCGGACTCGCTCTCCATGTGACCGGACTCGTTGGCCAGGTGATGCGCTGGCCGGATGGATGCGCTCGCCGCGCGCTTCGAGCACGGCCGTGACGGGGTGCTGCGCCAGCCAGTCGATCTCCAGGTCGGGATGGAGCTTCCGCAGCTCTTCGGCGATCGCGGCGTCTCGCTGGGCGTGGCCGAGGCCGATCGGCGACGAGATATAGAGCGCGCGCTTACGCCGTGATTTGCCGCGAACCCAACGCCGCCGGCTTCGGCGGGACCGACGAAGTCTCGCACCAGAAGATTCACCTTGACGGGGTCCCGAAGGTGCGGAGCATGTCCGGATCCCTCGAGGACCACGAGCTCGCCGCCCGTCTGCTCGGCGAATGCGATGCCGCGCGTGACAGAGGCTGATCGCGTCCTCGGCGCCGTGGATCACGAACACGGGGCACCGAACGCGCCGGCACAGGGCACGCGACTCCTCGGCGAGTCAGCCCCGGTCCGTCCTGGGCGGCCAGCATGGTCTCCGCGTCGGTTTCGAGCCCCAGCCGACGGCGTCCTCGATCGGCTTCGTCGAGTGCGGCTCCGTGAACATCCTCGACATGAAGAACTCGACCAAGTCGCGGTAGTCGCGAAGCCAGTGGAACCGGTTGTGCTTCGCCCAGCCCTCGTCGGTGTCGTACTCAGTGTCGAAGTCGAACACGGTTCGCTCCGGTAACGTGCTCGCCCGCCGCCGACGAACGACGGCCCGATGAAGACGGCCGCCTCGATGCGCTCCGGGTGTTCGGCGGCGAGGAGCAGTGCCACGCTGCCCGCCGAGCGAGAAGCCGATGATCACGGCGCGTTCCGTCTCCGTCGCATTCATCACCGCGAGCGCGTCGGCTGCGAACTCCCGCTCGTCATACGCCGCGGCGCCTCGCGGGCGGTCGGATCGGCCATTGCCCCGACCGTCGAACGTGACCACGCGGCAGTGCCGGGCGAGGTACGGGATCTGCATCTTCCAGTGGCGCGAGTGGACGACCGACCAGGTGGGCAGCAGCAGCACCGTCGGCTCACCCGCGCCGTAGACCTCGTAATGCACGCTGCACGCCGTCGCGCTCGACGTAGCCCGACTCGTCCGGGATACAGAGCCCGGGTCTGCTCGCGGGTCTCCGTAGTCAGTTCGACAGCCATCGATCGATCCAATCGAGAAGGGCGTCGTGGCCGGTTTCGATCCCGCCGAGGCGCTCGACGATCACGCCGATGTTGAAGGTCATGACGAGCGAGACGAGCGCTTCCAGCGGCATGTCGATCCCGAGCTCGCGGTGCGGCTGTTCGAAGGCCTCGGTCAGCACCGCGCGCCATTCGGCGTTCACGCGTGCGAGGCGCTCGCGCAGCTCCGGATGGTTCCACGCGAGCGCCTGCAGCTCGAGCCAGACCTTCTCGTAGGTCACGTCCTCGCTCACCAGGTAGCGCATCGCCGTCCGCCACTTCTCCACGAACGGCATGTCGGCCGCGTACAGCTCGCGCTGCCGCGCAATCAGGCGTTCGGTGAAGCGCTCGAGCGTGCGCACGAGCAGGTTCTCGTTCGAGCCGAAGTAGTAGTGGACGAGGCCGTGGTTGACGCCCGCCTCCTCCGCGAGCCGTCGCGTCGTGATGCCCGCGTAGCCGATGTCGACCAGCAGCCGCTCGGCCGCGTCGAGCAGCGCTTTCTCGGCCACGGAGCGGGCCTGCGTCTTGTTTGCCACCTCCGTCACGTGTGCTCCCACAGCGCGTTCGCGAGCGAGGTCCTTGTGCAACGCGCGCGCCATGCGCACGGGATCGCCGTCGAACCAGCCCTCGAAGTCGTCGCGGACCGTGGCCACCACCGCGTCCTCATCGCTTCTTGACGACTGCACCGCTTCCATCACCACCTCGTGAATCGATCGAGGAGACGACCGAGCATCATCCGGCCGACGAGCCCGACCGCCGTCCCCGTCGCCGTGCCGAGGGCCACGGCCTGCAGCACCGTCTCCTCGACCGGGAGTCCCATGACGTGTCCGAGTATCACTGGAAGATCTCCGTCGTGCAGTCGCCGCCCTGGAGGCGCATCTCGTGTGCGCGCGCGGGTCCGCCGGGGCGGTCGTGGAAGTCGACGAAGAAGTCGTGATCGATCTCCATGCCGCCGTTCGGGTCGCAGTCGATCCGCATGAGCCACGAGCGCAGCTCCGGATAGAACTGGTTGTCCCAGGTCGAGTACAGCGAGTTGGTGACGTACAGACGGCGTCCGTCGTAGGAGAGCTGGATCATGTTCGGACCGCCGTTCAGCTCGCGCCGCGCGTCGGTCTCCTTTCCGATCACGCCACCCAGCCAGATCTGGCCGGTGAGCTTCGGGTTGGCCGGCTCGGAGACGTCGTACTGGCGGACGTCGCCGTGCAGCCAGTTGGCGAGGTAGAGGAAGCGGTCGTCCATCGAGAGGACCTGGTCGGTGATCAGGCCGGGGACCGGGAACGGCCAGCCCTCGAGCGGGACGCTCTCCTCCTCGATCACCGGGTCGGCCGCATAGGAGCCGTTCTCCCGGTGGAAGTGCCACACGACGCTCGAGAGCGCAGCGGCGACGAAGCCCTCGTCCGCGTCCGGCTCGTGGAGCCACCGCACCTCGAGCGGGACGAGGCCTTTCTCGCCCAGGTCCACGGTCTGCTCGTGCGTGCGCGTCTCGAGGTTCCAGAAGTGGATGCGCTGCCCGTAGCGGCCCGCCTCGACGTCGGCGGGGTCGAAACCGGACTCATAGGCATTTGGCTCGCCGAACTCGGTCGAGACGAGCACGTTCTTGCGCGGCTGGTACCAGAAGTCGTAGTTCATCGGCGGCACCTCGCCGCCGTTCTCCCAGCGGCCCTTGAGCTCGAACGTCTTCGCGTCGAGCACGATGAAGCCGCCGGCACCGTTGCCGTCGGCATCGCCGAGCATCGAGACGACGATGTTGTCGCCCGGCATGCAGTGGACGGTGTGCGGTCTCGTGTAGCCCGTCTTCTCGATGATCTCCTCCGGCTCGATCACCTTCTCGATCCGGGGTCGGCGTGGGTCGTCGGCCACGTTGACGATGTGCATTCGCGACGACGCGAAGCCGGGCACGATCAGGTGCGAGCGGTCGGGGCCGTGGCACGCAGACGAGCAGCGGTTCCAGCCGAAGTGGTGGAGCTCGTCGCCCGGCGTTCGGCATCGGCATCTCGTGGACGATCCGACCATCGTCGGTGTCCACGACTGCCAGGAAGTCCGGCGCGTCGACTCCGGTGCCTTCGTGCAAGCAGGCGAGATAGAGGAACTCCTCGGGCGGCGCCTGCATCGCCTCCTGCGGAGAGCGGTGAAGTGAGGGTGAAGCGTGTGCCATCGCTGACCTCCTGCTTATCCAAATGACTTAGGCATTTGACTAAACACGGAGGTGTTTGTCAAGGAGGTGAAAAGGGGGCGGGGGGAAGCCCGTCCCGCCTCTACACGTCGCGGTGGCCGGGATCTCCGACCGGTAGCCGAGCAGCCTCCCGATCGGAGCACCAACCGCGGACGCGGCGCTCGAGTGACGCTGGGCGTGGGCGCGCAGCTCCTACCGCGCCGGATCGAGCTTCGTCTCGAGGACCTCGGCCGGAACGGCGACCTCGTCTCGGCCAGGTTCTCCGTCGTGCGCTAGTCCGGCTCATCCGGGTGAACCTCGGGACGGGGTGATGACGGTTCACCCGGCCTGTGGAGACGATTTCGGCTCCCTCGGTCGAGAGGAGTCTTCGTTGCCGTTGAAACGAATGGAGCAATGACCGCAGCCGACCCACCGCCTGCGGAGGAGAAGAAGAAGTTCAAGTTCCCGACGGCCTTCACCGTGCTGGCGGGCGTACTGCTGCTCGTCTGGATCGCGTCGTTCTTCGTTCCCGCGGGCGCGTACGACCAGAACCCCCAGACCGGCGCTCCGCTGCCGGGCACCTATCACGAGCTCCCCTCCTGCACCCCGGACAGCACGCGCGTGCCGCGGCTGCCGAGCCGGCGCGAAAGCTCCAAGCCGTTGGAGACCGCCGCGCCGCCGGCGACTGCTCCGCTCCCGCCAGGAACGGCCTGCGTCGACGAGTCGTTCACGTTCCGGTTCAAGCAGCTGTGGGACTCGACGCCGAACGGCCTGTACGGCGTGGAGAACGCCCAGGGGTTCGTCGGGCCATGGGAGGAGGGATTCCTCTACGGGTCGGCTGCGATCTTCTTCTTCGTGCTCGCGGTAGGCGCATTCATCACCGTGACCATGAAGACGGAGGCGATTCAGACGGGCATCGGCCGCCTGGCGCTTCGCTTCCGGCACAGCGGTTCCGTGCTGATCGCGATCCTGATGGCGGTCTTCGCACTGGGCGGGACCTCCTACGGGATGTGGGAGGAGACGCTCGGCTTCTTCGTGCTCATGGTGCCGCTCGCCCTCGCGCTCCGCTACGACCGGATGGTCGCCGCCGCGATCATCTTCCTCGGTGCCGGGACCGGCGTGATCGCCTCGACGGTCAACCCGTTCGCGACCGGCGTCGCGTCAGACGCCGCGGGAGTCAGCATCGGCGACGGGATCGGCCTCCGGATCGTGATGTGGTTCGTGCTCCTGACAATCGCGATCGCGTACGTGCTCTGGTACGCGAGGCGCGTGCTCCAGCATCCCGAGAAGTCGGTCGTCGGCGTCTCGGCGACGGACGCGGCCGAGGCGCAGAGTCTCGTCAGCGACGTGCCGGCGCTCACCGGTCGCCAGAAGTTCGTGCTCGCGCTCTTCGGCGGCACGTTCCTGGTGATGATCTACGGCTTCATCCCCTGGAACGATCTCTGGCAGGAGGGATTCGGGAGCGACTTTCCGCTGCCGACGTTCGCCGACTTCTACTTCCCCGAGGCGGCGGTGCTGTTTCTGTTGATGGCGGTCGTCGTGGGCCTGATCGCCAACCTGGGCGAGGAAGGGACGGTGACCACGATCATCGCGGGCGCCTCCGACTTCCTGGCGGCGGGGCTGATCATCGTCTTCGCGCGCGGGATCACGGTCGTGATGAAGAACGCGCACATGACCGACACCGTCCTGAGCTGGATGGAGGACGCGGTGTCCGGCCGCGAGACGGGCGTCTTCGCCGTGCTCGCGTTCATCGTCAACCTGCCGATCGCCTTCCTCGTGCCCTCCTCGTCCGGGCATGCCGCGCTCGTGATGCCGATCCTGGCGCCGCTCGCCGACTTCGCCGGCGTCTCCCGGTCGGTCGTCGTCACGGCGTTCCAGTCGGCGTCGGGCCTCGTGAACCTCGTCACGCCGACCTCGGCGGTGATCATGGGCGGGCTCGCACTCTCCAAGATCGGCTACGACCGGTACCTTCGGTTCGTCTGGCCCTATCTCATCGCCGTCTTCATCGTCTGCTGTGTCTTCATCGGAATTGCGGGGGCGACCAGCTGACCAAGAGAGGAGCACACGCATGAGCACCGCCACCGAAACGACTCTGGGAACGCATTCGGAGGTCGGAAAGCTCCATACGGTGATGGTGCACCGGCCGGACCTCGCCCACGAGCGGCTCTCGCCGACGAACGCTGAAGAGCTTCTCTTCGACGACGTGATCTGGGTACGGCGCGCCCGCCAGGAGCACGACGCGTTCGTCGATCTGATGCGCTCCAGGGGCGTGGAGGTCCTCCTCCTGCACGAGCTGCTGGCCGAGACGCTCGAGGACAAGGAGGCCCGCGAGTGGCTTCTGTCGCGCCGAATCCGTCCGGAGGAGGTCACGGTCATGTTCTCGGAGCCGCTCACGGAGTGGCTCACGGAGATGCCGGCCGAGGAGCTTGCGACGAAGCTCACCGGAGGCGTTACGGTGCAGGAGCTCCCCGACGAGATCCGGTCGGCGATCGGGCCTGCGCTGGGCCACACCGACTTCGTCCTGCCGCCGCTCCCGAACCAGCTCTTCACACGCGATCCGAGCGCGTGGCTCTTCGGCGGCGTCACCCTGAACCCGATGTTCTGGCCCGCGCGCCAGCTGGAGACACTGAACGTCGAGGCGATCTACCGCTTCCATCCGAGGTTCAAGGGCGCCGACTTCAAGATCTGGTTCGGCGGCGCCGACCACGACTGGGGGCATGCGCGCCTGGAAGGCGGCGACATCATGCCCGCCGCGGACGGCGTCGTCCTCGTCGGGATGGGCGAGCGCAGCACGGCCCGCGCCGTCAGCATCCTGGCCCAGAACATGTTCGCCGCGGATGCGGCCAGGCTCGTAATCGGCGCGCAGATGCCCAAGGAGCGGGCAGCCATGCACCTCGACACGGTCTTCAGCTTCTGCGACCGCGCCGTCGTCACGCTCTACGAGCCGGTGGTCTCGCAGATTCGGCCGATCCTCTTCCGGCCGGGGGGCCCGGTAGGAGTGCAGGCCGAGGTCTCCGAGCGCACGTTCCTGGACGAGGTGAAGGACGCCCTCGGGATCGCCGACCTGCAGGTCGTCACGACCGGCGGCGACGAGTTCGAGGCCGAGCGCAACCAGTGGGACGACGGCAACAACGTCGTCGCTCTCGAACCTGGCGTCGTCGTTGCGTACGAGCGAAACGAGGCGACGAACGCGAAGCTCGCGAAGGCCGGGGTCGAGGTGCTCGAGATCGCCGGCCAGGAGCTCGGCCGCGGACGCGGGGGCGGCCACTGCATGACGTGTCCAATCGTCCGCGAGGCATGAGGAAAGGAGCACGACCATGGCGACGATGATCGATCTGCGCGGCAAGCACTTCCTTCGGCTGGCCGACTTCAGCCCGGAGGAGATCACCTACCTGATCGACCTCGCGGCGGAGCTGAAGGCGGCCAAGGCGGAAGGGCGGGAGGAACAGAAGCTCGTCGGCAAGGAGATCGCTCTGATCTTCGAGAAGGACTCGACGAGGACCCGATGCGCCTTCGAGGTGGCCGCCTACGACCAGGGCGCCCACGTCACGTTCATCGGCCCAGGTGGCTCCCACATGGGCCACAAGGAGACGGCGAAGGACACCGCGAGGGTGCTCGGCCGTATGTACGACGCAATCGAGTACCGGGGGTTCGGCCAGGAGACCGCCGAGGAGCTCGCCGAGTGGGCCGGTGTGCCGGTCTACAACGGGCTCACCGACGAGTGGCACCCGACGCAGATCCTCGCCGACTTCCTCACCTTTCAGGAGCACTCGTCGAAGCCGTTCAACGAGGTGGTGTTCTGCTACCTGGGCGACGCCCGCTTCAACATGGCCGACTCGTATCTCGTCGGCGGCGCGAAGCTCGGGATGGACGTCCGCATCGCCAGCCCGAAGTCCCTCTGGCCGCGCGACGAAATCGTCGAGCTCGCGCGCGGCGTCGCGGACGAGACCGGCGCCAAGCTCACGATCACCGAGGACATCGACGAGGCGGTCCAGGGCGCGGACTTCCTCCTCACCGACGTCTGGGTCTCGATGGGCGAGGCGGACGAGGTGTGGGCCGAGCGGATCGAGCTGCTCAAGCCCTACCAGGTCAACTCGGAGACCATGGCCAAGACCGGCAACCCCGACACGAAGTTCATGCACTGCCTGCCCGCCTTCCACAACACGGACACGGAGGTCGGCAAGGAGATCTTCGAGAAGTTCGGGATGGAGTCGCTGGAGGTGACCGAGGAGGTCTTCGAGTCGCCCGCGTCCGTCGTCTTCGACGAGGCGGAGAACCGTCTGCACACGATCAAGGCCGTGATGGTCGCCACCCTGGGGAGCTGATGCGGGTCGTCGTCGCCCTCGGTGGGAACGCGCTCCTGCGGCGCGGCGAGCCGCTGACGCGCGGAGAACCAGCGCGCCAACGCTCGGGTCGCGTGCAAGGCGCTGGCGCCGGTCGCGCTCGAGCACGAGCTCGTCATCTCGCACGGCAACGGGCCGCAGGTCGGCCTGCTCGCGCTGCAGGGCTCGGCCTACACGGAGGTCGACCCGTACCCGCTCGACCTGCTGGGCGCCCAGACCGAGGGGATGATCGGCTACCTGATCCAGCAGGAGCTCGGGAACGAGCTGCCGCTCGAGAAGCGCCTCGCCTCGCTGCTGACCCTGATCGAGGTCGACCCGGCGGACCCGGCCTTCCAGGACCCGACGAAGCCGATCGGGCCGATCTACGAGAAGGAGGAGTCGGAGCGGCTCGCCAAGGAGAAGGGCTGGATCTTCAAGCCCGACGGCGACAGCTTTCGCCGCGTCGTTCCCTCGCCGCTTCCTCAGCGCATCTTCGGCATCGAGCCCGTCGAGTGGCTGCTCGAGCGGGACAGCGTCGTCATCTGCGCCGGCGGCGGAGGCATCCCGGTCATGTACACGGACGAGGCCGGCCCCGGCCGGTCGACGGCTCGTCGGCGTCGAGGCCGTGATCGACAAGGACCTGGCCAGCGCGCTCCTCGCCAAGGACCTCCGCGCTGACGCGCTCGCGATCGTGACGGACGTCGACGCGGTCTACGTGGACTGGGACACGCCGCAGCAGCGCGCGATTCGCCGGGCGACTCCCGAGGCGCTCGGCGCGAGTGAGTTCGCGGCGGGCTCGATGGGGCCGAAGGTGCGCGCCGCCTGCTCCTTCGTCGAGCAGACGGGCGGTCTCGCCGCGATCGGCTCGATCTCGGACACGCCGGCTCTGCTCCGCGGCGAGGCCGGGACGATCGTCACCCGGGATGCGAGTGGAATCGAATTCGACCAGGCGGCATAGGAGGAGAGAGCGATGACGGCGACACAAGAAGCGGACGCGACCTCGGCGGCGGGTCGGGACGCCGTCGCCTGGCACGGGCTCACTGCGGAGGAGGTCAGCTCACGGCTCGGCGTCGACCCGCGGTCCGGTCTCGACGCGGGCGAGGTCGAGCAGCGGCGCGCGCAACACGGGCCGAACAGGCTGGCCGAGGAGGCGAAGGAGCCGGGTTGGCGCGCCTTCCTGCGCCAGTACCGGGACCTGATGCAGTACGTGCTCGTCGGAGCGGCTGTCGTCAGCGTCGTCGCGCTCCAGGAGTTCGCCACGGGCCTCGCGATCCTCGGGATCACGGTCCTGAACGCGATCCTCGGCCTCAACCAGGAGGGAAAGGCGGCCGAGAGCGTCGCCGCTCTCCAGAAGATGCTCGTGATCAAGGCGCATGCCCGGCGTGGCGGCGACCGCGTCGACATCCCGTCCGAGGAGCTCGTCCCCGGAGACATCGTCTCCTTCGAGGCCGGCGACAAGATCCCCGCGGACGGCCGACTGCTCGTCGCAGCGACACTGGAGATCGAGGAAGCCGCCTTGACCGGCGAGAGCGTGCCGGTACCGAAGTCGGTCGAGCCGGTGGCCGGCGACGACGTCCCGCTCGGCGACCGGCGTGGACATGGCCTACATGAACTCGACCGTCACGCGCGGTCGGGGCGAGATGGTGGTGACGGCGACGGGGATGGCAGACCGAGGTCGGCCAGATCTCGGGGATGCTCAGCGGGGTCGAGCAGGAGAAGACGCCGCTCACCCGGCAACTCGACCAGCTGACCGTCCTGCTGACGGTCATGGCGGCCGCCGCGCTGGTGCTCGTGATCATCATCGGGCTGATCCGCGGCGAGAGCTTCGACGAGCTCTTCCTGGTCGGGATCAGCCTTGCGATCGCAGCCATCCCGACCGGCTTGCCCGCGGTCGTGACGACCGTGCTTTCGCTGGGAACCCAGGCGCTCGCAGCGAAGGGGGCGATCGTCAAGCGCCTGCGGTCGGTGGAGACACTCGGCTCGACGTCGGCGATCTGCTCGGACAAGACGGGCACCCTGACGCTCAACCAGATGACCGCGCGCCAGATGGTCGTCGCCGGGCGCCGCTACTCGATCGACGGGGAGGGCTATTCCACGACCGGCAACATCCTCCGCGTCGCGGGCGACACCGACACGTCGCTCGAGCCCTTCATGATGCCGATGGCGCTCGCGAACGACGCCGCGGTTCACGACGGCGAGATCGTGGGCGACCCGACCGAGGCCGCGCTCGTCGTCCTGGCCGCGAAGGGCGGCGTCGACGTCGACGAGACACGACGTCAGTACCCACGAGTCGCCGAGGTGCCCTTCGACTCCGACTACAAGTTCATGGCCACCTTCCATGAGCTGGAGGACAACGGGCGGAAGGTCGTCCGCTGCTTCGTCAAGGGTGCGCCCGACGTCCTGTTGGCGCGGTCGTCCCAGGCCAGGGACGTGGACGGGTCGGCCATTCCGATCGACGACTACCGCGACAAGGTCATGGAGGAGAACGACCGGCTGGCTGCCGAGGGGCTTCGCGTGCTCGCCGTTGCGTCCAAGGACTTCGACCCGGCCTCGTTCAACGCCGGTGGCGACCATCTCGAGGAGGTCCAGGGACTGACGTTGCTGGCGCTCGTCGCCATCGTCGACCCACCGCGCAAGGAGGCGAAGGACGCGATCGCACGGTGCAAAGACGCGGGGATCCGCGCCCGCATGATCACGGGCGACCACGTGACCACGGCCGGTGCGATCGCGAACCAGCTCGGGATCGAGGGGCGGGCGCTCTCGGGCGCGGAGTTCAAGGCGCTGAGCGACGAGGAGCTCGACCAGCAGGTCGAGGAGATCGGCGTAGTCGCCCGCGTCGCACCGGAGGACAAGGTGCGGCTCGTCGAGACGCTCAAGAAGAAGGGGCACGTCGTCTCGATGACCGGCGACGGCGTCAACGACGCTCCCGCGCTCAAGCGCGCGGACATCGGCGTCGCCATGGGGATCACCGGCACGGAGGTCACGAAGGAAGCCGGCGACATGATCCTCACCGACGACAACTTCGCGACGATCGTCGAAGCGGTCGAGGGCGGCCGCGGCCTCTACGACAACCTGATGAAGTACGTGCGCGTCCAGCTCGTGATGCTGGGCGGCTTCATCCTCACGTTCCTCGGCGCGGGGATCTTCGACATCGCCGGCGGACAGCCGCTCACGCCGCTCCAGATCCTCTGGGTCAACTTTGCCGTCGACGTGTTGCTTGCGATCGGGCTCGGCTTCGACGCCGCGGTGCCCGGCCTGATGAAGCGCAAGCCGCGGGACGCCAGTGCGCCGATCGTGGATCGCGCGCTCGGGATTCAGCTGGCCGTCGTCAGCGTGGTCATGGCCGCGCTCACGCTCACCGTGGTCGCCTGGGGAGAGGATCGCTGGAGCCTCGCGGTCGCAACGACGATGGGGTTGACGGCGCTCTCGCTCATGCACATCGTCGCGGCCCTCGAGGCGCGCGAGCCGACCGGGACGATCTTCAAGCGGTACACGATCGAGAATCGGCGGCTCGTGCAGTTGGTCGGCATGGCCCTTGCGCTCACGTTCCTCGTGACCGCCCTCTCGCCGCTCCAGCGGATCTTCGACACGGTGCCGCTCACGAGCGCGCAGTGGGGAATCTGCCTGCTCGCCACGCTCGCCTTCCTCGCCTTCGTCGAGCTCGGCAAGCTCTTCGAAAGGCGCTCCGACCAGGACGTGCCCGCCGTGGCGCCGGTCGAGACGTAGGCCATGACCGCATGAGCGTCCGCGGCGCTGCCTTCATCGGCATCGGCTCCATGGTCGGGGCCGGGATCTTCGCCCTCCTCGGGCAGGCGGCGGGCCTCGCCGGATCCGCCGTCTGGCTCTCGTTTCTCCTCGCCGGCATCGTCACGCTGCTGCTGGCCTACAACGTGGTCAAGCTCGGGATCCGCTACCCCTCCGAGGGCGGGCTAATCGAGTACCTGCGGCAGGGCTTCGGGAACGGGCGCCTGCTCGGGATCGCCTCGTGGCTCGGGTACGCCGCCGCGTTCGTAGTCGTCGCCGGGATGCTCGCGGTCTCGTTCGGGAGCTACGCGGTGTCGCTGTTCGTCGGCGACGACGGATGGAGTGGCTGGGACAACGTGTTCGCGTCGCTGCTCATCGTTGCGATGACGTTGATCAACATGGTCGGCGCAACCTTCGTCGCCCGGGTCGCATCCCTGATGGTCGTCGTCCTGCTGGGCGTGTTCGCCGTCTTCATCTGGGTGACGATCAGCGACGTCGACTGGAGCATGCTCGCGTTCAGCGACTACCCGCCGATCTCGAAGATCATCTCCAGCATCGCCCTCACGTTCTTCGCGTTCCTCGGCTTCGGCGTGATGACCTTCACGGTCGCCAAGCTCCGAGATCCCGAGCGCGAGCTGCCGAGAGCCGTGATGCTCGCTCTGGGATTGACGACGGCGACCTACGTGCTCATTGCGATCGGCGTCTTCGGCACGCTCACCGTCGACGAGGCAATCGGCTACGGCGAGACGGCGATCGCCGAGGCGGCGCGGCCGACGCTCGGCGATGCCGGGTTCACGCTGATGGCCGTCGCCGCGCTCATCGCCACTGCCGGGGCGACGAACGGGACGCTCTTCGGCTCGGCCGGTCTGACGGCCTCGCTGGCCGAGATCGGGCAGTTCCCTCCGCTCTTCGGGCCTCGCTCGAGGCTCGGTAAGCACGGGGGACTGATCGTCACGGGGGCGCTGTCCCTCCTCCTGGCGAACTTCGTCGACCTGTCCGCGATCGCGTCGGTCGGGAGTGCCTGCTCGCTCCTCGTCTTCCTCCTGCTCGGGATCGCCGGCTACAAACTGCGGTCGGAGACCGGCGCTCGGGTCTCGATCGTGTTCCTCGGCCTGGCTGCGACCGTGATCGTCCTCGGGTTCTTCGCGGTCGACACTCTGCGCAACGCTCCCGAGACCTTCGGCGCGATCGTCGGCATGGCACTCCTGGCGGTCCTCCTCGATCTCGTCTGGAAGTGGCGAAAGGCGAAGCTCGAAGACCGAGGCCGCGCCGACTCCGTCGCTACCGGCCTAGCGCTGTGGCGAAGTCGCGCACGGACGAGGCGGCGGAAGCGCCCGTCGCGCCCGACGCGCCGGCCTCGAGCGGCGTCGAGCTCCTCCTGGGCTTCGCCCGGGCGGGCCACCAAGCGGGCTACCCGACCGCCGAGCTCGAGGCGCGCGTGCTTGCCCTTGCAGATGCGCTCGGGTTGAGGGAAGCCAGGTCTCCGCGACGCCGACGCTCGTTGACGTCTCGCTCGGATCGCTGCCGGGGCAGCGCACCTACACGTTGCGCGTCCGCCCTTCGGCCGTCGACCTCGATGCGATGGGCCGGCTCGACGAGCTCGTCCAGGAGACGCTGGACGGGAAGCTCGATGCGAAGGCAGCGCTCGCAAGGCTGGCCGATGTCGAGGCGACTCCGCTCTCGCGCCCCTGGCCTTTCCTACTGGCCGGCTACGCGCTCGCCGGCGCCGCGTTGACGCCTGTCCTCGGCGGAGGCTTGCGCGAGGCGACGGCCGCGGCGCTCGTCGGCGCCCTCGTCGGTGCGATCTCGCTCCGCACGCAGCGCACGGCGCGCACCGAGCCGATGGTTGCGCCCCTGGCGGCTCTGGCGGCCAGCTTCTGCGCCACGACAGCTGGCCGGGCTCGGCTTCGACATCACTCCGGACGTCGTCACGCTCGCCGCGCTCGTGACCTTCCTGCCCGGGATGACGCTCACGATCGGGATGCGGGAGCTTGCCACCGAGCACCTTCAGTCCGGCGTCGCGAACACGGCCAGCGCGCTGATCCAGCTCTTCGGGCTCGTCTTCGGGGTCGGGGTCGGCCGGTCGATTGCGGCGAGCTGGTTCGGCGAAGTGGACGTTGCGGCCCCGCAGGCAGCATTCTCGGGAATCTACGTCGTCGCGGCGATTGCAGCCGGGCTCGCGTTCACGGTGACGCTGAGGACTCGGTACCGCGACGCGCTCGTCATGTGCTCGGCGACCGTGCTTGCTCTGCTCGGCGCACGAGCTGGGTGCGGCTGTCTTCGGGGACGAGGCCGCCGTCTTCGTCGCCGCCATAACGATCGGCGTGGTCGGTGGGCTGGCGGGAGCACTGTTCCGCCGCACGCCGCTCGTCTTCATCGTCCCCGGCGTGCTCATGCTCGTCCCGGGAAGCGCCGGCTTCAACAGCGCCCTCCAGCTGCTGACCGACCAGACGGCCACCGGGATCAACACTGCGTTCGATACCTTCGTCACGGCCATGTCGATCGCCTACGGCCTCATGGTCTCGACCATCGTTCTCCCCCGCCGCTTCACGGATGTGGCCCTTCGTCATGGCTGACCTTCGTCGCGCCGTGCGCACCGCCGGGGAGCCTTCCTCGTGAGCGGGCGTAACGCTGTCGGGCTCGCCGGTCTCGCTGCTGCGGGCGTTGCTGTCGGCGCGTACCGCAAGGTGCTCGGAACTCCCCGACGGCCGAGCTGGCCGCCGCCACACGACGCGGTGACGCCCGCGGGCGCGCAGGCCGCGACCGAGGTCTTCGTAGCGCGGCGGGGCATGGGACCGCACGACGCGGCGCTCGACTTCGCCTGGTCGACGGCGGCGACCATCGAGCCGCTGGTCGAGGGCGTGAACTTCTTCCCGCGCATCTTCGCGGACGTCGAGGCAGCGCGGTCGTCCATCCACATCCTCATGTTCGGCTGGCGCGAAGGCGAGGTCGGGATGAGGATGGCCGCCCTGCTCGAGCGGAAGCTCGCGGAGGGCGTCGAGGTGCGGGCCATCGTCGACGGGTTCGGCTCCAGGCCCTACGAGCAGGCGCGAGAGATGTTCACGCGCCTCGCGCGCGCCGGGGCGCAGATCGTCGTCAACGACTTGTTCCCGCCGGACCGGGACGGGCTCTTCCCAGACGGCCAGCGCATCGACTGGCGACAGGACGAGGTCGGCCGGGCCGACCACCGCAAGCTGTACGTCGTCGACGGGGCGATCGCCTGGACCGGCGGAGCCGGCATCGAGGACCACTTCGAGAACGGCGGCTTCCACGACGTGATGGTGCGCGTCACCGGCGACGTCGTGCGCCAGGCGCAGGCTGCCTTCCTGACGAGCTTCAAGGGTCACGGCGGCCCGCTGCCGCGGGATCTCTCGGAGCACTTCCCCGAGCCGTCCGATCGCGGGTCGACGCCCATCGCACTCGCGCAGGTCATCCCCGGCGGCTTCGTCGCGGCCTCTCAGGCGATTCGCGAGCAGATGGGTGCGGCCCGGGAGCGACTCGACGTGATGAATCCGTACCTCACCGACCGCGACATCCTCCAGCGGATGCTCGCCGCCGCCGCGCGCGGGGTGAAGGTGCGCGTCGTCGTGTCCGAGATCTCGAACAACGCACAGGCGACCGCGGTCACCAAGCACTGGTACGGGAAGCTGAGGGAGGCGGGCGTCGAGGTGTGGGAGCTCCCCGGCACCGTCGTCCACGCGAAGGTGGTGGTCGCCGACGACGTCGTCAGCTTCGGCACCGTCAACCTCGACGCGTGGGCTCTCTACCGGAACTCGGAGATCATGATGATCGCCGAGAGCCCCGAAGTGGCGGCCCTGCTCGAGGAGCGGCTGTTCGAGCCCGACATCGCCCGCTCGAAGCGCGGTGAGCCGCTGTCAGGGACCCGCGAGCGGCTCGAGAGCTGGGTCTGGGACAAGCTCTCGTTCGCTCTCTGACCTCGCCGGCGCTCTCCGGTCAGTCGATAGCCGGCCGGGCGATGGCCGGCGGCTCACGGCCGGCGACGAGCCACCCGGCTGCTGCGGCGGCCACAGGGAGCCCCACGACCATCAAGGCGAGGTAGAACACCGGGATCCGACCGAGGTAGTCCAGCTGGTCGAAGTACGTCGCCACGAGCATGAGATAGGCGCCGGCGACGCCGAGAAGCGCGCCGAGAAAGGCGAGCCCGCCCGCGGTTGCTGCGGTCAGCGTTCGGCGGATCCTGCTCGTTGCTCCGGTCGCGGTCAAGGTGCGAAGATCGCCGGCGCTCTCGCTGCGGATCAGCCCGACGGTCATCGCGAGGATCGCGAGCGCCAGCAGGGCGCCGGCGGCGATCGCGATGGCGATGAGTGCCGCGGAGGAGGGGTTCTCGCGCCGTGTCTCGATCGTCATCCCACCGGCGGCAGCGAGGTCGCGGGCAGCCACGATCTGTTCGCTCGTCAGCGGCCGGCTCGACTCGAGGAGCCACCCCGACGGGATCTGCCTCCAGCCGTGGCGGCGAAGACCGTCGAGCGTGATGAACGCGGCCGGCGCGAGACCGTCGGTGTTCCCGCCCAAGTACTCCCGGCTGTCGATTCTCTGGACGTTCGTGACCGGCAGCACATCGTGTTCGTCCCGCTCCGTCGGCTTGACGATCGGAATGACGAGCTCGTCCGTCGGCACGCTCGGATCGGCCAGGAAGTTCGTGCCCGGATCTACAGTCGCGGGGTCGATTCCGAGGTGCCTGAGCAGAGCAGGCGTGGCGACGTAGAGGAACCCTTCGAGGGAGGTGAATTGGGTGTCGACTTGCCGCGAGAGAACGATCGAGAAACGGACGCGGACGCCCTCGAAGACTTGCGAAGGCTCGTCGGGTTGGTAGGCGCTTCGGAGCGGGATCACGGCCGTGTCGCCGAGATCTGCCGCGAGTCGGCGGACGCGGGCGGTCATACGATCGAGCTCTGCGGGGGCCCGGATCGGGACGGCCCCATCCTTCACGGCACCGGTGTACACCCGGATCTGCCGGTTGGACAGGTTGGGCGGCGCGCCGGCGGCTTTCCTGTCCTCGGCCACCGCCAGGATGACGATCGTCGCGGCGATGCCAAGGGAGAGCGTGATGGCCGCGAGTGCCGCTCCAGAGCGCGCCTGGTAGCGCGCGAGGTCTCGTAGAGCCAGGCGCACGGCGATCGGCGCCTGCCCCGCTCCCCGAGCGAAGAGGCCGATCGCCAGCGGGCCCAGAAGCAGCGTGCCGAGGATCGTCGCCAGGATCCCGACCACGACCAGCGGGACGGTGCTCCGCCCGGAGAGGGCGAGCGCCCCGATTCCCGCCACGATCAACACCGCGGCGACGAGTGCCGAGTGGTGCGCGGGCTTCGGCCTCGGCGGTCGCGCCGAGAGGGCGCGCGTGATCGGGACGCGCGCGACCGCTCGCCCCGGCCACCAGGCGGCGGCGGTCGCTGCGAGGACCGAGACGAGGAAAGTCAGGGCGAGCCATGGCCAGGGCAGGCTGGACCGGTCGAGGCGATAGTCGAGCGCGGGCTCGAGTGTCGGCTCGATCGCGACCCAGAGGGCGAGACCTGCAACCGTTCCGATCAGTGCGCCGATCACGCCGACGAGCGCGCCGTTCGTGAGCAGCACGAGGCGAAGGTGCTTCTCGGTCGCACCGATCGCAGCGAGCATGCCGAGCTGGCGGAGCCGTCGCTGCGCGATGACGGCGAAGCCTGCCGTGGCAACGAGCGAAGCCAGCAGGATGAAGACGGTGGCCACGGAGAACATCACCAGCTCGGGTGCCGGCTCGTAGTGACCACGAACCCTGAACCTGACTACGGCGGACCGGTCGCCCTGCGCTTCCACGAACGCCCGGGGCGCCTCTTCGTCGGTGTCGACCAGGACCGTGACGATGTCCGGTGCTCCGGCGGACGAAGGTGAGACGAGCGCGAACTCGTCACTCAACTCGAGTGGGTTCTCGACGATGCCGACGATCGTTCGGCGACGGCCGTCGAGGGCGAGAGTCTCCCCGACCTCGAGCCCGAGGAGCGTCGCGACTCCGTCGGTGACGGCGACCTGGCTCGGGCCTTGCGGGTAGCCGCCTCGGCGGAGCGCAACCGGTGCGTACGGTCCGCGGGCGTCCTGGGCCCGGAACTCCACCGTGTCGACACCGCCCGGGACGGGCAGCGAGCGGTGGGCGATGACGTCGATCGTCCCGAACCGTTCCTCGGCGGCGGCAAGGGTCGCCTCCAGTTTGCGCGGATCGTCGGCGTTCAGCTCGAAGCGGGCATTGCCCGAGCCGAACTCTGCGTAGTCCAGAGGCCCCGAGTTGTGGGCGATCGTGATGCCGCAGACTGCGGCCGCGACCGCGACGCTGACCAGGGCGATGACCAGAACCTGCCGGCGCCACTCGCGGCGGAACAGGCGCCACGCCCAGCGGATCAGCGGACGGCGCGCGGCGAGCACGCCGCTTCCGCGCAACGCCGAGCCGTGGGCGAGCGACGTCACCGCCTGCCACCGGTGGCGAGCAGCGACTCCGGGCCGCGCGGTGCCACCGTCTGGTCGACGACTTGACCGTCGCGCAGGAAGACGACGCGGTCGGCCCAGGAGGCGAGCTGCGCCTCGTGGGTCACGACGACGCCCGCAACTCCCCGCTTCGTAGCGGCCCGCAGCAATCGCATGACCGCCTCGCCGTTCACCGAGTCCAGAGCACCGGTGGGCTCGTCCGCGAGCAGCAGCCTGCGCTCGCCCACGATCGCTCGGGCGATCGCGGCCCGCTGGCGCTCGCCGCCGGACAGCTCGTCGGGGTACCGATCGGCAAGTCTCGCGACGTCGAGCTCCTCCATCGCCTCGAGGCCCGCCGCGCGTGCGGCCTTGGCCCGCGTGCCGTCGAGCTCCAGCGGGAGGGTGACATTCTCGACCGTCGTCAGGCCGGGGAGCAGATTGAAGTCCTGGAAGACGTAGCCGATCGACCGGCGACGCATCTGCGCCTGCTCCGAGCGCGAGACGCTCGCGAGGTCGACGCCGTCCACGAGCACCTGGCCGCTGGTCGGCTGCTCGAGGCTGCCGGCGATCGTCAAGAGCGTGCTCTTGCCGGAGCCGCTCGGCCCCATGATCGCGACCAGCTCGCCGCGTTCGACCGAGAGCTCGACGTCGCTGAGCGCGTGCACCTCGGTCGGCCCGGAGCCGTAGATCTTGGAAACCTGGCGCAGCTCGAGTGCGGTCATCGCGAAACCTCCATCTCCTGGGTTGATTCGAGCGGCATGTCGGCTACCTCGACCGGCGCGAGCTGCGGGCTCTGCTTCAGGCGGACGTCGGCGGCGTCGAGCCAGCGGACGATCCCTTCGAGCCGGAAAAGCTCGGCATCGGCAACGAGCGCCAGCGCCACGTCGCGCTCGCCGGCCGCTGCCTTGATCGTGGTGTACCGCTGCATGACCTCGATGGTGTGCCGGCGGTGCACCTGCAGGATCTCGTGAACGTCGACCCCGGGAACCTGCAGGGCGACGAGCACCTTGATCACGAGCTCGTCGCGCGGTGGAGGCACGAGGTCGGGCGGGGTGCGGAGCCAGTTGGCCAGCTCGCGGCCGCCGGCGGACGTGATCCTGTACCGCTTCTGCGAGCGCTCGCCTTCCCTGTCGTCGGTCTTGACGAGCCCGTCGCGCTCGAGGCGCTGAAGCGTCGTGTAGACCTGGCCCACGTTGAGCGGCCAGACCTCGCCCGTCCGGGCCTCGAACTCATTCTGGAGCCGCAGGCCGTACTTCGGCCCTTCGCTGAGAAGGGCGAGGAGGGCGTGGGGGACGCTCATCGGTTGCCGGAGTGGATCACCATACTGAGTACTATACCCAGTATAGACCGCGAGCGCAAGTATCGCGGCTATCAGCCCTCGTCGACGCCCTGCTCGGCGAGCCAGGCTTTCGCGACCCGCTTCTGCGCCCGCGTCAGCCAGGCGACCGCCACGAGGTCGCGCAGCTCGTTGCGGTCGATGCGCGCGAGATCCGGGATGCGGACGAGGACCGCCGGGTAGCCGCGGAAGTGCGGAGTCGTGAAGTACACGCCGCGCTCGTCGGCGAGGAGAAGCTCCTTCTCGTCGAGCCCGTCGACGCGGAACATGAGCACGTCGTCCATCCGCTCCCCGGTTTTCGGGTCGACCGCGTCGGGCCGCCGACTCCGGTGGAAGCAGAACATCTTCCCGTGCACGTGGTACGACGGCCGCCCGTCCTCGGAGACCTCCTTCGTCGTCTGGGGCATCGCGAGCGCGAGCTCGTCGAGGTCTGCCATCGTCGCCACGCCGCCATTCTCGCTGTGCGACGATGCGCTCGTGACCGACGGCCGCCACGTTCGCATCGAGTACTGCGTCCCCTGAGGGGCGCTCCCGAACGCCGCCGGTCTGGCGGCGAGGCTGCTCGAGGAGTGGGAAGACGAGATCGGGGCCGTCGAGATCGTGACGGGAGCGAACGGGATCTTCGACGTGCACCTGGACGGTGAGCTCGTCTTCGAGAAGTCCATGCTCGGCCGCTATCCGGAGCCGGACGACGTGGTCCCGCTGATGCGAGACAAGCTCGGCCCCTGACGTCGCGCGCGTGACGCGGGGCATCCTTCGCCGCTAGATGTCGATCCCGAGCTTGCGTAGCTCGAGGGTTGCGCTTCTCCGCCACCGGGTCGTGTCGGGGGAGAACGGCAGCCTGAACGGCATCCCATTCGCCTTCCTGAGCGGCTTGCCGTCACGCAGGACGCGGTAGTGGCCGGGCGTAGGCTCGACGGTGAGGCCGACTGCTTCGAGGCGGCGAATGAACTCGCGGACGTCCTTCCTCATCTGCTCCCGTCAGAGACCGAGACCGACCTGCGGCCGCGTCCGCGCGAGCTCGGCAACGGCGCGTGCGACCTGGCGCGTCCCGACCATGCCGACCGCCCGCTCGCCCTCGACGACCGGCAGGTGATGAATGGCGTGGTCCGTCATGAGCTGGAGCGCAATCGTCAGCGGCGTTGTCGCGTCGACCGTGATCGGCTCGCTCGTCATCCAGTGCCTCGCGCGCGCCTCGCTCGGGTGAGCTCGACCGGCGAACGCGTCCAGGAGGTCGCGTGACGTGAGGATGCCGATCAGGCGACCGAAGTCGGACACGACCGCCGATCCGACATCGCGGTCGCGCATGCGCTCGGCGATCTCGCCCAGCGTGTCGTCGGGCGCGACGACGAGCACCTCGCTCGACATGATCTCGCCGACCATCCGGTCTTCACGCTCGCCGTCGTCCTCTTCTTCGGCGAACGCGAGAGCGCGGCGCCTGGCCTCCGCGCGCGCCACCTCGTCCGGGCCCAGCTCGACCTCGACGGGGACCGCGCCCGGTGGGGGCGCCTCCGGCTCCGGCTCCCCGCCGCCGGCAAGCCCTGCGAGGAACGGCGCCAGGTGGCGACCGACGATCTTCGCCGGCGGCCACCAGAGCGGCTCGAGGCTGACCGCGGACGTCCCGCCGCGCCCGCCGCTGGCCTCATGCCTGAGGTAGCGGGGCGTCCTGCCGGTGAGCAGCAGTCCGCGCAGCACGGGCCGGAAGGGCGCGGCCTCGGGAATCGCTCCCAGGTCGGCGGCGATCGCCTCGGCCGCGGCGTCGGCCTGCTGCGCCGCGATGCCGCCCTGCTTGACCGGAAAGTTCGTCACGTCGCCGGCCGCGAAGATGTCTCGGAAGCCGACGACGCGGCTCTGCTCGTCGACGACGATGAACCCGTCGCGGGTGTGAGGAATCCCGTCGATCTCCTGCCCGTAGAGGTTCGGGGAGCGCGACCACCCGGTCGGCGGCGATGGCCGCTTCCGGAATGAGGTGCAACTGGTCGTCCCTGGCCTCAGTCGCGTGTACATGCGTGTGGAGCGTGATGCCGCGCTCGGCGAAGAGCGCCTTCGCGGCCGCACTCGCGTTCCTCCCGAAGAGCTGAAGCGGCTCCTCCTCGGGCGTCACGAACGAGACCTCGACGTCACTGATGTCCCGCGCACGGCGTAGTCCGCGATGAGCAACGCGAGCTCGTACCCCGGCAGCGGCCAGACAGCGCCCAGCGGGACGGCGACCGCGACGCGTCGCACGACGCCGGCGTCGAGCTCTCGAAGGAGCCCACGGATCAGTTCGGTATCCGCAGGCCCGCGGAACGTCAGTGCGCCTTCCACGGCTGGCCTCGGCCTTGCACCTGTCGCGAGGAGAAGCACGTCGTAGGGGAGCTCGGCTCCAACAGCAGTGCGCGCGGTGTGGGCGGCCGCGTCGACGGCGGTGATCTCTCCCGGCGTGAACTGCGCGCCGGCGTCCGCGGCCAGTTTCGCAAGGTCGAAGGAGAGCACCTCGCCGAGGCCGAACGGCTCCACGGCGGCCAGCGGCCGATACCAGAACCTCGTCTCGGGGGCGACCAACTCGATGTCTACGCGCTCCTCCGCGACAGCGCGTAAGGCGAGTGTCGCCTCGAATGCCGCGACGCCGGCGCCGGCGATCACAACACGGGTTGGGCTGGTCATACCGACAACCGCTTCAGTATCGCGTAGATGTCGCGTCAGGGTACTGTCGATCTAGCCGCACCAAGGAAGGGATCACCATGAGGATCGCAGTGTTCGGAACAGGCCCTGTCGGGCAGGCGCTGGCCGGCAAGCTGGCGGAGGTGGGTCACGAGGTAACCGTGGGCACCCGGGATCCTGAGGCGACACTCGCCAGGACGGAGCCCGACTACGTCGGGAACCCGCCTTTCGGAGTCTGGCGCGAGGCGCATCCGGAGGTCGGGCTGGAAAAGCCTGCTGATGCAGCGGCCGGCTCCGAGCTGGTGGTGAACGCGACCAACGGCGCCGGCTCGATGGCGATGCTCGAGCTGGCCGGCGGCGACAACCTGGCCGGGAAAGTGCTGCTCGACGTCGCCAACCCGCTCGACTACTCGCAAGGGATGCCGCCGTCCCTCTTGGTCTCGAACACCGACTCGCTCGGTGAGCAGATTCAGCGCGCGTTCCCAGAGGCGAAGGTGGTCAAGGCGCTGAACACGATGAACTGCCAGATCATGGTCGACCCGGCCAAGGTCCCCGGCGCGCATGACGTCTTCGTCTGCGGCGAGGACGCCGACGCCAAGGGTCAGGTCACCAAGCTGTTGCAGAGCTTCGGGTGGCCCACTGAGCGGATCCGCGACCTCGGCGGCATCTCATCCGCTCGGGGTACGGAGATGTACCTACCGCTCTGGCTCCGTCTCTGGGGGGCGCTCGACACCGGCTACTTCAACATCGCGGTGGTGCGCGCAGACGCGTAGCCAGATCCGGCGCGATGAGTTGGTCGAGCTTGCGTCGTCTTAGCGGGTGACCCAGCGTTCAGCGACTACGTGGGAGGAGCATCATCATGAGGAAGATCACCGCAGGGCTTTTCATCTCGCTCGACGGCGTCGTCGAGGCGCCCGACCAGTGGCACTTCCCGTACTTCAACGACGAGATGGGCGATGCCGTGGGCGCCACCCTCGGTCAGGTCGACACGATGCTGTTCGGTCGCACGACGTACGACAGCTTCGCCGGAGCCTGGCCCGAGCGTGAGGCCGCGGGTGGGGAGGACGCCGACTTCGCCAAGAAGATCGGCGACGCCCGCAAGATCGTCGTGTCGAGCCAGCAGCTCGAGTTCACCTGGCGCAACTCCGAGCAGCTCGAAGGCGACCTCGTCGAAGCGGTCACCGCTCTGAAGGAGGAAGGCGAGGGGACGATCGGCATGAGCGGATCGGTCTCGGTCGTTCGGCAATTGCTGGCTGCCGGCCTACTGGACGAGCTGCACCTCCTCGTGCACCCGATCGCCGTTCGCAAGGGAATGCGGCTGTTCGACGAGGGTGAGCCGATCCCGCTGAAGCTCCTCTCCTCCGAGACCTTCGAGACGGGCGTGCTGAACCTCGTCTATGTCCCTGCCGAGGCGGCCGGCGACGGCGGCTACGAGGAGGCCAAGGCCCACCTGTAGGAGCCAAAGTCGTAGATCGCGCCTAGGCCGAGGCCGGCACTTCCTCGTCGCGCTTCGCAGCCGTCGCAGGCTTCCGCGCGCCCGACGAGTCGCTCACCCGGAGCACGACGTTGCCGGTCTTCTCGCCCTTCTCGACGTAACGAACCGCCTCGATGACCTCGTCGAGCCCGTACGTCCGGTCGATCACCGGGCGGTACTTGCCGGCCTCGACGAGCTCCCTGATCAGGACGAGGTCCTCCTTGCGATAGCGACCGATCCCGAGAGTCCCACGCCTGCTCCCGACGAACCGCGTGGCGAGGGCGAGGAGCGGCACGTGGTACATGAATCCGAGGTCCATGCTGATGTAGATCCCGCCGGGTCTCAAGGAGCGCCGGCAGCGGCGGAACGAGTGCTTGCCGACCGCGTCGAAGATCACGTCGTACGTCTCGCCGTTCTTCGTGAAGTCCTCGCGGAAGCGATCGAGCACGTCGCGCGCCCCGAGCGACCGCACGAGGTCGACGTCCTTCGTGTCGCACACAGCGGTCACCTCGGCCTCGAAGTGGTGCGCCAGCAGCTGGACGGCGGCCGTTCCGACAGACCCAGCCGCGCCGTAGACGAGGACGCTTTTCCCCTGCAGGGGATACCCCGGTTGCAGGCATGTCAGCGCGAGCAGCGAGCCGTCCGGGACGGCCGTCGCCTCCTCGAAGCTCAGCCGTGTCGGCTTGGGAGCGATCACATCGTCCTCGCCGACGACTACGTACTCCGCGTTCGAGCCGCCCTTGACGCCGAACACGTCGTCGCCGACTCGGAGCTCGGTCACGTCCGCCCCGACCTCCTCGACGAGGCCGGCGAACTCCATGCCGAGGATCGGCTGCCGTGGTCGGCGAATGCCGGTGAGCACGCGGACGAACCGGTAGTCGGCGAAGCGCACGCGCATGGCGTCGCCGCGGGTGATCGTTGAGGCGTGGACCTTGACGAGTACCTCGCCGCCCTTCGGATGGGGTCGCTCGACTTCCGCGACGCGCAGGATTTCTGGAGGTCCGTACCGATCCTGGACGACTGCTCTCACGCGGTCACTTCCTCTCGCTGATTCGGATTGGTGCGCCGTGCTTCCACGCCCGTCCGGCGCGATACAGCTCGGCAGGCCTGCCGCCGCCGGGCCCCGGTCGGGCCATGCGGCCCGTCGGGATCACCCAGCCGTCGTCACCGACGAGGCTCCGGCGGAAGTTCGCCGCGTCGAGCTGAACGCCCCAGATCGCCTCGTAGACGGCTCGGAGCTCGGCCATGGTGAAGGTCGTGCCGACGAACGCCGTCGCGATGCCCGAGACCTCGAGCTCGACCCGGACGCGCTCGACGGCGTCCCGAATGATTCGGAGGTGGTCGAAGGCGAGCTCGATCCTTTCCTCGAGGATGTCCGACGCTGGGACGAGTGCAGCGTGCTCCGCGTCGGTTCCGGCGACGATCGCTCCCACTTCGCGAAGAACGGCGACGTACGCGACCGTGACGACATTCGTGCGCGGGTCGCGTCCGGGATCGCCGTACGCTCCGAACTGGGTCAGGAGGCTGGGGACGTCGACGCCCGTCTCCTCGGAGAGCTCGCGCCTCGCCGCCTCGTCCAGCGTCTCGTCGGGACGCTTGAACCCTCCGGGCGTGGCCCACATGCCTTTGAACGGCTCCTCTCCGCGCCGGATGAGCAGGGCCTGGAGCACGCCTTCGGCCATGGTCAGGATGACCACGTCCACCGTGACGGCGAAGGCCGGGAACTCGCGAGCGTCGTAGCCGGGCGGGACGTTCGCCTTGCTGTTCTTGTCGCCATGACTCTTACCTTTACACAATGTTTTAGTCATGTCAACCAAAACGTTGAGTCTCGCTTCGCCGCCGAAGAGTTGGACGACGGACTTTGCTCCGATGCGTCGTATGAGCCAGATGTGAGCGGCGTGTTAGCCGCCCGCACGACGCTTGGCCGCGATGACACGGTCGAGCTCACACCGCGGCGACATCCAGGGACTTCGTGCCCTGGCGGTGCTCCTCGTCGTCTTCGGGCACGCCGGCGTGGGGTTTCTCGAGGGCGGTTTCGTCGGTGTGGACGTCTTCTTCGTGCTTTCCGGGTTCCTGATCACCGGGCTCCTCCTCTCGGAAGCCCGAAGGCACGGTTCCATCTCGCTCAGCGCCTTCTACCTGCGCCGAGCGCGCAGGATCTTGCCGGCCGCCGTTCTGACCCTGCTCGTGACCCAGGTCGCGGCCTTTTTCCTCCTCAACTTCGTCCGCGCGAAGGAAGTGATGTGGGACAGCATGTTCGCCGCCGTCTTCATGGCCAACTTCCGCTTCGCCGAGATCGAGACGGACTACTTCGCCGCGGCTCAGCCGCAGTCGCCCCTCTTGCACCTCTGGTCACTCGCCGTCGAGGAGCAGTTCTATCTCGTCTGGCCGGCGCTGCTCTCGATCGTGTTCCTCGGCTCCGCGGCCGTCGCTGGTCACCGGCTGCTGCCCCGCACCCAGCTTCGGTTGCTCCTCGTGATCGTGGCTCTCGCCGGCTGCGCCTCGCTTGCGTGGTCGGTCTATCGCACGGCGGCTCTACCGCCCGCCGCGTACTTCTCCCCCTTCACCCGCGGTTGGGAGCTGATGCTCGGTGGCGGGCTTGCCGTTGCAGCGACGACGCTTGGCCGCGTGCCTCGGAGCTGGAAGGTCGCCGCCGGATGGACGGGGCTGCTCGCGATCGTGATCTCGGCCGTCGCGTTCTCGAGCGGGACGCCCTTCCCGGGCTACGCGGCGCTCCTGCCGACGGTCGGGGCAGCTCTTGTCATCTGCGCGGGGATGAGTGAGAGCCACCATCGGGCGGCCGTCGCAACTGTGCTCGATCGCGCTCCGATGCGCTTCGTCGGAGACCGCTCGTACGCGTTCTACCTCTGGCATTGGCCGGTGCTGATCATTGCCCAGCAGTACCTGGGCTACGAGCCGTCGCTTGCGGTCAACCTCGCCCTCGTGATCGGTGCATTCCTGCTTTCGATCGCCTCGTACTCGCTCGTCGAGAACCCGATGCGTCGAATGACCTGGACGCGTGCGCGGTCCGGTGTGGCCTTCGGAACGGCGACCGCCGCGGTGGCGCTCACTGCCGCGCTCTCGATCGGTGTGCTGCAAGACCGTGAGGAACGCTTCCGGGTCGCCGCAGCACCGGAGCCGCAGTTCGTCGTCGGCGAGCCAGTTGCTTATCGGACTCTGAGGAATCGCGCCCGGCTCTCGGCGGACCGGGCACTGCCCGCAGTCGTCGCAGCCGTCAAGGCGGCGAGAAAGGGAGCGCCCATCCCGCCCCGGCTCACTCCGCCGATCGGCGACCTGCTGACCGAGCGCCTGCCGTATTCGCTTCCGGCAGGTTGTGTTCCCGTGGCGAGGAGCAATGAGACTTCGAGCAGGATCTGCCCGCTCGGTAGGACCGGGAGCTCGCGGTCGATCGTGGTCATGGGCGACTCGCACGCGCAGATGTGGTTGCCGGCGGTCGTGAGCCTCGCTCGGCGCGACGGCTGGGTCGTCCTCCCCGTACTGCGCCCGGGCTGCACGCCAGCAAAGTGGCTCGTCACCTCGCTGTGCAACACGTGGTACCGCTGGGCGATCGGTCAGGTGAGGCAGCTGCGGCCTGATGTGACGATCGTCGGCGGCATGGTCGGCGGATTTCGAGGGGCCGAGGCCCGCGGCGCCGAGCGGGGCATGCTCGCCATGGGGCGAGCGGTCAAGCCCGTGTCTGGAACCACCGTGGTCGTCGGCGATCCGGAAGGGTTGATGCGGAGCCCCGTCGACTGCTTGCTGTCGCGCCGCGCGTCGATGGCTCGTTGCACGGCGTTCTGGAGGCCGGCAATGCTCCGGCCGTACGACCGTATCGCCGTGCGCAGCAAGCGGAGCGGGCTCGGATTCCTTGCCACCCGGGAGTGGTTCTGCTTCGAGCGGGCGTGCCCGCCCGTGATCGGACGAACGATCGCCTACAAGGATCCGCACCACATCACGGTCGCCTACGCGGCGCGGTTGAGCGCCGTGTTCCGCGTTGGTCTGCGACGCGAGATCGGCTGACCGTTGCGCTCACTCCGCGACGTTCGTCACGTAGCCGCGCCCGGCATCTCGCCCGGCACCATCTCGACGACGTGGTCGAGCTCGACGCCCGCACGCCGCTGAATCAGGACGACGTGGTCGCGCTGGGTCGCCTCGACCATCCACACGTACGTGTCCTCCTCCATCAGTGCGAAGGAGCGGATCCAGGCGATCGGCAGGCCCTCCTCCCTCAGCTGCTCGACCGCTTTGCGGAGGCGTGAGGAGAGGGCAGCCGCGCCCGCCGCGTCCAGTTGCGGGATGTAGCTCTCCACGAAGAACGTCCGCCCATTACCAAGCGCCATCGCCTGGACGATATGGAGGACTGTGGGGGGTCGGCATCGCAGGAAACCCGACAACTCGCTAGTCCTCGTCGAGGGAGAAGCGGCCATCGGCCACCAGGCGCGCGAGCTCGGTGCGCGAGCGGATGCCGAGCTTGCGGTAGATCCGAGTCAGGTGAGCCTCGACGGTGGCGACGCTCGTGAAGAGCTGAGCCGCAACCTCGCGGTTCTTCTTCCCGAGAGCGACGAGCGCCGCGACCCTCACCCAGGGAAGCATCCTGGCGTCAGGCGGAGCGGTCTGGCGCTTCGAGCTCGGGCCCTAGCGTCTCGAGCTGCCACTCGCGTCCGTACGTCCGCGTCTTCCGTCTCGTACGGAGGCGCGGGCGTCGGCGCGGTGGCGAACTACTCGGCGCGGAGCGGGGCTAAGGAGCCGGGCTCAGCTCACCGCTTTCTTCACGAGCGCGCGGACCTTCGTCTCTGCGGCTGGGGTCAACTCCTTCAGCCCGAAGTAGGTCGGCCACATGGCGCCTTCGTCGAGGCTCGCCTCGTCGGTGAAGCCGAACGACGCGTACCTCGACTTGAACTTGTCCGCGCTCTGGAAGAAACAGACGATCTTGCCGTCCCTGTTGGCGTACGCGGGCATCCCGTACCAGGTCTTCGGCGAGAGATCCGGCGCGTTTGCTTTGACGATCTCATGGAGCGCTTGGCCAGGGTGCGATCCTGTTTCGGCATCTCCGCGACTTTCGCGAGCAGCGCGCTCTCCCCGTCCGCCTTGCGCGCTTCCGCCTTCAGCTCGGCGGCGCGCTCCTTCATCGCGGCTCGCTCCTCGGCCGAGAATCCCTTGGACTTCGTGTTCTTGGCGGACTTCTGCGTGGCCTTCTTCGTGCTCATCGTTCCCCTCCTGTGCAGGTGGAAAGTCATGGTCTCATGAGGTTCACAATAGTTTCTAACACAAATAATTGCCGACTTCCAGTAATTGTGCGAAGATCTAGGCATGGCCACGAGCCCCACCACCGACGACCCGGTCCGCGAGTTCGCCGGCCAGCTGCTCTTCCGGCTCTGGCGAGCGTCGCACACGCGCACCGCGGAGGCGCTCGAGTCGCTTGGTCTGACGACGGCGCTCTTCGCGCTCCTCAACGTCCTCGGGGCTCGCAAGGGAGCGATCCAGCAGGAGCTCGGCGCGGCGATGGGCATCGATCCCAGCACCATGGTCTCGCTGATCGATCAGCTCGAGGCCGCGGGGCTGGCCGAACGCCGGCTTCGTCCAACGGATCGCCGCGCCCGTGAGGTCGTGATCACAGCGAAGGGCCGCCGGGCCCTGAAGCGCGCTCGACAGCTGGCGCTACAGGTGGAGGACGACGTGCTGCACGGGCTCAGCGCTTCTGAGCGCAGCCAGCTGCTGACGCTCCTTCACCGCGCGCTCGACTCGGCGCCGCCCCAGCCGTTGTGGCGCGCTGAAGAAGAGGAACAGCTCGACGACGCGGAACGAGACGACTGAGTCGCTACCTGGTGCGCTGGGCGGTTCTTACGCCGAGCGCGCACGCGCTGCCGACGAGCAAGAGGCCCAGGAGCACGAGACCGGGCGCATCATCGGCCTCGCCCACCACGGCCGCGACGACGCCGAGGGCGGCGATACCGATGGCAGCGGCGAGATTCCCCGCCCTCCTCACCGCCAGCTCGAGCGCAACACCAATCGTCGCCAGGAGGACGCCGGCGAGAACGAAGTCGGCCAGGCTCCAGACCACTTCGTCCGTGAACAGCATCGCCACCAACGGCAGCGACAGGACGAGCGCCACGCCGAGCGCAACGCGAACAGCGGGTCGATAGAGAGCCGTGCTCGTCTTCATCGCTTCCTCGAGGGTAGCGCGCAGAGCCTCTTTCCGGACTCGCGAACCAGAGATCTATGGCTCGCCCGGCGCCCGCGCGGCCGGGGGCAACTCCATCGAGTCGCGGAGGTTCACAAGCGGCGTGTCCGGAACGGTCACGAGTCCTCGTACCGGGCGATCGAGGTCGAAGGTGATCAGCAGGAGCACCGAGACGAACGCGGCCGCGAGGACGACGCTGATCACGCCCCGCGCAAGGATCGCGAGATAAAGGGCGAGCAGGCCGAGTGCCACTGCGGCTCCCACGACCTCGATCGTGAGCACCGCGTTGGGGACGCGGTTGTTGAGCGCTGAGACCTGCACGGTCTGCATGTCGATCATCTCGTTCAGGGTCTCGACGTAGAGGCGGGGTGCGCTGTCGGTGGGAGAGGCGGCGAGAGCCTCGCCGGCGAGTCGCCAGAGCGAGCGCTGAAGGCGCTCGCCGTCCTCGGCGGCGTCGCGCGCGTCCGCGCTCCCCGGAACCGATTCGGACAGACGGATGGTCGAGTCGGTGTAGCGCACGAGCTGCTCCAGGGAGCGGGTGCGCGTCGGCTCTCGCAGCGTCTGGGCGCGCAGGTACGTGGTGCCGATTGCGTTCGCGGTGTCGACCACTGCCGCACGCCGTGTGTCGTAGCGTCCGACGGCCAGCGTGAGGCCGAAGGCGAGGATGAGAGCGACGAGTCCGAGCAAGGCCGCCTGGAGCACGCCGAACGGCTCCCGGAGGGTTTCGGCGTGCGCGCGCAGTCGGCGCCCGGCGACGACACCCAGGAGTGTCGTCCCGAGCACGATTCCGAAGATCAGCAGCCAGAGCTCGAGGCTGCTCAGTCGGAAGAACACGGCGGGCTCGCTCCGGCGATGACGGATTTCACGTGCCGGTCGGATGATGCGCAACGTTGCGGACGGAGCGGGGGCACTGAGAATAGAATCGCGCCCTCCGAGTCGTCACCGAACCAAGGAGCAGAGATGCCCGAGGAACGCGCCCGCGATCACCTTCCGATTCCAGATCGGCCGTACGCGGGACCGGTCTACGAGGACGCGAAGGACCCAGAGGCGACGTTCCCGCCGATCGAGCCCCTGCGGCCGCCTGCCGATGCTCCCAACGTCCTCATCATCCTGATCGACGACACCGGCTTCGGCGCCTCGAGCGCCTTCGGCGGACCCTGCGCCACGCCGACGGCGGAGCGGCTCGCGGCGAACGGGCTCAAGTACAACCGCTTCCACACGACGGCGCTCTGCTCGCCCACGCGCCAGGCACTCCTCACCGGGCGGAACCACCACTCGGTTGGGATGGGCGGCATCACCGAGATCGCAACCTCGGCTCCGGGCTACAACTCGATCCGCCCGAACACCGCGGCGCCGCTGGCCGAGACGCTGAAGCTGAACGGCTACTCGACCGCGCAGTTCGGCAAGTGCCACGAGGTTCCGGTATGGGAGACGAGCCCTCTCGGGCCGTTCGACTCGTGGCCGACCGGCGGCGGAGGCTTCGAGCACTTCTACGGCTTCATTGGCGGGGAGACGAACCAGTACGCGCCCGCCATCTACGACGGTACGACGCCCGTCGAGCCGGACCGGACGCCGGAAGAGGGCTACCACTTCACGGAGGACATGACCGACCGGGCGATCGACTGGATCAAGCAGCAGAAGGCGCTCATGCCCGACAAGCCGTTCTTCGTCTACTTCGCGCCGGGTGCGACGCACGCGCCGCATCACGTGCCGCCGGAATGGTCCGACAAGTACAAGGGTCGCTTCGACGAGGGCTGGGACGCGCTCCGCGAGCGGACGCTCGCCCGCCAGAAGGAGCTCGGCATCGTGCCCGAGGATGCGGAGCTCACGGCACGCGCGGCCGAGATCCCCGCCTGGGATGACATGCCGGACGAGCTGAAGCCGGTGCTCGCCCGCCAGATGGAGGTCTACGCCGGCTTCCTCGAGCACACCGACCACCACGTCGGCCGCGTGATCGACGCCCTCGACGACCTCGGGATTCTCGACGAGACACTCGTCTACTACATCGTCGGTGACAACGGCGCCTCGGCCGAAGGCACGCCGAATGGGTGCTTCAACGAGCTCGCCATCCTGAATGGGGCCTTCGGGCTCGAGACGGCCGAGTTCATGACCTCGCGGATCGACGACTTCGGCACGCCGCGCGCGTACAACCACTACGCGGTCGGGTGGGCGCACGCGATGGATGCCCCGTACCAGTGGACGAAGCAGATCGCATCGCACTGGGGCGGCACGCGCAACGGGACGATCATCCACTGGCCCGGAGGGATCAGCGCCAAGGACGAGGTCCGCTCACAGTTCCACCACGTAATCGATATCGCCGCGACCGTGCTCGACGCCGCTGGGCTGCCCGAGCCCGCAACGGTTCACGGCATCGAGCAGATGCCGCTCCACGGCGTGTCGATGACCTACTCCTTCGACGACCCGAGCGCGGCCGAGCGGCGTACGACGCAGTACTTCGAGATGTTCTGCAATCGCGGCATCTACCACGAGGGATGGACTGCGGTGACGCGGCACAGCATCCCCTGGATGGCCACCGAGATGCCGGCGCTCGCCGACGACGTCTGGGAGCTCTACGGCCCGGACGACTGGACCCAGGCGCACGACGTCGCCGACCAGGAGCCAGACAAGCTCGCCGAACTCCAGCGCCTGTTCCTGGACGAAGCGAGGAAGTACAACGTGCTACCGCTGGACGACCGTCGCTTCGAGCGCTTCAACCCGGACCTCGCGGGGCGCCCCCAGCTTTCTCGCGGCACGTCCCAGGTCCTGTTCGGCAGGATGGGCCGGCTTACCGAGAACTCGATCCTCCCACTGAAGAACAAGTCGCACGCGATCACGGCCCAGGTCGTGGTGCCGGAGGGCGGCGCCACAGGTGTCATTTTGTCTCAGGGTGGCGCTTTCGGCGGTTTCGCGCTCTACGCGAAGGATGGGAGACCGGCCTACTGCTACAACCTCTTCGGCCTCCAGCGCTTCAAGGTCTATGGCGAGGAAGCGATTCCTGCGGGCGAGCACCAGGTGCGCGTGGAGTTCACCTACGACGGCGGCGGTCTTGGTAAAGGCGGTGCCGTCACGCTTTTCGTCGACGGCGAGCCCGTCGGCGAGGGCCGCGTCCAGGCCACCGTGCCCATGCTCTTCTCAACGGACGAGACGACCGATGTCGGGAGCGACACCGCGACGCCGGTCAGCGACGACTACGGGCCTCGCGACAGCGAGTTCACGGGCAAGGTGCGCTGGGTGCAGCTGGACATCGACGAGTCCGCGGAGGATGTCGACCACCTGATCTCCCCGGAGGAGCGCCTGCAGATCGCAATGGCCCGCCAGTAGCGTGGGCGGCTCCTGTTGTGCGCCGTCGACCGGCCGGCCCGTGGAGTACCGGACTTCCTCGGTGGTCGCGAGGGGCGACCCCGGCGATGCGCACCTCGTGGTGCTCGACGGCGGTGTCTTCGCTATGGGCAGCGAGGACCGCTGGGCGTATCCCGACGACGGCGAAGGCCCAGTCACGGAGGTGGAGGTGTCGGCGTTCTCGATCGGCGCCTACGCGGTCTCGAACGCGGAGTTCTCCCGATTCGTCGAGCAGACGGGCTACGCCACCGACGCGGAGCGGTTCGGGTGGTCGTTCGTCTTCGCCGGCCTCCTCCCGGATGACTTCCCCGCGACAGAAGGCGTGGTGCGAGCGCCCCTGGTGGCGGAAGGTCGAAGGCGCCGACTGGAGGCACCCCGAGGGGCTGCACTCGTTGATCGCCGAGCGACCCGACCATCCTGTCGTCCACGTCTCCTGGAACGACGCCGACGCGTACTGCACCTGGGCTGGCGCCCGGCTTCCCACGGAGGCGGAATGGGAGTCCGCGGCGCGCGGCGGGCTGCAAGGGAAGGCGTTCCCCTGGGGCGACGAGCTCGAGCCCGGCGGAGAGCACAGGATGAACGTCTGGCAAGGGGAGTTTCCAGGCCGGAACGACGAAGGCGACGGCTTCATCGGGACTGCGCCCGTAGGCGCGTTCCCTTCCAACGGCTACGGCCTCTACAACATGACCGGCAACGTCTGGGAGTGGACGGCGGACTGGTTCCATCCGAACTTCCGACAGCGCGATCGACGACGAGATCCCGCAGGCCCAGGTAATGGCACGAGCAGGGTCCAGAAGGGCGGCTCGTACCTCTGCCACCACTCGTACTGCAGGCGCTACCGAGTCGCCGCGCGGCAGGGCTCGACGCCCGACTCCTCCACCGGAAACGTCGGCTTCCGCTGCGCCTGGGACGCCTGAGGGTCCGGGCCACCGCCCACTAAGCGCTAGCGGGCCGACAATGGCTTGAAATGCTCGACCCCGCATGACGGACACCTCTTCCGCACCCCTGCCGCGGCCGCTGTGGAGGCGTTTGCTCAAGCCCGCGCTCGCGATCGCGGCGCTCGTGGTTGTTTTCGGATGGCTGCTGCCGCGGTTCATCGACTACGACGAGGTCTGGGAGGCGCTCACGCAGCTCGATGGTTGGGAAGTGGTGGTGCTGCTCGGGCTGGGGCTTGTGCGCGTGCCCACCGAAGCGTTGATGTATCGGGCCTTCCTGCCGGGCCTCGGTCTGTGGCGGGGAAGCGAGGCGTACCTTTCGTCGAACTTCGCGGGGCAGCTGCTCCCGCCTCCTAGTGCGAGCGTCGTCCAGTACGGCTATTTCCGCGGTGGAGGCTACGCACCGGACGCCGCCGGGCTCGCAGCGCTGGGATCGTTCGTCTTTCCGACGATCGGCCGGTTTCTACTTCCGCTCGTCGCGCTCTTCCTGCTGCTTGTCACGGGGGAGGTCAACGGCTCGGTCGCGCTCGCGGGCGCCCTCTCTCTCATCGTCACCGCCGTCGCGGGCATCGCCGGCTTCCTCTTCCTGCGCAGTGAGCGCTCGGCGCGTCGGCTGGGAGCGAGGGCGCAACGGCCTCTCTCCTGGATCCTGCTGAAGCTCAAGCGCGAACCGATCGAAGACGGAGCGGGAAAGGCGACCGAACTGCGCACCCGGGCGCTCGCCATCCTGCGGGAAGGCTGGGCGCTGGGATCCATTGGGGTTGCGGCCAATCTCTTCCTCACCTACCTGATCCTGCTCGCAGCGCTCCGCTTCGTCGGAGTCTCCAGTGCCGAGCTGTCGGCGCCCGATGCCTTCGCCGCCTTCGCGATCGCCTTCTGGGCCGGGGCAGTGGTCCCGATCACTGGAAGCGGGCTGGGGGTGGTCGACGCCGTCCTCGTCGCCATGCTCGTCGAGCTGGGCAGCGCGCCTGACGACGCGCTCCTGGCCGCGGCGCTTCTGTGGCGCGTCTTCTACTCGGTTCTCACGCTGCCGCTCGGGGCGATCACCCTAGGCCGCTTCCGCAAAGCGAACCCCGAGGTGCTCGGAAGCGAGGCGGCGGAGACGCAACTGACATGAGAAGCCAGTTCTCCTATGCGGTTAGCCGGGGGTGGGCGGGATTGGGCCCGCCCACCCATATGGCCCGTGACTACTGGGCGAACGCCTGGAGCTCAGCGATCCGCACGTTGCCGTCCTGCACGCTTCCATCCGCGCAGTCGGTGACGTTCAGCGGATCGTCGTCCTGATCGCCGGCGTAGGCCGGAGCTCCCGTGCACTGGTTGGTCAGCACCTCGATTTGCAGGTGCGTGGCCTTCGTGTTCGGGATGACGAAGGACCGGATCGTCAGCTCCGGCGCACGTGGCCGCGGCGCGATCGACGGGAACGCGTTCGGCGCGCTGGTGAAGACGACGCGGAAGTCGGCCGTGCTCGCGCACGTGACCGCCCCCTTCGCCTCGCAGGCGAGGATCCGGAACTGCCGCAGGGCCGAGACCCGAGCCTGCCCGCCGGGATCGGGATCGCCGGGGATCGCCGGGCGAAGCTGCGCGCTCACCTGGACTCGGCGGACCTGCCTGCGTGCCGCCGGCGAGGTCGACAGTCACCCGCTTGCCGGCCACCGGGCTGCCGAGCGAGGCCCAGTTGCTCGCCTCGTCGTCATCGATCAGCTTGACCAGGTTGACGCCGTCGCCGGACGCCGATGCACCGGCGTTGCCCGACGCGAGGTTGGCCCGCATCAGCACAGGCAGGTCGCGCACCTGCCCGGGGTTGACCGAGAACGAGGCCACTCGGGCGTGGCCGTGGCCCGGAGCCTGAGCGATCAGGCGGTACGTCCCCGGGACGAGTTGCACCTGATCGGTGAGCGGGGTGGCCGCATCGGTGTCGGCGACCGGAACCGCGCGGGCTTGGTAGTCCCCGACGAACAGCTTGGCGCCCGGCACGATCGCGCCGTTCTCGTCGACCGGCCGGAACGTCACGGTTGCCTCGTTCGCATACGGCGAGGTGAAGCCCGGCGTCGGGTTCGCGTCGCCCGCGCCGTTGCTGACCGCACCCTCACCGAGACCGCGCTTGGCGAACGCGTTCCACAGAATGTCCTGGTTCGCGCCGCCGAAGCGGATCATGTCTGCGGCGAGCATGGCGTCGCGCGAATCGACCATGCTGACCGGGCTGAACGTGATCAGCGGGTACGAGTCGAACATCAGCTGTGCCCAGCGCCGGTTGCCCGGGCAGGACGCCACCGGCGTCTCGCCGTTCGCGCAGGACTTCTGCAGTGCCGGCGTGCCGGCCCCGTACCGGGCGATCATCGCCGACCTGATGTCGAAGTTGGTCGCGCTCCAGACCTCACCGGATGCGTGCACCTGCAGTCCGACGAAGTCGTAGTCGATGCTGGAGTAGTTGAGCGGGCTCTGGCTCATGTTGTAGTTGCGGATACCGGCGTTCGGGTCGGTCGTGACGTACTCGCCGATCGTGTAGGCGCGGATCCCAGGAGCTGCGTAGCCATGCTCGTTCAGGTACTCCATCGCGATCAGATCCGACCAGCTCTCGCTCATCCCCTGCGGCGAGCTGAAGCCTGAGGCCGGGCCGTTGATCATGCGGTTGGTGATCGCATGGCCGTACTCGTGCCCGATCACGGTCATGTCGAAGTCGCCGTCGACGCAGCGTGTGTAGAAGGCACCGGCAATCGGCTGCCACAGGTACATGTTGGTGATGGGCTTGATGCCGTCACCAGGAGTGATCTGGTTGGCGTTGTCGCGCGCGGCGAACCCTGGGGGGCCACCGGTGACCCCGCCGGCCTGCGCGTTGCCCTGCTCGATGTCGTTGCCGAGGCCACCCCTTCCGAAGTTGTCCTTCTGCATGTTCCACAGCGCTTCGGTGAAGCCCAGGTGATACGACCAGTCGTGCTCGCGGTTGTGCATCGCGAACAGGTTCGCCCGGGACGCGTCGATGTCGTTGCGCTGCGGCGAGGTGAACGTGGTGTTGGGGTTGCAGCGTTCCTCGAGCCACTGGTTGGTCCATGGATACGTGTAGTCCCGGTCGGGGCTCGGCGTGGCCGTCTCGGTGCCCACGGTGAACGGGTCGTTGCTGAACCAGTTGTGTACCGCGATCGAGTTGTTGCCCGTCGTCGTGAACGTGGGCCCGGTCACCGAGTCCCGGTCCCAGCTCAGCGGTGACGCCGGCGAACCGACGATCTCGTCGCAGCCGGTGGTGGCGGCGGCGCACCAGCGCACTCGTGTGTCGGTGGACGAGTAGTCCAGCGGCGGCGTGTTCGGGAAGACGGCCCACTCGGGATTGTCGATGTCGTGGTCGACCAGGTTCTCGCGGAGCAGGATCGATCCGTCGCGCGCGTCGACGTAGGTGGCGTACGCCACCGGGGAGCCGTGCGCGCCGTTGACGTCGGCGCCGAGAGTGGTCAGGTATGCCGCTCGGGCTCCGGTGGTGGTGGGTACCGCGACCAACTCGGTCTTCATCACATTGGCGTCGGCACGACCGGTATTCACGATCGCAATCTTCTCGGCGGCTTTGGCGCTGAGGAGTGGCGCGGCCGGTGCAGCGGAGCTACGGGCCAGCGACGAGCTGACGTAGTAGACGGCGCCGTTGCGGATGCCAATGGCCAGCAGGCCGTCGACTCCGGCGGGCAGGCTGCCGAAGCGCTGACGGAACAGCACGGCGTCGCCCACACCCATCGGGGCCACGGCCAGAATCTCGAGCGCAGCCGCCCCGCTCTGCGTCAGTCCCAGGAGGTCGCGGTTCGCGGCGACGTACTCCTTTGCCGCTGCAACCGGTTCTCCCGGCAGCCCGTGCGCCAGCGGCTTGCCCGTCGACACGAGCACCTTCGGTGTGCCGAAAGCGTTCCAACGAGCTTTGGCGCCGAGCTCGGCCGCCCTTTCTCTCTGCAGGGATGTCGGCGCGATCCGACCTGTGCGGTAATCCCTGGTCTTGTCGACCTGCCGGTCGCCCTGAATGCCTGCCGGATCTGCTTGAGACCGGTCTTGCGTGCCCGGTGTCGCCAGAACACTGCCGGTTCCGGCCACGAGGGCGAGCACGGCTGCGAACAGCAGCGCGATGCTCCGCGCTACGACGCGAGCTTGCTTGCGCATGATTCCCCCTTTGCAGGATGGCTCACGTTTCGACGCACATCCATACAAATTTGCGCGAGCTCTGCTTGGCCGTCCCTGACTTACGCTGGAATCCCGCGGCAATCCGTTAAGGCCCGCGAAAGAATTCCCGCACTACGCTCGCCCCGATCGGCCGCTCCGCCACTGAAGGGAGAGGGGAAATGAAGATGCGCGGCTTGTCGTACGTGTCGGCGCTCGTTCTCACGATGGCCGGGGCCGTGCTTCTTGCGCCGGCGGCCGCTTCAAAAAGGCGTCCCCCTCCGCCGCCTCCTCCTCCGCCCCCACCGACCTGGAGCACCTACGTCAAGAACTACGCCTACGTCCACAACGGTGTGAGGTACGGCGTCACCCCTGAGGAGGTGCAGGCCACCTCCGACGGCGGCTCTGTCGCTCTCTCCCTCGTCGACCGGCAGAGCGGCGGAAGCTGGGTCCTCAAGCTCGACTCGTTCGGTACTCCGCAGTGGCAACGGGAGGTCGGCTGCTTCGACCTTCCTCCTGGTAGCTACGCCCTCGGGGTCTCCTTCGACCAGACGGCAGACGGCGGCTACGTCCTCGGCGGCGGGACGAGGGGTTGCGGGTCCGAGACGCTCTGCCCCTACCTCGGCGGGCTCCAGTGCGGACTGGTCGAGAAGCTCGACGCGACCGGAGGGCTCGTCTGGGCACGGGTCTTCTCCTCGCCGGCGACGAATATCACTGCCCTCAATCGGATCATGCAGACGAACGACGGTGGTTACGTGGCCGTGGGTAGCGTCGAGAATTCCGGTCAAAACACCGGCCTGCTGAGCGCGCTCGTCCTCAAGCTCGACGGGCAGGGGAACGTGGAGTGGCGGAGGACGCTCGGCCAGCCCGGAGGTCCGACGGACGCCCTCCTCAACGATGTGCGCCAAACGGCAGACGGCGGTTACATCGCCACCGGCGAGTTCTCGGCCCCTTCCGCGTGTCAATACGGTCACGGCTGCGGACAGGGCGTGCTCGTCGTCAAGCTCGACGCGAAAGGCGGCGTCGCATGGCAACGCGGCTTCAACAGCTTCGACGGCAACGGAGACCCGACTGCGTCCGAGCACGCCCTCTCGATCGCGCTGACGTCGGAGGGCGGCTTCCTCGTCGCGGGCAACTGGCGCAACACGACCGGTCCCGGAACGTGCTGTCGCGGAGCGCTTCTGCTCAAGCTCGACGCGAACGGAAACAGCCAGTGGCAGAGGGCTTACAGCGGCGGGGTCTACTGCTTCTTCAACGGCTACTCGTACCAGTGCTACGCGATCGGAGCCGACGTCTATTCGGTGCATCCGACGTTCGACGGTGGCTATCTCCTGGCGGGGGCCGGCGACCTGAAGCTGGCCGACAGCGTGCCGGCCGTACCGTGGCTGGCGAAGGTCGACGCCGTGGGCAACCTCCTCTGGCAGCGCTTCTACTACCGAGCTCACCCGACGACGGGTAGACCGCTGAGCCAGTACTTCCCCTCGTCCGACCTTGCGGGCGGCGGCGGCGGCTACTTCGGGCTCGGCTTCACCGAGAATCTGTCCGACGGCCTCGGAGAGCTCCTGGCCGTCAAGACGGACAGCGCCGGACTGGTGGGGACATGCAGCGAGGTCCGACCCGCGACCGCGCTCAACGCGATCGATCCCGCGCTCGCCACGGTCGCAACCGGGCTACCCGTCCAGACCTCGATCGGCGAGCAGGGCGAATCGCCGAGCACGACACGCTCCACTTCGATCACGCTTACCCCGGGACAGTGCTAGCCGCCCTCCGCCTGGCAGCTGCCGAGCTCGACTGAGCTAATCCCGCACGCCTAGCGGGCGGTACCAACACCGGCGCTGATTTGTCTCGTTGGCCGAGGTTTCTTAGGATCGCCGGATTCGGCAGGCTCGAAAGGAGGCGGGGATGGCCGACGACCAGAGGCACGCCCGGATTTTCGGAGTGCTGTTCATCATCACGTTCATCACGTCGATTGCAGCGCTGGCTCTCTTCCAACCAGTTCTCGACGATCCGGCCGGCTACGTCGCCGGTGGCGGCAAGGACAACCAGATCTACCTGGGAGCCTTCCTGGAGTTCCTTCTCGTCCTCGCGAACGTCGGAACGGCCGCCGTGCTCTACCCGATCGCGAGGCGGCAGAACGAGGCCCTAGCCATCAGCTACGTAGGCGCTCGAATCATCGAGAGCGTCTTCATCGCGGCGGGGATCATCTTCGTGCTCGGTGTCGTGAGCTTGCGAAATGACCTTCCGGGGGCGGATGAGGCCGCCTTCACGCTGGCTGCGCTCAAGGACTGGACGTTCCTGTTAGGCCCCGGAATGGTCGTTCCCTTCGGGAACGGACTGATCCTCGGCTACCTGATGTACAAGTCCGGCCTCGTCCCGCGGCGCATGGCCTGGCTCGGACTGATCGGAGGGCCGCTCCTCCTGTTCGGCAACTTCGGCGTGCTCTTCGACTGGTGGAAACAAACCGGAGCGGTGAGCCTCTTGGTCATCCCGGAGTTCATCTGGGAGGCGTTCCTCGGCATCTACTGCGCCATCTGGGGATTCAGGCGGGATAGTCCAATCCTTTCCCGCGAACCTTGACTCTGTAGCGCGAGCCCTCCCCGCGGCTCCCTCGTTTGCGGCGGTCTCGGTCGGGTAACAACGGGACTACATCGTCAAAGAGGAGGGGTCATGAGTAGCGACAAGGTCAAGGGCACGCTGAAGGAGACAGAGGGCAAGCTCACGGGGGACGAGACCCGCGAGGCTCAGGGTAAGGGTCAGAAGGACTGGGGCAAGGTCAAGGACAAGGCCGAGGACGCCAAGGACAAGATCACATAAGCGCCGACGTACCTACCGCACGGAGTGGGGGCCCCGGAAACGGGGCCTCTCTCGTGCTCAGTGCCCGCTGTTTGCGCGGCGTTCGAGGAAGCCACTCCTCACGAGACTGGTTCTCCGCGCGGAGTGACGACCCACCAGAGCCCTCCGTGCAGGTCGACGTTGTGACACTTGATCTCGCCCGGCGACTCGTGTTCGTAGAAGTAGAGGGGACGGCCGTTGTACGTAACCTGCAACATCCCGTCGTCTCGGCGGATCGTGCCGAGGAGGCTCTCGTCGGCGCCCGCGCCGGCCGACGGCGGCTCACGCGTCAGGACCGGCGGCCACGCTTTCACACATTCGGCGCTCGTACAGCCCGAACGGTTACGGCCGTCGATCTCGAAGACGTACACGACCTGGCCGTTCGCGTCGAAGAGCACCCGGCCGAACTCCGAGTCCTTCACGACGATCTGGGCCTGTTTGGCGGGCACGCGCAGCCCCGCCTCTCCCGCCGGCCGGCGCGATGAGGCCGCGTCCTTCTTCATCGCGTCCTTCTTCATCGCGTCCGACTTCTTGGTCTCGGTGGCAGCAGCGCGCGTGGTGCCTTCCTGAGGCTGCGCGCTGTCGTCGTCGCTGCCGCAACCCCCGACGGCGAGAGCCAACACAAAGACGATGACGATCGGACGGAAACCGGTCACGCTCTTACCTTTCACTCGAGGGCTCGGTACGCACCCAAGCACGCCTCGCCTTACGAGTTGCTGAAGTTCCGCTCTTGTGAAGCCCCTTCCCTAGCGACAACAGAACTAGAGTGGGCCGTCGTGACGGTTCAACGGATGGACAACGTCGGCATCGTGGTGGAATCCCTCGACGCCGCTATCTCCTTTTTCGCCGAGCTCGGCCTCGAGCTCGAAGGGCAAGCAACGATCGAAGGAGAGTGGGCAGGGCGCGTCACCGGACTGGGCGACCAGCGGGTCGAGATCGCCATGATGCGCATGCCGGACGGCCACGGCCGGATCGAGCTCTCGCGATTTCTCGCGCCGCCTGTGGTCGCAGATCACCGGAACGCCCCGGTGAACGCTCTGGGCTACCTGCGTGTCATGTTTGCCGTGGACGACCTCGACGATACGCTCGCCCGGCTCCGCCCGCACGGAGCCGAGTTGGTCGGTGAACTCGTGCAGTACGAGGATGAGTACCGGCTTTGTTATGTCCGCGGCCCCGAGGGGATCCTCATCGGCCTGGCCGAGCAGATCGGCTAGCGGGTTGCCCAGCCGAAGGGCGTAGGGACCGGTCTACTAGTCGGCCCACCAGCCGCGTCGGCCATCGACGTCTTCGCGCGGATCCTCGCCGAGATTGGGCGCGCCGATGACGAGGATCTCGAGTCCCTCTGGCCCGGCCTCGTAGCCTCGCCACGTGCCGGGCGGGACTGCGCACCGCGTCCCATTCTTTGAGCTCGACGATCTCGTCGTCGAGTTTCATCCGACCGCCCCCGCGCACGACCACGTACACCTCCTCCTGCTTCACGTGCGTGTGGCCGTAGGGAAAGCGATAGCCGGGCGGGACGCGCTGGTAGCTCAGTCCGGATCTCTCGAGCTCGAGCGCCTTGGTCGCCGCCCGGAACTCCAGGTCCGGCGCGCCGTCGAACCTAGAACCGATGTCCTCCAGATCCTCCTTGATGTTCCTGAGCGTGAACGGCACGGCGCAATCCTAGGGCTCATTCCGGAGCATCCGGCGGAGCCAACCGGAACTCCACGAGTGGAGAAAGGCGGAGCGCATGCCGATAGGTATGAAATGGCCACACCCCCGACTCGATGCAGCGTGTGGGCAAGGCCGGGCGCACCGGCGTCGTCGGCACGGTCGTCGCCGCCTTCGCGTTCTTCGACGGCGTCTTCCTGGGGGCGCCGATCGCGCTGCTCGCAGCCTCGTTCCGGCCGCTGATCGTCTACGCCGTCGCGACGGTCGTCGTCATCCTGCTCGTGATCGCCTGTTGCAGCTGGGTCGACCGGCGCTGGGACGACTGGTTCTCAGGCAACAGCAAGCGGATCGAGGCGAGGCTGGACGGGATGCGGAAGAGCCGCCTGATGCAGCATCCCGTGGCGTGGATCCAGCGGGGCTCCGACCG
Source organism: uncultured Actinomycetes bacterium (assembly GCA_963776955.1). Classification (GTDB taxonomy): domain Bacteria; phylum Actinomycetota; class Thermoleophilia; order Gaiellales; family Gaiellaceae; genus VAXT01. The sequence continues at coordinate 160,239 of CAVZOM010000002.1, forward strand.
CTGGTACGCGTTCGCGGCGGCGGTGGCGAACCCGATCCTCATCGCCGCGCTCGCGCGGTTCGTCGGTGGTGCGCCGGTAGGCGAGCGGAGAATCATGCTGGGCTCGGTCGCGTACGCACTTCCGTACGTGGCGATGTGGACGCTCGTCGGCTTCGCGCTGGGCGACGCAGTCCGCCGCGCGTAGAGCGTGCCGGCTTCGCACGGTGCCGGCACGAACCGGGCTGCGAATCATCCGGGTGAGTGTGGCGAGCGAACGCGTAGTCACCCGGTGTAGAGGTCACGCACAGTCTTGCGCACCCCGTGGACTCGATCACGACTGGAACCAGCGCTCTCGCCGCGTCGACGCGAACGCCGCCTTGTCCGCTGCGAGCTCTCGTGAGGGCCCCACGAGCCGCGCCGTCGGCGTTGGCCCGCCTAAGAAGTTGGCCTCGACCTTTCCGACCATCCCGCCGCCGAACTCGATGTAGCAGCTGCCCGCGCCTTCGTAGGGCTGCTGGAGCACGTCGCCGCGGAGGCGGGCGGCGATGTCGTCGGCCACGACACGAGCGGCGGCCTCGGCGAACACACCGGCCTTCGCCATTGGCAGAGCGGTGACGTCTCCTACGGCGTAGACGCCCGGGAAGCGGGTTGCCAGGTTGGTCTTCTCCACCGGCACCCAGCCGTCGATTGCGAGCCCGCCGCTCTCCACCACTTGAGGCACACGGTGCACCGGGATCCCGACGAACAGGTCGTAGGAGATGCTGATGCCGCTCTTGAACCGCGCCTCGTTGTTTCCTGTGTCGAGCTCCACGACATGTTGGTTCGCCACGTACTCGATGCCACGCTCCGTCAACGCGTCGAGGATGCTCTGGGAAAGCTCTTTCGTGATCGGAACCGGAGCCGCCATCGGGCCGACGGTACGAATCTCGACCGAGTCCCTGACGCCGCGCTCGACGAAGTGATCGTGCAGGAGGAGCGCGCCCTCGAACGGCGCGGGCGGGCACTTGAATGGGTGGCCGAGGATCCCGATCAGGATCTTCCCCGAGTCGAAGTTCGAGATCACGTCGCGCATGCGCTCCGCTCCCGCGACCGAGTAGTACTCGACGCCGCCCTCTTCGAAGCCAGGCGTGGCGGCGAAGTCGTAATCCGCCCCCAACGCCACAACGAGGATGTCGGCGTCGTACGAGGCTGCGTCCGTCGTCACCTGCCGTTGCTCTGGGTCGATCGAGACCACCCGCTCCTGTCGGAACTCGACTCCCTCTTTGGCGATGTCGCGGTAGGGAAGCAGGATGTCCGCTGGCGACTTCCGGCCGAACAAGATGTCCAGCTTCGAGAATCCGAAGCTAAAGGAGTCGTTCTGGTCGAGAAGCGTGACACGGACCTCGTCCGCGAGGGACTCGGAGAGTCGCGTCGCCAGTTCCAGGCCCGCGAAACCTGCACCAAGGATCACGACATGCTTCATCGCCGTGACGACGATAACGCGCACGGGCGCAGTGCTTCTACCTCTTCACCCAGCGCTCCAGACAGGTCCTGCTCGGCAGAGAGCGACGGTTGCGAATCGGGCCTTCGAGGCGTAGTCGATCATCTTGTGCGTCCGCGCCTGCCCGGGTTGCTGACCCGTCTCGTACCCCAAGGGGTTGCCTGTTCTAAAAACAGCGAACGTCTAGCGTTGATGCGCCAGCTTAGAGTCCCGGCTTCCAGACCATGATCACGAGTGCCGCCACGACTGCCAGCGCGGCGGCATAGTTGAACGCATTCGACCGCGCGTCGTCTAGCAACGCCCGCAGCTCCTCGGTCGCCCCGTCGACGCTGTCGCCTGCGAGTCGCTCGGCAAGCCGCCGCGCCCGCTTCGGCCTCTGCCCCCCGACCGCGCCGAGAGCGAAGGCGAGCAGGAGCAGGCCGAGCGATCCCGCGATCCAGCCGTCGCCGAGCGAGTACACGCCGTTCGAGGCTTCGATGAGCCAGAGGCCGCTGCTCACGATTACGAGTGCGCCGACCGCGACGATCGCGACCCCCGTGCGCGTCAGCCCGAGCAGTGCCGCGATCTCGCTCGGCCGCTCACGCCTGCGTGCGCCCGCGTGGGCGACGGCGGCGACCGTCATGCCCGAGAAGAGCAGCGCCATCCCCGCCAGATGGAGAAGCAGCGCCCAATCGCGCTTCGTCACGCCCCGATTATCGGTGCACCGCCCCGTCGTCGTCGCGCAGTCCGGTGTCGTCGGGCGCCGCTCGGCGAGATCGGCCACCGGATCGGCCTCTTCGTCCCGAAGCTGTTTCGACCGGCCGCCGAGTCACGGAGCGACAGAATCGTTTGAGGCAGAAGTGATCCCGATGCGAAAGCGAGGTTGAAGATGCGTCCCACAGAGCCGTTCCGGAGAGAGCACGAAGAACTGCTCTCTCACATCGAGCACATCGGGCAGGCCGCGCGCGAGGTCGCGCGTCTCGACCGCGCGGAGCGAGAGCTGCTCGTCGGCCGGATCGTCGAGTTCCTTCGCGGCACGCTCGTCCCGCACGCGAAGGCCGAAGAGGAGGTGCTCTACCCGGAGTGGGCGAAGCTGGTCGGATTCGCCGACGCAGCCGTCCCGATGGTGCACGACCATGAGGCGATCGTCGAGAGGATCGAGCGGCTCGAGCAGGCGGCTGTCGACGACGTCGACAAGCTGCAGGAGTTGCTATACGGCCTCTTCGCGCTGATCAGCGTGCACTTCCGAAAGGAGGAGGACATCCAGCTTCCCGCCTTCGACGCGGCGCCGGAGGTCACAGACGCTGTCTTCAAGCGCATGGAGAGACTGACCGGGCACGGACACGCCCATGAGTCGGGCTTCTGAGCGCCGACGCCATGTCCGTGGCCCGATCTACAGCGGCGGTGCGGGAATCGTCGTGCGGACAATTGCGCCTGCGATCGCGACTTCCCGAGGCTACGAGTGGCCGAAGTGCACGTCCGGGAGTAGCCGGTCGAGCCACCGCGGGAGCGCCCAGGCGCGGTGCCCGAACACCCGCAGCAAGGTCGGCATCAGCACCAACCGGATCAGCATCGCGTCGAGCAGGACGGCGATGCCGAGGATGACGCCCATCTCCTTCGGCGGCAGCGGCCCCGAGAGGGCGAAGGTGAAGAAGACGGCCACCATCACGGCGGCGGCGGCGAAGATGACGCGGCCGGAGTGGGCGAGGCCGCCGATCGCGGCGTCGCGCGGCTCGCCGGTGCGGTCGTAGTGCTCCTTCGCGGAGGCGAGCAGGAACACCGTGTAGTCCATCGAGATCGCGAAGATCATCGCGAAGAAGAACACAGGCGCCCAGGCGTCGAGGAACCCCTGCGACTCGTACCCGAGCAGCCCTGTCCAGCGACCGTCCTGGAAGATCAAGCGACCGACACCGAAGGCGGCGCCGGTGGCGAGCAGGTTGGTAATGACGCCGAGCGCGGCGATCAGCGGTGCCTGCAACGCGACCAGCAGCAGCAGGAAGCCGAGCACGAGCACGACGCCGATCACGAGCGGGGTCTTGGCGGCGAGCGCGGCCTCGAGGTCGTGGTTCTCGGCGACCGCGCCACCCACGTACACCGACGCCGGCAGCGTGTCGCGGAGGCGCTCGATCGTCTCGCCCACGGCGGGGTCTGACGGATCGCTCGTCGGGATCGCCTGGGCGAGCGCGAGCCCGCCGCTTCCCTGCTGGGGCGGCAAGGCTCGGCCGATGCCGGCGTCGCGGGCCGCGACCGCGGCCGCCGCGGCGACGTCGGCGCTTGGGCCGACGAGCTGTAGCGCGCCGGGACTGCCGGCGCCGAACGCCTCCTGGACCTGCTCGTAGCCGACGCGTGAGGGGTCGTCGCGAGGGACGACCTTGATCGACGGCATCCCCGTCTTGAGCCCCAGTGCCGGCAGGGCGAGCAGGACGAGCACGAGCGTCGCGGCCGCCCCGTACAGGTGCGGACGGCGCCAGAGCCGCTCGCCCCAACGGGCGAAAGCGGGCGACCGGTGTTCCCCCGTGTGCACCCAGGGAAGCGACAGCGCGTCCACCCTGGGACCGAGCTTGGCGAGCAGGGCGGGCAGGAGCGTCAGCGCCGCGAGCAGGACGAAGACGACGCTGAGCATGATCCCGAGCGCCATCGAGCGGAAGGCCGGGCTCGGGACGAGCATCACCGCAGAGAGCGAGATCAACACGGTCAGGCCGGAAAAAAGAACGGCCTTGCCGGCGGTGTCCATCGTGACGGCGACGGCCTCGCGCGCGGGAAGTCGCGATCCGAAGTAGGCGCCGCGGAAGCGGTGGACGACGAAGAGCGCGTAGTCGATCCCGAGCGCGAGCGCGAACATGAGCGCGAAGTTCATCGCCCAGATCGAGATGTCGAACCCGTGCGTCAGCACCCAGAGAAGGCCCGCGCTGGCCACGAGACCGAGGATCGTCAGCAGCAGCGGCAGCCCGGCGGCGACGAGCGAGCCGAACGCAACGACGAGAATCGCGAGCGTCACCGGCCAGGAGATCAGCTCCGACTTGAGCATCGCCTCCTTGTTCGCCTCGTTGAAGTCCGACCACATCCCCGAGGCGCCCGTGAGCGAGACCGAGACGCCGTCGCTGCCGAGCTGCGCCAGGTCGTGTTTCAGCTCGTCCGCCGCGGCCACCGCCTCGGTCGGCGTCCCGCTCGAGCCTGCGGTGACGATGGCCGTATGCCCGTCTCGAGAGACGCTCGCGCCGGGCCTCGGGGGGACGACGGAGGCGACCGCGTCGCTCGCGCGAAGCCGTGCCGTGACCGACGCAAGCACCTGACGGAATGCCGGGTCGCCGGTCGACTGCGTATCCGAGTGGACGACGACCATGAATGCCTGGCTGGAGAGGCCGCCGAAGCTCGCCTGCACGAGCTGTCGCGCCTGCACCGACTCCGATCCCGAGGCCTCCCAGCCGGCGCCCGAGAGCGCGTGTTCCGCGCGGGGCGCGAGCGCGCCGAGCGCGACCGCCACGACGACCCACACAACGGCGACCGCTCGGACGTGATCGACGGTCCAGCCGCCAAGCCGCCCCAAGGGTCCGACCTCACGGGCGGCGAGCAGTTCCGCCGGCTGCGGCTCACGTGCCGCCTCCAGAACGCTCACGGGCTGCACCGCCGCTCGATCCCGGCGAGCCGCTCGAGGAGGACCGAGGCCGGGCAGGCGCCGACGGCGACGAAGAGCCACTGGTTGAGCGCGACGAATGCGGCCAGCAGCAGGAACCAGGGGCCGGCGAGGAGCGCGAGGAGGACGCTCAGCAGCGTCATCGACCCGGCCAGCGCGAAGAGGACGCGCTCGAGCGGCCACGCGCGGGTCATCAGGTGCTCACTCCCTCGACGAGCTCGTTCAGGGCGCGCAGCTGCTGCTGGACGGAGCCGCAGACCTGCTCGCAGAGGGCAAAAACCCCCTCATCGATGATCCGGTAGTACACGTGGGTGCCCTGTTTGCGGCGGCCAAGGATGCCGACGTCGGCGAGCACGCCGAGGTGCTTGGAGACGTTCTGCTGAGAGGCGTCGAGCGCCTCGCTGAGCTCGTTCACGCTCAGCTCGCCTTCGCGCAGGCGGTCGAGCAGGCGGATCCGCATCGGCTCACCGATGACGCGGAAGCGGCGTGCGATCAGCTCGGCGAGCTCGTCCGGAAGCGGGTGGGGCAGGGCCATGCATGCTCTCCTTCTGGAAACGTAAACCGTTGTATAGTTGTATAGCAGTAGTAGATGAGCCGACGCAAGGAGGAGGACAAATGGAGGTCACAACGGAGAACTTCGATCGCGACGTCGTGGAGCGCTCACGCGAGCTGCCGGTCGTCGTCGACTTCTGGGCCGCCTGGTGTGGCCCCTGCCGCATGCTCGGCCCCGCGATCGAACGCGAAGTCGCAAAGCGCGACGGGGAAGCTGGAGCTCGTGAAGATCGACGTCGACGCTGAGCAGACACTGGCTGCGCGCTACGGCATCCAGAGCATCCCCACCGTCGCGGTCTTCCGCGATGGCGAGCCCGTCGGCGGGCTTCGTCGGCGCCTACCCACCGGCGACCATCAGCAAGTTCCTCGACGAGCTGCTCGCCAAGGAGGCCGACGCGGCCGCGGCGTGACTCGGTCGGAAGCTCAGGGCGAGCTCAAAGCCGAGCTCTTGTAGACCGGCAAGCCCCGCGGGGCGCCACTGCTCTCCTGTGAGCGGTGACGGCAGGTGTCAGGAAGGAGGACCACGATGATCTCCCGGCGGAGCTCGCCAGCACGATGAACGCCGCGTAGACGCCGGCCCGCTTCCCCGCCCGCCGCGCCGTCGCCGGCGCCGTGGTCATCTGCGCACTTCTGCCCGCCGTCGCGGTCCACCGCCGGCCTGAGCGCGCGCGTCAACCGTCCGGCCGGGACGCCCGTCTCGCTCGTTGGCCGCGGCCGAAAGCGCAGTAGGCTCAGGGCCATGGAAGACAGGGCGCTTCGGCGCGGCAACGCACTGCTGGCAGCGCTCCACGCGGCGCAGGCGGTGGTGATCCTCGCGCTCTCGACCGATTTCTCGCTTCCCGTTACGGGTGCTTTCTTGGAGGGCCAGCCGGGGAGTGGGCTGCCGAAGCAGGACCTGCTCTTCGACCTACGCGTCGGCCCGCTCGTGGGCGCGTTCCTGATGCTCGCGGCGCTCGACCACGCGCTCGTCGCGCTTCCGCCGTTCCGCGCGCGTTACGAGCGATGCCTCGCTGCAGGCGTCAACCCCTTCCGCTGGCTCGAGTACTCGCTGTCGGCATCGCTGATGGTCGTCCTGATAGCGATGCTGACCGGGATCGCCGACTACGTCGCGTTGCTCGCTCTGTTCGCCACGAGCGCAGCGATGATCTTCCTCGGTTGGCTGATGGAGCTGCTCAACCCGCCGGATCGTGCACGCACGCGCTGGCTGCCCTTCGTGCTCGGCTGCGTCGTCGGCGCCGTGGCGTGGATCGCGATCGCGGTACAGATCGGCATCTCGGCGGGTCGCGGAGACGCGCCGCCGACCTTCGTCTACGCGATCTTCGTCTCACTCTTCGTTCTGTTCAACAGCTTCGCCGTGAACCAGGCCCTGCAGTACAAGCGCGTTGGCCGCTGGCGCGACTATCGCTACGGCGAGCGCTGGTATCTCTGGCTGAGCCTCGTCGCAAAGAGCCTGCTCGCTTGGCAGGTCTTCGCGAACGTGCTCGTGCTCTGAGCCGGCCGGGGCGACTCCTGCGTCGGACACCACTGCCGTGGCGAGTCTGTGGCGCCGAACGCCGAGTAATCCGTTCAGCGTCGCTCAGGCTGCGAGCGCAGCGACGATCGCACCGACGAAGAGCCGCGTGATGTTTCTGCTTCGACATCCGGAACGTCTCGATCGACATTTCTCCTCCTCACATCCGCGTCGCCTCGCCACGACTACTGTTCACCGTCGGCGTACGCGGGCGCACCCTCCGGGACAAGCCCGAGCTACGCCAGGACGGAGAGGTTGTCGTAGTACAGGGTGTTGACGGATGAGCTTCCCGTCGTCGCCCACCCCGCAGAACTCCATGCCCCGGACTTCGACCCACTTGTGGGTGGGAGGCAGCTCGCCGCCGTCCGGCAGCGGCAGCGAGCCCGTGGCGTCCCAGCGAAGGTCCACTGGTCGCAGAACGAGTCGCCCTCCTCGACGAAGCTGCGCACCGTGTGGTTGACGTCCGGGAACGCGATCAGTTCCTGGGCGAGGCGGTCGCGGATCGCGTCCCGGCCCACGAAGGTGCCGTCGGGCATGATCTGCACGGCGTTTTCGGCGTAAAGATCGATGACCCCGTCGAGATCACCGGCGTTGTACCGCTCGACGTACCGATCGTAGAAGTTTCCTGTTGGCGCTCATCGTCTTCTCCTCTCTGATTTAGACCTGCTTCGGCACCTTTCCGGGCGTACACGAAGCGCATGATTTTGTGGCCGAGGTCGGCGGTGGGCTCGAACATCAGCGGACATCCTCCGTCGATGACGGCGATGCCGTGGTGTCGGCCGTAGTCGGTGGCGGCTGCGGAAACGCTCCCTGCGCCGGGGCCCTGATGCATCCAGACGTGCTTGATCCCAAGCTCGGCGCATTCGTGCATCGTGCGCTCGGCTATCTCGGGCCGAGTTCCGATCACAACCGCCTCGACCCCGCCGGGGATCGATTTCAGATCGGGGTAGGAACGATCGCCCTCGACCTGGTCTGTGTTGGGGTTGACGGCGAAGACGTCATAGCCACGCTCGCGCAGCCGCCGGTACACGTTGTTGCTCCCGTGCGTCTTGGGCCTTCGGGACACGCCCGTGACCGCCACGCGCTTGTTGGCGAGGAACTCGGACGCAGCTTCCTTGATCGGCTGCATGATTACTCCGTCCTTTCTGCTTGCGCCGGGCTCGCTTGGCTGGCGCGGCGGCCGCGGATCGCACCCGCGATCAGGAGCAATCCTCCGGCCAGGAAGACGGCCCCTGCGATCAGCACGCCAACCGCGATCCACAGCACTGCCGGCATGCGGGCTCCAAGGTCAGCTCCCATGTCGATCCCGGGTCGCCCGTCGGCATTCATCACGACGACGCTCCAGGATCCGTCGACCGGATCCCAGTCAAGGGTCTGGGCCCCGGGGCCGGTGGAGGACGCGACCCAGAAGTCCTGCGTCCCGGGAGTGGCTGCGGGCATGCCGCCGGCGACCGTCTCCGTCTTCTCCTCCCAGAACTCTGTGATGACGGTGTGGTTCACGCCCGCGAGGTAGCGGTCGACGTCCGTGGTGGACCCGATCCCGACGAACAGCGGCGGGCCCGCGCTCGTGGGCGTGACTCGTATCCGAACTTCGTCGAGCAGTCCCGGGGCGTACATCCAGCCGACTCCCGCCGATCCCAGCTCGGTCGACACGGTCTCCAGTGCCGCACCCGACGTGGAGAACTCGTGGACGTCGGTCGTCACGTAGCCTCCATCGCGCTGGGTGCGGTCGGCCCACAGGGCTGTTCCGCCGGCGCCAATTAGGGCCAGCGAGAGCAGGACGAGCAACGCTCCGATCGCGATTGCGGTGATGCGGCCCGCAGTCCATCCCGAGGCGCGGGAGACAGCCTCCGGCCGAGGTAGCGCCGTCTCGGACAACGCCGATTGTGTGACATGGCTCTCGTTCACCGGTACCACTCCTTCCAGACTTGTGCGCCGCCTATACGGGGAGCGCGGGACGAGCCTCGATGTCGACGTCGAGGCCCTGCAACTTGGAGAACTGCCTGAACGGCACGACACCCGCGAGGTTTTCCATCAGCTCTGCGAGTGTTGGCGATGGCTCGTCGTAGAGCGTCATGCTGTGGTCGTAGGCGAAGTCGCGGAAGAGCTCTTCCCTGGCCTCGACGACGTGATGGGCATGCTCGATCAGGCCGTCGGCGTCGACGTAGCCCTCCCGGACCTCGCACTCGGTTCCGTCCTCGCTCAGGAACCAGTCGTAACGAAGGGTCTTTGTGTCCTTGTCCCTGGTCAGCCTCATCATTTCGGCTGCCTGCTGCTTAAACCCCTCGAGCTGGCCGTCACGGATCTTCAGTCGCGCCGTCACCTCGAACATCGTGTTTGCCTCCCTACGTCGTCATTTCTCTTGTCATTGGGCGCAGCTTGCGCTTGCCGCCTCGCTGCGACATCGGGGGGTCACCCTGATTCCGCACCCTGATTTCTCGACCAGGCCACCCTGAGCGGCAGGCCCGGGCGGCGGAGCGCGACTAGGGTGCGGTTGCGCCAGGGCCGGCGTGCTCGACGGCACGGGCGAGCTCGACTCGTGTCGAGACGCCGATCTTGCGGAAGATGTTGCGCAGGTGGGTTTCGACCGTCTTCGGGCTGAGGAACAGCTCGGACGCGATCTCGGGATTGGTTTTGCGATCGACGACCAGCCGCACCACCTGGAGCTCACGTTCGGTCAGCGAGTCGATGCGCGTCCCGTCGGTGTCGCCTGGGCGCGTCCGCCGGTGGGGGCGGTGGCCCAGCTTCCCGAGTTCGCGCTCCGCGCAGTCGCGGTAGCGGAGCGCGCCGCACGCGTCAAGCGCTGCGGCAGCGCGCTCGAGCTCGGCAACGGCCCGCTCGCGTTGGCCGGCGTGGGCGAGCGCTCGGCCCGCAAGCGTGCGCGACAGCGCGCTCTCGATCGGGGCTCCGACTTGCTGGGCGGAATCCGCCGAAGCGAGCGAGAGACGGATAGCGCGCGCAGTGTCTCCGGATTGCAGAGCGACCGCGCCGGCCGCCCGATCTGCCCAGGCACGAGCGAGGGGAAGCGCCACGTCCGCTGCCGTGGCCTCGGCGACCGCGGCTGCGCGCGCCGCCTCGCCGTGGCGATCGAGCGCCAGCCAACACCGCGTGCTCAGCTCCAGGCCGTACACCCTCCAGCCGCCGGGAATGAGCGTCAGGGTCTCGCCGCCGGCGCGGCCGAGGAGCAGCTCGACGGCTCGTAGTGGTTCTCCGGTTTCGAGCAGGACGCTAGCCAGCCTCACCGCCGCCCAGGCCGTGACGAAGCCGTCGTCGAGGTCGCGCGTGAGCTCCCCCGCCTCCTCCGCGGTGGCGAGCGCGAGGTCGAGATCGCCGACGGCGACTGCAACGACGGAGCGGTTGAAGAGGTTCCCGGCCAGAGCCGGCGCCGATCCGAGCAGGCGCCCGGCTTCGATCGCGCCGTCCAGAAGTTCGGCCGCCTCGGCCAGCTTGGCGCGCACGTACCAAATCCTGGGCAGGATCGGATACAGGCGGAACAAGGGATCCCCTCGTCCAGTCGCGCGAGCGAGCCCGGCGGCACGACTTCCGTGCGCGTCGGCCTCGGAGTAGAGGTCGAGGTAAAGCTCAGCCGCAGCGAGCCAGGACGCCGCGTCGGGGCGAAGCGAAAGCTCTTCGTTGGATAGCTCATCCACGAGCGCCGCGGCTTCGGAACGGTGGGACCGAGCTCGATCGGTCGGTCCGGTCATGGCATACGCGAGCGCGGGCATGGTGAGCGCCGCCGCCAACAGCGCCGGACCTCCCAGCACCTTCGCGGCGCTTACCGCACTCCCGGCCCAGTGGTGCATCGCCTCGTATCGCGAGCGGTAGAACTCGTTGAGCGTCAGCTCGATCAGCAGCTCGACGGACTCGACCGAGGCCGGCTCCGAGAGGTCGCGAAGAGCTCTCACCAGGCGCTCGTGGGCCTGCTCGTATCGCCCGAGCTGACGCTCTATTGCGGCGCACGTCGTCGCCACTGTCGTGCAGAGGGCGCTCGAGTTGTCCGGGACGATCGCGACCGCTTCCTGCAGCGCGTCATGACCCTCGGTGAAATCCCCCGCCGCCGATAACGCCCCGGCACGGGCGAGCAGAAGCTCGACGCGGTCGTGCGCCGGGGCGGTCTGCGGGAGCAAGCGCAGCGCGCCGGCGAACCAACGCGCAGCGCTAACGGGCGCGAGACGCGCTGCTGACTCGCCTGCCTCACACAAGACGGCCACGGCTGCGACGTCGCCCTGGCGCGCCGAACGCTCGACGTGGTGGGCGCGCGCCGCCGCCGTCGCTCCCCGCTCCGCGAGCGCTTCCGCACAGCGCTCGTGGGCGCCGAGTCGCCAGCCGCCAGTAGTGGTCTCGTAGACAGCGCGCCGGACGAGCGGGTGTCGGAAGCGGAAGCGTCGGGGCACGTCGGTCGGGTGAATGAGATCGACCTGCAGGAGCTCGTCGACTGCGGCCATCGCCGCAGCCTCGGATGTGGCGGCCGCCGCAGCCGCAAGCTCGGGTTCGAATGGGTCGCCCGCCACCGCCGCTCCCTCCAACACGAGACGGCCGCCGACCGACAGCGATGCGACTTCTTCGTTCAGGGAAGCAGCGACCGCCTGTGGCACCTCGAGGCTGGTCGGTGAGCTCTCGGGAGCGGAGGCGGCTCGACCTGCGCGCTCGAGCGACCGGGCGAGCTGCTCGAGGTAGAAGGGATTGCCACCGCATTCCTCGTAGAGGACGGCTGCGTCGGCGGCGCCGACCCGCTCGCCAAGAAGCTCTCGAGCCTCATCCGGTGTTAGATCGGCGAGCTCGACCCGGGTCAGCGCTGCGGCACGATCCGCCCGCTCGAGTGCTGCGGCGAGACGCTCGGGGGTTTGGCGGGGGCGGAGCGCAACTGCGGTGAGCACGGCCGCCGCGGGCGGCCGACGCAACAGTGCGCCCAGCAGCTCGACGGACGCCGAGTCGGCCCAGTGGAAATCGTCGAGCACGAGTACGAGCGGCCTCGTCTGCGCGAGCCGCTCGAGCAGCGCGCGCACCGCGCGGTGGCTGCGATAGCGCTCGTGCTGGGGCGCGACCGCACGACCGTCTGCGAGGGCGGACAGCGAGGGCAAGACGTGCGCGAGCTCCGCTTGTACGTCGTCGTCGAGGGTGGCGGATAGGTTGGAGTCGAGGCTCTCGACGTACTCATCGAGCGCATGTACGAAGACCGAGAACGGCAGCTCGCGTTCGAGCTCGGACGCCGACCCCGAGAGGACGAGGTGCCCACGCAGTTCAGCGCGAGAGGCGAGTTCGGCGAGCACGCGCGTCTTCCCGATGCCCGCCTCGCCCACCAGTTCGATTGCAGCCGGAGGCCCGCGCTCGAGCTCATCGAGCAGCTGCTTGAGCGAATCGAGCGCGTCGGCGCGCCCCACGAGAGGATCCTGCTCGTGCGCTGGTCGCGCCGAGACTTCGTGCGTCATGGCGCCTCCTTTGGCCGGTACAGAACCTTTTCGAGGATCACGGCGCGTTCGTCATCCGCGGAAAGGACCGATCGCGATCAGCGTTTTTTACGGACGGCTCGACCCGTGCTCTCCTGGCGCGCGCCGAGCGAAAATCAGGGTACGAGTTCAGGGTGGACCCCCGATGTCAGACCAACGTCCGGGCGACAAGCTCAACCCGTGGCTCGTTACCTGCTCCAGCATCGGCACCAGCCGCGCGAGTGCGCAGTCGTTTTCGCATCGTTCAAGGGACACGCGAGCCCTCTCCGCCACCGAGCGACGCTCGCATCGTGCCGCTCCGGTGGACACGGGATCTGGTGGACTGTGGACGCCGACAGCGAAGAGCAGGCGCTCGCGCTCCTCCCCCTGTACGTCGCCGAGCGCACGACTGTAAGCCGCGTCAGCGAGGTCAAGATCCCATGACCATTCTGACTAGCCCGCGGATCGGTTCCGTGAGGTCGGACGGATGCGACCTCTACTACGCGGAACTGGGCGAGGGCGTGCCGATCCTTCTGGTTCACCCTGCAGGGGCTACGGCCTCGACCTGGGGCGCTGCGATCGACGAGCTCGCCCGGATCGGTCGTGTGATTGTCTATGACCGTCGGGGTTACGCCCGGTCCGGCGGTGAACAGGCGCGCTCGATCTCCACGCACACGACCGACGCCGCAGCGATTCTGGCGTCCTTGCAGGCCCGGCCCGCCGTTGTGGTCGGTACGAGCGCCGGGGCCGCGATCGCGGTCGACCTCGCCGTGCGTCGCCCGGACCTCGTGCGGGTGGTCATCGCCCACGAGTTCCCATGGCGGTTCACTCGTCACCTTCCTTCCGTTTCGCAGATCGCGGCGCTGGCCAAGATCGGGTCGCTCGTGCTCCGCGGCCGACAGGGTGACGCGGCCGAAACACTCTTGCGCTCCGCCTACACCTACCGTGACCGTGGAAGCGCGTGGGATGTCTTTCCCGAGGAGTGGCGGCGGGCCGGCAGGGAGAACGCCAGGCCGGCCTTGGCGGACTTCCGCAATTCCATCACCGACTATCCGTCCCCGAGGGATCTCGCGACCGTCGAGGTCCCCGTCGTGTGCAGCTACGGTGCGCGCAGCCCCGAGAGCATGGTCCGACTCGTCCGATCGCTCGCCGTGGCCATCCCCACAGCGAGAACGCATCAGATTGAAGGAGCCGGCCACGCAGCCCCATTCGATGCCACACCGAACTTCGTGCAGCTGGTCGCCGACACCATGACCTCGTCAGACGACGACTTTCTGCGTGCCGGCAGCTCGTCGAGCTCGTCGACGGTCCCCGCGCGAGCGTAGAAGCTCGCCCTTCAACGACGAGCGTCGAGAACTAAGGGTGAGAGATCAGGGTGGCGCCCCGATGTCGACGCGGCCGCGCCGGGGCAAGCTGGACGGCATTGCCATCCACTTGAAGGAGAGGTGAGCACGATGTCGACCCCTAGCATCGCCATACCGGCAGTAGCTGTTCGTGCCGGTCACGCCGAAGAAGTCGATCGATATGCACAGATAAGGCAGTACTCGCTCGCGCAGATCCTCGCGGTGTGGGCCGCGGCGGCTCTGCCAATGGGATTTCTCGCCTGGATCGTCGCGCCCCGACTCGCGGACACGTTTTCGGGTGCAGGCGACGTGCCGATGATGAAGGCGCTGCTCGTCTGCCTCACTGGCGGGTTGATCTGGCAGTTCGTGCTCGTGCTTGCCCTCGTAGGACGGGAGCAGAGGAACGTTCGCTGGTCGACGCTTCGCGAGGCCCTCTGGCTTCGGTCGCCGCGAAGTCCCCGAAGCGGCCGGACAGGCGGCAGGCTCTGGCTGCTCGTGATCCCGCTGATCGTCTTCTTCTCCGTCGAAGACTTCCTGCCGGTCTTTTCGCACGCGGACAACCGCGATATCGGAGTCTTCCTCGACTCCGACATCGGGCAGAGCTTCATGAGCGGGAACTGGGGCTGGTACTCCCTCATCCTCGTCTTGTTCCTGTTCAACACCGTGCTCGGTGAGGAGCTCCTCTTTCGCGGGCTCCTCTTGCCGCGCATGAACCGTGTCTTCGGACGTGGGGACTGGGCTGCGAACGGCGCTCTCTTTGCCGCGTATCACCTCCACGTGCCGTGGATGATGCCGGCGACGCTGCTCTTTGACACCTTCGCCATCGCCTACCCGTCGAAGCGATACCAGAGTGCCTGGATCGGGATCGCCGTGCACAGCGCGCAGAGCGTGTTCTTCGGGCTCATCCTCCTCGCGCTCGTCATGTGAAGGGCACAGCTTGGACGCCCTGACGACCCGGATCCTCAGACTCAAACGAATCGTCGCCCTCGCGCTCATCGGGCTCGCGGTTCTCGGTCTTTGGGTAACAGCGGCCTACTATTCCCTGATGAACGAGCAGCCACAGATCCATAGCCTCGATGCTGCGGGCACGAGCCGGATCGTGCCCTTGGGTCGCGTCGATCTCGTCGAGCTCGGCGGCATAGCGTTCGACCGAGCCACCTTTCAGCCGGGCTGGCGCTGGTCAGAGCACCAGGAGGGAATCGTCGAAGGTCAGCTGTGCCCGCAGCGGCACCTCGGCTATCTCATCTCCGGGCGGATGCGCTTCCGGATGGAGGATGGCACCGAGGCTGAAGCCGCTGCCGGAGATGTCTACTTGATCCCGCCGGGACACGATGCCTGGGTCGTGGGCGATCAGCCGTGTGCCGCGCTCGACTTGAGCTTCCATGACCGTGGCGCTCGAACGCCGAGCTGGCCGGCCGCTCACAACTGAACCTCTAGTGACCGCTTTTCAGCCGTTCACAACCTGTGTGGGGACGTCAGCTAGCGCTCGGATCAGGTGACGATTCGCTAGCCCGGCTCCACTTGAGCCAGCGTTCTACGATCGGTCGCGTGGACGAGTTCGTCCCACGCGACTTCGACGTCCCTCGGCGGCTCGAGACGCCGCAGTTCTTGCTCGAGCCGCTCGGCCCCGAGCACAACGACCGGGACTACGACGCGTGGACCTCGTCGGAGAAGCACATCCACGCGACGCCCGGATGGGAGGACAGCGGCTGGCCGCGAGAGATGACGCCGGACGAGAACCGGGCAGACCTGCAGCGCCATGCCGACGACTTCCGCAACCGGACGGGGTTCACATACACCGTGCTCGATCCAGCGAGCCGCGACGTGATCGGGTGCGTCTACATCTACCCGCTGCCCGACAGCGACTACGACGCCCGTGCGCTCTCCTGGGTGCGGGCGAGCCACGTGCAACTGGACACCCCGCTCTGGCGGGCCGTAAGTGAGTGGCTTGCGTCCGACTGGCCGTTCGCCAACGTCGAGTACGCGCCGCGCGCCTAGTCCGCCCCACGCCGTGCAGCTCGATTCGGGTGTTGGCGGCGCGGCGCGGCTCTGTCCGAACCTACTCTGCCGTTCGCCCGCGACGCAGGATCGCTCGGATGTCGGCGACTGCGCCGAGGTGGGCGAGCTTGTCCGGGTTGGTGATCCCGCGGATGGTCTGGACGACGCCGTCGGCGATCTCGAGCGACATGACCGCAGCGATGCGGCCCTCCTCATCCACGAACTTGACGCCGGGCTGTCCGTTGAGCTCGGTCGTCACCACCGACCCGCCGAGCCGCTCGACCTGCGCGAGCGTGCCGACCATTAGCTTCGCGACGCGCTCGCGACCGTAGATCGGCTCCGGCCAGGAGGGTGCCTTGCCGCCGCCGTCGCCGTACACGACGACGTCCGCGGCCAGCAGCTCGACCAGCGCGTCTGTCTCGCCCAGCCGGGCCGCGGCGAAGAAGCGCCGCGCGAGCTCGTCGCGCTGCTCGCGCGAGGCTTCGAACCGCGGTCGTCCCTCGTCGATGTGGCGGCGCGCGCGGACGTACAGCTGCCGGCAGTTGTCCTCGCTGCGCTGGACGATCGTCGCGATCTCGGTGTAGTCGTAGTCGAAGACCTCGCGCAGCAGGAAGACAGCCCGCTCGACCGGCGTCAGGCTCTCGAGCAGGACGAGGAAGGCCATCGAGAGCGAGTCGGCCGTCTCCGCGTGCGCGGCCGCGTCTGGCGCCGAGTCGGTGAGGAGCGGCTCCGGCAGCCACTGCCCGACGTACTGCTCGCGGCGGACGCGCGCCGACTTGAGGTGGTCGATGCTGAGGCGCGTCACGACGGCCGACAGGTACGCCTTCGGCGAGTCGACCTTCGTCCCCTCGGCTTCCGCCCGGTGGATGCGGAGGAAGGCCTCCTGGACGATGTCCTCGGCCTCGCTGACGCTGCTCACCATCCGGTAGGCGATGGAGAACAGCAGCGGCCTGAGCTCTTCGTACGGCGCCTCCGTTCGCATGTGCCTTGAGACGAGATACCACGTGCGTCTGTGACATGTCACAGACGTCGGGTCGTCCTCGTCTCAGAGCACGAACCGAACGAAAGGAGCAAGCGATGAAGATCTTCGTCGCAGGAGCATCAGGCGCCCTCGGCAGTCGGCTCGTGCCGCTGCTTGCCGACGCCGGCCACCAGGTCGTGGGAACGACGACCTCGCCGCAGAAGCTAGAGACCTTGCGGGGGCTCGGCGCGCAGGCGGTCGTCCTCGACGTGCTGGACGCGGAGGCGGTCGGCAGGGCGATCTCCGAGGCGGAGCCCGAGGTCGTCGTCCACGAGGCAACCGCGCTCAGCGGCATCGGCGGGAGCTTCCGCAGGTTCGACGAGACGTTCGCGCAGACGAACCGGCTTCGCACGGAAGGAACGGACAACCTGCTCGCCGCTGCGCTCGCCGTTGGCGCCCGGAAGCTCGTTGCGCAGAGCTATGCCGGCTGGACCCTCGCGCGCGAGGGTGCAGCCGTGAAGGACGAAGACGCCGCACTCGACCCGGCCCCGGCCGGGAACGCGAAGGAAACGATCGCGGCGATCCGCTATCTCGAGGAGCGCGTCCTCGCCGCGAAGGAGCTCGACGGCATCGTCTTGCGTTACGGCGGCTTCTACGGGCCGGGAACGTCGTTCGCGGAACACGGCGAAAGCGTCCAGGCAATCCGCAAGCGTGTGTTTCCGATCGTCGGCGACGGCGGCGGCATGGCTTCGTTCATCCACATCGAGGACGCTGCACGCGCCACGTTCGCCGCGATCGAACGCGGCCGGCAGGGGATCTACAACATCGTCGACGACGACCCGGCTGCGGTGTCGGCATGGCTTCCGTACGCCGCGAACGTCGTCGGAGCGAAGCCGCCCCGTCACGTGCCCTTCTGGCTCGGCAAGCTCTTCGCCGGCGAGATGCTGGCGACGATGATGGTCGAGGGGCGCGGCGCTTCGAATGCGAAGGCCAAGCGCGAGCTTGACTGGCAGCCGCTCTATCCGAGCTGGCGCGACGGCTTCGTCGACGTACTGAAGAGCGCGGCGTAAAGGCCGCGCTCTCCTCTCCCGTGATGACTGCGTGAATAGGAAAGGCACGCTCTTGCGTAAAGACGCGTGGCGGGGCCTCCCTCGTGGGAGGCCCCGCCCGTTTCGTTCAGTCGTCGGTGCCGAGGTCGACGATGGGCGTGATCACGTCCTGCACGCCCGGCCCGACGGCGACATCGTCGTCACCGGCGAGGGTTCGGATCTCGAGCGTGTCGTTCGCGGCCTCGCTGCCGGCGATGCGCACGAGCGCCGCCAGTCCCGCCGTGACGACCTCCGAGCCAACCCGGCCCACGTCGACCACGTCAGGATTCGCCGTGCCGTTCACGATCACCGTGTCGGCGAGCCCGTCGCCACCGCCGAGGCTGGCGGCCAGGTCGACGTCGATGCTGGTCAGGTCGGTGCCGGTCAGGTCGTTGACGACCGTCGTGTCCGTGTTGCCGGAGGCGCCGAGCTCGAACGCCTCGATCTCGTTCAGGTCGAGCACGATGTTGCCGAGGTTGCGCGTGAAGAGCACGCGGCCGCCGTTGGCGAAGACCTGGAAGATCTCGGCGCCGTTGGAGCCGTTGAAGTCGACGCTGTCGGCGCCGTCCTGGCCCTCGAGCGTGTCGCTGCCGTCACCGGGGTCCCACTGGGCCGTGTCGTTGCCGGCCCCGAGGAAGGCGACGTCGTTGCCCTGCTGGCCGTCGACCAAGTCGTCGCCGCCGCGGCCGAACAGCAGGTCGATCCCGTTGCTGCCGAGGATCGTGTCCGCATCCTCGCCGCCGTCGACCGTGATCTTGATCAGGGCGGCCAGGTCGCCGGTCGCGGCGAAGGAGTCGTCGCCGCCGTTCATGCTCACGACCAGGTCTTCGCTCGTGCCGATGTCGAGCGCGAACGGAGCCGGGCTCAGCCGGTCGAGGCGGACGCGCGTGCCGTTGGCGGTAGCAGTGAAGCTCTCGCCGCCGGCCTCGCCGTTGACCTCGACGACGTCGCCGCCGTCGCCGCCTTCGTTCAGGTCGCTGCCGTCACCGGGCGTCCAGCGCATGCGGTCCTGGCCGAGCTCGCCGAAGACGTGGTCGTCGCCGGCACCGCCGGTCAGCACGTCGGCGTCGTCGCCGCCGCGCAGGATCTCACCGGCCGGTCCGCCGACCAGTTCGTCGTTGCCAGCGCCGCCGTTGGCGACCAGCTTGATCGCGCCGGGGGCCAGGCCCGAAGACTCGATCGCGTCGCCGCCCGCGAACATGTCGACGGTGAGCGTGTCAGCCGCCTCCGCGCCCGACACGTCGACACGCGCCGGGAGCCCACTCACCGTGGCGGAGTCGTTGCTGCCGGCAACGCTGATCGCGTCGTCGCCGTTCGTCCCGGCCACCAGTACCGTGTCCGGTTGCCCGTCGCCGCCGCCGCCGAACGCGCCGAGGGCGGTGTCGACGTCGACGAGATCGGTGCCGGTCAGGTCGCCGACGCGAATCACGTCCGCGCCGCCGAGCGCCCGGAAGTCCGCGGTCTCGACGTCGTTCAGGTCCATGGCCACGTTGGCGATGTCCCGGAAGAAGAGGACCCGGCCGCCATTCGCTGACACCGTCACGTTCTCGGTGACGTTGGCGCCATTGAAGAGCATCGTGTCGCTGCCGGCCTGGCCCTCAAGGATGTCGCTGTCGTCGCCGGGGTTCCAGACGAAGAGATCGTCCCCCGTGCTCAGCAGGGCGACATCGTTGCCGTCGCCACCGTTGACGAGGTCGTCGCCGTGGCTACCGAGGATCGTGTCGATCCCGAGACCGCCGTTCATGGTCAGCTGGATCCCGCCAGCCAGCAGCGACGTCGAGTCGACGACGTCGTCGCCCGCGAGAGCGTTGAGCGTCAGCCGGTCGTGCGCATGCTCCTGGCCGACGACGTTCACAGCCGCCCCCAGCCCGACCACGTGGATTCCCGCGGGGTCGCCGGAAGCGCCGAACACGTCGGCGGCCTGCGTCCCGTTGACCGTGACGAGATCGGCCTGGCCGTCGCCGAGGCCCGCAGGCCCGTTCAGGTCGAGGTCGGTCGTCGTGAGATCGGTGCCGCTCAGGTCACCGACGGCCACGTTGTCGGTGCCGTCCAGGGCCCGGACGTCGAGCTTCTCGACGTCGTCCAGGTCCATGGTCACGTTCGCGACGTTGCGGACGACGAGCACACGCCCGCCGTTGGCGGCGACGTCGATGTTCTCGGCCACGTCGCTCCCGATGAACGCCAACCCGTCGATGCCGTCCTGGCCCTCGACGGTGTCGTTGCCATCGCCCGGCTCCCACCGGAAAACGTCGTTGCCGGCGCCCATCAGTGCGACGTCGTTGCCGTCGTCGCCGACGATCGTGTCGTCGTTGTCGCCGGCGATGAAGACATCGGCCGCCTGAGAGCCGAGGAGCGAGTCGTCGCCCGCGCCGCCGTCCTCGGTCAGCTTGATGACGCCGGCCGGCAGTGCCGTCGCCGCCACGCGGTCTCCGCCGCCCAGAGCGTTGACGACGAGCGCGTCGTTCGCGACCTCGGCGTTGGCGATGTTCACCCGCGCCGAGAGCCCGACCACGGAGGCGGAGGTCCCCGCCCCGTCGACATCGACGTCGTCGTCGCCGTTGCTGCCGTTCACGATCACCGTGTCGGCGAGCCCGTCGCCACCGCCGAGGCTGGCGGCCAGGTCGACGTCGATGCTGGTCAGGTCGGTGCCGGTCAGGTCGTTGACGATCGCCGTGTCCGTGTTGCCGGAGGCACCGAGCTCGAACGCCTCGATCTCGTTCAGGTCGAGCACGATGTTGCCGAGGTTGCGCGTGAAGAGCACGCGGCCGCCGTTGGCGAAGACCTGGAAGATCTCGGCGCCGTTGGAGCCGTTGAAGTCGACGCTGTCGGCGCCGTCCTGGCCCTCGAGCGTGTCGCTGCCGTCACCGGGGTCCCACTGGGCCGTGTCGTTGCCGGCCCCGAGGAAGGCGACGTCGTTGCCCTGCTGGCCGTCGACGAAGTCGTCGCCGCCGCGGCCGAACAGCAGGTCGATCCCGTTGCTGCCGAGGATCGTGTCCGCATCCTCGCCGCCGTCGACCGTGATCTTGATCAGGGCGGCCAGGTCGCCGGTTGCGGCGAAGGAGTCGTCGCCGCCGTTCATGCTCACGACCAGGTCTTCGCTCGTGCCGATGTCGAGCGCGAACGGAGCCGGGCTCAGCCGGTCGAGGCGGACGCGCGTGCCGTTGGCGGTCGCAGTGAAGCTCTCGCCGCCGGCCTCGCCGTTGACCTCGACGACGTCGCCGCCGTCGCCGCCTTCGTTCAGGTCGCTGCCGTCACCGGGCGTCCAGCGCATGCGGTCCTGGCCGAGCTCGCCGAAGACGTGGTCGTCGCCGGCACCGCCGGTCAGCACGTCGGCGTCGTCGCCGCCGCGCAGGACATCGGCGCCGCCGCCGCCCTGCAGCGTGTCGTCACCGGCCTGGCCGAAGAAGATCTCGCCGCCGACACCGCCCTGCAGCGTGTCGTTGCCGGGGCCGCCGTAGAGGGTCGTCACCTCGGTGTCGGTGAAGCCGCCGTTGGCGTCGTCGATGCGGACGGCGTCGATGCCGTTTCCGACGTTCACGGCGATGCCGCTGAACCTGTCGCGCCTGAACGCGAAGTCAGCCGAGCGGTTGTCGCCGACGTAGACCTGGAGCGTGTCCGGGTGGCCGGCGCGCAGGCGGAGCGCCAGCGTGTCGGGGTCCGGAGTGCCGGTGATGGTGAGGGTGCCGTTGACGATCGTCGCCTTGACCCTCTCCTTCGCCGCTGCGGGCTCGACCCGCACGATTCCGAGGACGGCTGCGAGCGCCGTCGCTGCTGCGAGCCCCAACGCCACCTTGCGAAGCGACGGCGCGGGGCGGTACCTCTCTGGTTGATCGAGCGTGTTCACGTCATTTCTCCTTAGGTCAGGGGTCTTCGTGTAGATGCGGCCGGCGCTCGTGCGCCGGCCGCGATGTGAGTCTTCGAGCGTTCGATCAGTTGCCGGTCGCCTTCCAGAAGGTGTAATCCGCGGTGTACGGGACCTCCTCGGTCGTGCCGACCGTGCTCTCGTTGCAGTCCGCGGCAGGCGGGGCCAGGCCGCCGGTCGTAGCGATCCGCTGGATGTACTGCGTCCTCTCCAGGCGGTCGCCGTCGGGGCCGGCGGCTGCAAACGTGACCGCGAGCCGCAGCCACGGGATCGCCGTTGGGTCGGGTGTGACCCGCCGGTCGACCGCTGCCCGCACCAGGCTGCCGTCCCTCGCCTGCCAGCTCGGGCCGCCGAAGTGCGTCGCGAGCAGGTGGCCGTTGCCGTCGTAGAGGTTCGCCCGCGGGCCGACGAAGCTCCAGCCCGAAGGGGTGCAAGTGTGGATCTGGACGCCGACCGCGTGCCCGATGAGGAACAACTGCTGTCCCTCGGGAACCGCGATGTCCTGAGGTACCGGGGGTGGGGGCGGGCCGGCTGTCGCGACTCCCGCCAACGTCATGGCAAGGGCGCCGATAGCCGCCGCAGCGAGCAGGCGCCGAGTCGGGGTGAAACGCTTCATGTGGGACCTCCAATCGGTGGGGACGAGACCGTCTCGGCGACGTGGTCGAACGGGAGCTCGGCGCGGTCGGCCGCCTCCCGAACGGCGTCGATCGAGACGGCCTCGAACAGGAACAGGCACGTCTCGTCCGTGGGGACGAAGATCGAGCGAACGAAACGCACCGGCGTTCCGGCGGCCGTGAGCTCTGCGGCGGCGCGCTCGGCGCGCTCCACCCTGCTCTCGACGCCGTTGCACTCGGTGCACGAGACGTATAGCTCGACGAGGAATTCCTTCATGCCGTCGACGCTACGGCGGCGCTGCGCACGCCGAAACTCCCGGTCCCCCCAGGGTTTGACGCTCCGACCCCAGGTCCGGGGTTGGCTCTGCGGCGCTAGCGGGTGGGCTCGGTGGGCGCTGCCAAGCGGCTCCCGAGCTGCGCTCGCGAGCGGATTCCGAGCTTGGCGTAGACGTTCGAGAGGTGGAACTCGACCGTGCTCACCGTGACGACGAGCGCCCGCGCGATCTCCTTGTTCGCGAGCCCTTGCACCGCGAGCTCCGCGACGCGGCGCTCGGTCGGCGTCAGCTCGCCGATCTGCGAGGGCCGGCGCGCGCCCACGCGCTCGAGCTCGGCGCGAGCCGCCTCGGCCCAGCCGGGGGAGGGCAGCCCATCGAACGCTGATGCCGCTCTCTCCAGCGTGTTACGTGCCGCCCCCCACTTCCTGAAGCGGCGTTGTGCGCGGCCGAGGGCGAGCAGCGATCGCGCGGCGTCGAACCGGAGATCGAGCTCCGCATACTCCCGGGCTGCCTGCTCGAGCGCCGCGTCGGCGTCAGCCTCGTGAGCGTGCGCGAGCTCGGCGAGGGCTGCGCAGCGCCGTGCGGTCACGAGCGCCCACGGATGCGCCTGAGCCTCGGCGAGCTCGCCCAGACGGGCGGTCACGGCCAGCGCTTCGTCGTGCTCGCCCAGTTCCACGAGCGCCTCGACGAGCTCCGGAGCAACGGGAAACGCGCCCGGATCGGAGATTCCCTCGCTCTCGGTGTGCTCCCACGCTGTTCGCAGGTGCTCGGCTGCGCGTTCTGGCTCCCTGGCCAGAAGCTCCGCCGTTCCGAGTGCCCGAAGAGCCTCGAGCTGATCCCAACGGACACCGCTCGCCTCGGCGCGCGCGTGTGCATCCATCCCCCAGCGCCGGGCCTCCTCGACGAGTCCGCGGCCGGCCGCGTGGAGCGCACGGCACCGCTCGTACATCGGCCAGTGCAGCAGCTCGCGGTCTGCCGACTGGGCCCACGCGTCGAGCCGACGCCCGGCTGCATCCCATTCCCCTGCACGCAGCTCGAGCTCGCAGAGGTGGAGGCGCTGCAGGGCGTACGACGAGGGCTCGCCGCGCTCGTCAGCCGCCGCGAGCTGCCGGCTCAACATCGCTCGCGCCTCGGCGAGCTCGCCGCGCCAGACGAGCCGCTGCGCCGCCACTCGCTCCGGCGAGCCAGCGATGTAGAAGGGCGTGGACGACGCTGCCTGGAACCGCTCGCAGACGTCGTCGATCGAGCGGCCGCCGAGGCTCCGGGTCCACGCCAGCGCGTACAGCACGCGCCGTTCGAGCTCCGGCTCGGCTCCGGGGGTTTCCGGGAGTGCTTCGAGCGCCCAGGCCTCGGCCTCGGCGATCCGCTCGACACGGACAGCGGCGACGTTCTCGGCCATGTCGGCAAGGACCCAGGCGCGCGCCTGCATATCGCTTCCGCTCTCGGCGAGAGCCTGCTCGAAGTACCGCTGGATGTCGTCGTTTCCGCTGATCTCGCCGCTCGTGAGAAGCAGAAACGCCTGCGCGCGCATGGCGCCGGAAGGAATGGACTCGAGCTCGGCCTGAAGCAGGTCGGTGACGCGTCGTTTTTCCCCGGCAACGACGAGGTAGCCAGCGAGCTCGAGGACGCGGTCGTGGCGGTGCGCATGGTCGTGCGGCGTGAGACGCAACGCCTGCTCGGCGAGCTCGACGGCCGCCTGCGGAGCGCCGTGGGCGGCTGCTGCGCCTGCCGCGGACGCGACCGTCGCCGCGAGCTCTGCATCGGGGCGGTCGGCGGCGTGGGCGAGGTGACGCGTTCGCAGCTCGTCCGCGGCGACGACGTCGGCGAGCGCGCGATGAAGCTCACGGCGCTCAGCCACCTGCGAATGACTGATCGCGGCGGCCGCGAACAACGGGTGCGCCGGACGGGTCTGGTCGCCGTCGACGGCGAGCACGCCGGTTTCGACGGCTGCGTCGAGCGCTGCCGGTCCGGCCAACTCCGTTAGCTGACCGACTCGAAGGCTCGGGCTCAGCGCCACCGCGAGCAGCACGCGGCGCACATCGTCTGGCAACCCGGCGACGCGCGTGCCGAGCAGATCCTCGACGGCATCCGGAACGGGAAGTTCCTCCCCGATCCCGGGCACGCCATCCTCGAGCACCTTGCGCCCCAGCTCCAAGGCAAACAGCGGATTGCCGAGCGTCGACTCGTACACCCTCCGCAAAACGTTGCGTGGGAGGCTCAATCCCAGCCGTTCCGAGAGCATGTGGCGAATCGCACCCAGGCTCGGCGGTTTCAAGTCGAGGCGTTCCAACCCCGTTCCTTCCAGCACTCGCTCGACGTCGGACGGGGGGCCTGGCCGGCGGGCAAGCAAGAACGCCACGGGCTCTTCCTCGAGACGGTGGACCGCGAAGGCAAGCGCGTCCTCCGAGGGACGGTCGAGCCACTGGGTGTCGTCGATGGCGACCAGCAGTGGCCCGCGAGCTCCCACGGAACGCAGCGCGTTGAGCAGGCCCAGCGCAATCGCGTGCGGCTCGGGCGGTGTGCCGGTCGGCTCCGTTCGATAGAGGGCGACCTCGAGCGCGCGTAACTGCGGCGGCGGCAGCGGCGCGAGCTCGTCCGCTCCCACGCCGTCGAGCAGATCGATCAGTGCTGCGAACGAAAGCCGCGTGTGAGCGCCGCTTGCTCGTATGGCGAGGACACGCAACGCGCGGCGGCGCGCGAGGTCGACGCCGGCGTCCCAGAGTGTCGTCTTTCCGATCCCCGGCTCGCCCGTGAGAACGACTGCCCGCGGCCAACGCTCCGCGGCGAGGAACTCGTCCAGCACCGACAGCTCGGCCTCGCGGCCGACGACTCGCCTCGCGACGTCTGATGTCGTTTCCGGCACGTCCTCGAAGCGGGGATAGCACAGTCGCGGAGGGGAAGCAATGCGCCGACGCGCAAACGGCGCGAGCGAATGGGACTCCTCGGCTGCTACCGACCCGGCCGCTGGTCGGCGCGGTGTGACAGGGGCAGGGGATGTCGCAAGTCGAAGCCGCGTCGGGTTCCGGAACCTTCTTCCCGCCGGAGGATGTCCGGCTTGGGGGCCGCTCGACCCTGCGACGGCTTGTTGGCCGATCCTGCCGGGTATCGTCGATCGTGACGATGCGAAGGAGCAACCGTTCGGGAGTGCTCACCTCGCTCGATGTGAAGACGCTGCTTGCTTCGGTGGAAGCGGCTCCTCCGATCGATGCGGCGGAAGTCGTCGCGTCGGCTTTGACGGATGTGCTCGGCGCCCGCGACGTTAGCTTCCTGATCGCGGACTACAGCGGCCGGACACTCGTCCGGTTGAGCCACGTGCACCGCGCGAGCGCTGAGGATGAGGACGTCAATAGGGAACGCGGCCAGTCAGTCGCGCTGGCAGGAACACCGCATGGTCGTGCGCTCACCGAACAGGAGATTCAGATCGTTCCGGACGGCCGCGGATACCGGGTCTTCGCTCCCGTGACGAGCCGCGGTGAGGCGGTGGGGGTGTTGGCGCTGGGATTCGATGACGAGCCTGACCAGCAGGCTTTGGCGACCGTCTCGGCGGGGGCGCACGCACTTGCGTACATCGTTATCGCGAACCGCCGCTTCACGGACCTATTCGACTGGGGCCAGCGTTCGGTACCTCTTTCGTTGGAGGCAGAGCTCCAGCACCGATTGCTTCCCGCCTCGTACACCTGCGAGGGAGGCCAGTTCACGCTGGCCGGATGGCTGGAACCGTCAGGCGACGTCGGCGGAGACACGTTCGACTTCAGCGTCGAGCGAGACACGCTGCACCTCTCGATGACGGACGCGATGGGACACACGCTGAACGCGGCCGTGCTGGCAACAGTCCTGGTGGGGGCATTGCGAAACGGGCGCCGTCGCGGCGTCGACCTGGCGGAACAGACCCGGCTGGCCAATGAGGCGCTCTGCGGGTTTGCAGATGACGGCGACTTCGTCACCGGCCAGGTCGTGCGGATCGATCATGCCTCCGGTATCGCAAGGATCGTGAACGCCGGGCACTGCTTGCCGATCCTGATGCGTGACGGCCATGCCGCCGATCTGGCCTTGGCCCGTGGCCTCCCATTCGGTATCGCCGGCGATGCCGAATATCACGTCGATGAACTGGAGCTGCAAGCCGGCGACCGGCTCGTATTCGTGACCGACGGAATCCTCGAGCGCAACGCTGCCCATGTGAACGCGCTGGAGATCATCACCGAGACGCGTCACCTTCATCCACGCGAGGCAGTGCAGGCGCTGACACAGGCGGTGGTGAAAGCGTGTGGTGGCGAGCTCCGTGATGACGCAACAGTGATGTGCCTGGACTGGCATGGCGGCCCAACCGGAGAACGCGACAGCAGCTCGGGGGCGGATCGCTGAAGCAGCGAGGCCAGCTCAGACCGACAATTCAGGCACAGACAACTAGAAATCGCGATTTGCAGGGTTTTAAGAGCCCTCTGACGGACTCGAACCGTCGACCCCCTCCTTACCATGGAGGATTCGGGCTGCGGCTATGTGACGCTGGAAGAGCGCTTACCTACGCGCTTTCCCTGCAAATTTCGCCGCTTTCCTTCCTCGCTGTTCCCTTCCCTTGAAGGACCCTGAGGCTGTTCTGGCTGGCGCCGGATCACGGAGCGAGGCTAGCGTCGCCCGCGGATGGAAGTTGCGAAGCGTGCCGCGCCGGCAGTGGCGAGCGCCTCGCGGGAGATGCGCGTTTGGTGGTTGTCCTAGAGTCCGGCGCATGAGCTTCCGCGAGTGGGCGAACACGGTCGTCGGGCGGGCTGCCGCCGTCGGCTCACAGCCGTCCGACACCCCCGATCAGCGGCTGCGCAAGTCGGCGCTCGTCCTCTCCTCGCTCCTGATCACGACTCTCTCCTTCATCTGGGTCGGGACCTATGCGGCGCTCGGGCTCTGGCGCTCGGCGCTCATTCCATTCGCCTACCAAGTCGCGTCGCTCGTCGGGCTCGTCTTCTTCGCCAGGACGAAGCGCTACCCCGCCTACCGCGCGAGCCAGGTCGCGATGTTCCTCCTTCTCCCCTTCCTCCTCCAATGGAGCCTCGGGGGATTCGCGGAGTCGAGCGCTGTCGCGCTCTGGGCGTTCGTCGCGCCCCTCGGCGCGCTCGTGTTCTATGGGCCCCGGCGGGCGATCGGCTGGTTCGGCGCCTTCCTCGCTCTGGTCGCTCTTTCCGCGGCGACCGATGGCGTTCTCCCGGAGCCCGCCGAGCCAATTCCATCGTCGATCGTCGTGGCATTCTTCGCGCTGAACATCCTCGGCCCGGCGGTCGTCTACATTCGCCCTGCTTGAGTACTTCGTCCGCTCCCGCGACCGGGCGCACCGGCTTCTGGCCACGGAGCAGGAGCGGTCGGAGGTCCTTCTTCTGAGCATCTTCCCGCGGGCGATCGCGGAGCGGTTGAAGATCTCGCAAGGCGTCATCGCGGAGCGCAGCGAGGAGGTCTCCGTCCTCTTCGCCGACATCACGGGCTTCACTCCCGCCGCGGAACGGCTCCCGGCGGAGGAGGTCGTGGTCATGCTGGACGAGATCTTCTCGGCCTTCGACGAACTCGTAGCCCGCCACGGCCTCGAGAAGATCAAGACGATCGGCGACGGCTACTTGGTCGCCGCCGGGATCCCGACGGCACGGGTCGACCACGCGGAGGCGGCCGCCCGCCTGGCGCTCGCCATGAGGCAGGCGCTTGCCGAGCTCCCGGTCGCGTCCGGCCTGAGCCTCCGCGTCGGCATCGATTCGGGGCCGGTGGTCGCGGGCGTCATCGGCCGGACCAAGTTCAGCTACGACCTCTGGGGGGACACCGTCAACACGGCGAGCAGGATGCAGACTCACGCCCCGCCCGGCGCGATCCAGGTGACCGAGCGAACCTATCGCCGCCTCGAGGAAGGCTTCGCCCTCGAGCAGCGCACGGGAGTCGTCGTCAAGGGCAAGGGCGAGATGCGGACATACATTCTGCTCGGAGAGCGGCCGGTCGCCCGGACGCGATACGAGCCGGCCAGCTCCGGATAACGAACGCACCCATCGAGGCGCTTCATGGAGGGCCCTCCGAAGGAAAGCCGCTTCAAAGCGTCGCCAGAACCGGGCACCGCCGTTCTACGGACGGACGGCGTGGACTTGGGCCAGCCGACAGGCAGCGTCTGAACTAAAAACAAAGACCCACGATATGCGGGACTTGTTCACAAGCCCTCTTCCGGACTCGAACCGGAGACCCCCTCCTTACCATGGAGGTGCTCTACCTACTGAGCTAAGAGGGCAGCGGCCCCAGGTTAGCCGGTTTCTGGACCATCGCTCCTCTGCCGAGCGGGCTGCGTCAAGCTTGTGTGTTAAGTAGACGCCGCTTGGCATTCACCCTTCCGCGAGGCCGATTACCTAGCTAGGTAACGCGTCTTCCTCACTCTGCGAAGTTCCCCTCGATCCTCCATACGGTGGATTCGTGCTCTTGGAAGCTACCCCCGAGCTCTAGGCCTGCCTTTCCGGCCTTGAGCTTCAGGCCAGCATCGATCCCGTAGTCGTCTTCATACCGCACAGATAGTTGGAACTGCGTGAGACCGTGTTCAAGGCGTCCCTCCGCAAGTTGCTGCCAGGTGGGCTCGTGCGGAAACCAGACGAGTCCATCGGGCAGCTTGGGGTTTGCGTTGCCTTTCAGGGAAGCCTTGAAAAGAGCACTCGACCCGTGTGACCGGCTCTGCTTGGCGTGTAAGCCGGCTTCGGCACCTGCCGTGGGCAAGGGCACCGCCAGGTTAGCGGCGAGCTCATCCGACCATCCTTTGACATGCTCGACCTCCAGCTGCGTCGCACCGAGATCCATCACGAGCTCAACCGCCTCGGCGAACTTGTGCTCGAAGGTGAGGTGGTGGAACCCTGCCGCGGCGTAATACGTCGTCGGCACCGCCGGGTGGCCAACATAGAGAACCCGGTCGCGCGGGTGGCCCGGTGGGAACGTGAGAGACGCGGCTTCCGTCGAGGCCACGGTTAATACGTCGACACCAGAGTCTCTAGCGCGAGCAGCGGCCAGCGCCGTCGAGACCGCAGAAGCGACCATGTGCCCCGTGAGTCCAGCGATCCCCGCGACTCGGACGCGCCCAGCTCGCCAGCGCGATCCTGGAGCGATCGCGAGGGCTGCTACGTTCGCAATGCTCAACCGAGCTGGCTCCACCGTCGCCCGGCTCGGCCTCTTTCTCCGCCTCGCGCTCAGCCGCGACCAACGCGTCGTGCGACAACCACGATCAGTTGCCGCTCGGCATAGGGCAGAGCGGCCAGGACGACCGGAGCCGCTGATTCCGTCATACGAATCGCGAATCGTAACCTCGATAGCTCCGGCGGAAGCACTCGAAGGCCAGCCTTCATCCGAGGGGCGGCCAAGATGTCCAAAGTGGGGTAAGGCACGCCCATCCTTCGGCATGGTGCCGCCTGAGCAGCCAGCTACCGGGTTTCGCTAGACCCTCCATGGAGGTGCTCTACCTACTGAGCTAAGAGGGCGCCCGGTCATTGTAGGCGGCGATTCTCTTCATCGCGGCGACGCGTTTCTCGTTGCCGGCGCGATGTGAAACAGTGCTTCTGGCCTCCAGGGAGGGCTCGTGACCAGCGGAGTCAGAATCGCCGCCGCGCTCGTCTTGTCGGTCGTCGGGACCGCGCTTCTGGTCGGCGGGACCGCTTCGGGAAGTAGCCACGCGTCGATCGAGGCGCGTGTCCTGAGCGACACCGCCGGCGGCAACCACGCATTGTTCGTCATCCACCTGGCGGATCAGGCAGACCTGAGTGCGGCTTATGCGATTCGGAATCAGGACGCTCGGGGCCGGTTCGTCCACCGGACGCTGGCCGAGCACGCAGCTCGGAGTCAGGCTTCGATCCTCGCCCTGCTCGCCTCACGGGACGTGCCGCACAAGTCCTACTGGGCCGCCAACGTCATCGTCGCTCGCGGTAACCGGTCGCTCGTCGAAAGCCTCGCGGCCCGCTCCGACGTGAAGGCGATCGAGTCGAACAGGAGCTCGAGGTGGCTCCAAGCGGATGAGTCCCGGAGCAGCTGCATCGCCGCGATACCGTCGAGCCGGGCGTCGCCCGGGTCCACGCTCCCGACGTGTGGGCGCTCGGCTACATGGGCCAGGGAATCGTGGTCGCGAATCAGGACACCGGCATGCGCTGGACGCACAACGCGCTCAAGCCGCACTACCGCGGGTGGAATGGGAGCAGCGCCGACCACAACTACAGCTGGTGGGACGCGATTCACAGCGGCGGCGGCTCGTGCGGTCCGAGCTCCCAGGAGCCGTGCGACGACAACGGCCACGGCAGCCACACGACCGGGACCTCGATCGGCGACGACGGCGCGGGGAACCAGATCGGCGTTGCTCCTGGCGCGAAGTGGATCGGGTGCCGCAACATGGACGTGGGCGTCGGCACTCCCCAGACCTACACGGAGTGCTTCCAGTTCTTCATCGCGCCCACCGACCTGAACGGCCAGAACCCGAATCCGGCCTTGCGCCCACACGTGATCAACAACAGCTGGCACTGCCCGGCGAGCGAAGGGTGCGCGCACGACACGCTCCGGACGGTCGTCGAGAACGCGCAGGCCGCTGGGATCTTCGTCGGGGCGGACGCTGGCGCAGGTGGCCCCAGCTGCAGCACGATCTCTGATCCGCCGGGGATCTACGCGGCCGCATTCACGACGGGCGCGTTACACAACACGGACGCTCTCGCCAACTTCAGCGGCCGAGGACCGGTGACGGTCGACGGATCCGGCAGAATCAAACCCGACATCGTCGCGCCCGGAGTCAACGTCCGGTCCTCGGTGAACAGCGGCGATTCGGAGTACTCGATCTACACGGGGGCCTCGATGGCGGGCCCGCACGTCGTCGGCGTCGTCGCGCTGCTCTGGTCGGCGCGCCCGGCGCTGGTGAGGGACATCGCGGCGACGAAGCAGCTCCTCGGCATCACGGCGAATCCGAACATCACGGTCGGGACCGGTTCTCTGTGCGGAGGGATCGGCTCTCGGCCCAACAACCACTTCGGCTGGGGGCTCGTCGACGCGCTCGCGGCGGTCAACGAGGGACCTCCTCCGCCGCCGCCCCCGCCTCCGCCGCCGCCCCCGCCTCCGCCGCCACCGCCACCGCCACCGCCACCGCCACCTCCACCTCCACCTCCGCCTCCACCTCCGCCTCCTCCACCGCCTCCGCCTCCGCCTCCTCCACCTCCGCCACCGCCGCCTCGTCCTGCACACGCATGCCGCGTGCCCAAGGTGATCGGGCTGCGGCTCGCGGTGGCGCGAAGGCGAATCGTCCGCGCACAGTGCCGGGTGGGCAGGGTCAGAAGGGCGCGCTCGAGACGCGTCGGGCGCGTCATCGCGCAGAGGCCGCGGGCAGGGAGGGTTCTGCGAATGTACGGCCGCGTCCACCTCGTCGTCGGCTGGCGCTAGCGCGAAGCCTCCCGTTTCCGCTGTCTCGCCCGAAATGAACAAGGCCGGGGGTCCATACCCCCGGCCTTGTCGGAACTTCTAGCCCTTTGCTTGAAGCAGAGGCTAGCCGTCTAGGCGCAATAGGCGTAGACGTGGAGTGAGTCCGTGTTTCCGCTCGACTGCGTCACCGTCCAGCCATGCCCATCGGCATTGCGGAACGACTCGGTGACCGCACCCTGCGCAGAGAACCCGCCCGAGAGGGCGAACAGCCGCGCGGCGGCCGTCGTTAGGGTCGGGCGTCAACGGGCAGAGAGCGATCTTCGTCTTCTGACCCGAGGCATCGCTCACGTCGACGGAGACGATGTTCGAGCCGTTCAGACCGTCCTCACCCTTCGGTCCCTGAGGGCCCTGCTCGCCCTGCGGGCCTGCGGGGCCTGCCGGCCCTGCCGCTCCCGTCGAGCCTGCGGGGCCTGCCGGCCCTGCCGCTCCCGTCGAGCCTGCCGGACCTGCTGGACCTGCCGGACCGTCGGCACCCGCCGGACCTGCCGGGCCACGCTCGCCCTGAGCGCCGTTTTCGCCCTTCGGGCCAACCGGACCGATCGGGCCAGCCTCACCCTGCGGGCCATTCTCACCCGCCGGACCTGCCGGGCCCATCGGGCCGAGTTCACCCTGCGGACCGGCCGGACCGATCGGGCCAATTTCACCCTGCGGTCCTACGGGGCCTATCGGGCCCATCGGGCCAATCGGGCCGATCTCGCCCTGCGGGCCAATGTCGCCCTGCGGGCCGATCTCACCCATCGGGCCGGTAAGGCCGGTCACACCCTGGATTCCTGGGAGGCCCATGAAGCCACGCTCGCCCTGCATACCCTGAGCGCCGGCGGGGCCGACCGTGCCCGGGAGGCCGCGTGTGGCCTTGCCCGTTTTCCCGGTCTTGCCGACGATGCAGAAGCGAACGTCGGTCCGGTTGAGCTTGCTGATCTTGACGTCGTGGTAGGTGACTCGGTCACCCTTGGACTCGACCCAGAAACACGCTCGTGTGAGCGTGCGGGTCTTGCTCTTGCTGCTTGTTGTCGCCCCTGCGACGCCTACGACCGTGACCATCAGGCCGAGCGCGCCGAGCAGAGGGAGCCATCGCTTGAGAGTCATACCGCCCTTTCCCGTTACTACCGCGCGGACGATCCGGGCGGTAGCGACAACCTAGGCTCGGCGCACGGGCGCGGCCATGACCCGGATGAGTCAGATTGCTGAGGCCGCAGGGCTCGGGCCGCACTCGGCCGCGCGTCGCATTTCTGTGCGCGTTCTGGCCGCCGGAGCATCACGTGATTCGAGCTCGGGCGTGCTTAGCAGGCGCTTCGCATTTCGTGCGCGCCGAACGGCGCGCACGAAAATGGGGGAGAGAGGATTCGAACCTCTGAAGGCTGAGCCAACGGGTTTACAGCCCGTCCCCTTTGGCCACTCGGGAACTCCCCCGGGGGCGTCATTCTAGCCCGGCGCCGTTAAGGTCGGCCGTGCCGGCAAGTCTGCTCCAAGAGCGCGTCCAGGTAGAGCGCCAGGTAGTAGCCTCGCCTCGTGGAGCGCTTCGAGGTCTTGATCGTCGGCGCCGGCCCGGCGGGTTCGACGGCTGCGTATCGGCTGGCGAAGGCCGGAGCCTCGGTCCTCCTCGCGGACAAGGCGCGATTTCCTCGCGACAAGCCGTGTGGGGGCGGGCTCACCATGCGCGCCGTTCGGCAGCTCCCTTTCTCTGTCGAGCCCGTGGTCGAGGATCGGACGACCAGCGTTCGCCTCGGGCTCGACTTTCGCGCTCGTTTCGAGCGCAGCCACCGAGACGCCGCTTGTCCTCATGACCCAGCGGAGCCGGCTCGACGCGTTCCTCGCCGAGCAGGCCTCTGCCGCCGGCGCCGATTTCCGCGACGGCGTCCGGGTCGGTGAGCTCGCGCTGCTCGACGACGGCGTCTACGCGAGCTTGAACGGCCACAAAGTTGCTGCAAAGTGGCTGGTTTGTGCAGACGGAGTCAACGGGACAGCGGCTCGCTCGATCGGTGTCGACGACGGCCGGACCTACGGCGTCGCGCTCGAAGCCAACGTCTCGTACGGCGTCGTGTCGGAAGAGGAGTACCGCGGCCGGCTCTTCCTCGAGCTGGCGAACGTCCCCGGCGGCTACGGCTGGGTGTTCCCAAAAGGGGACCACATCAACGTCGGAGTCGGCGGCTGGGAGCGCGAGGGCCCTCGGCTGCGCGATCACCTCTCTCGGTTCTGTCGCGAGTACGGGATCTCGGAGTCGAGCCTCGAGAACGTCCGCGGCTACCGCCTTCCCCTTCTACACGCGCGCGCGCGACTCTCCAAAGGGCGCGCCGCGCTGCTGGGAGACGCGGCCGGTCTCGTCGACCCGCTCTCGGGGGACGGCATCTACGAGGCGTTCCTCTCCGCCAGGCTCGCGACAGAGGCGATCCTCGGCGGCGACCTCACCGCTTACGACCGCGAGCTCCGCCGCGCTCTTTCGTCCCAGCTCGCAGCCGCCTGGGGTGCGAAGGTCGCGCTCGACCGGTTCCCGCGCCTCACCTACGCGGTCGTCCGGACGCCCTACCTCTGGAAGGCAGTCGAGTCGCTGATCGGCGGTGAGGTCCCGAGCCCGAGCGCGATGCGTGGCCTGCGCCGCGCCTCGATGCGGATGGTCGAAGCGATCGCCCGCGCCGCCGGCAACCCTGGCAAGCCGTACAAGGCCGCCGAGACCTAGTTCGCTTCGAGGCCGGTTAGACCCTCGATCTCGCCGTGGGTCAACTTCTGCGCGGAATGCGCCGATACTCCGCCCGAGATGAGTCCCGCTCTCGCTGCACTTGCCTTCGCGCCCGGCCTCGCCGTCGGGACCTTCCTGAGCGTGGTCGCGGCCCGGGTGCCGCTCAAGCGTTCGCTCCGCCCCCGCTCCAACTGCATGGCCTGCTCGGCGCCCATCGCGTGGCACGACAGCGTCCCGCTGGTCTCATACC
This sequence comes from uncultured Actinomycetes bacterium, assembly GCA_963776955.1. Lineage (GTDB taxonomy): Bacteria > Actinomycetota > Thermoleophilia > Gaiellales > Gaiellaceae > VAXT01. Next base: position 195,302 of record CAVZOM010000002.1, read on the forward strand.
TCCTCCTCCGCGGCAACTGCCGCAGCTGCGGGGCGAAGATCGGCCTCGTCTACCCCGCCGTCGAGCTCGCTTCGGGCGTTCTCATCGCGGCTTGCGTGCTGGAGTTCGGCCTCACGTTCGAGGCGGCGATCGCGGCTTTCTTCTGTTGCGTGCTCGTTGCGATCTCGGCCGTCGACATCGCTCACCGGATCGTGCCCGACCGGATCGTGCTCCCGGCCACCGCGATCGTGCTGGTGGCGCAGACAGTCCGCGAGCCGAGCGTGGAATGGATCCTCGCAGCGTTCGGCGCATCGCTCTTCCTCTTTCTGGCCGTGTTGGTGTATCCCGCCGGGATGGGGATGGGAGACGTGAAGCTGGCGCTGCTGATGGGGGCGGCGCTCGGCAAGCTCGTCTCGGTCGCGCTCATGGTCGCCATGGTCTGGCTGCACTCGTGCCGGGTCGTCTACCTGCTCGCCCGTCACGGGCAGGCGGCCCGGAAGATGGGGATCCCATTCGCGCCGTTCCTCGCGCTCGGCTCGATCGTGGCGCTCTTCTGGGGCGACGCGCTCTACGACGCCTACGTCGGGCTGCTCGGTCCCTGAGCGCTCCCGCGTAACCCCTTTGGGTGACGCCAAGGCCGCGGTCTTGCCCGATAACGAGATCAAGCGAGCAGAGAAGTCTCGAGCGAGACGGACGGCGCGGCGCTCACACCTGAGGCCGTTCCCCTCTCGTCTCTCAGCGGCAAACCAGAAGAAAGGCGGCCATGTTGTCAACCGAACCAGCGAACGGAGCGTTCTTCGCCGACCCTGCCGAGCCTGTTGCGCCGGCGGCTCAGGAATCGCAGCCTGAGTCCGAGCCCGTTGCGGCCGAGGCGTCGCCGATTGCCTCCGCAACTCATGAGTCCGCTGCGGGGCCTTCCGCTGCGATGATCGACGTGCCGCTCGGCACGCTCATCTTCCGCGCAGGCCTGCTTGGCGAGGAGCAGCTCGAGGACGCTCTCCGTGAGGGGATGCGCACCGGGAGGCGGCTCGGCGAGGTCCTGATCGAGCGCGGCTTGCTGGAGGAGCGGGAGCTCGGCCGGCTACTGGCCGGTCAGAAGGGTCTGCCGTTCGTCGAGGTCAGCGCGAGCGACGCCGAGCCGGCAGCGCTCGAGATGCTTTCCGAGGAGAACGCCCGGCATCGGGTCGCGTTGCCCCTCCGGTACGAGGGCGGCCAGCTCGTCGTCGCCATCGCGGACCCGTCCAACGAGCTGATGCTCGAGAACCTTCGCCGAGCGCTCGGTGTCTCGCCGAAGCTCCTCGTCGCGCCGTACGCCGAGCTCGTCAAGGCGATCGGCGAGGCCTACGCGGGCCCTCGGCCAGAGGCTCCGCCGGCCCCGGATTTGGTCCTCGCCCAACCGGAGGCACCACAGGCCGAGGTGCAGCCCGAGCCTGAGCCAGAGGTTCAGCCCGAGCCTCAGCCAGAGGCGCAAATTGCTCCGCCCTCCGAGCAGCCGGCGGTTGCCGAGCCGAGTGCGCTTCGTACTCCACCCGCCGTGAGGCCGCTGCCGATCATCCTGCCCCGCGCAGAGAAACCGGCCAACGAGCCGGAGCCTGTTCCCGCGCCGCTCCTGTTGCCCCCGCCCGCCGATCCGCCGGCCGCCGCCGAGGAGGAGCCTCAAGTCGAGGAGCCAGGGTCCGGTTGCGCAGGCGACCGAGACGGCGCCCGTGATCCAGGAGCAGCCCGCTCCCGAGCCGGAGGCGGCTGCTGAGCCCGCACCCACAGTGCCTGTCCAGCCCGAAGTGCTCGCCGTCCAGCCGGCCCCGGAGTTCGTTCTCGAGCTCCCGCTGGATTGGCCGCCTGCAGCCGATGTCCCGGCCGAGGTTCCCACCGACCCGGCTCCGCCGGCCGAGGGCCCAAAGCCTCAGCCTGAGCCTGAAGCCCCCGCCCAGGAGGAGTTGGCTTCACTCACTGCCGTCGTTCTCCGTCTCCAGGACGGAGCCACGCTCGAGGTCGGGACGTTCCCGTCCGTGGCCGAGGCGGCAGCTGAAGCCCAGGAGGTCGTCATCGAGATCGCTGCCGCCGACCGCAACAGCACTTGGCCGTTCTTCGCCCAGCGCTACCTGCGGCCGGAGTTGATCATCTCGGTCGACTTGGTCGAGGAGAGCTGCGACAACTGACCCGGCTCGCCTGGGCCTGGCAACAGGCCTGACGGGGGAGGGGGTGGCCCCACCCACGGCCCGGGCCGTGGGTGGAAGCCGTCAGTCCCCGGAGTGGGGCTCCGAGGCTTTTCGCGAGCGGGTCTTCGCCGGTCAGCAGCCGGTAGGCGACGGGGATCTGCCGCCGCCGCGACACGCCGAGCTTCTGGCGCAGAACGTCGCAGTGCGCCTTCGCTGTCCGCGACGAGATGCCCAGACGCTCGCCCACCTCATCGTTCGACAGCCCGGCGGCGATCAGCTCGACCACCTCGCGCTGCCGCTCGGTGATCCGAAGGTCCCGCTCGGTCAGAACCTGTGTCATGCCGCCGACGCTAACAACGCCCTGGCCGCGTGAACATCGGCTGAACGGCGTAATTTTGTGAGTTACGCCGAAGGTCGTACGAAGCTCGCCTCGTGACCCGCGGCGATTCGCATCGGCGAGCTCCTTCTCGTCGAGCGCGCCGATCTTGAGCAGCAGCTCGAACTCGTCGCGAAGGTGGGTCCGCATCATCTCGGGCCCGTCCGTCGCGATCGTGAACGGGACGCCGGCATCCGAGAACGCGCGAAAGGTGTCGCGGACGGCCTCCTCGTGGGGGAGCGCCTTCGTGAGCAGGTTCGAGGTCGGGCAGATCTCGAGCGTGATCTTCGCGTCGCTCAGCTGCGCCATCAGCTCCGGGTCCTTCGCGGCCAGGATCCCGTGCCCGATCCGGTTCGGACGGAGAGCGCCGACGACTTCGCGGATCTCAGCGATCCCGTGCTCGCCGCCTTCCTCGCCGACGTGGATCGTCACGCCGAGCCCCGCCGACCGAGCCTGGTCGACGAGCGGCGCAGAGCGCCCGGTACGGGTACGGCCCATCCTGCTCGGGCCGCGGGCCGGCGATGTCGATGCCCACGATCCCGCGCGGCGCATAGCGGATCGCCTTCTCGACGATGATCTCGTTCTGCCGCTCGTCGAAGGTGCGGTCCATCATCAGGATCAGCCCGGCGCGCACCTGGGGGTACTCGAGGCTGGCGCGGTCGAGGCCCCGGACCGCCGCCATGATGATGTGGTCGAGGTCACGCTCACCGCCGCGATTGCGCTTCATCGGGTTGAACCGGAGCTCGAGCGTCGTGATCCCCTGCGAGCGGTAGGCGCCGCCGATCGCCGCGTGCACCGAGCGCTCGACCGCGAGCGGGCTCGACTGGATGAGCTCGGTCCAGTGGTAGATCGCGTCGAGCGCGTTCAGATCCTGGACGCCCTGCGGGTCGGAGACCGTGACGAGCGCGTCGAACTCCCAGTAGTCCTTGACCGGGAGCGCGATTCCCTGCTCGTGCGCGAGGCTCCAGAGGATCTCGGAGGCGACGGACCCTCCGAGATGGGTGTGCAGCTCGGCGAGCCCTTCCATCGACCGAGTCTACGCGCGAACGACGACGCGGGTCCCGAGCGGCACCGCCTTCATCAGATATCGCAGGGCGGGCTCATCCGCATGGAAGCAGCCGTTCGACACGGCCTGGCCCCACGTGGGCGTCGGCGAGCCGTGGATGGCGAGCCGGTCCCCGCCCGACCAGCCTTCCGGAAGGTTCGGCTGCCTGCCTGAAAGGGCGAGGATGCAGCAGCCGTAGAACGGGCCGAACTCGTCGCCGTTCAACTTGTCGGTCACGTAGTAGTCGCCCGCCGGGGTGGGCGTGTCCGGTGCGCCGATCGCGACGGGGATCCGGCGGTCGCCACGGCTGGGATCGTGAACCGTCAGCGCTCGTTCCGACAGGTCGACCTCGAGGGACATCGGGCGGCGCAGGAACCGAAGCGGTTCGCGGCGAACCCATCCCACCTCCCGGTTCCGCAGCGCCGGGCTGCGGACGGCGATCCAGTCTCCCTTGCGAAAGACGACGTCGACGGTCTGCGGCGATCCGAACTCGGTCCTGGCCCCGATCCGCGCAAGGACTCGGCCCCCGGGCTCCGAGCGCAAGGCCACGGTCGTGGCGGGCGGGATTCGCGCGGCGAGATCTTGGACGCGCTCCAGCTTTGGCGGCAGGGGTCGTGGCGGCGGGGCGGCGGGCTTCGAAGACGGCTCCCCGCTACAACCGGTGGAACCAAGCACCAGCGCGGCTCCCAGAACGGCGATCGATAGGCGCACGGACGCAAGGTAGCTCAGCAGTGCATAGTTCTTGGGGGATGAAGGTTGGGATCGTCGTGCCCTACTCCTGGTCGTTCTGGGGCGCCGTCGTCGAGCATGCGGAGCTCCAGGCGGACGCTCTGCGCCGGCTCGGCCTCGACGTGCGCCTGGTCATCGGCAACGACCCGCCCGGGAGCTTCACCCGAGTGCTCCACCCTCGGCTGGGACGACACGACTCACCCCCTCCCGGCGTGATTCCAATCGGCCGTTCCGTGATCGTGCCGGCGAACGGGTCGCTCCCGAACATCATCCTCAGCCCGAGGTCGGTCCTCCGGATGAAGCGCGTCCTCGAGCGCGAGCAGTTCGACCTGATCCATGTCCACGAGCCGATGACCCCCACCCCCGGCGTCGCTGCGCTGGCGCTTGCCCGCTGCCCGATCGTGGCGACGTTCCACGCCTGCGGCGAGCTTTCCTGGCTCAAGCTCGCCAAGCCGGTCTGGGGCTTCCTCGCCGACCGGATCGACCACCGAATCGCCGTGTCCGAGCCCGCACGAGAATCCGCCGCCCGCTATTTCCCGGGTGACTACGAGCTGATCCCGAACGGCGTTCTCGTTCCGGAGCAGGCGGATCCGGCCGGCCGCGAGGAGCACGTGGTCTTCATCGGCCGGCAGGAGCCGCGCAAGGGCCTGCAGGTGCTGCTTCGCGCTTGGCCGGAGATCCGGCGGCGAACCGGGACACGTCTGCGCGTCGTCGGCGCCGATCCGCTCGCCGTCCGGCTCCTGTTCACGACGACTGCGGGTCTCCGACGACGGCGTGGACGTACTGGGCTTTCTCCCGCAGGACGCGCTCACCGAGGAGCTCCTGCGGGCGAAGGTGCTCGTCGCGCCTTCCCTCGGTGGGGAGAGCTTCGGCATGGTGCTCACCAGAGCGTTCGCGTGCGCGACACCGGTCGTCGCCTCGGACATCTCGGGGTACGCGGGAGTGATGGAGCCCGAGGCAGGGCGCCTCGTTCCCCCCGGCGAGCCTGCCGCGTTGGCCGGCGTCGTCGCCGAGTTGCTCGCGGACGAGTCGGCTCGTGAGGAGCTGGGCCGCTCGGCGCGGAGGATCGCGCAGGAGCGCTACTCGTGGGACCGGATCGCCGGGCGTCTGAACGAGATTTACGCGTCGCTCGCCGAGTCGCGTAGCGCGGTCGCCGCATGAGGCTGCCGCGCAGTACGTGGGGCCGGCTCGCGCTGGTGCTCCCCGCGCTCGCCGGAATGGTCGGCCTGCTCGTCTGGCGCGGGCCAGACTGGGGCCTGGTCGCGGACGCGTTCCGGCTCGTCGTCTGGGAATGGGTCGTCGTCGCGATCCTGCTGAACCTGTTGTCCGTGGTCGCCCGGGCCGCCGCGTGGAATCGCGTCATCGAGCAGGCGATGCCACCTCCTCGGCCGCGGTTCCGCGAGGTCTTCTCAGCGTTCGGAGTCGGCCTCTTCGCGAACGCAGTGCTTCCCGGCCGGATCGGCGAGCTCGCGCGGGTCGCGGTGCTGACACGACGGCAGGAACGCCGCGCCGACGCCTGGGCGACCCTCGTCGGCACCGTCTTCGCCCACCGCGTCTTCGACGTGTTCCCGGTCCTGCTCCTGATCGCCTTCGTTCTCGCGACCTCGGAGATCCCACACTGGGCGCTCACGAGCCTCATGATCTTCGCGGCGATCGGGTTCGGGCTGTTCGCGTTCGCGCTCGCGAGTGCCCGGCGGCGCCACCGCTCGGTGCTGGATGAAGCGGGGCAGGTGCGCAGGCTCGTCACGATGGCGCGCTACGGGCTCGGCGTCATGCGGGAGCCGGTGGCCGCAGCGATCGCCGTGCTCCTGCAGTGCCTCGGCTGGACGCTCCAGCTGCTGGCGGTCTGGGCGACGATGCGTGCCTTCGACATCCACGTGCCGCTGCACGCCGCCGGCCTTGTCCTCCTGCTCATGAACGTCGCCATGCTCTTCCCGCTCTGGCCCGGGAACATCGGCCTCGTCCAGGCCGCTGTCGCTCTGCCGCTCGTCTCCTACGGCGTGCCGTATGCGAAGGGGTTTGCCTTCGGGATCGGGCTGCAGGCGATCGAGATGTCGGTCGGGGTCGGCGTCGGTCTGATCTTCCTCGCGCGCGAGGGGCTGTCGTACGCGATGCTCAAGCGCATGCCGAGCGCGGAGCAGGCCGAGGTGGGCAGCGCCGAGCCGGAGGCGGAGACGGTCGAGGAGCAGCCTCGTGCGCGCGCTCGCGTCGCCCGCTAGCTGCAAGGGCGTTCTTTCTGCCGTTGAGGGAGCCATGGCTCTTGCGGCTGGAATGCGGCAAGCGGGACTCGAGGCGGAGGAAGCGCCGGTCGCAGACGGCGGCGAGGGGACCGCGGAGGTGTTCGCGGCGGCGCTCGGGGGCGAGTGGCGAGTAGCAGCCGCGAGCGACCCCCTCGGTCGCCCGGTACGCGCGCGCTACCTCGTGCTGGGAGACGGAACGGCTGTCGTCGAGGCCGCGGAGACGATCGGCCTGCAGCTTCTCGCCGAGGATGAGCTCGACCCGATGCGGGCTTCCAGTCGCGGTCTCGGAGAGCTCCTGCTGGCGGCTGTGGCGGAGGCCGGCGGGCCGATCGTCATCGGCCTGGGCGACACGGCCACGGTCGACGGCGGTGCGGGACTGCTCGAGGTCGTTGGCGACGAGCTCCGCGACCGCGAGCTGCTCGCTCTTTGTGACGTGCGTAATCCTCTGCTCGGGAAGCGCGGCGCGGCGCGGGCGTTCGGGCCTCAGAAGGGCGCATCTCGCGAGGAGGTGGACGAGCTCGAGCACCGATTGGTCGGGATGGAGCGGCTGCGGCCGTACGCGGAGGTTCCCGGCGCCGGCGCGGCCGGAGGGCTCGGCGCTGCGATCGCGGCGCTCGGAGGCGAGCTCCACTCGGGCGCAGACGTGGTCTTGGAGCGCATCGGCTTCCGGGGGCTCGTCCACGGAGTCGACCTGGTCATCACGGGTGAAGGCACGGTCGACCGCTCGACCGTCGAAGGGAAGGCGGTGGGCGAGGTGCTCCGTGTCTGCGGCGAAGAGGGCGTGCGCTGCGAGGTCTTCGCGGGGCGCGTCGAGGAGGCGCCGCCGGGGGTCCAGTGTACATCCGCTCAGCGGCGATCCCGAGAAGGCTGGTGAGGACCTCGTCGAGCTGGGAGAGCGCCTAGGCCGAGCGCTGCTCGGACTCGCGTAGCCGCTGCGCCAGCGTCTTCAGCATCTTCCAGGCGAGCCCGGCGTTCTGCTCGACGAGCGGCCTGAACTCCCACGAGGTGATGCCGTAGCACTTGAGCGACGACTTGGCCGTGATCGTCGCGGTCCGGGCACCGTCGTCGATGAGAGCGACTTCGCCGAAGTAGTCGCCGTGCCCCAGAGTCGCGCGCTCTTCCCCGCCGACCGAGACGACGGCCTCGCCCTCGTCGATGATGAAGAAGCCGATTCCCGACTGTCCCTCGGTGGCGATCGTGTCGCCCTCGTTGAATGTGCGCTCCTTCATCGAGCTGGCGAGGCCGCGGAGCTCGCCCTTGTCGAGGGTGGAGAAGAGTGGTACTTGCTGGATCAGTTCTGCTGGTTCAGCCACGGCGGGGATTCTATTCAGGCTGGCGCGGTGTTACCAGGCTTGACCTCTTCGACGCGCCGGGCCAGCTCCTCGATGCGGCCATGCGCGGCGTCGAGCTTCGCCGAGCAGATGCGGTAGAGCTCCTCGCCGCGCTCCCAGAGGGTGATCGCCTCGTCGAGGCTCGCTTCGCCGCTCTCGAGCCGCTGGACGATCGACTCGAGCTCGCGCTGCGCCTCCTCGAAGGTCGGCTCGCTCACCGGGTGTCCTCGACGCGAGCGCCGAAAGAGCCGCTTCCGAGCTCGACGTCGACTTTCGATCCACTGGAGAGCTGGGCACTCGTAGCGGACGATCTCGTCTCCCGTGCGGACGATCGCGTAGCCCCGCTCGAGGGTGGCCCGGGGCGAGAGGGCCCGGAGCCTTCCGGCCGTGTGCTCGATCGCCGCCCGACGTCGCTCGAGCATCAGCATGGGAGCCCGCCGAAGGTGATCGCGGGCGCCGTCGATCCGGCGCCGCTCGCGCTCGAGAGCCGTGCGTGCGCCCCGTGAAAGGGCCCCGCGCGAACGGTCGAGTCGGGCAGTCAGCTCCGCGAGGTCGGGGACGACGAGCCTGGCCGCTGCAGTCGGCGTCGAGGCTCGGGCGTCGGCGACGAGATCGGAGAGCGGGGTGTCCTGCTCGTGACCGACGGCGGAGACGGTGGGGACCGGGCACGCGGCGAGCGCTCGAACCAGGCGCTCGTCGCTGAACGGCAGGAGGTCCTCGAAGCTTCCGCCGCCTCGTGCCACTACGACGACGTCGATCTCCGGCGCCTCGCAGATCGTCCGCAGCGCCTCGATGATCGCGACGGCCGCGCGCGGGCCCTGGACGTAGGTCTCGGCGACGAGGACCCGAGCGGGTGGGAACCGGGCGGTGATCGCGGTCAGCAGATCGCGCTTGGCTGCAGCATCGTTCCCGGTGACGAGGCCGATCCGCCGGGGAAGCCGGGGGAGAGGCCGCTTGCGCTCGGCGGCGAAGAGACCTTCGGCAGCGAGCTTGGCCTTGAGGCGCTCGAGAGCCGCGAGGTGGTCGCCGAGCCCGAAGCGCTCGATCGAAAGCGCTCGCAGTCGGAAGTCGCCCCTGGCCTCGAAGAGCTCCGGGCGGCCGAAGACATGGACGCGCTCGCCGTTCGCCAGGTCGAGCCGGAGCGCGTCGAACTGCCCGCGGGCCATGGTCACGCCGAGGCAGGCGCCGTCCGCCGGATCCTTGAGCGTCAGGAACACGCTCTGCCAGCGGTCCTGGCGACGAAGCTCGGTCACCTCGCCCTCGACCCAGACGGTCGGCAGGCGGGCCAGCCAGTCGCCGATGCCGCGGTTGAACGACGAGACCGAGAAGACTCGGCGGTCGCCGTATTCGATCGCCTCGACCTTCATGCCCTGATGCTACGCCGTGGGGCGAGGCTCGACGGCGCCGCAGGGGCTCAAACGAGCCGTCAGGCGGCAAAGTTGTCGCGATTTCGACCCAGACGCGACCCAAGCCGCGGGATACGCTCATCGCGGGTGGCGGGTGGAAAAGTCCTCCCCACCCGGGTGGGGATGTAGCGGCTAGAGCAGGATCTCGGCGGCGGTCTTCGGCTCGCAGCCTTGCGCACCAGCTCCACGGCCGCGTGCAGGTCGGCCTCGCTGTGGGCGAGCCGTTCCGCGAGCGGGAGCGGATAGCCCGCCTCGATCAGGACATGAAGCCGCCAGCCCGCGACCTTCTCGCGCTCATTTGGATCGTGTTCGACGATTTGCGTCATGTCACTCACAGGCCGGGGATTCGTCTTCCCGCCGCAAACCCTGCCCGAAAAAAGCGCCGGATCTAACGCCGTACCTCGTGAAATGAGCCCAGGCGCTCCTCGGCCCGAGACAGCGTCTGCTCGATACGGCGCGCGATCTCGCCGAGGCGCGCCTCGAGCGCCACTCGTTCCGCATCCTCCTCGGCCGCGAGCGCCGCCAGTCGCTCGCGAAACTCGGATTCGACCTCCCCGAGCCGACGCGAGAGCGCGGCGACGAACTCCTCGCGCCGGCGTTCGAGCCCGGCTGCGACCTGCTCGAGCTTCTTCTCGAGCCTCATCCCGCCGGCATCGCCAAGCTGCCCGAGACGCTCGGCGAGAAGCGACTCGCCCTCCCGCGCGAAGGACTGCACGGCGCGCTCGAGCTCGCGCTGCAGGCGACGGGCCGCCTCCTCGCGCGCGCCCTTGATGGTTCCCTCGAACTCATGTGTGGCAGCGTCCACGAACCGAGCACGAGGTGCGGTCGAGAACGCGCTCGAGCTGCTCAACCTGCCGCCGCTCGACCTCGGCGAACGTGCTCTGAATCCGCCTCGAGGCGTCTGCCTCCTCCCGCTCGACCCTGCGAAGGAGATCCTGCTCGCGCGCGGCCATCCGCTCGGCGACCTGATGAAGAGCGCTCGGCGCCGCTCTGTCGCATGCGCCTCCAGCTCCGCGGAGGCGTTCGCAGCCGCCTCTGCCGCGGCGCGACCGAGATCCTCACGTAGCCGCGCGAGGGCTGCGCGCTGCTCTTCGTCGGCCGTCTTGAGGCGATCCGCGTCGGTGTTCAGGCGCGACTCGAGGGCCTCGATCAGAGTGCGCTCCCGCTCGGCGATCTGCTCGAGCCGTTCCCCGAGGCGCCGCTGGGCCCGGTCCAGATCCTGGTGCCAGGCTGCGAGCCTGCGCTCGACCTGGTTCTCGACCTTGGAGAAGGCGTCGGCGAGCCCGTGCCGTAGCCGCTGCTCGCTCTCGCCGAGTGCTTGGCGGCGCGTCTCGGCCAGACGGCGCTCCTCCTCCGCGAACGCCGACAGCGAGTCCGCGCGGGCGCGGGCCAGGGTCCGCTCCAGCTCCGTTGCCCGTGCCTGGGCTCCACGCCGCACGACCTCGTCGAGCTGCGACTTCGCGCGCTCGATCTCGCGCGTCGATCGCGCGCAGCCGGACGAGGCCGCGCCTGATCGCGAGGGAGGCGACGGCGACGAGCAAACACGCGACGAGCCCCGTCGCCGCGATCGCGAGCTCCAGCACAGGTTCGAATGCGAACGCGACCCACGCTGCGGTTGCACAGGCCCCGAGGACGCCCGCGCCGACCAGGAGCGGCCGTCGCCCGACCATGCCGAGCGCCGCGGCCGCCAGCGCTGCCGCGGCCAGAAGGACGCCCGCCGCGAACAGGATCTCGAAGGCAGTTTCGAGGGACACCGCCGACCATCGTAGAACGGCTGCTCAGCCGAGGCGAAGCACGAGCAGCGCGACCGCCAGGGAGACGACTGCCACCGTCAGCGCTCGCAGTGCCGCCTCAGGTGCGCCGGTGAGGGTCTCGGTCGTCACCGGCTCGCGGGTGCCGTCGGTGAGCTCGATCGTCCCCGCTAACCCCGATGACCCGTCGCCGAACCATGCGCACCGGGGTCGAGAGACGTCGCTGGGCCAGGCTCAGGAACCCGGCGAACACTGCCGGCGAGAAGCGCCTCCGCGCTCAGCCTCTCCGCGACTGCGACGTATGCCGTGACGAGCGGAAACGCGCCCCACGCGAGCGCGAACCAGGCATCGGAGTGGAAGGCCCCGCCGAAGAGCTCGAGGTTGTAGGCGCAGACGATGAATCCGCCGACCGCGACGAGCGGAGCGAGCCAAGGCGTGTACGCGAACGAGGCGTAGACGCCGATGGCGACCGCGCCGCCGATCGAGGCCGCCGCGAGCACGATGAGCGTCCGGTCCGAGATCCTGGTGCGAAGCGGATGACCCTTCAGCTCGTCGAGCGCATGGGCCCCGATCCCGACCGCGAGGAAGAAGGCCGCGAGCGAGGCGACGAGTCGCCCGACCTCGAGCTGCGGCGCCAGCGCAGCGCCGATCGCGACGTACGACAGGTGCCAGAGGGTGTACGGAGGGTGCAGCAGCGTGACGTAGTCGCGCCAGCCGCCGGGAGCGAGTGCGTAGAACGCGGGTCGGCTCGTGGTCATTCGCGCCGTCCCCAGACGACGTAACCGCCGCCGAGGCTCAGCCGTCGCGCGCGGACGTCGCCGATCCCCGCGTCTCGCCAGAGCTGCAGCTGTCGCTCGAGCGGAAGCCGCTCGTGGAGCTCCCGGATGCTCGGCCCGAGAAAGGCGCCGACCTCGTGCCAGCCCGGCGAGATGAGCCGGCCCGCGACCGGGAGCCCGATGCGGACGTAGAGCTCCCAAAGGGGTCGCCAGACGCCACTCGGCAGGCCGAACTCGAGCGCGGCGATCGTCCCACCCTGCCTGACGACGCGGGCGAGCTCGGCGAGCGTGGCGGCAGGGTCTGCGACGTACCGAAGCAGGTAGGTGAACGTGAGCGCGTCGAAGGAGCCATCCGGGAACGGCAACCGCTCGGCACTTCCCTCCAGGAGCCGGATCCGGCCGGCGAGCCCGGCGGCCTCGACGCGCTCGCGCCCCGACGCGAGCATCTCCGGGCTCTGATCCACGCCGACGACGCTGCAGCCCGTGCGCCGGACGAGCTCGATCGCAACCGCCGCGGTTCCCGTCGCGACGTCGAGCGCCGAGTCGTCCGGCCCGACCTCGATGCGCGAGACGAGGAACCGCCGCCAGCGCGGGTCCTGGCCGAGGGACAGCAGGCGGCTCCAGCGGTCGTACGTCGGCCCCAGCGGGGCGAAAAGGTCGCGCGCGTCACGGTTCCGCTCCGAGAGGGAGGCCACGCGCCGAGTCTAAGCTCGCCCCGTGGGACTGCGGGAAGACCTGGACCGCGCCGCAGCCGCGGCAGCTCGCTTCGCGCGACCTGGCGAGGAGCTGACCGGCGTCGTCCCCACCGAGGCCCGTCCCCGGCGAGCGAACCTACCTCTGCGCCTTCGCGGGCCGGCGAGGAGCGCACGTGGCTCGTGCTCGACGACCGCGGCGAGCCGGTCATCAATCGCGAGGTCATCCGCAGAACGGCCTCGATCGCAGCGCTCTGCGAGCTCGCCGAGGAGAGTGCCGGCGGCGGAGAGCTCGACGAGCTGCGCGAGCGGCTCGTCGCGATTCGTCTCACCGAGAGCCCGGACGGGATCGAGGAGGCCGAGGAGGCCGCGCTCGCGCTGCAGCACACGATCGGAGCTCCGCCTCGGCTCGCCGAGCCCGACTACCTCGACCGGGTCGGCCAAGCAGCCCGGCGGCTCGAGGACGCGCTCGGCAGCACCGGCGTCTCTCCGTTCGCAGAGGCGATGAAAGCGGGCTCGGGGACGATCGAGGAGCTGGCCCAGGATGTCCTGGCGAACTACGAGCCCGGCTCGATTGAGGGTATCGTCCGGGTCGTGGAAGGTGGATTCGGATTCCCGCTCGGGGGCGACCCCGACGAGCTCATGCGGAACCTCCAGGAGTTTGCCGCCCGGCAGGCGGAATCGGTCGCGGAGGCTCAGCGAGAGCAGTTCGCGACGCTGACGCTGAACACGGCCGTCGACTTGACCGGCGCGGCGCTCAAGCGGATGGACGTCGAAGGAGGCCCCGACGAGCAGGCCATCGCGCTGCGGGATGCGATGCGGGTTCTTTTCCCGGAGGCGGTAGCCCTGGTCAGCGCAGCCCGTCAGGGCTTCATGCGCGAGACCTGAGCGACTAGGTCAGGGACGGAAGCGGCGCGTCCAGCGGCGGGCACGTGCAGGGCTGGTCGCCCGAGTGCAGTCGCGGCGCGCACGGCATCGGCAGCTGCACGAAGCAGTGGCAGCTCAGGTTCGCGCACCCCGGCGGGCAGTTGCACTCCGAGCAGCGGATCCGGCAACCGGTGCGGCCGGAGGTCTGGCAGCAGAACCACTCGCCGGAGGTCAGGCACTGAGGCCCGCAGCCGCCGCCCTCGACGCAGGTCTTGCACGGGAAGCCCGCGCTCGTGCAGATCGGGCCGATCCCGACGCATGGGTTGCACGGGCCACCGCCGCAGCCCACGCATCCCGTCACCGCGCCCGAGCGTGACGTCGGTGCGCGTGAGAAAGAGGCCGGTGCCGAGCGACCCGGCTCCGAGCAGCTTGAAGAACTGCCGGCGCGACGAGCGCTGAGCGAGCTTGCGGGCGACCGCGTTCGCGAGATTCATCTAGGCCGCCACGAGAGTGCCCGCCGGCTCGTCGACCGCCGGGCAGGTACACGGCTGGTCGCCGGAATGCTGGCGCGGCTGGCACGGCATCGGGAGGTTCGTGAAGCAGTAGCAGGAAGGATTGGAGCAGCCGGAGGGGCAGTTGCACTCCGAGCAGCGGAACCGGCACCCGGCTCGTGCGCCGCTCGTGAGGCAGCAGAACCACTCGCCGCCGGTGCTGCAGCCGGTGGGGCAGCCGCCGCCGACCCCGCAGCTCTTGCAGACATAGACGCCGCCGGTCACTGCGCTGCACTCACCCACTGGTGAGAAGCAGGGATTGCACGGCCCGCCGCCGCACCCGACGCAACCCGTGACCGCGCCGAGCGAGACGTCGGTGCCGCGTGAGGAAGAGGCCGGCCCCGAGCGAGCCCGCTCCGAGCAGCTTGAAGAACTGGCGGCGCGAGGACCGCCGGGCGAGCTTCCGGGCCGCGAGCGAAGTGAAGTCCATCGCTACGCGAAGGTGATGCCGGCTGTGATCATCTTGTGCTGGTCGAGCGTGACCTTGTCGACCGCCCAATCGGGCAGCGTCTGGTAGGCCGGCTCGCTGCGGTCTGCGAGATCGAGCGCAGTCGCGTGAACTGCTCGTTCACGATCGCCCTCGCGTGTGTCTGGCTCGTCGCGAAGACGGTCACGTTCTGCATGTAGACCTCGCCCTTGTCTCCCTTGATCTCCCGACTCAGCAGGTAGATCGATCCGTCTTTGGCCATCTCCTCACCTCCTCCCGCGTTAGGAAATCACGATCAGGGCTGCAATTACAAGAGCAGTCACGCCGACGAGCCTCTTCAGCGGCGTGACCCGCTCCTGGATCACGTCGCAGGCCGCGGCGTAGTCGGCTACCGGAAACGGACTCGACGGCAGCCACCACGGCGAGCGCGCGGGCGGCGCCGTAGACGGTCGTGATCGCGACCGCGGTCGCCAGGTCGCCGCAGAGGAGCGCGGCGAGCGGGACGACGAGCGTCGACTGGTACGGGATCCGCGTCGTGACGCCGAGGCCGAGGTCGAAGCCCCAGGCGAAGATCCCCGGGTAGTGGCCCATCGAGCAGGGCCAGGAGCCCGGCGTCTGCCGCACCCACGTGATGTGCGGCAGGCGCAGGAGGCCGAGGTCGACGGAGGCCGCATAGAGGAGCGCCGCCGTGACGACGACCACGAAGATCGTGTCGAGGCGTGTTCCCAGCGCGGCGCGCAGGAGCAGGCCTCCGAATCCGAGCAGGAGGCCGATCGTCGCGCCGCCGGCGATGCCGCCGAGGACGTGGAGTGCGAGCGCTGTCTTTTTCCTGCCCACCTGCACGAGGGGGCCGATCTGTCCGACCATGGACAGCCCTCAGGGGCTGGCGGCCGTCGAGAGCCCGACGACGAGGCTGAGGCTGACGAGCACGAAGACCGGCAGCGAGCCGACCGGTGGTTCCGCCGCGCCGCCGACGAGGGCTGCGGCGGCGAGGCCGAAGAGGCCGGCGAGCGCGAGCACGCCGCCGAGATGGGCCGACCTAGCCATCTCAGGCGAGGCTCGGGATCGGCGCCGTGCCGGCGCATGTGCAGGGCTGGTCGCCCGAGTGCTGCCGCGGCTGGCACGGCATCGGCAGATCGGTGAAGCAGCGGCAACATTGTTCCGGGCAGTTGCACTCCGAGCAGCGGAACCGGCAGCCGACGCGAGTACCGCTCGTCAGGCAGCAGAACCACTCGCCCGAGGTCACGCACCCCTCCGGGCAGCCGCCGCCCTCTGCGCAGGGCTTGCAGGGTCGATTCGTGCATTGCTGGAACGGGGAGCCGCATGGGTTGCACGGCCCGCCGCCGCAGCCGACGCAGTGCGTGATCGAACCGAGGGAGACGTCCGTCCGCGTCAGGAAGAGCCCGACGCCGAGCGACCCCGCGCCGAGGAACTTGAAGAACTGGCGCCGCGACGAGCGCCGCGCGAGTGACTCGGCGACCTTGGTCGAGATGTCCATCAGTCCTCCCTCGACTCGGCGACGGCCCCGACGTCGCCGTCCCCGTCGACCTCGGTCCACGTCTGCGTGGTCTGCAGCGTGCCCTCCTGCTCGAGCAGCGACTCGAGCTGGCGCCAGTCGTTCGCGATGCCCGCGGATGACGACGTTGCCCTCGTGGTCGAGCAGGTACGCGAAGGGGGTCAGGGTCACCTGGTAATCCTTCTCGATCTGGCCGTTCGTGTCGACGACCATCGGCGCCTCGAGGCGGTTCATGCGTCCGAAGCCCTGGCACGACTCGACGTCTCCGCGGCAGATGACGAGGAAGTCGAACTCACCGTGCCGCGTCTTGCGCACCTCGTTCAGGCCCGGGATCAGCTCCCGGCACGAGAGGCAGCCCGGTGAGGCGAAGACGAGCACCCGCGGCTTGGCGTCCAGCTCCGAGAGCGTGACGAGCTCGCCGGTCTCCGACTCGAGCGCCGTGAAGTCGGGCGCCTTCGCTCCGCGCTCGAGCCCGGTGTCGGTGATCAGCGCGCCGGGGTCGTCGCCGAGGCGGAGCTGCATGAGCCCGAGCTGGCGGAGCGAGCCGGCGAGCAGGAACGCGAGGACGAGCACGACCAGCCAGAGGACGATGTAAGAGGCCAGCCAGACGCCGCTCATTTTCGGCGCAACTCCTCGGGGAAGAGCGGCACGTGCAGCGGCTGGTGCTTGAAGCTGACGCGGCGCGTCGGCGTCGGGTACATGCTCGCCTCGGTGCGCAGGAAGGACCACGCGAGCGGGAAGAGGCCCGAGAGCCTGGTGACGGCGACGAAGCCGGCAGTCATCAGCAGGCGGCCGTCAGGTCGTCGCGCGTGATCCCAGCCGTGTCGTCCGAGCGCGAAGACGAGCACCGCGACCGCGACGCCGGTCAAGGCGAGGGCCCTGACGAGCGCGAGCGGGGAGATCCTCTCGACCTCGGAGGCGCCGAAGCAGTGACACGGCGCGGTGTTCGAGCGAGCGAGGCTGACGCCGAGGGCGACCGCGAAGACCGTGAACAGCGCGATCGCTCCTGCGGCGGCGAGCACGGGAGCGAGACCGCTGACGAGGAGCACGCCCAGCAGCAGCTCCGCCGCGATCAACGCGCCGCCCACGAGCGGCGCGAAGCCGCGACGGGACGAGCCCGTACTGGCGAACTCCCTCGACGAATTCCTTCGGAGCCCGAGCCTTCTCGAGCCCGGCCAGCAGGCAGATCGCGCCCAGGCCCGTGCGGAACACGAAGTACGTAACTGCAGACGCCAAAAAGCCCCCCTCCCGGGTCGTCGCCCCACTCGCGGTCGCCTCGATCTTGCGTGGCTGCGGCGATTTCGTCAAGTGCCTGCGAATTACACTGCTCCGCGCCTTTGGCTCTCCTCGATCGCGCCATCGTCCGGGTCCTGCCTGTCGTCCCGAACGGCATCGTCCGCAAGATCTCGGACCGCTACATCGCGGGCACCGAGCGTCGCCGAGCGTGTCCGCGTCGTCAAGGAGCTGAACGCGCAGGGGAAGATGGCGACGATCGACGTCCTCGGCGAGGAGATCAGCAGCCGCCGGGAGGCGCTCGGCATCGTCCGCTGCGTACCACGACGTCTTCGAGGCGATCGAGCGCGAGCAGCTGGACTCGAACGTCAGCGTCAAGCTCACGGCGCTCGGCCTGAACCTCGCGCTACGAGCTCTGCCAGGCACGAACCTCGAGAAGGTCGTCCGCCACGCGGCCGAGAGCGGCAACTTCGTCCGGATCGACATGGAGGACTCGAGCTGCACGACCGACACCCTGCGCATGTACCGCGAGCTGCGCGAGGCGGGGCTCGACAACGTCGGCGTCGTCCTCCAGGCCTATCTGCGCCGGACGATCAGGGACATCCGCGAGCTGGCGCCGTACCGGCCGAACGTCCGGCTCTGCAAGGGCATCTACGTCGAGCCGCCGCTGATCGCGTACCAGGACTTCGAGGAGGTGCGCCAGAACTTCGTCCGCAGCCTCCGGAGCTGCTGCGCCTGGGCTCGTACGTGGGGATCGCGACCCACGACAAGTGGCTGATCTCGGAGGGCCTCCGGCTCGTCCAGGAGCACGGGCTGACGCCCGAGCAGTACGAGTTCCAGATGCTGCTCGGCGTGACGCCGCATGCCGGCGATCGGCTCGATCCGCGACGGGCACCGGCTGCGCGTCTATGTCCCGTTCGGGCGGCAGTGGTACCGCTACTCGCTGCGGCGCCTGCAGGAGAACCCGAAGATCGCCGGCTATATCGCGTCCGACACGCTCAATCGCCTGTTCGGCGCGAACGGGCGTGAGCCTCGGGCGGGTTGCGCGCGAGCCGAAGCGCACTTAGTTTTCCACAGCCTTGCGCTCCGCCTCCGAGCTCGAGCTCGACCTGAACGAGCGCTTTCGGCAGCGGCGGGAGCAGGCGCGGAAGCGCCGCCGCCGGCGCCGCTCGGTCGTCCTCGCCGTCGCCGATCGTCGCCGCCGCCCTCGTGGCGCTCGGCGCGACGGTGATCGGCACCCGCGCCTCGACGAGGGCCGGAAGCGCGGAAGCCGCGCCGACGGCGGAGAAGAAGAAGCCCGAGCCGGTCAGCCACACGCCCGCTCCCGGACGAGGTGCGCGGGGTCCACGTGACGATGGCGCTCGCCTCGCTCCCGGGCAAGCTCGACCACTACCTCTCGATCCCGGGCCTGACCGCGCTCGAGGTCGACGTCAAGGACGAGAACGGCGAGGTCGGCTTCCTGATGCCCGCGACGAGCCTCGCGCGCAAGGTCGGCGCCTCGAAGCCGTACTACAAGGCAGGCGTCGTTGGCGGGCAAGGCGCGGGCGAAGCGGGCGTCTACCTGATCGGTCGCGTCGTCGTCTTCGAAGACCCGATGCTCGCGGCTCGCAGCGGCCAGATCTCGCGATCCGGACGAGCGGCGGCGGCGTCTGGCAGAACAATGCCGGGCTCGGCTGGGCGAACCCCTACGACAAGCGCGTCTGGGACTACGTCGTCTCGATCGCGAAGGCGGCTGCGCGACGCGGGCTTCGACGAGATCCAGTTCGACTACGTGCGCTTTCCGAGCGACGGGCCCATCGAGAGCGCCGTCTTCCCCGGCAAGACCGACGAGCCGCCGGGCTGGACGATCGCCCGATTCGTCCACTACGCGTCGAAGCAGCTGAAGCCGCTCGGCGTGCGGGTCTCGGTCGACGTCTTCGGCCTCTCGGCGACGCATGAGCTCGGAGTCGGCCAGAAGCCCGGTCGGCTCGCGAAGTACGTCGACGCGGTCTACCCGATGGTCTATCCGTCGCACTACGCCCGGGCGAGTTCAATCTGCCCGATCCGAGCTCGGCGCCCGGCATGACCGTCGCCGCTCTCGCTCCGCGACTTCCGCAACGCGATGCTCGGCACGAAGGCCGATGCTGATCCCGTGGCTCGAGGACTTCTCGCTCACGAGCGCCCACCGGCCGCTCGAGGAGGTGCAGGCGCAGATCGACGCCGCCCGCCGCCACAACGCGAAGGGGTTCCTGCTCTGGAACCCGAGCGGCGTCTACACGGAGGAAGTCCTCAAGTAGGCTCCCTCGCGGAACCGACTCCGGAGGAGCATCCCAGTGACGAAGACGTACGAAGAGCTCAAGAGCCGACTGGCCTCGATCCACGACCTGCACATGGCGCGGTCGATCCTCGGCTGGGACCAGCACACGAAGATGCCGCCCAAGGGCGGCGAGGTGCGCGCCGAGCAGCTGGGCACGCTCGACCGTTTCTCGCACGAGCTCTTCATCGACGACGACATCGGGCGCGCTCCTCGAGGAGCTGCGCGACTACGAGGAGGAAGTCGGGCTACGACTCGCTCGAGGGGAGCCTGATCCGGATCACGCGCCGCGACTACGAGAAGGCGAAGCGCGTGCCGCCGGAGCTTCGCGCCGAGATGACACGCGCCGGCGCGATCGCGCTGCCTCCCTGGATCGAGGCGCGCGAGAAGTCGGACTTCTCGATCTTCCTCCCGTATCTGAAGCGGAACGTCGAGCTCGTCGCACGAGTACATCGCGTGCTTCGAGGGCATGGGCTTCGAGTCCGAGTACGACGTCCTGCTGGACGACTTCGACGAGGGATGAAGTCGGACGAGGTGCGGACGGTGTTCGACGAGCTCAAGCGCGAGCTCGATCCCGCTGATCGCGCAGATCGCGGAGCACGCCGACCGGGTCGACGACTCATCGCTGCACGGGGATTTCCCGATCGAGAAGCAGCGGGCCTTCGCGCTCGAGGTTCTCGAGCGGTTCGGCTACGACCACGAGAGCTGGCGGCTCGACCCGACCGTGCACCCGTTCGCGATGAGCGCCGGCACGAAGGACATCCGGCTCACCACGCGCTACGACGAGACCGAACTCAGCGTCAGCCTCTTCGCCGACGATCCACGAGTTCGGGCACGGCTTCTACGAGGCGAACGTCGACCCGGCGTTCGAGCGGACGTCGCTCTCGTCGGTGACCTCGATGAGCCTCCACGAGTCGCAGAGCCGGATGTGGGAGAACCTCGTCGGCCGCGGGCTGCCGATGTGGCGGTTCTTCTACCCGCGGCTCCAGGCGACGTTCCCGGCGCAGTTCGGCGAACGTCGAGCTCGACGAGTACTACGGCGCGATCAACAAGGTGCAGCCGTCACTCATCCGCGTCGAGGCGGACGAGGCGACGTACAACCTGCACATCATCCTGCGCTTCGAGCTGGAGCAGGAGATTCTCTCCGGCGACCTGCCGCTCGAGGACCTGCCGGAGGCGTGGAACGCCCGTATGGCCGAGTACCTGGGGATCGACGTGCCCGACGACGCGCAGCGGCGTTCTTCAGGACGTGCACTGGTCGGGCGGGGCGATCGGCTACTTCCCGACCTACGCGCTCGGGAACGTGGTCTCGGTGCAGCTCTGGGACAAGATGCGCGGCGAGCTGCCCGACCTCGACGCGCAGTTCGAGAAGGGCGAGTTCGGCGAGCTCGCGGACTGGCTCCGCGAGAACCTGCACCGCCACGGACGCAAGTACACGTCGAAGGAGATGCTCGACCGGGTCGTCGGCGGCCCGATGGACCCGGGGCCGTACCTGCGCTATCTCAAGGAGAAGCTCGGCGAGATCTACGGGCTACCGGTCGAAGCCGGCGCAACGGCCTAGCGCGACACGTTCGTTACGAGGGCCAGTCCCTCGCAACATGCCTGACAAGGGACAGGCCCTCGTATCGAGTGGCGCGAGGGACAGGCCCTAGGTTCTGGCGTAGCGGCGGCCGGTGTGCTCGTAACCGTCGAACGCGCGGGCGCCGCGGCGACACGGCCGCATCCCGGGACTGGGCTTTGCGAAGGGCTACGGAGGAGGCGGTGCGGGTCCGCCCGGAGGCGGAGGACCCTCGTCCTCGACGTACGTCGTCCTTCTGCGGCCCCATCCGCCGCCGTGATACCACGCCCGGCCCGGGCCCGGGGCGTCATCGACATAGGTCGCGCTCCGCCAATAGCCGGGGCCCCACCAGGACTGCCAGAGGAGCAAGGTGAGGACGAGCGCGACGATGCCGATCACCATCAGGATGACGCCGATCGCGTCGAGATTCAGACCCGATGGATCATCGGTCACGCCCCACGTGAGAATGGCTCCTGCGGCGATCAGGATCAGGCTGATTGGGATTCCCATCGGGCGTGTCATGCCCGATTCGACCGCGATCTAAGCGCGGCGATGCTCGGGCTTCTGCCACCAGAAGCGCTTGCGAGGCTTCTCGGAGGCTTCGAGCTCGGACAGCGACGTGCCGCCGTAGTTGCGGAGCGTGAAGTCGGCCTGGGCGACGAAGCCGACCGCCGTCAGCGAGAACGTGAGCGGGCGGCTCGTGAGCTCCCAGCCCTCGAGCGGGCCCGGATCGGCGAGCTTCGCCTGCTCCTCGTCCGTCGAGACCTCGAACACCGCGAAGCCTCCATGCGGTTTGCCGATGAAGTGGTCGTGCGTGACGATCTGGCCGCGGCCCGGCTCGCCGATGTAGCGGTTCAGGAGGTCGTTCGCGTCCGCTGCGCTCATGCCCTCCGGCGCAACGGCGTAGACGAGGAAGCAGCGCGATCGGGGCTCTTCCTCGCTCACTCCGGCTTCTCCGCGAGCAGGGCGAACTCCCAGGGCACCCGCCGGTCCCTCTGCATCCACTTGTACAGCGTCTGGAACTCGGCGAGCCGGGTCACGCGACAGCCCGGCGCCGGCGACGGCGTCGACGATCTGGCCGAGGCGCCAGTTCCGCTCGTGCTTGTCCTCGGTCGCCTCTCCGCCGGGCAGGTCGAAGTGTGTCGAGCCGCTGGAGACGTACGGCGACTCGTCGAAATAGTCGTCGCGCCAGTGCCCGAGGGGGTCGACGGACTTGGTGACGGGATGCTCGTCGTAGAGGAGCAGCAGGCCCGCCCGGCTTGAGCGCAGATGGCGATTCCTCCTGCCCATGCGTCGAGGTCGCGGAGCCAGAGGAGCACGCGGCCGCCCGTGTAGACGAGGTCGAAACGGCCACGTCGCACCTCGAGCGGAAGCTCGTGCACGTCGGCATGGACATAGGCGACGTCGGGCGCGCGCTCGCGCGCGACCTCGAGCGCCTCGGTGGAGATGTCGGTCGCCGTGACGAGCGCGCCGAGCTCGACGAGCTGCGCCGTCGACTCGCCGGTCGCACACTGAAGGTGGAGGACGTGCTTGCCCTCGACGTCGGGCAGGAGCTCGCGGATCCCGTCCGGAATGCCGAGCTGACCGGACATCGCCTCGGCCCGCCGGCGGTGGATCTCGTCCCAGGCCTTCCTGTTCTGCTCAGTCGGATCCACGTCGCTTCCAATCCCTAGTAAACAGTGTTACAAGGACGTTCACGCCGGGAGCATGAAGCCGCCGTCGACGACCAGCACGTGGCCGCGGATCATGTCGGCCTCGGGCGAGCAGAGGAACGCGACCGCATGGGCGATGTCCTCGGGCTGCGACGAGCCGCCCGGCCGGCGTCCGCTTCGTGCCCCACTCGATCATCCGGTCCTTCTGCGGGAAGTGGTCGAGCGCCTCGGTGTCGACGACGCCGCCCGAGACGGCGTTGACCCGAATCCCGCGCGGCGCCAGCTCGACGGCGAGGTAGCGGACGAGCGACTCGAGCGCCGCCTTCGAGGTGCCGACGAGCACGTAGTCCTCGAGCACGCGGGTCGAGCCGAGGCTGGAGATGGCGACGATCGAGGCCCCGTTCGGCATCTGCGGCGCGAGCCGCGCGCGTCAGCGAGAGGAACGCCCGGGCGTTCGCGGTCATCGTCCAGTCCCAGTGCTTGTCCTCGGTCTCGAGCGCGGGGCGGATGACCCCGTCGCCGCGTTGTGCACGAGCGCGCGCAACGGGCCGAGCTCGGCGACCTCGCGCACGACGCGCTCCGACGAGACGTTGCCGCGGACGAGGACCGGCTCTGCGCCCTTTGCGCGCAGCTCCTCGGCGGTCTCCTCGGCCGCCTTGTCGTTTCGGAGGTAGCCGATGCCGATCCGGGCCGCGCCCAGGTCCGCGAACCGGTGGGCGATCGCCTTCCCGATTCCCGCGCGAGCCGCCCGTCACGAAGACGGTGGCGCCCTCGCATGGTCATTGTCGGCTTCAGCGGCTCGTCGGCCGGCGCGGTGCTCGGAATCTGCTCCCAGCCCGGCCGCGTGCGCGGCTCGCGCGGCCCTTCCTCCGCCTTGGAGGAGGCGTAGCCGAGCCGGTCGAGGAGCTCGGCCTTCTCCTCCGCGTAGCGGCGAACCTCGTGGCTCTCCGGGAGGTCCTCGACGAGCTCGAGGACGCGTGCGCGCAGCTGGTAGGCGAAGTGCGGCGTCGCGGGGCCGACGATCGCGTCGACGTCGTCCTTGGTCGGCTCGGCCATTGGCTGAAGGCTAATCGGTAGGGTCGACTCGGGTGCGCCGGGGCTCTGTGGCAGACGCGATGCTGCTCGTCACCGTCTGCCTGTGGGCGCTGAACTTCACGGCTTCGAAGTACATCCTCGACAACGGCTTCGAGCCGCTCACGTACTCGGCCGTCCGGTACTCGCTCGCGGCGCTCGATCTTCCTCGCGATCGTCCTGCCCACGCGAGCGCTCGCTCAGGATCGAGCGCCGTGATCTGCCGCTCGTCGCGCTCGCGATCGTCCTGCTGTTCGGAAACCAGCTCGGCTTCGTCTTCGCGCTCGACCTCTCGACGGCGACGACGGTCGCGCTGCTCTTCGGGACGCTGCCCGATCTTCACGGCGCTGATCGCGCGTGCCGTCGGGATCGAGCAGCTCGGGCTGCTCGCTTCTGGATCGCCGCCGCTGCTCTCGTTCTCCGGCGTCGTGCTCGTGACGGTCGGCTCGGGTCAGAGCATCTCGGGGAACCTCTGGGGTGACCTGCTCGCGGTCGCGGGGGCCGCGACCTGGGCCGGGTACTCGGTCGCGCTCGCTCCGCTCATGCGCCGCTACTCGCCGTTCCGGCTGAGCGCGATCTTCCTGCTCGGAGCGGCGGCGCTGCTCGTCGTCGCCGGCGCCCCGCAGCTCGACGACCAGAGCTTCGACCTCCCGGCCTCGGTCTGGCTCACCTTCGCCTACGCGGTGATCGGGCCGCTCGTGATCACGAACCTGCTCTGGTTCACCGCGATCGACTGGGTCGGGCCGTCGCGCGCCTCGCTCTTCGCGAACCTCCAGCCCTTCCTCGCCGCGGTGATCGCGCTGCTTGCTGCTGCACGAGAGCCTGACGCGGCTCCAGCTGGCGGAGGCCTCCTGATCGCCGCCGGCATCGTCTTCTCCGCGGCCACGGAGCGAGCAGGAGAGTCGCGTCGCTAGGCTGGACGTCGTGGTCCGCCCTGCGTGCTCGCCTCGCCCACAAGCCGCCGGGATACCGCTTCACGATCGGACGGGTCCTGGCGATCTACGGCGCGATCATGGTCGCGATCCTGCTCGCTGCGCTCGACCAGACGATCGTCGCGACCGCGCTGCCGGCGATCGTCGACGACCTCGGCGGCCTGACGAGCTACTCGTGGGTGATCACGTCGTACATCCTCGCGATGACCGTCACCGTGCCGCTGTACGGGAAGCTCGGCGACATCTACGGGCGGCGGCTCCTGTGGCTCGTCGCGATCTCGATCTTCCTCTTCGGCTCGGCGCTGTGCGGGCTCGCGCAGTCGATGAACCAGCTCGTCGCGTTCCGCGTCGTCCAGGGGATGGGCGCAGGTGGGCTGTTCGCGCTCGCGCACGCGACGATCGGCGTCATCGTCCCGCCGCGCTCCCGTGGGCGCTACCAGGGGCTGTTCGGGTCGACCTTCGTCCTCGGGTCGATCGTCGGCCCTCCGCTCGGCGGGATCTTCGTCGACCAGGCGAGCTGGCGCTGGGCGTTCTACATCAACGTGCCGGTCGGCCTGATCGCGATGAGCGGTGATCGCGATCGCGATTCCGAAGCGAGAGGCTCGCCGTGACCACTACCTCGACCTCCCCGGCGCCGCGCTGCTCGCCGCCGGCACGGGGACGCTCCTCCTGGGCCTGGTCTGGAGCCGCGACCACGGCTGGGGCTCGACGCCGGTCGCTCGGCGCGTTCGCCCTGGCAATCGTGCTGCTCGCCGCCTTCGCCTTCGTCGAGCGGCGCGCGCCGGAGCCGATCCTGCCCTTCGACCTGCTGCGGAATCCGACGGTCGCGACGGGCGTCGTCTGCACGGGGCTCGCCGCGATGGCGTTCGTCGGGACGATCGCCTACGTCCCGCTCTTCGTCCAGGGCGTGATCGGCACGTCCGCAACGGCGTCCGGCGTCGTGCTGACGCCGTTCATGGTCGCGGCGGTCCTGACGAGCACGCTTTCCGGCCAATGGGTCTCGCGTACCGGCCGCTACCGGCCGAACGCGCTCGTCGGGCCGGTCGTGCTCGGCTGCCGGGCTGCTCCTGCTCTCGAGGATGGACACGACGACGTCGGACGCGCAGGCCGCGACCTACATGGCGGTGACGGGCGTCGGCCTCGGCCTGATGATGCAGGTCTTCGTCGTCGCCGTGCAGAACGTCGTCCCGTTCCGCGCGATCGGATCCGCGACCGCGCTCACGCAGTTCTCGCGCTCGATCGGCGCGACGCTCGGCGTGACTCTGATGGGCGTCATCATCAACCACGGCCTGCCGAGCGGAACGGTGGTCGAGGAGGCGTCGGTGCGCCGGTTGCCGCCGAGCCTGCGCGATGCGCTCGCCGAGGCGATGCAGCCGGCGTTCATGGCGGCCGCGGGAGTCGCGGTCGTCATCTTCCTGATCGTCCTCTTCGGGCTGCGCGAGGTCCCGCTCCGCGAAGGGTTCGAGGAGGATGCCAGCCGCGGCCGTGCCTGAATCGAAAACACCGGCTGTCGTAAGATCCGAGACATGAGCTCGACCGACTTCATGCCGATCAAGGGGTGGGATCACCTCGAGCTCTACGTCGGCAACGCGAAGCAGGCCGCCTACTTCTACGAGCACGCCTTCGGGTTCACGCAGACCGCCTACGCGGGGCCGGAGACGGGCGTGCGGGACCGCGCGTCGTACGTCCTCGACCAGAACGACATCCGCCTCGTGCGTCACGAGCGGGCTGCGGCCGGACAGCGACATCACGCAGTTCGCGTGCGCGCACGGCGACGGCGTCAAGGACGTCGCGCTCGACGGTGCCCGAGCGCCACCGAGGCCTACCGCCAGGCGGTGCAGCGCGGTGCGCGAAGCGTCACCGAGCCGCACTGGGTCGAGGACGACTACGGCCGGGTCGAGCTGGCGTCGATCGCGACCTACGGCGACAACATCCACACGTTCGTGAACCGCGACGACTACGCCGGGCCCGTACCTACCCGGCTACGCGTCCTCGGTGGACAACGGCTCGCCGACGACCGGCATCGGCCTCCAGAACCTCGACCACGTCGTCGGCAACGTCGAGCTGGGGCGCATGGAGCACTGGGTCGAGTTCTACGAGCGCGCGTTCGGGATGACCGAGCTGATCCACTTCTCGGACGAGGCGATCTCGACCGAGTACTCGGCTCTGATGTCGAAGGTGATGATGGACGGCGAGGGGAAGATCAAGTTCCCGATCAACGAGCCGGCCGAGGGGAAGCGGAAGAGCCAGATCGAGGAGTACCTCGACTTCTACGGCGGGCCCGGGGTGCAGCACGTGGCGATGGCGACGGACGACATCGTCTCCACCGTCGAGGAGCTCGAGTCGCGCGGGCTCCGGTTCCTGAAGACCCCTACGGCGTACTACGACGACCTCGAGGACCGGGTCGGCGAGATCGACGCGGACTACGAGGACCTGAAGCGGCTGGGCATCCTCGCGGATCGCGACGAGGAGGGATACCTGCTCCAGATCTTCACGAAGACGGCCCAGGATCGGCCGACGCTCTTCTTCGAAGTGATCGAGCGGCACGGCTCGCGGGGGTTTGGCGAAGGCAACTTCAAGGCACTGTTCGAGGCGATCGAGCGCGAGCAGGCCCTGCGCGGGAACCTCTAACAGTCCCCGGGGAACCAGAGCCGCGCGAGCGGTGTATCAGCGCAAAAAGGAGGCACTCATGCGCAAGGCTCTGCTGGGAGGCGCCCTACTGGCCGCCTTCACGTTCGCTTCGCCGGCCGGGGCCGGCTGCTGGGCGACCGTCGGGCTCGCGCCACCCCCGAACGGCCTCGCCGCCGGGAAGACCTGGACGGCCGAGCTCAAAATCCTCCAGCACGGTCGGAACCCGCTGCCCGATGCAGCGGATGCGAAGCCAACCGTGACGATCATCAACCGCGCGACCGACGACAGGAGAACGTTCACGGCCAAGGCGACCGATCCCGCGGCCGGTCTCTACGAGGCCACGGTGGTCTTCCCCTCGCCGGGCCTCTGGGCCTACGAGGTCTTCGACGGCTTCACGAGCTACAACGGGGAAGCTGCTCCCTGCGCGCGGAACCACAACATCGGCGAAGTGCGGATCGGCGGCTCGGCGCCGCCCAGCAGTGCGGGCGCGTTCCCGGTCGCGCCGCTCGGCGGGGGGCTGGCGTTGCTCCTGGTTGGGATCGGGTCCTCTACGTAAGGCGTCGAAACGGTCTGCAGCAGACTGGCGCAAAGACCTAGGGGATCGGATGGCTAGGGCGGTCGAGCGCGAGAGACGCTGCGCGGAAACGTCTGGAGCCGTAAGCTCCGCGCTTCGGCCGCCCTAGAGAGAGGAGATCCACGTGGGTATAGGCGCAATTCTCGTCATCATCGGGATCATCGTCCTGATCATCTACGGCCTCTGGCTCGGGTTGATCCTGATCATCCTCGGTCTGCTCTTCGGTGGCTTCCGGCGCGGCCGCTGGTACTGATCTCGCTTCCCTGACCGGCGTCGGCTCCCGCCGGGCAGAGCCCGGCTCCGCGCGCCGCCTCGCGCTTCGCTGACCGCCCTCCTGCGAGCGGGCCGTGTGATCCAACACTGTCCCGCTCGCATACAGGCGCTCAGCGCCACGTCAGAAAACCGAGATCGCCTCGGGACCTCGTAGCCTTCCGGGCATGAGCCCGGCCGTTGCCTGTGGTGCCCGCGCGTTCCTCGGGGGCCGCTGCGGGTGCGGGGCCGGAGGGCACAGTATTCGCAATACGGGCCCGGAGAGCACCGTGCACGCAGCGGCGCCAGGCGGTAGCGGAGGCCGGCTTCGCCGGCCGGGAGCAGCCGCCGGCGAGGAGCGCGCGTGAGCCCGCAGCGGCGCACTGCGCTGGTCTCGGTCGTCGCCGCGTGCGTGCTGATCGCGCTCAAGCTCGGGACCGGCCTCGCGACCGGCAGCCTCGGCCTGATCTCGGAGGCGGTGCACTCCGGGACCGATCTCGTCGCCGCGCTGCTGACGCTCTTCGCCGTGGGCGTCGCCGGCCGTCCCGCCGATCGCGGACACCCCTACGGCCACGGCAAGGCCGAGCACCTGGCGGCGCTCGCCGAGGCGGCCCTCCTCGTGCTCGTCAGCCTCTATATCTCCTACCGCGCGCTCGCCGTTCTCGTCGGGCTCCACCGAGCCCACTGTCGACCCGGTCTGGTACGCGTTCGTCGTCGTCGCGATCGTGATCGCGATCGACCTGAGCCGGACGCTCGTCTCGCTCCGCGCGGCGCGGGCGGTACGGGAGCGCGGCGCTCGCCGCCAACGCGCTGCACTTCGGCAGCGACCTCGTGGGCTCCACGGCGGTGCTCTTCGGGCTGCTTCTAGCCCGCGCCGGATGGCCGGAGGGAGACGCGGTGGCGGCGCTCTTCGTCGCGCTGCTCGTGCTCGCGGCGGCGGGGCGGCTGATGCGCGGAACGTCGACGTGCTCATGGATCGGGTGCCGGACGAGGCGGAGCGGGCCGCGCGCGCTGCGATCGCGCGGCTGGAACCGGCCGTCGAGCTGAGGCGGCTGCGCATGCGCCAGGCCGGCGGACGCCACTTCGCGGACGTCGTCATCGGCGTCTCGCCGGACGCGGCAGTCGGCCAGGGTCACGCGGCGGCCGATGCGGTCGAAGAGGCGGTTCAGCGCGCCTTGCCGGAGAGCGACGTCGTCGTCCATGTCGAGCCTGCGGAGGACGAGGCCGCGCTTGCGTGAGCGGGTGCACGCCGCGGCGCTGACCGTCCCGCGCGTGCGAGAGGTGCACAACCTTCGGGTCGTGGCTGTCGACGGACGGCCTCCAGGTCGCGCTGCATCTGAAGCTCCCCGGCGAGCTGCTCGCTCGAGGATGCTCATGAGGTCGCCTCGAAGGTCGAGCGCGCGATCGGGACCGCGGTCCCGGAGGTCGTCTCGGTTCAGACGCACCTCGAGCCGCTTCGCGAGCCCGGAGTCGGTCGCGACGCCCGAGGGCTCCGACGTCGAGGCGGATGCGGAGGCCGTCGACTCGCATCGTCCGGGACAAGACCGGCGCGCCGCCGCGCGAGCTCCGGTTCCTGCAGACCGAGGACGGGCTGGTCGCGTTCCTCACGCTCGCGCTCGACCCGGCGAGCGCTCTCGCCGATGCACACGCGCGCGCGAGCGAGGTCGAAGAGGACATACGGCGCGCCCTCCCGCAGCTCGCCGACGTTAGCGTGCACACCGAACCATGAAATTGGTCATGTTCAGCCCGAAGGGCGCAGAACCTGAAGCGCGGCTGGCCCGGTCGCGTCGAGGGCGACCGCGTCATGCAGCTCGCCGCCCAGACGCTGCAGTCGTTCTTCGCCGGTGGGGGCAAGGCGCGCGAGCACGCGGAATACCAGCTGGACGAGGTCGACCTGCGGCCGCCGGTGCTGTATCCGCCTTCCGTCCGCGACTTCTACGCCTTCGAGCAGCACGTGAAGACGGCGCGCGGGTTGCGCGGCCTGGAGATCGCGCCGGAGTGGTACGACGTGCCGGCGTTCTACTTCTCGAACCCGGCCGCGATCTACGGGCCCGGAGGACGAGATCCCGTACCCGGAGGGGTCGAACGAGCTCGACTACGAGCTCGAGGCGGCCGTCGTCATCGGCAAGGACGGGCAGATCGGCGGCTTCACGATCATGAACGACTGGTCGGCCCGCGACCTGCAGCGTCCCGAGATGAAGATCGGGCTCGGCCCGTCGAAGGGGAAGGACTTCGCGACGAGCCTCGGCCCGATGGTGGTGACACCCGGACGAGCTCGGTGACCTGAAGCTCGAGATGGTCGCGCGCGTGAACGGCGAGGAGCGCTCGCGCGGGAACATGGGCGACATGCACCACCCGTGGGCGCGCATCGTCGAGCACGCGGCGAGAAACACCCGGCTCCGCGCCGGCGACGTGCTCGGGTCCGGCACTGTCGGCACCGGCTGCATCCTCGAGCACGGCGACGGGCGTTGGCTGCAGCCGGGTGACGTGGTCGAGCTCGAGATCGAAGGGATCGGAGTGCTCCGGAACCGCGTCGGCCCGAAGTCTGACCTAGCCTTCTCTATCCTTCTCGCTGATGCCGACCTACCAGAGCCGAGGCGAGGTTCCGCGGAAGCGGCACATCCAGTTCCGCGACAACGGAAGCCTCCTCACCGAGGAGGTCATGGGCCTCGAGGGCTTCACGGGGAACGAGTCGATCCTGTACCACCTCATCTCGCCCTGCCGGATCAAGGAGCTCGGCGACTTCGAGCCGATCGAGCGCGAGGAATGGGTGCCCGACGCCCACGCGCACCGGCATTTCCAGACGATGGGGATCGAGCCCGAGGGGGACGAGATCTCCGGACGCAAGCTCCTGATGTGGAACAACGACGTCGAGATCTCGCTCGTGCGGCCGGAGCGAGTCGATGGACTACTTCTTCCGGAACGGCGAGGGCGACGAGGTCTACTTCGTCCACGAGGGGAGCGGGACGCTGCACACGACCTTCGGCGACGTCCCCTACCGCGAGGGCGACTACATCGTCATCCCGCGCGGGACGACCTACTCGTTCGAGCCCTCAGGGCCGCAGCGCTACCTCCTCTTCGAGACGCCCGGGCTGATCGAGATCCCGAAGCGGTACCGGAACGAGTACGGGCAGCTGATGGAGCACGCGCCCTTCTACCACCGCGACATCCATCCGCCGACCGAGCTCAAGACCTATCGCGACCGCGGGGAGTTCAAGCTCAAGATCCGCGTTCGCGACGGCTACCAGGACTACGTCATCGACTACCACCCGTTCGACGTCGTCGGCTGGGACGGCTACCTCTACCCGTGGACGTTCAACATCAACGACTTCGAGCCGATCACCGGGCGGATCCACATGCCGCCGCCCTCGCATCAGACCTTTGCCGGCCCGAACTTCGTGATCTGCTCGTTCTGCCCGCGCAAGCTCGACTTCGACCCGCTGGCGATCCCGATCCCGTACCACCACTCGAATCTCCAGAGCGAGGAGATGATCTATTACGTCGACGGGCAGTTCTCGTCGCGGAAGGGGATCGAGATCGGCTCCGTGACGCTTCATCCGTCGGGGATCCCGCACGGCCCGCAGCCCGGGCTCGCGGAGAAGTCGATCGGCGCGACCGAGACCCACGAGCTCGCGGTCATGTGCGACACGTTCCATCCGCTCAAGCTCTCGAAGCTCGCGAAGGAGCTGGACGACGGGAAGTACGCCTACTCGTGGTACGAGGAGCCGGGCGAGACGCACACGTACGACCAGGATCCGGCCGGGGCGACGTCACACCTCTACGGCCCGCGACCCACGCCCGGTTAATTTCAGGTACCGCCGACCTCCTCCCCGATTCGATCGTACTGAGGAAATTCGCACGCATGGGTGACGGGATCGTGACGAAAGCGAGCCAATGACCGGTCGGTCGTGATCGACTTCGACGGGACGGTCACCGAGCACGACCTGCTCGACACGATCGCGCGGCGACTTCGGCGACCCCGCCGTCTACCAGGAGGTCGAGGACGGGCTCGACGCCGGCACGATGCCGCTTCGCGAGGTGATCACGCGCGAGTTCGCGCCGGTCACGGCTCCGCTCGACGAGGTCGTCGCCTGGGTGCTCGAGCACGCGCGCGTCCGCGCCGGGTTCCGCGAGTTCGTCGAGCAGGCCCAGTCCGGCGGCTGGGACGTCCACGTCGTCTCGAGCGGCTTCCACGAGCTGATCGAGCCGGTGCTGGAGCGCGAGGGCGTCGACGTGCTCCTGCACGCGAACCGCGTCGACGCCTCGACCGAACGGCTGGCGCGTCGACTGGCGGTATCCGGACGACTGCGATCACTGCAGCGAGTCGTGCAAGCGGGCGCTGCTCCCGGACGGGTACGTGGTCTACGTCGGCGACGGCTACTCCGACCGGTGCGCCGCGCTCGCCTCCGATCGCGTCTTCGCGACCTCCGGTCTCGCCCGCTACCTCGCCGAGCGCGGTACCCCCTTCGAGCCTTTCACGGACTTCCGCGCCCTCTCGGCTGCGCTCGCCAACGGAATCGTTACGCCGCCTTCGTAGCTCGCCTTACGAGCCGGCGGCTTTCGGCCGCCCGGAACCGCCGCTACGTTCTCGCCATGGAGACCCTCAGCCTGCCCGAGCCCTACGACTTCGAGCTTTCGACCGCCCGCTACCGGGCGTTCGGCACCGGACCTCGCGAACCTCTGGCACGAGGGCGGGCTGCATCGCGTCGTCGGCGGCCGCGAGGTGCGGATCACCGAGGCGCCGGGCGGAGTCGACGTCGACCCGCTCGACGCCGAGATCGAGCCGGTCGTGCGCAAGCTCCTCGGCGCCGAGTTCGACCTCGACGAGTTCTACGCATTCGCAGCCGAGCGAGCCGACGCTCGCCCGACTGGTCGAAGAGCTGCGCGGGCTGCGACCGCCGATCGCGGTCGAGCCGTTCGAGAGCGCTCGTCACGTCGATCACCGCCCAGCAGGTCTCGCTTGCGGGCGGCGTTCGCGATCCGGAACCGCCTGATCGAGCGCTTCGGCGTCCGCGTCGAGCATGCGTACGCGTTCCCGACGCGCGAGCGGATCGCTGATCGCCGAGCCGGACGAGCTCACCGCCGTCGGCTTCTCGCGCCGCAAGGCCGAGTACGCGGTCGGGATCGCGCGCAGCGACCTCGACCTGCACGGCGCTCGCTCGCTTCCCGACGACGAGGTCAAGAGCGCGCTGACCGCACTGCCGGGGATCGGCGAGTGGACCGCCGACTGGTTCCTGGCCCGCCACCTCGCGCGCCCGAGGGCGTGGCCCGCCGGCGACCTCGGCCTGCGCAAGGCCGTCTCGCGCTTCTATGGTGAGGGCCGAAACCTGACGACCGACGAGGTGAGAGTGATCGGCGAGCGCTTCGACCCGTTCCAGAACCTGACGGCGCACTACCTCCTCGGCGGCCTGCTCGCCGGCGCCACATGAACATCCGGCCCGCAACGGACGCGGACCGCCCGGCGCTCGAGGAGCTCGTCTCCGCGTACCTCGACGAGCACTGGGCGCGGCCGTACCCGCCACCGCCGGCGGGCCCCTATATCGAAGGCCAGCTCGTCGTCGCCGAGGTCGACGGCGAGGTGGTCGGGATGGCCAAGGGCGAGCTCCGAGAAGGCCTCGGTCATGTCAGCCTCGTCTACCTGCGACCCGAGGCGCGCGGCAAGGGTGGGGGCCGGGACCTGCTGCAACATCTGGCGGACGCACTTTCGCGAGCAGGGCGTCGAGCACGTCTCGCTGAACGTCGAGCTGCCGAACGACGAAGCGCTCGCGTACTGGCGCCGGCTCGGCTTCACCGACTACCGCCGCTCGCTGCTCACGGACATCGGATTCGCTCGAGCAGCGGCTCGCGGGCGGCGAGGCGCCCTCCACCGGCTCGGTGCACGTGCAGACCGACGACCAGGCGGCCGTCGAGAAAGCCGTCGCACGCTTCGCCCCGCGCGTTGCGCGGACGCGCGGCCACGGCGGTCTCGGCGCCCGAGCACGGCTGGATCGGCGTCTACGACGAGGTCGCCGGCAAGGAGCCCGAGCGCCTGCGCAAGCTCGCCTCGGAGCTCTCGTACGTGACCGGAGGAGTCGTGCTCGCGCTCGGCATCGAGCGAGGCTCGGTCGTGCGGCTCGTCGCGTTCGAGCGCGGCCAGACGATGGACGAGTATCTCTCCGTGCCCGAGTTCTACGGCGCGCTGCCGCCCGGCGACGCGATGGCGCTGCGGGCGAATCCGACCCTCCTCGCGAGGCTCACCGGCGGGAAGGCTGCGGCGATTCGCGCAGCGGCCGCAAGTCCGCCTCGTCGCCGGCCGAGCTGCCGCCCCCGGACGAAGTCGCGGCCGGGCTGGCCGAGGCGCTCGGCATCCCCGGCACCGGGCTCGGCTTCGACGAGGCGAAGAGCTCAGCCCGGGAGCCGTGATCGGTGACCCACGAGTGACGGTCGTCCTCCTGCACGCGTTCCCGCTCGACGAGCGGATGTGGGAGCCGCAGCTCGCCGTGCTCGGCGAGCAGAGGTTGTCACGCCCAATCTCTACGAGCTCGGCGGGAGCTCGGTCGACGGCTGGGCGGAGCGGATTCTCGACGAGGCGGATGACGACCTCATCGCCGTCGGCGCCTCGATGGGCGGCTACGTCGCGCTCGCGATGGCCCGCCGGGCGCCGGAGCGGGTCCGCGGGCTCCTGCTGGCCGGGCTCGCGCGCGACGCCGACCCGCCCGATCGCAGGGCCTGCGCGACGACATGATCCGAGTCGTCCAGGAAGAGGGAATCGAGGGCTGGAACCGCGACTTCTCGCCGCCGGGCCCGCCGGAGCGCACGACCGACGAGCTCGTGCGCGGCATCGAGGCGCTCCGAGACCGTCCGGACGCGACCGAGGTCGTCACCTCGTTCGCCGGCCCGCTCGTCGTCGTCGTCGGCGACCAGGACGACATCCTCCCGGTGGACGAGGCCCGTCAGATCGCCGAGTCAGCGCCGAACGGTCGGCTCGAGGTCGTCGAAGGCGCCGGTCACCTCGTCAGCGTCGAGGCACCGGACCGGTTCAATCAGATCCTGCTCGAGCTCCTGCAGGCGGGGAGCTGACCGGAGCTCCGCTCTTGGCGAGGAGCTCGCGGAGCATCTCGGCGTTCGTCGGCGCCTGCGCGACCTCGCGGCCGCCGACTCGCGCTGCGGTTGTTGTTGTTGAACAGCACGTACGCCTCCTCGGCCTGGGCCGAGAGCTCCTTCAGCGGGCTCGACCCACTCGGCGAGCTCCTCCTCGGGGTAGAGGTAGTCGAACCGCTCCGCTGCGCTCCGTCCGCGCACGTTCCACGTCTCCGCGTTTCGGCCGTGCATGCGCACGTAGAGGAGCGGCGTCGTCAGCCCGTGCACCGTCAGGGGGACGTTCTTGCCCTCCGAGCGCGGCGCGTCGACGACGACATGGCTCATCCCGTGCTCTTCGAGGAAGCGCAGCGTCTCCTCGCGCTGGTCGTCCTCGTACCAGCTTCGGTGACGGAACTCGACGAGCATCTTGTCGTCCTCGATCTGCTCCCGCGCCCAGGCGAGATAGTCGTACGAGGCTTCCTTCGGGACGACGTACGGCGGGAACTGGAACAGGAGCCCGCCGAGCTTGCCGGCGGCGCGAAGCGGCTCGAGCGCAGCACGGAACCGGCGGAAGATCTCCGCTCGAAACTCACGCGGCGGCCGGTCGACCCGGCCACGATCGTCCTTCGGCGCCTCGTCGCGCAAGTCCGGGGGCAGCTGCTCGACCTTCACCGGATGCCGGGTCATCACGCCGAATGCCTTGACGTGCATCACGAACCCCTCGGGCGTGCGCTCCGCCCAGCGCTCGACCATCTCCTCGACCGGCAGCCGGTAGTAGGTCGAGTCGACCTCGACCGTGTCGAAGTGCTCCGCGTAGAAGCGGAGCCGCTCGCCCGCCGGCACGCCCTTCGGGTACCAGTACTTCGAGAGCGCCTCGTCGGCCCACGAGCAAGTCCCGACGCGGATCGGCGCGGCCATGCAGCCAGGATACGAGAGCGGGGCCCCCTGACGGAGGCCCCGCTTCCGAGACGGTTAGCGCTTCCTTCTAGCCGTGACGACGTTCGCCGCGAAGAACGACAGCGTCGCCGTCTTGCATCCCTGCGGAGCCGCAGGCGGTGGTGGCGCCGGACACGGCAGTGCGAGATCGGCGAGCTCGAGTATCTGCGCGGTGAACCGGGTCTTCTTCCGGATCTTCCTCTTGAAGGTGTAGTTGCCCGCGCGCATTCGTCCTCGTCTGGGCAACCTTCCTGGTTCCGGCGTAGAGCTCGATCACGCCGCCCCGGTACGGCTGGCCGTTCACGAGCAGCCGTCCGGTGATGGTCACGCGACCCCTCTTCAGGCTCTTGGCCTTCATCGTCAGCGCGACGCGGCCCGGCACGAGTGCCTGGCCCTCGGTCGTCCCGCCGGGATTCGGGTTCGGCGAACCGACGATGTACGGCGTGAACAGGGCCCTCCAGACACGATTCGAGGTGTTCGACGGGTTCGTGAAGACGCCGTTCACGTCGAAGAAGGCGAAGAGGAGCTGCGCGCCCGCGGGTGTGCCGATCGGCCCCGCAAGGCAGAGCTGGATCTTCGCCGACGCGAAGGTGGCTTCCGGCCCGGCCGTGATCGCGTCCACGTAGATCGGGCACCGTCAGCGGCGTTCCCGCGACCGTGATGTTCAGCCTCCAGACGGCTCCGTGCAGGCCGGGAGCGCACTGGTTGTTCGTGTGCACGGCGGGGTTGTCCGCGATGACCTCACCCTCGACGTCGACCTCGGCATTCCCTCCGCCGCGGAGGATGAGCCTGGCGCTGACGTCCCCGATCTTCGTGCCGGCGGCCTGAGTGAGGTTCACCCCGTAGCCGAGCGGTGCGTAGATCGTGTCCTTCGCGGTGGGGTCGTCAGCGGCGGTCTGGACGTGTCCCAGGAGGATCGCCGTCGGCCTACCCGGGGCGTTCCGCTGAGACGTGACGGTGAGGCTCGGCTGATACGCCGCCCATGCCGAGCCCGAGAACGCGAGCGCGGAAACGAGTGCGCCCGCGGCTAGGGCCAGGCGGGTGAACCTCTTCATAGAGCTGTCCTTTCCTCGGAGTTACGAAATGAGACGAAAATCACAGCTATGAGTTAACAGGCCGGTTGACTCCGGAGTCAATACTCAGCGCGAGATTGGACGGCGTCGAGAACCGGAAGGGTCATCCTCGCCGGGCCGACGACGAGCCGCGCCGAGCGGGGCACGCCGGACAGATAGAGGAGATTGCCCGGGCTCTGAGCGGTCGAGGTCGCCGCGACGGTCAGGCTCAGACGCGACCGCGGAGGAACGTTGGTCAGCTGGCTGATCAGCCGGATCGAGACCTGCTTCGGCTTCGAGCCGAGCCGGACTCGGGCGCCGCCGGAGCAGACACGATCTCCCTACCCTGGGGCGTGACCGCCGACAGGACGGCGACGACGTGCGGCCAGCCGTTCGGGCTCGCGAGCGCGACACGGAGCGTCGGAGCGCCGAAGGTCTCGAGCCGCGCCTTCCTGCGCGGGAGCGTGCGGACGAACTTGCCGGTCGAGCCGATCTCTCTCCGCCCGCGAAAGGTGAGGCGCAGCGTCTTGCGAGCCGGCAGCGACCGATACGAGTACGTGCGGCCGGTCCAGGGATCGGGCGCGACCTCGACTCGGGGCTCGTTGTCGATCCCGTTCGGCAGGCCCTTCAGGTACCGGTCGAACCAGCGGCGCGCGTCGGGGAGGACGTGCTCGAGCTCGCCCGCGGGGAGCGCGAGCGGGGCGTGCCCGAAGTCGCCGAGGTAGAGCCGCTTCGGAGCCTTCAGGCGCGCGAAGGGCACGAGCGCCTGCTCGAGGTCGAACGCGAAGTCGCGCCGGCCCTGCAACAGGAAGGTCGGCGCCTTGATCTGCCCGAGCAGCTGTCGGGTCGAACGCGCGGCCGCGAAGGCGCGCACAGCGGCGAGGTTCCGTCCGGCAAGCGCGTCGTTCACGATCGGGCTCGACCTCCGGCGCGGCCCGCGCCGCGATCGAGTTCCAGAAGCCGAGCACGACTCCCGAGCGGGCGAGGTCCTGGGGCAGCGAGCGCGGAGTAGAGGTCGGTCCAGGTCGTGGCGACCTCGATCGCCGCGAACGGAACGCCTTCTGCCGCCGCGCGCCAGATCGCGCCTCCTCCGTACGAGTAGCCGAAGGCGCCGATGCGCGCCGGGATGGATCGCGGGCTGTGACGTGAGCCAGGCGAAGAGCTCGCGCACGTCCTGGATCTCGCGAGGCCCGTCGACGCCGACGAGTCCCTCCGACTGGCCGTGGCCGCGGGCGTCGAAGGTGAGGACGGCGTAACCCTGTGGGGCGAGCTGCGTCTCGGCGAGCGTGTTGATCGACATGCCGAGCGCGTTCGTCTCGTCGTTCCGGTTCTCGCCGAGGCCGTGCAGCATGCATACGCTCGGCCAGCCCGGCCCAGGCGGCGCGCCGTCAGGCAGGTAGTACGTCGCGGCGAGCCGGGCGCCGTCGCTCATCGGGATCAGGACTGGTCGGTCTTGGAGAACGCCGACGCGACGCCGGGCACGGCGAGCGCCAGGGCGGCGAGCGCTGCGACGAGGCGCACCATGGCTCCAGCCTACAATCGCGCCATGGATCCCCGGCCGGTAGGCGTCTTCGACTCGGGCACCGGCGGGCTGACCGTCCTGCACGAGTGTCTCGTGACGATGCCGCACGAGGATTTCGTCTACCTCGGAGACCTGGCGCGGCTGCCGTACGGGCCGCGGCCACTCGGCGAGATTCGCCGCTATGCAGGCGAGATCGCCGGTTACCTCGAGGTCGCAGGGAGTGAAGCTGGTCGTCGCGGCCTGCAACGCGGCGACCTCGGCGGCGCTGCCCGAGCTCCAGGAGCGGCTCGAGGTGCCGATCGTCGGCGTGATCACGCCCGAGGCGCACGCCGCCGTGCAGACGACCCGCAATCGGCGGATCGGCCTGCTCGCGACGCAGGCCACCGTCACCGCGGGCCGCTACGCATCGCTCGTGCACACGCTCGACGCCGGCGTCCGCTTCTTCCCGGTCGCCTGCCCGCGGCTCGTGCCGCTGATCGAGAGCGACGAGCCGTTCGGCGAGGCCGACGGTCGCAGGCGGTGCGCGAGTACGCGGAGCCGCTGAAGGAGGCAGGCGTCGACACGGTCATCCTCGGCTGCACCCACTATCCGCTGATCCGGCCGATCTTCCAGCGAGTCTTCGGTCGCGGCGTGACCCTCGTCTTCTCGGCCGAGGAGACCGCGCGCGAGGTGGCCGAGACGCTCGAGCGCAAGACGATCGCGAACGAGCACGGCCGCGAGGGCGTGTACCGCTTCCTGACGACGGGCGACCCGGAGCGCTTCCGCACCCTCGGCGAGCGCTTCCTGCAGCTGCCGCTCGGGCAGGTCGAGCAGGTGGCGATCGCCGAGCTCGAGGCGGCCGCCGCATGAGCCGGTCGAACGGTCGCCGCACGGACGAGCTGCGGACGCTGGAGATCGAGCCCGACTACATCGAGCAGGCGAGCGGCTCGGCGCTGATCTCGTTCGGCAAGACGAGGGTCCTCTGCACGGCCTCGCTCG
The DNA here is from genome assembly GCA_963776955.1 of uncultured Actinomycetes bacterium. Taxonomy (GTDB): domain Bacteria; phylum Actinomycetota; class Thermoleophilia; order Gaiellales; family Gaiellaceae; genus VAXT01. The sequence continues at coordinate 234,887 of CAVZOM010000002.1, forward strand.
AGGAGGGCGTGCCACGCTGGCTCACGGGCGAGGGCCGCGGCTGGCTGACCGCCGAGTACTCGATGCTCCCCGCGTCGACCGGCCAGCGGACGCAGCGCGAGGCGAGCACCGGCAAGCAGAAGGGGCGGACGGTCGAGATCCAGCGGCTGATCGGCCGCGCACTACGCGCCGTCGCCGATCTCGAGGCGCTCGGCGAGCGCACGCTCTGGATCGACTGCGACGTGCTCCAGGCCGACGGCGGGACGCGGTGTGCGGCGATCTCGGGCGCCTACGTCGCGGCGCGGCGCGCGCTCGACCACGTCGGCCTGAGCCGCGTGCTGACCGACTCGGTGGCGGCGGTCTCGGTCGGGATGGTGGAACGGCGAGCCGCTGCCTCGACCTCGACTACGAGGAGGACTCGGCGGCCGAGGTGGACGTGAACGTCGTCATGGCGGGCGACGGACGGCTGATCGAGGTTCAGGCGACCGCCGAGCGCGCTCCGCTCGACCGCGCGCAGCTCGACGACGCTGCTCGACCTCGCCGCGGGCGGGATCGAGGAGATCGGCGCCGCGCAGCGAGACGCCGTGGAGGCCGTGCGTGCCTGAGCTGCACTGCGGCGAGGTGCTCGTGCGGTCGTCCTCGCCGGCGTGCTCGGCGGCGCGATCGGCGCCGAGCGGGAGATCCGGGAGCGCGAGGCCGGTCTGCGGACGCACATGCTCGTCGCGGTCGGCGCGGCGCTCTTCACGATCGTCTCCGCCTACGCGTGGGGCGACTTCGAGTTCTCGACGCGAGAGGGCATCACGTTCGACCCGACGCGGATCGCGGCCCAGATCGTGACCGGGATCGGCTTCCTCGGCGCGGGCGCGATCATCCGGCAGGGGCCTGTCGATGCGGGGCCTGACGACCGCGGCGAGCCTCTGGGTCGTCGCTGCGATCGGGATGGCCTCCGGCGCGGGCTACTACAGCGCCGCCGTGATCACGACGGTCGTCGTGCTGGTCAGCCTCTGGCCGCTGCGCATCATCGCCCACCGGCCTTCGAGCGGATCCGGCCGGGCGAGCTTCGCCTCGAGGTCGAGCTGCAAGCCGAACGAGAGCCCGGCGGTCCTGCTCGATGCCCTCGAGCCGACGTGGCGTGGCCGTCGCGCTCGTTCGAGGTCGAGGACGCGCGCGACCGCCGGCGCGTGGTGCTCGACGTCCGGATCGCCGACGGCCGATTCGAGACGGTCACGGCTGAGCTGATGCGCCTCGAGCAGGTGATCGGCGGTGCGGTGGGCCACGTAGCGACGTCCTCGCCTCGGCGGAACGAGAACAAGCTCCGCGAGCTGCGGCACGCGCTCGCGGGCTGGGAGCTCGAGCTGCTCGACGCCGAGGAGTACCCGCCCGAGACCGGCGAGACCTACTACGACAACGCGCTGGCGAAGGCCCGGTTCGGCCGGGGTCTCGCGGATCCGGACGCGCTGGGTGCTCGGCGAGGACTCCGGGGTCGAGATCGCCGGCCTCGGCGGCGGCCCGGGCGTCCAGTCGTCGCGGTGGGCGGCAGGCGCGGGAGGCCGAGCGCGCGCTCGAGGAGCTCGAGGGGGTCGAGGCGAGGGCCGCGCGTGCGCGCTACGTCTGCGAGCTCGTCGCGATCTCCCCGGAGGGCGCGGAGCTATCGCGGAACGGGGATCCTCGAGGGCCGGATCGCCGACGAGGCGACGCGGCTACCGAAGGCTTCGGCTTCGACCCGGTCTTCATCCCGGGCGGCGAGGAGCGGACCGTGGCCGAGCTGGGCAACGAATGGAAGCGAGCAACTCCCACCGCGCCCGAGCCGCCCGCGCGCTGCTCGAGCCACGCCTCAGGCTAACGGACATGTCGACTAAGCGAGGCCGGCAGCGCCTCTTCGAGCTCGACCGCTTGCCGGCGGCCTGCGGGCGAGCCACCAGTTGACCTCGGCGCCGAAGACGATCACGTTCGCCATCAGGTACAGCCAGACGAGCAGGAGCGCGGGTGCGCCGAACGCCTGCAGCGCGATCACGTCCCGCGAGAGCCGCAGGTAGAGCGGCAGCAGCTGGAAGCTCGCCTCCAGCGCGAACGTCGCGACGAGCGCGCCGGGCAGCACCTCCTGGAAGGTCAGCTTCTCGTTCGTCAGCAGGTAGTAGACGGAGAACAGGAAGATGAACACGGAGATCGTCGAGATCAGCACCGACACGCCGTAGGCGACGTACTCGTTCTCGAAGAAGCCGCCGGCAAAGCGCCTCAGGATCCGGTAGCCGACCGAGCCGGCGAGCAGCCCTACGAAGAGCGTGATCAGCGAGCCGACGAGCAGGATCACCGCGATCAGCTTCCCGTGCAGGAAGGAGCGGTTCGGCTTCCCGTAGACGATGTTGAAGGCGGACTCGAGCACGCTGAACAGCGAAAGCGACGTCCAGCCGACGAAGATCGCGCCGATCACGCCGAGCGTCGCCGCGTTGTCCTGAATCGAGCGGACGACCTCGAGGATGCTGTCGACCGAGCTCGACGGGAACGCCTTGTTCAGCTCCGTGACGAGGAAGCTCGACTCGTCCGCCCGGCCCGCGAAGCCGAGCAGCGCGAGCGCGAGGAAGAGGAGCGGCACGAACGAGAGGAGCGCGAAGTAGGCGATCATCGCGGCGAGGTGCGTGCCGCGGTCGGCGAAGAACTTCGAAAAGACCTCTCGCATGGTGCGGGAGGCTAGTCTCTCCGCGATGACGGACGGCAAGACGGCACTCTCCGAGCTGACGGAGATCTCGTCGCAGGTCGAGGCCGCTGTGCTCTTCGGCGGCAGACGGCGAGGTCGTCGCTTCGACGCTGCCGGACGAGCGCGCGCGAAGGAGCTCGCCGCGAGCGCCAAGGCGCTCTTCGAGGAAGCAGGCCGAGCGCGTCGGCGCAGGGGAGCTGACCCAGCTCGAGGCGGCGACGGCGAGACGGCAGCCTGTTCGTCGTCCGCGACGGAGAGCTGCTGATCGCGGCCGTCGACCGGCGCCGAGCCGACGTCCGGCCTCGTCTTCTACGACCTCAAGGCCTGCCCTCCGCAACGCGGCCGCGAAGCCGAAGCCGAAGCCGAAGCGCAAGGCCCAGCCAAGCGAAGCCGAAGGCCAAGAGCCAGTGGGACGTCGTAGCGCTCTTCGCACTCGGGCTCGCGGCGGGCTCGCTCCTCGGCATCGGCCTCTACGCGCGGCGAGGCCGGGCGCGCGAGCGGATCGACCTCTACTTCGCGGACGGCTCCATGGTCCTCGCTCGACGGCGGCTCGCCCGAGGCGGCCGTCTGCTCGCACACGCGCCGCGACGGCCTGCGAGCCGCCCGCCCGTGAAGCGAGACGAGCTGGCGGCGGCGATCCGCGAGCACGCCTACCTCGAAGGCGACTTCGTCCTCCGCTCCGGCCGCCGCTCGAGCTACTACCTGGACAAGTACCGCTTCGAGACGCGGCCGGACCTGCTGGCCGCCGCTCGGCGAGCACATCGCTGCGGCGGTCGCCGAGCACGAGCCGGATGCGGTGCGGCTCGCCGGCCCGGAGCTGGGAGCCGTCGCCCTCGCCACGGCGGCGTCGCTCTCCTCCGGCACTTCCGTTCCTGATCGTCCGCAAGGAGGCGAAGGAGTACGGGACCGCGAACCGCCTCGAAGGCGCGTACGAGCCGGGCGAGCGGGTCTGCCTCGTCGAGGACGTCGTCACGTCGGGCGGAGCCGCGGTCGAGGCGCTCGACGCCCTTCGCGAGGCCGGCCTCGAGTGCCGAATCGCGGTCTGCGTGGTCGATCGCGAGGAGGGCGGAGCCGACGCTCTCGCGCGCCGTGGAGCCCGCCTCGTGCCGCTGTTTCGGGCAGGAGAGTGGCTTCCGACCGCGAAAACCGCCGCAAAACCGCATGGTTGAGCCGAAACGGCTTGGCTGTTAGGGTCTTCCAGCGGATTTACAGGCAACGAGAGGGAGGATGCACGTGACAAAGCAGGAGTTCGTCGACAGGGTCGCGGACAAGTCAGGTCTCTCGAAGCGCGACGCGGCCGAAGCCGTGGACGCCTTCCTGCGACACGATCACCGACGTCCTGCGCGGACGCGGCGAGGTCGCCTTCACAGGCTTCGGGAAGTTCACGACGCAGCCGCGCGCGCACGCCAGGGCGTCAACCCGAGGAACCCGTCGCAGAAGGTGCAGATCCCCGCGACGACCGTCCCGAAGTTCTCCGCCGGCAGCCAGCTCAAGCAGGCAGTGAAGAGCGGCGCAGGCGGCGACGGCGGCGGGGCGGTGGCGGCGGGGAGATGTAGCTCACGCCTGACCGAAGATTCCAGGAGGGCCACGGGTAGCCGCGGCCCTCTTGTATTTCCGGGCTCATCGCTAGGCTGAGTTCGATGGCGCAGGACCTCGAGGCGGCGCCGCCCGCGTCGAGCGCGACGACGTTCGGGGACAGGCTCGCCGAGGCCGTCGAGCGGAAGCGGAGCCAGCTCCTCGTCGGGCTCGACCCCGTGACCGAGCTCCTGCCGCTCGAGCTCGCCGGCGAGGCTCAGCTCGGCCGCGCGGAGGCCGCGGAGGCGTGCGAGCGCTTCTGCCGCGGCGTGATCGACGCGGTCGCCCAGTACGCGGTCGGCGTCAAGCCGCAGCTCGCGTTCTTCGAGGCGCTCGGCTCGGAGGGCATGCGCGCCTCGAGAACGTCTGCGCCTACGCGCGGACCGCGGGGCTGATCGTCGTCGCGGACGCCAAGCGCGGCGACATCGGCTCGACGGCGCGCGCCTACGCGTCCGCCTATCTCGAGCGGCGTGAGGACGGGGCAGCCGCTCGCCGACGCGATGACGGTCAACCCGTACCTCGGCCGCGACTCGGTGGAGCCGTTCCTCGCGGCGTGCCGGCGCGAGGGGGCCGGCGTCTTCTGCCTCGTCAAGACGTCGAACGAGGGCGGGGCCGACATCCAGGATCTCGAGCTCTCCGACGGCCGCCCGCTCTGGCAGCACGTCGCGCGGCTCGTCTCGGAGTGGGGCGAGGACCTCGTCGGCGAGCGCGGGCTCTCGAGCGTCGGGCGCAGTCGTGGGCGCGACATATCCGCGGGCCGTCGGGCGAGGCGAGGCGGCTCCTGCCGCGGGCGGTCCTGCTCCTGCCGGGAATCGGCGCCCAGGGCGCCGGGCCCGGCCGACGTCGCGCGCGCGTTCACGAGCGGGCCGGCCAGCGCGCTCGTCACGGCGTCGCGCTCGGTTCTCTACGCGTTCCGGGCGAGCGACGAGCGACTGGCGCTCGGCGGTCGGCGCACGAGGCGGCGCGGCTGAAGAACGAGGTCTGGACGGCCTCGGGCTGGTGAGAGAGCGTGGACTGGCGGGCCGAGGCGAGGCGCTACGCGCTGCCGGTTGCGTTCCTGCTTGCTCGTCACGGCCGCGATCTCGTCGTCCGCGGCGCCCTCTAGCTACGCTGCCGCCCGTGAAGCTCGCGCCGGGACCGGCGAAACATGGACTGAGTCGCGGCCGCGTCGGAGGCGATCCTGGTCGAGCCCCAGGATCTCTTGGTCGGCGTCGCAAGCGACGCCTCAGCGCGATGCCGGCCTCAGTCGCCCCGGTGTCGACACCGGGGCTCCCTGCGTCCGCGGTCTCGGAACGAGCATCGCACCCCGCGACGAGCATGTCGCCAAGCCTCTAGCCGCGGCCGCGCTCGCCCTCGTCCCCCCGGCTCTGGCGGCAGGCCCAGCGTCGACGCGCGCGCGTATCTCGTCGAGGACGGGCGCACCGGCGAGGTGCTGCTCGCCCGCAACGAGGCGCGCAGGTGCCGATCGCGAGCCTGACGAAGATGATGACCGTGCTCCTCGCGCTCGAGCGCACGCAGCTGACCGACGACGTGACGGTCACGCCGCACGCCGCCGCGGTGGGCGAGTCGAGCATCAACCTCCGCGCCGGCGAGCGGCTGACCGTCCGCGACCTCGTCGAGGCCAGCCTGATCCAGAGCGCGAACGACGCCGCCTGGGCGCTCGCCGAGCACGTGGGCCGCGGCGACTCGGACCGCTTCGTCTCGATGATGAACCGGCGCGCCGGGCAGTCTCGGCTTGGCCGACACCAACTTCGTCCGCCCGGACGGGCTCGACGCGGCGGGCCACGTCTCCAGCGCCCGCGACGTGACGACGCTGGCCCGGATCCTCGATGCAGAAGCCGCGTCGTCCGCAAGATCGTCGCGATGCGCGACGCGACGATCGAAGGCGGGCGACGGCTGCACACGTGGAACGACCTGCTCGGCGAGCTTCCCGGGCGTCGTCGGCGTGAAGACCGGGCACACGACCGCAGCCGGCTGGTCCGAGGTGGCGGCCGTTCGCGGCCCGGGCGTGACGGTCTACGCGACCGTGATCGGCAGCCCGGCGCGCTCGATCCGAAACGACGACCTCGTCGAGCTCATGCAGTGGGGGCTCGCGCGCTTCCGCGTCGTCCCGCGTCGATCTCGGCCGGGCCGCGTGTACGCCCGGGCCGAGACGCCGTACGGCCGCGAGCAGGTCGTCGCTCGTCGCTCCGCGCTCGGTTCGCCGCGCCGTTCTCGTCGACCGCGCCCTCGTCGAGCGCGTCGTCGCTCCCACGGCGTCGAGCTGCCGGTGCGCGAGGGCCAGACGCTGGGCGAGGTGCGCGTCTATCGACCGGGGCGAAGGTCGTCGCGCGCTCGCCGCTCGTCGCCGCGCGCTCCGTCGAGGAGCCGAGCACGATCGGCCGCGCCGGCTGGTACGCGGGGCGCGCGGCGCGACAACATGTGGAGCTGGGTTTCGTGAGCCAATGATCGTCACCGTCACGCTCAATGCCGCGCTCGACCGGACGCTGACCGTCCCGAACTTCCAGCGCGGCCAGCGGCACCGGGCCAGCGGCAGGGCTCACGCATCGCCGGCGGCAAGGGCATCAACATCGCCCGGGCGCTGAAGCGGCTCGACGTGCCCGTCGTCGCCACGGGCCTGGCGGGCGGCCTCACCGGCACGCGCATCGTCGAGGAGCTGACCGCCGAGGCGATCCTGAACGACTTCGTGCGCATCTCCGACGAGTCGCGCACGTCGACCGCGGTCGTCGACCCGACGGCGCACGTCGTACACGGAGATCAACGAGTGGGGCCCGCACGTCGAGGAGGAGGAGCTCGAGATGCTCCTCGAGAAGCTTCGCTACCTGACGACCGGGGCCGACACCGTCGTCTTCGCCGGCTCGCTGCCGCGCGGCGTCGACGACGGGCTTCTACGGCGAGACGATCCGCGACCTCAACCGCCGCGGCGTCAAGACGATCCTCGACTCCGAGGGCGAGCCGCTTCGCCTGGGCACGAGCGCCGAGCCGTTCCTCGTCTCGCCGAACCAGCGCGAGGCGGAGAGCCCTCGTCGGCCAGGAGTTCCACGAGGAGCAGGACTTCATCGTCGCCCTCGACTCGATCGCAGAGCTCGGGCGCGCGAAACGTGCTCATCACGCAGGAGTCCGGCTGCTTCGCCCTCTTCCGCGAGGATCGCGAGCTGAAGCGCTACCGCGCAATCGCGCCGCGGGTCGAGCCGGTCTCGACGGTCGGCTCGGGAGACGCGCTGCTCGCCGGCGTTCCTCGCCGCTCGCCATGCCGAGAAGCCGCTCGACGAGGCGCTGCGCGCGGCTGTCGGGGCGGGCGCCGCGTCGACGCTCGAGGTCGGCGCCGGCCGCTTCGACCCGCGCGAGGCCGGGCAGCCTGGCGGGCGGAGTCGAGGTGGCCGAGCTCGAGCCCGTTGCGCACTGAGGTCGTCCGGTCGGGGGTGATACGATCGACTGCCACTTGAGAGGCGCGGTTTGACAGACGGTTCTCACGGCCCAGGCGACCCGACGGCGCCTGGGTTTTTTGCGTTTAGGGGGGCGTTCACTTGGACGTAGAGATCGGGCGCGGCAAGAAGGCGCGGCAGGCTTACGGGTTCGACGACATCGCGATCGTCCCCAGCCGCCGGACGCGTGACCCGCAGGACGTCGACATCGGCTGGAAGCTCGGGCCGCACCTGCTCGAGCTGCCGCTGCTCGGCCTCGGCGATGGACGGCGTCGTCTCGCCGGCGACCGCGATCGCGCTCGGCAAGCTCGGCGGCCTCGGCGTCCTCAACCTCGAGGGCATCTACACGCGCTACGAGAACCCCGACGCGGAGCTCGAGCGCATCGCCAAGCTGCCCAAGGACAGCGCGACGCGCGGGCTCCAGGAGATCTACGCGCGGCCGGTCGAGCCGAAGCTGATCGCCGAGCGGATCGAGGAGATCAAGCGCGCCGGCGTGCTCGCCGCCGGGCTCGCTGACGCCGCAGAAGGTGCGCGAGCACTACGAGCTCGCGCTCGAGGCGGGCCTCGACGTTCTCGTCATCCAGGGCACCGTCGTCTCGGCCGAGCACGTGTCCTCGAACGGCCAGGCGCTCAACCTGAAGGAGTTCATCGCCGACCTGCCGATCCCGACGCTCGTCGGCGGCTGCGCCTCGTACCAGACGGCGCTCCACCTGATGCGCACCGGAGCCGAGGGAGTGCTCGTCGGCGTCGGGCCCGGGCATGCGTGCACGACGCGAGGCGTCCTCGGCGTCGGCGTCCCGCAGGCGACCGCGATCTCCGACGCCGCCGCGGCGCGGGTGCAGCACCTGCTCGAGACCGGCAAGTACGTGAACGTGATCGCCGACGGCGGCATGCGCACGGGCGGCGACATCGCGAAGGCGATCGCCTGCGGCGCCGACGCGGTCATGGTCGGCTCGCCGCTCGCTCGCGCGAAGGAGGCGCCCGGCCGCGGCTACCACTGGGGCATGGCGACGTTCCATCCGACGCTTCCGCGAGGCGCGCGCGTCCAGACCGAGCAGGTGGCGATCGCTCGAGGAGATCGTCGTCGGGCCGGCGCGCGAGAACGACGGCACGCTGAACCTGATGGGCGCGCTGCGGACGTCGATGGCGACGTGCGGCTACGAGTCGATCCACGACTTCCAGAAGGCCGAGATCATGCTCGCGCCGTCGATCAAGACCGAGGGCAAGGTGCTGCAGCAGGCGCAACACATCGGGATGGGCTGAGCTGAGCAACGTCGTCCCGCTGCCCACGCCTGAGCCGGCCGCCGAGGAGCGGCCGGTGCTCGTTCTGGACTGCGGCGGCCAGTACTCGCAGCTGATCGCGCGGCGCGTTCGCGAGTGCCGCGTCTACTCGGAGCTCGTGCCGCACGGCATCTCGCCCGAGGAGCGTGCGCGCCACGGAACCCGCTGGCGCTCGTCCTCTCCGGCGGGCCGGCATCGGTCTACGCCGACGGAGCGCCGAAGGTCGACCCGCGCATCTTCGAGCTCGGCATCCCGACGCTCGGCATCTGCTACGGGATGCAGCTGATGGCGCAGGAGCTCGGCGGGCGCGTCGAGCGAACCGGCGTCTCGGAGTTCGGCAAGACCGAGCTCGTGGCCGACGAGAGCGAGCTGTTCGCGAACCTCCCGTCGGAGCAGATCGGCTGGATGAGCCACCGCGACTCGGTGACCGCGCCGCCCGAGGGCGTCGCGGGTCGTCGCGTCGTCGCCGTCGACTCCGATCGCCGCCTTCGAGGATCCGGAGCGGCGGCTCTACGGCGTCCAGTTCCACCCCGAGGTCGTGCACACGCCGTACGGGAACGACCTGCTGAAGAACTTCCTCTACTCGGTCGCCGACGCGCCCGCGACCTGGACGGCCGCCGCGGTGATCGAGGAGCAGGTCGAGCGGATCCGCGCCCAGGTCGGGACCGAGCGCGTGCTCTGTGCGCCTCTCCGGCGGCGTCGACTCCGCGGTGGCCGCGCTCCTCGTCTACAAGGCGATCGGCGACCAGCTCACCTGTGTCTTCGTCGACCACGGCCTGCTGCGGAAGGACGAGGCCGTCCAGGTCGTCGAGACGTTCCGCAACCACTTCCACGTGCCGCTCGTGCACGTCGAGGCCGAGGAGCGGTTCCTCTCGCGGCTCGCCGGAGTCAGCGATCCGGAGGACAAGCGCCGCGCGATCGGCGAGGAGTTCATCCGCGTCTTCGAGCAGGAGTCGGAGAAGCTCGGGCAGATCCGTTACCTCGTCCAGGGCACGCTCTACTCGGACGTGATCGAGTCCGGCGGGGACGAGAGCGTGGCGGCGACGATCAAGTCGCACCACAACGTCGGCGGGCTGCCGGAGGACATCGACTTCGAGCTCGTCGAGCCGCTGCGGCTGCTCTTCAAGGACGAGGTGCGCCGCGTGGGCGAGGAGCTCGGCCTGCCGGAGCGCATGGTCTGGCGCCAGCCGTTCCCAGGGCCCGGGCTCGCGATCCGGATCATCGGCGAGGTCACCGAGGAGCGGCTCGAGATCCTGCGCGAGGCCGACGCGATCCTTCAGGAGGAGGTGCGCCGAGCCGGGCTCTATCGCGACCTCTGGCAGAGCTTCGCCGTGCTGCCGGCGATCCGCTCGGTGGGCGTTCAGGGCGACGAGCGGACGTACGCGTACCCGATCGTGATCCGCGCGGTCACCTCGGAGGACGCCATGACCGCCGATTGGGCACGGCTGCCCTACGACCTCCTCGAGACGATCTCGAGCCGGATCATCAACGAGATCCCGGCCGTGAACCGCGTCGCCCTCGACATCTCGTCGAAGCCGCCCAGCACCATCGAGTGGGAGTAACTGAGGGCTTGGCGGAATAAGGCTGGAGAGCATGGACGACCTCACTCGTGTTGCGATCGTGGATAACGAAATGGCAGCCGAACTGGCTGTGTCGCTTCTGAGGATGGAAGGAATCCACGCGATGTGGCGGAAGACGGACGTCGCCTCGGCTGTCTGGGGCGTCGGGATCACCGAAGGCGTGGGTGGGCCAGTCGAGATCCTCGTTCTTGCGAAGGATGCGCCGCGCTCTCAGGAACTGCTGGCCGATTCGGATTAGAAGAACGGCCGCGCTCGGGCGAGCGCCTAAGACGACCGAACAAGCAGCACGAGGTCGGCGCGCTTAGCTAGACCCGGGCGGTAACCGACGTGGCCGCACCCTGCTCCCCGAGGCAGGAGTCGCAGGTGAGCCCCTTCGGGGAGACCAGGAACCCTTCGGAGTCGACGACACGGCTTTCTCGATTGAAGGCGATCCTGCCTTCGATAGGCGCAGTGCAGACGACACAGGTTCCAACCGCGAAGACGCGGAACGCTTCACCGGTGCTGGGCCTGTCGGTCATCGGAACCAGCTCGAACGTACCCCCGCGCCGGGCCGGTGCGCAATCGGAAAAAAGTCGTAGGACCTCCAGCGTGGAGGAGTAGCAGCGAGAGCCACGGGCATACCGTCTGGGTCCATGTTTCACCAGATGATCGGAATGTGGGTGCTGCGTCGCGCCTATCGGCTGTTGACGGCCGACGACCCGCGCCCGCTGCCGGAGCGCCTCGGCCGCGAGGCGAGACGCATCCTCCTCGGCGCAGCGTTGACCCTCGGGCTCTTGATCCTCGGCGTGATCCTGCTCATTGCGCTGCTCGTCTCGCGCGGAGCTTGATCTCGGCGAGATAGGAACGAGCCCGCCTGCCTTCAGGCGGGCTCGTTTCGGCTTACGGTGTCGTCGTTGCGGAGTCGGAGCAGATGACGAAGGCCGTCAGCGTGATCCCGGCCGGCCCGGCAATGGCGGTCGCCTCCCAGGCACTTTTGCCGGCGGGGTTCGAGTCGACGACGAGGGCGGCGTCGGGATTTGAGACCTTCGCCCCACCACCCGTTGCGAAGGTTCCCGCGTCGCAGCTCGCGGTCGCGCGGACGAACGCCCCGCCCGCTGGAATGGCCACCGGAGCCGACTGCCGGTAGTCGAGCCTGGAGATGTCCGCGCTGTCGGCGGTATCTGCACTGTCGGCCTGGAGCGCCTTGGGCACCCTGGCGAGCGAGGCCTCCCTGATCTGGGTGCCGGTGATCGTGTTCTTCTTGACCTTGGCGCCCGTGACGGCGGCCTTCTTCAACTGCACGGTGCCGACGCTGTTCGCCGGCAGCCTGATCGCCGCGTAGCTCGTTCCGCCCAGCGCGACCATCAGCGCGATGCAGGCCACGATCATCGCCGGTGACGGCAGACGTCGTGAGTCCGCTTTCTTGGTCATTTCCCACCCCCTGGTCGTGTCTTTTGGCTCAAGTACCCAGGTCAGCCGGAAACGACGCCACGTCGTGGCTCGAACCGAGGGTAGAGCGCTCGGATCTCGTCGACGTAGCCGGCGAGGCGCTCGGCCAGGGCGGCGTCTTCGATCTCGAGCACGTTCTCCGCGTTGCGCTCGCCCGAGCGCGAGAGGTTGAAGCTCCCCGTGAAGACGACGTCGTCGACGACCGTGAGCTTCGCGTGCATGAAGTCGTGCAACGGACCCGGCGCCGTAGGGAGTGGAGGGCTTTGCCGAGAATGGCGCCGTAAGAGCCTGTTCGAGGAGCGGGAGCTTCCAGGCGGCGTTGCCGTTCTCGTCCCACTGGTAGATGACGCCCTCGATCTGGGGCGGTCGACGCAGCCGGCGATGTCGAGGCCGTCCGCCACCCGCTCGCAGAGCGCCGACAGGACCGGCGCCACGGTCAGCACGGGCGAGCAGATGCGCACCCGGCGCTTCGCCCGCCTGATGCGTTTCGCGATCCGCCGCGACAGAGCCTCGCCGAACCCCGGCGTGAACCAGGCGCGCACTTGCGCATGTCGCCGACGCGCACCGGGTTGGGATCGACGAAGCCGCTCTGCTCGACGTCGGCCCCGGACCAGAGCTCGTCGAAGTTCGCAGTGAAGGCGGTCGCGAGCTTCGGCGACTCGACCGTGACGATCACGTTCTCCTGCCGCGACCAGGAGTCGTCGGTCCAGTTCGTCGAGCCCGTCCAGACGGTCGTCCCGTCGCGGACGCGTACTTGTGGTGCATCAGGTCCGGGATGCCGGCGATGGGCCGGTGCGGCACGCCGAGCGACGAGATCAGCTCGACGTCCGGCTCGGGCGGCGGCGGCACCGGGAATCGGGTTCCGGTGACCGACGTCGTAGATCATCCGCACGGCCACGCCTCGCTCCGCGGCCTCCTTGATCGCGCCGCCGACGATCTCCTCGGTCTCAGCCGCGAGGTGGAAGTCGTACTGGGCGAGGTCGAGCGTCTGCTTCGCCTCGTTGACGAACGCCTCGACCGCACGCGCGATCTCGACGGCCTTCTGCCCGCCGTCGGTCAGCGTGCGAACGGTGAGGGCTGGTGGTCAGCGGACGCTGACGAGCCCGCCGAACTGGCGCCAGCGACCGGCCTGGAAGCGGACCATCCGGCTCCGCTCGACCGGGTAGTAGTCGTTCGGGCCCGGTCTGCACGGCGATGCCCTTGACGAAGAACGGGTTGGCGCGCTCGTTCAGGTGCGTCGCCGCGCGGAGCAGGCTCGCGCGGGTCGGCTGCGCTCCGGCTTTCGGCGGAGCGCGTCGACCATCGTGTACGCGACCGCCATCCCGTACAGGTGGGCGACCTCCTTCACCTTCGCGCCGGGCAGGTAGCGCCTCAGGATCTGCTTGTAGAGCTTGACGCCGGGGTCGCGGGCCAGCGCGGGGTCGGTCGGATCTTTGAGGAACGCGCTCGAGATCGCGCCCTCGACGAGCCGCTTGCTCGTGTTCCGCTGGACGACCTCCATCACGAACGGGTCGATCGAGACCGAGTTGACGAAGATCCGCGGCCGCCAGCCGAGCTTGTGGATCGCGAGGAACGCCTGGATCGTCTGCGTCGGCAGCGCGAAGATCATGATCGTGTCGGCGCGCGACGCCTTCAGGCGCGCGATCTGCGAGTTGAGGTCGGGGTCGGTGAGGTCGTAGGTCTGGACGGCGGTGATGCGCGTCGAGAGCTTCCCGAGCCCGCGCCGGAGCCCGGCGAACATGTCCTGCCCGTACTCGGAGTCCTCGTGGAGCACGGCGATCCTCGCCTTCGGCCGCGTGCGCGCGACGTACCGGCCGTAGAGCGCCGCCTCGCCGGCGAACCGCGGCAGATAGCCCATCGACCAGGGATAGCGGTCGCGCTCGAGGGCAAGCCGCGAGTGCCCGCTGCCGACGAAGAGCTGCGGGACGCCGACCTGGTTCAGGTACGGCCGCACCGCGAGCACGTGCTCGGTGCCGACGCTGTTGAAGATCGCGAAGACCTTGTCGTCCTGCACGAGCTCGCGCGTCTTGCGGACCGTCTCGCCGGGTTGTACGCGTCGTCGACGTAGAGGTACTTGATCTGGCGCCCGCGGACGCCGCCGCGTGAGTTGACGTGCTTGAAGTAGGCGTCCGCGCCCCGGGCGAGCGCCGCGTACGCGACCTGGTCGCCGCTCAGCGGCACCGTTCCGCCGATCAGGATCTGGTCGCCCGTGATGCCCGGGTCGGCAGCCGCCGCGGCCGTACGCGCCGGGAAGCCCGACCACGAGAAGCAGGAGCTGCGAGTGGCCACGATGAGCCGCATCTGGGCAAGCCTACAATCGGCGCAGTGGCCGGGCTCTCCTTCGTGACTCGGCTTGCCGCCGCTCGAATAGGCGACACGTACAACCAGTACGCGTGACTCGTCGGTGTGCTGCGGCGCCGCCTCGCCGAATACCTGCAGCGAAGGGAATGACGAGGCTCCGATCCTGCTCGTCGGTGAGGCGGCCGGGTACCGAGGGGCGCGCGTCAGTGGCGTGCCTTTCACGTCGGAGCGCCAGCTGACCGGGACGGGGCCCGCCGAGGCGACCGCGACGATCGTCCACCGCGTGCTCCGCGAGCTCGGGATCGAGGACGACGTCCTTCTCTGGAACGTCGTGCCGACGCATCCGCACCGGCCGGGCGAGCCCGCTTCGAACCGCCGGCTCGAGCGGAGGAGATCGCCGCTGCGCGCCCGTTCCTGGACGAGCTCGCTCGCGGGCGGCACGTCGTGCCGGTCGGTCGATCGCCGAGGCTGCGCTCGGCATCCATGGAATCCGCCATCCGTCCCACGGCGGCGCCGTCGGCATTCCGTGACGGGGTTGGCGCGCCTTGTCTGAGCAGTTTCCGATCAAGCGCAACACGCGATCCTGGCGGTGATCATGGCCGTGTACTCCGCCGTGCTCCAGCTCGGGGCTGCGGTACTGACGCTGACCTTCGTGCTCGTTACGGGGTTCAGGGCCCTGATCGGCGCCGGCCCGGCGATCTACCTGACGGCGGCTGCGCTCTCCGCATTCCCGGCGGGACGTGCGATGGACCACTTCGGGCGCGTGCCCGTGATCGCAAGCGGCTTCGTCCTCGGCTCGCGGGCTGCCTGCTCACGGCCGCCGGTGCGCATTGGGACCGACGCTCGCGTGATCGTCGGATTCTCCTCATCGGGCCTCCGGAGCCGTGACGTTGCTGATCCGGACGGCTGCCGGCGACATGTACCCGCCCGCGCGAAGGGCGCGAGGCATCTCGCTTGTCCTCTTCGGGGCGGTCTTCGGGGCGATACTCGGCCCGGTCCGTCTTCGGACCGCTGTTCGCCGGCAAGGACGTCTCGGCGGACACGCTCACGGTTCCCTGGCTCGTCGCTGCTGGTCTCTCGCTCGTGACGTGCGGCCTCGCGCTCACCGTGCGGCCGGACCGAAGGTGATCGCAGAGCGAATCTCTGCCGGGAGGACCAGACGCCGGCCCCGACCGGTAGCCGCGCCGATCCGCGAGATCATCCGGCGGCCCGGGCGTGCTCCCCTCGATGCTCGCCGCAGTCGCGAGCTTCGGCGTCATGGTCTCGGTGATGAACCTCACCGGCTACGTCGTCGTCGACCACCATCACCACGCGCAGAGCTCCGTGTTCCTGATCATCGGGGCTCATGTGCTCGGCATGTACGCGCTCGTGCTCGTGATCGGCACGCTCATCGACCGCATCGGGCGCATGCCGTCGCTGGTCGGTGGGCTGACTGTGATGGCCGCTCCTGCATCGGGCTGCTGTGGGCCGAGAGCGTCCCGCGATCGCCGCTGCTCCTGTTCGGGCTCGGGCTCGGCTGGAATCTCTCGTTCGTGTCGGCGACGGCGCAGCTGGCCGACGCGACCCAGCCGGCCGAGCGAGGCAAGGTGCTCGGGCTGAACGACCTGATCTCGGGTCTCACCGGCGCCGGGCTTGCGCTCGCCGGGGGGGTGGCGCTCGACGTCCTCGGCGTTGCGGCGCTGGCGATCGGCGCGACGTTCCTCGCGATCGCGCCCGCGATCTTCCTCGCCAGGCTCAAGCCTGCGACACAGACGGCGGGCTGATCGCTGGTAGAATCGCGCCTCGGCGGGCTTCTGGTCCGCCGCTTCTATGCAGAAGACCTGGACAGCAAAGCCCGGCGAGATCGAGCGCCAGTGGTACCTCGTCGATGCCGAGGGGAAGACCCTGGGCCGGCTCGCCACGCGCATCGCCGACACGCTTCGCGGCAAGGGAAAGCCCCAGTACACGCCGCACGTCGACACCGGCGACTTCGTCGTCGTCGTCAACGCCGAGAAGATCGCGGTGACCGGGAAGAAGCTCGACGACAAGATGTACTACCGGCACTCCGGCTATCCCGGCGGGCTTCGCAGCCGTCCGCTTCGCGAGGAGCTCGAAGCGGCGCCCGACCGAGGTGCTGCGCAAGGCCGTCAAGGGCATGCTCCCGCGCAACCGCCTCGGCCGCGCCCAGCTGCTGAAGCTGAAGATCTACGCGGGCCCCGAGCATCCACACGAGGCGCAGTCGCCGAAGCCACTGCCGCTGGAGAACGGGAATGGCTGAGCAGGCCCAGTACCAGGGAACCGGGAAGCGGAAGACCTCGGTCGCACGCGTGATCCTGCGCCCCGGCGACGGCTCGACCTGGATCAACGGCCGCACGCTCGAGGAGTACTTCCCGCGCGCGACGCATCGCACGACGGTGCTCTCCCCGCTCAAGCTCGCGGGCGCCGAGGGCCGCTACGACCTGCGCGTCCGCGTCCAGGGAGGCGGGCCGACCGGCCAGGCGGGCGCCGTGCGGCACGGCATCGCCCGGGCTCTCGTCGAGGCCGATCCCGAGCTGCGCATTCCGCTCAAGCGCGAGGGCTTCCTCACGCGCGACGCGCGCAAGGTCGAGCGCAAGAAGGCCGGCCTGCACAAGGCCCGCAAGGCGCCTCAGTTCACCAAGCGCTAGTTGGCTCGCAGCTACTTCGGCACCGACGGCGTTCGGGGCGTCGTCGGGGAAGGACCTGACCACGGACCTCGTGCACGAGGCTCGGCCGCGCGTCGGCCGCTCTGGTCCGGACGTGGCCGCGTGTTCGTCGGGCGTGACACGCGCGGCTCAGGGCCCGGAGCTCGAGGAGGCGTTTGCCGAGGGAGTCGCTTCGGCGGGCGGGAACGCCGTCCTCGCCGGCGTGCTGCCGACGCCCGGCGGTCGCGCTGCTCGCCCTCGACCTCGGCGCGGTCATCTCCGCGTCGCACAACCCACCCGAGTACAACGGCGTCAAGCTCTTCGACGCCGAGGGCCGCAAGCTGACCGACGAGCCGAGGAGGAGATCGAGGCGCTGCTCGACGCGCCGCCCGGCGAGACGAGCCCGGAGCAGATCGACCGCGTCGGCATCGCCACGGACAGCTATCTCGAGCACATCGTCGAGCGCTTCGGGAGCGACCTCAGCGGCCTCCGCATCGCCGTCGACTGCGCGAACGGCGCATATTCGGGCATCGCGCCGCAGGCGTTCGAGCGACTCGGGGCCGAGGTCTTCGCGGTCGGCGCCGACCCGGACGGGAAGAACATCAACGTCGGCTGCGGTGCGACCGACCTCGCGCTCCTGCAAGGCGTGGTCCCGAGGGCGGCTACGACCTCGGCATCGCCTTCGACGGAGACGGCGACCGGATGCTCGCCGTCGACGCCGAGGGGAGACGGTCGACGGCGACCAGATCCTCGCCATCCTCGCGCTCGACCTGGAGCGTCGACCTCGTCGCCGTCACGGTGATGACGAACCTCGGCTTCCACCGGCTGATGGGCGAGCACGGGATCCGCGTCGAGACGACCGACGTCGGAGACCGCTACGTGCTCGAGGCGCTCCGCCGCACAGGCGGTGTCCTCGGCGGCGAGCAGTCGGGCCACATCATCTATCTCCGCGACCACGTGACGGGCGACGGCCTGGCCGCCGCGCTCCTGCTGTGCGGCGCGCTCGAGGGCCGAACGCTGCGCGAGGCGGCAGCCGATCATGCCCCGCTATCCGCAGGCCCAGGAAAACGTTCCGGTCAAGACGAAGGGCTATCCCGCCAGCTGCTCGCCGAGGTCGAGCGAATGAACGCGGATCTGGCGGAACGGGGCCGAATCCTCGTCCGTCCGTCGGGAACGGAGCCCGTCGTGCGCGTCCTAGCTGAGGCGGAGGAATTCGCAGAAGTCACGCGATCTCTGTGCTAGGATTGCGAGCCTCGTTCGACGAGAGCTCGGTTGACCGACCTCCGCCGTTGGGGGTCGCGACAAGCCGGGCTTTTCGCGTTTAAAAAGGGCGGCTGCCGTAACCTGAAGCCCCCCTGCGGAAAGGAGCTCCAGGGTGTGTGGAATCATCGGATACGTCGGGCCCCGCCGAGCGAAGCCGCTCTTGATCCACGGCCTGGAGCGCCTCGAGTATCGAGGCTATGACTCGGCCGGCCTCGCGATGATCGAGGACGAGGGCCTCGACTACCTGCGAGCGGTAGGAAACCTCAAGAACCTGAAGCAGGTCGCGAAGCACAACGGCTCGCAGTCGTCGACCGGGCTCGGCCACACACGCTGGGCCACGCACGGGAAGGTCTCCGAGCAGAATGCGCACCCGCTGACAGGCTGCGAGGAGCACAAGGTCGCGGTCGTCCTGAACGGGATCGTCGAGAATTTCCGCGAGCTCAGGCTCTCCCTCGAGAAGAAGGGGCACGAGTTCACGACCGAGACGGACGCCGAGGTCGTCGTGCACCTGATCGAGGAGCACTACGACGGCAACCTCACCGAAGCGGTGAAGGCGACCTACAAGGATCTCGAGGGCCACTTCGCCTTCGTCGTCGTCCACCACGACCATCCCGAGGAGCTCGTCGGCGCGCGCGTGCAGTGCCCGCTGCTCGTCGGAGTCGGGGGACGGCGAGATGTTCCTGGCGTCGGCCGCCGTAGCCTTCCTCCGCGACA
Source organism: uncultured Actinomycetes bacterium (assembly GCA_963776955.1). GTDB lineage: Bacteria > Actinomycetota > Thermoleophilia > Gaiellales > Gaiellaceae > VAXT01. The sequence goes on from CAVZOM010000002.1 coordinate 253,770, forward strand.
CGAACAAGATCCAGCTGATCGAGGACGGCGAGGTCGTCTCGATCACGCCGGAGGGCGCGACCTTCACGAGCGTCGAGAACGGCTCGGTCGAGCGCGAGGTGATCGAGGTCGACTGGGACGCAGACGCGGCCGAGAAGTCGGGCTACGAGACGTTCATGCTGAAGGAGATCTACGAGCAGCCCGAGGGCGTGCACGAGACGCTCGGCGACCGCGTCCGCCACGGCAAGCTCGTTCTCGAGAGCCTGGGCCTGACCGACAAGGAGATCCGCAACCTGCGGCGGATCGTGATCCTCGCGTGCGGCACCTCGTACCACGCGGGCGTCGTCGGGCGCTACGTGATCGAGGAGTGGGCGCGGATCCCGGTCGAGCCGGACATCGCGAGCGAGTGGCGCTACCGCAATCCGGTCCTCTCGAAGGACACCCTCGTGATCGGCATCTCGCAGTCAGGTGAGACCGCCGACGTGCTCGCCGCGATCAAGCTCGCCAAGGAGAAGGGCGCTCGGACGGTCGCGATCACGAACATGATGGGCTCGCAGCTGACGCGCGAGGTCGACTCGGTGCTGTACACGCGCACCGGCCTCGAGGTCGGAGTCGCCGCCTCGAAGACGTTCACCGCGCAGGTGGCGCTGATCAGCCTGATCGCGCTCAAGCTCGCCGGCGTCAAGAGGACGATGCCCGAGGACGAGATGGAGTTCATCCTCGACCAGCTCTATTCGCTTCCGGAGAAGATGCAGGCGTTCCTCGACGGGAGCCACCCGATCGAGGAAATCGCCCAGCGCTACTACGACAAGCCTTTCTTCCTCTACCTGGGCCGGCACATCGGCCTGCCGGTCGCGCTCGAGGGCGCGCTGAAGCTGAAGGAGATCTCGTACATCCCGACCGAGGCCTATTCGGCGGGCGAGATGAAGCACGGGCCGATCGCGCTCCTCGACCAGGACACGCCGGTCGTCTGCATCGCGACGAAGTCGCACGTCTACGACAAGGTCGTCTCGAACATCCAGGAGACCCGCGCGCGAGGTGCCCACGTGATCGCGATCGCGACCGACGGGAACGAGGACATCCAGTACCACGCGGACGACGTCATCTATGTCCCGAAGACCCCCGCGTTCCTCCAAGCCGTGCTCGCGATCCTGCCGCTGCAGCTGCTGGCGTACCGGATCGCGCGTCTGCGCGGGCTGAACGTCGACCAGCCGCGGAACCTGGCGAAGACCGTCACGGTCGAGTAGGGAACGCGGCGATCCGGCCCAAACGACTAACGCCTGTATAGCGCTGCGGCGTGACCCGCTTCGTCGTCGATTGCCAGACGTTGCTCCGGATTGTGGCCGGCGAGATCGAGGTCGCACGCGTGCACAAGCTCGTCGCACCGACACTGGTTCGCTCGCAGGCGCTGTCGGCGCTCTACGACGCGGCGCGTCGGGGTGAGATCTCGGCCACAGAGGGGATCGAGCGCGTGACGCGGATCAACTCGATGAAGGTTCGCTTCCTCGGCGACAAGGTGCTCCAGCACCAGGCGTGGAAGGTGGCGGATCAGCTGGGATGGGAGACGACGTTCGACGCCGAATTCGTGGCGTTGACGCAGCTACAGGCGGACGCCTTCGTCACTTCCGACAGCGACCTGGCGCGGGCGGTCTCCAGCCTTGTGAAGACGGATACGATCGACGCACTGCGAACGGCCTGAAACGGGCGGGCCTGGAACACAAACCGCCCCGGCTTGCCGGCAGGGCAGACTGGAGTCGCTTCTGTAGTGACAGAGGCGACATCTGATGCAACTGTGCAGGAGTACCTCGACGCGTACGACCGGCAGCTTCGTACGGACGCCGAAACCCCGAGTGCGGTGGCCGTGACGCGCCTCGGCCCGCTGAGGCTCGTCACGTTCGCGGGCGGTCGGGGTTTCGTCACCTACCGGGATCTCGGAGGTGCGGATGGCGCGGTGATCGCCAGGTGGGTGGAGGGCGCTCTTGCGCACTACCGCGAGGATCCTGGGATAACCCGCGTCGAGTGGAAGACGCGCGCACACGATCATGCGCCGGCGCTGCACGACGCGCTCGTACGAAACGGGTTCGTGCCCGAGGAGCCGGAGTCGATCATGATCGGCGAAGCCGCTCTCCTGGCGGTTGACGTTCCATTGCCGACGGGGATCCACCTCCGGCGGGTCACGAGCGAGCCGGACGTCCGCGCGCTCAGTGCGATGCAGGAAGAGGTCTTCGGGGGCGGGTTCGCCCAGGAGATGGCGGATGCGCTGCTCCGAAGGCTGGGGTTCGGGGATGGGATGGAACTCTGGGTGGCAGAAGCCGACGGAGAGATCGTGAGTTCGGGCCGCCTGGAGCCGGTGCCCGGAACGGAGTTCGCCGGGATCTGGGGCGGCGCGACGCGACCGGACTGGCGTGGTCGCGGGCTCTACCGAGCGCTCACGGCGGCCCGTGCACGATCAGCGCTTGTGCTTGGCAAGAGGCTGATCCACAGCGACTCGACCGAAGCCTCGCGTCCGATCCTCGAACGAGCGGGACTGGTCAAGGTCTCGACGACGACGCCCTATCTGTGGGTCGCCGGCCGGTAGCCGGTCGGGCGACGCGCCCGCTGCGTCGCATGGGCGAGCGTTTGTCGCCCGAGAGGCAGTCGGGGATGAAGACAACTCTGTAGTCACCCGTTGGAGGGGCGACACCGTTAATCGGGCAGCGACGCTCCGACCAGGATGCCTGCGGCTCTCTGCGACGCCTGCTCGTGGGCTGGATGACGTGCTACTTCTGCGGCGAAGGGTATAAGAGGCGCTTCGACGCCGACCCTGAGACCCACCTGGACCTGTCGCCGCCGAAGGAGCATGCGCATGCGCACCACCACTAGCCTCGCCGCGCTGATTGCGCTGGTGCTCGTGCCAGCGGCCGGGGCGCCGGCGGTGAAGGTTGTCGTCCCTGGCGGCTTTCGGGTGTCGACGTTCTCAACAGGCCTCGAACATCCGACGGCCATGGCCTGGGGGCCGGATGACCGGCTCTACGTCACGCAGGACACCGGCGAGGTCGTCGTCACGCGGAGCGGGTCGCGGAAGCCGGTCGTGGTCGCCCGGGGCCTGCGGGTCCCGCTGGGCCTCGCCTGGCTCGACGAGAACCTCTACGTCTCGGAGCAGGGCCGCCTTTCGCGTTTCACGCTGCAGGGCTCGTCCCTCGCCGGCCGGCGCGCGGTGGTTCGTGGCCTGCCGTTCGGACGGCACCAGCAGGACAACGTCGTCGTCGGCCCCGACGCGCGGCTGTACCTGGGGAGCGGCTCGACGTGCGACGTCTGCCGCGAGAAGGACCGCCGGAGCGCGACAGTGCTCTCGCTGAAGCCGGATGGAACCGACCTCCGCGTCGTTGCCCGCGGGCTGCGCAATCCCTACGGACTCGCGTTCCAGCCCGGAACTGGACGGCTCTACGCGTCGGTGAACGGCCAGGACGAGATCGGCACGAAGGCTCATCCCGAGCCGGCCGAGAGCGTCGTCGTCGTCCGGCAGGGCGCCTTCTACGGGTGGCCCCGCTGCTGGCCGAGCTTCCGGCTGCGCAAGCTCGCGGGCCGCTGCCGGGGCGTGGCTCCTCCGGCGGCGTACCTCGAGCCTCACTCCTCGGCCGACGGAATCGCGTTCTGGCGCGGCGACCTCTACGTCGCGCTCTGGGGGCAGTACCTGAGCAGCCGCCACGGCCGGCGAGTCGTGCGGATCCGGCTCGGCCCGGGCGGTAAGGCGAGGCGCGTCACCGACTTCGCACGTGGCTTCGACCACCCGCTCGCGCTCGTCGTCGACCGGACCGGCGCGCTCCTCGTCGCGGATTGGGGTCGCGGCGCCATCTACCGAATTTCACCCCGCAGCGGCTGACGACTTGGGTTCGCGCCTGCGGCGCTCACTTTTTCGGCGTTCGCCGAAAAGGGCCGCGGCGTGATCTACCGAATTCAGTCGACGGGAGGTTGACGAAGGCGCTTCTTTTGGGATCGGCGGCGCTTCTCTTCTAAACGCCGCTCAACTGCTGCCTTGCTCGGCTTCGTGGCGACGCGTGGCCGCTCGACTCGTAGCGCCTCCGCGAGCTGCCCTGCCAGACGCTCGATGGCCAGCTCGCGGTTCCTCGTCTGGCTCCGCTCGTCCTGCGCCACCGCCCGCAGCACCGGGCCTGTCTTCCGGAGGATCCGTTGCTTCTGGCGCGGCGTGAGCGCACCGGAGCCCTCGACGTCGAAGATCGCCTCGACACGCGTCTCCGTCTTCTGCGCGTGCTGGCCGCCCGGCCCGCTCGACCTGGAGAACCGCAGCTCGATCTCCGAAAGCGGGATGGAGACCGAGCGCGTGACCCGAATAGACTCGCGCTCCATGGCAGCCATTCTCCTGGACGTCGACGGGGTGTTCCACGTGTCGGGTCGGCCGATCGACGGCGTCGGCGCTGCCGTGAAGCGCCTTCGCGACGACGGGCACCGGCTGCGTTTCGTCACGAACAACACCACGAGCTCCCGGGCCGACCTCGCGGAGGACCTGCGCGCCCTCGGCGTCGAGCTCGACGACGAGGAGCTCGAGACCACTCCTCGGGCCGCTGCGCGCGTCCTCGCCGGCAAACGCGTCCTGGCTCTGACGATGGCTGCGATCAGGCCCGAGCTGGAGGGCGTCCAGCTCGTCGGCGAGGAGGCGGACGCGGTCCTCCTCGGAGGTGCCGACGAGACCGACGAGCCGAACCGCGTCTTCAGCTACATGAACCTGGCTCGCGCTTTCGCCGAGCTCGAGGCCGGTGCGGAGCTCTACTGCCTGCACAAGAACCGGTGGTGGCAGACCTCGCGCGGCCCGCTGCTCGACTCGGGAGCCTTCGTCGCCGGCCTCGAGTATGCGGCGGGGGTCGAAGCGACGGTCCTAGGCAAGCCCAGCCCGGCGTTTTTCGGCGTCGCGCTCGACGCGGTCGACGCCGAGCCGGAGCTGACCTGGATGGTCGGCGACGACCTCGAGGCGGACGTCGCCGGCGCGAAGGCCTGTGGCCTCAAGACGATCCTCGTCCGGACCGGCAAGTACCGCGAGAGCACCCTCCAGGACGCGCTCGTGAAGCCCGATGCCGTGGTCGATTCGCTCGGTGATGTCCCCGACTACCTGGCGAGGACACTGTGAAGGTCGGCGTCGACCTGATCGAGATCGAGCGCATCGCCAACGCGCTGGAGCGCTATTCCGGGTTCGCCGCGCGCTGCTTCACCGAGGCAGAGCGGGAGTACTGCGAGAGCAGAGGAAATCCCGCGCAGCACTACGCGGCGCGCTTCGCCGGCAAGGAGGCGGTCGGCAAGGCACTCGGCTGCGGCGTCCGCTTCACCTGGCGCGAGATCGAGATCGCCGGGCGGCCGAAGCCCCAGGTCATGCTCTCGGGTCGGACGAAGGCGTTCGCCGAGAAGGTGCGCGCCGGCGCGATCGATCTCTCGATGTCCCACTCGAAAGGGCTTGCAACGGCGGTCTGCCTGGTCGCCGACCGGGATGCTTGAGCCGCTCTACACGGCGGCCGAGATGAGGGCGGCCGAGGAGCGCTACCCGGGATCGGTCGAGGAGCTGATGGAGCGCGCCGGGCGCGCGGTCGCCGAGCACGCGCTCGAGGACTTCGGCAACGCGCAATCGTTCACGGTCGTCTGCGGAGGCGGCTCGAACGGGGGAGACGGGAGGGTGGCCGCGCGCGTGCTCGAGGAAGCGGGACGCGACGTCCTCGTCGTCGACGCGAAGCCGGAGGACGAGGAGAAGGATCTCGGCGACCCGGATGTCGCTAATCGACGCGCTCTTTGGGACCGGCTTCGAGGGCGAGCCGCGTCCGGGCGCGGCGAAGCTGATCGAGCAGATGAACGGCCTCGGCGCGCCGATCCTCGCGGTCGATCTTCCCTCCGGCGTGAATGCATCGACGGGCGAGGTTGCGGGAGCCGCGGTCGACGCCGACATGACCGTGACCTTCCACGGCGCGAAGGTCGGCCACTACGTCACTCCCGGTGCGTACCTCGCGGGCTATCTCGAGGTCGTGGACATCGGCCTCGAGCAGACGAAGACGGAGAACGCACGCGTGACTCGGGAGATCCTCGACCGTGTCCCGCGCCGGAGCCCGGAGGGCAACAAGTACAAGTCCGGGCACGTCGTGGTCGTCGGCGGGTCGCCCGGGATGACCGGCGCGCCCTGCCTCTCCGCGACTGCGGCGTTTCGCGCGGATGCCGGCTACGTCGTGCTCGCGGGCCCCGAGCCGGCGGTGCCCGTCTTCGAGAAGCTGGGTGCTGGAGGCGGTGAAGCACGGGTTGCCGGCGGACGAGGACGGTCTCGTGACCGAGGCGGCCGCTGACCCCGTGCTCGAGCTCGTGGCCAAGGCCGGATCACTCGCCGTCGGGCCCGGGCTCGGCCGAAGCCAGGGCACGAAAGCGTGCGTACGCAGGCTGCTGGCCGACGCGCAGCTCCCCACCGTCGTCGACGGCGACGCGCTCTGGGAGCTCGAGCCGGGTGACTGGCCCGCGCCACGTGTCCTCACGCCGCATTCCGGCGAGCTCGGGCGGCTGATCGACGAGGAGGCGACGTGGGTGGACGCGCACCGGCTCGAGGCGGCTCGAAGGGCTGTGGACCGGTTCGGCTGCGTCGTCCTGCTCAAAGGCGACGGGAGCCTGATCGCCGCTCCCGGCAAGGGCGTGCTCGTGGACGGTGGCGCTCCGATTCTCGCCACCGCCGGGACAGGTGATGTCCTGAACGGGCATCGTTGCGGCGTTCCTCGCGAAGGGCATGGAGGCTCGTCTGGCGACCGCGGCCGCGGCGACTGCCCATCACTGGGCGGCGATGGAGACGTCCTACGAGGCTGGTCTCATGGCGAGCGACCTTCTCGACACGCTTCCGTCGGTGCTCGCCGGGTAGTACGTGTCCCTTCCGGCAATACATGTCGGCCCCTGGCCCGCGATCACACGGCGCCAGAGTCCACCCTCGCTCTCACCAATGCTTCGTTCAGCATTGCCTTCGAGCGAGTGCGGCCTCTGGCTTGGTGCTCGCGACCCAGGAGCTCGACGGCATCACCGGAAGGGACACTGACATGCATCGCTCGGAGATCACGATCGATCTCGGCGCCGTCCGGCGCAACGTGCGGCGTCTGCGAAGCGCGCTCGGTCGTTCGCAGCTATGGGTGGTCGTCAAGGCGGACGGCTACGGCCACGGCGCAATCGACGTCGCGGGGGCGGCCCTCGGCGAGGGCGCGCAGGCGCTCTGTGTCGCAACCGTCCCCGAGGCACTCCCGTTGCGGCGCGAGTTCCCGGGTGTGCGCATCCTCGTCATGGGTCCGACTTCGGGGCGCGAGATCGCCCAGGCGCGGGAAGCTGATCTCGACCTCGCCGTCTCGGACGAGGCGGTGCCCGAGGGAGTTCGCGTCCATCTGAAGCTGGACACCGGGATGGGCCGCTGGGGGCTCTCCGAGCTGCCGGCGCCACCGGCCGAGGTCGTCGGCGTGATGAGCCACCTGGCGACGGCGGACTCGGATCCCGAGTTCGCTCGGGCCCAGATCGAGCGCTTCGAGGAGGCAACGGCGTCCTTCCGGAACCTGATCCGGCACGTGGCGAACAGCGCCGCCGCGCTGCGAATCCCCGAGTCGCACTTCGACGCAGCCCGCTGCGGAATCGCTGTTTATGGCCTCTCGCCGTTCGGCGAGCCGCCGGCCGTCGACGGGCTGGAGTCAGTGCTCCGCTGGGACAGCCACCTCGCGCAGGTGCGCCGGCTGGAGCCGGGGAGAGCACCGGCTATCGACGGGCCTTCGTCGCGGACGAGCCGACGTGGATCGGGATCGTGCCCGTGGGCTACGCGGACGGCTTCCGGCGCGACCTGACCGGCGCGCAGGTTCGCGTGGCCGGGGAGTCGCGGCGCGTCGTCGGCGTCATCTCGATGGACGCGCTCGCCGTCGAGCTCGACCGCGAGCTGCCCGTCGGCACGCCCGTCACGCTCGTCGGACACGGAGTGCTGCTGGAGGATCATGCGCGGGTCGCGGACACGATCACCTACGAGCTCGCGTCCCGGATCGAGTCGGGCCCGACTCGCGCGCGCCGGGTGGTGCTCGATGCGTGAGCTCGCGCAGGAGGTCCTCGCCGGAGAGGAGGCCTGGGTGGTGGGCGGAGCGGTTCGGGACGAGCTGCTCGGCCGCGAGGTCGTCGACCTCGACATCGCATGTCGCGAGCCGGAGGCAGCGGCCCGGGCGTACGCGAAGGGCTCCGGCGGCGCGCCGTTTCCGCTCTCCGAGCGGCACGGAGCCTGGCGCGTCGCGCTCGACGGTGGGAGGACGGTCGACTTCACGCCGCTTCCGGAGGGGATCGAGGACGACCTGGCAACGCGGGACTTCACGATCAATGCGATCGCGGTGCCGCTCGGCGGCGGTGATCCGGTTGATCCGTACGGCGGGCGAGCCGACCTCGGCGGCGAAGATGATCCGCGCGGTCTCGCCGACCGTGTTCACGGATGATCCGCTGCGTCTCCTGCGCGCGGTCCGGCTCGAGGACGAGCTCGGCTTTCGCCTGGAGCCGGAGACGGAACGCCTCGTCAGGGAGCAGGCGGGCCTCGTCACGCAACCGGCTCGCGAGCGGTCGCTCGCCGAGCTCGTCCGGCTCTCGGTCGACGGCTACCGTCGAGCCGACGAGCTCGGCGCTGCTCGCGCCGCTCGACGGCTCGAGCGCGGGCCTCGATCGCCCGGCGCTCGTCGACCGGCCCGCTTTCAGGCTCGTCGCGGTCTTCGGCGAGGCGCTGCGGAGGTTCCCGGTCTCGAACGAGACGAAGCGCTACGCGCAGAAGCTTCTGCGTGCCGAGCGCCCTGAGGACGCATCGCCCCGTGCGATCCATCGTTTCCGCCGGGCGACCGAGCCCTGGGCGGTCGACGCGCTCGTCTTCGTCGGGCGCCCGGAGCTCCAGCCCGAGCTGCAGGCGGCGAGGGAGCGCGAGCCCGCGGAGCCGCTGCTTCGAGGCGACGAGCTCGGCCTGCCGCCGGGGCCGGAGATCGGCCGGCTGCTCGAGCGTGATCGCCGAGGAACGCGCCGCGGGCACGATCTCGACCCGCGAAGAGGCGCTCGAGCTCGTCGAGCGCGAGCGATCGAGGAGGCCGACGGAATGAGCAAAGTCGGCACGATCCCGTTTCCCACGCGTGCGAACTTTCCGAGTAGGCTCGCAGTGGGGAGGAGGTTGGTGGTACCGGTTTAACGAGGGGCTGGGTCAGCGCGGTGCGCGCCGAGCGCGGACCCGGCGAAAGGCGCCGGGCGCGATCGCCTGCGCGAGAGCGGCAGCTCGGTACCAGCGCGGAACGAAGATCTCGGGCCGGTCGCGCTCGATCGCGCGGACGATCCGGTCCGCGACGAGCTCCGGGCCGACGACGATCCGGCCGAAGCGGCCTCTCAGCAGCCAGTCCTGCGGAAACCCCTCCGTGTGCACGAAGCCCGGGTTGACCGTGTGCACGTGGATTCCGCGAGGCCGCAGCTCTCTCGCGACGGAGCGGGAGAACGCGAGCTGCGCGTGCTTCGAGGCCGAGTACGGCCCGATCGCGACGGTGCCGGCGACCGAGACGATGTTCACGAGGTGTGACGGCGCACCGGCCTCCAGCGCCGGCAGCAGGGAGAGCAGGCACCAGACCGAGCCGAGGTAGTTGATCCGGACGAGCTCCTCGATCCGCTCGGGCGGCAGGTCGAGGTAGTTGCCGCGCCCGGCAATGCCGGCGTTGTTGACGAGCAGGCCGAGCTCGGGGTGGCGTTCCCTGACCGGCCAGCCGCCATCCGCCAAACCGCGTCCCGGTCCGCGACGTCGCAGACCTCGTACTCGCCGCCGATCTCCTCCGCCATCGCGCGCAGCAGGTTCCTCGCGCCGGCCGACCAGGACACACGTCCAGTCCCGTCCCGCCAGCTTGCGGGCGACGGCCGCTCCGATTCCGCGTCGCACCGCCGGTGACGACCGCTACCGGCACACGCGAACGACCCGCGAAGTCGCGCGCATCCCGGCCCCGCGCCGAGATCGCGACCGCCCGCAGCCGGTGCAGGCCCTTGCGAGCCTTGCGGGCGCGCCACGTGATCGAGTACAGCCCGGCGACGCCCGTCCGATCCGTTCCGATCAAGCGGCGCCCGTTGAAGAAGCGCACGCGCCGGATCCGGTTCGTCGTGTTCGCGAGCACGAGCAGCTCCTGCGTTGTTGCCGCGCAGGCAGCCGCGGCGCCGCGGCAGGAGCCACGTGATCGTCGTTCCGCGCACGCCCCGGATGTTCGCGAAGCGGAAGCGCGTGTTCGGCATCACGTTCGGGCCGAAGATGCTCACGTTCTTCGACTCCTGGAAGTCGGATGCCGCGAGGAGCGCGAGGTTCCTGCCGCGCGCGACCTTCGGCGCCTCGCTCGGCAGGCACGAAGATCGCGATGCCCGAGCTCGAGTCGTACGCGGACGGCCGGGACCGCGACCCCCTGGTAGGCGATGAGCATCGAGTACGGGTCGACGCCTGCGCCGCGGTCCTGCGCTCTGACGGCGAGCGTCGGCCGGCCGGCCGCGACGCGCCGCGTGAGCAGCTTCACGACAGGCGGCCGGAGGTCGTTGACCCAGTAGCGGAGGCGGTAACTGCCCTCGCAGCGGCCTGCCCCGTGAAGAGATCCTGAGTCGAGTCGACGGCGACGTAGTAGCGCCTGAGGGACGGGAAGACGACACCGGCCGCGCCGATCGCCAGGCCGAAGTCGAACGTGAGCGGGTTGACGTTCATCGGCGTGCCGGTCTCCCCTGCACGTCGTTCTCGTCGAGCGAGCCGAGCAGCCAGGGATCGATGACCGCGTTCCTCGACGAGCCGACGACACCGACTCCGAAGTTGACCACCGGCCGATTCAGATGCGGGACGAGATACACGCGCTCGGCGCCGTCCTCGATCATCGGCGGGCCAGTAAAACTCGGCGGGTAGCCGAAGGGTGCGGACGGCCAGCGGTACGAGCGGTGACCCGCGAGGGCCCCGTGGCGGTCGTCCCGTTCTGGAACCTGCGGAGGGGCCTGAGCCGGCATGCCCTCGAGCGCGGGCCGCGTGACGAAGAACGCGTATGGAACCCGTCTCGTGACCGCGCCGCGCCGCAGGACGAGGAAGCCGTAGTTGTCTCCGGCGGGCGCCTGTGCGGTAGCCGTCGCCGACGACGGGAAGAAGCGCACGGCCACCTGGGGCGCACGCGAGATCAGCGCCGGGCGCTTCGAGCGAGGCCCCGGTGCTCGCCGACTGCGGGCCGAACCTCGACCGTCCAGTTCCCGGAGCCGCCGCCCGCATCGGAGACGTCGAGCGTCAGCGCCCGGGTGACTCGCACCGCGGTTCGCGTTGAGGTCGCCGAACGAGAGCGAGCTCGGAGCCGTGAAGATCCTCGGATCGTCCGCACCGTGGGATGTCGATGACCCCGCCACCCTCCAGGAGCACGGATGCCTCCGTCGTCCTGCGCCGTGTCCGCCCAGGCCGGCCCGGCCGTCGAGACGAGTGCCGAGCGCACCTGGGGCGTCGTCCAGCCCGGGTGGCGCTGCAGGAGGAGCGCGGCCGCGCCGGCGACGTGCGGCGCCGACATGCTCGTCCCGTCGAAGGGGGCGAACGGGGCTCTCGCGAACTCGGGCAGCGTCGAGGAGAGGATCTCTCCGCCGGGCGCCGAGACGTCGGGCTTCAGCAAGTGACCGAACGCGGTTGGCCCGGCCGAGGAGAAGAACATGATCGTCCCGCCTCGGCCCGGGTGAAGCTGGTGCTTGGCGAACGAGAAGCGGACGGCCGCGTTGCCTCCGACCGAGACGAGGAAGTCCCGCAGCCGGGCGCCGTCGAGGTCGGCGATCGTCCCGCCGGGATGTCGAGCGGGAGCGACGTCGGCTCGCCCGGCCGGTTGTCGACGAGGATCATGCCCGATCGGCGCCTCCGAGCAGCGCGCGGATCTCCTTCGTGACGATTGCGCAGCCGCCGCGGAAGACGAGTGCGATCGTGCCCCTGATCGAGCCGCGCGGAAGCGTCGTGTCGAGCGCGTTCGGATGCGAGACGCCACAGAGCTGGCGGTCGACGGGCCTTCCGTCGGTGCCGCGGATCGAGCCGACGTCGACGACCGTCTGGTCGCGCGTGTCCCAGCCGCGGAAAGCCCCGACGGGCAAGGACGTTCGGAACGGCATACCGTGGAGAGTCCGCCGGCGCCCGAGCATCCTGCACCGTCATCGACGGCGTGAAGACGTGGACGTTCGACGAGGCTCCGACCGTGATCGCGTCGGGCGCCGTTCCGGGTGAGCCGATGCTGCCGAGCCCGTATTCGTCGCGCGAGTTGCCGGCCGAGATCACGGGCACGACGCCCGCCGCCGAGACGTTGCGCACCGTCTCGATCATCGCGTCGTTCGCCGGGTCGGTCTCCGTGCCGCCGCCGGAGAAGTTGATGACGTCCATCCCGTCGCGGACCGCGGCCTCGAATGCCGCCACGATCTCGGGCGTGTTCGCCGTGAAGCCGACTCTGGTCGGGACGTTGAAGACGCGGTAGTTGCCGACCCACGCGTTCGGCGCGACGCCCGAGAGGTTGGCGACCGGCGGATGGCCCGGGCCGCCGGGCGAGAAGGTCCCCGAGCGCCCAGCGGCGATCCCGGCGACATGCGTGCCGTGGAACGACGCCTCGCGGAAGAGCGGCAGGCGGCCCTGCCGCCCCGAGCCCGGCCCCGGGAAGGCTCGCGCCACGATCACCTTCGGCGTCGTCCACCTTCGCCCGCCCCTCGGGAACCCGGGCGGATAGGACATGCCGGTCGGCGCGAGGAACGCATGCGTGTTGTCGACCCCGTCGTCGACGACGGCGATCTTCATCCCTCCCCGCGCAGGCCTGTCGAGGCCCAGAACGTCGGGCCCGGATCAGGCCCGGGCTCTCGTCGAGCGTGAGCCGGTAGGCGTAGCTCGGGTAGATCTTCGTGGTCACCGAGAGCCCGGCGAGGTCGGGCAGCCGGCGGACCGGGAGCGAGACCGTCAGGCCGTCGAGGACGACCTGGAAGCGGCGCGAGACGACGGCGCCCGGGATCGCCTCACGGATCTCTGCGGCCGCCTCCTTCTGCATGGATTCGAGCCGCGACAGGTAGCGGCGTGACGCCGAGCTGTTCACGTCGAGCCTGCGCGCAGTCGCCGCCGACCGCGAGGCCGTCGGCGAATGCCTCCGCGAGCGGTGGCATCGCCAGCCGGACGATCACCCGGATGCGGCCGTCTGCGTGCTGCGCCGGGATGCGCGGGGCCGGCCTCAGCTTCGACGCCGACGATCTCTCCGTGGTGGCCCCGCCGCAGCGGTTGCAGCGCGGATGAGGCCGCTGTCGCACATGCGAGTGCCGCGGCCACAGCGGCAAGGAAGGCGATGCGGCGCAAGAGCCTCAGAGTACCGGGTTTTTTGCGACGACCCAAGCCGGCCACGCCGGCCAAGCCGGCATGGCCTCGTATGGTCGGCGCCGCCGAGGCGGCGCCTTAGGATCGCCGCCGTGAATCGATTCGAAGGAAAAAACGGCCTCGTCCTCGGCGTCGCCAACAAGCGCTCGATTGCCTGGGCGATCGCACGGACGGCTCGCCGAGGAGGGCGCGCAGCTCGCGTTCACGTACCAGGGCGAGCGCATCGAGAAGGGTGTCCGCGATCTCGCGGAGAGCGTCTCGAGCCCGCTCGTCACCGAGTGCGACGTTCGCTCGGACGACGACGTCGAGCGAGTGGTGCGGGAAGCGGGCGAGACCTTCGACGGCAAGCTCGACCTGCTCGTCCACTCGGTCGCGTACGCGGCGGCCGAGGACCTCGAGGGCCGCTTCACCGACACGCCCCGCGACCGCTTCTGGATGGCGCTCGACGTGAGCGCCTACTCGCTCGTCGCCGCCGCCCGCGCCGCCGAGCCGCTGATGGAGGCCGCTGGAGGGGGCTCGATCCTGACGATGACCTACCTCGGCGGCGAGCGAGCCGTGCCGCACTACAACGTCATGGGCGTCGCCAAGGCGGCGCTCGACTCGTCCGTTCAGCTACCTCGCGTGGGACCTGGGCCAGAAGAACATCCGCGTCAACGCCGTCTCCGCCGGGCCGGTGCGGACACTCGCCGCCCGCTCGATCCACGGCTTCCCGACGATGGAGGCGATCGTCGAGGAGCGTGCTCCGCTGCACCGCCACGTCGACGCCGACGATGTGGGCGCTGCGGCGGCGTACCTGCTTTCCGACGAGGCCCAGAACGTGACGGGGACGACGCTGTACGTCGACTCCGGGTATCACGCGATGGGTATGTAGCCGCCCGGTAGCTTTGAGAGATGGCACGTCTCTACGCCGCGACGGGTAACGCGATCGCCCGGCTCGAGGATGCCGACGGCGTCTGGGGGTCGACGCTCTCCCTACCGGAAGCGGGGCGCAGTGCCTGGCGCTCGACCCTTCGGATCCAGAGACGGTCTACGCGGGGCTGCGCGAAGGCGGCGTCCGGCGGACGGCCGACGGCGGCGCTTCGTGGATCGATTGCGAGCTGCCGGCTCAGGGTGTCTTCTCGCTTGCTGTGAGCGCAGCCGACGGCGCCGTCTATGCGGGAACCGAGCCGAGCGCCCTTTACCGCAGCGACGACCACGGCGAGAGCTGGGAGGAGCTGAAAAGCCTGCTCGAGCTCCCCTCCCGCCCGACGTGGAGCTTTCCGCCGCGACCGTGGACCTCACATGTCCGCTGGATCGCGCCGAGCCCGCACGAAGCGAATCTCCTGCTCGTCGGGATCGAGCTCGGCGGCCTGATGCGATCGACCGATCGCGGCGAAAGCTGGCACGACCACCGTCCAGGCGCCCAGCCGGACGTGCACTCGCTCGTCTGGCATCCGCGCGTTGCCGAGCGGGCCTACGAGGCCGGCGGAGGCGGGGCGGCGTGGAGTGACGACGGCGGCGACACCTGGCATGCCACGGACGAAGGGCGGGATCGGAACTACACCTGGTCGGTCGCGGTCGATCCGGACGACCCCGAGCTCTGGTACGTCTCGGCCAGCACGGGCCCATATGCGGCCCATGGCGGCCGCGACCCTCAGGCGCGGATCTACCGGCGCAGCGACGACGGATGGGATGCGCTCGCCGGCGGGCTCCCCGATCCGATTCCGGCGATGCCCTACGCCCTCGTCGGCGTCGAGAACGGTCTCGTCGCCGGCTTCGCCGACGGGCAGATCTGGGGGAGCCTTGATCGGGGCGACACGTGGGAGCGGTACGTGATCGAGGGCGACCCGCTCACAGAGCTGCACGCGCTCGTCCGCGCGGATTGATTCAGGGGACCCGGTAAACAGCCACCGGCCCGTCGCGGGCAAGCAGCCGCCCGCCGCAGGGGTTGGCCCGACCGTAGTGGGCCACGACGTAGCGGACGCCGAGCAACGGAAGGTCTCGGCACGGCGAGCGTCTCAGCTCGAGCAGCTCGCGGTCTGCCGCGGGAGGCGCAGTCGTCGAGTAGCCGGAGGGATGCTCTCGCGGAGCCTGCGTGAGGTAGTAGAGGTACGTGCTCGCGCGCTGGTTGCCCGAGCGGAAGACGGGAATCTCGAGGAGCCGGCCCGCGGGCTCGTCGCGCAGCGCAGCGTAGGCGCCGTTGTTCTCGCCGGCCCGTGTCTCGTGGAACATGCCGAGCGGAAGCTCGATCAGGAGCAGCGCCGCGACGATGGCTGCCGTTCCGGGCCAGCGCATCCGCGACACGGCGATCCCGAGCAGCGCCGCCAGCGCGAGGCATGCGACCGGCATGAGCCGTTCGGGAACCCGGGTGTGGTGCAGGCCAGGGAGGACGCGCCAGACGGCGTGGTACCCGGGGAGGTTCGAGCCGAGAGCGAAGAGGGCTGGGACGAGTGCTCCGAGCCCGAGGACGGCGGCGAGCCCGTACCGGCGGCGCTGCAGGACGAAGGCAAGCCCGACGGCGGCCAACACGACGATCGTCCAGCCGAGGTAAACGACCTTCTCGAGCTCGTCCGTGTTCCGCGAGAAGAACGCGGAAGCGCCGGCCGAGTAGTGCTCGACCTGGCTGAACTGGCGGCCGCTCGCGCCCGTCGTGTCCCGGACGGCCAGCACGTAGGCGACGAGGCCCGGCCAGGATCGCCGGCACTCCGAGCAGGGCCGCCCACCGGAGCCGGACGAGCGCGTAGCCGCAGAAGAACGGGATCACGGCGAGCGAGAGGTGGAGCTGCCCCGAGAGCGGGATCGAGCAGAGCGCCGCGCCGGCGAGGACGAGCCACCAGTGCGACCCACGCCTCGCCCGTTCGACCGCAAACAGCGAGAGCGGGAGGAGCAACGCCGACCAGGCGAGGAGGTGTCCCGCGCTCCACTGTGCCTGCAGGTACGGAGCCAGCCCGAACGCGAGCCCCGCAGCGAGGGCCGCCCCGCGTCTCAGGCCGAGCTCACGGAGCCAGAGGGCGGCGAGCCCGCCGGCGCCGAGGAAGCCGACCAGCACGAAGGCGTTCCAGGCGAGAACCGTCCCGAGCAAGCGCTCGAGCGGCCAGTAGACGTAGCCGAAGGGCCAGCCGGCGTAGGTTCCAGCGCGGCTCGACCTGGGGCTGGAAGCTGTACGGGTCGCGCCACGGGGCGCGCCCCTGTTCGAGCTGGTGCCCGACGAGCCAGAGGTTGTAGCCGGTCTGCAGGTGATCTCCCGGCGCCGCCTCCCCGTACGCCGGCAACCCCTCGGCCATGAAGGACGTGTCCAGGTGCCTGGCACCGGGCCACGTCGCAAGGAGACCTGCCCCGAGGTAGAGGGCGCAGGCGAGCGCTACAAAGCCCGCGCGGCCGCGAGCAGCTCGTCGAAGTCGGGCACCTCGCCGTGATCGTGACGCCATGCGCCGCGGACCGTACCCCCGCGCTCGACGAGGAACGTCGTCCGCTCGGCGACGTCCTTCATCCCCCGGAAATCGTGAGCGACCCCGAAGCCGCGCACGGCGTCGGCGTTCCAGTCGGAGAGGAACCGGATCTCGTCGAGGTCGAGCGCCTGGCTCCAGGCCGTCTGCGTGTACGTCGGAGTCACGTGAGATGGCGAACGGCCTCACGTCCTGCGTCCACGAACTCCGCGCTCCTGTCACGCAGGAGCTCCATCTCGTTCGTTCAGGTCGACGACCAGGCGAAGAGGAAGAAGACGAAGAGCGCGGCGCGGTCCTCGACGAGCGCGGCCATGGTCGTGGGCTCTCGCGGCCCAAGCCAGACCGTTGCGTCGGGAACGCGATCCCCGGGAGCGAGCATGGCGCGGAGACTAAGCGCTGTCTTCGAGGAGCGCGAGCACGGCGCGCGCGTGGCGGTTGGCCGCGGCGCGGGTGAGTCGGGCCTGAGGCAAGCTCCACGACGAACGAGCTCGTTCCCGGGAAGCGATGGTTCTGCCAGTTCGGCGCCGTCCCTCGAGGCCAGCGGATGGCGCGGAACCTCATCCCCGAGAGTCGCGCGTACCGCCGCGCCGCCGGGATGCTCTGCCCCCAGGCTCGGATGAGCGTCTGCGGCTGGTGGAACCAGATCGTGACCGCGGGCCTGATCCGCCGGATGAGCCGCACGGCGGCCCGCGTCTCCGGCTCCGAGAGCGGCCGCGGCCCGGGGTACTCGGGATCCCACGGCCGGCCGCCGGCCCTCCACTCGGAGGGGAAGTTGCGGTTCAGGTCGACGCCGCGGCCGTTTTGCCGCCGGTCGAGGGCGAAGCCGTCCGGGTTGAGGTTGGAGACCACCCAGAGGTCGATTGCCGGCGACGAGCGAGCCAGGATCCGCGTGACGGCCGTCCCGGCGCACTCGTCGCCGTGGATGCAGCCGACCACGAGCGCGCGCCTCGGACTGGTCGTGTCGCCTCGTCGAATTGCCGTGATCGCTCTGCCCCGCGCGGATCGGCCGATCTGCTCGCGCCGCTTCGGATCCGGCCCGATGCGGACGTGCAGGTGGTCGTCGTGGTAGATGAGCGGCTCGACGATCCGCCTCGGCCCGCGCAGGCCGACCCGCGGCCCGACGAAGACGTTGACGGCGCCGGCTTGCACGAATCGCGTCACGAGGTCCTGCGAGAGCGCGCGATCGACCAGAGCGGGCCGCGCCGGCCCTGAGCTCCTGCCCGTCGCGCCGCGGGTAGTAGACGTCCACGTCGAGCCCGTTCTGGTGCGAGGCGTGCCCCCGGCCGCCGAAGCGCTCGTCGAAGACGCCGCCGTTGGGCCGCGACAGATCGCCGATGCCCACGCGGGGCGCCTCCGGGTTGGCAACCGCGTACTCGTCGAGGACACGAAGCACGATGCGGAGCAGGCGATCGTTTCCCCAGCGCCGCCACCATCGGTTCGGCGTGCGCTTCTTGACCGGGTCCCACGTGAAGAAATGCTCACCTTCGGCCGGGAGCTGGACGCCCCGGACGAGCCTTCCGTCCCAGGGAACCCCGAGCGAGCGCGAGTCTCGCCACTGGATCGGCTCGTCGGAACCGCTCCCGAGCGTTGCCGCTCCGAGCGCAGCCGTCGCCACCGCGATGATCAGGGCGACGCGGGACAGCACCAGCTCACGCTTTCCGGGAACGCTTTCTCGATCGGCTTGCCCTCGGTCTCGACGCCGAACTGCTGGGAGATGTTCGAGACCGCCTGCACCTTCGCCGCGGCCAAGCGCAGGAAGAGCCATTGGTCGGCGTTCACCCAGCCGACGAGGAGCCAGTTCCCGTTCGGGGAGACCGCGAGCGACCCGAAGTCTCCCGGCGCGGAGTACAGGAACCGCGCCTCGCCTGGATTTGCCTCGGCCGACAGCAGGACGAGATCGCTCCGCCCCGTGGCCGGCGAGTAGCGCACGAGCACGAAGTTGTGGTTGCGGTTCTCGCGGGTGAAGACGACGCCCGAGGGGCCGACCGGTAGCCCGATCGACCAGAGCTTGCGCCCGGTCGAGTCGAGCACCCGCAGGGAGCGCTCACCGAGGGCGAGCAACCGCTCACCGTCCTCCGACCAGACGAGCTGCCGCGGGACCTCGCCCGGCCACCGTCCGCCAGACGGTCTTCGCCGTCTCCGAGTCGAGGAGCTCGATCCGTCCGTCGACCGTCGAGAACGCGAGCTCGGAACTCCTCCGGGCGCCACGCGGGCGCAACCGGCGCCGACGAGCCTGCGCACCTCCTTGTCGCCGGTGCCGTTGCCGCCGACGACCCTGAGCGACCTGCGGCTCAGGTAGGCGATGCGCGTGTCGCGGGGGCTGACCTCGGACGACCAGCGCGCGCCTCGAACGCGGCCCGTGCGTGCGATCGACCACCTGACCTCGCCCTGCGGGTCGACCGCCGCCACCTCTCGCCGGCGTGTCACGGCCACGAACTCCGCATTCGGCGACCACGATCCCTCCGACCAGGCTCCGAGCCGCCTCTTGGAGCCGTCCAAGCTCACGATCCACGGCCCGCCGTCGAGTTGACGAGGAGCGGGCCCGGAGCCGGAAGCGAAGTCAGCGCCGGCTGTGTCGCCACCTTCTCGTCCGTCACCGCGTCGCGCACCGATCCGACGAGCGCCCGGCCGGGCGGCGAGATCACGGCAACGAGGATCGCCGCCGCTGCCGCCGCGGCGAGGAGCAGGCCCCGGTTGCGCCGCTCCCAGCTGAGCGGCTCGCGGGCCTCGAACGCGGAGCGCGCGAGCGACCAGGCACGTCGCTGCGCGTCGAGCTCGTCCGGCGCCTGGATCCGCTGAAGCTCGCGACGAAGATCGGTATCGCCCCTCACGGGCGCTCCTTGTCCATGATCGCCTCGAGCCGGTCGAGCCCTCGCCTGAGGCGCGAGTTGACGGTGCCGCGCGGCAGGTCGAGCAGATCCGCGATCTCGCCGGGCGTGTACTCGAGGAGGTAGCGGAGCACGATCACGGCGCGGTGCTCCGCGTTGAGTGACGCAAGCCCGGCCGCGACACCCTGGGAGAACGTCCCGAGGTCCCCGGTGTCGAACTCGTCGGTGCCCTCGACGGCCGACGCCTCCCGCCGCAACGCCCGCGCGCGGGCCCAGTCGATCGCGCGGTTGACGACGATCCGGTGCAGCCAGGGCCCGAAAGGCCGGCGGCGGTCGAAGCGGTCCAGGTTGCGCAGCGCGGCGAGGAAGGCCTCCTGGGCGATGTCCTCGGCGGCGGCTCCGTCCTGGACGACGAGGAACGCGGCTCGATGCGCACGCGGCCAGTGCTCGCGGAACAGAGCCTCGAGGTCCGAGACAGATCCCGCTTGCGCGCCCCGAATCCAGGAGCGCTCCTGCCGGCCGGGGCCCACCATCGCGCGCTGACTATACGAGCCGATTCGCCCACGAGGTCCATACGCGTGCGAGGGCTCGAGAGGTCCAGCTAGGCGCCGACGGGGGCGGCCTCGGTAGCGTCGGCGATCTCGCGGACGACCTCCACGAGGTCGCGGTTCGCGTTGAAGACGCGCAGCTGGCGGTCGGCTCCGCTCCCGTGGGAGAGGATGTCCTGGATCCCCTCGAGCTCGCCCTCCGAGCCGAGCTCCCGCGCGTGCGGGACGAGCTCCTTCAGCCGCCGGCGCACGAGCTGGGCGACCGGGACGCGATTGCGGCGCCCCGTCTCGAGGTCCATCAGCGGCGCCTCGAGCCCGTAGCGGGCGGCGAGCCACTTGTTCTCGCTCGTCAGGATCCGGTGGTAGGAGCGGATCTCCTCGCCGCGGTCGAACCGCTCGCAGTACATCTTCACGAGCGCCTGGCAGTACGCGGCGAGGGCGACGGCGTGCTCGACGCGCGTGACCGCGTCGCAGATGCGGATCTCGACCGTGCCCGAGCCGCGGGTGGGGGCGGATGTCCCACCAGATGTGCGTGTAGTCGGCGATGCAGCCGGTCTTCTCGAGCTGGCCGACGACCTCCGCGTAGTCGGCGTAGTCCTTGAAGCGGGGCGGCGGGCCGGAGCGCGGAAACGCGGCGAAGACGAGCTGCCTGGTCGAAGAGAGCCCGGTCGGCTCTCCTCGCCAGAACGGCGAGTTCGCGGAGAGCGCGAGCAGAGGCGGCAGCTCGACGAGGCAGGCCGTTCACGACCTGGATCGCCTTCTCGGGATCGTCGACCGCGACGTGGACGTGCAGCCCGAAGATCAACTCGCGGCGGGCGATGTACTGGAGCTGGTCGACGAGCGCGCGGTAGCGGTCGCGGGCGGTGATCCGCTGCCGCTCGAAGAGGCTGAACGGGTGCGTTCCCGACAGAGCCGACCCGCAGCGAATGGCTCCTGCGCGACCGACGCGACGTACTCGCGGAGCTTGCGCAGCTCGCGGTCGACGTCGGCCGCCGTTTCGGCAGACGGGCGTCGCGATCTCGAGCACCGACTGCATGAGCTCCGCCTTCATCTGCGCCTCGAGCTCGTGGCCGACGACCGTCGCGAGGAAGGTGTCGATGTGCTGCACGAGGTCGAAGGTCTCGCTGTCGAGGAGCATGTACTCCTCCTCGACGCCGAGCGTGTACGGGCTCGCCCTTGCCGAATGCATGGTCGAGGACGCTGCCACCCTCGGCGAAGCCTGTCGCCGTGATGCTCGAGGGGTAGATCTGCTTCATCGGTCTACCGTAGTATCGAGCGGCCCTGGAATCGCTTCAACTCACGGACTCCTGGCCTGCCGAAAACGTCGCAGTGGCGGCGCTCTCGAAGGAGGGCGAGCTCGGCCGCCGCGGCGACGCCCAGCGCGTGTTCCGCTGGGCCTCGGTGACGAAGCCGGTCGTGGCGCTGGCGGCGCTCGTCGCGGCCGAGGAGGGCACGATCGACCTGGACGAGCGCGCCGGCCCGCCGGGCTCGACGATGCGGCACCTGCTCGCTCACGCTTCAGGTCTTCCCTTCGAGGCGGGGCCACCGATCGCGAAGCCGGGCGTGCGGCGGATCTACTCGAATGCCGGCTTCGAGGCTGCCGCCGAGCGCATCGCCGCGAACGCGGAGATGCCCTTCGCGGAGTATCTCCAGAAGGCGGTTCTCGAGCCCGCTCGGCATGAAGGCGGTCCTGCGCGGCTCGCCGGCGGCGGGCCTGCACGGGACACTCGAGCGACCTCGTCGCTCTTCGCGCGCGAGCTGCTCGACGCCGACGCTGATCGCGCCCGGAGACCTTCGCCGAGGCGACGAGCGTCCAGTTCCCGGGCTCGCCGGAGTGATCCCGGACCTCGGCCGCTTCGACCCGAACGACTGGGGGCTCGGCTTCGAGCTCAAGGGGAGCAAGCAGCCGCACTTCTCGGGCACGCTCACGTCGCCGCGCACGTTCGGCCACTGGGGCGGGAGCGGGACCTTCGTCTGGGTCGATCCCGATCGCGAGCTCGCCCTCGGCGTCCTCACCGACCTCGACTTCGGCGACTGGGCGAAGGAGGCCTGGCCACGCCTGAGTGACGCAGTGCGTGCGACGAGCAAACGTAAAGAAGCTGCAAATTCAGGTCAAACGGCGTGTACCGATGCGATATCAAGGGCATGCTCCTTCGAGGAGCGACCTATGGCAGTCATCGAGCGAAAGCGAATCACCAGCGAACAGGAGCCCGAGCGCGCGGTTTTCGTCGCCGCGGACGGCCGCCGCGCCCGGCTGGTCCGCGCCGCGCGGCATTCGCGGCCGCGTTCATCGCCGTGCCTCTGGCTCATCGGCTTGGGGGTGGGCATGCTCGGCTTCGGGAGCCTTCCAGGCGTGTCCGCTCGTGAAGGAACAGTTCGCCAAGATCGCCGGTGGCCCCGATGCACCGCGCGCCGAGCCATCGGACGCGGGTCTCCACGCCTGCATCGCGAGCGTCGGCCCACGGTCGAGGCTCGTCGAGTCGCAACTCCGACGAGGACTCGCTCCGTTCGCGTCCCGGCAGCGAGCGAAGGTGCGACCCGTCGCCTCGCGCCCCACGCCTCGCCCCACGCCTCGCCCCGTGCAGGCAACGACTCCGCCGCCGGTCGCCGCGCAGACGCCGTGAACCCGGCCGCGCGCCAGCGCGGTTGGGCGCGCAGACGGCAGCACCGCACCGCCGGGCCAGACGAGGCAGGCCTGCCGCCACCGCCTCCCGGGACACGCGGTGAGCGCCGAGGTCAGGAGCCTCCGACGACGCCGCCTCCCGTTCCTCCGGGCCAGGTGAAGAAGGCTCAGGAACCGCCACCGCCTCCAGCCGCCGCCCGAAAAGGGCTTAACCCGGTGACCAGACGCTCCCGGCGGGCGATCTCCCGCTGGCTCGTCCTTGCCCTCCTGCTGGTGACGCTCGCCGTCCTCCTGGGGGCGCAGGGGCTCTCGACGCAGAACGACGGGCCAGAGCGCGACGCCGGTGGCCGCCGACGGAGGGCCCCTGGCCGCCGCGGGGTCGATCCTCACCTGGAACGGTGACGAGCTCGACCGAACGCGGGAGCCCGGTTGGCAAGCGGATCGCGCTCACATTCGACGACGGGCCCGATGCGGACTGGACGCCGAAGATCGCGGCCGCCCTTCGACGCCTGCAAGCGCCGGCGACCTTCTTCGTCGTCGGCAGCAAGGTCGTGCGTCACCCGGACGTCGTCCGGCGATCTGCACCGAGACGGCTTCGAACTGGCGAATCACACGTTCACGCATGCGGACGTCGCCGCTCTTCCGGGCCTGGGAGTTGCGGTTCAGATCGGCCTGACCGACAACGCGCTGGCCGGAACGGTGGGCATCCGCCCGCGGCTCTTCAGGCCGCCGTACTCGTCCGTCCCGGCAGCCACGACCCAGCAACAGGTGGTCGCGCTCGAGGAAGTGGCCAGCCGCGGCTACGACGTCGTGCTCACCGACTTCGACGGCGAGGACTGGCGGCGGCCGGGTGTCGAAGAGATCGTCGCCTCCGCGTCGCCTCAAGGCGACCGAGGGCGGAATCGTGCTCTTCCACGACGGTGGCGGTGAGCGCTCGCAGACGGTTCGGGCAATCGAGCGAATCGGTCCCGGCGTTACGCGCGAGGGGATTCGAGTTCGTCACCGTCTCGGAGCTCGCCGGCCTGTCCCGCGAGGAGGCAGAGGTCCCCGTGGGTAGGCTCGGGACAGCGTGCGCGGCCAGCTGCTGATCGGCACGCTCAGCGTCGCGCGCTGGACGACGGACATCCTCGCCTGGTTCCTCCTGGCCGTCGCGGTCCTGTTCGCCGCGAGGGTCTTCCTGCTGCTCCTGTTTGCCCGGCGACACATGCGTCGCGTCCGGCGGCCTTCCGAGCGGGACGAGTTCGCGCCACCCGTCTCGATCGTCGTCCCTGCCTTCAACGAGGCCGTCAACATCGAGCAGACAGTGCGCTCGCTGGCGGCGAGCGAGTACCCGGAGCTCGAGATCCTCGTCGTCGACGACGGGTCGACGGACGGCACGGCGGAGCTCGTCGACGGCCTGGGGCTTCCGCAGGTGACCGTCCTGCGCCAGCCGAACTCCGGCAAGCCCGTTGCGCTGAACACCGGCATCGAGGAGGCCTCGCACGAGATCATCGTCATGGTCGACGCGGACACGATCTTCGAGCCGACGACGATCGGTCATCTCGTGCAGGCGTTCCGTAGGCCGGAAGTGGGCGCCGTCTCGGGCAACACGAAGGTCGGCAACCGCCGCGGCCTGCTCGGTCGCTGGCAGCACATCGAGTACGTGATGGGCTTCAACCTCGATCGCCGGCTCTACGACGTCCTGCAGTGCATGCCGACCGTGCCCGGTGCGATCGGCGCGTTCCGCCGGGAGGCACTCGCCGACGTCGGCGGGGTTTCGTCCGAGACGCTCGCCGAGGACACCGACCTCACGCTGGCGCTAGGCCGCGTGGGCTGGCACGTCGTCTACGAGGAGAACGCCCGTGCCTGGACCGAGGCGCCTGCCACGCTCCGCGGCCTTTGGCGGCAGCGCTACCGCTGGTGCTACGGGACGATGCAGTCCGTTTGGAAGCACCGCTCGGCCTTCTGGCGGCGCGGGGAGGGGCGAGTCGGCCGTCTTGCACTGCCCTACCTCGTCCTGTTCCAGATCGCGCTGCCCGTGCTCGCGCCGCTGATCGATCTCTTCTCGATCTACGGCCTTCTCTTCCTCGATCCGCGGAGCGTGCTCGCCTTCTGGGTGGGCTTCACCGGACTCCAGCTCCTGCTCGGCTGGTACGCGTTCAGGCTCGACCACGAGTCGCCCCGTGTGCTGTGGGCGATGCCGGTCCAGCAGTTCGTCTACCGGCAGATGATGTATCTGGTGGTCGTCGAGTCCGTGCTGACGGCGATCCAGGGCACGCATCTGCACTGGCGCACGATCGAGCGGCGCGGCGAGATCGAGGTCACGCCCTAGGTCGGTGGTCTCTTGACGCGGAGTTGCGCGCGCATCCCGCGCGCGGCATGGTCTGCGAGCGTGCACTTCAGGCGGTAGAGGCCTGGCTTGAGGCGGAGCGTGCTCGTCTGCCGCTGGCCGGGCAGGGCGGACGGCAGGTGGTAGACCTTCGTCGTCCCGATCTTTCGAAGAGTGAGGTCGTGCTCGTCCTGGCCGAAGTTCGCGAGCTCGATGCGCACCGGGCCGGCAGGGACGCGAACGCGCGACAGCCGGTAGTTGAACTCGAGTGCCACGACCTGGAGGCGGGTCAGAGGAGCCGCCGCCTGGGCAGGCATCGCAGCCGCGAAGGCGATCCCGGCGATAAGTACGACGACCAGTCTCATCGCAGGAGCGGCACCCGCCCGAACGACCTGGCCTTCGGGATCACGGCCTCCGCATCGGTCCCGAGCCACTGCTCGAGCACCGAGCAGTAGATGCTGCGGTAGTCGACGGTCGCCTTCAGGTTTCCGTCGTCGTCGAGGCCGTTCTTGAGGCCTGGGAACTCTCCGATCATGTTCCCGCGAACCCGAGTCCCCATGAGGAGCCCGATCCCCGCGGCCCCGTGGTCGGTCCCGTCCGAGCCGTTCTCCTCGGCGCGGCGGCCGAACTCCGACCAGACGAGGGTCAGGACCCGGTTGGCCAGGCCCCGCGCCTCGAGGTCGCGCTGGAACGCGAGCAACGTGTCGCTCGTCAGCTTGAGGCCGTCGGAGAGATCCTCGGCCTGGTCCGAGTGCGTGTCGTACATCCCGTAGGCGCTGAGCGCGACGCAGTGGAGCGGCAGGCCTGCCGCGAGCATGGCGGCGAGGCCGGCCATCTGGTCCGGGAAGTCGCTCTCACTCTTCGGATACGGCACCGGGCTCGTGATGTCGCTGTCGAACTGCGCCATCTGCTGCCGTAGGCGATGGGACTGGAACGTGACCGCTCTCGCGCCGGCCATGGCGGGATCCTTCCCACGCGACGCCCCGAGTGAGCCGACGGCATCGAGCATGCGCTCCTCGACCTGGCCCCAGACGCCGGGCGCCCAGAACGAGTAGTTGCCTGCTCCGCTGAGGGCGGCGACAGGCTTCTTCGCGGTCGCCAGCGAGGGCGAGAGGTCGCCGTCGAGGCTCACGCCCTGCAGCGGGTTGTCGTTGCTTCCGACGCGGTCGAGGTAGCGGCCCAGCCAGCCGGTCTGCAGGTGCGCGTTCGTGTCACCGACCTCCCAGTAGTGCCGCGACGTGAAGTGCGACTGGTCGGCGTCGGTGTACCCGACCGCGGGGAGGACCGAGAGCTTGCCCTCGTTGTGGAGCGTGTGGAACGCGGACGCGGACGGATGCCAGCGGAGACGCGTGTCCTCCGGGAAGACGAGGCCGGAATCGGGCAGCGCGAGCTTTGGCCGCAACTTTCGGTACTCGGGGTCGCCGTGCGGGAAGAGCAGCGACAGGTTGTCCGCCCCTCCGTCCAGGAAGACGGACACGAGAACGGTGTCCGGCCCCCCTGCGGCGAGCGCCTGGGCGATCCCCTGGTCGAAGGCGCGCGGCGCCAGCGCGCTGCCGCCGTACACGGCGAGCGCGAGGCCCACCGACCGGGCAAGGAAGCTCCGGCGGTCGAGACCCGTGCCCGCAGGGAGCGGCATTCCCGGCTCGATCGCGGGCAAGCCGGACCCCGCCTGCGCGGCGGCCCTGCGCATCAGCGACGAGCGTGAGAACTCGTTGCAGCAATCGCTCATGACGTTTGCATGTCGGGGGAGATGGCGATCAGGTGGCGGAGCGCGTTCTCGATCAGCGGCGGGTACTGCGTCTTCTTCCAGTTCCGGTCGGCGTCAGCTACGGCGCGCGTCGCGAAGGACTTGAGCGCGCGGCGGGTCGGCGGGCTCAGCTGCGGCCGGCCCCAGAAGTCGAGAGCGCGGTCGATCAGCTTGTTCGGATCGAGCGGCGCCTTGTCGTCGGTCTCGAGGACGACCGGGCGCAGGACGCGGCCGGCGAGGTTCCAGCGGGCGAGGAACGACGCGGTGTCGAGCCAGCGATCGTCTTGCCAGCCGGCGACGTTCGGCGGATAGAAGAGCTGCTGGCCGGCCTGGTTCGAGAGCCACGTCCAGGCTTCCGTGTCGATGCCGCGCTTCCGCGCGCGGAGCATCCCGGCCAGATAGATGACCGGCGGCTTGACCATGCGCCTGCTCGAGTAGAGAGCGGGATGCTTGAGGATCGCCTCGACGACCGGGCGGACCGCGTAATGGCTTCCGACGTACACGGCTTCCAGCGCACGACGCGTCGCCGCGCTCGGCGGCGTGGGGAGGAAGTAGCCCCAGAGCTTGCTGACGAAGAAGGACCGGTGGAGCCGGTGGCGGACGCAGAGGCGGCAGGCGTCCTCCCAGTCGAACCGCCCGCGCTTGCCGAAGATTCGCTTGTTGCCGGTGTCGTGGCGCTCGCGGTCGTAGCGGAAGTTGACGGGCCCTTTGTCGTCGTCCCAGTCGTTCTTGAAGCCGGTCAACGCACGGGCCTGCTCGCGGACGTCGCGCTCGGTGTAGCCGCGGCCGGCGCCGAGCGTGAAGAGCTCCATCAGCTCGCGGCCGTAGTTCTCGTTCGGCGAGTCCTTCGTATTGTCGGTCCCGGAGAGCCAGAGGAGCATCGCCGGGTCCTTCGTCACGCCGACGAGCAACTGCTCGAACGAGCCGAGCCCCTTGCTCCGGAAGAGGCGGTTCTGCTTCAGCATCAACCGCTGCGAGCCCACGCCCGAGTTCGAGGTCGCGAACCAGTCGTGCCAGACGAGCGTCATCCGCTCGACCAACGGCCTGCTCGTGCGCACCATCCGGTCGAGCCACCAGAGGTGGTCGTGCCCCCAGGCATCGGTCGGGGCGATGCGATGCTTCTCGTCGTCGACCGGGGCCGGCCCGACGAGCCGCTCGCGCTTCGCGCGAGTCAGGGAGCGGACGGCGCCGTCGAGGCCCTTGCGGGCGAGCTTCTCGGCCTCACCGGGCCGCGGGCCGAAACCGGCGCGCCAAAGCAGCCGCTCGGCCTGAACCGGCCCGAACCGGCCTCGGTAGACAGGAACTTTTCGTGCTGCAGACAACGGGAGATCCCGTCTTCTGCGTCGGCGCTATGCGTCCTTGGCTGAACCCTCGGTCGGAGCCTCGGTCGGAGCCATGTCATCCGCAAACAGCGGGCGGACGAACTCGTCGAACGTCTTCTTGTCGCAGCTCGCGAGCGTCGTCGGGACGAGCGCCGTCACCGAGGCGGTGCGCGGCACGTCCATTGCGAGCGCTACCTCGCCGAAGTACTCGCCTGGCCGGAGCATCCGCTTCGGAGCGAGCCCGCCGGGGTGGCTGACCGCGACGAGCCCGCGGAGGATGACGTAGAAGTGGTCGCCTTCCTCGCCCTCGAGGACGATCGGGTTGCCCGCCGCCACCTCCGCGCGCCTCATGTTCCGGGCGAGCTTCGTCAGGAGCTCCCCGGGCAGCTCCTGGAAGAGCCCGATGCGGGCGAGCTCGGCGACGGTCGCTGTTGCGAAGCGCATCGGCCGTATTGTGCCGACCATGGGCGAGCTAGACGAGTGGAAGCACTGCCCGCGCTGCGGCTCCACGGAGCTCGAGCGCGCGAAGGGCAAGGTCGAATGCTCGGAATGCGACTTCGCCGCCTATGCGAGCTCACATCCAACTGCGAGCGCCGTCTGCGTCGACGACGCAGGCCGGGTCCTGCTTGCGCGCCGCGGGGTCGAGCCCTCCAAGGGCAAGTGGGACTTGCCGGGCGGCTTCCTCGAGGAGGAGGAGCATCCGCTCGACTGCGTGCATCGGGAGCTTCGTGAGGAGGCCGGCGTCGAGGTCGAGCCGCTCGAGTTCCTCGGCGTCTGGATCGACAAGTACGGCGACGACGGCTCTGCCGCCACGACCCTCAACCACTACTGGACGGCGCGGATCGTGCAAGGGACGCCCGAGGCGGCGGACGACGTGGCGGAATTTCGCTGGTTTTCGCCCGACGAGATCTCTGACGACGAGATCGCGTTTCCGCACACGCTCGAGGTGCTATCAGCCCTCCGGGACGAGCACGCGTAGCGCGCGAGGCTGAATCTCGAAGCGGAGCGGCGTCTCGAGGTCCTCGGGCTCACCGTCGATCGCCGCCCGCAGCCGACCCGCACGGGCATCGACCGTGAACTTCTCGCCCGTCTGTTCCTCCCAGGTCCTCGGCAGCCAGCCGTGCGCCACGTTGAGGTGAAGGAGCCCCTCGTCGAGGCGCTCGCGTTCGCCCACCGAGAACAGGTCCAGGTTGTAGTGGTTGTTGGCGACGAGCACGACCCGCGCCTCGACCGGTTGGCCGTCGATCGTGACTCCCAGTGGGCCCGGGTGGCGCGTGAGCTTCGCCAGCGCGCGAAGGCGGGCGAAGGCCTCGCGCCGGCGCCGATGGCTTTCTCGACGGTGCACGAGCCGCGCGTAGAGCCCGAGCGACACGTTGTTCAGGAACAGCCGGTTGTTGACGCGGCCGACGTCGACCTGCCTCTCCGATCCCGAGAACGCTCGTAGCGCTTCCAGCGGATCGTCGGGTTCGAGTCCAAGATCACGGGCGAAATGGTTCCGGGTGCCGAACGGGACCACGACCATCGGGACGTCGCGCTCGATGGCCACGTCCGCGACGGCCGCGATCGAGCCGTCGCCGCCCGCGACCCCGAGCGGCGCATCCGCGGCGCCTGCGAGCTCGGCGGCGTCGTCCTCCGGGTCGAGGACGTGCGTCGTGATCCCGAGCCGCTCGGCCTCGGCGCGAAGCTCTGAGGCATCGGGACGTCCCTTGCCGGAGCGAGGGTTGATGACGAGGAAGCCGCTCATCGCGTTAGCATCGCGTCATACCCCAGGAAAGGAGTTCTTAGTGCAACTGATCGAGAGACTCGACGAGGCGCGCGAGCGCTGGAACGTGCTCGAGCACCCGTTCTACAAGCGGTGGAGCTGCGGTGAGCTGACCCGGGACGAGCTCGCACACTACGCGGGTGAGTACCGGCACGCCGTCGTCGCGCTCGCCGAGACCGCCGCGAAGACCGGCAACGAGGATCACGCGCGCGAGGAAGCGGACCACGTCTGGCTCTGGGACGACTTTGCCTCCGCCTTCGCCGCCGACACGGATCGCGAGCCTGCACGAGAGACCGGCGAGTGCGTGGTCGCCTGGACCGCTCCCGGGAACCGGCTCGAGGCGCTGGCGGTCATGTACGCGATCGAGGCCGGCCAGCCGGACGTCTCGCAGGCAAAGCTCGACGGCCTCGCCGAGCACTACGGCGTTGCGAACGACGAGCCAGGCGCGGCGTACTTCGCGCTCCACGCGGAGCGTGACCACGACCACGCTGCGGAGTCGCGCCGCGCGCTCGAGGAAGACGCGGCGGAGGCTGACGCCGACCGTCTCGTCGAGGTTGCCGAATCGGCGCTAAAGGGCAACTGGACCTTGCTGGACGGAGTCGACGCGAGGAGGTAATCCATGAAGTGGCTCCTGCGGGGGCCCGCGGGGCATCCGCTGCATCCGCCTTTGACGGACGCGACGATCGGCGCGTACACGTTCGCGACCGCGGCAGCCGTGCTCTCACGGCTGGGCGTGAGTGAGGGCAACCTCGCGACCGCCTGGTGGCTGGCGCTCATCGCGGGGCTGATCGTGACGGCGCCAACCGCGCTGACCGGGTTCATCGACTGGCTGTCCATCTCCACGGGAACACCGCTCTGGCGGACGGCGACGCTCCATCTCAGCGCAATGCTCTCGGCGACGATCGTGTTCGCGATCGCGGCGGGCGCGGGGCACGCCGACTACGTCGATCGCACGGTCGGCGGGGGCTCGCTCGTGCTGATGCTGATCGGCTTCGGGCTGCTCACGCTCGGCGGCTGGCTCGGCGGCGCGATCGTCTTCGTCCACGGCATGCGCGTGCTCAACCTCGTCGAGGAGCCGACGGCGCATGCCGTCTCTCCGGTTCCTAGCCCGGAGAAGGAGGAAGCGGAAGGCGCCTAGGAGCTAGCTTCGGAGCCGTTCGTCGAAGCCGGTCCGAGGCCGAGCTGCGTCTCGATCGCCGACTTTGGCTGAGCGCCGATCGCCGCCGCGGCAGGCTCGCCGTCCTTGAAGAGGACCATCGTCGGAATCGACGCGATCCCGTAACGCTCGGCGAGGCCCTGCTCCTCGTCGATGTTCACCTTCACGAGCTTGAGCTCGTCGGCGCGCTCCTCGGCGATCTTGTCGAGGATCGGCGAGACCGCATGACAGGGACCGCACCACTCGGCCCAGAAGTCGACGATCACGGGCTTGTCGCTCGAGAGGACTTCCTCCTCGAAGGTGGACTCGGTCACTGCGGTCGCCATGCTGTTCCTTTCCTCGGTGTCGATCTGGGGCTTACCCGGGCGCGCGGAAATCTATCTACCGGAGAGAACGGCGCCCGTCGGTGTTGTATTCCGCTCGTAGAATCGGCGCATGGCCTACGAGCCGCTCCCAGCCGTCCCCGACCACACCGCTCTCGAGAAGGAGATCCTCGCCTGGTGGGACCGCGAAGGCATCTTCGAGAAGCTGCGCGAGCAGAACCGCGGCGGCGACCGCTTCGGGTTCCTCGACGGCCCGATCACCGCGAACAACCCGATGGGCGTCCACCACGCGTGGGGCCGCACGCTGAAGGACGTCTTCGTCCGCTACAAGGCGTTCCGCGGCTTCGACCAGCGGTACCAGAACGGCTTCGACTGCCAGGGGCTCTGGGTCGAGGTCGAGGTCGAGAAGGCGCTCGGCCTGAACTCGAAGCGCGACATCGAGGAGTACGGGCTCGCGGAGTTCGCGGCGCGCTGTCGCGAGCGGGCGGCCGAGTTCGCGGAAGTGATCACCGAGCAGGACCAGCGCCTCGGCCGCTGGATGGACTGGGACAACGATTACTACACCTTCTCGGACACGAACATCGAGTACATCTGGCGGTTCCTGAAGGCCGTCCACGAGCGCGGCTGGCTGTACAAGGGGCACCGCTCGACGCAGTGGTGTCCGCGCTGCGGCACGTCGCTCTCCCAGCACGAGCAGGCGGGTGAGGAGAACTACTCCGAGCTCGAGCACCCGTCGCTCTTCGTCCGTTTCCCGCTCGAGGACCGTGAGGGGGAGTCGCTCGTCGTCTGGACGACGACGCCGTGGACGCTGCCCGCCAACGTCGCGGCCGCGGTCAAGCCCGACGCGGAGTACGGGTTGAAGGACGGGCAGTGGGCACTGGCGCAGGCCGGCGAAGAGTACGACCATCTGGCCAAGGGCGAGGAGCTCGTGGGGCTGAAGTACACAGGGCCCTACGACGACCTGCCGGCCACGGTGAAGGAGCACCGCGTCATCCCCTGGAACGAGGTCTCGCTCACCGAGGGCACTGGGATCGTCCACATCGCACCCGGCGCGGGGACCGAGGACTTCGAGCTGGGGCGGATCCACGACCTTCCAGTGGTCGTCCCGATCGACGAGACGGGGCGCATGCTTCCCGGCTTCGGCCTCCTGGAAGGGCTCTCGACGGACGAGGTCGAGGACGTCGTGATCGAGGACCTCCGCGAGCGCGAGCTGCTCGTCGAGGCGGGCCGGATCACGCACCGCTACCCGATCTGCTGGCGCTGCAAGACGCCGCTCGTGTTTCGGGTCGTCGACGACTGGTTCATCTCGGCGGACGAGATCCGGCAGCCGCTGCTCGACGCGAACGCGACGGTCGAGTGGACGCCGTCCTTCTACTCGAAGCGGATGGACGACTGGCTGCGGAACATGGGCGACTGGAACATCTCGCGCAAGCGGTACTTCGGGCTGCCGCTCCCGTTCTATCCGTGTGAGTGTGGCCGGCTGAACGTGGTCGGCTCCCGGGCGGAGCTCGAGGAGCGCGCGACGAGTGGCCTCGACCAGCTGCAGGAACTGCACCGACCCTGGATCGACGAGGTGCCGATCTCGTGCGAGTCCTGCGGGAAGGACGTCCGCCGGATCCCCGAGGTCGGAGACGCCTGGCTCGACGCGGGCATCGTCCCCTTCTCGACGCTCGGCTGGCAGAGCCCGGAGTGGAAGGAGCACGGCTACGCGACCGGCGCCTCCGATGGGCTGTCCGGGGCCGACCTCCCGGATCACGCGTACTGGGAGCAGTGGTTCCCGGCGAACTGGATCTCGGAGAGTCGCGAGCAGATCCGGCTCTGGTTCTACTCGATGCTCTTCATGTCGGTGACGCTCGAGGGAAGGGCGCCGTACGAGCGCGTGCTCGCCTACGAGCGTGTGCGCGACGAGCACGGCCGCGAGATGCACAAGTCGACCGGGAACGCGATTGCCGCGGACGACGCCATCGAGCAGATGGGCGCCGACGTGATGCGCTGGATGTACTCCGAGCAGGTCCCGAGCCAGAACCTCAACTTCGGCTACGGGCCCGCGCACGAGATCAAGCGGCGCCTGCTGACGCTCTGGAACTCGGTCAAGTTCTTCGTCGACTACGCGAACGTCTCGCCTGAAGGAGAGGCGGGCGAGCTGGAGCCGCTCGACCGATGGCTGCTCTCGCGTGTCGAGCAACTCGTCGCGGACGTCACCGACGCGTACGAGCGCTACTGGACGCCGGACGTGATCTCGTCGTTCGAGGCCTTCGTCGACGATCTCTCGAACTGGTACATCCGCCGATCGAGGCGGCGCTTCTGGAACGGAGAAGCGGCGGCGTTGGACACGCTGCGCAAGGCGCTTACGCGCTCGCTCGTCGTGATCGCACCGGTGATGCCGTTTCTCGCGGAGCACCTCTGGCGTGTCCTGCGCGGTGACGACGAGCCGGAGTCGATCTTCCTCGTCAGCTGGGAGGACGCGGGCGAGCGAGACGAAGCGCTGCTCGCGGAGGTCGCCGAGACTCGGCGCGTGGTAGAGCTCGGTCGGCAGGCGCGTGCGGCCTCGGGGCTGAAGCTTCGCCAGCCGCTTCGGCGACTCGTGGTGGAGGGTGCGCCTCTGGCCGAGAGGCACGCCGACGAGATCCGCGAGGAGCTGCGCGTGAAAGACGTCGAGTTCGGGACGGTCGAGGCGAGTGAGCTGCGGGTCAAGCCGAACCTGCCCGTGCTCGGCCCGAAGCTGG
This sequence comes from uncultured Actinomycetes bacterium, assembly GCA_963776955.1. Lineage (GTDB taxonomy): Bacteria > Actinomycetota > Thermoleophilia > Gaiellales > Gaiellaceae > VAXT01. The sequence goes on from CAVZOM010000002.1 coordinate 287,865, forward strand.
GCAAGGAGCTCGGCGCGGTACGCGCGGCTCTCGAGGCGGGGGAGTTCGAAGAGGTCGACGGCGGCTTTCACGCAGCCGGGCATGAGCTCGTCGCGGAGGAAGTGCTCGTCGAGCGGACCGGGAAGGAAGGCTGGGCCGTCGCGGGAGCGGGCGGCGTCACGGTCGCGCTCGACACCGCGCTCGACCCAGAGCTCGAGGTCGAGGGCCGCGTGCTCGACCTGATCCACGAGCTGAACTCGATGCGCAAGCAAGCCGGGCTCGAGCTGACCGACCGGATCGTCGTCACGCTGCCCGTGTCGGCGTCCGACCTGCTCGCGCACGAGGACTGGATCAAGGAGGAGGTGCTCGCCGTGGAGATCCGAACCGACGGCGGCTCCGGCGAGCTCGAGATCGCCAAGGCGTGAAACGCTGCGCTTGGGTTCCCGAGGCTGACCCCGACTACATCGCATACCACGACGAGGAGTGGGGCGTCCCGTCGCGTGACGACCGGCACCTCTTCGAGATGCTGACGCTCGAGGGTGCACAGGCGGGCCTCTCGTGGTCGACGATCCTCCGCAAGCGCGACGGGTACCGCAAGGCGTTCGCGAACTTCGACGCCGCGAAGGTCGCGCGGTTCAAGCAGAAGGATGTCGAGCGACTGCTCCAGGATCCGGGCATCGTTCGCAACCGGCTGAAGGTCGAGTCGACGGTGAACAACGCGCAGCGCGTCGTCGAGCTCGACGAGAGCCTGAGCGACTACCTGTGGAGCTTCGTCGACGGCGAGCCGCTCGTGAACAGGTGGCGGAAGGTCTCCGAGATCCCGGCCGAGACCGCAGAGTCGAAGGCGATGAGCAAGGACCTGAAGAAGCGAGGCTTCCGCTTCGTCGGGCCCACGGTTTGCTACGCGTTCATGCAGGCCTGCGGGCTCGTGAACGACCACACGGTCGACTGCTTTCGCCACCGCGAAGTGACATGATCGCCACATGGCGAGCGGCTACACCGGGCCCGAACGGCGCTCCGGAAAAGATCGCCGGACTGGCCAGGAGCGGCGCAAGAAGGAGCAGCGGAGCGGACCGGGCGACGATCGGCGCACGGGCCGGGATCGCCGGTCCGGCGAAGAGCGCCGAGGAGACGAAAAGAAATAGACGACGTAAGGCTTCGGTAAGGACCGGCGCATTCGTCGCCGGCTGTTGCTTTCATAGTGTCCGATGAGCAGACGGACCAGGCTCGCTCTTGGTCTACTCGGGTCGGCTCTCTTCCTGGGGCTTCTCGGCGACGAGTTGTTTCGCGCGATGCCGCTCGGCCTCAACCTCCTCCTCTGGGTCGCCGCCCTCGTCGCGCTTCTCATCGCGCTGGGCCGGTGGGGCGGCGTGCGCCTCACGCGCGAGCGGCGCTGGATGATCCCGACGCTCCTGCTCTTCGCCTCGCTCGTGGTCTGGCGGGACTCGACCTGGCTCGTCGCGCTCAACCTCTTCGCGATCGTCGTCGCGCTCTCGCTCGGCGCGTTGCGAACGGCCCTGCCATTCCATCGGGTGGGGTTGACCGACTACGCCGTCGGTCTCGCGTACGCAGGCGGAGCTGCAGGCGGAAAGGCCGTGACGCTGATGCAGGAGGACATCGACTGGCAGGAGCTTCCGAAGGGGTCGCAGGGGAGGCAAGCCGTCGCGGTCGGCCGCGGCTTGATGCTGGCGGCTCCGTTGCTCTTCCTGTTCGGCGCGCTCTTCGTGGCGGCCGACTCGGTCTTCCAGGACTACGTCTCGAGCGCGGTGCCGAACCCGGGAGAGCTAATGCTGCACATCGCGCTGATCGTCCTCTTCGGCTGGGTGAGCGCCGGGCTCCTTCGCGAGTACCTGACGAGCCCGTCGCCGGTCAGGGTGGAGGTTCGACCCTGGTTCCGGCTCGGGGCGACGGAGCTGACCGTCGTCCTCGCGCTGCTCGACCTGCTCTTCCTGGCATTCGTGCTCGTCCAGCTTCGCTATCTGTTCGGCGGGGGCTCGGTCGTCGAGGCGAGAACAGGCCTCACCTACGCCGAGTACGCGCGGCACGGCTTCTTCGAGCTCGTGACCGTGGCGGCGCTCGTCCTGCCGCTGCTCCTGCTCTTCGACTGGCTGCGTCGTCGAGAGGAAGGAGCCTCGGACCGGCTCTTCAAGCTCCTGGCCGGGGCATTGATCCTGCTCCTCTTCGTCGTCATGGCATCGGCGCTGCAGCGGATGCGTCTCTATCAGCGGGAATACGGACTGACGGAGCTCCGCGTCTACGTGACCGGTTGCATGCTGTGGCTCGCCGTCGTCTTCGTCTGGACCGCGTTCACGGTGCTGCGCGGTCGCAGAGATCTCTTCGCCGTCGGCGCCCTCGTCAGCGGCTTCGCGGCGATCCTCGCCGTCAACGTCGTCAATCCGGACGCGCTGATCGCGCGCACGAACCTCGACCGCCCCAACCTGGACGTCCCGTACCTGACGCGGCTGAGCGACGACGCGACACCCGAGCTCGTGAAGGCGCTGCCGACGCTCGAGCCCTCGCAGCGCGAGCTGCTGGCCGAGGAGCTGGCCTCACGGCGTGACAGTCAGGACTGGCGGAACTGGAACTGGAGCCGCCACCGCGCCCAGCAGGCGTTGGACGGGCTTCCCTAGCTCTGAGTCTCGGCGAGCGCGAGCTCGCGGCGCAGCTCGACGGGAAGGCGGAACTCGACGTCCTCGTCGACGACCCGGTGCGCTGAGATGTCTTCGACGCCGCGGGCACGGAACCAGTCGCAGACCCGGTCGACGAGCTTCTCGGGAGCCGATGCGCCCGAGGTGAGCCCGACGGTCTCAGCGGAGTCGAGCCAGGCGTCGTCGATGTCCGTCTCGTCGTCGATCAAGTGGGCATCAACCCCGTTCGCGCGTGCCACCTCGACGAGGCGGTTCGAGTTCGAGGAGTTCCGCGAGCCGATGACGAGCAGGAGGTCGACCTCGACGAGCAGGTCTTTCACGGCCCACTGCCGGTTGGAGGTCGCGTAGCAGATGTCTTCCTTCTTCGGCGCGTGGATGTCCGGGAAGCGCCGGCGGAGCGCGGTGATGATCTCGCCGGTCTCGTCGACGGAGAGCGTCGTCTGCGTGATGTAAGCGACCTTTGCGTCCGCCGGCAGCTCCAGGGCTTCCGCGTCGTCGACCGACTGGACGAGGATCGTCGAGTCCGGCGCCTCGCCCATCGTCCCGACGACCTCTTCGTGCCCCGCGTGCCCGATGAGGAGGACCGTGTATCCGTCGGCCGCGTACCGGCGAGCCTGGACGTGCACCTTCGTCACGAGCGGGCAGGTCGCGTCGGTCGTGATCAGCCCCCGGGCCTGCGCGTTCTCGTAGACCGAGGGAGCGACGCCATGGGCCGAAAGGACTACCCGCTCGCCCGCGGGAACGTCACGCTCGTCCTCGACGAAAATCGCCCCGCGAGCCTCGAGGTCGCGGACGACGTGAGAGTTGTGGACGATCTGCTTGCGGACGTACACGGGCGGCCCGTGCAAATCGAGGAGCTGCTCGACGGTGTCCACGGCCCGTTCGACGCCGGCGCAGTAGCCCCGGGGAGAGGCGAGAAGAACCCGCTTGACCACGCAGCCAGTGTAGTCCGCCGCCGTAAGCCCCTCTCTGAGGGCCGGCCAGCACCTCGTGCGGTCTTGAACGGGCTTCGCGCGTTCTGCGACTTTCCTTTTCGCTCCCGCTCAAAGGAAAGGTCTCGAGCGTGCTTCGCGCGCTCCTCGACTTTCCGTTTTTTGGCTTGCGCCAAAAAACGGAAAGCCCGCCGCTCGGGGGGTCAGTGCGGCGGGCCTCCCAGATTGCTCACCGCGGCCTTCGTGGCCAGGTACGCACAACCGCGGTTCGCATCGCCCAGTGCCCGGCAACCTAACCCGGTGCGGCTCCGATGTGAATAGGCCGGGTGGCCCATCTTTGCAAGGTGTATAGCGGTTTCTCGATCCACGGTGCCTCCGTTGTGGACGGGCCTTCGGCCGCGGCCTATCATCAATGCGCCCGGTGATCCCCTGGATGGCTCGCTGATGATCTTTCGACGTCGTCGAGTCGACGAGCCTGCCCCGAAACAGGAAGAGGACCCCGGCGAGGCGGCTCCCGACCGCGACCCGCAACTGAGCGCGATCGCGTCGCTCTCCAGCGCGCTCGCTCGCGCACGCGACCAGGACGCCGTCGCGCGGACGCTGCTCGAGGCATGTCTCTCGCTTCTCGAGGTCGACTTCGGAGCCGTGGCGCTGATCAGCGAGGACCGAAGGCGGGCACGCGGGCTGCAGGCTTTGGCGCCTGGGGCGGATACGTCCTGGTGGCAGGAGGTCTCGATCGACTTCGAGCAGGAGCCGTCCGGGATCGAGAGCGCCATCTTCGAAGGAGGACCGATCGTCGTCTACGACGTCGCCGGCTCGCAGAGGATCAACCGGCGACTGGCCGAGAAGGTGGGCGCGAAGAGCGCCGTCTTCGTGCCGCTCGTCTCCGAGGAGAGCGTGCCGGCCGTGCTCATCCTCGTTACGACGAAAGCGCCGAAGGTCTTCGAGGGCGACGAGCTGTCGCTGCTTCAGGCCCTGGCCGCAGAAGCCGCGCTCGCGCTCGACCGTACGCGGTCGGCGGACGCGCTGGCGGAGGCACTCGAGCGTGAGCGGCTCATCGCCTCGATCGCACGAAAGGTGCGCTCCGAGCTCGACCTCGACGCCGTGCTCCGCGTGGCGGTGGAGGAGACCGGCGTCGCCGTCGGCGCCGACCGGGTTTTCCTGCGCCTCGGTGAACGGGCCGGCTCGATGCCGATCGCGGCGGAGTGGCATGCGGACGGGTTCGTCCCGGCCGATGCGGTTGCCAACAGGCTTTCGGTCTCCAACCTCGCGGCGCGCGAGCGCAGGACGGTGGCCGTCGCCGACATCCGCGAGGATCCGGCGCTCGACGACCCGGAGCTGGGCGGGATCCAGACCCTGCTCGAGCTCGACGCGCTCGCCGCCCTGGCGACGCCGATCCTCGTCTTCGACCAGATGATCGGCGTCGTCGGCCTCCACCGCTCCGAGCCGGGCGACTGGACCGATGGAGACATCCTCGTCGCCGAGGCCGTCGCCCGGGAGCTGGGCGTCGCCATGCACGCGGCACGCCTAATCAAGGAGAACACGGAGCGGCTCGAGCAGCAGACCGCCCTGCTGACGGCGGCACAGGTCGTGACGAGCGAGCTGCGCCTCGAGACGGTGCTCCAACGCCTCGTCGTCGAGGTGACCAAGCTCCTCGACGCGGATGCGGCCGACTGCTACCTCTACGACACCGACCGGTCGGTGCTGCGGTGCGCGGCCGTATACGAGCTCGATTCCGAGCTCGTCGGGTTCGAGTTCCCCGACGGGGGCGAGGTCGAGGATCGCTTCGGAGACCCGCTTCCTCACCCGGCCTACAAGGGTTTCGCGAGCGCGATCTCCGCGCCGATGACCTGGTCCGGCGAGCGCCGTGGTGTCCTGGGCGTGGCGACGCGCGACCCGGATCGGACGTTCAGCGAGCTCGAGACGAGTCTTCTCGAGACCTTCGCGGGGCTCGCATCGCTCGCCGTCCGCAACGCCGCGAGCTTCGAGCAGAGCGTTCGGCAGGCACGCGTGCAGCGAGGCTTCTACGGCATCGCGTCGGCGCTCGCCGAGCACCTGTCGCACGAGGCCACGCTCGACGCGGTCGCCCACGCGGCCAACGAGGCCCTCGGCGGCTCGTTCGCCGCCGTCCTCATGCCTGGGGCGCGGGGCCTGGAGCTGGCCGCCTCCTACCGCCTGCCAAATGAGCTGGCCGAGTCCCTGGCCGAGGGCGTTCCGGAATCCGCGGCCTCTCTAAAGACGGCCGCGAGTGAGCGGAGGATGCTGTCGGCATCCTCGCTCGACGACGACGAGCGCTTCGGCGAGGACTGGCGCCGCCTCGCCGGCGTGCGCTCGCTGCTCGCGATCCCGGTCGACCCTCCTCGCCGCGAGGAGGGCGGTCTCGTCGTCGTCTTCTTCGCGGAGCAGCGCACGTTCACGGACGACGACCTCGAGTTGGGCCGGCGGCTGGCAGGCGCTGCCCGCGGCGGGCTCGAGCGCAGCGAGCTCTACGAGAGCGAACGCACGTCACGCGCGCTCGCGCAGCAACTCGCGCGCATGGGCAGCCTTCTGGCGACCGAGCTCGATCCCGGCGCAATCCTCGAGGAGGTCGCAGCGCAGGCACCAGCCCTGCTCGGCGCGGACGCATGCGCCATTCAGATCGTTGAAGGCGACGAGCTCGTCGTGAGCGCGGTCGGCGGGACCAGTGCCCCTTCGATGCTCGGGGCACGCCTGCCCACGACCAGTCGTCCGGCCGGAGACATCGTGCAGACACGGGCGCCCGTCACGTTCACCGACTCGCGCGAAGACTCGCGCGTCCTGGCCGATGACCCCCTGCTGGCCGCCGGCCACGCGGCGTACCTGGGCGTGCCTCTCGTCGGAGCCCAGCAAGGGCTCCAAGGTGTGCTCGCGGTCTACTCGGAGCGCCCGCGCGTCTGGCGTGAGGAGGAGATCGAGGCGCTGACTGCACTGGCCGGGAACGCCTCCGCCGTCCTCTCCAACGCCGAGCTGTACCAGCGGGTCGCCATCGAACGAGAGCGCAGCTACGCGATCCTCTCGAACATCGCCGACGGGATCGTCGCCGTCGACCGTGAGGGCAAGGTCGTGCTCTGGAACGACGCCGCCGAGGCGATCACCGGTGTCCCGGTCGCGGCGGCCGTGGGTCGGACCCCCGTCGAGGTGCTCCAGCGCGAGCTGACCTCGGACGAGGAAGGCTGGTCGGGCGAGCGCCTGCTCGCGATCCAGCGAGGCGGGGAGGAGGTGACGCTCTCCCTGACCGAGGCGGTCATGCGCGACCCGGTCGGAGCCGTGGCGGGTCGGATCTTCGCCTTCCGAGACGTCTCGGCGGAACGGATCGTCGAACAGATGAAGTCGGACTTCGTGTCGACCGTCTCCCACCAGCTGCGCGCTCCGCTGACGTCGATTTACGGCTTTGCCGAGACGCTGCTCAGGAGAGACGTCCTCTTCGGCGAGGCTGAGCGCGAGACATTCCTCGGATACATCGCCTCCGAGGCGCAGCGCTTGACCGCGATCGTCGACACGCTCCTCAGCATTGCCCGGCTCGAAGCAGGAGACCTGCACGTGGAGCTCGTCCCCACGGACCTTCGTGACGTCGTCTCCGAGGCCGTCACGAGTGTTCAGCAGGGCGCCGAGTTCAACGGCCACCGTTTCGTACTCCACCTGCCGGACGAGCCGCTGGCGGCCTCCGCCGACCGCGAGAAGTTGAGCCAAGTCCTCACGAACCTGCTCGACAACGCGGTCAAGTTCTCACCCAACGGCGGGACAGTCACCGTCGAGGCGAACCGGCGCGCCGGCCGGGTCGAGGTGCGCGTGGTGGACGAGGGGCAGGGAATCCCCGAGGACGAGCGCGAGCGCATCTTCTCGAAGTTCCACCGCGCTGACAGCTCGCCGAGAGGGCCGGCAGGAGCAGGGCTCGGCCTTTTCATCGCGCGTGGCCTCGTTCGGGCCATGGGCGGGCGCATCTGGGTCGACTCCGCCGAGGGAGGCGGTTCGAGCTTCGCGTTCGAGCTCCCGCTCGCGGAGGCGGTCGAAGCGAGTGAGCAAGGCCCGTCCGGGGTATAGGGGGGAAAGTGCCCCGCGTGCTCGTGATCGACGACGAGGAGCCGATCCGGCTCCTCTGCAGGGTCAACCTGGAGGCTACCGGCATCCAGGTGAGCGAAGCCGAGGACGGAAACACCGGGCTCGAGTCGGCACGGGCCGAGCGCCCTGACGTGATCCTGCTCGACGTGATGATGCCCGGAATGGACGGCTGGCAGGTGTTCGACGAGCTTCGCAAGGACGAGAGCACGGCCGAGATCCCGATCGTCTTCCTCACGGCGAGGGCAGAGCTCCGTGACCAGGCTCGGGGATTGGAGCTCGGCGGCGTCGACTACGTGACGAAGCCGTTCAACCCCCTCAACCTCGCGCCGTTGATCGAGGAACTGCTTGCGCGGATCGAGCGCGGGGAGGCCCAGGAGCTCAGGGGCGAACGGCTGGCGGAGCTTCGCCAGATGCTGGTCAGCGACTGAGGCGCTCTAGCTCTAGCTTCCGGCGAAGTCTGCCGTGACGAGGCGGGCCGAGCGACCCGCGACGCCGACGCCGATTCTCCGGAAGCTGCGGTCCAGCAGGTTCTGACGATGCGGCGGGCTCGCGATCCACATCTGGACGATCGCGGCTGCAGAGAGCGGCCTCGTCCCATAGGCGAGGTTCTCCCCGACGTACGGCGCCCGGACGCCGAACCGGCGCAGGCGCTGGACGAAGGGGCCGTGGTCGAAGTAGCCCCTGCGAGCCATGTCGACGGAATGCGCGCGAGCCGCTCGGGTCAGTGTCCTGCCGATGCGCAACGCCGGCACGCCGTTCGCCGCCCGCACCGAGTTCATGACGCGGACGATTGCGATCTCGCCAGGTGTTGGAGCTGCTACAGCTCCGACCGAGTCGAGTCGCTCTGGCGACGTGATGGCATCGGCTCCGGCGCGGGCGCTGGCAACGAGTGCCAGACCGAGCATGAGCACCACGACGCTGAGAATGCGGCTGTTCTCAGACATCAGGGGGGTCGGCGGGGGAGGCTAACCCGACAATCGGATATGTCTAGCTTGCAAGCAGGAATTTTCCACAGTTTGCGACTGATAACGAACAGTTTGTGGAGGATCAAAAAGTGCGGAGTTTGCGGGATTAGCGGGCGTTTCCAGTATCGGAATCGCGACCCGGCCCACCGAGATGTGCGCAAAGCCCCCACGAGAGAAAAAGGGGCAGGATCGTCCCGACAAGATCATCGTCAGCATCAAGAGCCCGGAACCGATCGAGGCCGTGGTCCGACAGGATCGCGATCCTGAGGATCGGCTCTACCACTCGACGAAACGATCGGACTACACTAGGAACGCCGTTCGGGGTGTAGCTCAGCCTGGTTTAGAGTGCCTGCTTTGGGAGCAGGAAGTCGCCGGTTCGAATCCGGCCACCCCGATCTCTCGCTTCCCTGGCCGGCGGGTGCTCCGCACCCGCCTCGCGCCGCTGACCGCCCTCCTGCGAGCGGGCCGTGTGGCCCAACACCTGTCCCACTCGCATACGGGACGCTCACCGGCGCGCCAGGAAACGAGAGGGACTAAAGCCTGGTCGCCGTGGATCGATCCAGGCCGCGAAAAGCGTCCGCGCGGCCCTCGCCCGCCAAAAATCTGAGGAAGAACCACGTCGCCGCAGCGAAGAGGACGGCCGCCTGCTCGAGGGCCATCGCCGCGCCTCCGATCTGCTGGTCGGCGAGCGGCGAGAGGCTCCAGAGCCGCTCGGGCGCATGGAGGTAGAAGTGGTACACGGGCCTCGGGATCAGAGCTAGGAGGAGGCCGAGGGGGCTCGCGATGACGAACGCGGCGAAGAGGTAGATCGCGCGAGCACCGTACGAGACATGGTGCGGCGCGTCCTTGAGCACGGGCCACCAGAACAGCAGCCCGGTGACGAAGTAGGAAACGTGCTCGAGATGGAGCAGCGTCTGGGGGTTTCGGAGCGCTGCGTCGTAGACCGCAGGGATGTGCCAGACGAAGTACGTGCCCGCCCAGAGGGGAAGCGCAACGAACGGGTGAGTCAGGAGCCTCGGGACCGGCAGGTTCGACGGAAGCCCGAGCACGCAGAGCGCGGGCGCCCACTCGGCGAGGACGACGTTCTGCAGCAGGTGGACGGAGAGCAGGTAGTGGAGCGCGATCTCGTGCAGCGGCGTGGCGAAGACGACCAGGATGAGCGCGAGCCCGGCGGCGAAGCAGGCAATCTGTCGGCGGCTTGCGCCGTAGCGCCGTACAACGAGGAAGTACGCGATCGCAAGCCCCGGAACGAAGACGAGCGCCTCCAAATTCAGCGTCCAGGCGTAGGGATCGTGCACGGAAAGGACGCTACGCTATGAGTACGCGGGCGTAGCTCAGTGGTAGAGCATCTGCCTTCCAAGCAGAGGGTCGCGGGTTCAATCCCCGCCGCCCGCTTCGTCCGACAGCACCGTTAGTCTGTTGTCGGATATGAAAACAGCAGAGCGGCAAGAAGCCCGGAAGCTTCGGCGCGAAGAGGGACGATCTGTGAAGGAGCTGGCGGCACTACTCGGTGTCGCTAGGTCGACCATCAGCCTCTGGGTTCGCGACATCGAGCTGACCGATCAGCAGCGCGAGACTCTTCGCCGCAGAATGGGCGGTCGCATCGATGGCGCTCGTGTCAATTCAATAAGAGCCCTGGAACGACATCGAGCGGCCCGAAGATGCCGGCCGGCTCGCAGCTCGTCGAGGCGAGCTGCTCCATGCCGCGGGTTGCATGCTGTATTGGGCGGAGGGATCGCGAAGCAGGCATGCCATTGAGTTCGTCAACTCCGATCCAGCGATGGTGGTGTTCTTCCTTCGCTTTCTACGCACCTGTCTCGGAGTTCTGGACAACAAGGTCCGCCTGACGTGCAACCTCTTCGCAGACCACGCCAGCCGCCAGCACGAAATTGAAGAGTTCTGGCTCGACCGCCTGGGCCTCCCACGATCGTCGTTGAGAAGGTCAACGGTGAACCGCTACTCCAAATACAGCAAGAAGAAGCGTCGGAACAAGCTCCCATACGGCACCTGCCGTTTGAACGTTTACGACACCAGGCTCGTTCACGAGTTGTACGGGGCGATCCAGGAATACGGCGGTTTCGAGCGCGAGGAATGGCTCATGTAGCCGCGTCACCGTCCGACGCCGCCGCGATGCTCCGATGCGGTGGAGGAGCGCGTTGTCCGCTTTCGGCCGACCACGATCCTTGCGCTGCTCGGGATCACGATCGGGGTCGTCCTGTTGCTCGAGATGTTGTGGATCGCGCGCCAGGTCCTCACCTGGGTCCTGATCGCCGTCTTCCTCACGCTCGCGCTGAACCCGGCCGTCGAGTGGTTCCAGCGCCACGGCCTTCCGCGCAGGGGCATGGCCACGGGCGTCACCGTCGTCCTCGTGCTCTCAGGGTTCACGCTCCTGGGCATGCTCTTCATCCCGACGCTCGTGAGAGAGGTCAACGGCTTCGTCGAGGCGTTGCCAGGATATGTGGACGACATCGCTCAGAGGCGGGGCCGGCTCGGGTTCCTCGAGCGGGAGTACCAGGTGACCGAGCGCGTGAGGGACGCAGTCCAAGAGGGGGGCGCGACCCGGATCCTCGGCCTGACCGGAACAGCGCTTGCGATCACCAAGGGAATCATCACCGCGATCGTCGCCGTCGTGACGATCATGTTCATGACCGTCTTCATGCTGCTCGAGGGGCCGATCTGGGTGGAGCGCTTCTACGCCATGCTTCCCGAGCGTTCGCGCGACCGCTGGCGCGACGTCGGCCAGAAGATCTACCGGACGGTCGGCGGTTACGTGACCGGCAACCTCTTGATCAGCATCATCGCAGGCGTCACGACCACGATCGTGCTGCTAGCGCTGGGTGTGCCGTATGCGGTGGCGCTCGGTCTGCTCGTCGCCATCCTCGACCTGATCCCGCTGGCCGGCGCAACGATCGCCGCGATCATCGTCTGCTCGATCGGGTTCCTCCACACGGTGACTGCGGGGATCATCCTGATCGTGTTCTTCATCCTCTATCAGCAGCTCGAGAACCACGTCCTTCAGCCGCTTGTCTATAGCCGGACCGTACGGCTCTCCCCGCTCGTGATCCTCGTCTCCGTGCTCATCGGTGCCCAGATCGCCGGAGTGCTCGGCGCGCTCGCCGCGATCCCGGTGGCCGGCGCGATCCAGGTTGTGCTGCTGTCTTGGCTCGAGGAGCGGCGCAAGCGCCACTCGGCTCCAGCTCCGATCTGAGCTCTTCGACGGCGGAAATCACCCTTTTGGGTGACAGCTTGCCCGTCCGAGCGCCGATTCCAGTGGCATGCGCACGCTTGCCGCAGCAGGCGCCCTCTTCGTTCTGGTGCTCGGTTCGACGCCGGATGCTCTCGGGCGCTTGGGGAAGCCGGTGCGCACTCAGCGGGGCCACGTCAAGACACTTCCCTCACCCGCGCAGCGCGCGTCGGCGCTCTTTCGGAAGCACGTCGTCGTCCCGGCGAGGGTCAAGCGGCCGGTCGGGAAGCAGCGCCTGCTCAGCTCGCTCGAGCTCGACATCGTCTCGCGGATCAACATCCAGCGCCGATCCCATGGACTCCGCGCGCTCCGAATCTCACGCGGCCTGACGGCGGCAGCCAACCACCACACCCACCAGATGGGCCAACTCGGCTTCTTCGAGCACGAGTCGGTCAACGGCGCGCCGTTCTGGCGGCGGATTCAGCGGTTCTATCCAGCCCGGCGCGGCTACTGGTCGGTCGGCGAGAACATCTTCTGGGAGTCGCCGGACACGAACGGCGCCAGCGCCGTCCGCGAGTGGATGCAGAGCCCGCCGCACCGCCAAAACATCCTCACGCGCGAGTGGCGCGAGATCGGCGTCTCGGCCAGGCACTTCGAAGAGGCACCCCGCGCGTTCGGGGGCCGGTCGGTGACGATCATCACGGCGGACTTCGGCGTCCGCCGCTAGCGCAGCAATCGCGCGTACCGGCGAGGTCGCAAACCCAGCTGTTTTGCTGGCGCCTCGCCCGAAGATCGGCTCCGAAACTGAGAGTGCGCCTGGAGGGATTCGAACCCCCGACCCGCGGCTTAGAAGGCCGCCGCTCTTCCTCTGAGCTACAGGCGCTCGGTGAAAGCGTAGCGCCGCTCCGACCGTAGCTTGCCCTTGCGAGGAGATCGTCACCGAAGCGCGTGGGCTCGCCGCTGCCCCTACGCCGGGGGCGCCTACTCGACGAACTCTGCTTGCGCCTCGGGGTAAGCGAGATGCCAAGCCTCGAGGAAGAGATCGAGCTCCATGCGAACGTGGTCGTGCCTCATCGACGAGAGTCGCCAGACCTCGATCATGTTCGGGCCGACCTGCTCGGCGACGTAGTCCCTCTCCTCGAGGAAGGCAACGAGACCATTGAGATCGGCAGCATCCTGGACTCGAATTCGCACCGCGGTTCTGTCCCAAGTGTCGGCAACGTGGCGTGGTCAACTCAGACCGCCGCGAGGGATTCCTCGTCGCCGAAAGGGGTAGGACCGAGGGGAACCAAATCTGGAAGGGGGTCCTACGTGGCTGATCTAAGCGGGAAGAAGGTCGCGTTTCTCGCGACCGACATGGTCGAGCAGGTCGAGCTGACCGAGCCGTGGAAGACGGTCGAGCAGGCAGGCGGCCGACCGGAGCTCGTCTCGCTCGAGGAGGGCGAGATCCAGGGCTTCAACCACTACGACAAGGCGGACAAGTTCTCGGTCGACAGGACCGTTGACGAAGTGAGCGTCGACGACTACGACGCTCTCGTCATCCCCGGTGGAGTCGGCAATCCCGACACGATGCGGATGCGACGAGAACGCCGTGCGCTTCGTCCGCGAGTTCTGCGAGTCGGGCAAGCCGATAGCCGCGATCTGCCACGCGCCGTGGATGCTCGTCGAGGCAGACGTTGTGCGCGGGCGCAGGCTGACGTCGTACTGGAGCATCCAGACCGACGTCCGCAACGCAGGCGGGGACTGGGCGGACCAGGACGTCGTCGTCGACGGCAACCTCGTCACGAGCCGTAACCCGGACGACCTGCCCGCGTTCAACCGGGAGCTGCTCGAGCTCTTCGCCAGGACGCCGGTCGGCGCGACAGGCTCGTAGTGGCCGTCGAGGCAGCGCTACTGGACGTCGACGGGACGCTGATCGACTCGAACTACCAGCACGCGCTCGCTTGGTACCGCGCCTTCCGGCAGCACGGGATCGTCCTGCCGGTCTGGCGCATCCACCGGGCGATCGGAATGGGCGGGGACCAGCTCGTCCCCGCCCTCGTCGGCGAGGAGACCGACCGGGAGCAAGGAGACGAGATCCGCGACACGCGGGACTCGATCTACAAGGAGAGCTGATCGACGAGGTCGAGCCGCTGGACGGCGCCCACGACCTGATCGTGGAGTTGAAAGAGCGGGGGCTGCGGATCGTCCTCGCCAGCTCGTCGCCCGAGGACGAGCTGGACCACTACCTCGGGCTTCTCGACGCCAGAGGCCTCGCTGACGCATGGACGACCAAGGACGACGTCGAGGCGACCAAGCCGGCGCCCGACCTCGTCCTCGCCGCGCTCGAGAAGGCGGGAACGGAGGAGCGCGGTGATGATCGGCGACACCCGATGGGACATCGAGGCCGCTGCGAAGGCGGGGCTCGAGACGATCGTGCGTCATGACGGGCGGCTGGTCGAAGCAGGAGCTGCTGGAGGCGGGCGCAGTCGCCGTGTTCGAGTCGGTCGAAGAGTTGCGCGAGCGGCTCGACGAGACGCCTTTGGGCTGAAGCCCGGCGCCTCGCGGCGACGATCGAGGCCGGTTCGCTGATGCGATGATCACGGCGTGGGCAGGCCCGAGCTTCCGACCGGCACGGTGACCTTCCTCTTCACCGACGTCGAGGGCTCGACTCGGCTTCTCGAGCAGCACGGGGAGGCGTACGCGGAGCTCCTCGCTGAGCATCGGCGCGCCATTCGGGCCGCCACGGCGAAGCGCGAGGGAGTCGAAGTCGACACGCAAGGAGATGCGTTCTTCGTCGCGTTCTCCCGCGCAACCGACGCGGTCGCGGCGGCCGGGGAAGCCCGGGATGCGCTCGGGGCAGGCCCCGTCCGCGTGCGCATGGGCCTGCATACGGGCGAGCCGCTCGTGACGGACGAGGGCTACGTCGGCATGGACGTGCATCGCGCCGCTCGCATCGCGGCAGCTGCGCACGGAGGTCAGATCGTCCTCTCCGAGGCGACTCGACAGCTCCTGACGGCGGACGCGCCGGTCCACGACCTCGGCGAGCATCGGCTCAAGGACCTCGTCCACGGGGAGCGTCTCTACCAGCTCGGCGCGGGGGACTTCCCGCCGCTGCGGACGCTCGACGCCACGAACCTGCCGCTCGCATCGAGCCCGCTCGTCGGCCGCGAGCGCGAGCTTCAGGAGCTCGTCGCCCTGCTTTCGAACGGCAAGCGCATCGTCACGCTGACAGGGGCCGGCGGCACGGGCAAGACACGGCTCGCGCTCCAGGTCGCCGCCGAGCTCGTCGGAACGCAGCGCGACGGCGTCTTCTGGGTGCCACTCGCCGGGCTGGCCGATCCCGAGCTCATCGACTCCGAAGTCGCGCAGGCGATCGGAGCGCCCGACGACCTAAGCGGCTTCCTGCGGGGGAGGCAGCTGCTCCTCCTGCTCGACAACTTCGAGCACCTCATCGAGGCGGCCCCGGCCGTGAGCGCCGTCCTCGACTCGTCCAGCGGCGTTCGCGCGCTCGTCACCAGCCGTGCTCCGCTCCGCATCGCGGGTGAGCACGAATACCGGCTCGAGCCGCTCCCGGTGAAGGACGCCGCGACGCTGTTCGCCGAGCGGGCGCGTGCCGTCGGGCGCGACGCCTCACCCGACTCGACTGTCGAGGCAATCTGCCTCCGTCTCGACGGCCTTCCGCTCGCGGTCGAGCTCGCCGCCGCTCGGACGAAGCTCCTGGCGCCGGAGCGCCTGCTCGAGCGCCTCGATCTCGCTCTGCCACTCCTGACCGGAGGCACGCGTGACGCTCCGGAGCGGCAACGCACGCTTCGCGCGACGATCGAGTGGAGCTACGACCTGCTCGATCAGGCCGCGCGCGAGCTCTTCGCGCGCATCTCCGTCTTCGCGGGGTCGTTCCCGCTCGAGGCGGCGGAAGAGGTCTGCCCAGCCGACCTCGACGGCGTCTCGGTGCTCGTCGACTCCAGCCTTGTCAAGCCCATCGGAGACGACCGCTTCCTGATGCTCGAGACGATTAGGGAGTACGCGGGCGAGCAGCTTTCGAACGCGGAGTCCAGTGAGGTTCGGCGTCGCCACGCCGACTACTTCTCGAAGCTCGCCGAGGAGGCGTACAAGCGCCGGTTCGAAGACGAAGCGGAGTGGTCGTCGCGACTCGCGATCGACCACGACGATCTACGCGCCTCTCTCGACTGGCTCGAAGCGAACGAACCGGCTCGCGCGCTCCAGCTCGCCGGCGCCCTGGGGTGGTTCTGGCTCACTCACGGGCAGCTCGGCGAGGGGTGTGCGCGGCTGGCGACGGCCCTTGCCGGTTCCGAGGGCTCGGGCAGCGCGCGGGCGCGGGCACTCACGGCCTTAGGAGCTCTGACGGCTCGTTCCGGCGACAGCGCCTCGGGCCGCGAGCAACTCGACGAGGCGATCGCGCTCTGGCGCGACCTCGACGATCGAAACGAGCTTGCGGCTGCGCTCGACCGCCTCGGCTGGCTGCTCGTCTACGACCTGAGCGACGATCCCGGCGCGCTCGACGCCTTCGAGCGGAGCCTCGAGCTCCGCCGAGAGCTCGACGACGCCGCCGGCGAGACGCGGGCGCTCGTGGGCGTCGCCCAAGCGCTCGTCGCGCTCGGTGAGACGGAACGCGCCGAGACCCTCGCGCACGAGCTCCTTGGGCGAGCAGACGGAGACCCGCGAACGGAGCACTTCGCGTTCCACTTCCTCGCCGACTGCGCACTCATCCGCGGTGACTGGCAAGAGGCCGAGCCCCGCTATCGAGAGAGCCTGCGTGCGGCATTGCCGCTGGGCGACATCTTCGAGACGAGCTTCGAGGTGCAAGGGGTGGCGATGGCGGCCGCGGGAAGCGGCGATGCAGAACGTGCGCTGCGGCTCGCCGGCGCAGTCGAGGCGCTGTGGGAGTCGCTGGGCGTCGATCTCCACGTCGGTTTCTGGGATGCGCTTCTCGAGCGCTACCTCAGCCTGGCCCGTGAGCAGCTCGGAGCGAACGCGGAGCGCGCCTGGGCGGAAGGCCGCGCCCTCGAGTTCGATGAAGCCGTCGAGCTCGCCCTGCGCTGACTTACCACCTCGGTTCCCGGCGCATGCCCCGTTCGTCGGGCTCGCGCCGTGTGGCGCCGCTTCGCATTTCCGCCGCTGACCGCCCCTGAAGGCGCACACCTTTCTCTTTCGGGCTCGCGCCACTGGGGGCGGCGCTTCGCATTTCCGCCGCTGACTGCGGCGGAAATGGCCCCGGGAGGGATCGAACCTCCGCACACGGATTCGAAGTCCGTTGCTCTATCCACTGAGCTACGGGGCCTGACTGACGAGGGGTGGCGGACGGGACTTGAACCCGCGACCACCGGGACCACAACCCGGGGCTCTACCAACTGAGCTACCGCCACCGCGCCCGATGAAGGATAGCTTCGAAACAGGCGAAGAGCCCCGCGCGGGCGAGGCTCTTCGCACTGCGTCGCGAGGGATCGGAGCTAGTTGCTCGCGATGCCTTCCTGGCCGACGACGCTCGGCACGGTGCCGAGCGGAGTGAGCGTGCCGTCCGAATTGATCCGGTACCCCTCGACCGTTCCTGCCGCGCCGGTCTGGACGTAGAGGAACCGGCCGGAGACCGTCATGTCGATCGGGCCCATGCCGGTGTGGGCGACGACTCCGTCCTTGCCGACGAGCGACGGCTGACCGTCGGGCGCGACGGTGAAGGCGCTCACCGTGTTGCTCATCGTGTTCGTGACGTAGTAGAAGCGGCCCGCGCGGACGACCCAGCACAGGGCCATCTGCCCGTCCGTCATCGTCTTCGGGTCGGCGAGCGTGCCGTCACGATTGATGAGGTACGTCGTCAGGTTGCTCGTCGCCGCTTCCCCGGAGGCGAGCCTGCCCTGCGGCGTGAACGTGAACGCGAACGGGACGGGCGTGGCGGAGTTGTTCACCACAGGTGTCGGAGAAAGCCGGCCGTCGCGCCTCACGCGGTAGACGAGGATGTGACTGTCGCTGGCCTTCGTCGTCACGATCAGCTTTTCGCCGCCGGGGGTGAAGCCGACCTGACCCGGCGACGTCAGGAAGTTCGGCGGGTCGGTGTTGGCCAGCCCGAGCGATCGGACCGAGCCGCGGATCGGATGGAGCCGGTAGCCGCGGATGCGGAACCCCTTGACCCTCCCGTCGAGGCCGGCGTTCATCACGTAGACGAGATTCCGGTGAACCGCGATGCTCGCCGGGAACTCGCCTCCTGACCGAACCACGTCTCTCAACTGAAGGCGATCCCCGCGGACGCGGAACGTCGACACGGTGTCGCTGCCGGCGTTGACCGCGATCAAGAGCGAATGCCTCTCGTCGTACACGAGCGAGCCCTGCGAGGCGAGTCGGTCGGGCTCGTCGCCAGGTGCCGCGATTCCGCCGTTGCCGCCGGTGGGATAGGTCCGTGCCAGGGACAGCGTCCCATTGGCGTTCCGGTGATAGACGGCGATGCGGTTGCCGTTCAGCTCGTTCGTCTGAACGAACACGACCTTCTGACCGTTCTGGCGCTTTGGCTTCGTCGAGTCAGCAGCCTGAGCGCCGACGGCCACCGTGGCGAGCGCCGCGATCAGGGTGATGACGAGCGTGAGCTGTTTCATGGACTCCTCCCTTGGCTTTGTCGAGCGGGAGGTTTCCGGCGGCTGCCACGGAAAACGCGATCCGGGCGAACTTACGATTCTTGTAAGGCGACCTTACGATTCTCGTAAGGAGATGCCCTAGCCGTTCGCGGCGAGCAGGAAGAGCACCGGGCCCAGCGTCATCGCCAGGCAGAAGAGCCAGACCGCAGACAGCTCAGCCACGCCGATCTGAACGGACGGAAGCTCGAGCGCCACAGGTCTCGCCGCCGGAGGCAGTGAGAGGTGGATGCGCGCCAAGCGGGCGACCTCCGGCGGCGAGACGAGGACGAGCTCAGGGCTGAGCGGGCCCGTCAGAGGAGGAGGATGTGCGATGGCATCCACGGCCTCCGATTCTTCGCTCTCGCGACGACCGAGGCATCCCTCAAAAGAGTGACTTCCCGATCGGTTCCCGGGCGCAGCGGAAACGAGCGAGTGCGGGTGAGAGGACTCGAACCTCCAAGGGCTTTCGCCCACCGGGTCCTAAACCCGGCGCGTATACCAAGTTCCGCCACACCCGCTCTGGTTCAAAGGATAGAGCGGTGGGTACACACGGCCTATGGCCACACCAGAAGATCGAGAACGAGAGAGCCGCGAGAGCGACGTCACGAAGTACGAAGAGCTGACGGAAGAGGTGCGCGAGGAGCAGAAGGAAGCCGCCGAGCGCATCGCCGAGCCGCTCGAACCGCAGGACGAAGACGAGTCGTAGCTTCCGGGCAGCTGCTGGCGTCCGCGGGCGGCGCGGACGCGAGCAGTTGCGGCGGAAAGGACAGCGGCTGCGAGTGCGGCTCGCGGCTGTGCTTCGCATCGGACGGCTGCGACGCGCGGCCCATGCCTCATTCGGGCGAACTCGGTGCTCGTCAGGAGCACGGCCAGGAGCGCGAGCGGCGGCCGGAGCCGGGCTCTGCCCGGCGGGAGCTGCCGCGGCCAGGGAAGCGAAAGCCCAGCCTGGCAGTGCGCTGGCATGATGAGCGCGGTGAAGACCACCGTCGAAGAACTGCCCGAGAACCGCGTCCGCCTCCAGGTCGAGGTGCCGAGCGACCACATGAAGCACGCCGTCGAGCACGCTTCGTCCGACCTCGCGGCGAGCACGAAGATCCCGGGCTTCCGCAAGGGCAAGGTCCCGCAGAAGGTGCTCGAGGCGCGCGTCGGGCGCGATCGCATCTTCAGCGAGGCCGTCGAGTCGCACATCGGCGGCTGGTTCTGGAACGCGGCCGCCGACGCGAGCATGCGACCCGTCACGCAGCCGGAGCTGAACTACGAGCTTCCGACTTCGGAGGACGAGCCGTTCAGCTTCACAGCCGAGTTCACGGTCCAGGCGCCGCCCGAGGTCGCCGACTGGAGCGGGCTCGAGGTCCCGGCGCCCGAGGCCGACGTGCCGGAAGAGCTCGTCGACCGCGAGCTGGAAGTCCTGCGCGCCTCTGTCGCCGAGCTCGTCCCGGTCGACGACCGGCCTGCGAAGGACGGCGACGTCCTCATCGTCGACCTCGTCGACTCCACAGGCGAGGCCCAGCGGGACTACGTCGTCCAGCTCGGCGCCGGCCGTCTCGTCGAGGAGATCGAGCGCGGCCTGCGCGGGATGAGCCCCGGTGAGGAGAAGACGATCGCGTACACCTCTCCCGAGGGCCAGAAGAAACAGGCTGAGGCGACGGTCAAGGAGCTCAAGGAGCCGGTCCTCCCGCCGCTCGACGACGAGCTGGCTCGGTCGGCCAGCGAGTTCGAGACCCTCGCCGACCTGCGCGCCGAGATCGAGTCGAGGCTGCGCGAGGCGATCGAGGTCGAGCTCGACGCGGACTTCCGCGCCGGCGCGATCGACAAGCTCGTCGAGGCGTCGAAGGTCGACATCTCCGAGTCGCTCGTCGAGTCCAGGGCGGCCGAGCTCCTCGGCGGAATGCTTCGTTCGCTCGAGCGCCGCGGCCTCGACGCGGAGACCTACCTCCGGGTCACGGGCCAGACTGCCGACCAGCTTCGGGAGACTCTGCGCGGCGAGGCGAAGCGCGCGATCGCCCGCGAGCTCGTGCTCGAGGCGGTGGCCGACAAGCTCGGGATCGAGGTCTCGGACGACGAGATCAAGGAGCTCGTGCGGGAGCAGGCCGAGGCGGCCGAGGAAGATCCGGAGACGGTGATCCAGCAGCTCTGGGAGGCCGGCCGACACGAGCGTCTGCGTGAAGACCTGCGCATGAAGAAGGCTCTGGACAAGATCGTCGAGGACGTGAAGCCGATCCCGGTCGAGCTCGCGCGGGCACGCGAAAGCATCTGGACGCCCGAGAAGGAAAAACCGGAGCAACCGACAAAGTTGTGGACCCCTGGTAGTAAGGAGACTGCATGAGCCCACTCGTTCCCATGGTCATCGAGCAGACGTCGCGCGGAGAGCGCGCGTTCGACATCTACTCGCGCCTGCTCAACGAGCGGATCATCTTTCTCGGGATGCCCGTCGACGATCAGATCGCGAACCTGATCGTGGCCCAGCTCTTGCACCTCGAGTCCGAGGACCCCGACAAGGACATCTCGATCTACATCAACTCACCGGGGGGCGTCGTCTACGCGGGCCTCGCGATCTACGACACGATGCAGTTCATCAAGCCCGATGTTCAGACGATCTGCGTCGGGATGGCCATGTCGATGGGAGCGGTGATCCTGGCGGGCGGAACGAAGGGCAAGCGCATGGCGCTCCCGCACTCGAAGATCTTGATCCACCAGGGCTCAGCCGGCTTCCACGGCCAGCCGACCGATATCGAGATCCAGGCGCGCGAGGTGATCAACCTCAAGCGGCTGATGGAGGAGATCATGTCCAACCACACCAGCCAGTCTCTCGAGAAGGTCGCGAAGGACATGGATCGCGACTACTACATGACCGCACAAGAGGCCCTGGACTACGGCATCATCGATACCGTCATCGAGCATCGCTAGGTCGAGGGCTAGGCAGAAAGGCCATTTCGATGTACAAGGAGATTGGGGATGGCTAGGGCAAGCGAAGGAAACGAGCAGCTTCTCTGCAGCTTCTGCGGGAAGTCACAGCGCCAGGTCAAGAAGCTGATCGCTGGACCTGGGGTCTACATCTGCGACGAGTGCATCGATCTCTGCAACGAGATCATCGACGAGGAGCTGACGACTCCCGCGACGCTCGACCTCGAGAACCTGCCTCGCCCGAAGGACATCTACGCGGTCCTCAACGACTACGTCGTCTCGCAGGAAGAGGCGAAGCGCACGCTCGCGGTCGCGGTCTACAACCACTACAAGCGCGTGCAGATGGGAACCGAGGAGGCGGACGTCGAGCTGCAGAAGTCGAACATCCTCCTGCTCGGCCCGACGGGCTGCGGAAAGACGCTGCTGGCGCAGACGCTGGCGCGAATCCTCAACGTCCCGTTCGCGATCGCCGACGCCACGGCGCTGACCGAGGCGGGCTACGTCGGCGAGGACGTCGAGAACATCCTCCTGAAGCTGATCCAGGCCGCGGACTTCGACATCAAGAAGGCCGAGACCGGAATCATCTACATCGACGAGGTCGACAAGATCGCGCGCAAGGCGGACAACCCGTCGATCACGCGCGACGTTTCGGGTGAGGGCGTCCAGCAGGCGCTGCTGAAGATTCTGGAGGGCACGGTCGCCTCGGTGCCGCCGCAGGGCGGCCGCAAGCATCCGCATCAGGAGTTCCTGTCGATCGACACGACGAACGTGCTGTTCATCTGCGGCGGTGCGTTCTCCGGGCTCGAGAAGATCATCGCCAAGCGGATCGGCAAGAACGCGGTCGGCTTCGGCGCGGACATCCGCTCGAGGCACGACGCCGAAGCGTCGGAGCTCCTCTCCGGCGTGATGCCGGAGGACCTGCTCTCGTATGGGCTGATCCCGGAGTTCATCGGCCGGCTCCCGGTCGTCTCGGCGGTGCATCAGCTCCAGCGCGAGGATCTCGTCCAGATCCTGACGACGCCGAAGAACGCGCTCGTCAAGCAGTACCAGCGCTTCTTCGCCTACGACGACATCGAGCTCGTCTTCACCGAGGACGCGCTCTGGGAGATCGCGGACAAGGCGTTGGTCCGCGAGACCGGCGCGCGCGGCCTGCGGTCGATCATCGAGCAGGCGCTCCTGGACGTCATGTTCGAGCTCCCGTCGCGCACGGACGTCTCCAAGTGCGCGATCACGAAGGAGACGATCGCGAACGACCTGAAGCCGACGCTCGTCACCTCGGGCGCCTCGGAAGAGCCCGAAGAGCTCGAAGAGTCGGCCTAGGGACCGAAGAAAGTCCGGCGCGCTGCGCGCGCCATGACGACTTTCATCGGTTGATTGTTTCGAGGGCCGGCGTTCGTGAGCGGACGCGGCCAAAGCCCGCATCCGCTCCGCTTAAATCAGCCATCGTCCGGGATCGGCGATTTCGGGTTGAGCACTGAGGGAGTTCGGGCATACTGACTGCATAGTCGCTGCCTGACCGCATCCGCTCTTCTCGCCCGGACTCCGAGAGTCCGCGGCCGTACGATGCGCCGATGGACCCGCGCTATACGCCTGCCGGAGTCGAGGAACGCTGGCAGCGCATCTGGGAAGAGGAAGGTCTCTACAACGCCGAGGCGGATGACCCGCGCGATTCGTTCGTGATCTGCCTGCCGCCGCCGAACGTGACCGATCGGCTGCACATGGGGCACGCCTTGAACGGGTCGGCGCAAGACGTGCTCATCCGCTGGCACCGGATGCGCGGCTTCAACACGCTCTGGCAGCCGGGCTACGACCACGCCGGGATCGCGCTGCAGGCCGTGATGGTGAAGCGGCTTGCCGAGGAGGGCCTGACCCTCCAGGACGTCGGCAGGGAGCGGTTCGTGGAGCTTTGCTTCGACTTCATCCGCGACTACGGCGGCCAGATCATGGTGCAGCTCCGAACGCTGGGCGCCTCGCTCGACTACCGCCGTCACCGGTTCACGATGGACGAGGACTACGCGCGGGCGGTCATGCGCTTCTTCGTCCACCTCGCGGAGAAGGGCTATCTCTACCGCGGGACGCGAATCGTCAACTGGTGCCCGGGCTGCCCGAGCACGGTCTCCGACCTCGAGGTCGACCACATCGAGGTCGACGACACGCTGACGTGGATTCGTTATCCGCTGGCCGAGGGCGACGGCCACGTGACGATCGCGACCGTGCGGCCGCCGACGATGCTCGCCGACGTGGCGGTGGCGGTGCACCCGGACGACGAGCGGTACCGCGATTTGGTCGGGAAGCAGGCGATCGTCCCGGTCGCAGAGCGGCGCGTGCCGATCATTGCCGATCAGCGGGTTGAGCCGGGGTTCGGGACCGGCGCCGTGAAGATCACGCCGGGCCACGATCCGATGGACTGGGAAATCGGACGCGATCACGGGCTGCCGGAGCCGATGGTGATCGGCCTCGACGGCCGCATGTCCGAGGAAGCCGGCGAATTTGCCGGCCTGACGCAGTCCGCCGCCGAGGAGCGCATCCTCGCCCAGCTCGAGGAGCGCGGGCTGATCGAGAAGCGAGAGCCCTTCCGCCATGCCGTCGGACATTGCAATCGGTCAGGGGACCGGATCGAGCCGCTCGTCCTGCTCCAGTGGTGGGTCGAAATGGACGAGCTCGTGAAGCCGGCGATCGCCGCAATCCGCGAGGACCGGGTGCGCTCGCATCCCGAGCAGCAGACGAAGGTGATGCTGTCCTACCTCGAGAACATCCGTCCCTGGTGCATCTCTCGGCAGCTCTGGTGGGGCCACCGGATCCCGGTCTGGTACTGCGGCGAGGGGCACACGACGATCGCCGAGAGCGAGCCGTCGGTGTGCGCGAAGTGCGGGATGGGCGAGCTCACACAAGAAGAGGACGTGCTCGACACGTGGTTCTCGTCCGCGCTCTGGCCGTTCGCGACGCTCGGCTGGCCGGAGCAGACGCCTGACCTCGAGACGTTCTACCCGGGCGACGTCTGCTCGACGGGTCGCGACATCAACTTCCTCTGGGTGTCGCGCATGATCTGGTCCGGGCTCGAGCTGATGGGCGACGCCCCGTTCCACGACGTCAACTACCACGCGATGATCCTCGCGCCCGACGGGCGACGCATGTCGAAGAGCCTCGGGACCGGGATCGACCCGACTGACTTGATGACGCAGTACGGCGCCGATGCGACGCGCTACGGCCTCTTGAAGATGGCCTCGACGCAGGACGTGCGCTTCTCGCCCGGTCAGATCGAGGAGGGCGCGAAGCTCGCGAACAAGCTCTGGAACGTGGCGCGGTTGATCCTCGCCAACGCGGGCGAGACGCAGCCGGAGGCGAGGCCGCGCGACGTCGAAGAGCGGTGGATCCTCGCGCGGCTAGATGCCGCCCGCGCCGAACTCCAGGACGCGATCGCCGAGTTCGAGTTCTCCCCGGCGACGAGCACGCTCTACCACCTGACGTTCGACGACTTCTGCGACTGGTACGCAGAGGCGATCAAGCCCCGGCTCTACGGCGGCGACGAGGACGCGCGCGCGACGGCGCTCGCCGCCCTCGAGCGGCTCCTGAAGCTGCTCCATCCCGTCATGCCGCACGTGAGCGAAGAGATCTGGTCGCATCTGCCGGCGCGCGAGTCACGGCTGATCGTGGCGCCCTGGCCGGAGCCCGACGAGAGTTACGCCACGGACCTGCACGCCCTAGATCGCGTCCAGGAAGCGGCGAGCATCTATGCGCGCAGCGGCGTTCGACTGGACCTCGACGAGGACGAGCAGCGCATCTTCGACGCGAAGCGCGTGCAGCCAGGCGCCGCCGGCGACGCCCAGGCCGAGATCGATCGCCTCGAGCGCGAGGTCGCCCGCGCCGAGGGGATGCTCGCCAACGAGCGGTTCACCGCGAAGGCGCCGCCAGAGGTGGTCGAGGCGGAGCGCGAGAAGCTCGAGCGCTACCGTCGTGAGCTTGATGCCCTCCGCAACTAGACCGTCCACGGCAACCGACTGGGTGGCGTCGCTCGACCCATGGCCCGAGGAGTTCGGGCTCGACCGCATGCGGGCGCTTCTCGCGGCGCTCGGGGATCCGCAGCTGGCCGTCCCCTCGATCCACGTCGTCGGGACGAACGGGAAGTCGACCGCGACGCGCACGATCGCGGCGATGCTGCGAGCCGAGGGCCTCCGGGCGGGCGCCTACACGTCGCCTCACGTCTCAGGCTGGCACGAGCGGCTGGATTGTGATCCGGCGGGCTTCGAGCGGGCCGTCGCGAGGATTCGCAAGGCCGCGGAGGAAATCGGGGCGACGCAGTTCGAAGCTCTGACCGCGGCGGCGCTCGCCGAGTTCGCGGAGCAAGGAGTCGACGCGGCGGTGCTCGAGGCCGGTCTCGGCGGGCGGCTCGACGCCACGAATGTGGTCGACGCACCGGTCGTCCTGCTCACGAACGTTTCCCTCGAGCACACCGAGGTGCTCGGCGAGACGCCGGAGAAGATCGCGGCTGAGAAGCTTGCGGTTGCCCATGCAGCAAGAGTAGTTGTCATGTCGGACAACACATTCGAGGAGCTCATTCCTCCGCGTGCGCAGCTGGTCATCGGAGGTCCGAAGGAGGCCGCCGAGGCGTTTCTCGAGCGACCGGTCGAAACGCAGATCGAGATAGCGCTCCCCGGGCGCCTCGAGCATCGGGGTGACGAGGTCTGGGACGGAGCGCACACACCGGAGGCAGTCGACTGGCTCCTCGCCCGGCTCCCCGCCCGAGACCACGTCCTTTGCGTCTCTATCCTCGGCGACAAGCGGG
The DNA here is from genome assembly GCA_963776955.1 of uncultured Actinomycetes bacterium. GTDB lineage: Bacteria > Actinomycetota > Thermoleophilia > Gaiellales > Gaiellaceae > VAXT01. Next base: position 313,939 of record CAVZOM010000002.1, read on the forward strand.
TGGACGAGATGCTCGAGCGACTCTCCCGCGCGGGAAGCACGCTGATCGCAACTCGGTCGAGCAACTCACGCTCACTCCCGGCGCACGAGCTAGCAGCCCGCGCACAGTCACACTTCCGCGACGTGCAAGCCGTCGCGAGCCCCCGCAAGGCACTCGCGCGCGCACGGGCGATCGGTCGCCCGCTGCTCGTGACCGGATCCCTCTATCTCCTGGCGGATCTCTACCTATGAGAGGAAGACGCCGCAGAAGATCGAAAGCTGGCGAACGGCTGAGCGTCTTCGCGTTCGCGGCCATCGTCGTCCTGACGATTGTCGGGCTCGCGTTTGCCGCCGGCTACATCGTCGGCCAACTTCTCCTATAACTGGGGAAGGAAGAGGAGAATGGTTCTAGCAGCAGACGGTTTCTTCGGCGCTCTGAACGACCTTTTCGAGTCAGGCAGTTGGTCGGTCCTGAGGAACCTCGGGATCTTTCTCGTGGTCGTGTTCTGGCTTGCGGTCGGCTACTGGGTCTACAAGGACGCGCGGCGGCGAATCGAGGATCCGTGGCTCGTCGGTGCAGCGACCGTGCTCGGGCTGGTTCCGCCGTTCATCGGCGCGCTGATCTACATGCTCTTCCGGCCGCCCGAGTACCTCGACGACGTGCGCGAGCGCGAGCTCGAGATCAAGGCGATGGAGGAGAGCCTCGGTCGGGGCCGCCAGCAGCACTGCCCGGTTTGCCGAGCCGACATCGACGAAGGCTTCCTCATCTGCCCTGTTTGCACGACTCGGTTGCGGCAGGCGTGCACGAACTGCAAGGCGCCGCTCGAGCCGCTTTGGCAGGTATGTCCGTACTGTGAGACCCCAATCGAGTCGCCCGCGCCGATCCACTTCCCGCCGCTCGAAGCTCCACGGAGCGAAACCGGGTCCGAGTAGAGTCCGCCGCCGATGGCGGCCGAGCGCACACTCGTCCTGATCAAGCCCGATGCGATGCGTCGCGGGCTCGCAGGAGAGATCCTGCGGCGCTTCGAGGCGCGCGGGCTCGAGGTAAAGGACGCGAAGCTCGTGGACGTCGACGAGGGGCTGGCGAAGGAGCATTACGCAGAGCACGCCGAGAAGCCGTTCTTCGGCGAGCTCGTCGACTTCATCACGTCGGGGCCGACCTTCGCGCTCGTGCTCGAGGGTGAGGGCGCGATCGCGACGGTGCGAACGACGATGGGCGCGACGAACCCTTCCGACGCGGGGCCCGGCACGATCCGCGGCGACCTGGCGCTCTCGATGCCGGACAACCTGGTTCACGGCTCCGACTCGCCGGAGTCGGCGGCGCGCGAGATCACGCTCTGGTTTGACTGATTACGTCGACAGGAATCGCGAGTCCTGGACGAAGTCGAACGAGGCGTACACGGATGCGCGGGCGTCCGAGGCCTGGGCGAAACCCGAAATCGACTGGGGAATGACCGGCATGCCGGAGTCGAAGGTGAAGATGCTTCCCGCGCTCGAAGGGATCGACGTCGTCGAGCTCGGATGCGGGACGGCCTACTTCGGCGCGTGGCTCAAACGGGCCGGCGCCGCTCGCGTGGTCGGTGTGGATGTGACGCCCGCCCAGCTCGAGACGGCGCGCCGGATGAACGAGGAGACCGGACTGGGGCTCGAGTTCGTGGAGGCGAACGCGGAGGAGACGGGATTGCCGGATGAATCGTTCGACCTCGTCGTGTCCGAGTACGGAGCCTCGATCTGGTGCGATCCGGCCAAGTGGGTGCCCGAGGCAGCGCGGCTCCTTCGCCCCGGCGGCGACCTGGTCTTCCTCAGGAACGCGACGCTGGCGGTGCTCTGTTACACGGACGACTCGGTGAGCCACACGCTGCAGCGTCCGCAGCGTGGTCTCTACCGGGTCGACTGGGAGGACGACGGGACGACGGAGTTCCAGATGTCCCACGGCGAGTGGATACGCACGTTGCGGGGCAGCGGCTTCGAGGTCCTCGCGCTGGAGGAGCTCTACGCGCCGGACGACGCGACGGCTCATGCGTACTACGCCTGGGACCCCGAATGGGCAAAGAAGTGGCCCTGGGAAGAGGTCTGGAAGGCCCGCAAGCGCGGGTGAGCGTTCCGCCGGCTCCGCCGATCATCCTCGCGTCGGTCTCGCCACAGCGGCGGGCGATCCTCCAGCAGCTGGACATTCCGTTCGTCGTCGTGCCGCCGAAATACGAGGAGCTCGGCGACGATCCACTCGAGCTCGCGGCGGGGAAGGCGCGCTCCGTCGAGGGCGGCGACCAGCCGGTGCTCGGCGTCGACACGGAGGTCGTCGTCGACGGCGAGGCGCTCGGCAAGCCGGATGGGGCGGCCGAGGCGGAAGCGATGCTCGAGCGGTTGTCCGGCCGCGCGCACGAGGTGGTCTCCGGCCTCTGCCTCAGGACGCCCGCGTGGGAGGAGTTGCGCAGCGAGACGACGCTGGTCACCTTCCGCCCGCTGACCGCGCGCGACCTCGCGCACTACGTCGGCAGCGGCGAGTGGCGGGACCGCGCCGGCGGCTATGCGATTCAGGGCCTCGGGGGCTCGCTCGTCGAGCGCATCGAAGGCGACTACCTGAACGTCGTCGGCCTCCCGGCAGCGCTCCTCGTCCGTCTGCTGGCCCAACGCTTCCCAGGCACGTACGGCTTCGGCTAATCGACCGCCTTCAGCGTCAGACGCTGGACGGGTCTCCTTGGGACGTTGTCAGCGGTCGAATGCCATCTCGGTGGCTCCACTGAAGCTGCTCCAGGGCCACTCTGAAGGGTGCCCGCAAAGACCAGCGCGGACAGGGTTCAGCGCGATGTACCTGAGCGCCTCCGAAAAATATTCCTCGGACTCGATGAGACGTGAGCCGAATCGCTGCTGGAACAGGTGCCCTTCGAAAGAGTGACGCCCGTTGAAGTACGCAGCGTACTCGCTCTTCAGTCGTTGCATGCCCGCCGACAGATTCGGTATCGGCGTCTCGACTAGCAGGTGAAAGTGGTTGCCCATCAGGCAGTGGGCGTGAAGGCACCACCAGTACCGGGCGGCGACGTGTTTCTGCAATGCGAGGAAGAATCTGCGGTCTTCCTCGTCGTAGTAGATGGACTGCCGGCGATTGCCGCGCGAGGTGACGTGGTAAATGCCGCCGGCAACCTGGAGTCGTGGTGGTCTCGCCATGGGCCGAGACTAGGCTCAGATCCCGTCGCGGTGGGGCTGCCGGCGCATTTCGTCGCGATCTGGACCCAAGGGCGAGACATGTCCAGCGTCTGACCCTGGACAGGGCTTGGATGGCCACGGCTTTCGCGGTTTTCCACAGAATCACTAGACTCGGCGCGGGAGAGCATGGGTTTCTTTGGGTATTTCAACGGCTTCGGCGGCCGTGACATGGCTGTCGATCTCGGGACGGCGAACACGCTCGTCTATGTACGAGGACGTGGAATCGTCCTCTCGGAACCGAGCGTGGTCGCGATCGACGAGCGCTCCGGCGAGGTCCACGCCGTCGGCGTCGAGGCCAAGCGCATGCTCGGCCGAACGCCGGGCACGATCTCCGCGATCCGCCCCCTGAAGGACGGGGTCATCGCCGACTTCGACGTCACGGAGCAGATGCTCCGCCACTTCATCCAGAAGGTGCACCAGCACCGCTTCGCTCACCCGCGCGTCGTGGTCTGCGTCCCGTCCGGCGTGACCGGAGTCGAGAAGCGCGCCGTCGAGGAAGCCACCCTCTCAGCCGGAGCCAGAGAGGCCCACCTGATCGAGGAGCCGATGGCCGCAGCGATCGGCGCCGGCCTCCCCGTCTCCGAGCCGACCGGGAACATGATCGTCGACGTCGGCGGCGGGACCACCGAGGTCGCAGTCATCTCCCTCGGCGGCATCGTCGTCTCGCAGTCCCTCCGGGTCGGCGGCGACGAGATGGACGAGGCGATCATCAGCCACATCAAGAAGGAGTACAAGCTCCTGATCGGCCAGCAGACCGCGGAGGAGATCAAGCTCGAGGTCGGCTCCGCGTTCCCGCTCAAGGAAGAGGTGCAGGCCGAGGTCCGGGGCCGCGACATGCTGACCGGCCTCCCGAAGACCGTCATCATCAGCTCCGAGGAGGTCCGCCACGCGCTCGAGGAGCCGGTGGGCCAGATCCTGGACGCGATCCGCTCGACCCTCGACAAGACGCCGCCCGAGCTCGCCGCGGACATCATGGACAGAGGCATCGTCCTCGCCGGCGGAGGCGCCCTGCTCGCCGGCCTCGACGAGCGGCTTCGACACGAGACGCAGATGCCGACGCAGCTCGCCGAGTCTCCGCTCACCTGCGTCGCCGTCGGCTCCGGCCGCAGCCTCGAGGTGCTCGAGATGATGCATCGCGCCGCGAAGCAGCGCTCCAAGAGCCGCAACGGCTACCGGCGCTAGCACCTAGAACTTTCTGAAGACTTCGCTACCCTCAAGACCCGTGCCTAGGACCCGCAGCGCACGGGTGGCGGCGCTTGGCTCTCCAGTCCGGCGCGCAGTCGCCCCCAGATATTCCTCGCGGACCTCCGGCCCCCTGAAAAGGCGGCTCGTGGTCGGCCTGCTCGTGCTCGCGTGCCTGGCGATGATCACGATCTATTTCCGCGAAGCGCCGAACGGCGGCCTCCACCAATTCCAGAGCGTCGGCTCAAGTGTGCTGCGGCCCTTCGAGATCGCCGCGAGCCGGATCGCGCGACCCTTCAAGGACGTCTACGGCTGGACGGCCGACGTCTTCCACGCGAAGAGCGAAAACGAGCGGCTGAGGGAAGAGGTCGAGGACTTGCGCCAGCGGTCGATCCGGGCCTCGAGCGCGGTCGAGGAACGGGATGCGCTCCGGAGGCTCATGCGGATCAAGCGCGCGCCGGCCTACGAGGACTTCGCGAACACCGCCGTCACCGCGGAGGTCATCTCAAACCCGGTCAGCCAGTTCGACCAGACGATGGTGCTCGCGGCGGGCCGCTCGAGCGGCGTCCGTGTCTACGACGCCGTGATCACCGAGCGAGGCCTCGTCGGCCAGGTGTCGAAGGTTCTCCGCGACACGGCGCTGGTCACGCTGCTCACCGACAAGGAGAGCGCCGTCACGGCCAAGGACCACCAGACCGGCGCGATCGGCATCGTCAGGCACAGCCAGGGCCCCGAGGACCTCCTCTTCCTCGACCGCGTCGGCAAGAACAAGGTCGTGAACAAGGGCGACCTCGTCATCACGGCCGGCAAGCAGTCGGGCAAGCGTCTCTCGTCCTTCTACCCGCGCGGGATCCCGATCGGCCAGGTGACGAAGGTCGGCCAGACCGACGTCGACCCGTTCCAGGACGTGCAGCTCATCGCGTTCGTCGACTTCACATCGCTCGACTACGTGCTGGTCCTGGCAAGCGAGAAGCCTCGACCCACGATGCCGTGACGCTGTCCGTCGCGAAAGCCGCTGCCCTCTTCTTCGTCGTCGCGATCCTCCAGGTGACGATCGTCTCCTCGATCGGGATCCTCGGCGGCTCGCCCGACCTCGTGCTCGTCACGCTCGTCGCCGTCTCGCTCACGCAGGGCTCGATCTTCGGTGCCGTGTCGGGCTTCTGGGCGGGTCTCCTGATCGACATCGCCCGCCTCGGCACGCTCGGCTTTACGTCGCTCCTGCTGACTCTGGCCGGCTTCTGGACCGGGCGCTACGGCGAGACGACGGGGCGCGACCGCGCTCACGCGCCGGTTCTCTCAGTCGCGGTCGTCACCGTGCTCTACGCCGTCGGCTCGCTCGTCATGCACTTCCTGCTCCGCGAGCCGGCCTCCGCGAAGGTCGCCCTCGTCGACGAGCTCCCGGCGACGATCGCGCTGAACCTGCTGCTCACGTTCCCGGTCTTCGCCCTGGTCAAGCGACTCTTCGCGCCGGCCCACCGGCCGCCGGAGGTGGAATTCGTTGGCTAGCCGCCCGGTTCCGATCCGGCCCGGGCGCTTCCTGCCCCGCGACCCTCGGCTCGACGCTCCGTACCGGCTCACGCCGCAGCTTCTCTTCCGCATCGGGATCCTCGGCTTCCTCGTCCTGGCCGCGTTCGCGATCCTCTTCGTCCGGCTCTGGTCGCTGCAGGTGCTCTCGGGCAACGAGTTCCTCGCCGCGGCGCAGGACAACCAGCAGTTCCTCGAGTCGAAGGAGGCCCCGCGCGGCCCGGTGAAGGATCGCTACGGACGCGTGCTCGTCGACAACACGAGCGCGACCGCAGTCAGGATCACGCCCGCCTACCTCCCGAAAAAGGGCGCCTATGCGGAGCTGCGGCGGCTGGCGAGGATCCTCAACGTCCCGCTCGCAGAAGTCACCCACGAGATCGAGAAGCACACGGGCAATCTCTTGACGCCCGTGACGGTGAAGGAAGCGGCGACCGAGAACGAGGTCCGCTTCCTCTACGAGCACAAGAAGGAGTTCCCGGGGATGAGGATCGAGAACACCTTCATCCGCCGCTACAAGCACGGCGACCTGGCGGCTCACATCCTCGGGTACGTCGGCGAGATCGACGAGCAGCAGCTCAAGCAGCGCAAGGGCTACAAGCTGGGCGACACGATCGGCCAGGGCGGGGTCGAAGCCGCCTTCGACAAGGAGCTCCGGGGAGTCCCCGGGGTCGAGCTGAAGCGCGTCGACTCGCTCGGCCAGCCGAAGGGGCCGAGCGAGACGAAGCAGCTGCCGCTCCCCGGCTACGGGCTGCGCCTGACGCTCGACCTCAAGCTCCAGCAGGCCGCGCAGCAGGCCGTGATCGACGGCATCAACCGCGCGCAGGCCGACGAGAAGTGGTACGCGAAGGCCGGCGCCGTCGTCGCGCTCGACCCGAAGGACGGCGCGATCCGAGCGCTCGCCTCCTACCCGAGCTTCGACCCGACCGTCTACACGCGACGCAAGAGGTCGGACCTCGCGCCGCTGCTCAACCCGGCCGTCGCCGAAGAGCAGGACTTTCCCGCGCTCAACCGCGCGATCGCAGGCGCCTACCCGCCGGGCTCGACCTTCAAGCCGGTGACAGCGCTCGCCGCGATGCAGGAGCACATCCTCACGCCGTACAACTCACTCCCGTGCACCGGCTCGTACGAGGTCGCGGGCCAGACGTTCCGAAACTGGGACCCGGGCGTCAGCCAGATGATGACGCTGCCGACCGCCCTCGCCCAGTCGTGCGACACCTACTTCTACCAAGTAGGCAAGGACTTCTACGACCTCCCGCCGGACCGCGGTCAGCCGCTGCAGAAATGGGCCAAGACCTTCGGCTTCGGCCAGCCGACCGGGCTCGACGTCGGCCCCGAGACGGCAGGTCTCCTGCCCACGATCAAGTGGAAGTACGAGGCGATCACGAAGGAGACCGATCCCTGCTGCTGGGAGGTCAACCGGATCTGGAAGCCGGGTGACTCGATCCAGCTCGCGATCGGCCAGAAGGACATGCTCGCCTCGCCGCTCCAGATGGCGCGCTTCTATGCGCTGCTCGCGAACGGCGGCGAGCTCGTCACCCCACACGTCGTGTCCGCGATCGAGCAGAGCGGCGGCTCGTCGACCGGCCCGGCCCAGGGTTCGCTCGTGGAGCGCCGCTTCCAGCCTCCTGCGCAGGAGCTCAACCTCGACCCGGCGGCGCTCGACGTCATCCGGCAGGGCCTCTTCGAGGCGACGCACTCGCCCAACGGAACATCCTCGGGCGTGTTCGGCCACTTCCCGGTCGCAGTCGCCGGCAAGACGGGAACGGCGGAGAAGGTCATCGACACCGGCGACGGGTACTTCCGGACGGAAGACACCGCGTGGTGGTGCGGCTTCGGCCCGTACGACAACCCGGAGCTCGTCGTCTGCGCGGTGATCGAGAACGGCGGCTTCGGCGGAGAGATCGCGGCGCCGGCGGCGCTCCAGGTGTTCGAGCAGTACTTCGGGACGAAGGCGACCCAGGTGCAGGCGGAGCAGGCGGACTGATGGTCGACTACGCCGCCGGCCAGCGGGTCGCCGCGCGCCCGCGCGCGCGTGCGCGCGAGAGCTCGTACCTGCGGAACCTCGACTGGCCGCTCCTGCTCGCTGTCGGCGGGATCATCGCCTACGGCCTCTGGGTCGTCTCAGGGATCACGCAGGACGACGTCACCGGCGATCCCAACTACTACGTCGTGCGTCAGGCGGTCTACGCGCTGATCGGCGTCGTCGGGATGGTCGGCATGACCTTCATCGACCCGAGCTTCTGGCGGCACCACCACCGTCTCGTCTACGGGCTCCTGATCGCCCTGCTCGTGCTGACGCCGGTGCTCGGGACGACTGTCAGGAACACGCGCCGGTGGATCGACATCGGGCCGTTCCGCTTCCAGCCCTCCGAGTTCGGGAAGCTGCTGCTCGTCCTGTTCCTCGCCGCATTCCTCGCCGAGCGCGGCAGCCGGATCTACGAGCGGCAGACAACGATGACGGCGATCGGGCTGGCGTCGATTCCGATGCTGCTCGTGTTCCTCCAGCCCGACTTCGGGACGGCCATCGTCTACGCGGCGATTCTCGGCGCTGCGCTCTTCATCGCAGGGACGCGCTGGTCACAGGTTTCGGTCCTGCTCGGGCTCGGCGTGGTGCTGGCCGCGTTCGTCCTCTGGGTCGGCCCCGCGATCGGGGTCCACGTGCTCAAGGAGTACCAGGTCGAGCGCATCACCGGCTTTCTGAACCCGTCGAAGGATCCGGGCGGCGCGACCTGGAACATCACGCAGTCGATCACGGCGGTCGGCGCCGGCGGTGTCGACGGCCGAGGCACCTCGGGCGCCACGCAGACGAACTACAACTTCCTGCCCGAGCACGCGACGGACTTCGTCTTCGCATCGTCGGCAGAGCAGCGCGGCTTCCTCGGCGTGACGATCCTGCTGCTGCTCTACCTGCTCGTGATCTGGCGCGCGCTCAAGGTGATCACCCTCGCACGGGAGGCCTTCGCGGCGATCGCCGCGGGCGCGATCGCGGTCATGCTCCTCGTCCAGATCTTCATCAACGTCGGCATGACGATCGGCATGGCTCCCATCACGGGCATCCCGCTCCCGTTCGTCAGCGTCGGCGGGAGCTCGATGGTCGCGAACCTGCTCGCGATCGGCGTCCTGCAAAGCATCTGTGTCAGACGCCGCTAAGTCCTAGGACCTGCGGGCGACTCCGTCCGGTCCAGGACCTAGCATCGTCCCTGGTGCCGACGACGAGACGAGAAGCGCACGAACTGCTGCTGATCGAGGAGGCCGACGCCTGGTTCGAGTACCTCGCCGCGACGAGGGGTCAGACGGCAGTTCGCTACAAGGAAGTCGAACCGTGGGCGTGGGCACGGCTCAGCCAGCGGCTGCGGGCGATCAGGACGAAGCGGCAGAAGCTCCGGCCGGCCAGAGCCGCTTAGCTAACCGACGCCGGCGAGGTGGTCGTGGCGCGCGACGGCTACCGCCTCGATCCGCGAATGCACGCCCAGCGCCTGCAGGATGTGCCGGATGTGGTTGCGGACCGTCTCTCTGCTCAGGTGCAGCTCCGCAGCGATCTGATCAGTCGACCGCCCGTGTTCGAGCAGCCGTAGGACCTCGGCCTGGCGCGGCGTGAGATCGTGGACGGCCGCAACGGGCTCGCTCACGGGCTCGTGCTCGAGCTGGCCGAACACGCCGACGACCCGGCCCCCCCGGAGCAGACGGACCGAGTGCACTTCGACGAGCGTGCGATTCCCCTCGCCGTCGAATACGACGACTTCCGCGTCCGTGGTCTTCGCCGTCCCCATCACCTTCCTGGCGAACTCGTGCTGCGCGCGGCTCTTCTCCTCCGGTGCGACGACCGACGTGAGCTGCTTACCGCGCACGTCGCCCACGAGCCGCGCTGCGGCCGGGTTCACCCAGCGGATGATCCCATGAGCGTCGAGGACGTAGCTCGGGACGTTGATGTGCTCGAGAGCTTCTTCGACGTCGTTGCCGAGTGACTCCAGCGCCGACATGTCATCGAGTGTGCCCTTCGCGAGGGCGTTCGGTCAAATGAGGTCGGGAGCCGGGACGATCTCGTAGCCGAGGTGCAGGAGCGCGAGCGTCAGCTCGCCGTCAGGCGCCAGCGAGTGCATGTTGTAGACGCTCGACCCGCCTCCAGGGAGGAGGTCGGCCGATCGGGCCGTGACGACGTTCCAGAGCGAAGCGACCGAGAAGAGGGTTGCGTTTCCCGTGAGGACCGGCGCCTCCACGCCCACGCGATGGAGCTCGCGGGCGAACGGGGCGAACTTCGTGTTCTTGATCAGGCCCGCGAAGGCCTCTCCGTCGACACCCTTGTGAACGCTCCCGACCCCGCCGACGCCGTTCGTCAGGCGCCGGCGGGCCTCGGCCACGAAGTCCGGGCCGAGGGCGACGCCGCCGTCAATGATGAGAACGGCGTCATCGTCGCGGAGCAGGGGGAGGAGGAGGTCGAGGACCTGATTCAGGGCCCCCGGCCTTCCATGCTCGTTCCCGACGCTCACGAAGACGTCTGCGCCGCGTGCCTGTGCCGCGAAAGCAGTGCGGTCAGTGCAGTTGTCGGCGCAGACGATCGTGAGGTCCGGAGCCGAGCTTTGCCCGTCGAGCGAGCGAATCGCCTTTCCGATCCGATCCTGCTCGTCGTGAGCGTGGATCAAGGCGACGAGCAATCCGCGGCCCGGGGACCGCGGTGCTCCACGGACCGTGCGCGCGAGCCATGTCGCAGCAGGGCTCTCACGTGGCCGTTCTGGTAGCTCGAAGAGCATGGCCAGAGCCTCGCGCTCCGGCATGCGTCCTCGCCTGACGCATCTGGGTCAAATGGCTGTTCGAGAACTGTGAGGCCCGCCTCGACGACGGGGAGAGGCGGGCCTCGAGGTGGCCGCAGTGGCGGGGCTGGGCCTACATCGCGTCACGATGATGATCCGTGGCGCTGTAGGAATCCTGAAGCGGCACGAAAGAGGCGGAGGCCCGCGTCGCGCCGCCGGCGAAACGGGCCTCCAGGTTGCCGCTTAGGGGCTGGGCCTTACGAGGTTTCAGCCCTTGCGAGTTGCGACACGCACTTGCCGAAGGCGTTGCGGTCGTTCGCGTTCTTGCCGTACTTCGCACGGAACTCGGCCGGGCCGAGCTCGCTGCGCTCCGACTTGCACCGCTTGGCCGCGCTCAACGTGTCCTGGCGTGCCTCGTCGGATGTGGACTTGGCCTTCGAGGAGACGCACTTGCCGAACGCGTTGCGACCATTGGGGCCGGTGCCGTAGAACTCGGCGAACGTCTTGCCGTCGTGGGTGACCGCGAAGTTCGCGTCCGCCTGCTCTGCTCTGCATGCCGAGCGGGCGCTGATCCGGTTCTGGTGCTCGGCTCGCGTCCACTGGGAGACGCACTTGCCGAAGGCGTTCCGGCGGTTGCTCTGCACCGTGCCGTACGTCTGGCGGAAGAGCTCCGGGCCCAGCTGGGCGCGGAGGGCGCGACACGCGCGGGCCGCGTTCTCACGGTCCTGCCCTGTGGGGCCGCCGCCGAGCGCCGCCGCCGGGACGATCAGGGCCGCGAGGATCGAGACGATCAGGATGTTCTTCATTGTTGGGGAGCCTCCGAGAGGGTGGGGGAGTGGTCTCTCTCAGGAAGGTCCGAGGATGTAATGGAATGTCGGCGTAGTTTGTTAAGAAGATTTGAATCACTCTTTCGGCGTGAGAGCGGTGTGAGTCGGACGTTGACCGCCGGCTGAGCCTTACGGCTTACTGCGTAGCTCGCTTCCGTGCAGCCGCTGATGTGCGGCGCGCCTGCCCTGCCGATGATTCGAAGGGATTCAAAGCGAAAGAGGCGTGAGTGCGGTGTGAGTCCTGCGTGAGCGGGCCGCCGCAAGCTGGCTTTGTGGAACAGCTCACGAAAGGAGTGGACATGCTCGGAAGAACGGCGCTTTTCGCTGCTGTCCTCGTCCTCGTCGCATTTCCCATGTCGGCGGTGGGCGAGCTGCAGCCCAATGACATCTCGCGCGCCGGCGTTTCGGGATCGACGCCGCGGATCGCCTCCGACGGGTCGGGCAACGTCGTCGCGATCTGGCGCGAGCTCGACGGCGACACGTCTGCGGTCGGAGCGGCCTTCCGTCCGGCCGGCGGAGCCTGGTCGTCCGCGCAGCGGATCTCGGAGCCGGCGGCGGCGACGGAATCGCCGAAGCTGGCGATGGACGCGCTCGGAAACGCCGTCGCCGTCTGGCAGCGGTCGACCGGTCGCGACAGCGTCGTCCAGGCCGCGGTCCGGCCCGCAGGCGGTGACTGGAGCGACCCGCAGAACCTTTCCGCCCCCAACGAGGTCGCGTTCAACGCCGACGTCGCGATCCGGGCCGGTCGGGCGACTGCCCTCTGGACGGTGCTCGACGATCGTCGTACGGCGATCGAAACGTCTTCGCGGACGATTGCAGGCACGTGGTCGTCCTCGGAGAGGATCTCCGGGCCGATCGGCAACGCGTCGACCCCGCTGATCGCGCTCGACGACGCCGGTGCAGCCGTCGCTGCCTGGCGCTGGTCGGACGGCGCGTATCTCGTCGTCCAGGCCGCCATGCGCTCGACGCAAGGCGTGTGGTCGCCGCCGGAAGTTCTGTCCGGCGCCGGGCGAAGCGCCTCCCAGCCGCTGCTCGCGATGGACGCGAACGGGAACGCGCTGGTGGCGTGGCTGCGTTTCAACGGCTCCTGGACGGCGGCGCAGGTCGTCTCCCGCCCAGCAGGAGGGAGCTGGACCGAGCCGCGCAACCTCTCGGAGCGTGGCGGCAACGCGCGGAGGCTCGACCTGGCAATGAACGCGCGCGGTGACGCGGTCGTCACGTGGACGCAGACCCTCCTGACCTCCGATGCGGACCTCTGGTCGTCGTTCCGCAAGGCTGGCTCCGACCGGTGGGCCCGCACGCCGGTCACGGAGTCCTGGTCCAGCCTCGACGCCCGCGTCGCGCTGGACGAGCAGGGGAACACGACGGTCCTCTTCGCGGGATCCATGACCATCTCGGCATCGTTCAAGCCGGTCGGAGAAGCCTGGCAGCCGAACTTCTTGCTCTCGGACTACGAGCACGTGACGGCTCAGCCGGCCGTGACGACGCAGAGGCCCGAGAACGCGACGGCGATCTGGGTCCGGAACGGCGAAGCCGGCGAATTCGTCCAGGCTGTCTCGTACGACGTGAACACGTACAAGGATCAGCAGGACGAGGAGGAAGGCGACGACGAAGACGAAGAAGAAGAAGACGATGAGGACGACGAGGAGTACGACGAGGAATCATTCGCCGGCAAGACCTTCCGGGGCACGCCCGGCTCGGACCGCCTCGTCGGAACCCCCGGCAACGACGTCTTCTACGGCTATGCCGGCCGGGACGTGATCGACGGCCGCGGTGGCCGCGACCTCGTCTACGGCGGCCGGGGACGGGACGTGATAGTCGGCGGCGAAGGCTCCGATCGGATCTTCGGCGGAGACGGCAGCGACCGGATCAGCGGCGGCCGGGGACGGGACGTGCTCCGCGGCGGCCTCGGCTCGGATCTCCTGCGGGGCAATCGGGGCCGTGACGTCATCTACGGCGCCGCGGGCCTCGACGTGATCGACGGAGGCACTGGTCGCGACCTGGTCTACGGCGGCATCGGAGCCGACCGGATGGCCGGCGGCCAGCACGTCGATCGGCTGTTCGGCGGCAACGGCGCCGATCGGCTCTTTGGCGAACGGGGCAGCGACGTCCTCAGCGGAGGCCACGGTCCGGACGCGCTGGACGGAGGTTCCGGCAACGACGTCTTCCGGGCGCGCGATCGCGGCGCCGACGTCGTCTTCGGCGGAACCGGCCTCGATTTGTACAGCCTCGACCGCTGGCTCGACCACGCGCAGTCGATCGAATCGAGGCTCTGAGCTCTTCGGGGGAGCGCCGCCGGGTGCTCCCCAAGCGCTCCTCGATGAGCCGGTGCCAGACTCGCCGGCGTGCATGCCTTCACCATCGGGTTTGGGCTGGGCTTCGTAGTCGCGCTCCAGCTCGGGCCCGTCTCGCTGTACCAGATCCGGACGACGCTTCGGAACGGCTTGGCGGTGGGGCTTGCGTTCGCGGCGGGGATCGCGTTGGTCGACCTTGCGTACGCCGCGTTGGGGGCAGCCGGGGTCGCGCCGCTGCTCACGATCGGGCCGTTGGAGACGATCCTGGGCCTGCTCGGGGCGGCGGTGCTCGTCTTCCTCGGGGCTCGGACGCTGCGGAGCGCGTTTCGTGTCCGGCTGGGAGATGCCGCGCCGCCGATGAGCCCAGCGCGCGCGTTCGCGGTGGCCGTCTCGATGACTGCGGCGAACCCCCTGACGATCGCCTCGTGGGCGGCGATCTTCTCGGCGGCGAGCGCTGCGGGTGCGGCGAGCTCGCTCTCGAGCGCAGTGCTGCTCGTGGTCGGAGTCGGCCTGGGGAGCGCGACCTGGGACGTGACGCTCGCGACTGCGACCGCACTCGTGGGCCGCTATGTCGGGGAGCGATTCCTGCGCGTGGTCGACCTGGTGGCCGGAATCGCCCTGCTCTTTTTCGGAGCTGTTCTCGCGTATAGCGTTGTCGCATGACCCGCACGCTCGGCCTGCTGCTCGGTGCCGCGACGGTCGTTGCGGCGGCCGATCTCCTTCACAAGCACCAGGCGATCTCCGAGCGAGGCGGGGCAGTGCTGTTGCACGACCGGCCGACGCGTTATGTGGTCGCCGGCGCCGCTCTGTCCCTCGCGTGGGCAGGTGCCGTCCTGTTGACGCGCTCGAGCGCGATCGCCTTCCTCGGCGGTGTCGTCCTGGGCGGGGCAGCAGGAAACCTCACCTCGTTCGCGCTGTGGCCGTCGCTCCCAGGCGTGCCGGACCCGATCGTGGCCGGCGGCCTCGCCTTCAACTTCGGCGACCTCGCAGTCCTGGGCGGTCTCCTCCTGCTGATCCCGACCGCGACCGTCCTCGCTCTACGGAACAAGGGCCGCCTCTTCGAGCCGATCTGAGCCACTCACTCCTACCGTTCGAAGAGCGGCGAGTCGAGGCCTTCCTTGAAGCTAGAGAGATCGTCCAGATCGGTCGATCGGGTTGTCGTGCCGGGTCGGACCGCGGTCGGCGTGAAACTGAGCGGCGGCGAGCCCCGAGAACGCGAGCGTGAGCGTCAAGGCTGCGACCAGGAGCCCCAGGCGGCGAATGGTGCGTGCGGTCAGCAGCGGAGGGCGCGGCAACAACTCGTTTTCCTCGGTGAGCACGCTCGGCCTGTCGATCTGCGCGGCGCCGTGGAGGAGGCCACTGTCGCGCGCGGTGCCGTGGCGGAGCGTGCCCACCGGAGGACTAGGTGGCCGTGCCCGTGAGCACGACACCCCCGACTCCGCCGGCGCCGTCTTGCAGGCGCCGGCGGGCCTCGAACACGAAGCCGGGGGCGAGTCTGGAGCCCGCATCCAGCACGAGGACTGAATCGTCCGCGCGGAGCTCCGGGGGAAGAAGGGTGAGCGCCTGGTTCAGGGCGCCGGGTCTAGTCGTGCAGGCGGTGCGAACCGTGCCGTCGGGGCAACTTTCATCCAGGATGATGCGGCCCGGCCCCGCCGCAGGGGGGCCGTCTCCGCTTGCCTCTGAACGCGTCTCGAGCATGCGAGACAGCGTCGCGAGTCGCGACTCGCGTCGCCTGACACATCTGGGTCAATCGAATAGGGCCGATTACGGTTTTCCGTGCGTACGGCCGAAAAGGCTCAATGAGCGGCCACTTGAGCTGCTGCTAGCCTAGGATCAGGTTTCCATGACCTGCACTACCCACACACGCTGCGCGCGCACCGCCCTCAGGGCGTTGGATGCGCGCGCGCCAAAGAAGGAGATTTCGTTTGCTGAACTGGTTTCGGCGCAAGCGCGCCCAGGAGGCGCCCAGTGAGCGCCCCGTCCCTGCAACACGACCTGCAGTAACCCCACCGCCCGCTCAGACGGGCGCAGATCCGACAACTCAGAAGAAACGACGCCGACGCGGATCGCGCGGCGGACGCAACCGGCGCAAGCCTGCCGCCGCGGGCACGGCCACCGCGACAGAAGACAAGCCCAAGGCCGCCGAGAAGAAGACCCCCGAGCGCAAGCCGGCGCAGCGCCAGCGCTCGAGTGGACGCCAGCAGACCCGGCGCCGCCAGCCGGAGCGCCGCGCACCGCTTCCCAAGGCCAAGCGCGAGCTCCTCGTCTCTGTCGACGTCGGCGAGCAACGCGTCGCCGTCCTCGAGGACGACCGGGCCGCCGAGGTCTACCTCGAGCGCCCCGAGCGCCGCTCGATCGCCGGCAACATCTACAAGGGGACCGTCGACAACGTGCTCCCGGGCATGGAGGCCGCGTTCATCGAGATCGGCCTCGAGAAGAACGGCTTCCTCTACGTCGACGAGATCGTCACGCCCGAGCTCGAGGGCCGCGGCGGCCGCAAGATCCAGGACCTCCTCAAGCGCAACCAGGAGATCCTCGTCCAGGCCGTCAAGGACCCGATGAAGTCGAAGGGCGCGAGGCTCACGACGGAGATCTCGCTCCCCGGCCGCTTCGTCGTCTACGTCCCGAGCGGCGAGGGGCTCGGCGTCTCGCGCCGGCTCGAGGACGACGAGCGCACCCGCCTGCGCGACATCGTGAAGGCGGTCGCCCCGAAGAAGGGCGGCGTCATCGTCCGCACGGCCGCCGAGGGCGCGTCCGGAGACGACATCGAGCGCGACCTCCTCTTCCTCCAGAAGCTCTGGAAGTCGATCGAGGCGAACGCCGAGAAGGCGAAGGCGCCGGCCCTCGTCTACCAGGAGGCCGAGTTGCCGCTCCGCGTCACCCGCGACCTCTTCACCGACGACTTCGAGAAGGCACTCGTCGACGACGAGCGCACGTTCAAGCGCATCGTCGGCTACCTGAAGAAGACGTCGCCGCACATGGTCGACCGCGTCATCCGCCACCGCGAGAAGACTCCGCTCTTCGAGAAGACAGGCGTCGAGGACGCGATCCGCTCAACGCTCTCGCGCCGAGTCGACCTCCCGTCCGGCGGCTACCTGGTCTTCGACTACGCCGAGGCGTTCACCGTCATCGACGTGAACACGGGCCGCTTCGTCGGCTCGCGCTCGAAGTCGTCCGGCGGGCGGCTCGAGGACACGATCACGGCGAACAACCTCGAGGCGGTGAAGGAGGTCGTCCACCAGCTCCGGCTGCGCGACATCGGCGGGATCATCGTCATCGACTTCATCGACATGGCGAACCCGAAGAACCGTGCGACCGTCGAGGAGGCGCTGAAGACCGAGCTGGAACGCGACCGAACGAAGACCTACGTCGTCGAGATCTCGCCGCTCGGGCTCGTCGAGATGACGCGCCAGAACGTGACGGAGGGCCCGCGCGAGATCCTGACCTCGAAGTGTCCGACCTGCGCAGGCGACGGGATCGTCCTCTCGACGCATTCCGCCGCGATCGACGCGGAGCGGAAGCTGCGCGACCTCGCGAAGAACGCCAAGCGTGGCGTCGAGGCTTTCCGCGTCGAGCTCGAGGAGCACGTCGCGGCGCATCTGATCGGTCCCGGCGCGGGGCGGCTCATGCAGGTCGAGGCGCTGGCAAAGCGGCGCTTCTTCCTCGAGGGCAAGCCCGGCGCGTCGGTCGACCACTTCAACTCCAAGGCCGAAGGCAAGCTCGTGGACATTGCTCCCGAGGCCCCGGTCGAGGAGGGCGCTGAGGTCCGGCTCGAGCTCGTCGAGGTCGGCGAGCACGACATGCAGGCGGGCGTCGGCAAGGTCGACGGCCTGGCGATCTGCGTGGCGGACGCCTCGAAGATGGTCGGCAAGAAGGTGAAGGTGCGGATCGAGCGTGTCCTCGACGGGACCGCGTACGCGACGCTCGTCCAGACGGCGGCGCAGAAGGCCGAGGAAGGCCCGATCACGGCCGAGTCCGAGGCCGAGAAGCCGACCCGCGCGCCGCGCAAGAAGAAGGTCGAGGAGGAGGAGCCCAAGGCCGAGGCCAAGCCCAAGCCCAAGGAGGCGCCGAAGCCCAAAGCCAAGGCAGAGGTGACCGAGGCCGTGGCGGAGGAACCGGCCACGGAGGAAGAGGCTCCTTCCGAAGAAGAGGCGCCGAAGCCGAAGAAGAAGACGCGTCGCGGCTCCCGCGGAGGTCGTGGCCGGAAGAAGAAGCCGGCTGCGGCTGTCGCGGCGGAGAACGGCCAGCCGGCCGAGCAGCCGTCAGCCGCGATCGAGAACGGCCGGCCGGCCGAGAAGCAGGCAGCGGCGACGGCGACGATCCACGTCCCCTCGCCCGAGCTCGGCCAGGAGGGCGACGCAGCCGCATCCACGGACGGTGACCAGCCCGCTGCGCCGAAGAAGAAGCGCACGCGCCGAGGCAGCCGAGGCGGCCGCAACCGCCGCAAGAAGTCGCCTGCGGCGGCAAAGACCGACTCCGAGCCCTCCAGCGGCTAGCTTCGACCCCGACGTCTCGAAGTGGGAAGCCTGGCGGCCCGAACAGGTCGCTGGACTCCTCGCCGGCGTCGACGTGCCCTGGTACGTGGCGGCTGGTTGGGCGATCGACCTCTTCCTCGGCGGAGGCCACCGTGAGCACGAAGACCTTGAGATCGCGGTACCCAACGCCCAGTTCGACGAGATCGCAGACGTCCTCGCCGCATTCGACATCTGCATCATCACCGGCCCTCACGAGGCCACGCCGCTCGCGGAGGCCCGCGACCGGCTCGAGGAAACCCACCAGTCCTGGGTGCGCGAGCCGGCGACCAGCCTGTGGCGCCTCGATGTCTTCCGGGAGCCCTCCGACGGTGACATGTGGCTGTGCCGTCGCGACGAGAGCATCCGGCTCCCGTACGACGAGGTGATCCTGTGGACGGACGACGGAATTCCGTACGGCCGGCCCGAGATCGTCCTGCTCTTCAAGGCGAAGCACGCACATCGGGAACGAGATCAGGCCGACTTCGAGGCGGTCGCCCCGCGTCTCGGGCCCGAGCGCCGGCGCTGGCTTGCAGAGGCTCTCGAGAGAGTGCACCCAGGTCATCGCTGGTTAGCCGAGCTCTAAGCCGCTTCGCCTAGTCCTCGCATTCCACATCGTCTTGGTCAGGGCCGGTTGCCGACGTCGGTGAGCTGCGGCATGCCCGAGTGCCAGATCGCCCACACCCCGATCATGAGCGCCGCGAGCGCGAACGCCGCCGCGATCGTGACGACCATCGGCCTCCGCCGAAGGATCGCCCAGGGCACGAAGACGGCGGTCCCGGCGAGCTCGAGCCACCATGTGCCGCCCTCGACCGTGTTCGTGAAGAGCGTCCAACCGAGAAGGCCGGCACAGAGCGCGGGCAGCCAGGGCCGCCCCAGCCTGGCGAGGCAGAACGCTCCCATGAGCAGGAACCAACCGAGGTGCCATTCCAGGTGGCCCCACTCCTCGTCCCAGAAGTGCGTGACGTCCTTCGCCTCACCCACCAGGTTCTCGTGGCCGATCGAGTTTGCCGCAAGATGGATCCCGTGCCCGTCCACGTAGAGCACCGCTCCTACCACGGCCACGACCAGGGCGAGCGTGCCCGCCCCGCGACCGATCACGAACGCCGCAGTGCCGATGACGGCGAACGGCGTCAGGAGGTCGATCCAGTCGCCTGCCGTCTCACCCGCGAGCGAGGGCAGGTGGTGGAAGACGACAACCGCGGCCGCGAAGGCGAGCAGCGTCCTGGAATCGTCCCTGGTTTCGACCATCTTTCGGCTACACTGGCGCGTCGCGGGCGAGGCCCGCGTTTCTCACGATGAGCTACGCGATCATCTCACTGGGTGGCAAGCAATACCGTGTCCGCGAGGGCGAGAAGCTGCTCGTGGACCGGGTCACGACCGACGAGGGCAAGACGTTCCATCCCGACGTGCTCTTCACCGGCGGAGACGGCAAGGCCAACTTCAAGCCGAAGATCCAGGTGACGGCCAAGGTCCTCGGCCACGTGAAAGGCGAGAAGATCCGCATCGGCAAGTACCGCAGGCGAACCGGCTACCGGCGGCACACGGGCTACCGCAGCTCCCTGTCGCAGATCGAAATCACCGCGATCGGCGCCAAGAAGTCGACAGCGGCCAAGAAGCCTGCGGCATCCACGACGAAGAAGAAGGAAGACGATGGCTCATAAGAAGGGACTCGGTTCCTCCAGGAACGGACGCGACTCGAACGCGAAGCGCCTCGGCGTGAAGATCTTCGACGGCCAGACCGTGACGGCGGGGATGATCCTCGTCCGCCAGCGCGGGACGAGGTTCCGTCCCGGCGCCGGCGCAGGCATCGGCCGCGACGACACGATCTTCGCCACGCGCGACGGCAAGGTCGAGTACCAGTCGAGCGGCGAGCGCCGCACCGTCTCGGTCTCTCCGGCCGAGTAGGGCTCGTTGTTCCACGACCGCGCGCGTCTCCGGGTGAAAGCCGGGCGCGGCGGCGACGGTGCGCTGAGCTTCCGGCGCGAGAAGCACGTGCCCAAAGGCGGGCCCGACGGCGGCGACGGTGGACCTGGCGGCGACGTGGTCGCGATCGCGGACGCGGACCTCCGCGACCTGTCGAACTTCCAGCGGCGCCGCTTGATCGAGGCGAAGCGCGGTGGCTCGGGGGGCGGTTCGGGGAAGCACGGCGCGGCCGGCGAGTCGATCGAGCTGCGAGTACCCGCGGGGACGCAGATCTTCGAAGGCGATCACCTCGTCGCCGACCTGAAGAGCCCGGGAGGACAGGTGGTTTTGGCTCGTGGGGGCGCGGGCGGTCGCGGCAATCGCCGCTTCGCCAGCCCGACCCGTCAGACGCCACGGTTCGCGGAAGTCGGCCAGCCCGGCGAGGAGTCCGAGGTCGAGCTGCGCCTCAAGCTGCTCGCCGACGCGGCGTTCGTCGGGCTTCCCAATGCGGGCAAGTCTTCGCTGCTGTCGAGGATCTCAAATGCGCGCCCGAAGGTCGCCAGCTATCCGTTCACGACGCTCGAGCCGGTGCTCGGAACCGTCGACGCGCCCGACGGCCGTCAGTTGACGGTGGCCGATGTGCCGGGGCTGATCGAGGGTGCGAGCGAGGGAGTCGGCCTCGGCCACGAGTTCCTCGCCCACCTCGAGCGCGCCCGGATGCTCGTGCACGTGATCGACGCAGCTGCGGGCGACCCGGCCGAGCAGTGGGCCCAGATCGACCGCGAGCTGGCTGCGTACGGCGCGGGCCTCGACGCGCTGCCGCAGATCGTCGCCCTGAACAAGATCGACCTGCTCCCAGATCCGCCGGAGCTCGGGATCGAGGATGACCGAATCGTCGCCGTCTACCGAGTCTCCGCCGCGACGAGCGCGGGCATCGACGATTTCCAGCGAGGCCTCTTCCAGCACATCCCAGAGCCGGAGCCGCTTCCGGACGAAAGCCCCGAGGGCCTGGCCGACTTCCTCGTCTACCGGCCCCAGCCGCGAGGGCGTCGCTTCCGGATCTTCCGTACCGACACCGGCTACCGGGTGTCCGGCCGTCCGCCGAGCGACGAGGAGCTCACCGAGGCGCTCAAGGCGGCCGGCGCGAAGCAAGGCGACGAGGTCGAGATCGAAGGCGAGCTGGTCGAGCTCGGATGAAAGGGATCCTCGGCGGCACGTTCGACCCGCCGCACAACGGTCATGTCGCGCTCGCAGAGGCAGCCCGGAGTCAGCTTCCGATCGACGAGCTCGAGATCTGGGTCGAGGAGAGCCCCGGCCACCGGGGCGTGTTCGCCGACCCACAGACGCGGTTGAAGCTGGCCCAAACCGCATTTCCAGCCTTCAACGTACGGCTCGACCCGCATCCGTTCACCGTCGACGCGGTCCGAGGCGGGGAGGAGGCGCTCTTCGTCGTCGGCGCCGACCAGGCGGCGGAATTCCACCGCTGGAAAGACCCCGAAGAGCTACTGCAGTGGGTCAAGCTCGCCGTCGGGACCCGCGGCGGGTTCGAGATGCCGGATCTCAGTCGCTGGGGTGACCGCGTCGTCCCGTTCGAGCTCGGCGTCGCCCGAGGTCTCGTCGAGCGAGGTCCGCGAGCGCGTCGCCGCCGGCGAGACGATCGACGATCTCGTCCCGCCGGCGGTCGCGCGGTTGATCCAAGAGCTCGGGCTCTATCGCTAGCGGCGCAGCTGCGTCACCCAGTACTCGACATCAGGCCCTGGTGGGGTCGAGAACCGAGCGTTGACGACGTAGAGGCGACTCCCGTGTGCGTCCACGGTTGTCGGGTCGTCGAGGTCGGTGCTCGTGATCGTTCGCAGAACCGTCCCGGACCTGAGGTTGCTGCTCAGCCTGATCACGACGACGCCGTCCTGAGGCGAACGGACGACTGCGTAGAGCCGCTTCCCCTGGAGCAGGAGGCCGTCGCCGGTCACGGTCGCGCCCCCGAGATCGATGAGGCGTGCAACACCGCTTCGATTGACCTTGAACAGCTTGCCGGTGTTCGACTGGACGATGATCAGCTTCTTGCCGTTCGGCGTCGCGTCGATGCCGTTCACGTTGAAGCCGGACTGGTAGACGATGTCGCCGGTGAGCGGGACGGCTACCGGCGTCCCTATTTGCCCGTTCGGGCCGATCGGCACCTTGTACAGGAACGGGCGCTGAGAGTCGGTGAACCAGGCGGCACGCTTCGTCACCACGACGTCGTTCACGAACGTCGCCGACTCGTCGGTGAAGTTGAACTGCGCGATGTCGGCGCCGGTGCTCGCGTTGTAGACATAGCCGTCACCGGTCGGTCCCCCTGCGACCCAGAGCCGGTTGCGGTGGTCGACCTCGACGCCGATCGCCCGTCGCCCACGGTTCGGAACGAGCTCGGCGCCCTGGCCGGTGCGGAGATTGCCCTTCCAGACACGCCCTGTCGGGATCGAGCCGACGTAGAAGCTGTTCGCCTTGACCGCGATCCCCTCGGGCTGCCAGCCGTTCGGCAGGTCGATGTGACCGGGACGTTTTGCACTCGTGGCGGCGAGCGGGAGAGCTAGGGCGAGGCCCACAAGCGCCACGAGCAGGTGAGTGCGTTTCATCACATGCTCTCCTTTCCTCTTCGGGTCCTCTCCCTACCCCATTACGGAGAAGTGACTCGTTCGGTTGGGATGAACCGCCCTAGCCGGCGGTTGCGTGCTCGATCGAGGGGACGTCGTCCCAGAGCTGCTCGAGCCCGTAGTACTCGCGGGTCTCGGGCGTGAACACATGGAGGACGACGTCGAGGTAGTCGGCGACGATCCAGTTGCCCTCGCGCTCGCCCTCGACGGTGGTGGGGAGGATCCGCTCCTCGTCGTGCTTGAGGCCGTAGCGCACTTCGTCGACGATCGCCTTCGTCTGCCGGGGGTTCTGGCCGGAGCAGACGACGAAGAAGTCGGTGTACGCGCACACCGGCCGCATGTCGAGGATCACGATGTCCTGCGCCAGCTTCTCCTCTGCGAGGCCGGCGATTCGGCGTGCTTGTTCGAGTGAAGTCAGAGGCTTGTTCGTCCCTTGTCGCAGTAGGCGAAATTGTAGCCCGGTCCGCGGGTGTCCAGAACGGACACGGCCCAGCCGGGGCGATCGGTAGGTTGTCTTGGATGACAACGGATCAGAAAGGCGCGATCGCGGAAACCTGTATCGCTGCGGCGGCGATGAAACTGGGCATTGGCGTCTTCCGGCCGCTTGCGAGGCGGGCGATACGACTTGATCTTTGATCTGGGCCCCGATTCCTGCGCGTCCAGTGCAAGTGGGCGTCGAGCGTACGGCAGAGTGTCTTGGTCGTCCGCTGCCTGCACGTGCCCGCCGCAGCGCGTGATGGGCTCGTTCGCCGCCTGTACACGCCGGACGAAGTCGATGCCTTCGCGGCGTACTACCTGGAGCTCGACCGCTGCTTCCTCATCCCGATTGCCTCGTGCCGAGGGCACGTCCAAGCGATTCGGCTTCGGTTCTCACCGACGCTGGAACAACCAGAAGCGCGCGGCATCAACTGGGCTGACGACTTCGATTTCGCGGCTACACTTGCACGGCACCAAGGGGCCGTAGCTCAGTTGGGAGAGCGCCAGCCTGGCAGACTGGAGGCCAGGGGTTCGAGCCCCCTCGGCTCCATCTTCTGAACCGCGTCTGACCCATCGGCGACGATCTCGCCGTGATCTCCCTCGAACCGTCTCCGCTCCGGCCCGCTCGGCCAGCGCAGCTTCCGGTACCTGTTCCTCGGCCGGACGACGTCGTTCGTCGGCAACGCATTCGCCAACGTCGCGCTCGCGTTCGCCGTCCTCGAGCTGACCGGCTCGAAGGCCGACCTGGGCCTCGTCCTCGCGGCGCGCTCGCTTCCGCAGGTGATCTTCCTGCTCGTGGGGGGAATCTGGGCCGACCGCCTTCCACGACACCGCGTGATGGTCGCCTCGAACCTGGCCAGCGGCCTCAGTCAGGGCGCGATCGCGGTCCTCCTGCTGAGCGGTCAGGCCGAGGTCTGGCACCTGCTGGTGCTCGCAGCGATCAACGGGCTCAGCTCGGCCTTCTTCTTCCCGGCCGTGAGCGGAATCGTCCCGCAGACCGTCCCGCAAAGGATGCTGCAGCAGGCGAACGCGATCCTCCGCCTGGGCCAGAACGCGAGCTGGATCGGTGGAGCCGCGCTCGGAGGCCTCGTGGTGGCGGCGACGAGCCCCGGCGTCGGGATCGCGGTCGACGCCGCGACGTTCTTCTTCGCTGCCGCTCTCCTGGCGCTGATCCGGATTCCGTCGACGCTGAGGATGGAGGCGTCGAACTTCTTCACGGAGCTCGTCGAAGGCTGGCGAGAGTTCAGCTCTCGGACGTGGCTCTGGGTGATCGTCCTCCAGTTCGGCTTCGTGAACGCAATGATCTTGGGCGTCGAGGGAGTCCTGGGGCCTGCGATCGCGAAGGAGGATCTCGGAGGCGCCGCGGCCTGGGGCCTGATCTTGACTGCGCAGTCTCTGGGCCTGGTCCTCGGCGGGCTGCTCTTGCTCCGCGTCCGCCCTCGAAGGCTATTGCTCACCGGGACGCTTGCATTCCTACTGACGATTCCGTTCCCCCTGGGCCTTGCCGGCCCGCTCCCGGTCGCGCATGTTGATCCTGCTGGCGGCGCTCGCCGGGATCGGGATAGAGATCTTCGGGATCATGTGGGACACGACGATGCAGCAGGAGATCCCGCAGGAGAAGCTCTCGCGGGTGTACTCCTACGACGCGCTCGGCTCCTTCGTGTTGATCCCGCTCGGCGTCGCGATCGTGGGGCCTTTGGCCGAGGTCTTCGGGACGCGGGAGACGATTCTCGGCGCCAGCGCCGTCAGCCTGACCGCGACCCTCGCCGTGCTCCTCGTCCACGACGTGAGGACGATCGAGCGCCGGGACTCAGAGCCGCTCGTCGAGGGGGTCGATGTCGCCGGTGCCTGACCCGAGGTCGTCGAGGAGGCGGTCGAGCTCGGCAGGCCGGTCGCGGTGCGCATCCCAGCGCGAATACAGGTCGGCCGCGCCGCGTGGGATGCCGTCCGGGAGCCCGAGCGCGGCGCAGGTGGCGGCGACCTCCTCCATCTCGGGAGCCCAGCGCCACGCCTTCGGGGCGGCACGCAGGATCCGGTCGCTCTCGACGCCCTCGCCGGCCAGCGCGTCCTCGACCCCGTACGCGCGCGCGATCGCGTGGGCCTGGGCCGCGAGCGCCACGCCGATCTTGTTCCAGCCGCCGAAGGCCATCTTGAGCGCGGAGGCGGCGCCGACGCCGCCCTCGAGCGGGATCGCGCTCACGTCGCCCTCGGGGAAGAGGGCTGCGATCACGGCCACATCCTCGGGTTCGCCCGACAGATAGAGATTGACGCCGGTCCGGGAGATCACGCAGCCGTCTACGCACCGCAGGAGACCCGAGATCCGCTCGGCCCGAGCCGGCGTGATCGCGTTCGCCTCGACATAGACGCCGTCGAAGCCCTCGGCAGCGACCTCGCCCGCGACGTCCTCGGCGATCGCCGGCGGGCAGAGGCTGATCACGACCTCGCTCGCCGCCACGAGCTCGCGCACTGTGCCGACGTCGGTGAACGCCTCCGCGCGCTTCCTGGTCGCCTCGCTTCGCCCCTCGCTCGTCCACAGCACCTCACCGCGGACCGCCGAGCCGACGAGCGCGCCCATCTCACCCGGGAAAAGGAGCCCAACTCGGGTCACAGCCGGATTGTCCCAAAGCCCCTCATCTGGGGGATTAGAGAAATCGCCTCACGCGCGATGACCTATTCGAGTCGAGCGGCCGGCTCACCGCATCCATGGCCATTGCCACCCGACACCTCCGCCTCTTCCTCGCCGCCGCGGTTCTGGCGGCGCTCACGCTTTCCGCACCCGCAAGCGCCGCTCTGACGGCCCCGGTGCTCCTCGATCCAGGCCCCGGCGCATCGGTCGAGGCGCTGCCCGCGTTCTCGTGGAGCCCGGTCCCCGGCGCCGACTCGTACGAGTTCCAGGTCGCCGCCGACCAGAACTTCAACTCGCCCGTCCTCGGCCGCGGCGAGGGCAGCTTCGCGACGAGGAACACGCGCGCGACGCTGAAGAAGACTCTTCCGAACGGCCGCTACTGGTGGCGTGTCCGCGCGACGACGAAGTCGGGCGCCGCCTCACCTTGGTCGAGCCCGCGCTCGCTGACGAAGGCGTGGACACAGGTGCCGAGCTCACACAGCCCTGCGTCCGGCTACCCGTTCACGTTCCCCGGCGCCCCGATCTCACTCGGCTGGGCGCCCGTCCCGTATGCGGCCAGCTACTTCCTCACGCTCGCCAGCGATCCGGCCCTCGCGAACGTCGTCATCAACAACGGCGCGCCCCAGGAGACGTGGGCGACGAACTACGTCCCTGCCTTCAACCTCCTTCCCTCCGGCACGTACTTCTGGAACGTGACCCCGGTCGACTCGGAGGGCAACAAGGGAACGCCCGGCCCTGTGAGCTCTCTCTACTGGTCCTGGCCCTCGACGACGACCCCGACGGTCACCGACCTGATGACTGCCGACGAGATGTTCGACCCGCAGTTCTCCTGGACCCCGGTCCCTGGAGCCACGAAATACGAGGTCGAGGTGAATTCCTCCGTCGACTTCGCGCCGGGCTCGAGGGTCTGCTGCACCCAGCTCACGATCTCGACCTCGCTTGCGCCGACGGTCGTCTTCCGCGACAACACGTATTACTGGCGCGTCCGCGCGCTCGACGCTGCCGGGAATGCCGGTGTCTGGAACCGCGGGCCCGACTTCATCAAGACCTTCGACAAGGTGCCGCCGGTCAACCCACCGAGCGTCAAGAACCTGCACATGCGCGACAACCTGAGCGACCCGGGCACGGACGTGGATCCCGGTACCGCCGGCTATCAGACGAACGTTCCGATCGTGAAGTGGGACACGGTTCCCGGAGCTTCCGCGTACCTGATCGACGTCGCGTATTACGCCTCCGGCATCTGCAATTGGGGGTCGGGCTGGCGGGTCTCGACATCGGTGCCGTCGTGGACACCGCTCGGGGCAGGCTGGAACAACGTCAAGCCCTACCCCGACCAGATGCCCGTTGCCACTGATCTGGCCCCGCTCCAGCTGAACCAGCATTACTGCGTGCGCGTTCGCGCGAGAGGCGAGCGCGACATCCAGAACCAGGACGTCTACGGAGACTTCACGTACCTCGAAGAGAGCCTCGGAGGGCCCGCCTTCCAGTGGACGGGATACCCGACCGGGGGTGCCTGCACGCCGTCCTGCAACTCCGGGTATGCCGGAACGGACGATTACGTGCTTCCGGCGCGAGGCACGCTCACTCGGCTGACGCCGCTCCTGACGTGGAAGCCTCTCTCAGGCGCGCAGAGCTACTTCGTGCTCGTCGCCAAGGACGCGAACTTCAGCAACATCGTGGACTACGCATTCACCCAGGTGCCCGCGTACTCGCCGCGGAGCTTGCTCAAGCCCACCACGTACTCGGACGAGACCACGCTCTTCTACTGGGCTCTCCTGCCGGCGTCGGGGTTGAACGGCAGCGGCGCGGTCGGCAACCCCCTCCTGGCGGCAGCATCTAACTTCCAGAAGCAGTCGATCCCGCCTTCAGCCATGTCGCCTGCGGACGGTGCGCTGCTCAACGAGCAGCCCGTGTTCCGCTGGTCGTCGGTCCAGGGGGCCAGGCGGTACCGCTTCCAGGTTGCGCAGGAGCCGACTTTCGCGGCGCCGATCGAGGACGTCGTGACCGCTTCGACCTCGTACACCCCGTTTACGACCCATCCCGCCGACACGACTCTCTACTGGCGCGTTCGTGCAGACGACGAGAACCTGATCGGGCTCACCTGGTCGGCCACCCGCACGTTCCAGCGCCGGCTCGCGGCGCCGACCCCCAGCGCGAACAACGTGACGATCAGCGACTTCACACCGGCCTGGACGTGGTCGAACATCACCGGCGCGTCCGGCTATTCGTTCCAGATCGACGGCCCGGACGGGAGCCACAAGGACTGGGCGGGGCTCCGCGTGCCCGCTGCAACCTTCGTCTACCTCTACGGGCCCGGCATCTGGCGCTGGCGCGTGCGCGCCGAGTACCCGAAGCTGCCGACCGGCACCGTCACTGGGCCGTGGTCCTCCTACGTGCCTTTCACCCGAACGCTGAGCGAGCCCAGCGGGGTCCAGACGAGCGTCTCCGGCCACCACGTGCTGCTGCAGTGGAACTGGAAGCTCGGCGTGAAGGACTTCCGCGTCCAGATCTCGCAGCGCCCCGACTTCGCCACGACGCTCGAGGACGTCACGACCGACAACACGAGCTACGCGCCCGTCATGACCCATCCGTTCTACGCGAACGGCGGCACGTTCTACTGGCGTGTCGCGGGGCGCGACAAGGCCTTCAACCTCGGCGACTGGTCGCAGGCGCGCCAGATCGACATCGCGCAGCGGCTGAGGGTCGCCGTCAACCGGCCCGTGATGCGCAAGCGCTGGAACCGGATCACCGTGACGGTGTCTGACCCGGCGAACAAGCCCGTTGCCCGCGCGCTCGTCCGCGTCTCCGGCGCAGGCCTCAAGGCGCGGCGGGCCCGCACGAACAGCAAGGGCAAGGTCTCCTTCCGGGTCCGGCCGCGGAAGAAGGGCCGGCTCCTCTTCAGCGCGACCAAGGCGGGCTACGCCGCCGGCGCGCTGTCGATGCGAGTTCGCTAGCCCAGCTTAGAATCGAGGGGTGGACGGGCCCGTCAAGGTCGCCTGCGTGCAGGCGGAACCGGTGATCCTCGATCGCGACGCGACCGTGGAGAAGCTCGTCGGGCTGGCTGCTGAGGCTGCCGGCGAGGGCGCAACGCTCCTCGTCTTCCCGGAGGCGTTCATCCCCGTCTACCCGTCCTCGTCCTGGGCGAAGGCGTTCGCAGGCTGGGCCGACGATCGGGCGAAGCAGGCGTTCGCGCTCCTGGCCGACCAGGCAGTGAGCGTGCCGGGACAGGCGGCGGATCGCATCGGCGAGGCGGCCCGCGAGCACGGCGTGTGGATCGTGACCGGCGTGACCGAGGTCGATCCGGAACGTCCCGGGACGCTCTACAACACGCTCCTCTACCACGCTCCGAGCGGCGAGCTCGCGCTGCGTCACAGGAAGCTCGTGCCGACGAACCACGAGCGGCTCGTCTGGGGCCAGGGCGACGGCGGCGGGTTGCGCGCGATCCAGACCGAGCTCGGCCGCATCGGCGGGCTCATCTGCTGGGAGAACTACATGCCGCTCGCGCGGTTTGCGCTCTACGAGTCCGGGATCGAGGTCTATATCGCGTCGACGGCCGACGACTCGGAGCTGTGGCAGTCAACGCTCGTGCACATCGCACGCGAGTCGCGGGCCTTCGTCGTGGCGCCGTCGCACTTCCAGCGGGCAGGTTCCTATCCGGACGATTTTCCGCTCCGGGAAGAGCTCGAGGGGCTCGACGTGGTGGGTCGTGGAGGGAGCGCGATCCTCGCTCCCGACGGCTCCTACCTGGCCGGGCCGCTGTACGACGAGGAAGGCGTGCTCTACGCGGAGCTCGATCCGGCCGTGCTGCGTGCCGAGCGCCAGCGTTTCGACCCGGCCGGGCACTACCACCGGCCTGACATCCTCAGGCTGAAGGTTCGCGGGCCCAGCTAGGCGGCTCGCGTTTCGACACGAAGGTGTCACAGACATGTGATCCGGCCTCCGCTAGCGTTGTCAATCAAGACAACAAGGAGGCCAGGGATGAAGAGAACATGGCGTTGGCCGTTCGCGGGCTTCGTTGTGGGGGCCGTCGCGGGGGCGACGATCCTCACCGTGAACGTGGTCGGGGCGAGCACCCCCGAGCGTCCGCCTGGGGGAGTGGAGCGCTTCGGCGAGATCCTGCACACGCCCGTGCTTCTCGCGCGCGGGGGCTCGCCGGTCGCGTTGAAATACGACTTCGTGTGTGGGGTGCCGCGGCACGAGTCCGATGGCGGCTGCTCGCCTCAGGGCTCCGTGTTCGTCCGTCCGGCGGGCGAGTCCGAGTTCGCGGAGGTCCCGCTGCGCCTCGACGAGAGCGGGATGCTGACCGCGACCGTAAATACGCCCGAGGCCGGACAGGGCTTCGACTACTACACCGAGATCGACAATGGGCGCGGTCAGGCGGCGAGGCTTCCTGCCGGCGCCACTCGGGCGCCGCATCACGTCTGGCCGCTCGAGACCCCGACGCAGGTCGCACTCGACGCCGAGTCCTTCGGCTCGACTCGCGCCCCGGGCTCCATCGCGGCGACGTTTGCGTGGGGGAGAGGCGCACAAGCCCTCGGGCTCGACAGCGGCCGAGAGCAGGCGCGCATCGGGCCGTCGGCCTTCGACGTCGCCCCGGACGGGTCGATCGTCGTGCTCGACCAGGTCAACCGGCGACTCACGGTCGTCCGTCCGGGCGAGCGGCCAAGGCAGATGCCGATCCAGTTCACGGGCGGAGAGGGGGACCTGGCCGTCGGTGGTGACGGAAAGATCTACGTTCTCGACGTCGCTCGGCCTCCCGTGGTTCGTTCCTTCACGGCGGGCGGCTATCCGCTTGCGGGCACGAGGCTGGCCGAGGCCACCGCAGACATGGTTCGTGCCGGGCCCGACGGACCGCTCGTGCACGCCTACCCCTCCGAGATGTGGCTCCCGACCGGGGCCGGCCGCCCGCCGCTCTCACCTTCCGAGCAGCTGGCCGCAGCGGAGCCGGCTCGTAGAGTCGAGGGCGGCGCTTCTGTCGTGGTCCGCGCCTCTCCCGCCGAGCTCGAGGTGGCGCTCGTTCGGGGCGACCGGGTGGCCCACGCTTGGGTCGTCCACGGCGCCACCAGCTTCGGTGAGGTTCAGATGGCGGAGCCGTTCGGGACGGGGCTGCTCGTCGTCGTCCGGCTCTGGACCGAGAAACAGGCCCAGTTCCGAGTCTTGCGGCTAACGCCCGAGGGGCTCGCCGAGAGCTTCGCCGTCGATCGCGCCGAGTGGGCCGAGACCGCCTCGCTCAGCCGCTTCCGGCTGCACGGAAGCACGCTCTACCAACTGCGGTCGACGCCCTCCGGAGCCGAGATCGCCACGTTCGAGATTGGAGGCAAGCCATGAAAACGGGTCTCGTCACAGGACTGCTCGCCGGCCTCACATTCGTGCTGCTCGCGATCGGGACGCCTGCCGGGGCATACCACACGAACTTCCAGGCGTACTGCAACGACTCCTGGATGAACCTCAACCCCATCAACCGCGGCGAGTCGCGGAACTACGCGTACAGCGCCGCTGGCGCGGGGTACCAGTGGGGAGGCGGCTGCTGGAACACGAACGGCTACGACGACTCTCCCGGCGACCCGCCGGGTGACCCCTACACGCGTGGTGAGGGCCCCGACTGCTCAGGCTTCACATTCAAGTCGTGGTACCTGCGCGGGGAGACGGGCGACCCGTGGTTCCGCTACCACTACCTGATGCAGAACGTCCACGGCCCGTACACGGCGGCCGACTTCAAGTATGGGATCGGAGCGCCCAACTCGACCGTGGCCAAGGCATTCACGATCCACATGGACGCGTTCGCCTCCACGTCTCACATCGGGATGATCTACTGGGAGAACACGGCCTACAACCAGGACCGGATCATCGAAGCGAAGTGCGAGTCCTGCGGCACCGGCACGTGGCCCCGCACCTACCGCGGAAATCCCGACTACAGCGGGGTGAGGCGCCTGTACTGGGGCTGAGCCAGCGCTTCCCTGGCCGGCGACGGCTCCCGCCCGGTTCCAGCCGGACACGGCGGCAGAGCCACCGTGTCCTCGATCGGCATCGCAAGCGATGCCTCAGCGGGCTACGCCGCCGCCTCGCGTCGCTGAGCGCCCTCCTGCGAGCGGGCCGTGCGTCTGACACTGTCCCACTCGCATACGGACGCTCAGCAACGCGCCAGGAAACCGCTGCCTTACACTTAACCGCGTCGTGGTCGAGCTGGTCTTCCTGATGCTGATCATGAAGCTTCCGATCCTCTATCTCGCCGGGGTCTGCTACTGGGCGATCAGGTCCGAGCCGAGGCCGCTCGAAGGAGCACCCGTGACGGCGCGACTCGATCCGGATGATCCACGACCGTTTGCGCGACGTCTGAGGCCTTCGAGACCTCCGAGCTCGCACGGTGGGCCCCGGCGACGTGAGGCGCGAACCGCTCGCGCCGGTCACGTAAGGTCGTCGCCGTGAGCTCGGCACCGTTCGAAGACGATCGAGCCAGTCCGGCCGAGATCGCCGCCGGATTCCTGGCCGCCATCTCCCTGACGGCGAGCGCGCTCGCGCTCGTCTACAAGCCGGTACGGCTTGCACCCTTTGCGCTTCTCATCGCCTTCGTCGCCGCTGCGCTGGCGAAGAGCCACAACCGCAAGCTGGCGGCCGCCGCCGTCGTGGCCGCGACGGCGGCGTGGCTGATCGGCATGGCGATTGCAGTCATCTGGAGCCAACCCATCTACTGACCTCGCTTCCCCGAGCGGCGTCGGCTCCGCCGCCGCCTCGCGCCGCTACCGTCCTCCTGCGAACGGGCCGCGTTCACGACACTGTCTCGCTCGCACGGACGCTCAGCGACACGTCAGGAAACCGAGGGCACCTCGCTTCCCTGAGCGGCGTCGGCTCCGGCGCGCGAAGCCCGGCTTGCTCCGCCGCCGCCTCGCGCCGCTCAGCGACATGTCAGGAAACCGAGGGCACCCGTCGGAATAGGCCGCCTCGGAGGGGCCCGGGGTGCTAGAACGAACCTGATGAGCGTGCGAGATGTCGACGGACTGAACGCGGGCTATGCCCAGGCTCTGCTCGAGCAATACCTCGAGAACCCCGAAGCGGTGCCCGAGGAGTGGCGATCCCTGTTCGAAAGCGGCGACGCGGCGGTCGTCGAGGCGCTTCCCGGGCTCGCTCGCCTGTTCGAGACGCTGAAGGAGGGGAACGGCGCTCCGCCCGTGCCGGTGGAAACTGCGCAGGAGCCGGAGCCCGAACCGGTCGCCGCGCCCGTCGCTGTTGAAGCTCCCCCGCCTGAGCCGGAGCCGGGGGTCGTCGCGCCGGCGCCTGCACCCGAGCCGGCGCAGCCGGAAACCGCGGCCGAGGCCGAGGTCGACGAAGCGCTCCTCGAGGCGGTCGCGGCAGGGATGGCCCTGATCAAGGCCTACCGAACCCACGGTCACCTGGCCGCGCGCCTCGACCCGCTCGGCTCGGAGCCCGTCGGTGACCCGACGCTGGAGCCGGAGCTTCTCGTCCCGAAGCTCACGCCGGAGCTCCAGCAGAAGATCCCCGCCTCCGTGCTGGGAGTCGGTGTCGACGGCGAGAGCCTCGCCGACGTCCTGCCCAAGCTGCGCGAGATCTACTGCGGGACGATCGCCTACGAGATCGAGCACATCTCCGACCATCAGGAGCGCGTGTGGCTCCGGCAGGCGATCGAGTCTGGCCGCTATCGCCAGCCCCTCTCCGCCGACGAGCGGCGTGCTCTTCTCGAGCGCCTGACCGAGGTCGAAGGGCTCGAGCACTACCTCAAGCGCGCGTTCCTCGGCCAGAAGCAGTTCTCGATCGAAGGGCTCGACGTGATGGTCCCGATGCTCGACGAGGCGATCGAGCTGGGGGCGGAGAAGGGCGCGCACGAGGTCGTAATCGGCATGGCCCACCGCGGGCGCCTGAACGTCCTCGCGCACATCATCGGACGGCCCTACGAAGAGGTCCTGCGCGAGTTCGAGGGGGAGCGGACGATCGAGGCGATCGCCGGCTCACCGGACGGCGCGAGCGGGGACGTCAAGTACCACCTGGGAGCGGTCGGCCGTCGCAGCACGAGGGCCGGCGACGCGACGGTCCTGCTCGCGGCGAACCCGAGCCACCTCGAGGCCGTCGACCCTGTCGTCGCAGGCATCACGCGGGCTGAGCAGACCGACCGCTCTGCGCGCACGGGCGTGCAGGACCCGGCCGTCGCGCTGCCGATTCTCATCCACGGCGACGCCTCCTTCCCCGGCCAGGGAGTCGTCGCGGAGACGCTCAACCTCCAGCGCCTCATCGGCTACACGACCGGCGGCACGCTGCACCTGATCGCGAACAACCAGGTCGGATTCACGACGGAGCCGGAGGACGGCCGCTCGACCCGGTACTCGAGCGACCTCGCGAAGGGCTTCGACACACCGATCATCCACGTCAACGCCGATGACCCTGAGGGCGCCATCTCGGCCATCCGTCTCGCCCTCGCGTTCCGCCGGCGGTTCGGGAGCGACGCCGTCGTCGATCTCGTCGGCTATCGGCGGCACGGGCACAACGAGGGTGACGAGCCCTCCTTTACGCAGCCGCTGATGGCCGAGCGGATCGCGAACCATCCGACCGTGCGTGCTCTCTACGCGGAGCAGGTCGTGGAGGAGGTCCCCGCTGAAGAAGCCGAGCGGCTCGCGAAGGAGATGCAGGAACGCATGCGCGCGGCGCACGACGCGCTCAAGAGCTCGTTTGCTGCTCCACAGCTGCCGTCCTCGGGAGACGGTGAAGGCACGCCCGTCGCCGCGGAAGCGACTGTCGAGACGGGCGTCCCTGCCGAGCGACTGCGAGAGCTCTCGGAGGAGCTCGTCCACGTGCCCGAGGGCTTCACCGTCAACCCGAAGCTCGTCAAGATGCTCGAGCGGCGAACCGAGGCACTCGACTCCGGCGGCATCGACTGGGGCCATGCCGAGTCGCTCGCGTTCTCCAGTCTGCTCGTCGAGGGCATCCCGATCCGACTCACGGGCCAGGACACCGAGCGGGGCACCTTCTCTCACCGCCACCTCGTCCTGCACGACGCCGAGACAGGAGCCCAGCACGCCCCGATCAAAGACCTTTCCGATGCGACGGCCTCTTTCGAGGCCTACAACTCGCCGCTCTCCGAGTACGCGACCCTCGGCTTCGAGTACGGGTACTCCGTGACCGCCCCGGAGGCGCTCGTCCTCTGGGAAGCTCAGTTCGGCGACTTCGTCAACGGCGCGCAGATCATCGTCGACCAGTTCCTCGTTTCCGGGCTCGCGAAGTGGCGCCAGACGTCCCGCCTCACGCTTCTTCTTCCGCACGGCTACGAGGGGAACGGACCGGAGCATTCGAGCGCACGTCTCGAGCGGTTCCTCCAGCTGGCCGCACAGGAGAACATCCGGATCGTCAACGCAACCACCTCGGCGCAGTACTTCCACCTCCTCCGCAGGCAGGCGCTCGATCCGAATGCGCGGCCGCTCGTCGTCATGACCCCGAAGGGGCTGCTGCGCCTGAAGGAGGCCTCCTCCTCCCTGTCCGAGCTCGCCGAGGGCCGGTTCGAGCCCGTGCTCGACGATCCGGCTCCGCAGGTCGAGCAAGTGACGAGGCTCGTGATCACCTCCGGCAAGCTCTACTACGACATCGCAGGCCACGAGCGCAGATCACAGGCGCCGCACGTTGCCGTCGCCCGTCTGGAGCAGCTCTATCCGTTCCCGGTCAAGGCTGCGGCGAAGCTCGTCGGCTCGTATCCGGCGCTGAAGGAGGTCGTCTGGGCCCAGGAGGAGCCGCAGAACATGGGCGCCTGGCGACCGATCCGGCACCGCCTCGAGGAAGCCGTCGGCGGGATTCCGCTCCGGTACGCCGGTCGCCCCTGGCGCGCGAGCCCGAGCGAGGGCTATCCCACGTCACACGCGCGGGCGCAGGACCGGATCGTCCGCGAAGTGCTCGAGCCCTCGAGTACCTAGGGACCCCGGCGCCGTCGCCGGGCTGCCAGCACCGCCAGAGCGATCCGCGGGCCGTGCACGCGCGCTTGCTGCAGGAGCCGGCGCCGGTGCTGCGGCGGAATTCGTCGCCAGATGTCGTAGGCGGTCAGGGCGAGCCCGATCGGGCCCATCTTTCGAGTCACCATGCTTAGTACTCCCGCCACGGGCGGGATCCTAACCTTCGATGCCGTGGTCACCCCGGTCGCCGCCGCCGCCGTCGCCGCCCTTGCCCTGGTCGTCCCGGCCCTCGCCCTCGTCGGCGCCGCGCTTCTCCTCGCCTCCCTGGTAGTCGCCTTCGTCCTTGCCCTTCTCCTTCTTCGTCTTCTTGTCCCCACTGCGCGGCTCGTCTTTCTTCGGCTTCTTCGTCTTCGTCTCCCCACTGAGCGGTCCGTCTTTCTTCGCCTTCTTCGCCTTCTTCGCTTTCTTCGGCTTCTTGGCGCTCGTGGGCTGCGACGGCGTGGCCGTGAGGGGGGTGAGCCGTTGCTCCGCGGGAGGGCTCGGGCGACGCTTGCGCGGCCTCGGTGACGGCGTGGAGCGAGCCGGTATGTGCCGAACGACGCGTGCGGCCGGGACGGGACGGGCCGCAGGCACAAAGACCTTGCGAATGACAACGGGCTGCGGTGCGGGCGCGGGCGCCTTCTGGGTGCGCAGCACATTCGGCGCGGCACGGACGACGGTCGCGGCCGGAACGCGTGGCGAGGCGAAGTATCGGACCGGCTCATCCTCAGGGAAGACGAGTGCTCCGGGCAGCATCAGTGAGACGGAGAACGCAATCCCCAGGGCCCCACCCGCTATGAGACGAATAATCGCCGGCCTCATGTTCTCCCCCGTTGCCGCCGACAGGGTTCATATGACGTATCGGCCGCACGTCGCGTCGCTTTAGGGGAACCGGGTGGGCAGCTTCAAGGTTCGTCTTGCCGGTTACTTCGCCTTGATCGCGGTGGTCCCGTTCGTGGCCGCGTTCCAAGGGTTTCACTCGCTCGCCGAGGGGAGCGAGGTCCGCCGCGTGGATGCCGTGCTCCAATCGGGGCTGCGCTCGGCAATCGTCGCCTACGGCGAGGAGCTCCGTCGCGTCCGGCGCGGCGCAGCCGAGCTCGCCCGCCAACCGTCTCTTCAGCGTGCTCTGGCAAGGCGCAATCGCCGGGCGGTCGCCACGCTCGTCTTCCGGATGCGGAACGTGCGCGTCGAAGGACCCCGGGGCGTCCGGGCCGGCCGCACACCGCGCGGCGTGCCCCAGGTGGTGTCGATCGTGGGCCCGAAGGGGCCTCTCGGGAAGGTGACCGCAGTTCTTCCTCTCGACACCGCGACTGCCGGACGCATCAGACGCCGTGCCGGCCTCGAGCCCAATCAGCGAGTGATCTTCATGCCGAATTCGGCAGTGACGCCGGGCAAGGCGGGCACGCTCGAGCTGGGGGGCGCGAAGTATCGCGTGCTCGCCTCGGCGAGCCTCGGCGATTCGCAATCGAGCGCGCTCGTCGTGCTCGCTCCACAGAGCGCCATCGACAGCGCAGCCGCCTCGATCGGCAAGCGGCTCGTGCTGCCGATGGTCGCCATCCTGCTCATCCTCGTGCTGATCGCCTACTTCGGGGGTCGCTCGATCGTCCGGATGCTCGGGCGTCTCGTCGATGCTGCCAACGACTTCGCCAGGGGCCACCTCGATCGGAGGGTGGACGTCCGCGGCCCGGACGAGTTCGCCCGGCTTGGCAGGGCGTTCAACGA
This sequence comes from uncultured Actinomycetes bacterium, assembly GCA_963776955.1. Classification (GTDB taxonomy): domain Bacteria; phylum Actinomycetota; class Thermoleophilia; order Gaiellales; family Gaiellaceae; genus VAXT01. The sequence continues at coordinate 351,493 of CAVZOM010000002.1, forward strand.
GATGGCCGACCAGCTCGAGGCACGGATCCGCGAGCTCGACGACGAGCGCCGGCGCCTGCGCGACGTGACTGTCCGCTTCGGCGAGGCGCTCGCGGCGACGCACGACATCGGCGAGCTGCTTCGCGTCGTCGTGGAGACCGCGATGGAGGCGACCGGCGCTCGCGGCGGCTCCCTGCTACGAGACGACCACGAGGTGGTCAGGAAGGGCGATCCCGATGCGGGGATCCGCCGGCTCGAGTTCCACCTCTCCGCCGGGGACGAGACCTTCGGGAGGCTCATCCTCACCGCTGACAACTTCTCGAAGGAGCAGACGGAGACTGCGGAATGGTTCGTCACCCAGGCGAGGACGGCTCTGGCCAACGCGCGTCACCATCGAGCGGTGCAGCGCCAGGCGCTCGTCGACACCCTCACCGGACTGGCAAACCGCCGGCTCTGCGAGGCGGCGCTCGAGAAGGAGATCGTCCGAGCCGGCCGCTTCGGTGAGCCGTTCGCGCTCGTCGTCGGGGACATCGACGACTTCAAGATCGTGAACGACCGCCACGGTCACCCCACCGGCGACGAGGTGCTCAAGGAGTTCGCCCGGGTCCTCCAATCCACCGTGCGCGAGATCGACCTCGCGGGGCGCTGGGGCGGCGAGGAGTTCGTGATCGGGCTCCCGGGCACGGATTTGGACGGCGCCGTCCGCCTCGCGGAGCGCGTTCGGGCTGCGTTCGCAAAGCACACGGTCGATGCGCCGAACGGCGCGCCGCTTCGCGTGACCGCCAGCTTCGGAGTCGCCGAGCTCGGAGCGGAAAAGGGCCTGAGCGAGCTTGTCGCCGCCGCCGATGCGGCTCTGTACCGCGCAAAAAGGGCAGGGAAGGACCGTGTTGCGTCTGCCACAAGCTCTGCCTCCAGACCGTCCGTAGAGGCGGCTAGCCTGGGCGCCTGAGCGACACTGCGTTATCATCCGCCGCCGACCCGTCAATCGCGACCTACCGACCTGGGAGGTTTTATGCCGGTAGAGACGCCTTCTGTCTTTGCCCACGTCATCCAAGAGCATCTCGAGCTGAAGCGAAAGAACTCCGAGCTCGAAGGCAACATGCCGCTCGAGCGCTACGAATCAAAAGACCCCTTCGAGAACCATCCGCTGTTCAAGACCGAGGAGCAAGCGCGGATCGAGGAGACGATGGACGGCGAAGAGTCCGTCCCCGCCGAGGTGATCAACCTCGCTCCCCCCGAGCAGGCCCCCGACGACGACACCCTCTGGGGTCGCTCTCGCGACTTCGACTGGGGCGACTGACCCACCGGTCCCCTCGTTTCACCCTGGCCGTTTAGGGTAGGCCGTTCGCAACCTGCCAGCGAGTCAGAGGAGTCGCATGCTTCGTTTCATCAGATCCGTGGGCCTGGGAGCCCTGATTGCCTACTTCTTCGATCCCGACAACGGCCGCCGCCGCCGAGCGATGGCGCGTGACCGGTTTCCCGCCGTCTTCCGCCGCGTGAGCGCGAAGGCGGAGCGCACGGGCAAGGCCGTCGCGGCGGAGGCCGAAGCCGTCAAGCAGAAGGCGACGCACCTCAAGGAGGAGGAGAAGCCGCAGCCGGACGACGTCACGCTCGTCCGCAAGGTCGAGACCGAGATCTTCCGCGACGCCGACGTCCCGAAGGGTCAGATCAACGTCAATGCCGAGAACGGCAAGATCGTCCTTCGGGGAGAGGTGGAGAAGCCGGAGATGATCAAGGATCTCGAGAAGCGGACGAAGAAGGTCCAGGGCGTGAAAGAGGTCGAGAACCTGCTCCACACGCCGGGCGCACCTGCGCCGACGAAGTAACCGCTAGTCGCGGGCTTCGCGGAGCAGCGGCCACCCGAACCAGAGCCAGGCGAACAGCGCGGCCGTCAGTCCTGTGACGACGGCCGCGCCTGTCACGTCGAACAGCACGTCCGTCACGAGGAACACCGTCCCGCACATTGCGAGGGCGAGCAGCGCCGTCCCGGCGAGCGCCTGCCGGTTGCCGATCCGGAGGAGGACCTCCTTGTCGTGGTCGCGCCACCGGAGTCGGTGCTGGGCGGTCGGCGCGATGAGCAAGGCCGTCGCCGCCGCGGTGCAGAGGAACGTCGCGAAGTACACGTCCTTCTGCAGGCTGGTCAGTTCCTTGTAGCGCTGCGAGAACGGCACGATCAGCAGGAATGCGAACAGAACCTGCACTCCCGGAAGCGCCACCCGCAGCTCGTTGAGGAACTCGATCAGCTCGCGGTCGAGCCGTTCCTCCTTGCTTTCCCCTGCGCTCATGAGTGATTAATAACCCAATCGCACCGAAAGGAGACCCGTGCGCGTCGAATCGTCTGTCACAGCAATCTCGTGGATCCCGTCAGAGGCCGTCGAGGGACTTCCGAAAATCCCGTTCACGGTGGGCGTCGCCCACTACGACGACCCACCGCCCGACGTGATCGAGGATCTCGACGCGCTGAGAGAGGCAGACGCGTTCCGTGAGGCCAACGAGCTGCGGGGGTTCATCGAGGTCGACGACGACGGGAAGATCACGGAGTACGGCCACCTGGGCCGTGGGCACATCGGGGTGACGCGTCTCAAGCTCGGCCCGAAGGAGTTGAGCGTCGCCGCGGTGGCGCTGCCGACGATTCAGAGCGAGCCGGAGGTCGGTGACGGCTGGGTGCGCTTCACCCAGACGGCAGGGGGACGGACGGGCATGCCGGCTCCACGCCGCGTTCGGGGCAAGCCGTACTTCCGGATCAACTCCGCGATCGCCTGGACGACGCTGGCGCTCACGATCAAGGCCGACGGCTCGTCCGAGCACCAGCTTGCCGGCGCGAGCCCGTTCCCTCGACACTGGGTCTACGACAACGAGGGAAAGCTCGCCCAGAAGTCCGGGCTGATCGACTTCGAGCAGTGGTACCGGGAAGCCCACGGTGAGAACACGCCGTGGGGCGCCGAGGACTCGGATGCCTTCGTGACCGAGGTCGAGACGGCGCTCGAGCGCGAGCTCTCGCGGACGATCATGCGCAGCGGCGCGGCGTCGAAGCCGAAGAGGCTCGACGTGGATGCCACGTTGACCGAGCAGGGCGATGAAGGCAACGAGCTCTACCTCTTGCTCGACGGTGTGCTGGCGGTGGAGGTCGACGGCGAGACCGTGGCCGAGATCGGGCCGGGCGCGATCCTCGGAGAGCGGGCGGTCGTCGAGGGCGGCAAGCGCACCGCGACGCTCCGCGCCGTCACGCCGGCGAAAGTCGTCTCGGTCGCGGCGGACGAGGTCGAGCCGTCTGCGCTCGAGGAGCTCGCCGGAACGAGGCGACGCGAAGAGGGTTAGGCGCGGGCGTTCCGGATCGAGTCGAGCACGTGGTCGAAGCGCCCTTCGCGGAGGCTATGACCGAGCCTGCGCCCGCTCGACATTCCAGCGCGTGCGTTCAGCACCTCGTACAGGCGGTTCCCGCGGAGCCCGCGTGCGTGCCCCTCACGGACGAGCTGTGGGATGATCGGGAGCGGTTGCCACTCCTCGTCGAACTGCCAGAGCGGGTAGTAGTGCTCCCGGGAGCCCTCGGGCCGGTATGCGATCAGCTCCCCGGCTCGGCGCATGGCGTCCAGCTTGAACGGCTCGACGCCGATGCGGGACGCGAGCCAGGACGCGGAGAGGGAGTCTGGGGCTACCCGAGTGGCCAACGCGGGGAGCCTACCGGGCGATGAGCGACGTTCGCGATCTCCTGCGCCGGGACATCGACCCGGACGAGTACGACGCCATCCGCGAGCTCTGGAAGCAGCATTCGAAGGCCGAGGACCAGCGGGACATCGCCGGGCTCCTGGCCACTCTCACCGACGACTGCGTCTACGAGCTCGTCGGCACGGAGCACGCCTGGCACGGCCACGAGGGCGCGACACGCTTCTACACGGGGCTCCTGACCGCCTTCCCCGACATCGACTTCCAGCTGACCGACATCGTGATCGGGCCGCAGGGGGTCTGCGAGGAGGCGGACGTGACGGGCACGCACGAGCAGGACTGGGTCGGCCACGAGGCGAGCGGCGAGCGAGTCGAGTTCCGGGTCGTCATCTTCTTCCCGTGGGACCCCGAGCGGCGGCTCTTCAAGGGGGAGAGAGTCCACGTCGACCTGGGCACGAGTAGCGATCTCCCATCTCACTGAACTAGGAAGCCGAGCTGGGTGAGCCCGTCGATCGGCTCCTGAGCGCTGCAGCTGCCGAACCCGACGAAGAGCTCGCGACGCACGCGAGTGATTTCGCCCGCGTGCGCGGAGCGCTCGTGCCAGCGAAACGCGTTGGGCGTCACCTCGAAAGCGGACGCGTCCTCTTCGGCAAGTGCCTCTTCCTCGTCGCCGAAGACGGCGGCCGCGAGCAGGTTGAGGAAGCCGTGCTCGTCGCCCGCCCGCAGCGGATGATGGAGCCCGGCAGTCGCCTTGAACGGGATCTCGAGCCGCCGGCAGGCCTGGACGAGCTCGGCGAGCGCCGGCACGCTCGGCACCATTGCACCGCCGCAGCGCACCTTCGCTCGCAGCCCGAGCTCGCCGATCTGGAGGATCCGGAACGAGACATCGTCGCGAAGCGGCAGCTCGAAGTAGACCTCCGGAGCCGCGTCGAAGAGCACCTCGGGATCGATTCCCGCGGCTTCCACCGCCTCGATCCTCGGGTCGGGGGCCGGAAGCTCTCCCGTGTCCACCACGACCGACAGGCGCAGCGGCTCGTCTCCGAGCTCCAGCAGCTTCGAGGCCGGGCAGACGAAGCGGTTGACGATCCAGCCGTGCTTGCTTCCGCGAACCCGGCGGTGCTCGGCCAGCCCCTCGTTGAGCGGCAGCTGCGCGGGCGGGAAGGTCGGCGCGTGGTCGATCAGCCCCGCGAAGAGCGCTTGCCCGGCGTCATCCATGGGGGGAAGGTAAACCTTGGGCATGAAGCGGATCGTGCCCATGCTCGTGCCGCTCATGCTGGCGCTCGCCGGCTGCGGGGGCGGCGACGAGCCGTCATCGGGCGCGACGAACACCTCGACGACGCCGACAGAGATCTCGCTGCCCCGCGAAGTCATGGAGAAGCGGGATGCGATCGTCGCCGCAGCAAACTCCTTGGACTACGACCGCCTGGAGACACTCCTCGATCCCGAGCACTTCTCCTACTCCTTCGGCGAGAGCGGCGATCCGGTCGGCTACTGGCGCCGGCTCGAGGAGGAAGGGCACGTGCCGATTCTCGGCGACTACCTGCCCGTCGTCTTCAGCGCGCCATACGCGCGGAAGCAGGGCACGTTCGTCTGGCCGAGCGCCTTCGCGAAGAAGCCGGCCCAGTGGACCGACGAGGACCGCCAGTGGCTAAAGAATCTCTACACCGAGCAGGAGATCCGGCAGTTCGAGCGCTTCGGCGGCTACCTGGGCTACCGCGTGGGGATCCGCGCCGACGGCACGTGGCTCTTCTTCGTCGCGGGCGATTGATGCGCGTCAGACCATCGCGGCGAACTTGACCACGCCGACGCCGAGCAGGTAGAGGCCCACCCAGGCAGGCACGAGTCGAGGCCAGCGGTTCCACGCGAAGAGGACAGCGAGCGCGACGACGAAGTCGTTCACCCGGATCACCCACAGGACGACCTGCGGGTCGATCAGCCGGTCGATGCCGGCGCTCTCGACGAGCGACGTGAAGTCGTCGGGGTCGATCCACGCGACGAGCGCGTTGACACCGAACAGCACGGCGAGCCCGACGCGCAGCACGACCATTGCGTCGATTGCGGATGCTGCGGCGGGCTGGACGCCCTCCCGGCGAAGTGTGGTTGCCATCGCTCTCCTCCGTCGGTACGGAGAAGAGCCCGAAGCGGTTCTAGCTCGACGTGATGTAGTCGGTCAGATAGCGGATCTCGAAGCTCTGCTGCTTCGACTTGAACTTCACGACGTCGCCGATCGAGACGATGCCGACGACGTCACCCTCCTGGACGACAGGAAGGTGCCGGATCCGGCGGTCGGTCATCACCGCCATGCACTCGTCGATCTCAGTCTCAGGGCTGACGACGACGAGCGGCGACGACATGATGGCGCGGACCGTCACCTCCTCATCGGTCGGGCCCTCCTGAGCGACCCGCCGCAGGTAGTCACGCTCGGTGATGATCCCCGTCACCTCGTCCCCGTCTGTCACGAGCAGCGAGCCGACGTTGGCGTCGACCATCTGCCGTACGGCGTCGAGCGCCGAGGCATCCGCGTCGATCTTGAGCACTTCACGACCCTTGTCGCCGAGGATCTCCGACACTTGATTCATCCCGCCTCCTTCGTGGACTCACGGGACTGCACCATACGTGGGCGCGAACGGCAAGCCTCGGAAGACCGGGATTCAGGCGTCGAGCGGAACGAGCCGGACGGTCTCGCCCGGAGCCAGACAGGGGATGTCGGCCATCTTGTGCGGATGCCGCAGGACGACAGTGCTCCCGTCGGCGAGGCGCAGCTCGTTCCGGCAGCGCGAGATCATGTCCTTCCCTGGCGTGCACTCGGTGTCGGACAGGACTTCCCCGGCCGTCGCGTGACGTGGCATCGAGCCGTGCTCGAGCATCGCGGACAGACGCCGGGCGTGAGCCGAGGGCATCGGCATCGCGCTCGAGATCTGGACCACTCTCGCGTTCGAGGGGATCGAGACTGGATGCTCTTGGATATATCGCTCCTTCTGCGGGGCGGACTCCCGACCGCCGAGGGACGAAATCCCGATCAGCGCGCCAACGAAGAGGAGAAGCGTCATGACGAGGAACCAGCGCGTGCGCACGAAGACCGCCTTTCTCGGAGAACGTTCCGTGAGCCTAGAAGGCGGGCTGGGCGCCCAAATCCGGGCTCGGCCGCGCTCTTCTTGCGTGTTTCTACGGAGGAGTCAGGCGGCAAGCCCTCGCGCCGTCCAGGCCTTGGCAGTCACGACGAACGGCGCCTCGGGCAGAAGCTCGCGACAGCGCTCCCGGAGCCTGTTCCTCTGAGTGGGCCCGAGTGAGGTGACGTGTGCGCCGGCAGGGCCGACCCCAAGGGTGAACGGCTCCCACCACTCGTCGAAGCTCGGATGCTCCACGTCGACCGAGATCGCGGTCTCCTCGACCTCGCGGAGCCCGGCCGCCTCGAAGAGCTTCGTCAGGTGGCCTCGACGCGCGCCGGCCATGCTCGACTCGTCCATCACGTCCGGGTCTCCTTCGCGCGCAGCCTTCCAGAACAGGCTGAGCGGTCCGTGGCCACCGCCGTGATCCCAGACGCTCGCCGCGACGACCCCGTTCTCGCGCGTCACGCGGGCCATCTCGCGGAGGCCGGCGACTGGGTCGGACATGAAATGCACGACGAGCTGGGCGAGCGCCGCGTCGAACTCGCCGTCGCCGAAAGGCAGACGCTCGGCCGTCGCGAGCTTCACCTCGACCTCGGGATGGCGCTCCTTCGCCGCCGTGACGAACGGCTCCGAAGGGTCGACGCCGACGACGTTCTCCGCCCCGAGGCGGTTGACCAGCTCAGTCGTCAGCGCCCCCGGGCCGCAGCCGACGTCTAGGACGCGCTGACCGGGTGCGACGCCGGCGAGCTCGGCGAGCTGCGGCGCCAGGGGAACCGAGTACCTGCCCATGAACCGGTCGTACGAGACGGCGGCGACGGCGAAGCTCACGGGCAGATTCTCACCTAGAGTTGGAGCGCCGTGGGGCCGGCATCGGATCCCGCATCTCCGCGAGCCCAGCAGTGCGGTTCAGGAGTACATCGCCGACGGGGCGTCCGTGTCCATGGAACGCAACAGCATGAGCTGCACGGACCGGGCCATGACTACTCAGGGTAGTCCGCTGCTTTCATCGCGTACGCCCACATCGACACGGGCTCGACGCGGAAGATGACGACGTCGCCCCAGCTGTAGGGGCTCGACTCGTAGTGCGAGTACCAGACGTCGTGCACCTCGTCGTGGTCGGGGTGGTCACGCGTGAGCTCGTCGACGTGCCCGTTGACTACCACGGCCACGTCGTCGCCAACATAGTGGGCCGCACTGCAGGCCGGGTTGCGTTCGAGGTTCCGCCATCGTGCCGACCCGCGCCCCGTGCTGAGCGTGAAGCGGCCGTGGACGAAATGCCCGTCGAGCGGTGCCACGCGCGGCTCGCCGCGGGCGTTGACGGTGCCGAAGGCGACGTGCTTGAGGCCCTGCAGGTACCTGACCACCTGCGCTGCGCTCAGCTGTCGCTCGGGCGTGACGATCGCGGCCATGTGCGCGTTGGCGCGTGCGTGCGTTGCATCCATCAGCGCCTGCAGCCATTGCACTTCCTCTGCCGTCTCGCGCACCGTCGGATCATGACCCCTGCGACCGACGCTGAGTTCCGCGAACGTTCCAGAAGGGCTGCGCGTCTGGCCCGGTTTGCGGGCGCGCTGAGAAAAGGCTTCTCCGATGCGGAGTGGTGGAAGGAACAGCTCGATTGGCTCACTCGGCATCGGCACCGGCGGTCGTCTTTAGCGGTTGCTGACCTCGCTGCTTGTAATAACGCGGCGAACGCGTTAGGACCACGGGGTTGCGGGAACCGGCGTGAAGTCTGCAGTGCTCGCGTTTGCCGTCCTCGCCTCGGCGATGTGGATGCCGGCGGGCGGAGCGTCGCCCCTGGTCGATCCTGTCGTGAGTCCCGAGTTTGCGGTGGCGGATCTCGGCATCCGCTTCGTGCCCGCTGACCAGACGCAGCCGTCGATCGCGTACGACGGCACGAACTATCTCGTCGTCTGGAGCGACACGCGCGGCGACAACGGGGATGTGTACGGCGCGCGCGTGGCACCCGACGGCAGCGTCCTCGACGTCGGCGGAATCGCCATCTCGAAGGCGCCCAACTCTCAGCTCAGCCCGGACGTCGCCTTCGACGGGACGAACTATCTCGTCACGTGGTCGGACAGCCGCAGAACCTGGGACCGATACGACGTCTACGCAGCGCGAGTGACGCCGGGCGGCTCGGTCCTCGATCCGGCCGGAATCCCAGTCTCGGCAGAGTTCAACTTCGACCAGAAATCGCCTCGACTGGCCTTCGACGGCACGAACTATCTCGTCGTCTGGACGGACGGCCGCTTCTGGCCGGATCCCGGTCAGGTCTACGGCGCGCGCGTGACGCCGGGCGGAACCGTCCTCGACCCCCTGGGGTTCGCCGTCTCCTCCGCAGCGAACGGCCAGTTCGCCGGCGGGATCGCGTTCGACGGCGAGAACTACCTCGTCTCCTGGACGGATCTGCGCAGCGGCCCGCCCGATGTCTACGTGGCGCGCGTGACGCCCGCCGCAACCGTCCTCGATCCCAATGGGATCCCTGTGTCGACTCCCTCCGGAGGGCAGTATGCGAGCGACATCGCGTTCGACGGGACGAACTACCTCGTCGTTTGGGATGACGGACGCTCGGGACTCTTCGATGTCTATGGCGCGCGCGTCAGTCGTGAGGGAGTCGTCCTCGACGCTGGCGGCATTCCGATCTCGACCGACTCCTCGCACCAGCAGATGCCGAGCGTTGCCTTCGACGGAACAAACTATTTCGTGGCGTGGACGGACGCGCGGTCGCCCTGGGACATCTACGGGGCGCGCGTTACTCCGGCGGGCGGAGTTCTCGACGCGGGCGGCATCCCGATCTCCACCGCGGACAACGACCAGTTGAGCCCGGCCGTCGGGTTCGACGGCGGGAACTTCCTCGTCGTGTGGCAGGACGATCGCGTCAGCAGGGATCCTTACAACGAAGAAACCTACGGCGCGCGAGTCACGAGCGACGGCGAGGTGCTCGACACGGACGGGATTGGCCTGTCGATCATGTACGCGAGCCAGACGTATCCTGCGGTCGCCTTCGACGGCACGAACTACCTCGTCGCCTGGCAGGACGATCGAAGCGGGACGGGCTCCGCCGGAGAGGCGCACGACGACATCTACGCGGCGCGGGTGACGCAGGACGGCACGAGCCTGGACGGCACTGGAATCGCTGTGGCCACGGCTCCGAGCGTCCAGGGGTACTTCCCGAGCGTGGCCTTCGACGGCGCGAACTACCTCGTCGTTTGGGCCGACTCGCGACATCCACTCGACTCGGACATCTACGGCGCGCGGGTCACGCCGGCCGGGGAGGTGCTCGACGAGGGCGGCTTCGTGATCTCGGAAGCCTTCAGCTTTCAGTTCACCCCGGTCGTCACGTTCGACGGGACGAACTACCTCGTCGCCTGGACCGACACCCGAAACGACTCGGACGGCGACGTCTACGCGGCCAGAGTCAGACCTGACGGAATTGTCCTCGATCCGGAGGGGATCCCCGTCTACGTCGGCGCGGACGGGCAGGGCCCCGGCGCCGTCACCTCCGGTGGAGGGAACTACTTCGTCATTTGGGGGGACGCTCGTGCGAACGAGTCCGAGACGGACGTCTACGGAGGGCGGGTGACTCCGTCGGGCGCTGTGCTCGACCCGGCCGGAATCCCGGTCTCGACTCCGCCGGGGATCAGTACCCGACCGGCATTGCCTTCGACGGCTCGAAGTTCCTCGTCGCGTGGACGGATCGCCGCAGCGGAGACTCCTACGACGTCTACGCCGCACGCGTGAGCCCAGTCGGCAGCGTTCTCGACCCGCAGGGAATTCCCGTTTCGACCGCAGCGGCTGACCAGGAGACTCCGACCGTCGCGTTGAGCGGCGCGAGCTGGCTCCTCGTCTGGAGCGACTTCCGCGGCGGCGATGGCGACCTCTACGCTGCCAGAGTCGACTCTTCGGGGACGGTTCTCGACCCGGCGGGCCTCTTTGTTGGCGCAGCGGCCGGCGAGTTCGTGAGGCCGCGCGCGGTGACGTCGACCGGCGGCCGGGTCGCCGTCGCCTACCACCGTCGCATCGACACGACGCCCCCGCTAGGAACGACGCGCGCGTTTCTCCGGTTCGTCGATCCGGGCCAAGCGTCTCCCCCTCCACCGCCGCCGCCACAGCCACCTCCACCACCACCACCACCACCTCCGCCACCTCCGCCCCCTCCGCCACCTCCTCCTCCGCCTCTGGAGCCGCCACCGCCGCAGCCTCCCCCTCCTCCCGCCCGCTGCCGCGTGCCGAGGGTCGTCGGCATGAAGCTCGCTCGAGCCCGTGTCCTCATCCGGCGGGCAAACTGCTCGGTCGGCCGTGTCCGCCGGGTGCGCGCGCGCCCCAAACGGACCGGGCGCGTGCTCGCACAGACACCGAGGGCGGGCAAGAACGGACGCCGCGGCCTGCGCGTGAACCTCGTCGTCGGCCGACGCTGAAGGGATCGGCGGAAGGGCAAGTCCCCTGGGGGACGGAGTCAGACACCCACGTGGTTTGCTTAGCTCGCGGCCGGGGATTCGTAGAGTGAGAGCAGGGGCGCAGTACGACCTCTCTGCGGCGAAAAGGTCGGCTCGGGTCGGGGAAACTCGAGGCGCCCCAGGCTCTCTTGCCGTCATTTTGCCACGCGGTGAGCGGTCCGTGCGATGGCTCTAGGACGCCGAGCCGGCAACGAGAGGTGATGATGGCTGAGCGCGATTCCTCGCCGAGAACCGGTCCACACTGACTGTCGTAAGGCTCAGTGAGGGGCCGGGGTCCTGCGGCTCACCGGATCGCTGCGGTAGAGGTACTCCCCTCAAGGTTCTCCCCTCCGGGGGAGGCAGCCAAAGCCCAGTGGGAAGGGGGCGGCCCCGGCCCCCTCTAGCGTGGTTCGATTCTCGGCCCGAGGGCTAGCGCCGATGAAACAGAAAGCCCCGCGTTTGCGGGGCTTTCTTCCTGTGGAGCGTACCGGGATCGAACCGGTGACCTCCGGCTTGCAAAGCCGGCGCTCTCCCAGCTGAGCTAACGCCCCGTGCCGGCTAAGGGTAGCGGGGAGTACGGGGGAGCCAAGCCGGCTCCCCCGTTACGGTCAGGAGGGGACTACGTTAGGCCGCCCGCTCGAGGCGCTCTTCGAGGCGGGCTCGCTTGATGATCACGTCGCGGTCGCCGAAGCGCTCCTGCACCCGGGCGGCGCGATACTCGTTCCAGAGGCGCGCGATTTCCTCCTCGACCTGGGCATGCTCGGCGGCGACCGCCGGATCATGGCCCTCGGCGAGGACGTGCAGAAGCTCGGCACGCCGCTCGGTGGCGCGCTCGATCTCGAGCTTGATGGTGTCCAGAGTGGTCATATTCATCTCACCGTGTAAAACGCATAGACGTTTTCAGACATTCCCTGTCGTACAGCGCTGCCGCTTGATGCTGGTAATGCTCGAAGTCCGCCGGCAGACGAACGTCCATTACTCGCGGCCGCCGAGAAAGAAGAGCACGATCGCGATCGCGCCGACGATCGCCGCCAGGACAGCGACGACGTTGAGGAACGTGACCACTAGCGGTAGCCCAGCTCGTCGATCCGGTCCTCGTCGATCCCGAAGTAGTGGGCGAGCTCGTGGAGAACCGTGATCCGAATCTGGCGCTCGAGCTCGGCCGGCTCGGGGAACGACTCTTCGAGAGGCCGCTTGTAGATCACCACCCGCGCCGGCAGCGCGCCCGGCGGCGTCCGCGCCGAGTGCGGATAGCCGAAGAACGTGCCGAGGATCCACGGGCCCTCTGGGCTCTCGTCCTCGACGACCACCGCGACGTTCTCGAGGCCCTCGGCGATGTCGTCGGGAAGTGAGTCGAGCGCGGCCCGGACGTGCTCGTCGAATTGCTCGTCGTCCATCAGTACGCAGGTTGTAGCGGAGGGCGCTTCATGAACAGCCGCACCGTCAGCGCACCGAACACGAAACCGCCGATGTGCGCGAAGAAGGCCACCCCGCCGCCCTCCTGCGGCATGGCGAGCGAGAAGCCTCCTTCCCAGAGCTGGAAGATGAACCAGAAGCCGAGGAAGAGGAATGCGGGCACCTCGATCATGAAGTAGAAGACGAGCGTGAGCACGCTGGCGTGCGGCAGCAGCAGGAGGTAGGCGCCGAGCACGCCGGACACGGCGCCGCTCGCGCCGAGGTTCGGGATCGCCTCGTCGGCCGGGGAGGCCACGCGGAGCGTGACGACGGTCTGCAGCGCGGTCGCGGCGTAGCCGGCGAGGAGGTAGAAGACGAGGAAGCGGAGCTTGCCCATGCGAGTCCTCGACGTTGTTGCCGAAGATCCAGAGGAAGAGCATGTTCCCGATGATGTGGAGCCAGCTCCCGTGCATGAACATCGACGTGAACGACGTCACGGGCCAGTCCTCGCCGGTCGCGGTGCCTGCTGGGCACGATCGACCACCTCGCACGGCTGGTAGGCGAGCTCGACGACGGAGCCATCCAGGTCGGGCAGCTGGTAGAGGATCCAGACCGCTGCGTTCGCCGCGATCAGCGGGACCGTGACGAGCGGGAACGACCGCGTCGGGACGTTGTCCTTGAGCGGGAACAGGCCTAGGAAACGATCAGCGCCATCAGCGCCTTCTGGGCGTGCAGGCGGTTCTCGGCCTGGTCCCAGACGGCGGAGCGGGGGCCGTAGAGCACCTCTTCGGTGATCTCTTCGCCGTAATGGGCTGGAAGGCAGTGGAGCACGATCGCATCGGCGGCGCGGCCAGGGACAGCAACGCGTCGTCGATGCGGTACGCCTGGAGGTCGGATCGCCGCCGCTCGGACTCCTCCTCCTGGCCCATGCTCGTCCAGACGTCGGTGTAGAGGACGTCGGCGCCCTGCGCCGCCTCCTTCGGGTCCCGCACGAGCTCGACGGTGCCTCCCATCTGGACGGCCGCACGCTTCGCTGCCGTGACGGCGCTCTCGTCGGGCTCGTAGCCCTCGGGAACGGCCGCGACGAATCGCATGCCGAACCGCGCCGCGCCGAGCATGAGCGAGATGCACACGTTGTTGCCATCCCCGAGATACGCCAACCGGACACCCGAGAGGCGACCGAGGCGCTCCCTGATCGTCATCAGGTCGGCCAGCGCCTGGCAGGGATGCGAGTAGTCGGTGAGGCCGTTGATGACCGGGATGTCCGCGTGCTCGGCGAGCTGCTCGACGTCGTCCTGGTCGAAGGTCCGGATCATGATCGCGTCGAGGTAGCGGTCGAGGACGTTCGCGGTGTCCTTGATCGTCTCGCCGCGGCCGAGCTGGAGGTCGTTCGCGGAGAGGTAGAGGCCGGTGCCGCCGAGCTCGTGCGATCCCGACCTCGAACGAGACCCGCGTCCGCGTCGACGGCTTCTGGAAGATCATCCCGAGCGTCCTGCCGGGGAGGAGCTCGTGCTGCTCACGCCGCTGCCGGGCGGTTTTCAGCTCGTCTGCGAGGTCGAGCACCGTCTTCAGCTCCTCGGAGGCCCAGCTTCCGATTCGCGTGAAGTCGCGCCCTTGCAAGTGGTGGGCGACGTCGACCATTCCGCGGAGGGATGCTAACTTGCGGGCACCTTGACAGCTAAGCGCTTAGATTTTATACTTACCTGGTAGTCATAGAAAGGAGGAGTGACACGATGACAACTCTCGTGCGTTGGGATCCGTTCCGCGAGGTGGCGTCGCTCCAGAACGACATGAGCCGCCTCATGAGCACCGTTCTCGGCGCCGGCACGAAGCGGCGAGACCCGCATGTGGATGCCGCCGGTCGACGCCTGGGAGACGGAGGACGAAGTCGTCTACGCGTTCGACCTGCCCGGGATTCCCGAGGACAAGATCTCGGTCGAGTTCGACGAGGGAAGCCTCACCGTCTCGGGTGAGCGCGAGCGCGAGAAGGAGGTCGACGGCGACCGGCTCTATCGCTACGAGCGCCGGTTCGGGAGCTTCTCGCGGACGATCGGGCTGCCCCAGGGCGTGACCGAGGACTCGATCAAGGCCGACTACAGGGACGGCGTCCTCGAGGTTCACGTGCGCAAGCCCGAGCAGCCGAAGCCGCGCCGGATCCAGGTCGGCGGCGGCGAGCGCGCGACCATCGAAGGCAAGAGCTCGAAGGAGTAGCTTGCGCCACAGAGGCGCGCGCCCGAGGCGGCCAAACGGCCGCCTCTTTCTTTCGCTAGGTCGGCGAGTCGATCGCCGGCCCGACCTTCAGGTGGCTCAGGGCGTTACCCCCGAGCGCGACGACCAGCGTCACACGACGGCGGCGCGCTCGCCGATCAGGCCGTACTCGCCGAGCACGTCCTCGAGGGTCGGCTCACCGACTTCCTCGAGGCGATACGTGACGCGGAGCGCCGGCACGCCGAAGTCGATCAGCCGGCGGAGGTCGATCGGCGTGCCGATCAGGACCAGATCGGGATTCGACCGCCTGATCGTCTCCGCGAGGTCCTCCATCTGCTTGCGCCCGTAGCCCATGGCGGGTAGCAGGCCGCTCGACGTGCGGGTACTCCGCGAACGTCGCCGCGATCGAGCCGACCGCGTGCGGCGTCGGGATCGACGAGCTCGGCCGCCCCGTTCGTCTTCGCGGCGAGCACCGCGGCTCCATAGGTCATCTCACCGTGCGTCAGCGTCGGCCCGTCCTCGATCGCGAGGACTCGCTTGCCCTGGATCTCGGACGCGTCGCCTTCGACATGGAACGGCGAGGCGGCGAGGACGACCCTCGCGTCCGGATTGACCGTGCGGATCGACTCGAGGACGGCGTCGATGCCCGCTCTGGTCGGCGCTGTCGACCTTGTTCACGACGCAGACGTGCGCCATCCGCAGGTTCGTCTCGCCGGGGTGGTAGCGAAGCTCGTGGCCCGGCCGGTGCGGGTCGACGACGACGAGGTGCAGGTTCGGCCTGACGAACGGCGTGTCGTTGTTGCCGCCGTCCCAGACGATCACGTCTGCCTCCTGCTCGGCCGCCTCCAGGATCGCCGCGTAGTCGATCCCCGCGAAGACGAGGTTGCCCTCGGCGAGGTGGGGCTCGTACTCCTCGCGCTCCTCGATCGTGCAGTCGGCGGCGTCGAGGTCCTCGTAGCGTCGCGAAGCGCTGGACGACCTGCTTCGTGAGGTCGCCGTACGGCATCGGGTGGCGCAGGACGGCGACGCGCTTCCCATCGTCACGCAGCAGCTGCGCGACCCGCCGTGTCGTCTGGCTCTTGCCCGGAGCCCGTGCGCACCGCGCAGATCGCGACGGCGGGCTTCGACGAGGTGAGCGCCGTGTCGTGCGGCGAGAGGAGCCGGAAGCCCGCGCCGGCGGCGAGCGCGCGCGACGCGACGTGCATCACGTGCTCGTGCGTCACGTCCGAGTACGAGAAGACGACCTCGTCGACGTCGTGCTCGCGGATCAGGTCGGCGAGCTCGGCCTCGGGCCGGATCGGGATCCCTTCCGGGTAGAGGTCGCCCGGCCAGGAGCGGGGGATAGACGCGCCCCGCGATGTCAGGGATCTGCGTCGCGGTGAAGGCGACGACGTCGTACTCCTCGCGGCCGCGGTAGACGACGTTGAAGTTGTGGAAGTCGCGGCCGGCCGCGCCGGCGATGAGAACCTTCGTCCGCATGTATACGGATTATGCGTCTACTCAGCGGACAGAGGCGAGCTAGAGTCGAGGCGTGCCGAGCTTCCCGGACAAGCTGAACGAACAGGTCGCCTACGAGTTCGCCGCCTCGCAGCAGTACGTCGCGATCGCCGTCTGGTTCGACGCGGAGACGCTGCCGCTGCTGGCCGCGCACTTCTACCGGCAGGCGCTCGAGGAGCGGAACCACGCGATGATGATCGTCCAGTACCTGCTCGACGCCGACCACGAGGTCGCGATCCCCGCCGTCGAGGCGCCGCAGACGACGTTCAAGGACGCGCGAGAGCCGGTTGTGCTCGCACTCGAGCAGGAAAAGCGAGTTACCGAGCAGATCGCCGCGCTCGCCGCGCTCGCCCGCGAGGAGAACGACCTCGTCGGCGAGCAGTTCCTGCACTGGTTCCTTCAGGAGCAGCGCGAAGAGGTGTCGAGCATGTCCGCCCTCCTGAGCGTCGTCGAGCGCGCGTCGGAGTCGAACATCCTGCTGGCGGAGGACTACCTCGCCCGGAACCCCGTCGGCGACCAGGGCGAGTCGGCGAACGCGCCGCCCGCCGCCGGCGGCGCTCTTTAGTACAGCTCGAACGCGTCGGGCTCGAGGGTGCAGTCGACGGAGCCCAACCTCAGCAGCAGCCTGTTCTCCGCTTTGGCAACGGCGAGCACGGAACGAGTCGCCTTTTGGAGCCCCTGCGCGCTACCGTTCTGGCCAGCGGTGAGCAGGCTGTGAACGAGCTTCTCCTCCCGGTCGAAGAGGCGGCGTAGAGCCTTCGTCGATTTCGCGTCACCGCTGCGCCCGACGACCTCGGTCATCTGTCGGTTGAAGCTAGTGTTCTTGCGCTTTACCTGCCGGAGGTAGCGCGGGACCTCCTCCGGGCTCGAGGGAGGTTCGATCGCATCCATGTCGTCCAGAATCCGGATGCAGAGCGCATTGAGCTCGGTAAGCCAGGCGGCCTTTTTCCTCGGTTCCTTCTTCGCCTTTCGGGCAGGGCGCGCGGGCTTCGCCTTTGTCTTCTTCTTCGCAGGTGGAGCCGGCGCAGCCTTGGCCGGCGGTTCCGGAGCTTCCCAGGCTTGCAGATAGTCGCCGGAGAAGTACAGCGCGGCCCCGAAGGCGGCCAGGACGCTGACGATCGCGAAGACGCGGAGCATTTCTCATGGACTCGACCCGTGAGGCGGCCCGCTCATCGCCAAAAGGGGTTATTTCCGGAGTCGTCCTTTGGAATAGTTCAGGCTCGTGACGACATCCGCGCTCCAGGATCAGCCGGCTTCCCGAAGGGCGAAGCGGCGCGTTCTTCTGGTCCTTGGCGTGCTAGCCGCCGGCGCTCTCGTTCTGGCGCTCGCGCTGTGGACGCGAGATGCAGTTTCGTCAACGCCTTCACCGCTCGGCCCGAGCAACGGTGGCGGTCCGGACATCCACTCGCCGCTGTTCTACCGCTCGGTCAACCTGCCGTTCGGCGATTCGAAAACGAACCTCGTCCTGGGGTTCAAGCCGCATTCCGAGTTTCGGTTCGGGTTCAACATCCGGAATCGCGGGAACTCTCCGCTCCGGATTGAAGGCGTCGTGCCTCCCGACGAGGGCTGGGTTGGCATGGCTCCCGTCAGGCGTCTCCTGTTGCAGCACAAGCCGCGGAACTACACGTTCGACGGCGCGAGCGAGGCGGCCCTCACGATCGAGCCGGGCAGCGACGCATTTGTGATCCCGGTCATCGAGACCGACGGTCCCTGCCGGCGCCATTACTCAGAAAACGGCGGTGAATCGTTCGATTCGATCCACCTCCGATACCGATACCGCGGTCGGGAGAGAACCGAGTGGTACTCGATGCCGTTCGTTGTGGGAATCGTTTGCGGGAATCCGAAGCTCTGGATCGATCGCGTCGTGTCACCTTGAAGCAGTATGGCGCCCCTCGACGGGGCATTCTGGGCCTCGACGCTTGTCGGCGTCGGGGTCGGGCTTAGCGCGGTTTCTCTCGGGCCGCGGCAGGCGCTCGTGAGGCGCCTAGCGGGCCGACACGACCGCAATCAGGACCAGTGCCGAGCAGACGACGATCACGCCCGCCAGGCCGGTGAAGATCGCCGCGATCGCGAGGAGGGGGATCGCGAGGCCCATCGACCCGAGCACCATCTCCTTCTGGTGCTCCCGTTTGCGACGCAGCGACTGCTCGCTTTCTTCGCCACGCTGAGCGAGCCGCTGCTCGATTGGCTCGACGAACGAGTCGATCAGCGCCGGCTCCATGTGTCGCAAGTTCAGTTCGATGCGTCTCCGACGAGCTCGAAGATCCGGTGCGGCGAGTCGAAGCGCGGCGACTCGGCGCTCGCCCAGGTCGAGCAGAGCGAAGCGGTTCGAGTCGCTCGCCCTCGAGCAGCGCTTCGGTCGAGTGCGAGACGAGTATCTGCCACGGGCTCCCGCCTCATCGAGGAGCCGGACGAGATGAACCATCGAGGTGCCGCCGATGATCCTTCGACAACGAGGCGTCCCGTGTGCACCGCGAAGGCGGTCGCCCATTCGATCCCCGACGGCCAAGCGTGTTCGCTGCAGGCGCTCTCGAGTCGATGCCACGCGCAAGTCAATTGCGTCTCGAGCGTCCGTCGAAGACCGCGATCACCGTTGTCCCCGACGGCCTCGATGCGTTGATTCCGCCGTGGGTGGCGACAGACTTCCTGCACGATCCTGCGGTGGTTGCTCGTGATCGTCTGCGGTCGCCGTCGTCCCCCAGCGCTCGCATGCACAGCGTGCCCAATCGACGATGTCGGTTCCGAGCAGTGTCCCGACGCGACCATAGGGATCACGGGCGGCTTCCAGCGTCGAGACCTTTCGGGGGGGCGAACTCCCGCTCGAGACCTTGCACCCGTAGCTGGAAGAGGCTGCTGCGGCCGCGTAATGTCCTTCAGGCGGAACTGGCCGAGGTCGCGAAGCTCGAACTCGGCCGGCTCTCGAGGTCTTCGACGATTCCGGCCGTCGCGTTCGAGACGAGGATCTGACCACCATGCGCGGCCGCGCAGATTCGCGCAGCTCGATGCACGCCGAGGCCGAAGTACGCCGATGCATCGAGGAACGGTTCGGCGGTGTGCAGGCCAATGCGAACGTGGAGCTGCGGCACCTTCTGGCCATCGACGGCGCGAGGCCTGCGTTGGACCTCGACGGCGGTCGGCAACTGCGTCCGCTGCGCGGTCGAACGCCGCGAAGTAGGCATCGCCTTGCGTGTCGATCACGTGGCCCTGCGTTGGGCTCGCACGCGTCCTCGATCAGGCGGCCGTGTTCGGCGCGAACGTCGCCGTATCCGGTACCGAGCGCGACGAAGGAGCTCGGTCGAAGCCTTCGATGTCTGTGAAGAGGAAGTGACGGTGCCGCGGGGGAGATCGCTCGCAGACTGGTCAGGCAAGTGTCTCGCGGGTGAGCTGGGCGACGGTGTCCATCTCGATCTCCTGGCCTGTCACCTCGTTCAGCATCTCGTCGGCGGTCATGCTCATGCCGGTCTCCCAGAGCTCTCGTACGAGCGAGCCGGCCTCTCGCTTCGTGAACCAGTCCTTCCCGAAGCGCTCGCGCAGATGCGTGCGGAACTGTGCCTCGAACGCCCACGAGCGCAGGTAGCCCGTGACGTAGAAGCTCGAATCCATGTCACCGAGGTAGTCCGTGGCCGCGGGCTCGATCTTCAGCGCGTCGCCGAGGATCTCGACGTAGCGGTTCGAGAGCTGCGTCGGGTCGTCGGCCTGGTGGAACTCGATCTCGTAGAGCAGCTTCGCCGAGTAGCGCCGCACCATGTACAGGAGCTGGGTGACGCCTTCGCGCTCGAACTCGTCGGGTCGCGGGAAGTCGAGGCGCTTCGTGAGCCACGCCGGGTCGTCGGTCAGGTGCTGCATGAGCATCGCCCAGCCCTCGGTGACCGCCACGTCGCCGAGACGCTTCTCCTCCATGACGAGGTTCGCGGAGGTGTTTGCGTAGTGCTCGGTGTGCCCGGCCTCGTGGAAGAGGGCGCGCCAGTCGTCTGCCCCGCCCATCGGCTGGATGACGAGGACGACGCGGCCGGGGATCTCGATCGGAGCGCAGAACGCGCGCGGGCTCTTCTTCGGGCGCTGTTCGACGTCGAGCTCGACGTTCTGTTGGGACTTGAGGTCGACGCCCATGTCGCTCAGCGTCGCCTCGAGCGCGGGCAGCATCCTCTCCTTGGGGAACTGGGGATCCCACTCCGGCGCCCGGAAGGTGCGGATGACGTCCCAGCGCCTCGCGTCGTCCAGGCTGACGCCGACGCGTGACCGGAACAGCTTGTCCGCCGCCTGCTCGTAGAGCTTCTCGGTCGAGTCGAGGAGCCCTCGGCACTGGTCGGCGAGCTCGTCGAGCCGGAAGCCGAATCGACGGTAGAGGTCGGCGTAGTTCGGCGCCTCGAGCTTTTCGACACCATCGCGGACGATGTGGACGCCCTCGGTGTGGAGCGGGTTGAGGTGCTCCTCGGTCAGCTCGGTGCGGACGCGGTCGATCCGCTCGCGCCGTTCACGGTCGGGCTCGTTCGCCATCGTCGGCCGCAGCATCCGGAAGGGGATCGTCTCTCCGTCGACATCGGCCTCGAGGGTCGCCTCGAGCTCGGCTGCCTTCTCGGCCTGCTCGCGCGTGAGGTCGCTCAGGTAACCCTCGGCGGCGAAGCGCCAGAGCTCGCGGATCCCGCGGTCGCCGTTCGCAGTCCGTCCGAGCGCCTGCGCCTGCTCGAGCTGCGTCAGCTCGGAATAGCGCTCGTAGATCGGGGCGAGCTCGAGCCTCTCCTTGAGCCCCGCGTAGTGGAGGTAGAACTCCTCGTCGAGCTCTGCGATGAAACGATCCGCGCGGTCACGGAAGCGGTCGAGGTCGGCCTTCGTGAGGGGAGCTGCTGCGCTCGGCAAGGGCCGTAGGATAACCGGGTGCAGGAGATTTCCCTAAGCACCGAGCGGAAGACGCAGGTCGTCGAGATCACGCGCGACGTGCAGGAGGCGCTCGACGGCGCCGACGGTGCGGCCGCAGCCCTCGTCTTCGTCCCCCATACGACGGCGGGCCTGACGATCAACGAGCACGCCGACCCGGCCGTCGCGCGCGATCTCGAGAAGGCGATGGAGCGCATCGTCGGCGACGACTGGGGCTGGGAGCACATCGAGGCGGGCGAGGAGAACGCGCCGTCCCACGTCCGGGCGGTGCTCGCGGGGCCGCAGGTCGTCGTGCCGATCGAGAGCGGACGGCTCGCACTCGGCACGTGGCAGGGCATCTTCTTCTGCGAGTTCGACGGCCCTCGCACGCGCAAGGTTTACGTTACGCCTCTCAGTTGATCGAAGTCGAGCACCTCACGAAGCGGTTCCGGAAGACCGTCGCGGTCGACGACCTCAGCTTCAAAGTGCGCGAGGGCACGATCACGGGCTTCCTCGGGCCGAACGGCGCGGGCAAGACGACGACGCTGCGGATCATCCTCGGCCTCGTGCGGGCGACGGCGGGGACCACGACGGTCATGGGCCGCTCGTATCGGGCACTCGACGATCCGACACGCCGCGTCGGGGCGGTGCTCGAGGCGGCCAACTTCCATCCGGGCCGATCGGGCCGTAACCACCTGCGGGTGCTCGCGACTGCGACCGGGATCCCGCACTCCCGCGTCGAGGAAGTCCTGAAGCTCGTCGATCTCGCCGACGCCGCCGGCCGGCGGGCGGGCGGCTACTCGCTCGGCATGCGCCAGCGGCTCAGCCTCGCCGGAGCGCTGCTCGGCGACCCGCGGGTGCTGATCCTCGACGAGCCGGCGAACGGGCTCGACCCGCAGGGCATTCGCTGGCTTCGCGAGCTGCTTCGCTCACTCGTCGTCGGAAGGCCGGACGATCTTCCTCTCCAGCCACGTTCTCGGCGAGATCGAGCAGATCGCGGACGAGGTCGTGATCATCCACCGCGGCAAGTTCGTCGAGCACGCCGCGACGGCCGAGCTCGCGGCGCGCTCGGCCGGCGGGATCCGCGTTCGCTCGCCGCAGGTCGACAGGTTGCGGGCCGTTCTGGAAGAAGCCGGGATCAAGGTCGGGAGCGTCGAAGGCGACCTGCTCGTTGCCTCGGACACGACCGCCGCCCAGGTGGGCGAGGTGGCTGCTGCGAACGGGATCGTCCTGCACGAGCTCGTCGCCGAGGTCTCGACGCTCGAGGAGGCGTTCCTGGAGCTGACGACATGAGGCTGGTCGGCGCCGAGCTGCTGAAGCTCGTCACGGCGTATCGGACGATCCTCGGGATCGTGCTCGCCCAGACCGCCATCGTCCTGCTCGGGACGATCGTGACGGTGTACGACGTTGCCAACGATCCCGCGTTGCCCCAGAACTTCGGGCGCGACCTCGTTGGGATCGCGGGCACGTCCCTGCTCTTCACGACGCTCTTGGGTGTGCTGATCGCGACGACCGAGTATCGGCACGGGACGATCACGCTGACGTTCCTCGCGACTCCCGTTCGAGAGCGGGTGCTTGTGGCCAAGATTGCGGCGGCGCTCATCGGGAGCGCACTCCTCGTGCTGCCTGCGCTCGTTCTCTCCGTTGGGATCGGGACCGTGTGGGTCGGCAGCAAGTCGGCTTCGAGTTCGGAGGAGACGAGTGGGAGCTCGTCGGCCGCCTGTTCCTCGGCGCGGCGATGGTGGCGATCATCGGTCTCTTCATCGGTGCCACGCTCACCCGTCAGCTCGGCGCGATCATTCTCATCCTCGGCTGGCTGTTCTTCGCCGAGCCCGCCCTGGCGAATCTCGAGCCCGAAACGGAGGACTATCTCGCGGGCCCGGCGCTCGGGGGAGTCCTGGGCGGCGACGAAACCGCCGCCTCGTTCAGCAGCGCATTGCCGGTCTTGGCTGCCTACGTCGTCGCTCTGGGCGCCCTGGCGACGTACTTCACGAGGCGCCGCGACATCACGTAGCCAGCGGGCCGCTGACGAGGATGCGTGTCGGCGCCGGGCGGTAGCCGAGGCGCTCGTTGACACCGCGCATGCCGACGTTCGTCTCGTCGTTCGTCGTGTAGATCTGCTCGACACCGGCCTTTCGCGCCCGCGCGATCTGCTCGCGCTTGAGGGCCGTCGCGATCCCGCGCCTGCGCCAGGGGCGGCGAACCGCCGTGAGCAGGTTCTCGGCCGTCGGCGAAGCCGAGCCTCGACGGCGTAGGCCCGTGTAGCCGACGACCTCGTCCCCGACGAGCGCGACGATGCAGGCATCGGGCATCGCTCCCGGGCCCTCGAGGTAGGTCGAGTGCCAGCGCTCGAACGTCATCGGCTCGTGGCCCTCCTCGTGGCTCGGGACGTCGGGACCGACCTCGACGTCGGCCTCGTAGACCGGTCGCACGAGCTCCGGGCGCTCACCGAGGCTGGCGAGCTCCACGCCTACCGGCGGGTCGGCTGCGACGTCGGCCCCCGCGACGTCCAGCACGACTTCGTACTCACGGGCGACCTCCCGGAACCCATGCCGCTCGGCGAACCGAAGCGATGCGGCGTCACCGTCCTCGATTCGGCCCCAGAGCGAGGAGAGCCCGCGCTCCGCCGCGTGCTCCGAGAGAGCCTCGTACAGCGTCGTTCCGACTCCCTGCCGTGGGTGCTCGGGCAGAACGCGCGCCATTGCGTAGAGGGTGCCCGCCATCGACGAGGGCCGGCCGACGCCGCAGCCGAGCGCTTCTCCGCCGCGGGAAGCGAGGATCCAGGCGCTCTCCTCGTCGTCCTGCACCACGTGAGCGAGCTCGTCCACGTCGTACACGTCGCCCTCGACCCGCTCCATGATCGCCGCCCACCGTTCGAAGTGCGCCCGCGTCGACGGCGTCTCGAGCCGAAGGTTCACCTGACGTTCGCCGCGAATACGCCCCCGCCGCCGGAGTCGCCCCACCCCGTTCCCACGTAGAGGCGTCTCCCGTTCGGCGTGATCGCCATGGTGGAGCAGAAACTCGTCGTCATGCCAGCAGAGATGTTCGTCCACGAGCGGGCGTCGTCGACCGATCGGTAGACGCCGCCGGTGGTGCCGTATCGATCCCAGCCGCACGTGTACAGCACCCTGGGATGCCTCGGGTCGATGGCGAGGCCGACCGTGGCGTAGGGAGCACCGTCGTCGTTCATCTCCGTCCAGTTCGCGCCTCCGTCCCGGCTCCGCCAAATGCCCGCGTTTTCGGCCGCCATGTACTGGATCCGTGGGTTCCTCGGATGCAGCACGAGGGCCTTCGGCGTCGGAAACTGCTTCGGGTGCTCGAGATAGGTGACGCCTCCGTCACGCGAACGCAGCACGTAGCCGCCGGCCGCGACCCAGAGCGTCCGGGGCCGGCGCGGATGGACGGCGATCGCGGCCACGGTGTCGATTTGTCGGAGATCGGGCCGGCTCCACGTCCGGCCGCCGTTCCATGAGCGGTAGAGGCCCCGGTCGTACGTCCCCGCGTAGACGAACCGGCGGTTCGACGGCGCGATCGCGACGACGCTCACGCTGCGATCCTTGAGCTTGAGCCGCCGCTTCCAGGTTCGGCCGTCGTTGCCGCTGCGGTAGAGACCGGTGCTTGTCGCAGCCCACACGACGTGCCTCTTGACGGGGTCAACCGCGACGTCGGAGACATGGCGACCAGTGAGACCACGGCGCGTCCAGCGCCGGCCGCCGTCAGCGGATCGCCATACGCCGTTCATGTACGTGGCGGCATAGACGACAGACGGTGCGCGTCGGTCGACCTCGATCGCCCAGATCCTCGTCGCCGTCAGGCCGTCATTCATTCCTGCCACCGGTTGCCGCTGTTGTCACTCTTGTAGACGCCGCGATAGTGGTGCGTCAGGTAGACCGGCGAGCCCGGGGCGGGCGAGACCTCGAGCTCCCGGATCCCCTCGTAGATGCGCTGGCGGACCTCGGGATAGGCGAGCTCGGCGAGCCCGCTCGCTGCGTGCTCCCACGTCGCTCCGCCGTCCCGCGACCGAAACACGCCGTCGTTCGACGTGCCCGCGTAGATCGTCGACGGCGTCCTCGGGTCGACCCGAAGGTCTCGATGCCCGGGGCCGGCGGCCAGCCGGTGCGTATCTTCGAGGGGCTCGAGCCGCCGGACGCCGATTTCCAGAGGTCCCTGCTCGAGATGAAGTAGACGACGTCCGCGTTCCGCGGGTCGACCATGATCAGGTCGATGCTCGAGAAAGAGCCGGTCATTTCCGTCCAAGTGGCGCCGCCGTCGGCGCTTCGCCGGAGCCGGCCGTAAACCTCGGCGTACAGGACATTCGGCGCCGACGGTGCGATCGCGATCGGGCCGTCGGCGCCGAGGATCGGCTGGGACCAGGTCTGGCCCCCGTCCGTGCTCTTGATCAAGCTCCGGTTCGACGTTCCATAGATCGTCCTGGGCTGGCTCGGGTCGACGACTAGCCGGTTGATGGAGTTCTCGAGGCGCGCAAGCGGTGGCCAGGTCGCGCCGGCGTCGGTCGTCGTGAACAGCGTGTTGCCGCCGACGACTGCGTAGAGCCGCGACGGATCAGAAGGCGCAGCTCGAACGGCCCCACTCCGGCATTCGCAGGAAGGCCGTTGCTGCGGCGCTCCCACGTCCGGCCGCCGTTCGTGCTTCGGAACACTCCGGCCATCGTCGTCCCGGCGTACAGCGTCGAGGGCGTCCTCGGATCGATCTCGATGTACGTCGCTCCACCGCCGTCTGGGCCGTTCGCCGTCCAGGTCAGGCCATCCGGCGCCGATCCCGCCGGCACGGCTCCTGCTGCCACGAAGGCGACGGCGAGCAGGGCGGACCATCTCATCGGCGCTGCCAGTCGACCCGCCAGACGAGGGCGTCGACAGGCGAGACGATGTGAGCGCGCTTGCCTCGAGCGGTCATCACCACACGCGCCAGTCCCGTACGTAGGCGATCTTCGACCCGTCCGGCGAGTAGGTCGCCTGGAACGTTTCGTCCTCGAGCACGGGTGGCGTGACGTACCGGCGCCGGCTCCCGTCGGGCGCCATGGTCAGGATACCCAGCCGGTCGGTGAAGACGATTCGCCGGCCGTAGGCGACCAGCCGGGCATGCGCGCCTTTTCGGTGATCTTCCGGAGGCGCGACCCGTTGGCCCCCACGGTCCAGATCGACTCCTGCCCGTTGTCGTAGACGGTGAAGGCGATGGTGCGCCCGTCGGGCGACCACGAGGGACCATAGATGTCGCTTTCGACCGGCGTCGTGATCCTGCGCAGCCCGCTCCCGTCGACCCCGACGCGGAAGAGCGCGTCGGCCTGGCTCTCTTCGACCCGCTGGACGAAGACGACTTCGCGCCCGTTCGGCGCCCAG
>CAVZOM010000003.1:0-294059 GCA_963776955.1 uncultured Actinomycetes bacterium
ATCAGAGCGAGCTGGACGCGCCGGTCCGTGTGCGCGAGCACTCCGACGACGGCGAGCGCGATGGGCCCGATGATCATGTGCACGAAATTGTAGACCCACGCGCCGACGACCGGGCCTGCGAGATAGCCCGCAAAGGAGAAGGTCCAGCGCCAGGAAGAGGACGACGAGCACGAGCCATCCGTAGTCCAGGTGGAAGTAAACGACGAGGGAGCCGACCAGTAGCGCCAACCCCTCGAGACGGAGGAGTCGCCCCGGAAGGAGCACTAAGCGCCGGCGGCTGCGGTCGAGCGGACGAGCGCGGCCTCGAGGTCGGCGATCAGGTCGTCCACCGACTCGATCCCGACCGAGAGGCGGATGAGGTTGCGCGGAGCCGCGAACGGCCCGTCGGCCGTCGAGGCGTGCGTCATCTGGGCCGGGTGCTCGATCAGGCTCTCGACGCCGCCGAGCGACTCGGCAAGCGTCCAGATCTTCGTCCGCGCGACGAGCTCGACTGCCTCCTCCTCGGAGGCGACGAGGAACGAGACCATGCCTCCGAAGTCCTTCATCTGGCGCTTCGCGATCTCGTGCCCGGGATGACTCGGTAGTCCCGGGTAGAGCACCTGCTCGACGGACTGGTGCGAGTCGAGATACTCGGCGACACGGCGCGCGTTCTGGGAGTGGCGCTCCATCCGCAGCGCGAGGGTCTTGATGCCTCGCAGCGCGAGCCAGGAGTCGAACGGGCCGGGCACTCCGCCGAGCGACTTCTGCAGGAAGTAGAGGCGCTCCGCGATCGTCGGGTCGTTCGTCGCCACGAAGCCGCCGAGGATGTCCGAGTGGCCGCCGACGTACTTCGTCGTCGAGTGGAGCACGATGTCGGCGCCAAGCTCGAGCGGCCGCTGGAGGTACGGGCTCGCGAACGTGTTGTCGACGACGACCATCGCACCGACCGCGTGCGCGGCCTCGGCCGCCGCCTCGATGTCGATCACGTTCAGGAGCGGGTTCGTCGGCGTCTCGAGCCAGACGATTCGCGTGCGCTCGTCGAGGTGCTCCGCGAGATTCGTGTTGATCTCCTCAGCGGAGAGGAACTCGATGTCGTAGCCCTTCGGCTGGTAGACCTGCGAGAAGAGCCGGTAGACGCCGCCGTAGACGTCGTTCACCGAGACGACGCGCTCGTTCGGGTGGACGAGGTGCATGAGCGTCGTCACGCCGGCCATGCCGGAGGCGAACGCAACGCCGTGCTCGGCGCTCTCGAGCGAGGCGAGGCAGATCTGGAGCGCCGTCCGCGTCGGGTTCGCGACGCGTGAGTAGTCGTAGCCCTTGTTCAGGCCGACCGCCTCCTGCGCGTAGGTCGACGTCTGGTAGATCGGGACGACGACGGAGCCGGTGGCGGGATCCGGCTCCTGCCCGTCGTGGATCGCGCGCGTCTCGAAGTCCATGCTCAGATCTTAGTTACGAAGGCGGTCGCGCCAGATCGCGGCACGCGCCGCGAGTACGAGATCTCCTCGGCGCCGAGCCACTTGCCGAGGCGTGCCGGCTGGCGATCCCGACTCCCGCGCCCGCCGGGCGCACCGGGCTCGGCGAAGACGCCCTCGACCCGGAGCGACTTGGTCTTCCGGTCGAAGACCGGCTCGATGCGGCCGATCGATCCGGTCGCCGCGCAGGATGGGGAGGACGTAGTAGCCGTACTGGCGCTTCGCCTTCGGGACGTACATCTCGAGGCGGTAGAAGAAGTCCCAGAGCGCCTCGGCACGGTTGCGGTCGTGCACGAGCCGGTCGAAGGGGGACAGGAACGTGACTCGGTTGCCGACTCTCCCGTCCTCCGCTTCGGGGTGCGCGACGAGCCGGCCCCGCTCGAGCCGGACGCCGAGCGCGCGGAAGCGCTTCTCCTGGAGGAGCCGCCGGGCTTCGGCCAGCGGAACCGTCTCCGTCTCCGGGTACCAGCGCTCCGCGAGGTCCCAGAGCCGCTGGCCGTTCTGCCGTCCGGCGACCGCGATCCGGCCGCGCAGCTGGAGGAGCTCCAGCATCCACGTCAGTTGCGCGCGGGTGCCCCACCAGACGGTGCGCTCGTCGGTACGGGCAGCGTGGTGCTCGAGCTCGCGCGACGGCATCGGCCCGCTCCGTTCGAGCTCGCGGAGCACGTACCTCCGCAGACTCGATTGCTCCTGCAGGAACTGCTTTTGCCACTGCCGCCACTTGGCGCGGCCCCACGGCTCGCGCATCCGCGCTCGGAGCAGCGGGAGGTCCTCGATCGGCCAGATGAACGCGTTCCACTCGAAGAGCTTCTTCTCGTCCCACAGCAGCCGGTCGAGCTCCGCGCGGTCGTACCGCCCGAGCCGGCTCCAGAGGACGAGGTACTGAGGCGGCGCGACCGTCGAGATCGGGTCCATCTGGAGGAAGCCGAGTCGGCGAACCGTCGAGAGGACGTCGGTAGCGGAGCCGTCGAGGAGCTGGGCGCGAACGGCGATGCGCCGGGCCTCGGCGGGTGTGACCTCGGTCACCGTCTGTGGGCCAGGAACTCGAGGAGGTCGGTGCGGGTGAGGACGCCGATCGGCTTGCCGCCGCGGGCGACGACGAGCGCGTTCGTCCGTCCCGTGAGTGCCGAGAACACCTCGTCGAGCTTGTCGTCCTCGTCGACGGCACTCAGCGGAGGCTGCATCGCGGCAGCGACGTCGTCGTGCAGCGCGTCCGGGTTCTTGAAGACCCGGTCGAGCAGGTCGCGATCCTGGAGCGAGCCGATGACGTCCGTGAGCGAGTCGAGCTCTCCGTCGCGCACCACGGGCAGCTGCGAGATCGAGTAGCGCTGCATGAGGTCGATCGCTTCGCCGACCTTCTGGTGGGACGCGATGGTGATCA
This sequence comes from uncultured Actinomycetes bacterium, assembly GCA_963776955.1. Taxonomy (GTDB): domain Bacteria; phylum Actinomycetota; class Thermoleophilia; order Gaiellales; family Gaiellaceae; genus VAXT01. Next base: position 2,833 of record CAVZOM010000003.1, read on the forward strand.
GGTCCGGGATGTCGGGCTCCTCGGTCCGCTTCGCGTTCAGCACCTCGGCGACAGTCGGCGACGGCTCGTCGCGCTCGAGGAAGCCGAGTTCCAGCATGTAGTTGTCGTCGTAGAACTTCGAGAGGTACGGGCGGCCGCTGTCGGGGATCAGGGTGACGACGGTCTTGCCCTTGCCGAGCTGCTTCGCGACCTCGATCGCCGCGTGGACGGCAGTGCCTCCCGAGCCGCCGATCAGGAGGCCTTCCTCCCGCGCCATTCGCCTGGCCGTCAGGAACGAGTCCTTGTCGGACACCGTCACCCACTGGTCGACGATGTCTTGGTCGAACGTCTCGGGATAGAAGTCCTCGCCGATTCCTTCGACGAGGTATGGGTGCATGTCCTCGCCGGAGGTGTAGATCGAGCCCTCCGGGTCGGCGCCGACGATCAGCACGTCGGGGCTCTGCTCCTTGATGTAGCGGCCTGCGCCCGAGATCGTCCCGCCCGTGCCGACGGCGATCACGAGCGCGTCCATCTCCCCACCGGTCTGCTCCCAGATCTCGGGGCCGGTCGTCTCGTAGTGCGCGTCGGGATTCGCGCGGTTCGTGTACTGGTCGGGCTTGTACGCGCCGGGGATCTCCTCGGCGAGGCGGTCGGAGACCGAGTAGTAGCTCTCCGGCGACTCGGGCGCGACCGCGTAGGGGCAGATCACGACCTCCGCGCCGTACGCGCGCAGGAGCGAGATCTTCTCCTGGCTCATCTTGTCGGGCATGACGAAGATGCAGCGGTAGCCCTTGATCGCCGCGGCGATCGCGAGCCCGACGCCCGTGTTGCCCGAGGTCGGCTCGACGATCGTCCCGCCCGGCTTCAGCTTCCCCGCGCGCTCAGCCTCTTCGATCAGCTTGATTCCGATCCGGTCTTTGACGGAGCCGCCGGGGCCGATGTACTCGAGCTTGGCGAGAACCGTCGCAGCGTCCTCGGGAACGATGCGCTGAAGCCGCGCGAGCGGCGTGTGGCCGACGAGGTCGAGGACGGTCGGGTACTCGCGCGCCATGTGAGGAGGAAGCTTAGTCCGGCTCTGGCGTCGGGCTGGTCGCGCCGCGGGCGTAGAGGATGCTCAAGACCACGAGCGTGATCGCGACCAGGAGCGCGATCACAGTCCAGAAGATGGGAAGCGCGCCGGCGAGGGCGCCAACAGAGATCAATGCGGCGCCGCCCCACGGACTGCGCCGGGAGATCCTCAGTCCGGCCAGGATCAGGATCGCGCCACCGACGAGAAAGGCGACCCAAATGATCTGGTCGCCAGCGCCTGCCTCGTCCCAGTGCGAGAGCGAGAGCCCGCCGACGATGCCTACGAGCAGATAGGCCACCGCGGTGAAGAAGCTGAGAACGACGAGCACCTTCTCGAGTGTCACGCCGACGATTCTACGGCGCTTCTCAGTGACGAAAGTGGCGGCGGCGGGTGAGGATCATCGTCGCGCCCGCGCTTTCGACCGCGTCGATCACCTCTTGATCGCGCTTCGAGCCGCCGGGCTGGATGATCGACCTGACGCCGGCGTCGAGCGCGAGCTGGGGGCCGTCGGCGAAGGGGAAGAACGCGTCTGAGGCGAGCGCCGCGCCGGTCAGGTCGTGGCCCTGCGCGCGCGCTTTCTCGAGGGCGATCTTGACCGCGTCGACGCGGCTCGTCTGACCGGCCCCGATGCCGAGCGTCTGCAGGCCCTTGGCGATCACGATCGCGTTCGAGGTCACGTTCTTGCAGACGCGCCACGCGAAGAGAAGATCGCCCCAGTCGTCCTCGGAAGGCGCTCCCATGACGACCTCCATCGTCTCGCGGGCCTGCGCGTCCCAGTCGCGGTCCTGGACGAGCATCCCCCCGAAGACGCGCTTGAAGTCCCTCTCGCCGGGGTCGAAGCGCCGCCGCTCGCGGTCGACGAGGATCCTCGTGTCCGGCTTCTCGCGAAGAGCAGCGAGCGCCGCCTCGTCGTAGTCGGGGGCGAGCAGGACGTCGATGAACTGCGTTGCGAGCTGGACGCCGAGCTCTGCGCCCACGGGACGGTTGAGCACGCAGACCATCCCGAATGCGGACATCGGGTCGGCGGCCAGCGCGCGGTCGTACGCCTCCTCGATCGACCCGGCGACAGCCACGCCGCACGGGTTGGCGTGCTTGATGATCGCGCAGGCCGGGAGCTCGAACTCGCGGAGGAGCATCCGGCCGGCGTTGAGGTCGTACAGGTTGATGAACGAGAGCTGGCGCCCGTGCAGTTGCTGGACGCGCGAGAGCAGGTGGCGCCGCGCTCCCATCTCGGAGTAGTACGCGGCGCGCTGGTGAGGGTTCTCGCCGTAGGCGAGGTCGGTCACTTTCTCGAAGCTCGGGATCAGCAGGTCGGGGAACGCGTCGCGGTCGCCGAACCACCTGGCGATCGCCGCTTCGTAGGCTGCCGTCACGGCAAACGCTTCTGCGGCGAGCGCCCGCCGGGTCTCGAGCGCGAGCTCCCCGGACTCGCGGAGCTCGGTCAGGATCGCTCCGTAGCGCTCCGGATTGCAGACCGGCGCCACGTGGGCGAAGTTCTTGGCGGCTGCGCGGAGCATGGAAGGCCCGCCGATGTCGATCATCTCGACGGCGTCCTCCTCCTTGACGCCGTGCCGCGAGACGACCTGCGTGAACGGATAGAGGTTGACGACGACGAGGTCGAAGGGGCGGATGTCGTGCTCGTCGAGCGCCGCGAGGTCGTCCGGATGGTCGCGCCGCGCGAGGATCGCCGCGTGGATTCGTGGGTGCAGCGTCTTCACGCGGCCTCCTAGAAGCTCGGGGATCTCCGTCAGGTCCTCGACGCGCATGACGTCGAGCCCGTGCTCGGCCAGGTGGTCGGCGGTTCCGCCACTCGCGACGATGTCGACGCCCAGCTCGGCGAGACCCTGCGCAAGCTCGACTACCCCGGTCTTGTCGAACGTGGAGAGAAGGGCTCTCTCCATCACGACATCAGTTCCCGCACCGCTTGGGGCAGCAACCTGTGCTCGACCGCCTGAACCCGAGCTCGCAACGTCTCGACGGTATCTCCCTCCCGAACGGGAACCGGCTCGGCCGCGATCACGGGCCCGGTGTCCACGCCCTCGTCGACGTAGTGGACGGTGGCCGCCGTCTCGGGGACTCCGGCTGCGAGCACGTCCTCGATCGGGTGTGCCCCTGGGAAGCCGGGGAGGGGCGCTGAGTGGGTGTTCACGATCCTCTCGAACCGCTCGAGGAAGGTCGGTCGCAGCAGGTGCATGTAGCCTGCACAGACAACGAGCGTGACCCCGCGGCCGGCGAGCCAGTCGGCCATCGCCCCGTCTCGCTCATCGCGGCTTTCGTAGTCGTCCAGCTCGAAGACGGCGGTCGGTATGCCGGCGGATTTCGCTCGTTCCAGGGCCTGCACGCCTCCTCGGTTCGACGCGACGGCCGCGATCGGCAACCCGTCGTCGATCAGCGCCTGCAGGTTCGTCCCCTCGCCGGAGACGAGGACGCCGATCACGTGATCCTCCCGATGACCTGGCCCGCCGCCGCGTCGCTGGCGGGGACGACGGCGCACATCCCGATGCCGACGTTGAAGACTTTTCGCTGCTCCTCTTCGCTGACGCCCAGCTCGGTGAGCCAGGCATAGACGGGAGGTCGCTCCCAGCTGTCCCAGTCGATCTCTGCGCCGCGCCCTTCGGGGAGGACGCGCGAGAGGTTGCCCATGATCCCGCCGCCGGTGACGTGGGCGAGTGCCTTGACGTCGGCCTTGTCGCGCATCTGACGCACTTCGTCGACGTAGAGCTTGTGCGGCGCAAGGAGGAGCTCGGCATCGAAGTCGTCGTCTCCGATGAGCTTGCGAACGAGCGAGTATCCGTTCGTGTGCAGGCCGAGGGAGGGAAATCCGAGGACGACGTCGCCGGCCTTGATGCGTGAGCCGTCGATCACATGGTCGCGGTCGACGAGGCCGACGCACGCGCCTGCGAAATCGAGCTCATCCTCGCGGTAGACGCCCGGCATCTCGGCCGTCTCGCCGCCGAGGAGCGCGCAGCCGGCTGCTCGGCACGTCTCGGCAGCGCCCTCGACGAGCTCCGCGACCTGCTCGAGCGACAGCTGGTGGCCGACGACGTAGTCCAGGAAGAAGAGCGGCTCGGCGCCGGTCGTGATCACGTCGTTGACGCAGTGCGCGGCGAGGTCGGCGCCGACCTGACGAAGCCGTCCTGCCTTGCGCGCGAGCACGAGCTTCGTCCCGGCTCCGTCCATCGTCGCTGCGAGCAGTCGCTTGTCGTCGAGGGGATAGAGCCCGGCGAAGGCGCCGAACCCGGCGGTGCCCGTCGACTCGACGGCGGCGCGAAGCCGGTCGACTACCGAGTCGGCGAGCGCGAGTGAGACCCCTGCGGCCTCGTACGTCTTCCCCTCCACGGTCCATACGAGTCTACGGTGTACGGATGCTGGCTCACTCCGCTTCGAGCTGGTCGTTCGAGCCACTCCAGCTCGTGCCGCTCGCGCTCGGGGCCCTGCTCTACGCGAAGCGGGCGCGGACGCTTTCGCGGCGCGGGACGCCGGTCGACTGGTGGCGTCCGGCCCTGTTCGGCCTCGGCATCGCCCTCGTCGCTCTCGCCATTGCCTCGCCGGTTGCGGCGATCGGCGAGGAGGAGTCGTTCGCCTTCCACATGGTGCAGCACCTGCTGCTCGGAGACCTCGGGCCGCTCTGCATCGTCGCCGGGCTCACAGGTCCGCTCCTCCGCCCGCTCCTCTCGATGCGAGCGGTCCGGGCGCTCCGTTTCCTGGCGCACCCGCTCGTCGCGCTTCCGCTCTGGACGGTGAACCTGCTCGTCTGGCACCTCCCGTTCTTCTGGGAGGCCGCTCTCCGACACGAGGGCGTCCACGCGCTTGAGCACGTGTGCTTCTTCACCGCCGGCGCGCTGATGTGGGCGGCCGTGATCGAGGTGCTGCCCGGCCCGGAGTGGTTCGGCACCGCCGCGAAGATGGGCTACATCGTCGTCGTTCGCATCGTCTCCACGATTCTCGGCAACGTCCTCGTCTGGGCCGGTACACCGTTCTACGGCCTCTACGAGCACTCCGACCGGCCTTTCGCGCTCTCCGCAGAGGCCGATCAGGGGATCGCGGGCGGGATCATGATGATCGAGGGATCCCTGGTGACGATCGGAGCCCTCGCGTGGCTGTTTCTCCGGCTTGCGCAGGAAGGGGAGCTTCGGCAGGAGCTCCTCGAACGCGGCCTCGATCCGCGCTCGGTGCGGCGCGCCGTGCGCTATCGACGTGCGCAGGACCTGTCTCGAACCTCGTGACGCTTTACGATCCCCCCCGGCTGGAACAGAGATAGTGCACATCCGCAGACGCGGCTTGAAAGGAGAACGCATGGCGACACCGCCCGAGCAATCGTCCCGCCCGACCTACGGCTACACCGCCGGGTCGTCGCTCGACCTCGCTCGGCTGCCGGTCCCAGGCAACGCCGAGTTCCTGATTTACGTGATCGTGCTGATCGTCCTCGGCCTGGTCGCGATCTTCGACGACCACGTAAGCGCCGACAGGTTCGTTTGGGGCGCGACTTGGGTGACGGTCGGCTACTTCATCAGCCGCGGGCTCGCAAAAGCGACCCGCGTGCTCGAGCAGTAACGACTCAGGTGTCCTGGCGGGCCTTGCTCGGCCCGTCAGGGCGCCTCAGCGCGCTGGGGAGAGTCGGCCGAGCGCAGTGAGCGACGGGATGTAGAGGTCTTCCTGCGTCTGGGCGTTCAGGTGCGTCCACTGCTGGCCATATGGGCTCCAAGGCGTGACCATGCTGAAGACGTCGACTCCGCGGTTCATGTCGTTGGAGTAGATCCGGCCGTTGTACCAGTACGACGACCAGGATTGGCCGGAGGTGGGGTCAAAGTCGTAGAAGGCGACCTCTTGCGGCTGCGTCGGGTTCGTGAAGTCGACCACCGACGTGCCGCCGTAGTACCAGCCGGCAACGAGAAGGTACTTCCCCAGCACCGGAACGATGTTCCCGTTGTGCACGGAGCAGTAACTCCCCTGCGGGCGCGGGATCATGAACGAGCTCATCAGGGCAGCGTCGCTCACCCGGTAGATGCGGATCTTGCCGTCACCATTCGCCTGGCAGCTGCCCGTGAAGCTCTCGTCCATCCAGACCACGTACTGGCCGTCCCACGTGAACGCCGCCGAGTGCCAGTAGTTCACTCCCGGGTCGTCGACGTGCACTGGATTGAGCGTTTGCGGATTGGCGGGATCGCTGATGTCCCAGAGCTGGCCCTCGTTCGCGCACGAGGCGGCGGCCTTGTTGATCGCCATGAAGACGGTGATGTCGTGGCAGCCCGGGACGTTCGTCGTGAGCTGCGGCTGGGAGAGGACACTCGACGTCTCCGGCGCGTTCAGCGGCACCTCGACGATCGAGATCTTCCGGAACGGTGACGCGCAGTTCGGCCCGGAGCTACCCGGGTACGACGAGATGTAGAGGAGCAGCCGGTTGTTCTTGAGGTCGGGGACGATCGTGTGCGTGTGGGAGCCGCATTGGGTGTGGACGCCCTTGAGATACACAGGAGCCGACGGGTTTGTCAGGTCGAAGATCCGGATGCCTTCGAAGCAAGTGGGCGGGCCGCAAGCGGATGTGTCGCTCGACCGAACCTGGCTGCAGACGGTCTCGCCGTTCGTCTGAGGTGTATCGATCGACTGAAAGAGGAGCAGCCGACCGTTGTGCTCCCAGAGCCCGACGTCGTTCTGCGGCCCGCGGCAGAGAAAGCTCACGAGCTGCTGCTGCGTCTGGGTGTTGAAGACCCGGAACCCGTCGTAATTCCCGGCGACTGCGATGTTGCCCCAGAACGCAATGTCCGAGTCGGTACGGCCGGACGTCGGGTCGGGGAGGCTGTAGTTGAGCCTCATGTTCGGGCTGTTCGCCGCAGTCGCGGACTGCACGCCGACGATGGCTGCAGCGAGCGCGAGCAGGACGATGAGCCGGCGGACGGTCATGCCGCCTGGATGCTAATACGTTCTTCTACGCGCGACTAGGCTCGAACCGAAACTTGGCAAGAGTCTTGTCCGTCGGGATCCGCGTCGGATACTCGCGCGTGAAGCAAGCGCGGCAGAACTCTGCGGCTGGACGGGTCGTCGCCCCCTGGACGCCGTCCAGGGAGATGTACGCGAGCGACGTGGCGCCGATCTGCTCTTGCACCTCGGCCACGGTGCGCGTCGAGGCAACGAGCTGTTCCACGTCGGCGAAGTCGATGCCGTAGAAGCACGGCGAGACGATCGGCGGCGCCGAGATCCGGACGTGCACCTCCTGTGCGCCCGCCTCGAAGAGCAGCTTGACGATCCTCCTCGTCGTGTTGCCGCGGACGATCGAGTCGTCGACGAGGACGACGCGCTTGCCGGCGACCTCGGAGAGCGGGTTGAACTTGAGACGAATTCCCTGCTCGCGCAGTCCTTGGTCGGGCTCGATGAACGTTCGCCCCACGTAGCGGTTCTTGATCAGGCCCTCGGAGAAGGGGATCCCGCTCCCTCTGGCGAAGCCGATCGCAGCCGGGGTGCCAGAGTCGGGGGCGGGCATCACGAGGTCTGCCTCGACGGGCGCTTCCTGGGCGAGCTTTTCGCCCATCCGCACGCGCGCCGCATGCACCTCGATCCCGGAGAGGGTCGAGTCGGGCCGGGCGAGGTAGATGAACTCGAAGAGGCAGAGCGCGCCCGCGCCGGCCTGCGGCACGGCCTGCGTCGAGTGGACGCCGGCCTCGTCGATGAGGACGAGCTCGCCGGGAGCCACCTCACGCTCGTGCTCTGCGCCGACGAGGTCTAGGGCACAGGTCTCGGAGGCGAGCACAGGATCGCCGTCGATGCGGCCGAGGTTCAGCGGCCGGAAGCCGTGGGGATCGCGGAAGCCGATGAGCTTCCCCTCGGAGAGCGCGACGATCGTGAATGCTCCATCGAGGCGGCGCATCGCGTTCGAGATCGCCTCGTCGAGCGGCGCCGGGTCGTTCGCGATCAGCGCGGCGACCACCTCGGTGTCCGACGTCGTCGAGAGCGAGACGCCGTTCGCCGCGAGCTCGTCTCGAAGCTCCTGCGTGTTCGTCAGGTTGCCGTTGTGGCCGAGGGTGACGGTGCGTGCCCGGCCGTGCTGGACGATCGGTTGCGCGTTCGTCCAGTGGGTCGAGCCGGTCGTCGAGTAGCGCGTGTGGCCGATGGCGACTTGGCCTTGCAGGCCGCTGAGGTTCTGCTCGTCGAAGACCTGGGCCACGAGGCCCATGTCGCGGAGGACGGTGAGGCGTCCGCCGTCGGAGACAGCGATGCCGGCGGATTCCTGGCCGCGGTGCTGGAGTGCGAAGAGGCCGTAGAAGGTGACGCGCGCGACGTCTCGCTCCGGTGCTCGGATGCCGAAGACCCCGCACATGGGTGGCTAGGTGTTCACCTCGTAGGCCTGCCGCAAGTCCTCGATCGGGACCCCGAGCAGACTAGCGCCTCCGACGGATCCGATGCGCGGCAGGTCGAGCTCCTCGCTCGAGGCGAGAATCGCCTGGCCCCCGCCCTCGCCGAAGAGGGTGAGCGCGTCGTCGGGCAGGTCGAGCGCGGCTCCGATGCCACTGGTGATCGCGGCCTCGGCGAGCGCGACCGCCAGCCCGCCCTCGGCGGTGTCGTGGACGAGCGAGCAGCGTGGCGCCGTCTCGTGGAGGAGGCGCACGAGCTGCGGCTTCGGCGGAGAGGTCGAGCGAGGCAGGGCGGCCGCCCAGGTCGCCGTAGAGCGCCTGGTACTCGGAGCCGTCGAAGGCGAGATTCGGTCGGCCGGCCAGGTAGATCCCGTCGCCCTCGCGCCACGTTGCCGGGATGCTGCGGACGTCGGGGACGAGGCCGACACAGCCGACGACCGGGGTGGGATGGATCGCGCGGCCGTCGGTCTCGTTGTAGAGCGAGACGTTGCCGGAGACGACCGGGATGCCGAGCGCCTCGCAGGCGGCGGCCATTCCTTCGATCGCCTCGGCGAGCTCCCAGGCGATCTCCGGCTTCTCCGGGTTGCCGAAGTTGAGGCAGTCGGTGATCGCGAGCGGTTCGCCTCCCGCGCAGGCGACGTTGCGCGCCGCTTCGAGGACGGCGAGGGCTCCACCGGTGTGCGGGTCGAGCCGCGCGATTCGGCCGGATCCGTCGAGGCTGATCGCGAGCCCCCGGAACGACGGGCGCAACCGGATCACCGCGGCGTCGAGGCCTGGCCGACGCACGGTGCGGGACCCGACGAGGTGGTCGTAGCGGCGGAAGATCCAGGCTCGACTGCGCACGTTCGGCGATGCAAGTAGGTCGAGGAGAGCGCGGTCTGCCGGAGGCCCTGCGGGAGCCGGCGCGGGCTCGGCCGACGGTCTCGGCTGCCGTGCAACCTCGTAGCGCGGCGCCTCGTCGGTCAGAAACTCGGCGGGGATCGCACCGACGCGTCTCACCGTCCACGTAGGCGCGCAGCTCGCCCGTGTCCGTCACCTCGCCGATCGCGGCGTGGTCGAGCTCCCACCGGGCGCAGACCTCCTGGACGGCGTCGAGGTTCTCCGGCCGGACGACCGCGACCATCCGCTCCTGGCTCTCCGAGATCATGATCTCCCAGGGCTCCATCTCCTCCTCGCGGAGCGGAACCCGGTCGAGGTGGACGTCGATCCCGCCGCCGCCGCGCGCCATCTCCGACAGGGACGAGGCGAGTCCGGCAGCGCCGAGATCCTGGAGCGACTCGACGAGGCCGCGCTCGACGAGCTCGAGGCTCGACTCGATGAGCTTGTTGCCGGTGAACGGGTCGCCGATCTGCACCGATGGGCGCTTGTCCGCGTCCTCCTCGCCGAGCTCCTGGCTCGCGAGCACGCTCGCGCCGCCGATCCCGTCGCGTCCGGTGGTCGCTCCGAAGAGGAAGACGACGTTGCCTGCGCCGGTCGCTCTGGCGCTGAGCACCCGCTCGGTGGGGAGGAGGCCGACGCACATCGCGTTCACGAGGCAGTTGTCCGCGTAGGCCGGGTCGAAGACGGTGTCTCCGCCGATCGTCGGGACGCCGACGCTGTTCCCGTAGTTGGCAATGCCGGCCACCGCCCGCTCGAAATGATCGTCCGGCTTGCCGAAGCGGAGCCCGTCGAGCAGCGCGACCGGCCGGGCGCCCATGGCGATGATGTCCCGGAGGATGCCGCCGATTCCGGTCGCCGCCCCCTGGAACGGCTCGACTGCAGAGGGATGGTTGTGGCTCTCGACCTTGAAGGCGACGGCCTCGCCCTCGCCGAGGTCGACGACTCCCGCGTTCTCGCCCGGCCCTTGCAGGACGCGGGGTGAGCTCGTCGGGAAGCGCTTGAGCAGGAGCGCCGAGTGCTTGTAGCCGCAGTGCTCAGACCAGAGCAGCGAGAAGACCGCGAGCTCGAAGTGGTTCGGCTCGCGCTCCATCAGCTCCTGGATACGGTCGAGCTCCCCGTCGGTGAGGCCGAGGGCGCGATGGAGCGGCTGTTCGGCGACCCGCGTCAGGTGATTCAGTCTAGCCGCGTCGTTGGATGGGGCGCGCCTTGATAAGGCACAGCCATCCTCCTCCCCGCGACGATCATATTCAGGAAAGACGCACGTGTCTGTGCCGGTTGTTCGCCGGATCTGCGACCCCGAGGCGGATCGATAGCCTGCCTGGATGCGTGGCTACGTGGGCCTGGTCCTCTTGCTCGCGGCGATCTGGGGCTCCTCGTTCATGTTCATCAAGATCGCCGTCGACGAGCTCGCGCCGACGACGACGATGGCACTCCGGCTCGTCTTCTCGGCGATCCCGCTGCTGGCGATCGTCGTCTACAAGCGAGGGTTCGCACCCGCGACGACCGAAATGCGGTCGATCGTTCGCGCCGCGATGATCCTCGGCGTCATCAGCACGGCGCTCCCATTCACGCTGATCGCCTGGGGGGAGACCAAGGTCGACTCCGGCGTGGCGGCGATCGGGAACGCGTCGATGCCGATCTTCGTCGCCCTGCTGGCACTTCGCTTCCGCAAGAGCGAGCGTGCGACCGGGTCCAAGGCAGTCGGGGTCGTGCTCGGGCTGATCGGCGTCGGCGTGCTCGCCGGCGTCAATCCCGAGGGCGGCTGGGCAGGAGTCGCCGGAACTCTGGCCGTGATCGTCGCGTCCATCTCGTACGCGATCTCGACGCTCTACATCCAGACCCTGCTCGACAACGTCCACAACGACGTGCTCGCGGCGGCCTCGGTCACCTGGGGTGCAATCTTCCTGGCCCCGCTCGGTGCTGCGCAGGCGCCGTTGGACGTTCCGAGCTGGGGCGTGATCGCGAGCGTGCTCGCACTCGCGCTGCTCGGCACCGTGGCCGGCCAGCTCCTCTACTTCCGACTCGTCTACCGGTACGGCTCCGCGCGGGCCAGCCTTGTCGTCTACCTCCTGCCTGTGACCGCGCTCTTCTACGGGGCGCTGCTGCTCGGCGAGCCGATCACGGCGTCCGCGATCGTTGGGCTCGTGCTGATCCTGACCGGCACCGCGCTGGGGTCAGGCGTCCTACGGATGCCGCGTCGGCGGCCCGCCGTCGTCACTTCGCCGTGAGCGAGCCGCTGCACGGCGACGGGTTCCGCCTCCGCCGCGCGACCGCCGAGGACGCCGATTTTCTGCTCGAGCTCTCCGGTCACGAAGACGTGGAGCCGTTCCTGCGCGCCGTCCGCGCCACCGATCGGCGAGGAGCTCCTCGAGGAGATCGAGGCCTCGCTCTCGGAGCCGAAAGAGTCAGGCCGGTTCGTGATCGAAGTCGAGGAGGACGGCGAGTGGCGCCGCGCCGGCGTGATGGGCTTCGACCTTCAGAACAGGCGCAGCCGAATCGCGAATCTCGGCGGCCTCGCGGTGCACCCCGACTTCAGGGGCCGCCGCCTGGCCGACGACGCGGCTCGTCTCCTTCAGCGCCATCTGTTGCTCGACCTCGACTTCCACCGGCTCCAGCTCGAGATCTACGGGTTCAACGAGCGCGCCATCGAGCATGCGGAGCGGTCCGGCTTCATCCGCGAAGGCGTCAAGCGGAAGGCGTACTGGCGCCACGGCGAGTGGGTGGACGGCGTTTTCTTCGGACTCGTCCGCGAAGATCTGGACTAGGCCCTGCGGGTGCGGCTGATGTTCGCCAGGTGCTCCCTGTCGGCGGCCGTTCGCGCGCGGAACAGCGTGCGCTTGAGAGGAGCCTTCCGAACGACCTTGAACGTCGAGCGCCGTGTGGTGCGGACGCGCGCGATCGTCACCCAGCGGCGGCCGATCTTCTTCTGGACGAGGACGAGTCGCCGGACATGGCGAGGCCCGATCGTGCCGTTCAGGTAGATCCGACCGCTTCGCCGCGCAGCCTTGAGCGTGATCTTGTGCTTCACCAGCACCGTCGCGGTCGGCTCGGGCAGCAGTCCGCCGAAGCCGGCCTTGTACGTGGTTCGCTTGGTCGGCTTGACGGCCGAGCGGAAGTTGCCGGCTGCGTCGGTCGTGGCCGGCGGCAAGGTAGTGAACGTCGGCGTTCCGACCGGCTGGGCACCGAGCGCCACCGACTGACCCGCGAGCGGCGCTCCACCTTGCACCAGCGTCCCCGAGAGAATTGCGGTCTGCCCGAAGACGATCGTCCTCGGTACCGCCGAGAACCTCAGCGCCGGCGGCGGCAGCGGCGGCGGCGGCGGCTGGATGACCGTCGGCGCGCTGTCGTACTGGATCTTGAGCGAGCTGACCCGCGGAGTGGCCTGGCCGTCCGACTGGAGGTCCAGCGCAGCCGTCAGTGACTGATGGGCGGCCGACGGGGATGCCGCTGAGGTCGAAGGTGGTCACGCCGGCGCTCAGTGGAATCGCGGCAACCTGCTGGCCGGTGGTGGCATCGAGCAGGCGTGCGGTTGCCGAGCCCGTGCCGCCGCCGCCCGGCGTGAACATGTTCATCGACGCCGTGAACGAGCGCCATGCGGTGACGCTTCGTCCGGGCGACGGTCCGATGGAGGTCGTCGACGCGCTTCCGGAAGGACTGAAACTGACCGGCGCGTGGGTGAGGTCGACGCGGTCCAGGACGGGATTCCCTGCCGGCTCCGAGAGGCGCGCTTGCCACCGGACCCCGTGCACCGTGAGGAGGAAGTTCAACGCCTCGCTCGCGCTCGACACCGTCACGGGGAAGTAGTCCGACCAGAAGTCGTCGCCGTTGCCCGAGTACGGCTGGAGGAAGCTCAGCCAGAGTGTCACGGCGCCGCCGCTCGAGGTGCGGGCGATCTGACGGAAGTCGCGATTGGTCGTCGATGCGTTCCCTAGCTGGTACGTCGCCCAGCCGCTCGGAATCCCCGGCTCGGGAGACACCGGAGTCGGGAACGCCGTCGTCGCGTGATGACCGCGCGTTCGGCCTCCGCGGTCGACTCCGGTCGTCCAGACATGCAATGTCGAGCCGTCGATCAGCATGCCGCTCGCCTCGACTCCCGATTCATCGCTTGCGAAGGCGGAGAGGCTGGGGCCGAGCGCGACGCCTCGCTTCGTCCACGAGATGCCGTCGCTCGAGGTCGCATAGCCGACCCGCTCGATCCTGTTCCCTTCGAGCGTCTCCACGCCCGTGTAGAGCATGCGGTAGTCGCCCGCGCCTGCCTTGACCACGACCGGATCCCTGACGGAGGTCGCGTCGAACTCGGCCGCCGTCCCGAGGTCCAGCACCGGGCTCGGGCCACGCGTGTACGGGCCGCTCGGTGCGGGCGCCGTGGCCCGTCCGATCTTGGCCGTGCCGCTCGAGTCGAGCCCCGCGTAGTACATGACGTAGGTCGCGCCGTCCTTGATCACGGAGGGATGTGCGACTCCGCTCGCGTCGAACCCGGAGCCGTCGGCGGTGAACGCCTGATTCCGCGCCGACCAGGACGTGTTGTTCGGCTGCTTCGTCACGCCGTCTTCGGGCGTCGAGGCATACCCGATCGATCGCGTCCCGCTCGAGCTGAGGCCGGTGAAGAAGAGGTGGTAGGTCGACGCGTCGTAGAGCACTTCTGGGTCGCGCTGGCCACCGTTGTCGAACGCCGCCGGGTTGCCGAGCCCGAAGAGAGCGCCGCCGTCCGGTGCGGAGACAGGCACCTTCGTCCAAGTGCTGGCGTCGGTCGACGTTGCCTCGCCGAGGCGCGGCTTGAAGTCGCTACCCCTGGTTCCCCAGTAGAAGCCCGCGAAGGTCGGTGCCCCGCCGGCCGGTGCGGCCACCGAGAGGCCAGACGCCTGGCGACCGTCGAACGCCGTGCCGAGAGCCCCGACGTCGAGCAGCGAGCCGCCGGCTTGTCCACCGGTCACCTTGTTGAACGAGTTGCCGTCATTCGAGGTCGCGAGTCCGATCCGCGTATGGAAGTTCCCGTTCGCGTCGATCGTGTTCCCGGAGTAGTAGAGCTTGTACGGCGTCGGTGCGCCGGGGTCCTGGAGCAGCTCCGGAGAGTTCAGGTTCGAGTAGTCGAAGTTGTTGTTCGAGCCGGACGGATTGAGGGCGGGGCTCGGCCCGCTCCACGTCACCCCGTCGGTCGAGGTCGTGTCCATGATCTTCGTCTGGAACACGCCCTGGCCGACGAGCTTGCGACCGGTGAGCAGCATCGCGTAGCCGTTCGCGGTCTTCCAGACCGTTGGCGCGAAGGCGCCGAAGGCGATGTTCGCGCTCACGCCCGGATCCTCGGGGGCGATCACCTTGCCGCCCTTGGCCCAGGTCAGGCCGTCGGTCGACGTCGCGTACGCGATCCGCTTCTTGCTCGAGTCGTCGCCCGTGTACCACATCTTCCAGGTCGAGCCGTCCTTCAGGACGGTCGGGTCGGCCGCGCTGAAGCTGTCCGCCGAGCCGGCCGGGCCGTGCGAGAGCACGGGCTGCGGGTTACTTCGTCCAGCGCGAGCCCGTCCTGCGACGTGGCATAGCCGATCGCGCCGAAGACGCCCGAGCGGCCGGAGTACCACATCCGGTACGGCGCGCGCGGTATCAGCCGGGTCATAGACGACTTCGGCGCCGTACACGCCGTCCTGGTCGAATGCCGCGGCGGTTCCCTGCAGCACCGGCGCGCCGCCGGCCGCGCGGGTCCAGGTGAGCCCGTCGGTCGAGGTCGCGACGAAGAGCGCGGGCGGGCTGCCGTCTTCGGCCGTGCCCGAGTACCACATCACGTAGGTGGAGCCGACCTTCGCGAGCGCCGGGTCGTCCACGTTGTCGCTGTCGAGCACGGTCGACGCCGTCGGCCTCAGCACGGGGCTCGCAGTGTCGAGAGTGAGGGGAAGGAGGGTGGTCGGAAGGCTGAGCGTCGCTCCGGGCCCCGAACCGTTGCGGGTCAGCGTCCGCACACCCACGGGCGGGAACGTGACGCTCTGGAACGTGATGCCGCTGTCGAAGTCGGTGTGGGAGTCCCACGCCGTCACTCCTGGAGTGCCGTTGGTCGTCAGCCGCAACCCGCCCTGCGCGTCCAGCGTCGTGTTCAGCAGCGGCAGCTGCAGGCAACTCGTGTCGACGAACGTCTCGTAGAAGACCGCGTCGTCACGCGAACAGGCCTGGCTGGCCGCAGGCACGAGCATCGCGGCCGCGGCGAAGAGCGCAGCGAGCAGGGAAAGGCGGCCCATTCGCGCACTATCGGGCGTTCGGGCAGATGGCTTGAGCGCGAAACCGAGCCCTTAGGCGGGAGCCGTGCCCCACGCTTGGCCTCAGGAATCTCCCGTTCGAGGAACGACGGCAACGGCTTCGATCTCGACGAGCTGGTCGGGGTAGCCGAGCAGCGACACACCGAGGAGCGTGCTCGGCGGCCTTGACGGCGCGAACGCCTCTTCGACGACGGACCACGTTCGAACCAGCTCGGCGCGCTCGGCCGCCACGACGTACACCGTGGACTTGAGGACATGGTCGAAGCCGGATCCGGCCTCCGCGAGGGCCGCACGGAGATTCGAGAGTGCCTGGCGCGCCTGTCCCTGATGGTCGCCGACGGCGACGACGCGGCCCTCGGAATCCAGTGGACAGGCGCCGGCCGTGAAGACGAGCGCGTCTTCCGGCGCGACGGCGAAGTACTCATAAGGCGTCCCGCGAAAGAGCTCCACGCTTTATCTTCGCGTCCATGGAGCTCATACACACGTGCTACCGGATCACCGACATCGACCGCTCCGTTGCTTTCTACGAGGCGCTCGGCTTCGAGGAGCGCGGCCGGATGCCGATCCGCGATGAGGCGATCAACGTCTTCATGGGTCTTCCCGGCGACGGCGACCGGCTCGAGCTGACGTACAACTTCGGGGTCGACTCGTACGAGATCGGCACGGGCTACGGCCACATCGCGGTCACGGTCGACGACCTCGACTCGACACTCGCGAGCCTTGCGGAGCAGGGCATCGAGCCGGAGCGCCCGCCGTACAGCGTTCGCGAGGGCGGCTCGCGCCTGTGCTTCGTCCGCGACCCGGACGGCTACCGGGTCGAGCTCATAGAGAAGGCCTAGGTCTCCTACGTGAAGGGACCGACACCCACGCTCGTGGTCGTCAGCGGCCCGCCCGGGTCGGGCAAGACGACCCTCGCGCACGCCATCGCGGAGGCGATCCCCTGTCCGGCCATCTGCCGGGACGAGATCAAGGAAGGCATGGTCCATGCCCGCGGCCGCGACTTCCAGGGCGGACACGGGGATCCGTTGACCCAGCGAACCCTCCCGCTCTTCTTCGACGTCTTGCGCTTGCTGCTCGCCGAGGGAGTGACGGTCGTGGCGGAAGCCGCGTTTCAAGACCGGCTGTGGAGAAGCGGGCTCGAGCCACTCGCCGAGGCTGCAGACCTGCGTCTCGTGCACTGCAACGTGGAGGCGGCGGTTTCTTGGGAGCGGGCCGTCGATCGTTTGGCCGCCACCCAGGAGCGCGGAAGGGCCCACGGCGACAGCACGGTCGGGAAGGGGCTCGAGGAGTGGACGCGATCGTTCGAGTCCTTCGACCGCGTCTCGATTCCGGCCCCGTCGATCGAAGTGGACACGACCGACGGTTACGAACCAAGCCTCGCGGCGATCATCGAGTTCGTCAATCGGCCGAGTGCCTGATGCCCGCGAACCGGGCGACGGCTATCGCATCGAGCTGATCGAGCGGGCTACGCGCTGGCCTCGGCGCCGAATCCGAAGAAGTCTCGCGCGCTCTTCCTGGCGAGCAGGAGGTAGAGGACGAGCGCGTTGAGGAAGGCGACCAGGAACGTGCCTGCGAAGGTGACCCCTTCCGAGCTGAACATGTAGATCACCGCGACGGCGAGCCCGAGCGCGGAGAGCGCGAGCGTGAGGTAGTAGCCGAAACGGCTTCCTCGCAGCAGCATGACCGAGGCGATCGCGTAGAGGATGCCGAAGGCGAGGACTCCGCCTCCGAAGGAGTCGTCCACGGAGTTCGCGACCGCGAGCCCGAGCACGCCGAACAGCCCCTCGAAGATGGCCTTGCCGAGGCCGATCATCCCCGCCAGCGACACGGGGAACGGCACGTCTCTCTTTTCGAGGTCCAGCACGTCGCTCATGGCACTCCTTCCGCGGTCGGGGCCGCGCCAGTATGTCGCGTTCCACGCTCCTCGGCCAGGTGGTGGCGACAGTTCGCGGACGAGGTACGCCGCGAAAGGACGGCTAGCGGTGTCGCGGCGCTAGCGGACGAGGTAGGCGACGCGGCCGTTCGCTCCCGACGCCCAGCAGGCGTTCGGGTTCGCGCAGTCCACCGTGTGGAGGCTGCCCTCGTCGAAACCGGTCCAGGTCCGGCCCTTGTTCCGCGTGAAGTCGCTTCCGGTGAGCCCGACCGCGATCGCGGTGTTGCCGTTGACCCAGGTCGCGCCGGAGCGGTACTCGGCCGGCGCGCCGGTGAGCAGCGCCCACGAACTGCCGCCGTCGCGGGTGGCTGCGAAGTTGTTCGGGGAAGTCGCCGGCATGTTGAAGTCACCGCCGACCGCGAGGCCGTGCTGCTGGCTGCGGAAGGCGAGCGCGTTGATTCCGACGGTCGGCCCGCTGTTCATCGGCGTCGCGCTCACGCTCCATGTCCGGCCCCTGTTGCGGGAGGTGAAGACGCGCGCCTGCGTGGACCCGCCGGTGCCGAACCACGCGCTACGGCCATGGTTGCTCGTGATGCACTGGCCGCTCGCCGCGAAGGCGAACTCGCCCGGAAGCGCCGGAGGCATTCCTGCCGAATCGACGACGCTCCACGTGACGCCACGGTCAGTCGTCTTGATGATCCGGAACTTCATGCCGTCCGGCGGGTCGGAGAGCGCGAGCCCGACCTTCTTGTTGAAGAAGGTCATGCAGTCGTAGAACGCGGTCGGTTCGGTGTTCTGGAAGACCAGCGTCCAGGTCTGCCCTCCGTCCGTCGTCCGATAGATCCGCGAATCGGTCCCCTCGCCGATCGAGAGGATGAGGGCGCGGTTCGGCCCGAACGCTTCGATGTCACGGAACTGCAGCGTCTCGGTTCCGGGTGGGCCGACCGACTGCCAGGTGGCGCCCCGGTCGGTCGTGCGCAGAACGGTGCCGGCGCTTCCACTCGCCCAGGCGACGTCCCTGCTCACCGCCGAGAGCCCGCGAAGGCTCGCTGTCGAGCCGGTGGGCGTGTCGTGCCAGGAAAACGCGTGCGGCGACGAGGGGCCGGCCTTGGGCTTCTTCGGCTTGGGCGGCGGCTTGGCGCCGAACGCAATCCCCGCAACGGCGAGCGCGCCCACGAGAGAAGCGACGAGAAAGATCGTTCGTCTCCGCATCGGGCGGAAGTATTACCGATTCGCGAACCACTCAAACATCAACCGCTCCAAGGCGGCTTCTCGAGCGCCTTTTCGTAGGCCTTCCGATCGTGAACGGGCTCGCCGTGGGAGACGATCACGTGTTCGAAGGGGAGCTCCAGCAACTCGCGTAGCGCGGGCAGGACGCGCTTCTCGTGCCACGGCGTCCCCCAGACGCGAAGCTCGCCGCCCGGCGCGGTGAGCGCGTCGGCAAAAACGAGTGCGCGCTGCTCGGGCAGCCAGAGCGGTGTCTCGTTGCGGCCGCGGCCATCGTAGAGCGCGACAAGCCCGCCGGGAAGCTCGCGCTCCGGCTCGAGCCCCTCGAGCTCCGTCTGCGGGGCGTCGCCGGCCCAGTACAGGTACGGCCCGAAGCCGCGGACCTCGTAGCGGCGCGCGAAGAGGTCGACGTCGCGCACGTGGTCGGGCTTGAGGACGACTGCCATCGTCGGCGGCTTCGCGTCGAGGCGATTCCAGATCTCGACCGCGTCCTCGGGCGGCGCGAGCGGATCGATGAGCGCCACCTCGCCGCCCGACTCGACGACCGTCGAGGTCACCTGCGGCTCCCAGTCGAGGCCCTCCCTCCAGGCGGGATGCTCGAGCTGCCAGATCCAGAGGCCGGTGGCGACGTCCTGGATCTCTGCCGCCACGGGGCGCCTACTGGCTGATTTCGACGACGAGCTCGTCGTTCGAGGCCGTGACCGTGAACGGGTGCTCGTTGTCCAGGCCGATCACCCACGTGACCTGGGCCTCGAAGTCGCCCGTCTGCGCGACCTCGCGGATCATTCGCGCCTCTGTGGGCGCTGGGATGCTCTTCTCACCCTCGTACGTCGGCTTCACGTCCTCGCCGTCGATCTCCGCCGTCATGGCGGGGAACATCCGGACGACGAGGAAGTCCCCGCCGGCGATCGCGACGAAATCGCCGGAGCCGTCCTGGGTCTTCGCGATCTGCTCCGGCTGGTAGGAGGCGTCGTACCCTGGCCCCGGCTCGCTCTCCTTGAACTTGAAGGTGACACGTTCGACACAGTCCTCGATCTCGATCTCGACGTCGGTGAGGAACATCGTCTCGCCTTCCTGGACCGCCGGGCTCAGCTTCTTCTCCGCCGTGGCACCGCTTAGCGGCTGGCACTCGGTCGTGGGCGTCTGCGAGCCTTCGGAGGAGTTCTCCTCGCCGCCGCAGCCGACCAGGAGCAGCGCAAAGACAACCGCAAGCGCGAACCGTGCCATTCGCCTACGAGCTTAGCGACCGCATCAGCCGGGTCTCGACCTCAGCTTTCTCCAGGCCGGCCACCTCGACGACCTTCACTCGCGCCGAGCGGCCGCCGACGACACGGACCGCCGAAGCCGGCACGTCGAGCGCCGACGCGAGCAGCCGGATCAGCGCGTCGTTGGCGCGGTCCCGCTCGGGAGGCGCGGCGATCCTGGCGCGCCAGCCCTCTCCGTGCCTGCCGACCAGCTCGGTCCGTGCGGCCCCGGGCGAGACCGTGACGCTGACGCGAGCCACTATGCGGTGAGGTCGCGGGCGAGCTCCTCGAACGCGGCGACGTAGTCGTCGATTGCCCGCTCGGTGTGCGTCAGGGACAGCGTCCACTCCTCCTTCGCGGCAGGGCGTCATGAAGATGCCGCGATTCAGATCGTAGAGCCAGGCGAGCTCGGCGAGGTCGGCGTCCTGGCCCAGGGAGGTCCAGCTGGCTCGGTCCGTGATCTGTCACAGAGTCGAGACAGACACGCCACACGTTCCCCGCTAGGTTGCCTCACATGGCAACGAAGACCGCCACGCCCTGGGGACCAGCGACTCTCGTCGAGGAGTTGACCGTTCCACAGCGTTCCGGCGACAAGCGCTTCGCCTCGGTCGTCCAGCTGCTCGAGGGCACGAAGGGCGAACGTCTCGTGCGGTTCGCGTACTCGACGGACGGAACCGCACGCCGAGGGCCCGTGACGCTCCGAGAGCGGGACGTCGAACGCTTGGTCAGCGGGCTCGCCGGCTGTCCGCAGCTCGCTGAGACGCTCGGCCTCGGAGCGAAGGAGGTCGCAGCCGGGAAGAGCTAGTCGACATAGATTCCGGCGCTAGGCCGGAGCGAGCAGCCGCTCGCGCGCACGCTCCACGAGAGCGCTCAGGATGAGCGCGCCGTCGGCGGAGCCCAAGAGAGGATCGACCGCGTGCTCGGGGTGGGGCATGAGACCCATCACGTTGCCCTCTGCGTTCACGACGCCGGCGATGTCGTCGAGCGATCCATTCGGGTTGTCGTCGTCGTAGCGGAGCACGATCTGGCCGTCGACCTGCAGTTGCGCCACGAGCTCCTCGTCGGCGGTGTAGCAGCCTTCGCCGTGCTTGACGGGAATCGTCAGCCGCTGACCGACCTCGCAACCAGCGAGGAGCGGGACGTCTGCTCGTTCGACTCGCAGAGCGACGTCTCGGCAGGTGAATGCAAGCGACTCGTTCGCCCGGAGCACGCCGGGCAGCAGGCCGGCCTCGCAGAGCACCTGGAAGCCGTTGCAGATGCCGAGCACGAAGCCGCCGTCGGCGGCGAAGTCGGCGACCGCCCGCATCGCCGGTGAGAACCGGGCGATCGCCCCTGCAGCGGAGGTAGTCGCCGTACGAGAAGCCGCCGGGCAGGACGACGCCGCCCACGTCGGGCAGCTCCTCGTCCGCGTGCCAGACCAGCACCGGGTCGGCGCCCAGCCCCTCGAGCGCGAGCGCGGCGTCCCGGTCGTCGTTCGACCCCGGGAAGACGACGACCGCGATGCGTGGCTGACTTTCGCTCACGCGTCGTCCCGGAGCTCGATCTCGTAGCTCTCGATCAGCGGGTTCGCAAGGAGCTCGGCACACATGCGCTCCACCTCGGCTCGTGCCTGTTCCGGGTCGGTCGCCTCGACCTCGAGGTCGACCAGCCGCCCGATGCGCGCGTCGCCGACCGCGAACCCCAGGTGCTTGAGCGAAGCCTCGACCGCCTTCCCTTGCGGGTCGAGGATCCCGGGCTTGGGCCTGACGAGAACGGTCGCCTTCATCCGAGCACCGCCTGCGGATTCGCCGCGTAGTCGTCGAACGGGATCCCCGTGACGCGCTCGAACACCTCGAGGTATCGCGCGCGGGTCCCCGGATGACATCGTCCGGGAGCTCCGGCCCCGGCGGCGTCTTGTCCCAGCCGAGCGACTCGGCGTAGTCGCGCACGAACTGCTTGTCGTAGGAGGGCTGCGGGCCGCCCGGCTCGTACTCGTCGGCCGGCCAGAAGCGGGAGGAGTCCGGTGTGAAGGCCTCGTCGCCGAGGACGAGCTTGCCCTCCTCGTCCAGGCCGAGCTCGAACTTCGTGTCGGCGATGATGATCCCCTTGTCCGCGGCGTACTCGGCCGCGGTGCGGTACAGCTCGATCGAGATCCGCTCCGCCTCGGCGAACCGTTCCTCGCCGACGAGCCCGGCCGCTTGCTCCGCGGTCAGGGGCTCGTCATGCCCCTCGGCGGCCTTGGTCGTCGGCGTGAAGATCGGCTCCGGCAGCATGTCCGACTCTCGCAGCCCTTCCGGAAGGGCGATCCCGCAGACCTCGCCGCCCTCCTCGTAGCTCTTCCACCCCGAGCCCGAGAGGTAGCCGCGGACGACGCACTCGATCGGGAGCATCACGAGCCGCTTGCATTCCATCGACCGCCCGTCGTCGCGGATCGTCAGCAGGTGATTCGGGACGATCTCCTTCGTGCGCGCGAACCAGAACCCGGAGAGCCCGGTCAGGACTCGTCCCTTGTCGGGGATCTCGGTCGGCAGGACGACGTCGAAGACCGAGATGCGGTCACTGGCGGTGAGCAGCAGGCGATCGTCGTCGAGCGCATAGAGCTCGCGCACCTTGCCGCTCGCGACGTGGACGACCTCAGACATGGACGGGCTCCTCCTTTTTCGTCAGCGAGTGCAGGCGTTCGAAGACGGTGTCGACGTGACGCGTGTAGTGGCCGAGATCGAAGATCGAGTCGAGCGTAGCCGGGTCGAGCCGTTTCGTGATCTCGGAGTCGGCGCGAACGAGCTCGGGGAAGTCGAGCTCCTCCTCCCAGGCGCGCATGGCATGACCCTGAACGAGCCGGTATGCCTCGTCCCGCGACAACCCCGAGTTCACGAGCGCGAGCAGCAAGCGCTGGCTGAAGAAGAGCCCGCGGCTCAGCTCGAGGTTCCGGCGCATCTGCTCGGGCCGGACGACGAGACCCTCGACGAGCCAGGCAAACCGGTCGAGCATGTAGTCGAGCGCGAGAAACGCGTCGGGAATCGTGACGCGCTCGGCCGAGGAGTGGGAGATGTCGCGCTCGTGCCAGAGGGCGACGTTCTCGAGCCCGACTAACGCGGCCGCTCGGACGACGCGCGCCAATCCGCAGATGCGCTCGGCGACGACCGGGTTGCGCTTGTGCGGCATCGCCGACGAGCCCTTCTGGCCCTTCCCGAACGGCTCCTGCACCTCGGCGACCTCGGTTCGCGCCAGATGCCGGATCTCGGTCGCGAAGCGCTCGAGCGAGGCAGCGGCGACTGCCAGCGCCGTCAAGAGCTCCGCGTGCCGGTCGCGCTGGACGACCTGCGTCGCCGCCGGCTCGGGTTCGAGACCCAGGCGCTCGCAGGCGATCCGCTCGACCTCGGGATCGATCGCGGCGTAATTGCCGACCGCGCCAGAGAGCTTTCCGACCCGCACGCCTTCCAATGCCTGCGCGACGCGGCCTTGCGCACGATCGAGCTCGAAGGCCCACACCGCGAGCTTGAGGCCGAACGTCGTCGGCTCCGCATGGACGCCGTGCGTGCGGCCGATCGTCAGCGTCAGCCGATGCTCGTCTGCCCGCTTCACCACAGCCTCGAGCGCCCGGTCGATCCCCGCGAGGATCAATTCGCCCGCAGCCCGCAGTTGGAGAGCCAACGCGGTGTCCACGACATCCGATGAAGTGAGGCCGTAGTGGAACCAGCGCCCTTCCGGCCCGAGCGTCTCCGCAACTGCGTCTACGAAGGCCGCGAGGTCGTGATGCGTCTTCTCCTCGATCTCGGCCACGCGCGAGGGGCTTGGGGCCTCCGCCTTCGCGCGGATCTGCTGGGCCGAATCGGCGGGAACGGCGCCCACCTCGGCCCAACCCTCCAGTGAAGCCAGCTCGACTTCGAGCCAGCGCTCGAGCTTGCCCTCGTCCGACCAGATCCTGGCCATGGCCGGGCGGGAGTAGCGGGAAATCACCTCTCCGAGTCTAGCCGCGGGTCCTGCGGGTACCCGCCGCCCTGAGCAAGTATCCGAGCCGCGAGGATCGCCGCGTTCCGCGCTCCGTCGACCGAGACGCACGCGACCGGAACGCCGGGCGGCATCTGGGCGATGGCGAGGAGCGCGTCGAGCCCGTCGCCGACACTCTTCGACGATCGGAGCGGCACGCCGATCACGGGCAGGTCGCTGTAGGCGGCCACCACCCCCGGCAGCGCGGCCGCCATGCCCGCGCCCGCGATGATCACCCGCACGCCGCGGAGCTGTGCGGTCGAGGCGTACTCGGCCACGCCCCTCGGGTCACGGTGAGCCGAGAGCACCTTGAGCTCGTGCGAGATCCCGCGCTCCCGGAGCTCGGCGAGGGCGGGGTCCATCGCCTCGAGGTCGGACTCGGAGCCGACGAGGATGCCCACGAGGGGGCCCCGCTCGTCGAGCTCCTCGAGCAGGCCGATCGGACTGGTCTCGGTCTCCCGCTCAGCCGGCAACGTTCACCGCCTTGGCCGCGATGTCGCGACGGTAGCGGACACCGGTGAACGAGATCCGCTCGCACGCCTCGTATGCACGCTCGCGGGCCTCCTCGAGGTTCTCGCCGATCCCCGTCACGTTGAGGATCCTGCCACCGCTCGTGACGACTTGCCCGTCGCGCATCGCTGTGCCGGCGTGAAAGACGACCGCCCCGAGCTCCTCGGCTTCCTCGATTCCTGAGATCGGCGAGCCGGTATCGCGCCCTTCCGGATAGCTCCCCGCGGCGAGCGCGACCGTCACGGCAGCTGACTCCGTCGCCCCGAGCTCGATCTCGCTCAGGTCGCCGGCGGCTGCTGCGGCGAGTGCCTCCGCCACGTCGCCGTCCACCCTGGGCAGGATCACCTGGGTCTCGGGATCACCGAAACGGCAGTTGAACTCGAGCACGCGGGGACCCCCCGGCGTGAGCATCAGACCGGCGTAGAGACACCCGATGAACGGGGTCTCTCTCGCCGCGAGCGCCTCGATGACCGGACGGTGGATCGTGTCGACGAGCTCGGCAACGCGCCCCTCCGGGAGCTCGGGAACGGGCGAGTACGAGCCCATGCCGCCAGTGTTCGGGCCGATGTCGCCGTCTCCGACCCGGCTGTAGTCGCGGGACTCGGGCAAGGCGAGGGCGTTGCTCCCGTCGACGAGCGCGAAGACCGAGAGCTCCTCGCCCTCGAGAAGCTCCTCGATCACGAACTGCTCGCCGAACGTGGTCACCGCCCGCAAAGCCGCGTCGAGCTCGTGCTGAGTCGTGCAGACGAAGACACCCTTGCCCGCCGTGAGGCCGTCGGCTTTGACGACGCAGGGCGTGCGCGCGACCGACAGCGTCTCGGCAGTCGGCACTCCGGCCTCGCGCATGATCTCCTTCGCAAAGCCCTTCGAGCTCTCGATGCGCGCGGCCGCCGCGCTCGGGCCGAAGACCGGGACGCCGCCTCGGCGCAGCGTGTCCGCGACCCCGGCTGCGAGCGGCGCCTCCGGGCCGACGACGACCAGGTCGATCGAGAGGGTCCGGGCCAGCTCGAGCAGGCTGTCGTTGTCGTCCGCGCGGATGGGATGGCACTGGCCGATCCTGGCGATGCCAGGGTTCCCGGGAGCCGCGTGCACCTCCTCGACCGCAGGGCTCTGCGCAAGCTTCCAGGCAAGCGCATGTTCCCGCCCGCCGGAGCCGACGACGAGGACTTTCACGCGGCGAAGCCTACTGTTTGAAAGCGGCCCGTTCGGTGCACGTAGAAGCCATGGCATCGGAGCCCGGACTCGACGTCCACGAGTGGGAGAGCGAGTGGGCCTCGCTCGAGGACGACATCGCCGATTCGCCCGAGACGGCTCTGCCGTACGTGCACGAGCTCATCACCCGGGTGCTGAAGGAGCGCAGGGTCATCGACGACGCCTTGGTCGTCTCCGAAGGTGCGGAGCCGGACTGGGCCCGTACCTGGGAGGCCGGGCGCGACCTCGTCGCGAGGCTCGCCGACCCGGGGCTCGACGTCGAGCGCCAGGACGTGCTCGATCAGGTCGATGAGTACCGCGCGCTGCTCGAGACGCTCCGCGCCGAGCGGGCATCTCCCTAAGCTCACTAGGAGCTCAGTTGAGAACGGCTTCGACGCCGTGCGGTGAGAGCACCCGCTCGCGGGAGGCGCCGGTGCCGATCAGGCAGACGTCGACGCCGAGCTCTTCCTCCACGAACCGGACGTACCGCTGTGCGGCCTCCGGCAGCGCCTTCACGTCGTCGACCCCGTCGAGCGGCTCCTGCCAGCCGGGCAGCGTCTCGTAGACGGGCTCGCAGTGGTGGAAGTCGCTCTGGTGCGCGGGGAACTCGTCCGTCTCGGTGCCGTCACGGAGCCGGTAGCGGACGCAGACCGGCAGCTCGGCGAAGTCCGAGAGCACGTCGAGCTTCGTCAGTGCGAGTGACGTCATCCCGTTCAGGCGCACCGCATAGCGGATGCCGACGAGGTCGAGCCAGCCGCAGCGGCGCTGACGTCCCGTGACGGTGCCGTACTCGCCGCCGAGCTCTCGCAGCCGTTGCTGGTCGGGCCCCTGGATCTCTGTCGGGAACGGTCCCTCGCCCACGCGGGTCACGTATGCCTTCGCGACGCCGATCACGCGGTCGATGCGAGTCGGCCCGATCCCGAGCCCGGTTGCTGCGGCGCCCGCGATCGGGTTCGAGGAGGTCACGAACGGATAGGTGCCGTGGTCGAGGTCGAGCAGCGTCGCCTGGGCGCCTTCGCAGAGCACTGCCCTCCCGTCCTTCAGCGCCCGCTCGACGAGCAGGGACGTGTCCGCGATGTACGGCCTCAGCCGCTGGGCGTAGCCCTCGGACTGTTCCGCGACTTCCTCGAGGTCGAGCGGCGCGGCGCCGTAGACGCGCTCGAGCCAGACGTTCTTCTCGGCGAGCGCGACCTCGATCTTCTGGCGGAGGATCTTCGGGTCGAACAGGTCCTGCACGCGGATCCCGAGCCGGGCCGACTTGTCGGCGTAGGCGGGCCCGATGCCGCGGCGGGTCGTGCCGATCTGGAGCTCCCCGAGTCGCCGCTCGCTCGCCTGGTCGAGCGCGACGTGCCACGGCATGACCAGGTGGGCGTTGCCGGAGAGGCGGACCGTCTCGGTCGAGATCCCGCGCGCCTCGAGGTCGTCGAGCTCCTCGACGAAGACGCTGGGATCGACGACGCAGCCCGCGCCGAGCACGCACTCCTTGCCCCAGAGGATCCCCGAGGGCATGTGCTTGAACTTGTAGGTCTCGCCGTCGGCGATGATCGTGTGCCCGGCGTTGGGCCCGCCCTGGTAGCGGCACACGAGGTCCGAGTGCTGGGCGAGCAGATCGACGATCTTCCCCTTGCCCTCGTCGCCCCACTGCGCACCGACGATGACAGTCGCGGGCACGGGGACTGAGTGTGCCAGAACTGCCAGTCGGTCAAGCATTCGCCGCATCGGCCGATAGGAGCTGTGGAGTCCCGGGAGAGGTAGGCCGCAAACCTCTCGTCCGGGGCTCCTTTCTCTTGTTAGAGCCGGCACTGAAGCGGCCGGGCTTGGCCCGGCGGGAGGCCAACTGCGCTCCGTGGAAGCAAGACCACGATCGCCGGCTCGTGAACAAGCGAACGCCGCCGCCGCTTGCAAGGAGGGGCCCACGGGGAACCAGGGGTTCACCCGAAGCCAGCGAGCGAAAGCGAGCTACGCGGCCAGGTCGGCGAACTTTGCGTAGCGCTTCAGGAACGAGAGCTTCTCCGCGCCGGTCGGCCCATTTCGGTGCTTCGAGCAGATCACCTCGGCGAGGCCCTGCTGGTCCGACTCCTCGTTGTAGTACTCGTCGCGGTAGATGAAGAAGACGAGGTCGGCGTCCTGCTCGATCGCGCCCGACTCGCGGAGGTCGGACAGGATCGGTCGCTTGTCGTGGCGCTGCTCGACGGCGCGCGAGAGCTGCGACATCGCCAGCACCGGCACGTCGAGGTCGCGGGCGAGCACCTTGAGCTGGCGCGAGATCTGCGAGACCTCCTGCACACGGTTCTCGACCGAAGCGCCGCTCGTCATCAGCTGGAGGTAGTCGACGATGATCAGGCCGAGCGTTGGCTCCTGGGTCTTCAGGCGCCGCGCCTTCGCCCGGATCTCCATCATCGTGATCGAGCCGGTGTCGTCCACGTAGATCGGCGCCTTCGCGAGCTTGTCGCAGGCGGCCGTGAGCCGGGGCCAGTCGTCGACCGCGAGCTTGCCGGTCCGCAGCCGATTCGACTCGACCTTTGCCTCGCTGCACATGAGCCGCTGCGTGACCTCGGACTTCGACATCTCGAGCGTGAACATCGCGACCGGGATCTGCGCACGGACGCCGAGGTTCGCGGCGATTCCGAGCCCGAGCGCCGACTTCCCCATGCTCGGCCGTGCCGCGACGATGATCAGGTTGCCCGGCTGGAAGCCGCCGGTCAGCCGGTCGATGTCACGGTAGCCCGACGGCACGCCGGTGATGTCCTCGCCGGCCTCGTAGAGCTGCGTGATCCGCTCGAAGCTCTCCTTGAGGAGCGCCTCGATGTGGCTGAACTCGGACGCGACTCGGCTCTGCGAGAGCTCGAAGACGATCTGCTCGGCCTGGTCGACGAGCTCAGCCGCCTCACCCGGCCGCTCCCAGCCCAACCGCGCAACCTCCGACCCGACGCGGATGAGCCCGCGCAGGGTCGCCATCTCGCGGACGATCTTCGCGTAGTGGGCCGCGTTCGCCGTCGCCGGGACCAGCGCCGCGAGCTCGTGGATCCGCTCCCGGCCGCCGGCGTCGTCGAGGTCGCCGCGTTCCTCGAGTTCGTCGACCAGCGTGATCGCGTCGACGGGCTCGCCGCGGGCGTACAGCGAGAGCGACGAGCGGTAGATCTTGGCGTGGCTCTCCCGGTAGAAGTCGCTCGCGTCGAGCACTTCGCTGACCGCCCCGATCGCACCGGGGGAGAGCATCATCGCCCCGAGGACGGACTCCTCGGCGTCGAGATTCTGTGGTGGGACCGGGGCGGTCTGCGTCGACTGGCCGACTGCGGTCACGTCTGAATTAGAGGGGGCTGGAAGTGCCAATTTCAACGTCTGGACAACCTCGGCCCGCCGATCGGTGCCGGGCGCGAAAAGGCGGCCACTTGCAGGGTCAGGGAACGCACGTTCGCCCGATTGTCCCCAGCCTGTCGGATGTCGTCCCCAGGTCGCCGAACAGAATCCTGGCCCGAATTTCGCGCTGTGAGCGGCTTCTTCGTGAATTTGTCCACAGCCCCTGGAAAGGCCTGTGGAAAATCAGGCTTGCTCTTGTGACTCCTCGGCGGCGGTTGCCTCGGAGGGCGACGCGGCTTCGGGTTCTTCCTGCACTTCCTCGGGTTCCGGCGCGAGCTCCTGCTCGATCGGGGCCTCTGCCTCGGCGTGCTCCGCGCCGGCCGCCTCGGTGGGCGACGCGGCTTCGGGCACTTCCTGCCCTTCCTCGGGCTCCGGCGCGAGCTCCTCCTCGATCAGGGCCTCTGCCTCGGCGCGCTCGGCCTCGGCGGCGGCCTCCAAGGCGGCGGCCTCGGCGGCCTCCGCTTCCTCGATCGCCTGTAGCTCTTCCTCCGGCGGGAGCTCACCGCCCTCGGGCACGACGAGCACGCGCGTGGGCACCGTGACCTCGGGGAAGAGCTCGATCGGGACCTGGTAGCGGCCGATGCGCTTCAGCGGCTCGTCCAGCTCGATCTTCCGCCGGTCGACCCGCACCTTGAGCTTCTCCCAGATGGCGTCGGCCAACTGCGTCTGCGTGACCGATCCGAAGAGGACACCTGTCTCGCCGGCCTTTACGTCGAAGCGAATTTCGGCCTGGCCCAGCCGCTGCGCGATCTCCTGCGCCTGCTCGAAGCTCTGCGCCTCGTTGAGCGCCCGCCGCGCGTTCACCTTCTCGAGCTCGGCGACCCGGGACGGCGTCGCCGGCTCGGCGAGCTTGCGCGGTAGGAGGAAGTTCCTCGCGTACCCGCGCGCGACGTCGATGACCTCGCCGCGCA
Organism: uncultured Actinomycetes bacterium; assembly: GCA_963776955.1. Classification (GTDB taxonomy): domain Bacteria; phylum Actinomycetota; class Thermoleophilia; order Gaiellales; family Gaiellaceae; genus VAXT01. Next base: position 32,633 of record CAVZOM010000003.1, read on the forward strand.
GGCCGAGTTTCTCGACGTCTTCTCGGAGGACGACCTTCATCTCAGTTGGTTACGTACGGGAGCAACGCCATCTCGCGGGCCCGCTTCACCGCGACCGCGACCTGCCGCTGGTGGCGGCGGCACGTGCCGGTGATCCGGCGCGAGCGGATCTTCCCCTTCTCGGAGACGTAGCGGCGGAGCTGGTTGAAGTTCTTCCAGTCCACCTCCTCGATCTTCTCCTTGCAGAAGTAGCAGGGACGCCGCCGGCCGGGTGCCGTCATCGGCTGGCGCCGGCGCCCGCCCTGTCGCTCCTTCTGGTCTCTGTCGCTGCTGCGCGCCATCTAGAAGGGGATGTCGTCGTCGGTTGCGGCCCCGCCCATGTCGGCGTCGGCCGTCGCGCCGGCAGGCACGAACTGGCGCTCGCCGCCGCCCTCGGCGTCTTGGCGGCTGTCAAGAAACTGAACCGTGTTCGCGATGACTTCCACCTTCGATCGCTTGCCGCCGTCCTGCGCCTCCCACGAGGACCAGTCGAGTCGGCCGTCCACGCCGATCCGCCTGCCCTTGGCAAGGTGATTCGACAGCATTTCGGCCTGGTTTCCGAACACCTTCACGTCGAAGAAGTTCGGCTTGTCGATCCAGTTCCCGGCGTCGTCCTTTTGGCGGCCGTTGACCGCGAGGCCGAGTTGAAGGACGGCCGTGCCCGACGGCAGATGCCGCAACTCAGGGTCGCGAGTCAGACGTCCGACCAGCGTTACGCGATTGATATCTCCAGCCATCTATTCCTCTCCTCGTGTATCGAATGCGGGCTCAGCGTACTCGGGCTCGCGGTCGGCGCTCGGCGGCCGCCCCGAGGGCGCCGGGCCGGGCTTCGGCCGCTTGACGGCGAGGTGTCTCAGGACGCCGTCGGTGATCTTGAGCACGCGCGAGATCTCGTCCAGCGTTCCAGGCTCGGCCTGGAAGGTGAGGAGGTGGTACGAGCCTTCGGGCTTGTGGTCGATCTCGTAGGCGAGCCTGCGACGACCCCACACGTCGTGGCGCTCGAAGGCTCCGCCTCCGCGCTCGACGAGCTCCCGCGTGCGCGTGACGATCTCGTTCTGCCGCTCGTCGGGCAACTCCGCGTCGAACAGCAGCAGGACTTCGTAGTCGATCACGTTCCCTCTGGCCTCCTTCGGTCTTGATCCGGCCTGCCGGCAAAGCCGGCCAGGCCTTTCCTGGTCGGCGTCGCAAGCGAGCGCCTTGGTCGGCCCCACCTGGCTTCAGAGCCGCTCGGGAACTGAGCGGCGACGGGTGGGGCAGGTGCCGGGCGACACTGTAGCATCGGCCTCGTGAAAGGCCGGGTGGCCCTCTTGGTGGGCGGTGCCGTGGTCGCGGGCGCCGCGGCGTACAAGGCGATCTTCCGCCGCGGGCCGGCGCCGGTGGTCCCGGAGCCCCACGTCGAGGCGTTGAAGTCGAAGCTCGCCGAGTCGCGGGTCGTGGCCGAGGACCGCGAGGAGTTCGAGGCGGCCGAGACGCCGATCGACGAGGCCGAGGCCGTCCCGTCGGAGGTCGGCAACCGGCGGCGCTCGGTGCACGAGCGAGGCCGCCAGGTCGCCGAGCAGATGCGCCGCGGGAAGGGCTGACGGAGTATTGCTCGTCGCCGGGGTGCGAGCAGGGCGGCCCGGCGACTCAGACCATACTTCGTCAGCCCTTCCGTTCTAGCTCGGGCGAGTGAAGGCGGCCACACCCGCGGTGAGCCCTCGCGCCACCTTCCACTGGTAGTCGCCCGACTGGAGGAGGCGTCTCTCCCTCGAGTTGGTCATGAATCCGGTCTCGACAAGGATCGAGGGCACGTCGGCCCAGTTGAACCCGGTGAGGTCGGAGCGGCGGACCAGACCGAGGTCTCGCGCGCGTGTAGTTGAGACTGTGGCGAACTGGACGAGCCGGGCGGCCCGAAGGCTCGACGAGTAGATGTCGTCCGTCCAGTCGCGGCGACGGGCCGGGTAGAGCGTCGAGACGCCGTTGCTCGACGGGCTCGCCGACCCGTCGGCGTGGATGCGGAGCATGAGCTTCGCGCCGCGGCGGTTGCAGAACTGCGCCCGGGCGACGTTGCCGCCGTTCCCGTAGCGGAACGTGCGGCCGGTGCGGGTCATGGCGACGCGGTAGCCGCGCCGCAGGAGGAGCGTCCGCGTCTTCTGGGCGATTGCGAGCACGACCTCCGCCTCTCCCGGCGCACCGCCGCCGTCCTTGATCTTCCGCATGCTCGAGCCGGGGCCGATCGGCTCGCTCTGGCGGCCGACTGCCGGCGGCGTCCCGTGGCCGGGATCGAGACAGATGAGAGCCGCGCTGAGGGCTTCGAGAATCACGATCGCAGACGATAGAGGCGAGGGCCGGAGGTCCTAGTCGACGGGTCCGCCCGGCCCATTCCCAAACGGGCCAAGAAATGGCATCCTCCCGCGAAGTAGATACGTCTGTTTCGTGGGGAATGGGGTTCGGGGGTGCGGCAGGTGCGGCTCAGGAGAGTACAAGTGGGATGCTTGCGGGCGCTCGCGCTCGCGCCAATCCTTGCGGCAGGGCTCGTGGCTGTGGACGGAGTTGCGGCGTCGTCCACAGCCCCGAGACCCGATCCGCCACCGATCAAAAAGACTCCGCCGCCGCCTCCGCCGGTCTACCGGGCGCCGCCCCCGCCCCCGCCGGTGAACCAGGCGCCGCCGCCTCCGGTGTACCAGCCGCCGCCGCCGACGATCGTCTCTGAGCCGCCGCCGGCGTCCGGACCGACTGCGGCCCAGGTTCTCGCCCAGCGTGCTGCGGCCCGTACCAAGGCCGCGCGCCGGGCAGCGCGGCTGAAGAAGCAGCGGCGTGAGGCCAGGCGGAAGCGTGCAGCGGCGGTCAAGCTCGCCGCAGCCCGGCGCGCTGCCGAGAAGCGAGAGGCGGCCGCGCGGCGCGAGGCGCGGGCTCGCCAGCTCTGGACAGCCCGTGAAGGCGGCGAGGTCAACGAAGCCATGCCTTTCGTGGCGGCGGCGACCGTCGCGGCGCTGCTCATCCTCGGCCTCGCGCTCGTCCCTGCGTATGTCGTCCCTTGGTACCGGATGGCCGTCGTCCTCGAGGACCACCGCGTGCAATTTGCCCTCACGGGAGCCATGACCCTCCTCGGGGCGGCGGTCTTCCTCTCTCTGACCTTCCTTGGCCAATAGCCAATGATCCTGCGGCCCGCACTCCTCGCACTCCTCATCGCACTCGCGGCACCGCTGACCTTGGCCACGGCCGGTCCCGGTGCTCCCCAGGTCGAGAACCTCTCCGTCGACGACGTCACTGTCATCGAGGGTGACGGGGGGACCGCGACGGCAACGTTCACGGTCACGCTCTCGGGGATCAGCCCCGACACGGTGACCGTCGACTACGCGAGCGCGGACGGGACCGCCGTCGCTCCGGGCGATTACTCAGCCACGAGCGGGACGCTCACGTTCCTCTCCGGCGAGACCACTCGGGCCGTCACGGTGGACCTCAACGGTGAGGCGCTCGACGAGGAGGACGAGACCTACACGGTCGAGCTCTCGAACGCGACGAACGCGACGATCGGAGACGGGACCGGGCTGGGCACGATCACCGACGACGATCCGCTGCCGGCGCTCTCGGTGAACGACGTTACTGTCACCGAGGGGAATGGCGGCACGGTCGACGCGACCTTCGCCGTCGGCCTCGACAACCCGAGCGGCCGTACCGTCACCGTCGACTTCGCGACCGCGAACGGGACCGCGGCTGCTCCCGCCGACTACGCGGCCACCAGCGGGACGCTGACATTCGCCGCCGGTCAGACGACGAAGCAGGTAACGGTCCAGGTGAACGGCGACCTGCTGGACGAGATCGACGAGAACTTCATGCTCAACCTCTCGGGAGCGGGGAACGCGACGATCTCCGACGGCGCCGGTGTCGGCGCGATCACCGACGACGACCCGCTGGTTGGGATCTCCGTCGACGATGTGAGCGTCCTCGAGGGCAACTTCGGCCTGGTTAGCGCCAGCTTCACCGTCTCCCTCTCGAGCGCCAGCGGCCGGTCCGTGAGCATCGACTACGCGACCGCGAACGGGAGTGCCATAGCTCCCGTCGACTATCTCGCCGCGACCGGGACGCTCAACTTCGCGGCCGGGGAGACGACGAAGCAGGTCACCGTGTTCATCAACGGCGACCTGCTCGACGAGGCGAACGAGACCTACTTCCTCAACCTGTCGAACGCAGCCAACGCAACGATTGCGGACGGCCAGGGCCTCGGCACGATCACCAACGACGACGGCCCACCGAGCCTATCCGTGAACGACGTAACGGTGACCGAAGGCGACTCGGGTACGACGAGCGCCACCTTCACCGTCACGCTGGCCCCCGCCAGTGGGCAAAACGTGAGTGTGGACTATTCGACCGCGGATGGCACGGCGACCGCACCCGCCGACTACGCCGCAACGAGTGGCACGCTCACGTTCGCCCCGGGCCAGACCACCCAGACGGTGACCGTCTCGGTCGCGGGCGATACGGTCGACGAGCTCGACGAGACGTTCACCGTCAACCTCTCGAATGCGGTCAATGCCGCGATCGCAGACGGGACCGGGCTCGGCACGATCCTCGACGACGATTCGCTGCCGGCGCTCTCGATCAACGACGTGACGGTGACCGAGCCGGACGCCGGAACGACGAGCGCGACGTTCACGGTCAGCCTCAACGCGGCAAGCGCCCACGTGGTCACGGTCGATTACGCAGACGGCGGACGGCACCGCGACTGCCCCGGCGGACTACGCCGCCGGCTCCGGCAGCATCAGCTTCGCTGCCGGCGAGACGACGAAGCAGGTGACCGTGCTCGTCAACGGCGACCTGCTCGACGAGGCGAACGAGACCTACTTCGTCAACCTCACGAACCCGACGAACGCGACGATCGGCGACGGACAGGGCCTGGGCACGATCACGGACAACGACCCGCTGCCGTCGCTCTCGATCAACGACGTCACGGTCGCCGAGGGCAACACCGGCACGGTCTCGGCGACCTTCACGGTGACCCTCAACACAGTGAGCGGCCGACCGGTCACGGTCGACTATGCGACTGCGAACGGGACGGCGGTGGCGCCTGCCGACTACCAGGCCGCCAGCGGCACGCTCACGTTCACTCCCGGCCAGACGACCAAGCAGGTGACCGTGCTCGTCAACGGCGACCTGCTCGATGAGGCGAACGAGACGTACTTCGTCAACCTCACGAACCCGACGAACGCGACGATCACCGACGGCCAGGGCCTGGGCACGATCACGGACAACGACCCGCTGCCCGCGCTCTCCGTCAACGACGTGGCCGTCATCGAGGGTGACACGGGAAACGAGAACGCGAGGTTCACGGTCACGCTTGACGCGGCGAGCGGGCGCACCGTATCGGTGGACTACGCAACCGCGGACGGGACGGCACAGGCGCCCGGCGACTACCAGTCGCGCACGGGGACGCTCACCTTTGCGCCGGGGGAAACGTCCAAGATGGTCACCGTCCAAGTCAGGGGGGACGTGATCGACGAGAGCACCGAGACGTACTTCCTCAACCTCTCGAGCCCGACGAACGCGACGATCTCCGACGGTCAGGGCATCGGCACGATCGTGGACGACGACGGCCTGCCGTCGCTCTCGATCAACGACGTCACGACAGGTGAAGGCCAGAGCGGGACGATTCCCGCGAACTTCACGGTCACTCTGAGCTCGCCCAGCGAGCAGACGGTCAGCGTCGGCTTCGCAACAGCCGACGGAAGCGCGCACGCACCCGACGACTACGTTGCCACCGGCGGCAACGTCGTCTTCAACCCCGGGCAGACGACGAAGACCGTCACGGTTCAGGTGCGAGGCGACCTCCTCGACGAGATTGACGAGAGCTACTTCGTCAACCTCTCCGGGCCGGTCAACGCGACGATCGACGACGGGCAGGGCGTTGGCACGATCACGGACGACGACGGGCCGCCCGCCGCTGTCGGTCAACGATGTCACCGTCTCCGAGGGCAACGCGGGCACCGTGAACGCGAACTTCACGGTCAGCCTGAACGTGCCGAGCGGACGGGCGGTGACGGTCGACTTCGCCACTGCCAACGGCACCGCTCAGGCACCCGGCGATTACCAGGCAGTCAGCGGCACGCTCACGTTCACTCCCGGCCAGACGACCAAGCAGGTGACGGTGCTCGTCAACGGCGACCTGCTCGACGAGCCGAACGAGATGTACTTCGTCAACCTCACGAACCCGACGAACGCGACGATCTCCGACGGGCAGGGCCTGGGCACGATCACGGACGACGACGCGCCGCCCGCTCTGTCTGTCGACGATGTCACCGTCTCCGAGGGCAATGCGGGCACCGTGACTGCGAACTTCACGGTCAGCCTGAACGTGCCGAGCGGACGGGCGGTGACGGTCGACTTCGCCACTGCCAACGGCACCGCTCAGGCGCCCGGCGATTACCAGGCCGTCAGCGGCACGCTCACGTTCACCCCCGGCCAGACGACCAAGCAGGTGACCGTGCTCGTCAACGGCGACCTGCTCGATGAGGCGAACGAGACCTACTTCGTCAACCTCACGAACCCGACGAACGCGACGATCGCCGACGGGCAGGGCCTGGGCACGATCACGGACGACGACCCGATGCCGGCGCTGTCGGTCGGCGACGTCACGGTCATCGAGGGTGATGCGGGCACCGTCGACGCCACGTTCACGGTCACGCTGAATGCGCCTAGCGGTCGAGACGTCTCCGTCGACTACGCGACCGCGGACGACACAGCCCACACCCCGGGCGACTACGTCGCGCGGAACGGCCAGCTCGTCTTCACGCCGGGCCAGACGTCGAAGCAGGTCACGGTCCAGGTCAAGGGCGACACGCTCGACGAGCCGAACGAGGCGTTCTTCCTGAACCTGACGAATGCGGTCAACGCGACGATTCAAGACGGGCAGGGTCGCGGCACGATCATCGACGACGACGGAGACCCCTCGCTCTCGATCGACGACGTGTCGGTGACCGAGGGGAACGGCGGCTCGGCGGACGCCACGTACACGGTCACCCTCGCGCCTACGAGCGGCCAAACCGTCACCGTCGACTACGAGACCGCGAACGGGACGGCGATCGCCGGGAGCGACTACCAGGCTCGGAGCGGCACGCTGACCTTCGAGCCCGGAGTCCAGGTGGAGACGCTCACAGTGCCGGTCTTTGGCGACACCTTCCTCGAGGGCGACGAGACCTTCTTCGTGAACCTCGCGAACCCGGTGAACGCCACGATTGCCGACGGCGAGGGACTCGGGACGATCATGAACGACGACGCAGCGCCGCCTCCGCCGCCGCCACCACCACCACCACCACCACCGCTTCCCCCGCCCCCGCCGCCACCGCCACCGCCACCGCCACCCCCACCGCCACCACCGCCGCCGCCACCACCACCACCGCCGCGTGTTCAGCGAGGCCCGCTCTACCAGCCGCCGGCCGGAGCACGCCTGACGCAGCCGCCGCTCCTCGTGTGGCGAGCCGCCAAGAGGGCCCGGTTCTACAACGTCCAGGTGTACCGAAAGGGAAGCAAGATCCTGAGCATCTGGCCGGCTCGGGCGCGGCTGAAGCTCCACAAGCGCTGGCGGTACAACGGCAAGTCGTTCCGGCTGCGCGCAGGCTCGTACACGTGGCTCGTCTGGCCGGCGTTCGGCACGCAGAAGAAGCCGCGCTACGGCGCGATGCTCGGCCAGAGCACCTTCAAGGTCGTCGCCAGGTAGGGCCTAGCCCGCTCCCGCCCGCTCGGCGCTGCGCAGCCCGCGCCAGGCCCAGACCGAGAGCACGCACGCCATCCCGAGGGCGATCCCGAACGCGAGCGCGACCCCCTCCGGGGATCCCGCGATCAGGCTGCGACCGGTCTCGAGGAGCGCTGTCGTCGGGTTGACGCTCGCCACCGCGTGCAGCCAGCCGCTGAGCAGGGAGAGAGGCACGTACACCGGCGCGAAGAAGAGGATCAAGAACACGGGCAGCTGCATGACTGGGCCCGCCTGCATCGTGCGCAGCCTCATCGCAACCCCCGTCGCCCAGAACGCCCCTATCAGGTTCACGATCAGCGCGAGCGCGTACAGCGCGAAGAGGTCGACACTGCCACCGCCGACGTTCATTCCCACCGCGAGCGCGACGATGGTCAAGACGACCGCGGTCACGGCCCAGCGCCCAGTGGCCGCCAGGACATAGCCGGCGACGATTCCTGACCGCTTCGGCGCGGCGAGCATGAGCCGGCGCGCGAACCCGTACTCGAAGTCCCGGGCCACGCCGAAGCCGGTGAACACTCCGCCGAACGCGGCCGACTGGAGCAGCACGAACACGAACTGGAACGCCGTATACCCGTTCGGGAAGTCGAAGCCCGGGATGTTGTCGACCCTCGACAGCCCGCCCGCGAACGCGGTGAAGAAGAAGAGCGGGAAGATCAACCCGGGCAGGAACAGCGAGGGTGTCGTGAACACGTTGTGCAGCACCCGCCAGGCGACGGCGAACGCGACCGACCAGAACTGCTTGCTCACGTCCGCGTCAACCTCAGGGAGAGGGCCCAGGTCGCAGCCGCGAGCGACCCGATCGCGAGCGCCGCGGCGAATCCGAAGGCGAGCGCCAGCGCCTGCCAGTCCCAGCCGGCGATGATCAGGCTGCGGAGGCCCTCGATCAGGTACGAGATCGGGTTGAACGTGGCGACGATCCGGAACCAGTCGGTTTCGATCAGATTCCGCGGGAGGTTCATCGAGGAGAGGAAGAGACCGACGAAGAGCAGCGGAAAGAGGCCCTGGACCGCCTCTCCGGATCCGGTGCGCAGGGCGAAGAACGCTCCGAGCGCTCCGAAGGCGATCGCCACCGCCGTGGCGAGCACGATCAGGACGACCGCTCCCGTGAAGCCCGCCTCGATGCGGACGCCGACGATGAGCCCGACCGCCAGGTAGTAGAGCGACTGGACGAAGCCCATGGCCGCGATGCCCGCGAGCTGGCCGGCGATCAGAGCGACGCCGCGCATCGGGGTCAGCGCGAGCCGGTTGAGAAAACCGCTCTGGATGTCCCGTGCGAGGTCGGTGCCGGCGTTCATCGTCGCGAAGAGCGCGCCCTGGATGAACGGGAACGCGAGGAAGAACGCCATGAACGAGTCGCTCGGGAAGCCCGGGATCTCCGTCGCCGGGTCGAGGCCGGCGGAGGTGACCGCGAGCAGGGCTGTCGGGAAGACGAACGGGAAGATGATGTTCGCCGGCTGGCGTGCCGTCCGAAGCACCGAGCGCCGGGCGATCTGCGCCACCTGAGCAAGCGTGCTCATCGCGCCTCGGCCTCGGCCTCTTCCTCCTCGGCCGCGCCCTCGAGCGAGCGCCCTGTCTTGGCGAGGAACACGTCGTCGAGGCTCGGCGCGTGCAGCTCGAGGTGCTCGATCTTGATCCCCTCGGCGTCGAGAGCGCGGACGATCCCGGCCAAATCCTCGACGCCGTGCTCGAGTCGCACCGCGACACTCTTCGGAGATCCGTCGGTCCTTTCGCCGAACTGCTCCAGGATGCGGGCCATCGCTTCCGGGCTCGTCCCGTCCGCGGGCACCGCCTCGACCGTCGAGCGCCCGATCTGTGCCTTCAGCTGCTCGGGCGTGCCCTCGGCGACGATCTTCCCGTGGTCGATGATCCCGACTCGGTCGGCGAGCGCGTCGGCCTCCTCGAGGTACTGCGTCGTCAGGAAGACGGTCACCCCTTCCTCGCGTGCGAGCCGGGCGACTTCGCCCCAGAGGGCGCTTCGGCTCTGCGGGTCGAGGCCCGTGGTCGGCTCGTCGAGGAAGAGGATCGTGGGCCGGTGCGCGAGAGCGAGGGCGAGATCGAGCCTTCGCTTCATCCCGCCCGAGTAGCCGCCGACCTTGCGGTCCGCGGCCAGCGTGAGCCCGACCCGCTCGAGGAGCTCCTGCGACCGCGCCTTGCGCTCCGAGCGCGAGATCCCGTGGAGCGCGCACTGCAGCCTGAGGTGCTCACGGCCGGTGAGAAGGTTGTCGAGCGCGGCTTCCTGGAGCGCCGCACCGATCGCGGAGCGCACCTTCGGGCCCTCCTGGACGATGTCGAAGCCTGCGACGTGCGCGGTGCCCGACGTGGGGGGCAGGAGCGTCGTGAGCATGTGCACCGTCGTCGACTTCCCGGCGCCGTTCGGGCCGAGGAAGCCGTAGATCTCGCCGGGCTCGACGCGGAGGTCGATCCCGTCGACCGCCGTGATGTCTCCCTTGAACGTTCGAACGAGGCTCTCGGCCTCGATTCCGTGCTCCGCCCTCACGCCTCCATTAGTACAGCCTGGGACTGCGACCGCGCCGGAATCGAATCGACGAGCACCTCGATGAGCCGGGTGACTGCGGCCCCCGCGACCTCGTCCGTGAGCTGCAGGTCCGGGTCGAACCGCTCCCACGCGACCGGGATCGCGACCTCGGCGGCCTCGACGACGACCGCGCCGGGGAAGTCGAGCGCGTCGCGTACCTGTTGCTGGGCGCGGCGCGTGCCGCCTCGGCCGCTCGAAGCGCCCATGATCGCCACGGGCTTCCACCGGAGCACCGAGGCCAGCGCGGGCCGCGAGAGCCAGTCGATCGCGTTCTTCAGGACGCCGGAGGTGCCGCGGTTGTACTCGGGCGTTGCGATGAGCAGCGCGTCGGCCTCGGCGACAGCTGCCCGGAGCCGTGCGACGGGCTCGGGGTCGCCGACCGCCTCGACGTCGTCGTTGTAGAGCGGGATCTCGGACAGGTCGAAGATCTCGAGCTCCACATCCGGCGGCGCGAGCTCGGCCGCGGCCCGCAGGAGCGCCGTGTTGTACGAGCGCTCCCGCAGGCTGCCGGAGATCCCGAGGATTCGCGTCATTGCCGGACGGCCGTGATGTCGGCTGTGATCTCGACGCGGGTCGGGCCCCACTCGATGTCGCCCTGGACGCGGAACAGGGTCTTCTCGACGCCGTCTGCGTCCTGCCCGGTTGCCTGGTACTTGGCCTCGAGCTCGACCGGGATCGCGACCTCCTTGACGGTCAGCTCGCCGGCGATCAGGTGGCGATCCTCCGCGACCTGCTCGATGCGGCTCGAGGCGAACCGAATCTCCGGGTACCGGTCGGTGGCGAGCAGGTCGTTTGACCGCAGGTGCGCGTCCCGCTGCTCGTTGTCGGTGAGCACGCTCGGCGTGCGGACGACGCCGCTGGCCGACTGCTCCTCGCCGCCTTCGACGATACCCTCGAAGTCGGTGAACCGGCCGCTGATCGACTTCATCATCGAGTCCGTGTCGACGACATCGAAGCGGATGCTCGAGTGGACCGGGTCGACGGCCCACGTCCCGGCGGGGATAAGGGTCTGGTGCTCTGTCTGGACTGCGGACATCTTGGCTCCTTCCGGATCAGGTGCTAATATTTGTGCACTCAATAGTTGAGTGATCAACAATATACAGGAAGAAGATTGAGCAGTCAAGTATCTGATCTGAGAGGCGTAGAGCTCGAGGCGTGGATCAACTTTCTGCGGGCGCATGCGGCCGTCACGCGGCAGTTCAACGCGGAGCTGCTGGCTACACATGGCCTGACGATCAACGACTTCGACGTTCTGGCCCAACTCGCGCGCGCGCCCGAGCAGGCGCTCAAGCGGGTCGAGCTCTCGGAGCGTGTCCTGCTCACCCCGTCCGGGATCACGCGACTCCTGAAGGGGCTGGAGCGTGCCGGCTACGTCGGCAACCGACCCTGCAAGGAAGACGCGCGCGTCACGTACGCGGTTCTGACGCCCAAGGGCAGCCGGAAGCTCGAGGAGGCTCGGAAGACCCACGTCGCCAGCGTGCGGGCGCTTTTCTCGGAGCGCTTCGACAAGGACGAGCTCGAGTCGCTGGCGTCGCTCCTCGAGCGGCTTCCCCAGCGCGAGATCCCCTGCGAGTGAGCGATCGAGCTACGGCCCATGACGCCGGCGTTCCTCGAGGCGCTCCTCGAGAACGACCGGGACCGGGCGGCACAGGCGCTCGACGTCGAGCTTCCGGTGGGCTTTCCCCGCGACGAATACATGCGCTTCTTCGCGCTCCGCCTGCGCCAGATGCGCGAGGACCCTCGCTTCCAGGAGTGGTGCCCGCACGCGGTCGTCCTCGCGGGAAAGATGATCGGCCACGCCGGGTATCACGGCCCGCCCGGCGTGAACGCGAAGCAGAATCCCGACGCAATCGAGATCGGGTACGCGATCGAGGCGCCGTACCGCGGGCAGGGATATGCGATTGCGGCGGCAACGGAGCTCCTGCGCCGCGCCGAGGAGCGCGGCATTCGCCACTTCATCGCCTGCACGCAGCCCGACAACGAGCCCTCGCTCGCGATCATCCGTCGGCTCGGGTTCAGGCACACGGGCGAGGCGATGGACGAGGAAGACGGCCTCGAGCTCGTCTTCGAGCTGGAGCGCTAGCGCGCGTCAGACCAGGAAGTAGACGAGGAAGGCGGCCGTCAAGAGCAGGCCGACGGCAATCGCGACGACGAGCGTGACGCCGCTGATCACGATCAGTGGGGCGGATTCATCCTTGCCGCGCGCGGCCTTGCGGTAGAGGCGTTTAGGAGTTTCGGTCGGTTCGGTCACTCAGAGAAAGTGCCCGATCCGCCCGAAACTGAACCGACTACGTGCGGTCGCGGTCGCGCGCGAGCTGCTGCCGGCGGAACGCTTTTGGCTTTTGAAGTAGTCTCGATCGCATGCGGGAAGTCGAGCGCTGGCGTGAGCGCGGCGACGAATACTTCGTCGTCGCCACGCTGGTCGCCGCTCGGGGCTCTGCACCGCGGCCGATCGGGTCGAGGCTTGCGATCTCCGAACGTGGTGAGCTCGCCGGATCGGTCTCCGGAGGCTGCGTCGAGAGCGAGGTCGCCGAGCTGGCGCGGGAGGTCTTCGCGAGTGGCGAGCCCAGGAACGTGACGTACGGGATCACCGACGACCAGGCGTTCTCGGTCGGCCTCCCGTGCGGCGGCGAGATCGACGTGGTGGTCGAGCGGGCCCGGCTCGACGATCTCGAGCGCTTCCAGGACGAGAGCCCGTACCGGCTGCTCGTGTTCGGCGCGGTCGACGTCGCCGAGGCCCTGTGCAGGGCGGCCGGCGAGCTGGGGTGGAAGACGGTCGTCGCCGATCCGCGCTCCAGGTTCGCGACCCGGGCACGGCTCCCGAGCCCGGACGAGCTGCTCGCCGAGTGGCCGGACGAAGTCCTCGCGCGCGAGCAACCGGACGAGTCGACGGCGGTCGTCGTACTCGCCCACGAGGACAAGTTCGACATCCCGGCGCTCGTCGGTGCGCTCCGGAGCGACGCGTTCTACGTCGGTGCGCTCGGAGCGCGGAGGAACCAGGAGCGCCGCCGGACGCGGCTGCTTGAGGCAGGCCTGTCCGAGGACGAGATCGACCGGATCGCGGGCCCGACGGGGCTCGACGTCGGCGCCGAGACGCCCGCCGAGACTGCTGTCTCGATCCTGGCCGAGATCCTCGCAGTCCGTTCCGGCCGCTCAGGAGGCCGGCTGAGAGACGGACAAGGCCGCATCCACGCCGAGCTCCAGCCAAGATAGCGCCGTGGCAAAGGTCCTCTGCGTGCTGTACGACGACCCGGTGGACGGATACCCGCCCGCTTATGCCCGGGACGGGATTCCGAAGATCGACAGCTACTACGACGGGTCCTCGACACCGACTCCGGAGTCGATCGACTTCACACCCGGAGATCTGCTCGGAAGCGTCTCCGGCGAGCTCGGGTTGCGCGCTTTCCTCGAGGAGCGCGGACACCAGCTCACGGTCACGTCCGACAAGGACGGGCCCGACTCGGTCTTCGAGCGGGAGCTTCCAGAGGCGGAGATCGTCATCTCCCAGCCGTTCTGGCCGGCATACCTGACGGCCGAGCGGATCGGCAAGGCTCCGAACCTCAAGCTCGCGGTGACCGCCGGGATCGGCTCCGACCACGTCGACCTACAGGCGGCGATCGACCGCGGGCTGACCGTCGCCGAGGTGAGCTACTCGAACAGCATCAGCGTCTCCGAGCACGTCGTGATGATGATCCTCGCGCTCGTCCGCAACTACATCCCCTCGCACCAGATCGTCCTCGACGGCGGCTGGAACATCGCCGACGCGGTCTCGCGCTCGTACGACCTGGAGGGAATGCAGGTCGGGACCGTCGGCGCGGGTCGCATCGGCTCCGCGGTGCTCCGCAGGCTCAAGCCGTTCGAGGTCGGCCTCCACTACACGGACCGCCATCGCCTTCCGACCGAGGTCGAGGCGGAGCTCGGAGTGACGTACCACGACTCGCCCGAGGAGCTCGTCGCCGTCTGCGACGTCGTCACGATCAACGCGCCGCTCCATCCGGAGACGGAACACCTATTCGACGAGGAGATGATCGGCCGGATGAAGCGCGGGGCGTATCTCGTGAACACGGCGCGCGGGAAGATCTGCGACCGCGACGCCGTCGCGCGCGCGTGCGAGAGCGGCCAGCTCGCCGGCTACGCGGGCGACGTCTGGTTCCCGCAGCCCGCGCCGCAGGATCACCCGTGGCGGACGATGCCGAACCACGGCATGACCCCGCACACATCGGGGACGAGCCTCTCCGCCCAGGCTCGCTACGCAGCGGGCGTCCGCGAGATCCTCGAGTGCTGGTTCGAGGGCAAGCCGATCCGCGAGGAGTACCTGATCGTCGACGCCGGGCAGCTCGCAGGTGCGGGTGCGCACTCGTACAGCGCCGGCGACGCCACCGGCGGCTCCGACGAGGCCGCGCGCTTCAAGAGCGGCTGAGACCCGGTCCGTGGGCGCGACGGAGCTGCTCAACGTGTCCGATTACGAGCGCGCGGCCGAGGAGCGCCTCGATCCTGCTTCGTTCGGATATTTCGCCGGTGGCGCAAACGATGAGTGGACTCTTCGTGAGAACGTGGCGGCGTTCGGCCGCTGCGTCCTGCGGCCTCGCATGCTCGTCGACGTCTCGACGAGGACGACCGCGACGACCGTGCTCGGCACCGACGTCGCCTGCCCAGTGCTCGTCGCGCCGGTCGCCTTCCAGGGCTTGGCCCATCCGGACGCCGAGAAGGCCATGGCCCGCGGCGCCGCCGCCGCCGGGACGGTCATGTGCCTCTCCACGCTCTCGACGGCGAGCCTCGAGGAGGTAGCCGAAGCAGCTCCCGAAGGCGCCCGCTGGTTCCAGCTCTACTGGGGCCCGGACCGTTCGCTCGTGCAGGACCTCGTCGAGCGGGCCGGAGCCGCCGGGTATCGCGCCATCGTGGTCACCGTCGACCTACCGGAGCTCGGCCGCCGAGAGCGCGATCTGAGAGCGGGCTTCGAGGCACCGTCGCCGCTCAGCAACAGCACCGACGACTCGCTGACCTGGCGCGATCTCGAGTGGCTGCGCGCGCGGACGACGCTGCCGGTCCTCGTCAAGGGAATTCTGACCGCCGAGGACGCCGCGCTCGCGCTCGAGGCGGGGGCGGAGGGCATCGTCGTCTCGAATCACGGCGGGCGCCAGCTCGACGGGGTCGCCGCGTCGCTCGATGCGCTGCCGGAGGTCGTCGAGGCCGCCGGCGACCGGGCGGAGATCCTCCTCGACGGCGGCATCCGGCGCGGGACAGACGTCGTCAAGGCGCTCGCGCTCGGCGCTCGAGCGGTTCTCGTGGGCCGGGCGGCGCTCTACGGCCTCGTGGTCGACGGCGCCGATGGCGTGGAGCGCGTCCTAGGACTGGTGCGCGACGAGGTCGAGCTCGCGCTGGCGCTCTGCGGGTGCGCGTCGCCCACTGACGTCACGCGCGCGCATGTTGGCCCAGCCGTGCGCTAACGCCCACTCGTATAGCCCAGAGGGCGGGGGCGGCGTACGCGTCTCGCGTTTGGACGCCTCTCAGCCGGGAAGCCAATCCGTGGCAGAGCAAACCTGAATACGACGAAAGGGGTCTGATGGAGACCGTCAAAGAGTCCGTCGAGGTCAACGTGCCCGTGGAAACGGCGTACAACCAGTGGACGCAGTTCGAGGAGTTCCCGAAGTTCATGGAAGGGGTCCAGTCGGTCGAGCAGATCGACGACACCCATCTCCGCTGGGTCGCCGAGGTCGGCGGGGAACGGCGCGAGTGGCAGGCGGAGATCGTCGAGCAGAAGGCCGACGAGAGGATCGCCTGGCGCGAAGTCGACGGAAACGGTCCGAACGGGATCATCATCTTCGAGCCGCTTGGCGAGGAGCGGACGCTGATCACCGTCGAGATGTCCTACGAGCCCGAGGGCATCAAAGAGTCGCTCGGTGCGAAGATGGGCATGGACAGCCGACAGGTCAAGGAAGATCTCCAGCGCTACAAGCAGCTGATCGAGACGCTGGGCACCGAAACCGGCGCCTGGCGTGGCGACGTCCACGCGGGCGAGCGCCGGAGCTAGTCCCGCGAATATGTCGGGCCCTGCGTGGCCGCAGCGCAGGGCCCGGCACCTCTCGCTTCCCTGAGCGGCGTGCCGCGTGGCGCGGCCCGCCTCGCGCCGCTGAACGCCCTCCTGCGAGCGGCCCGTGTGATGAACACTGTTCCACTCGCATACGGGACGCTCAGCGACGCGTCAGGAAACCGAGAGTTCACTGGCGGAGCGCCTCGTAGGCGATGGCCGTGGCCGCAGCGCAGGGCCCGGCACCTCTCGCTTCCCTGAGCGGCGTGCCGCTGCCGCGGCCCGCCTCGCGCCGCTGAACGCCGTCCTGCGAGCGGCCCGTGTGATGAACACTGTTCCACTCGCATACGGGACGCTCAGCGACGCGTCAGGAAACCGAGAGTTCACTGGCTATCGCTGACGCAAAGAACCGGACACTGCGTGCCGCAACGCAGGGTGTCCGGGACCTTGATTGCGTCAGCGACCCGCCCCGGAGCGCGACAGGAGCTGCTCGGTGATGGGCTCGCCGTGCCGGATCCGCGAGCGAGACTCGCGGTACCGGAGCGCCTCGTAGGCGATGAGCCCAACGAAGACGGCGGCCACGAAAGCGACCGCCAGGAGTGCCGGGATATCCCCAGCGACGGGCCAGAACGCAAGGAGCGTGAGCATCGCGAGTGGGCGTCCGCGTCCGACCCTGCGCAGGAAGCTGCCGCGAGCTTCGGCGATCACCCCAGAGATTCGCAGCCGGAGCAGCACGTGCGCGAGGAGGTACAGCGCGAGTCCTCCGCAGAGAGCCGTCGCGAGAACCCCTCCGAGATGCCCGTCGTAGTCGGCGAGCGTCTTCTTCATGGCCACAGCGAAGAGCACGATCCCGGCGACCATCAGGAAGTGCAGATAGCTGTACGCGTCCCGGGCCAGCTCGGTCTGCTGGGTGCCCGTCGCCTGCCGCAGCTGCTGCTCGGTCACGATCGAGACCCAGTCGAAGTAGGTCCACCAGAGACTTGCCGCGACGGTGATCCCGAGGAGCGCCGCCGTGATGACTCCCGCGGTGAGCGGCGTCCCCGCCGCGCCGATGCCGAGCGCGACGATCGACTCGCCGATCGCGATGATCACGATCAGCCCGTGCCGCTCGGCGAAGTGCCCGGGCGAGAGATGCCAGCCGGCACCGCGGCCGACAAGTGCGCCCAGGTAGTCGACTGCGAGCGCGATTACCCACAGAGCGATCCGAGCGTCGCCTTCTGTGAAGGCCGCCGTGAGGATCAGGGCGCCGCTGATCGTAGACGACGGTATGAACCGCAGCACCGCGCCGAGCAGGTCGTGGTCACCGCGCGCAGCAAGGGCATAGAGGGCGAGGTGCATCGCGCGCACGATGAGGTAGGCGACTCCGAAGATCACGCCGTGTTCGTCGAACGCCTCCGGCACGGCGAGCGCCGCGACGAGCATCGCCGCCATCACGCCGAACATCGCGATCCGGACGATTCCCTCCTCCGGGTTGAGCGTATTCGTCAGCCAGGCATACGCGGCCCAAGCCCACCAGATCGCGCCGAGAACGAGGATCCCGCGCAGCAGCCCATCCCAGGTCGGGTCGGTCGAGAGCATCGTCGTGACCTGGGTGAGCCCGAAGACGAACACGAGATCGAAGAACAGCTCGAGCGGCTTGACGCGCTCTTCTTGCTCCGGATGCCCGTTCGCCACGGGGTGAAGCTACCGACTCATGGCGCCGGCCTCGAAGCGACAGCCCCTCGCTCGACTGGAGTCGCAGCCTCGAGACCGAGCCTAGTACGGTGACGAGACGATGGAGGGCCGCTCCGACCTTGTCGACAGCCTTGCGAGGCTGACGCTCTTCTCGGACCTCGGCCGCGCCGAGCTCGAGGCTCTTGCGCACACGGTCGACGAAGAGGTCTTCGCCCAGGGCCAGCGCGCGCTCCGGCAGGGGATGAGCGGCAGCGGCTTCTTCGTGATCCTCGAGGGTCAGGCGTCGGTCCGCGTCGACGGCGAGGACCGCTGGACGCTCGGGCCGGGAGACTTCTTCGGCGAGACCTCGCTCCTGACGGGCGAGCCGCCCAGCGCCGATGTGGTCGCCAAGACGCTGATGCGCTGCGTCATCGTCCCGGCGCCCGAGCTGGAGCGATTCCTGCTCGCCCGGCCCCGCTTTCTGTACCGACTTCTTCAGGCCGAGGCTCATCGGCTGCGAAGCGCCCTCGAATGGCGGGCGTGACGGAACGGCCCTTCCCGCCCGGCGACTACGACGTCGTCGTCGTCGGCAGCGGGCCCGGCGGGCTGCAGACGAGCTACTGCCTCCGGGCACTCGGAGTGCGTCATGCGGTCATCTCGGCGGACGAGAGCCCGGGAGGGATGTTCCAGCGCTTCCCCGTCTTCGAGCGCCTGATCAGCTGGACGAAGCCCGACGCCCCCTTCGAACGTGGCACGAGGGAGTACGAGTGGTACGACCACAACAGCCTGCTCGCCGAAGAGCCGGAGGCACGGGCGCTCGTGCCCGAGCTGATGGACCGAACGTTCGACGTCCCCTCCCGGGCCGAGATGGAAGCGGGGCTCGTCGCGTTCGCCGAACGGGCCGGCATCGAGGTGCGCTACGGGTGCCGATGGGGCGGCACGCGCCGGGAGGACGACGGTCTCGTCCTGCTCACGTCGGACGGGGAGTACCGCTGCCGCGCGGCCGTGTTCGCGATCGGCGTCACCGAGCCGTGGACGGCCCCGATCGCGGGTGCCGAGCTCGCTGTGCACTACGCCGACACACGGGCCGCTTCCGACTACCGGGGCCGGCGCGTGTTCATCGTCGGCAAACGCAACTCGGGATTCGAGGTCGCGTACGGCCTCCTTCCGTGGGCCTCCCAGGTCGTCCTCGCGTCGCCGCGGCCGGCCGACCGGGAGATCCGGGGGCGCTCCATCGTCCGGGCGCGCTACCTCGAGCCGCTCGACCAGTACTCCCGCGGAGGCGGCGGCGCGCTCATCGTCGATGCGGCGATCGAGCGGATCGAGCGGCAAGGCGAGGGCTACCGCGTCCTCGCGCAGGGCACGACTTGGCCCGGCGAACTCGTCTTCGAGGCCGACGACGTCCTCGTCGCGAGCGGTTTTCAGACACCTCTCTGCGACCTACCGTCCCTCGGTCTCGCGACGGTTGCCGACGGCCGCATCCCGGCGCTGACCTCCTTCTTCGAGAGCGTGTCGATCCCGGGCGTCTACTTCGCCGGGAACGCGACGCAGGGCTCACCCGGGCTGCGCAAGCAAGGGCTCGCGAGCAACTCGAGCTCGGTCAACGGCTTCCGCTACAACGCCCAGGTGCTCGCCCGCCACCTCGCGGAGACCCGGTTCGGCATGCGGTTGGCGCGCCCGGCTCTCCCCCGCGACCAGGTGGTCCGCTACCTCCTCGCCGAGCTCGCCCGGGCGCCGGAGCTCTGGGTGCAGAAGGGGTATCTCGCCCGCGCACTCAGCTTCAACGGGGAGGTCCGCGACGATGGCATCGTGCCCTTGGAGGCCTTCGTGGACGAGGCCGGGCCGGATGCCGTCGCCGTCACGGTCGAGCTCGACCCGGACGGCGTGATCCATCCGGTCGTGTACCTCCGTTCGGCGGGGAAGCTCGTCGAACGAGCCCTACCTTCCCATCCGATGAACGCATTCGACAGTGCCGAGCACGGCCGGGAGCTCGAGTCGATCCTCGGTCAGCTGTCCCGCTAACCTGGGGCCCATGTGCCGAAGCATCCATACGCTCCACAACTTCGAGCCGCCGGCGACGCACGAGGAAGTGCACGCCGCGGCGCTCCAGTACGTGCGCAAGATCAGCGGGTTTACGAACCCGTCGCAGGCGAACGCAGAGGCCTTCGACCGCGCGGTCGACGCCGTCACGGCCGCGTCGCAGCGGCTGCTCGGTGAGCTCGTGACGACCGCGCCGCCGAAGAACCGCGAGGCCGAGGCGGCGAAGAAGCGCGCACGCTGGCTCGAACGCGCCGCGACCGCCTAGCAGCTAGCCGAACAGCTGCGCGCTGTAAGCATTTCGTTTACGCGGGCCGATTCCAGAGCCGGATGACCGACGTCTCTCGCTCGTAGCCGAGCGTGCTGAGCGTGGCCGGATCGAGCGCGAACAGCGCTCCGGCTTGGGGGTCCAGGCCCAGCCAACGCGCTGTGAGGACTCGGAGCAGGTGCCCGTGGGCGAAGAGGAGGGCGTCGCCCTGGGCGGCACGAAGCTCGGCGATCACGCGATCGACGCGCGCGGCGACCTCGTCGATCGCCTCACCCTCGGGCACCGCGCCTCGCCAGATCGTCCAGCCGGGGATCTCGTTGCGGATCTCGAGCGTGGTTCGCCCCTCGTAAGACCCGTAGTCCCACTCCCGCAGCTCGTCGCGCTGCTCCGCCGCGTCGCCGAAGCCGGCGAGCCGGCAGGTGTCGGCAGCACGCGCGAGCGGGCTGGTGAGCACGACCGCGAATTGGCGACCCTGAAGGGCCGTCCCGACGGCCTGCGCCTGCCGACGACCGTCCTCGGTCAGCGGGATGTCCGTGCGCCCGGTGTGCTTCAGCTCGCGAGACCACTCGGTCTCGCCGTGCCGGACGAGAACGACTTCGGGCGGATCCGAAAGCACGTCTCGGGAGCGTAGAGCTCGGGCCGGTGCACGCGCCGGTCAGACGGGTGCCGGCTTTGGCCGGGACGTTTTTTGAAGCAGCCGGAAGCCGACGAACGCAGCCCAGAGCGTCCACGTCAGCGTTGTCGCTCGGGTTGCTGCGCCGTCACCCAAGCCGGAGAAGAGTATCCCGACCACAATGCTGGCCGGTATCGCGGCGAGGGTGGGAAGCCAGGTGTCTCTCCATCCGGCGATCCTGCGGAACGCGAACGCGAGGATGATCGGGGCGAGCAAGGTGAAGGCCGTGGTGAAGCGTCCTTCCATCTTGTGGGCATCCGAATGCCACGAGTCGTTCTGGCAGTTGGTGTCGATCCCCTGGCAGTCGAGCCGGAGAAGGCCGTCAAGGAAAACACCGACGCCCACGAGGAGGAGCGCCCCGGCTCCGAGTCGTCCAAGCGTGTCCGGCGACAAAGCACGCCAGAGGCCAAGCGCGAGGACGACGATGAGCAGTCCAGTCAGGTTCGCCCCGATCTGGTTGTAGAGCCAGGGGCTTGACGCCGTCATCGCTCCGAGGTCGGAAATATCGTCATCGGTCGAGCTATACGCCTCGGGTTGCACAAGGCCGCCCACCGCCCAGCCGATGGTGTTGGTGACCGGGACAGCGAGGCCGCAAATCGCCGCTATGCGGAGGAACCGGCTCTCGCGTCCCGCGTTCATTCTCCTGGCCAGGTACCCGTTCGTTGGCCGGGTGGAAACACCGAAGCTCGTTCGGGTACACGCGGCAACTCTCGGTTTCTCGGTAGTCCGCCGGACGGAAGCATGCCGAGCTTCGCGCCTCCAGCGGGCCAGTTTGCACGGACGGAGCGGCGCAGGAGTCGAACCTACCGAGCCGTGGGTTACACGACCGCACCGGTTTTGAAGACCAGCTGGGCCACCGGGCCCATGCCGCTCCCTATCTGTCGATCGTAGCTCCGCGCCTCAAGACTCGTTCGTCGCCGACGCGCCGCGTGATGCCGTCGGCATCGAAGCGCTCCAGCACGAGCTGCGCCGGCCTGCGGGAGATTCCGAGGAGATCGCGGAACCGGGCGAGCGTGATCTTGCCGGCCTCCTCGCACTCCCCGATCAAGGCTCGCTTCGCCTCGTCGTAGGCCTGCGTTCCGATGGCGAGACCGTCTCCGACACGGATCAGTCGACCCTCTTCCTCGAGGAAGCGGGCGAGCTCCTGGTCCTCGACCGCGATCGGTGTGAAGCCTGCTGCGGCGAGCTGGGCCTCGAGCGCCTCCGCTTCCGACGCCCGTTCCCCGAGCCCGGCGCTCCTGCCCGGGAGGTACGCCTTCCCTTCGCGAACGTCGAGGTCGAGGAGCGGGAGGATCGCCTCGCCCCACGGCGCGCCTTCGAGGAGGTCTGCGGTCGCGAGGCCGGGGTCGAGCGGGGCAGCTTCCGCACGGAGCGTGAGCCGGGTCCGCGCCTCGCGCTTCGTCTGCTCCAGCCACTCCTCCGAGAAGCTCCACTCGCCGGCTTGCTGGAGAGCCTCGAGCCCCGCGTCCAGCTGAGGCGGCGAGAGCAACGCGCGGGCCGCGAGGTCAGATCGCCGCGCTGGCTCGCTCACGAGCGCACGCACGATCGACGCCGGATCGTCTCGAGCAAGCACGTCGAGCCGCGTCGCATCCGAGCTGCGCGGAGGTGCTGGATCCAGAACCCGGCCTCCGCCGATCGTCGTCGAGTTCCGCAAGACGACCCTGTCGCCTCGAGCCGTGACGACGGGCTCGGCCAGGCGAAGCTGCGCGAAGCGTTCCCCGATGCGGACCAGCCGAGCCGGGATCTCGGCCGTGCCGTGGTGCACGTGGAGCCGGGTGTGGTCGGCGATCGGATCGAGCTCCTCGAGCTGGACGTCGACGCGGTAGCTCACCGGATACGAGCCCGGCTCGACGAGGGCGTCGCCGCGCCTGAGCGCGGTCCGCTCCACACCCGGCAGCGCGAGCGCGACTCGCTGACCTGCGTCGGCCCGTTCCACCGGCTCGTCGTGCACCTGGACGCTCCGTACCCGCACCTCGGCGCCGGCCGGCTCGGCGCGCAGCGCGTCGCCCTCGCCGACCGACCCAGACCAGAGCGTTCCGGTCACCACGGTGCCGATCCCGCGCAGCGTGAAGACGCGATCGACGTAGAGCCGAGTCGCTCCGAGCAACGTCGAGTGCTCGCGACCCTCCGATACCGAGGCCAGCGCCGAGCGGAGCTCGTCGAGGCCCTCGCCCGTCTTGGCGCTCACGGGAATCACCGCGGCCCCGGGGACGAGCTCGCGCGCCTCGTCGACCACGAGCGCGAGTGTGTCCGTGTCAGCCGCGTCCGCCTTGGTTACGGCGACGACGCCGTCCTCGATGCCGAGCAGCCGGAGGATGGCCAGATGCTCGTGCGTCTGCGGCCTTGCGCCTTCGGTCGCGTCGATCACGAGCAGGAAGAGGTCGATACCGCTTGCCCCGGCGACCATGTTGCGGACGAAGCGCTCGTGGCCCGGCACGTCGATCACCGAGAGCCGCCGGCCGTCGGGCAACTCCAGCGGCGCGTAGCCGAGGTCGATCGAGATTCCGCGCTCCTTCTCCTCGGGCAGACGGTCCGTGTCCTTGCCGGTCAGCGCACGGACGAGCCACGTCTTGCCATGGTCGATGTGACCGGCGGTTCCGACGGTCAGCGGCATCGCGCCTGGATCAGCCCGTACTGGATGCTCGTCGGCTCGGAGCCGCCCTTCCCGTCGCTCGCGAGAGCCCGCAGCATCCGGTGCAGCGTGTCGGGATCGGCCCCGGCCTCGCGAGCAAGGTCATCGACGTCGCGGGGGCCGTCGGCGAGGGCCTCCGGCACGCCCAGGTCGGCTACGACGGCGAGCGTCCGCGTCACGAGTGCTCCCCGGAGACTGTCCCAGAGCGTGGCCTGCGGCGCCCGGGTGCTCATCCGCGCGCGGTCCCGACCGCTGCGGCAACTTCCTCTGCCTCGGCGTCGGTCAGCGTGCGGCAGTCGAGGAGCAAGCGTCCGTCGCGGATGACGCCGACCACCGGCGGCTCGCCCGAGCGCAACGGCCCTGCAAGCTCCTCCTCGACCGCGCACGCGAAGCTGGGCAGCTCGGCCAGCGGGAGTGCGCCGCCGCCGATCCGCGCCACCGTCTCCTCGACCTCGCCCCCGACGGCGTTCGCCAGCCGCTCCGCGCGCGCCCTGACGGCGTCGGGAGCCTCTGCGGTCATGCGCAAGACGGGAATCTCCTCGAACGCGCGCCCGGGGTCGAGGTAGAGGGCGAGCGTGCCTTCCAGTGCAGCCAGGGTCAGCTTGTCGGCACGCATCGCGCGCTGGAGAGGGTGGCGTCTGAGTCGCTCGACGAGCTCCGCGCTCCCGACGACGATGCCGGCCTGCGGCCCGCCCAGGAGCTTGTCGCCCGAGAAGCAAACGAGGTCGGAGCCGGCCTCGAGGCTCTCCCGCACCGACGGCTCCTCGCTCAATACCACCGAGTTACTTGGCGTCAGCGCGCCGGAGCCGAGGTCGTCGACGAGCGGCAGGCCGTGTCGCTGCGCGACCTTCGCGAGCTCGGCGACGGAGGGCAGCTCCGTGAAGCCCACGAGCCGGAAGTTCGACTGGTGCACCCGAAGAAGAACCGCGGTCTCGGGACCGACGGCCTGCTCGTAGTCGGCCGCCCGCGTCCGGTTCGTCGTGCCCACCTCGACGAGGCGTGCTCCCGACCGCGCCAGCACGTCGGGGATCCGGAAGCCGTCGCCGATCTCGATCAGCTCGCCGCGCGAGACGAGCACGTCGCGCCCCTCGGCGAGCGCCGCCAGGGCGAGCAGCACGGCAGCCGCATTGTTGTTCACGACGAGCGCGGCTTCGGCCCCTGTCAACCGGCGCAGGATGCCGGCGACGTGGTCCTGCCGGGAGCCGCGCGTGCCCGCGCTCAGGTCGTACTCGAGGTTCGAGTAGCCCCGGCCGACCTCACGCACCCGCTCGAGAGCGGCATCAGCGAGCGGCGCGCGGCCGAGGTTCGTGTGGACGATGACGCCGGTGGCGTTCAGCGCTCTGCGGAGCCTCGCCGTGCGAGCAGCGCCGAGCTCGTCAGCGAGGCGTGCCTCGAGGTCGCCGGGATCCGCGCCCGCCTGGATCTCCTCGCGCGCGCGCGCGAGGACAACCCTCGCTGCCTCGACTGCGAGCGGGTCCCCGCTCGTCCGGGCCAGCTCGTCCACCGACGGGAGGTCGCGCAACTGCACGACCAAAGTGTACGAACGCCCTACTGGGCGTCTGCCTTGCGGGCCTCCGCGGCCTCCTCGGCGCAGTTCTGCTCGTAGCAGTCGAGCACCGTCTGGACGGCGTAGTCGAGATCGTCGGTGAGGTGGAGCAGGTCGAGATCCTCCGGCGAGATCATCGCGTCCGCGAGCATCTCGCCCTTGACCCAGTCGATCATCTCGCCCCAGTAATCGGTGTCGATCAGGACGACCGGGAAGTTCTGAGCCTTGCCGGTCTGGATCAGCGTCAGCGCCTCGAAGAGCTCGTCGAGGGTGCCGAAGCCGCCGGGGAAGATGACGAACCCCTCCGCGGGCTTCACGAAGCAGACCTTCCGCGCGTAGAAGTGCTTGAAGGTGTAGGAGATGTCCAGGTATGGGTTGGAGCCCTGCTCGTGAGGGAGCTCGATGTTGAAGCCGACCGAGAGCCCGCCTGCCTCCTTCGCGCCTCTGTTCGCTGCTTCCATGACCCCCGGCCCGCCACCGGTGATCACGGCCCAGCCCTGCTTTGCGAAGCGCTGCCCGACGGTGCGGGCGTGGGCGTACACGGGCGAATCCTCACGCACGCGCGCGGACCCGAAGACCGAGACCGCGGGCCGGTCGATCTTCTCGACTGCAGAGAAGCCGGCCCAGAACTCGCGGGCAATCGAGAGGACGTTCTCCGGGAGCGCGCCCTGGTGGCTCTCGAGGAGCTGCTCGTCCTTCATCAGCGGAGCGAGTCCCGATCCACGTGTGTCGCTTCCATGCCGAGCACGAGCAGGACCGCGAGTCCGAAGTAGAGCACCGCGACGATCGCGCGCTGGCGAGGCTCCACTTTGTAGTACTCCTGGAGCTCGGGATGGTTCCTCGTGCGCCAGCGAGTCCAGAGCTCCATCCCGGAGAAGATCAGGATGATGATCAGGATCGGGTTCGGCGACACGACGACGAGCCCCAGCAGCGCGAGAAAGCCGACGAGCCAGAGCACCGGGTGCAGCGCGCTGACGATTCGCCCTCCGTCGAGCGGCACCACCGGCAGCAGGTTGAAAAGGTTGAGGAAGAATCCCAGGAAGGCGAGCGCCTTCAGGTGGTTCGAGTCGTAGGCGACGCCGGCGATCCAGATGGCAGCGGCGCCCAGAGAGCCGACGATCGGTCCCCCGAGCGCGAGCTTCGCCTCGTTCCAGGCGTTGTGTGGCATCTGCTTGAGCGTGATCAGCGCGCCCAGGAACGGGATGAAGAGCGGAGCGCTCACCGGCAGCCCCTGGCGCTTCGCCTCGATGACGTGGCCCATCTCGTGCACGAACAGCAGCACGATCAGGCCGATCCCGAACCACCAGCCTCCGAACCAGACGTAGAAGCCCGCGGAGATCAACATCGACCACAGGAACTTGGCCTTGAAGAGGACGCCCCCGAACTTGATGAAGAGCGCCCCGAGGGCGATCAGGGGCGCGATCAGCTTCCGCAGGAGCGGGAATCGAGGCTCGTGCCTGATCGGCTCCGGCGGCTCGTAGTAGGCGAGCTCGGCGAGCCGCGCGCGCTCTTCTGGTGTGAGCTCGCTCACGCGGCTCATGGTACCCGGGTGCCTCCCGTGCAACTCCGCGCCGAAAGTGCGCCGACATCGGTCCACGGCCCTCGTCGAGCGGCCGCGCCCTGTACTTGAGGAGACCTACTCGTTCTCAACCGACCGAGGAGGTCTCTGGTGCGTAAAACGAAGACAGTCGCTGTCGTCGGGGGATTGGTGCTCGCTCTGGCGGGACTCGCCGCGTCGCCCGCCGGCGGGGCGGCCAGGCGCTCGATCGCGGCGTTCGCGCTGAATGCGGGGGCCGTGAACGGAATCAAGGCGTCGAGGGCGCCGAAGGCCGGGAGGCTCGTTCCACTCGGGCGGAACGCGAAGCTGCCTGCGACCGTCGTCCCCACGATCCGGGGCGCTCGCGGCGCGCAGGGGCCGGTCGGGCCTGCTGGGCCACAGGGCCCGGCCGGGACGCAGGGCCCTCAGGGCTCGACAGGTCCCGCGGGGCCCGCCGGGCCTGGAGCAGCGAAGCTCGCCTACGACGTCCCGGCGAACACTCCCGCGGCCACGATCCTCACCCACGGGGGGCTGATCCTCCGCGCCGCTTGCTCGACGGCCGGAGACATGACGATCAGCGCTCGCTCCACGCTCGACAACGCGCGGCTGCACGTCGCAGCCGTCGACGACACGGCAGCGTTCTACCGCGAAGACGACGATCTCGATGCGAGCTCCGACTTCGATGTTCTCGGGGGCAGCGACGACGACGTTGCGGGCACGATCGTCTACCGCTCGCCGACCGGGACCTCTGCGGTGAGCCTCTCCTTCCTCGCAGAGGAGTATTCGATCGCAGGCGTCAGCCGGTGCCAGTTCGCCGGCACCGCGGTGGTCGCCCAGTAGCTGCGTTGCCCGGGCGGAGTCCTCTGAGGCTCCGCCCGGGTGAAAAGTTGTCAACACGACGGAAAAGCCCTACTCTCATGCGCATCTAAGACCCAGGGGAAGGGGAGCTGCTGTGCGTGGACGAACCAGAATCGCGATTGCGCTCGCGCTCGCAGGGCTGATCGCGGGAGTAACACCAGTTTTGGCGAGCAGTAGTGGTCAAGCCTCGAAGCCGATCACCGGCTACACGGGCAAGATCGAGAATCGGGTGCTCGCCGATACGGCGGGTGGGCGTGACGCCTCGATCGTCATCCATCTCACGGAGCAGGCGGACCTCAGTGCCGCCTCAAGCATGAGGGACCAGGATGCTCAGGGGTGGTACGTCTACCGGACGCTCAAGCAAACAGCGGACAGGACACAGGCGCCGCTTCGCGCGTTGCTCGAGGCGCAGGGCATCTCGTACAAGTCGTTCTGGGCGGCGAACGTGATCGTCGCAAAGGCGGACCGCGCTCTGGTCGACACCCTTGCCGCCCGGCCCGACGTGAAGGTGATCGAGTCGAACAGTCCGTCGAACTGGCTCGAAGCGGATCAGGCCGCAATTGCCGAGAGCTCCTTCGACTCCGTCTCGACGATGGCAGCGTCTGCACCGGAAGCCGTCGAACCGGGCGTCAACCAGGTCAAGGCTCCACAGGTCTGGGCGCTCGGGTTCAACGGCACCGGGATCGTGATCGCAAACCAGGACACCGGTACGCGCTGGACACACAACGCCCTCAGGCCGCACTACCGAGGGTGGGACGGGGCGAACGCGAACCACAACTACAACTGGTGGGACGCGATTCACTCGGGCGGCGGGATCTGCGGGGCGAACACGCAGGCGCCCTGCGACGACCACTCGCACGGAACGCACACGACGGGCACGACCTCGGGTGACGACGGCAGTCCGGGCCCGAACCAGATCGGCGTCGCTCCGGGAGCGAAGTGGATCGGCTGCCGGAACATGGATCAGGGGAACGGAACGCCGGCGACCTATACCGAGTGCTTCCAGTTCTTCATGGCTCCGACGGACCTCACGGGTGGTAACCCGAATCCGGCGCTCCGGCCGCACGTGATGAACAACAGCTGGGGCTGTCCGCCGAGCGAGGGGTGCGCGCATGACACCCTGCGTCAGATCGTCGAGAACACGCAGGCTGCGGGCATCTTCGTCACCGTATCCGCGGGGAACGCAGGTCCGAACTGCAGCACGGTCATGGATCCCCCTGCGATCTACGCAGCTTCGTACTCGACCGGCGCGCTGACCACCGGCACGAACCAGGTCGTCGGCTTCAGCAGCCGCGGCCCGGTCACCATCGACGGCTCCGGCCGGATCAAGCCCGACATCGTCGCGCCAGGCACGGGCACGCGTTCCTCGACGAACACGAGCGACACCGCGTATGCGAACTTCAGCGGAACCTCGATGGCCGGCCCGCACGTCGTGGGCGTCGTCGCACTCCTGTGGCAGGCCGTTCCGAGCCTGAACAGGGACATCGCCGCCACCAAGGCGAGGCTGAGCGGCACCGCGAATCCGAACGTGACGGCGAGCAACGGCACGCTGTGCGGTGGCGTCGGCCAGATCCCGAACAACCACTTCGGGCATGGCCTCGTGGACGCACTCGCTGCTGTTCAGGGCGGCGGGCCTCCACCTCCACCGCCTCCGCCACCTCCGCCTCCGCCACCTCCGCCACCGCCACCTCCGCCACCACCGGGCGCGTGGACGAACGTTGCACCGCTGCCGCAGTCGGTCTTCGGCGGCGCAGCGGCGAGCGACGGTACCTACGTCTACGTGTTCGGGGGCTACCACTTCCCGGCGGCGCCGGGCTCGACCTTGAACACGGTCTACCGCTACAACATTGCGACCGACAGTTGGACGACGCTCTCGACCTCGGCGCCGATGCCGCAGGCGGCACTGATGGCGTCGGCCGTCTACTACCCGCCGACGAACAAGATCTACGTCTTCGGCGGCTCGACACGGACGCCGGACCCGGTGGTCGTCTACGACGTGACGCGGATCTACGACATCGCGACCAACACGTGGACGATGGGCCCGACCATGCCCGCTACGCGCCAGCAGATGGCGTCCGGCTACAACACGGCCAACGGGAAGATCTACCTGAACGGCGGCTTCGAGACGTCGACGATCGACAGCGTGCAGGCGACGACCTGGGAGTTCGACCCGGTCGCGAACACGTTCACCGTCAAGGCGCCGAGCCCGGCGATGCAGGCCGGGCCCACCTCGGGGGTGATCAACGGCAAGCTGTACGTCGCCGGTGGACGCACGAATCCCGACGAGGTGCTCAGCAACACCTGGGCCTACGACATCGCCGCCAACACGTGGACAGCCCTCGACCAGCTGGCCGACATGCCGATGGCGAAGAACGTCCCCGGGGCGGCAGTCGTCCAGGGGCAGCTGTATTCGATCGGGGGCACGAATCTCGCCAGCTTCGACGGGCTGAACGACGTCTCCAAGTACGACGCGGCGGGGAACGCCTGGTCGCCGGTGCCGCTCCTGAACACTGCGCGCTCCTTCACCTCGAGCGTGGCAGTCGGTAACACGATCATCGCCGCCGGCGGGCGCGCCAACGTGGACACCTCGCTCGCCAGCGTGGAGAAGCTCGTCGTCGGCGGGCCACCACCGCCTCCGCCGCCACCACCGCCACCGCCGCCTCCACCGCCACCTCCACCTCCACCTCCACCTCCACCTCCACCTCCACCTCCACCTCCACCTCCACCTCCACCTCCACCGCCACCGCCACCTCCACCACCTCCACCGCCGCCACCTCCGCCGCCACCGCCGCCGCCACCGCCACCGCCACCGCCTCCGCCACCTCCGCCGCCTCCGCCTCCTCCGAACCGCTGCCGCGTGCCGCGGGTAATCGGACTGAGGCTCGGTGTCGCCAGGCAGCGGATCCGCAGGGCCAACTGCCGCGTCGGCAGGGTGCGCCGCGTTCGCACGAGGCGGGCGCTGCGCGGCCGGGTCATCGGGCAGCAGCCGAGGCCGGGCGCCGTCAGGCGTGCAGGCTTCCGGGTCAACCTGCTCGTCGGCCGGGGGTAATCAACTAGACAACGAAGCACTGGAGGGCCCCCGCCTGGCGGGGGCCCTCCGCCGTTGTTCGTCCGCGGCCAGCGACGCTTCAGACGGAGGCACCTATCGGCTCCGCCTGACGCAAAACCTTGTACGCATGGTCCAAAAGTCCTAATCTCCGGGCATCTAAGACCCAGGGAGGGGAGCTGCTGTGCGTGGACGAACCAGAATCGCGATTGCGCTCGCGCTCGCAGGGCTGATCGCGGCGGCAACACCAGTTTTGGCGAGCAGTAGTGGTCAAGCCTCGAAGCCGATCACCGGCTACACGGGCAAGATCGAGAATCGGGTACTCACGGACACCGCCGGTGGTCGCGAGACCTCGTTCATGATCCATCTCGCGGAGCAGGCGGACCTCAGCGCCGCCTATGGCATGAGGGATCAGGACGCTCAGGGGTGGTACGTCTACCGGACGCTCAAGCGAACGGCGGACAGGACCCAGGCCCCACTTCGCGCACTGCTCGAGGCGCAGGGGATCTCGTACAAGTCGTACTGGGCGGCGAACGTGATCGCCGCGAAGGGTGACCGCGCTCTGGTCAACACCCTTGCCGCGCGGACGGACGTGAAGGTGATCGAGTCGAACCGTCCGTCGAACTGGCTCGAGGCGGACCAGGCGGCAATTGCCGAGAACTCGTTCGACTCCGTCTCGATGATCGAAGCCTCCGCACCGGAAGTCGTCGAGCCGGGCGTCAACCAGGTCAAGGCTCCACAGGTCTGGGCGCTCGGGTTCAACGGCACCGGGATCGTGATCGCAAACCAGGACACCGGTGTCCGGTGGACGCACAACGCCCTCAGGCCGCACTACCGAGGGTGGGACGGGGCGAACGCGAACCACAACTACAACTGGTGGGACGCGATTCACTCGGGCGGCGGAATCTGCGGTCCGAATACGCAGGCGCCCTGCGACGACAACTCGCACGGAACGCACACGACGGGCACGACCTCCGGCGACGACGGCAATCCGGGCCCGAACCAGATCGGCGTCGCTCCGGGAGCGAAGTGGATCGGCTGCCGGAACATGAATCAGGGGAACGGAACGCCGGCGACCTATACCGAGTGCTTCCAGTTCTTCATGGCGCCAACGGACCTCACGGGTGGTAACCCGAATCCGGCGCTCCGGCCGCACGTGATGAACAACAGCTGGACCTGCCCGCCGAGCGAGGGTTGCGCGCCCACAACCTTGCAAACAATCGTCGAGAACACGCAGGCTGCAGGCATCTTCGTAGAAGCCTCTGCCGGGAATGCGGGCCCGAACTGCAGCACGGTTCAGGACCCGATAGCGATCTACGCCGCCTCGTACACGACCGGCGCGCTGACCACGAGCACGAACCAGGTGGTCGGCTTCAGCAGCCGCGGCCCGGTCACGACCGACGGCTCCGGCCGGATCAAGCCCGACATCGTCGCGCCAGGCACGGGCACGCGTTCCTCGACCAACACGAGCGACACCGCGTATGCGAACTTCAGCGGAACCTCGATGGCCGGCCCGCACGTCGTGGGCGTCGTCGCACTCCTGTGGCAGGCCGTTCCGAGCCTGAACAGGGACATCGCCGCCACCAAGGCGCGTCTGAGCGGAACGGCGAACCCGAACGTGACCGCGAGCAACGGCACGCTCTGCGGTGGCGTCGGCCAGATCCCGAACAACCACTTCGGGCACGGTCTCGTGGACGCCCTCGCAGCCGTTCAGGGCGGCGGCCCTCCGCCACCGCCTCCTCCGCCACCGCCTCCTCCGCCACCGCCTCCGCCACCACCACCACCACCGCCGCCACCACCACCGGGCGCATGGACGAACGTCGCTCCGCTCCCGCAGAGCGTGTTCGGCGGCGCAGCGGCCAGCGACGGCACCTACGCCTACGTCTTCGGCGGCTACAACTTCCCCGAGGACCCGGGCTCGACGCTGGACACGGTCTACCGCTACAACGTCGCGACCGACACCTGGACGCAGCTGGCGAACATGCCGAACGCGGCGCTCGTCGCCTCGGCCGTCTACTACCCGCCGACGAACAAGATCTACGTCTTCGGCGGCTCGACACGGACGCCAGACCCGCCGGTCGTCTACGACGTGACGCGGATCTACGACATCGCGACCAACACGTGGACGACGGGGGCGACCATGCCAGGCACGCGTAGTCAGATGGCGTCCGGCTACAACGCCGCCAACGGCAAGATCTACCTGAACGGGGGCTATGCGGCGCCCGGCATCGACAGCGTCTCGAACCAGACGTGGGAGTACGACCCGGTCGCGAACACGTTCACCGAGAAGGCACCGAGCCCGGCGAGCCCGGGCCAGGGTGGAACCACCTCGGAGGTCATCAACGGCAAGTTCTACTTGTCGGGTGGACGCACGAACCCCGACGAGGTGCTCAGCAACACCTGGGGCTTCGACCCCGCCACCAACGCGTGGACGGCCCTCGACCAGTTGGCCGACATGCCGATGCCCAAGAACACCGCCGGTCGGGCAGTTGTCGCAGGGCAGCTGTATGCGATCGGCGGCACGGACCTCCCGTCCTTCGACGGGCTGGCCGACGTATCCAAATACGACGTGGCCACGAACGCCTGGCTGCCGGTGCCATCGCTGAACCAGGCGCGCTCGTTCACGGCGAGCGTGGCTGTCGGCAACACGCTGATCGCCGCCGGCGGGCGCGTCAACGTCTCGACCGGCCTCGCCAGCGTGGAGAAGCTGGTCGTGGCCGGGCCACCGCCACCTCCACCTCCACCTCCACCGCCACCTCCACCTCCACCGCCACCTCCACCTCCACCGCCACCTCCACCTCCACCTCCACCTCCACCGCCACCGCCGCCACCGCCACCTCCACCGCCGCCACCTCCGCCGCCACCGCCTCCGCCACCGCCGCCACCGCCACCGCCACCGCCACCTCCGCCGCCTCCGCCTCCTCCGAACCGCTGCCGCGTGCCGCGGGTAATCGGACTGAGGCTCGGTGTCGCCAGGCAGCGGATCCGCAGGGCCAACTGCCGCGTCGGCAGGGTGCGCCGCGTTCGCACGAGGCGAGCGCTGCGCGGCCGGGTCATCGGGCAGCAGCCGAGGCCGGGCGCCGTCAGGCGTGCCGGCTTCCGGGTCAACCTGCTGGTTGGTCGCGGCTAGAGCCAAGCAAACAGTTCGTAACGACGAGGGCCGCTTCCCAGAGGCGGCCCTCGTGCGTTAGCGCCAGTTTTTGACAGGTACCGGTAGCTTCAGCTATCTTCCGAGATCTTGCGGTGCCTGCGGAAGATTCCGTGAACTTCCGGGGTCTTGAACGTGAAGGACGCCGTCAACTCCAGAGGAGGGTCATGAACAGCATTTTCCGCCGCCTTCGGCCGTCGCCTGCGATGGTCATTGCTTGTCTTGCACTAGGAGTCGCGCTCGGTGGAACGAGCGTGGCCGCGATTCAAGCCTTGCCCAGGAACAGTGTCGGCACGAAGCAGCTCAAGAGAAACGCAGTCACTTCGGTCAAGGTCAAGAACCGCTCGCTGCTGGCCGTGGACTTCAGGGCCGGGCAGCTTCCACGAGGGCCCCAGGGCGCACCCGGCGCACCTGGCGCACCTGGCGCACCGGGCCAACAGGGGATTCAGGGAGTCCCAGGCAATCCGTCGACCGCGGGACGCGTAGGCTCGACCCTTGGCGCGGACGGCGCGTTCGGCGGCGGCAGCCATCTGCCGGTCGTCGCGGTGACACTCACCGTTCCGGCCGACGCCACGCGCGTCAACGTATCCGGTGGCGTGACGGTTACGGGGACCGCCGCGGCCATGGACTACGCCATTCGCTTCACTCAGGACACGGCAACGTGCGGTTTGAGCTCACCGGCGTACTACGACCATCTGCAGAGCTCCGCGGATCAGTCGAGCACGTTCGGGAATCAGGTGTTCGCCGTAACGCCGGGCGTCCACACCTATCGCATCTGCCTGGCCACCGCGGCAGCGGCGAGCTTCTTCGATCCGCACATCGTGGCGGAGACTGAGGCTGCCGGGCCAACCGGACTGGCTCCGGGCGGAAACGCGCCCGACAAGGACCACAATCCTGCTACTCCGCGGTAGCGGGTCGAGTTCGAATTGCCAGGGTCAGGTCTTGCGCCGAGACAGGCGCAGGGCCTGGCCCGTTCTTACGAGCCGCGGCCGATCCACTCCTCACCGCCCTCGTAGAGTTCCTTCTTCCAGAGCGGCACCCGCGCCTTCAACGTCTCGATGACGTCTGCGCAGGCGGCGAGCGCATCCTGCCGGTGCGGCGCCGAGACGGCGATCGCCACGCTCGTCTCTCCGACCTCCACGCGGCCGAGTCGATGCGTGATCGCCACCTTGCAGAGGTCGTAGCGCTCGTCCACCTCAGCCGCGATCTCGGCCATCACTTCCTCGGCCATCTCCTCGTAAGCCTCGTATTCGAGCGCGATCACGTCGCGGCCGCGTGACTTTGCTCGCACGGTGCCGAGGAAGGTCGCGATCGCCCCGGCTTGCTCGTCGACGACCGCGACGACGACGGAGGTCAGGTTGACCGGCCCTTCGGTAAGCCGAAACGTGCCTCCCGAGACCGGTGGGATCAGCGCGACCTCGTCGCCCTCGGAGAGCTCCGTCGCTGGGTGGGCATAAGCCCTGTTGACCGCGTAGAGCAGACCCGGGGGCTCCTCGCCCAGCCCGAGCGCGGGCCACACGTCCCCGAGCGCGGCTCCGTCGTCGAGCTCGAGGTCCCGCCGATCGGTACCCGCCCGCTCGCGAAGCCCGGCGAACAGCCTGACGACCACCCTCACGGGGCGTAGCGTAGATTGAGAGCCATGGCGACCACCGAGGATCGCCGCGAGACCGACTCCGGGATCGAGATCAAGCCGGTCTACACGGACGAGGACGTCGCGGAGCTCGAGCTCGAGCTGCCGGGTGAATTCCCGTTCACGCGCGGCCCGTACAAGGACATGTACCGCGGGCGGCCGTGGACGATTCGGCAGTACGCCGGGTTCGCCTCGGCCGAGGAGACGAACGCGCGCTTCCGCTACCTCCAAGAGCGGGGACAGACCGGGCTGTCCGTCGCGTTCGACCTTCCGACCCAGCTCGGGTACGACTCAGACGACCCGCGAGCGGTCGGCGAAGTGGGGAGGACCGGTGTCGCGATCGACTCGATCGCCGACATGGAGCTCCTCTTCGACCAGATCCCGCTCGGCGAGGTCTCGACGTCGATGACGATCAACGCGCCGGCGGGGCTCCTCCTGCTCCTCTACGAGCTCGTCGCCGAGGGGCAGGGCGTGTCCGGCGACAAGCTCCGCGGCACCGTCCAGAACGACATCCTCAAGGAGTACTGCGCGCGTGGGAACTACATCTTCCCGCCGCGGCCCTCGATGCGGCTGACGACCGACCTCTTCGCCTACGCGGACGAGCGGCTGCCGAGGTGGAACACGA
The DNA here is from genome assembly GCA_963776955.1 of uncultured Actinomycetes bacterium. Lineage (GTDB taxonomy): Bacteria > Actinomycetota > Thermoleophilia > Gaiellales > Gaiellaceae > VAXT01. The sequence continues at coordinate 68,597 of CAVZOM010000003.1, forward strand.
TCTCGATCTCCGGCTACCACATCCGGGAGGCGGGCTCGACGGCCGTCCAGGAGCTCGCCTTCACGCTGGCCAACGGCATCGCCTACGCGCAGGCGGCCGTCGATGCGGGTCTCTCGCCCGATGAGTTCGGGGAACGGCTCTCCTTCTTCTTCAACGCGCACAACCACTTCTTCCAGGAGGTCGCGAAGTTCCGCGCGGCGCGCCGGCTCTGGGCCGAGATCATGCGCGACCGCTTCGGGGCGACGAACCCGAAGGCCCAGGCGCTCCGGTTCCACGCGCAGACCGGCGGCTCGACGCTGACCGCACAGCAGCCGGAGAACAACATCGTGCGCGTGGCGATCCAGGCGCTCTCCGCGGTCGCGGGCGGCGCCCAGTCGATTCACACGAACGGGTTCGACGAGGCGCTCGCGCTGCCGACGGAGCACTCGGCGAGGATCGCTCTGCGCACGCAGCAGCTCTTGGCGCACGAGGCCGGCGGAACCGATACAGCCGACCCGCTCGGCGGCGCCTATTTCATCGAATCCCTGACGGACGAGCTCGAGCGAGGCGCCCGCGAGCTCATCGAGCGAGTGGACGAGATCGGCGGCGCGGTCGAGGCGATCGAGCAGGGCTTCGTCCAGCGTGAGATCGAGGACGCGGCCTTTGGGCACAACGCCGCGGTCGAGTCCGGCGAGAAAGTGATCGTCGGGGTGAACCAGTACCGCGAGCAGGAGTCGGAGCCGATCGAGCTGCACCGGCTCGACCCCGAGGCCGAGAAGCGGCAGCTCGAGAGGACGGCCAAGGTTCGCGCCGAGCGGAACGCCGACGAGGCTCAGAAGGCGCTCGCGGAGGTCCGGCGCGTGGCCGAGGGTGACGGAAATCTGCTCCTGCCCATGCGCGACGCCCTTCGCGCGAGGGTGACGATCGGCGAGATCTCGAACGAGCTGCGCGACGTCTTCGGCACGTACGACGCGCAGCAGCGCACGTAGGTGCCCCATCCAGCAATACATGCCGGCCCCTGGCCCGCGATCACACGGCGCCAGAGCCCACCCTCGCTCTCACCAATGCACCGTTCAGCATTGCCTTCGAGCGAGTGCGGCCTCTGGCTTGGTGCTCGCGACCCAGGAGCTCGGCGGCATTACCGGATGGGGCACTCTTGAAGATCCTCCTCGTCTCGCAGATGTATCCCGGGCCGAGCGACCCGGACCTGGGCGCGTTCGTCCAGGGGATCGAGCGGGCGCTGATCGATCGCGGCCATGAGATCGAGCGCGTGGTGACGGAGGGCCGGGGCGGTGGCAAGCAGCGCCACCTGCGGCTCGCGCAACAGGTCCGGCGTGCCTCGAAGCCCGACGTCGTCTACGCGCACTTTCTCGTCCCCACCGGGCTCTCGGCCGCGCTCTTCGGCCGCGCCCCGCTGGTCGTGACCGCCCATGGCCGCGACGTGCGCAACATCGGCGCTTATCCGGGGATCCGCGCCGCCACGCGCTTCGTCGCGCGCCGGGCCTCGTCGCTGGTTGCTGTCTCCGACTACCTTCGCCGTGAGCTGGAGGCCAAGATCCCCGAGGCCCGCGGCAAGACGGACGTCGTCGACTGCGGCGTCGACCTCTCGCTCTTCGGGACCGCTCCGGCGTCTGACACCGAAGAGCGCCGGAACGGCCCCGTGTTCGTGTGCGTGGGCAGCTTGATCGAGCGGAAGAACGTCGTGCGGCTCGCCGACGCATTCGGCACGCTCGACGGCGGCCGGCTCGTCTTCGTGGGTGACGGCCCGCTGCGTCCAGAGCTCGAAGGGAGGCCCAACGTAGAGGTCACCGGCCGCGTGCCCCACGAGGAGGTGCCCCGCTACGTCGCCGAAGCGACGGTCCTCTGCCAGCCGTCGCTGATCGAGCCCTTCGGCCAGGCGCTGCTCGAGGGCATGGCATCCGGGAAGTCGGTCGTCGCCACCCGTGTCGGTGGGCCGCCCGAGTTCGTCCCTCCGGAGGCGGGCGTCCTCGTCGATCCTCTCGACACGACCGCGCTCGCCGAGGGCCTGCGCAGAGCGGCGGAGCTACCCCGGCCGAATCCGGCCGCCCAGGCGGCTGCGGCCGAGCACGACGTCAAGCGTCAGGCGGAGAGGATCGAGTCGATCCTGGAAAAAGCCGCTCGAGATCGGCGAGCCTGACTTCGACGAGCGGACGAACCTCGTCTTCCAGGCCTGACTCGCGGGCCAGCCGGAGCGCCTGCTCATAGCTCGCGCGAGCTTTCTCGGGCGACACGCCCTGCTTCAGGCGGTTGTCGCCCGTGACGAGGAGCTTCTGAATCTGCTCGCTTGCAGAGCCGGGCACGACGAAAGCGTAGCTTTGGCCCGCAGGGGGTAAAACTCTAGGACCCTCGGAGCCATGGAAGTCGCCCCTGGAACGCAAACGCGGACTGTTCGCGTACTCATCGCGGACGACGAGCCGCTCTTCATCGAGACCGTCCAGGCGATCCTGGCCGGAGACGATCGCGTCGAGGTCGTGGGCACCGCCGGCAACGGAAAGGACGCGGTGGAGCTCGCGGCCTCGCTCAAGCCCGACGTGACCCTGATGGACATCTCGATGCCGATTCTGGACGGGATCGAGGCAACCAGGCACATCCGAGAGCGCGTCCCCGACGCGTGCGTCCTCGTTCTGACGGGCTCGAGCATCTCGGCGGACATCGACCGGGCCAGGCAGGCCGGGGTGGCCGCCTTCCTCACGAAGGATCGCCTCGGGACACAGCTCGTGAACGCGATCCTCGAAGTTGGGGGTCGGTAGCCCTCTTCGCTACCCTTCGGCCCGTGTTCGTCCTACTTTCGTTCACGGAAAGCATCGGCCTGCCGGCAATCGTGTTCTTCCACTTCATCACGTCCATTGCCCTGGTCACGCTGGTCCTCATGCACTCGGGTCGCGACACCGGCATGGCCGGGATGGGCTACGTGCCGGCCTCGCAGGGTGGAACCCACATCGTCGAGCGGAATTTGACGCGGCTGACGATCGTCGTCGGCACGATCTTTTTCGCGAATACGATCGTCCTGTACCACCTGCTCGCATAAGCCGAGTCACGAGGGCCAGTCCCTCGTGAGGGTCGTAACGAGGGACTGGCCCTAGAGCCCCGGCCCCGAGCCGGTTCCGGTGATGTGGAAGCGCTTCGTCGCGAGCGCGGGGACGAGCGCCGCGTGCGGGAACCGTTCGTCGTAGAGGTCGTTCAGGTTGACGAGCATCGGCTCGCGGGCGAGGCCGGGCACTTCGGCGAGGACATCCGACATCGCGACCGTGAACCGGAGGTTCACGAGCGGCTCGGCGACCTTGCCGTCACGGATCCGGAACGTCCCGTCACGCGTCATCCCCGTCAGGATCCCGGCCCGCGGCTCGACGACGCTCAGGTAGTGGAGACGCGTCACGTAGATGCCGTCGCCGACGAGCTCCGCGAGCTCTTCCGTCGAGCCGGCCTCTCCTCCCGGCATCGAGAAGGCCGTCGGGAGCGGGCCGTAGAAGCGCCAGGCGTCCGGCGGGGCATGGCCCGTCGAGGCACGTCCGTCCTCGGCGCGGGCCGCGGTAGCGCGGTCCCAGACGACGTCGCGGATCACGCCGTCCTCGATCATCTGGACGCGCTGCTTGGGCACGCCTTCGAAGTCGAAGGCCTTCGGCAGGTTGGCAGTGTCGAGCGCGTCGTCGGCGATCGAGATCTTGGAGTCGAATGGCTGCTCGCCGATCCGCCCGCAAAAGTAGCTGCGCTCCTCGAGGTAGCCCTGTGCGCCCATCGAGTCGTAGGAGAACCAGCGAACGAGCTCCGCCACCGCGAAGGGCTCGAGGACGGCCGCATAGGTCCCCGGCTCGAGCTCCGCGGCCCCGCGCGTGCGCTCGGCGATCTCAGAGGCCTCACGGGCCGGCTCACCGGGGTCGAGCCCGCCCACGCGCCAGCTCGTCCGCTCCGACCAACCCGATGCGCCGTCGTCGGCTGCGAGGCAGATGCACACGGCGTCGGTGATCGACTGGTCCGCGCTGACCCCGGTCGACGACGCCAGCGCGATCTCAGTGATCCCGCTCGTGAAGTAGCCGTAGAGCCCGAAGTCCGGCGCAGCCTCGATCGCCGCCGCGGCGAGTCGCGCCTGGTCCTCGGCACCGAGCGTGGCGGTCTCCTCGTCGTAGCCCCCGACGTCCTGGTACTCGGCAGGCGGTGCCAGGCCCGGAAAGTCCGGGTCCGGCTTGGCGCTGTCCGCAGCCTCTCCCGCTCGACGGGCGACCTCGGCGAGGCTCTCGCCGTCGTCTTGGTTCGTCGCCGCCCAGCCCACCTTGCCGTCCCGCACGATGCGAACCCGGACGACTGCGTTGTCGATCAGCGTCGGCTGGTGGACGACCGACGCCGCGAATCGCGCAACGCCGGAGCGTTCGGCGTGGACGAGGACCTCGGCCTCGTCCCCCTGCGCCGCCCCGAGCGCCTGCTCAGCGATCTCCAGCGCCCGGCTCACGCCGAGACGCCCACCTGGACGCCGCGGAAGCGAGCCGGCGACGCACCGTGCGAGACGTGAGCCTCCTGGCCCGGCTGTCCCTTGCCGCAGTTCGTGAGCCCGAAGAGCGTCCACTCGTCGGGGCCGGCGACGGCATCGAGCTTGCCCCAGAAGATCGGCGTGACGCCGGTGTACGTCGCGTCCCGCACCATACGTCCGAGCTTTCCGTTCTTGATCTCCCACGCGATCTGCGTGCCGAACTGGAAGTTGAGGCGCTTGTCGTCGATCGACCAGCTCTTGTTCGTCTCCATGTAGAGGCCCTCGTCCACGTCGGCGAGGAGGTCTTCGAACGATCCCTCGCCGGGCTCGAGGTGGAGGTTCGTCATCCGCACGAGCGGCATCCGGCTCCAGCCGTCGGCCCGCATGCATCCGCCGACGCCGGCGCCGATCCTGGCGGCGGTCTCACGCGAGGTCAGAAAGCCGCGGAGAACGCCTTCCTCGACGATCGCCTCGCGCTGCGCAGGAACGCCCTCGTCGTCGAACCCGAACGTGCCGAGCCCGAGCGGAGTCGTCGCGTCGGACGTGACGTTCATCTTGTCCGAGCCGTAGCGAAGGCTGCCGAGATCGTCCGCGGAGAGGAAGCTCGTGCCCGCGTAAGCGGCCTCGGTGCCGTACACGCGGTCGAGCTCCGTGGGGTGGCCCACGGACTCGTGCACCTGCATGATCGTCTGCTCCGGCGAGAGGACGATCGTCGTCTCTCCGGCCGGGCACTCGGGTGCGCTCAGGAGCGCAACTGCCTGCTCGCCGACGCGCGGCGCCTCTCGGTCGAGGCCGAGCTTCTCGACGAACTCCCAGCCGCCCTGCCCGCTGACCCCGGCGTGCTGGCTCGGATAGCTCCTGACCTGCATGACGTCGCCCTCGGCGGCATAGGCGTCGATCCCGCCGCCGCACTCGACGAGCTCCTGCTCGATGCTGACGCCGTCGGAGGTGGCAAGCACCTTGTGCTCTCGCTGAGCACGAACCATGGCGAGCGTCACCTTGATCTTCGGCCGGCGCATGCCTTCCTCTGCGCGAAAGCAGAGCTCGATCTTCTCCGTCAGCGGCACGTCGAAGGGGTCCCGTTCCATGGGCGTCCGGTAGCTCCCGCTCTGCGCGTCGAGCGGTGCCAGCTCGGTCTGGTGGCGGCCGGGCGCGGCCCGGGCGAATTCGACGGCACGAAGCGCGGCCTGGCGCGCTCCGGCGTCGTCCAGGCGTCCCTCGCCGGCGAAGCCCCAGGCGCCGTCAACGAGGACGCGGACGCCGATGCCTTCGCTCTCGCCGTCGCTGAGGTCGTCGACCTGGCCGTTCTTCGTGATCACGTACTGGCGCCGAAGCGACACCGCGCGCGCGTCGGCGTAGGAGGCTCCCGCCCCGACTGCCGCGTCGATTGCCGCCTCGGCCAGCGCCTTCACGGAAGTACCCTAACGGTGGCTACACTGGCCCTCGCGCGCTGGTGGCGGAATTGGTAGACGCGCAAGGTTGAGGGCCTTGTGGGGTTAAAACCCCGTGGAGGTTCAAGTCCTCTCCAGCGCATGGAACCCCCGCGAGGGGGTTTCGCGTTTTCCGGGAGAATCCCGGCGATGGTCATCCTGTACCCGATCGTCCTCGCGGCCGCGCTGTATCTGATGTGGAAGAGCCGGCAACGAGGCGTGGGGGCTCGCCGAGGCTGGATCTGGTTCAACGCCTGGGTCGCCGCCGGCGCGCTCTTCCTGTTCAGCGTGCTTGCGGGCTTCAGCATCGGGATCTTCCTGTTTCCGGCGGCTGCGTTCGCGATCTTCTGGCTCGCCGTCAACGCGCCCTACTGGCGCGAGGTCGTGGGCTTCCCGGTTGGAGCGGCGCTCGTCGGCGCAGGGGTCCTGCTGTTCGTTTGACGCCGTCCGCGGCCGCGGCTACTCTGATCGAACACATGTTCGCCGAAGGAGGACCGATGCTCACGGACCGGCAGCGCCAGATTCTCGACTTCTTGACGAAGTACGTGGACGCGCACGGCTATCCGCCGACCGTCCGCGAGATCGGCGAGGCGGTGGGCCTGGCCTCGCCTTCGACCGTTCATGCCCACCTTGCAAACCTGGAGCGGGCGGGACTGCTGAAGCGCGACCCGACCAAGCCGCGGGCGATCGAGCTCCGGCGCGAGCCCAAGGCGACTCCGGCAGACGTCCACAAGCTGCCGTTGGTCGGTGAGGTCGCCGCCGGCGGGCCCCTGCTCGCGGACGAGAACGTCGAGGAGTACCTCGCCGTGCCCGAGCCGCTCTCGAAGGGCGGAGAGGAGTTCCTCCTGCGCGTCAAGGGCGATTCGATGATCGATGCCGGGATCCTCGACGGCGACATCGCGGTCGTCGAGCGCCGGCAGGACGCGCGGAACGGCGACATCGTGGTCGCGCTCGCCGGTGACGACGAGTCGGCCGACGAGGCGACGCTCAAGCGGTTCTTCCGCGAGGACGGGCGCGTGCGGCTCCAGCCCGAGAACTCGGCGCTCGAGCCGATCTACGCGAAGCACGTGCAGATCCTCGGGAAGGTGATCGGAGTCTTCCGGCAGCTGTGACCGTGGAGTCGCTCAACCGGACGCTCGAGCAGGAGCTGTTCGCGCTCCTTCGCGGCGCGAGCCTGGAGTGCCTCGTCTGCGGGGAGTTCGTGCTGCACAGAGGCGGTTCGATCTCCTGCCGGGAGTGCGGCTCGGCGATCGAGAGCGCCGGAGAATCGCGGCTACAATTGACTTTGCAGGCCGGGTGATCGCGAGCCGTTCGCGGCTCGAGGAAAGTCCGGACACCGAAGGGCAGGACGCTGGGGAAACCCCAGGCGGCGAAAGCCGACGGAAAGTGGCACAGAAAGGAGACCGCCAGCGGCGACAAAGGATCTCCGGAGACGCCGAAGGTAAGGGTGAAAAGGTGGGGTAAGAGCCCACCAGCGCTGTGGTGACACAGCGGCTAGCCAAACCCCGTCCGGTGCAAGGTGAAACAGGCTCCGCTGAAGCTGCCCGCCGAGGAGCCGGGTACACCGCTCGAGCCTCCGGGAAACCGGCGGCCTAGAGAGATGGTCACCCTCGACAGAATCCGGCTTACAGGCCTGCTACGGAAAAGCCCCGCGAGAGCGGGGCTTTTTCATGCTCTCGGTTCGGCTAGCGGCCGGCGTCGCCGAGGAAAACTGGGTCGGGCGACGAAATGAGCGCAGTGCGGGCGATGGTCGTGTACGGCGTGCGCCCGTGTTCTCCGGGCGGGAGGGTACTCTCTGAGCACTGTTCCTCGACTGCGGGGAGGGGCCCTGCCAGTTGAGCGAGACACTCACATCCGAGCTCGACCCGAGCCTAGCGCCGGGCCTTCGCCGCGGCGCGGACGCTGGCTCGCCATTGGCGCCGTCCTGGGAGTGGCGGTCGCTGTGGCTGTCGCGGCCGTGCTGTGGCTCGTCTTCCGCGGCGGCGACAGCGAACCGGCCCCAGTCGCCGCCCAGACCGCCCCGGGCCCAGTGGCCGTTTCCCCCGCCGGCGTGCGCGCGCTCGCCGTGACGCTCGGCCATCCGGTCTACTGGCTCGGCAGGCAGCCCGGAGTCACCTACGAGTTGGCGCGGACGGACGCCGGCGTGGTGTTCGTCCGCTACCTGCCGTCGGGCGTCGCGCCGGGCGCGAAGCGGCCCTACCTCACAGTCGCGACGTATCCCTTCCCGGGCGCTTTGGCCGCCGTGAGGCGAACAGCCGCGCGGAACCCGACAGGGACGATCAGGCTCCCCGGCGGCGGCCTCGCCGTCGTCGACGCGGGATACCCGAAGAGCATCCACATCGCCTACCCGGGCGTCCCGTACCAGGTCGAGGTGTTCGACCCGTCCCCCGCCCGGGCCCGGGCGATCGTGTCCTCGGGACAGGTGAGGGCGGTCGGTTGACCCTTTCCTCGGTGGTCCGGCGACCGAAGGTACGGGTCGGAGCGGTGATCGCGGTCGCGATCGCGGCGGCTTTCCTCGTCTGGCTGCTCGTTCGCGAGAACGACGATTCGTCGAGTAACGCCACCACCACGACGCAGACGCCAGCCGCTATCAGTCCTCGGGCAGTGACTCCGGCCGCTTTGCGGGCGCTCTCCGACGAGGCCGGGCACTCCGTTTACTGGGTCGGCCCCCGGCGAAACCGGACATACGAATTGACACGCACATCGAGCGGACGGATCTTCGTCCGCTATCTCACGCCCGGTGCACCGATCGGCAACCGGAGCGCGCGCTTTACGATCGTCGGCACGTACCCGTCCCCAGACGCGCTCGAAGTGCTGCAGGACCTATCGGAGCAGCCGGGTGTGCGGAGCGCATCCGTGCCCGGCGGCGGGCTCGCGGTCTACAGCACGTCTTCGCCGAGGAGCGTCTACATCGCCTATCCCGACTCGGACGTGCAGATCGAGGTCTTCGACCCGTCCGCAGCGCGGGCCCTTCGCCTCGCCACTTCGGGTCGCGTCGCTCCAGTGGGCTAGACCCTGGCTCTCCTCGTCGCCTGGATCGTCTTCCCGCTCGTCATGTCGGCCCTCTCCTTCGGCTGCGGACGGTTGGTCGAGCGTGCTGCCGGCGAACGTCTTCCCGGCCCGCTCGTGCTGCCGCTCGGTTTCGCAGTGGTCATCCTGGCCGGTGAATTCGCGACGCTGACCGGCGCGACAGCGGAACTGGCGGCGCCGTTCGCGGCCGGGCTCGCCGTGGCCGGGCTGCTTCTGGGGCCGATCAGACGCCCTCGGCTCGATCTCTGGGCGCTCGCCGCCGCGGTCTCCGTCTTTGCCGTGTTCGCCGCACCGGTCGTCCTCTCCGGAGAGGCAACCTTCGCCGGCTACATCAAGCTGGACGACACGGCGACCTACTTCGCAATGACCGATCGGGTCATGGAGCACGGCCGGGACCTCGCGGGGCTTCCTCCGTCGACGTACGAGGCGACCCTGGCGACGACGCTCGCGATCGGCTACCCGACCGGCGTCCTGATGCCGATCGGAATCGGTCACCAGCTGCTCGACTATGACTTGGCCTGGCTCTTCCAGCCGCACATCGCGTTTCTCGCGGCGATGCTCGTGCTCTCGCTGTACGCGTTGCTCGCCCCGCTCGTTCCCTCCCGGCCGTTGCGAGCATTCGCCGTCTTCATCGCCGCGCAACCGGCGATTCTCTTCGGCTACTCGCTGTGGGGCGGCCTCAAGGAGGTGGCGGGCGCCTGGCTCCTCGCCATGCTCGCCGTCCTCGTTCCGTGGACGCTCGAGCCTCGCGCGTCCGTCCGAGCGGTGCTGCCACTCGCAGTCGTGTGTTCCGCGCTCGTCTGTGTGCTGAGCCTGCCCGCAGCGGCCTGGCTGGCGCCCGCGCTGGTGATCGCCGTCGTGCTGATCCTGCGGCGGCCAGTGACGTCGCTGCCGATCAAGCTCGGAGCCTTCGCGGCCGCCGCCGCCGTGCTCGCCGTGCCCGCGATCGTGGCGGCGGTCGACTGGCTGCCGAAGGTGGGCGGGTTCCGAAGCGAGAGCGAGCTGGCGAACCTGTTCGGACCGTTGAGCGAGCTGCAGACGTTCGGGATCTGGCCGGCCGGCGACTTCCGCGTTCGCCCGGAGGATCTGGCGCCAACCTACGTGCTGATCGCGCTCGTCATCGCCCTCGGGCTCTGCGGGCTGTGGTGGGCATGGCGGCGGCGCGCCTGGGAGCTCCCCACGTACGTCGCCATCATGGCGCTCGGCTCGGGCGCAGTCGTCTTGGCCAGTTCTCCCTGGGTGAGTGCGAAGGCGATCGCAATGGCCTCGCCGGCCTTCCTCGCGGCGGCGCTCGCGGGGTGCGCCGCTCTCTTCGGGCTCGGTCGTCGAGTCGAGGCGGCGCTTGCCGCCGCGGCCATCGCAGGCGGCGTGCTGTGGTCGAACACGCTCGCCTACCACGAGGTTTCTCTCGCGCCCAGGGGCCAGCTGCACGAGCTCGAGACGATCGGCCACGAATTCGCCGGCCAGGGCCCGGCTTTGATGACGAGCTACGAGCCGTACGGCGCGCGGCATTTCCTACGCCGCGCGGATCCAGAGAGCGCATCCGAGCTGCGGCGCCGGTTCGACTATCTGCGGGACGGGAGCGTCCTCGACAAGGGCGAGTCGGCCGACATCGACCGCTTCGCTCTCGACGGGATCCTCGACTACCGGACGCTCGTCCTCCGCCGCGGCCCTGCCGCGAGTCGGCCGCCATCGGTCTATCGCCTCGTCTGGAGCGGGCGCTACTTCGAGGTCTGGCAGCGCCCTGCGGCCGGCGCGCCGACGATCCTCGAGCACCTCTCGCTCGGCGACGAGCAACAAGCCGCCGCCGTGCCTCGCTGTTCAGACGTCCTGCGGCTCGCCCGTCAGGCGGAGGCTGCTTCAGGCTCCCTCGCCACGGCAACGCGGGCCCAGGCGATACCCGTGGCAACGCCGTCCTTGTCCGGAACCGTCACGACGCAGGTCGTGGCTCCCGAGACCGGGCGCTACACGGCTTGGCTCGCGGGCGACTGGTTCGGGCTGTCGTCCGTTTCCGTCGACGGACGCGAGGTTGGGGCAAAGCGCACGGAGCTGAACTGGCCCGGGCTCTACACCGACCTCGGGAGCGTCGAGCTCGGAACCGGGACGCACACGGTCGCCCTCTCGTACGACACCGGCGGGTGGCATCCTGGCAGCGGCGCCGAGCCGTTCGCGTTCGGGCCGCTCACGCTCAGCCGCGAGGACGCACGCGAGGCCGTGCTGAGACTGCGGCCGTCGGAAGCTCGGAGCCTCTGTGGGCAACCTCTCGACTGGATCGAGGCGGTGGGCTAGCTGCGCGGGTGGGTGACGGTTAGGGGATCACGACGATGTTTCTCGCCGAGAACGTCGCCGTGCCTGCACCGACCATCCTGTACACGGCGGAGAAGGTGTGGGGTCCCGGAGCCAGGCCGGTGATCAGCGACGTCGCACTCGCCCGGATCGGGTCGTTGCCGAACACCCGAAGCGAATTCGCATCCGTAGCAGACGCGGGATCGCCGTCTACCGCGACCGTCATGAAACCGGCGGTATTCCCGGTGCTGCCGAATGCCTGCGCCGTCAGGATCACGAGTACCTGGGAGCCCGTCGTCAGCGTCACCGATGGCCCTGCTCCGGTGGACAGGGGGCCGTAGAGGGGCGAAGTCGTCGTCCCGATCGCCGACTCGGTGGCGCTGGCGGCTGAAGCTGCCCCGCTCGGGCCGGTCGGGCCCATAGGGCCGGTCGCACCGGTCGCGCCAGCATCCCCGGTTGCGCCGGTCGCACCGGTCGGGCCCCGAGCTCCGGTCGGGCCTTGGATTCCGGTCGGGCCTCGACCTCCAGTGGCGCCCCTCGCACCGGTCGGCCCCCGAGTTCCGGTCGGGCCTTGTGATCCGGTCGCTCCGCTCGTGCCAGTCGCGCCTTGCGACCCGGTCGGCCCGCGAGCTCCTGTCGGCCCGCGTACTCCCGCCGGCCCAGTCACTCCACGCGCACCGGTTGCCCCGGTCGCACCGGTTGCTCCGCGTGCCCCGGTCGCGCCGGCGACTCCCGTCGCGCCTGTCTCTCCGGTCGCACCTTGCGCTCCGGTGGCGCCCTGGGCTCCTGTGGCGCCTCGAGCTCCTGTTGCTCCTGTCTCGCCGGTGGCTCCAGTCGTGCCCTGTGCGCCAATCGGACCGGTTGCACCACGCGAACCGGTCGCTCCGGTCGCGCCCTGAGCGCCGGTCGCACCGGTCGCTCCGGTTGGGCCGCGCGCTCCGATCGGACCCGTGGCTCCACGCGCACCGGTGGCACCTCGTGCGCCAGTCGCACCCCGTGCCCCGGTCGTCCCGCGTGCTCCAGTGGCGCCCTGAGCCCCGGTGGCTCCGCGCAGGCCGGTTGGGCCGCGTGATCCTGTGGGGCCTCTATCTCCTGTCGCTCCCTGCGCTCCGGTGGCGCCCTGGGCTCCGGTGGCGCCCTGCGCACCCGTTGCGCCGGCCGGGCCGGGCGCTCCCGTTGCACCGGTGGTGCCTCTCTGGCCTGGCGGCCCGGCAGACCCTGCCGCCCCGGCTGCACCTGCCGGCCCCGCGGGGCCTACAGGCCCCACGGGTCCCCGCACTCCGCGCGGTCCTCTGGGCCCACGCGGTGCCGTGCCGCCTGACGGCGGCCAATCAACCCGGCGCTCGTTGGCGTGACAGGGGCCCTGGCGCAACTTGAGATCCCGGACGGTGACGGAGTCGCCCGCCAGCTCGATGCAAGCGATGTACGTGATCTGTTTCTTGCGCGGAGCTGCCGATGCCGTCCCGGCGACGGCCAGCGCGAGCAGGACGACGCCCGAGAGCACCGCAACCCGATAGACCGTCTTGTCCCCGGCTTTAAGCACCTTCCCCGCCAATCCTGGATGGAAGCCGCCGCAGACCTGCCAAAAGTTATCAGATTCGTTGCAGACTTACTAGATCGTCTCCTTTCCTGCCGAGCGGGTCCATCCCCAACTCGACGAGGTGCTCGATCGGCGCGCCAACGCTGATCGGCGATTCCGAGATGGGACCTACGGGGCTCACGCATGCGTCCCGGCCCACCGCCGGAGCGGCAAGGGGAGGGCTCGGACAACCGACTTACACTCCTTGTGTGCAAGCGTGTACGTCCTGCGGGTCCGAAAACGCCGAGACGGCGAAGTTCTGCTCTGAATGCGGCGCCCCTCTGCGCGACGTTCCGCATGGACGCGAAGAGCGGAAGGTCGTCAGCGTGGTCTTCGTCGACCTCGTCGGCTCGACCGCCCGGGCCGAGTCGAGCGATCCCGAGGACGTGCGGGCACTCTTGCGCGTGTACCACGAGCGAGCCCGCGAGGAGCTCGAGAGCTTCGGGGGAACGGTGGAGAAGTTCATCGGCGACGCCGTCGTCGCAGTGTTCGGTGCCCCCGTCGCTCACGAGGACGACCCGGAACGGGCTGTGCGAGGTGCGCTCGCAGTTCGTGACGCCGTCGCTCGCCTGAACGAGGACGAGCCGGGGCGCGACCTCCACGTCCGCGTCGCCGTCAACACAGGGGAGGCGCTCGTCGCTCTCGATGCCGCGCCGGACGAAGGCGAGGGCATGGTCGCGGGCGACGTCGTGAACACCGCGGCCAGGCTGCAATCCGCGGCTCCGGTCGACGGGATCCTCGTCGGCGAGCACACGTTCCACGCGACCGAGCGCGAGATCGTCTATCGCGAGCTCGATCCAATCGCTGCGAAAGGGAAAGCGGAGCCGATTCGAACCTGGGAGGCCGTGGAAGCGCGCTCGCGGCTCGGCGTCGACCTCGGCGGCGCGGGCCGTGCCGGGCTCGTCGGACGGGATGCGGAGCTCGACCTGCTGGTCGACGCGCTCGCTCGCTCACGGAGGGATCGCTCGACCCAGCTCGTCACGCTGGTCGGCGTTCCGGGCATCGGGAAGAGCCGGCTCGTCTACGAGCTGGCACAGGTGGCCGACGCCGACGACGAGCTCATCACGTGGCGCCAGGGTCGTTGCCTCCCGTACGGCGAAGGCGTCTCGTACTGGGCGCTCGGCGAGATCGTGAAGGCGCAGGCCGGAATCCTCGAGTCCGACGACGCCGAGGTGACCGCGAGCAAGCTCGAAGCCGTCGTCGAGGCCCTGACCGAAGAGGACGAGCGGGCGTGGGTCGCCCGTCACCTGCGACCGCTCATCGGCCTCGGTGGGGACGAGCTGTCGGCGGATAGTCGCGGCGAAGCGTTTGCGGCCTGGCGGCGCTTCGTCGAGCTCGTGGCGGAGAACGGTCCCGCGGTGCTGGTGTTCGAGGACCTACACTGGGCCGACGACGGGCTCCTCGACTTCGTCGACAACCTCGTCGACTGGGTCGGCGACGTGCCGCTGCTCGTGCTCTGCACGGCACGTCCCGAGCTCACCGATAGGCGTCCCGGGTGGGGTGGTGGCAAGCGGAACGCCACGACCGTCTCCCTGACTCCACTGGACGACTCGGACACGGCGAAGCTCCTCTTCGCGCTGCTCGATCGGCCGCTCCTCGACGCCCAGGCCGAACAGCGACTCGTGGATCGTGCCGCCGGCAACCCGCTCTATACGGAGGAGTTCGTCCGCATCCTCGAGGCAGGAGCGAATGTCGACACCGCGCTGCCCGACAGCGTGCAGGGAATCGTCGCGGCACGGATCGATCTGCTCCCCGCCGAGGAGAAGGAGCTCCTCCAGAACGCCGCCGTGCTCGGGAAGGTCTTCTGGTCCGACGCGCTCGCGATGATGGCAGGGCTCGAAGCCTGGCGGATCACGGAGCTCCTCCGCTTGCTCGAACGGAAGGAGTTCGTGCGTCGCGAGCAGCGCTCAGCGGTCGCCGGAGCGACGCAGCACGCGTTCGTCCATGCGCTCGTGCGAGACACGGCATACGGTCAGCTCCCGCGCGCCGCCCGCGCCGCCCGCCACGTCGCCGCCGCCGGCTGGATCGAGTCGCTGCCGGAAGATCGCGCGGAGGATCGCGCCGAGACGCTCGCGCATCACTACGTGACCGCGATCGAGCTGTACCGGGCGGCCGGCGAGGACGTTTCCGAGCTCCGCGCGCGCGCCTTTCCGGCTCTGCAAGAAGCGGGCGAGCGCTCGCTCCTGCTGCACGCGTATCCGGCGGCCGCCCGATTCCTGGAACAGGCGCTCGACATTCTCCCGGAGGGATTCGAGCCGACTGCCGAGCTGCTCCTCGCTGCGGGAACGGCGTTCGGCTTCGCCGGTCGGCGCAGCGACGAGCTGCCACGGGCAGTGGACGCATTCGTGCGCGCGGGCGACGTCGAGCGCGCGGCGGAGGCCGCGATCATGGCCAGCCGCCACAGCTGGCACGCGATGGCAGGCGACACGGACGCCTGGCTCGACCGTGCCGCGACGTTGGTAGAGCAGCGGCCCCCATCGAGAGCGAAGGCGCTCGTCGCCTCCGAGCGAGCGCGAAGGACCATGCTCGCTTACAGGCCCGAGACGGCATTCGAGCTCTCCCACGTGGCGATCGACCTCGCACGCGAAGTGGGTGACGTCGAGACCGAGGCGCACGCTCTCGTCACACTCGGCTGCACACGGGTGGCGCTGGGTGATGCGGAAGGCGTACACGACCTCGAGGTTGCGCTCGACCTCGTCGGGGGGCGGGGGACGGTTGCTGGTCGCGTGAGGACCAATCTTGGCTGGGCGTATGGAGTCATCGGCGACCTCGAGCGATCGCTTCACGTGACCGAGGAGGGGATCGCGCAAGGTGAGAAGGAGGGAAATGCTCAGGGTGTCTGGTTCTCGCGCGGGAACCTCGCGGGGATGCGGTATGCGCTCGGGGCCTGGGACGAGGCGCTTCATGCCATCAAGGCGTTCGACGACGCACCCGACGGCGTGCAGTACCAGCGTTCGCAGGCCCGCTGTACCGCGGCGTTGATTCTCGCCGCTCGCGATCATGCGTCGGAAGCCCTTGCTGAGGTGCACGACCTCCTCGGCCTGCTGCGTCGGGACGCCGACGAGCAGGCTGTCTGGCCCGCTCTCGTTTACAACGTCCGTTTGGCGCAGCGCGTCGGGCGCAGGGAGGAGGCCGAATCAACCCTCGACGAGTTGATGGAAAGCATCGCGGCGCACGAATCGGTGGGCGATGCGCAGGACTTCCATGTCGAGCTCGTCCTCGCCCTGATCGATGCGCGCCGGCCGGCCGACGCGATCGTGGGAAGGCTTGCTCCAGGGCCCTGGCGTGACGGGTGCGCCGCGGCCGCCGCCGGGGAATTCGTGCGTGCGGCAGACATCCTCGACTCGACGGGGGAGCAGCCGCTCCAGGCCGAGCTCCGGCTCCGCGCGGCGAGGGAGCTCGTGGCCGAGGGCCGGCTCGTGGAGGCGGCAGAGCAGCTCGAGCGAGCGCGGGCCTTCTGGCGTCGCGTGGGCGCGACTGCGTACCTTCGCGAGGCTGATTCCGTCGTCGCTGCCGCGAGCTGAGGCCGCCATCCCCTCCGGATGGCGACCATCGCCGAGCTCTTAGCTGATCGCGGTGGCGGGCAACTGAAGAGCCCCGCTCCCCGCGGGGCTCTTCCTTCATGGGTCCGTCCTTCGAGCCGCTACGAGCTGGGCCAAGTTGCGATCGCCCTCCTGATCGCGAGCCGGTAGGGCTCTCCCATGAGCTTGTCGTAGGCCGCGTTCTGCATCGTCTTCCAGTTGCGGCAGGTCTGGCTTGGCGACTCCGCCGCGGTTCTCTCGAGGCACGGCGTCTTGAAGTCGTCCACGAAGTAGCCGCCGACGAACGTCTTGATCACCGTCAACCGTCCGCCGCGACCCGACTTGAACGGCAGCTCGAGCCGACCGAAGAAGCCGCGGCCGGAGTGGTAGGTGCCGTCCGACTGCGGGTTGTCGATCCCGCCGCCTTTGCCGTTGAGCGTCACGCTCGCCATGAACTGGTTCACGATCCCGCTCTTGCCCGCCGCGGCCGCCTCGTTCGCGACGATGGTCTTGATGTACGCCGTGCTCCAGTTGGCCATGAGCCCGTAGAACTCGGCGCTGACCTGCTGCCAGTGGTTCTTGAAGAACGTCCTGTCGTCGACGTGCTCGAAGAGCTCGCCGAGCTCGGCCAGGTTGCTGCGGTTCGACGTCCAGTCCGGCTTGCCGGCCGGTTGCGGGCAGCCGAGGTAGACGTTCGTGTTCGTCAGCCCCAGCTGATGGATGCGGTTGTTGATGTTGGTCGATCCGTACTTCTTGACCAGCGCCTCGTGCGCGCGGTTGAGCGACTCGCCGAGCCCGCGCGTCAGGGACTGGCGAAGCGTCTCGGAGTACGTCTGCGTCTGGCCGCCCTGGCCGGGACACCAGACCTCGTCCGGCTTGTTCTTCGGCGCGACCCAGCTGATGCCGTTCGCCTGGTCGAGCATGTCGAGGCCCGGGTCCTTGTCGAGCTTGTCCATCACATAGAGGTGGGGGATCAGCTTCAGGACGCTGAGCGGCTGGTAGGCCATCGTGTGCGCCAGGCCGACGTCGACGGGCCCCTTGACCTGCTTGGCGTAGATGCCGAACCACGCGTCGGTGCCGTTGGGCGCGTTCGCCATCGTGCTCGACCGCCAGATCGACCGGACGCGCCGGTTTTCGGCCGATGCGTTGTCGATCAGGCTCGCCGCATAGCGAACGTTGCCGTTCTTGACGTACCGCTCCAGGTCGGTGATGCGCACGCCGTTCGAGGCCTGGAAGCGGAGCAGGTCGCTCAGCGCGTAGTCGTAGACGTGACGCGAATAGGCGCTCTCGTCGTTGCGCTGCATGATCACCGTCATCAAGCCTGGGGCCGGACGCTCGACGTCGATCAGCCGGGCCCCGTGCTCCTGCGCCTTCTGCTGGACGAACTGCGGCGAGACGTTCACGTACCACCACCACGCCTTCGCGTCGACGCCCGTGTTGACGATGCCGATGTACGAGTAGCGGCGCTTGCCGTTGACGACGTACGTGGCGAGATCGACGAGGCGCACCTTGTGCTTGTTGATCTCGGAGACGACCTGCTTGACGGTCAGGTCGTAGTTCCAGTGCCAGCCCTTGCCGGCGACGCCGGTGTTCTTCACCCAGACGTACGCGAAGAACCGCTTGCCGAAGAGCGTGAAGGGCTCGAGGTCGATCAGGCGGCCCTGCTCGGCGTTGATCTTCTTGGTCACGTCGGCCTCGCTGCCGAACGACCAGTCGCCGGTGCGTGCGTACGTTCCGGAGTTCCGCACGAGCACGGCGCTGAACCGCAACGGCGTGACCGAGTCGACGTTCACGTCCACGACCCGTTCCCCAGCGTTCTGGGCAAGCTCGTCGATCTTCGACTTCTTCTGACCGACCCAGAAATGCCAGCGGGTCGGTGTCGTGGCGTTCCGCTCGGGGTCCTGAACTGCCGCGGCCGGCGTCGCATTCGACGCGCCGACCGTCGCCAGGACGACCGTCAGCGTGACGAGCGCAGCGACGGTTGCCTTCCGTACGAGGCCTGCGGGAGTGCCGGTGTGCATCGTTCCCTCCTTCGCGTCCGGCGGGGCCGCAGGTACCGCTTCGATTTAAGACCTAGACGCGCGGGGGATCGATCGTCTTCCCGTGAGCCCACTGACGGCGCGGCGGGCTGGTGGACTGCTATGCCCACCAGCCCGCCGCAGAACTGACCGCCTATCCGCTAGCAGGCAGGGTCTGCCGGGATGAGCAGCGGCCCCTCGGCCGGTGCCTCGAAGAAGGTGGCGACGAACACCATCGGCTCCGTCCCGGGGTTGACGGCGCTGTGGACGTGACCGTGACCCGCGTCGACAAACGCCTGTCCTGCCGTGTACGTCCGCTCGTGGCAGGTGTCCGCAGGGATGTAGGTGAGGGACCCGGAGACGATGTTCACGACCACGGGGCCGCGGTGGCTGTGCCAGGGGAACTGGGCGCCCGGCTGCACCGTGTACCTGACGGCGATCGTTCGGGATGGATCGTCGACTTTGATCACCACCGTGCGCCCGCCGTGCAGCTTGAGCTTGAACTTCATGTCGATCTCGTCGGGGAAGACCGAGCGTGCCGTGAGCGTCTCGGCTGCGATCGGCGGAGGTGGGTCCCCCGCCACCGCCGGAATGACATTGACCGCGAAGGCGGCCGCGAGCATCAAGAGCACGGTCCCGAGGATGAGTTTCGCCCTCTTGTTCCGCCTGCTTCCTTTCATCGTCTACTCCTATCTCGATGGGATGGTTCTCCGTTGCCCTCGTCTCGGATCGCCTGGCTCGTCCCTCCGATCGACACGAGGTTCCATGACGCTAGAAAGCCATCGCTGCTCCGCCTACGGTGGCCGCAGGCCAGTGCGCGGGAGGCTGCCTTCCCGCCCTGAGGGGTGGTGGCCACTTGACGCCGCCGTGGCGATGACGGACAACTCTTGGCAGTCAGGCCTAGGAGGTCGGTCAAACTGGAGGCTGGGCGGATCGACGTGCAACAGGAGCTCGATCGACTGCGGGTCGAGATCGAGAAGCTGCGCGCAGCACGAGAGCGGCTCGTCCTGGCCGCGGATGCCGACCGCCGCGCGATCGAGCGTGATCTGCACGACGGTGTGCATCAGCACTTGGTCGCGCTCGCGACCACCCTGCAGCTCGCCCGGCTAGCCACGAACTCCGACCCGGCGTCAGCCAAAACGCTTCTCGAAGAGATGAGTCGCGACGTCCGGCAGGCTCTGCACGAGACGGCCCTGCTCGCGCAGAGCATCTACCCGTCGACGCTCGAGTTGAGCGGCCTCGCCGCGCTGCTGCGGGCGGCCGCCGTGAATGCCGACGTTCCGGCCACAGTCGACGTCAGCGACGGCTCGAGCCACGCCCCGGAGGTCGCGATGACCGTCTACTTGTGCTGGCTCGCCCTGCTCGCGCGGGGGAGCAACGAAACACCGGTGACGATCAGGGTGCGCGAGGCCGAGGATGCTCTCACGTTCGAGCTCGTTGGAAATGGCGCCGATTCAGAAGCGGAGCTCGACCGGTTGCAGGACCGTGTCGAGGCCCTCGGCGGCCGGCTGATGATCGAACCAGATCCTGGAGGAGGCATTCGCCTCTCCGGCTCGTTGCCCCTCAGGCGATGACGCTAGTTGCTCTCGGCCAGGTAGAGGACGACGGCCTTGACGCGCTTGTGGACCGCCGTTTCCCACCTCAGCTCGAGCTTGAGGAAGATCGAGTGGATGACCTTTTCGACGGACCGCTCGGTCAAGACGAGGGCCTCGGCGATCGCCGCGTTGTTCTTTCCCTCGGCCATCTCGCGGAGCACGTCCCGCTCACGCGGGGTTAGCTCGTTGAGCGGCGACTCCTCGCTCCTCGCGTTCTCCGCCACCAGAGCCTCCACGACCTTCGGGTCGAAGACCGAGCCACCGTCAGCGACCGCGTGGATCGCGGCGACGAGCTGGTCGAGGTCGTCGACGCGCTCCTTCAGGAGGTAGGCACGCCCCTCGCTCCCGCCCTCCAGGAGCGCGAGCACGTACGCCGGGACCGCGTACTGGCTGAGCACGACGACGCCGACCTCGGGATTCGTCTCCCGCAGCCGGGTCGCGGCCTGGATGCCTTCGTCCGTGTTCCCCGGGGGCATGCGGATGTCCGTGACGACCACGTCGGGCTGCTCTGCCTCCACGGCCGCGAGCAGCGAATCGAGGTCAGCGCACGCCGACGCGACCTCGAGGTCTTCTCGAGTCTCGAGCAAGCGCCGGAGGCCCTCGCGGACGAGGTACTGATCCTCTGCGAGCACGATCCGGATCGGCATGTGATGAGGATAGGACGGTGACCTCCTCTCCTCCAAGTGGCCGCGTCCCGCTCGTTCTCATCGTCGACGACAACGAGAAGAACCGGAGGCTCGCACGGGAGGTGCTCCGCGCCGACGGGCTCCGAACGATCGAGGCGGCGAGTGGGGGCGCCGGCATCGCCCTCGCCGCCGAGCGGATGCCCGACGTGATCCTGCTGGACATCGAGCTCCCCGACATGGACGGCACGGAGGTTGTGCGCGAGCTCCGGAAGGGAGCGCGGACGGCGCGGATACCGGTGGTCGCTCACAGCGCGCGGCCCTACGTCGGCGATCGCGATCGGCTGCTCGACTCCGGTTTCGTCGGCTATCTCGAGAAGCCGATCGACGTCAGCGAGTTTCCGGAGCAGGTGCGGAGCTACTGTAGGCCTGCGAGCGCCTGAGCGGTCGGGGGTGCCAGCACCCCTCGAATCGGCCAGCGGGCACGGTAGGCACGCGCATCGGCCGCGTTCCATTCTTCGAGGCATGAACCTAGACGGAATCTCGCTGGCGTGTGACCATTCCGTCAGGCGCCAATTCATCACTGCGGCCCTGGAAGGAGCACACAAACACATGCGGACACTGTTGACCGGAGGCGTACTCGCGATTCTCGTCTTTCGCACTTTCGGCGTGCGGCGGGTCGAGCACGAAGCTCGGCGTCGAGGAGGCTCTCGAACGACGTCAGTCCGATCAGTACGCGATCAGCCTGATCGAGAGGACCTTCCACGAGGCGATCTCGAAAAAGGACATCGACATGATGATGGGCCTGTATGCGCCGAACGCGACGGCGACGTTCGGGCCCGGGCAGACGGTGTCCGGGAAGAAGCAGATCCGCGAGGTATGGTTGGGGTCGGAGGGCTTCAAGCCCGAGACGCACTGGTTGTCCGACCATCCCGCATACAAGCTGAAGGTCACCATCGACGGAGCTCATGGCACCCTTCACTTCGAATGTCACTTCATAGACATCGATCGGAAGAGGTCGCAGCGGTTACGGCAGGGAGCTCCGACGTCGCGAAGATCGACGGCCAGTGGGTGATCACGAACTTCGTGGGCAGCACGGCCGAACTGAAGATCTGAGCACTTGTCGCAGGCAAACGTGCCGGAGCCGGGCCCAGCGGCCGGCGCTCCGAAACGCCGGCTGCTGAGCCCTGCCGACAATGCGCTCGTCCGAGCTGTTGGACGAGTCCCCGCCGGGGTGCACGCCAAGCTGCTCGTGGCATTCGTGGGCACCGCGCTGCTCGTCGTCGTCCTGGGAGTGCTCGGGCTACGCCTGCTCGGCCAGTCGAACGAGCGAGTGGAGACGCTTGGGAACGCTCCAGGCAACGATCGTTTGCCTACGGCAAGCTCCTGAGTGACGTCCGCAACGTCAAGAACCTTCAGTCGCAGACCACCGGCGGGGATTACTTCAAGGTCTTCCCGCTCTTGAACAAGAAGGACTTCGACGCAGGCGGCCCGGCCATCGACCGAGCGGTAGCGAGCTACGTCGCGCAGATCCCGGCATCGACCCGCCGCGACCAGCTCGGATTCCGGCCGCCCGCCGAGGACGAGACCTTCCTCCAGCAGGATTCGGGCAACAGGCGAGCAGCTCTCGAGCGTGATGCGGGAGATCGTCGCGGCCGGCACGGCCGCCGAGGAAGCGCCTGCACGCACGCGCTTGCGCGCCGAGACGCTTGTGACCGACCTCAACGGGCACGCCACCGAGCTTGCGAATGCCACGACCGCGAGGAGCCGACGCCCTGATCGCCCAGAACGCGAGCGCATACACGCGCTCGCGAAACCTCCTCATCGCAGTGGCTGCGGGGGCGATCGTCCTCGCGCTGCTGCTCGGGTTCGTCCTCTCGTGGTCGGTAATCGGGCCGATCCAGAGCATCGACACCCGGCTGGCCGCGATCGAGTCGGGCGACTTCTCGGGGCACGTGGACGTCACGAACCGCGACGAGCTCGGCGCCTTGGCAACCAACGTGAACCGGATGAACGACGAGCTCCAGCGCCTCTACAAGGAGCTCGAGACTGCGAGCAAGCACAAGTCGGAGTTCCTGGCCAACATGTCCCACGAGCTGCGGACACCGCTCAACGCGATCATCGGCTTTTCCCAGGTGCTCCGGGAGCGGAATCTCCGGCGAGATCAACGCGAAGCAGGAGGAGTACCTCGACGACATCCTCAGCTCGGGGAACCACCTGCTCGCCCTCATCAACGACGTGCTCGACCTGTCCAAGGTCGAGGCCGGCCAGGTGGAGCTGCAAGTCGCGCCGTTCTCGCTCCAGGATGCGCTCGAGCGCGGTGTCTCGATGGTGCGCGAACGGGCAACGAAGGACGGTGTGCGGGTCGCGCTGCACGCCAACGGCGGCCTCGACGTCTTCACGGGAGACGAGCGCCGGATCAGGCAGGTCATCTTCAACCTGCTCTCGAACGCGGTGAAGTTCACGCCGCCGGGCGGGCTGGTGGACGTCAGCGCGACGCAGGCGAACGGTGACGTGAGGGTTTCCGTTGCCGATACCGGCCCGGGTGTCGCCGCCGACGATCTCGACCGGATCTTCGAGGAGTTCCAGCAAACCGAGGTCGGTGCCAGGCAGCACGAAGGGACCGGTCTCGGGCTCGCGCTGTCGAAGCGCTTCGTCGAGATGCACGGCGGCCGGATCTGGTGCGACAGCGAAGTCGGCAAGGGAAGCACGTTCGTGTTCACGCTGCCTCTGAGGGCGGTTGAAGCGATGACGGGCCCGCAGGTGCTCGTGGTGGAGGACAACGAGCGGAACATGAAGCTGTTCTGCGACGTGCTCCAGGCTTCTGGCTACCGCACCCTCGAGGCGACGACCGGCGAAGACGCGGTGGCGGTGGCGATCGAGCATCGGCCCGACCTCGTGCTGATGGACATCCAGCTCCCGGAC
The DNA here is from genome assembly GCA_963776955.1 of uncultured Actinomycetes bacterium. Lineage (GTDB taxonomy): Bacteria > Actinomycetota > Thermoleophilia > Gaiellales > Gaiellaceae > VAXT01. The sequence goes on from CAVZOM010000003.1 coordinate 92,066, forward strand.
ATCGACGGCGTCGAGGCGCTCGATCGGGTGCGCGCCGACGAGCGGTCCGCGTCGATGCCGGTGGTCGCTCTGACCGCGCAGGCGATGGAAGGAGACCGCGAGCGCTTCCTGGCCGCCGGCTTCGACGGCTACGTCTCCAAGCCGGTGAACATCGTGGATTTCGTGGCCACCGTGAAGAGCCACTGCGAGGAGCGGTCGATGAGCGACGACGCCGCGCGGATCCTCGTGGTCGACGATGTTCCCGAGAACGTGCGCCTGCTCGAGGCCGTGCTCGAGGCGCAGCGGCTACGACGTCGTCTCGGCCACAGATGGTCGATGCTGCGCTCGAGCTCGCTGTGTCGGCCAAGCCGGACCTCGTGCTGCTCGACGTGATGATGCCGCCGCCCGACGGCCTCGCCGTCTGCAAGCAGCTTCGTGCGCAAGAGGAGACGGCGATGTTGCCGGTGATCATGCTCACCGCGAGCGAGGGGTCCGAGAAGACGACGGCGATCGAGGCCGGCGCAGACGACTTCATCCCGAAGCCGTTCAACCGCGACGAGCTGCTCACCCGCATCCGGTCGCTGCTCCGGATCAAGCGCTACCACGACACGATCAAGGCTCAGGCCGCAGAGCTGCTCGATCTGAACCGGACGCTCGAGGAGCGCGTGCAGACGCAGCTCGAGGAGCTCGACAGACTGCAGCGGCTACGACGGTTTCTCTCGCCGCAGCTCGCGGACGCGATCGTCTCCTCGGGCGACGAGTCGATCCTGCGCAGCCACCGTCGGCAGGTCGCGATGTTCTTCGCCGACCTGCGCGGCTGGACGAACTTCGTCGACGCCGTCGAGCCCGAGGAGCTGATGCGCGTGCTCGCAGAGTTCCACGGCACGATCGGCGGTCTCGTCGCCCGGTTCGATGCGACGGTCGGCGTCATCGAGGGCGACGGCGTCCAGCTCTTCTTCAACGATCCGATCGAGGTGCCCGATCCCGCGTTGCGGGCGGTTCGCCTGGGCTGTGCGCTCCGGGAAGAGATGGTCGAGCTGACGGCCCTCTGGCAGAAGCGCGGGTACGACCTCGACTTCGGCGCGGGCATCGCCTTCGGCTATGCGACCTGCGGGGAGGTCGGTTTCGAGGGTCGCTCGGACTACGCGGCGATCGGAGCGGTGACGAATCTCGCGTCGCGCCTCGCCGACGAGGCGACCGCGGGCCAGATCCTGATCTCGCAGCGCCTCTACGCGGAGGTCGAAGACGAAGTCGAAGTGGAGCCGGTCGGCGAGTTCACGCTCAAAGGGTTCCAGCGGCCGGTCCCGGCCTTCAACGTCGTCGCCGTCCGCGAGCAGGCGGAGCTCCGGCTGTCTCAGGCATCGGGCTCATGATTTGCGTTCGGCATGGGCAACGCTTCTCCGGATGGCGCGTCCTCGTGCCGAGCAGGGAGCGGGAGCCGGCGCGTGCCGCGCCGGCTCCCAAGAGTCCTGTCCCTACGAGGTCGCGACCTCGAAGGCGCGCATCATGTCGTTCTCCTCGTGCTCGAGGATGTGGCAGTGCCACACGTACTGTGGCCGTGTCACTCCGGGCGGGAGATCGATCGGCCCGTAGGTCGGAAGATCGAACCGTGCCCGGATGCGTGTGACCTCGCCGGGGTGTGCCTGCACCGTGTCCTTCAGCCCGTTCTCCCACGGCGGTGCCGGAACCGCCGGCCCGTGTAGAGGAGCCCACCGCCCGCCATGTACGTCGCGACGTTGAACGGACGGCGATCGATCACCTCGAAGTGCACGAGGTGCAGGTGGATCGGATGAGTGTCGCCCGTCGTGTTGACGAGCAGCCAGTCCTCGACCTCACCCTGATTTGGAATCGTGGTCACGCCAGGTAGGCCGGTGGACTCGTCCAAGTACGGCTGACCCTCGACGTGCAGCACGACCGGGTTCCCGGTGAATGGGTCCATCTGCTCGTCCAGCATCTGCTCTCGCGCAGGCCCCACCGGTGGCGGCAGGGTCGCGAGAGTAGGCAGATCGAGGTCTGGTCCCGGTGTCGTGTTGTCGGTTCCGGTGAGCGGGAGGTTGACGTTGAACCTCATCAACTGGTTGACCTCGCCACCGCGACCATTGGGGAACGGCGCCTTGGCGTCGTTCTTCAGCACCCACTGGGTAGTCCGCGGAAGTGCCGCGAAGTCGACGATGATGTCGACGCGTTCACCTGGAGCGATCGTGAACTTCGTAACCGGAACAGGTGCCCGTAGTAGGCCACCCTCAGCGCCGATCACCGTGAACGGCAGCAGAGAGTTCCCGCCGACGCTCGCGAACTTCAGGCTGTAGAACCGCGACTGCGAGCCGTTGACGATCCGAAACCGGTACCGCCGCGGCTCCACGTTCAGGAACGGGTACGCCTTGCCGTTCACGACCGGGGTGTCGCCGAAGAACTCCGGCACCCAGACTTCGTGAGGCGGCAGGCCGTCGTCGGGATAGAACATCGTCCCGTCCGCGTTGAACGTCTTGTCCTGCAGGACGAGCGGCACCTCGTACGGGCGGGCCGGCAGCCCGAGCGGGTTGTCGGCCAGGCCGGTGTCGTCGTCGTCGCGCAGGAAGTACAGGCCCGCGAGTCCCGCGTACACGTTCGTGCGCGTGTTGCCCAGCGCATGGTCGTGATACCAGAGCATCGTGGCTCGCTGCTCGTTGCCGTACGCGAAGAAGTTCGAGAGGAAGTGCTCACCGGTCGATCCGAACCCGTTCGTGAACCACTGCAAGGGCGTGCCGTCGAACTGCGGCAGGTTGAACCCACCATGCAGGTGGGCCACCATCGGCGCGGGGTCCGTGCCCGGAAGGACGGCACCCATGATTTCCGGGTCGTTCGGAAGGAACGTCTGGCCGAGATTGTTGATCCACTCGACCATCACCGTCACGTTCTTCCTGGCCTCGAATGTCGGACCGAGGTACGGCGCGCCGCCGTAGCCCCAGGTCCTCGCCGTACCGAGCTGCTGGTGGAACCTGTAGACGGTTGATTCTGCGGCAGCGATGGAACCTGTCCAGCCACCCTCAGCGTGGATCACCGGCGGCACCGGCAGAGGCTCGATGAACTTCGTCACGTTCGGCGTGCCCGCCGCCGCCGCCAGGGTGGTGAACTGCGATGGAAAGACGAGGGCTGCTCCGCTGACGGCGCCGTATTGAAGTAATCGCCGCCTGGTCATTGTCATGTTCTTGGCCATCTTTCGCCTCCTCAAAGAGGGTTAACGGAACATGGCCGACGGCGCCCCCCGCAGTTTTCCCAAGTGAGACTGGGACGCTCACCCGAACTGGCTTGCCGCAAGCCACTTCTTGTGTTGGATGGCCGAATCATCGACCCGTAAGAACCCGCTGGAAAACCGCGGCTTCCCTGACCTCTCATCCGGGAAATCGCTGACTCCGCGCCATCCAAGCCTCGTCGCAAGACGGGTTCGGCTGGCTACGCCATTACGAGACGAGCGAGAAGGCCCTCGCGGAGCTTCGCGACAAGGGCATGCTCGCGAGTCGATAACGTTGCAGCGATGCCGCCGCTGAACGCGATCGGGATCGCCGCCTCGGACATGGCCGAGTCGATCCGCTTCTACCGGGCACTCGGGCTCGATATCCCGGAGACGCCGGACGAAGGGCACGTCGAAGCCGTTATGCCGGGCGGTGCACGGCTCATGCTCGACAGCGAAGAGATCATCCTCAGCTTCCTCCCTGAGTGGAAGCGCGTGGACGGCAACCAGGTCTCGCTTGCCTTCGAGTGCAAGAGCCCGGCCGAGGTCGACGAGATCTACGCGCGGGTAACGGAAGCTGGCTTCGAGGGCGAGAAGGAGCCTTGGGACGCGTTCTGGGGCCAGCGCTACGCCTTGCTCGGGGACCCCGACGGCGTTCGGATCAACCTGTACGCGGCTCTGGAATAGCGTCACCCGCGTGGTCGCGCGATGGCATCCTCCAGCCGCGCCGAATCTTCCCTAGTAGATCGTCTTCCGGCGACTCCGCGCCCACCTGGCCCGCGCCTTGCGCGTCTCCGAGCGCAGCCGTGCGTCCTTTCGGATCGCAAGTGCCCGTATCTCACGCTGGAGCTTCGTGTAGCTGTCCCAGCGCTCCTGCGACAACGTCCCGTCGCTCAGCGCCCGCCGGATCTCGCATCCGGGCTCGCCGCCGTGCGCGCAGTCCGAGAACCTGCACTCGGCCGCGAGCTCGCTGATCTCGGAGAAGGTCGTGTCGAGGACCTCTTCGTCCGCCCAGAGCTGGAGCTCACGCATCCCGGGCGTGTCGAGGAGCACCGCGCCCGAGGGGAGAGGGACGAGCTCGCGGTGGGACGTGGTGTGCCGCCCGCGACCGCCTGCGCTCGTGTCGGCGGTGGCCAGAACCTCTCGTCCGGCGAAGCGGTTCACGAGCGTCGACTTGCCGACGCCGGACGAGCCGAGCAGGGCAATCGTCCGTCCCGGTTCGAGGTACGGGTCGAGCGCGTCGAGGCCTTCGCCGGTGACGGCGCTCACCGGGTGGACCGGCACGCCGATCGCCACGGGCTCGATCTCCAGCAGCTCAGCGACGGGTCGGTCCGCGATATCGCTCTTGTTCACGACGATCACCGGAGCTCGAGCCGCTGTCCCACGCAGACGCCAGGTAGCGCTCGAGCCGCCTCGGGTTGAGGTCGAATCCGAACGCCGTGACGACGAACACCGTGTCGACGTTCGCGGCCACGACCTGCTCGACGGTTCTCTTGTTCGCCTCTTTGCGCGAGAAGGAGGTACGCCGGGGCAGGACGGCTTCGATGATCGCCTTCCGCTCGCCGTCGACGGGTCGGACCGCGACCCAGTCGCCGACCGCGGGCAGCTCTTCGTCGGACAGCTTCCCCGCGGGGAGGCCGCCCATCGGACCGAGCTCGGTGAAGAGCTCGCACGGCCCGTGATGACGCGCTGAGACGCGCGCCGGGATCAGGTTGTCTGCTGCGTATGGCTCGAACGCTTCCTTGAAGAACGCGTCCCAGCCGAGGTCTTCCAGGTTCAACTGAACTCCTTTGGCTGAAATGACGGAACACGAACAAGCGCCCGATCCGGGCGCGAACGGTGAGCCTCAGGAGATCGCGGTCCTAGACCGGGCGACCGGAGGCTCGGGCAACGGAGAACTCAGTCATCGTCGAACCTCCTTTCGTCGCGGAACGATCTCAGAGTACTACGCGCGGAGCGTGACTTCCAGCGCGGTGCCTTTTCCGGGGACTCCGGTGCCTCTCCTCTGACCGGCCCTTACGACGGGCCGTCGTGGCCTAAGAGAACCCTTCCAGCGCTGCCGACACCAGCCGTGGCAGCGAACTGAGGTTGTAGCCGCCCTCGAGCACTGCGGCGAACCTCGGTGCGAGGGCCGCGCTTCGGCGCGCGAGCTCCCGGAAGCCGTCTTCAGTGACGTTCATGCTCGCCAGCGGGTCGTCTTCGTGCGCGTCGAACCCCGCCGAGACGAGGACGAGGTCCGGGGCGAAGGCGCGGATCGCAGGCTCGACGACACGGTCGAACGCGTGTTGGTACTCCTCGTCGCCCGAGCCCGCCGAGAGCGGCACGTTCAACGTCGTCTCTCCCTGGTCGTCCGGGCCGCCCGAGCCCGGATAGAACGGCCACTCGTGCATCGAGACGAAGAAGACCGACGGATCGTCCCGAAAGATCTCCTCGGTCCCGTTCCCGTGGTGCACATCCCAGTCGACGATCGCGACCCGTTCCAGCCCGAGCTCTGCCTGGGCGTGGCGCGCCGCGATCGCGACATTGTTGAAGAGGCAGAAGCCCATCGCCCGGTTCGGCAGCGCGTGATGTCCTGGCGGTCTGACGAGCGCGAACCCGTCTCTTTCCAATGCCTGGATCGTCGCCCCGGCGGCGAGCAGGGCCGCCTCGTACGATCGTCTCCGAGGCGAGCGTGTCCCCGTCGAGCCAGGTTGGCTCGCTCAGGTTCCGGACGAGATCGACGTACTCGGAGGCATGACACCGCTCGACCTGCTCGCGCGTGGCGGGCTCCGCCTCGACCCACTCCTCGAGCGAGTCCAGCAGCACCTCCAGCCGGCGAGGCGTGTCCGGATGGTGCCCCGTCGGATGCAGCCGGACGAGATCCGGATGCGTGACGACCTCGATCACGTCGCGCGTGCGCGGCGAACCGCTCGGCCATCTGGTTCATGCCCCAGCGCGAGAGGAGGGAGGACGCCTCCGCCCACAGTGGGGACTGATCTTCGAGGGGAGGGAGAGGGGCGGAGGCGTCTAGCGTGGCTATTCGGCGATAGAGGCGAAGTTCCTCCGCGATCGGGGCGAACCTCCCGGCCTCGAGCGCGGCCTCGAGCGAGCCGTGCTCTTTGATGATCTCCGCGGCCCGCTTCGGCCCCACGCCGGGCGCGCCCGGGAGCTTGTCGGACGGGTCGCCGCGGAGCGCGATGAAGTCCGGCACCTGCTTGGGCTCGACGCCGTAGCGCTCCCGCACCTCGTCGGGGCCGATCCGGGCCAGCTCGCTGACGCCGCGCGTCGGTGTGAGGATCGTCACCGGCTCGCGGCAAGCTGGAACGAGTCGCGATCCGACGTGACGACGAGCGCGGGCCAGCGCTTCTTCCTCGCCGCCGCGACCGCCGCCGCCAGGAAGTCGTCCGCCTCGTACCCCGGTGCCTTCGCCGCAGTGAAGCCGAGCGCCTGAGACGAGCTCGGGCAGCATCGGCAGCTGCTCGAGCAGCGCGGGGTCGAAGACGCGGCCGCTCTGGTACGGCTCGTACGCCTCGTGCCGGTACGTCGGGACCTCCAGCGTGTCCCAACCCACGACGACGCTCCTCGGCTGCTCGCCTCCCAAAGCCGGACCAGGAAGTTCGCGAACCCGACGATCGCGCCAGAGGGCTTGCCGTCCGCGCGCTTGATCGTCTTCGGCAGCGCGTGGTAGGCCCGGTGCGCGAGCGAGTCGCCGTCGATCACGAGCAGCGGCTTCACACCGACCTCTCCAGCTCTCCGATCGCGGCCATCAGACGGTCGGTGCCGATCTGCGCAGCCTCCCGCAAGTCTCGATCTCGAAGGTCCTCCAGCTCGACCGGCGGACCGTACGCCACGCGGAGAGGCCCAGCCGGGTAATCCGGTCCGTGCCCGAGATCGCCGCCGGGATCAGCGGCACGCCCGCCTCGAGCGCGACCCGCGCGGCGCCCGTGTGCGGCCGCGCCTGGTGTTTCTTGACGAGACCCTTCGTTCGTCGCGTGCCCTCGGGAAAGATCGCCACGACCTCACCCTCCTTCGCCAAGCTGCACAGCGGTCTCGATCGCCTGCGTGTCGCCCTCGCCGCGGCGCACCTGGAACGCGCCGCCGAACTTGAGGATCGGCCAGAGCGGCGACCGAAAGAGCTCCGCCTTCGCCATGAATCGAAGCTGGCGGCGCGGGAACAAGGGCAATCCCGAGCGGCCAGGGATCGAAGTTCGACAGGTGGTTCGCGGAGAGGACATAGCCGCCCTCGCGTGGAAGGTGCTCCGTCCCCGACGCCTTCAGGCGAAACAACAGCTTCACAGGCGGCCCCGTGAGGAATGCCCGCGACGTAGATACATGGGTGAGGTTGACAAGCGGCGCTAAGGTCAGAGACGAGATGAAGACGCTCATCATCGCCGAGAAGCCGTCCGTCGGCCGCGACATCGCGGGCGCGCTGGACGGCGTCTTCCAGAAGCGGACGCTCGCCGACCTGAACCAGAAGAAGAAGGCCGCCAAGGACGAGCCGACGTTCCTCGAGTCCGACGACTACGTGATCACGTGGGCCGTCGGCCACCTCGTGCAGCTCGCCGAGCCCGAGGAGTACGACGAGAAGTGGAAGAAGTGGCGCATGGCCGACCTGCCGATCGTCCCGCCCGACGGGTTCAAGCTCGTCCCGCGCGACGCGAAGTCGAAGAAGCAGCTGAAGCTCGTCGAGACGCTGCTCAAGCGCGACGACGTCGACCGCGTCGATCAACGCCTGCGACGCCGGCCGCGAGGGCGAGCTGATCTTCGCGTACCTCTACGAGTCCGTCTTCGGCACGCCGCCCACGAGCCCCGACGCGCCGAAGCCCGTGGAACGACTTTGGATCAGCTCGATGACGAAACAGGCGATCCGCGACGGCTTCGAGCAGCTCCGGCCCGGGCGACAGCTGCGAGCCGCTCGAGTCGGCGGCGCGCGCCCGCTCCGAGGCCGACTGGCTCGTCGGCATGAACGCAACCCGCGCCGCGACGATCCGCGGCCGCGCCTGGGTCGGCGGCGTCGTCTCGCTGGGCCGAGTCCAGACGCCGACGCTCGCGATCATCGTCAGCCGCGAGCGCGAGATCCAGGCGTTCGTCCCCGAGCCGTACTGGCTCGTGCACGCGAGCTTCGATCCCCGCTACGAGGGCCTCTGGTTCGACCCGGTCAAGGCCGACGACAAGGACACGCCGACCGGCCAGGAGACCTGGCTCAAGGAGGCCGAGCGCGCCGAGGAGATCGTCGGCAAGGTCTCCGGCAAGACCGGCACCGTCGAGTCGGTCGAGCGCAAGGAGCAGTCCGAGCGCGCGCCGCTCCTCTACGACCTCACGTCGCTGCAGCGCGACGCGAACCGCCGCTTCGGCTTCTCGGCGCGCCGCACGCTGCAGGCCGCGCAGTCGCTCTACGAAGGCAAGAAGGCGATCACGTACCCGCGGACGAGCTCCCGCTGGCTCTCCGGCGACCTCGTCCCGCAGCTGAAGCCGACGGCCCAGACGCTCGTCGACATTCCCGAGTACGCGGCCGGTGCCCAGTTCGTGCTCCGGCTCGAGCAGCTGCCGCTGGCCGCGTCGTCAACGACGCGAAGGTCGACGACCACCACGCGATCATCCCGACCGACGTCGAGCACGACGTCAGTCCGAGTTCTCGCCGGACGAGCGCCGGATCTTCGACCTCGTCGCCCGCCGCTTCCTCGCCGTCTTCCATCCGCCGGCCCGCTACGCGCGGACGACCGTCGTCACGCTCGTCGAGGACGAGCGCTTCCGCACTCGCGGCAAGGTCACCCTCGAGGCCGGCTGGCGCGGCGTCTACGGCGTCGAGGCAGACGCCGAGAAGGAAGAGGATCCCGAGAGCGCAGAGCTGCCGCCGCTCGAGAAGGGCCAGCCGGTCAAGGTCGTCTCCGCCGAGAGCGAGGCGAAGGAGACGAGGCCGCCGCCGCGCTACACGGAGGCGACGCTTCTCTCCGCGATGGAGACCGCCGGCAAGCTCATCGACGACGAGGAGCTGCGCGAGGCGATGAAGGAGCGCGGGCTCGGCACGCCCGGCCACGCGAGCCGAGACGATCGAGACGCTGATTCGCCGCGAGTACATCGAGCGCGTCGGCAAGGACCTCGCGCCGACGCCCGAAGGGCCTCCAGGTGATCACGATGCTCGAGGAGAACAAGCTCACCTCGCCGGAGCTCACGGGCGACTGGGAGAAGCGGCTCGGCGACATCGAGCACGGCAAGGGCGAGAAGGAGGACTTCATCAAGGGCATCGAGGAGTTCACCGAGCGACCGTCAAGGCGATCGAGGCGCTCGACAAGGAGAAGCTCCGCCCGGAGCGCGTCGAGCTCGGCCTCTGCCCGCGCTGCGGCGCCGAAACGGGCGAGATCATCCGCGAGAACGCGAAGGCCTACGGCTGCACGAGCTGGAAGTCACGCGAGGAGACCGGGTGCGGCTTCGTGATCTGGAAGCGCGTCGCCGGCCGCACGCTGACGCCCGAGGTCGCGCGCCAGCTGCTCGAGGAGGGCAAGACGAAGGAAGTTTTGTCAGGTTTCCGTTCCAGAGCCGGCAAACCTTTTCGGGCGCGGCTCGTCTTGAATGATGAGGGCAAGGTCGAGTTCGAGTTTCCCGCTCGAGCCCGAACCAAAGAGCCCGCCGCATCGGAATAAGCAGGTACCCGCACTCGTTTCCGTTCACAGGCCGTAGTAGAGCGCCGGTTCCCCTGGAATCACCAGGAACTCCGGCCTACAGTGAGAAAGATCGATGACCGAGCGCCGTCTTACAGTGCAGGAAAGCCGCAAGAGCACGAAAGGAAGAGGAACCGCAGTTGACGCACCAGCAGATTTCCGAGCTTCTCGAGACCGAGGGCGCGCGCGCCTTCGTCGAGGCTGCCGAAGAGCGTGGCCATGTCGAGCCGACCGAGCTCGAGGCCTTCGCGCTCGAGCACGACCTCGACGACGCCGACGTGGAGCAGCTCACGCGCGAGCTCGAGGCCATCGGCCTCGAGGTGGGCGAGCCGCGGTCCGAGGAGGAGGCGAAGCCCGTCGAGCCGAAGACGCCCGACCCCGATGTCGTCGTCGGCTCCGCGGACAGCCTCCAGCTGTTCCTGGCCGACGTCGGCCGCCACAAGCTGCTGACCGCCTCCGAGGAGGTCACGCTCGCGAAGGCGATCGAGCGCGGCGACCTGCTCGCGAAGCGGCGCATGATCGAGTCGAACCTCCGGCTCGTCGTCTCGATCGCGAAGGGCTACCGCGGGCTCGGCGTTCCGTTCCTCGACCTGATCCAGGAGGGCACGCTCGGCCTGAATCGCGCGGTCGAGAAGTTCGACTGGCGGCGCGGCTTCAAGTTCTCGACGTACGCGACCTGGTGGATCCGCCAGTCGGTGCAGCGCGCCGTCGCGAACCACGCGCGGACGATCCGCGTGCCCGTGCACGTCGTCGAGCGCCAGCAGAAGCTGTCGCGCGCCGCGCGCCGGCTCGAGGTCGAGCTCGGCCGCGAGGCGACGAAGGAGGAGCTGGCCGAGGCGACGGGCCTGCCGATGCAGCACGTCGACGAGGCGCTCGGCGCCGCGCAGGCGTCCGTCTCGCTGAACCAGACGGTCGGCGCGGACGACGAGGGCGAGCTGGGCGACCTCTTCGCAGACCGCGAGGCGGCCGACCCGTTCGACGAGGCCGAGGAGTCACTTCGCCGCCAGGGCGTTCGCAAGGCGCTTGACGCTCTCCCCGAGCGCGAGCGGCGCATCCTCGAGCTGCGGTTCGGCTTCGAGGGCGAGCCGTGGACGCTCGAGGCGATCGGGCACGAGCTCGACCTGACCCGCGAGCGGGTCCGGCAGCTCGAGGCGCAGGCGCTGGCGCGCCTCTCCGCGCTGCGCGAGCTCAGCTCCGTCGCGGCCGTCTAGTTTCCCCGCGCGGTTACGCAGCGGGGTTGCGGCCCTGCGGTCGTCCTCAGCTCGCGCGTCGGAGCTGCGCTTCGACCTGACGGTAGGCGTACGACCCCGGGGGAAGCTTGTGGAGGGCTGCGTTCAGGAGGCTTTCGGCATCCTCGTCTCGCCCCTGGCGGCGGCGAACGAAGCCGAGGTTTGCGATTACTTGGCCCTCATGCTCGTAGTCGCCGAGCTCCCGAAAGAGGACAAGCGCCTGCTCGAAGTGCTGAACCGCGATCGCGACGCTGCCGGTATGAACGAGCGCGAGAGCGAGGTTGTTGAGCGTCAGCGCCTCGGCATGCCGGTCGCCTAGCTCACGGACGATTGCGAGCGCGGCACGATGCTGCTCGGCTGCCTGTTCGCGATCGCCTTCGCGTCGAAGCTGCGCACCGAGCTCATTGTGTCGAAGCGCCTCGCGGTGCCGGTCGACTTCGACTCGTTCCCTGGGGCGAATCTCCGCGACGGCACGGGCTCGCTGAGAAGCGATGCCTGCCACACGCCGCAGGTGCTGTTGAAGCCGTAGGTCGCCGAGCCGCGTTCTCAGCTCCCGGGAGGCCTGCTCGATCGTCGAGAACATGATGCGTAGCCGACGTCGCATTCCGTAACGGTTCACGAGCCGGCGTCCTCCCTCCAGTGCCCCGGCGACGACCAAGAGGAACAGGGAGGCGACGAGAAGGGTCCTGAACCCGATCGCCGCCAGCAGCCCGGCCAGCAGGAACCAGATGCCGGTGAACGCGAGAGCGCGAGAACGCAGCCTCTCTCGATCGACGTGCTCGAAGGGTCGAGACCACGACAGTGGAAGCTTCCGGGCTCGTAGGCTCATAGCACTCCTCATTCCGAGCCGGAACTCTTCGCCGGAGCCGAGGATCTTCCTCCCACAGGCCCTCGAGTATGAGACAGGGTCGAGGGTTGCAAAGGTCCGGGCGAGCCCAACTCCGTCTCAGTCGCCTAGCCAAAACGCGCTAACGGTTCTATTTGCGGTCGCGCGCGGGCGCGGGGATACTGGCCTTTCATCCGCCACGAGGCGGGTTGTTGCAAGGAAAGGGAGGCAGGAATGCGTGTGAGGCGCCTAGGAAGGATCCTCCCGCTCGCCGCGCTTGCGCTCGTGCTCGTGGCGGGCTGTGGTGGGGATGGAGACAGCGGAGGCGGCGGAGGCGGCGAGCTCGTCTTCGGGACCGCTTCCGATCCGGTCGTGCTCGACGGCGCGCTCGTCTCCGACGGCGAGTCGCTGCGCGCGATCGACCAGATGTTCGAGGGCCTGGTCACGCTGAAGGAGGGCAGCACCGAGGTTGTTCCCGGCCTTGGCAGAGAGCTGGGAGGCCGACGAGGCCGGCACGGCGTGGACGTTCACCCTGCGCGACGGGGTCAAGTTCCACGACGGCGAGCCGTTCAACGCCGAGGCGGTCTGCTTCAACTTCGACCGCTGGTACAACTTCAAGGGTCCGTTCCAGCTCGAGAGCGCGACCTACTACTGGCAGACGGTCTTCGGCGGTTTCTCCGGACGGGGCGAAGCCGAGCCTCTTCAAGAGCTGTGAGGCGACGGACGAGTCGACCGTCGTCCTCAACCTGACGAAGCCGTCGTCCTCGTTCCTCGGCGCGCTCGCGCTCACGAACTTCACGTTCGCCAGCCCGAAGGCGCTGCAGGAGTTCGGCGCCGACCAGGGCTCGGTCGACGAAGAGACCGGCTTCAAGCCGACCGGCACCTACGGCACCGAGCATCCGACCGGCACCGGCCCCTTCAAGTTCGAGTCTTGGACTCGCGGCGACCGGCTGGTGATGGTGCGGAACGACGACTACTGGGGCGAGAAGGCGAAGCTCGAGCGGCTGATCTTCCGGCCGATCTCCGACAACGCTGCTCGGCTCCAGGCACTGCAGAACGGCGACATCCAGGGCTACGACCTCGTCGAGCCGCAGGACATCCGACGATCGAGGGCGACGACAACGCTCCAGATCCTCGACCGGCCGGCGTTCAACGTCGCCTACGTCGGCATCAACCAGAAGATGCCGCCGATGGACAAGCTCGAGGTGCGGCAGGCTGTCGCGCACGGGCTCGACCGCGAGGCGGTCATCAACAACTTCTATGCCGGCCGCGGTGAGGTGGCGAAGGAGTTCATGCCGCCGTCGCTGTTGGGCTACGCGGACGACGTCACCGAGTACACCATACGACCCTGCGAAGGCGAAGCAGCTGCTCCAGCAGGCGGGCGTCCAGATGCCGCTCGAGATCGACTTCTGGTATCCGACGGACGTCTCGCGGCCGTACATGCCCGACCCGAAGCGGAACTTCGAGGCCTTCGCGGCGAGCCTGAACAAGTCCGGCTTCAAGGTCGTCCCGCACAGCGCGCCGTGGAGCCCGGACTACCTCGGCGCGGCGCAGGAAGGCAAGGCAGGGCACCTGCACCTGCTCGGCTGGACGGGCGACTACGGAGACGCCGGACAACTTCATCGGCACCTTCTTCCAGCAGCCGACCGACCAGTTCGGCTTCACGAAGCCAGGAGATCTTCGACGAAGCTCGACGAGGCCGAGATCGAGACAGACCCGGCCAAGCGGACGACGCTGTACCAGGAGGCGAACCGGCTGATCATGGACTTCCTGCCTGGCGTCCCCTACGCGCACACCGAGCCGGCTCTCGCGTTCCAGGCGGACGTCAAGGGTTACGTGCCGAGCCCGGTGTCGCTCGAGCAGTTCTCGACTCGTCTCAATCGAGGAGGAATAGCAACCTGAAACGTCAGCCGGCGGACGACGCGTAAGTGGCTCAGATTCGTCGTCCGCCGGCTGTTGCTCCTAGTCCCGATCCTGATCGGGCTCTCGATCCTCGTCTTCATCTGGATCAGGGCCCTCCCGGGCGGGCCGGCGCAGGCGCTCCTCGGCGAGCGCGCGAACCCGGAGGCGATCGAGGAGATCCGCGAGCAGTACGGGCTCGACAAGCCCATCTACATCCAGTACTGGAAGTACGTGAAGACGACGGCTCAGGGCGACCTGGGCACGAGCGTCACGACGCGGCGGCCGGTCGTCGACGAGCTCGAGCAGCGCTTCCCGGCGACGATCGAGCTCGCGATCTCGGCGCTGATCTTCGCGACGCTCCTGGGGATCCCACTCGGCTTCGTCGCCGCGAAGAAGTACGGAACCGCGACCGACCACGCGAGCCTCGTCCTCTCCCTGCTCGGGATCTCGATCCCGGTCTTCTTCCTCGCGATCCTGCTCAAGTACGTCTTCGCGGTGAAGCTCGGGTGGTTACCCACGGTCGGGCGTATCGACGCGCGGACCGATCTCGAGCACCCGACGAACTTCTACCTGCTCGACGCTCTTCTCGCGGGCGACCTCCCGGCGTTCTGGGACGTCAGCAAAACACCTGATCCTGCCTGCGATCGCACTCGGATCGATTCCACTCGCGATCACGGCGCGCATCACGCGCGCGTCCGTCCTCGACGTCCAGAACGAGGACTACGTGCGCACCGCTCGCGCCAAGGGCCTGCCGCCGCGCATCGTCGACTCGCGCCACATCTTGAAGAACGCGCTGCTTCCGATCGTGACGATCATCGGCCTTCAGGCGGGTCTGCTGCTCTCGGGCGCCGTTCTCACCGAGACCGTGTTCGCATGGCCGGGCATGGGCACGTGGCTCGTGGATGCGATCAAGCAACGGAACTACCCCGTGCTCCAGGGCGGGATCCTCTTCGTCTCGCTCGTCTTCGTGCTCGTCAACCTGCTCGTTGACATCTCGTACGCGTACATCAACCCGCGGATCCGGGTGTCCTGAGTGTCCGTCGCCGAAGTCGAAGCCCGCGAAGTCGAGCTCGAAGCGCCGAGCGGGCTGTGGAGCGAGGCCTGGCGCCGGCTCCGTCGCAACCCGGGCGCGATCGTCGGCTTCGCGATCGTCATCAGCGTTCGTCACCGTCGCCGTGTTCGCGGGGCTGATCGCTCCCGAGGACCCGCGGGCCGGCGACCCCAACCGGCTCGGCGGCTCCTGCTGCCCAGGCCCCTCGTCCGAGTACTGGTTCGGCTGGACCAGCAGGGCCGCGACCTGTTCTCACGGGTCGTGTACGGTGCGCGCTACTCGCTGTTGATCGGGGTCGTCTCCGTCGCCGTCGGGCTTTCGATCGGGCTCCTCATCGGTGCCACCGCGGGCTACTTCGGGGGCTGGGTCGACTCGGTCCTGATGCGGCTGATGGACATCATGCTCTCGATCCCAGGACTGCTCCTGGCGATCGGGATCGTCGCGGCGCTCGGGCCGGGGGTGATCCAGATCATGATCGCGGTCGGCGTGACGCAGATCCCGATCTTCGCCCGCCTCTTACGTGGATCGATCCTGGCCGTTAGGGAGTCCGACTACGTCCTTGCCGCGCGCTCGGTCGGTGTCAGGCGTCAATCAATCCTGGCCTCGCACATCATTCCGAACTCGCTCTCGCCCGTGATCGTCCAGGGCACGCTGGCCCTCGCAACGGCGATCATCGACGTGGCCGGGCTCGGCTTCCTCGGCCTCGGGCCACAGGATCCGTCGACCCCGGAGTGGGGGACGATGCTCACCGACACGACGCGCTACCTCCAGACCGCGCCGTTTCTCGCGCTGATTCCGGGCGCCGCGATCGTGATTTCGGTGCTGGGCTTCAACCTGATCGGCGATGCCCTGCGCGAGGCTCTCGACCCGAGGTTCCGCGGCCGTGCCTAGAGAGCCCCTCCTCAGCGTCGAGGACCTGAAGGTCGAGTTCTGGACCTCGCGCGGGAACATCTACGCCGTCAACGGCGTCTCGTTCGACATCGCGCCGGGCGAGACGCTCGGGATCGTCGGCGAGTCGGGCTGCGGCAAGAGCGTCACCTCGCTCGCACTCCTCGGAATCCTGGCCCGAGCCGGCCGGGTCACCTCAGGCTCCGCGACCTTCGAAGGTCGCGACCTCCTGAAGCTCTCGGACGAAGAGCTGCGCGGGATCCGCGGCCGCGAGATCGCGATGATCTTCCAGGACCCGATGACGAGCCTGAACCCGGTGCTGACGATCGGCCGTCAGATCCGGGAGGTGCTCGAGACACACTTCGGGATGGATAAGAAGGAGGGCGAGGAGCGCGCCGCCGAGCTCCTCGATCGCGTCGGCATCCCGCAGGCGCCGGCGAGGCTGCACGACTACCCGCATCAGTTCTCCGGCGGCATGCGGCAGCGGGCGATGATCGCGATGGCGCTGGCCTGCCAGCCGAAGCTCCTGATCGCGGACGAGCCGACGACTGCGCTCGACGTGACGATTCAGGCGCAGATCCTCGACCTGCTCCGGGCACTCGTCGCCGAGCAGGACACGGCGCTCATGCTGATCACGCACGACCTGGGCGTCGTCGCCGGCATGTGCGAGCGCGTGAACGTGATGTACGCGGGGATGTTCATGGAGACGGGCACGGCCGAGCAGGTGTTCGCAAGGCCGCGGCACCCATACACCCTCGGCCTGTTGCAGAGCGTCCCGCGGCTCGACGCCGCCCGGAAGACGCCGCTTCGTCCGATCGAGGGCAACCCGCGCGACATGCTCCGACCGCCGCAGGAGTGCCCGTTCGCGCCGCGGTGCCGGTACGAGGTCGAGGAGTCGCGGAAGTCCGTGCCGCCGCTCGAGGCAGATCGAGCCCGGGCACAAGATCGCCTGCTTCAACCCGGTTGACGCAGACGAGTGGCGAAAGCTGCGAGAGCAGGCTCTTTCCGCATGAGCATGAACGGGAATCTCCTCGAGCTCACGGACCTGAAGATGTACTTCCCAATCAAGAGCGGGATCGTCATGGACCGGCACGTCGGCGACATCAAGGCGGTCGACGGGGTCTCGCTCGAGATCAAGAGGGGTGAGACGCTCGGGCTCGTCGGCGAGTCGGGTTGCGGCAAGTCAACCGTCGGACGGACGATCCTGCGCCTCTACGAGCCGACCGACGGGAAGATCGTCTTCGCGGGTCAGGACATCACGCGGCTCAACGAGGGCGAGCTGCGGCCGCTGCGACGGCGGATGCAGATGATCTTCCAGGACCCCTACTCGTCGCTCAACCCCCGCCATTCCATCGGCCGCATCGTGGGCGAGCCGATCTGGTCGCACGGGATCGCGAGCCGACGTGCCGCTCAAGGGCGCGTCCGGCAGCTGCTCGAAATCGTGGGTCTTCCAGCCGACGCGGGATCGCGCTACCCGCACGAGTTCTCCGGGGGCCAGCGCCAGCGAATCGGAGTCGCACGTGCGCTCGCCGTCAATCCGGACCTGATCGTTGCCGACGAGCCGGTTTCCGCGCTCGACGTCTCGATCCAGGCGCAGATCATCAACTTGCTCGAGAACCTCCAGAGCGAGTTCGACCTCACGTACCTGTTCATCGCCCACGACCTGGCGGTCGTCCGCCACATCTCCGACCGGATCGCGGTCATGTACCTGGGGAAGATCGTCGAGGTCTCGCCCGCCGACGACCTGTACGCGGACCCGCTTCACCCGTACACGATCTCGCTGCTGACCGCGGTGCCGATCCCCGACCCCGAGGTCGAGAGGAAGCGGGAGCGGATCCTGCTCGCCGGCGACCTGCCGAGCCCGGCGAACCCGCCGCCCGCATGCCGGTTCCACACGCGCTGCCCGTACGTGCAGGAGACGAGATGCAAGACCGACGTGCCGCCGCTCCGCAAGCTCGCCGACGGGCATCTCGCTGCGTGCCACTGGGCCGAGGACATCAAGGCCGGCCGGATTCAGCCGAAGGAGATAGAGCCGATCGTGCAGGAGCCGATGCTCGCTCCAACGCCGGAACTGCCGCCCGGTCTAGCCAATTCCGGGTACGCCAAAGCGGTAACCCTCGTTCTAGGGGGCACGACTCCTAAAGCAGCCGCCACGGCGCGCCGATAGCCGAATCACTGTGGATGCTGCAGAGCGCAAGGAAATCCTGTCCCGATACGTGAACCATTCTCGTCGCTTCGACGAGGTGGCCGCCAAGCGGGGCCAGGGCAACGCCGAGGTGATCCCGTTCGCCGCTCCGCTCAGGGAGCTCGAGCAGGAGCCGACCGCGCGGGAGATCGAGGTCCTCCAGTTGATCTCGGAAGGTCTCGTCAACCGCGAGATCGGCCACCGCCTCTTCCTCTCGGAGGAGACGGTCAAGAGCCACGTACGACACCTCCTGGCGAAGCTGCAGGCGCGCTCTCGCGCCCACGCAGTCGCCGTCGGCTTCCGCCGCGGCCTGATTGCCTAGCAGCTAACCGTTCGTCGCTTCGTTCGTCTTGTTCTCCACAGTTTGTGGATATCCCTCAACAGGGGGATGCCCACAGCCTGTGGAAAACGGAAGCTAAGACCCGGTAGCTACCAAGCGATGATGCCCCCCGGGTTCGCAGCCCGGGAAGCTAGACGAAGCACGATCTTCCGCACTTTACTCACTCCTTCGTAGGGGACTGACGGCAAGAAAGACGGTACCCCTTTTGGGGGAGGAATCAATAGCTTGGCTGAAATTTCGCTGAAACTCGCTAGAGGCGCGATCCACGACGCTGAAGTCCGCGTCCAGTTGTACACGGGGCTTCTTGTTGGCCTGAGCGCGATTGTCTTCGCCGGCTTAGCGGTCGTCGGATATGACCTAGGCAATCCCTGGGCGGTCGGAGCGCTCTGCCTTGCGGGTGCCTTGGCTCAAAGGGGCCAGGTTGAGGTTTCGGGCGCTCTGAAGGTCTCGATCTCCCTCTTTCCCATTCTCTTGGCAGCAGTGCTCTTTGGCCCACTCGCAGCCATGTTGGTTTCGTTCGCCTCGATGCTTGGCGAGGAAAGGCGTCCGCTAACCAGGTGGGTTTGCTACGCGTCGAGTAGATCGCTTACGGGTGCGGTCGCTGGAATCGTCGCGATTGAGCTGAGTCATTCAACACTTCCATCGATTCTCGCCGCGACTGCTGCAGCAGCGGTCTGCACACAGGCTCTTGACCTCGCCTTCGCGGCGGTTGCGTTCACTCTTCGGGGCCATGGCAGTCCCCTGACCGTCGTGCGGACTCTTGGGCCCCTCTCTTTCACCTCAATGCCCCTCTACATCCCCGGAGTGGCGCTCTTGGCGTTGGGCTACGAAGTGGTCTCCCCGTGGGTTCTCCCTCTATTCCTCGCTCCCGCCCTTGCAGCCCAAAAGTCCTTCGTTCTGTATCAAGCAGAGAGAACACTGGCAAATGATCTAGCCGAGGCAAACAAACATCTTGAGCGCGCGAATCTTTCTTTCGCCACAGCTCTGGTTGCGACCCTCGATGCCCGAGATCGCTACACAGCCGGGCACTCCGCCGCCGTAGCAATCTATGCGCGAGACATTGCGAATCGAATGGGGCTTCCTGTGGACCAGGTGCATCTCGTCCACTTATGCGGCCTAGTGCATGACATCGGAAAGATCGGGTTGCCTCCTGGCCTGCTGGAAAAGCCTGGCGCCCTAACGCTCGAGGAGCGCCGCCAGATGGAGGAGCATTCCGTGATTGCCGAGCGCATTCTTGCGAAAGTCGACGATTACGCGGAGATCGCCAGAATCGTCCGGCATCATCATGAGCGCATCGACGGGCAAGGCTACCCTGATGGCCTCTACGGTGATGAGATTCCTCTTCTCTCAAGGATCATCGCCGTCGCAGATGCATATAACGCAATGACGTCGGATCGTCCCTACCGTGACGCAATGCCTAGCCAGGTCGCACGAATGCGCCTTGCTCAGGCGGTTGAAAGCCAGTTCGATACGACTGTCACGGCCGCTTTCGAGGCGATCCTTGCCAGTGCGGACGAGGCCTATCGGTCGGGTACGAGGTTCGATTTTGACTTCGACGCTCGAGACTCGGAGTGGGTCGTGAGCCCCGCTTCGCTGCGAGTCGTCGAAGACGTCGCGTAGACGGAAATCTCCGTCATTACCTACGGAGCGATCGAGCAGCAGCCTCAGTCCGCGTGCGAACGCCGAGCTTCTCCAGAACGTGGCTTACGTGGACTTTCACGGTCGCCTCGCTGATGAAGAGGTTCTGCCCAATCTCCTTGTTCGATAGGCCTTGCGCAAGAAGTTCGTAGACTTCCGTCTCTCGAGGCGACAACGGCGTCTTCTCGGCGTGAGCGACTAAGCGGTGTCTGCGCCGGGTCTCCCATAAGCCGAGTTTCTTGGCAAGAGCAAAGTCCTGCGCCTGCGCGAGCAGACCACTTAGTTCCCTCCTGAAGGTCTCGACCCCGGCAACCGCCTCTGCAAGCTCAGGGAACACCCGGTAGGCCGCAACAAAACTGTCGAAGTTCCCAGTGGTCTCCGCGACCTGGAACGCCTCTTCCGCAAGAGATGCGGCGTCGCGGCGGCCCATCCGAAATGCAGTCGCGGCTCCAGTGCACGACGTCAGGACGTTCGCTTCTACGGACATTGATCCGCGCGTAGCTTCGACCAACGCACTGCTCGCATCCTCGAGGTTGCCTGCTGCAGCGAACGCTAACGCGCGGCAGGCGCCATGTTCACACTGAAGCGCTTGGGTCGGGAACTGGCGCGGCGGGCTCGCCAGGAGTTGGACGGCATCGTCGACGCGTCCTTGAGCGAGGTAGAGCAATGCCCGAGCATTGTCGAGTTGTGCTTCAGACTTGTCGCCTCGGGCGGAAATCGAGGCCCGTTCGGCCTTATCGAGCCAAGACCCCGCCTCGTCGAAGGAACGCAGTCCTCGGCAAATGGTTGCTCGGGTTAGGTAGGCCTGTGGAAGGGCGAAGCTGAGTCTGTAGCGCTTTGCTTCTGCGATCTGCTCATCGCTAGCCTCTTGCCCCTCCTCATAGTGGGCCGCGAACGCCAGCGCGAAGACCCACCCATTCAGGAGGGATGATCTGATCAAGGGGTTCGTAACGTCTCTTGAGAGGTGGCCCTCTGCGAGCCCAAGATTGAGTCCTGTTCCCTGCCTTAAGGCAACGAAGAGATGGGCCGTTGCCAGTCGAACATGGTCGTCGTCACTCTCTGACCCTGTGGACTCAAGCCGGGCAAGCGCCTGTTGTGCATCAGCATCTTCGAGGTCGAGCGCACATAAGAGCTGCCCCCACAGTGCATCCCTCAGTTGGGCGGGGCAGTCGGAAAACTCCTCTGCGTTGCGGTAATGCTCAAGCGCCCGCTCCTCGTGGCTCGCAAGATGCGCACCGTGCCCGGCAACGGAATACGCAGTCGACACCAACGGTGTGTCCGCGTTCAGGAGGCCTTGACGGGCGGCTTCGACCGCTAACAGCTCAGCCTCGTTGTACCGGGCTTCGCGGAATGCGACGCTTGCTCTGGCTAGATCAAACGCTGGCGCTCGCACCTTGTGTTTGGCTGAGTACTCAAGCCATCGACTCAGGGTGGCGAGCCGCCCGCTTGAAAGCATTTCCCCGCTTGCTGCCTTCAAGAGATCCGGCATTAGGTCGCTCATTCCAGTTCTGTCGATCAACGAGAACGCGGCGTCCCAGTCACGACGCTCAATTAGAAACCGACCAATCTTCAGCAGAACTGCGGCGATCTGGCCGTCCCCGAACTCGGATCCGCGCGCTTCGAGGAACGGGCGGAGAAGCGGATGCAACTCAAAGGTTTCCTCCTCGGCTTGGGCTATGACGCCGATGCGTGTTGCATGCTCAAGGATCAACCGTGCGGTCTCGTGGCCGAATAGACATTCAGCGAGCGGTCCTGTAATTACCGGTGCGAGCGCCAGCTGACAAAGGCCCCACTGCACGCCAGGCTCCACTGCGTCGTAGAGCTCCTGAGCGAAGTAATCAGTGAGCGGAGCTGCAAGCTCAGAGTCGTGAAGGCTTCCGCCACTAAGAGCAGCCAACCCAAGCACCGCTGGCCAGCCCGCCGCCTGCTGAATGACGCTTGAGACATCGTCATGACCGGCCAGGACTTCGTGTGCTTCTCCCTCGCTCATCGTTAAAGACTCACGAGCGAGTTCAAAGAACTCTCCGTACACGCGGCGACGAGCCGTGCTCCACAAAGGTCTGCGCCTACTGGTGATAAGCAGGCGGACCGACGGCAAACGGCTGACCAGGTTCGAGCTAAACAGTTCGCTCGCTAACGAGCCCATCGCGAAGTGGTAGTCATCAATCACCAGCCACGCGTCGTCGGGCCACTCGGCCAGGTCCTCGGCGAGCATCTCGGCCAGGATGCTCGCGTCCTCCTCTGGACGGTCGGTAGCCCGCAGCCGCTGGCGCATTCGGTCGCCGGCGCCCGGGACGATCTCGCTCGTTGCCGCTGCGAGCCCAACCGCCAGTGCGGCGACGTCCGCTGACGCAGGGCCGCAGCGGTACCAGGCCGCTCGCTTCTCGTCCAGCCACTCGTGGGCCAGGGTCGTCTTCCCGTAGCCGGCAGGCGCGACGAGCAGGATGATTCGCGCACCGCTCTCGTCGAGCATGCGCGTGAGTCGGGGCCGCTTGATGATCCGGCGGCGGGCGGCCCCGGTTGCCAGCGTCGTTTCCACCTCGAGCCTCCCTGACCGAACGCTACCGTGGCTCGGGCGAAATGAACAGTGTCCGGACTAGCCGGTCGACTGACCGAACGTGGGGATCTGCCGCGCGTAGATGATGGCGAGGTTGGCGAAGTCCCGGACGACGACGGTCATCTTCTTCACCGGCCGGCCGCCGGTGGGCGTCACCGAGACGATGTACGTGTCGGGGCGGTAGCTCCTGTTGTCGGCGCCGGTCGCCTGCCTGCTCGGGTTGCACTCCACTGGGACGCCCGTGCAGGTGCCAGTGACGAGGCTCGCGCGAGCCCTACCGCTTGCGGCCGCGGCTGACGACGAGGTTGACCTTGCCGCCGCCTCGCAGCACCGCCCCGAACCCGGGCCTCTGCGAGCTCACGCGCCCCTTCCTGACGTGCTTCGAGTGCGCGTGGCGGATCTTTCCGACACGGCAGTTGGCGCGCGCGAGCACTCGCCTTGCGAAAGGCAACGGCCGGTCGTTGACGATCTGCACGGTGCAGAGTTCCGGCCTATTGAGGAAGACCGAGACCGTTCTTGGATCGCCGTTGGCGGTCGCAAGATCCAACCGGCCGTCCCCGTTCAGGTCGCCGATGGCGAGCGATGAGGGATTTCGCGCGGTCCGATAGTCGAGCCTGGGTCGGAAGCTGCCGTCGCCCTTGTTCGCGAGGACGGAGGCCGTGTCGGTCAAGAATTCGCGGTTGACGGTCGCGAGGTCGGGGTTGCCGTCACCGTTCAGGTCGCCGATCACGACCGAGCTCGGCTCGGGCCCCGTCTCATAGTGGCGCCTCAACCAGCCGCCGTCTCTGTTGAGGAACACCGCGACGTTGTTGGAACACGTTGCCCACCTCGGGTCCGGAATGCAGTCCGGGTCTAAGTTGGACGTGACCAGGTCGGACTTGCCGTCATTGTCGAGGTCGCCGATCGCGACGGATGACGCGAACGCCGGGGTTCGGTAATCGGTCCTGGCCTCGAAGCTGCCGTCGCCTTGGTTGAAGAGCACGGAGACGGTAGGGAAGGAATGGTTCGCCACCGCCAGATCTTGGCGGCGGTCCCCATTGAGGTCGCCGATCGCGACCGAGACCGGCCCTGGCCCGGTTGCGTAGTCCCGCTTGGCCTCGAAGCTGCCGTCGCCTCTGTTGAGAAGAGTCGAGACCGTGTCCACGCGAAAGGCGCCGTTCGCGACTGCCACGTCCGGTCTCCCGTCGCCATTGAGTTCGCCGATCGCGACCGACACGGGGCCGCGTCCGGTTGGGTACTCGACATCGGGCCGGAACCGTCCGTCACCCTCGCCGAGTAGCACGGAAACGGTGTCGGCGGCGGAGTTTGCGGTGACGAGGTCCAAGTTCTCGTCACCGTTCAGATCGCCGGTCGCGATCGAGGAGGGCTTGCGTTCGGCTGCGCGGTCGACGCGCCGAAAGTTGCCGTCGCCCCTGTTGATCAGGACTGAAAGCCTTTTTGCGTCGGGGTTCGCCGTTACCAGGTCCGCCTTGCCGTCGCGGTCGAGATCGCCGATCGCGACGAAGGTTGGTCGGCCTCCGACGGCATAGTGCCTCGTCGGCGCGAACGACGGAGCAGAGCTGACCCCGACCGCTGCTATCGCCGCCGAGCCGGCGAGGATGGCGACCACGCCGAGCGCTGAGGCGACGACGGCACAGGCGAGAAGGACGGTGCAGCTACGAGCGCCACCTCGGGCCGACCAGCCCCCGAATCTGCGATCCACAGCCGCTCGGGTCATGCGCTAAAGCTACAACTCGAAGTGCGGATCGTGGCAACCTCGACGTTCCCTGCAGGCCCGTCGATTAGGCTCGCCGAAGGTCAAGTGCCTTCGCGACTCCGGCTCACTCGGCAGCAGATTCTGGCGTTCCGACGACGGGTCGGTGGGCTCGAGGAGCGAGCGCCCAAGAGCTCGAAGTCGCTGCGGCGCGCTGCGTGGGCGGGCCTGCAGGACAGCATGCCGAGGGCCGCGTTGCTCTCGCTTCATGCACGGCTCCAGGGGGTCGAGCCGTCGACGTGGGAGGACCCGTCGCTCGCCCAGCTCTGGGGTCCCCGCTACAGCACGTACGTCGTTCCGAAGCGCGACTTCGCGCTGTTCTCGCTGGGGCGCTATCCCGACGACGCCAGGGGCCGCGAACGGGCAGAGCGCATGGCCGAGCTGTTGCGCGCCCAGCTCGACGGCTCACGCGGGACGGACCGCGGTGCCGGGCAGGCGCTCGGCATCAATTCGAATGCGTTCAGGTACGCCGCGACGACCGGCACCGTTGCGATCCGCTGGGAGGGAGCGCGAGCCCCGATCGTTTGGACAGTCCCCGCTCCCGACGTCGACCCGGCCGACGCGCGCCGCGAGCTCGCGCCGGCGGTACTTCCACATCTTCGGGCCGACCACTGCCGAGGGGTTCGCCCGCTGGGCAGGGATCTCGCAGCGCTCGGCGGCCGCAGCATTCGCCTCGCTCGAAGGGTCGCTTCTCCCGGTCCGCTCGCCGCTCGGCGACGAGTGGCTGCTTGCCGAGGACGAGTCGGCCATGCGCGCGGCCGAGACGGCCGCTGCGCCGGCGCGCCTGCTGCCGAGCGGCGACGCCTACTTCCTGCTCGACGGAGCGGAGCGGGAGCTTCTCGTCCCGCGGGCGAATCAGCGGCAGCGGCTCTGGACGTCCCGCGTGTGGCCGGGCGCGCTCCTCGTCGAAGGCGAGATTCGCGGGACCTGGAGACGGGCGCAGCACACCGTGCGGATCGACGCCTGGGCACGACTCTCGCGCGCGAGGCGCGATGCAATCGAGGCCGAGGCCCGCGCCCTGCCGCTGCCAGGCCTCGACCGGGAGATCGAGGTCGTCTGGTCGAGCTGAAGAGCGGCTACCCGACGAGCCAGAGCTCGCGCTGCGGCGTGCTCAGCCACTCGATGCCGTCCGCGGTGACGAGCACGTCTTCCTCGAGCCCGATGTAGCCCCGGCCGTCGACCGGCGCGCCGTACTCGAGCGTGTAGACCTGGCCTTCTTCGACGAGGCCGCGAGGAGCGTCGCCGTAGCGGTCCCAGAGCGGGGCGAGGAGCGCTCCGCCGTCGTGGGCGGCCCGCCCGAGCTGGTGCCCGAGCGCGTACTTCGGCTCGTCGTAGCCGGCGGCGACGAGGCTCGCGCGCGCCGCCGCGTCGACCTCGTGCCCTTGGACTCCGGGGCGCAGCACCGCAGCTCCTGCGTCCATCGAGGCCCAGATCGCCTCCCACGCGGCGACGACCTCCGCGGGCGGCTCGCTCTCGCCCTCGTCGAGCAGGTACCACATGCGCTGCAGGTCGCTGCAGTAGCCGTCCTTCTGGACGCCGAAATCGGTGTGGATGAGATGGCCACGCCGGGCCTCGAGCTCGGTCGGGCCGGTATGCCCGACCTCCTTCTCGGGCCCTGCGTCCACGGCGGGGCACTGACCCTCTTCCCACGCGTAACCGAGGCCGCGTCGCGAGACCTCCTCGTGGAAGATCGCCGCGATCTCCGTCTCCTTCAGGCCGGGTCGGACCTGCTCTCGGACGAGCGCGAAGATCTCCTCCGTCTCGGCGATCGCGGCGCGGATGCGTTCGATCTCGAACGAGGTCTTGCGGCCCGCGTAGCGAGCCGACGACCTGCGCGGACGACACGAGCCGGTCGGCGTACGGCGTGCCCTCCAGCGTCTCGCGCAGGACGAGCCACATCCCGTGCGTGAGGCCGTCAGCGGCCGGGTCGCTCGGCGAGTAGTTGAGCGCGATCGACTGCGGGTCGAGGCGCTCGATCGCCTCACGGAGAACTTCGGCGGACGCTCTCGTCGTAGGTGACGATGTCGGAGTAGCCCCCGACCTGCTCGACGCCGGGCGCGTCGAAGCGCCCGACGATCGCCTGCCGCTGGCCCGAGCGGGAGAGCAGGAACGCGCTCTGCCACGTGCAGTCCGTGCCCACGATCAGCTCCATGCACGGGTCGGGCGTGACCTGCGTCTCGTGGACGAAGCGTGAGCCAGAGGTCGATGCCGTGCTCCTCGAGGATCGCGGGCACCTGGTCGAGCTTCTCGCGGACGAGCATTGCTTCGTCGGTCATCGCTGCAAGATCTCATAGGGTGCGGGCATGACGCTCGAGCGGCCGACGATCGGCAAGCCGGAAGGGGACATCCCGTTCGAGCTCGGCATCGAGGACATCGAAGTCGGCGAGGGCGACGAGGCGACCAAGGGCTCGAAGGTGTCCGTGCACTACGTGGGCGTCGCCTTCTCGACCGGTGACGAGTTCGACGCGTCCTGGAACCGTGGCGAGCCGTTCGAGTTCAAGCTCGGCGCCGGCCAGGTGATTCCGGGCTGGGACGCCGGGGTCGAGGGGATGAAGGTCGGCGGCCGCCGTAAGCTCACGATCCCGTCTGCGATGGCCTACGGCGCCCGCGGAGCCGGCGGCGCGATCAAGCCGCACGAGCCGCTCGTGTTCGTCGTCGACTTGCTCTCGGTCGACTAGCCCGAGCAAACCCTGGAATCGTGTAGGTCCGGAAGAGGCTGACGACGGCCAAGCTGATCTACTTGACGCTCGCCTCTCTCGACGGGTACGTCGCGGACAAGGACGGCACGTTTGGCTGGGCGGAGCCGGACGAGGAGGTGCACGCCTTCGTGAACAACCTCGCGCGGCCGGTCGGCACCTACCTCTACGGGCGCGGGATGTACGAGGTGATGCTCGCGTGGGAGAACCTGGACCTCGCCGGTCAGCCTCGGGCGATCCAGGACTACGCAGAGATCTGGCGCGCGGCGGACAAGATCGTCTTCTCGCGGACGCTCGAGGAGGTGACCAGCGACAGGACGCGGCTCGAGCGGGAATTCGACCCCGATGTCGTCCGGCAGCTGAAGGAGGAAGCCGGTCAGGATCTCGCCGTCGCCGGTCCCGAACTTGCGGGCGAGGCGATCAAGGCGGGACTCGTCGACGAGTACCACTTGTTCCTCGCGCCGGCAGTCGTGGGCGGAGGCAAGCAGATGCTTCCTGACGACGTCCGGCTGGACCTCGAGCTCGTCGACGAACGCCGCTTCACCAGCGGATTCGTCTTCCTGAGCTACACAGCCCGGTAACCGCGCGCGGCCGCGTATTCCTCGGCCACGCTCTTCGGCACGCAGAAGGCCCACGCCTCCTCGACCAGCTCGCGCATCTCGTCCGCGTCGATGGCGTCGAGGCGGACGTGAGCCCAGTGGTAGCGCATGTCGTGCTCGCTCGGGAGCGAGAACTTCTCGGGCTCGGACTCGACGAGGGCACTCCGCCATTCCTTGGGGAACGCGAAGCCCATCGTCGAGCTGTCGCGCGAGATCGCGAGGTAGACGATCCGGCCGATCCGGAACTTCACCTGGCCGCGCACGAAGCCCTCGCTGCTTCGAGGAAGCGCCTGCGCCACCGCACGAATCTCGTCCACCGTCACCACAGCACGAGCTTCGATTTGTACTCGCTGCGGCTCAGGCTGCCCCAGGGGACGAGCTCGACTCGCGTCTGGACGGTCAGCCTCTCCCGAAGCCTCTCGCGGATCGAGTCGGCGAGCTCGTCTCCTGGATGGGCGTCACGCCCGACCTCGACGCTGACCGGAAGCGGCGGGTCCTGCTTCACGCCCGGCGCCTGGGGCCTGACCACGATGTGACCGCTCACCTGCGGCGTGAAGGCGCTGACGACTTCTCGGATCGCCGACGGGAAGACGTTGACTCCGCGGAGGATGAGCATGTCGTCCGTCCGGCCGATACAGCGGATCCGCGGGCCGGTGCGCCCGCACGGGCACGGGCTGGTCTTGACCTCGACGTGGTCTCGCGTCCGGAAGCGCAGGAGCGGGGCGGCTCGGTGCCGGAGATGCGTCAGGACGAGCTCGCCGCTCACGCCCTCTTCCATCGCCAGCGCCTCTTCCGTCTCGGGATCGATCACCTCCGGGTGCACGAAGCCGTGCGCGCCGAGGTGCATGCCGTCCTGCTCCTCGCACTCGCCCCAGAGCGACGGCCCGATGTCTCCCACGCCCATCGCCTCGGTCACCTTCGCGCCCCAGC
Organism: uncultured Actinomycetes bacterium; assembly: GCA_963776955.1. Classification (GTDB taxonomy): domain Bacteria; phylum Actinomycetota; class Thermoleophilia; order Gaiellales; family Gaiellaceae; genus VAXT01. The sequence continues at coordinate 120,488 of CAVZOM010000003.1, forward strand.
CCTCTTCGAGCTGGGCGCGGAAGGCAGGCTCGCCGCCACCGGGCTCGCCGGCGACGAGGACCCGCTGGACGCTCGAGGCGCGGAGGTCGTGGTTCTCTGCGAGGTAGGCGGCGTAGGACGGAGTCATCACGACCGCCTCGGGCTTCAGGGACTCGATCGCCCGGATCAGGAGCGCCGTGTTGCCGGTTCCGACCGGGATGTGCACGAGCCCGAGGCGCTCGAAGGCGGCGAGCGCCGCGCCTGCGACGAACGGGCCGGCGTTGTACGTCGAGACGATTCGCTGCCCGGGCTCCACGCCGGAGGCCGCATAGCTCCTCGCCGAGCCCGTGAGCCAGTTCTCGACGTCGCTCGCCGTCAGCGGGATGTAGCTGGGCGAGCCCGTCGTCCCGCTCGTCGAGTAGATGCGGACGATCTCGGACGGCTCCGCGCACAGGTGCGAGCCGAACGGGCTCTCCGGCGTGACCGTCTGGCGCAGCTCGTCCTTCTCGGTCAGCGGCAGCTCGGCGATGTCCTCGAGCCGGTCGCTGGGGCTCGGGCCGAGCTTCTCCCGGTAGAAGGGCGAGCGCTCGAGGAGGTAGGCGAGCTGGGCCCGGTAGCTCTCGCGCGTCAGTGCTCGTACTCGACCGCCTCTTCCGCCTTCTGGCGCCAGGCCGAGGCCGATCGGCTCTTCCTGCTCCTCAGCCAGGTGCGCGAGGAGACCTGCCGTGCGCGCGAGGATCGGGACCGCCTTCACTCGCCGAGGCGGGATAGCCGAGATCGAGCATGACCGCCGCGATCGGCATCGAGACGTTCATCGACAGCGGCTTGCCCCAGACTTCCTCGATCGCGTCCCTCAGGGCGTGCGCCCGCTCGACATGGCGTCCACTGACGCCGCGCTGCTCCGCGAGCGCGAGGATCCGCTCGGCTCGCGGATCAACCTCCTTGTGCACAGGGTGCCCGAACCCGGGGACCTTGCTTCCGGCTTCGTGGAACGCGCGCGCGATCGCGATCGGCTCGTCATCCGACTCCAGCAGACGTGCGCACTCGTCCGACGTTCCCAGCACGACCGGGCCGGCGCCGAGGATTCCTGCCGCGACGGCGCCCTGCAGTGACCCCGGGTCGGCCGCGAGCGTCATCCGTGCCGCGACGTTCGTCGGCATCAACCCGTGCTCGGCGATCGCGACGAGCAGCAGGTCGAGGAAGAAGCGCTGGTCCTCGGTCGGCTCCTCGCCCGTCAGCAGCAGGTGGAAGAGCTCGGTGAAGCTCAGCCGCCCCATGAGGTCGCCCGTCAGATCCCTTCCTCGCACCTCGACCCGGTCGGGGTACGCCTGGCTGATCCTCGTCTTCATGCTCGTATCTTTCTACCGATGCACCCTCTCGCGACAACCGTGATCGGCAGCTACCCGCAGCCCGACTGGCTGATCGACCGCGAGAAGCTTGCCGGGAGGCTGCCGCCGCGCGTGCCTGCGCACGAGCTGTGGCGCGTCGAGGAGGCCTGGCTCGAGGAGGCGCAGGACGACGCGACGAGGCTCGCTGTGCGGGACATGGAGGAGGCCGGAATCGATGTCGTCACCGACGGCGAGATCCGGCGCGAGAGCTACTCGAACCGCTTCGCCAACGCGCTCGAAGGCCTCGACCTGGACGAGCCGGGGACGGCGCTCGACCGGACGGGCCACCCGAATCCCGTGCCGCGCGTGGTCGGCCCGATTCGGCGGGCGCGGCAGGTTCAGGTGCGCGACGCCGAGTTCCTGCGCGCGCTGACGAAGCGGCCGATTCGCGTCACCGTCCCCGGTCCGTTCACGATGAGCCAGCAGGCGCAGAACGACCACTATCCGGACCTGCGTTCGCTCGCGCTGGCCTACGCGGAGGCGGTGAACGAGGAGCTGCGCGACCTCGTCGCGGCGGGCGCGGACGTCGTCCAGATCGACGAGCCGTACCTGCAGGCGCGGCCTGACGACGCTCGCGAGTACGCGCTCGAGGCGATTGCACGCGCGTTCGAGGGCGTGGGAGGGACGAAGGCGCTGCACACGTGCTTCGGCTACGCCGCGATCGTCCACGAGAAGCCGAACGGCTACCCGTTCCTCGCCGAGCTCGACTCGTGCCCTGCGGACGAGATCTCCATCGAGGCGGCTCAGCCGAGGCTCGACCCATCGATCCTCGAGCAGCTCCCGTCGAAGCGCGTGATCCTTGGCGTCCTCGATCTCGGCGACCAGGAGATCGAGACCTGCGAAGACGGTCGCCGAGCGAATACGCGCCGCACTCGAGCACATCGATGCGGAACGGCTGATGGTCGGTCCCGACTGTGGGATGAAGTACCTCCCGCGCGAGGTCGCCCGCGGGAAGCTCAGTTCTCTGGTCAAAGGCGCCGAGATCGTCCGCGCAGAGGTCTAGCTCTCGCGTTCCTTCGCCCATTCCGCAAAGGAGACCGTCGTCTTCACGCTTCCCGTTCGCGGAGGGTCGTCCGGGTCCCACCCCCGCGGCCGGTCGTCGAGAGCTTGCTGGATCAGGTCGTGCCACATCAGGGGCCAGCGCCTCTTTGGCCCACTCGAGCGCGGCAGGCTTCGATGCCACTTCCCCGGTTTCGAGCGTGTACAGCATTCGGCACAGCGTCGTCACGGCGTATCGCTGCGCCCACGCGGTTTCGAAGTTGATCCAGGTGAACAGATCGGGCAGGAAGTTCGCGATGAGTGGCCGCATGCTGCGGCGAAGGACGTCAGGGGGAACCTCGGCAACGAACTGAAGCGGGCCGGGACCGGCGAGGGCGATTCCGCGCTCGCGCAGGGTCCATCTCGAGAATGGGGTGTTGCAGTGGGTCGACCACTGCATCTCCCGCCAACCGCGGTCGACGTAGAGCCACTGTTCGTCGAGAGCCGCGAGTGTCTCGAGATCCGCCCGCGGCGCGTACGAGCCCTCGAGATTCTGCGCCCAGTAACCACGACCCGTTGGGATCTCGTCGTGGAGCCGGCGAAGCGCGTGCTCCTGCTTTGTCGTCGGCCGATCCGTCACGACGACCAGGAAATCGCAGTCGCCGTGGAGATCGCCGGCTCCGAGCGCGAACGAGCCGGTCAGATAAGCACCCACGAAGTCGTCTCCGAGGATCGACTCGACCCGAGCCACGAGCTCTCGTAGCAGGTGGTTCAGCTCCGGATAGTCCGTTGGCGGGGATGTCGTTTCGCGTGCCGAGGACATTGCTTTCATTCAACAACGGATTTCGACGCTCCGGGCAACTGCCGGCCGACGGGAATATCCTTGCCCGCACAAGCAACTCGGAGGAGGGCTCGTCCATGGCCATGAAGCTGAACATGCTCCCGCCCAGCGTCAACAACATGTCTGTGCGGGTGTTCGTGCGGGCGGCCGGGATCCCGGTCGAGGAGGAGAACGTCTGGGGAAAGACCGGGGAAGAGGAATACCTCGGGAAGTATCCGCCGGGCCTGACCCCGACCATCGAGAGCGACGAGCTGCCGAGCGGCGTCCTCGGGGAGAGCTGCGCCGTGATGATGTACCTCGCGTCGCGCGAGGGCCGTGACGACCTCTATCCGACCGACCTCAAGCGGCGCGCGATGGTCGACGCCGCGAACTTCTACACCCTGAGCATCCTCTACCCGGTGCTCACGCGAGCGACGTACCCGAGGCTCGGCTTTCCGGGGTATCCCGGCGAGGTGTCGACCTCCGAGGCGACCGACGAGGCCAAGGAGGCGGCACGCAGATCCGCGGAGGAGGCGCTGCCCAGGATCCTCGACACCTTTCCGGCGTTCTGGGGCACCGACACCGGGTTCATCGGCGGCGGGGACTCGCCGACGGTCGCGGACATCCGACTCGCGTCCACGCTCGAGTTCCTCGCGGTCACGGAGACCGGGATTCCGGACTGGGGCAAGGACTACATCTCCCGCGTCGAGTCGGCGCTCGGGGAGGCGTACACCGAGCCGGCGGGTGACGTGCGCGGCTACATCGCGCAGCTCACGGGCGAGGCGGTCGCGACGAGCTAGATGGTCTCGAGCGAGGCGCGGCGCCGGCCCTCGACCTCGAACAGCCTGAGCAACCCGTACGCAAGCGCGGCGTAGAAGAGCCCAATGCCGAGCTCGGTCAGCACGAGCCCGGACACGTCTCCGAGCGAGGCGCCGTCGGCGACCTGCCGGGCCGCGTCGATTCCGTGCGTGAGCGGAAGGATCTCCGAGACCGCCTGCATCCAGCCCGGCAGCGTGTCGACCGGGATGTTGACGCCGCAGAAGAGCAGGAAGACGAAGATCATCAGGTTCGCGAAGAAGAAGATGTCGCGCCCGCGCAGGCCGAAGGCGCCGATCATCGTCCCGAACGCGGTGCACGAGAACGACGTCACGACAACGATGAGCGCGATCACCGGGATCTCGGCGGCCGTCAGCGAGAAGTCGAGCAGGAGCCAGCCGAAGATGAATCCGACCGTCGAGACGATGACGCCGTTCAAGAGGTTCGGCAACGCGCGGCCGAGGAAGAGCGCGAGCCGGTTCGCCGGCGTGACGAGGATCGACGAGAGCGTCTGCGTCCAGCGCTCGCCGCCGATCGTCATCGCCATCCCGAAGATCCCGCCGAGCGACGAGATCGCGACCGCGTTCCCGATCACGAAGAACTCGTCCGACTGGAGGCCTGCGTACCGGCCGACGTATGCGAAGAAGAGGATCTGGAAGATCGGCCCGCCCAGCATCGTCGGCACGTACATCGTCCAGTGGATCCAGTTGAAGAGCGCGCGGTAGGCGAGGTAGCCGCCGACGAAGAAGATTCGGATCGCGTTCATCGCAGCGCGAGGGTGGCGCTCCGGCGGGCGCGGACCTCGAAGTAGCCGAGCGTGAAGTGGCCGATGACGAGATAGACCACGCCGAGCCCGAGGCAGACGGCGATCGCAAAAGCCGGGTCGCCGCCGAGCGCGGCCTCGCGCATGCCGCGGATGCCCCAGGTCGGCGCGAGCACGTAGGAGATCGGACGCGTCCAGCCAGGGAGCAGGGAGAGGCCGATCAGCAGGCCGGTCACGAGCCAGACCGGGTACTCGAGGAGGTTCGAGAGCGAGTTCGCGTTGCGTAGGAGCACGAAGGTCGATGCGAGCACGAGCCCGAGCAGGCCCAGCGCGAAGATCGCCGCGGGAAGTGCGATCGCGAACCACACGGGATGGGCGAGGTCGAGGGGCAGGTCGAAGATGAGCCAGCCCCAGGCGAGCGTCGTGGCGAGCGAGTAGAGGCCGATCGAGGCCGTGGCGATCGTCATCGGCAGGAGCACGAAGATCAGCCGCGTCGGCACGCCGATCACGTACTCGAGCGTTCCCTGCCAGCGCTGCCACTGGATGAGGCCGCCCGAACCGAAGAGCACCGACGACCAGATGCCCATCATCCCGGCGCCGAGCGAGACGTAGAGAAGCGAGCCCGAGCGCGTGCCCGCGCGGAACATGAAGTACGCGATCGTCGCGTAGAAGATGGGCAGGATCGCCGCGTTCAGCATGAAGAAGCCCGACTTCGTCAGGTTCTTCATGTTGAAGATCCAGCCCGTCCAGAAGAGGCGGAATGCGTGTCTCATGCGATCTGGAGCGAGGCTCGGCGGCGGCTCTCGAGCTCCATGAATCGGAGCACCGCGTAGCCGGCGAGGGTGTAGGCGATCCCGATCACGGCCTCGGTCGCCAGGAGGCCGGAGACGTCGCCGATCGACGCGCCGTCGGCAACCTGCCGCGCCGCCTCGATCCCGTGCGTGAGCGGGATCCGCTCGGAGATCGCCTGCATCCAGCCGGGAAGCTGGTCGATCGGCACGTTCGCTCCGGTGAAGATCAGGAGCAGGCCGAAGATGACGTTGAGGAAGACGGCGGTCTCGCGGACGCGCAGTCCGACCCCGGCGCAGATCAGTCCCAGGCCGGTGCACGAGAAGGTGGAGATGAAGATGACGAACGCGATCGCCGGCCAGCTCGCGACGGGGATGTCGATGCCGAGGATGAGCCCGGAGACGAGGAGCGAGAAGGCGGCGACGACCATCGCGTTCGCGATCACGGGCAACGCACGCCCGAGGAAGAGCGGCAGCCGGCCGGCGGGGCTGACGAGGATGTACGAGAGGGTCTGCTGCGAGCGCTCGCCCGCTATCGCGTGCGTCATGGCGAACAGGCACGGGATCGACGCGTACTGGACGGCGTTGCCGATCACGTAGAACTCGTCCGACTGCACGCCCGCGCTCCGGCCGATGTAGACGAAGAGCAGGATCTGGAAGATCGGTGCCACGACGAGCGTCGGCAGGAAGATCCACGGCGAGAGCCAGTTGATGAGGCCCCGGTAGGCGGTGAGGCCGCCGATGAAGAAGATGCGGAGCGGGACCGTCATGTCAGCGAGAGGCTCGCGGTCCGGCGAGCGGCGCGGAGGACGTTCTCGGTGACGAGCACTCCGATCGCGACGTAGATCGCTCCGAGGAGGAAGCACATGGCGATGTCGGGGAGCGGTGTGCCGCCGGTCGCCGATTCCCGAATCGCGCGCATGCCCCAGGTCGGCGCCAGCACGTAGGAGATCGGCTCCACCCAGGTCGGCAGCAGCGTGACCGGGACGAGGAAGCCGCAGATCAGCCAGATCGGGTACTCGGTCATCGAGCCGAGCGCCCAGGCGGTGCGGTAGCGCGCGAACGACACCGCCATCAGGAACCCGAGCGCCCCGATCGAGAGGATCGTCCCCGGAATCGCGAGGGCGAGGAGGAGCGGTTGCTCGAAGGTAATGTCGATCCCGAAGACGAAGCGGCCCCAGAGCAGTGTCGTCGCCATGCAGTAGACGCCGATCGCCGAGGTGGCAAAGGCGAGCGGTAGAAGCACGAGCGAGAAGTGCGCCGGAGCCGCGACGAGGAGCTCGAGGGTCCCGAACCAGCGCTCCCGCTGGAGGGCAGAGCCGGCCGAGACGCTCGTCGCCGTCCAGATTCCCATCACTGCGGCGCCGAGCGCGGCGTAGACGAGGGCATCCGGGTCGCCGCCCGCCTCGAACATGAAGAAGGCGACGGTCGCGAAGAAAAGGGGCCACGCGATCGCGAGGAAGCCGTCGAACTGCGAGCGCGTCAATTGCTTCACGTTCAGCAGCCAGGCGATCGCCAACAGCCGCAGGTTTCGCGTCATGATCGTTCGAGACTCGCGTAGCGGCGGCTCTGAACCTCCATGAAGCGCAACAGGGTGTAGCCGAGCGCCGCGTACAGGGCGCCGACGAGCAACTCGGTCCCGATGAGGCCCGCGACTGAGCTCAACGATGCGCCGTCAGCGAGCTCGCGTGCGGCTTCGATGGCATGAGTGAACGGCAGCCCCTCCGAGATCCTCTGCGCCCAGTCCGGCAGCTCGGAGATCGGGATGTTCGCGCCCGTGAAGATGAGCAGGAAGCCGAAGATGACGTTCGAGAGGACGGCGTTCTCCCGGACGCGCAGCGAGAGGGCGGCGTTGATCAGCCCGAGGCCCGTGCACGAGAAGGCGGCCACGACGATCACGAGGGCCAGTGACGGGATTGCCGAAACGGGGATGTCGACTCCGAGGATGAGCACGCCTGCCGTGAACGCGAACGCCGAGACGAAGGCGCCGTTCGCGATCACCGGCAGGGAGCGGCCGAAGAAGAGCGGAACGCGGCGGGCCGGGCTGACGAGGATCGCGCTGAGCGTGTTCTGGTAGCGCTCGCCGCCGATCATCTGGGTCATCGCGAAGAGGCACGGGATCGCGGCGTACTGGATGGCGTTGCCGACCACATAGAACTCGTCCGACTCGAGGCCTGCGGATCTCCCGATGTACGCGAAGAGGAGAATCTGGAAGATCGGCGCGACGAGGAGGCTCGGCACGTAGATCTGCGGCGTCAGCCAGTAGAAGAGAGCGCGGTAGGTCATCCGCCCGCCGACGAAGAAGATCCGGAGCGAGGTCATGACAGCTGGAGCGCCGCGTTCACGCGGGCGGAGCGAAGGACGCGCTCGGTGACGAAGATCCCGACACCGACGTAGAGCGCGCCGAGCCCGACGCAGAGCGCGAGGTCAGGAAGCGGGGTGCCGCCGAGCGCCGCCTCGCGGATCGCGTTCATCCCCCAGGTCGGGGCGAGGATCCATGAGATCGGCCGCACCCATTGGGGGAGAAGGATCAGCGGCACGAGGAATCCGCCGATCAGCCAGACGGGGTACTCGAAGAGGTTCCCGAGCGCCCAGGCGGCGCGGAAGCGGACGAAGGTGACGGCGAAGACGAAGCCCAGCGCGCCGAACGAGAGGACCGTGCCCACGAGGGCGAGCGCGAACTGGAGCGGATGCTCGACGACGAGGTCGATCCCGAACAGGAAGCGCCCGTAGAGGAGCGTTGCCCCGAGGCTGTAGATGCCGATCGACGCCATCGCCAAGGTGATCGGAAGCAGGACGAGGGCGAAGTGGGGCGGCGTCCCGACGAGGAGCTCGAGCGTCCCGTGCCAGCGCTCACGCTGCATTGCTCCGCCGGCGGTCGTGCTGGTCGCGGACCACATGCCCATCACCGCGGCGCCGAGCGAGGCGTAGACGAGCGTCCGCGGGCTGTCGCCCGCCCGGAAGACGAAGAACGCGACCGTCGCGAAGAAGAGCGGGTAGATGACCTGGCCGTACCCCTCGAAGGGCGAGCGCGCGATCATCTTCAGCTGGTAGAGCCAGCCGACCCAGAGGAGCCTGAGAACTCTCACTCTTCGGTGACGAGCGCGACGTACGCGTCTTCGAGCGTCGGCTCTCGGTGGGACACGCGACCGACGCTCGCGCCGTTCAGGTGCCCGAGGATGGCGGCCGTGAGCTGGACGTCGGCGCGGGTCTGCACACTCAAGACCTGGGCCTGCTCACGCTCCTCGACCCAGACGGCGAGCACGCCGTCGAGGCCCCGCAGGCGCTCCACGGTCTCGTCGGGGACGCCGTAGACCTCGACCTCGGTCACGTTGCCCGACTCGACGCGGCTCTTCAGCTGCCCGGGGGTGCCCTCGGAGACGATCTTGCCCTGGGAGATGACCGCGATCCGGTCGCAGAGCGCATCGGCTTCGAACATGTAGTGCGTCGTGAGGAGGATCGTCTTGCCCGCTTGCGTGAGCGACGCGATCGTCGAGCGGAGCTCGCGAGCCCCGACCGGGTCGAGCCCGATCGTCGGCTCGTCGAGGAAGAGCACCTCGGGGTCGTGTAGGAGGCCGCGGGCGACGTGGAGCCGCTGCTTCATCCCGCGCGAGTAGCCCTCGGTGCGCTCGTGCTCGCGGCCCTTGAGCCCGACGAGCTCGAGCAGCTCCTCGATGCGCGGTCTCTGGACCTTCGGCGGGACGCCGTAGAGCTCCGCGAAGTAGCGGAGGTTGTCGTAGCCGGAAAGGCGTTCGTAGACGCCGCGCTCGCCCCCGAACACGTAGCCGATGCGCTTCCGGACCTCACGCGCGTCCTTGACGACGTCGTAGCCGAGCACGCTTGCCGAGCCCGAGGTCGGGATCAGCAGCGTGATCAGCATCTTGATCGTCGTCGTCTTGCCGGCGCCGTTCGGTCCGAGCAGGCCGAAGAGCTCGCCCTTCTCGATCTGGAAGCTGACGCCCTTGACGGCCTCGATCTCCTTCGAGCGGCGACGAATCGTTCCGGTGTGGGTGCGGTACGTGCGGTGGAGGTCCTGCGCCTCGACGACGGCCATGGTTGAAGAGCCTAGCGCCCTCGCGGGTCGGTTCCGAAACCGCCCCCGCCGGGAGTCTCGATCCGGACGACGTCTCCGGCCGCCAGCTCGCGCGTCGCCTTCGCGGGCAACGGCTCGCCGTTGAGGAAATTCGCCCCCGGAGCACCGGCCTCGCCGCCCTGAGACCCCCGGGGCGAGTGTCGCCGTCGCTCGGAGATCACGGACAGACGGCAGGCCTCGAGCGCGCGGAGCTCGCGGACGACGCCGTCGCCTCCGCGGGACTCTCCTGCCCCTCCGGAGCCCAAGCGCAGGGAATGCCGCTCGACGCGCAGGGGATACGCGAGCTCGATCGCCTCGGCCGGAGTAGTCAGTGTGTTTGACAGTGTCACGTGCACTGCCGACGGGCCGTCGGAGCCCGGGCAGGCGCCCTGACCTCCGCCAAGCGTCTCGTAGTAGGTGAAGCGATCGTTGCCGAACGTGAGGTTGTTCATCGTCCCCTGGCCCTGTGCGGGGACCGGAATGGCTTCGCCAAGGGCGGCGAAAAGGCAGTCCACGATCCGGCACGAGGTCTCGACGTTCCCGGCTGCGACCGCGGCCGGCGCGCGGGCATTGACGAGTGACCCCTCGGGAGCAGTCACGGAGACGGGCGCGAACGCACCTCCGGACGAGGCCAGCTCTGGGGCAGTCAGGCAGCGGACGACGAAGTAGCACGCCGACCGGGTTACCGACAGAGGGCAGTTGAGGTTGCCGGTGTGCTGCGGAGCCGTTCCCGCGAAGTCGATGGCGATCTCGTCGCCCGCGACCGTCACTGTGGCCCGGATCGGCAGGTCCTCGTCTCCCGCCTCGAGCACGTCGATGGCCTCGAACCGCCCGTCGGGTAGCCGGACGAGGGCTGCGCGAACGATCCGCTCCGAGTACGCGAAGAGCTCCTCCATGGCCGCGACGACGCTTGTCCGGCCCTGTCTCTCGCAGAGCTCGGCCAGCCGTCGCTCGGCAAGGTGGTGTGCGGCGAGCTGTGCGCGGAAGTCCCCGCGACGCTCGTCGGGATTGCGCATTCGCGACACGAGATCGGCGAGGACCTCGTCGTCCAGACGCGTCGGCGGAATCACGACGCCCTCGTCGGCGAGCGTCTGCGAGCCGGCCGGCATGCTGCCCGGCTCGGAGCCGCCCACGTCGGCGTGGTGGGCACGCGTGACGGCGAACCCGACGTCGGTTCGAGACACGAGCGTCACGTCGGGTAGGTGGGTGCCCCCGGCGTACGGGTCGTTCAGGACGAAGACCTCGTCCCGCTGAGGGTCTCTGGCCATGACCGCGGCGACCGCGTCCGGCATCGCGCCGAGGTGGACGGGGATGTGCTCGGCCTGGGCGATCATCCTGCCGCGCTCGTCGAAGAGCGCGGCCGAGCAGTCGCGCCGCTCCTTGATGTTCGCCGAGAAGGAAGAGCGGACGAGCACCGCGCCCATCTCCTCGGCAATCGAGCGAAGGGCGCTGCCGAGAACTTGGAGCTCAATGTTCACGATCGTGTGAGCCTCCAGTTGGCACCATCCCTAACCCCCACCCACCCCGCGGGGAGCCAGCAGGTCGAGCCGTCCAGCTCGAGCACGCGCGGGCCGGCCACGTCTTTCCGGGGCGATCTGCTCGGCTCGATCCTCGGCCCGGGGCGGATCTCTGCCGTGCGGACGGCGACGAGCTCGATCTCGCGCTCCCGGTCGACGTAGCCGTAGCGCTCCTCGTGGGCCCGATGGAACGACGCGGCCAGGTCGCCGCCGAGCGGCACCGTCAGCTCGAAGGACTGTCCCGCATAGCGGAGATCCGCCTCGCCCTCGTCGGGCAACCCGCTGGCCTCGGTCAGCGGAATGAGATGCGATTGCACACGGTCGCGCCGCTCGTCACTCGCCGCGAGCCCGAGCGCCGAGAGGACGCCTGCGACCTCGGGCACGAGCACGGTCTCGATCTCGAGCTCCTCGGCGAGCTCGCACGCGTGCAGCGGCCCCGCGCCGCCGAACGCGACAAGCGCGAGCTCTCGGGGATCGTGGCCGCGCTCGACCGACACGACCCTGAGCGCCCGCAGCATCTCCGCGTTCACCGCTGCGACGACAGCTGCCGGGTCGATGTCGCCGAGCACTCTCTCCGCCGCCTTGCGATCGAGCTCGAGGCCTCCAGCGAGTCGCTCGGGCAACCTCCCGAGCATCAGGTTGGCGTCCGTGACCGTCGGTCGCGTGCCGCCCTTTCCGTAGCAGGCAGGCCCCGGGTCGGCCCCGGAGCTTTCGGGCCCCACGTGCAGCGCACCTCCTTCGTCCACCCACGCGATCGAGCCGCCGCCTGCGCCGACGGTATGGAGGTCGACGCTGGGGAGCCGCACGGGGAAGCCGGCCACGTCGCGCTCAGGAGCGCGCTCGGCCTGCCCGTCTCTGATCAGCGCAACATCGGTCGAGGTCCCGCCCATGTCGAGGGTGATCGCGTTGCCGGCGCCCGCCGACCTTGCGGCCAGAGAGGCTCCGACAACGCCTGCGGCGGGGCCGGAGAGGAGAGCGAACGCTGGATGGGCCGCGGCCTCGGCGATCGTGGCCACGCCGCCGGAGGAGCGCATGACGAGCGGCTCCGGCAACCCTGCCCCGGCGCATGCCGTCGCGAGCGCCTCGAGGTAGCGGGCGAGGATCGGGCCGAGGTAGGCGTCGATCGCGGTCGTCGAGGCGCGCTCGTACTCGCGGAACTCGGGAGCGACCTCGTGCGAGGCGACGATCCGAGCTCCGGGCAGCCGGCGGCGCAGCTCGGCGACGACCTTCTGCTCGTGGCTCGGGTCCCGGAACGAGAAGAGGAGGCAGACCGCAACCGCTTCTGCGTCGATCTCGTCCAGCGATCCGAGGTCGAGCGGCCGAAGCACGCCCTCGGGCCCGACGCGCTCGGCGACTCCGAAGCAGCGCTCCAGCGGGACGAGCGGCTCGGGGTGGTGCTCGCACAGCCGGTACAGGTGGGCACGGGCCTGTCGACGCAGGTGCAACACGTGCTCGAAGCCCTCGGTCGCGACGAAGGCAGTGCGCGCGCCCTTGCGCTCGAGGAGCGCGTTCGTGGCCACGGTCGTCCCGTGCGTGAAGCGCTCGAGCTCGTCGGCGCCGACCGCCTGCGCCGCAGCGATGACGGATTCGTCCTGGTTCCTCGACGGTCGGGACCTTCGCTGTCGTCACCCGGCCCCCGTCCACGAGGACGGCGTCCGTGAAGGTTCCGCCGACGTCGACGCCGAGAATGCCCACGCGGCGAATGTACGCGGTGCGAAACGCGTTAGTAGGGACATGACCGAGCTGAAGCTCGTCGGCGCCGGCGGCGAGCCGGTAGACCTTCGCCGGACGATCGCCTCGCATGGAGTCGCGGACCTGCCTCCCAACCGGATCGACGAGGAGGCCTGGACGCTCGAGTTGACGCTTCCTCTCGACGGCAAGCCGCCGAGGACGGTCCGGGTCTTCGAAGGTCGTCCCGGCTACGCGAGACTGGAGGTCGGTGGCCGAAGGCCGGCACGCGCCGACCTGGAGACCCTTCGTTCGCAGGTCGCGCACATCCTTCGGCTCGACGAGGACCTGACACCCTTCTACGAGGTCGCCGACAAGGATCCGGACCTCTCCTGGGTGACGTCGGGAGCAGGCCGACTGCTGCGGAGCCCGACCGTCTTCGAGGAGGTCGTCAAGACGATCTGCACGACGAACTGCGCCTGGTCGGCGACCGTGCGCATGGTCTCGGCCCTCGTCGAAAGCCTCGGCGAGCCCGGCACCGAAGCGGACGGGCCGTTCGGGCGAGCCTTCCCGACTCCGATGGCCATGGCCCGAAAGACCAATGCGTTTTACAGTGACACCGTCAGAGCGGGCTATCGAGGCGCGTACCTCCGAGCGCTGTCCCGATCGGTCTCCTCGGGCCGGCTCGACCTGGAGTCTCTCGCGCGCGCGAGTACGAAGGAGCTGCCGGACGAGGAGCTTTCGGCCACGCTCCTCGCTCTGCCCGGGGTCGGACCGTACGCTGCCGCGCACATCATGATGCTCGTCGGCCGCTACACCCCGCTCGTCCTCGACTCGTGGACACGACCCAAGTACCTGAAAGTGTCCGGTGCGAAGCGGGCGAAGGACACGACGATCGAGCGGCGCTTCCGACGCTACGGGCCGTATGCCGGCCTGGCCTTCTGGCTGTATCTGACCAGGGATTGGGTTGACGAGCCCTAGTCCCGGTAACGACCGGCCTTGGGGCGGAAAGGATCTGCGGCCCCGAGGGCGGCAAGAGCCGCTGGTGACGACTACCGGCGGGAGTGAGTACCCATTGCTGGGTCGGGCACAGCGGCACAGCGGGTCGGACGATGCTCCGCCACCCCTCACCGGCTACCGAGAGGGCGCGAAGCGCATCGTCGCCCTCACGCCTGCTGCCCTCAGCTTCGGCGCGGCATTCGGAGTCCTCGCCGGCGCCGAGATCCTGGGGGCCGCCGCAGCCATCGTCATGTCCGCGACGACGTTCGCAGGAGCGGCGCAATTCGCTGCGATCTCGGTCCTGGAAGACGGAGGAACGGTCGCCGCGGCGGTTGCGGCGGCAGTGCTGCTCAACCTCCGCTACCTGGCGATCAGCATCTCGATCGCGCCCGACTTCGAGGGCTCGCGGCTCAGGCGGGCGCTCGAGTCCCAGATGATCGTCGACGAGTCGTGGGCTGTTTCCCAGGTGGGACGAGGACGAATCGATCGCAAGGTGCTGATCGGCGCGGGGCTCGTGCTCTTTCCATTCTGGGTCGGCGGGACCGCGCTCGGCGCGCTGGCAGGAGATGTCCTCGGCGACCCGGCCCGGCTCGGCTTCGACGGGGCGCTGCCGGCCCTGTTCCTCGCGCTCCTCGTGACGCTCCTCGTCGATCGGCGCGCGAAGGTCGCGGCACTCGCCGGCGGGACGATCGCGCTCGTCCTGCTGCCGATCACACCGCCCGGAGTTCCGGTGATCGCCGCCGGCGCCGTTTGCCTCTGGGGGCTGAGGAAGCGATGAGCGAGGCCTGGACTGTCGTGCTCCTCGTCGGAGGGTTCACGATCGCGTTCAAGGCAGCCGGCCCCGTTCTCCTCGGCGGCCGGGCGCTGCCGACGCGAATCGCCGACGCCTTCGAGCTTCTCGCCCCGTCGCTCCTCGCCGCGCTCGTCGTCACGCAGGCCGTAGGCAGCAAGGACGGGATCGTCCTCGACACCCGCCTGGTCGGCGTCGCGGCCGGCCTCGTCGCGATCCTCCTGAGAGCGCCCCTGATCGTCGTGATCGTCGTGGCTGCGGCAGCTACTGCACTCGTTCGGCTTCTCTAGCCGTGCTCGGCAGCAGTCGGTGGCCGTCCACGACCGCGGAGGCGATGTCGACGAGCTTCCGATTGGTCGCGCGCGACTCCTCGCGCAGCATGTCGAACGCCGCCTCCTCGTCGACCGAATGGCGTTCCATGAGGATCCCCTTGGCGCGCTCGGTCACGGCTCGGCGGCCGAAGGCGCCTTCGAGATCGTGATACTCCGCGAACCGCCGCAGCACGATGTCGATCGAGCTCTGCCAATCCGTGGCGGCGGCGTCGGTGATGTAAGCGAAGATTCCGCGCTTCGAGGCCTCTTTGACGAAGTTCGGATCGGGTGCATGGATGAGCAGGATCACCGGGCACGCCGCTTCCTGAACGATCTTCTCGATCAGGCCGAGGGCATGCTCCGAGCTCTCTCCTAGGCCGACGAGCGCGACGTCGGGTCGCTCTCTGGCCGTCACGGCCCCGACGTCCGCGACGAGGATCTCGCGCGCGATGACCTCGTGCCCCAGTGCGGCGACGATCGGGGCGACGAGCGCGAGGCGATCCTTTCGCTCGTTGGCGATCAGTACCCGCAAATGGTCGGTCTCGCGGTAGCTCATCGTGTTCACATCCATACCGCATTCGACTTTTTTGCAACATGGGAGTAGCGTGGTCCGCGCTCGCCCAAGCCCCCGGCGGGCAGATCCGGCTCCGACCCTTGGCCGGCGTGTCCTGCAACGCCAGCGTAAGGAGCCGCGATGTCTCCCAATTCCAACAAGCACTCCACCAATCTGGCCGGCCGCATGGGCCGCTGGAGCGCTCACCATCGCAAGATCGCAATCTTCGGCTGGCTCGCCTTCGTCTTTGCCTCCTTCGCGATCGGATCGTTCGTCATCGGGGCGAAGCAGGCTACGAGCGTCTCAGGCCCTGGCGAGTCGGGCCGGATGGAAAAGATCCTCGAAGCCGGTTTCAAGCAGCCGGCAGGCGAGACCGTGCTCGTCCAGAGCCAGACGCTGACGGCCGACGATCCCGCTTTCCAGAAAGCGATCAACGATGTCGTCGCGAATGTGTCGAAGGTGCCGGTCGTGTTCAACGTCCGGTCTCCGCTCGAGGCTGCAAACGGCGGGCAGATCTCTGGAGACGGACACTCGGCCCTGGTCGATTTCCAGATCCGCGGCGAGGCGGACGACGCGCTGAAAAAGATCGATCCGGTCATCGCCGCAGTCGACCAGACTCAGGCGGCGCATCCGCAGCTGTTCATCGGTCAGTTCGGTGACGGCAGCGCCGACAAACAGCTCGAAGGCGCGTTCATGGATGCCCTTGCGAGGGCCGGGCTCATCTCGATCCCGATCACCCTCGCCATCCTCATCCTCGCGTTCGGAGCCTTGGTCGCGGCCGGAATCCCGCTCATCCTCGCGCTGACCGCCGTACTTGCGACCTTCGGCCTGTGGGCGATTCCGAGCCAAGTACTTCCGAGCGACGAGACGATCTACGCGATGATCCTGCTGATCGGCCTCGCGGTGGGCGTCGACTACTCGCTGTTCTACTTGAAGCGCGAGCGTGAGGAACGGGCCGCAGGACGTAACCCAGAAGCCGCGCTCGAAGCGGCTGCTGCGACCTCAGGCCGCTCGGTGCTCATCTCTGGAATCACCGTGATGATCGCGATGGCTGGGATGCTGTTCGCCGGGAAGGACTTCGCTGCCTTCGGCGTTGCCACGATGCTCGTCGTCGCCGTCGCGGTGGTCGGATCGTTGACCGTGCTCCCCGCGCTGCTCTCCAAGCTCGGCGACAACGTGGATCGTCTCCGGGTTCCATTCGTCCACCGTCTCAGTCGCAGTGATGGTGAGGGCCGGATCTGGGGCGCAATCGTGGACCGTGTCTTGCACCGTCCACTGCTCTCGGTCGTCCTGGCAGGCGGACTGCTGTTGGCTCTCGCGGCACCGGCGCTGACGCTACGTACGGCAGAGCCCGGGCCTGACACCTACCCACAGTCGATCCCCGTCATGAAGACGTACAACCGACTCCAGGAGGCCTTCCCCGGCACGGAGATCTCGGCGAACGTCGTCGTGAGGGCGTCGAACGTGAACTCCATCGAGTCGAAGGAGGCGATCGGGCAGCTCCAGTGGCGCGCTCTTGCCACCGGGCTGATGCACCAGCCGATCATCGTCGACGTCAACGACGAGGGCACGGTCGCCAACATCGCGATCCCGATCTCGGGCAATGGAACCGACAAGAAGTCGGAGGAGGCGCTTGCGGTCCTCCGATCGGACCTCGTTCAGCCGACGGTTGGATCGATCGCCGGCTCGGAGGTGGGCGTCGCCGGCTTCACGGCGGAGTCGAAGGACTACAACGACTACATGAAGTCCGTGGCCCCGTTCGTGTTCGTCTTCGTGCTCGCGTTTGCATTTCTGCTCCTGCTCTTTGCATTCCGATCGCTCGTGATCGCAGTGAAGGCGATCCTGCTCAACCTGCTCTCGGTTGCGGCGGCCTACGGCATTCTCGTGCTCGTCTTCCAGCACGGCTGGGGGAAGCAACTGCTCGGCTTCGAGCAGACGGGAGGGATCGTCTCGTTCCTGCCGATCTTCCTGTTCGTGATCCTTTTCGGCCTGTCGATGGACTACCACGTGTTCATCCTCAGCCGCGTGCGTGAGGCCTACGACCGGGGAGCGACCACCGAGGAAGCGGTCGCACACGCCATCAAGAGCTCGGCCGGAACGATCACGAGCGCGGCGCTGGTCATGGTTTGCGTCTTTTCGGTCTTCGCGGCGTTGTCGTTCATCCTGTTCAAGCAGATCGGAATTGGCCTGGCGGCGGCGATCCTGATCGATGCGACAATTGTTCGTGCCGTCCTGTTGCCGGCAACGATGAAGCTGCTCGGCGACTGGAATTGGTACCTCCCGACGTGGCTCGAGTGGCTACCACGCCTCGAGCACGAAAAGGCGCCTGAGGCTCCGCCTGTTCCGGCGCCTTGATTGCGGCCCCGCCGATGGACGGCGATCGCGCGGCATAGCGATCGTCGTCCGCGGCGGAACGAGCACATGACGCAACGAGCTCACCCGGCTGAGGCGATCAGGACAAGGCGCGGTCTCCGAGAGCGTGTGCTGGCGCTTCCGAGGGAGCAGGTTCTCTTCCTGGTCGGGATCTCAGTCGTCGCGCTGCACGTGGTCGACGACAACTTCCTTCAGCCAAACCCCGGGACGTCGGCCGCCGACCACCTCGTCAGCGGTCTCGTCCCGCTCGCGCTCCTGGTCGGCGTCTGCGTGTTCTACGACCGCCTTCGTGCCGGTGCGCGCGCGACGATCGCGCTCCTCGCAGGCTTCTTCGGAGTGCTCGCAGGCACAGAGGCCGTCCACTACACGAGGGCGGTCGGCCCATCCGGAGACGACTACACCGGGTTGCTCTCGATCCTGGCCGGCTTGCTGCTGATCGGACTCGGCGCCGTGACGCTGTGGAGATCTCGGCGGACGGACGACCGCCTCTGGTGGCGGTACACGCGCCGGCTGATCTTCATCGCGGCGACGCTGTTCGCGATCCTCGCCGTCGTCATGCCGGTCACCATCGCCTACATCGTCACGCACGCGGCTCGTGCAGAGGTTCCGAGTGCGGATTTGGGCGCGCCGTACGAGAGCGTGGAGTTCAAGACCAGCGACGGGCTGCTGCTGAAAGGTTGGTACATCGAGTCGCACAACGGTGCGGCGGTGATCTCTTTCCCGGGCCGCGCGTCCTCTCAGAAGCGGGCGAAGCTGCTTGCTCGGCACGGCTATGGCGTGCTGCTCTTCGACCGCCGCGGCGAGGGGGAGAGCCAGGGCGACCCGAATGGCTTCGGGTGGCAGGGCGAGCGAGACATCCACGCGGCCGTCGAGTACCTGCAGCGTCGCCCCGACGTCGATCCCGAGCGGATCGGCGGCATCGGTCTCTCGGTCGGCGGCGAGATGATGATCGAGGCGGCGGCGGAATCCTCCGCCCTCAAGGCAATCGTCTCGGAGGGGGCGAGCAGCCGCTCGGTGCGCGACGAGTACGCGAATGGAAGCGGTTGGCAGGAACTGCTCGGCAACAGCTTTGCCACGGGAGCGACTGCCCTGTTCAGCAACAACCTGCCGCCGCGGAGCCTGAAGAGCCTGGCGCCGCAGATCTCCGGTGCCGCCTTCTTCGTCTACGGGGAGCGGGGTCAGCCGGCCGAGCGCCCGGCGAATACGGCCTTCTACGCGGCCGCGCCCGAACCGAAGGAGATCTGGGAGGTTCCGGGCTCGGGGCACATCGGCGGGACCGAGGCCCAACCTCAGGAGTACGAGCGCCGGGTTACGGCGTTCTTCGACCGGGAGCTGCGGCCGCGGGGCTAGGGGTGCAAGTCTGGGGCTCCCCCTCGCAACAGCCCAGCTTCAATTTGCACCGCGGGCACTGCCAGGTCCCGTGGCGCCATTCCATCGGCGCCGCGCAGCGTAAACAGGTCTCTATCGTGCCCATGGCGCTGCTACTCTTCGCTGGCTCGGCGGCGTAGCTCAGTTGGTTAGAGCAGCGGAATCATAATCCGCGTGTCGGAGGTTCGAGTCCTCCCGCCGCTACCTCCTCGTAGACTGGAAGAGACGAAGAAATGGCTAGTGGAGTCAGAGACGCAATCACGCTCGCCTGCACCGAGTGCCGGCGCCGGAACTACCGGAGCACCAAGTCGAAGCGGAACACGCCCGACCGCGTCGAGCTGAAGAAGTACTGCCGGTGGTGCGGCCGCCACACGGCGCATCGGGAGACTCGCTGATGGCGCGGAACACGAGGCAGAAGCGTCGCCAGCGACGCCGAGCTCAGGACGGCAGCGGCAGCGCCGAGCAGCAGCAGCAAAGCGTCAGCAAGCGCGCGAGGACGCGCCAGCAGGCCGTCCGGCCCGCCGCGCAACCCCCGAAGACTCAGACGGGCTCCCGCCGGGTGCCCGGAGGCGGCTTTCGCCGCTTCGTCGGCGAGTCGGCCGCCGAGCTCAAGAAGGTCGAATGGCCGAACCAGTCTCAGGTCATCCAGGGCACGATCGTCGTCATCATCGCCTGCGCCATCGTCGGTGCATTTCTCTTCCTCGCCGACCTCGTCTTCGAGCCCCTCGTCCGCGACATCCTTCTCGGCTAGCCATGTTTCGCTGGTACGTGATCAACACCTACTCGGGGCACGAGAACAAGGTGAAGACGAATCTGGAGCACCGGATCGTCTCCATGAACCAGGGGCCGCGGTTTCGCCGCGTCGTGGTGCCGACCGAGCAGGTGATCGAGACGAAGGACGGACAGAAGGTGCAGACCGAGAAGCGCGTCCTCCCCGGCTACGTGCTCGTGAACATGGACCTGGACGACGACGCATGGGGCGTTGTCAAGAACACCCCGGGCGTGACTGGCTTCGTTGGCGCGGGCAACACGCCGGTGCCGCTCTCGCAGCCGGAGGTCGACCGGATTCTCCGCACGGGCACTGCGATCGGCGAGCGGCAGCGCGCGCAGGTCGAGTTCTCGCTCGGCGAGTCGGTGAAGGTAACGTCCGGCCCGCTCTCCGACTTCGACGGCGAGATCGTCGACGTCAACGCAGACGCGCAGAAGCTGAAGGTGCTCGTCGACATCTTCGAGCGCCAGGTGCCAGTTGAGCTCGGGTTCGATCAGGTAAAGAAGCTGGACTGATGGCCAAGAAGATTCTCACCATGATCAAGCTCCAGATCCCGGGCGGGCAGGCGAACCCTGCGCCGCCGGTCGGCCCCGCCCTGGGGCAGCACGGGGTCAACATCATGGAGTTCTGCAAGGCGTTCAACGCGCAGACGCAGCAGGAGAACGGCCGGATCACCCCGGTCGAGATCACGGTCTTCGAGGACCGCTCGTTCACGTTCATCACGAAAACGCCGCCCGCTGCCGTCCTGATCAAGGAGGCGCTGCGGCTCGACAAAGGCTCCGCCGAGCCGAATCGCGAGAAGGTCGGCCGCCTGACCCGCGACCAGGTGCGCCAGATCGCCGAGATCAAGATGCCCGACCTGAACGCACGCGACGTCGAGCAGGCGATGCTCGTCGTCGCCGGCACGGCACGCTCGATGGGAGTGGAAACGGACCTGTGACGCAGCACGGCAAGAACTACAAGAACGCCCGCGCCGCCTACGACCGCGAGACGCTGTACTCGCCGGCCGAGGCGATTCGCCTGCTCAAGGGCTTCGAGACCGCGAAGTTCGACGAGACCGTCGAGGCGCACTTCAACCTCGGCCTCAACGTGCGCCACGCCGAGCAGCAGCTGCGCGGCACGCTGATGCTCCCGCACGGCACCGGCCGCGAGGCCCGCGTCGCCGTCTTCGCCGAGGGCGACAAGGCGCGCGAGGCGGAGGAGGCCGGCGCGGACGTCGTCGGCACCGCCGATCTCGCGAGCCAGATCGAGGAAGGCTTCGACGACTTCGATGTCGCCGTCGCGACGCCCGACCAGATGAGCGTCGTCGGCAAGCTCGGGCGCATTCTCGGCCCGCGCGGGAAGATGCCGAACCCGAAGACCGGCACCGTCACGATGGACGTCGGCAAGGCGGTCCGCGAGGCGAAGGCCGGCAAGCTCGAGTACCGAACCGATCGCGGCGCGAACGTCCACGTCACGATCGGCAAGAAGAGCTTCGACGAGCGCCAGCTCGCCGAGAACTACGCCGCGCTGATCGACGAGCTCATGCGCGCGAAGCCGGCCGCGGCCAAGGGGCGCTACATTCGTTCCGTTACCCTTACGAGCACCATGGGGCCCGGGATCCGGATCGATCCCGCCCGCACAAGAGGAATCGTCGAAGACCTGGAGGCAGCAGAGCGCGAAGCAGTCACAGCGTAAGAGCCCGCCACCGAAGACAGTTGGCAGCCCAGCGCGCACTGGAGGCGCTGGGGGAACCTCCCGGTTCCCCCAGACCCCCTCCACCGGTCCGCTTCGCGGACAGGCGCTACGCGCCGGACAGAAGTCCAGCCGAGGTGCGGTCTAGTCCGGAGGCATCCGCCTCCTTGACCTGACCCGCCTCGAGGCGGGTCGATTCGTTTCAAGGAGACAGGATGCAGAGATCTGAGAAAGAGAGACTGGTCGAAGAGCTCACCGAGCGGCTGAAGTCGACCGAGACGATGATCGTCGCGGACTACCGCGGCCTCACCGTCTCCGAGATCGACGACCTGCGCGGCAAGCTGATCGAACAGGGCGCGCGGTTCACGGTGGTCAAGAACACGCTCACGAAGCGCGCGGCCGAGGCCGCCGGAATCGACGCGTTGATGACGCTGCTCGACGGCCCGACGGCAATCGCCTTCCTGGAGTCCGAGGGCGACCCTGTCGCGGTCGCGAAAGCGCTCGACGATGCCGGCAAGACCGATGTGCTCATCATCCGAGGCGGACTGCTCGAGGGCGAGGAGATCGGCGCCGACGACGTCAAGCGTTTGGCCAAGCTCCCGCCGGCGGACACGCTCCGGGCGCAGCTGGTCGGGGCGCTCGCCGGTTCGCTGACGACTGTCGTCGGCCTGTTCGCGGCTCCGATGCGCGATCTCGTCGGCGTCCTCGACGCGCGGATCCGCCAGCTCGAGGAGCAGGGCGAGGGCGCTCCGGCGGAGGAGCCCGCCGAAGAGCAGAAGGCCGAGGCTGAGCCGGCGGAGGAGGCCCCCGCCGAAGAGGCGGCGCCCGAGGAGCCGGCCGCAGAAGCGGAGGCGCCCGCCGAAGCCGAAGAGCCGGCGCCAGAGGAACCCGCGGAGGCGCCCGCGCAGGAGGAACCGGCAGCAGAGGAACCAGCGCCTGAGGAACCAGCAGCAGCAGAGAGAACCAGCACCAGAAGAACCAGCACCTGAAGAACCACAGGAAACCGAGGAAGGAGAGGAGCAGCAGTAATGGCTAAAGCAGACACGGACAAGCTCGTCGAGTCGCTCGGATCGATGACGGTCCTCGAGCTCGTCGACCTGAAGAACAAGCTCGAGGAGGAGTGGGGCGTCACGGCCGCTGCTCCGATGGCGGTCGCCGCAGCGCCGGCGGCCGGCGACGGCGCCGCAGCGGCCGAGGAGAAGACGGCCTTCGACGTCGTCCTCACCGAGGCGGGCGGTCAGAAGATCCAGGTGATCAAGGTCGTCCGGGCGGTCACGGGCCTCGGCCTCAAGGAGGCCAAGGACCTGGTCGACGGCGCGCCGAACGCGGTCAAGGAAGGCGCCGCGCAGGAAGAGGCCGACCAGATCAAGGCGCAGCTCGAAGAAGCGGGCGCCACGGTCGAGCTGAAGTAGCGCTCACGGCCTGAAGTGACGCGAAGGCCGCCTCTCGGCGGCCTTCGCTCTGTCCGAGCCAGCTCGGTGAAGGACGACTTCCGTCGAGAGGAGATCCGCCGCTATCTGTCCTCGGCCGAAAAGGACAAGTGGGCCGCCGGAGCGACCCACTTGCCTGCCGCAGACCTAGGCGGCGGCGCCGAGCGCGAGGAGCGCAGTTGCCGTCAGCACGCGCAGATGAAAGAAAGTGCAAGCACAAACCGCATTTCACGAGACGCTTGCACGGAACGAAGCCGCACTCAATAGGTCCCGCGACCCATTTCGAGGCGTCCCCGGGACCTGTCGCCGGAACCCCCGACACAGCCCTTGCGCTTGTAGCTACACTTCATCCACAAGCGGACGGGAGTCGCGTTGCAGCGCTTGCGCGACAACCGTCATCTTGGCTATTCTGTTCGGTTCCGGCCGTAGACCTGCGCACCCGCACGCCGTAATACAAGGGAGGCTCCTCATTTGAGCAGCAAGGCTGCTGCGCCCCGCGCGCGCAAGACTTTCTCGCGCCTCAAGCACGTCCTCGAACTACCAAATCTGATCGACATCCAGAAGGCGTCCTTCAAGTGGTTCCTGGAGGAGGGCCTTCGCGAGACGATCGACGACATCTCGCCGATCGAGGACTACACGAACACGCTGGCGATCGAGTTCGGCGAGTACGAGTTCGGCGATCCGCCGGTCTCGATTCAGGAGTGCCGTGAAAAGGACCTGACCTATCAGGCCCCGCTGTCGATGACGGTCCGCTTCGTCAACAAGGAGACGGGCGAGATCCGCGAGCAGCGCGTCTTCATGGGCGACTTCCCCATGATGACCGAGGTCGGCACGTTCATCATCAACGGCACCGAGCGCGTCATCGTCACCCAGCTCGTCCGCAGCCCGGGCGCCTACCTGATGGAGCCCAAGGACGCGACGAAGCAGGTGTTCACCGCGAACCTGATGCCCAGCCGCGGCTCGTGGCTCGAGCTCGAGATCGACAAGAAGGGCATCGTCTACGCCCGCATCGACCGGAAGCGCAAGCTCCCGATCACGACGCTGCTGCGCGCGCTGCCCGACGAGGACCCGTCGACCGGCTTCAAGCTCGACACGAGCTCGAACGAGGCGATCCTCAAGCTCTTCGACAACTCGATCTTCATCGTCAACACGATCGAGAAGGACACCGACGACGCGCGAGGACGAGGCGCTGATCGAGGTCTTCAAGAAGCAGCGCCCAGGAGAGCCGCCGACGGTCGAGAACGCGCGCAACCTCCTGAACTCGCTCTTCTTCGACCCGAAGCGCTACGACCTGACGAAGGTCGGTCGCTACAAGCTGAACCAGCGGCTCGGGGTCGACGTGCCCGAGGGGACGCGCGTCCTCACGACGCAGGACATCCTCGCGCTCGTCCAGAGGCTCGTCGACCTGCCGACGACAGCTCGGCGTTCCCGAGGACTCGAAGGACTACGCGGCCGAGGCGATCGCCCTCTCGCGTGACCCGATCCGCGGGGAGCTCGACGAGTACGAGCACTTCGGCAACCGGCGGCTGCGCACCGTCGGCGAGCTGATCCAGGAGGCGTTCCGGGTCGGCCTCTACCGCATGGAGCGTGTCGTCCGCGAGCGGATGACGACGGAGGACGTCGACACGATCACGCCGCAGACGATCATCAACATCCGGCCGGTCGTGGCCGCGCTGAAGGAGTTCTTCGGCTCCTCGCAGCTCTCGCAGTTCATGGACCAGACGAACTCGCTCGCCGGCTCTCACGCACCGCACGGCGCCTCTCGGCGCTCGGCGCGGGCGGCCTCACGCGCGAGCGCGCTCCGATCGAGGTGCGCGACGTGCACCCGACCCACTACGGCCGAATGTGCCCGATCGAGACTCCGGAAGGCCCGAACATCGGCCTGATCGGCTCGCTCGCCTCGATGGCGACGGTCTCCGAGTTCGGCTTCATCCAGACGCCCTACCGGGTCGTCAAGGCCGGCAAGGTGACCGACGAGATCATCTATCTCGACGCTGCCGAGGAGGCCCAGTTCACGATCGCGCAGGCCTCCGAGCGGGTCGACGAGAAGACCGGCCGCTTCCTCCACGACCAGGTCCTCTGCCGGTCGAAGGAAGGCGAGGCCGTCACGGCGGCGCCCGAAGGACATCCAGTACATGGACGTGGCGCCGGCGCAGATCGTCTCGGTCGGCACCGCGCTGATCCCGTTCCTCGAGCACAACGACGCGAACCGCGCGCTGATGGGCGCGAACATGCAGCGGCAGGCCGTGCCGCTGATGATCACGCAGGCGCCGCTCGTCGGCACCGGCCTCGAGTACCGCGCCGCGGTCGACACGGGTGACGTGGTCCTCGCGCGCGAGTCGGGCCAGGTCGTCGATGTCGACGCCGAGAAGGTCGTGCTCGAGACGAAGGACGGCAAGGACACCTACGACCTGACGAAGTTCATGCGCTCGAACCAGGGCACGCTGATCCACCAGAAGCCGGTTGTCGAGCTCGGCGACCGCGTGAAGACGGACGACGTGCTCGCGGACGGCTCCTCGACGGACAACGGCGAGCTCGCGCTCGGCGCGAACCTGCTCGTCGCGTTCATGCCGTTCGAGGGCTACAACTTCGAAGACGCGATCGTCATCTCCGAGCGCCTCGTGAAGGAGGACGTGCTCTCGTCGATCCACATCCACGAGTACGAGATCGACGCGCGCACGACGAAGCTCGGCGACGAGGAGATCACGCGTGACATCCCGAACCGCTCCGAGGAGTCCCTCAAGGACCTCGACGAGCGCGGGGTCGTTCGCATCGGCGCCGAGGTCGGGTCCGGCGACCTGCTCGTCGGCAAGGTGACGCCGAAGGGCGAGACCGAGCTGACGGCCGAGGAGAAGCTGATCCGCGCGATCTTCAAGGAAAAGGCGCGCGAGGTCCGCGACACGTCGCTGAAGGTGCCGCACGGCGAGGGCGGCAAGGTGATCGACGTCAAGACGTTCTCGCGTGACGGTGGCGACGACCTCTCGCCGGGCGTGAACGAGCTCGTCCGGGTCTACGTCGCGAAGAAGCGCAAGATCGCCGAGGGCGACAAGCTCGCCGGCCGCCACGGCAACAAGGGCGTCATCGCGAAGATCGTCCCCGAGGAGGACATGCCGTTCCTCGAGGACGGCCGCAACGTGGACGTGATCCTCAACCCGCTCGGCGTGCCGAGCCGGATGAACATCGGCCAGATCCTCGAGACGCATCTCGGGTGGGCCGCCGCCCACGGCGTGTTCGTGGAGGACGGCGAGTCGCCGAACGGCCCGACGCCGGTCGCGAGCCCCGTTTTCGACGGCGCGACCGAGACCGACGTGGACGAGGCGCTCGTCGAGTGGACGAAGCAGAACCCCGACTCGCCGATCAAGTTCGTCGTCGACCAGAAGCGGCCCGAAGGCCGGAAGGCCTCCGGCAAGGTTCGCCTCTTCAACGGGAAGACCGGTGAGGAGTACCAGCAGAAGATCACCGTCGGCTTCATGTACATCCTGAAGCTGCTCCACCTCGTCGACGACAAGATCCACGCGCGCTCGACCGGCCCCTACTCGCTCGTCACCCAGCAGCCGCTGGGCGGCAAGGCGCAGTTCGGCGGCCAGCGCTTCGGCGAGATGGAGGTGTGGGCGCTGGAGGCCTACGGCGCGGCCTACACGCTCCAGGAGATGCTCACCATCAAGTCCGACGACACCGTCGGGCGAGTCAAGGCCTACGAGGCGATCGTCAAGGGCGAGAACATCGCCGAGCCGTCGATCCCAGAGTCCTTCAAGGTGCTCCTGAAGGAGATGCAGTCGCTCGCGCTCGACGTGGACGTCCTCTCGGAGGAGGGCGCCGAGGTCGAGGTGCGCGAGGAGGACGACGAGCTGCTCCGCGCAGCCGAGGAGCTCGGCATCGACCTGTCGCCCGGATCGCTGCGAGCAGCGGCTCGCCCGGGTAGCGCGCAGGAGACCGAAGAGGGCCAGGAGCGGGTCGACCAGGACGGCGAGCTGGCCCTGCCCGCCGACGAGACGCTGACCGACCTCGCCGAAGTCGAGGTCGCTGAAGAGCCAAGTGCAGAAAAGCCTGACGAGAGCTGAGAGGGAGAAACTTGATCGACATCAATGAGTTCGACGCGATCCGAATCGGCCTCGCGTCGTCGAAGCAGATTCGCGACTGGTCGTCCGGCGAGGTCACCAAGCCCGAGACGATCAACTACCGCACGCTCAAGCCCGAGCGTGACGGTCTCTTCTGCGAGCGCATCTTCGGTCCGACGAAGGACTGGGAGTGCTACTGCGGCAAGTACAAGCGAGTCCGCTACAAGGGCATCATCTGCGAGCGCTGCGGCGTCGAGGTGACGCGCCAGAAGGTGCGCCGCGAGCGGATGGGTCACATCGACCTCGCCGCACCCGTCTCGCACATCTGGTTCTTCAAGGGCGTCCCGAGCCGCATCGGCTACCTGCTCGACATCGCCCCGCGCGAGCTCGAGAAGGTTCTCTACTTCGCGGCCTCGATCGTGACCACGGTCGACGTTGCCAAGCGGAAGAAGGACCTGAACGAGCTCGAGAGCAAGGTCGAGGCGGAGAAGGAGCGCATCGACGTCGACCGCGACGAGTCGCTCGCCGCGCTCGAGGATCGGCTCAAGCGGCGCCGCACGTACTTCACGAAGGGGACGGAGCGGAACTTCGACGAGGACGACGAGTTCTGGGTGCGCGGACTGTCGAACTGGGCCGAGGAGCAGGCCATCCCGCCGCTCGAGGAGGCGCGCGAGCTGGTCTCGAAGCTCTTCCTCGATGTCGCGAGCAAGATCACGACCGAGGACTCGAAGAAGATCCGCGAGCTCGTCCGCAACGCGGCGATCCGCGACGACCGCCGCCTGACGCCGAAGGAGCTGGACACGGTCGCGAACTCCGCGATCCAGATCCGGGAGGCGCTCAAGGCCCTCTACAAGGACCTGGCCAAGGCGACCGGCTCGAAGAAGGGCGCCGTCACGAAGCACATCAACCGTGTGATCGACGGGCTGCTCGTCAAGAAGGCTCAGATCCACGAGGACGACAAGGAGCTCGTCGAAGGCATCGACATCAAGCAGGTCGAGAAGGCGCGCGATCTCGGCAAGGGGCTCCTGCGCGAGGTGCTGGAGACGGCCGAGCCGAACGCGAGCGCCGACGAGATCCGCGAGCTCACCGCCGACCTCTGCCTCCGCACGGACGGCAAGATCCAGAAGGAGGACCACGACGCGATCGTCCAGTGGGCGCTCAAGGTGCGCGAGATGTATCTCGACATCGAGTCGCGCCGCCAGGACGCGCGCGAGGCGGCCGAGGACTCGAAGCAGCGCCTCGCCGACACGTGGGAGCTCTTCAAGGAGCTCGAGCCGAAGCAGATCATCGGCGACGAGCAACTCTTCCGCGAGCTCAAGGACCGCTTCGGCTCGCCGTACGGGTTCGACGTCTACTTCACGGGCGGCATGGGCGCGGAGGCGATCCGCGAGCTGCTCAAGGACCTCGACCTCGACGCCGAGGCCGCTTCGCTCCGCGAGACGATCAAGACCTCGAAGGGCCAGAAGCAGCAGCGCGCGATCAAGCGGCTGAAGGTCGTCAACGCGTTCATCAAGTCGGAGAACAAGCCCGAGTGGATGGTCCTCGAGGCGATCCCGGTCATCCCGCCGGAGCTGCGCCCGATGGTGCAGCTCGACGGTGGCCGCTTCGCGACGAGCGACCTGAACGACCTCTACCGGCGCGTGATCAACCGCAACAACCGCCTGAAGCGGCTGCTCGACCTCGGCGCGCCCGAGATCATCGTCAACAACGAGAAGCGGATGCTCCAGGAGGCCGTCGACGCCCTGTTCGACAACGGGCGCCGCGGCCGCGCGGTCACCGGCCCGGGCAACCGGCCGCTGAAGTCGCTCTCCGACATGCTCAAGGGCAAGCAGGGCCGCTTCCGGCAGAACCTGCTCGGCAAGCGCGTCGACTACTCGGGCCGCTCGGTGATCGTCTCCGGGCCGTACCTGAAGCTCCACCAGTGCGGGCTGCCGAAGATCATGGCGCTCGAGCTCTTCAAGCCGTTCATCATGAGCCGGCTCGTCGATCGCAAGAGCGTGCAGAACATCAAGGCGGCGAAGAAGTACGTCGACTCGATGACGCCGGAGGTCTGGGACGTGCTCGAGGAGGTCATCGCCGAGCATCCGGTGCTCCTGAACCGCGCGCCGACGCTGCACCGGCTGGGCATCCAGGCCTTCGAGCCGGTGCTCGTCGAGGGCAAGGCGATCCAGGTGCACCCGCTCGTCTGCCACGCCTTCAACGCGGACTTCGACGGCGACCAGATGGCGGTCCACCTGCCGCTGTCCGCCGAGGCGCAGGCCGAGGCGCGGCTGCTCATGCTCAGCTCGAACAACATCCTCTCGCCCGCGAACGGGCGCCCGCTGGCCACGCCGGGCCAGGACATGGTGCTCGGCGGGTACTTCCTCACGTACTCCGAGCATGACCTCACGAAGACGACCGTCGACAAGCTCAAGCCGCGGCCGCCCCGCTTCCAGTTGGAAAACGAGGTCGAGCTCGCGGTCGAGGCGAAGCAGGTCGGGCTCCAGGCGCCGATCGAATACCGCTGGCACGGCGAGCTGATCCTGACCACGCCTGGGCGCGTGATCTTCAACGCCGAGGTCGAGCGGTCTCTGATGGAGGCGCTCGACGAGGGCGAGGAGTTCGATCCGCCCGAGTTCATCAATCAGACCCTCGCCAAGCGCGAGATGGACGACCTGATCTCCTTGCTCGCGGAGCGCTACGGCGCGCACTCCATGGCAGGCGTCCTCGACACGATCAAGGCGCTCGGCTTCAAGTACGCGACCGAGGGCGGGATCACGATCTCGAAGAACGACATCGTCATCCCGCAGGACAAGCAGGAGATCCTCGCGCGGTACGAGGAGCGCGTCCAGCGGGTCGAGGAGCAGTACGAGCGCGGCCTCATCACCGAGGAAGAGCGCCACGAGCAGATCGTGAACATCTGGACGGAGGCGACCGACGAGGTGGCCGCCGCGATGGAGAAGACGCTCTACCCGCTCAACCCGATCTACATGATGGCCAACTCCGGTGCGCGTGGATCGTTCAAGCAGATCCGCCAGCTCGCCGGCATGCGCGGCCTGATGGCGAATCCGAAGGGCGAGATCATCGAGCGCCCGATTCAGGCCAACTTCATGGAGGGCCTGTCGGTGCTCGAGTACTTCATCTCGACCCACGGCGCCCGCAAGGGCCTCGCCGACACCGCGCTCCGCACGGCCGACTCGGGCTACCTGACGCGACGTCTCGTCGACGTCGCCCAGGACGTGATCATCCGCGACGAGAACTGCAAGACGAAGGACTTCATCGAGCTCCCGCTCACCTCGCCCGACGGCCTGAACAAGAGCCTGCTCGGCCGCATGCTCGCGGAGGACGTCATGAAGCCGCTCTCGAGCGGCAAGCCCGGCAAGACGAAGTTCGCCGAGAAGGGCGTGATCGTCACGCCGCCCCTGCTCGAGGAGATGATCGAGGAGCTCGGCGAGCTGGCCGGCGAGATGGTCGTGCCGGTGCGCTCGGTGCTCAAGTGCCGCAGCGACTTCGGCGTGTGCCGCGACTGCTACGGCATCTTCCTCGCCACCGGCGAGATGGCCGAGATCGGCGACGCGGTCGGCATCATCGCCGCCCAGTCGATCGGCGAGCCCGGCACGCAGCTGACGATGCGGACGTTCCACACCGGCGGTGTCGCCGGCGCCGACATCACGCACGGCCTTCCGCGCGTCGTCGAGATCTTCGAGGCGCGAAACCCGAAGGGTGCAGCGAAGCTCGCCGAGGTCGCAGGCCTCGTCGATATCGAGCAGACCGACCGCGGCATGAAGGTGACGATCGTCCCCGACGAGAAGGGCAAGGACGGCGAGGAGCTGGACGAGGTCAGCTACTCCCTACCGCGCCGCACGCGCCTGCTCGTCTCGAAGGGCGACCGCGTCGAGCTGGGCGATCCACTGCACGAGGGCTCGCGCGCCCCGACCGAGCTCCTCGCGCTGCACGCGCAGGCCGGCAAGGGCTCGACGCCGACGGAGCTCTACCTCGTCTCCGAGGTGCTCCGCGTCTACAAGTCACAGGGCGTCGAGATCCACGACAAGCACATCGAGCTGATCGTCCGCCAGATGCTGAAGAAGGTGCGCGTCGAGAACGCGGGCGACACCGAGCTCCTGCCCGGCCAGCTCGTGGACAAGGTCGTGCTCGAGAAGGAGAACGCGCGGGTCAAGAAGGAGAAGAAGGAGCAGGCCACGCATCGAGCCGCTGATCCTCGGGATCACGAAGGCCTCGCTGGCGACCGAGTCCTTCCTCTCGGCCGCGTCGTTCCAGGAGACGACCAAGGTGCTGACCGACGCCTCGATCGAGGGCAAGGTCGACCACCTGCTCGGTCTCAAGGAGAACGTCATCATCGGGAAGCTGATCCCGGCAGCGACCGGTCTCAAGCAGTACCGGAACGTCGAGATCGGCCCGTCCGAGAAGGTGCCGAAGGAGACCTACGAGCGGGCCACGCTGCTGCGCGCGCTCGAGGAGATCGGCGCCGGCGACGGCGAGGGCATGTCGCTCCAGGATCTTGGCATCGACTTCGGCGGCGAGCCGCAGACGAACGGCGGCGACGGCGACGGGGCGCAGCGCGCGTCGACCGAGGCCGAGGAAGTGCCCGAGGTCGACACTCCGCTCGACAACGAGTAACGACCTACGCGAATCGGTGCCAGGCTCCGGCCTGGCACCGCCGTTCCTTCGTCCTGAGCGCGTTCGGGGTCGCCTCTAGGCGAGCGCGTCGCCCCGCAAGGAGCGGCTCGTCATTCATGGCCAGCCCCGCCAGGTCGACGCGGGAACTACCCGGCCTGTGAGCTCGGCGGTTCCTCCGGCGGAGGCACCGGTGCGATGGTCGGTGGCGCCACGATCGTGTCGCGCTTGGTCTCCGGCCGGAGCAGGCTCGCTGCGACGACCTGGCCCTTGCCTGCTTCCTTGGCGCCGTAGAGCGCATGGTCTGCACGCTGGAAGAACGCGATCGCGTCGTCGTCCGGCTCCAGCCCCGCGACGCCGGCCGACATCGTCAGCGGGCCGGCCTGGCCGACCGGGCGTGACGAGAGCGCCGTTCGCAGCCTCGCGTAGAGCTGGTCGGCGTCCGAGAGCTTCGACTCCGGGAGGATGACCGCGAACTCGTCGCCGCCGACGCGGCAGGCGATGTCCGCCGAGCGGACGACGTCACGGATCCGCTCCGCCGCCTCGGCCAGGACGCCGTCGCCGGCGAGGTGGCCGATCCGGTCGTTGATCGCCTTGAAGTCGTCGAGGTCGAAGATGATCAGCGCGAGGTCGCGGTTGTAGCGGTGCGCGCGGGCGACCTCGCGGGCCAGGGTCTCGTGGAAGTAGCGCCGGTTGTGCAGGCTCGTCAGCGCGTCGAGGTCGGCGAGCTGGCGCGCCTCGCGGAAGCGCCGCGCATTCTCGACCGCCGGCCCTGCGCGAAGGGCGAGCTCCTCGAGCTCCTGGACCTGCGTCCTCGCCGAAGGTCCGCTCCGGGCGAGCGGGTGAAGATCGTCAGCAGGCCGAGCGGCGCCGGTCTCGCCCGGCAACGGCACGGCCACGCCGGCGCGGATCGCCTCGGCGTCGCCCTCGGTCTCGTCCGCGCCGTACTCGTACGTCATCGAGATCGCGCGCGCCTCGCGCCCGTCCGGCGGGCCCGCCACGGCCTGGCGCTCCGCCTCCTCCGCCGAGAGCCCGAGCGCGGCGACGATCGGCTGGCCGCCGGGCTGCGGCGTGAGCGTGACGAGCGCGGCGTCGACACCGTCGATCGCGCCGGCGGCCTCGAGCACGCGGCGTCAGCACCTCGTCGAGGTCGATCGAGCCGGCGAGCTCGCCGAGCATCCGCGTGCGCTGCCCTTCGATCTGGGACTGCTCGAGCGCGCCGGTCAGCTCGCGGACCATCTCGTCCATGCGGGCCTCGAGCTCGCGCACGACCTCGGTCAGGCGCTCGTCCGAGCGCGAGGACCGGCGCACGAGCCACTGGACGACGAGAACGACGACGAGCGTGGCCAGCGCTGCGCCGACGGCGGCGAGAGCGATCGTCATCGCCGCTCCCTCACGATCTCACTCCTTCCAATGGGCCCCCCGAGTGCCGCGAATCGCGGGGCGGCCGGGCCAGTCCATGTCACTGTAATCGGCTTTCTGCCCCTTTGCTATAGGCCGAACGGCCGTAAATCCCGTTTAGTCGCGCGGTTTGCGGCTGCAAAGCCTTTTTCGCTACCATTCCTCGCTCGGTTGGCAGGCGGCCGCCTGCCGACCTTTGTTGTGTCAGAACCTACTCCGGGAGCACATGCCCACCGTCAACCAACTGGTTCGAAAAGGACGCCGCGCGCCCAAGAGCAAGACCAAGCGCCCGGCCCTCACCGGCGCCCCGCAGAAGCGGGGGGTCTGCACGCGCGTGTTCACGCACACCCCGAAGAAGCCGAACTCGGCTCTTCGGAAGGTCGCGCGCGTCCGGTTGACGAACGGCTTCGAGGTCACGACCTACATCCCCGGCGAGGGGCACAACCTCCAGGAGCACTCCGTCGTGCTCATCCGCGGCGGTCGTGTCCGCGACCTGCCGGGCGTTCGCTACAAGGTGATCCGCGCCGCGCTCGACACCGCGGGCGTCAGCGACCGCAAGCAGGGCCGCTCGAAGTACGGGGCCAAGAAGAGCTAGCCATGCCCCGCCGCGCAGAGATCCAGGTCCGCGAGCGTGTCTCCGGACCCCGTCTACAACTCGCAGCTCGTCACCCAGGTGATCAACAAGGTGATGACGCGCGGGAAGAAGTCGTCCGCCGAGCAGATCGTCTACGGCGCGCTCGACCGCGTGGGCTCGAAGACGGGCAAGCCGCCCGTCGAGGTGCTGGAGCAGGCCGTGAAGACGGTCACGCCGGTGCTCGAGGTTCGCCCGCGCCGCGTCGGCGGCGCGCAGTACCAGGTGCCCGTCGAGGTGCCGCAGCGCCGTGCCCGGACGCTCGCCGTCCGCTGGCTCGTCACGTTCGCGCGGCAGCGCCGCGAGAAGCACATGGAGGAGAAGCTCGCCGGCGAGATCCTCGACGCGCTCGAGCAGCAGGGCGGCGCCTTCAAGCGCAAGGACGACCTCTACCGAATGGCGCAGGCCAACAAGGCCTTCGCCCACTACCGCTGGTAATGGGACAGATGGAAGCCACCAAAGCACCGCCCGGCCTCGAGACCGTCCGCAACATCGGGATCATGGCCCACATCGACGCGGGCAAGACCACGACGACCGAGCGGATCCTCTACTACACCGGCCGCACCCACAAGATGGGCGAGGTCCACGAGGGCGCTGCCGTCATGGACTGGATGGAGCAGGAGCAGGAGCGCGGCATCACGATCACGTCGGCTGCGACGACGGCGTTCTGGCGCGACTTTCGCATCAACATTATCGATACGCCCGGGCACGTGGACTTTACGATGGAGGTGGAGCGAAGCCTGCGCGTCCTCGACGGCGCGATCGCCGTCTTCGACTCGGTTGCCGGCGTCGAGCCGCAGTCCGAGACCGTCTGGCGCCAGGCCGACCACTACAAGGTTCCCCGCATCGCCTTCATGAACAAGATGGACCGCACGGGGGCCGACTTCTTCGCCTCGGTGCAGTCGATGGTCGACCGCCTCGGCGCGCGACCCGGTGCCCGGTCCAGCTGCCGATCGGCAGCGAGGAGCACTTCCGCGGCGTCGTCGACCTCGTCGAGATGAGGGCGATCACCTGGTCGGACGACCTCGGCACGACGATGGACGTCGGCGAGATCCCGGCCGAGCTGACCGAGCAGGCGCAGGAGTACCACCACCAGCTGATCGACGCGGTCGCCGACCACGACGACGAGCTGATGGAGACCTACCTCGAGGACGAGAGCGCGGTCACGCCCGAGATGCTGAAGCGCGCGCTCCGAGCCGCGACCCTCGACATCACCGTCACGCCGGTCCTGCTCGGCTCCGCGTTCAAGAACAAGGGCGTGCAGCCGCTTCTCGACGCCGTCATCGACTACCTGCCGAGCCCGCTCGACGTGCCGCCGATCCACGGGATCGATCCGCGCACGGACCACGAGCTCTCGCGGCGCCCAGCGCTCGACGAGCCGTTCAGCTCGCTTGCGTTCAAGGTCATGTCCGATCCCTACGTCGGTCGCCTCACGTATGTCCGCGTCTACTCGGGCCAGGTGAAGGCAGGCGACAGGATCCTGAACGTGACGACCGGCAAGACCGAGCGCATCGGCCGAATTCTCCAGATGCACGCGAATTCGCGCGAGGAGCGCGAGGACATCGGAGCAGGCGAGATCGCCGCCCTGGTCGGCCTGAAGAACACCTCGACCGGAGACACGCTTGCGATCGAGACGGCGCCGATCCGGCTCGAGTCGATGGACTTCCCGGAGCCTGTGATCTCGGTCGCGATCGAGCCGAAGACGAAGGGCGACCAGGACAAGCTCGGCGCGGGACTTCAGCGCTTGACCGACGAGGATCCGACCTTCCGCGTCCGCACGGACGACGAGACGGGGCAGACGCTCATCTCAGGCATGGGCGAGCTCCACCTCGAGATCATCGTCGACCGCCTGATGCGCGAGTTCAACGTCGACGCGAACGTCGGCCGGCCGCAGGTCGCGTATCGCGAGACGATCTCGAGGCCGGTCGAGAAGATCGAGGGCAAGTTCGTCCGCCAGACCGGCGGCCGTGGCCAGTTCGGCCACGCCGTGATCAACATGGAGCCGACCGAGCCGGGCGAGGGCTACGAGTTCCTCGACAAGATCGTCGGCGGCAAGATCCCGCGCGAGTACATCTCGTCCGTCGACCTGGGCATCCAGGAGGCCATGGAGTCGGGCGTCCTTTCCGGCTACCCGGTCGTGGACGTCCGCGTGTACCTCGTGGACGGGTCGTACCACGACGTCGACTCCAGCGAGATGGCGTTCAAGGTCGCCGGCTCGATGGCGTTCAAGAACGCGATGCAGCGGGCGAAGCCCAAGCTGCTGGAGCCGGTGATGGCCGTCGAGGTCGTGACCCCGGAGGACTACCTCGGCGACGTCATGGGCGACCTGAACTCGCGCCGCGGCCACATCGAGCACCTCGAGCCCCGCGGGAACGCCCAGGCCATTCGCGCCAGCGTCCCGCTCGCAACCATGTTTGGCTACGCAACCGACCTGCGCTCGACGACGCAGGGGCGGGCCACGTTCACCATGCAGTTCGATCGCTACGAGGAAGTCCCTCAGTCGATCGCCGGCGAGATCGTCGACGCCGAGGCTACGTAAAGGAACCGGAGGAGGAGCATGAGCAAGGAGAAGTTCGAGCGCACCAAGCCGCACTCTGAACGTCGGCACGATCGGTCACATCGACCACGGCAAGACGACGCTCACCGCGGCGATCACGTCGGTCCTCGCGGAGAAGGGCGGCAACACGGCCGCCCGCAGCTTCGAGTCGATCGACAACGCGCCGGAGGAGAAGGCGCGTGGCATCACGATCAACACGTCGCACGTCGAGTACGAGACGGACAACCGTCACTACGCGCACGTCGACTGCCCGGGCCACGCGGACTACATCAAGAACATGATCACGGGCGCCGCCCAGATGGACGGCGCGATCCTCGTCGTCTCGGCCGCCGACGGCCCGATGCCGCAGACGCGCGAGCACATCCTGCTCGCCCGCCAGGTCGAGGTGCCCTACATCGTCGTCTTCCTGAACAAGGCGGACATGGTCGACGATCCGGAGCTGCTCGAGCTCGTCGAGATGGAGGTGCGCGAGCTCCTCACGAAGTACGAGTTCCCGGGCGACGACATCCCGATCGTGACCGGCTCGGCGCTGAAGGCGCTCGAGGGCGACGAGGAGCAGAAGGCCAAGATCCTCGAGCTCATGGAGGCCGTGGACAGCTACATCCCGGAGCCTGAGCGCGACGTCGACAAGCCGTTCCTGATGCCGATCGAGGACGTCTTCACGATCACGGGCCGCGGCACCGTCGTCACCGGCCGCATCGAGCAGGGCAAGCTCGAGTCGGGCAACGAGGTCGAGATCGTCGGGATCCACCCGCAGATCGAGAAGACCGTCGTCACCGGGCTCGAGATGTTCAACAAGACGCTCGACTACGCCCAGGCCGGCGACAACGCCGGTGCGCTCCTCCGCGGGACGAAGCGGGAGGAGGTCGAGCGCGGGCAGGTTCTCGCCAAGCCGGGCTCGATCACGCCGCACACGGTGTTCAAGGCCGAGGTCTACGTCCTCTCGAAGGACGAGGGCGGTCGCCACACGCCGTTCTTCAACGGCTACCGGCCGCAGTTCTACTTCCGCACGACGGACGTGACCGGCTCGATCAAGCTCCCGGACGGCCAGGAGATGGTCATGCCGGGCGACAACACGAACATGGACATCGAGCTCATTCAGCCGATCGCGATGGACCAGGGTCTCCGGTTCGCCGTCCGCGAGGGCGGGCGCACCGTGGGCGCCGGCGTCGTCACTGCGATCGAGCAGTAGACAGGAGATCAGCCGCTTGCCGCAACAGAAAATCCGCATCCGTCTCAAGGGGTACGACCACCAGCAGCTCGACCGGTCGGCCCAGTCGATCGTCGACACCGCTCAGCGAAGCGGGGCGACGATCACCGGTCCGGTGCCCGCTGCCGACGGAGAAGAACGTCTACTGCGTGATCCGAAGTCCCGTTCAAGGACAAGGACTCGCGGGAGCACTTCGAGGTGCGGACGCACAAGCGGCTGATCGACATCCACAGCCCCACGCCGAAGACGATCGACCAGCTGATGCGGCTCGATCTCCCGGCCGGGGTGGACATCGAGATCAAGTTCTAGGCGATGAAAGGGATCGTCGGGCAGAAAACTCGGCATGACCCAGCTCTTCGACGAGGAGAGCGGTCAGGTGACGCCGGTGACGGTGATCGAGGCCGGTCCCTGCCCCGTGGTCCAGCTGAAGACCGAGGACACGGACGGCTACGAGGCCGTCCAGCTCGCGTTCGACGAGGTTCCCGAGCGGAAGGTGACGAAGCCTCGGCTCGGGCACCTGAAGAAGACGGACACGAAGCCGCATCGGCACCTCGTCGAGTTCCGCGGCACGAGCGAGGCCGTCGCTCGGCGAGCCGGTGACGGTCGAGGTCTTCGAGCCGGGCGACAGCGTCAAGGTGACCGGGATCTCGATCGGCAAGGGCTTCGCCGGGCACGATCAAGCGCCACAACTTCAGCCGCGGCCCGACGAGCCACGGCTCGCACAACGTCCGCAAGCCGGGCTCGATCGGCTCCTCCGCGACGCCGTCGCGCGTCTTCAAGGGCATGAAGATGGCGGGTCGCATGGGCGGCAAGCGGGCGACGCAGGTCGGCCTCACCGTGCACTCGGTCGATCCCGAGCACAACCTGCTCATGGTCAAGGGCGCGGTGCCCGGGCCCAAGAACGGCATCGTCGAGATCCGGGAGGAGAAGCGCGGTGGCAGCTCCTAAGGCGCCTCTCCTCGGCATCAGCGGCAAGTCCTCGAAGGAGGCGACTCTCGACGAGGTCGTCTTCGGCGCCGACGTGAAGCCGCACCTCGTGCACGAGGCGGTTCGCGCCGAGCTGAACGCGCGCCGCGCCGGAACGCAGTCCGCGAAGACCCGCGGGCTCGTCGCCGGCGGCCGCGGCAAGCCCTGGCGCCAGAAGGGAACGGGCCGCGCCCGCGCCGGGACGATCCGCGCGCCGCAGTTCACGGGCGGCGGCGTCGTCTTCGCGCCTCAGCCCCGCAGCTACGACGTCAAGGTGAACAAGAAGGCCTACCGCTCGGCGCTTCGAGGCGCGCTCAGCGCGCACGCCGCCGAGGGCACGGTCGCCGTTGTCGACGGTTCCGCGTTCGACGAGCCCTCGACGAAGAAGGCCGCGTCCTTCCTCGAGTCGTGGGGCAAGGAGCGCCCAGTGCTCCTCGTCGCCAACGAGGACGAGAGCGGGCTCGTGAAGTCGTTCCGCAACCTCGAGCATGTCGTCGTCGTCCCGCCCTCCGAGCTGGAAGTGGCCGGCGTCGTCTGGGCCCGCGCGCTCCTCGTCAGCGAGGCCGCGCTCGAGACCGTGCAGGGGAAGGCGGCGAAGTGAGTCTCCATCCGAACGAAGTCCTGCTCGCCCCAGTGGTCTCGGAGAAGAGCTACAGCCTGATCGAGGACCGCAAGTACTCGTTCCGCGTGCACCAGGACGCGCACAAGACGCAGGTCCGGCAGGCGGTGGAGCAGCTCTTCGGCGTCACGGTCATCGCCGTGAACATGGTCAAGGTCCAGCCCAAGCCGAAGATGCGGAACTACCGGAAGGGCACGCGCCCGGGCTGGAAGAAGGCGATCGTCCAGCTCAAGGAAGGCGACTCGATCGAGATCTTCGAGGGGGCTCAGGTCTGATGGCACTCCGCAAGTTCAAGCCGACCAGCCCCGGCCGCCGCTTCATGACCGTCTCGAAGTTCGAGGAGGTCACGAAGTCGAAGCCCGAGAAGAGCCTCACGGGCTCGACCAAGAAGACCGGCGGACGGAACAACAAGGGCCGCATCACGACGCGCCACAAGGGCGGCGGCCACAAGCGCCGCTATCGCCAGATCGACTTCAAGCGGACGAAGGACGGCGTGCCGGCCAAGGTGGCCGCGATCGAGTACGACCCGAACCGGTCGGCGAACATCGCGCTGCTCCACTACGCCGACGGTGCGAAGGCGTACATCCTCGCGCCCGCGAGGCTGCGCGTCGGCGCGACGGTCGAGTCCGGCCCGAAGGCCGACATCAAGCCCGGCAACGCTCTGCCGCTCGAGAACATCCCGACCGGCACGCTCGTTCACAACGTCGAGCTCAAGCCCGGCCGCGGCGGCCAGATGGCTCGCAGTGCCGGCTCGGGGATCCAGCTCGTCGCGAAGGACGAGGGCGACGGCGTCCTGCGTCTCCCGTCCGGCGAGCTTCGCCGCGTGGCGCTCACGTGCCGCGCGACGATCGGCCAGGTCGGCAACGCCGACCACGAGAACATCTCGGGCGGCAAGGCCGGCCGCAGCAGGTGGCGGGGCAAGCGACCGACCGTGCGCGGCTCCGCCATGAACCCCGTCGACCACCCGCACGGCGGAGGCGAAGGCAAGTCGAAGGGCGGTCGCCACCCGGTGACCCCGTGGGGCGTGCCGACGCTCGGCAAGCGCACCCGCAGCAAGCACAAGGATTCCGACCGGCTGATCGTCCGTGGTCGCCGCCGAGGAAAGGACAAGCGATGAGTCGATCCTCCAAGAAGGGGCCGTACGTGGAGGAGCGCCTCTTCAACCGCATCGAGTCGATGAACGCCTCGGGCTCGAAGAACATGATCAGGACGTGGTCGCGAGCATCGACCGTCTTCCCCGAGATGGTCGGTCACACGATCGCCGTTCACGACGGCCGCAAGCACGTGCCGGTCTTCGTCACCGAGCAGATGGTCGGCCACAAGCTCGGCGAGTTCGCTCCGACGCGCACGTTCCGCGCGCACTCAGGCGACCGCAAGGTGGAGGTGAAGCGCACCACGTGAGTACGCCGGAGACACAGGAAGTGCGCGCCGCAGCCAAGTGGGTGCGGATCACGCCGCGCAAGGCCCGGCTCGTCGTCGAGCACATTCGAGGGCGGACCGTCCCCGAGGCTCGGACCGTGCTCGCGTTCACCGAGCGTGCTGCCGCGCGCGAGATCGAGAAGCTCTTGAAGTCGGCCGTCGCGAACGCCGAGGCGAACCACAACCTGATCGGCGACGACCTCGTCGTGAAGGCCGCGTACGTCGACGAGGGACCGATGATCAAGCGCTGGCGCGCCCGTGCCCGTGGCCGCGCCGTACGGATCCGCAAGCGCACGTGTCACATCTCGCTCACGCTGGTGCCGTCGACGACGGCTACAGTGACTCGAGCACCTCAGGAGACGCCCGCCGAAGAGAAGCCGAAGCGAGCGCCTCGTAAGAAGGCTGCGCCGAAGGCGAAGCCGGCCGCCGAGACCAAGGCGGAAGAGAAGCCGAAGGCCGAGGCCAAGCCGAAGGCGAAGCCAAAGCCGAAAGCGACCGCTGCCAAGAAGAAGGCGCCGGCCAAGAAGAAAACAGAGGAGAAGGACACCTAATGGGCCAGAAGGTTCATCCCGGCGGAATGCGCGTCGGCGTCATCCACGACTGGAAGTCGAACTGGTTCTCCGGCACGAAGGAGTTCCCGGAGGCGCTGCTCGAGGACATCAAGATCCGCGAACACATCTACAACAAGCTCTCCCACGCGGGCCTGTCCGACGTGCTGATCCGCAAGGACAAGCAGCGGATCACGATCGACATCTACACGGCGCGGCCCGGGATCGTGATCGGCAAGTCCGGCGCCGAGGTGGACGCCCTCCGCAAAGAGATCCACGGCATGACGCACAAGAACGTCCACATCAACATCAACGAGATCAAGCGCCCCGAGCTCGACGCGAAACTCGTCGCGCAGTCGATCGCCGAGCAGCTCCAGAACCGGGTCAGCTTCCGCCGCGCCATGAAGCGCTCGCTCGCCTCGGCGATGCGCTCGGGCGCCCACGGCGTGAAGGTGCAGTGCGGCGGCCGCCTGGGCGGCACCGAGATGAGCCGTTCGGAGAGCTACTCCGAGGGGCGGGTCCCGCTGCACACGATCCGTGCGGACATCGACTACGGCTTCGTCGAGGCGAAGACGACCTTCGGCCGGATCGGCGTCAAGGTCTGGATCAACAAGGGCGAGATCATGCCCGAGGGATTCGAGAGCGTCGCCCAGCAGAAAGAGACGCGACTCGGCGACCAGGACACGGCGCGCCGCCTCGGCGGCCGCACGGAAGGCCTCTCCGCGTCACGCGAGAGTGGACGGAGCCGCGCGCAGGACCGCGAGGGCCTCGGGCCCGTGCGTGCGCGCCGGCCACGTCGTGGCGGAGCACGGCGCAGCGGAAAGCAGGACAACGTCGAGCGCCCGAGGACGGACGAGGAGGCGACCTCGGCTGAGGGCCGCGAGCAGCCGCCGGTGGAGCCGGAGGTTCAGGCGGTCGAGGCTCCGGTCGCAGAGGCGCCCGACACCACGACGACAAAGAAGCAGGTCGAGGACCCGACCAAGCAGGAAGACGCCGGAGAGAAGGACTAGTCGATGCTCCTCCCCAAGAAGACGAAGTACCGAAAGCAGCAGCGCGGCCGCCGAGCGGGCGTCTCGAAGGGCCAGACGAGCGTCCAGTTCGGCGACTACGGCATCAAGTCGATGGAGGCCGGCTGGGTCACGAACCGCCAGATCGAGGCGGCTCGTATCGCGATGACTCGAAAGATCAAGCGTGGTGGGAAGGTCTGGATCAACGTCTTCCCCGACAAGCCGGTGAGCCAGAAGCCGGCGGAGACGCGCATGGGCTCGGGCAAGGGCGCCCCCGAGCACTGGGTCGCCGTCATCAAGCCGGGCCGGGTCATGTTCGAGCTGGCCGGCGTCCCCGAGGACCTGGCCAAGGAAGCCCTGCGGCTGGCCGGCACGAAGCTGCCGCTGAAGACGAAGTTCGTGAAGCGGGAGGCTGACCTCTTTGCGAGCTAGCGAGCTACGAGGCATGAGCGACGACCAGCTCGAGGACGCCCTCGCAGAGCGGCGCCAAGAGCTGTTCAACCTCCGCTTCCAGTCTGCGACTGGAGCGCTGGAGAACCCCGCGCGCCTGCGCCTCGCGAAGCG
Source organism: uncultured Actinomycetes bacterium (assembly GCA_963776955.1). Lineage (GTDB taxonomy): Bacteria > Actinomycetota > Thermoleophilia > Gaiellales > Gaiellaceae > VAXT01. Next base: position 163,138 of record CAVZOM010000003.1, read on the forward strand.
CGAGATCGCGCGAATCCTGACGGTGCGAAACGAACGAGAGCTTGCGAAGGAGACAGGTGGCTGAGAAGGACGAAGAGAAGCAGGGCATAGAAGAGCAGGCTGAAGAGCAGCAGGCCGACACTCCGGCTGAAGAGGTCCCTGCCGCCGAAGCCGAAGCCCCGGCTGACGAGGCTCCCGCCGCGGAGGCTCCTGAGGAAGCTGCGCCCGAGCCTGTCGCCGAAGTCGAGGAAACACCTCCCGCCGAGGAGGCACCTCCCGCCGAGGAGGCACCGGCCGCCGAGGAGGCACCTCCCGAGGAGGCACCTCCCGCCGAGGAGGAGCCCACAGCGCCGGTCGAAGCGCCGCCCGGCACAGGCGAACCGCCCCCGGAAGAAGCTCCGCCGGACGAGGCCCCTGCGGCCGAGGCCGAGGCGCCGGCTGCCGCAGAAGGCGAGCCCGCAGCTGCCGCTGCTCCGGCCGCCGAAGGTGACGGGGCCGCCGCTGCGGAAGCGCCTGCCCGGAAGGCCAAGCCGAAGCGCAAGCCGCGTAGCGAACGCCGCACGCGCTCGAAGCCCAAGCGGGAGCAGGTCGAAGGCCGGAAGCCGATCACGCGTGTCCCGAAGCCCGAGCACGAGCGAGGACGGCGCCAGGAGCGCCGCGGAGTCGTCGTCTCGAGCGCGATGGACAAGACGATCGTCGTCCGCGTCGACACGGTGAAGGCGCACCCGAAGTACAAGAAGGTCGTCCGCCGCTCGGCGAAGTTCCACGCGCACGATGCCGAGAACGCCGCGAATGTCGGCGACGTGGTCCGGATCGTCGAAACGCGGCCGCTCTCCAAGACGAAGAACTGGCGCCTCGCCGAGGTTCTGGAGGTCGCCAAGTGATCCAGCAGGAGTCGAGACTCCGAGTCGCGGACAACACGGGAGCCCGTGAGCTTCTGTGCATCCGCGTGCTCGGCGGCTCCCATCGCCGCTACGCGCGCGTGGGCGACGTCATCGTCGGCACGGTCAAGACCGCGACCCCCCAGGGCACGATCAAGAAGGGCGAGGTCGTGCAAGCGGTCGTCGTCCGGACGAAGAAGGCGTACGGCCGCGACGACGGGACGCAGATCGCGTTCGACGAGAACGCGGCCGTGATCATCGATGCGGCGCGCAACCCGCGCGGCACCCGCATCTTCGGCCCGGTTGCGCGCGAGTTGCGAGAGAAGAACTTCATGAAGATCGTTTCCCTGGCTCCAGAGGTGCTTTGAGATGAAGACGATGAAGATCCGGAAGGGCGACACCGTGCACGTGCTCGCCGGCAAGGACCGTGGCAAGCAGGGCCGCGTGATCGAGGCGCGCCCCGACGAGCGCCGGGTGATCGTCGAGAACCTGAACATGATCAAGCGGCACACCCGTCCGAAGCCGATCAAGAACCCGAGCCGAATGGGCGGCCAGCAGGTCACGCCGGGAGGCGTGATCGACAAGCCGGCGCCGATCCCGATCTCGAACGTGATGCTCGTCTGCCCGACCTGCAACCGGCCGACCCGCATCGGCTACGTCGTCAAGGAGCGGAAGGGCGAGGACACGACCAAGATCCGCGTCTGCAAGCGCGACGACTGCCGTCAGGAGATCGACAAGTAATGGCGACCGCCACGAAAACGGCCCAGCGCCCGCGGCTGAAGGAGCGCTACGAGGAGGAGCTTCGCTCCCAGCTCAAGGACGAGCTCGGCTTCAGCACGATCATGCGCGTCCCGAGGGTCACGAAGATCACGCTCAACATGGGCGTCGGCGACGCGAAGGTCGAGACGAAGGCGCTCGACAGCGCGATCGAGGAGCTGACGACGATCGCGGGACAGCGCGCCCAGGTGCGCAAGGCCCGCAAGTCGATCGCGAGCTTCAAGCTCCGTGAGGGGATGCCCATCGGCGCCCGCGTCACACTGCGCGGCGACCGGATGTGGGAGTTCCTCGACCGGCTCATCTCGATCGCACTCCCGCGCATCCGCGATTTCCGTGGGCTCGGGCCGGAGTCCTTCGACGGGCGGGGCAATTACTCGATCGGCATCCGCGAGCAGATCATCTTTCCGGAGATCAACTACGACGACATCCAGTCAGTGCGCGGGCTCGACGTCGCGATCACGACCACCGCGCAGAACGACGACGAAGGCCTGGCGCTGCTCCGCGGGCTGGGCATGCCTTTTAGAGAGAGGGAAGGAGCGCCAGAGAGTGGCTAAGAAGTCCCTGATCGCCAAGGCGAAGCGCGAGCCGCGCTTCAAGGTGCGCAAGTACTCGCGCTGCAATCGTTGCGGCCGGCCTCGGGCGGTCTACAAGAAGTTCGGCCTCTGCCGGATCTGCCTGCGCGACCTCGCGCACGAGGGCCAGATTCCCGGCATGACCAAATCGAGCTGGTAGCGATGCATACAGACCCAATTGCAGACATGCTCACGCGCATCCGCAACGCCAACAAGGCGATGCACGAAACGACCACCATGCCGACCTCCCGCATCAAGGAGGAGATTGCCCGGCTCCTGAAGGAGGAGGGCTACATCGCCGGCTATCGCGTCGAGGACGGCGAGAGCTTCAACACGATCACCATCGAGCTGAAATTCGGCCGGAACCGCGAGCGGATCATCACCGACCTGAAGCGGGTCTCGAAGCCGGGTCGACGCGTGTACGCTCGAAAGGACCGCCTGCCGCGCGTTCTCGGGGGCATGGGCACGGCGATCCTCTCCACCTCCGGCGGCCTGATCACGAGCAAGACGGCGGAGGAGCGTGGCGTGGGCGGCGAGGTCATCTGCTTCGTCTGGTGAGTTGAATCAATGAGTCGAATCGGCAAGCAACCCATCGAGATTCCGGACGGCGTCAACGTCGCGGTCGACCCTGGCCGCGTCACGGTCAACGGCCCGCTCGGCGAGCTGACGCAGAACGTTCCCGCCCGGATCAAGATCGAGAAGCAGGACGGGCAGCTCGTCGTCACGCGCCCGACCGAGCGCGGCGACGATCGCGCGCTGCACGGCCTCACCCGGTCGCTCGTGGCGAACATGGTCGAGGGCGTGACCAACGGCTTCGAGAAGCGCCTCGAAATTCAGGGCGTGGGCTACCGCGCGTCCCTGCGCGGCACAGCGCTCGAGCTGAACGTCGGCTTCTCGCACCCGGTCGTCATCGACGCCCCGGCCGGCATCACCTTCGAGGTGCCGACCCAGACCGAGATCACTGTCAAGGGCATCGACAAGCAGGCCGTGGGAGAGATCGCCGCCGAGGTGCGCGACGTCCGCCCGCCCGAGCCGTACAAGGGCAAGGGCATCCGCTACCGGGGCGAGTACGTGCGCCGGAAGGTCGGAAAGAGGGCGTAGTGGCGACGCTAACCGTCAGACAGGCGCGCATCCGGCAGGCACAAGCGGGTTCGCAAGAGCGTCTCCGGCACGGCCGAGCGGCCGCGGCTGGTCGTCTTCCGGTCGAACCGGGGGATCGAGGCTCAGCTCATCGACGACCTCGCCGGCAAGACCCTCGCCGCCGCGAGCTCGCTCCACCTCGCCAAGAGCTTCAAGGGCAACAAGAGCGACCAGGCGGCCGAGGTCGGCAAGACGCTCGCCGCGGCCGCGAAGAAGGCCGGCGTCGAGACCGCTGTCTTCGACCGAGCGGGCTACCTGTACCACGGGCGCGTCAAGGCGCTCGCCGACGCAGCACGTGAGGGAGGACTGAAGTTTTGAGCACCACACCGGTTGAGCGCGAAGTCATCCAGCGCGAGGAGCAGCGCGAGCTCAAGGAGCGCGTCGTCGAGATCAATCGCGTCGCCAAGGTCGTCAAGGGCGGCCGGCGCTTCTCGTTCACGGCGCTGGTCGTGATCGGCGACGAGGTCGACCGCGTCGGCCTCGGCTACGGCAAGGCCCGCGAGGTGCCGCTGGCGATCTCGAAGGCCGTCGACGACGCGAAGAAGAACATGTTCACCGTCCCCAAGCACGGGACGACGATCACGCACGAGATCATCGGGCGGTTCGGCGCCGCGCGCGTGATGCTCCGCCCGGCGAGCGAGGGAACCGGCGTCATCGCCGGCGGCGGCGTCCGTTCCATCCTCGAGCTCGGCGGGGTCCGAGACATCCTCGCGAAGAGCCTCGGCACGACGAACCCGATCAACATGCTCAAGGCGACCGTCGACGGCCTGAAGCGGCTGCGTCGACCCGAAGACGTCGCAGCGGCCCGTGGCCTGACGATCAGCCAGGTTCTTCCTTTGGGCGCCAAGCCCGAGGAAGAGTCCCAAGAGACTTTGCAAACCGAGTGTTGAGTCGGATGTGGAGGAGCCGGCGGCGGAGGCCCCGGCCGACGCCGAGGAACCACAGGAGTCACAGAGTGGCGAAGATCAAGATCAGGCAAGTTCGTAGCTCGATCGGCCAGAGCGAGCGGCACCGCGGCACCTTGCGGTCCCTCGGGCTGGGCAAGATCGGCCGCACTGCAGAGCACACGGAGGGCCCTGAGCTCGCCGGTAAGCTCAGGAAGGTCCGCCATCTCGTCGAGGTGGTCGAGGAGTAATCGTGCCGGAGAAGCTGAACCTCTCATCCCTCAAGCCTGCCGCCGCGCACAAGAGCCGCAAGCGCGTCGGCCGCGGCCTGGGCTCCGGCAAGGGCCGCTACTCCGGCCGCGGGATCAAGGGGCAGAAGGCGCGCTCCGGCTCGAAGAAGATGCGCCCCGGCTTCGAGGGCGGGCAGACGCCGATCTACATGCGACTCGGCAAGAAGCGCGGCCAGTACTCCGAAGGACGCGATGCCAGTCGGCCCGCACCGGACGCGAATGCAGGGGGTCAACGTCCGCGATCTCGAGCGCTTCGACGGCGAGGTCACGCCCGACACGCTCAAGGAGGCGGGCCTGATCCGGAGCACGCGGATCGACGTCAAGATCCTCGGCCAGGGCGAGCTGACGAAGAAGCTCGTCGTCTCCGCGCACCTCTTCTCCGCCAGCGCGCGCGAAAAGATCGAGAAAGCGGGCGGGTCGATCACCTGGATCCGCGGCGAGCCCGCTCCGCGGCCGCCCAAGCGCCGCGAGCGCAAGGCCGCTCCACCGCCGCCTGAGGAGCCGGAGGCCGAAGAGCAGACCGCAGAGGCCGAGGAGGTCGAAGAGCCTCCGAACAGACGAGCCGCCGCCCGAGGGTGACGAGGGGAGGTAGGTGTTCTCCTGGCTCGCCAATGCGTGGCGCGTCCCGGAGCTTCGGCGCAGCGGTCCTCTTCACGGCTCTGATCCTGGCGATCTACCGCCTCGGCTCGTGGATCCCGGCGCCCGGCGTCGACCCCGAGGCGATCAAGGGCTACTTCGACGACCAGGGCGGGACCGTGCTCGGCCTGCTCAACCTGTTCTCCGGAGGCGCGCTCTCGCAGTTCGCGATCTTCGCGCTCGGGATCATGCCGTACGTCACGGCCTCGATCATCCTGCAGCTCATGACCGTCGTCGTCCCGAGGCTGGAGCAGCTGCAGAAGGAGGGCGAGGCCGGGATGGCCAAGATCAACCAGTACACGCGATACCTGACCGTGGTTCTCGCGGCGGCGCAGTCACTCGGCTACGCATACCTCTTCAAGCGGCAGGGAGTGCTCGAGGCCGGCACGGGCCGGGTGGTCCTGATCGTCCTCACGCTCACCGCCGGAACGACGCTCCTCATGTGGATGGGCGAGCTGATCACGAAGCGCGGGATCGGCAACGGGATCTCGCTGCTCATCTTCGCCTCGATCCTCACGGCGCTGCCCGCCGGGATCAGCGCCTGGTACTACGGCGGCACGATGGAGAAGCTGTTCTTCCCGCTGATCGCGGTCGCGATCATCGTCGCCATCGTCTTCATCCAGGAGGGCCAGCGGAAGATTCCGATCCAGTACGCGAAACGGATGATCGGGCGGCGCATGACGGCCGGCGGCTCGACCTACATGCCGCTGCGCGTGAACATGGCGGGCGTCATCCCGATCATCTTCGCCGCCGCGGTGATGGCCTTCCCGCCGACGATCGGCCAGTACTTCCCGCAGACGCAGAGCTTCGTCAACGAGCACTTCTCCCCGAACAGCCTCACCTATCTGTTCCTCCAGGGGTTCCTGATCGTCATCTTCACGTACTTCTACACAGCGGTCCAGTTCAACCCCGTCGACCAGGCCGACCAGCTGCGGAAGCACGGCGGCTACATCCCCGGGATCCGGCCCGGCCCGCCCACGGCGCAGTACCTCGACCGCGTCCTGACGCGGCTGACGCTCCCCGGCGCCCTCTATCTCGCGATCGTGGCGACGCTCCCGAACCTCTTCATCATCTACGGCGGGTTCTCGCAGGCGACTGCGGGCGCCCTCGGCGGAACCTCGGTCCTGATCGCGGTCGGCGTCGCGCTGGACACGATGCGCCAGATGGAGTCGCAGATGATGATGCGCTCCTACGAGGGCTTCCTCAAGTAGTGAGCCTCGACGTGTTGCTCCTGGGCGTCCAGGGGTCGGGCAAGGGGACGCAGGCCAAGCGGATCGCGTCGGAGTACGGCCTCGCGCACATCGCGACGGGCGACATCCTGCGGCGGGCGATCCCGACGGCACGGAGCTCGGCCGCGGGTGCAAGCCGATCCTTCAGAGCGGCGAGCTCGTGCCCGACGACCTGATGATCGAGCTCATCCGCGAGCGACTGCAGGCAGACGACGCCGGGGCTGGGTTCATCCTCGACGGGTTTCCGCGCACGATGCCGCAGGCCGAGGCGCTCGACACGATGCTGTCCGAGATCGAGCGGCCGCTTTCCGTCGTCTTCGAGCTCCAGGTGCCGGACGAGGTCGCGATCGAGCGGCTGCGGCGGCGCGCCGACGAGGAGGGTCGTGCGACGACACGCCCGAGGCGATCGAGAAGCGGATCGATCTCTACCACCGTGAGACGGAGCCGCTCGTCTCGCACTACCGCCTCGCCGGTAACCTCGTCGGCATCCACGGCAACCGCCCCGAGAACGAGGTCTTCGCCGAGATCCAGGAGTCTCTCGACCAGGCACGCGTCGCCCCATGATCATTCGCAAGTCCACCACCGAGATCGAGACGATGGCGAGGGCGGGGCAGCGTCGTCGCGGACACGATCGCGCTGATCGGCGAGCACCTTCGTCCCGGCGTCACGACCGCGGAGCTGGACGAGCTCGCGGACGAGCTACATCCGCTCTCAGGGCGGCACCTCGTCCTTCCTCGGCTACCGGGGCTACCCCGCGTCGATCTGCACCTCGCCGAACGACGTCGTCGTCCACGGCATCCCCGACGGGACGGCGCTTTCCGAGGGCGACATCCTGTCCGTCGACGTCGGCGTGATCCTCGACGGGCTTCGTCGCCGACTCGGCGTACACGTTCCCGGTCGGCGAGATCTCGTCGGAGGCCGAACGACTGCTCGAGGGCTGCCAGACTGCCCTCAGCGGCGGGCATCGCGCAGTGCCGGCCGGGAAATCGGCTCTCGGACGTCTCGCACGCCGTGCAGAAGGCGACCGAGGAGGCCGGCTTCTCGGTCGTCCGCAGCCTCGTCGGCCACGGCATCGGCCGATCGATGCACGAGGATCCCCAGATCCCGAACTACGGGCCCCCAGGCGCGCGGCCCGGAGCTCGCGCCGGGCATGACGTTCGCGATCGAGCCGATGATCAACGCCGGCGGCCCGGACGTGTTCCTGCACGACGACGAATGGTCGATTTCGACCGCCGACGGGTCGCTTTCTGCCCATTTCGAGCACACCGTGGCGGTCACCGACGACGGCCCGAGGATCCTCACGACTGCCTCAAATCCGGCCGGAGCCCTTTTGCTACCATAGTTTCTCGCCGCGCAGCCTGTCTGCGCGTGTCCGTATGTCCATACAACCGCGCTCGCAAGGCGCGGTTCTCATGAGGTGGAAATGAAGGTTCGAGCATCAGTCAAGCCAATGTGTGAGCGGTGCCGCGTGATCCGGCGGAACGGCCGGACCATGGTCATCTGCACGAATCCGCGCCACAAGCAGAGGCAGGGTTAGGCCATGGCTCGCATCGCAGGCGTCAACCTCCCGCGCGAGAAGCGACTCGAGGTCGCGCTCACGTACATCTTCGGCATCGGCCGCTCGAAGTCGCGCGAGGTCGCCAACGCGCTCGGCCTCTCGCTCGACACGAAGGTCAGTGACCTCACCGACGGCGAGATCACGCAGCTCCGCGACTACATCGACGCAGAACCTCCAGGTCGAGGGTGACCTGCGCCGCGAGCGCCAGCAGTCGATCAAGCGGCTCCAGCGAGATCGGCGCCTACCGCGGGAGTTCGCCACCGCCGCGGCCTGCCCGTGAACGGGCAGCGGACGAAGACGAATGCCCGCACGCGCAAGGGCCCGAAGAAGACCGTCGGCCGCGGCAAGAGGGCACCCACCAAGACTTAATGGCACCCCCTCGCAGACAAGCAGGGCGCGGTCGCACCAGGCGCCGCGTCCGAAAGAACATCGCCATCGGCCAGGCGCACATCAAGACGTCGTTCAACAACACGATCGTCACGCTGACCGACACCGAGGGCAACGTCATCGTCTGGGAGTCGGCCGGCTCGGCCGGGCTTCAAGGGCTCGCGCAAGTCGACGCCGTTCGCCGCGCAGGTGACTGCCGACTCGTGCGCCCGCAAGGGCATGGAGCACGGCCTCCAGAAGGTCGAGGTCTTCGTCAAGGGGCCAGGCTCGGGCCGCGAGACGGCGATCCGCTCGCTCCAGGCCGCCGGGTCTCGAGATCCTCGGCGTGAAGGACGTGACGCCGCAGGCGCACAACGGCGTCCGGCCCCGCAAGCGGAGGCGCGTCTAATGGCCCGCGACCGCTCCCCGAAGTGCAAGCAGTGCCGCCGCGAGGGCATGAAGCTCTTCCTCAAGGGCGAGCGCTGCCTCACCGAGAAGTGCGCGATCGAGCGCCGCAGCTATCCACCGGGCGAGCACGGCCGCGGCCGCATCAAGCAGTCCGAGTACCTGCTCCAGCTGCGCGAGAAGCAGAAGGCTCGCCGCTACTACGGCCTGCTCGAGAAGCAGTTCCGCACCTACTACGCGAAGGCCGCGAAGGGATCGGGCATCACGGGCGAGGAGCTCCTGCGCATGCTCGAGACGCGGCTCGACAACGTCGTCTACCGGCTCGGCTTCGCCGCCTCGCGCGCGCAGGCCCGCCAGCTCGTGCGGCACGGCCACTTCCACGTCAACGGCCGCCGCGTGAACATCCCGAGCTACCAGGTGCGCCCCGACGACATCGTCACGATGGCGCCGGGCAGCTCCGCGGAGCAGGTGATCCGCGACGCAACCGACCTCACCGCCTCGGTCGCGCCCTGGCTGCAGGCAGACCACGAAGCATTGACGGGCAAGATCCTGAAGCTTCCCGAGCGCTCCGAGATCGACACGCCCGTCCAGGAATCACTGATCGTCGAGCTCTACTCGAAGTAGAAAGGAACGCATGGCAACACGTACGACTCTGATGGACTTCCAGGTGCCGCGGATCGTCCACGAGGAAGTGGACGAGCAGCGCGGCCTGTTCACGATCGAGCCGCTCGACCGCGGCTTCGGCTACACGTTCGGCAACTCGCTGCGCCGCGTGCTGCTCTCCTCGCTGGAGGGCGCCGCCGTCACCTCGGTCAAGCTCGAGGGCACCGCGCACGAGTTCACGACGCTGCCGGGCGTGAAGGAGGACGTGACCGACATCATCCTGCAGCTCAAGAACATGATCGTCCGCCTCGAGGGCGAGTCGCCCGAGATCGAGGTGCGGCTGAACAAGAGGGGGCCGGGCAAGGTCACCGCCGGTGACATCGAGGCGCCCGCCGACCTCGAGATCCTGAACCCGGACCTCCAGATCGCGACGCTCTCCGACAAGGGCAGGCTCGAGCTGACGATGACGATCGGGCGCGGCCGCGGCTACGTGCCGGCCGAGCTCAACCGTGGCCCGGAGCACACGATCGGCGTGATCCCGATCGACTCGATCTTCTCGCCGGTGCGGCGCGTCTCGTACGACGTCGAGGCAGCTCGTGTCGGCCAGCGGACGGACTACGACAAGCTGAACCTCGACGTGACCACCGACGGCTCGATCGACCCGCGCGAGGCGATCGGCCAGGCGGCCGAGATCCTCATCCGCCAGCTCGCGATCTTCACGGACATCGACCGGATCGAGGGCTTCGGCGAGGCCGCGCAGGCTGAGCAGGTCGCGGCCGAGCGCCGCTCGCGCACGGGATGGAGAACTTCCCGATCGAGGAGCTCGAGCTCGGCGTCCGCTCGTACAACTGCCTCAAGCGCGTCGGCATCGAGACGATCGGCGACCTCGTCATGAAGAGCGAGAACGAGCTCGCCGCGATCCCGAACTTCGGCAAGAAGTCGATCGAAGAGGTCAAGGAGACGCTGGCCACGCACGGCCTGAATCTCCGCGGCGACGAGTAGGGCATCATGCGCCACCACCGCAAGGGGAAGAAGCTCGGCCGGGACGCCTCGCATCGCAAGGCGCTCTACTCGAACCTTGCGGGGGCGCTGATCGAGCACGGGCGGATCAAGACGACCATCGCGAAGGCGAAGGCCGTGCAGCCCGATCGCGGAGAAGATGATCACGCTCGGGCGGCGCGGCGACCTCGCGGCTCGGCGACAGGCGCTCGCGTACCTGCGCTCGAACGACGTCGTGACGATGCTCTTCTCGGACGTCGCGCCGCGCTTCACGGACCGGCCGGGCGGCTATACGCGGATCGTCAAGCTCGGGCCGCGCTGGGGCGACTCGGCCGAGATGGCCTACCTCGAGCTCGTGGACTACGTGCCGCCTGCCCCGCGGCCGAAGCGCGTCCGCGAGGAAGAGCCCGAGGAAGCCGAGCTCGAGCGGCAGCAGGCCGTCGCCGGGCGTCACGACTAGAGCCTCGACTCGAGCAGGACGAACGTGGGCGACGGGATGTCGTCCGGGTTCGCCTCGATCCAGACCTGCGGCCTCCGGCGCCTCCTGCGCGCAGGCGCGTGCCAAGCTCGTTTGCCTGCTCCTCGGTGAGCACGTCGACCGTGACGTAGCGCCAGCGCCGGTGCACCGGCAGGCCCTCGCCACGTAGCCGGTCCTCCAGCTCTGCGGCTTCGTCGCGGCTCGGCAGCTCGGTCTTGACGAGCCAGTCGTAGGAGTCCTCGTCCTTCGCCTCCTCGAGCTCGCGTTCCTCCTTTCCGCGCGATCTCCTCTCGCTCTTCCGCTTCGCCCGCAGGGAGAGGGACGGTCGCGTCCTGCCACTCCTCGGCGACGGGATGCCAGCGAGTGACGGCGATCTCGGCGGTCAGATCGTCGTTGGCGACGAGCTCTCGGGCGACGAGCTCGGCTTCTCTGGCCTCGGCCTCGCTGCCCGCGTAGAGGAACACCCGCGGCCCGTCGCGCGTGACCATGACGCGGCCGCCGAGCCGCTTGCGAGCCTCGTCGTCGAGCGAGTGCGCCCGAAGGCGCTCGCCGATCCCGAAGCCGTGGGCTTCGTCGTCCAGGTCGATCTCGACGCGCCACTCGTCCTGGGTCATATCGAGATGATAAGTCCCGCGTTCATCCGGGCCGTTGGTTGCGCTCCTGGCGAGCGCAGTGTCACGCTTTCGCCTTATGGCGGAACAGCCGAGCGGCGCAGTCACTTTCCTCTTCAGCGACATCGAAGGGTCTACGCGGCTCGTCAAGGAACTGCGTGAACGCTACGGCGAGGTGCTGGGGGACCACCAGCGGCTGCTGCGGGCAGCCTTCGAGGCGCACGGTGGTTACGAGGTCGATACCCAGGGCGACTCTTTCTTCATCGCCTTCTCGAGCGCACGCGACGCACTCCTCGCCGCAGTCGAGGGTCAGCTCGCGCTCCTCGCGCACCCGTGGCCCGACGGAGTACGGATCAAGGTGCGGATGGGAGTGCACACCGGCCAGGCGGTCGCGTCCGGAGGCCGATATACCGGCCTCGCGGTCCACCGCGCCGCGCGGATCGGCGCCGCGGGGCACGGCGGGCAGATCCTCGTCTCCCAAGCCACGCAGACGCTCGTCGAGGACGAGGAGGAGGACTTGCACATCCACCTGCAAGACCTCGGCGAGCAACGCCTCAAGGACCTCGATCGCCCGGTGCGTCTCTACCAGGCGGCCGCGGACGGGCTGCCGACCGAGTTCCTGCCGCTGCGGCCCGATGCGGAGCTGGCCTCGGTTGCACCGGTGGTGCCGTTCTGGCGGCGTCCCGCGACGATTGCGGCAGCGGCAATCGGCGCCGCGCTCGTCGTGGCAGCGATCGCGGCTCTCCTCCTTCGGGGTGGTGAGGCGTCGGTGGCTGTCCGAGCGAACTCGGTCGCGGTCGTCGACCCTGATACCGGTCGCGTGGTCGACGACATCCAGGTCGGGACTCGACCGGGGCCGATCGCCTTCGGCGCCGGATCGATCTGGGTGGGGATCCTGGACGACCGAGCGGTGACCAGGATCGATGCGCGGTCGAGGACGCCTCTCCGCAGTATCACGCTCGACAACCGGACACCGACGGGCCTCGCGTACGGGATCGGCGCCGTGTGGGTCGCGCACGGCCTGCGCGGAATGGTCTCGCGGATCGACCCGCAGTTCAACAACGCTCGGACCGCCGATCGAGGTCGTGGAAGCCGGCCTAGGCGGCTCCTCCAACGGCGCTGTTGCGACCGGTGAGGGCTCGGTCTGGGCGGTCTTCGGGGACTCGACCCTGGCGCGAATCGATCCGGATACCGGGCAAGTGGCGGAAAAGACACGTGCGGGCGCCGTGCCGGCCGGCATCGTCGTCGGCAGCGGGTCCGTTTGGGTCTCCAACTCGAGCGAGGCCGAGGTGTGGCGCTACAACCCCACCGCGTTCGAGGATCCGGTCGACGAATCCAGCGTGGGCAGGCGGCCGACCGGGATCGCGGCGGGAGAAGCGGCCGGAGAAGCTATCTGGGTGGCGAACTCGGCGGCCGATACGGTCTCGCGCATCGACCCGCAGGGCGGTTCCGTACTCTCTATACCCGTGGGGGACAATCCGACTGCAATCTCTGTCACACCGGACGCCGTCTGGGTCGTCAACAAGGACGACGGAACCCTTTCGCGCATCGATCCGGAGACGAACGAGGAGGAGCGAACCGTCCCGATCGGCCAGGCGCCGGCCGGCATCGTGCTCGCCGAGGGCCTTCTCTGGGTGACGGTGCAGGCGCCGTGAGGCGCGCTATTTGAGGCAGACGGCGGTCAGGTCGAGCACCGGCCTGAGCACGATGCAGCCAACGCGCGACGAGACGAGGGTCGGCTCTTTCAAGATGTCGAGCGCGGCCAAGGGCGCGGCGTCCCGTGCGAGCCTGACGTCCAGTGCCCCGTACGCGCGATTCCGCCCGCCGACCTGGAGCACGCGCGCCGTTCGCCGCATCTGCTGGTTGTACGGGCTTGAGTTGAAGCGCGTGAAGTTCGTGCCGCCCGCGTACTGCCCGTCCAGAAGCTGGTTGAGGTAGGCGTAGGGATCGACGTAGGCGGGCTGCCAGAGGGCGAGCGCAATGTCCCACTCCTCGCCGGGCTTGGCGAGCTTGGCGTAGTACGCGCCGGAAGCTGTGTGGAGTGGGAACCCGCGGACCTCCACATCGAGCCCGATCTCTGCAAGCTGTCGCGCGATGATGCGCCCGACCGCCATCGGTAGCGGGGTGCTGTTCGTGTAGAGCACGACCTTGCCGCCTCGCAGGTTGCCGCGGGCGAGCGCGCGCGCCTTCGCCAGATCAGCACGCTCGAGCGGGATAGATGTTCGCGTCTTTGAAGCCGGGCATGCTCGACGGGAGATACTGGTCGGTAGGGACGCTGGCGCGGGGATCGCTCGCGCCGTCGATGATCGCGCGACGATTGAGCGCGAAGTTGACTGCCTTGCGGAGGTTTGGGTTGTTCCGGAACACCGGTCGTGCCGAGTTGAGCGCGAGGATTCGCAGGGTGAAGCCGGGCCTGACGAAGAACCGCGAGCGGTTGATCCCGTACTTCGCGACGATCCCGAGACTCGGATCGAAATAGACCCCGGCAGTCATGAAGCCCCAGTCGGCCTCGCCGCGGTCGACGCGAGCGACGACCTCCTGTGGCTTATCTGCGCGAAGGTCGATGTCGAAGCCGTCGACGTGGTGGGGCCGGTTCCCGCGGTAGAAACGGTTCTGTCGGAGCACGACCCGCTCACCGGGGCGGTACTGCGCGACGTAGTAGGGGCCGGCGGCCGGGAAGTTGCTGACGCCTTCCGGGTCTGCTGGCAGCGTCGGCGGCACCGCGCAGAGGAAGGTCGTCGTCGTGCGGTGCAGGAAGTCAGGCGCGGGCCGGACGAACTTGATTACGAGCTTGTTCCCACGGGCGACGACGCCTTTGGCGGTCTTCCTCTTGCCGGCGAGCACGTCGGCGGCTCCGAGGATGTCACGCGTGTGTTGCGCGCCGGGTGAGAGCGTCGGCGAGTTGATCTCGGGCGCGAGTGTTCGATGGATCGCCCGGGCGAAGGCGCTCGCCCGGACCGGCGTGCCGTCGCTGAAGCGGAAATTCTTACGCAGAGTGAACGTGTAGGTCTTTCGGTCGCGTGAGATTCGGACACCGGTCGCCACCTCCGGCTTGAAGCGGTATGCCTCGGGGGGCGGCTTGTCCGGGTAGGCGAACAAGCGCGCACACGTCGTGTCGAGAACCGCCCAACCGGGCACGGAGGACGCCAGCGCCGGGTCGACGTAGTCGAGCCCCGACGTCGCGTGGAAGACGATCCGAAAGATCCCACCCTCACGCATGGTCTCCCGCGAGCCGGTTGTTCCCGGCTGGGCGGCGATGAGCAGGAGAGCCCCGCTAATCGCTAGGACGGACAGCAACACCTTGGGCCGCAGGATGTGCTCCTTCGTTGGTGGTCAGACTTGGTAAGCCTAGAACAGCTTCGGGCCTGCTTACTAGACGCGCAGAACACGCTCTAGCTTCCCCAGGCGGGGTCCCGCGACGAGATGATGGGCGCCTGTGAGGCTCAAGTTGACGCTCGAATACGAAGGGTCGCGGTTCCGCGGCTGGGCGACGCAGCCGAACCTGAGGACCGTGGAGGGAGTCGTGCGCGAGGCCCTGGGCTGGGTGTACGGCAGGTACGAAAACCTCTCCGTTGCAGGGAGAACGGATACCGGCGTCCACGCGCTGGGGCAGGTGGCGACGCGTCGACGTCGAGGGCGGCCCGCCGATCGAGCACGGTGCGAAGGCGCTCAACACCGCCTTACCCGACGACGTCGCAGTGATCGCGGCGGAGGAGGTAGGCCCCGACTTTCATGCCCGGCACTCGGCGACGGCGCGGAGCTATCGCTACCGCATCTGGCGTCGCGACACGCCTTCGGCGTTCGAGCAGAACCGCAGCTACTGGTATCCGCATCCGCTCGACTACGACGCGCTCGCCGACTGCGCCGACCTCCTGATCGGCGAGCACGACTTCCGTGCCTTCACGCCGGCCGTGACGCAGCACAAGGTGTTCACCCGCCAGGTGCGAGAGGTCGCGTGGTTCGAGCGCGGCGACGCCCTCGAGCTCGAGATCACCGCCGGCAGCTTCCTCCGCCACATGGTGCGAACCCTCGTCGGCACGATGCTCGAGAAGTCACCGGAAGAGCTGGCCGGCCTCCTCGAAGGCGCCCCGCGCGACGCCGCCGGCACGACGGCGCCCGCGCAGGGCCTCTACCTCGTCACCGTCGAGTACTAGCGCGCAGAGACTCCCCTCAGTGCGATCAGGAGCTCCTGGTGTCGCCGCTCCTCGTCGGGCATCCCCTCCTCTGCAGAGCCGCGCATCCGTGTGACCAGCGTGTTCATCGGCTTGACCACGAAGAAGAACACAGCCGCCGCAATAGCTACGAACTGGATGGCGTCGGTGATGAACGCGCCGTAGCGAAACACCGCGTCGTTGATCGTGAAGGTCAGGTCGCTGAAGTCCGGCTTGCCGATGATCATGGCGATCACGGGCATCAGCAGGTTGTCCACGAGCGAGTTGATGAGAGCCGCAAAGGCAAGACCCATGACGAAAGCCACGGCGAGCTCGACGATGTTGCCTCGAAAGAGAAAGTCACGGAACTCTTTCAGCATGAAACGCTCCTCCGGGTAGACGGGAGGCTGAGTCTAGGGCGACCGAGGCGGAGCACGATCTGATCGCGCGCCGCGGCTAGCATCAACTCAATGGCGACGAAGACCCTCGAAGCGCGTGTCGACGAGCTTCGGAAGCAGCTCGATCACCACCTCTACCGGTACCACGTTCTCGACGAGCCAGAGATCTCCGACGCCGAGTACGACCGGCTCTTCGACGAGCTCAAGGCGCTCGAGGAGGAGCATCCGGAGCTGATCACGCCCGACTCGCCGACGCAGCGAGTGGGCGCTCCCGCGAGCGGGCGCTTCCAGAAGGTCGAGCACATCGTCCCGATGGGCTCGCTCGAGAAGGTGAGTGAGGACCCGGGCCTCGTTCAAGTGGGCCGAGGACATCCGCAAGCGGCTCGGCACCGATGAGCCGGTCGCCTACGTGACCGAGCCGAAGATCGACGGGCTCGCGATCAACCTGACCTACGAGAACGGCGTGCTGACCCGTGGAGCGACGCGCGGCGACGGCGTTCGCGGCGAGGACGTCACGGCCAACCTGCGGACGGTCTCGTCGGTGCCGCTCAGGATGCGCGGCGACGATCTCCCTGCGGTCGCCGAGGTGCGCGGCGAGGTCTACATGCCGATCTCCGGCTTCAACGAGCTGAACACGCGCGTCGCCGAGCTCGGCCAGAAGCTCGCACCGAACCCGAGGAACGCCGCCGCAGGCTCACTGCGCCAGAAGGACTCGTCGATCACCGCCTCGCGGCCGCTCGCCGTCTGGATGTACGGCCTCGGCGCCGCCGAAGGAGTCGAGCTCGACACGCACTGGGAGACGCTCGAGTGGCTGCGGGAGCACGGCTTCCGCACGAACCCCTTCGCGGAGCGGCACGACTCGATCGAAGCCGTCGCCGAGGTCTGCCGCCTCTGGGAGACGAAGCGGATCGAGCTCGACTACGAGATCGACGGCTTCGTCGTCAAGGTCGACTCGTTCGACCAGCAGCGGCGCCTCGGAGCGCTTCACGGCCGGCCTCGCTTCGCGCGCGCCTACAAGTGGGCGCCGATGACCGCGCAGACAAAACTCCTGCAAATCCGGATCAGAGTGGGGCGGACGGGCGCGCTCAACCCCTGGGCGCAGCTCGAGCCGGTCGAGGTCGGTGGCGTCACCGTCTCGAACGCGACCCTCCACAACGAGCAAGACATCAACCGCAAGGACATCCGCGAGGGCGACACGGTGATCGTCCAGCGCGCGGGCGACGTGATCCCGCAGGTCGTCGGCCCCGTCCTGCCGCACAAGCGCGGCACGAAGCCGTTCAAGATGCCGGAAAAGTGCCCGCTTTGCGGGACAAAGATCGTCAAGCCCGAGGGCGAGGCGATGCACCGCTGCCCGAACCCGAAGTGCGAGTCACGCGGGCTCGAGACGCTCATCAACTGGGTCTGGGACATCGACGGCGTCGGCGAGCAGGCCATCCGGAGGCTGTGGCGCGAGGGAATCGTCACGTCGATGCCCGACCTCTACCGGCTGACGAAGGAGCAGCTGATGGAGCTCGACGGCTACGCCGAGATCTCCGCGGGCAACGCCGTGGCGGCGATCGAGCAGTCGAAGGAGAACTTCACGTTCCACCGGATCCTGGCGGGGCTGAACATCCCGCAGACCGGCTGGGTGACGGCTCGCAACCTCGCGGCGCACTTCGGCTCGATCGACAAGCTCGCCGAGGCGACCCAGGAGGAGATCCAGGAGGTCGAGGGCATCGGGCCCGAGAAGGCTGAGGCGATCGCCGAGTGGTTCTCGGACGAGGAGAACCTGAAGCTGATCCAGGAGCTGCGCGACCTCGGCCTGCGCTTCGAGACCGGCGACGAGCTGAAGCCGGTCGAGGGGCCGCTCTCCGGCCAGACCTACGTGATCACGGGCACGCTCGAGTCGTTCACGCGCGACGAGGCGGCGAAGGCGCTCGAGGCGAAGGGCGCCAAGGTCTCCAACTCGGTCTCGAAGAAGACGGCCGGCCTGATCGTCGGCGAAGAGCCGGGCTCGAAGCTGAAGAAGGCCCAGCACGCCGGCGTCCCGATCCTCGACGAGAAAGCCCTGACAGAAGCTAGTTCGTGGCTAGGACCGCCGCGAAGCGGTCCTGCGCCCGCCGCGCCCAGAAGTGCGAGACCGGCGACCCGTTCTGGATGATCGAGAACGCGTAGCGTCGCTTGGCGTAGCCGGACAGCGCCGAGGCGACGCTCAGCGTGCCCGGTCTTCGCCCGGACGCGACCCGCCGCCGCCGTTCCGCGCATCCGGCGGCCGAGGGTCCCGCTCCGCCCCGCGACCGGCAGCGACGGCGATCAGGATCTCGCGTAGGTCCTGGTCGAGCCAGCTCGACTGGAGCATCCCCACGACCGAGGCAGCCGTCAGCCGGTCGAGCCGCGAGAGCCCCGAGCCGTCCACGATGCGCACGCCCGCGAGCGGGATCTGCTGCTCGGCCGAGGAGCCGGTGCACGACCTCGGCCCCGGCGGCGGTCGTGCCCTGGAGCGCGAAGCCGGCGCCGAGCTGCTTGAGGAGGATCTCGGCGGTGAAGTTGTCGCTCTCGTGGTCCATGAAGCGGAGGATCTGCTCGAGCGGCACCGACTCGGTCGTCGCGAGCGGGACCGCCGTCGGCGTCGGCTGTTCCGGTCATCGCCCGCCCGGCTACCGAGATCCCGGCACGCAGCGAGCGCTGCTCGGAACGACAGCGCAGCGGCCAAGCGCCGGGTCGCGCGTGACGCGGCCCCGGTAGCGGGCGCGGTCGACGGTCAAGCGCCGAGAGCGGCGCCGACTCGTTGATGAAGTACCACGGCTTCCAGCCCGGAGCCATCCGCTTCGCGTCGAAGAACGACTCGTCGCCGACGATCTGCCCGCTCACGCGCCGGATGCCCTGCGCGTGGAGCTGCGAGGCGAGCTTGAGCAGGTCGAGCGTCGACAGCATCGGGTCGCCGTAGCCCTTGAGGACGATGTCCCCGCGCCACAGCGAGCCGTCCAGCTCGCCCTCGCCGAGCGCGTCGGTCGCGAAGCGGAAGCTCGGCCCGAGCGCGAGCAGGCAGGCGTACGTGACCGCGAGCTTCTCGTTCGAAGCGGGTATCAACGGGAGGCCGAGGTTGTGCGCGTAGACGGCCTGCCGGTGGCGAGGTCGACGGCCAACGCGCCGGTCCGGGACTTGGCGACGTGGGGGACGGAGAGCGCCTTCGAGAGCTTTCGCGCAAGCGGCGTCGGGCCTGCGGCGGCGACAGGCGCGGCTGAGAGGAACACGGCCGCGAGAGCGACGGCCAGCGAGCCGACGGGGCACGAACTGCATTCTTCCGGACGCCCTTCAGACAGCGTCAAGTCAGGCTAGGACCCTCGGCGGAAAAGATGGGCCGAGTGGCCCATAGCACTCCGGCCTTTCGCCTGACCATAATCGGTTCGCCGTGGCGCTCCGACCATCTCGACCTCGTGCAGCGGATCCGCGCGCTCCTCGACGCGAGCGCGCGAGGGCGCCGGCCTGCCTCGAAACGAGGTCGAGCCGACCCTCACCGAGGGCTATGCGCGGGCGCTCGAGCTGGAAGCGGAGTGCCTTCGCCTGGAGCACCGCATCGACCGGCTGACGCAGCGCGGTAGCCGACGGACACGAGGTTCCCGCCGGCAAGCTCTCCGCGCTCCTCCACCGCCTGCACGAGACGGAGCAGCAGACGGAGGACCTGCGCGCGCTGCTGGTCCCGCTCCGCGGCCTGGTCGCGACCGCGACCGCCGCCTGATAGTCGAAGAAAGTCCGGTGCGCGCTACGCGCGCACCATGACGACTTTCTTCGAGAGTTGTCCTCGAGGGACTGCGGTAGTGTGCGGAGTCGGGCAAAGCCCGCCTCCGCGGCGGCTCATGATCCCCACACGAAGCGGAGTTCCCACGACTAGACACGAAGATCGGCTGAACAGTGTCGGTAGGCCCGCCGGATCTAGACGATGCCGGACCGAACGGCGTAGACCGCCGCCTGGATGCGGTTCTCGATCTGCAGCTTCATGAGGATGTTCGAGATGTGGTTCTTGACCGTCTTCGGGCTGATGTGCAGCGCCTCGGCGATCTGCGAGTTGTCCTTGCCGTTCGCGATCAGGCGCAGCACCTCGAGCTCGCGCTCCGAGAGCTCGGCGCGGATCCGCTCCGCTCCCTGGTCGAGCGTGACCGCCCGCATCCGCTGCAGCACCTTGGCCGCGATCGGGCGGTGAGATCAGCGACTCGCCGACCGCGGCGGACGTGATCCCGCGGATCAGCTCCTGGATCGAGGAGTCCTTGACGAGGTACCCGCAGGCGCCGGCCACGATCGCATCCATGACGTCTTCGTCCTGATCCGAGATCGTGAGCACGACGACGCGCGTCAGCGGGGCGAACGACGTGATCTCGCGGGTCGCGTCGACCCCGCTCATCCCCGGCATGTTCAGGTCCATGACGACGACGTCCGGCGCCACCTCGCGCACGCAGCGGATCGCGTCCTGCCCGTTCGCCGCCTCGCCGACGATCTGAACTCCCTGCTCCTCGAGCAGGTTCCGAAGGCCCGTCCGGAACAGGTCGTGGTCGTCCACGAGCAGGACTCGGAGGCCGTTGTCGTCGTTCTTGGCCTTCTCCCTGGCCTTCTGGCTCACAGCATCGCTCCCTGCGGACTCCGGTTCGAGCTAGTGAAGCGTAATCGAGACCGTCCTGGTGCCCCACGCGAGCGCTTCCGCTCGCGTCGGGAACCAGACGTCGATGTCGCGCTCCGACCACAGCGCCGCCGGTGTCGGCGGCGACACCCTCACCGTAGCCGGGAATCGTCATCCTCGTGCCGAGAGGGATCACGCTCGGGTCGACGGCGACGATGCCGTAGCCCACGGAGACGCCTGTCGCTGTCCGTCCCGTGAGCGAGTAGCCAGTTGCGGTGACCGTCAGCGTGCGCCCGCCCTGCGACCGGCCATGGGCGGGCGGCTTGCGCCGCGGCGAGCTCGCGGGCCTGGGACTCGAGGGACGAGATCGCTGAGGAGTTCGAGCTTCGCTCGGCTCTGAACGAGGCGAGCCTCGCCGCCTGCTCTCGGCGGGCGGCCTCGAGCGCAGCCAGCGTCGCCGCCGTGGCGGCCTCGGCACGCCGAGCCTGCGCCTCCCGGGCTGCAAGGCGCTGCGTGGCCGCGATCAGGCTGTGCCCGGGCAGACTTCGCCTGCTCGATCACGAGCCTGGTCCTGGCGCGCGACGCGATCGATGTTGCTCCAGCCCGCTGATCGCCTCGTCGATCGACTGGGCGCCGACGAGGACGGCCATCGGATCGGCGTCACCCTGCTCGTACAGGAGGCGCACACGGTCGGCGAGGCGTTGCTGGGAGACGCGCGAGCGTCCGTCGGGCGAGCCGCAGGCTCTGGTCGGCCTCGGCGCGCTCCTCCGCGATCGAACTGCGTCCGCGCCTGAAGGCGGACGAGCCCGGCTCGAGTCTGCTCGAGTCGCGTGCCGAGCGAGACCGAGCTCAGCCAGGCCGCTTGCGCCTGTCCTGCGAGGGCGGCGTTCTCGTCGCGCAGCGATCGGGCGCGCTCCCGCAGGTCCGACGAGGACTCTGCGCCGCTCGCGGCTGGGAGCTGCATGGCGGCGAGAGCGGCGACGCATGCAGCAGCGACCCCTGCCCGCAAGGCAGTACCTGGCTCTCCCACGGCCGCGGAAAGCTAACAGGATCGCGCTGCCGACACTCGGTCGGGCCCTGACTCGGAGATTTGTGCAGGTTGGCACGGCTCGACGTCGAGGCCGTTTGCGGGCGTCCGTCGCCGTTGTTAGTCTGCCGCACTCGTGACGTACCGGCCCCCTTCCGGTGCGCCCGTCGTGGCCGGGAAACGCACTTCGTCCGGCTCATTGATTCGGCAGGCGCGATTGTGGTGGTATCCTCGTCCTGGTGGCTCTCGTGGCCGCCCCGGCGGCGCATGCCACGCCATCGGTCTCTTCGAAGGCAGGCGCAGGCGCAGAGCGTCCTCGCTCAGATCCAGGGGCTCGACGCGAACCTCGAGCGGGCGGTCGACGCGTACAACCTCGCCAACGAGAAGCTCGGCCAGATCCAGAGCGACCTGCGGGAGAACAAGCTCGAGCTCCGGCTCGCGCGCAAGAATCTGACGCGTTCGCAGGCAGATGCTCTCCGAGCGCGCTCGTCCAGATGTACACCTCGGGCGAGCGAGGACAACGGGCTCGAGGTACTGCTCGGCGCGAGCTCGATCGACGAGCTGATCTCGCGGATCGACACGATGAACCGCGTCTCGGACCAGAGCACCGAGGTCCTGACGCAGGTGAAGACCTACCGGAGGGCCGTCAAGGAGCGCCGAGCGCGCCTCAAGACGGCGCACGTCGAGCAGGCGAGGCTCGTCGCCGAGCGTTCGGCCCAGAAGGCGTCGATCGAGGGCCAGCTCGCCGAGCGGCGGCAGCTGCTGTCGTCGATCAAGAGCGAGATCGCGCAGATGCAGGCGGCCGAGCAGGCGCGACAGGCCGAGCTCGCCGCACAGGCTCGGGCGCGGCTTGCGAACGCGGGCGCCACGGTCCTGAACGCGAGTGCCGGCGCCGTCGTCAATCCGCCCGACTCCTACGCGCCGCCGCCCTGCGAAGTACGGCGGAGTCGTCGGCATCGCGATGCAGTACCTGGGCATTCCGTACGTCTACGGCGAGGGCAAGCCCGTCGGGCTTCGACTGCTCGGGGTTCGTCATGTACGTCTTCGCGCAGGTCGGCGTCTCGCTGCCGCACAACGCGGCGGCCCAGTACGGGTACGGGATGCCCGTCTCGCGAGACCAGCTCCAGCCGGGTGACCTGGTCTTCTTCAACGGGCTCGGGCACGACGGGATCTACATCGGCGGCGGCCAGTTCATCCACTCGCCGCACACGGGCGACGTCGTGAAGATCTCGAGCATCTCCGGCTGGTACTCGTCGACGTGGGTCGGCGCGCGGCGGCTCTAGGGTTCCTGCGCGAGCTAGTGGTAGGCGTGCACCACTGCGCGTCCTTTGCCGCGCGCGGATCATCGTTCGGTTGACGGCAAACGCGAACGGCCACGCGATCACGAAGCCGCCGAGTAGCGGCGCCCAGAAGCGCAGGTCACCGAGACCGGCTTCCAGCGCGCCGGGGACGAGAAGCATGAACGCGTTGTCGATCAGTTCCATGATCGCGATCGACACGGTGTCCGCGGCCAGCGCGATCGGGACGATCGCCGCGAGGGGCAGTCCCAGCGCGGATGAGCGGCAGTGAGGCGAGCGTGTAGCCGAACAGGAAGGCGAGAGCGACGGCGAGAGCAATCGAGGCGACGTCGCCCCAGCCGAGCGCCGTCGCGATCACCATGCCCACGACCTCGCCGATGACGCAGCCGGTGAGACGATGATTCGTGGCGCTTGCGGACAGCCGGTTGAGCGATTGCTCCCCGTGGACGCCGTGGTACTGATGCTGCTCGTGACTCATGACGGCCAAGCTACGTGCTGTGTCAAGTGATGGTTACGCTCCCAGCCTGCCGCGAATGGCTCGCCCGCCTCGCATGGTGCTGTTATCCGTAGCGGCACTGCTGCTCGTCGCCATCGTCGTGTTGGCGGCTGCTCAGCTGGGCTCGCTCGTCTGAACGAGACGTGAGATGTGATGCGTCAAACGCGCTGAGTTGTCTGCGAAAGGCAAGGACTACACATGCCTCCTTCAAATCCCGGGGCATGACCGAGGCCACTAGGCCTCAAGGGGCCTTTGTCGTCGGCGGTCTCGTCGCTGCACTGGTCATCGTCCTCACTCGCAACAACAGTCCGGCGCCGGTCTAACCGGAGGCCGTGGCTGGAGACCGGTAGGGCAGGTCGGCGGCGAGCCCGCGGCGTTGATCGCGCAGACCCCGCGTGAGCTCTACGCGACTGGGAACTGGCCCGTCAACGGACACGTGCGAAACGCTGGACAGCTCGAGGAGCTCGTCGGTCTTCTGGGCGGCCTCGGCCTCGTCGCCCGAAGATAAGCGCGCCGGCCACGCAGTGGCGAACGTGCTCGTCGAGGATCTTGAACGGCGAGCGACTCGAGCGCGGTGTTCACGGCTGAGATCTGCGTGAGGATGTCGATGCAGTAGCGGTCGTCCTCGACCATCCGCTCGATCCCCCGCACCTGGCCCTCGATCCGGTGAAGGCGTTTGACCGAGCGCTTCCTTGTCTTTTGCGTACCCGTGCGCCGTCGCGCGGCCGTCGTGTCATGCGACTCCTTCCTGCGTGACGCTGCGAGAAGCGCCGCAGGCGCAGGCTGTTGGTGACGACGAACAGACTCGAGGACGGCCATCGCTGCGGCCGCGATGATCGGGTTCAGAAGCCCTGCGACCGCGAGCGGGATCGCAGCCACGTTGTAGGCGAACGCCCAGAAGAGGTTGCCCTTGATCGTGCCGAGGGTCTTGCGGGCGAGCCGGATCGCGTCGGCGGCGGCGCGCAGGTCGCCGGAGACGAGCGTGAGGTCGCTGGCCTCGATCGCGACATCGGTACCGGTCCCGATCGCGAGGCCAAGATCGGCCTGGGCCAGTGCCGGGGCGTCGTTGACGCCGTCGCCGACCATCGCGACGACCCTTCCGTCTCCTGAAGTCGCTTGACCTCTGCGACCTTGTCGTCCGGATAGCACCTCGGCGAGTACGCGCTCGATGCCGACCTCGGCGGCCACTCGCTCGGCGATCTCGCGCGAGTCACCGGTGAGAAGCACTGGTGTCGAGACCGAGCTCTTTGAGCTCGCCGACCGCCTCGGCGCTCGTCGGCTTGACCGTGTCGCGGACGTCAGCGTCGCCCGCGCGAGCGCCGTCCCAGCGTGACCTCGATCCGTCCGTCGCGACGCGCCGACCTCGACCTCGTGGCCTTCGACGAGCCCGACGACGCCGACGCCGGGGTCGTTGCGGAACGCCTCGACCGGCGGCAGCTCGCCGATCTCCGCCCGCGCGGCCGCACGCGACGGCCTGCGGCGATCGGATGCTCGGACGCTGCCTCGACGGCGCCGGCGAGCCGCAGGACCTCGGCGCGCGTCGCGCCATTCAGCAGCGCGACCTCGACGAGCTCCATCTTGCCCTCGGTGACCGTGCCGGTCTTGTCGAGCACGATCGTGTCGACCCGCCGCGTCTGTTCGAGGATCTCCGGCCCCTTGATGAGGATGCCCATCTGGGCGCCGCGCCCGGTGCCGACCATCAGTGCGGTCGGGGTCGCGAGGCCCGAGCGCGCACGGGCAGGCGATGATCAGCACCGAGACGGCGGCCGTGAAGGCGCTGCGCGGCTGATGCGCCCGCCGAGCAACCAGCCGCCGAGCGTCGCGAGCGCGAGGACGATCACGATCGGGACGAAGATCGCGGAGACGCGGTCGGCGAGGCGCTGGACCGGCGCCTTGCCCGACTGGCCTCGTCGACGAGACGCGCGATCTGCGCCAGCGCAGTGTCGGCGCCGACCTTCGTCGCACGGACGACGAGGCGGCCGTAGGTGTTCACCGTCGCGCCGGCGATGTCCGAGCCGGGCGCGACCTCGACCGGCACCGATTCGCCGGTAAGCATCGACTGGTCGAGCGCTGAGGCGCCTTCCTCGACGATGCCGTCGGTGGCGATCTTCTCGCCGGGACGGACCACGAACAGATCGCCGACCTCGAGCTCGGTCGACGGGGACTAGGGTCTCGACTCCGTCCTCGAGGACGCGCGCCTCCTTCGCGCCGCGCTCGAGCAGCGCGGATCGCCTCCGAGGAGCGGCCCTTCGCGCCGCGCCTCGAGGTAGCGCCCGAGCAGGATCAGCGTCGTCACGACGGCGGCGACCTCGAAGTAGGTGTCGGTCGTCGACCCCGGCCACCAGGACAATCGTTGACCAGAGCCACGCGGCGGTCGTGCCGAGCGAGATCAGCGTGTCCATCGTCGCTGCGAAGTGGCGCGCGTTCTTGAGCGCGGCCGTGTGAAAACCGATCCCCGAGTAGAAGACCACCGGCGTCGAGAGCGCGAGCGCAAGCCACTCCCAGCCCGAGAAGCGGAGGGGAGGCACCATCGCGAGCAGCGCTACGGGCACTGTCAGCACAACAGCGAGCACCAGGCGGCGCGTGAGCGCGTTCACCGGCTCGTCGTGATGCTGATGGCCGGCCTGTGCTCCCGGCTCGACGACCCGCGCGCCGTACCCGACTGACTCGACCGCAGCGATGATCTGCGCGACGGGCGTCTCGTCGCTTCGCTGCACTGTGGCCTGCTCGGTCGCGAAGTTGACCGTCGCCTCGACGCCGTCGATGCTGTTCAGCTTCTGTTCGACACGGGCGGCGCACGACGCGCAGCTCATGCCTTCCAGGTCGAGCTTGAGCCGCGTGGGCCTGGTCTCCTCTTGCAGTCTCACGCTTCCTCTCCAGTCGCCTCTCCGCAATATACCCTATCGGGGTATATCGCCGTGGCGCCGGCCGCCGCCCGTCATCAGTCTCGTCGGCGACAGGCAGGAGACAATCACGAGCCCCCGCCGGTCAGATGCTCTTCGTCGGTGGGCGCTGTGCGAGACGCACCGCGATATAGACGACGGCGCCGAGGAGCGCGATCCAGAACCCCATCATGAAAGTCATCCAGATCCAATCCCATCCGGCCATGTCGTGCATCGTTCGCTCCTTTCTTCGATGCTCAATGGAGTCTCCGGAGCGAACGAACGGCTGGCATCGGTGAAACTCCATATCTCCATGGGGGGGAACTACGGATCCGGTCGCGGCCTACGGACGAGCTACTCCGCGTAGAGCCGTCTCCAACTCGGATGCGAAGTTCTCCTCCACCACCCGCCGCTTCAGCTTCAGCGTCGGCGTGATCTCGTTCTCCTCAGGCGAGAAGTCGCGCGGGAGGATCTCGAAGCGGCGGACCTGCTCGAAGTGGGCGAGGTCGGCGTTGACGCGCTCGACTGCCTCTGCGACGAGCGCTCTCGGCGTCCTGGCTGCCGTCGAGCTTGGCCACCTCGTCCGGGTCGAGCGTGAGCAGCGCGACGAGATACGGCCGGCGGTCGCCGACGACGAGCGCCTGCGAGACCCACGGGATTCCCTTGAGCAGCCTCTCGATGTTCTGCGGCGAGACGTTCTTGCCGCCGGCGGTGACGATGATGTCTTTCTTGCGGTCGGTGACCGTCAGGAAGCCGTCCTCGTCGATCTCGCCGACGTCGCCGGTGTGCAGCCATCCGTCTCCCGGGCAGGACTGCGCGCGTCGCTTCCTCGTCTTTGTAGTAGCCGGCGAAGACGGTCGGGCCCCTTGATCAGGATCTCGCCGTCCTCGGCGGTTGCGACCTCGATGCCCGGGATCGGCGGCCCGACGGTGCCGAACTTGAAGCGGTTCGGGCCGGTTGACGTTCGAGGCCGTCGTCTCCTCGGTCTGGCCGTATCCCTCGAGGATGAGGATGTCGAGCACGTGGAAGAACTCGCCGATCTCCTTCGGCAGCGGAGCGCCGCCTGAGATCGCGGCGCGCAGCCGTCCGCCGAGTCGCGCCTTGACCTTCGAGTAGACGAGGCGGTCGGCCAGGCGGTGCTTGAGCGCGAGGCCCGGCCGGCACCGGCTCCTGTCGCTGGCGGAGCTCGCTGACCTCCTTGCCGACGGCGAGCGCCCAGTCGATGAGGCGCCGCTTGACGCCCGTCGCGGCGGCGAAGTTCGCGGAGACTGCGGTGTGCACCTTCTCGAGCACGCGCGGCACGGTCGGCAGGACGGTCGGGCGCACCTCCGGCATCACGTCGCCGATTCGCCTCGGGTCGGGCAGGAACGCGACCGTGTAGCCGAGGTGCGCGCCTAACAGGTGCATGAGCCGCCCGAAGTTGTGGGCGAGCGGCAGGTAGAGGAGCATCACGTCGGTCGGGAGGAAGAAGTCGGCGATCTCGTCGATCACGCCCGACCATGTCGTAGTAGTTGCGGTTCAGGATCATGCAGCCCTTGGGCGGGCCGGTCGTGCCGGACGTGTAGATGAACGTGAAGAGGTCGTCGTCGTCGATCTGCTCCCGTGCCCGCTCGAGCGCGTCGGGGTTGGCGGCGGCATGCTCGCGGCCGAGCGCGCGCAGCTCGGGCAGCGTTTCGACCGTGTAGACGTGCTGCGGCCGCGCGCCCTCGATCTTGGCCAGCAGCTCGTCGTCCTCCGACGAAGCAGCCGACGACGTTCGAGTGCTCGAGGATGTAGCAGCACTCTGCGGCCGTGCTCGACGGGTAGATGGGGGCCGGAACTGCGCCGATCTGCGCGAGCGCGAAGTCCAGCAGCACCCACTCGAGGCGCGTGCGCGCGAGCATGCCGAACGAGTCGCCCTTCTTGATGCCCAGGGCGAGCAGCCCGTGCGCGAGCTCGTCGACCGCTTCGGCGGCCTCGGCCTGCGAAACCTCGCGCCAACCGCCGTCCTCCTCCACCAGATAGGCCGGTCGCGTGCGCTCCTCGGCGAGCGCGTCCTGCCAGAGCTTCCAGATCGTCCGCATTTGCAGCAGAAGATTACGGGACGGTTGCGGGAGGAAAAGACCGGTCCAAGTACAATTGGTTCTCCTCATGCGCACGATCTGGAACGGCTCCATCAGCTTTGGGCTGGTCAACATCCCGGTCGGGCTCGCGCTTGCGACGAAGCCCGCCGCCCGTCAGTCGGACGTGTCGTTCCGCCAGCTGCACCGTGAGTGCATGACGCCGATCAAGCAAAAGCGCTGGTGCGAGGTGCACGACCGCGAGGTCGGGCGCGACGAGATCGTCAAGGGCTGGGAGGTGGCGAAGGGCGAGTTCGTCGTCGTCGAGGAGGCCGACCTCGAGGCGATCATGCAGATCGACGACTCGAAGTCGATCGAGATCACGCGCTTCGTCGACGCGGCCGAAGTCGATCCCGTCTACTTCGACCGAACGTACTACCTCGCGCCGGCGAGAGAGACTGCGGCGCAGCGACCGTACGTGCTTCTGCTGCGCGCGATGCAGGAGACCGGGAAGGCCGCGCTGGGGCGGTTCGTCCGCCAGGGCGCGGAGCACCTCTGCCTGATTCGGCCGAAGGGCGATGCGCTTGCGCTCGAGACGATGTTCCTCGCCGAGGACGTCAACTCCCAGGCCGAGATCGAGGAGGCCGTCTCGAGCAGCGAGGTGAAGGACGCCGAGCTCGGGCTCGCGCAGCAGGTGATCGACAGCCTCGTCGGAGAGTTCGAGCCCGAGGAGCTGACGAGCGAGTACCGGCAGAACCTCAAGCAGATGCTCGAGGCGAAGCTCGACGGCCAGGAGATCGCGAAGCCGGAGCAGCCGGAGCCCGAGGCGCCCGTCGTCGACCTCATGGACGCGCTCAGGCAGAGCGTCGCCGAGGTCAAGGACACGAAGCCGGCAAAGAAGTCGCGGGCCTCGAAGAGCACGTCACGGAAGCGCGTGGCGGCTCGCAAGAGCGCTTAGCCGCTCGCGCGCTCTGGGACGCCGCAGGCGGTGCGGGGCCGGAGGGCACAGTGCTTCTTGGGCACGGGCCCGGAGAGCACCGTACCGTCTGCGGCGTCAGGCTGGGTCGGAGCTGGCTTCACCCCGGTGAAAACCAGCCGGCCAGTGCGTGCGAGAGCCGCCTCGAAGGGCGGCTCCCGGAAGCGCGTGGCTGCTCGAAAGAGCGCCTAGCGGTTCTTTCTTACGAGGCGAGAGCCTCGGGTGGGCGCGTGCCCAACGCCGCGAGCTGCGCCTGGAAGAGGGTCTTGTCGATCTTGCCCTGGTAGATCGGCACGCCTTCCTGCATGCAGACCCGGATCACTTCCTGGCGATCGAGTCCCATCTCCTTCGACAGCTCCTCGGGCGTCAGGTGATTCGCCATGCCGCTCCTCCTTTATGCGGTTACCGATTGAGGGCGCAAAAAAGCCCGCCGGCTCGTGGCGCGGTCGGGCTGGGTTTCGGCCTTGGATTTTCACGCGGAGCTCAGACACCCCGCGCGTCGGAAACAATCACGGCTCGAACTTTACTGCCACCTCCCGACGGCCGCAACGCCCATGGAGTTAGACCGGGTTCGGCAGGTCGATGAACTCCCACTCGAGGTCGAACCGCTGCGCGAGTCGCTCTGTGAGCGCCTGGATGCCGATTCGCTCGGTTGCGTAGTGTCCTGCGGCCACGAAGTGGATGCCGAGCTCGCGCGCGATGTGGAGGCTCGGCTCCTCCGGCTCGCCGGTGAGGAAGAGGTCGTAGCCCTCGCGTGCGGCGTCTGCCAGGTGCTTCCCTGCGCCGCCGGTGACGACCGCCGCCCTCTGCACCAGGTCGGGCCCGTGGGCGAAGACGATCGGCTCGCTGTCGAGGGCGTCCTGTACCCGCCCGACGAACTCGTCGACGGTCGCCGGCTCGGCCAGCCGCCCGCCGTAGCCGATCCCGGCGAAGCGCTCCGCCGGCTCGATCCCGAGCTCACGGGCCAGGAGGGCGTTGTTCCCGACCTCCGGATGCGCGTCGAGCGCGAGGTGGTACGCCGCGAGCGTGATGTCCGCGTCGAGCAACGTCTTCAGGCGCCGCACGGCGGCGTCGTCGATCACCCTTGGAGCACTGTCCCAGAGCAGGCCGTGGTGAACGAGGAGCATCTCCGCGCCCGAGTTCGCGGCCCGCTGGAAGAGCTCGAGCGAAGCCGACACGCCACAGGCGATCCGAGACACTTCTCGCGCACCCGCAACCTGCAGGCCCATCGGCCCGTAGTCCGGGTAGGCGTCGAGCTCGAGCAGCTCGTCGGCGAAGGCGAGGATCTCGTCGCGGTCGGCCACCGGACGATCTTATGAAGTCCTAGGCCGGAGCGGCCGCGAACGGGATGTCGGCGGCGGCCTCCTTTCCCGGTGGCGGAGACAGGAACTCGACGCGGTTGGCGACGACCTCGATTGCGTTCCGCTTGTTGCCGTCCGTGTCCTCCCACGAACTGCTCCGCAGGCGTCCGTCAACACCGACCTTACGCCCCTTCGCGAGGTACTGGGCGCAGAGCTCCGCCTGCTTGTTCCAGGCCGAGACGCGGACGAAGTCGGCCTCATCCTTGCCCGGCCGATTCACCGCCAGCAGGAAGTTCGCGACCTGGCGGTCGTCCCCGACGTCGCGCAACTCGACGTCCGAGGCCAGATTGCCGATCAGCGTGACGACGTTCACGCGTACCTCCTCTGTTGACTGAGAAGGCAACGCTACTGTCAAAAGTGTGACGGCACAGTGTCGGAACCGTGCCGTCTCCGGCTTCCTGACGCGTTGCTGAGCGTCCGTATGCGAGTGGGACAGTGTTTGGGTCACACGGCCCGCTCGCAGGAGGGCGCTCAGCGGCGCGAGGCGGCGGCGGAGCCGGGCTTTGCCCGGCGGGAGCCGACGCCGGTCAGGGAGGCGGTCAATCGGGGTGCCCAGATTTGAACTGGGGACCTCTCCGACCCGAACGGAGCGCGCTACCAGGCTGCGCCACACCCCGAGAACCGTGACAGGTTAGCTCAGAATCACCCCGGTATCCTGGGGCCCGATGGCAGACCGGATCCGTGTCGCATGCGTCCAGCTGACGAGCGGTCGCGACAAGGCGGCCAACCTCGAGAAGGCCGAGAAGCTCGTCGCTCAGGGAGCAGCGACTGGGGCAGACGTCGTCGCGTTGCCCGAGAAGTGGAACGTCATCGGCCCGCCGGACGTGCTGCACGAGACGGCCGAGACCATCGACGGGGGCGAGTCGGTAGAGGCGATGCGCCGCTGGGCGAAGGCGCTCGGTGTGACGCTCGTCGGAGGCTCGATCACCGAGCGGCGCGAGGGTCGCGAGAAGCTCTCCAACACGTGCCTCGTCTTCGACCCCGAGGGTGAGCTCGTCGCCACCTACCGCAAGATCCACCTGTTCGACGTCGAGGTCGGCGGGCTGACCTACCGCGAGTCCGAGGCCGAGGAGCACGGCGAGGAGCCGGTCGTGGCCGAGGTCGAGGGCTGGCCCGTCGGGTTGACCATCTGCTACGACCTCCGCTTCCCCGAGCTCTATCGCGTGCTGGCCCTCGAGGGAGCCCTGCTCGCGACCGTTCCGGCGCACTTCACGCTCTACACCGGCAAGGACCACTGGCACCTGCTCCTGCGGGCGCGCGCGGTCGAGAACGGCTTCTACGTCGCGGCTCCGGCGCAGGTCGGGGAGACGGGGATCGGCCGGCCGAGCTACGGGCGCTCGCTGATCGTCGACCCGTGGGGCACCGTGCTCGCCCAGGCGCCGGACGAGGAGACGGTGATCTCGGCCGAGCTCGACCGGGCGTGGCTCGAGGAGGTGCGGCGCCGCCTGCCGTCCCTGTCCCAGCGCCGCCCCGAGGCGTATCGCTGGCCCGCGCCCGCGTGAACCTGCGCGCAGTCCTCTTCGACGTCGACTTCACGCTCGCCAAGCCGGGGCCCGACCTCGGGCCTGAGGGGTACCAGCTCCTGGGCAGGCGATTCGGGCTCGAGCTCGACCCCAGCCGCTACGCCGAGGCCCGCGCCGCAGCGGTCGAGACCCTCGAGCGGCATCCGGAGCTCGACCACGACGAGGAGGTCTGGGTCCTCTTCACCCAGCGCATAATCGAAGGCATGGGCGGGAGCAAGGACCGCTCGTACGAAGCCGCCGTCGAGATGACGCACGCCTGGGAGCACGCCCACAACTTCGAGCTCTACGAGGACACGTTGCCGGTCCTGACGGCGCTCCGCGAGCACGGCCTGAAGATCGGGCTCGTCTCGAACACCGGCCGCGACCTCGACGCGTTCGTCGCGCACCATGCGCTCGACGTCGACGTGGCGGTCGGTTCCGGCAAGCACGGGAAGACGAAGCCGCATCCGGCCATCTTCCTCGCGGCGCTCGAGCGGCTCGGGGTCGCGGCGGAGGAGGCGGCGATGGTCGGCGACTCGCTCGAGGACGACGTCGACGGCGCGAAGGCGCTCGGCATGCGCGCCTTCCTCGTCGACCGGGAGGATCGCTACGCGGACGTCGAGGACCGCCTGCCGGACCTGCTCGCGCTCCCTGCGGCGCTCGGGCTCAGCGGCACACCGCCTCCCCCAGGCGGCTGAGCCCGAAGCCCCAGACCTGCTCGTCGACGACGTAGAACGAGGTGACGACGCGGCCCCGGCGCATCGTCAGGGCGGAGTACCGGCCGCAGTCGACGCGGAAGAGCGAGCCGTACACGGCCGAGACGCGGAACTGCGGGTCGCCGATGCGCAGTCCTTGCGGAGTTCGCCATCCAGGCGGGCTCCACATCGTGAAGAGGGCGGCCGCGCGCCCGCGACGGAACGTCACGCCGGCGCCCTGAGGCTCGAACTTCCTGCGGTTGAAGTACCAGGTCTCGGCTCGGCAGTCCCGGCAGACGCCGTATCGCGTCCCCCAGGCCGAGCGCACCTGTCCGCGGGTCGCGCCGAGGGCCAGGCCGCCGAGAGTCCGCCCAGGCACGACCAGTCCTTCGCGCGGAGGCGCTCCCGCAGCGGACGGCGCGACGAGCAGCGCGAGGCCGGCCGTCAGCGCGAGACCGAGCCGCACCATTCGGAGTCGGCGCACGTCCGGAGCACGCGGATCGCCGGCTGATGGCCCCGGCCGCGCGGCCAGGAGAAGCGCACGAGCAGCGAGGCGGCGTTGTTCTCGTACCGCAACTCACGCAGGGGCAGGTCCCCGTTGGCCCTGTGCACGAGGACATAGGTTCCCGCTGGGACGCGGGTCACGTCGAGGTTCTGTCCGTGGAAGTAGGCGGGATAGCGGTCGGTGTAGCCGACCGAGGTCCCTTGCTCGACGGCGAGAGCCCCGGGCTCGTACTGCTTGCAGTTCGAATGGAACACGGGCCGGCGCGGCTTGCCGGGCACGTACCCCGGCACCAGCGCCCAGTGGTCGGCAAGACAGAAGCCGGACTTCCGGTCGGCGACGACCAGAGAGTGATCGCTCGCCGCGCCGCAGCTCGTAGCGCTGGAAGTCCATCAGGTGCCAGTGCTCGTGAGGAGGGGCGATCGTGTACTTGAGGAACCCGACGTCCGGATACGTCTGGGCACCGCCGCCGATCAGCCGCACTCGCTGTGAGGCGCGCATCGTCGGCACGGCGCGGCTGGGACGCGACGCGACGATGGAGAGCGGCCCCTCGCCGACATTGTCGGTCGCCGACGTGAAGCCGAGCAGGAACCTGCCCGCGGAAGTCCGCTGGAAGGAGAGGTCGGTCGGCGGGCGCTGGTCGAGGTCGGGCGGCTTCTCGAGCGAGACCTGTGGTCGCCACGCCGGCTGGTCGAGCCATTGCGGGCCGCCGAGAGGCACCGCCTGACCTCCGGTAGCCGGCACTTGCCAGACCGGTCCTCCGGGCCGATCACCGACGAACGTGATCGTCCGGCCGCCGGGGCTCCAGACGGGGGAGGCCTCGGCGTTGATGTCCTGCGTCAGCCGAACGACCTTTGCGCTTGCCACGTCGAACACGTAGAGGTCGGTCGACTCGCTCTCGAGGGCCACATACGCGAGCTTCCTTCCGTCCGGCGACCAGGCGGGCTGGCTCTCGACGGCAGGTGAGGCGGTCAGCCTCCGCACTCCGCGCCCCGAGGGGCTCACGAGGTGGAGGTCGTCGGTGTCGCCACCGATGAATGCGATGCGGTTCCGCTTCGCGGACCACGCCGGTTCACGCCCTTGCGCCAGAAAGCGCTCGCCGCGGCGATCGGCCCGGATCACGAACAGCTGTCCGGTTCGCTCGACGACGAGCCGCTTGCCGTCAGGCGCCCACCGCGGAGCCGACTCGGCGGCCAGGGGCGTCCTCGTCAGCGGCCAGCGGTTCTTTCCGTCCGCGTCGGCGACGTAGACGTCGGGCAGCCCGCCGGCCGCGGGCGCGACGTAGGCCAGGCGCCGGCCGTCGGGCGACCAGGACGGTGACAGCCCCCGCGCCGAGAGCAGGCGCACGCGTCCCGAGCGCTCGAGCACGAAGATGCCCCCGCCGACTGCCTCCGAACGCGAGAAGGCGAGCTCCGCCGGCCAGGCCGTCCCCTGTGCCCGCGCGCCCGTCAACGCGCCCGCCGCCACGGCGACGGCCGCAAGCGAGACGAACGTGATCAGCTGCGGGCGGCGAGTACCGGTGCCCACGATGTGATGGGGGAGACCTCTCCGTCTCGGCCGTTCAGTGACCGGTAGCCGAGCGCGTGCTCGGCCTGCATCATCTTGTGGATCTGGGTCGTGCCCTCGTAGATGATCGGGGCGCGCGCGTTGCGGAAGTAGCGCTCGAGCCCGTACTCCGCCGAGTACCCGTAGGCGCCGTGCACCTGGATCGCGAGGTGGGCAGCGCGAAAGGCCGACTCCGTCGCGTGCCACTTCGCGAGCGACGTCTCGCGGGTGTTGCGCCGGCCTTCGTTCTTGAGCCACGCGGCCTGCATCACGAGCAGCTTCGACGTCTCGTAGGCCAGCACCATCTCGGCGATCATGTCCTGGACGAACTGGTTCTTGCCGATCGCCTGCCCGAACGTCTGGCGCTCGCGCGCGTACTCGACGGAGCGCTCGAGCATCGCGCGGATGACGCCGCAGGCGCCGGCCGCGACGGTGAACCGGCCCTGGTCGAGCCCGTACATCGCGATCTCGAAGCCCTGGCCCTCTTCTCCGAGCAGGTTCTCGGCCGGCACCTCGACGTTCTCGAAGAAG
Source organism: uncultured Actinomycetes bacterium (assembly GCA_963776955.1). Classification (GTDB taxonomy): domain Bacteria; phylum Actinomycetota; class Thermoleophilia; order Gaiellales; family Gaiellaceae; genus VAXT01. The sequence goes on from CAVZOM010000003.1 coordinate 198,540, forward strand.
AGCTCGCCGGTCGAGCCGGCCCAGATCCCGAGCTTGTGCTCCGTCTCGGCGGCTGTGAAGCCCGGCATGCCCTTCTCGAGCAGGAACGCGGAGATGCCCTTGTGCTTCGCGGAGGGGTCGGTCTTCGCGAAGACAAGAGCATGATCAGCAACGCTGGCATACGAAATCCAGTTCTTCGAGCCGTTGAGGACGTAGACGTCACCCTCGCGGCGCGCCGTCGACTTCATCGCCGCGACGTCCGAGCCTGCCGCCGGCTCTGTCAGCCCGAAGCAGGCGATCTTCTCGCCGCGAGCCTGCGGAGCGAGCCAGCGCTGCTTCTGCTCCTCGGTCCCGTAGCGCAGCAGCGCGAGCGAGTTGAGCCCGACGTGGACCGAGATCAGCGTCCGGAACGCCGCCTCGCCGCGCTCGATCTCCTCGCAGACGAGCGCCTCCGACACGAAGTCGAGCCCGGCGCCGCCGTATTCCTCGGGGACGACGATCCCGAGCAGGCCGAGCTCGGCCATGCCTTCGATGATCCCGAGGTCGAGGTGGTGGTTGATGTCGTTCTCGATCGCGTTCGGGAGCACGCGGTCGTCCACGAACCCGCGGACGGTGTCCTGGATCAGGCGCTGCTCGTCGGTGAGCTCGAAGTCCACGGCGGCAAGTCTATGTACGGCGGCTCCTAGCCCGGCTTGCGCACGCGAGCGCATACAACGAGGGGGAAGCGATCATCTTCGTGCTCGAGCTCGCTCTGATTCAGGTCCTCCGCGGCCATGCCCATGAGGAAGGCAACTCCGACGAGAACATTGCCATGGCCGGTGACCTCGAGCTCCGCGCCCGGACAGGCTCGGGCGAGGAGCGTCTGCAGTCCCAGAGCCGTGAAGCGCCAGCGGTCGATCGCCGGGTTGTCCGGGTCGATGCGCGAGAGGGAGGGGACGGTGATCAGGGCAGTGCCTCGGGGCGCGAGGGACTCCCACACGGTGCGAAGCGTAGTCTCCGGGTCCTTCGGATACTGGAGCGTCTGCGTGAGGATCACACAGTCGAAGCGGCCTGCCGGCAGCGAGCCGGGCTCGGCGAGATCCGCGATGAGCGTCGCCTCGGGATTCGTCTCGTCGATATCGAGGACGTCGCTGTCGTCGACCCGGTCGGCACCGAAGCGCCGGGTGTAGTTCGCGTCGTGCACCTCGAGCACACGGCCGCGGACGTCCTCCGCATTCCGAGCGAGGAAGCCCTCGATGTAGAAGCGGTCGACCGGCAGGCCCCGGTCGACGCCGTAGTACGAGCTGAGCGGCTCAGTTCGCCGCAGGCTGCCCCAACGGATCGGGAAGCGGAGCCTGCGCACCAGCCGCCGCGCCCAATCGGGCGAGGACTCGATCACCGGCTCTAGTAAACGGGAAGTAGCGTCGGTTGGGCGGGCGCGATCATCCGCTACCGATTGACTGACTAGTCAATCAACGGCACGATTCGGCCAGGGTAAGCGGTTATGGCGACCATCGAGCAGACGACAACCGGCGGTGTCTCGTTCGAGCTGACGAGCGAGCAGCGAGACCTTCGTGCACTCGCCCACGACTTCGCCGAGAAGGAGATCCGGCCGAAGGCGGCCGAGTACGACGAGCACTCGACGCACCCCGCGGACGTGATCGCGAAGGCGCACGAGCTCGGGCTCATGAACCCGCACATCCCCGAGGAGTACGGCGGCCTCGGCCTCGGCGCCTTCGACGGGATGCTGATCGGCGAGGAGCTCTCCTGGGGCTGCTCGGGGATCGCCGTCTCGATCGTCGCCAACACGCTCGGCGCAGCCCCGGTCCAGCTCGCCGGCTCGGACGAGCAGAAGCGCGAGTGGCTGCCGATGCTGATCGAGGAGCCGATCCTCTGCTCGTTCGGGCTGACCGAGCCGAACGCGGGCTCGGACGTCTCGGGCATCCAGACGACCGCCGAGCGGCAGGGCGACGACTACGTCATCAACGGCTCGAAGATGTTCATCACGAACGCGGGCCACGCGTCCTGGATCGTCGTCTTCGCCTCGACCGACAAGAGCGAGGGCCACCGCGGGCTCTCGGCGTTCGTCGTCCCGACCGACCTCGACGGCGTCATCGTCGAGAAGCACCTCGACAAGATGGGCCAGCGGGCGACCGACACCTCGGCGATCGCGTTCAGCGACGTGAAGGTGCCGGCGGCGAACCGGCTCGGCGAGGAGGGCGAGGGCTTCAAGATCGCGATGAAGACGCTCGACTTCACGCGGCCTGGGACGGCGATCGGCGCCGTCGGCGTCGCGCGGGCCGCGTACGAGCTCGCCGTCGACTACTCGCGCGAGCGCGTCCAGTTCGGCCAGCCGATCGCGATGAACCAGGGCGTGAACTTCCTGATCGCGGACATGGCCGCGGAGATCGAGGCCGCGCGGCTGCTCACCTGGCAGGCGGCGTGGCTCCTCGACCAGGGCACCCGCTCGACGCTCCAGTCGTCGTTCGCGAAGCGCTTCGCCTCGGACACGGCGATGAAGGTGACGACCGACGCCGTGCAGATTTTCGGCGGGTACGGGTACATGAAGGAGTACCCGGTCGAGAAGCTCATGCGCGATGCGAAGCTCTTCCAGATCTACGAAGGCACATCGCAGATCCAACGGCTCGTCATCGCGAGAGAGATCTTCTTCCCGCGGGACTGAAACAACCTCCGATCCCGCTACACTGGCGGACTTGTCGGTACGGGCCGCGCATCTTCCGCGGGCTCGGCGTCGTAGGGCTGCCCGGGTTCGCCTCCTCTGGCAGTGGAGCCTGCTCGTCGTCGGTCTCGTCCTGCTCACGGGGACCGTCCTCGGGCTCGCCTTCGCGGGCTCGGAGGAGCGCCTGCCCGCGGGCTCGCAGATCGCGGGCGTCGACGTCTCCGGACTGACCACCGCCGAGGCGCGCTCGCTGCTCGAACGCCGCTCGCGAGGAGCTCGGACGCACGCCTGTCACCTTCACGGCCGACGGAAAGAGCTGGCGGGTCAAGCCGGACTCGGTGCTCGTCGACGTCGACTGGGGCGCGGCCGTCGAGGCGGCGCACCGGCAGGGCGAGGGCTTCGGCCCGTTGCGCGGCCTGAAGCGGCTCGGCGTCCGCGTCTTCGGTGGCGAGGTCGTCCCGACGACGCGCGTGTACGAGGCGGCCGTCAACTCCTACGTCGAGCGCTTCGCGAAGGCTCTCGACCGGCCCCGGGTCGAGCCGTCGCTGCGGATGCGCGGACTCGACGCGGAAGTCGTTCCCGGCCGCAACGGCCGTCTCCTCGACGAGCGAGGCGGCGCAGCAGGTCCTCGTCCGCTCGCTGACGGGTCTCTCGCGTGAGCCCGTCCCGCTTCCGCTCAAGGTCGACCGCACGCGTCTTTCCGCGAAGGACCTCGCCGGCGCAGAGGTCAAGGCCGAGACCATGGTCTCGGCGCACGGCAGACCTCGCGTACGGGCCGGGTGGCTGGCACCTGTCGCGGGCCAAGATCGCCAGGTTGATCGCTCTGCCGAGCGGGGGCTCGACCGAGATCGAGCTCGCCGGCCCGGCTGCGAGGCGCTTCTTCGCGAACCTCAGGAAGCGCGTCAATCGAGCGCCCAAGGACGCCGGCTTCGCGATCGGCGCCCGCAACGTCGTACGCGTCGTCCCGGCCGAGTCCGGCCGTGTGCTCGACATGCAGGCGACGACTCGCAACCTGATGGCGGGGCTCCTCTCGACGACGAACCGCAGGGCGGAGCTCCGAGTCACCTCGGTCGCTCCCGAACGGACGACCCGAGATGCGCAGGCGATGGGCATCACCGGGCTCGTCGGCGCCTACCAGACCTTCTACGGCGGCATCGCCGAACCGGATCCACAACGTCCAGCTCGTGGCGCGCCTGATCGACGATCACTACATCGCCCCCGGCGCCGAGTTCTCCTTCAACGACACCACCGGCGAGCGCAACGAGGACAAGGGGTTCCTCGAGGCGCCCGTGATCATCAACGGCGAGCTGGAGACCGGTCTCGGCGGCGGCGTCTGCCAGGTCTCGACGACGGCGTTCAACGCCGCGTACGAGGCGGGCCTGTCGATCACCGAGCGGACGAACCACGCGCTCTACATCAGCCACTACCCGCAGGGGCGCGACGCAACGGTCAACTACCCCGACCTCGATCTCAAGTTCGTGAACGACACGGGCCACTGGCTGTGGCTCCGCACCTTCGTCAGCTCGTCGTCGCTGACCGTCGCGCTCTACGGGACGCCGCAGAACCGGCGGGTCGAGAGCGAGGTGTCACCGCTCGTCGAGACCGGAGCCCCGAAGGTGAAGCACATCGCGGACCCGAACATGTTCGTCGGCCAGACCGGGCTCGAGGAGGCTGGGCAGCCGAGCCGCTCGACGAGCGTTCGCCGTCGCGTCTTCGACTCGAGCGGAAAGCTCATGTACGACCACACGTGGTACTCGAGCTACCAGTCGGAGCCTCGGGTGATCCGGTACGGGACGAAGCCGCTGCCGCCGCCACCCGATCCGGAGCCGAAGGAGCCGAAGAAGAAGCCGGGCCCGCCTCCTCCTCCGCCGCCGCCGGAGCCGTCCTAGCTTTCGGCTTCCGTGATCGCCTCGACGAGCCAGGCCGGCACCCGCGTCGGCCGGTGGTCGCCGACGGAGACGCAGGCGTGAGTCGTCCAGCCGTCTGCGACCTTGTTGCCGTCGCGCTCGACCGAGTAGTCGAACCGGAAGCGGGCGCCGCGGATCTCGCTGCAGCGCGCCCGGATCGTGAGCCGGTCGTCGAAGCGCGCCGCGTCCGTGTAGCGGGCATACGCCTCGAGCGTCAGCGCGTCGACGCCCTCCTCGCGAAGTTGCAGGTAGCCGCCTCGGAAGCGCCGCAGGTACTCGATCCGCGTCGTCTCGAACCAGACGAGGTACGCGGCGTGGTGAGCGATGCCCTGCGCGTCGGTCTCGGCGAAGCGCACGGTCACGTCGTTCGAGAACTTGAAGTGGCTCATCGCCGTAGGTTAAGAAAGTGGACACAGTAGGGGGCGCGCGGAAAAAGAAAGTGGACATAGAAGGAGCGCGCCCCGCTTCGCGGGCGCCTCTTGGGTCATAGCATCGGAGTGTGTCGGTAGAGCACCTTGCCGAGCTGATCGTGATGCGCCAGCCGTGCGTCGTCCTCACGGGCGCCGGCGTGTCGACCGAGAGCGGCATCCCGGACTTCCGGTCGCCGACGGGGATCTGGGCCGAGGTCGACCCGATGGAGTACGCGTCGCTCCGGGCATTTCGCGAGGACCCTGAGAAGGTATGGGGCTTCTACGCGCAGCGGATCGACATGCTGATGGGCGCCGAGCCGAACGAGGCCCATCGGGCACTCGCGGAGCTGGAGCGGCGCGGGCTCGTGAGCGCCGTCGTCACGCAGAACATCGACCTGCTCCACACGCGTGCGGGGAGCGAGAACGTGGTCGAGGTGCACGGCTCGATCCGGACCGCGTCCTGCCCGGAGTGCGGCGCGGTCTATCCGCTAGCAGCGCCCGCGAAGCGGGCGCGCCCCCTCCTGTGTCGATTCTTACCCGTGCCGCGCTGCGAGTGCGGAGGCGATCCTCAAGCCTGACGTCGTCTTCTTCGGAGAGCTCCTGCCGCAGGACGCGATCGACCGGGCATACGAGCTCGCCCGCTCGGCTGCCCTGATGCTCGTCGTCGGCTCCGCGCTCGAGGTCTATCCGGTCGCCGATCTCCCGCTGGAGACGCTCAGGTCAGGCGGGTCGCTCGCGATCGTCAACCGAGGCGAGACGACGCTCGACGGGAAGGCGGAGCTGAAGATCGATGGATCGGCAGGCGAGACGCTGAGCGCGGTGCTCGCGGCGGTGAAAGATGCCTAAGCCGCAGCTCGACGCAGGGGGCGCTCGTCGATCACGCGCTGGCAGGACGAGCACACTTTGCGCTCGACCTCGTATGGGACACCTGCGCGCTGACGAAGCACGTACGTCGTGACTGCGGTGTGCGATGTGGTTTCGATGGAGTCATTCGAGCCACTTCTTCCGAGGGTACTGACGGCGTCGGGCGTTTCATCCCTCTGATGCGATAGACGAAACCTCCGTCGGCTTGTTAGGCCTGAAGGGTTAGAGGTTCGTAAACGGCGGTAAGGTAGGTCCGATGGCACAGACGAGCAAGGCACAGACGGACAAGGACTTTCTGACCAGGCTCGCCGATCGCGGCGAGCAGGTCGTCGGCCGGATCACCGACCTCCCGGGTGCGAAGACAGCTCATCGACACGACGGCTGCGCTGGCCAAGCACATGGACACGATGCAGAAGCAGCTTCGCAGCCTCGACCCGCTCCAGAAGCGCGTGACCGCGATCGAGCGCCGCCTCGACAAGCTCGAGGGCAAGGGGACGACTCGCAAGCGCACGACGACCCGCAAGACAACCGCCGCCAAGCCGAAGAGCACGACGCCTCGGTCGACCGGCTCGAAGACCTAGCGCGGCGCCGGCACCCTCAGGCGTAGCGCCTTCGGGACGACCTCGAACGTCGCCGGCGTCGTTCCCGGTTGCTCGCCGTCGAGCTGGACCGGCAGCGGAATCGGCGTCTCGATCGTGACCTTCGCGCCTCGCAGGAGCTCCGCCTTCGGGTGAGGGAGATGCGTGCCGCGATAGATCTTCGGCAGCGTCAGCACGAGGTCTCTCTTGGAGATGTCGCCGATCAGGAGCACGTCGAAGAGCGAGTCGTCGGGCTCCGCGTCCGGCGTGATCTTCATCCCGCCGCCGAGGTAGCGGCCGTTCGCGACGATCACGTCGTACATCGGGCCGGTGCGTGTCTCGTCGTCGACGGTGACGGTGATCTGCGCGTTGCGCCAGCCGGCGAACACGGCAAGCGTGCTCCACGCGTAGGAGGCCTTGCCGCCGAGTGCCTTGCCCGTCTCGTTCACCCGCTTGGCGATCGCGCCGCTCATTCCGGCGCTCGCCGCGTTCGCGAACCACGACTTGCCCTCGGGCCCGGCCCAGGTGTGGAAGGTCGCCCGCCCCAGGTCGATCTCGCGCGCCGTGCCGGAGCGTGCGACCTCGAGCGCGCCCTCGAGCTTGTGCGGGATTCCGAACGTCCGCACGAAGTCTCCGCCAGTTCCGCGGTGGACGACGGCCAGCTCCACGCCCTCGACACCGGCGATCCCGTTCACGACCTCGTTCACCGTCCCGTCGCCGCCCACGGCGACGAGGAGCTTGCGCCCTTCGCAGCCGCTTCTCGGGCTAGCTCGGCAAGGTGGCCCTGCTGCTCGGACAGGTATGCGTCGCCGACGAGGCCGCGCTCGGCGGCAGACGGGCGATCTCGGGCCAGCGCTTCCCGGTGGCGCCGTTGTCGGCCGCGGGGTTGACGAGGAAGACGCGGTGTCGCTAATCGCTCGAGGTGACCGTCGTGAGCGCGACGCGGGTCATGCGATCGACCGCGGCTTGGAGGTCCTCGTCGGAGATCCGCGTGAACTCGCCGCCGATCACGATGTCGCTCACGGTAAGCAGGCAGCCGGCCTGGACCTTGCGGAGCGCGCCGAGCGTGAAGATCACGGCCGCCTCCATCTCGACTGCAAGCACGCCGCGGGACGACCAGCGCTCGTGGCGGCCCTCGTCGGGGTCGTAGAACGTGTCCGAGGAGGCGATCGCACCGACGCGCATCGGCTGCTCGAGCTCCTTCGCCGCGTGAACGGCTCCGTGGACGAGCTCCCAGTCGGCGGTCGGGCAGTGCGGCTCCTGGTTCACGTAGTGGCGCGCCGTGCCGTCGGCCGGGACCGCGGTCAGCGCGACGATCAGGTCGCCGAGCTCGAGGTCGGGCTGCAGCCCGCCGCAGGTGCCGACGCGCAGGAACCGCTTGACGCCGAGCATGACGAGCTCTTCCATGACGATTGCGGCCGTCGGGCAGCCCATGCCGGTCGCCTGCACCGAGACGGGCTTGCCCTGGTACTCGCCTGTGTACCCGAGCAGTCCGCGTTCGGCGTTCCGCTGAACCGGATTGTCGAAGTAGGTCTCCGCGATGTACTTCGCGCGCAGCGGGTCGCCGGGCAGCAGGCAGGCCTCCGCGTAGTCGCCTTCCTCCGCTCGGATGTGAATCGGCACGGCGGCAGCCTAACGGAGGGTCTGGCGGAGCATGGCTGAGCCGCAAGGGCCGCGCTGCTCGCCCCGAGGCCGCGTCCTCAGTCGCCCCGGTAGTTCGTTCACTACCGGGGCTCCCTGCGTCCTTGCCTCGGAACGAGCATCGCACCCCTGCGACGAGCAATGCTCCGCCAGACCCTCCCTGCGAAGATTCCCGGCCGTGCTGTCCGAGCCAACCGTCGAGCAGATCCTGGCGTACTGCGCCGAGGACCCGATCGAGCGCGTCTTCCTCGAGGACGTCGCCCGCCGGGGCTTCGCCCGCTTCCGCGCGGTCGAGGGCGACGGATGGGCTCGACGGCGCTCTGCTACTTCGGCGCGAACATCGTCCCCTCGGGCAGCGGTTGCGAGGCGTTTGCGGGCGAGACGGCCGCGCGCGGGGCGCGGATGATCATCGGCCAGGAGCGCGCCGTGAGACGACCTCTGGGCGGCAGCGCAGCCTCGTCATGCCGAATCCGCGCGAGGATCGACCCGGTCAACCCGTCTACGTCGCTCGAGGAGCCGCCTGCGAGCGGCTCGAGCGGGCTGCGGGTGGCGACGCCCGACGACCTCGACCTGCTGCTTCCGGCCTGCGCGGCCACGCACCACGAGGAGCTCGGGCGTCGATCCGCTCGAGCGCGACGCGGCCGGGTTTCGCCGGCGAACGATCGTCCAGATCGAGGAGGGCCGGTCCTGGCTCTGGGTCGAGGACGGGACGATCCTCTTCAAGGCGGAGGCCTCGGCGTGGACGCCGACGGCCGTTCAGCTCCAGCAAGTCTGGGTCGACCCGCAGGCGCGGCAGCAGGGCCATGGCAAGCGCGGGCTCACCGACCTCTGCCGGCTCCTGCTCGAGGAGACGCCGACGGTGTGCCTGTTCGTCCGCCCGGAGAACGAGGCCGCGATCCGCCTCTACGAGAAGATCGGCATGCGCCGAGTCGGCACCTACCGGAGCGTCCTCTTCTACAGCCACACATTCGCATGGATCTTCGATGATGGACTCGCGCGCTTTCGTAGGCCGTCGAGGAGGACATCCGCGAGCACGAGCTGATCACCGCGGGGGCGGCGTGACTTGCTTCGTCTCGGGCGGAGCCGACTCCACCTGCCTCTGGCACGTGCTGCGAGAGCTCGGCTACCAGGTCTCCGCGCTCCACGTGAACCATGGCCTTCGCGGGCAGGAGTCCGACGAGGACGCCGCGTTCTGCCGCGACGTGCTCGGCGCCGAGGTCGTCGACGGCCGCGGCGGGAAGACGGAGGACGACTGGCGCGAGATCCGCTACTCGTTCGCGACCGACCGGCTGCGGGCAACCGGGCACACGGCCTCCGACCAGGTGGAGACCGTCCTCTACCGAATCGTCGCCAGCGGCGCGCCCGGCAAGATCGACTGGCGCCGCGACGACGGCGTCGTCCGCCCGCTCCTGAACCGCTGGCGGGACGAGACCGAGGCGTACTGCCTGGCCGACGGCCTCGACTTCCGGCGCGACACGTCCAACCCGGACACGAAGCGAGGCCTGATCCGCGAACGAGATCCTCCCGCTCCTGCGGAAGCTCCATCCCGGCCGCCGAGGGCAACCTCCTCCGGCTGGCAGACCGCAAGACGGCACCCCCGGAGCTCGTCCGCCTGCTCGAATCGATCGATGGCTCGACGAGGCTCGACCTCGGCCGCGGGCGCCAGATCGTCCGCGAGTACGAGCGCGTCTGGCTCGAGCGCTCGCCCGTCGCCCTCGACCGGGAGGTGCGCTGGGGCGACTGGCGCATCACCTCCGACGAGAAGGGCCTTAAGGTACGCGGATGGCGACCCGGAGACCGACTGGCGGGGCGCAGCAAGAAGATCCAGGACGTCTTCGTCGACGCGAAGGTCCCGCGCTCGGAGCGCGAGGCGTGGCCGCTCGTCGTGCGCGGGGACGAGGTGGTCGCCGTCCCCGGCCTCGTCGAGGCCGAGGGAGTGACGGCTGAACGTGTCGCAGACTGAGCTCGAGCAGGGAGTTGCGGAGGTCTTGGTCGACGAGGAAGCGCTGCGCCTGCGCGTCGCCGAGCTCGGCGAGGAGATCTCGACCGACTACACCGGCCGCGACCTGCTGCTCGTCGGCGTCCTGAAGGGCGCCGTCTTCTTCATGGCCGACCTGATGCGCCAGCTGACGGTGCCCTGCGAGGTCGACTTCATGGCCATCTCCAGCTACGGCGCCGCGAGCGACTCCTCGGGAGTCGTCCGAATCCTCAAGGACCTCGACATCCCGCTCGAGGGCCGACACGTCCTCGTCGTCGAGGACATCATCGACTCGGGGCTGACGCTCTCGTACCTGATGCGGAACCTGCAGCGCGCGACAGCCTGCCTCGCTCGAGGTATGCGCGCTGCTGACGAAGCCCGCGCGGCGCGAAATCGACATTCCGGTCCGCTACGTCGGATTCGAGATCCCAAACCGCTTCGTCGTCGGCTACGGGCTCGACTACGCGGAGCGGTACCGGAACCTTCCCTACGTCGGCGTCCTGCAGGAAGACGTCGAGCCAGGTGCAACGAGCTAGAACGGCATCGCTTAGCGATGCCGAAGCATGCCCCGTAAGGAACTCGTATGGGGCGCAGGTAGGACTCGTGGCCGGTGCTACTGTGCTTCAGGAGGCGCTGCATTGAACCGATTTTTCCGCTCCGGGCTGCTCCCGCTCATCCTGATCGTGCTCGTCGTCTACCTGGCGAGCTCACAGCTGATGGGCAACAAGAAGAACGAGAAGAAGGTCACGTACTCGGAGTTCATCAACAAGGTGGAGACACCGACCAGATCGAGAAGCGTCGTCTTCAACCCGAACAAGCGGAAGATCAGCTTCGAAGAGACCAGCGGCAAGAAGGGCTCAAGGTCAACTACCCGAGCGACCAGTCGGCTCCGGGCATCGAGAAGCGCTGCTCGAGGCGAACGGCGTCACTTCGACTCGAAGGGCACCGGCACGTCGGCATGGTGGTCGCTGCTCACCGGCCTGCTCCCGTTCGTCCTGCTCTTCGGCTTCTGGATCTTCCTGATGAACCAGGTCCAGGGCGGAGGCTCGAAGGTGATGAGCTTCGGCAAGAGTCGCGCCAAGCGGATGACGCCGGACTCGCCCAAGATCGGCTTCAAGGACGTCGCCGGCGTCGAAGAGGCCGTCGAGGAGCTCCACGAGATCAAGGAGTTCCTCGAGAACCCGAAGAAGTTCCAGGCGCTCGGCGCGCGGATCCCGAAGGGCGTTCTGCTCTACGGGCCACCCGGTACCGGTAAGACGCTGCTCGCTCGCGCAGTCGCGGGCGAGGCGGGTGTGCCGTTCTTCTCGATCTCCGGCTCCGACTTCGTCGAGATGTTCGTCGGCGTCGGCGCCTCGCGTGTGCGCGACCTCTTCGAGCAGGCGAAGCAGGCGTCGCCGTGCATCGTCTTCATGGACGAGATCGACGCCGTCGGCCGCCATCGCGGCGCCGGCCTCGGCGGCGGTCACGACGAGCGCGAGCAGACGCTGAACCAGCTCCTCGTCGAGATGGACGGGTTCGAGCTGAAGGACAACATCATCCTGATCGCGGCCACGAACCGGCCGGACATCCTCGACCCGGCGCTGCTGCGCCCCGGCCGCTTCGACCGGCAGATCGTCGTCGACCGGCCCGACCGCACCGGCCGCAAGAAGATCCTCGAGGTGCACGCGAAGGGCAAGCCGCTGGCGGAGGAGATCGAGCTCGACACGCTCGCGGCCGGCACGCCGGGCTTCACCGGCGCCGACCTCGCGAACCTCGTCAACGAGGCAGCGCTGCTCGCGGCGCGCCGCGGCAAGAAGACGATCGGCCAGGACGAGCTCGAGGAAGGGATCATGCGCGTGATCGCCGGCCCCGAGAAGAAGACGCGCCTCTTCTCCGAGCAGGAGCGCAAGGTCACCGCGTACCACGAGATGGGCCACGCGCTCGTCGGCCACTACACCGACCAGGACGCCGAGGTGCACAAGATCTCGATCATCAGCCGTGGCCAGGCGCTCGGCTACACGATCTCGCTGCCGCGCGAGGATCGCTATCTGACCACGCGCACCGCGCTTGATGGACCAGCTCGCGGCCATCCTCGGCGGCCGTGCCGCGGAGGAGCTCGTCTTCGACGAAGTGACGACGGGTGCCGCGAACGACCTCGAGAAGGTCACGAGCACCGCGAAGCAGATGATCATGCGCTACGGCATGAGCGAGAAGCTCGGCCCACGCGTCCTCGGCCGGAACCAGGACATGCCGTTCCTGGGGCGCGAGATGGTCGCCGAGCCGGACTACTCCGAGGAGATCGCCCGCGAGATCGACAGCGAGATCCGCCGCGTCATCGAGCAGGCGCACGTCAGGGCGCGCAAGGTGCTCGAGGAGCACCTGGAGGAGCTGCACAGGCTCTCGGCGATCCTCGTCGAGCGCGAGACGATCGACAAGGATCAGTTCCTGAAGCTGCTCGAGGGCGCGGCCGAGGAAGAGGTCTTCCCGGAGGACGCCACCGAGCCGGAGCCGGCGAAGCCGAAGGCGGACGACCGCCGCAAGCGCGCTGCCGAAGCCGAAGCCGTTCCCGCTCCCCGGGCAGGCCATGCAGCCGCCCGATCCAGAAGGCGCGAAGAGCTAAAAGATCGAGAAGGCCCGGCCGAAGCGCGCGCCTCCAGGCAGCTCAACTCGCGCCCGCCGTCCACCGGGCCGAGTATGCCATGAAGGGGCGCCCGGGAGGCCGGACTCGACCGGCACCTCTCGCAGTTGACGGCTGGATGCTCTGCCAGTTGAGCTACTCCCGGAAGTCGACACTTCACGCTTGGAGCCTGGCGGCAAGGAGGTATCGGCTCTGTGCCGAGATCGTGCGAACATTTCGGCGTGGTACCGATCGACGAGCGATTCCCGCGCCCGTCGGTGATGGGCGTCGTCAACGTCACGCCGGACTCGTTTTCGGACGGCGGCGTCAACTTCGACGGCCGCGGACGCCGTTGCAACTGCGCGGCGGATGGCTGACGAAGGGGCCGCGATCGTGGACATCGGCGGCGAGTCGACGCGGCCCGGGTCGGAGGGCGTGTCGCTCGACGAGGAGCTGCGGCGGGTCGTGCCCGTGCTCGAAGCGCTCCAGGGCGAGGTTCCGTCTCGATCGACACGTCCAAGGCCGAGGTCGCCCGCCGCGCGATCGAGCTCGGCGCCGAGCTCGTCAACGACGTCACCGCGCTGCGCGGCGACCCGGAGCTGGCCGAGGTCGTCGCGGCCTCGGAGGCCTACCTGTGCTTGATGCACATGCTGGGCGAGCCGCGGACGATGCAAGCCGATCCCGCCTACGACGACGTGGCCGGGGAGATCGCCGCCTTCCTCGAGGAGCGGCTTCGCTTCGCCGTCGACGCCGGCATCCCGGAGGAGCGGATCTGCCTCGACCCCGGCTTCGGCTTCGGCAAGACCGATGGAGCAGAACTTCGAGCTCCTTGCGGCGGCTCGGCGAGATCGTCTCGCTCGGTCGGCCGGTTCTGGTCGGCCTCTCGCGCAAGCGCTCGCTCGGCCGGATCCTCGGCGACCCCGAGGCGACGACCGGCCCGCTCTCGGCGAGCATCGCCGCCGCCGTCGAGGCCTACGAGCGCGGCGCGACGATCTTCCGCGTCCACGACGTCCGCGAGCACGTCGAGGCGCTCACCGTGGCGGCTGCGGTCCGATGATCGTCGTCGAGCTCGAAGCCCTGGAGGTCTTCGGCCGGCACGGCGTGCTCGACGAGGAGCGCCGCGACGGCCAGACGTTCCTCTACGACGTGCGACTCGAGCTCGGCGACGCTCCACCCTCGGACCGGGTCGAGGACACGGTCGACTACCGCGACATCGCCGACTGCGTGCGGGAGGTATCCGACAGCAGGCAGTTCAACTTGATCGAGGCGCTCGCCGCGGCTGTCGCCGACGCGCTGGCCGAGCGTTTCCCGGTCGAGCGCGTCCGCGTGCGGGTCCGAAAGCCGAGCCCGGCCGGCGTCCCGGCCGCGTACGCCGCGGCTACCGTCGAGCGGCGCTTGACGATCGAGACCGCGAGGCTGTACTTGAGGCCCGCGACCTTGCGGACGACGTTCCCGCTGCCTGCGCCGAGCGACGCCTCGACGTAGAAGTACGCGCCCTTCGCGGCCGGGTTCCTGACCCGCAGACGCTCCCGCTTCGCTCCGGTTCGTTCCGACAGGCCGCGGAAGTCGCGCCTCCGAGCGGAGCCCGTCTCCGAGACCGTTTTCGTCTTGGGCCCCCAGGCCGCAAGGTCGACGTCGCCGCCCGACGGCTGGAGCGCGATCGAAGCAGCCCGCCTTCCGGGGATCCAGACGCGGTAGACGTCGCGCGGGTCCTCGCCGAAGTCGAGGCGCGCGGTGACGCTCCCGCTCTTCCGACTCGCTGCAGTGAGCGGCGCCGCGGCGCGGCCGAGGAGGCCCCCGGGCTTCACGTAGGTCACGTCCTCGTTCGGCTCCTGCGGATCCTTCCCCGGAGGCGGAACGGCGAGTGCGAGTGGGACGTCGAGACGACCGAAGCCCGTGAGCGGGTCGTAGCCGGGCGACGAGACGTCCTGCGCCGAGCCCGCGCATCACCTCGAAGAGCTGGCTGAGGTCGAGTGTCGGCCGCGCGGTCCAGACCCAGGCCGCGGCTGCGGCGACTAGGGGCGCAGCGAAGCTCGTGCCGTGGAAAGAGTCATAGAAGATCGGTGGATGGAAAGTGGTGGGGACCGCCACGCGAATCGAGGTTCCCGGCGCGGCGAGGTCCACGTGCGGCGAGCCGCTCGAGAAGCTCGCCGGAGCGACGCCCTGATCGATCGCTCCGACGGTGAGCACATGCGGCAGGCTCGCCGGGTACTCGAGCGGGCTTCCCCGCTGTCGGCTGTTTCCGGCGGCCGCCACGACGAGGGTCCCCGAGCTGACGGTCACAGCGACCATCGAATCGAGCACCGGGTTCCTGACCTGCGAGCCGAGGCTGAGGTTGACGACGCCCTGCCCGCGCCGAATCGCGGCGTCGAGGCCCTGGATGACGTCGCCGGCGGTGATCCCGTCGCCCGTCGGGCTCGCATCCCAGACCTGGAGCGCGGCCTGCGGATACATCCCGAGCAGGCCGAGGCCGTTCACCGGGGCAGCGGCAACCGACGCGACCGCCGTCCCATGCTCCTCGAACTGGTTCGCCGTCGTCTGGGCGTTCAGGACGGTCGTGCCCGGCCGGGTCGCGAACTCCTCGTGCGCCATGTTCACGCCGGTGTCGATGACGGTCAGCGGCTTGCCCGGGCCGGGTGGCACAGCCTGGTTCGAGCGGACGACCGGGATCCACCATTCCTCGGCTTCCAGAGGCTCTGCCAAGGTCGAAAGCGGGTGGTCGGCCGAAAGGTCGGCGACGAGACCGTCGCGCGCAAGGTCTGGGAGGACGCGAACCGCGGCACCGCTCGGCAGCCGCCAGACGGGCAGCGCCGTGGCGATCTTGACTCCCCCGGCACGGCGAAGAGCGGGGCCGGCCCCCGGCCGTGCGACGACCAGGGTCGAGTCGAACTGTCGAAGCTCGCGCGCCTGATCGCGGGTCAGCGTTCCGGCCCAGGCCGACGTGGACCCTGCGCCAAACGCGAGAGCAGCTAGAGCGAGGACGACCCCAAAGCGCCTCAAGACGGCGAACATAGCAGCAGTGCGCACCAAAGCTTTCGTCGGTATCGGCTCCAATCTCGGAGACCGTGAGGCCCATCTGAGGCGCGCAATCGACCTGCTCGGGGCCGTAAACGGGATCGAGGTCACAGGCGTTTCGCAGATCCGGGAGACCGAGCCGTGGGGCCCCGTCGAGCAGGGCCCCTTCCTGAACGGCGCGGTCCGCGTCGAGACGGCGCTGGCGCCTCGAGTGTTGCTCGAGCGCCTCCTGGACATCGAGCAGCACATGGGCCGCGTTCGCACCGAGCGGTTCGGCCCGCGGACGATCGACCTCGACCTGCTCGTCTACGGCGACGAGATCGTCGAGGAGCCGGGCCTGACCGTCCCGCACCCGCGTCTGCACGAACGCCGGTTCGCCCTCGAGCCGCTCGCCGACCTGGACCCGGCGCTCACAATCCCTGGAAGGGGGACGATTTCAGCATTGCTCGCGGAGCTAGAATGACGCCATGTCGCACATCGACGAGCTCGACGAGTTCGAGGCAGAGCTCGAGCTCCGGCTGAAGCGCGAATACTCCGACGTCTTCGAGCTGTTCCGGTTCTGCGTCCTCACCCAGGACGCGACGTACCTCTGCAACAAGCTCGACCTGAACTACTCGCCGCAGCCGAGCTACCCCTTCTACCACCTGAAGATGGAGGACGTCTGGGTCTGGGACAAGAACCGCCCGACCCGGCTGATCCCGCGCGCCGAGATCTACACCTCGAGCGACGTCACGGTGGAAGAGCTGCGCCCCGAGGGCGGCGGCCCGAAGCTGACCGCCGAGGCGCTGGCCGAGCGAATCGGCGAGCCGCTTCGTGGCGACGACGACCTCTAAGTCTCTCGCGCCGCTGAAGTAGGCTCGTTCCATGCTCCTGGCGATCGACGTCGGGAACACCCAGACTGCTCTGGGCCTCTTCGACGGCGATAGCCTCGCCGAGCACCGACGGCTGGCCACCGACGCGAGCCGCACAGGGGACGAGCTCGGCGCCCTGCTGGGCGAGATGCTCGACCTCGAGTCGGTGGACGGCATCTGCCTCTCCTCGACGGTGCCTGCGCTGATCCGGGAGTTCGAGCTCTTCGCCGAGCGCTGGGCGAAGGCGCCGATCCTCGTCGTGGAGCCCGGTGTGCGTACGGGAATCCCGATGCGCCATGACGCGCCACATCAGGTCGGGCCCGACCGGATCGTCAACTCGGTTGCGGCCAAGGAGCGCTACGGCGTGCCGTGCATCGTCGTCGACTTCGGTACGTCGACGAACTTCGACGTCGTCTCTGCTCAGGGCGAATACGTCGGCGGCGTGCTCGCACCGGGCATCGAGATCTCGATGGAGGCGCTGTTCAACCGCGCGGCGCGCTTGACGAAGGTCGACCTGGCGGAGCCGCCTTCCGCGATCGGCAAGACGACCGAGCAGGCGCTCCAGTCCGGTCTCGTGTACGGCTTCGCCGGCCAGGTCGACCGGATCGTCGAGGAGATCAGGCGCGAGCTCGGCGCCGAGGCGCGGGCCGTCGCGACCGGCGGGCTCGCTGACCTCGTCGTGCCGCACAGCCGGACGATCGAGCTCGTCGATCCCTGGCTGACGCTAGAAGGGCTACGCCTCGTGTGGGAGCTGAACCGCTAGCCGCCGCCGTAGATCGAGATCGGGAGGTCCAGGAGGACTTCGTCGCCTTGCGGCAGCTCGTCTTCGAGACGCTCCAGGACGAAGCGCGCGCCGGGTGCGGCGGCGAAGAGGCGCTGCTCGACCTCGTCGAGCGTCGCGAGCTGCACGAGCTCCTGCTTGAACGGGCGCGGGAACCGCCCGCGGCCGAGGTACCAGCCGTAGAACTTCTTCAGGAAGCCGGTCGCGCGCTGCTCGCCGAGCTCGCGCACCGTCTCGCGGATGAAGAGGATCAGCTCGGCGACGACCTCCTCGCGCGACGGCTCGTCCTCGTCGCCCATGATCTGGCTCAGCGCCCAGGGGTTTCCCTGGGCGGCGCGGCCGACCATGACCGCCTCGGCACCCGTGGTCGCGAGCACGGTCTGCGCCTTCGCGCGGGAGACGATGTCACCGGAGGCGATGACGGGCACGTCGACCAGCTCGACCAGCTCCGCCGTCAGCGAGTGGTCGGCCTCGCCCGTGTACATCTGCTTTGCCGAGCGGGGATGGAGCGTCAGCGTCGCCGCGCCCGCATCGACGAGCCTCGGCCCGACTTCGAGGCAGGTTCGCGAGCCGTTCTGCAGGCCGCGGCGCATCTTCACCGAGACCGGGAGCGAGGTCGCGTTGGCCACCGCGTCGACGATCGCGGACGCGCGGTCCGGGTCGTCGAGGCAGTTCGCCCCGG
This sequence comes from uncultured Actinomycetes bacterium, assembly GCA_963776955.1. Classification (GTDB taxonomy): domain Bacteria; phylum Actinomycetota; class Thermoleophilia; order Gaiellales; family Gaiellaceae; genus VAXT01. The sequence continues at coordinate 216,481 of CAVZOM010000003.1, forward strand.
CGCCGGTCTTGGTCACCTTGCGCACGGGGCAGCCGAAGTTGATGTCGACGATGTCGGCGCCCGCATCCTCGACCATGCGAGCCGCCTCGGCCATCACCTCGGGCTCGGAACCGAAGATCTGCACCGCGAGCGGATGCTCGTCCGCGGCGATACGCAGGTAACCGAGCGTCTTCTCGTTCTTGTAGGACAGGCCGGCGCAGCTCACCATCTCGGAGCAGACGAGCCCGGCGCCGAAGCGGCGGCCCTGCCTGCGAAATGCCTGCACGCTGACGCCTGCCATCGGTGCCAGAACGAGCCGCGAGGGGATCTCGACAGGCCCGATTCGCCAGGATTCGCGAAGATCTACCTGCACAGCGGCCCAATCGTAGCCGCGGGCGCGGAGTTTGACGTATGGCGACGCCGTAGGTACCATGCGCGCCCGCGACGGCGCCTTTGCGCCGCGCATTTTTATTGAGGAGGCACGAAAAGTGAAGGAAGTGATCCTCACTCCGGAGGGCTTCAAGAAGCTCAAGGAGGAGATCGAGCACCTGTCGAACGACAAGCGCCGCGAGGTCGCGGAGCGCATCCGCGTCGCGCGTCAGTTCGGCGATATCACCGAGAACTCCGAGTACGACGACGCCAAGAACGACCAGGCGCTGCTCGAGCATCGCATCGCGGTCCTCGAGGAGAAGCTGGCGAACGCGCGCGTCATCACGAAGAAAGACATCGAGAAGGACGTCGTCTCGGTCGGCTCGCACGTGAAGCTGCGGGACGTCTCCGCGAAGGAGACGGTCGAGTACCACATCGTCGGCTCCGCGGAGGCGAACCCGGCCGAGTACAAGCTCTCGAACGAGTCGCCGGTCGGCAAGGCGATCATGGGCAAGAAGAAGGGCGAGACCGTCGAGGTTCAGACTCCTCGCGGCAAGGCCCTCAAGTACAAGATCCTGGACATCAAGGCCGCTTAGCCGCCGGCCACAGCCTGGGGGCGGCGACACTCCTATCGTTCGAGGGACTGTCCCTCGTAACGGAGTGGACGAGGGACTGTCCCTTGTGAGAGGCGGCGCTTAGACTCGCGCGCTATGGCTTTGCCCAAGAGGTTTTCCGACCGAGAGCAGATTGCTTCGGTTCGCGCCGACGCTGAGCAGGTCGAGCCCGGGGAGGAGGGTGGCGAGCCGCGGCGGGTGGCTGGACGCGTCATGGCTCGGCGGGACATGGGGAAGCTCGTCTTCCTCGACCTCGTCGACCGCTCCGGGAAGATCCAGCTGCTCGTGGCCGAGGATCGCGCGGGGCCCGTCGACCTCGACCTCGGCGACATCGTCGGCGTCACCGGCATTCCCGCGAAGACGAAGCGCGGCGAGCCGTCGCTTGCCGTCGACCGAGCATCGAACTGCTCGCCAAGATCAAGCGGCCGCTTCCCGACACCTATCACGGCCTGACCGACACGGAGACCCGCTACCGGCAGCGGTACGTCGACCTGCTGATGAGCGAGGAGTCGCGCGCCGACTTCGAGCTGCGCGCCCGCATGGTGACCGCGATCCGGCGCTACCTCGACGATCGCGGCTTCATCGAGGTCGAGACGCCGATCCTCCAGCCCCGCTACGGCGGCGCTCTCGCCGAGCCGTTCGTGACGCACTCGAACGAGCTCGACCAGGACCTCTACCTGCGGATCGCGACCGAGCTCTATCTCAAGCGGCTGATCGTCGGCGGGCTCGAGCGCGTCTACGAGCTCGCCAAGGACTTCCGCAACGAGGGCGTGTCCTACAAGCACGCGCCCGAGTTCACGATGGTCGAGTGGTACGAGGCCTACGCGGACTACGAGGACACGATGCACCGCATCGAGGAGCTCGTCGAGGACGTCGCGCAGCAGACGATCGGGACGACGAAGGTCACGTTCCGCGGCCACGAGATCGACCTCAAGGCGCCGTGGAAGCGACTGAAGCTCGTCGACGCTCTGGAGGAGAAGGGCCTCTGGACTCGCGACGCCGACGACCTCCGCAAGCGGCTCGAGGAGCGGGAAGTCGACACGAGCGCCAACGATTCCTGGAGCCGGCTCGTCGACCACGCGCTCAGCCACTTCGTCGAGCCCGAGCTGATCGAGCCGACGATCCTCCACGACTACCCGGTCGAGCTCTCGCCGTTCGCGCGGCCGACCGACGAGGACCGAGTCGATCGTCGAGCGCTTCGAGTTCTTCATCGGCGGGATGGAGCTCGGCAACGCGTTCACGGAGATCAACGACCCCGACGAGCAGGCCGAGCGCTTCGCCCAGCAGGCCGCGGACACAGCCGGCCAGCAGGGCGACCCGGATTACGTCGAGGCGCTCGCCTACGGGATGCCGCCGACCGGGGGACTGGGCCTCGGCATCGACCGACTCGCGATGGTGCTCACCGGCAAGGAGAACATCCGCGACACGATTCTCTTCCCGGCTCTGCGCGAGCGGACTTGACAAAGTAAGAGTTATCTCTAATTATTCTGCGGATGGTGAACGATCCGTTCTCGGTGCTCGCCGATCCGACCCGCCGCAGGGTGCTGGAGCTCTTGAGCGACAGACCCCGCCGGGCGGGCGAGCTCGCGTCGGCCGCCAAGACGTCGGCGCCGGTCATGAGCCGGCACCTGCGGATCCTGCTCGAGTCCGGCTTCGTCGCGGACGAGCGTGTCCTCGACGACGCGCGTGCCCGCGTTTTCCGCCTGCGACGTGAGCCCATCGGCGACGTCCAGGCTTGGCTCGATCAGCTCCAGGCTCACTGGAACGAGCAGCTGAAGTCCTTCAAGCGCCACGTGGAGGGTAAGTGAGCGAGCGGTCCGCGACGGCTGAGGTCGAGGTCGCCGCCGATCCGTCAAGCGCCTTCGACACGTTCACGAATGAGATCGACGCGTGGTGGGTTCGTGGCGCGATCAACTTCTTCGACGCTGCGCGGGCGATCGAAATGAAGATCGAGCCCGGCGTGGACGGTCGTGTCCTCGAGGTCTACGACGGCGACGCGCTCGAGCTCGGCCGGATTACCGCGTGGGAGCCAGGGGCGAGGCTCGCGTATCGCAGCAGCGTGGACGACTCCGAGATCGACGTCCGCTTCGAGTCGGTCGAGGGCGGCACTCGCGTGCGTGTTACGCAGACGCTCGTCCCCGGCGGCGAGAAGATGTTCGCCTACTGGCCGAGGACGCTGCAGTGGTTCGCCTCGTGGTTCGGCAAGGGCCGGCCGAAGGAGATCGCGCCGCTCAGCATCGCGCTCTACTACGAGCAGCCGGTCGAGGCCGCGCACTGGCTGGAGCGCGTCTTCCAGCTTCGCTCCTGGACGGACATCCTGGAGACCGAGGAGGGTACGTGGATCGAGTTCCACCACGGCAACGTGGCGATCCTGCTGTTCGAGGGCGAACGGGACGGCGCCTCGACGGACATGCCCTGGGTGTACGTCGACGACCTCGATGCCCACTTCGCCCATGCACAGGCCGAAGGGGCGACGATCGTCAAGGAGATCCACCAGCAGGGCTACCGCGCGTACGAGGCAGAAGATCTGGAAGGACGCCGCTGGACGTTCGCCCAGGCGCGGCCGACGATGTCAGAGCCCTAGCCGCTCGAGGGCGGTGCTGACGAACGAGCGGACGTCGGTCACCGAGCTCCCGTCGTCGTCGTGGTTCGGAATCCAGCGGATCTCCTCGATCGTCTCCGTAGCCACGACTTCGAAGCGGCCGTTCTTGCGGACGACCTCGTACGCGTTGATCTTCCCGTCCTGCTGCGCGACGTAGAGACGCGCGTCCGGCCCGAACTGTAGGACGGTCGGGTTGTACGACGAGGTTCCTTCGAGCGCCTGGCGCTGGAAGCGGGAGCGGGGTGGAAGGAGCGAGGGCCTATGCAAGCTGCCGCAGCCAAGCGCGCCTGGGGGGAAGTAGGCCTCGTGGACGTCACCCGGATGCTCGCCGCCCTGAGTCTCCCCCCCGGCAGCGATGTAGACGGCACCTCCGCAGACGACCGCCTGAATCCCGTGCCGCGCAGTCGGCATCGGGTCGAGCGCACGCCAGCTGTCGCGCCGGACGTCGTACGCCTCGACCTTCGTGTGCGCGCGGTTCGCATCTTCCCCGCCGATCACCAGAATCTCGTCGCCGAGCACGGCGGCCGCGAAACCTCCCCGCTTCGTCGGGATCGGAGCAAGCCCGGTCGTCCAGCGACCCGTCCTGAAGTCGAAGGCATCGGTCTCGGAGTACTCCTTCCCGAGCTCGCTGTCGCGCCCGCCGATCGCGTACAGCTTGCCGCCGACGACGGCCGCCTGGAAATGGTCGCGGGGGCGCGGCATATCGGGGAGCCGCGACCACGAATCACGCTTCGGGTCGTAGACATCGAACCAGGTGACGGCTCGCCCCTCGTTGAGGCCACCGGCGTAATAGATCTTCCCGTCGTGCGCGGCGACGCCGCCTGCCCCACGTCCACGCGGCATGGAACGACGCGTGGAGAAGCGGTCTGTCGAGGGGTCGTACAGGTACACGGAGTGGACATGAGGCTGTGGCCAGCCCGCCAAGCCGCCGATGTAGTAGATCTGCCCGTCCAGCCCGACTCCCTGGATATGGTCGAGGTTGCGCGGCAGTGGAGCGACGTTCCGCCAGGAGCCCGCCTTCGGGTCATAGACCTGCTGAGCGGTGGCTCCGCCTGCCAGGTAGAAACGCACACCGGCACGGACGAAGCTGACCTCCTGCCGTTCGAGACCAGTCGGCGTCAGTGACTCCCATCCCCCCGCCACCAGGATCCGCGGCTGGAACGCGTAGAGGTTCGGCGTCGTCGTCGGCTGGACGAAGCCGTTGTAGTTCGCGACCCAGATCGTCCCCGGAAACGGGTCGCGGTCACCCTGGGCCGTCACGTCGAGCGGTGCCGGCCCGGTGACCAGGGGGCTCTTGACCGCTCGATCGCCGCGTGCGTTGAGCACGATCCGGTAGACGTTGCCGTCGAAGCTCGCGGCGAGGAGGTCGCCCTTTATCGCGCCGCCGAAGCTCGAAGCCGTGTACTCGGCGAGACCGTTGGTCGAGGTGGAGAAGAGGACGACGGGCTCGCGGTTCTCCGGTTGGCGATAGTCGCACTCGATTGGGTTCGCCCGCTCGACCGGAGACTTCCCGTCGAACGTGTTGGCTCGATTCCCGCGAGTCGGGTTCGGGTGGCCGTAGTACCCGCCGGGCAGCACGAGGTGGAGGCTGTCCTCGTCGTAGTGGCCGGGCTCGCGCGGCTCGTTCGTGCATCGGCCGTCCGGGCCCTCGAGGGCCGGCGGGTCTCCCCAGTTCTTGGCGCCGCCGTTCTGGCTTGTGTAGAGGCGGCCCTTGCTCGTGAGCACGACGTCGTAGGAGTTGCGGAAGCCCGCCGCGTGGACCTGCACCGGCCCTCCCGTCACGAGCCTGGCCTGGTTGCTCCCGCGCTCGCCGCCGAAGGGATCGTCGCCGCCGTCGAGGGTCGGCAGGTCGTACGTGCTCTCGCCGATGCGCCCCAGGTCGACCCTGAGGACGGCGGCCGAGAGCGCGTACTCGGGGAGGTTGCCGAGCAGCTCCGAGGGCGCGCCGGCGTTCGTGTTGCTGCCCTGCGCGACGTAGAGCGTCTGCCTCGCAGGATCGAGTGCGAGCCCGTTCGTCGCGTGATCCTCCTCGCTGCGCGGAAGCCCTCGGACGAGATCGAGGCGTTCCCACTCCGAGCCTGTCCACGTCAGGCGTGAGATCACCCCTGAGTTCGTGTCCACGTCCCGGTCCTTGCCCGAGAGCCCGGCGCCGATCCGCGGGTCGCTCGAGCTCACGTAGAGGACGGGGTGGGACGGCGTGCCGACGACCAGCATTCCCGTGACCAGCCGCTCGCCGGCGATGCCGTAGCCCAGAGCCGCGAGCCACTGCTGGGGGAGGAGCGACAGAGCGAGAAGCGACGCGGCTGCGAGCACGGACCAGGGCCGCGGCCACCGCGGCGATCCACTTGGCGATGCGCACGGCGCAACCCTAACGACGACCTACGTCGGCTTTACGGTACGGCTGTGCGGCCAGGAGAATCGCTGGCGGCCTTCGTGGTGCGAGTCGGCATCCGCATCGCCATCCTGGCCGTCCTCGTCCAGACCGTCGCGCACCTCGGGAACGAGTTCCTCCTCGACGACCGGGTCGAGGGGATCGATGCGGACATCGAAGGGAACTCCTTCACCTGGGCGAGCTCCGTGGCGACCTTTACCGTCGCCTGGGCGGCGGCCCTGCACGCCGCAGCGTTCGAGCGTCAGCGCCGAGAGTTCTCCGTGCTCGCCGGGCTCGCGCTCTGGTTCTCGCTCGACGACGTGGCGATCATCCACGAGCGGGTCGCGCTCGAGCTCGGCGAGGACCTCCTGGGCATGCCCGACTACCTGGCGGTCCGTCTCTGGCTCATCCTCTACCTGCCGCTGCTCCTCCTGGCCGGGGTGGTGCTGTGGCGAATCGCGCAGGAGGCGCAACCGCCGGCCGACCGAGCCGTGCGTCTCGGCCTTGGCCTGCTCGTCGCCTCGATCCCGGTCGAGCTCGCAGGCGCCGTGACGCGAAAACTGGCGGAGAGGGGAACCACCGACGTGCCCGAGACGTTCCGCATCGTGATCGAAGAGGGCCTCGAGCTCGGAGGCTGGATCCTGCTCGCGTCCGGCTTGACCGCGATCCTCGTGTCCGCTCTGATGCGAACTGCTTCCCGATGAAGACGGTCATCCTCGCCGGCGGCTACGGGACTCGCATCAGCGAGGAGAGCGCCGTCCGCCCGAAGCCGATGGTCGAGATCGGCGAGAAGCCGATTCTCTGGCACATCATGAAGATCTACGCCGCGCACGGGATCGACGAGTTCGTGATCGCGGCGGGCTACCGCGGCTACCTGATCAAGGAGTACTTCGCGAACTACTACCTGCACGCGACGGACATCACGGTCGATCTCCGAAAGCGCGAGATCAAGACGCTTGCCTCGAGCGCCGAGCCGTGGACGGTGACCGTCGTCGACACCGGCGACGGCACGATGACCGGCGGCCGGCTGAAGCGCGTCCGTGAGCATGTGGGCGACGAAACGTTCTGCCTCACGTACGGCGACTGCGTCACTGATCTCGACGTGGCCAAGGAGGTCGAGTTCCATCGCGACTCGGGTGCGCTGGCAACGCTGGCCGCGGTCCAGCCGCCGGGCCGCTTCGGCGTCCTCAGCCTCGAGGACGACCGCGTGACGTCGTTCCTGGAGAAGCCGGCAGGCGAGGGCGGCTGGGTGAACGGCGGGTTCTTCGTCGTCGAGCCCGAGGTTCTCGACTCGATCGAAGGCGACGAGACGGTCTGGGAGCGCGAGCCGATGGAGCGGCTCGCGAACGAGGACCGGCTCGCGGCGTACAAGCACTCCGGCTTCTGGCATCCGATGGACACGCTGCGCGACAAGGCCGTGCTCGAGGATCTCTGGGCGTCGGGTGAGGCGCCCTGGAAGATCTGGTAGTCAGCGGCGCGCAGGTCCCAGCGCTCCCATGTCGGTCATGCGAAGGCGTCGGCCTGCTCTTGGCGCAGTCGGTCGCTGAGCCGGCTCTCCGGAATCTCGACATCGGCGTAGGTGAGCACCTCGTCCCGGCTGACGTTCCGCTTCAGGCGGCAGCCCTCGGCGAGCCCGATCGGCAGCAACTCATCGGTTGCGACGACGTCGGAGTTCTCGGCGAGCCCGTAGGTCATGTACCCGCCGAGCCCGTCGAGGGTCGTCGCCGGCGGACAGGTCGGTCTTGGCTGCGGCGACCACGTCGACCTGGGGCGGCCCGACCGGCGCGATCGTGGCGTCGCCGAGCAGGACGGCGCGCGCGACGGTGTTCGGCACCTCGAAGTGGCAGAGGTGATAGGGCGTGTAGAAGCAGTAGAGCGGCCCCTCGCCGAGCTTGTAGAGGTTCAGGTAGTGCTGCTGGAGCGGGTTGTCGTGCGTGCCGAGCACGAAGATGCCCGGGCTTGGGGCCGCGCCGACGACATAGTCGACGAGCCCCTGACCAGCCTCGACGTGAGAGCTCCTTGGCGGCTTCCTCGATCGGCGTTCCGGCCTCGACCTCCGGGCCATGCATCCCGCGGCGGGAGACACGCATGCCGGTCGCGTTCGCGACGATCGCCTGCTCGAACGAGATCTTCGTCCCGTCGGCGAACGAGGTCACCATCTGCGGGTTCTGGCCCCAGCGGGCGGCGAACTCGGCCTGCGTCGTCGGCGTTGCGGTAGGGGTCATGGAGGCCCTTGATGTTGCCGCAGAGCACCGGCGTCACACCCAGTCCGCGCACGAACCGGTAGAGGTTCATCTGCACCCCGGGCTGATCGCCGTCGGCGTTCGTGAGCACGACGCCGGCCCGGTCGGCGTAGGTCTTCAGGATCGGGCCGAGCGTGCCGTCGACCTCGGCGTTCATCAGCACGACGTGCTTGCCGGCCTCGATCGCGGCGAGCGTCACCTGGGCCGCGAGCTCGACGGTGCCCGTGACCTCGATCACCGCGTCGACGGCCTCCGCCTGGGCCACGAGCAGCGGATCGTCCGTCACGGCCGGCTTGCCTTCGCCGATCGCTTGCTCGAGCTCGCTCGCGCCCTCGACGTGACGCACGTCTTCCGCGCCGCACCAGCGCGTAGGCCTCCCGGGCCCTGTCGACCGTGCGGTTCGCGATCGCCACGAGCTCCATGCCGGGGGTCGCGGTCGCGATCTGAAGTGCGATCCCGCGGCCCATGAAACCGGCGCCGACCATCGCCACGCGCACCGGCCGCCCTTCCTCCTCGCGCCGCTCGAGGAGCCGGTCGAGGACGATCATCCCGTGAAGTCTGGCCAGCTCCTGTCCTTCTCGGACAGGACCGCGTTGGCCGGGTCGGGCCACTCGATGCCGAAGGCGGGGTCGTCCCAGCGCACCCCGTCCTCGGCCTCGGGCGTGTAGTACTCGGACACTTGGTAGAAGGTCTCGGTGTCGGGCGCGAGCGTCTGGTAGCCGTGTGCGAACCCCTTCGGCACGTAGAGCGCCCGCCGCGTTGTCGGCGTCGAGCTCGACGCCGATCCAGCGCTTGTAGGTCGCCGACTCCGGGACGCAGGTCGATGATCACGTCGTAGATCGCGCCGCGGGTGCAGCGGACGAGCTTGTCCTCCGCGTGCGGCTCGACCTGGAAGTGCATGCCGCGCAGCGATCCCCTTGCGTGTGTTGAACGAGAGATTCGCCTGCACGAGACGTCGTCGACGAGGCCGTGCTGCGCGAACTCGTCTGCGCACCAGGCGCGCGCGAAGAAGCCGCGCTCGTCTTCTCGGCGCTCGAGGTCGACCACGTACGCGCCCGGCAGCTCGGTCTCGGTGAAGATCATCGCGGCGCCTAGCGTACGCGGGCGGCCCGCCAGCGAAGCTCGGGATCGAGCTCGCCGCGGTCGAGCAGCAGGCGCAGGTGCTTCAGCCGGATGTACCGGTCGCCCTCGAACTCCTCGAGCGTGAGGCCGATCTCGCGATAGGCGTCGAGGAGCTCGCGCGCGCCCTCGCGCGCGTTCCAGCGCAGGCCGGCGTCGGGGAACGCCTCGTGGAACCTCGTGAAGTCGACGCGGTAGCTCCGTGGATCCGGGTCGCCGCTCCCCGCGTACTCGATCTCGCAGTCACCGACGGTCTCCGCGACGATCTCGGCCAGGTCGCGCACCTGGTAGTTCTCCTCGCTTCGGCCGGCGTTGAAGGCCTGGCCGCTGACCGTGTCGCGGTCGGCCGTCGAGAACGGCGAGCATCGCCCGTGCGATGTCTTCGATGTGGATCAGCGGGCGCCAGGGCGTGCCGTCGCTCATGATCTTCACCTTGCCCGTCGTGAACGCCCAGCCGACGAGGTTGTTGAGCACGAGGTCGAGCGCGAAGGCGCGGCGAGACGCCGTAGGCGGTTGCGTAGCGCAGTGAGACCGGCGCGAAGTCGTCGTCGGCGAGCTCGGCGAGCGCCTCCTCGGAGAGCACTTTCGACTCCGCGTACGCAGTCAGCGGCTTGAGCGGCGCGCTCTCGTCCACGGGGCTGCCCTCCTCGGAGGCGCCGTACATGCTGCATGAGGAGGAGAAGACGAAACGGCCGACGCCGGCCTCCTTGGCGGCGCGCGCGAGCCGCACCGTCGCCTCGAAGTTGATCGCCTTCGTCAGCTCGGGGCTGAGGTCGCCCAACGGGTCGTTCGAGAGGGCGGCCAGATGGACGACGGCGTCATAGCCGGCGAGCGCGCCGGAATCGGCGTCACGGAGGTCGAGCCGCAGCGCGGGATAGTCCTCCGGCTCGTCGCGAAGGTCGCAGCCCTCGTAGAAGAACGTGTCGAGGCCCGTCACCTCGTGACCGGCCGCGCGCAGGAGCGGCCCCGTCACCGAGCCGATGTAGCCGTGGTGGCCGGTGAGGAGGACCTTCACGTCAGCGCCTCTGCCGCCGCCAGCGCCTCGGGCGTGCCGATGTCGAGCATGCGACCGCTCAGGACGACTGCGGCGACCTGCGCGTCCGTCGAAGAAGTGCCCGGGCGAGGGACTGCGCTCGAGACCCGCGAGCGCTCCGACCCGGGCGACGAAGCAACCCCAGACGAGGTTGCCGGGCGGATCGGGCTCTTTCACGTGCACGCGCTGGACGAAGCCTCGCTCGTCCAGCACGACCACATCCGAGCGCTCGGGCTCGTCCGACTCGAAGACTCCGAGCACGATGTCGGCAGCGTCGTCAAGTCGTGCGAGCAACTGCACGAAGCCGTCAATCGGCTCCCAGAGAGTGTCGGGCAAGCCGACGAGCACCGCGTCGGACTGATCCAGCCCGCGCAGGCCGAGCACGATCGAGGCCGAGAGGGTCGCGGGAGTGCCCGTGATCACGCTGGCGCCGAGCTCGCGGGCGTGCTCGATCACGTCCAGCTTCTCCGGGCGCGTGACGACACGGAGCTCCTGGCAGTCGGCGGCCCGGAGCCGCTCGACCAGGTGATCCATCACCGGTCGGCCACCGACCGGGTAGACCTCCTTCGAGCACGGAAGCGGCTGCAGGCGTTCGGCGTGCCCCGCCGCCGGTACGACGGCGACGAGCCGGCTCATTGCCTGCGCTCGAGGTAGAGCACAGCCTGCCCCTCGATCGGCGGCGTAAACGTAACGACACCTCCACCCGAGACGGGATCGGCTTGAATGACCCGATCGAGTCCGGGGTCGAACCACTCGACCTGGTACGAAGCCCTCGTTGTCCCGAGGTCGACGTCGAAAGGCGCCGCCGTCCGGCTGGTAGACGAGGTACTCGCGGCCCGGCGCAGCAAGCACGTACCGCGTCGAGGCGAGCTCGACGAGGGGACGCATGTGTGCGAGGTCGATCCGGTCTGCATAGCGCCGCGTTTGCCCGAGAGCGCTGCGAATGGCCCACTTGCGGGGCTCGTCGTCCATCTCGTCCATGTAGATCGGGTTGTAGCCGCGGAGGAAGCTCCGCCACGGGAAGGTCGGGTCGCCGCAGCCGCCGCACTGGTGGTCCGTGTCCATCAGCACGACCTTCCGTCCGTTCGCCGGCACCGGATCGCTGAGGTACTCGAGCCCGAACGGGGAGATCCAGTCCGCGCGGCTGCCAAGCAGCGTCTGGTTGCTTCCGTGTGCGTGCTGGAAGGTCATGCCGACGGGGTGGCTCTTCCCGCGGCGCCGCATTTCCCGCCTGACCAGGTCGATCATGTGGTACTGCCACGCTGTGGAGTACACCCCGCTCTCGTTCGCGATCTCGTAGAGCACGTTGTTCAGGTCGTTCACGGCGCCGAGCACCCGACGCACGTAAGCGTCTTGGATGCGCGTGACTCGCGGCACGGCGAGCGTATGCGCCTCGATCCCGGTGCCGTCCTGGTTCGCATCCGCTTCGACCTCGTTGACGTTGTTCGGTCGGTGGAACGGATGACTGCGCCAGCGCCAATCGCCCTGCCACTGCAGGCCCCACCCTTCGAAGAGCATCACGGACACGTAGAAGCCGCGAGCGCGCGCAGCCAGGACGCGCTGCCGCAGTCGGCGGAAGTACGCGGGGTTGAAGCGCGAGAGATCGAACTTCGGGAGGCCGTCCAGGGCACGGCCCGGGCCGGTGCGCAGCCAGGGTTGCGGCGCGACCGTGACCGTCTCCCCGCATTCCTCCCAGCGCGTGAGCTCGATCGCCCAGAGCCGGATGAAGTTGTGGTTGTGCCACGCGAGTCGGTCCAGGTGCTCGTCGAAGTCGAACGGCTCGACTCGGCCGCGCTCGCAGTTGGACTTCCACGTCCGGGCCCCGACCAGGTTCCACCACACGTGCGAGCCGGTCAGGTAGACGGCGCGGCCGGATCCGGCGGTGAAGTACCGCGGGTTGGAGGGCAGGACGCGCAGCGTCTTGGCCGGCGAGCCCTTGACCGAGGCACGCGCACGGTCGGGTTGAGTGCCGCCGGCCGAGCCCGCACCCCCGAGAGTGAGCATGCCCGCGGCTCCCAGGCCGAGCACGAGCAACAGCAACCTGGCCATCGGCTCAAGAGCCTATCGTCGGGCCGGCCTGACGCCGACTACGGTTCGGCCATGCGCGTCCTGATCGCCCACGAGTGGCTGGTTCGGTACGCCGGCTCGGAGCGGGTTGTCGAGGAGATGCTGAAGGCGTTTCCCGGCGCGCGGCTCGTGACCACGCTCCTCGAGCCGGGCGAGGTCCCGCCCGCGCTGGCTCAAGCCGAGCCGTCGTTTCTCCAGCGCCTGCCGGGAGCCCGAGCTCACCACGAGTGGTTTCTGCCGCTGATGCCGCTGGCCTGGCGTTTCACCAAGCTCCCCCGAGATCTCGACGCCGTCATCTCGAGCAGCCACGCGTGCGCGAAAGCGGTCCGAACCGCCGACGGCGTGCCGCACCTCTGCTACTGCCACACGCCGATGCGCTACGCCTGGGACTTCCAGGCCGAGCGCGAGCGCTTTCCCGCTCCGCTGCGACCCGCCGTGAAGGCGGGCATGGCGGGGTTTCGAGCGTGGGACCGGCGGACCGCCGCAAAGGTGGACCGCTTCGTTGCGAACTCGACTGCCGTCGCCGACCGCATCCGACGCTTCTACGGGCGCGATGCCGAAGTCATCTACCCACCCGTCGACACGGAGTTCTTTACCCCAGGCGGGGAGCGCGGTGGCGAGTTCCTCTACGTCGGACGGCTCGTCAGCTACAAGCGCGTCGACCTCGTCGTCCGAGCCTTCGAAGGGCTGCCGTACCGGCTGCTCGTCGTCGGAGACGGTCATCTCGGCGAGCGCCTGAAGGCGACTGCGTCGAGCAACGTTCGTTTCCTCGAGTCCGTCGAAGCGGAGAGCTCCGCGATCTCTACCGCTCGGCCCGGGCACTCGTGTACCCGGCCGAGGAGGACTTCGGCATCGTCATGGCCGAGGCACAGGCGTGCGGAACGCCGGTCGTAGCGCTCGGCGCAGGGGGTGCGCTCGACATCGTCCAACCCGGCGAGACGGGCTGGCACCTCCGGGGCCAATCGGTCGACGAGCTTCGTCGGGCCGTCGAGCGGGCCGCGACGGAGGAGCTCGACCCTGAGGTGATCCGTGCGAGCGCGGAGCGCTTCGGTCCCGATCGCTTCCGGCGAGAGCTGCGCGCCGCGGTCGAGCAGCTCGTCGCCGACGGTCAGCGCCGGCGAAGTCGCCAGTAGCGCTCGCTCGGCGGAAGGGTCGCAGGGGAGTCGAGACGACCTTCGGGCGGCGAGATGTGGGGAATCTGGCTCGTGTAGGCGGCCAGTCTCCTCGCCTTGCGCTCGCGATCGACCGGAACGACCTCGAGCTGAGCCTGGTAGCCGTGAGCCCGAGCGGACTGGCGCGCCGCACGCGCTGCAGAGCCGCCCCAGAGGTAGGGCACCTCCTCGTAGAGGACGAGCTGTGCTTCGTCGAGCCCAGCGCTGAGCAGCGCATCGCGGACGAAGACGTGGTCGTGGTGCGGCTCCGGGCCGCGAGGCTCGCGCAGCTTTTTCGCAACCCGCGGCGGGAGCCAGTACGGGGCCCAGCCGGCGCCTGCGGGAAGCACCACCGGGCCGCCGCCGCGCCCCGCCAGCCAGTCGCGCACGGCGTCCGCGATCCGGACCGCGTGCTCGGCAGGGCGGGGCCCGTCGAAGTGCTGCACCTCGAGCAGGTCGAGCAGGTGAAGGCGATGCCCGTCGGGTGCGAGCGCGTTCTCGTCCTCGCGCCGGCGCGCGGGCACGCTCTCGGACGAGCTCGCGAACCCGGTGCGCTCGTCCCACCAACCTTGCAGCGGCGGCTCCGGCGCCCCGGAGAAGACGGTCAGCACGTCCACCGGCTCTCCGCGGTCGAGCAGCGCCGAGCACGACAGCGCGGCATCGTCGAAGTGCGGCGAGACGACGAGCAGCGCGCCGGAGGGAGGGAACCGATGGACCGCGTCTGTCTGAACGTTCAGCATTGTCCTTCGTGAGCACGTCCGACTTCACGCCGAACCTCACCGTGGTCGTCCCGTGCCTGAACGAGGAGGAGACGATCGGAGATCAGCTGAGCGCACTGGCGGCTCAGGAGTGGGAGCGACCCTGGGAGGTGCTCGTAGTCGACAACGGCTCGGACGACGGCTCCGTCGCCGTCGTCGAGTCGTTCAGGGGACGGGTGCCCGGGCTGCGGGTCGTCGACGCGTCGGAGAAGCGCAGTCAGGCTCACGCCTTGAACGTCGGCGTGCACGAGGCGCGTGCCGACGCGGTTGCGTTCTGCGACGCAGACGACGAGGTGGCCCCGGGCTGGGTGGCCGCGATGGGCGACGCGCTCCGCGAGCACGAGCTGGTCGGCTGCGCCGCCGACGGCACGAAGCTCAATGAGCCCTGGGTTCGCGATGTTCGGGTGCTCGACCCGGAGGCGTCGAGGCTCTGGTTCCCGCCGTATCTGCCCTTTGCCGGCTCCGGCGGCCTCGGCGTGCACCGGCGGATTCACGAACAGGCCGGCGGCTTCGACGAGTCGATGCCTGTCCTCTTCGACGTCGACTTCTGCGTGCGGGCGCAGAAACTCGGCGGCGGGTTCTACTACGTTCCCGAGGCCGTGATCCACTACCGGTTCCGGCACGCCTGGCGGGAGATCTTCGGCCAGGCGCGGAAGTACGCGCTCTACGGCGCCTATGTCCAGAAGCGGCACAAGCCCGCAGGCACAGGTTTCCCCGGGCTCGCCAAGTGGGCTTTCACCGGGTGGCGGCCGGTCCTGGGCTCGCTCGCCCGAATCTGGAGCCGGGGAGCACGCGCGAAGCTCGCGTGGCAGCTCGGCTGGCTGCTGGGTCGGCTCCACGGGAGCCTGCGCTACCGCGTGCGCGCCGTCTGAGGCCGGTCCAGGTAGCCGCGGAGCCCGCTGCGGAGGCTTGCCGCCGCCTCACGGTCGCGGAGAAGGGTGAACAGCGCCCAGCGCGCCGCCAGTCCGGCCGCGATCACGCCGACCGTGACCGAGGCCGACGGACGGGACAGGTGGCGCCGGATCATCGCGCTCTCGGCCCGGCCGATCATCTCGGCGCGGCTCGGGTTGCTCCAGTGTCGCCCGCTCGCGACGTTGCCCAGGTGCACGAACTCCGCTTCGGGCGTGAACCAGACCTTCCAGCCACTCAGTCGCGCCCGCCAGCAGAGATCGAGGTCCTCCGCGTACATATATGCCTCCTCGTCGAAACCGCCCAGCTCCTGCCAAGTGAGGCCACGGACCAAGAGCACGGCGCCGTTCACCGCCTGCACTTCTCGGGCTTCGCCGTGGTCCCAGTGCGTGCTCCAGTTCGGCTGCACCGCATTCGGCACGAACCGGCTCACGCCAGAGGCGCGCACGAGCTCGACAAGCGGCGAGCTCGTCGGGACGACTGTTGGCTGGAGGGTCAGGTCCGGGTTGAGAACGCGCGGCGCGGCGACGCCCACGTCCTCGTCGCCCAGGCAGGCGAGGAGCGCCGCGACGCTGCCCGGCTTCTCGACGAACGCGTCGTTGTTCAGGAACAAGTAGGCCTCGCCCGTGAGCGTCCGCGCGCCGACGTTGCTCGCCCCCGCGAAGCCGATGTTCTCCTCCAGCCGAACGAGCTCGCACGCTTGGAGCTCGTCCTGGAAGCGCGCATGGCTGTCGTCCTTCGAGCCGTTGTCGACGACGACGACCCGTTCGGCGGGAACCCCGTCCGCGATCGCCGCCTTCGCGCTGCGGATGGTCAGGTCCGGCGTTCCCCAGTTCGCGATCACCACCGTGAGGCACTCGAGATCGGTCATCCGCCGAGCACCCGCGCCGGGTTGCGTTGCACGAGGTCGCTCGCGATCTCGGCTCCGAAACGCTTCTCCACGAGCTGGACGGCTTCGGCGAGGTGCACCCTTCGGCGCCGCACGCCGTGAGCGTCGCTTCCGAGCAGGTCGACCCAACCGGCGCCGAGCAGCCCCCAGGCCGTTGAGCCGACGCTTCGACCCCATCGCTGAATGAGGCTAGGGGCGACCATCTGCACGAGCGCTCCGCGTTCGCGGACCTCCTCGAGCAGCGTCGGGTGGCGCTGCACCGCCCGGCAGCGCTCAGGGTGGGCGAAGATCGGAACCAGCCCGCCCTCCTCGAGCCGGTCGGCGACGGCCTCGAACAGGCCGACCGGGGAATCGGGTAGGACCTCGACGACGAGGTAGCGCCCGGCGACCGACCGACGTTGGAGCTCCTCGACCGGCGCGGAGACCGCAAGCGCAGGACCGACCTCCGCGCCGAGCTCGACGCGCAAGGGCACCGAAGCCTCGCCCAATGCACTCCTGAGCGCGGTGAAGCGGTCGACGGCGTCCGCGTGACGAGTCGGGAAGGCACGCGAGAAGTGGGGGGTGCAGAGGACGACGGAGACTCCGTCGTCGACGAGGCTGCGGGCGAGCTCGATCGAGTCGTTCAGGGACTGGGGCCCGTCGTCGAGGCCCGGCAGTAGATGGCAGTGCGTATCGATCATGCCCGGCCGAGGGCCTCTCGATAGACATGTTCGTGGGCCGAGAGCCAGTCCTCGAGGCTGGCGGCGGGTGGGCGTACGCGCGGCAACAGGTCGCGCCAGCGATCCGGCGCGCTGAGCTCCTCGATCGCCCGCACGATTGCGTCTGCATCCGGTTGCACGGGGATCACACCATCGAGCTCGTCCACGATCTCCGCGGCGCCTCCGCGTGGGCTGACGAGAACAGGTCGCCGGGCGGCGAGCCATTCGAGAACGGTCATCGAGGGCGCTCCCGGCTCCTCCCAGACCGAGGGAACGATCCCCGCGTCGCACTCCTCGAAGAAACGATCCTTCCGCTCGCCCGAGACGGGCCCCTCGTACGAGACATTCGGCTCGCGCGCCGCGGCAGCCTCGACCTCCTCGCGGAGCCGGCCGTTTCCCGCGATCCGGATGTCGCAGCCGAGCCGCGCCAGGCCGGGCGCCGCCGCAAGCAGCCGTTCGATTCCCTTCGTCCGCTCGAGAGAGCCGAGGTACCCGAGCGTGGCCAGCCGATCGCCGGGTGGGCGGAGGGCTCGCTCCGGTGGCGCGACTTGCAGTCGGATCGTGTGGTGCGTCGCTCTCGGGAAGAGGCTTGCGTGGCGATCGAGCAGGTGGTTCGAGACGGCGATCAACTGCGAGACGGCGCCCGCCCAGCGGGCGAGCCGCTTCGTGCGCAGGCCGCAGAGCAGCGGATGAGGGCGGCACGGACTGCCGTCCGGCTGGAGAAGCGTGACGCGGGGGCAGAGCAGGTAATAGTCGTGAAGGGTGTGCACGACGGGTACGCCGTGCTTCTCGGCTACGCGCCAGATCGCGGTCGAGAAGCCGGGCAGGTTGTTCGTGTGCATGAGGTCGGGCCTCGCGCGGGCCACGAGCTCGTCCAGCCTGTGCGTGGGGATCGAAACGACGTCGCCCAAGTGGTTTCGGACTCGTCGGGTGGGGCTGGTCCGCCAGTCACTGTCGTGGAGGACGGTCACGGACCTGCCGCGGTCGTGCGAAGGGAAGGCCGACAGGATCTCGACGTCGAACCCGCGTTCGCCCATGCCGTCAGCGAGTTGCGCGACGTAGAGCTCCGCGCCACCCGAGAACTCGTCTGCGCCGTGCGCGTTGACGAGCAGCAGACGGGTGGCGCTCACTGCCCGCCCCGCTTGCCGGCCGCGAGGAACAGCTTGCAGAGCGACCGGGCCGTCTTGCTCCACGAGTAGCGCGCGACGGTCTGCCTACCTCGCTCACGGAGATCGGCCCGCAACGCCTCGTCGCCGGCGAGCCGCTGCAAGGACTCAGCCCACCGGCCCTCGTCGAGCGGAGCGAGGAGAGCGCCGCTTCCGGAGACCTCGCGAAAGGCCGGGATGTCGCTCGCGAGCACCGGGCAGTCCCGCGCCATCGCCTCGAGCGGCGTGAACCCGAACCCCTCGTAGCGCGACGGCATCACGAGCGCGAGCGCCGAGCGGTAGAGCGTCTCGAGGTCACGGTCGGATGCGTCCTGCATGAGGCGGATCCGGTCTCCGTGACGTGCGCGCCCGACCTCGGCTCGAATCTGGTCATAGTCGTCGTCGGCCTGTCCGACGAGGAGCAGGTCAGCCGCCGGATCGGCCTGATCGAAGGCCCGGATCAGGAACGGAACGTTCTTGCGTCCGGCCAGGTCCCCGACGTAGAGGAAATACGGCCGCTCAGGGACGGCGGCTCCGTCCTGCCCGGCCGGCGGGGCGTCCGTGAGGCCGGGGCCGGAGTGGATGACTTCGATCCTGTCCATCGGTACGCCGAAATGCTGCGCCGTCTCTTCGCCGGCGAACCGCGAGACCGCGACGAGGGCTCGTGCGCGCCGCACTGCCCAGGGCCAGACGAGGCGCTTGTAGGCATGTCGGCGCCGCGCGAGGCCGGGAGCGCTCGAGACGTCGTGCACGGTCGCCACGAAGGCGCGCCACGGCGCAAGGAGAGGGCCTGTCAGGTCGAAGAAGTGAAGGAGGTCGACTCGACTCGTTGCGGCGACGGCCTGCTCTGCAGCGATCCGGCCCGGCCCGGAGTTGAGCCTGGCGCCGCCCACAGGGAAGTTCTTCACGGCGATGCGCCTTGCGCCGACGGCCTCGGCGCCATCGCGCGTTGTGAAGAGCGTGAACCGGAGCTCAGGGAAGTCCGGGCTCGCCTCGTCCAGCGCTCGCGTGACCGCCCTCGCATAGCGCGGGATGCCGGAGTGGCCGGCCGCTATCAGCCCCATGAGCCCGACGGAGAGCCGTTCGCTCAGGGCCTGGACCGGCGGTGGCGAGCCCCGGCCGCGGCTTCGGGATCGCCCTCGATCGCGGCGCCCACCGCGAGCCCGGCCAGGAGCAGGGCTAGGAATGCTGTCGGAAAGCCCGTGAACGAGGCGCGGGTGACGGCATCGAGCATCAAGACGGCCAGGAGCCCGAGCGCGAGCCAGCCGGCGGGCGAGCCCCGGGCAGCGAAGCGCCTGGCCAGGTAGATCAGCCGCCCGAAGATCGCCAGCATCGCCGCGAGGCCGAGCAGGCCGACGTCGGCGATCGCGGCGAAGTAGCCCGAGTCGATAGCGATCTGCCGACTGGCCTCGTCGGGATCCTGGGTCACCTTGTACGTCGCGCGTTCGGCCGCCGTTCCGACCTTCCCCACCCCGTGTCCGAGAAACCAGACTTGCGGGTCGTTGAAGAAAAGGCGCCACGCTTCGGTGCGCCCGTTGATGGTCAGAAAGTTCGACGGCCCGGTCCGAACCGTCCGTGTCTCCGTCGCGGTCGACGAAGCGAAGAGAAGCACGAGAGCGCTCACCGCCGCAACGCCCATCAGGAAGAGCGACGTGGCCGTGTAGCCCTTGCGCGCGAGCCACAGGGCACCGAGGGCGAGGACGACGACCAGAGCGGTTCGCACGAAGGAGAAGAAGAGCCCGGCCATGATCACCGAGGCCGCGGCGAGCGTAAGCACGCTCAGGCGGAACCACATCAGGAGCGCCGCGAGCGCGAGCAGGAGGAAGGCCGCGTAGGCGAACGGCTCGTCGAGCGTCCCGAAGCTGCGGAGTTGCCCGTCCACGGTGCGCAGCTGAACTCGGAACGAATAGCCCATGTCATACAGCCTCCACTCCCCGAGAAGCTGCTGCGCGATTCCCACTGCAGCGACGAAGACGGCGGTCACGACGAGCGCGCCCATCGCCCACCGCAAGGTCCGGCGCGCGTTGCCGAGCGTCAAGCCGACGAGCAGCAGCGCGAGCGGCTCGAGCGCGAGCCTGATGCCGTGCGTCCACGCGAGGTCCCGGTTCAGGCCGCCGACGTTGACGAGGTAGAGGATCGCGAACAGGCCCGATGCCGCAGCGACCCAGAAGTCGCCCTTCTGCGGCAGTCCCTGGCTGCTGCGCTGCACGACGAGCACCGCCGCCGCGCAGATCGCGGCCATCGTGATCATGTCCTTCAAGGGCCCGATCCACGGGAACGCGAGCACCTTCAGCATCGGGATGAGCGCGAAGGTCGGGATCGTCAGCGCGACGGCAATGTGCGGCACGACCACGAACGCCGTCACCATGGTGAAGAACAGCGTGAGGACGACGATCAGGGCGAGGCTAAGGCCCTCGCCGATTTGTGTCGCGGCGAGCGCGAGCAACGCGGTCAGGGCAAAACCGGCAAAGATGAACGGCAGGTCCCGCTCTGGGCGATTGGGCTCTTGCGACCCAGTTCACGGCCGGCTACTTCGTCGCGTAGTAGTAGTACTCGTCCGAGTCGGGTGGTGAGTCGGTGATCACGGCGCCAATCATCTCCGAGCGCCAGCCTTCCGCCTGCCTGCTCAGGGTCTGGAGGCTCCGCCGCGTGACCCGGCCGTGCCTGACGACGACGAGCACGAAGTCGACGAAGGGCGCCAGTTCCGCCATCTCGACCGTGGCCAGCGCGGGCGGCGTGTCGAGGATGACGAGGTCGGCGTCCTCGCCGAGGCTCGCGAGCAGCCCCGGGATGCGCGGCGAGCGGGCAACCCGGGCTCCCCGCTCGTGGCCTCCGGACGGGACGACTCGCAGCCAGCCGCGCTCGTCGCCGGCATGGGCGTTCCCATTGTCCGACCACGATCCGGGCGGCTGCGCGCGTCCGCTGGGGGACGCGCCGTTGAGCGACACGGCCCAGAGGGCATCCTCGATGCCTGCCTGGCCGTCGACGAGCTGCCGGACACCCGGTGACCCCTCCGGGATGCGGAAGAAGCCGCCGAGAGAAGGCTTGCGGGTGTCGAAGTCGGCGAGCACGACGTTCTGCCCGCGAAGAGCGAGTGCAACGGCGAGGTTCGTGGCCGTCGTCGTCTTGCCCTCGCCGGCGACCGCGCTCGTCACCGCCAGCACGCGACCCGATTTCTCGCCGCTGATCTGCATCAGCGTCGCCGCCAGGAGCCCATAGGTGTCGCCGTAGCGCGTCTCGTGCCGGCCGACCGTGACGAGGCCGACTCGGCGAGGCAGCGATTGGATGGTCGCGAGCACCGGCTTTCCGAGCATGTCCTCGACGTCGCCTTCAGAGCGCACGCGGGTGTTCATCGCCTCGCGAATCGCCGCCACGAGCAATGCGACGACGAGGCCGATCGCCCCGCCGAGCAGCGAGTCGCGAAGGGGAGCTGGGCTGACCTTGTCCGCGCTGACTGGGCGCTCGATGACGGTCGCCCCGCCGGAGTTCAGCGTCTCGAGCGTGCGGAGTCGTTGCAGATCGGCCTGGAGCTGGGCCTGGGGCCCCGCGCCGGAATCGAGCTCCGCCTGAACGCGCTGGATCGCGGTGCGAATCGCCCCCGCCGAGATGTCGGCTCGCCAGTCGACGTAGGAGGCAGCGACGGCGTCGGCGACCGCGATCGCCTCATCGCTGTCGTCGGTCTGCGTCGTGAAGGTCAGGATGTCGCTCTCCTGGCGCCCGGAGACCGTTGTCATGGCACTGAGGTCGGAGGCAGTGAGGTTGGGGTCATCGAGTTCCTCAGCGGCGCGCCTGTACACCTCCGGTGACCGCGCGAGCGCGAGCGCGGTCTCGACCTCACGCTCCGGGTCCTGGAAGCCGGGATCGATGCCGGTGAGCATCGCGCCGAGGTCGCGTGTCTGGAGCGCGACCTTCGCCTCCGCGGAATAGCGTGGGCCCTGCGCCTGCTTGACCACGTTCATGGCGACGATGCCGAAGACCACGAGCACGATCGTGAGCGGAATCGCCCGGCGGATCGCAGCCTTGAGGGCTTCGGCAGCGCTTGGCCTCACAGCTGACTAAGCGTAGCGGCGTCTGCCGCCGGAGGAAGCCGCTGGGAGACCCTCACTCATCCGAGTGAGGGTCGATGCTGGATACTTGCCGATGCCGCTCTCATGCCGCCTCGGGGAGTCCTCGCCGCCCATGGCAAGCGACTTGCAATCGTCCTGGCGATGCTCGTCGCACTGTTGGCGACCGCGCAGCTCGCGGGCGCCGAGGGCGCAGATGCCCGTCGCGCGGTGAAGGCCGACCGGTCGCTAGCTCGGGCCGCGTTCCGGCTGGAACTTGCCGAGCGGGCAGCCCCCAGGTCCTACGCCGGCCGAGTCGGCTACGCGGGCTCACTCGTCTGGTACCGCGGGACCGACCAGCTCGATTGGCTCAAGAGGGCGCGGGCGACCGGTGCGTCGTGGGTGCGCGAGGACTTCCACTGGGGCGCTTTCGAGCCGACCCCGGGCCAGTGGAACTGGCGCACCGGCGACAGGCTGATGCGCAACGCTTCTCTGTCCGGGATGGAGGTGCTGGGCATGGTCGGGTACTCGGCGGAGTGGGCCGCCTCCGGGCCGACGATCTACCACCCGCCCGCCGACCCCGCCGCCTACGCGGCCTTCTGCCGGCGCCTCGTGGAGCGGTACGGGCCGGGCGGGACCTTCTGGCAGGCGAATCCCGGCCTGACCCCGCGCCCGCTGCAGGCGCTCGAGATCTGGAACGAGCCGTGGCACGCGAGCTTCTGGCGGCCCCAGCCGAATCCCTCCGGCTACGCAGCTCTCGTCCGCGCGGCCGCCACAGCAATCCATGCAGCCAATCCCACGGTCAAGGTGCTCGCTTCGGCCGACGTCTTCCAGATGCGCACCGACACCCACGAGTCGCTCGACTGGTTCCGGCTCCTGTTGCAGGCCGATCCGACGCTCTTCAGGACAGAAGTCGACGCGTATTCCGTCCATCTCTATTCGCAGGAGCGAGGGCCGTACGACACCGTCGCCGAGCAGCGTTGGCGCTACGACCGCTCGCTCATCTCACGCGACCTCGCGGCCGACGCCGGCGCCGTGCACCCGCTCTGGATCACTGAGCTCGGCTGGACGACGAGCCCCTCGAACCCCGACTCGGTCAGCGAGGCGACGCAGGCCAAATACGTGCGCCAGGCCATCCAGCGTGCCGTCGGGGAGTGGGGCGGCTTCGTCGAGCGCACGTTCATGTACCACTGGGGGCGGGCGGAGAACGACCACGCAGGAGGGTTCGGCGCGTTCCGCCATGATGGGAGCGCCAAGCCGCTGTTCGGCGCCCTCGCGTCGCTTCTCAACGGCGGTTAGCGGCCCCGTCCCAGCGCGGGCATGAGACTGCGGGCCACCTCGTTGACCGTGCCCGGCGCCACGAGCAGGATTGCGGCGTAGGCCACCGAGGCGACGACCGCCGCGATCACTGCCGCGCCGGGAACGAGCAACGCGGCGAGAACCATGACCGCCCCTGCGATCGCGACCGGCGGCGCATAGCCGAGATCGGGCAGCAGCCCTTCACGGCGAACCGCGAGCGCGATCGGGACGAGGACGGCGGCCTCCGAGAGGACGGATACGACCGCCGCAGCCTTGTACCCGTAGGGCGGGATGAGCGCCAGGTTCAGCGCGACGTTCAAGACGAGGACGCCGAGCGAGGTCGCGAGTAGCGCGCGGTCACGCCCCGAGGCGAGAAGCACCGGCCAGAGCGCGGCGATCACCGCCGCGAGGAGGACGTACGGCGCCAGCAGCTGCAAGGCGGGCGCCGCCTCCTCGTACTCCGATCCGGCCGTGAACGTGATGATCTCCGACGGGAAGAGGAGCATCAGGATCGTGCCGAAGACGCCGCCCGCGAGGAGGACGTCGAACCCCTTCTGGACGAGCCCCCGCGTGCGCGGGTCCTTTCGGGCGACGAAGTCGGCGAGCGGCGGGAACAACGAGACGGAGACGGCCGCGACGGCGAACTGGGCGAGCTCGATGAACTTGTACGCCGCGCCGTAGAGCCCGACCTCTTCCGACGAGCGGAGCATCGCGAGCAGAAGCGTGTCGATGCGGAAGTAGATCTGCGAGAGCCCGATCGCGAGGCCGATCGCGAGCGAGCCGAAGAACAGAGCGCGCCAGTACGGCGGGTCGATCACCGGGCGCAGGGAGACCGTCCGGCCGACGGCGACGAGATGGATCGCAAAGGTGACGGCGATTCCGATCACCTGCGCCCAGACCATGCTCTTGAAGCCCAGGCCGAGCTCCAGTGCGCCGAGCGTCGCGCCGAGCGTGACCAGGCGCCCGGCCACGTTTCCGGTCACTGCCCAGTGCATTCGCAGCTGCGCCTGGAGGACTGGCAGGAGGGCGAGCGTCATCAGCGTCAGGAACGACCCGATCGCCGCGATCAGGATGGCGTCGGTCGTCCGCTCGTTGAGCGGTAGCGCGAAGCCGACGGCGGCAGCTGCGACCACGACCACGGCCGAAAACAGCGCCCGGAAGGGCAGCGACGCGCGCATCGCCGGCTCGGTGCGGCTCGGCGTGGCGGAGATCTCGCGCAGGACCGCCGTCGAGAGCCCGAGGTCGGCAATGACCACGGGAATGAACAGGAAGGCCATCGCCGCCGTGAAGTCGCCGAACGCCTCGGGGCCGAGCCCGCGCGTGACGGCGACGAACGTGAAGAACCCGATCGCGGCGCCGGCGAGGATGCCTGCTCCCTGCACGAGCGTGTTCGCGGCCAGGCGGACGGTCAGGCTTCGCTGGGGCTCAGGGTTTGGGTCGGGTTCCACGGTCAGAGGAAGACGACGCGGTGCTGGACGCTTGCTCTCAGCATCCCCATCCTCAAGCCCAGATGCCAGACGAACAGCGCGAAGCGGGCCTTGCTCCACGCGAGCAGCAGGCGCCTGCCGAGCCCGAGCCAGGCACGCAGCCCGACTCGCCACGGATGGGCCGCCGGCGCCAGTCCGAGTGCGCGATGCTTCCTGTACACGAGCACGTTCCCCACGCCGTAGTTGTATGCCTGCCGCCAGAGCCCGGAGAGGTCGCTGCGCATCCGGTAGTAGGTGACAGCCTCGGGCACGAAGCGGATCTCCGCGCCGGCGAGTTGCAGCCGCCAGGAGTAATCCATGTCTTCGGCGGCGAAAGCGAGTTCCTCGTCGAACCCGCCGATAGCGTCGTGGAGGCTGCGGCGAACTCCGATCGTGGCCCCGAACGCAAACGGCAGGTAGGGCAGAAGACCCCATTCCGGAAGGGCCTCGCTCTGTGGCCGCCCGCGAACGTCGATCATCCAGGCCTCGTTCAGGCGCTCGTGCTCGAGGCTGCCCGCGACGGCCTCGTGGTCGCGAAGCGCGTCACCCATGGCCGCCAGCCAGCCCGGCGCCACCTCGTCGTCGTCGTTGCAGATGACGATCGAGGTGCCCCGAGATGCCTCGATGCCGCAATTGAGCGCGTACGGGATGCCGTTCCTCTCGTCGGCGGCGACGACACGCAGTCTCGGTAGCCGGTTGCGGTAGCACTCGACGAGCGCACGGGTGCCGTCGGTCGAGCGGTTGTCGACGAAGACCAGTTCCCATTCGCCCGGCCATTGCTGCTGCGCCAGCGCCTCGAGCTGGGCCCCGATCGTCTCTTCGCCGTTGTGGCTCGGGAGGATGACGCTGAGCTCCACCCGTCAAGTATCGGCAGTAGCTCGGAGAGTGCCCGAATGAGGCGGCTCAGGCCGCCGGTGACGCCGTCTTCGTGTGCGCGATGACGTCCGCCAGGATGCCGTCCAGCTCGAGAGTGGGACGCCAGCCGATCGCGGCCTCGATCTTGTCGATCGCCGGGGCCCGGTGGAACATCTCCTCGGCGACGCCGCCCTCGTAGACCTCCTCGTAGGGAACGAAGACGAGCTCGGACCCGGACCCCGTCGCCGCGAGCACCCGCTCCGCGAGCTCTCGGATCGAGATCCGCTCCGTCGATCCGACGTTGTAGATCTCGCCGTCGGCGACCTCCATCAACCCCGCCAACGCTCTCACCACATCCGACACGTGGCAGAAGCAGCGCGTCTGCGAGCCGTCCCCGTGGATTTCGAGCGGCTCCTCTGCGAGCGCGCGCTGGACGAAGCGCGGCACGACGTTCCCGTACTGGCTGTTCTGGCGCGGGCCGACCGTGTTGAAGAGCCTGGCGATCACGCAGCGAAGCCCTCGCTCCTGCTTGAGCGCGAGCGCGAGGAACTCGTCGAGGGCCTTCGTGTCGGCGTAGGCCCACCGCTTGGCGGTCGTCGGCCCGTAGATCCTTTCGGCGTCCTCGGCCAGCGACGCGTCCTCGGGGTGGTTGCCGTACACCTCCGAGCTCGAGGCGACGAGCACCGGCTTCTCGAACCGGGCGCAGTACTCGAGGACGTTCTCGGCGCCCTGGACATTCGTCAGGAGCGTGCGCCCGGGTTGCTCCACGATCAGCCTCACGCCGACGGCCGCCGCCAGGTGGTAGACGACGTCCGAGCGATGCACGAGCTCGCTCACCACCGAGGGGGAGAGCACGGAATCGACGACGAGGTGGAAGCCCTCCCGCTCGCGGAGATGGAAGATATTCGCCTCCGAGCCCGTCGAGAGATCATCGAGGGCGAACACCTCGATGCCCTGGTCTAGTAAGTGCTCCGAGAGATGAGAGCCGATGAAGCCGGCCCCACCGGTGACGAGTGCCCTCACCTTTTCAACACTAACGGCGTCTACTCTGTAACGAATCCTCTTGCGTATCCGTTGAAAGGCGCACAAGATGCGTTTAGAGGGTGGGGCTGAGCGGGAAGCTGAGCGGGAAGATCTGCGTTTAGAGGGTGGGGCCGAGCGGGAAGAATCTGCGGAAAGGAGAACGATGGCGGCTCGGGGGACTTGGGCCGCGCTCGTAGCGGGAATCGCCTTGGTTCTCGTGGGTGCGGCAGCGGCGGCGACGCCGCAACACATTTCACAACGGATCTTCGCCGACCTGGCTGACAACGGTCGCCTGGACGGGAAGTACACGCGCGCCCAGATCGACCGCGCGCTCCGCACTCCCTCCCTGAAGGGCTACGAGCGACGCGCCAGGCCCACGCCGATCCGGCGGCCCGCCTCGGCCCCACCCGCGGAGGCTGCAGCAGAGGCCACTAGCGCCCTGCCGTTCAGCGGCATCGACCTCGCACTGCTAGGGGCGGTCAGCGCCCCACTGCTCCTCCTCGGCGCGAGCTTCGGACGACTCGCTCGCGCGAAACCAGAAGGAGAGATGAGCTAGCCAGATGGCGGATCCTGCGGTTCGGACGACGGCGGCCGTCGCCCCCTCGCTCAGCGGCGTCGGGCAGCGCGCTCACGGCCGGCTCACCCGCCTCGGCCGAAGGCCCGGCCGAGCCTGGGCGGTGGCACGGTTCTCGCTGGACTCGGCGATGCTCCTCACTGCGGGCGTAGCCACGACGCTGGGGGCGAGCGCCGCCGGGGTGCCTGCGCCGCCGGTGGCCTGGCTCGTCGTCTTCTCCCTCTTCGCGCTCGCGCTCTCGGCGCTGCGCGGCCTCTACGCCTCGCGGCTCCACTACGAGCTGCTGGAGGATCTGAAGACCATCGTGATCGTGACCTCGATCGCGGCGATGGGGGTGCTCACGCTGCGCGAGATCTTCGCAGCGCCGGAGAACGTTGCCGGCCAGACCATCCGCATGTGGGCCTTTGCCACCGCCTACGTCGCCGCCGGCCGCGTCGCCCTGAACTGGTCGCGCATCCAGTCCTACCGCCACGGCGAATCCGTCCGCCCGACGCTGATCATCGGGGCGGGCAAGATCGGCCGACTTGCCGCGAATCGCCTGCTCGCCCACCCGGAGCTCGGGCTCAACCCGATCGGCTTCCTGGACAAGGATCCGCTCGTCGCCGAGGACGAGTCGCTTCCGGTCCCGGTCCTGGGTGCCAGCTGGGACCTCGACCGGATTGCCGAGCAGCATCGAGTCGAGCAGGTGATCATCACCTTCTCGACCGCACCCCACGAGGTCCTGCTGCGGCTCGTCAAGCGCTGTGAGGAGCTCGGCCTCCAGGTCGCCTTCGTGCCACGACTCTACGAAACCATGACGAGCCGGCTGACGGT
Organism: uncultured Actinomycetes bacterium; assembly: GCA_963776955.1. Taxonomy (GTDB): domain Bacteria; phylum Actinomycetota; class Thermoleophilia; order Gaiellales; family Gaiellaceae; genus VAXT01. The sequence goes on from CAVZOM010000003.1 coordinate 244,501, forward strand.
CGAGCACATCGGCGGGCTCGCTCTCCTCACTGCGCGGCACTCCGACCCGAAGGGAATGCAGGTCGCGATCAAGTACGCGGCCGACCGCTTCGTGGCGGCCGCGCTGTTGCTCCTGGCGCTTCCGGTCCTGGTGCCGGCGGCGATCGGGATCCTGCTCTCGCTCGGGCGTCCGATCTTCTTCCGCCAGATCCGCGTCGGCCGGGACGGGAGGACGTTCGCGATGCTGAAGCTCCGGACGATGCGGCCCCACGCCGAGGAGGCTCTTCCGCCTTCGGCGCTCGATCTGCCCCCGGACACGGCGCCGGGCGGCGTCGAGGGCGGCGACCGGCGCACGAAGCTCGGCGCCTTCCTCCGGCGAACCTCGCTCGACGAGCTTCCGCAGCTGATCAACGTGCTCAAGGGCGAGATGAGCCTGATCGGGCCGCGGCCCGAGCGTCCCGAGTTCGTCGGGCTCTTCGAGGAGAGCATCTACCGCTACAGCGACCGCCACCGGGTCAAGTCGGGAATCACCGGCTGGGCCCAGGTGCACGGCCTCCGCGGCAAGACGTCGCTCTCGGACCGGGTCGAGTGGGACAACTACTACATCGAGAACTGGTCCCTCTGGCTCGACCTCAAGGTCCTGCTGCTGACGTTCCTCGCGGTCGTGAAGACGCCGCGACACGTCGAGTAGCGCGACTTTGTAACAGAGTGCTACGAGCCCAGCCGTGGACGCAGCGCGCGCGACGCCGAACGAAAGCGCGCCAGAGCGCTCTCGCCGAGCACGAACAATCCCAGCGCGGAGGTTCTTCTCACCTCTCCGGGTAAAACCCGCACTTAGCGTAAGTGGCCCTCAGGCTTCCGTAAAGCCTTTGTGAATCCGTGCCGATTGACCCATGTGGGCCATCGGTAGCGCCCGAGCGCTGAGCTAACATGGCCGCACTGTCCGTCGTTCGATCTGCTAGGGAGCGGTCGCCCGGTGTTTGAAAGGTTCACAGAGAGAGCGCGTCAAGTAGTTGTCCTCGCACAGGACGAAGCTAGGGCGCTCAAGCACAACTACATCGGCACCGAGCACATCCTGCTCGGGCTCCTCCGCGAAGAGGAGGGGCTCGCCGCGCGGGTCCTCGAGTCGCTCGACATCACGGTCGAAGAAGTGCGCGCGCAGATCGCCCGCATCGTCGGCCAGGGCGACGAGGTGACGACGGGCCAGATCCCGTTCACGCCGCGCGCCAAGAAGGTTCTCGAGCTGGCGCTTCGCGAGGCGCTCTCGCTCGGCCACAACTACATCGGCACCGAGCACATCCTGCTCGGCCTCGTCCGCGAGAACGAAGGCGTCGCCGCGCGGATCCTGCTCGACTTCGACGCCGACGCGGAGAAGATCCGCAACGAGATCATCCGCATGCTCTCCGGGCCTGGACGCCGCCAGCAGGGTGGAGGCGCGGCGCCGGGGGAGAAGACGAAGAGCTCGAAGCTCCTCGACCAGTTCGGCCGCAACCTCACGCGGCAGGCCGCCGAAGGCAAGTCCGACCCGGTCGTCGGCCGCCAGACCGAGATCGAGCGCGTGATGCAGATCCTGTCGCGCCGCACGAAGAACAATCCCGTGCTGATCGGAGAGCCGGGCGTCGGCAAGACCGCCGTCGTCGAGGGTCTCGCCGGGCGCATCGCGTCGGGCCAGGTGCCCGAGCTCCTGAAGGGCAAGCAGATCTACACGCTCGACCTGGCAGCCCTCGTCGCCGGCTCCAAGTACCGCGGCGAGTTCGAGGAGCGCCTGAAGAAGGTCATGAAGGAGATCATGCAGCGGGGCGACATCATTCTCTTCATCGACGAGCTGCATAACCTCGTCGGCGCCGGCGCTGCCGAGGGCGCGATCGACGCAGCCTCGATCCTCAAGCCCGCCCTGGCGCGCGGCGAGATGCAGACGATCGGCGCGACCACGCTCGACGAGTACCGCAAGTACCTCGAGCGCGACGCTGCTCTCGAGCGCCGCTTCCAGCAGATTCGAGTCGACGAGCCGTCGGTGGACGACACGGTCGAGATCCTGCGCGGCCTGCGCGACCGCTACGAGGCGCATCACCGCTGCAAGATCTCGGACGACGCGCTGCACGCGGCCGCGATCCTCGCCGACCGCTACATCCAGGACCGCCACCTTCCCGACAAGGCGATCGACCTGATCGACGAGGCCGCGTCGCGCATGCGCATCAAGAACATGACCGCGCCGCCGCGCTACCGCGAGCTCGAGGAGGAGATCTCCAAGGTTCGCACCGAGAAGGAAGACGCCATCGAGGCACAGGAGTTCGAGAAGGCCGCGAGCCTGCGCGACAAGGAGCGCAAGCTCACCCAGAAGAAGCGCGAGCTCGAGGAGAGCTGGCAGGCCGAGGAGTCGGCCGACCAGCCCCAGATCGGCGAGGACGAGATCGCCGACATCGTCTCGATGTGGACGGGCATTCCGGTCTTCAAGCTCACCGAGGCCGAGTCGCAGAAGCTGATCCGGATGGAGGACGAGCTCCACAAGCGCGTGATCGGCCAGGACGAGGCGATCGTCGCCGTGTCCAAGTCGATCCGCCGCGCGCGCGCGGGAATCAAGGACCCGAAGCGCCCCACTGGCTCGTTCATCTTCCTCGGCCCATCAGGCGTCGGCAAGACCGAGCTGGCGCGAACGCTCGCCGAGTTCCTGTTCGGCGACGAGGACGCGATGATCCAGGTCGACATGTCGGAGTTCATGGAGAAGCACTCCGTGTCCCGGCTGGTCGGCTCGCCTCCGGGCTACATCGGCTACGACGAGGGCGGGCAGCTCACCGAGGCCGTTCGCCGCAAGCCGTACTCGGTCGTCCTTCTCGACGAGATCGAGAAGGCGCACCCGGACGTGTTCAACATCCTCCTGCAGATCCTGGAGGACGGGAAGCTGACCGACGCCCAGGGGCGCAAGGTCGACTTCCGGAACACGATCGTGATCATGACGTCGAACATCGGCGCGGCCTCCATCTCCAAGAACCAGTCGCTCGGCTTCTCGGTCGGCGACGACTCCGGCCTCTCCTACGACGACATGAAGGACCGCGTCATGAGCGAGCTCAAGAAAGTCTTCCGGCCTGAGCTCCTCAACCGAATCGACGAGGTCATCGTCTTCCACAAGCTGACGAAGGCAGAGATCAAGGTCATCGTCGACCTGCTCATGCGGCGGCTGCGCGACCAGATGGGCGAGCACGCGGCCGATGTCTCGCTGACCGAGGAGGCGAAGGAACTACTCGTCGACAAGGGCTACGACCCGACCATGGGCGCACGCCCGCTGCGGCGCGCGATCCAGCGCTACATCGAGGATCCGCTTGCGGACTTCGTGCTCGGACGCGACCTGAAGCCGGGCTCGACGATCCTCGTCGACAAGAAGCGCGACTCCGACGACGAGGTCGACATCACGATCATCCCGGGCGCTCCGCCCGAGGAGCCCGAGAAGGTCACCGTTCCGCCCGAGGAGCCGACGGCAGAAGCCGGCGACGATTCGGACGAGCCGCCGAGCAGCGTCCCAGCTTAAGGCGCGACCCCGCCGCTGAGGCGCCGCCCTCGTGCCTAAACACAGGAGGGGTTGAAAAACCGCAATCACCCTTTAAGGTGAGATAAGGTAAGATAAGGTAACGATTGAGGGTCGTTCCGACCCGGACAACTAGGAGAGGGGACTGCGGCAATGAGGGGGACTGCGGAGAGCGTGCGTACGCGCGCGCGGATTACTGTGGGAGCGTCGGCGTCGTGGCTGATTGCCGCGGCGCTGGCGCTCTCGTTTCTTGCACTCGCGTCGTCAGCTGGGGCAGAGATCGGCCCGGACAGCATCGGGTCGGGGAGCCTCGATCGCCCAACGGGCGGGCTGCCTCAGACCGGCGATGCGCTGAATCGCACGAAGTGGAAGGTTCAGGTCGGGGACTCGATCACCGGGACGATCAGGAACGTGACCGATCCCGACCTCGCCGGCGCCACGGAGGCGGACGTCGTCATCAAGAGCTCTGCGCGCGGCAACACCACTGTTCTCGGCACGAAGTCGGGGACGACGATCACGTTCTCGTGGACCGTGCCGACGAGTGCCTGCGCGACGATGGTCGTCGCGTACGGGCCGGTCGGCTCGAATCCCACCGACAACAATTCGAACAACGATCTGATTCGGATCCTGTTCAACCCGCCGGGCTCGACGGCGATCGCCGGGTTCGCGGCCGTGGACGGGTCAGGGAATGTCGTCGACTGCGGCGGGCCACCGCCTCCTCCGCCGCCGCCGCCGCCACCACCACCACCACCACCACCTCCGCCTCCGCCTCCGCCACCGCCGCCGCCTCCACCTCCGCCACCACCTCCACCTCCACCACCACCTCCGCCACCACCACCGCCGCCACCTCCACCACCGCCACCGCCGCCACCACCTCCGCCTCCGCCGCCACCTCCACCACCGCCACCTCCGCCTCCGCCACCACCTCCACCGCCACCTCCACCACCGCCACCTCCACCACCGCCTCCGCCACCTCCGCCACCGCCACCACCACCGCCTCCGCCACCTCCGCCACCTCCGCCGCCGCCGCCACCACCTCCGCCTCCGCCACCTCCACCTCCGCCTCCGCCACCTCCGCCACCTCCGCCTCCGCCACCTCCGCCACCTCCGCCTCCGCCACCGCCGCCGCCACCACCGCCGCCACCACCCCCACCACCGCGAGCGAAGGCGAAGAAGGTGAAGAAGTGCCCCAAGGGCATGAAGCGGGTGCGCACTCGGTGCAAGAAGGTGAAGAAGGCGAAGCGGGTCGCGTTTCGGACGCCGCCCTTCACCGGCTAAACGAAGACTTCCTTCCGTGAACACGTCGCCCGGGGCTCCGTCCCCGGGCGATGCTTTTCAGACAGACTTCGGACGATGAGCGCTGAGAGCTGGGACTGGTCGCTGCGCGTCTTCGACCACGTCGAGGTGCACGCGTCCGACTACGACGAGAGCATTCGCTTCTACGAGACCGTCCTCGCACCGCTCGGGATCCCGAAGCTCATGACCCAGGAGGATTGGACCTCCTTCACCGACCTGAACGTCGTCGACAGACGGCCCGCGACGCAGAATCTGCATCTCTGCTTCTACGCCCGCGAGAAGGCGCACGTCGACGCGTTCCACGAGGCGGGCGTCGACGCCGGCTACCGCTCGAACGGCGGGCCGGGGTACCGCGAACACTACGGCCCGGGCTACTACGCGGCGTTCCTGCTCGACCCCGACGGCAACAACATCGAGGCGCTCTACCGCGACGAGGGCAACATCGGCCACGGCGCAGGCGCGACGCTTCGCTGAGGAGCTAGGCCTCGGGCGGAGGCGCGTCCGGGTAGCGCGGCAGGCCGTCGTCCGGGATCACGTCCCAGGGAGCCTTCGAGTCGACGAACGAGTGGCGCTCCGGGCGAACCTGGGGGTCGCCGTCCATCGCGCCCAGGCGAATCGAGATCCGCTCGCCCTCCGGCCACTGGCCGCCGAAGAGGCTCGAGCCGCAGACGGAGCAGAACGCCTTGAGAGCGCCGCCGGGGTCGTAGACCTGGATCAGCTCCTCGCCCTCGAGGAGCTGGAACTGCTCGCGCGGGATGTGCCCGACCGTGAGCCCGAACGCGCCAGAGTGCTTGCGGCACCGCGAGCAGTGGCAATGGATCGCGCGCGTGAAGGGAAGCGTCACTTCGAACCGGACGCCTCCGCAGAGGCAGCTGCCGTCGACGGTCTCGGCCATTCCCGGAGTCTAGGCTCTCGGTGTGCGCCGAGCGCTCACTGACAAGCCGGCTCTCGGCGTGCTGATCGGTGCGTTCGCGATCGCCTTCTCCGGAATCCTCTACCGGAAGGCCGACGTCTCGCCGTCGACCGGCGCCTTCTTTCGCTGCCTCTGGGCGCTACCGCCGCTCTGGCTGCTGGCAATGCGCGAGGACCGAAGGATTGGCGCGCGGCCGATGCGGGTGCGCCGGGCGGCGTGGCTCGCCGGAGCGTTCTTCGCTGCCGACCTGATCCTGTGGCACTACTCGATCGAGTACGTGGGCGCCGGGCTCGCGACAGTCCTTGGGAACACCCAGGTCGTGATCGTGGGTCTCCTCGCCTGGGCCTTCTTCCACGAACGGCCTTCGCGCAACTCGCTGCTTGCGATCCCGATTGCGATGAGCGGCATCATTCTCATTTCGGGCGTGCTCGAGAACGGGGCGTACGGAAGCGACCCGAAACGCGGCGCTATCTACGGTGTCCTGACCGGTATCGCGTACTCGGGGTTTCTGCTCGCCATGCGACGCGGCTCGGGAGAGGGAGGCCGAGTGGCGGGCCCGCTCTACGACGCAACCCTTGCGAGCGCGATCTGCATCGTCCCGATCGGGCTCGTGATCGGCGACCTCGACTTCACTCCCTCGCTCCATTCAACCGCCTGGCTGATCGCCCTTGCCCTCAGCTCGCAGGTCCTCGGCTGGCTCCTGATCACGGTCTCACTCGGCCGACTGCCGACCGCGCTCACGTCGGTTCTCTTGACGCTTCAGCCGCTGCTGGCCGTGCTCTTCGCCGCGCTGCTGATCGATGAGCGACCCTCGACACTCCAGCTCGCCGGCGCGGCGGCGATTCTCGCCGGTTTGCTGATCGCGTCGTTGGGGCGCCGGAAGGCCACGACGCTCGAAGCCGTGCCCGAGCATTAGGGAGGGGCTGGGGAAACATGGTCTGTGCCGCAGGGTTGCGCTGCTCGCCCCGATACCGGGTCCTCAGTCGCCCCGGTAGTGCGGCTACCGGGGCTCCCTGCGTCCGCGGTCTCGGAACGAGCATCGCAGCCCGGCGACGAGCAATGTTCCCCCAGACCCTCCACAGATCCGGCGCATTCGGCGTCGGACCGCACTCGTAGACTCGACCACAATGGCAAAAGCTGCTGCCGTCCACTTCTCCTGCGCCGAGTGCGGCTACTCGACGGGCCGCTGGCTCGGTCGTTGTCCCGGCTGTGGCAGCTTCGGCACTCTCGCCGAGGAGGCCCCACCGGCCGCGAATACGAACGGGGAGGCAAAACCGCTTCTGCGTCTCGCAGACGTCGAGGTCGAGGACGCCTCGCGGATCGCGACCGGCGTCGCAGAGCTCGATCGGGTGCTGGGCGGTGGGCTTGTCCCCGCCTCGCTCGTCCTCGTGGGCGGCGAACCCGGAGTGGGCAAGTCGACGCTCCTGCTCATGGCCCTCGCCTCGATCTCTCGAGAGCGGCGCGCGCTGCTGGTCACCGGGGAAGAGTCGTCGGCGCAGGTCAAGCTCCGTGCGGCCCGCCTCGGAGGCGCCGAGAAGGTCGAGATCCTTGCCGAGACGAACCTGGAGACCGTGTGCGCGACGCTCGAGCGCGAGCGGCCCGACGTTTGCGTGATCGACTCGGTGCAGACCCTCTACTCCGCGGACATCGGCTCCGCTCCGGGCTCCGTCTCACAGGTGCGGGAGGCGGCGGCGCGGTTGCTCCGAGTGGGCAAGGAAGCGGGAGTCGCGCTGTTCCTGGTCGGCCACGTGACGAAGGACGGTTCAGTTGCGGGGCCACGGGTGCTCGAGCACCTCGTCGACTGCGTCCTCCAGTTCGAGGGCGACCGGTACCACGCGCACCGCGTCCTGCGCGCCGCGAAGAACCGTTTCGGCTCGACGAACGAGCTCGGGGTCTTCGAGATGACGGGCACCGGGCTTCAGGGCGTGCCCGACCCGTCCGCCGTCTTCGGCCAGAGCGACGGAGAGGTGGGCGCCGCGGTCGCCTGTGCATTGGAAGGCACCCGGCCGCTGCTGCTCGAGATCCAGGCGCTCGTCTCCCAGACCGATCTCGCGATGCCTCGCCGGGTCGGAACCGGCGTCGATCCGAAGCGGCTCGCGATGATCGTCGCAGTCCTCTCGCGCCATGCGGGAATCGCGCTCGGCCAGGCGGACGTGTTCGTGAACGTCGCCGGCGGGGTTCGCATCGACGAGCCCGGCGCCGACCTCGCCGTTGCGCTCGCTATCGCCTCCGCCGCGAAAGGGGCTCCGCTGAAGGCGTCCACCGCCTCGTTCGGCGAGGTTGGCCTCACTGGGCGGCTCCGGCCCGCCACGCAGGCCGAACGCCGGGCCCAGGAGTGCGCGAAGCTCGGGCTCGGCTCCGTGATCGTCCCAAAAGGCACCGAGGCCCGGGCGAAGGTGGCCTTGGTCGAGGCCGACACGCTGCGCCAAGCGGTCTCCGCAGGCCTCGCGAAGGCCGAACCGGTCGCTGCGTAGCGCGCTCTGAGCAGGGATTTTTTGCGGCGAGGGCCGAAAAAGTGGTGTTTTCCAGCTACTTTTGCTATCCTTGATCTCGTTCGCCGGCGGTCGTCACCCCGCCGGCGGTTTTAATGAAAGCGGACGGAAACGGGAGGTTGGGCTTGTACAAGGTCGGCGACAAGGTCGTGTATCCGCATCACGGTGCCGGAACCGTGGTCAAGAAAGAGAAGCGGAAAGTGCTCGGAGAAGAGCGCGAGTACCTACAGATTCAGATCCTGCACAACGACATGACGGTGCAGGTCCCGACCGAGAACGCCGACCGGGTCGGCCTCCGGAAGGTCATCGACGAGAACACGGTCGAGCAAGTGCTGAAGGCCCTCCGGGGAAGCGGCACGACGATGCCGAAGAACTGGAACCGCCGGTTCAAGCACAACCGCGACAAGATGAAGACCGGCGACATCTTCGAGCTCGCCGAGGTCGTTCGGAACCTCTCGCTGCGCGATCACGAGAAGGGTCTCTCGACCGGCGAGAAGCAGATGTTCGTCAAGGCCAAGAAGATCCTCGTCTCCGAGCTCATGTACGCGAAGGGCATGGACGAGGAAGAGGCCGCCGAGTGGCTCGACGACATCCTCTCGGGGGTGGGCGCGAAGAAGAGCCGCGCGGCGAAGGTCCCGGCGAAGGCTTAGCGGCTCAACGGAAGCGGTCGGTCGCGCGTACGATCTCCCGCGCGATCTCGCCTGTCGGGACGTGCCCGGCGTCGTCGACGACGACCAGCTCGGCCTGCGGCCAGACGCGCCTGAGCTCGAATGCGTTCCCGATCGGCGCCTGAAAGTCGAAGCGCCCGTTCACCAGAACGCCGGGGATGGCGGCGAGTCTGTCGGCCTGCCTGAGCAGGACCTCGTCCTCGAGCCACGCGTCATGACGGACGTAGTGGGTCACGATCCTCGCGAACGCGAGCGCATAGTCGGGATCTCGGAATCGCTCGGCTAGACCGTCCGTCGGGGGCCACGCCGGCGTCGCGGACTCCCACAGACACCACGCCTCGACGGCCCGACGTCGTACCTCCGGGTCTTCGTCGTTGAACAGTCGGTGGTATGCGTCCACGACGTCGCTGTCGCGCTCTGAAGGCGGCAACGAAGCCCTCAGGCGCTCCCATTGCTCCGGGAAAAGGAGAGCGATGCCACCCCGGAAGAGCCAGTCGAACTCGGACTTCCGGCCGGTCGTCACTCCGGCCAGGACCATTTCGGTCACGCGGTCCGGGTGAGTCTCCGCATACAGGAGCGCGAGCGTGCTTCCCCATGACCCTCCGAACACGAGCCAGCGCTCGACCCCGACCCGTTGACGCACGAGCTCGGCGTCCGAGACGAGGTTCTGCGTCGTGTTGGCACGGAGGTCCGTTCCGGGGTCGCTCGCGTGCGGCTTGCTTCGGCCACAGTTCCGCTGGTCGAAGAGCACGACGAGGTACGCATTCGGGTCGAACAGCGTGCGAAACCACGGCGAGCAGCCGGAGCCCGGCCCGCCGTGGAAGACAACGGCCGGCTTGCCCTTCGGGTTTCCGCACATCTCCCAGTAGACGAGATTGCCCTCGCCGACGTCCAGTAGGCCCTGGTCGAAAGGCTCGATCTCTGGATACACGCCGGACACCAGCGGGACACTAGTAACCTCGTCCGCCGTGAGTGTCTGGGCGATCCTGGCGGCAGCAGGGAGTGGTGAGCGTCTCGGGCTGGACCGCCCGAAGGCATTCGCGTCCCTGAACGACCGGCCACTCGTCGCGGAGTCGCTCGAGCGGCTCGACAGCTCGGACTGGATCGAGGGGATCGTCGTCGCGGCGCCGCCCGAGTGGGAGGAGCCGTGCATCCTCGTCGCCGAGGAGGTCGCGGCCGGCAAAGTGGCGGAAACGGTCACGGGTGGCCAAAGCCGCAGCGAGTCGGTGCTCGCAGCTCTCGCAGAGGTCCCGGAGGAGGCGACGGTCGTGCTCGTGCACGACGCCGCGCGCCCCGTGGTGAGCGACGAGATGATCGAGCGGCTGATCACCGCGGTGGGCGACGGCTGGGACGGGGCTGTACCGGTACTTCCGATCGCCGACACGGTGAAGCGCCTCGACGGCGAAGCCGTCGCGGAGACCCTGGATCGCAATGGGCTCGTCACGGTCCAGACGCCCCAGGCGTTCGTCGCGCCAGTCCTTCGAGACGCCTTCGCCGGCGACATCGCAGATGCACCCGACTGCGCAAGCCTCGTCGAGGCCCGTGGAGGCCGTATCCGAGCTGTCGAAGGCGACCCGCGCCTGCTGAAGGTGACGACGCCTGCCGACCTCGAGCTCGTCGCTTCCTGGCTATGAGCGATTATCGGATCGGGCTGGGCGTGGACGCACACCGGTTCGCCGACGGGATCCCGCTCGTGCTCGCCGGCGTCGACTTCCCGGGCGAGCCAGGGCTGGCCGGGCACTCCGACGGAGACGTGATCGCGCACGCGCTGATCGACGCGATCCTGGGTGCATCCGGCAAGGGCGATATCGGAGAGCTTTTCCCGTCGTCTGATCCGCAGTGGCTCGACGCGTCGTCGATTCGTCTTCTTCAGCGGAGCTACGAGGTCGTGCGCGTCGCCGGCTTCGACCTCGTGAACGCGGATTGCGTGCTGATCGGGGAGCGGCCGAAGATCGCGGAGGTGCGCGTTGCCATGGGCGCGCGCCTGGCGGGAGCGATGGGTGTCGACATCGACCGAGTCACGGTTCGCGCGACGACGACCGACGGGCTGGGCTACACCGGCCGCGGTGAGGGGCTTGCAGCCCAGGCGGTGGCGCTCCTGCGGCGGTCGGGCTGAGATGGCCCTCTCCTTCCCAACCCGAGCCGAGCGGCCCGGCTCGCAGCCGCACACGGCTGGCGTCGAGGACGCCTGGCCCCAGTTCATGTACCACGACCCGGTCCTGAACCGGCTCTTCGGCCGCGTGATCGAGGAGTACCCCGAGTTCCAGTTCTACGCCTGGAACGACCAGCGCGAGGAGGTCGTAGGAGTGGGGAACGCGGTCCCCGCGATCTGGGACGGAGAGCCGGTGACGCTGCCCGACGGGGGAGTCGACGCGATCGTCGAAGCCGCCTTCGCGGAGGGGCGTCCCGAGCCCAACGTCCTCTGCGCGCTCCAGATCCTCATCGCGCCCGATTTCCGGGGCCAGGCCCTGAGCCGACGGATGATCGGGCGGATGGCGGAGATCGGCCGCGACCATGGGCTCGGCAACCTGATCGCGCCGGTGCGGCCGACCCTGAAGCACCGCTATCCGCTCGTTCCCATGGAGCGGTACATCACCTGGCGCCGGCCCGACGGCACGCATCTCGACCCGTGGCTGCGAACGCACGAGCGCGTCGGGGCACCGATCGTCAGGGTCGCTCCCGAGTCGATGAGGATTCCCGGCACGGTCGCCGAGTGGGAGGAATGGGCGGGGATGTCGTTTCCGGAGACTGGTTCGTACGTCGTGCCGGGCGCGCTCGTTCCCGTCGCGATCGATTGCGAACGGGACGAGGGGCTCTACGTGGAGCCCAACGTCTGGATGCTCCACTCGCTTCCCTGACCCTCACGAGGGCCAGTCCCTCGCGATACCTGTGACGAGGGACAGGCCCTAGTAACTCCTGCGCCGAGGGACGGCCCTAGTAACTCCTGCGGCGAGGGACAGGCCCTAGTAACTCCTGCGGCGAGGGACAGGCCCTAGTAACTCCTGCGCCGAGGGACAGGCCCTCGAAATGGTGCTAGGCGGGGACGGGGAGCGTGAAGGACACGCGGGTTCCGCCTTCGGGGCGCGGCTCGGCCCAGATCCGGCCACCGTGGGCCTCCACGAGGCCGCGCGCGATCGCAAGACCGAGGCCGGCACCCGCCTCGCCGCTCGTCCTCGCCCGGTCCTCCCGCCAGAAGCGGTCGAACATGCGGGAGGCCGCTTCCGGCGTCAGGCCGTTGCCGGTGTCCTCGACGCTGACCTCGACCTCGTCGGCACGAGGCTGGAGGAGGACCGCCACCGAGCCGTCGGACGGCGTGTGATGGAGCGCGTTCGTGAGCAGGTTGTAGAGGACACGCTCGACCTTCTCGGGCTCACAGCGCGCCCAGCCTCCGTCGAGGACACGCGTCTCCATCCTGATCTGTCTCGCCCGCGCCTCGGCTTCCAATCCCCGCACGCACGACTCGATAAGGCCTGCCAGCTCCGCGTTTCGCAGCTCGAGCGTCAGCGCGCCGGCGTCGATCCGGGCGAGCTCGAAGAGATCGTCGACGAGCCGGGCGAGGATTCGCACCTGCTCGTGCATCGCGGCGAGATAGCGGTCCGGCTCGGCGATGCCGTCCTCGATCGCCTCGAGCATCGCCTGGAGTGAGGCGATCGGCGTGCGGAGGTCGTGGCTCGCCCACGCGACGAGCTCGCGCCGGGCGTCGAAGATCCTGGACAGGTCCTCCGCCATCTCGTTGAAAGAGCGAGCCAGCTCAGCCAGCTCGGCGGGGCCGCGCTCGGCGGCGCGGGCGGTCAGGTCACCCGCAGCGAGAGTCGCGGACGAGTCGCGCAGCCTGTCGATTTCGCTCGCGATAGAGCGGGCCAGGAGCAAGGCCGCGATCACGGCGGCGGATGCCGAGGCGGCTGCCACGGCGAGGATCTTCACGTCGTCGCCCATGTGGAACATGACCCAGCCCGAGAGCAGCACGGATCCGAGCGGCAAGACGACGGCGAGGAAGGCGAGGCCGACGAGCTGCAGGCGCACGGTGGGGAGGAGCTTGAGACCGAACGCGACGACGAGGCCCACGAGCAGGGTCGCCACCGAGACGAGGATTGCCAGCTCGATCACGGGGCGAACCTGTAGCCCACGCCCCAGACCGTCTCGAGGTGCCGGGGATGGGAAGGGTCGGCTTCGATCTTCTCGCGCAGCCGCCGCATGTGCACCGTCACCGTGCCGGTGTCGAGCGCGGCCGAGTAGCCCCACACGCGCCGCATCAGCTGCTCACGGGAGAAGACGCGCCTCGGGTGGCTCGCCAGGAACCAGAGGAGATCGAACTCGCGGGCGGTCAGGCGCAGCGGCTCTTCCTCCCTCGTGACCTCTCGCGTCCCTGAATCGATCACGAGCCCGTTGTAGGAGAGTCGCTCCTCGGAGGCGGAATCCGGCTCGGCCCGCCGGAGCACCGTGCGGACGCGCGCCGCCAGTTCTCGAGGCGAGAACGGCTTCGTAACGTAGTCGTCAGCGCCGAGCTCGAGCCCGACGATGCGGTCGGACTCCTCGCCCCGGGCGGTGAGCATGATCACGGGGAGGCGCGAGCGCGACCGGATCCAGCGGCAGAGCTCGAGCCCGTCCGTCCCGGGCAGCATCACGTCCAGCACCACGAGATCCGGCGGGTCGCTTTCGAGCAGCTCCCGGGCGCGGTTCCCGTCGGCCGCCTCGAGCGTGCTGAACCCCTCGCGCTCGAGATAGCTGACGACGACCTCGCGGATCGTCGGCTCGTCATCGACGACGAGAACCTTGGTCACATCCGAAATCATGGCCGAGAGCCCGTTACGAGTCGATGAATTCGGCCTGGCGGCTCGGCAAGCTGACCAAACCTCGTCGAACCTCGACGAGCCCGTCGGCGGCGAGCGCCTCCGTGGCCTCCCTATCGAGGCTGCTCGGCAACCTGGGCCGCTCCGCGACGAGCGTCAGCGTGCGGGCCCGACGCTGCCGGAACGACCCCTCGAAGCGGCTCTGCTTCCGCAACGGCTCGTACCGTCGTCCCCGCGAGGGGCAACTGCTTGCAAGAGGGCAGGCGTCGCACCGCGGAACCCGCGCCACGCAGATTGTTGCGCCGAGATCCATCAGGGCATGCGCCGATGCAGGGCCGAACGTTCCGCCGGTCCGGTCGAGAACGCGACGGACGTTCGTGTCGACCGGCAGCACGGGCAGGTCGTGCGCGAACCGCGCGACTGCGTCGGCCGTGTACCTCCCGACTCCGGGCAGCTCGGTCAGGTCCTTCGGCCAGCCCTCGGCCGCGATCCGACGGGCCGCGCGATGCAGGTTGAGCGCGCGCCGGTTGTAGCCGAGCCCTTGCCACTCACGGATCACATCAGCCGGGGTCGCCGACGCGAGCGAGTCGACGGTGGGCCAGCGCGCGAGGAACGCGACGTACCGAGGCGCGACACGCGCGACCTGCGTCTGCTGGAGCATGACCTCCGAGACGAGGATCGCGTACGGGTCGCGGGTCCGGCGCCAGGGGAGATGGCGACCGTGCTCGTCGAACCAGGCGAGGAGCGCCGTCTCCATCGCGCTGACCTTACTGCGGCTGGCGGATCCGGTTCTACGATCCGGGGGTGGAGGAGATCCGCGAAGCGCGACCCGAAGAGGCGCAGATCCTGGCGACGGTGCAGGAACGCGCATCGGTCGCCGGGCTGGCCCACATCTTTCCGCCCGAGCTCTATCCCTACCCGCGGGAGTCGGTTCAGGCTCGGTGGATCGCTGCGGTGGCGGACGCTGCCGCGCGTGTGCTCATCGCTCGAAGCGGCGAGAACACTGTCGGTGCAGCGTGCGTGCGCGAGGGATGGCTGGACGGGCTCTACGTCGTTCCCGAGCTCTGGGCCAGCGGTCTCGCCGATTTGCTCCACGATCGGGCTCTCGAGCTCGTTCGCATCTTCGGCTCCAACTCGTGTCGGCTCTGGGTGCTCGAGGACAACGCTCGAGCGAGACGGTTCTACGAGCGGCGCGGCTGGCGCGAGAACGGCGAGACGCGCGTCGTCCCATATCCGCCGAATCCGCTCGACGTCGGCTACACGCTCGACTTCTAGACTGGGCGGCAGCATGAAGAAAGTGCGTTTCGCACCGAGCCCGACGGGGTCTCTGCACGTCGGCAACGCTCTGGCCGCCGTCGCCAACCGCAACTTCGGCGACCACTTCCTGCTGCGAATCGACGACACCGATCCGGCGCGCAACGTGCCCGGCGGCGAGGAGGAGATCCTGCGCGACCTCGAGTGGCTCGGCGTCGGGTGGGACGAGGGGCCCGTGCGGCAGAGCGAGCGCCAGGACACCTACCGCGAAGCCGCCGAGCGCCTCGGCGGGAGCCGGTTCGGCCGCATCACGCTCCTGCGCGAGGACGGGACCGCGACGTACCACCTCGCGAGCGTCGTCGACGACATCGAGCACGGGATCACCCACGTCATCCGCGGGAACGACCACCGCCCGAACGAGAGCCTCCACCGCGAGCTGACCGAGGCTCTTGGCGCGGAGCCGCCGGAGTACATCCATCTCGGCCTGATTTTGGGCGAGGACGGGCGCAAGCTGTCGAAGCGGGAGTTCGGAGCGACGGTCGCCTCGCTCCGTGACGCAGGCATTCCGGCCGAGGCCGTGCGGGGCTACCTCGACGAGCTCGGGATCCCCAAGCACGACGTCCACTACGACGTGTCGCGGATCCGCCGGCTCGCGATCGAGGCGATCGCGGGCCTTCCGGACGAGGAGCTGGCCGGACGGGTCGGCGCGCCGGTCGAGCTCGTCCCGGCCCTACGTGGCGCCCGCGACCTCGTCGAGGCTCGAGAGTTCGCCGGCATCGTCCTCGAGCCCGAGGGAGTCTCGCTCGGGGACGAGGCACGGCCGACGCTCGAGCGGTTCAAGGAGCTGCGGCAGAACGGCGGGTCGGCGAAGGACATCGTGCGAGAGCTGAAGGCCGTCGGCGGCGATCTTCGCGCGCTGCGACTCGCCCTCACCGGGCGAGAGCGTGGGCCCGAGCTCTGGGCTGTGATCGCCGCGCTTCCGCGAGACGAAGCCCTGCGGAGGGTCGATGCGGCTCTATGACACCGCGACCCGCGGGCTCGTCGAGCTCCCGGAGCCGGGCGAGCGCCCGATCGGCATGTACTTCTGCGGGCCGACGGTCTACCAGCGGATCCACGTCGGCAACGCACGCCCGTTCGTCGTCTCGATGTGGCTGCGGCGCTGGCTTTCCGAGCGCGGCTACGACGTGACGCTCGTCGAGAACATCACCGACATCAACGACAAGATCTACGCGGCGGCGCCCGGCGACAGCGCGAGGCTCGCCGCAGACGCAGCGCGCTGGTACATCGAGGACACCGACCTGCTCGGGCTCGGCCGCCCCGATCACGAGCCGCTCGCGACGGGGACGATCCCGGAGATCGTCGCGCTGATCGAAGAGCTGGTCGAGCGCGACCTGGCCTACGAGGCCGGCGGTGACGTCTACTTCCGCGTCGACCGCTTCGAGGACTACGGGCGACTCTCCGGCCGCCACGACGACGAGTCCGCGGTGCGCAACCCGTCCGAGGAGGAGGAGCAGACCGCGCTCAAGGAGAACCCGCGCGACTTCGCGCTGTGGAAGGCGCACAAGGAGGGCGAGGACACGTCGTGGGAGTCACCATGGGGCCGCGGCCGCCCCGGCTGGCACATCGAGTGCTCGGCGATGGCCGAGAAGCACCTCGGTCCGGGGTTCGAGATCCACGGCGGCGGGCTCGACCTCGTCTTTCCCCACCACGAGAACGAAATCGCCCAGTCGCGGGGCGCGGGCCGCGAGTTCGCCCGGATCTGGATGCACAACGGGATGCTTCGCCTCGGCGGCGAGAAGATGTCGAAGTCGCTCGGAAATCTCGTCGCGCTGCGCGATGCGGTCGAGGAGTGGGGGAGAGAGACCATCCTGATGCTCTTCCTCGGCGCGCACTGGCGAAAGCCGATGGACTGGTCCGACGAGACGCTCGCCGCCGCCAAGGCGCGGGCCGAGGGATTCCGCGAGGTCTTTCGTAATCCGTCGGTGGGCGCGGGCGGGTGGGACGAGCTGGAGCAGGCGCTGGAGAACGACTTCAACACCCCAGAGGCCCTGGCCGTGATGCACGAGTGGCGTGACCACGACCTCCTGCGCAAGGGTCTCGAGCTGTTCGGGCTGGGGTCGCTCGCGGAGCGGGAGACGGCGCCAACAGAGCTGGACGAGCTCGCCAGGAAGCGGGCGGACGCCCGCGCGGGGGGCGACTTCGACGAAGCCGATCGGTTGCGCTTGCAGATCGAGGAGGCCGGCTGGGAGGTGCGGGACGTCGCCGGCGACTCGGGGTACCAGCTCGTCCCGAAGCGATGACCGCCGAGCAGGTCTACGGGCGCCGCGCCGTACGGGAGGCTCTGCGTGGCCCGCGAGAAGTGCTCGAGCTGTGGGCGACCGAGCGCGCGCTGAATGCCGAGGACTGGCTGAGGGAAAACGGCGGGCCCCGTGTGCAGGTGAAGCCCGAGCGCGATCTGACCGATGCCGCCGGGACCCGCGACCACCAGGGCGTCGTCGCACGCGTCGAGCCGTATCGATACGCGGACGCCTTCGAGCTCGCGCAGCAGCCGAGCCCGCTGCTCGTCTGCCTCGACCGGGTCACCGACCCGCGCAACCTGGGTGCGGTCGCACGCAGCGCCGAAGGAGCGGGCGCGACGGGAGTGATCGTGCCCGCGCACGGCTCGGCGATGATCACCGCCGCGGTGTGCAGGTCGTCGGCCGGAGCGGTTGAGCACGTGCCGGTCGCGGTCGTCCCCAACCTCGCGCGGTATCTCGCGGAAGTCAAGGGGCCGGACCTCTGGGTCTACGGCGCGGCGCGTGAGGCGGGCAAGCCGATGTGGGAGGCCGACCTGCGCGGCGGTGCGGCGCTCGTGTTCGGCGCGGAGGGCCGGGGACTGCGGCCCCTCGTGCGAAGAACCTGCGACGAGCTCGTCTCGATCCCGCTGGCCGGAAACGTCGAATCGCTCAATGTGAGCGTGGCGGCGGCGGTTCTCCTCTACGAGGCTCGTCGGCAGCGGAATGCCTGAGCCGACTCTGTATCTCTTCGACGGGTTCAACCTCCTCCACGCAAGTGGGTTCGAAGACTCGCGCGAGTTGACGGACAAGCTGGCGAGCTTCGTCGCCGAAAAGGGGGCGCGCGGCGTCCTGGTCTTCGACGGGTCCGGAGAGGACCTGAGCTACGGCCCGCTCGAAGTTCGCTTCGCGGAGCATGCAGACACATTGCTAGAGCGGCTGGCCGCAGAGCATCGCGCCACTGAGCAGGTGTGTCTCGTCTCCTCGGACTCTTCGATTCGCAGCACTTCCGGCCATGAGGTGACGAAACTCTCTTCGGCGACCTTTGCTCGCGACTTCAGCCTCGAGGGTCACACCGAGCAACGACCGATGCGGGTCGAGGACAAACTCGATGCGGAAACGCGAGAGCGGCTAGAACAGCTGAGAAGAGGCAAAGGTCCATAACGATTGGGACCTTTGCAGTTTCCTTGTATTTTTTTCACTTAGTTGCTATCTTCCCGCTAGTTAACAGGGTCCGATTGCAAAATCGCCCCGAAAAAACTCCTGGCAAATGGCCGCCGCCCGTCCAGCCCCCGCACACCGCCGACAGCAGAAGGCTGAGCGAGAGCTCGAGGACCTTCAGCTCGTCGTCAGAGCCCGGAACGGGGACGACGCGGCGATGGATCACCTCATTCGCCGCTACACCGGCTTCGTCCGGCTGAAGGCGAGCTCGTATTTCCTCGCCGGTGGTGACGGGGAGGATCTCGTCCAGGAGGGCCTGATCGGCCTCTACAAGGCGGTGCGGGATTTCCGGCACGACAAGGAGACGTCCTTCCGGTCCTTCGCGGAGCTCTGCGTGACCCGTCAGATCATCACCGCGATCAAGACCGCGACGCGCTACAAGCACGCGCCGCTGAACACGTACGTCTCGTTCAGCCACACGCCGGCGGGACAGGACCCCGACGGCGAGTGCACGCTCGGCGACGCGTTGCCCGGCTCGCACGTGAACGACCCGGCCGTCTGCGTGATCTCGACCGAGGAGTTGCAGAGCCTCGTCTTCTGCCTCGGGTCGGGCCTCTCGCCGCTGGAGGCCGACGCTCTCCGCCTGTACCTCGAGGGCTCGTCCTACGAGGACATGGCCGAGGAGCTCGGCTGCGACACGAAGACGATCGACAACGCGCTGCAGCGGGTCAAGCGGAAGATCTACACGCACCAGCGCTCGCGCCAAGTATTGAGTTAGTTGAGTTAGTGGCCATAGAAGGGGGCGCTCGCTTCCGCTTCGCGCTCTTTTTGCCGTCTACCATTGGGGCCAGGCCGGAGTAGCTCAGGGGTAGAGCAGCGGTTTTGTAAACCGCGGGTCGGGGGTTCGAATCCCTCCTCCGGCTCCTAGGTCAGCGCCTGCTCGAGGTCGGCCCTTTTCGGCGAAGCCGAAAAGTGAGTGCCGCGGAGCGGCGCGAACCGACACATGAAGGAGCTCAGGTGGAGAGAGCCTGCTTCAGATCGGTCCACAGCTCGTCGACATCCTCGAGGCCAACGCTGAGGCGCAGAAGGTTCTCGGGCACGCGCTCGCCCTCCCACCGGTAGCGAGACTCCATCGTCGACTCGACGCCGCCGAGGCTCGTCGCGTTGGTGATCACCTTCGTCGCGGTCTCGACCTTGGTCGCGTCGCCGTCCACGTCGAACGAGAGCAAGCCGCCGAAGCCCGGATAGCGAACGGTCTCGATCTTCGGATGGTCCTCGAGCCGGCGTGCCAGCTCGGCGGCTGTCTCGGACTGGCGCCGGACACGGAGCTCGAGTGTCTTCAGCCCGCGAAGGAGGAGCCAGGCGGCGTCCGGCGCAGCGACGATTCCGGAGCGTCCCCGGAACTGTCGGAGCCTCTCGGCCGTCTCGGCATTCCGCGTCACGACTGCGCCGAGGAGCACGTCGGAATGCCCGCCGAGGTACTTCGTCGCACTGTGCAGCACGAGATCGGCGCCGCGGTCGAGCCCGCGAACGTGAATCGGCGTCGCGGCCGTCGTGTCGACGACGACCGGTGCCGAATGTGCGGCGGCGGCCTCGAAGTCGGGCATCGTGAGGAAGGGATTCGACGGCGCCTCCAGCCAGACGAGCTGCACACCGTCGGGTGGCGGCCCGGTCTGGTCGAACTCCACGTGCTCGAGCCCCCAGCGCGCCAGCTCCCGGAAGAGCGTCGGCGTTCCGTAGTAGCAGCCCTCGGCGACGGCGATCGTGTCGCCCGGCTTCAAGAGCGCCAGGACGATCGAGGTGCTGGCGCCGGAGCCCGACGAGAAGAGAAGCGCCTCGCCGCCCTCGAGCTCACCCAGCTCGCGCTCCGCGGCCACTCCGGTCGGGTGCGCGTAACGCTGGTAGTAGAACTCGCCGGGCTCGCCGTCCTCGAACGGCCACAAGGTCGAGCGGTCGACCGGCGGAAGTCCCACGGCGGCGACTGTACCGGTGGCTCGACCGGCAACGTGGCCATGACTACTGGCCCGCGATCACGCGGCGCCAGAGTCCACCCTCCTCCTCACCAAGGTCCATGGACCTTGCCTCGTCGGAGTGCGGCCTCTGGCTTGGTGCGAGCGACCCAGTAGTCGGGCAACGTCACCGGCCGAACCACTAGGCTCCGACGCCATGGCCGGGGCCGAAGATTCGACGAAGGGGAAGCTCGAGCAGCTCGAGAAGCTGCGCGACGAGGCGCTGCATGCGGGCAGCGAGAAGGCGGTCGCCCGGCAGCATGAGCAGGGCAAGCTGCTCGCCCGCGAGCGGGCGGAGAAGCTGCTCGATCCTGGCTCGTTCGTCGAGCTCGACCGCTACGTGCGCCACAGGAATCCGCTCTTCGGGATGATGGATCGGAGGCCGTACGGGGACGCCGTCGTCACCGGCTACGGCACGATCTTCGGTCGCAAGGTCTTCGTCTTCTCACAGGACTTCACGATCTTCGGCGGCAGCCTGTCCGAGGCCTTCGCCGAGAAGATCTGCAAGGTGATGGACCTCGCGGCGAAGTTCGGCTGCCCGGTGATCGGCATCAACGACTCGGGTGGCGCGCGGATCCAGGAGGGAGTCGTCTCGCTCGCCGGCTACGCGGAGATCTTCTGGCGAAACGTCCAGGCGTCCGGCGTCATCCCGCAAATCTCGCTCGTCATGGGGCCGACTGCGGGCGGCGCCGTCTACTCGCCGGCGATGACCGACTTCGTGCTGATGGTCGAGGGAACGTCGTACATGTTCATCACCGGTCCCGACGTGGTGAAGACGGTTACCGGCGAGGAGGTGAGCTTCGAGGAGCTCGGCGGAGCTGCCACCCATGCCGCCAAGTCCGGCGTCGCGCAATTCATGTCGCCCAACGAGGAGGCCTGCCTCGAGGACGCGCGCTACCTGCTCTCGTTCCTGCCGCAGAACAACCTCGACCCGCCACCGTTCTGGGAGCCGTCCGACGCCGTCGACCGCGAGGACGCCGAGCTCGACACGCTGATTCCCGACAATCCGAACAAGCCGTACGACATGAAGGACGTCGTCCGGCGCGTTGTCGACGAAGGCGAGTTTCTCGAGGTGCACGAGCGATTCGCCGAGAACATCGTGTGCGGGTTCGCGCGGCTCGGAGGACACTCCGTCGGGATCGTCGGGAACCAGCCGCGGGCGCTTGCCGGCGTGCTCGACATCGACTCATCCGTCAAAGCGGCCCGTTTCGTGCGCACGTGCGACGCGTTCAACATTCCGCTCGTCACGTTCGTCGACGTGCCCGGGTTCCTGCCCGGGACGGCGCAGGAGTGGGGCGGGATCATCCGCCACGGGGCGAAGCTCCTCTACGCCTACTGCGAGGCGACGGTGCCGAAGCTGGCCGTGATCACGCGCAAGGCCTACGGCGGCGCGTACGACGTCATGAGCTCGAAGCACATCCGCGCGGATTTCAACTTCGCGTGGCCGACCGCGGAAGTCGCGGTGATGGGGCCTGAGGGCGCGGTCAACATCGTGTTCCGGAAGGAGCTGGAGGATGCCGGTGACCCCGAGGCCCGGCGCGACGAGCTCGTCGCGGACTACCGCGAGCAGTTCGCGAACCCGTATGTCGCGGCCGAGCGCGGCTACGTCGACGAGGTGATCGAGCCGCGGCGGACGAGGCCGGTGCTGATCGATGCGCTGCAAACGGCGCTCACGAAGCGCGAGCCGCGACCGCGGCGCAAGCACGGGAACATTCCTCTTTAGCGTCCTCTCCTGGCCGTTCTCTCAGCCGGGCCGTCGCCCCAAAACAGGCCGGTTCCCACGACCTCCTCCCCACTGCGATCCTAGTCAGGAAAAGCGCACGCGTGGGTGACGGGATCGAGCCGATTGTGTGACTCCTGTCGCGGGGGTCTACGACGCGAGGGCGGCGGCAGGCTCGTCCATTGCGACGAGGTCGAACTCCTCGGCCAGCGCGGCCACTACGGCCGGGTCGAACTGCGTGTCCGCACAGCGCCGGAGCTCGGCGAGTGCCTCTTCCTGACACAGGCGGCCTCGGTAGACACGGTCAGACGTCATGGCGTCGTAGGCGTCGACGACGAAGATGATTCGGGCGCCGAGCGGGATCTCGGGACCGGGGAGCCGGTCCGGATAGCCCGTGCCGTCCCAGCGCTCGTGATGGTGCAGGATCCACTCGGCCACCGGCTCGATGCCGAGGCTGTCGAGCATGCGGAACCCGATCTGCGGATGTCGCTCGAGGACGAGCCGCTCGGGACCCGTCAGGGGGCCCGGCTTGCGGAGGATCTCCTCGGGGATCGCGAGCTTGCCGAGGTCGTGAAGGCTGCCCGCGAGACGCGCGAGCTCGATCTGCTCCTGGTCGAGGCCGAGGCGCGCCGCGACCCGCGCGGCCAGCTCGGCCACGCGCGCGGAGTGGCTACCCGTGTAGGTGTCCCGTAGGTCGACCGCCTTGGCGAGGCTCGCAGCGGCACGGAAGCGCGCGGCGCGGTCGGGCCCTGCAGCGAGCCGGCGCAGCTCCGCGAGCTCGACGACGTCGGGCCGATAGACGTGCACGCGGTTCTTGCCGTTCTCCTTGGCCCAGTAGAGGGCGCTGTC
This sequence comes from uncultured Actinomycetes bacterium, assembly GCA_963776955.1. Classification (GTDB taxonomy): domain Bacteria; phylum Actinomycetota; class Thermoleophilia; order Gaiellales; family Gaiellaceae; genus VAXT01. Next base: position 267,425 of record CAVZOM010000003.1, read on the forward strand.
TGCGAGGCGAATCAACTCTCCGCGATCAGGCGCCTGCCGCGGGAAGGTCGCCACACCGGCCGAGACGGTGACCGAGCCGACATGCTCGAGCCCGATGTGTGCGATCCGGTCGATGATCGAGGTGGCCGTGTCGACTGCCTGGCACTCGTCGTACTCCGGCAGGAGCAGGGCGAACTCGTCGCCGCCGAGGCGGAAGGCTTCGCCGTTCTGGCGGAGTGTGGTCGCCAGGAGCGAAAGTACGCGGTCGCCGGCCGGATGGCCGAAGAGGTCGTTGACGCGCTTGAAGTCGTCCACGTCGATGAGGCAAAGGCTGAAGCTGCTGCCCTCGCGCTCGGCCTCGATCAGCTCACGCTCGAGCCGGTCGTGGAAATGGCGGTGGTTGCCGAGCCCCGTCAGCGGATCGGTCAGCGCGAGCTTCATCGCGCGGAGGGCGCGGTAGGTCGAGCGTTGGTAGAGGGCGATCGCGAGCAGGGGGCCGACGAGCGCAGCGGAAAGCAGCGGTGAGCGCTGCCAGAGGACGACCAGCATGAGCGCGGCCGACGCCATGAGGGCGAAGACCATGATCGTCCAGCGCAAGCTGGCTCGGATCAGCTCGAAGAACGGGCGGCGCGATGTGAGCGCGACGACGAGCGAGATGAGCAACAGGTTGATCGTGTACTGCGTGGAGGCCGAGACTCCGACCTTGGCGATCAGCGCATCGGTGCCGTCCCCGGGGATGAAGCTCACCAGAGCGCCACCGACGGCGGCCGCGCAGGCGAAGACCGAGCCGTTGTAGGCGATGCGCACCGGTGGCCGGTGCTCCGACAGCTGGATCAGTACCGGCGCCGCGAAAGCGACGAGAACGCCGGCGCTCCAGCCGAAGAGGACGATCGCGCTCGCTGCGAACACGAACGACAGCGAGACCCCGCCGCTGTTCGGCCCCTCGATCGGGACCGGATAGCGGCTCGCCAGTGTCGACGCAGCGAGCAGGGCCGCCACACCCAGGAGCATCGTCGCCGTGTGCGGCTCGGTCGCGAACGAGTACGCGGCCAGCAGCACGGAGGCGAGACCTCCGAGGTAGACCGGAATCACGATTGGCGCCATGCGGTGCGCCATCGATTCCCTCCCTCTCCGGGCCTAGCCGGCTACCACTCCCAGTTTTCGAGGAGGCTGCCGTTTTCGAAGATGCCGGCAGCGACTGCGATGGCGATCAGGATGAACAGGACTGCAATGAGGCGTGGCTTCCACTCAAGCACTTCGCTTTCCTCCCGAGTCGGACGATGCGGACAGCGCGATTGTTGCCTGTGGAAAACGTCAGTGAATCACCCATACGGGTGAACATCGCGGTGCCTGAAAAGCCCGCTCGGAGCTCAGAGACCGGCTTCGGCGAGGGGCCGCCGGCCCCACGCGAGGCGGTTGTCGTACCAGCCGCCGACCTGCACGAGCGCCACGCCGTAGCGCGAAGAATGGATCATCCAGCCGTTGCCGAGGTAGACGCCCATGTGGTCGATCTGAGCCGGTCTTGCGCGCCGCCCACCGGAGCCGAAGAAGACCAGATCGGCCGGCGCCAGCCGCGCGGTCTTGACCCGCCTTGGCGGTGGTGCCTCGCCTGCCATCGCCGCGGCCGTCCGGCCGGAGAGGGTGTCAGAGAGCTGAGGTGCACCGGCGTACGACTGGAGCTTGTAGACGCGCCACGCGAATCCGGAGCAGTCGAAGCCGCCCTGCGGCTGCGCGCCGAACGGTGACGATGGTCGCTCGAACTCTCCGCCCCACACGTACGGGAAGCCGATGAAGCCAACCGCGGTCGTGAGCACGCGGCGCTGCCAGGGAGTAAGGGCCGGCAACTCGAAGCTCGCAGCGGCTTCTTCGACGTTGCTCGTCTCCCACTCGGACAAGCTCAGGATCGTTGCGACCGAGTAGGCGACCTCCGCGCGGGGAGCCGGGTCGTTCGGGAGGCGCTCGAGATCGTCCTGGCCCGTCGGATGATTCGTTCGCAGGCCGAGCAAGCGCGCGACCACCTCGGTCCCGAAGCGCGCCGGCGGGCGAAGCCCCGCAGCGAACGCGGCCTGGTGGAAGAGGGACGCCTCCTCGGCCAGGTTGAGGGTGCGAACGAGCCGCGCATCGAGCTGCGCCATCGTCACTGGGGCGGCTGGATTCGCCACGGCCTTCGGCACCCCGTCCGTGAGATCGGCGACGAGGCCGGCTAGCTCGCCCTGCGTGAGCGGGTCGTTCGGTCGGAAAGACGCGACGCTCTTCGCCATCAGGCCACGGGCGACGACGACCCTGATCTCTGGTTGCGCCCATGATCGCTTCGACGCAGAGGAGGACGCGCCAGGGGCGATTGCCAGGGCGCTCAGAAGGCATGCGAACAGGGCGAAAAGCCGCGGTTGTCTCACGCCCAGGTCATCGTCGGTTCCCCCCGGGGCCTTTAGTCTCTCCGCGGTGCAGATCGAGATCACGCCGGAGCCGAGCCCCGAAGAGCGCGCTGCTCTCCTGAGCGCGATCGCCCCCGAGGGTGATCCTCGGGCCGAGCCCTACCGCAGCGTCTGGCGGCTTGCGGGGCTGCTCGAGAACGCCGAATCCGGCGGAGACCCGCTGCCGGTGGCGGCCGGTGCGCCACGAAGCAGTCGCGGCGCAAGCCGGGCGTAGTCGAGCCCCGAGATCCACGTCAGCGCAAGAGCGACGCCGAGCGCCCAGCGCGCGATCGAGTCGTCGAAGGCGCCGGCTGCCGCGAGCCCGCCGAGCCCGACGGCGACGGCTTGCGTCCACGTCTTCAGACGCCCGAGATCGCGCGCCTCGAGCACGACTCCCCGTTCGAGCGCCGCGAGTCGGAGCCCCGAGACGAGGAGCTCCCGGGCGACGATCGCCGCCACCATCCAGCCTGCGAAAACCTCCCGGCCGACGAGGACGATCATCACCGTGAGCACGAGAAGCTTGTCGGCGACGGGGTCCAGGAGCGAGCCGAGGGCCGACGTTCGCCCGCTACGCCTGGCGAGTCTCCCGTCGAACCAGTCGGTCGCCATCGCCACGGCGAACAGCGCCGTGGCCCAGTAGTCGTGACCGGGGAAATCCCAGACGAACAGAAGGACGACGAAGGGGACGACCGCGGCCCGTGCCACCGTCAGCTGATCGGCGAAGCTCACCGGTGGAGAGAATACGCGGGGGATGGTGCCGTTCACGAAGATCCTGGTCGCAAACCGCGGCGAGATCGCGACTCGCATCTGCCGGACGCTGCGCGAGCTGGAGATCGCCTCCGTGGCTGTGTACTCGGAGGCAGACCGCGGATCGCTGCACGTTTCCATGGCCGACGAGGCCTACCTCGTGGGGCCCGGGACACCCGCCGAGAGCTACCTCCACCAGGAGCGGATCCTGGACGCAGCTCGGCGTGCCGGGGCGCAGGCCGTGCACCCGGGGTACGGGTTCCTTGCCGAGAACGCCGATTTCGCGCGCGCCGTCGAGGCCGCGGGCATCACATGGATCGGCCCGCCTCCGGAGGCGATGGAGCTGATGGGCTCGAAGGTTGCGGCCCGGCAGACGATGAGCGCCGCCGGCGTACCCATCATCCCGGGGACGACCGAGCCGGCAACATCCCCCGACGAGGTTCGCCGACTCGGTGACGAGCTTGGCTGGCCGATCGCCATCAAAGCCTCGGCCGGAGGAGGCGGCAAGGGCCTCAAGGTCGTGAGCTCGGCTGAGGAGGTCGAACGGGCCTTCGAAGCTGCGCGCCGCGAAGGACAGGCCTACTTCTCCGACCCGGCCGTGTACGTCGAGCGCTACCTCGAGGACCCGAGGCACGTCGAGGTCCAGGTCCTCGCGGACGCGCACGGCGCCGTAATCCACCTCGGGGAGCGCGACTGCACGATCCAACGCAGGCACCAGAAGCTCGTCGAGGAGACGCCCTCGCCGGCCGTCGACGACGACCTGCGAGCCGAGATCGGCCGCATCGCGGTCGAGGCGGCCCGCGCGGTCGGCTACCGCTCGGCGGGCACGATCGAAGGTCTCCTCTCGCGGGAGGGCGAGTACTTCTTCCTCGAGATGAACACCCGGCTCCAGGTCGAGCACACGGTGACCGAGCTCGTCACGGGCCTCGACCTCGTTCGCGAGCAGGTGCTGATCGCGGCCGGGAAGCCGCTATCGCTGAGCCAGGACGAGGTCCGGCTGAACGGACATGCGATCGAATGCCGCATCAACGCGGAGGATCCGTCCACAGGCTTCCTTCCGTCGCCGGGGAGGATCACGAGCTACAGGGAGCCGGGGGGCCCGGGAGTACGGGTCGACTCCGGCGTCACGTCCGGGAGCGAGATCGTCGGCCTCTACGACCCCCTCGTCTCGAAGCTGTGTGTCCACGGTGTCGACCGCGATCACGCGCGGCTGCGGATGCTGCGTGCGCTGGGCGAATACGAGATCGGCGGCGTCACGACCCTGGTCGGGTTCCACCGGGCTCTGCTCGAACATCCGTGCTTCTCGGCAGGCGAGACGTGCCGCGGGGTCACCGAGTCGCAGGAGCTGGCCGAGCGAGCAGAGCAGTTGTCTAATATGACAACAAGCGTAGCGGCAGGATCGGACGGGCGCGTGCGAGAGCGCCGCATCGAGGCGGAGGTCGAAGGCAGACGGTTCGAGGTCAAGGTCCTCACGCCCGAACCACCTCACGCGGACCTCGTCCGCCGCCGCCGCGACCGTGACTCGCAGCAGGGCCACCACGGCGCGGCCCGCGACGCGATCGTCACGCCCATGCAGGGAACCGTCCTCGCGGTCGAGGTCGCCGACGGCGACGAGGTCACTCCGGGCCAGGTCGTTTGTGTCGTCGAGGCGATGAAGATGGAGAACGAGATCACCTCACCCCGCGGCGGCGTCGTCTCGGGTCTCTCCGTCGAACCGGGTCAGCCTGTCACGACGGGACAGGTCATCTGCCTCGTCACGCAGGACGAGGCTTGACCGAACCAAGGCCATTCTGCGCGGACATCTCGCGCGAGAACGATGAACCCCTCGCCGCAACCGCCAGCCGGATCGACAACTGGTTCCTCGTCGAGTACCGGGGTGTCTGGACACGCGACGCGCTTCTGGGCAGCGGTCTCTCGGACCAGGTCAAGAGCCACCTTCGCGAGCAGGTGGCATCGGTCCCTCACGGGCGCCTGCTCTTCGTCAGGAGACCCGACCGAAGGCGGCATCCGCGGCTTCTCGCCTTCGCCGCCGCCTCGAGGCCGGGGGAGACGCGGGTGGCGCGCACCGAGTTCGAGACCTACGAGGACCTGAGAGGCGTCGAGCTCAGGGCCGGCACCGAGGTCGACCACCCGCTCTTCCTCGTCTGCACGCACGGGAAGCACGATCCCTGCTGCGCGCGCTACGGGCGCCCTCTCTACGACGCGCTGCGTGACGAGCTCGACCCGGATTGGGCCTGGCAGTCGTCGCACATCGGCGGCGACCGGTTCGCGGGCAACCTCGTTTGTCTCCCCGAGGGTCTCTACTACGGACGAGTCGATCGCGAGACAGCCGGCCCGGTGCTCGACGAGCACTTCGGCGGGCGCCTTCTCCTCGACCACTACCGAGGCAGGTCGATCTACACGTTCGACGTCCAGGCGGCGGAGCGCTGGCTCCGCGACCGGGAGGGGTTGACGGGGATCGACGACCTGTCGCTGGCGAAGGTCTCGAGGAGCGAAGGCTCCTGCGTCGTGGCCTTCACCCTCCGCGGCGGGGAGACCCACGAGGTGCGCGTCGAGCAGACGCCGGGCGACCTCACGCTCCTCACATGCCACTCGGAGAGCCTGAAGCGACCCTCACGCTTCGTCGTCAGTCCGGTCTGATCCTCAGCAGGCCCTCGCGAACCAGGCGTCGCACGAGGACGAGGCGGCCGCTGTCGTCGAGCGAGCCCGGGAGGTCCTCCGCGCGAAAAGCCTCGTCCGTCTCGAGGATGTGCATGAGGTCGGCGGCCACGAAGGCCGGCAAGGAAAGCTCTCGGCCCTCGAACGCCAGCCGCGCGGCATCCTCGTCGACCGACAGGTGGGCGATGACCGTCCGCCTGCGCTCGAGGAGGGTGTCGAGCTCCAGGTCCTCGAGCGCGCGAAGCTGATCGAACGCGTCGTCGCGGATCGCGCGCCGAGACTCGACGAACGAGCGCCACCGACGGGTCGAGACCGCCTCGGGCGTGAGCCGAGCCGCGAGAGCATCGAGCAGCCCCTCCGGCGCCTCGCCGTCGAGCGCAACGCCGCGACGGAGCTCGACCTCCTCGCGCGCTGCTTCGTCGAGCGCTTCCCGCACCGCGTCGCGCCACGTGGCGACGTTGACGCCGACGGTCAGGTGGAGCGACGGCACGTCCGAGGTCATCGCCTGATGGAGCCAGCCGCGCGGGAGGTAGAGCATGTCTCCTGCGCGCAGCGTCACATCCATGACCGGCTCTCCGGGCTCGCCCATTGCGCGCACGTACTTCTGCTGTTTCAGAGGCAGCTCGAGAACGGGCGGATACACGAGCCAGCGCTTCTCGCCCTCGATCTGGAGGCAGAACACGTCGTGAGTGTCGTGATGCACCGCGAATCCCTGAGCGCTCGCCGGGGTGTAGTAGGCATTGGCCTGCGCCGGATGCCCGAGCTCCGCCTCGAGCTCGCGGCAGAACTCCGCCAGCGGTGGGTGCTGGACCTGCAAAGCCTGGAGGACGATCGTCGCTCCACGCTCGAACTCGGCAGCGACCCGCTCGACCCGGGCTGTGCCCGAAAACGGCTGGGGTGACCACGGGATGTCCTCGGCGTAGTCCGCGAGGACGAGCTTCTCACCTTGCTTGACGACGCGGAATGCCGGCCACCGAAGCCCTCCCTCGGCGACCCGGCGCTCGACCTCCGCGATCGACAGCAGGTCGAGGTACCGCCCCTCCTCGTCACGAGGAACGAGGAGGGGCTTCGTCTCCCAGTACTGGTCGAGGAACCTCGGACCCTCGACCGGCTCGATGCAGCGCGCTAGGGAGCTACGAGTCCGAGCCGTCTGAATCGGAGTCCGTATCGTCCGAGTCGGATCCGCCGCCGGTATCCATCCCGTCGCTGTCGCCTTCGCCCTCTTCGGTGCTCGTGCCCGTGTCAGGCGTGTCGCCGAAGGTCGACTCCGCGCGAATCTGGTCGTCGGTCAGCGTGGTGTCCTGCTCGCTCAATGTGTCTCCTTCTCTAGATGTGACTGCGGCCGGACTCTAAGGCACTCCCGCCGACGGTGCCGAGGCTTGTCTCTTCGCTAGAGTCGCCGCCCGTGGACCTCTACGAGTACCAGGGCAAGGAGCTGTTCAAGCGATTCGGGATTCCGGTCTCCGAAGGGCGGCTCGCGACGACGCCTGAGGAGGCGCGCACGGCGGCGGAGGAGATCGGCGGCCAGGTCGTCGTCAAGGCCCAGGTACTGACCGGGGGTCGTGGGAAGGCCGGCGGTATCAAGCTCGCCGAATCGCCTGAAGAGGCGTCCGAGCACGCAGAGGCGATCCTCGGCCTGGACATCAACGGGCACGTCGTCCGCAAGCTCTGGATCGAGAAGGCTTCGGTCATCGCCAAGGAGTACTACCTCTCGGTGACCTTCGATCGCGGCCAGAAGAAGGCGCTGTTCATGTTCACCAGGGAGGGCGGGATCGACATCGAGGAGGTCGCGGCCGAGCGGCCCGAGGCGCTGGCCAGGCTGCACGTCGACCCTCTCGAGGGCTTCCAGCCTTACCAGGCCCGACGCCTGATCTACGGCGCGGGGATCGAGGACCCGGACGAGCAGAAGCAGATCCTCGCGATCGTCCAGAAGCTGTACGACGCGTTCGTCGGCGCGGACTCGATGCTCTGCGAGATCAACCCGCTGATCGTGACGCCCGAGGGCGAGGTCAAGGCGCTCGATTCGAAGTTCACGGTCGACGACAACGCGCTCTACAAGCACGCCGACATCGCCGAGATGCGCGACCTCGAGGCCTATCCGCCCGAGGAGCGTGCCGCCCGCGAGAAAGACGTCACCTACGTGAAGCTCGACGGCGAGGTCGGGATCCTCGGCAACGGGGCCGGCCTCGTCATGTCGACGCTCGACGTGATCGCCCTCGCCGGCGGGCGGCCGGCGAACTTCTGCGACCTCGGGGGCGGCGGTGACGCGCAGGGCGTAGTGGACGCGCTGGAGATCATCAGCTCCGATCCGCAGGTGAAGTCGATCTTGTTCAACATCTTCGGCGGGATCACGCGGTGCGACGAGGTCGCGCGCGGAATCCTGCAGGCCCTCGGGCAGGTCTCGATCGACGAGCCGATCGTCGTCCGCTTCGACGGCACCAACGCGGAGGAGGGGCGGCAGATCCTCACCGAGGGCGCGCCGGACAAGATCCACGTCGAGCCGACGATGCTCGACGCCGCAAGGCGAGCGGTGGAGCTCGCGGCATGACCGATGTCTGGTCGGAGCGGGCCGAGGCGTACCGCGAGAGCGACGCGCACAGTAAGGGGCGCGACCTGGAGCTCTTCGCCGAATGGGCGGAAGGCAGGACCGGGCTCGACGTCGCCACCGGCGGAGGCCATGTTGCCCGGGTGTTGCGCGAGGCCGGTCTCGAGGTCGTCACGATCGACCCGGCCCCGGGCATGAAGCCGACGGTTGTCAGCCGCGCCGAGGAGATCCCGTTCGCCGACTCGAGCTTCGACGTCGTCGCGTGCCGCGTCGCCGCACATCACTTCCAGGATCCAGGCGGCGCGCTGAAGGAGATGGCGCGCGTCAGCGGCTCACTCGTACTCATTGCGGACAACCTGTACCTAGGCGAGGAGGGCGAAGAGGCGGACCGGCTGCACGACCCAACACATGTCCGCAATTACTCCGAGGACGAGTGGCGTGAGATGTTCGCCGCCGCCGGGCTCGGGGTCGAGGCTTTCGAGCGCGAGGACAAGCGGATCGACTTCGAGTCGTGGCTCGAGCGAGCCGGCACGCCGCCGGAGGACGGAGCCCGTGCCCGTGAGCTCCTGGCCGAGCGGATCGAAGACGGCAAGCTGCGCCTCGATCGCGGCATCTTCAAAGGGCGGAAGCGCTGATGGCGATCATCGTCGACAACGACACGCGCCTTCTGGTCCAGGGCATCACGGGTAGCGAAGGCTCGTTCCACGCCGTGCGGAACCGCGAGTACGGGACGAACGTCGTCGCCGGCGTCACACCCGGCAAGGGCGGACTGGACGTCGAAGGCATCCCGGTGTTCAACACCGTCGCCGAGGCCGTCGACGAGACCGGAGCGAACACGACGCTCGTCTTCGTCCCGGCCCGCTTCGCGACGGACGCGATCTACGAAGCGGTCGACGGAGGCATCGAGACGGTCGTCTGCGTCGCGGAGGGGCTCCCGGCGCACGAGATGCTCCGCGTCTACAACTACATCCGGCCCATGGGGATCACGATGCTCGGCCCGAACTGCCCGGGCGCGGTTTCCCCGGGCAAGGCGAACGTCGGGATCATCCCGGCGGAGGTGCTGAGCGAAGGACGCATCGGCCTCGTCAGCCGCTCGGGGACGCTGACGTACCAGATCGGCTTCGAGCTGGCCCAGATGGGGCTCGGCAACTCGACGATCGTAGGCATCGGGGGCGATCCCGTCGTCGGCTCGTCGTTCATCGACATCCTCGCGAAGTTCGAGGCAGACCCCGAGACCGAGGTCGTCGTCATGGTCGGCGAGATCGGCGGTGACGAGGAGGAGAAGGCGGCTCGCTTCATCGACGCCGAGATGTCGAAGCCGGTCGTCGCCTACATCGCCGGCTTCACGGCGCCACCCGGGAAGACGATGGGCCACGCGGGCGCGATCATCTCCGGTTCCTCCGGCACCGCGCAGGCCAAGAAAGAGGCGCTCGAGGCGGCAGGGGTCAAGGTCGGGACGACGCCGACCGAGGTGGCGGAGCTCGCGGCCGAGACGGCCGGCGCCACGGCCTAGGGCGCGACGCTCACGCGGATGCGTGGCTTGGCGCCGTAATGCCGGCTGTAGCGCGGGCCCCACTGCGGGGCGCGGAGCGTCCATCGGCCCGCCGTTCCGAAGCGGATCCGGCCCGCCCAGACGAAGCGGTTCTTCGTCCGGCGCACGACCACCCGAATGACGCGGCCCCTCGGCGAGACGGCTTCGACGCGGAACGGGTAGCGCACGTCGGCGGGCTTCAGTAGGCAGCACGTTCCATCGGGCCGGTTGTACGTCCAGTACGGACGCAGCTGCACGACGGTCGGCGCGCCTTTCTTCGGTGTAGCGGGCACGACCGAGAGCTTGACCTCGAGCGCGGCAGCCGCGGAGGCGGGGAACGCCAGGCTGATCAGCGCAGCCGCGAGAACCTTCATGTCCGGCACCGATTTTAGGGTGCCCGCATGGAGTCGATCTCACTCGCCAGGGGTGTTCCCGCGCCTGAGTGCTTGCCGCTCGCCGAGCTGGCGGACTGTGCCCGCGCCGCGATCGACAGCGACGGCGAGACGGTCCTGAGCTACGGGCCTGGCGGCGGCTATCCACTGCTCCGTGAGTGGATCGGCGAGCGTCACGGCGTCGATGCTGGGCGAGTCGTGCTCACGAACGGGTCGCTCCAGGGCTTTCAGTTCCTCGCCGAGTTGCTCGCGCCGAACGGGCCCGTCCTCGTGGAGGCACCGACCTACGACCGGCCCCTGAAGATCCTCGCCTCGGTAGAGGCCGAGGTGATCCCGACGCCGCTGGACGATGAGGCAGCCGTGAGCTCGGGTGCGTTCCTGTACACGATTCCCACTTTCCAGAACCCGACCGGGCGGACGTTGCCCCTCGACCGGCGCAAGCGCCTGGCCAAGCTCGCCAAGGGAGGGCTGCTCATTCTCGAGGACGATCCCTACGGGCTCGTCCGCTTCGAGGGCAAGGCCCTGCCGAGCGTGTTCGAGCTCGCGGGCGGCGAGAACGTCGTCTACAGCTCGTCCTTCTCGAAGACGGTGGCGCCCGGCCTGCGCGTCGGATACCTCGTCTTGCCGGAGCGGCTCGCGCGGGAGGTCGAGTCGGCCGCCGCCTCGGCGTACATCACGCCGGCGCTCCTGTCGCAGGCGACCGTGTACGCCTTCCTGCGACGCGGCAAGCTCGCCCCGAGCCTCGAGCGGGTCTGCGGGCTGCTTCGCGATCGGCGCGACGCGATGATCTCGGCGCTCGAGAGACAGCTCCCCGAAGCGACCTGGACGGTTCCCGAGGGCGGCTACTTCCTGTGGCTCGAGCTTCCGGGGGGAGTGCAGACCGCCGAGCTCCGTCCTGAGGGAGTCACATTCGTCCCGGGCACGGACTTCTTCGCCGGGCCCGGCGGCGAGAGCGCGCTGCGGCTCGCCTTCAGCTACGAATCACCCGCGGCGATCGAGGAAGGCGTGAGGCGACTCGCCTCAGCCGTCCGCGCTGCGATGCTCCTCAGTCGCGCTGCGTAACTGGCGGCGGCGCCGGTACACCTGCGAGGTCAGGATGCCGCCGACGAACCCGACCGCCAGCAGCAGGATGATCAGCCAGATGAGCGACAGGTGTGCGTCGAGGAGCACGAAGTCGAGCTGGACCTTGTCGTCGTTCTTGATGATGAACGCGATCAACCAGGCGACGATCAACCCGAGCACGATCAGCGTCGCGTAGAGCCGAGGCTGCCATTCCTCGATGGGCCCGTCAGGTCGCCGAAACAAACGCATATCTCGAGTCTAAGACCAGGGGCTCACCCGCGAAAGCGAGCGAAGTCACGCCGCTCTAGGCGGCGTGACGAGCGACGCGAGGAATTAGGCGGGCCTGATGCGGGGGAGAGAGCGTGCCCTGTCCGACCGGGCGAAAGGTCGGGCAAGGGGACTCGGGGAGGGCGCACAGGCCCGCCTGTCTGAAGTAGCAAAGTTCACAGGTTGCTCTATTCTTCTTGCGCAACGTTTAGCGTACTCCTAGCTGGGCGGGACTGGCGAACCGGGCGATCATAGGCTCGTCAGAGAATGTTGCAAGGGGTACTGCAGAGGAAATCTGAGCAATTTCCGGCAGGAATGAAACTGCCGGAAATTTACGATTTTGCCGGCTTCTCCGGCAGTGTTGCCAGCGCGCGCAACGCCTGTCGAAAACTTTGCACAGGGACGACCTTCATGCTGCCCGCGTAGCGGCGAGCCTCGCTCGCGTTTTCCCCAACCGGGACGAGGAAGACATCGACTCCGGCGCGTCTGGCACCGATCGTCTTCTGTTTGAGGCCGCCGACGCCGACGACGGTCCCGTCGAGGCAGAGCTCGCCGCTCGCCGCGATCTTGTGCCCGCGATCGACGTCATGGCCGAGCTCCTCGACGACGTCCAGGCCGAACGCGAGGCCCGCGGAGGGGCCGCCCACCTGTCCGAGATCGATGCGAACCGGCACCGGTAACGAGATCTTGCTCGCCGCCTGGAGCGCACAGCTCGTGAGGACCCCGATCAGCGCCCGCTTCGAATTCTCGGGATCGGCCACGGTCCTCACCTCGACCGTCTCTGTCTCGCGTCCCCGACGAAAAGTCACCTTGACCGTCTCGCCCGGCTGGTGCCTGCCGATAGCGCGACGCAAGTCGGGCAGGAACGGCGTCGGCTCCCCGTCCACCGAGACGATCACGTCGTGCGCCCGCAGCTTCCCGGCGGAAGGCCCCTTCGGGTTGACGCCGGCGACGACGGTGCCGGGAGACTTCACTGGAACGCGGTAGCCGAGAGCGCGCAGCGCGACGGCCGCGCCGATCTTCTGCGACTCCGCCATCGCCCGGAGCTCCTGCGCGCGATGCTCCTGCTCGCTCTCTCCGGGGGCCCGGACCGCCGACGCCGGCACGAGTGTCGAGCCCTCGCGCCCGAACGGGCCGGGCAGGTTCCCGTCAAACATCTTTTCGAGAATGCTCGCCTTGTCGATCTCGACGGCGACGTAGTAGATCCCACCGCCGCCCTGGTCTGCCCGCTCGCCCTGGACGTAGACCTGAGATGCGAGCGGCCGGGCTTGGTCCGGCACGAGCACGTACTGATCCGAGGGGATGATGTAGAGGGCGAGCGTGACGACGAGCAGCGTCGAGCCCGCGATGATCAGGAGCTTGAAGAAGCGGGCCATCGGCTCAGGATAGGTGGACCGCTAGAGCAGGGAGCGGCGTGAGGCCGCCGTCGACCGCGATCACGGCGCCCGTGACGTAGGACGCGCGCTCGGAAGCGAGGAAGCAGACCACGTCACCGATCTCGATCGGCTGCCCGAAGCGGCGGAGCGGGATCGTCGCGAGCTCCTCGTCCGGCGAGCGGTTGACGAACACCTCGGCCAGTCGCTCCGTCTCGATGCGACCGGGAGCGATCGAGTTCACGGTCACGCCGTCGGGGCCGATCTCGCGGGCGAGCGTCCTCGCCCAGCCGACCACGCCCGGGCGAATCGAATTCGAGAGCGCGAGGTTGTCGATCGGCTCCTTGACCGAGCTCGACGTGATGTTGATCACGCGGCCGCGCCCGCTCGCACGAAGGTGGGGGAGACAGAGGTTCGTCAGGCGCACGGTGGAGAGCAGCAGCAGCTCGACCGCGGTCTCGACGTCCTCGTCGGTGAGGCTCACGGCCGTTGTGCGCGGAGGGCCGCCCCCGTTGTTGACGAGGACGTCGATCCCGCCGAAGGCCTCGAGCGTCGTCTCGACGAGCCTTGCGAGGTCCTTCGGGTTCCGGAGGTCGCCGCGGATGGGAAGCGCTCCGAGGCGTTCGGCCTCTCGCTCGAGCAGGTCACGGCGGCGCGCGAACATCGCCACGTTGGCGCCTTCGGCCGTGAGGGACTCGGCGATCGCGAGCCCGATGCCCGAGGAGGCTCCGCACACGATGGCGGTGCGGCCTTGGAGGCCTAGGTCCATGCCTAGGAGCCGAGGACGGCGACGACCTCGCGGACCGCCTCGGCGGAGGCTTCGAGCGCCGTCTGCTCGTCCTCGGTCAGCTCGAGCTCCACGATCTCCTCGATTCCGCGCGCCCCGAGCTTGACGGGCACGCCCATGTACAGGCCGTCGATGCCGTATTCGCCTTCGAGGTACGCCGTGCAGGGCAGCACTCGCTTCTCGTCGAGCATCACCGCGTCCACCATCTGCGCCGACGCCGCACCCGGCGCGTACCACGCAGACGTGCCGAGCAGCTCGACCACCTCGCCGCCGCCCTTGGCCGTTCGCTCGACGAGCTCGGCGATCCGGTCACCCGACACGAGCTTCGTGAGCGGAACGCCGCCGACGGTCGTCGCGGACACGACCGAAACCATCTGGTCGCCGTGGCCACCGAGCACGACCGCCCGCACGTCCTTGACGGACGAGCCGGTCTCCCAGGCGATGAAGGTCTGAAGGCGAGCGGTGTCGAGGATCCCGGCCTGCCCGAACACGCGCTCTTTCGGGAGCCCGGAGACGTTCTTCGCGACGTGGCACATCGCGTCCAGCGGGTTCGAGACGACGATCAGGATCGCATCCGGCGACTGGGCGACTGCCTGCTCCGTAACGGAGCCGACGATCTTCTCGTTCGTGGTCACGAGGTCGTCGCGGCTCATCCCCGGCTGGCGAGGAAGGCCGGCGGTGATCACGACGACGTCGGAGCCGGCCGTAGGCTCGTAGCTCGTCGAGCCGGTGATGTTGGGCTCGTAACCGAGTACGGCGCCCGCCTGGTTGACGTCTAGCGCCTTCCCCTCGGGGAGGCCCTCCTTGATGTCGACGAGGACGACGTCGGCGTAATCGCGGCGCGCGAGCTCCTGCGCGCACGTCGCGCCGACATTGCCGGCCCCGACGACGGTCACCTTTCGTCTCTGGCTCACACCCGCACCCCCAGCTTCTCGATGATCGCGTCGGCAACCTCGCTCGTGCCGACCGCGGTCGGATCGTCCCGCGCCGGCTTCATGTCGTACGTCACGCTTCGGCCCTCGGCGATCACCTCGGCGATGGCTTGCTCGAGCCGGTCGGCCGCGTCCGCCTCCTCGAGGTGTCGAAGCATCAGCATCCCCGAGAGCATCATCGCCATCGGATTCACCTTGTTCTGGCCGGCGTACTTCGGAGCGGAGCCGTGCGTGGGCTCGAAGACGGCCGCCCCCGTGCCGATGTTCCCGCCCGGCGCGAGCCCGAGCCCGCCGATGAGGCCCGCGGCGAGGTCAGAGACGATGTCCCCGTAGAGGTTCGGCAGGACGAGCACGTCGTACTCCTCGGGCCGCTGGACGAGCTGCATGCAGAGGTTGTCCACGATCCGGTCCTCGAACTCGATGTCCGGGTTCTGCTCGGCGATCTCCCGCGAGATCTGCAGCCAGAGCCCGTCCGTGAACTTCATGATGTTCGCCTTGTGGACGCTCGTCACCTTCCGGCGTCCCAGCCGCCTCGCGTAGTCGAATGCGAACTCGAAGATCCGGCGCGTTCCTTCGACGGAGATGGGCTTGATCGAGATGCCTGCGTCGTCGCGCAGCGTCCCGCCGCGCGCCCTGATCCACTCGGTGAGCTCATTCGCCTCGCTCGAACCGACCTCGTACTCGATCCCCGCGTAGAGATCCTCGGTCGCCTCGCGGATGATCACGATGTCGACGTCCTCGTACCGCGAGCGGACGCCGGGGTAGCTCTTGCAGGGGCGCACCTGGGCGTAGAGGTCGAGGCCCTTTCGCAGCGCGACGTTCACCGAGCGGAATCCGCCGCCCACAGGCGTCGTGATCGGCCCCTTGAGCGCGATCCCGTTCTCCTTGATCGCCTCGAGAACGTGCTCGGGAAGCGGGTTGCCGCCGTGTTGATCCATGACGTCGCTGCCCGCGTACTGGACGTCCCAGTCGAACTCGACCCCGGTTGCCTCGAGCACGCGTCGGGTCGCCTCGGTCAGCTCCGGGCCTGTGCCGTCGCCGGGGATGAGCGTCACTTTGTGACCCATGCCGCCGCGACTCTATCTTGCGTGAGGAGGGTCGACGGGACGCAGACTGAGCCGCACGGCCGCGCTGCTCGCCCGCATGCGGCGTCCTCAGTCGCGCCCGTAGCCGCCGGCTACGAACGCTCCCTGCGTTCTTGCCTGCGAACGAGCAATCACGCCCGTGCAGCGAGCGGCGTCCCGCCGACCCTCCTATAGATTTCCCGCGGGATGAACGAGTTCAAGCCAGGTCTCGAGGGCGTCGTCGCAGTCGAAACGGCGATCGCCGCGCCCGATCGGGAGGGCGGTGCGCTGCGCTACCGCGGCTACGACATCGAGGAGCTCGTCGGGCGCTACTCCTATGAGAACGTCTGGGGGCTGCTCGTCGACGATGACATCGACTCGAAGATGCCCGACCCCGAGCCGTACGTACCGACCGGCCTGACCGGGAACGCGCCCGCCGATCTCCAGTCCGAGGTCGCGCACCTGGCGGGTGAGTGGAAGCTCAAGAAGCTGGTCGACATCGACGACGACCAAGCGCGTGACGACCTCGGGCGCCTGTCAGCGCAGATGATGGGGATTGTGGCCCGCTCTGCCGCAGTCGCGGACGGACGCGAGCCGGCCCCGGACGACGCCGTGGCGCAAGGGGAGACGGCGGCGGAGAAGTTCCTGCTTCGCTGGCGCGGCGAGGCGAACCCGGATCACGTCAAGGCAATCGACACGTACTGGATCTGCACGGCGGAGCATGGCCTCAACGCCTCTACGTTCACTGCGCGGGTTGTCGCATCGACCGGCGCCGACTGCGGAGCGGCCATGTCAGCGGCCGTCGGCGGATTGAGCGGGCCACTCCACGGCGGCGCGCCCGCCCGCGTGCTGCCGATGCTCGACGAAGTCGCCAAGACCGGCGATCCGGAGGGCTACGTCAAGAGCGTTCTCGAGCAGCACGGCCGCATCATGGGCTTCGGCCATCGCGTATACCGCGCCGAGGATCCCCGATCGCGAATCCTCAAGCGTGTGGCACAGGAGGTCGGCTCACCACGCATGGAGGTTGCCGAGGCTTTGGAGGAAGCTGCGCTCGCGGAGCTCCATAGGCGAAAGCCGGACTACGTGATCGCGACGAACGTCGAGTTCTACTCAGCCGTGCTCCTGGACGCCGCCGACGTCCCGCCAGAGCTGACGCCCGCGATGTTCGCCTGCTCCCGCGTGGCCGGTTGGTCGGCGCACATCCTCGAGCAGAAGCAGACCGGACGATTGTTCAGGCCCGCCGACCGCTACGTCGGTCCCGGCCCGCGGTCGCTGTCCGCTGTCTGAGCTGGCGTCAGCCGCTGCGGAAGGAGCGTCGCTCGCGGAGCAGGGCGCCGAGCGCGAGCTCGCCGGCTTGCGGACGCAATGGGCCGACGAGCTCGAGGCGGCCGCCCGCTCGCACGACTACCGCGAGCGCGCTGTGGCGTACCGGGCGATCGGCCAGTTCCGTTTCCGCCAGAAGACCGAGCTGCTCCGCCGAGGGCTGGAGGACGAGAGCCCTGCCTGCCGTGGCTCCGCGCTGATCTCGCTCGAGCTCCTCTCGCGCGACCATCCCGGGCTGGTCAACGAGGTTCGACCGATGCTCCACGAGCTGTCGACTCATGATGACAACCAGGCCGTCAGGCGACTCGCCGTCATGTGTCTGAAAAACGGCTCGCCACAGCGCGAGACGATTCTGATCCTGAGCTCGATCGCCGACGACGACGAGCAGGACCGCGAGCTACGGAACGCAGCGGGGAAGATCGGAGAGGTGCTCAGGAAAAAGGGCGCCGCGAGGCGCTAGGAGGGTTTGGCGCGATATTGCTCGTCGACGGGGTGCGATGCTCGTTCCGAGACCGCGGACGCAGGGAGCCCCGGTAATCCCCATTACCGGGGCGACTGAGGACCCGGTATCGGGGCGAGCAGGGCGGCCCGGCGGCACAGACCATATTGCGCCAAGCCCTCCTATATGCAGGCGCAGGGAGTGCGGCCGCAGGAGGGGCACGAGCGGCGGCGCTTCCATTCGAGAAGGCTCTTGCCGACCCCGCTCATGACCATCAGATAACCGACTCCGCTGGTGACCGCGAAGAGCATTGCCATCTGTGGGTCAAGTTGAGCCATCCTTCTTCGGTTTTGCCATCGGCGCGGGAGCGGAAACCTTGAGTCCGCGCCGCGCATGGGGATGAGCCGCGAAATACGCCTCTCGCCGCCTGCGGTCGGTCACGTGGGTGTAGAGCTCTGTCGTCGCAAGATCTGCATGCCCGAGCATCTCCTGGACGCTCCTTAGGTCGGCGCCTCCTTCCAGGAGGTGCGTCGCGAACGAGTGCCGGAGGAGATGCGGGTGCACGCGACCCGGCTCCAGGCCCGCCTTTTCGGCGAGGCGGCGGAGGATGAGGAACGCCCCGGCCCGCGTCAGGCCGCCGCCCTGGGCGTTGAGAAAGAGCTCCGGCCGGTGGCGGCGGTCGAGGAACGGCCTTCCCCGACTGAGGTAACGGCGCAGGGCGTCGGCCGCCTCTCGCCCGAGCGGGACGATGCGTTCCTTGCCGCCCTTGCCGATCGAGCGCACGAGCCGCTCGTCCAGATCGACGCCGCCTCGCTCCAGCCCGACTGCCTCGCTGACTCGGAGCCCGGCTCCGTAGAGCAGCTCGACGAGGGCGCGGTCGCGGAGGTCGCGCGGCTTGGTGCCGGACGCGGCTTCGACCAGCCGCTCGGCCTCTCCGGGCGAGAGCGTTCGGGGCAGGCGGCGTGCACGCCTCGGAAGCGCGACGTCCGCCGCCGGGTTCTCCTGGCTTGCACCGATCAGGACTCGATGGCGGAAGAAGGCCCGTGTTGCCGCAAGCCGACGTGCGATCGTCGAGGCTGCGAGCCCTTCGGCGCGCAGCTGGGCGAGATACGCCTCCAGCTCCTCTCGAGTGGCCGTTGCCGGCGAGTGGCCAAGCTTGTCGGCGAGCGCGCCTAGATCTCGACGGTACGCCTCGACGGTCCGCGGCGCCAGCCTCGCCGCCGAGACCGCGAGGAAGGACTCGACCTCAGGATCTGGGGTGCGCTCGGTCATAGACCTTCCGGAGTCGGCGGGCATCGACGTGGCTGTAGGCCTGCGTCGTGGAGAGCGAGCTGTGGCCCAGGAGCTCCTGGATCACCCGGAGGTCGGCGCCGCCCTCGAGCAAATGCGTGGCGAAAGCGTGCCTCAGCCGGTGGGGGTGGGGGAGGAGCCGACGGATCGTGCTCGTGTCCAGACGCTTGCCGCGCGCCGACAGGAAGAGCGCATCCTCGGCGCCGCGGACGAGGTGGGGACGCGACTCCTCGAGGTAGCGGCGGAGCCTGTAGGCAGCCTCCTCGCCGAGCGGGACGACTCGCTCCTTCCCGCCCTTGCCCCTGACGTGCACGGCTTCCTGCTCGAAGTCGACGTCGGCGAGATCCAGGTCGACCGCCTCCCTGCTGCGGAGCCCCGCCGAGTACACCAGCTCGAGCAGCGCGCGGTTGCGCACGGCAAGCGGCTCCTCACCCGATACCTGCGCGAGGATGACGTCGATCTCCTCGGTTTTCGGGGCATCGGGTAGCCGTCGCGCACGCCTCGGGCCGAGTTGGCCATCGGGAACCCGCCCTGCGCCGAGCGTGAAGCGAAGGAGGGCCCGAACAGCCGCGAGCTTGCGCGCGATCGTCGGCGGGGCGAGCTTCCGCGGCGTCCGGCCTGGTCGTGCCGCGCCGAGCTCGGCGGTGTAGGCGCTGAGCGTCGCGGCATCGACCTCCTCGAGCGAAGTCCCGCGACGACGCAGCCACGACGCGAACTCCTCGACGTCCACTCGGTAAGCGCGTCGAGTCGCGTCGGACAGAGCGGGCGACGACAGAAAGCGCTCCACAAGGGTGCGGTCGGACACAGAAGGAGATTCGCCCTGAGGCGCGATTCGCCTGCAGGGAACGACTAGCTGACCGAGTCGACGATCTCTTCGGAGAGGCTCGGGAACTTCGAGAGGAACTCGGCGCGGGCGTCCTTGAGTCGCTGGATGCCTGCGTCGCATTCCTCTTTGCGTCCGGTCGCCTCGTACAGGCGCTGCGGCTGAAGGATGTCGATGTCGGCCGCGTCGATCCCGGGAACCGAGCTCGCGACCATGTAGCCGAAATCGGGATCTTCGACCCACTCGATCGTCCCCTCGGCGATGCCCTTCACGATCGCCGACGAGTGCTTGATCTTGACCTTCTTGGAGCGCTCGTCGTCGTCGCCCCCGCCGACCCGGCCCGTGTTCATGAGGTACACCTCGAGGGGGTGCTCCTCGAGCAGCTCGAGGAAGCGGTTTCCCTGTAGGTCGTGCGGCATCGGGAAGAACGGGTTCGTCCCCGGCACGCGCAGGAACTTGCCGGCCTCGTCGGCGCCACCGGCGCTCGTGCCCTGCGTCTCGCCGAGCATGAAGAAGGCCGCCGCCCGCGGCCCTTCGAGCTTCGCGACTGCCGGGATGATGTTCTCGTTCCGGTTCAGGATCAGCAGGAAGTGGGCATCGTCGATCTCCTCGTCGACGCCTGACTCGATGACTCGGAACGGGAACGTGGCGCGGCCGTTCAGCGTGTAGCTCGTGTCGTAGAAGTCGACCTCGTCGCCGTGCTGCGAGACGTTCTCGAGGTAAGAGTCGGGCTGGGTAACCGCGCCGTGGATCGTGGGCTCGTCGTCGGGATTGAGCCCGAACGTCTTGGCGAAGCACCCGTTCTCGGTGGCCATGATCCGCCCGTCGGGCATCCAGCCTACGAAGTCGTCCTGCACTGGCAGCGAGCCGTTCTGGCGCGTGAAGGTCGTCGTCGTCTTGCCGGTGCCGGAGAGCCCGACGATCAGGCCGACGCGTCGCCCGCGACGGGTCGGGATGATCTTGCAGCCCGCGTGCAGCGGCAGGCCACCTCGGTCGTGGACGAGCTTGTTCCACATGCGGAGGCCGCCCTTCTTCGACTCGCCGAAGTAATCGGAGTTGAAGACGCGCGTGACTCCTTGCTCGAGGTCGACGGCGATCAGCCGGTCGTCTGGGTAGCCCTCCGCCTTCAGGTTCGGCGTGTAGACGACGGTCAGCTCCGGCTCGTGGTCGACCTCGTCCAGATCGAAGTAGAGCTGCTGCTGCATGGCGGCGATGTTCGCGTTCGCGGCCTCGATGTAGAGCCGCGCCGGCGTCCGGAAATCGGGGTCGTTCCCGATGTAGCCGTCGATCACGATCATGTCCTGCTCCGCGATGTAGGCGTCCTGGGCCTCGGCCCACTTGAGGCCTTCCTCGCGGGTGATCGACTGGTTCTGGCCGTCGGGCTCGTCGGTGACGATGTACGTCGACCGCTTCGAGCGTGAGACGCACTCGGTCTGGACGTTCAGGTTGCCGTGGCGCGTCGGCTTCGCGTTCGGCATCTGGGCCACGAGCTCCTTGACCTCGTCGGTGCTCGGGTTCTCGATCACTTTGGCCGCCGCCGGCAGCCGGAAGAGCATCTTCGCCACTCGAAAGACTCCCTTTTCGCCTGGTTGAGCCTCGCGATCTTAACCGGCCGCCGCCCAATCCCTTCGCAACTGCGCGCTCATTAGCGCGCGGTGAGTCAGCCGTGACCTCGCCGTTGGGGCGCCCTTCGAGCGTGGGGGCGAAAGGAGGTGACCCCCATGTTCATCAGGCAACTGCTCATTCTTCTCGCCAGCATCGCAGCAGCAGCTTCGCTGGCCAATTTCCCCGGCGGCGGCGGACCCTGAGTCGCCGAAGAAGCGGAGTCACGGAGAGCCCCGCCTCCTGGGGCTCTTCGTGCGTCTGGGTCTAGGCGACCGTGATCTCGCTCAACATCGCTCGCGCGAGACGAGCCGTCGCGAGGTCACCCTTGCGCTCACACACGTCCAGCGCCTGCTCGATCCTGGCCGCAGCTTCGCCCGACCGTCCGGCGAGCCGCAGGACCTCAGCGAGATCGAGCAGTACGAAGGCCCGATCGATGAGTGCATCCGTGCGCGCTGCGAGAGCAGCGGCCTCGTTTCCGAGCCTCTCGGCTTCCGCGATCGCATCGTTGTGGGCGAGGAGCTTGGCGCGCACGCGGCGCCAGGTCCATTGAGCGCTCACGTCGTCCACCGGAGCCTGCTTCTGGGCGAGGTCGAGCCAGGCATCGGCCTCGTCGTAGCGACTTTGCCGGTAAATCACGTCGGCGAGCTCGGCCGCCACCGTCGTGAGACTGGGCAGGTCTCCCATTCGTTCGAACACTTCGCAGCAGTCGCGTAACGCCTGCTCCGCCGCGGCCCAGTCGCCGGCGAGAAGCTCGACTCGACCCAGAACCCGTCCCGCGTTGTCGGCGAGCGAGTAGACGTCGCCCAGCTCCTTGTACGTGGCTGCCGCCTCCTTCACACTGCGTCGGCCTTCGTCGAGCCGACCGTCCAGAGCCTCGAGCCCGCCGATGAAGCAGCGGACGTTTGCACGACCGGCCCGGTCCGTCGCCTCACCGAGTAGCTGGTGGCAGCGATCGAGCCCTTCGGCAACGGGAGTTGGGCCGTGAAGAAGCGTCGCACCGAGCTCCGCCAGGCAACCCGATGCAGACCAGCCCGAGCGCTGGTAGTGAACGAGGGCGCGCTCGACCGCCGCCTGCCAGTCGGCAACCCGCCCCTCGATTCCGCGGACGTAGCCCACGTTCCGCCACGTGCGACCAAGGGCGCGCTCGTCACCGAGTTCTTCGAAGATCGGAACAGCCTGTGCTGCGAGGTCGAGCAATTGGGCGGAGCTGCCTTCTGCGCCGCTGGAGACGCGCAGGCTGGCCAGCTCGACCTTCGCCCGCAGGCGCAGCCGGGTGTCGCGGCCCGCATCGGCCGCCTCGGTCGCGTCGACGAGTGTCTGTTCGCCCCGCGCAAAATCGCCGGCGACCTTCTGCGCCACACCGAGCTCACAGAGCAGCTCGATGCGGGCGGGGCTTTCTGTCGACATCAGGTTGGTGGCCCGCTCGAGGAGGTTCACCGCCGCCGGCCCATCCGCTCGCTTCCAGGCACGGATGCCGGCTGCTGCCAGGCGGTCGCCGGCCCAGGATGCGAGCGGCGCGAGCTCCGGGTCCTTTGGCCTCAGCTCGCTTCGGTACCTATGCGCCTGCTCGGCGTGGTAACCGATGAGCTCGTCCGGCTTGCTGCGGCTTTCGAGCCATGATCCGTGGCGCTGGTGAAGGTCTGCGCGCCGCTCCTTGGTGATCGCGGAGTACGCGACATCGCGGATCAGAACGTGGTGGAAGCGAATCGATTCCCTCTCATTCGGATGACCTCCAAGCGCGTGTACGAGCCCGCGCCGCTCGAGGACCCCCAGCCGACTGTCGACGCTCGCGAGCTCGTCCGGCGGCGAGAGGTGCATGACTGCGCTTCGCACGAAATCACGGCCGATCACGGCAGCGCGTTCGATCAGGGCCCGCTCCCCGGGCTCGAGCGCATCGAGTCGGCTCGCGAGGAGAGCTTCGATCGACGGTGGGACCGCCTCGGCGTCCGCCGCCGTCACGTCCTCGGTCAGGTAGGCGTGCAACTGCTCGACGAACAGCGCGTTTCCTTCTGCAGCAGACACGATGCGGGCGCGAACCGCCTCCGAAAGGCCACCTTCCTCGCTCAGTTCCGCTACGAGCACGGCAGCCTCCTCTGCCGAGAATGGCTCAAGGACGATCGTCTCCCTCGACGCTCCACGGTCCCAGCCGGGCCGTTCCTCGAGCAAGCTCGGGCGCGCGAGGCAGAGCACGAGCACCGGCGCATCCGAGATCCAGCTCTGCAGGTGCTCGACGAGGTCGAGCAAGGTCGGCTCGGCCCAGTGCACGTCTTCTAGCACGACGACGAGCGGTCGCTCGCCGGCGAGAGATTCGAACAGGCGGCGGACGGCCCAGAAGATCTCGCCGGTCGACCCGTCTCCCTCCACCTCTCCGGTCAGCTCGGTGAGACGCGTCGCGATCAGGTCGGCGTCCTCGTCGCCGGCCAAGAGCGAGGCGATCGCCGATCGCGGCCGGGTCGGAGCGACCTGTCGAACGATTTCCACGATTGGCAAATAGGTCGCGCCTTCGCCGTACGAAAGACACCGCCCGACGACGAGCCTTGCCTCCTCGCCGAGCACGTATGCGAGCTCGTTGGCAAGACGGCTCTTCCCGACGCCTGCTTCGCCGAGGATCGTCAGCACTCTGCTGCGGCTCTCGGCTCGGACCCCCTCGAAAGCCCGCCGGAGCCTTGCCAGCTCGTCCTCGCGGCCGACGAAAGCCGCGGGACCGGTGGGCCGAATCCCTGCGCTGCCCGCAACGGACAGAAGCCTGTGCGGCTCTATGCGCCCGAGCGAGCCGCCGATCTCGAGAGACTCGACGGGCTCGGTCGCAACGGCCTCGCGAACGAGGCTGTGCGTCGCAGGCCCGAGCAAGATCTCGGCCGGCAGCGCCGCCTCATGCAGCCGCATTGCGACGTTGATCGCGCTGCCCGTCGCAAAAGGCTGGCCGGAGGCGGGGTCACCCGAGACGACCTCGCCCGTGTTGATCGTTGTTCGGGTCTGGATCGTGACCGAGTGCTCTCGCTCGAGGTCGGTGTTCAGCCCCGTGATTGCCTGCCGCAGCTCGTCGGCCGCACGGACGGCGCGCAGAGCATCGTCCTCGTGCTGCTGCGGGATGCCGAACGCCGCCACTGCCGCGTCGCCGATGAACTTCTCCACGGTGCCGCCGTGGCGCTCGACCATCGTCCGCACGGTGTCGAAATATCGGCCCATGATGGCGCGCAGCACCTCGGGATCGAGGGCAGCGCCGAGACTCGTCGAGTCGACGACGTCGGTGAAGAGAATGGTTACCGTCTTTCGGCGATCGGGCTCGGGCGCCGACACGGCGACCCGGGTCGGAAGAGCGAGCTCTTGGTCGTGCCGCAGGATCGCCTGCTCGAGTTGCTGGAGCTCGGGCGAAGGATCGATGCCGAGCTCGTCGACGAGGGTCTCGCGTGCCTCACGGTAGGCCTCGAGCGCCTCTGCCTGCCTGCCGGATCGATAGAGCGCCAGCATGAGCTGACCGCGCAGACGCTCGCGCAGCGGGTGCTCCGAGACGAGCGCCTCGAGCTCGCCGACGAGCTTGCCATGCCGGCCGAGCTCGAGCTCGGCATCGACCAGCTCTTCCCGAGCAGCGGTGCGGAGCTCTTCGAGCCGCGCGATCTCGACTTGGACGAAGGGCTCGAATGCGAGGTCGGCCAGGGCCGGGCCCCGCCAGAGACTCAGAGCCTCGCGAAGGAGCTCTGAACGTCTCTTGGCGTCACCGCCCTCCGACGCCTGCGCCACGAGCCGCTCGAAACGGTGCAGGTCGACCTGCTCGGGCGCGACATCGAGGACGTAGCCGGGGTGGCGAGTCTGAACCAGGTCGCGCCCGAGCGCCTTGCGTAGATCCGAAATCAGGTTCTGGATAGAGCCGACGGCGGCCTTCGGTGGGTTCCCCGCCCATAAGTCCTCGATCAGGCGGTCCGTCGAGACGACCTCGCCCGCGTGGAGCATCAGCAACGCCAGGAGGGCGCGTTGCTTCGGCCGCTTCAGCTCGAGCGTACGCCCCTCCGACCGAACCTCGAACGCCCCGAGAACGCGGAACTCGATTTGTTGCACTAGAGCCGTTTTACCACTGTCACGCACCAGCTTCTAGGAGCTTCCCGTGAGCCGCACGTGAGCGCCGTGTGAGGGCCATGGCGCAGCCTCGGCCCATGCAGTACTCGCCGACTTCGCACCTCATCGCCGAGATCGAGCGCTACCTCGCTCTCGTGGATGCCTACCGCGCCCATGGCTGCGAGCCCCACTGGCAGCCGGAGCCGGGCGCTCGCAAGCGTCGGAGGGCTGCTGTGCGACCAACGACGCATGCGCTGTTCGAGCCAACCGAACGGAGGACGAGATGAGGAAAGCACGGTCCGAATACGGGCTTGGCCGCATGGTCAGCCCCAGTGGTCACGACTACAGAAGGAGGGCACGATGTTGCACAAGCTCAGGACGCCGAGCCCGGCGCTGGTCATTGCGTGCGCGGCTCTGTTCGTAGCGCTCGGAGGCACGGCCGTCGCCGCCGGCCCGATCGCCAAGCGGGCTCTGTTCGCGAACAACGCGGGCAAGCTGCAGGGCAAGACAGCGGCCCAGGTCGCATCCCGTCCGGGACCGGCGAGCACCGTAGCGGGCCTCGTCTCGGCCAGGACGGCGCCGTTTGCGCTGAATCCGGGCGATGAGGGGATGTTCTCCGTCCCCTGTGGTCCCGGCGAGAAGGCGATCAGCGGCGGCTTCACGACGCCCAATTTCGTCCTGTCGGTCGACACCCTTCCGACCGCCGATGGAAATGGCTGGCAGCTCTACCTGATCAACGGCTCGAGCTCCCAGGGTGCTGCGGGCGTCGCTCACGCGGTCTGCATCCGCTGAGACCCTGATTCGCTCCGGAGGCCCTCGGCTCTTGGGCCTCCGGAGCGAGTCCCTCCACCTACTTCGCCTGTTCTGTTACGACGCGAGGCACGGCGGCCATTAGATAGCGTCCGTCCCAGTGGAGGCCACGCACGACGTGCTCGTCGTAGGCGCCGGGTGCGCCGGCATGCGCGCTGCGATCGAGGCGCACGACCTCGGTGCCGACGTTGCGCTGCTCTCGAAGATCCATCCTGTCCGCAGCCACTCGGGCGCCGCCGAGGGCGGGATCAACGCCGCGCTGGGCAACGCCTCCGACGACGATCCCGAGAAGCACGCGTACGACACGGTCAAGGGCGCCGACTACCTCGGCGACCAGGATGCGATCGAGATCCTCTGCAACGAAGCGCCGGGCGACGTCTACCAACTCGAGCACTGGGGCGCGGTCTTCTCGCGAACCGAGGACGGCCGGATCGCGCAGCGTCCATTCGGCGCCGCGGGTGAGCCTCGAACGGCGTACGCGGCGGACATCACCGGGCACGTCCTGATCCACGTCCTCTACGAGCAGGTGATGAAGCGCGAC
>CAVZOM010000004.1:0-23785 GCA_963776955.1 uncultured Actinomycetes bacterium
TACCTTCTCGTTGCCGGCTGGTACTACGGCGGCACGTCGGTGGTCGACTTCACGAACCCGACGCAGCCGCAAGAGGTCGCCTTCTACGACTTTGACCCCACCTCCGGCCAATCCTGGTCGTCGTACTGGTACAACGGCCGGATCTACTCCAACGACATGAACCGCGGAGTCGACGTCTTCAGCATGGTCACGCCTTGGAGCCCATATGGCCAGCAGTGGACGCACCTGAACGCCCAGACGCAGGAAGACCTCTACATCCCGTCGGTCACGGCGCTCGGGCAGCTCTCCCCCGCGAAGCGCTCAGGCGCCCTGGCGGGCCGAGCGAGGCCCGCCAGGACACCGAAGCCCTCTGTGTTCGAGGACGCGGGTCGCCTTTGCGAGCCCGCGGCTGACGAAGTAGCCGACCGTGATCCAGGTCGCGCCCCAGACGAACCTGTTGGCACTCACATGGTCGTCGATGAGCGCGATCAGGCCGAAGACGATCAGCACGACCACGTAGATGAGGAACTCGGCGTTCCCCGGAATCGGCAGGCGTGCGATGTCAAGCGTCGACCCGGCCGTGTACCCGTAGGCCGGGCGGGACGTTTCCTCCGGCGGTGTCGCCATGCGTTCTCCTTTCAGGCCGCGTGTGCGATGTAGCTCTATTTCTTTCCGTCGTCGGAGGGGTGGTGAGCGACCGGCGAACCGGCAGGCCTTTTCCGCGTCCATAACGGACGGCGCGGCGCACCGATCGCGGATCGAGCCCGCGTTCGAGGAGCTCCTGCGGGAGCTCGCCCTCCTGCGCAAGCCGTAGGAAGAGCCACGCGAGCGCCCCGATCGTCACGAGGGAGCCCTCGAACATCATGATCCCGCCCGCGATCCCCTGATCGGCCTCTGCGGAAAGCCCGAAGGGCCGATCGGAGTGCTCGTAGAGGCCGTAGAACGGCGTTCCGGCCCAGACGAGGACGTTGCCGAGAATCGTGGAGACGATCCGAACGACGACGATGTAGCCCATCTTCGCGGCGGTGCCGAACCATTCCGGGCCGGGCAGCACCTCGATCACGGCCGCCCACATCAGCGCGCCGGCGGTGAAGAAGCAGACGTGCTCGAGCGCGTGGACGGCCTCGTGTCGGAGCGCCGCCTCCCAGAAGAACGGGAGGTGCCAGACGAGCAGGTTCACCGTCCAGAGCGGAAGCGCGACGAGCGGGTGCGCCAGGAAACGGAGCGCCCGGACCGCTCGCACCGAGAGCAGCGGGCGGAGGAGCGGGCCGGTGAGCCCGGCGACGATGCAGAGCGGCCCGAGGTCTCCGAGCAGCAGGTGCTGCACCATGTGGAAGGCGAACGACTCCTCCTCGCCGATCGCCGCAACCGGCGAGGCGATGGCGAGAGCGACGAGGGCGATGCCGAGGCCGAACAGGGCCGGACGCCACCAGGCGACCGGCGTCCCGCGCCGCGAAAGCGTCCGCGCCCGCTTCGCGTAGAGCAGGGCGCCGAGCGCGAGCGGCACGAGCTGGAGTGGCTCGAAGGACCAGGTCGAAGCGGAGTGAGCCAGCATCCGTAGACCGTAGACTCGTATGGACGGTGGAGGGGAAGACGTACGAGGCCGCAGGGGTCTCACTCGCGCTCGCCGACTCGGTAGTCGACCGGCTTCGCGCCGCCGTCGAGTCGACGGGCACCGCCGGGTTCGGCGCCTTCGCCGGGCTCTATCCCCTCGACGACAAGCGACTGCTCGCAGCGACGATGGACGGAGCCGGGACGAAGCTCGTGCTCGCGCGCAAGGCAGGACGGCTTCGTCAGGTCGGCGCCGACCTCGCCGCGCACTGCGTCAACGACGTGATCACGACCGGCGCCGAGCCGCTCTTCTTCCTGGACTACGTCGTCGGCCACCAGCTGTCGCTCGAGCAGGTCGCGGAGCTCGTCGAGGGCGCTGCCGAGACGTGCCGAGCAGCCGGCTGCGCGCTCCTCGGCGGCGAGACGGCCGAGATGCCGGGCGTCTACCGCGAGGATGAGCTCGATTTCGCAGGCGCGTGCGTCGGCCTCGTCGACCGCGACCATGTGATCGACGGCTCACGCATCAAGGCCGGCGACGTCGTCCTCGGATTTCCCTCCCTCGGCCTGCACACGAACGGGTACTCGCTCGTTCGCAAGCTCATCGGAGACGACGACTTCGATGCCGAGCTCCTCCTTGCGCCGCACAAGCTCTACGTCGACGAAGTGCGTCAGATGCGCGACAAGGCCGACGTCAAGGCACTCGCCCACGTCACCGGCGGCGGGATCATGGGCAACCTCTCGCGCGTCCTGCCCGAAGGGCGCGGCGCCGAGATCGACTGGGACAGCTGGGAGCGACCTCCCGTCTATGCCTGGCTCACCGAGCTGGGCGTCAGCGAAGAGGAGCAGCGAAAAGTCTTCAACGTCGGCATCGGGATGTGCGCCGTCGTCCCCGCCAGCGACGCGGCGGCGGGCCAGGTCATCGGGAGGATCACGTGATCGGCGTCCTCGTCTCCGGCGAGGGGACGAACCTGCAGGCGCTGATCGACGACGGGTTGCCGATCGCGGCCGTCGCGTCGAACCGAGGAGGCGTGCAGGCCCTGGAACGAGCGAAATCCGCCGGCATACCGACCGCCGTCTTCGAGCTGGACGACTACGAAAGCCGCGATGAGCGAGACGGGGCGATGGCCGACTGGCTCGCCGGCCGCGGGGTCACGCTCGTTGTCTGTGCAGGCTACATGCACCTGCTGCGACCGACCTTCCTCGAGCGGTTCGAGAGGATCGTGAACACCCACTCAGCGCCCCTCCCCGGCTTCCCGGGGCACACCCGATCGAGGACGTGCTCGCAGCCGGAGTCCCCGAGACGGCGGCCACCGTCCACTACGTCGACGAGGGCGTGGACACCGGGCCCGTGATCGCGGCCGAGCCGGTTCCCGTTCGGGAGGGAGATACCGTCGAGACGTTGCGAGCTCGGGTTCAGGCGGTCGAGCACAGGTTGCTGCCCAAAGCGGTGCGGGAACTGATGTCGTGATGGAGAGAGCCCTTCTCTCCACGTTCGACAAGACCGGGGTAGTCGAGCTTGCGCAGGGTCTCGCCGAGCTGGGCGTCGACATCGTCGCGAGTGGCGGAACCGCCGACCACCTGGCCGAGCACGGGCTCGACGTCATGCGCGTCGAGGACCTGACGGAGATCCCCGAGCTTCTAGGAGGCCGCGTGAAGACGCTGCACCCACGAATCCACGCGGCGATCCTCGCGCGGCGCGACCATCCGGACGACCTCGCGGCGCTCGACGAGCACGACATCCGCCCCTTCGACCTCGTCGTCGTCAACCTCTATCCGTTCACGCAGGTCGTCTCGCGGCACGGCGTCAAGGAGGAGGACGCCGTCGAGATGATCGACATCGGCGGGCCTTCCATGCTCCGCGCAGCCGCCAAGAACTTCGCCCACGTGGCGCCGGTCTGCAATCCGGAGCGCTACGGAGCGATCCTGACCGAGCTCCGCGAGTCCGGGGAGCTCGCGCTCGAGACCCGGCGGGCGCTCGCCGCCGAGGCGTTCGCCGTGACGGCGGCCTACGAAGCGGCGATCGCCAGGTGGTTCGGCGACCGCGACGCGTTCCCCGACCTGCTGATCCCGAGCTTCGAGAAAGTGACCGACCTCGCCTACGGCGAGAACCCTCACCAGCGCGCCGCGTACTACTCCGAGATGGGAGCGCGGCGCCACCTGCTCTCGCGCGTCCAGCAACTGCACGGGCGCCAGCTCTCGTTCATCAACCTGTACGACCTCAACGCCGGCCGGATGCTCCTCCGCGAGTTCGAGCTCCCGGCCTGCGCGATCATCAAGCACGCAAACCCGTGCGGCGTGGCTGTCGCCGGGTCGATCGAGGAGGCGTACGACCGCGCGCTGGCCGCCGACCCGATGTCCGCTTTCGGAATGGTCTGCGTGCTCAACCGCCCGGTGGGCGCAGAGCTCGGCGTCCAGCTCGCGACGCAGTTCATCGACGTCCTACTCGCCCCCGACTACGACGAGGCGGCGCTCGATGCTCTTCGCGAGAAGCCGGACACGAGGATCCTCGTCGACCGCGAGCGGCGCCGCTTCGACCCCGGCGAGAGGGACTTCAGGCGCGTCTTCGGGGGGATGCTCGTCCAGGACCGCGACTGGGACGCGCAGGCCCGCGAGACGATGGAGGTCGTCATGGGAGCGCCTTCCGAGGACGACTGGGGCGATCTTCTCTTCGCGTGGCGCGTCTGCAAGAACGTGACCTCGAACGCGATCGTGATCGCCAAGGGCCTGCAGACGCTCGGCATCGGGGCCGGTCAGACGAGCCGCGTCGACGCGGTCAAGATCGCCCTCGAGAAAGCGCGCGCGCAGGGCCACGACCTGACCGGCGCGGCGCTCGCCTCAGACGCGTTCTTCCCCTTCCCCGACGGCCCCCAGCTCGCGCTCGACGCCGGCGTCAGGTCGATCATCCAGCCCGGCGGCTCGAAGCGCGATCAAGAGGTGATCGACGCGGTCGAAAGCGCGGGCGCGACGATGATCCTCACCCACCGCCGCCACTTTCGTCACTGAGAAGCGCCGTAGAATCGTCGGCGTGACACT
Source organism: uncultured Actinomycetes bacterium (assembly GCA_963776955.1). Classification (GTDB taxonomy): domain Bacteria; phylum Actinomycetota; class Thermoleophilia; order Gaiellales; family Gaiellaceae; genus VAXT01. The sequence continues at coordinate 4,564 of CAVZOM010000004.1, forward strand.
CGAGAAGGTGCTCGTCGTTCTCAGCTTCTTCACCGCGGTGGCCTATCTGCTCGTAGGCATCGTCGGCGGGCTCTCGCTCTCGCACTGGGACGAGGCAGGCGCGGGCGACCAGATCATTTGGGTCGCCTTTCTCGTCGGTGGCGCGATCCTGATCCTGGCCGGACTGAGGATCTCCCGGCGCAGTCCGTGGGGCGGCGCCGCATTGATCTCTGTTGGCGCCCTCGCCGGCGCGCTTCCCATCTTCTGGACTGTGATCGCGCTCGTGGTCGCGATCACGCTCGTGGTCTTGAGCATCCTCTACGCCCGCGGCGCGACCAGCCCGACGCCAGAGCCGGACTAAGCTTCCTCCTCACATGGCGCGCGAGTACCCGACCGTCCTCGACCTCGTCGGCCACACGCCGCTCGCGCGGCTTCAGCGCATCGTTCCCGAGGACGCCGCGACGGTCCTCGCCAAGCTCGAGTACATCGGCCCCGGCGGCTCGGTGAAGGACCGGATCGGGATCAAGCTGATCGAGGAGGCCGAGCGCGCGGGGAAGCTGAAGCCCGGCGGGACGATCGTCGAGCCGACCTCGGGCAACACGGGCGTCGGGCTCGCGATCGCCGCGGCGATCAAGGGCTACCGCTGCATCTTCGTGATGCCCGACAAGATGAGCCAGGAGAAGATCTCGCTCCTCCGCGCGTACGGCGCCGAGGTCGTGATCTGCCCCTACGCGGTCGCGCCCGAGTCGCCGGAGAGCTACTACTCGGTCTCCGACCGGCTCGCCGAGGAGATCCCCGGCGCGTACAAGCCCGACCAGTACACGAACCGCGCGAACCCCGACGCGCACTACGAGACGACCGGCCCCGAGATCTGGGAGCAGACCGGTGGCGAGATGGACGCGCTCGTGATCGCCGTCGGCACGGGCGGGACGATCTCGGGCGCAGGCCGCTACATCAAGGAGCAGAGCCCCGACGTGCTGATCGTCGGCGCCGACCCGGAGGGCTCGATCTACACCTCCGGCGAGGACATGCACCCGTACCTCGTCGAAGGAATCGGCGAGGACTTCTATCCCGAGACGTTCGACCAGGACATCGTCGACCAGTGGGTGACGGTGTCCGACAAGGACTCGTTCCTGACGGCCAGGCGAATGGCGCGCGAGGAAGGGCTCCTGATCGGCGGCTCGGGAGGCACTGCCGTCCACGCGGCGATCGAGGTCGCGAAGCAGCTCGGCAAGGGCAAGACCGTCGTCACCCTGATCCCCGACAGCGGCCGCCCGTACCTCTCGAAGTTCTACGACGACAACTACATGCTCGAGCTCGGCTTCCTCGAGCGCGACGAGCCGTCGCCGACGGTCGCCGAGGTGCTGAACGCGAAGCGGACCGAGGAGCCCGACATCCCGGACCTGATCACGATCGCGTCCCACCAGAAGGTCGGCGAAGCGATCGACCTCATGCAGCGCTACTCGATCTCGCAGCTGCCCGTGGTGCGCGACGGAGAGCTCGACTCGCTCACGGACGTCATCGGCTCGCTCCAGGATCGCGACCTGCTCGACCGGGTCTTCAAGAACCCGGACGCGCTGCACGACGACGTCGCTGCCGCGATGCAGCCTCCGCTGAGTGCCGTCGACGAGGACGACAAGCTCGACGAGGTGTTCTCGGCACTCACGGGACGGACGAACGCGCTCGTCGTCGCCCGCGGCGGCAAGCCGATCGGCGTCCTCACCCGCACCGACCTCCTCGAGTTCCTGGCCCACAGACGGTGACCGAGGTCACACCCGCCGAGGCCCGGCGCATCGCCGTTCGCGCCCAGCTCCTCGACGGCTCCGCTACCGACGTCCTCTCGACGGTTCGCCGACTCGGCTTCCTCCAGATGGACCCGATCTCGACGGTCGCGCCGCCTCAGTACCTCGTCCTCTGGAGCCGGCTCGGGCGGTACGACCGCGCGGAGCTCGACCGGCTGCTGTGGGACGAGAAGAAGCTCTTCGAGTGGAACGCGTTCATCTGGCCGATCGAGGACCTCCCGCTGCTCCGAGCGCGGATGCGCGAGCCGTGGGGCCGCGCCAAGTGGCGGCAGTGGCAAAAGCAGTTCCTGCAGGAGCAATCGAGTCTGCGGAGGTACGTGCTCCGCGAGCTCGAACGGAGCGGGCCGATGCCGTCGCGCGAGCTCGAGCACCACGCTGCCCGTGCCGACGAGCGCACCATCTGGTGGGGCACCCGCGCCCAACTGACGTGGATGCTGGAGCTCCTCCAGCTGCGCGGCCGGATCGCGGTCGCCGGCCGGCAGAACGGCCAGCGGCTCTGGGATCTCGCGGAGCGCTGGTACCCGGAGACGGAGACGGTTCCGCTGGCCGAAGCCCGGCGGCTCCTCCAGGAGAAGCGCTTCCGCGCACTCGGCGTCCGGCTCGAGAGGGGCCGGTTCGTCGCGCACCCCGACGCAGAGGACGGGAGAGTCGGCAACCGAGTCACGTTCCTGTCCCCCTTCGACCGCCTCGTGCACGACCGCAACCGTGCCGAGGCGCTCTGGGACTTCTTCTACCGCCTCGAGATGTACGTCCCGAAGGGGAAGCGCCAGTACGGCTACTACGTCCTTCCCATCCTGCGCGGCGACCGGATCGATCGGCCGCATCGAGCCGGTCTTCGATCGCAAGACGAAGCTGCTCCGGGTCAAGGGCGTGTTCGCCGAGCCGGGTGCCCCGGCGGGCGCGGGAGCCGGGATCGCGCCAAGCCGTGACACGCCTCGGCAAGTGGCTCGGCGCCGAAGAGATCTCCTACTCGCGCCGCGTGCCCTCGATCTGGCGGGACCGCCTCCGTAACTAAGATCTGAGCATGGACTTCGAGACGCGCGCGATCCACGACGGGCAGGAGCCGGATCCCGCCACCGGCTCGGTCGTCGTTCCGATCTACCAGACGTCGACCTACGCGCAAGAGGCGGTCGGCCTGAACAAGGGCTACGACTACTCACGGGTCGCGAACCCGACGCGGACGGCGCTCCAGATTTGCCTGGCCTCGCTCGAGAGCGCCGAGCACGGCGTTGCGTTCGCCTCCGGGATGGCCGGCGTGACGACGCTCATGCACCTCGTCCACCCGAACGAGCGCGTCGTTTCGGTGAACGACGTCTACGGCGGCGTCTACCGGCTCTTCTCGCAGGTCTACCAGCCGAAGGGCTACGACATCGAGTTCCTCTCCGCTGAGGAGATCAACACGAATCTCGCGGGTCACCTCGACGAGCGCACGCGAATCGTCTGGCTCGAGACGCCGACGAACCCGCTCCTGAACGTGATCGACATCGAGGCGGCGGCCGAGGCCGCGCACGCGGTCGGTGCGATGGTCGTCGTCGACAACACGTTCGCGAGCCCGTACCTCCAGCGGCCGCTCGAGCTTGGCGCCGACATCGTGCTCCACTCGACGACGAAGTACGTCGGGGGCCACTCGGACATCATCGGCGGTTTCGTGGCGACGAACGACCCCACGATCGCGGAGCGCCTCTACTTCCTGCAGAAGTCGCTCGGCGGAGTGCCCGGCCCGTTCGACTCCTGGCTCGCGCTGCGAGGCATCAAGACCCTCGCGCTGCGGATGGAGCGCCATTCCCAGAACGCGCGCCGTGTCGCCGAGTATCTCGAGCTCGCATCAGTCCGTCGAGCAGGTGCTGTATCCGGGACTACCGAGTCACCCCGGGCCACGAGATCGCGAAGCGCCAGATGAAGGACTTCGGAGGGATGGTCTCGTTCCTCGTCGCGTCCGAGGAGGAGGCAGTCGAGCTCGTCGCGCGGACGAAGATCTGGACGCTTGCCGAGTCGCTCGGCGGTGTCGAGAGCCTGATCGAGCACCCGGCCCAGATGACGCACGCCTCTACGGCCGACGGGCCGTTCGCGGCTCCGCGCAACCTCATCCGCCTCTCCGTGGGGATCGAGTCGGTGGACGACCTGATCGCCGACCTCGAGGCGGCGCTCGTCCGCTCGACCGCAACCGCCGGCGCTTAGTGCTCCTTCCGGGGCGACTCCTCCGTCTCGAGGGGTTGGCGCTAGTGGTCGGCTCCCTCGTCGTTTACTTCCACCTGGACTACGGATGGCTCGTGCTCGTCGTCCTCTTCCTGGCGCCGGACCTTTCCTTCGCCGGCTATCTCGCAGGCCCGGTCGGCGGCGCGTGGGTCTACAACATCGTGCACACGACGGTCGGGCCGATCGCGCTCGCCGTCTTCGGAGTGCTCGCGGACACGGACTGGTGCGTCCAGCTCGCTCTGATCTGGCTCGCTCACATCGGGATCGACCGGCTCCTCGGCTACGGGCTGAAGTATCCGACGGACTTCCGGGACACCCACCTCCAGCATGTCTAGGGTCTCGAATCGCTCGGTTCCGGAGGCGGACGTCATTCCCGAGCTTCCGTATCCGAACGTGCGCGAGGCGGCCGAGTGGCTTACGAGAGCATTCGGGTTCAAGGAGCGGCTCCGGATCGGCGACCACCGGGCGCAGCTCGTCTTCGAAAACGGAGCGGTGATCGCGGTCCAGGGTGACGCCCCGGGCTCGACGCTTCTCGTACGCGTCGAGGATGCCGACGCACACCATGCCCAGGCCGCAAGCGCCGGTGCCAAGATCCTGAGCACGCCCGAGGACTACCCCTACGGCGAGCGGCAGTACAGCGCCGTGGATCTCGGGGGACACCGCTGGACGTTCTCGCAGTCGATCGCCGACGTCGATCCCGCTGACTGGGGTGGAACTCTGAAGGAGTAGGCGGTGTAGAGGAGGCAGACGCCACCGAAAGGAGCTCGACATGAAACGCCTCCTTCTCCTCCTCGCCGTCGCAGCGCTCGCCTTGCCCACGGCGGCCATCGCGAAAGGCCCGGACGAGGCCACGATCACCGGCCCCGGGCTGGCCAAAGCGATCACGATCACCGGCGCCGAGGAGCTCGGATCTCCGATCATGACGTTCGCCGAGGCCACCGGATTCTTCCCGGCTGTGTTCGGTCAGGACTTCAACCCGATGCTGCCCAGCCGCCCCAAGGGCGATCTCGGGCCGAAGTACACGATCGACTACAACGTGCCCGGCGGCAACGGAACGAGCTTCTCGCTCAGCCAGGACCTCTATCCGTATGCCCAGCCGCACGCGGTCACGTACACGAAGCCGGGGCAGCAGATCTTCGACATGGAGACCGCCGGCGGGTGGTTCAGCCACGCGACGCTCAAGGACCAGCTCGTCGCACTCGGGCTCCCCGAGACGGCTGCCGCAGCGGAGGAGGCGAGCTCGGCCGGGTTCTTCTCCACCGGTCGGCTCGGCGTGCTCGCCTTCGTCCTGCTTCTCGTCGGCGGAAGCACGCTCGTGATGCGGCGTCGGTTCCGCGGCAACGCCACGGCCTGACAGACGCCTAGGATCCGGGGCAGGTGCCTGCCCCGGATCCTCTCGACCTGCACCACCTCGGTGACGAGCGCGTGATCGGCGTCTACCTGCTGGAGACCGCGGACGGGCTCGCGCTTCAGGACTGCGGGCCCTTCAACCTGCATCCCCGCGCTGAAGGAACGGCTCGGCGAACGAGGCCTGGCGCTCACCGATCTCCGGCACCTGCTGCTCTCTCACATCCACCTCGACCACGCCGGCGCCGCGGGAGTGCTCGTCCGAGAGCATCCCGGGCTCCAGGTGCACGTGTCCGAGATCGGCGCACCGCACGTCGTCGACCCGAGCCGGCTCGAAGCGAGCGCACGGCGCCTCTACGAGGATGAGTTCGACGTTCTCTGGGGAGAGCTGGCCCCGGTCCCCGAGCAGAACGTTCACATCGTCGGCGAGAAAGTGCTCGGTCTCGAGTGCTTCCCGACGCCCGGCCACGCGGCGCACCACGTCTGCTACCTCGACGGCGAGGGAACCCTCTACGCGGGCGATGCGGCCGGCGTGCGGATCATGCCCGACCGCCACATCTGGCCCGTCGCGCCTCCACCCGAGGTCGACCTCGACGCCTGGGAGCGCACGATCGACGAGCTCGAGCTGCGCGCGCCAGAGCGACTCGCCCTGATCCATTTCGGCGTCGTCGACCAGCCTCGTGATCACCTCCGTCGCTTGCGCCGACAACTGCGCTTGTGGGGCCAACGCGTCCGGCAGGGAATGGACGAGGACGAGTTCGTCGACGCCGCCCGCTCCGATCTCGAGGACGGTGAGGCCCTGTACTACGAGCGAGCCGCTCCACTCTGGCAGTCGTACCGCGGTCTCAGGCGTTACTGGGACAAAGCCGCGGCGTAGGCCCGCTCGTAGTCGCCGACCATCCGCTCCGGCGCGAAGCGGTCCTCGACGTAGGCGCGGCACTCCATGGGGTCGAGGGCATCCGCCTGCTGGAGGGCGGCGGCCATCTGCTTGTAGTTGTCGACGATGATCCCGCTCCGCCCGTCCTCGATCACCTCCGGCACCGCACCGTGCCGAGTGGCGATCACCGGCGTCCCGCAAGCCATCGACTCGACCATCACGAGCCCGAACGGCTCCTCCCACTCGATCGGGAAGAGCGTCGCGCGTGCGTCCTGGAGGAGCTCGACCTTCTCGCCGTGCGAGACCTCGCCCAGGTACTCGATCCCGCCGTGGCCGACGTGCGGCTCGACGAGCTCCGCAAAGTACTGGCGCTCCTTCGGCTCCCGGTTCTTGCCTGCCATCTTCAGGGGCAACCCGAGCTCCATCGCGACAGCAATCGCGCGGTGCGCTCCCTTGTCGGGGCTGAATCGGCCGAGAAAGAGCAGGTAGTCCCCCTTATGCGGCTTGGCCGGGTAGAGGGAAAGGTCGATCGCGTTCGGGATCGTCGCGACCCACGGCAGCTCCGGCATCGGCCGGCGCTGGTTCTCGGAGATCGAGATCAGCCCCACTCCGGGAGCGACCTCGGCGATCGAGGCGTAGGCGTGCTGCGCCTCATGCGTATCGAGCGGGCCGTGGATCGTATGCAGCACCGGGGTCTGGACGAGCCCGCCGAGCGCGGCGGCCGGGATTCCCGAGTGGTCGTTGATGACGTCGAACTCGTCGGCCCGCTCGTAACAGGCCAGCGCATGGCGAATCTCCGGGAGCGTGCGCCCGATCAACTCGCTCGGCGCCTGCTCGAAGATGTACGAGAGGTCTGCCTTCGTCAGCGAGTCGCCCGAGGCAAAGAGCGTGACATCGTGACCCGCGTCGACGAGGCCGTCGGCCACGAGAGAGACGACGAGCTCGATCCCCCCGTAGCCGGTCGGGGGCACGGGGAACCACGTCGGCGCGAGGATCGCGATCTTCAGTGGGTCACTCATCGGCGTCTACGCGAATCATTCCTTCTTCTAGTCGAACGTCCCAAGTCCGGTCGAATGCGCGGAGCCCCGTCAGCCGCAGGCTGCCTGCCCAGGAGGGGAGCTCGAGTGGAAGCACCGAGCGCAGCTGGTGGTTGCGCAGGTCCGGGCGCAGGCCGAGCAGGATCTGAAGGAGGAGCACCGGCGTCCCTGCGGCCCAGGCCTGCGGGCGCGCGGCGGTGGGATAGGCGATCGGGAACGGGGTTTCCGCGCGAGGAAGGCCGGCGAAGACCTCCGGCAGCTGATAGTCGAAGTGGCCGGCGGCGCTCAGCATGCGGCGGATGATCCGTTGCGCTTCCGGCCAGCGCGAGTAGCGCGCGAGGCCCCACGCGATCAGCGAGTTGTCGTGTGGCCACACGGTGCCGTTGTGGTACGAGAGCGGGTTGAATCCTCCGTCCGCCGCGGACATCGTGCGCACCCCCCATCCCGACCAGAGGTCCGGGCCCATCAGCCGGTCGACGACGGCATCGACGCGGCCCGGTGGGACGATGCCGCTCCACAGCAGGTGCCCGATGTTGGAGCAGAGGGAGTCGACCTGGCGCTTGTCGCCATCGAGCGCCAGGACGTAGAAGCCTCCGCGCTCGTCGGACCAGAACGCTTCGTCGAAGCGCTTCTGGAGCTCGCCCGCCTCCCGGTCGAGCCGTTCCGCGAGCTCGCGTTCGCGCCAGACCTCACGCGCGAGCTCGGCCATGCGTCGCTTGGCGTCGTAGACGTACCCCTGCACCTCGACGGGCGCGATTGGAGACGCGGCGATGGCTCCGTCAGAGAACCGTTGAGAGTCCCATGAGTCCTTCCACGACTGGTTCTCGAGGCCGGTCTCGCTCCGCTTTTCGTACTCGACGAACCCGTCGCCGTCACGGTCGCCGTGCTCTTCGATCCACGTGAGGGCTCGCATCGCGGGGTCGTGGAAGTGGCGTACGAGGGCCGCGTCGTCAGTCCAGCGCCAAACCTCGGAGAGGAGGATCAGGTACAGCGGCGTCGCGTCGATCGTGCCGTAATAGCGCTCGAACCAGTTCTTAGCGGCTTTCCCGCGCCGGACCTCGTGAACGATCTTCCCGGGCTCGGCGTCGATCGAGGGGTCGTCCTCGGTCGCCTGCAGCTGGGCGAGGACCTCGAGCGCGCTGCGGGCGAGCTCGGGCCCGAACAGCAGCGTCTGCAGGCAGGTGATGATCGTGTCCCGCCCGAACACGGTCATGAACCAGGGCATGCCGGCCGCGGGGAGGTTGCCGAGCCCGTTCCCTCCACTCAGCCGCAGCGAGGCGAGGTCGTCGACCGAGCGCGGGAAGGCGTGGTCGAGGTCACCCCATGTCGCACGAAGCCTCGGCACCCGGAGGTTCCACGCTGCGAGTGACGCCTCGATCCGCTCGCGCTCCTCGCCGAAGCGCTGCCTCGCCAATTGTGGGCGAACCTGCTCGCCGCCGAGCGACGTGACGACGTCGAGCCCGATGTCCCACGTCTGTCTCGGCTCGAGCTCGATCCAGTACCGGATCTTTCCGGGCTCGACGTGCCCACGCTCGGACAAGATCACCTGGGTGCGAGCCAGCCCCGAGTCGTCGTCGTCGAGCACGAACTGGTTCTCGTCTTCCTCGTAACGCGCCTCAACGGGCGGCGGCAGGGGCCTCGCCTTCTCGGGGTCGCCGAGCGCGAAGTCGTAGTTCTTGACGGCGAAGATGTCGGCGAAGTCGCTTCCGAACTCGAGCGCGAGCTCGAACGAGATCTTCTCCTGGCTCTGGTTCTGCAGGCGCAGGTGGTCCTGCATCCCCTCCCCCACGAATCGGTGTCGCCCGATCGAGACCGTGTCCTGCGGGAGGTCGCCTGCGGTCGGGTTGCGGAGGAAGTAGGCGGCGGAGTAGTACTCGGCCTTGCCTGCCGAGAGAAGAAGCGGTCGTTCGCCGTTGATCGTCAGCACGAGGTGCGACAGGAACCGCGTGTCGTACGCGTAGAGCCCGCTCGTCGTGAACGTGAAGTCTCCGTTCTGGTCGCTGATGCAGAAGTTCGACCCTTCGAGGATCGTGATCGCCATCAGTGCCCCTTCCAGTGATGCCGCCGAGCTCCTGGGTCGTGAGCACCAAGCCAGAGGCCGCACTCGCTCGAAGGCAATGCTGAACGATGCATTGGTGAGAGCGAGGGTGGGCTCTGGCGCCGCGTGATCGCGGGCCAGGGGCCGGCATGTATTGCTGGAAGGGGCACTAACCTCGAATGATCCTCGTGCCGGTGGACTGCGCGAGCGCCTTGACGACGAGCTCGTCGACGTTGACGTGGTGCGGCCGGGTGATGGCGAAGAGAACGCACTCGGCGATGTCGGCGGGTGTCAGCGGCTCGACGCCTTCGTACACCTTTTTCGCGCGCTCCTGGTCGCCGCGGTAGCGAACCTTGGAGAAGTCGGTCTCGACGAGGCCCGGGTCGACGGTGGTCAGGTGGATCGGGCGGCCGAGCAGGTCCTCCCGCAGGGCGTACGTGAATCCGCGCACCGCGAATTTCGATGCGATGTAGACCGCGCCGTTCTCGTAGGCCTGCCGCCCGGCGACCGAGCCGATGTTGACGATGTGCCCGCCGTCACGGATGTGCGGGAGGCACAGGCGGGTGGTTCGCATCAGTCCGAGCACGTTCGTCTCGATCACGGTCGCCTCGTCCTCGTCGTTCGATTCCCCGAACGGTTCCCGCCCGAGGCTGAGGCCGGCGTTGTTGACGAGGATGTCGATGCCGCCGAGCTCTGAGACCGCCGATTCGACGAAACGCTCGGAGCTGGCGCGGTCGGTCACGTCGAGCTGGAGCGTGACCAGATCCTCGTCCAGTTGGTCGACGCGGCGCGCCCCGACTGCGACCCTGGCCCCGGCATCGGCGAGTGCGCGTGCCGTGGCCGCCCCGATCCCGCTCGAGGCGCCGGTGACGACAGCCGTCTTTTCCTCGAGAGGGGCCAACGACGGCGAACCTTAGAGGCCGCTCGGGCCGAATGCGAGAGGGGTCGAGCGCGACGATTTCGGCTCGAAGTTGACACGGTCCCGTCGCATCCGCCGCGGTAGCCTCGAAGGCGGGTGGCGGGTGGACTAGATCCCCTCCCGGGTGGGGAGGCGCGCGCGTGTAACTCGTTTCGGAGAAAACCCGGGTGTGTTCCTTGATGAGCCGAGCCTTAGTGGAAGAGCCCGAGCCGCAGCGCGGTGGCGACCGCGTGCGTGCGCGTCCGCGCGTTCAGGCGCTCACAGGCCTTCCGCACGTGCGTCCGGACGGTCTCCGGACTGATCGAGAGACGGCGCCCGATCTCTTCGTGAGAAAGGCCGTCGGCGACATGAGCGAGCACTTCCGACTCACGCGGCGTCAACGACGGCCGAGCCAGGCCGCGCCGCCTCGCCGGCAGGGCCTCCCGGTCTGCGCTACTCGATTCGGTCCCCGAGTGCTCGGGGCGGGCGGCCGCATGGTCCGACATCGTGGTATCTATCGGCCGGAAATGGGCTCGCCTAGAGTCACGCTCCGAAGATCAGCGCCGACGCCGATTGTGGAGGCGGACGTACGATGTCCCCAACTACACTCGACCCTGGGGGTGTGGCCCGAAGGTCGGGCAGCAGACTTTTAATCTGTCGGTCTCGGTTCGATTCCGAGCGCCCCCATTCCGCCGCAGTCAGCGGCGGAAATGCGAAGCGCCGCCGTCCGAGCGGCGCGAGCTCCGCTCAAGGGCTGTGTCTGCCCGCGTCAGCTGTCCCGATGAGACAGGTATTTGCGGTTCCGCGGAACCGCGACATGTCTCGAAAGGTCGAGACTGGATCGGGTTGCCCCGGGAAGTTTGCTCATCGTTGCCAAGTATGACAACCGCCCCGGACGGACTCAGCTCATCCGGCTAGACTGGCCCCGGGCCCCCATCGACTAGCGGTCAAGGTCACAGCCCTTTCAAGGCTGTAGCGCGGGTTCGAATCCCGCTGGGGGCACCAGCTCGGGCGGTTAGCTCAGTTGGGAGAGCACCTGCCTTACAAGCAGGGGGTCGCTGGTTCGAGCCCGGCACCGCCCATCCCTCTGGCGATCAGCGTTCGCGCCCTCTCCAGGCGAGCGAGAGGGCGCGTGCCCCACTCGGTCAGGGCTGCATCCTCGCAGCGCCCCAGCGTTCCGCCCAGCGCCGTTCCTAGCCGGGAGGGTTCCGGTGCGCTTCGATCGCGGTGTCGAACCGGCTATGGCACGGCCAGCGGAACCTCGCCGTGACGGCGAACACCTACACCCACGTCCTCGCCGACGAGACCGAGTTGGACTACGGTGCTCTGCTCGCCGCCTAGGAGGGCTTGGCGGAACGATCGACGAAACGCTCGACCAAGTAGACCAAGCCTTGAGCGAAGACCCCCACTCCGAGAGCCCAGAGAAATTCGACCCACGTCGGCCTACGCCAGCGCCACTCAAGAAGAGGCCCTTGCGTGATCGCCCAGACGGCTGCGAACGCAACCAGGATCAAGAGTCGGGCCATGACCGCCCGCGTCATCTGCGAGAGCTTACGGGGCGAGCCGTAGAGCCCGCGCTCGGCTCAGCAGCGCCGCTTAAGCGAGACGAGCAAGTTTCGCGCCAAACCGTCCTACAGGTCAGGGGCGCTCGTTCGGTTCCCCCCTCCGTTCCCCCCTCGACGCCGAAAAGGCGCCGATTAGCAGGGAGCTTCTAGTCCGGCACCGCCCATCTTCGCCCTCCGGGCGAACATGGTGAAGCCGCTGCGAAAGCCCAGGAGCTAGCCCGGAATGCGTGACGCCGGCCGGGACGATGCCCTCCCTCCCCGGAGGGATCGCGGGCAATCTCCTGCCGGCCGATAAGCACGACACATCGTCGGCGTTGCGGCCCTCTCCTGTGGGCAGCCTGGCTCTCGCGCCGATCCACCCAGGAGGTCCTGCGTCAAATGCAGAAGCTCTACAACTTGCTCGTGCGTGAAGACGGGCAGACGATGGCCGAGTACGGCGTCGTCCTGGCCGTCATCACGATCGCGGTCTTCGGCGCGCTCGCCCTGCTTGCAGGGAACATCACGAACGCCCTGACTCGCGTCGCCGGTTACATCACCTAGGCAACGAGCGGCGCGACTCTGGGAATCGGAGTCGCGCCGTACGTCTCTTCATCAGGTCTCGACCCTCTAGGGGAAGAAGATCTCCTCGCCGCGCGTCCTGAGCTAATCAGTCGCAATCGAGAGGAGGCGCTGATGAAAGAGGTCACCTTCGACATCGAGATCGGCGGGGACGCCGTGATCGAGGGAGGGGTTCAAGCCTCTGCGAGCTGGGAGATCGTCGAGCTCCGCCGCACGATCGAGCTCGCACGGAAAGCAGTCGCCGGGCTGGGACTGCCTGCTCCGACCCGCGAGGCCGTGGAGCAGGCGCTCGACGCCGCTGCCCGAGAAGCTTCGCTGCCGAAGCCCGACAAGCACGATGTCGCAGAGCAGTTGGGCAAGGTGACCCGCACCCTCGAGGAGGCGGGCGCACTGGTGGGAGCCGGCAAGCCGGTGGTCGCGGCGCTCCGACGGGCAGCCGTGCTCCTCGGCCCAGTGGGCGCGGCCTTCATCGGCACCGTCTAGACGCGCCTGACCCTAGACTCCGCGCGTGGCTGAATTGCCGCTCACCGGAAGATGTCTCTGCGGCGAGGTCCGCTTCGAGGTCAGCGAGCCTCCGGTTTCCGCGAGCTACTGCCACTGCACCCGCTGCCAGAGGCGCACGGGGACTGCCGCCTCCGCGCAGGTTCGAATCGTGCCCGGGTCGCTCAGGATCACGGCCGGCGAGGAGCTCGTTCGCGCCTACGAGCCCGAGGACGGATTCCCCAAGGTGTTCTGCTCGGCCTGCGGCTCGGCGCTCTGGAGCCTTCGCCCGGACACGAAGGAGGTCGCGGGCGTGCGCATGAGCGCCTTCGACCAGGACCCGGGCGTCAGGCCGAGCTACCGGCAGTACGTGGCGTACGCGGCGGAGTGGGAGCCGATCCCCGACGACGGCCTGCCCCGGTATCCGGAGCGCGCGCCGCCCTCTTGAACGACGCCCTCCTTCTCGTCGACGTCATCCACGACTTTCGCCACGAGGACGGCGAGAAGCTCCTGGCCGCGTTCCGCGAGCGGCATGCCGGGCTCGTCGCCGCGGTCGAGCAGGCGCGAGGGAACGACATCCCGATCGTCTACGCGAACGACAACCGCGGCGTGTGGGACGGCAACCGGGACCGACTCGTCGCCGACGCCGTCGAAAACGGTCTCGGCGGGGAGCTCGTGGACGCGATCGCGCCGGGCGAGAACGATAGGTTCGTCGTCAAGCCCCGCTACTCGGCCTTCGACCACACACCGCTCGAGTTGATCCTCCGCGGCCTCGACATCGAGCGGATCCTGCTCGCCGGCATGGCGACGGAGGGCTGCGTCGTCCAGACCGCGATCGACGGTCGCGAGCTCGGGTTCAAGATCACGGTCCTCCGGGACGCGTGCGCCTCGCCGGATGAGCGGCTCGAGCAGGTCGCGCTCGCCTACCTCGAAGAAGTCGTCGGCGCGCGGCTCCAATCGGGCGTCGCGCTACCCTGACGGGATGAGCGACCGGCGCCAGGCAATCCTCGCCTCGCTAGCCGGGCTGACCCTCCTCGTGTACGCGATGGTCGCCATCCGCGTCGCGTACAGCGGCAGCCCGCATTACGGCGCGCTCGTTTGGAACCTGTTCCTCGCCTGGATCCCGTGCGTGCTCGCGCTCGCGGTATACGACGGGTTCCGAAAAGGGGCCGCTCGTGTTCCGTTGCTCGCGGGAGCCGCGCTTTGGCTCCTCTTCTTCCCGAACGCGCCGTACATCGTCACCGACCTCAAGCATCTGCGCACATGGGAGGGCGCGCCCATCTGGTACGACGTCGTCATGACGTCGGCCGCGGCGTGGGCCGGCCTCGCACTGGGCTTCGTCTCGCTGTACCTCATGCAGACGATCGTCCGAAGGCTCGTCGGCGCCGTCAACGCATGGCTCTTCGTCCTTGCCGTGCTCGCCCTGAGCTCGTTCGGCATCTACCTCGGCCGCTTCCTGCGCTGGAACTCCTGGGACGTCTTTACGAGCCCGGATCGGATGGCGCGGAACATCTGGCCGCACGTCGCGCAACCACACGAGCACCCGAGGACGCTCGCGGTCACGCTGCTCTTCACCGCTTTCCTCGGCGCGACCTACCTGGTCTTCTACTCGTTCGCGCGCACCGGCCCGGCCGAGATCCCCGACCGACGGACCTAGGTCGCGAGGGCCTGCGACCTCAGCCGGTCGAGGTCGCGCTCCGTGTTGACGTTCGCGAGCAGCTCCTCGTCCAGCTCCACACGGCGGGCATCGAGCTGCCCGAGCGCTTCGTCGAGATCCAGGTCGCCCAGGTCGAGCCGCTCTTCGAGCACGGGCAGCGCCGACTTCGCGTACGCACCCGGTAACGAGCGCGTCTCGGGAACCGCGGCGTCGGCGCACGCCTCCGCCAGAAGGCGCAGAGCGCCGGGAGTCATCAACGGGCAGTCGACGGGCAGAAAGACGGATACCTGGGTCTGCGCTACCCGGAGACCGGCGACGATTCCGGCGATCGGAGCCCGCACCGCGATCCCGTCGTCGAGGATTGGGAACGGAAAGCCCAGCTGGTCCGCGTCCTTGCCGACCGCGAGCCGGTGAGGGAACGCCTCCCCGAGCGAGCGCCAGGCCCGCTCGGCCAGCGTCTCGGCTCCAAGCGGGGCCAGAGCCTTGACGGAGCCGAACCTGCGGCTCAGGCCACCGAGGAGCAGCACGCCAGTGGCTTCCACTAGACGGAAGCCATACCAGGTCTGAGACCGGCGAGCCGGCTGGCGACGACTGCATCGGCTGCCTCGGCGCTCGCCGGGTGGCCGGTGATGGCGCTCAGGAACTCGTCCCGCTCCAGCGCGTAGAGCTCGACGACGGTCTTGGCCCTGACCGTCGCCGTCCGGGGAACGTCGCGCAGCAGCGCGATCTCGCCGAAGTACTCGCCCGGCCCCAGCGTGGCAACCTCCTCGCCGAGGCCCACGACCTCGACCTCGCCCGAGGCGACGACGTAGAACCGGTCGCCGTGATCTCCCTTGCGGACGATCTCCGTCCCGGCGGTCGCGGTCGTCGGGATGAGGCTGGACGCGAGCTGGTCGAGCGCGCCGGGCGGCAGCGGCCGGAAGATCGGGATCTGCCGCAGCAGCGCCAGCTCACGCGTCGGAGCGAGGGCCTCGTCGTCGAGGGCGATCAGCCGTCGCCAGAACAGCGCGGCCAGAATCGGCAGCAGGGCGCCGGAGATGATCAACGCGCCGCGGATCTCGAACGCCGCGATGAGAACCGGCGCGAGGATCGCACCGAGTCCGAGCGTGCCGACGAAGACGCTCTGCACCACTCCGAGCACGCGCGTCAGCACCTCGTCCGGAACCGACCGCTGAAGCAGCGTCAGCCCGGCGACGTCGACGAGCGTGACGCCGACGCCGACGACGGCCAGGAGGAGCAGCGCCAACGGGGGCTCGGGGAACACCCCGATCACCAGGATCGGCGCGCCCCAGAGCAGGAGCCCCAACGCGAAGTCCGAGCCGAGGCGATTGCGGCCGAGGAGTGCAAGGGCGCCGAGGCCGCCCAGGAGACCTCCGATCCCGACCGCCGAGTTGAGGAACCCGATGCCCGCCTCGCCGAGGTCGAACAGCTCGAGCGCCGAGACCACGATCAGCACGTTGAGCGAGCCGGCGACCAGCGTCTGCGCGCCGTAGAGCCCGACGATCAGCCGCAGGCGAGGGTCACGCCCGATCGTGGTGAAGCCTGCGAAGCTCTCGCGCAGCACGCCACGCGTGCTCGGTGCCGCTTTGGCCTCCGGCGATTCCGGACGGACGCCGGCGAGGAGCAGCGCCGAGAGCAGGAAAGCCACCGCGGAGGCGGCGAAGACCGCGTCCACCCCGACCAGGGCCAACAGGATGCCGCCAATCGCCGGCCCCATGAAGACGCCGACGCTCTCGATCGTCGTCAGCACGAGGTTCGCTGCGGTCAGCTCCTCGGTTGAGCGCGACAATGAGGGCAAGAGAGCTGCCTGGGTCGGCCGGAAGATCGACTGCATCAGCCCGACGAGCGCGGTCAAGAGATAGATCAGGGCGATGTGCGCGCCGAGCAGCGCGACGGCTGCCGCGGCTGCGATCGCAATCGTCCGCGCGATGTTGACGAAGAAGATGACCCGTTGCCGGGGATAGCGATCTCCGAGCATCGCGGCAAACGGGGCTGCGACGACGGATGGAAGTACCCGGATCAGCCCGACGAAGCCGACCGCCGCGGCGCCACCCTCCTCGTACGCGAAGAGCGAAAGGGCGATGATGAAGACCCAGTAGGCCGTGACCGAGAGCGCCCAGCTCGTCTCGACCCGCCGCAGCGCCGCATTCGAGAACACCGCCCGGAACGCGTCCCCGGCCTCGCGAAGCCGCTCTCTGACGGAACCGAGCATCCGGCAAGGATTGCAGCCGCTATTGAGTTTTCCATAGCGAACCGTGGAAGATTTCGGTCACGACCACCGTCTGGTGGATGAAAGGTTCCGCCGAGGGTGGGACCGAAAGGAGGAAGAGACTGTGGCACAGATTGACGATCGCGAAGCCCAGATCGACGAGAAGGATGTCGAGGGTCATGGCGTCATTGACAGCCCGGCCGTTGACAGCCCAGCGGTCGATCGGACCGATGAGGAGGGCAACGACGTCGAGGGCCATGCGCTCATCGACAGCCCAGCCGTTGACCGCCCGGCCGTCGACTAGGCGCTAACTCAAGCATCGCAACGAGGGCGGCCTAGCCGCCCTCGTCGCTTCTGAGGACTTCTTCGACGGCGCCGAGCAGCTTCAGGCTCGCCTCGCGCCGCTCGTCCTCGAGGGCGTCCACCGTGGAGGCCAGGCGAGCGACGATCTCCGCGCCCTCCCCCGTCTCCGCGAGCCGGCCGTTGGGCTCTTCGCGCGCGCTGGAGCAGATCGAGCGCGATCGCGGCCTGGTTGGCGAACAGCCCGAGCAGGTCCATCTCGACGAGCGAGAACTGCGAGCGCTGCGGCCGGTCGAGCACCTCCAGCACGCCGAGCGCCTGTTCCTCGTGGAGGAGCGGCACTGCCATCAGCCCCTTCGGGACGTAGCCGGTCTTCTCGGCGAAGTCCTTCGCGAAACGGGGGTCTTCCGTCACGTCTTCGATCACGAGCGGCTGCCGCGTCACGAGCACCCAGCCCGCGATTCCCGTGCTCGACGGGAACCGTTGGCCGAGGAGCGTGTCGGCCCCGAAGCCGGCGATCGCCTCGAACACGAGCTCGTCGGTTTCCTCGTCGAGGAGGAAGATCGACGACGCCTTCGCGCCGAAGATCGCCCGGGCGACGTCGACGACCGACTGGAGAAGCGTCCGGAACGACTCCTCCGAGCCGATCACGCCTGCCGCGACTGCGGACTTCAGGTCCTCGCTCATTGTCCACCTCCGACGTTGGTCGAGGTCAGGAAGAGCACGCTCTTGAGCTGGAACGGCGTCAGCTCGGGATGCTTGCCGAGCACGAGGGCGCAGAGCCCGGACATGTGCGGGGTCGCGAAGCTGTTGCCCGTGCAGCGGATGCGCGCACCTCCCGTCCACGCGACCTCGACGTCGACACCGCGCGCGAAGAACTCGACCGGCGGGTCCGGGTTGTAGTAGAACGCGAACGGGTCGGACTCCTCGTGGCTCCCGACGGAGATGACCGAGGAGAACCGCCACGGGATAGCTCTCCACCGGCATGTTGTGCGCCGAGGCGACGAGCACCGTCCGCTGGAAGTAGGCCGTGTCGGTGAGCTCGTGGAGGATCCCGGCGAACTGCTTCTTCGTCGTCGAGAGGCTCATGTTGACGACGTCGAAGCCCTGCTCCACAGCCCAGCGCAGGCCGGCGAGGAGCACTCCGCCGCTGCCCGTGAAGCCGGCGCCGAGGACTCGCACGCTGACGAGCTCGCACTCCGGGGCGAGCGACCGCACGATGCCGGCGCAGGCGGTCCCATGCCCGCAGAGGTCGCCCTCGGTGTCTTCGTCGACGACGACTTCGCCGTCCGGGCCCGACCGAGGCGACGACCGACTGCTGGACCTCGCCCACCAGCGGGTGCTCGGCGTCGACACCGCTGTCGAGGATGCAGACACTCACGCCCTTGCCGGTCGAGCCGCCCCAGGCCCAGTCGCGCGTGACCTCTCCCGGCCACTCGACGGGAAGAGCCGATGCTCTCGCCCGCGCCGGCCGGAAGGCTCCACGCCGGGCGAAGCTCGTGCGGTGTCGATTGCTCGGGCTGCGCCATCGTCCGATGCTACTCCGCTGCGGCCAGAGCGCGTTCTGAGGCCTCGGCGGCGGCCGCGACCAGCGTGCGGACGTGTCGGACCCGCGGATCGTCCTCGGTGGCCCCGAGGTTCGTCTCGACGAGCATCGCGGCGGCGCTCGTCCCTCCCTCGGCCAGCACACAGGCGACCGCGGCATCGGCACGGACCTCGGGGTTTCCGTTCTCGACGAGCAGTGCGGCCGAGGCTCGCCAGGTCGCAGCCCGCCTCGGCGATCTTGATCGGGATCTCGGCGGCCTTCTCGAGCGTGTCGCGCATCGTCTGGTCGCGGTAGCGCTCCGCAACCTCCTCGCGCCGGCGGAGAATCGTCAGCGCGTCGCTGTAGACGTCGGCGTCGGCCTGAACAAGCGGCGCAACGCGGGCCCGGAACGTGTCGGCCTGGCCGATCGCGCCGCCGGCCTCCGGCCAGTAGTCCTTCGACGCACGCGCGACCATCGCGACGAGGCCGGCCGCCATCGCGACGACGATCGCCGCTGCCGAGCCTCCTCCCGGCGGCTCCTCGCTCGCCAGGACCTCGACGAAGTCGCCGAGGGGCAGGTCGAGAAGCTCATCCGCCATGAGGCGGATTCTCTAACGGCTAGAGGGAGAGACGCTCGCGTACTGCTTCGTTCAGCGCTGGATCAGGCTCGAAGCCGGCGCTTTCGAGTGCTCTCTCGAGGTCGGCCATCAGGGCCTCTCGGAAGGCCTGGTCGGCTCGGGCGCGCTCCACGATG
>CAVZOM010000005.1:0-695000 GCA_963776955.1 uncultured Actinomycetes bacterium
GTAGTGCTGGCGCGTGGCAGCGACGATCTCCGGCGCGCGGTGAACGCTGCCCTGTGGGCAATGCAGGAAAGCGGTGAATACACGCGTATCTACACCAAGCCGGTCGGCGATCGCGCCACGCAGGGAACCCTGGATGCGGCTTCGACCGCGTTGGACCCGTCGCTGTAATCGCGCGCACGTGGCGCTTCTTCCTGCGCGGGGTCTGGATGACGGCCGCCATGGCCGTCTCGAGCCTGATCCTGTGCCTGCCGCTGGGGCTCGCGCTGGCGCTGGCACGTGTGCAGTCGAACCGGATCCTCTCGGCGCCGGCGGCGATCTACGTGGAGGTGATGCGCGGCACACCGCTGCTCGTCCAGATCCTGTTCGTCTACTTCGTGCTGCCAAGCATTGGCGTGAACCTGTCGGCCTACGCAGCGGAATCCTCGCGCTCACGCTGAACGCGTCCGCCTACGTCTCGGAAACGATTCGCGCGGGGATCCTGTCGATTGACGCGGGTCAGATGGAAGCCGCGCGCACGCTGGGCATGAGCTACTCCCAGGCGATGCGCCGCATCATCCTGCCGCAGACGTTCCGCCGTGTCGTCCCGCCCCTCACCAACGAGGGCATCGCACTCCTGAAGGATTCGTCGCTGGTGTCGGTGATCGGTCTGACCGAGCTCGCCCGAACGGGCAGGAGCTGGCCAGCCGGTACGCGGCGCCACTCACGATCGGCCGCTCGTCGCGTTGCTCTACCTCGTGCTGACGTTCCCGCTGACGCGCGTCGCGGAGTACCTGGAGCGCCGCTGCGCCCAGTGACGAGGGCCTGAGTCCCGTACCTCAACAAACGCCGCGTCACTCCCGATGAGCGTATCCGACGTGGTGCGTGGCCGCGATTCGCGACACTTGTTGGGCCGTGAGCGTCAAGTCTGTCACGCTTGGCGGATCGCGACGGCAATGGCGGTCGCGTCGTCGCGCAAATGCCGGCCAGCGAAGCTCGCAACCTCGTCGAACAGGTTGCGAAGCACCCCCTCCGGATTCGACGTGCCGGATCGCGCGATCGTCTCGAGGAGACGGTCGTCTCCAAACTCGAGGCCATCCGACGATTCGGCTTCGGTGATCCCGTCTGTGAAAAGGATCAAGCGATCGCCTGGCTCGAGCCCGACCTCACCCTGCTCGTAAGTCACCTCATCGAACATTCCCACCACCATGCCTCCAGCACTCAGACGGACGATGGAGCCGTCGGAGCGAATGACAGCCGGCGGGTTGTGACCGGCATTGCAGTAGATCAGCCGCCGCGTGCTCGAGTCGTAGATGCCGTAGAAGAACGTCACGAAGCGGCGGAGGTCTCCATTCCTGCACAGCGCCCGGTTGAGATGCGAGACCACGAACCGGGGTGACGGATCGGACATGGAAACGCGCGGACTGAGGCCTGCAAGTTGGACATCACCAGCGCCGCTGGCAGTCCCTTCCCGCAGACGTCAGCGATCGAGATGGCAAGGGCCGTGTCGCTCACACGGATCGCATCATAGCAATCGCCGCCGAACGCGGATGCCGGCTGCCATCGCACGGCAAGTTCGCACCCGGCGATCGTTGGCAGGCTCGCGGGGAGCAATGCCCGCTGGATGGCCTGCGCTTCCTCACGTTCGCGTGAGGCGCGTGCATCGGCCTGTCGACGCAACTGCCATCGGTCGACAACCGCAAATCCAAGCGTCGCACATGCGAACACCGTGAGGCCACGTCCGAGGAGTAGGTCGAGAACCTGCATGACAGAGGAGCGCGGGTCGGTTGTCGAAGCGTGGCTGAACAGCGCCATCGTCAGTGTCGCCAGCAGCATCACCGCCAGTGCAGCACCCAACACCTGGATGTAGAGAGGAAACAGCGAGGGGCTGATGAGGTGCTCGCGCTCCCGGTACCGTGCAGCGACAACGACCGGGTGCCCGTACCGCCGCACGACGTTGGCGCGTTCGTCGTCGGTCAGGGTGCGGCCAATCGCCTTTTCGAGGTCGTCCATCTGGACGCGCAGGCCGGCTGTAATCTCGCCAGCAACGTCGTCCTGCTGACGACGAGGAAGAAAAAACTGGACGGCTTGCAAGTATCGTTCGAGCAGGTTCGTCCCACTGCCAGGCGTATTCGCAGCTACGCGTCGGCGAGATCTGATATTCAGAATCTCGCGGAAACATCCGACGACGCTCACGATGCTCGCGACGATGAACCCGATCCTGCATCCCATGTTGATGACATCAACGAGGCGCTGAAGGGGCTCGCCGTTTGGGAGCGCGGCGCCGGCTCTCGCCGTAATCCATGCGTCAGCGCGCAACAGCACGAGGAATATCAGGAGGGATCCGATATGAAGGGCGATGCGAGCGACGGAGCGTGCGGGCGTCCAGAACGGCCGGATGAAATTGATCGCGCTCAGAGCGACGGCGCCAGCGGTGAGTCCTAGGATTGGCACGTAGACGATGCGCCAGATTGGCGCGGGCTCGACGATGGGAGCGGCGCCGGCGAACAGCAGCCACGGGAATGCGGTGACGAGCAACAGCCAGAGCAGGCCGACGGCCAGAAGAACCATCTCGATGAGCGAGTTGAGTCGCGAGATTCGATTCTCGAGCCTCACGACCGGGGGCAGACGGCGTGGGTCCCAATTCGTGCGGAGCAGCCACCGCCACTGCCAGAAATCAATCGCCGCGAACGCGAGCGTCGTACACGCGAACAGCAGGAGAGCTCGCCTCGCAAACGCAATCACTGATTTCTACGACGCCCCTCTCGAGGCGGTCGGCCGTTGTCAAACCCAGCGCGGCAGCGACCATTGTGAAAGCTAGCGTGATGACGAGCCCTGCCTTCAGGGCAAGCATGTAAACCGGGAAAACTGTCGGGCCGATGAGGCCCCGGCGCGATGCGCGCAAGCGTGACAGCACGGACGTAAAGGCCTTTCGATGATGTGTGTGACCACCAAATGATACCGCCCGAGACGAGTGATCACCCGGCCGACGGGTGTGTGGACTGACGACAGATCGATAGCGCCGCGTGGGCGGTGGTTCAGCGGCGGCCGGGCTCGGAGCCGATTCTGCGTCGGTTGGCGTTTGCGGCTTTAGTTGAGGACTTCGTATCGTCCTCATCAGCCGGATCGGCCCCAGTCAGGTAGTCGCGCATGAGGGCGGGATCGCGTGCGCCAGCAGGATCTCCTGAAGAGTCTGGCGTGGGCTGGCGTCCTCCCGTTCCTTCCTGGCGCGATGGCAACGACGCCAGGGCAAAAAGGAGTCCCCACCACACAAGAAAGGTCAGTACGTAATTGGCGACGTCTGTGTGGAGTACCGCGCCATGGGCTCCACTTCCCAATCCGAGGAAGAACGCCGGAAACAGCCCGGGAGCCATGAGAGGGTATCCGAGAACGAGCCATTCGAGCGAGCGGGACATTCCTAAATAAAAGGCGATTCCGCCAACTGCCGTAATTGCGGCCGCCCTCAACGCACTCGTGACAAGTCGCTTCATGAATACACCTGGTCGAACGGCAACGGGGAATGGCGAACATTCCCCGGCAGATGCGGTCTCCGCCTCGCTAGGTTTTCAGCGAGTTCCGGCCAAGGCAGTGGCGTCTCGCGTCACGGATCATGGCACTCTCGCGAAATCGCCGGCGTGGTCCACGGCCCAGTCGTGGAACGAACGCGCCGGCGCACCAGTGACCTCCAACACAGTGGAGGTTACCAGCGCCGGCTGACCGACTGCGGCCGCGTAGGCATCCAACAGCATGTCAGCGGCCGGCGGCGGAAACCTCATCGCGAGCATCTGTTCCCGTGCGGATTCACGCGAGAGTTCCTCAAAGCGCAGCGGCCGGCCGACTGCGTCGCCGATGATCTGCACCTGCTCACGCTGGGTCAGCGACGCTGGGCCGGTGAGCACGTGCTCGCGGCCGTCGTGACCCTCGTCGCACAATGCGCGAACCGCCACTGCCGCGATGTCACCCTCGTGCACAGGCGCGGTCGCGGCGTCGGCGTAAAACCACCGCACGACGTCGCCGTCCCGGAGCTGCGGCGCCCACCAGTTGCGGCAATTGATCGCAAACGGTCCAGGCCGCAAGAAGGTCCAGTGCAGCCCAGACGTTTCGATCAGCTGCTCGACGCCGGCGTGGATGGCCCGCAGCGCGTTCGGCTGCTGGAAGAACGGGTGAGGCGTGCGGTGCGGCGACGTGAGCAGCACGATCTGCCGGGCGTGTGCGGCGATCCGCTCGAGCGCCGGTGCAGCCGCCGCAAGCGGCGCGGTCCAGACGAGGAACACGCTGTCGATGCCGTTCAGGCACGCGTCGAGTGTGTCGGGCGCGGAGAGATCACCGGGCACAATTTCGACGTCCGCCGGCAGGTTGGCGGAGCGCGGATTACGGCTCATGGCGCGAATCCGGCTACCGGTACCGCGCAGTTGCGAGACCACCTCTCTGCCGATCTGGCCGGTCGCGCCGGTGACGAGGATGCGCTTCATCGACGCGTAGCATGACACGAGTCAAGTGACTCAGGGTCGACTCGTTAGCTCACAGGAATTCGCCCTTCTGAAGCCGCATACCGAGCGCGAGCAGGATGTCGAGCGCGGCGGCGAGGTTCAGGAAGGCTCGAAACATTTTTGGTAAGATTGCGGAGCTTTCCTGTCACAAGTAGTGCCATGCGGTCGGTTAGGCAATCGCAACACGTGACACGCTCCGCGCGGCGAGCGACCTTGCACCTTGTCGCTGTTCTAGCGTCGCTGGGGATGGCGGCATGCGGAGGCGATTCCGGTCCGCCTACTTCACCGAGTGGAGCCGCCACCAGTGCATCGGACATTCTCGCGCTCGACGTGTCCTGTCCGATGTCCATTCTGATCGGCGAGAAGGGCCCATGCTTCGCGGTCGCACGTCTCCGCTCGGGCCAGACCCCGTCGTCTTCGAAGCCGCTTGGTCTTCGAGTCGCCCGGACGTGGTAACGGTCGACGGACTGGGCGTCGTCGCCGGACAATCAGCGGGGCAGGCAGTCATCTCCGCGTCCTACGGTGGGCAAAACGCCGCCGTTCCGGTTTCTGTGACTGCAGAGGACGCGCTACGCATCAGGGCCGCGGCTGAGCAAGGCGAATTCAGATCAGGAACGACCGTGACGATGTGGTTGCAAGGTTACTATTCTGTTGCGACGGCAGAAAGCGGTCGCCTGCGTCTGCAGATAAGTAGCCAGGCTGGTCCGATAGTCTCGACGCCACCGATGACGGTTGCGAGGGGCGGCGACTTCTTCCTGCTGTCCAGCACTTTCGCTGTCCCTCAAGGCAGCACCGAGGTATGCCGGATGGCTATCCTTGAAGTCGGCTCCGTCACGATCGCTGAACCACAATCCAATGATTCCGGATTGCGGTGCATTTCTATCCGGCCGTAGACTCGGGCTAATTCCATCCGCCTCCGCTCGTCGACAGCTACCCTCATTTCAGGTCGTCATCGGTCACGTTCAAGGACCCAATGTGGCGTATCGTAGGCGAAGGAAGAGACTCCTGGATGCCTCTGGCAGCGGGGTCCCGGCTCGGCCCCTATGAGATTGTCTCCGCGCTCGGCGCGGGCGCGATGGGGGAAGTCTATCGCGCGCGAGACGCGCGTCTCAATCGCGACGTAGCCGTCAAGGTCCTACCCTCCTCGTACGCGGCCGATCGAGAGCGCTTGCACCGCTTCGCGCTGGAGGCCACTGCGGCCGGCCGGCTCAATCATCCGAACATTCTGACGGTGCACGACGTCGGGACCGACGGCGCGGCTCCCTATCTGGTCACCGAGCTGCTCGATGGCGAGACACTGCGAGACGTGCTCGCTCGAGGGCCGCTGCGGCCAGCAGTCGCGATCGACTATGGCGCCCAAATCGCGCGCGCCCTGGCGGCCGCGCACAGCCACGCGATTATTCATCGTGACCTGAAGCCCGAAAACCTCTTCGTCACGCAAGACGGCCGGGTGAAGGTCCTCGACTTCGGCATTGCAAAGATCATTGCTCCGCAGGATGGGGAGACTGCTGCCAGTACATTCACCGAGGCGGGAGCCATGCTCGGCACAGCCGGGTATATGGCGCCGGAGCAGGTCCTCGGGCAGGAAGTCGACGGCCGAGCAGATCTCTTTGCGCTGGGGGTAGTCGGCTGCGAAATGCTGACTGGGTCCGCTCCCTTCCGGCGCGCGACCCGCGTCGAGACCCTCAATGCAATCCTCAACGACGAACCAGAGGTGCCCGACGTGCCGCAGATGCCGGCTCTGCTCCGGCCGGTGCTCGCGGCATTGCTCGCGAAGGATCGAGATCGCCGACTGCGCTCAGCGGACGATGTGGCGCTGCTGTTCGCGGGGGCGTCTGCTCAGATGCGCGAACGGCCTCGCGTCGGGCCACGCCGTCCACACCGTGCCTGGTGGCTCGCTATTCCAGTTATCGCGGCCGTTGCAGCGGTAACTGGGTGGCTACTGGCTCGTTCAGCCGCAACGCGCTGGCAGGCGCCTGGGTACACCCGCCTCACTATGCTGCACGGCACGGTTTGGTCCGGACGTTTTTCCCCCGACGGCCAGACAATCATTTACAGCGCGCGATGGGAAAACGAGCCGGTTCAACTGTTTTCGACGCGGATCGGCAGCACCGAGGCACGCTCGCTCGGAATCCAGCCCGCGTCGCTGCTGTCGATCTCTTCGCGCGGCGAGATGGCGCTGTTGCTCGATCCGCGTTGGATCCTCTCGCATTATCGCGTCGGCACGCTCGCGCGCGCCGACCTTGCGGGAGGCGCGGCGCGAGAGATCGCCACGGAGGTCCACGGCGCAGACTGGTCGCCCGACGGATCGTCCCTCGCGATCGTGCGGGCCGTCGCAGGGGAGGAGCGGCTCGAATACCCTGAAGGCACAGTTCTCTATCGCACTACCGGCGCCAGGCTGCATCACCCGCGTGTCTCTCCTGACGGGGAGCGCATCGCGCTCTTCGAGCGTCTCCCCCAATCGTCACAGGTCATCGTCGTGTCGCGGCGCGGCGAGCGCGCCGTGCTGTCGGGTAATTTGCGTATTCAATCCCGCGGTCTCGCCTGGAGTCCGAATGGCACCGAGGTGTGGTTCTCGAGTGGCCGTGAGCGCGGGCTCAAGCTGATGGCCGTTGGCCTCGATGGCCGCCAGCGCGAGTTGCTCGAGGTGCCGCAGAGTCTGGAGCTGTTGGATGTGACCCGCGACGGCCGCGTGCTTGTCAACCAGTCCCTCGAGCGAATGGCCATCTTTGCCGGCGCCGCCGACAAGGGGCCGGAGCGGATCGTTTCGGTGCTGGATGGGTCGTTCCTCCATCAGATCAGCGCTGATGGGAGCGACGTGCTGTTCCACGATCCGCGCGGGCTGCGCTTTCGAGCCGGCACCGCGCCGCCCGTCCTTCTCGCCTCAACGGATTATTGGGTCGGATGGAGTGCGCTGTCGCCCGACCGACGGCACGTCGCAGCGGTACTCTCTTCGGCGGAAAACACGCCGCTGACGGTGATTCCAACGGGCCCGGGCCCGAAGCGGCCGATTTCGCAGCCAGGGTATGTTGTGTGGGCCGGATGGGTGTCGCCGACCCGGCTCATCCTGGCAACTGCGCACCAGGGGAATCTCGTCATCCGGCTGCACGATATCAACACGGGGGAGGCGGATGCCGTGGAAACCCCGGGCAGCATCAACTGGGAACCCACATTCGATCCCCAAATGAGCGCCGACGAGTTTCAGATCTCGCCCGACGGACGACGGCTCGCGATCCGAACGAGTGGCAGAATCGACATCCTCGATCTCGCCAGCAAAGCGCTGCATCGCGTTCCCGGTACTCTTAGCGAATACACAATGGCCGGCTGGGGCGATCGCAACGATTTGCTTGTCTACCGGATAGGCGACGTGCCTGCCCGCGTCATGCGCGCGGACATCAGCACGGGCACGTTGACACCGTGGCTGGAGCTGGCCCCGCTCGACCGTGCTGGCCTCTGGCGCGTCCATCCGGTGCGCGTCAGTGCGCAGGGCGCGTACGCCTACACCACGACGCAACATCTGTCCGATCTGTATTTGATTACGAATCTGAAGTGACGGGATGGGACTGCGCAGGAAGTAATTCCGTCAGCACCGCCGTCCCGCCCGTATAATCACGCAGACTTTGGCCCTCGCTCCTGGCAGCCGACTCGGCGTCTACGAAGTCACCGCGCCGATCGGGGAAGGGGGCATGGGACAGGTCTATCGCGCGCGCGATACGAAGCTGAATCGCGATGTCGCGCTCAAAGTCCTCCCCGACTCTTTTGCGAACGATCCTGAGCGGCTTGCCCGGTTCACCCGCGAAGCCCGGACCCTCGCGTCACTGAACCACCAGAACATCGCGCACATCCACGGTCTGGAAGAATCCGGCGGGGTGCGCGCGCTCGTCATGGAACTCGTCGAGGGTGAGGACCTGTCGCAGCGGATCGGACGCGGGGCCCTGCCGGTCGATGAGGCATTGCCCATCGCGATGCAGATCGCCGATGCGCTCGAGGCGGCGCATGAGCAGAACATCATCCACCGCGATCTCAAGCCCGCCAACATCATGGTCCGCGCGGACGGCACGGTGAAGGTCCTCGACTTCGGGTTGGCGAAGGCGTTGGAGCCTGCGGGGGCGATGGCGACGAGTAACTCGAAGTCGCCGACGATCACGACGCCCGCGATGACGCAGGTAGGGATAATCCTCGGTACGGCGGCCTACATGTCGCCAGAGCAGGCGCGCGGACGGCCCGTGGACAAGCGCTCGGACATCTGGGCGTTTGGGTGCGTCTTCTACGAGATGCTGACTGGCAAGCGGGCGTTCGATGGCGAAGATGTGAGCGACACGTTCGCGGCGGTGCTGCGCGCGGAGCCGGATTGGGCGGCGCTTCCGACCGAGACGCCGACAGCGATTCGCAGGCTTCTGCGCCGCTCGCTGGCGCGGGAACGGCGCGCCCGCCTCGGCGATGTGGCCGACGCGCGCCTCGAGATTGAGGAGGCCAGCCGGGAGGAGCGCGTGCCTGCCGCTGCCGCCCTCCCTCCTTCACGTCGGCGCGAGTATGTGTGGGCTGGTGTCGCAACGGTCCTGCTTGCCATAGTTGGTCTGGGAGTGTCGGCGTCCTTCCGGCAAGCACCAAACGTCCGCGACATCGTCCGCTTCGATGTGCTTCCCCCCGAAGGAGTCACGAGCATCAGCAGTGCCAGACTTTCGCCGGATGGCCGTCTCCTCGCCTTTGTGGCGACTTCGGAAGGCAGACGCAGGCTCTGGCTTCGCCCGCTCGATACCGGGGCCGCCAAGATCATTCAGGGAACAGAGGGTATCGATCCTGATTTCTTCTGGTCGCCCGACAGCGGCCGGATTGGGTTCTCCGCCGAGGGCCAGCTCAAAACCGTGCCGGCCGAGGGCGGGTCGCCACGTGTGTTGACGACGTTGCCTGGCGGTGCGACGTACACAGGCACGTGGGGCGCGAACGGGGACATCCTTCTCGGGGTGACGAACCCAGCTACGGAACTGAGTGTGGCCCTCAGCGAGACGAAGCAGGCTGCCGCCACGGTTCTCCTCAGGGTGTCGGCAGATGGTGGCCAGCCGGTTCCCGCGAGTGCGTCTGATGTTTCCTTGCAGGAGCAGTTCCACACGTTCCCTCATTTTCTACCCGATGGTCGTCATTATTTCTTCCTGGCGGGTGGTCGCGAAGGTGCCTCGTACGTGGGCACGTTGGACTCGAACAAGCGCGTCCCGCTGCCGGGCATTGCGTCGGCCGTCGCGTACTCCCCGAGCGGCCATGTCATCTTCATTCGAGATGGGACACTTCTGGCGCAGCCCTTTAATCCCGACCGTCTCGAGTTGAGCGGGCAGCCCGTTGCGATCGTCGACTCGTTTGTCCGGCCCGGTGTGCGCACAGGATCGTTTTCGGTGTCGTTGTCAGGTGCCCTCACGCACTCGCTTGCCGGTCGAGGGCTGTCAAGACTCGTCTGGTTCGATCGAAGCGGAAAGGAACTCGGGATTGCCGCACCGACCGCTGTCTATGTGAATCCTGAGTTGTCGAAAGACGACAGGTACGTGGCGTGGGACGAAGGACCGTTCCCGAGCACTGACATCCTAGTGCGGGATCTCGTGCGAGGGCTGACCACGCGTTTCACATCGATGCCGGGGCCGGACGGCATCCCGCAATGGTCGCCTGACGGAAGCACGATCATCTTTCTTGCCGATCGCGGTGACCTGTATCGGCTCGGTTTTGGTGTGGTTGGCGACCCAGTCCTCCTTTTGAAGAGCGACGCGCCAAAAATTCCGACGGACTGGTCAATCGATGGACGATATCTGGCGTATGACTCCTCGAATGACGTCTGGCTGCTGCAGCTGTCGGACCGCAAGCCGCTGCGCGTCACGAATACGCCATTCGTCGAGACCGATGGCCGCATCTCGCCCGATGGTCGATGGATTGCCTATCAGTCGAACGAGGCGGGAGTCACCCGGCCGGTTGATGTGTACCTGCAGTCGTTGTCTGGTAGCGGAGCGAAGGTGCAGGTCTCGACCCTGGGGGGAGCGTGCCTCGCTGGCGTCGTGACGGCAAGGAACTCTATTACCTCGCCCCCGACCGCATGCTGATGGTGGTTTCAGTCAACCTCGATGGCAACCAGCCGAGGATCGGTGTGCCGAGTCCCCTGTTTCAGACGCGCGTGGGCCGCTTCATGAATCGCACGTACGTCGTGTCGCGCGACGGTCGCTTTCTTGTGAACACCCAGGTTGACGATGTGACGGTCGCCACGACCAGGGTTGTCCTCAACTGGACCGAAGAGCTGAAACGCCTCATGCCGGCCAGGTAGCGGCGTCCCGCCTGTTCGCTCCCGAGCACGCGCGTCGGGATTACTCCTGTAAACGTCTCGGTTGTGTGTCGGACGCAACCCGCGATAGGTTACGGACACGGTTCGACCAGATGCAGATACTCAGACAGCGCGAGGTCTTACGATGTGTGCGTCGTCGGCTCCGGTGCTGGTGGCGGTATGGCGGCAATGGTGCTCACGCAGGCGGGCGCCCGCGTCGCGTTGCTCGAGGCGGGTCCGATGTGGGATACGGCGAGGGACGGCCGGATGTTCGCGTGGCCGTACGATTCGCCACGTCGTGGCGGACCGACACCGGACAGGCCATACGGCGAGTTCGACGGCGCAATCGGCGGGTGGCAAATCGACGGTGAGCCCTACACCGTGGCTCCGCAATCGAGTTTCCGATGGTTCCGCGCGCGGATGCTCGGCGGCCGTACGAATCATTGGGGACGGATATCGCTGCGTTTCGGGCCCGACGACTTCCGTCGACGCAGTCTGGACGGCCTCGGCGACGACTGGCCGATCGGGTATGACGATCTGAAGCCGTACTACGACCGGCTCGACACCCTCATTGGCGTCTTCGGGTCAGCTGAGGGGCTGACCAACGAGCCGGATGGCATCTTCCAACCGCCGCCGAAGCCGCGCTGCTACGAACTGCTGGTCAAAAGCGCGTGCGATCGACTCGGCATCAGGTGTATCGCGTCGCGACTCTCGATCCTCACCCAGCCGTTGAACGGACGCGCGGCATGTCACTACTGCGGACAGTGCAACCGCGGGTGCGCCACCCGCTCCAATTTCTCGACGCCGTCGGTTCTGCTGCCTCCAGCGCTTGCCACGGGACGGCTACGCATCATCCCGAACGCCATGGCGCGTCATGTCACAACAGACGAGCGCGGCGTGGCCACCGGTGTCACGTTCATCGGGACACGCGACGGGCGTCCCGGGCACATCCGGGCGCGTATCGTCGTCCTCGCCGCGAGCGCCTGTGAAACGGCGCGTCTGCTGCTGAACTCGAGAACCTCTCGGTTCCCTCAAGGCCTTGGCAACTCGAGTGGAAAGGTGGGTCGATTCCTGACCGACACGACCAAGCCAACAAACATCCACGGATACATCCCCAGGCTCGCCGCGAATGTCCCTCATAACGAGGATGGCGTCGGCGGCGGACATCTCTACATGCCCTGGTGGCTCGAAGGCCGGAAGCTGGACTTTCCTCGCGCCTACCACATCGAGCTGTCGAGTGGCAGCGGGCGTCAGATGCCCGGCTACGGTTTCATGGCGGACATCGATCAATATGGAGTGAGTGGCTACGGGAAATCGCTGAAGGACGCCTATCGTAAACACTATGGCGCGGTGCTTACGTTCCTGCCGCGTGGCGAGATGATCCCGAACAACGACTCGTGGTGTGAACTGGATCGAGTCAACGGTGGATCGATTCGGCATCCCTGTCCTGCGGTTTCACTTCAAACACTCCGTGCACGAGCTGAACCAGGCGAAACACATGGTGGATACCTGCCACGAAATCATCGACGCGATGGGCGGCACTCCGCTTCACACGCCTCCGGGCAATGACAAGTACTCACTTCAGGTGGGTGGAAGCACGAACCATGAGGTGGGCACGACACGAATGGGCACCGATCCGGAATCGTCGGTCGTCGATCGATACTGCGGTCTGCACGATGTCAGAAACGTATTCGTTGCCGACGGCGGCCCGTTCGTGTCGAACCCGGAAAAGAACGTCACCTGGACGATCCTTGCGCTGGCGTTCCGGACCGCGGAGCACATCGTCGACGAGCGCCGGCGAGGCAATCTGCCGTAGGCGCGATGGCTGCGCCGGACCGGCGCGTTCCCTATCGGGCGAGATTGACTGAGCGCTCCTCGTTCGTCATGGCGCGGGAGTCAGTCCGTGGCGGCGCATGATCTCGGCCATCTTGGCCCGGTCGGGCGGGCCACCGGCCGCCGCCACAATGACCTCGGCCGCTTCGCGGAAGTACTGCGGCCCGATCGCGGCTGGCGTGATGGCACAGAGCGCCTTGACGTCCTGCGTGCCGTTGTTGTCGAA
This sequence comes from uncultured Actinomycetes bacterium, assembly GCA_963776955.1. GTDB lineage: Bacteria > Actinomycetota > Thermoleophilia > Gaiellales > Gaiellaceae > VAXT01. The sequence continues at coordinate 12,821 of CAVZOM010000005.1, forward strand.
GCGGTGGATGGCGCCGCGCGGAATGCAAAGCGCCTGCCCTGGCCCGACGTCGATCGGTTTGCCGTCGACGGTCCAGGTCAGCACGCCCTCAATGCCGTAGATCGTTTCCTCGTAGTGATCGTGGCTATGCGCCGGCGCTGCCAGCCGCTGCGCGGCGGGCACCGTGAGTTCGAAGAGGGCGATGCTGCCAGTCGCGTGTTCTCCCGTGATCAGGAAGCGCACGGCGAGCGGACCGAGGCGGATGGTCTCGTCGGAGGGATTGATCTGGATGTGGCTCGTGTGTAGCGACATGTTCGTCCCCTTCAGATCTCCTTCGCCGTCGTCCGCAACGCCATGCTGATGGCGTCCGCGATGCGGTTCCAGCTCGCCGCTTCGTTGCCGAGCCGTGCGCGTCCGCTGCGCGTCAGGTTGTAGAACTTTGCGCGACGGTTGTTGTCCGACGTGCCCCACTCACTGTCGATCAGCCCCTGGCGCTCCAAGCGGTACAAGGCGGGATAGAGCGCGCCCTGCTGGATTTGCAGCGCGCCGCCGGTGATTTGCTGAATCCGGAGGAGCACGCCGTAGCCGTGCAACGTACCGAGTGAGACGGCTTTGAGAATGAGAAGGTCGAGCGTGCCGGGTAGCAGCCCCGTCGAGTCGTCCATGTTGTCTCCTAAGCGAGCTAGGAGTATGACGACCGCTCTCCTAAGTTGTCAAGGAGAAGGGCGGATTCGCCATTTGGGAAAATCTGCCCCTTTGGTCTTACCATTCCACCCTATGCGATCAACACCTGCTCGACTCCTCATCGTCCTCATCGCCACCCTCGCTGCCGGATGCCAGAGAAACGGACCGGCTTCTGAGGAGGGCCGCAGCGCCGGCGCGGCTGATCCGAAGGTCTCCTATCCGGCACCTCGCTGGCCCTCGTATTTCAAGCAGCCCGAATCGATCGAGCAACTGATGCCGGCCGCGCGCTCGCTCGTGCGCAACAAGTCAGGCTTCCTCGGCGTCGGCATGGGCGTGCTGCAGGAGGGCGAGACCGTGCTGCTCGTGCCGTCGGCGCGCTCCGACGTCAAGGTCGTCGACGCGATCGTCAAGGCGCTCGAGGAGCGCGGCGTCAAGAGCCACGTCCGCTACACCTTCGAGATGCTCGGCAAGACCCGCGAGCAGGTCGAGCAGGAGACGGCCAACCTGCGCAAGGGCCGGCGCATCGACGACGCCGGCATCTACCAGGCGTCGCAGTGGATCACCGGCCAGTTCCCCGACCCCACCGAGCCGAAGAAGTGGCTCAAAGAGCGCCGCCCTGATCTCTATGCCGAGCTCTTCCCCGCCGAGTCCGGCGCCGGCCCAGGCGCCCCGCCCGAGAACGAGGAGGGCAAGCCGATGAGCGGCGCGCGCGAGATGAACCAGGTGGGCGCCGCGATCCAGGCCTACCTGAAGAAGTCCCCGGAGATTCGCGGCGTGTTCTGGGGCACCGGCGGCGGCACCGGTCTGCGCCGCGCGATGTATCCGATGCAGGACAAGTTCCTGGGCACGATGGTCATCGACAACGTCTGGGCGCTGCAGAGCCAGATGACGACCTACCCCGGCGACGTCTGGCAGCTCGCCGAGGAGCAGATGCTCGAGCCGCTCGTCTACGCCGAGCGCGTCGAGATCACGGACCCGGAGGGCACCAACCTGTGGGCCGACATCACGCCCGACATGGCCGAGCGCTGGTCACAAGGGCGCGTATCAGCGCGGCCACCTCTATATGTTTCCGAACCAGGCGACCGGCCGCTTCGGCTACTCGTTCGTGAACTATCCGGGCTTCCAGCAGAAGTGGCTGCCACGCGAACCGATCGCGCGCATCAACGGCACGATCGCCGGCACCCAGGGCCATGGCGGATTCTTCCCGCGCTGGGAAGTGATCTTCAAGGACGGCTTCATCGCCGACGTCAAGGGAGGCGGCGCCCAGGGCGCGGCGCTCAAGGAGTTCCTGCACTACCCTGGGATCAACGAACGGACCTATCCGTACCATGACAAGCCGGGCTTCTGGTATCTCTACGAGATCGCGTTCGGCACGCACCCGAAGGCGTTCCGCTCGCCCCAGGATCTGCTCGAGACCGGCAACACCAGCCCGGAGCGCGCCCGCAGCGGCGTCATCCACTGGGGCCTCGGCATCCGCCTCTGGCACGATCCCGACGCGCCGACCGAATCGAAGACCTGGTCCGACTTCACCAAGAAGCACAACGTGCCCTTCGACCACGGTTGGCACACGCACACCTATTTCACGACCTACAAGATCCGGCTGCGCAACGCCGACAAGTGGGTCACGCTGCTCGACAAGGGCCGCATGACCAGCCTTGACGATCCCGAGGTTCGCGCGTTGGCGTCACGCTACGGCGATCCCGACTATCTGCTCGCCGAGGACTGGATTCCGGAAATCCCCGGCATCAACGCGCCCGGCGACTACCTGAAGGACTACGCGGAGAAACCAGGACGGTACTCGCTCGACGTGCTCGACCGCGCGACCAAAGGCACCTACATTCACTACTTCCCCGCGGCGCCGCCGACCGCACCGACGACGCCGGCCCGGCGGAGAAGCGGGATCCGGGACGCAAGTAAAGGATCGCGATCCGGTGTCTACTGCCACCGGAACCACTTCAGCGCCAGCACGAAGCTGACCGCGCCCCAGGCGGCAAGCACGGCGATCTCCGGCAGCAGCGGACCGAGCGCAGTCCCTTCGAGCATCACGCCACGCAGCGCGTCGTTGAGCGCCGTGAGCGGCAGCGCCTGAACGAACGGCTGCATCGAGTCCGGGAACCGCTCGGTCGAGAAGAAGATCCCGGAGAAGATCCACATCGGGACCATCACCAGGTTCATCACGCCTGAAACGCCCTCGATCGTCCGCGGCCGCGCGGCCGTCAACAGGCCGAGTCCGCTGAACGCGAGTGCACCGAGCAGCGACACGGCAATGAGGAGCAGCAGCGAACCACGCAGCGGAACGCCAAGGACGAAGTACGCGAACACCAGTAGCGCACCGGCTTCGGGGATCAGGAAAATGAGGCGGGACGTGAGCTGCGCCGCGAGCACGTGGCTCTTGCGGGCCGGTGCCGCGATGATCCGCTTGAGCAGGTTGCCGTTTCGTGCGACGACGAGGGAGAAGCCGATCCCCCACATCCCCGTCCCCATCAGGTTCATGCCGAGCAGGCCCGGCACCAGGAAGTCGACGTAGCGCGAACCCGGCTCGCTGACTTCCGCGCGTTTCGGCGTGAAGGCATCGGCGCGTCCTGCCGCACGCTGGAGCGCCTCGTCGACCGCGAGGCGCGCGGCGCGGCTCTCCGGCTGCGTCGGATCGTATGTGTACAAAGGCGGGTCGTCGACCGACACGACAAGGACCACGCGGCCGCGCGCGAGCGCCGCCTGCGCTTCCGCGGCCGGGAGCACGATTGGTTTCAAATCGGACCCGGCAGCCAGAACAGTCATGCGCGCCGCCGCCTGCGGCCCGGACACGACCGCGATCGGCAACGCGTCCGGCGGCCGGCTTCGAAACGCCACGCCCAGAATCGCCGCGAGCAGGATCGGGAACACGAACACCCAGAAAATCGCCTCCGGCTCGCGCGTGAGCTCGCGCACCCGTCCGAGGGTCAGCTCTATCAGCGGCCCGCGGACACGATAGTCAGCCACACGCTCAGCCGTCACGCAACCTCCGTCCGGTCAGGGCCATGAATACGTCTTCAAGCGTCGCATGGTGAGTGGCCAGCTCGGTCGGCTGCGCTCCGCGCTCGGAGAGCGCCGTCAGCAGAGCGGGTACCGCGCGGTGAACTTCGCGCACGGTCAGGCGCCAGCTTCCGCCGTCGCGGGCAACGTCCTCGACACTCGGCAGGCCTTTCAGCACATCCGCATCGATAGCCGCGGCGTGCTCTTCAGCAACGGCAAACTGGATGACGTGCTCTGCGCCCAGCGACGCGATGAGCTCGCGCGGCGTGCCGAGCGCGATCACCTTGCCATGATCGACGACCGCGACCCGGTCGCACAAACGCGCCGCTTCTTCCATGTAGTGCGTCGTCAACAGCACGGTACGTCCGCGCGCCTTCAGCGCTTCGACGATCTCCCACGTCTGCCGCCGCGACTGCGGGTCGAGTCCGGTGGTCGGCTCGTCGAGAAAGAGCAGCTCGGGCTCTCCGACGAGCGCGCATCCCAGCGAGAGCCGCTGTTTCTGCCCACCCGACAGCGTCCGCACCTGCGCGCGCGCCTTTTCTTCGAGACCGACGAGCGCAAGAGCGTTGCCAACCTCGAGCCCGCGCGGATAGAAGCTCCGGAAGAGGGCAAGGACTTCGATCACCTGAAGCTTTTCGGGGAATTTCGTTTCCTGCAGCTGGATCCCAAGACGCGAGCGCAGCGCCAGACCGTCACCGCGCCACCGATCGCCGAGCACCTCGACATCCCCGGCGTCCGGCGTCCTCAGCCCTTCGAAGATCTCGACCGTGGTCGTCTTGCCCGCCCCGTTGGGCCCGAGCATCCCGAAGCACTCGCCCGCCTGCACCTCGAGATCCAGCCCATCAACGGCAACGACGTCGTCATACTTCTTGACAAGCCCGCTGCACCGCAACGCGGCGTTCGCATTCACCACACCTACAGTTTATTCCGCCGCCGCTAAAGCTACGGCGGGCAAACAAGTGCGCAGGTGCGCAGGTGCGCGGGTGCGCAGGTGCGCAGGTGCGCAGCGTGCGCGGGTGCGCAGGTGCGCGGGTGCGCAGGTGCGCAAGTGCGCAGGTGCGCAGGTGCGCAGGTGCGCCGGTTCCAGGTGCGTAATCACCAGGACGGCGTTGTTCGGAGAGTAGAAGGTCTTGAAAAACGATCGGACATCCTCGAGAGTCGCCGCATCCAGATGCGCCAGCTCGCCGTAGAAGTTGTGGGAGTTGTACCAATTCTGATTCGCCGCCATCGGGAGGTCGATCCACGGAAAGCCACCGTACGGCTGGTTCAGCACGTTGACCTGACTTCGTTCTTCACGACCTCCTGCTGATTCTTCAGGTTTTCGCCATCGATGGCCAGGCTCCGCATCCGGTCCGCCTCGGCCCAGAGCACGGGCTCGATGACATGAGAGGGAACCACCTGGAAGTAGTTGGTGAAGTCGAACCGTGTCGATCCGTTCAAGAGACCGCCGTTCGACTCGACGAGGCGAACGAACTCCATCTTCCCGAGATTCTGCGACCCCTGGAACATCAGGTGCTCGAACAGGTGCGCGAACCCCGTCCTCTCCTTGGGCTCGTTGCGAAAGCCAATGTTGTAATAGACGGCAATCGTGGACGTCGGTGCAGTCGAATCGGGCGACACCACAACTTTCAGGCCATTCTTCAATTTGAAGTAGTGCACCGGGACCGACAAGCGGGCGGGAGCGCCGCTCGGTGGCGAAACGTCGGGCGACCCTGACGAAGACTGCCCGCAACCGACCCCAGCCAGCAGCGCGATCAGCGTCATCGACTGAAGTAACCGCATCATTGCTCCTTCCTCTGGCACTAGTGGCACGTCACGCTGCGTCGCACTCGCGCACTCGCGCACTTGCGCACTCGCGCACTTGCGCACTTGCGCACTTGCGCACCTGTCAATGACACTGCCCCACCCCCGCATCCTGGAACCCGCCCGGCTCGGCCGGCACGAACTCCCAGCGGTATCCGGAATCCTCGAGCGTGAGCACCAGCACGCCCCATGACGTGCCGTGCACTTCGCTGTTCGGACGCGACGCTCCCACCGGACGCAGCGTCGTTCCACCTGTGCCGACGACGAACTGACGGATGCCGCGGGCGGAATCGAACCGCCCGGTGTGATCCTGCGGTGCGAAGCGCTCGTAGTTGTGATCGTGGCCGGCGAGCACGAGGTCGACGCCGAACTCGTACAGCGTTCGCCACGTCTCCTGCATCTGACGCTGGTCGCCGTGGAAACCGGAGCTGAAGAGTGGCTTGTGGAAGTACGCCACCTCGCATCGCGCCTGATTCGACGTCAGCTCGGCTCGCAGCCATGCCATCTGCGCCGACCCTGGCTCGATCCCCACCTCGCTGTTCAGGGACAGGACGTGCCAGGCGCCCAGGCTGTAGCTGTAGTAGCCGACACCGGCCGGGCCGGCCCGATCGCCGAAGAACTGAAAGTACGGTGCGGCGCCCCCTACCTCGTACTCGTGATTGCCGGGCGACGGCCGCGTCCGTCCGCGGTGCCGCCCCCATGTCGGCTCGTAACAGTCGCGAAAGCTCGCGGCAGTTCCGGAGGGATACGCGTTGTCGCCGGCGGTGAAGATCGTGCCCCCAGTGCGATCGAGGATCTGCGCCGTCAGCTGGCTTCCGCGGGTGGCACAATCGCCGATATCCGCGGCGCCCAGAAGAACAGCGGGCTGCGAGGGCGGTGAGGGCGATGGCGACGTGGACGAACCCGAGCAGCCGGCCGACACGAGCGCTGCGATGATGACGGCGACAGCGCGGGACATCTTGGTGAGCGCGTGATTATCTCACAGTCATCTCATCTATTGGCTGCCCTCGCCTTCTGCACCTCACGCAGGACGTATTGTGGCCGCTTCCGGGCGAACTCCACCAGCAGTTCGATCGCCTGGTCGAATTCCTCGCTCGAGAACGGCTTCCGCACGTCTTCGCGGACGTGCGGGGCGACGAGCGCGCCGGCCCGCAGGATCTCGCGTTCCATCCAATCATCTTCGGCCGTGGCGATTGCGCATCGCTCGAGGACCTCGAGGTACAGGTCGAAGAGGTCGCGGTAGGCGATTGCGCGGCGGAACACCGCGTTCTCTTCGGCGTTTCTGAAGATATTGAACTCGGGGAACGCGAACGTGCTGTCCTTGTCCCAGACGATGAGCCGATGGCGGCTCGTGTCCGCGTATCGATACATGTAGAAGTTGTTCATCGAATACGCGCCGAGGAGTCCATCGTCTTCCGCGAGATAGTTCTCGATCGCCACATGCGTGATGAACTGCCGCAGGTCGAGATACTGCTCCACCCGCTCCCGCCAGACTCCATCATCCGGATGATTGACCTCGCGAAACAGGTCGCGGATCGGCGAATACAGGATCGCGTCCGACTCGAGCTCGTGGTTCTGCGCCTGGAACCGGCGCTTGTACTCCAAGAGCTCATCGCCGAGGTAGTCGCCGTAGAAGCGCTCCTGGAGCTGATACGAGAACAGGTATCCGGCGTTTTCACCCAGCGAGCGCGCGAGGAAATCGTTGTCGATCGGCTCGATGATGGCGTACACACCGTGGAACACGTTGTTGATATAGAGCCGGCAGAAGGACTCACGCGGCGCCGGCTGCCCCATCCGCTCGAAGAACGCCATCGTCGTGCTCTCGGCGACGAACGACCCGTGCTGCCACAGATTGTCGAGCGTGAGCGACTTCAGTCCGAGAAACCGCTGCCCCGTCGTGTAGCGGTCGAAGTCGATCCGCAGCGCAGGTTTCGACGCGTTGCGGCTGACGCCACCCCGCGAGCGGACGGCCGCGTTGCGAATGCGCATGTTCCGCCACTGAAAATCCACGACGTAGTAGATGTCCTCGCGGTACCTCGTGCGCAACTGGTCGAGGTCGCGCGAGTTGATGAACAGCCGAATTTCCTGCACCGTGTCGCGATCGAACAGGTCGGCGGCGGTCTGAGCGCTGGCGCTGGGCGCGACATCAGCAGGCACGCCAGTGTCGAGACGATGACAGACGGGAAGACGGAGAGTCACGACAGGCCTCACATAGTGAACTGAAAGCGCGTCACGAAGGACCAGGAAGGTTCACGACGCGGCCAGCGACCGCCGCTCCGGGATTGGCAAGCGCTTCGCGGATCGCGTTGAGCTGGATCTTCAACCACTGGTTCAGATACCAGTTCGCACCAAGTGTCGTCACACGGTCGCTGCTCGCCTCGACGAGGTCGGCGCGCACGCTCAGCGACGGGACGCCGTCGGATGCGGCACTGGTGAACGTCAGCTCTTCGATTCGCGCGCCGACTTCAAACGCGCCGAAGCCGCCACGCATGAACGGCCGGCGCGGTTTGTTCAGGCCGTCCGCCTTGTTCTCGCCGGTGATCGCCCACGTGCCGCTGACATACCAGCCCGTGGCCAGCAGCGGCGAGAGATCGGTGTCCTCGACGCTCTGTCCGCGCCGTTCGGTGGTGACGCGCATGTACTCGGACTTGAGCGAGAACGGACCAGGTCTCCATCGCAGCTCGAACCCGGCGCGCTCACGGCGGCCAAGCACCCAGAGATCGGGATCGAAGAACGTCTCTTCGAAGGTAGTTACGCCGCGCAGGCTTCGCGTCCCTTCCGGCAGATCGCTCGACGTGAACGCGGCGCCAAACTGCAGGTCCGCTGCAATCGACTTCGACGATCTGAACGGCTGAACGACCAGGCGCCCTGCCAGCGTGCGTTCGCCGTAGACGCGCTCCGGGTTCTGCGAGCGGGCGTTGCGGCCGTCGTGATCGAAGACGCCCAGTTCGTAGCGCACTATGCGATCGAGCACCCGGCCGTGAACCATCACGCCACGATCGCGGCCCGGCGCCAGCGACACGCGCGGCGAGCGATCGGTAGACGAAGTCAAGGTTCGTCGGGCTGGTGTTCTCGTCCAGGCTGAACGGCAGCTTGAACTTGCCGCCCTGCACCTGCACGAAGTCGAATTGCTGGTAGTTGGCGTAGACGTCGCGCCACGGGTTCTCCCCTTCGAGCTCCCGATCGATCTCGAATGCCAGCACGCCTCCGATCTCGCCTTCGACCGCGATCCGCCGGCGCGCGAAGTCCGTTTCCGGCTCGTCGGAATCGTTTCCCGGCGAATCAGCTCCCTGCGCATCGAATTGAACGCGTGCGCGCAGATCGACGTGCGTGCCTTTTCCGAGGTGCAGCGATGGATAGCCTTTCCATCGGAAACCGACCTTGTCGTCCGGCTTCTTCTCTGCCTTCTTCTTTCTGTTTCGCGTCTTCCTGTTGGGGGTCCTGCTCGCCTGACTTCGGACTCGTCGAGCCCCCTCGGTCGGCTGGTTCGTGCGATTGCGGCGGAGGCGCGAGGCGTGGACTGCGCTGCAGTCACCTGATGGGAGCGATCAGGCCGGCAAGCAGCACGCACGCGCCCGCCGCAAACGCCGCATCGCGAACGCGATCGAAGGGCCGCCATGACATCCATGGCATCCCTCATTCCTTCGCTTACTGTCCAGCTCGGACTCCGAGCGTTGCTGAGCCGCGATCGGCGAGCTGGCCAATGCCGTCACGTCCGCGCACGTCACGCACGACAGCCCTGGCCACAGCGGCATGGAGAGCGAGCACGTCGCTCTCTACGAAGTCGTAGCGGCGCGCCAGGATGTGCAGATCCGTCAACGCGTCGATGAGCTGGGCGGTAATCCGGGTGCGGCCGTCCGCACGAACGACTGACGCCTCGAGAACCAGGTCGACACCCAGCTGCCGGGCGATCGACGGCAGCAGTCCCCGCTGATCCCGGAAATGCATCGAGGATGTTCGCGAGGTGACCTGCAGCCCCGGAACCTGCGCGAGCTCCGCGATCAACGCTTCGGTCAACCCGTCACTGAACGCGTCGTGACGCGAGTCGCCCGAATAGTTGGCGACGGGCAGAACCGCCAGCGTCTTCACCCCGTCCCGGCGCGCCGGCGTCACGACCGGCATCGCCTCACCGACGGCGGCGGCCGGATCGACTGCGGGCTGTGGCGGCGGCAGGTAGTTCTGAACGACCTGCAGACCGAGCATCACCGTGGCGACCGCTCCAAACAGCTGCGCCACGATGCGACCGATGAACGAAATCCACGCCGACCGGACCTTGGCTTTCTTCTTTTTCTTGTCCGGATCGCCGTGCTCGCCCGCGTTTTCTTGAATGGAAGGTTCAGACGCGATCAACGGTGGAACGGAAGCTATTTCTGACATGGCCTGATTTCTGGTGTATTGCCGAACGCCGCGGCCCCACTTTCTCTAACGTCACCAGGTGCGCGTTTCGGACATCTCGATGATTTCAGCCTCTATCTACACAAGCGCGAACGGGAGCCAAAACCTTGAATCACGCGGCAGACGCTTCAACATTGCTCTGCATCTCTCAATGACGGCGTTGTAAGGACGTTTCGCGGGCACGAGTACATCCCTGGGGATAGACCCGTCCACCGCCTGCGTCAGAACCGTGATCGGGACCTGACAGTTATTTAGTTGTTGTTAAGGCTGAAATGACACGCGGGAAGCGTCATATTCGTGTACAAGATTTCGCTGTCCCACCGTGTCACGTCGGACCTGCGAGCCGGGATGACAGGTCGGCACTAGAGACTTCGCTTCACCAGCTGACACGCGCGGCTCTCTGAGAAAGGACGGTTGCGATGGCGACATCAGCAACAAGTCGAACCCCTGGCTCGTCATGTTGTATCTCGCAGGAGACAACAACCTCACCGAGGAAATGGTGCTCGCGCTGCAGGATCTCGCGGCAGAGGGACCGCCCCACCAGGGCACGAAGATCGTCGCGCAACTCGACCCAGCGCTGTGGGACTCGAGGCCCAGCGTTACCGATTCATCGGTACCGAACGACGGCCAACGACAGCTACTGAGGCGGGGCAAGTGGCGGTTACCGAAGCAGAGAGCGGACGGGATGGAGCGTCGCACCGCCCGATGGTCGTTCCAAAGATCAAGGGTCTCGAAGAACATCGTGTCAAGGACTTCGATGGGAGCGAATTCAGCACGGGGAGTCCGGAAGCGCTCACCGAATTCGCCGAGTGGGCACTGGACCACGACAAAGACCGAAAGATGCGGCACTCTGCTCGTGCTATCCGGGCACGGCGGCGGAACCAGCGCCGACTTCCTGATGAAGGACGACAACGCGCAGGATGCGCTGTCCATGGAGGAGCTGCGACTGCGCTGAGATGCGACTCAAGAACAGGCTGACAGTAAGACAAGGGCGGCAAGCTCGACATCTCGGGTTTCGACGCCTGCTTCATGAGCATGGGCGAAGTGGCCTACGAGATTCGGGAATATGCGGACATCCTCGTGGGCGCTGAAGGACTGGAGCCGGCGTTCGGGTGGCCGTATCGCTCGCCTCCTCGCGAAGGCAAGAGCCCGAGGCTACCTTGCGGCCCGGAGGCGTTGGCGAGCGAGATCGTCGAGGAGTACGTGACACATTACAATGACTTCGACCGCCCGGCCGGGCGTTCCGCCGACCTGTCCGCGATCAGGCTGAGCGAGATGCCTGAACTGGTTAGGGCTTTCAGAGCACTCGTTGATGCAGCTCACTACACGACGACAGCCGAAGACCAAGAAGGCCACAACAAGCTCCTGCTCGCCCACTGGTACGCGCAAACCTACAAGTTCGATCAGTTCGTCGATCTCACAGGATCTGTGCATCCAGATCCAGAAACAGTTTCGCTCGTCGGGCACGTCCGACGTGCGTTGAGCTGCTGCAAGTCGACGTCGTAGCGAGTGCACTCGACTCAGCTGCATCATCAAGTCGGGCTGCAGTGGCTTTGCGTACCAACACTCACACGGCCTGTCGATTTATTTTCCGTGGGCCTACGTGTCATCCCGACTACCGGCAGCTGGAGTTTGCTCAGGAAAACCGGCTGGTACAAGTTCCTCGAGACGCACATCAAAGCGACGCAACGGGAGCCGCGAGCAGGGTTCGACACTGCCGAAGGAAGCGATTCCAGCGCACGATCGAGGACTTCGAAGAGACCAAGGAGAAGCGGCGGACGAACACTGATGGATTTGAAGAAATCGTGCCGGCACCCGGAGACGTCAAGCACGCAGTGGCGACTGTCTGGGCGCGGACGGTGACATCGACAACGCGGTTGTGCGGCAGTTCAAGAAGTTCCTGCACAGACGAGAGGGTCCTGGCCAAGCGGATTCGAGGACCGGGTCATCGATACGAAATCACGCGGATCATCGAGGATGTCGCAGAGGCAGGACCTGCCGGAGCGCAGATATCCCGAGGGAAATTGCTCGCCGGTTCCTACATGGCGGCAGCGTTCGGTGCGCGCAAGAGCCGGTACGACCAAGGACAGCCGCTATGACACACCGGACAGCTGGTAACGACAAGGGTGACAGACTCGTTCGCCGGAGGACCGAGAACGAGCGATCAAGAACCTGCCGCCAGTGATCGGGATGGTTTTCGAGCCGTGAAAAACGCCCGGGTCTTCTGGTATGCGGCGTCCTGCGTGGCAAGCGCGGGCTGGAGTGGCTGTCGCTCCAGCCCGCAGCCCGAGACCAGTTGTTCGCTGAGGCGGAAAGCCTCCGCGTCAGGTACGAGAAGAACGCGAGCGAACAGGCAATCGCGAAAGTACCGAGAGGCGATAACGTGTCTGGGAACGTCAAGGACTGAGAGGTCACGCCGCCAGAGCATGGCAGAGCATGGGTCGCGACCTACGAGCAAATGGGATCGCTGAACAAATCGCTATGGTGCGTACCAAGCCGCGCTAGTCGTTGCATCGGAGGCTCTTCGGACCGCCTCCTCGAGAGCGAAATCCGGAGCGAAGTCGGCGATTGCCCAGGCACACGCCGCAAGCGATGCGGCCGTGCTCGAGGAGGCTCGAGGACAATGCGAGCGAGCGCTTGAGCTGGCTCGTCAGGTGGACGGGAATCGCGAGATCGCCAGTGCTCAGAACTGTCTCGGCGAGGTCGCGTATTTCCTGCAGGATTACGAACGGGCGCTGGAGTTCTATCGTGAGGCGGGAGCAGTTGTTCAGCGCGCTTGGCGACGACCGCGGTGAAGCTCAGACCCAGCTTCATCAAGGTCACGTCTACTCCGATCTCGGCAGATTGCGACGAGGCGCAAGCCTGCTTCGATCGGGCCCAGGCCCTGTGGGGGCGGGTCGGCGACAAACGACAACAAGCGATTGTCAAGGTCGCCAAAGGACGACTGGAGGTGCGGCGCGGAAATTATCAGACGGCGTTGAATCAGTTCCAGGAAGCGCTTACATCGCTGGAGCCATGGGTGACGCGGTCTGGGAGGGCAGCAGCTTGACCGGGATTGCGTGGGTCTATCGACGAGATGGGCGAACCGATCAAGCTCTCAAGCACTGGGAACGCGCGCTCCAGCTATTCGAAGCCGCCGGCCTCAAGATCTTCGCGGTCGAAGTGCTCATGTCGCCTCGGCGCCACTTATCTCGGCGTCGGGCGACGACATCTCGCGCGTTGGCCGCTTCGAACGAGTGCTCACCCTGGCCGACGAACTGGATATTGAGAGGTGGAAGGCGTGGGCGCTCCGATACATCGGTAGTCGTGCACCTCGTCCGTCGTCATGCCAGATCAGGCTCGCCAGTATCTTGATCGGGCCGCCGAGGTGCAGCAACGCGTTGGCGGATCCTCGTCTCGAGCGGCATCTGCGAGCGGATCTGGGCGAAGCCTACGACCTCCAGGGCCAGCACGATATCGCAGTCAATTACTTCGAGGAGGCGTTGGCGTTGAGCCGAGACTGCTGAGATCGCGTGACGGAAGCCAGCGCATTGTTCGGGCTCGCGCAGAGCCTCGCTTGGCGCGAACAATCTCGATAAGGCGCGGCACGTACATCGAACGCGCGTTGTCGGTCGCCGAATCGCTGCGTACCGGGAGTCGAAAACCGCGACCTCCGTGCCTCGTATGTGGCTTCGGTGTACGGTTACTACGAATTCCAAGTAGACGTCCTCGCCCGGCTTGCACAAGGTCCGATCCGCGTCGAGGGCTTTCCGCCAAGGCCTTCGAAGCCAGCGAACGCGCGCGCGCACGCTCATTGCTCGAGAGCCTGACCGAGTCCGGCGTCGACCTGCGCGCCGGCGTCGACCCCGACCTCCTCCGCCGCGAGCAGCAAGCGAAGCTGGCGTTCGACGATGGGCGCAGCGAAGCAGGGGATCAAGTGACAGCTCGACAGCGCAAGGCCGATACGCAGCGCCTCGCCGCCGAATACCGCGACCTCGAAGAACGTTACGCCCAGATCCAGGCCGAAATCAGAAGCCGGAGTCCTCGCTACGCGGCACTCGCCCGCCCCGAGCCGCTCACTCTCAAAGAGATCCAGAAGCAGGTCCTCGACCGCGACACGGTGCTGCTCGAATATGCGCTCGGCGACGAGCGCAGCTACCTGTGGGTCGTGTCGCAGAACGCGCACAGTCTCCACGAATTGCCCGGGCGCGCCCAGATCGAACAGGCCGCGCAGCGCGTCTACGAACGGCTGACGACGAGGCTGTCGGCGCAGGGGAGCGAACAGGAACGCCACGCGGCCATCGCGCGGGCCGATGGCGAGTACTGGCCCGAAGCCGCGCGCCTGAGCGAGATGCTGCTCGGCCCGGTCGCCAAACAAATCGCCGGCAAGCGGCTCCTCGTCGTCACCGAAGGAATGCTGCAGTACGTGCCGTTCCAGGCATTGCCAGTTCCCGGATCGAGCGCTGCACCCGTGCCGATGCTCGTCGAGCACGAGATCGTCAACCTGCCATCCGCGTCGGTGCTGGCGGTGCTCAGACGGGAGGCGGCCAGGCGCCCGCAGCCGCCAAAGGCGATTGCGGTGCTCGCCGACCCGGTGTTCGAGGCCGACGATCCACGCCTGCGCGTCCGTCACGCGTCGAGCACGGCAGCACAAGGCCACAGGTTCAGCGAGCGGCGCGAAGGAAACGCCGAGCCAGACCTTGCGGGCGCTGGAATTCATCAGGGACGGAAGCTGGAACGTGCCGCGACTGGCCGCGACGCGTCAGGAGGCTGACGCGATCGTCGCCACCGTACCGGCCAGCATTGGCCCTCAAGAAAGTTGGCTTCGACGCAAGCCGCACCGCCGCGCTCGGCTCCGAGCTTGCGCAATACCGCATCGTCCACTTCGCCACGCATGGTGTGTTCGACAACGAGAATCCGGGGCTCTCGGGGCTGATCCTGTCGCTCTACGATGAAAAGGGCCAGCCGCAGGATGGCTTCCTCCGCCTGCACGACATCTACAACCTGCAACTCCCTGCCGAGCTGATCGTGCTGAGCGCGTGCAACACGGCGCTCGGGAAACAAGTCAAAGGGGAAGGGCTGACGGGGATGGTTCGCGGGTTTCTCTACGCCGGCAGTCAGCGCGTCGTCGCCAGCTTGTGGAAGGTGGACGATGTGGCAACCGGTGAGCTGATGAAGCGGTTCTACGTCGAGATGCTGCAGACGAACCGCTCCCCCGCCGCCGCCTTGCGTCAGGCACAGATCGCCATGTGGCAGCAGGATCGATGGCGGCCGCCGTTCTACTGGGCGGCGTTTGCGATGCAGGGGGAGTGGCGATAGGGGCTGACGGAGGGGACAGAGGGAACGGAACAAGCTTCAAAAACGGAGACACGGAGGCACGGAGATCACATTTTTAAACCAATTGTGCACTGCGGTGTGTTTTGGTCGTAAGCAACCTGCCAACCATCTCCGTTTCTCCGTGTCTCCGTTTTTGAAGCTCGTTCCGTTCCCTCCGTCCCCTCCGTCGGCCACGGAACATGAGAGAATGCGCGCGTCATGGCGCTGCGAGGCCTTGGGGCGGAATCATGGGACGAGCTTTTCAATTTCCTGGATCCCAAGCGCAAGCAGTCGACCAGCCCCAATCGCGACGCGGAAGCGGAAGTCAGGTGCGCGGAAATCACGCGCAAACTCGTCTGCTTCTTCGCGAGCCGGCGGTGTGCGAACCCTGAGGACCTCGCGACCGAGACCGTGCTTCGGGTCGCCTCCAAGTGCGCAGAGGTCGACGTCTCCTCCTTTGCCGATCGCGTCGGCTATTTCTACGGCGTCGCCCGCAACGTCGTCCACGAAGTCCACCGCAGCGGACAGCGTGAATCCAGGGCCCGGGAGTCCTTCGCGCAGGAGCTCATGAACGTGGCGCCCCCGGATCCGGACGCCTGGCAGCATGAGGAGGCGGTGCAGGCGTGTCTCCAGAGATGCCTCGGGAAGCTGCCCGAGTCCGCAAGAAAGCTGATTCTGCGTTACTACACAAAGGAAGGGAGCGAGAAAATCGCGGCGCATCGGGCGCTGGCGGACGAGGTCGGCAAGTCGGTGAATGCGCTGCGAATCGAAGCCCACCGGATACGGAAGACCCTGCAACAGTGTGTGTTTTCCTGCCTGAACCGCGGCAGCGGGGCCGAATCAGCCGCAATGACGCATTGAGAAACCCAATGAGAAACGTTTCTCCGCACGGGTCATTCCCTATACGAGCGGGCGAGGGAACGAGCCGTGGGGCGTCACCAGAACAGGCCAAAATTGCGGGTCAAACTGCGACGGTGGAGCGCGACGGTTGTGCTGGAGGTTCAAGGACCGCTCACGGTTGAAACCTGCAATCAACCCCTCGGAGACCTGACAGAGTGGATGGGTTCCCGGGGCCGGTGTCAGCTACTTCTCGATTTGAGCGGAGTTTCCAGGATGGACTGTAGCGGGATCGGTCAGCTCGTCGCGCTTCACCAGAAAGTCAGTCGGTTGGGCGGCGGGTTCGCCCTTGTGAACGTCAGCCGCCGTCACAAGCACCTGCTCTGCGTCGCAGGCCTGCTGCCGCTGATCCACGTGTTCGATTGTTCGCGAACCGCACTTTCCAGGTACAACGATTATGACGTTGCCTAACGCTGACGAAACGTTGCTGCGACGGTACCTCCTGGGTACCGTGACGCCTCAGTCCCGGGAAGGCCTGGAGGCGAGGTTGTTCTCGGACGACAAGCTGTTCTGGGAACGCATCTCCATCGCGGAAGACGAACTGGTCGGCGACTACGTCCAAGACGCCCTGGACAGCGAAGAACGCCGGGACTTCGAAGTCACTTTCTCTGCACGGATGAGCGCCGCGCGAAGGTTGAATTCGCAAAAGCGCTCCAGGCCTACGTCGAGCAGCCGCAGCTGCAGCCGCAGTCGTCACGCGAATCTCGCACGGGCTGGTTCATGCGGCCCGTGCTGTCGCCTGCGTGGGCGCTCGCGGCGGCCGCGTTGCTGCTCATCTTGCTGCAGGTTACCACGCTTCATGGCTGGCAGAGTGGGTGATGGCACCACGGGCGGCGTGGTGGCCGTCACCCTTCCTTCAGGACTCACCCGAGCCGCTGGCGGTGAGCTCGACACGGGTCCGGCTGAAGTGCGAACAGCCGAGTGGCGCAGCTACAGCTGCAGCCCGACCCGGGTTCGACGCCGTACGCGAGCTATCGCGCCGCCGTCTACAACGTGGACGGCGACGAGCTCATCGCTGATATCAAGTTGACTCCCACGCCGTCCGGGTTGGTCTTGACGCTGCCGACCGACGTGTTGCCGGCGGGCGACTACTACGTGCGCCTGCACGGCGTCTCCAACAACGCGGAGCCTGTCCAGCTGAATCGCTACGACTTCCGGGTCCTGCGAGAGTAGTCGCACGTGCCGACGTGCGACGTCCACACGTGCGACGTGCTGCTTGTCACGGTGCGACGTGCTACGTGCGACATGAGTTTCGCTATTCGAAACCCACGGCTGTAACCTCGCAGGCGCTGGCCGGCACGCGCCGATTCGGACACGATCGCCATCCGTGATCCGAAAAGCCTTCCGCATGTCGGTCGACCACGGGAAGGAAGCCGAGTACGAACGGCGTCATCGACCAATCTGGCCGGAGCTCGAAGAAGCGCTGCGTCAGCACGGTGTTCGCACGTACTCGATCTTCCTCGACGCGGAGACCAACCACCTGTTCGGGTACGTCGAGGTCGAAAGTGAGGCGCAGTGGGCCGCAATCAGCACCACCGACGTCTGCCAACGGTGGTGGCAGTACATGCGCGACATCATGCCGGCACATCCGGATGCCAGCCCCATCTCGCGTGAGTTGCGCGAGGTCTTTCACGTCGCGAAGCGCTGATGCCCCGAACCTGCCATGCAGCCGTCGACCTCGGGGCCGGCAGCGGCCGCGTCCTGGTAGGAACCATCGACGACGATGGCGTTCGGCTGGAAGAAGCGCACCGATTTGCGTACGCGCCGCGACGCACCGCGGGCCATCTCCGCTGGGACATGACGAGCCTCCTGTCAGGCCTGCGCGAAGGACTGCAGTGCGCGCACGTGACGGCATCGACGTGGAACGCTCGACTCGAGTCGGTTGGCGTCGACGCCTGGGGTGTCGACTACGGCCTGATCGACGGTAACGGGCGGCTTCTCGAGGATCCCATCTGCTATCGGGATGAACGCACCCAGGGCGTCATGGAACGTGCGTGCGGTCTGGTCTCGCGCGACGCCCTGTTCCATGCGACGGGCATTCAGTTGCTTCCCTTCAATACCGTGTTCCAGCTCATGGCGCACGTCGAGAAGGGTCTGCCTGCGGGCGCCGAGCGGCTGCTGCTGATGCCCGACCTCTGCCATCACGCGCTCTGCGGATCGTCGTCGACCGAGCACACGAACGCTTCGACAACGCAGCTCCTGAACGTCGACACTGCCACGTGGGATGTGGACATCCTGTCCCGGCTTGGTCTGCCGCGTGCGCTGTTGCCGCCGCTCCGCCCCGCCGGCACGCGCCTCGGGGAACTTCATGCTGAGTGGCAGCGCGATTTGGAATTGCCGCCGCTCGACGTGATCCAGCCAGGCACGCACGACACCGCAAGCGCCGTCGCCGGCACGCCGCTCGAGCCGGGCTGGGCGTTCGTGTCGTCGGGCACGTGGTCGCTGGTCGGCGTCGAGCGGCGCGCCCCGCTGATCAACGCCGATGTGCTGGCGGAAAACGTCGCCAACGAGCGTGGCGTGGATGGAACCTTCAGGTTTCTGAAGAACGTCATGGGGCTCTGGATCCTCGAATCCTGCCGCCGCGAGTGGCTGAACGCGGGCGTAGCGGGTCGGGTTGTCCGATCTCCTCGCTGAAGCGGCGCGGCTACCCGAGTGCCCCGGCTTCGTGTATCCCGATGACCCTCGGTTCTTCAATCCACCTCACATGGTCGACGAGCTGAAAGCTGCGTTGACGGAGAGTGGCCAGGAGCCGCCAGACGGATCCCGTCAGCCTGACGCGGATCGTGCTCGACTCGCTCGCGCTGCGCTATGCGACGATCATCGAGACACTGGAACGCCTCACGGGCGATCCGATTGCGGGCGTTCACGTCGTCGGCGGGGGGTCGCGGAACGATTATCTGAACCAGGCCACCGCCAATGCCACGGCCCGTCCGGTGCTGGCCGGCCCGGTCGAAGCCACCTCTCTCGGCAATGCCCTGATGCAGTCCGTCGCGTGCGGCAAAACGACAGTACAAGGTGGGCGAATGCTGATCCGCGCGGCCCATCCGCCACGCCTCTTCGAACCTGCCGGCACCGCGGCATGGCAGGACGCGAAAGATCGCTATCGGCGAGTCGAGACCGACGCGTTGCGCAGACTCACTTCAGCTCGAACGTGATTCGGGTAACCGAGGCTGGCGGCAGCTCGTGCACGACGATTCCGGCGCGCGGCTGCTCCATGGCTTGTGCCCGCGCCTGCACGCGTCGAGGCTGATCGAAAGTATTGTGCGCGTGGATGTCCGGCGCACTCAGCACGGACGCCTGGCCCGCAACCGGCGATACGCCGCGCACGCCGATTTCAACGGTCCTCGCATCGGTGACATGCGGATTCACGAGCGTCATCGTCAGCGTCGCGGTCCTTCACCGACGCCGAACCGGACAGCCCCCAGAATGAGCCCGTGCCGTCGACGCGCTGATACTGAATCCGGGGCGCCGAGAACACCGTGCGCACCGACTGGCCGCCGACATGCGCGCCGTACATCTCGAAGACGTCGAACGTCGGCGTCGCCAGGAAGCGATCCTCGTGTGCCAGAAACAGCGAGTGCAGGCAGTTGACGAGCTGCGCGACGTTCGCCATCGCCACTTTGTCGGCATGACGATGGAAGGTGTCGAGCGTGAGGGCGGCAAGCAGCGCGTCGCGCATCGTGGACTGTTGTCCGAACAGATGCGAGGGATGCACCTCGGATCCTTCCCGATACCAGGCGCCCCACTCGTCTACCACGAGCTTGACGCGGTGCCGCCGATCCAGCTCGCCCATCACGGCCCAGTGGCCGCTGATCAGGCCGTCCAGCCGATCCGCCTCGTTGAGCAGCTCGTACCATTCGTCGGTCGAGAAACGGATCGCGTCGCCCTTGCCCTCGTACCAGTCCGTGGTGGCGCCGCGGCTCGTGTTCCAGGAATAGTGATGCAGTCCCCAACCCCATAACCGGTTCAACTGCCGCTCGCCCTTCTCGAGCAGCTTCGTGAAGAAGCGGCGCGTCCATCCGAGGTCGCCACCGTTCGGCCCGGAGCCGATGAAGGCCAGGTCGACGCCGAATTGGGGAACCCATGCCGTGAAGCGCCGGTACTCCGTTGCGTATTCCTCGGGGGTGAACTCACCGCCGCAGCCCCACGACTCGTTGCCGACGCCCCAGAACCTGACGTTGTACGGGTCGCGATCGCCAGCCGCGGCGCGCTGCCTGGCCAGCGTGTTCGAATCCGCGGGTGCGTTGCAGTACTCAACCCACTGGTAGAAGTCGCGTGCCGGCAGGCTGCGCAGGTTGGCGGCGAAGTAGGGCGGACTTCCTACCAGGCGGCACAGACGCATGAACTCTGTCGTCCCGAACGCATTCGGGTCCTGCTTCCAGGGTCCGTCGGGCCTGGCCTTCATCCCGCGTTCGTCGATCCAGAAGTTCGTGCGCGTCGGACGCTGTGCTGACGCGCCGATGCCGTCGCGCCAATCGTAGCTGTCCGCGAAGCAGCCCCCCGGCCAGCGGATGGCGGCGCGTGGGAGACGGCGCATGTGGTCGACGAGAGCCTGACGGATGCCACCCGTGTTCGCGATCCGCGAGTTCTCGCCGACCCACACACCGTCGTAGACCACACCGCCGAGGTGCTCGACGAAGTGGCCATAGAGATCGGCGGTGATGGGGCCGATGCGCTCGTCCAGCAGCACGTCGACGCGCGCGTCGGCGGCACGCGCACTGCGCGGCGCCAGCGCCACCGCTGCGCCGCCAAGTGCCAGTCGGACGAAGTCGGCGATGCGATGTAGTCATCATCTGAGGGTCGCCAATCTCAGTCGAGTCGACTTCCAACTGTCCCGAACTTCCCAAGGGATAGTCACTCGAAGGGCTCCCGATTGTCGGGAGTTCGGCGACGATTGGGCATTGGGAGTTAGACGGCATCAGAACGTGACCCTGAGTCCCAACTGAATATCGCGCGGCTTCATGACGGTGCTCGAATCGATATTCGTCAACTTCCCGAACGAGGCGTTGGTCGGCGCCAGGCTGACGTTGCCGACGCCGAACAGCGTGTAGTTCGTCGCGTTGAGCGCTTCGATCCGAACCTGCAGCCGTGCGCGGCTGATCTGGAAATTCTTCGTCAACCCAAGATCCAGCAGGTGATGGTTCATGAACCGCACGTTCTCCAGCGTCGTGGGGAATCGGCGGACATTCGCCGCACCGAGCTGAATCTCGGGCGCCGTGTTCGTGAGGACCGTGCCCGCCGCGTTCCTGAACTGTTGACCGTTCAGCGTGTAGAAGCAGCTCGTGTCGAAGATCGGAACGTCGACGCCGTAGAGCTGCCCGCCGGCCGCGTCACCCCATGTCGACGTCAGACTCGAGGGGTCGCCGCATCCCGGATCGTAATAGGTGTTGTTGGTCCAGGTGAGGGGCTGCCCCGTCTGCCACTCGTACTTCGCCGCGAACTGCCAGCCACCCAGGAACCCGTCGAGGACGGCACCCCAGTCGGTACCGAACTTCCGGCCCTGTCCGAACGGCAGCTCGACGACACTCGCGAAGGTGAAGCGGTGGGGACGGTCAACCGGCGACAGGCGATCCTCGAGCTCATCCCAGGGATTCAGCGGCGCGACCTTTTCCCGGAACCGCGACCAGGTGTACCAGCTCGACGATCATGAGCCCATCCGTGAACCGCTTGTCGAGCCTGGCGACGATGCCGTGATAGATGTTCGTGCCTTCGTAGGTTTCGAGGTTCAGGGTATCGAACTGCGGAGTCTGGAGGAGAAGACGACGGCGCGCGATGTTGGCGCCGTTGGCACCAGGGTTGTCCGGAAACAATCCCTGGAACGGATTGGCGACGTTCGCCCCCAGGAAGTTCTCGGCCGGGAGGTCGCGAACCGGACTCTGCGAGCGGAACTCCAACGGCACGAAGTTGACCGCCTCGAGGATTGGTAGATTCTGTCCCTTCTGGCCGAGGTACGAAATCTCCATCACCATTTGCCATGGCAACTCGCGCTCGAATCCAATGCTATAGCGCCAGTACTGGGGGTTTTCGCGGCCGACCGAGAAGATCGTCCCCGGGCTTCCACCCAGATTGGTCCTGAGCCCGAGGCTCGATCCGATCGGCTCCAATAGCTGACCGCTCGGCACGGGATTACTGAGGTTTGCCTGGAACGTCACGCCCTGATCCGAGGTCACGGGTACTGGTGTGTCCCGCGCAAAGCCGAACTGCTGGATCGGGTTTTGGAGGCCCGGCACTCCATTGATCTGGAAGGGTGCGACGAATAGGCCGGCGCCTCCGCGAATGACGTTCTTGTCGCCGAGCTTGTATGTGGCGCCGACGCGCGGCTGCCAGTTGTTCCCGTCGGCGTCCCAGACGTGTGGGTTGTCGTCCGACACGTACTGGTAGCCGCCGAGGACCCGCGCGGCGAACTGCTGGGCGCTGTACGGCACACCGGCGGGCGGATTGGTCGGCGTACCGGGCCTGCACGTCACCTTGGATGGGGTTCGGCGTCGTCAAATCAAAACCGCGAATGTTGCGGTTTTCCGCTTCGGTCATCCCCGCCTCGTAGTCGTATCGCAGACCGACGTTGAGCGTGAGGTTCGGTGTCACGCGCCAGTCGTCGTGCACGAAGATTCCGTGGCTGATGACCGAGTAGTCCTGCCCCGGTCTGACCTCGATTCGTCCGCCGGTGGGAATACCGAGCAAGAAGGCGGCAATGCCCTGGCCGTATTGTCCAGTGGCGGTGCTGGTGGATCGCGTATAGGAGCTGTCAAAATTGTAGATGCCACCCCTGAAACCCTGGTTCTCTTCGTCCTGGCGCAGTTGCCGCCAGTCGTAGCCGCCCTTGAAGGAGTGGTTACCCCAGATCTTCGTGAGCGTCGGCGTGAACTGGATGTTGTAGAACGACTGCACGCGCCCGAGGTTGAACCCGCTCTGCTGAGCGCCGAGGATGGCCACGCCCCCGGCCGTGCCGAGCGTGCCCGCTTCCATGTCGAACCGCGGAATGTGATCGTAGTCGCCGAAGAGCGGCAGCACGCCCGCCGAGTAGCCGAGGGATGCCAGGTCGAAGGGCTCGTGCGGAATCAGGTCGTCGTTGAACTTCAGCCAGCTGCCCTTCAGGTCCAGCACGAGCGTGGGCGACAGGATCGCCGTATGACCCACCGCCGCATTGTGGTTGTAGCGGTCTGTCGAGCCCTGGGTGATCGGAGTGCCCGCGAAATTGAAACGCTCCTCGCGCCGGAAGTTCTCGATGTAGCGCACGTACGTCTTGTTGTCCGGCGACCACTCGTGGTCGACGCGGCCCATGTAGAACCAGTAGCTGTAGGTCCAGGGCTGCTGGTAGAAGTAGTTGTTGCGCAGGTCCGAGGTGGGTGTCTGGTTCGGCGCCGGATACAGTGCCAGCACGTTGCGCGCGATGGGATTGATCATCTGGCTCGGAATGATGTTGCCCTGGAACGGCTCGCGGACGGTGATCCCACCGACCGATTGGGCGGAGAAGGGGTTGTAGATCTGCACGCCGGCGGCGAGAAGCTCTGAGAAGTCACCGTTGCGCATCTTCTCCGTGGGAATCGAGTTCTGCACCGTTTCGATGGTGTCGTCCTGCAGTCTCTCGTACGACCCCATGAAGAACGTCTTGTTCTTGAAGATCGGCCCTGACAGCATCGCGCTGAAACGGTTGTAGTCGCGCGGCGTCACGCCGCCGCCGAGACGTTCCGACGCAAAGAGCGGCTCCGATCGGGAGTCGCTCCGGTTGTAGTAGGCCGCCGCCCCGTGCAAGGTGTTGGCGCCGCTCTTCAGCGCAAGGTTCACATTGCCGGCGCCGGTATGCCCGATTTGCGCGTCGTAGACGGCCGTTTCGACCTTGAACTCCTGGATCGCCTCGGCGGGTGGCTGTATGGCCACGCGAGCGCCCGATCCCACGTTGCTCGAGCCATCGATAGTGAACTCGCTGTTGATCGTGCCGCTGACGGTGAGCCCGCGCAGGTTGTCGTTGTCCATCGGCCGCTGCAGCGCATACGAACGCTCGAAGGTCGCGCCGCCGACGAGCCGCGTAAGCCCGTACGCCGTGCCGTCACCCAGCGGAATCTCCTGAATGAGCTTGCTGTCGATCACCTGGCCCATCGTGGCCTTGCCGGTTTCGAGCAGCGGGCTTTCTGCCGACACCTGGACTTCCTCGGTGATCCCGCCAGGTTCCAGCGTGAAGTCGATCTCGGTGCGATCGCCGACGCGCACTTCCACCTTTTCCCGCAGCCTCTTCCTGAACCCTTGAAGTTCGGCGCCGACGGTGTAGACCGCCGGGTTCAGGTAGACAACCGTGTACTGGCCACTCTCGTTGGTGATGGCCGTGCTGGTGGAGTTGGTCTGGACGTTGACGATCGTGATGGTGACGCCCGGAAGGACGGCGCCCGATGTGTCGATGACGCGGCCGGTGATCGATCCGCGTGCTTCCTGCGCCTGCGCGCCTGGCGCAGCCGCGATCAGCAGAATGATTCCGAGGACGAGGCCCTGCAGCACCCGCTGGGCCTGGCCGTGCTGGCGTCTCAGCCAATTCATCGCCTTCCTCCTCCTTGAAGCCGATCAAACTCACGGGTCCGGCTGAATCCGGACGCTACGACACAGCCACCGGTCCGGCTACGGCCGGACACGACGGCCGTCCCTGTCTCTACACAATCCCCGCCTGCACGTCGTCGCGCCGGCCGGGCCGTTCGTCCGCTTTGCGTTGCCGATGTCCTGAAGCGCGATACGCACCAACGGGATCGATCGCCCCCCCCGCACGCAGCCGCGCCATGGCGAGAATTGGCGACACGTCGCAGGTAAACGCCTGCTTCAGCGTCTGCAGTGCCATCAGCGCGTCGTTGCGCTCCTGATAGCAGGCCAGCGCGTTGCGATCCACCAGGTGCGCCTGGATGTGCCCGCGGACCAGCTCGATCGCGCTCGTCGCCAGCGACTCGATCGGGTCGGTCACCGCGTGCGACTGGTCCAGCATGTAGTACGGATCGAACCCCCTTACTCCCTCGCGCTCCGCATCCACCAGCTCGTTGAAGATGAGGAACAGCTGAAAGGGCTTGATCGATCCCGCGTCGAGGTCGTCGTCTCCGTATTTGCTGTCGTTGAAATGAAACCCGCCAAGTTTTCCGAGCTGAATGAGCCGCGCGACAATCTGCTCGATGTTGGTGCTCGGCCCATGATGGCCGAGATCCACCAGCGAGAACGCGCGGTCGCCGAGCGCCTGCGCGCAGACGTAGCTCGTGCCCCAGTCGCTGAGCACGGTGGAATAGAACGCCGGTTCGTACAACTTGTGCTCGATGAGCAGCCGGCAGCCCTCGGGAAGCGCCGCGTAGATTTCGCGCAGGCTCTCGAGATAGCGCTCCAGCGCGCGCCGGGAATGAACCTGTCCGGGAAAGTTTCCGCCGTCGCCAATCCACACGGTGTGCGAGCGAGCGCCCACCTCGGCGCCGATTGCCAGGCACTCGAGGTTGTGCTCGACGGCCTGGCGTCTCACGCTCTTGTCCGTGTGGGTCAGGCTGCCGAACTTGTACGAATGCGTTTGTCCGGGCTGGTCCTGGAAGGTGTTCGAGTTGGTGCTGTCGATGTACAAGCCAGCTTCCCGGGCACGCGCTGCCAACTTGGAGGTGGATTCCGGCCGATCCCACGGAATGTGCACCGACACGCCCGGCGTCACGCGGACGAGCGCCTGGATCGTCGCGCAATCCTCGAGCTTTTCATCGATCGTTCGCGGCGCCCCGGGCAGGTCGAAGCGGGCGAAGCGTGTGCCGCCGGTCGCGAGCGCCCAGGATGGAACAGACACGCGAAAGCCCATGGCGGTCGACGTCAACGCCTCGATGTCGACGTGGCGTCTGGCGAGTTGAACGCCAAGATGGTCGAAATCTTCGTCGAGCGTGGAGATCAGGGGCCGGTTGTGCTCTTCGATGTGCTCGTCGCGCACGCGGTAGGCCATGAGTGTCTCCAGTCAGCGCGTGAACGCCGCCACGTGGCCGGCGTCGACGTTGAGAATGTTCCCCGTGGACTTGCCGGAACGATCGGATGCGAAGAAGTACACCGCCTCCGCGACGTCTTCCGGGTAGACGCTCAGCCGGAGCAGGCTGCGATCGCGGTAGAACTGTTCGACCGAATCCTCAGGGATCCGATTGCTCGCGGCGCGCTGCGCCCGCCATTCACCGTTCCAGATGCGCGACCCGCGAATGACCGCGTCGGGATTGACGACGTTCACGCGGATGCCGAACGGCGCCCCTTCGACGGCCAGGCACCGCGCGAGATGCAGCGCCGCCGCCTTTGCCGTGCAGTACGCGGCGGCCCCCGGCGACGCGACGAGCGCGTTCTTGCTGCCCACGAACACGATCGAACCGCCGCGTCCCTCGGCCTTCATGACGCGAAACGTCTCTCGCGCCACGAGGAAGTATCCGGTCGTCAGTACGTCCAGGTTCTGCTGCCAGGTATCGATCGACGTCTCGTCTATCGGGGCGGCCGATGCAATGCCGGCGTTGCTGACCAGGATGTCGATTCCGCCGTACTCCGCAACGGTCCGGGCGACCGCTGCCCCTACGGCCGATTCGCGCCGCACGTCGCACTCGACCGCACGGATGCGATCCACGCCGTGCACCGACGTCAGTGTCTGCCGCGCGTCGTCCAACGCGTTCTGATCGGCGTCGAGCAGCATCACGGCTGCGCCTTCCTCGAGCAATCGGTGCGCGGTGGCGCGGCCGATTCCGCCGCCGCCGCCCGTCACAACGGCGACGCGCCCCTGCAGGCTTTTCGGTGGAGGCAGCCGGGCGAGCTTCGCCTCTTCGAGCGACCAGTACTCGACGTCGAAGGCCTCCTGCTCGGGAATCGGCACGTACTCGTCGACGCTCTCGGCCCAGCGCACGATGCGGATCGTGCTTTCGTAGAACTCCGCGGCGAGCCGTGCGGTCGTCGCATCCGTCTGAAACGCGAGGAGGCCGAGCCCCGGAATCAGGAGGATCACCGGTGACGGGTCGCGCATCGCCGGAGAGTCGGAACGGCGGCATCGCGAGTAGTAGGCTTCGTATTCCTGGCGATACTGATCGACCGCCGCCGGCAGCCGGCGCACCAGATCGGCGGCGGATTCACGGCCTGGCGCAAAGGGCACGAACAGCGGCCGCACGCGCGTGCGAAGGAAGTGGTCCGGACACGTCGTTCCCAGTCGTGCGAGCTCTTCGCACCGCCGGCTGCCGACGAACTCGAGCACCCCGGGCGAATCGGCGTAGTGCATCACCTTGGGCGAGCGCTGGCTCACGAGCCCGCGGAGCGCGGGCGCGATGTCAGCCAGCAGCCGCCGACGCTCAGACTCGGCAAGCGCCGGCGTGATCTCGGGACCGAACGGATCCGGCCGTCCATGCTCGTCGAGCCAATCAGCCGCGCGCTGAATCACCCTCAGCGTCGTGTCATAGCAGGCACGTGAGGTCCGTCCCCACGTCATGAGCCCATGGCCACCAAGGATCAGGCCTTCGAGCGCGGAGCTCGATTCGGCGAGCCGCCCGACTGTCAGCCCGAGCTCGAACCCAGGCCGCTGCCATGGCACCCATGCGACGTCTTCCCCGAAAACCGTGCGTGTCAACCGCTCGCCGTTCCGCGCGGCGGCAATCGCGATCACCGCATCCGCGTGCACGTGATCGACATGACGATGAGGGAGGAATCCGTGGAGAGGGGTGTCGATGCTCGTCGGGCGCGGGTTCAGGTTGAACGTGCAATGCCCGAAGTACGCCGGCATCTCGTCTTCGTGCTCGCGGCCGCGATAGATCGCTCGGAGGCTGTGGAGCCGGTCGAGATACAGCGTGGCGAAGCCATCGAGCTTTGCCGAACCCAGGTCGCCGCCCGAGCCTTTCACCCAGAGAACCTCGACGGTTTCCCCGGTCAGCGGATCGGCGGCGGTGACCTTTGCAGACGTGTTTCCACCGCCGAAGTTCGTGATGCGCAGGTCGGATCCGAGGAGGTTGGAACGATAGCGCAACAGCTCGGGCTCGGAGAGGCCCGAGGCATGGGCCTCATCCCAGCGATCGACCGGGCTGGTCGAGGCGAACACCCCGGAAGGCGCGTCAGGTGCGTTGGACACGATGCTTGTTGGGATCCGGGAGGTAGGGTGGGCCCTCGGGGTCCGGGACTCCAGCCTGACCCGTTTCGGCGGTCGAGGGTTCGCATCTGTGAACTCGACGATGGCGCCGCAAGACGGGGCGTGAGCCAATTGCGGCGTATTTTTGGACTCTTTACGCAGCGCGTCGGCCCTCGAAGAAGGGTTGCCGCAATGCGGCCGTGTTGTGCTATACAAAACACCGCATGGTCCGCAGCACACCCGAGGCTCCCGCATCTTCGGCGGTCGAAGAGCGCTATCTCGTCAAGTCGCTCGTCCACGCGTCCGAGGTGTTGTGGGCATTTCAGCACTCCGGCGAGATGCTGCGGCTGCGCGACGTGATGGATCGTACGGGCTTCCGGAAGGGGATGTGCTTCCGCCTC
This sequence comes from uncultured Actinomycetes bacterium, assembly GCA_963776955.1. Lineage (GTDB taxonomy): Bacteria > Actinomycetota > Thermoleophilia > Gaiellales > Gaiellaceae > VAXT01. The sequence goes on from CAVZOM010000005.1 coordinate 41,351, forward strand.
CTCTACACGCTGCGACACTGCGGATTCGTCGAGAAGGTTGAAAACAACCGGTATCGGCTGACGGCGGAAATCAGGCGGCGGAAGAAATACCGGATCGGCTACGCCGCGCAGGGGCAGGATAGTTCGTTCGCACGGGAGGTCCACACCGGGCTCCTGCGTGCCGCAGATCGCGCGCAGATCGAGCTGGTCGTCCTCGACAACCGGTATCAGCCGAAGATCGCGCTCCGCAACGCGGAACTGTTGATCAAGGAGCGGGTGGACCTGGTCATCGAGTTCCAGACCGACGAAGCCGTGGCGCCGGCGATCGCGTCTGCGTATCAGCAAGCCGGCATCCCGATGATTGCCATCGACATTCCGCATCCAGGTGCGACCTACTTCGGGGCGAATAACTACGAAGCAGGGCTCCTCGCGGGGCGTCACCTGGCGCGCTGGGCGAAGCAGCACTGGAGCGGTCATGCCGATGAAATCCTGCTGCTCGAGCTCGCGCGGGCGGGCTCGCTGCCGGCGGCGCGCGTCCGGGGCATCGTCGCAGGCATTCGCGACCTGCTGCACGATGCCGCGTCCTGGCCGGTAGTGCCGATCGATGCGGACGGGCAATTCAAGACCGCGCTCGAGCGCGTCCGCCGCCACCTGCGCGTCACGAAGTCGCGGCGCATCCTCGTCGGGGCCGCCAACGATCCGAGCGCGCTCGGTGCGGCACGCGCGTTCCAGGAGGCAGGCCGCAGCGAGACGTGCGCGATCGTCGGCCAGAATGCGGAGCCCGACGCCCGCGCCGAGCTGCGCCAGCCGCGAACCCCTTTGATCGCATCGGTCGGCTATTTCCCCGAGCGCTACGGGGACGGCCTCGTCCGACTCGCCCTCGAGATCCTGGGCCGGCGCCCCGTTGCCCCCGCGATGTTCGTCAAGCACCAGATCGTCACCAAGGAGAACGTCGATCACTTGTACCCGAACGACGCGTTGATGGGGGTTGAGACGTACGCGCGGTTCTGACGCGGCTCTGAAGAGCCGCGCCGCTGGTGCGCCCGTATCAGCAATACCAGCAGCGCGGCGCTTTAGCGCCGCGTCAGATCGTCAGAAACGTTTTCATATGCGAAACGCCGAGGTTGTTGGACCGATGGCTTGCCGCCGGGCCCGGCAGGATCAACGGTAGGCGTCGATGGACAACGAATACGAGCGCGAGCCGGTGCCGGAGCGGGCGCGTCTGGGCTTCAGCAGCTTCGTCGGCCAGTACGCCGGCGAGCACACCGCCGGCACCGAGCTGATGATCGGACCGCTGTTCGTGGCGGCCGGCGTCAGCGCCTTCGACCTGATCGTCGGGCTGCTCGTCGGCAACCTGCTCGCGGTCCTGAGCTGGACCTTCATGACGGCGCCTATCGCGACGCGCACGCGGCTGACGCTGTACTACCAGCTCGAACGCATCTGCGGCCGGCGGCTCGTCACCCTCTACAACCTGGCCAACGGCCTGATGTTCTGCCTGCTCGCCGGTTCGATGATTACCGTATCGGCGACCGCGCTCGGCGTGTGGTTCGGGTTCGCGATGCCCGGCCTGACCGATCTCTATCCCACGGGGCTCGGCTGGGTTCTCGCCGTCCTCGCCATTGGTGCCGCCGTTACGGTCGTGGCCGCGTTCGGGTATGCCTTCGTCGCGCACGTGGCCAACATCGCGGCGCCCTGGATGGTGCTGGTGTTCATTGCCTTCGGTCTGGTCGGCCTTCGTCAGCTCGGCGTCGACTCTTTCGGCGAATTCTGGCAGAAGGCCAGAGATGTGATCTGGGTTGGCGGTGATCCCCTTCCCGGCCAGGTCAAGTTCACCTTCTGGCACGTGATGTTCTTCGCCTGGTTCTGCAACATGGCGATGCACATCGGCATGGCCGACCTGACGGTCTTCAGGTTCGCGAAGCATTCCTGGTATGGCATCTCGAGCGCCGCGGGGATGTTTCTCGGCCACTATCTCGCCTGGATTGCCGCCTCGATCCTCTACGTCGTTCAGCTCAGGGCTGACCCGACCAACACGGCCGTCCTCCCTGGACCGCTGGCTTACAGCGCCTGCGGCGTCGCCGGGGTCATCTGCGTGATTGTGGCGGGGTGGACGACGGCCAACCCGACGATCTATCGGGCGGGTCTGGCGTTCCAGGCCATCGTGCCGCGCGCGTCACGGTATCGCGTCACCCTGGTGACCGGGGCCATCACCACTATCGTTGGCCTCTTTCCGGCGGTGGCGATGCAGCTCCTCGGATTCGTCGCGCTCTACGGGATGCTGCTGATGCCCATGGGTGCCGTGGTATTCGTCGATTTCTGGCTCGGTGAACGTTTCGGTTTCCAGCCGAATCTCGCCGAGCGCGCGGGCCTCGATTTCAACTGGGCTGCCGCCCTCACCTGGTTCCTCACGATTGCCGTCTGCACCGCGCTCGTGCTGAGGGGTGGGATCCAGCTGTATTTCGTCAGCCTGCCTGGCTGGTTCCTGGCGGCCGGCCTTTACATCGCGCTCAACCGTCTGTACCGGCAACAGGCCGCTCCATCCGCGGTCGCCGCCGTTCGAGGCTGACATGATCAGGGCCGCTGCGATCGTCGTGTCGCTGCTCGCGCTCGTTGGAACGATGGTGCCGTCGATCCTGTTCTTCTACGGCAGGATGGGACTCGATCGGATGAAACTGTGGATGCTCGTCGCAACGGTGGTCTGGTTCGTGACTGCGACGATGTGGATGGGGCAGCGCCGCTAGCGGGTCGGCTAACCAGCCTGGCGACATGCTTTCCGGGCGGGCGCAACTACGATAGAGTTGCCGGTCCGACTCGAGGAGCTGTGCTTTGACGAGCCTTCGCTGGTACGCGGCCCTACAATCGCTCATCTCGGCGGGCCTGGTCACGGTCCTCTGGGTGCTCTACCTGCAGCTGGGCAGGCGTCCGTTCTTCAAGTGGTGGGCTCGTGCCTGGACCCTGTTTGCCGCCTATCTGCTGTTTGGCGCGCTGACGCTGCCCGTGTCCGCCGACTGGACCGCAGCCAAGGGTGTATTCGCACTCGTTGCCACCCTCTGCGGCTTCCTGCAGCCTGTCCTCCTGGTGTTCGGCGCCATCAGCCTGCGTTCTCCTGCGCTTCCTCCCCGGCGCTGGCAGGGCATCATTGTGACGGCGGCGCTGGCTGCCGCCGTCGCGGGATTCGTGGTGTCGCTGTCGTTCGAGCATCCGCTTGACAGCTTCTGCGTCCGCCTGGCACCTCGCGCGCTGGCGCTCGCCTGCGCCTCGATGTTCTGCGTCGTGGTCCTGGTCCAAGCCAGGCGCGACACTGGCACATGGGCATCCGGCTTGACGGGCGTCTCGTGTCTCGTCTACGGCTTCGTTCAGGGCTTGTACGGTCTCGCCGCAATCGGCCGGCTGACGCTTGGCAACGATGCGCCGTTCGCCGCCTTGTTCGACCTGGAAGCGGCGCTCCGTCCGCGGCTGTTCCTCCTCGACGTCACGAGCGCGTACGGCATCTGCCTCGGGATGGTCATGCTGCTCATCGAGGACTTCAAGCGATCGACCAAGGCGCTGGAGGAGAACCTGCGGCTTCGTCAGGAAGCGCTCGACGAGAACGCGATGCTTCAAGCGGAGATCAAAGAGCGGCGTCGAATGGAGAGCGCCCTTCGGGACAGCGAGGACCGATATCGCGATCTCGTCGAGCACAGCGAAGATTTGATCTGCACCCACGACCTGACGGGCCGGATACTCTCCGTCAACGCGGCGTCCGCCCGCAACCTCGGATACTCACCCGACGAGCTCATGCGCCTCACCGTGCAGGCGCTGCTTGCACCGGGCAAACAGGATCAATTCGACAGCTACGTCGAAGCGATCACGTCGAGCGGCGTCGGACGAGGGCTGCTGACCGTCGTCACGCGCAGCGGAGAACAACGCATCTGGGAATACCGAAATACGCTCCGCACGGATGGCGTTCCCGCGCCGGTCGTCCGAAGCATGGCTCGCGATGTCACCGAGCGTGTCGTCGCGGAGCGCGCACGCCGGCTCTCCGAGGCCAAGTATCTCGCGGCGTTCAGAGCGACGCCTTGCTCCGTCGCCATCAGCACGCTCGAGGAGGGACGGGTTCTCGAGGTCAACGACGCATGCGAGCAACAGACTGGCTACCACCGCAGCGAGCTTATCGGCCATTCTTCCCTCGAACTTGGACTGTGGATCGACCCTGGCGAACGCGCCGGCATCGTCGCGGAGCTGAGGGCGCACGGGAAGGTCTCGAATCGCGAGGTGCGGTGGCGCGCGAAGAATGGCCACGAGCTGGTGATTCTCTACTCGGCCGACACGATCAGGATGCACGGAGAGGTCTTCGTCCTTTCCGTTGCGCTCGACATCACATCGCACAAGCAGGTCGAAGCCAGACATCGCGCCATCCTCCGCGCGCTTCCCGACTGGATGTTCCTGGTCAACAACGACGGGGTCTTCCTCGACTATCAAGTCAAGGACCCGACCTACTTGCTGGCGCCGCCGGAGGCAATCATCGGACGGACCGTGAAGGACGTGCTGCCCTTGGACCTCGCGGATGACATCACACGCCTGTTCCGTCGGGTAGCGCGGACGGATGAACCAGCGACCCTCGAGTACTCGGTACCCGGGCAGGACGGCACCCGCTACTACGAGGCGCGCGCCGTACGGTGCGATCAGGACAAGATCCTGAGCCTCGTCCGGGACGTCACCGAAGGGAAGCGGGCTGAGGTGCAGGCCATCGAGCTGCGACAGGAGCTGGCGCACATCGGCCGCGTGACCACATTTGCGGCGCTCACCGGCTCGCTGGCGCACGAGATTCGCCAGCCGCTCACCGCGATTCGAACGAACGCCCAGGCCGCCCAGCGCCTGATTGGCCTCGCGCCGGGTCTGGAGGAACTGCGGAGCGCACTCGCCGACATCGTCGCCGAGAGCCAGCGCGCCGCCGACGTGATCGTCAGGGTGGGCACGATGCTGAAGCGGGACGCGTCGCGGCATGCGAACGTCGACCTGAACGCCGCAGTATCCGAGATCGCCAAGATCCTTCGAGCCGACCTGCTGGCGAAGCGCATCACGCTCAGCGTCGACCTGGAATCCGGCCTCCCGGAGGTGCTCGGCGACCGGGTTCAGCTCCAGCAGGTGGCGCTCAATCTCGTGATGAACGCCTGCGATGCCGTGAATAACCAACCGGACCAGTCAAGAAAGGTCTGGCTGCGAACGGCTTCCGAGGACCAAACCGTGACCGTCTCGGTGAGCGATAGCGGACCGGGCCTGGCCGAGGAGGAGCTCGCACTGATCTTCGAGCCGTTCTACACCACCAAGACCGATGGTATGGGACTGGGTCTGCCGATCTGCGAAATGATCATGCACGTGCATGAGGGAACGATCGCCGTCGAACGCAATCCTGGCGGCGGGATGACGTTTTCGTTTACGCTCGGCATCCTGCAAGGCGCCTCGATGGCCGTCGGCGCCTCGACACGGAGTGGCGCGTCCACGCTGAAGGATGTGCCCGTCGGGTGAGAGTGGCCGGGCTGCGGCCGTAGTCCGTGGGCCGTAGTCCGTGGGCCGTGGTTCGTCGCTCGGATAGCCTGCATCCGTAACTAGGCTTTCCGAGGCGACACGCCTCCGTCGCCGCTGCCGCGTCCGCAGCACGGTCCTGGCTCCGTCCGCCGACCGCCGACTCCGCACGCCGGGAACGCGCGCTCCGCTCTTACCCGTCCGCTGCCGCGCCGACTAAGGGATGGTCACGACGACATATGCCTCAGCGCCCGATGCGACGGGGGTTTTCAGGACAACACGGATCACACGGTAGGAAGTCGGCGCGCGGAATCGCTGCGCACGCGTTCCGGCGCCAAGCGATCGAGTGGGCGCGGCGCGTCGGCGTGCTCCGACGGCGGTCGCCGGACGAAGCCAGGCCCGTCGCTGCGCGTGTGCGGCACTGTCCTTTCCTCAAGATAGTCGATGTAATGCAGTCGATCGCCACTGTGCAGGGCTGCCGGTCACGCAGTGCCGGCCTTGTCCGGTCGAGGCCGTATGGAGCGAGGCACGCGCTGCGCCCGCACGGCGCACGGGCGCGGGAAAACGGGCGCAGCGATTCCTCGCGGCGAGTCCCTTCCGTGTGATCCGTGGCGTTCTGACAAGCAAACCGTCGTCTGCGCGCTCGGGGTGTCGATGGCGACCTGCGCCTGTTGCACGTCGCCCATCTGCTGCATCTTGAACGGCATGAAACGTCATGAACGCGTCGGCGAGTGGCCGCAGGCCGCACGCTCGAGGGATGTCAACGCATCGGCACGAGCGGCGTCAGCGTGACTGGACCGACGAGACCTGACTCGAGAGGTGCCCAGCCAGCGGCCGTGAACAATCCATCCGCTCCCCTGTTCCCCGGCAACCTCGCAGGGAAATTCACGTTGTAGAACTTCTTCCAGCTCCCGCCTCGTCGGTCCAAGTCGGCGATCCGATTGGCCGAGAGGTTCGTCACGCTGACCTCGAGCTGATTGTCACGGCCCGATCAGGCTGTCGGGGAGGATCAGGCGATATGGGGATCCAATCAGCGTTCCGATGTCGCGTCCGTTCAGCCGGACCCGAGCACTCTCGCGAACGCTACCGAGATCCAGCTCCCACGCAGGCACCCTATTCGCCGGCTTTGCAAAGCGCGCGGTGTAGGTGGCAGTCCCGGAGAAATTCCGCACGTCGTCACCGTCGAACGTCGTCCATGACGCGAGCTGCTCGATCGTCCTCGCTGCCGGGAGCGCCGGCCCGCCACTAGTGAAGCGTACCGACCATGGACCACCGATCCCGATCGCGTCTCCATTCGTGCGGTATTGAGTGAAAGTCTCAGGGAGTGGCTGCTTCGCCGCGGCCACGATCACGGACTGGCCCGGTGCAAGCTGCAGGTACAAGTCCAGCGCGCCAGAATCGGACTGCCGGACCCGCGCGGCACCTCGACGGCCGTGCATCGGGTCGAAGATCGATGCGGCCGGCGACCGCATGTCGAGCGTCACCCACCCATCGATGGGCCGGTCGCCGCGATTGCTGATGAAATAAAAACGGCCGATCTCGTCGGCGCGCCTTGCGAACAGCAGGCCCAGATCCGCCATTCGTTCGCGGCGAACCCCTGCCTCGTCGAGCATCGCCTCCACGTCATCAGCTATCAACAAGCGGCCGTTGCCGTGACGCGCCGACCGGACGCCGTTCCGAACAGGTGTGAAGGTTATGGACGATGTCAACGACTGGAGCCGGCTGCGGCGAGCATCGAGATCGCGCAGGCCTGAGACATCGGGCGGCCACCCCTTGCTGAGCACGATCGTCGCCCCACCACGTGCGAGCTCGAGTACCTGCTCCAGTGTCTCGAGCGGAATGTACTGAGTGGGTGGAACGACGAGGACCCGATAGGTACTGCCACCACCGGTAACCAGCCGTCCGTCAGCAACGCGAGTGGCTCTCAGCTGGCGATCCGAGATGTAATCGTAGGTAAAGCCTCGCGTCTGCAGCAGTTCGCGCGCTCCCTCGAACCCCTCCGCGGCCGTCGGACGATTCGCCCCGCCGAAATGTGTGAGCCGCGTCGTGCCCGGCACCGCGACCGCGTCGTAAAACGGGAAGTACAGCAGCACGTCGTGGTCGGGCCGTCCGCTCTGGAGGAACGACTGCACGCGCGTGACGTACTGATTGAGTGCGGCGAAGTCGCCCCACCAGGCGTTGCGGCGGCTGAAGTCCACGCTCGCGTAGAACTGCCAGCCAGGCCAGGGATCGTCGCCGGGTGAGTACGCCGTCCCGTGGTACACGATGTGGTTCACACCGCTCACGAAGAAGTGGTCGACCGCCGATCGCACCTCGGCGAGCGTCGTCCTGAAGTGCTCGCCGAGCCAGGTCGCGGCTTCCGCCGAGACCAACCGGCGGCCGCCGACGTGGGCCGCCGAGGTCGCCCACTTGAAGCGCGCGATCTCGGTACCTTCCGTCTCGGGAATGTCGCTGGCAGCGTAGAGATCGAGCAGGTTCGCCGGCGAACCGTGCGCCTGATTGCGGACGATCGCGCCGCGCCGGCGCGCCCAGTCGGACCACTCGGTTGTGAACGTTTCGAGCAGAAGGTCAGAGACCGTCTCGCGGTAGTCCGCGAGGAGGCGCGGATCGAGTGAGGCCGGATCGGATGCCAGCAACGCCGGCAGATGACGAAGCAGATCGTAGCCGCGCCGCTTGCGAAACTCCGCGATCAGCTGCGGGGTCCAGTCAGCCTGGCCGGACGCATCGTCCACTTCGTAGGAATCGTTGAAGAACGCCCGCAGGCGCGGACCCTGACGATTGGAGAAAGCGCGATCGAAGGGCGCGAGGTACGCGCGAATGGCGTCGCGCGAAAAGTGATCGATCACGTTGCCCTCGCCGCCAGGCGCCGCACGTTCGACGAGCTTGCCATGCCACCCTGCGAAGAGCGCAAACACCGTCCACTTCCCGGACGGCGCCGTCCAGGCCAATTTTCGATCGCCTTCAAGACGCGTCGTGAGGTCGACGATTTCGCCACTGCTCCCGTAAGCCACCACGGCGACCAGCGGAAGGTCGCGTGGGTACTTGACTTGTTCGAGCGCAAGCCCTTGAAGGTTCCTGTTGGCGGCCACTGGTTCGGCCAGGTCCTCGATTCTCAGCGGCCGAATGCCGCTGCGCGTGAGCGGCTGCTGCGTCGTGCCACGAGCCGGCGGTTCGCCCGCCTGCCGCTCGGTGACTTCGTAAATCTGATTCCCAATCGCCCGGACCATGGGCACCTGGCGAACGGCGATCGGCTCGGTGATCCCTTGACCGGCCTCGAGCACCCACGTCCTGTGAACGATCGTCCGCGGAGCGATCTCGTCACCGACCCAGGGGCCACCGAACGGCCATCCGGTTCCGGTCGCCATGTCGACACCGAGACCGAGCCGCGCTCCTTCACGTACCGTGTGCTCGAGCATCTGCACCCAGTCACTCGAGAGGTAGGGGATGAACCGGTCCTCGGCGCCGCGAACGCCGTAGATCGGCGTGATCTCCACGCCACCGATTCCGGCCGTACGAAAGGCTTCGAGCTCCGAGGTCAGCGTTCGTCGATCGACGGCGCTGCCATGCCACCACCAGCGCGTCCACGGCCTGGTCGCCGCCGTCACTGCAGGCCAGTCACGGTCGGCGCGTGCCTGGGATCCGAGGGGATCCGACAGCAGCGTGGCCAACATGACCACCGCGATCGCCGCCAGGTGAGCGTGCAGGCGCATCATCAGGTCGCCAGGATATTACTGGCGCTGTCGCAGCTTACTTCAACGGCATGAAGTACAGGTTGTGCTCGTCGGTTGGCAGGTACTTGCCGACGATCACGTAGCCGTTGCGGGCAAAGTAGTCGAGGATCTGCTGCCGCACCTCCGAATGCGCCTCGATGCACACCAGCTCCGGCCGGAAGCGTTTGATGTCGAACCCAGCGAGTGCCTTCGGTTCAGACAGCTCGATGTCCATCGACAGCAAATCGATCTTCTCGAGCCCTTGCTTAGGCAGGAGATCGTTCAGCGTGATCGTCGGCACCAGCACTTCGCGCGGATTCGCGCCTGTGCGCTCGGTAAACTTCCGATCCGAGGAGCTCACGACGGTGTGGGCGTCCAGCACGTACATCTTCGCCGTCTCGTCGGACACGTCGGACAGAAAGAACGGCAGAAACGTCGTCCGGGGACGATGAGTCTTGTAGTCGGCTTCGAACTGGCTCAAAGGCTCGATTGCCAGACCCGACCAGCCAAGATTCTTCTCGAGATAGTACGTCGTGCTGGAATCCCGATAGTGATTCGCGCCGGCATCCACGAACACGCCATCCCGCTTGTCCTGGAAGAAATCCCTGATGATCCATTCCTCAGCGAACTGCGAGTAACGGTCCGGACCGTATGCAGCCGCGAGATATCGAGCGCCGTGAGGCAGGGCGGTCTTGTTCTCCTCCGATGCGAGGTCGACACGCCGCGACACCACGAGCGCGGCCACCAGGCCCATCAGGAGAGAGATCGTCAGGATGAGCGTGAGGCGGAAAGAACGATCAAACATGAGTCAGTCAGTCGGTGAGTATAGCAAGTCGACAGTCGGCCAGGTCCGGAGCCCCGAGCCGCGAGCACCAGACGAGCGAGTCCCCGATCTCACGGCTCCATCCATTCGGCGCATCAGCGGCTGCCGACGCAGCGCCGACCTTGTCCGGCCGAGGCCGACGCTGCGTGACCGGCAGCCCTGACCGGTGATCATCGACTGTGTCAAAGGCGAGCTCTCGATGTCAGGGCGGATGACAGTGCCGCCAATGCAACGCCGGTCCTGGCTCGGTCCGCCGACCGCCGTCGGAGCACGCCGACGCGCGGCGAAGCCCTGACCTTGTCGAGGGGCGAAGCTGGAACGCGCTCGAAGCGATTCCTCGCGGCGACTTCCTACAATGTGATCCGTGACGCACTGAAAACCCCCGTCGCATCGGTGCGCCTGGCAGATGTCGCCATCACCATCCCTTAGTCGCCGCGGGAGCGGACGGGTATGAGCGGAGAGCGCGTTCCCGGCGTGCGTAGTCGGCGGTCGGCGGACCGAGCCAGGACCGGCGTTGCACAGGCGGCAGCAGCGACGCCGACTCTCACTCGATATGGTGCCGCCGCAGACATTCCAAGCCGTGAGCCCGAGTCCGTGCCCCGAGTCCCGAGCCGCGGCAAGCAAGCACGCATCGAGTACACTTCCCCCAATGAATGACGAGCGACAGATGTGGGCCGAGGGCGTGTGTGCGGGGCTGTACGCTGCTGGCAGCGGGCACGTGGTGTACGTTCCCGACAATCCGCTCTCGCATGTATTCAGAATCTTGCGCGACGACTATCGTGATGTGAAGACGACGATCGCGACGCGCGAGGAGGAGGCATTTGGCATCGCCGCCGGCTTGTATCTGGGCGGTGCGAAGCCGACGGTGATGTTGCAATCGAGCGGACTCGGCAACTCGCTCAACGCACTGACCTCCCTCCTGCTGCCTTACCAGATTCCGGTGCTCATTCTGATCAGCATGCGTGGTGATGCGGGCGAGTGGAATGCCGCGCAGGTGCCGATGGGGCGTGCCGTCGCGCCGATCTGTGACGCGATTGGAGTTCCGGTGTCGGTGGCCGAACGGCCGGAGACGACTGCTGCCATCGTGCAGTCGGTGGGTCAGACGGCGTTCAGCACGCGGCTGCCGGGCGTCTGCCAGCTTCCCCGCCGGTTGACGGTGCCCGCGCGGTCACAAGAGGCTCGAGCATGACCAGTCTCGACGCCATCCGACAGATTGCGCAAGCCGCGCGCGCGGCTGATGAGGCGCCGATTGTCGCCAGCCTCGGTCATCCCGCGTACGACTTGTTCGCTGCTGGCGATCGCCCGGCGAACTTCTACACCTGGGGCAGCATGGGCCTCGCCTCGTCGGTCGGCCTCGGCCTGGCACTCGCTCGACCCGAGCAGCAGGTCTTCGTCATCGACGGTGACGGTTCGCTGCTCATGAATCTCGGCTCTCTCGCCACGATCGGCTGGACCAGGCCCGCCAACCTCGTGCTCGTCGTGCTCGACAACGAGCGATATGCGACGACGGGAGGTCAGGAGACAGCGACGGCGCATGGCGCCGACCTGGAGGCAGCGGCCCGCGCGATGGGCGTCACCAGCGCGTCAACCACGCGGTCGGAGGAGGCTCTGAAGAGCGCGCTGCGCAACACGGCGAGCACGGCCGGCCCCTGCGTGATCGTCGCCAAGGTTGAGGGATCGATGCCGACCGCCAAGCCGCCGCTCGATTGCGTGTTCATCAAGCAGCGCTTCATGGCCGCGATCGGATGCCCCGAGCCGGCCACAGCCGGCGGGCCGGCGTAAGGAGGGCTCACTGCTCCCGCTGCTCGAATGTGGGAGTCGCATCCGCCGGCGACAAGCGCGGAGCCCACGCTAACTCGCCGCGGGCCGCGGTGCCGGTGCCCTCGATGAGCACGGACACCGACAGCCGTCCCGCCGGTCCGCCACGGAACAGACCGCGCGTTGGGGCGGCGTCGCCGTAGTCGGTACCGACCGCCACGGCGATGTGGTGATCGCCCGCCTGCGAATCGTGCGTCGGGTCGAAAGCGGCCCACTCGAGGCCGGGCAGCCACGCCTCGACCCAGGCGTGGCTGCTGACGTTCTCCGGCGATGAGTGCTCAGGCGTCGGCGCGAGGTAGCCGCTCACGTATCGAGCAGGTATACCCTGCAGGCGCAGGAACGCAAGGGCAGCATGCGTGAAGTCCTGACAGACGCCGCGACGCTCGTCGAGCACCGTGTCCAGCGGCGTATCGACGGTCGTGGAGTCAGGCGTGTAGACAAACGCGGCGTGGACGGCTGACACGATGCGGCGAGTGCACGTCAGCGGATCGGCGTGGCCCTCGATGTCCAGCGCCCCCGCGAGGGTGCGCACCGCCGGCGAGAACGGCACCCGCGGGCTGGGCTCGAAAAAATCCCAGAGCTCTCCGTTGTCACGCAATCCCTTCAACACCGACCACGCGTCCGGCTCCAGGCGTTCCGGCAACTGACGCGCGGGCGAGGTCCTGATACGCGCTCGCGTGTGGACGATGAGCTCCGAGTGCGGAGCGATGATGTTGAAATGGCGGACGTCGTTGCCGAACGCGTCCACATAACCAAATATCGACGCCGCGGGGTTCGTCGTGATCTCGAACTCCTGCAACGTCTGGCGTTCGTCATTGCGCGGCGTGAGGCGAACCTCCATCTGACTCTCGGAGACCGGCCCCTGATACACGAAGCGTGTCGCGTGCGTTACCGTGTAATCCACGCTGCTCCCTCGTTGCCCACCGGCGCAACCGTCTGCTGATGGTCGATGTAGGTCGCACGGAGCATGCGGTGGATCCGATCGCATTCGCCCTGAATCGCGCACACGGCCTCGATGGCGGGGTCGTCACGTGCCTCGAGCACACGAACGGCGTCGGTCAGCGTGGATCCGACGACGATCGCAGGCTGCGCCGGCACGGCCTCGGCGAGAGCGGCCAGTGTCTCGGCAATGCGGTCGAAGCCGTAGCGGATGCTCCGCGGAGACAATTGATCCGCGATCAGAAAACGCACGATGTGGTCCGGACGCAGCTCAGTCCGGTGCCGGCGTCGATACAACTCGAGCGCGTCGCACGCCCTGAGCAGACAGATCCACTCGAGTTGCTCGTCGAGCAGGCGATCGGCCTCGTTCGCGGGCACCGCGGCCCGCAGCTGACACTCGAGCAGACGGGCCGTCGACGCGGACCGTTCGAGAAACTGACCGAGCTGCAGGAAATGCCATGCCTCGTCGCGCGCGAGGCCGTCGGCGATGGCCGCATCGAACAACGCCGCCGCCTCACGTACCGTCTGAAAGAACCCGTGTGGACGCTGCGCCCATTCGGCCCGCCGAGCCGGGTCGTTCAGCGCCAGGTGCACGCCGTTGAGGCGATCCCACATCTCGCCGGTGATGTGCTGACGGATCTGCCGCGCATTCTCGCGGGCGGCCGCTACGCACGACGCCACGGCGTCGATATTCGTCAGATCCGAGAGCGCATCCGTGGGGCTCTCCCGGGTCACCTGTGCCCAGGCCGGCGCCGACCAGAGCCCTGACAAGAGGCGGCCCCACAATTGGACGACCTCGAGCGGCGCTCGATCGAAGGCGAGATCCATGTTCACCCGTACGACCCGCGCGATCTGATCGGCGCGCTCCACGTAGCGGCGCATCCAGTAGAGGCTGTCAGCTACTCGGGAAAGCATCGCGGTCCCCTCAGGCCCCCAGCACCCACGTATCCTTGCTGCCTCCACCCTGCGACGAGTTGACCACGAGCGATCCCCGCTGAAGCGCGACGCGCGTCAGTCCGCCGGGCACCACGGTAATCGATCGGCCGCAGAGCACGTACGGCCGCAGGTCCACGTGCCGAGGTTCGACCCCGTCGTCCACGAGGCATGGCGCCGTCGAGAGTGCGATCGTCGGCTGGGCGATGTAGTTGCGCGGATTAGCCAATATGCAATCCCGCATTTCTGCCCGCTGCTGCGCAGTGCTATGTGGCCCCACCAGCATCCCGTACCCGCCGGATTCGCCAACCGGCTTGACTACCAGCTCGGCGAGATGATCGAGCACGTATGCCCTGTCAGCAGGATTGTCGAGCAGGTACGTCTGGACGTTGTCGAGGATTGGTTCTTCCGAGAGGTAGAACCGAATCATCGCCGGCACGTAGGCGTATACAGCCTTGTCATCGGCGACTCCCGTTCCGACGGCGTTCGCAATCGTGACGCGACCGGCGCGGTAGGCATTGAACAGGCCGGCAACGCCAAGGGTGGACTGGCTCTCGAAGGTCAGGGGATCGAGGTAATCGTCGTCCACCCGCCGATAAATCACATCGACCCGCTCGAGCCCCGCCGTCGTCCGCGCGTACACGGTGTTGTCGTGGACGAGGAGGTCTCGCCCCTCGACGAGATCGATGGCCATTTCGTGCGCGAGAAAGGTGTGCTCGTAGTACGCCGAGTTGAAGACGCCGGGCGTCAGGAGGACGATCTTCGGATCGACGCATCCGGCGGGCGCGATTTCACGCAGGTGCGCGAGCAGCATGCGCGGATAGTGGTCGATTGGCCGGACGTGGTAGCGCTCGAACAGCTGCGGATACACCTGTTTGACGACCTGGCGATTGCCGAGCATGTATGAGACGCCGCTCGGCACGCGGAGATTGTCCTCGAGCACGACAAACCGTCCGTCGGGTCCACGAACGAGATCGGTGCCGACGACGGTCAGATACGAGTCGTGGGGCACGCTGACGCCGATCATCTCCCGCCGGAAATGTCGGCACTCGCGAACCAGCTTGCGAGGCACAATGCCGGCCGTGAAGATCCGTCCGTCGTGGTACACATCGTGAAGAAAATGATTGAGCGCAGTGATGCGCTGAGTGAGACCGCGCTCCACCACATGCCATTCGGCAGCAGTGACCAGACGAGGCAGCAAATCGAACGGAAAGATTCGTTCGACACCCTCGGACCGGCCATAGACGGTGAAGGTGATGCCGTGGGTCACGAACGCAAGGTCGGCGGCGTGCTGGCGCTCGCGCCACTGCTCGAGCGGGAGGCTGCACAGACGATGATGAATACCGTCGTAATGCGGACGGTGTTTGTCGGCCTTTTCGAACATCTCGTCGTACGAGCGGCCGTGCGTGTAATTCGCAAAGATCGCCGGAGCCACCTCGCCATCGGACATCAGAGCTCGCTCCTCGTTCGCGTCGTTGATTTCGGGGGATTTCGCGGGAACGAGCATAGCAGGAACTTCGACTACACTGCTTGCGTGAATGCCCGCACCCAACCGATGAACGTCGAACGTTCCGGCTCTTCTGGCGCCGGCCATTCGCGAACGCCGCTGTCGACGATCGCGATGTTCGTGACCACCGCATCGCCCCCACCCGCCGCCCGGGCGGCTGCCGCCGTCGCGTTCCTGGATACGGTCGGCGTGACGCTTGCCGGATCATCCGAGCCGGCGAGCCGCGCGGTCCAAGGCGTCATCGAACAAGACGCGGGAGGCCCGTGCACGGTGCTTGGCACGACGCTGCGCGCCACCCCGACTGGAGCGGCGCTCGCCAATGGCACGGCGGCGCACGCGCTCGATTACGACGACATGTGCTTCGTGTCGCTCGCGCATCCGAGCGCGCCACTCGTAGCCGCGCTGCTCGCGGCGGGCGAAATGAATGGCGCACCTGGAGGGCGGCTGGTCGATGCCTACGTCGTCGGATTCGAGATTGAAGCGCGACTCGGCCGCGTGATGAACCCACGCCACTATCAGCGCGGATGGCACTGCACGTCGACGCTCGGAGCCATCGGATCGGCTGGAGCCGTCGCCCGCCTTCTGCAATTGGACGAATCCGCCGTCGCACACGCCATCGCTATCGCCGCATCCGAGGCGTCCGGGCTGAAAGAGAACTTCGGCACGATGGTGAAGCCGCTCCACGCGGGGCTCGCCGCCCGCGACGGCGTGCTCGCCGCGCTCCTCGCGCGCAGCGGCCTGACCGCGAGCGATCGCGCGCTCGACGGTCCGCAGGGCTTCCTGCGGGCAATGGACAGCGAGCGTGACGATCTCGATCGTGAGTGTTCGGATCTGGGGTCGCGATGGGAGATCGCTGAAACGGGTATCACGGTGAAGCTCTATCCGTCGTGTGCGGCCACGCACCCGACGCTGGACGCGATATTGGGCTTGCGCGCACGGGAAGGGTTTGCGGAAAGCGATGTCGAGCGCATCGACATCGACGTCGATGCGATCACTCCCACGGTGTTGATCTACGACAAACCTGCCAGCGGCCTCGAGGCGAAGTTCAGCATGCCGTTCTGCGCGGCCGCCGCAATCGTCGAGGGACACGTCGGTGTCGACACGTTCGAAACCTCCCGCCTGCGGAGATCCGCGAATCACGTCGCTGATGTCACGCGTCAAGATGGCGGTCGATCCCACATTGGGCGTTCAGGCGCCGGCGCTCACGCAGGCGCGCGTTCGCGTGCATTTGCGCAATGGACGGACACTGACCGAAGCGGCCGACGGCGCCCGCGGCTATCCGGATCACCCGGCAAGTGACGGCGAACTCGACACGAAGTTCCTGTCATGCGCGACGCGGACGATTTCGACGTCTTCGGCTCATCGCGCACTGGCACTCCTCCACGGTCTCGAGACGCTGGATGACGTGCGAGGGCTGGCGGCGGTCTGCAGGACAGACCCCGAGTAGCAGCGACCTTCCACCTCTCATTGCAGCGACGGCGGACCGGCGAAGCAACGGTGGCCGGTTCGTAAGGAAGCGGCGTCCGTGAAGCCAGTTATGACGGACTCACCGGGCGCCGGCGATATCTCCGGCCTCCCGCCAGCGTTCCAACGATTCCAGCTCCCAGAAGAACGAGTGTGGCGGGCTCTGGTACGGCCTGGATGTTGTCCACCCCGAGGACGGCATCGACTGGTGCCGACCCGACCAATGGACCGCCGAACGCTGGAACGGGGTTGTGAAAGATCCGAAACTCGTTGACGTCGCCAAGCGCTCCGGCGGCCGTGCCAAATGGTGCGAACAAATTGGCGGCGGACAAGTCGAATACCACGTTCGCCCAGCCGCTTCCTGCAGGCACGGAGATGGGCGCAAGCGTCCAGGCCACGTCCGTTGGCGGACCGGCGACCGGAAAGTTGACGAAGAGCAGACGGAGCACCAGATCTTCCGGGCCGAAATTGTTCACATCCATCGCGATCGATGTGATGCCGGCACCGATGAAGTCGCCGGTCCACTGAGAGGAGTTCAGGGCAGACAGCCTGCTCCCTGGCCCATCCCCCCCATTCGCTGTCAGCTGCAGGAACGCATCGCCAACGCCTCCCGGACCGCCGGTGGAAACATTGACAGGCGGTGAGGGATGCCCCGGGTCCCCCACGACCCAGCCCATGGTGCTGCCGTCCTGAAAGTCATCGATGGCTACCGGAGTCGCAAGGACGGGAGTGACCATGCCGAGCAGAAGGAGTCCGACGAGTCCGGAAAAGAAGGGCCTCATGACGATACCTCCTGAGTCGAAAGGGCGAGGAGCCGCATCATAAACACCACAGCCATCGTCCAGGCAAGTAGTTTCTGGGTGTGGCTGGTTTTATCATTCGCGCGAGAACCGAACGCCATGGCGCTGCGCCAGTGTGGCAAGAACCGCTTCGTGGCGCCGCAGATTGCACGGTGGTAATCAACCGCGCACCAAACAAAAGTCTGTGCCTGTGTAGATAGACGCTCGCATCTGTCATTCAGCTGCGCAATCTGGCAGGTATGTTCCTTGCTGCTCAGGGGACACCGCGTTGTACGACGTTGCCGGAAACAGCCGCAATCGTGGAGGCGAGGAATGACAGGCGTTCACAAGACTGCACTGGCGACTACGTTTTTGATCGCTGTCCTGGCTGGATGGTACGCCGTTCCAGAAGCACAGGGGCCACCGCAGCCACCTCCCGGACAGGAGCGCCGCCGCTACGTCGTGGAGTTCAACCAGGTTGGGCCTGGTGCCGCTGCCGCCGTGAGAACGGCAGGCGGCGACGTCGTTCACGAGTTCCCGCAGTTTGGCATGGCGGCGGCCTGGCTACCGGAAGCGGCCCTCGCGGCGCTGCGGAACAATCCCAACGTACGAAGCATCGAAGAGGACCCGCTGCGGTTCCCGTTCGCCGACACGGTCCCGTACGGAATCTCGATGGTGCAGGCCGATCTGGTCGACGAACCAGCGCCGGGGGAGCCCCATCGCAAGGTTTGCATTATCGATTCCGGATACTCGCTCGGTCACCCCGACCTGCCTGGAACTGCGACCGGGGTGGACGATGTCTTTGCCGGTCCATGGTCGCAAGATGGATGCGGTCACGGCACCCATGTGGCTGGAACGATCGCCGCGATCGGGAATGGGCAGGGTGTTGTCGGCGTGCTGCCTGACAACAGGATCGGCTTGCACATCGTCCGGGTGTTCGCGGACGACTGTGGATGGGCCTACGCATCCGACCTCGCGGCGGCAGTCAACCAGTGCCGGGCGGCAGGCGCACATGTCGTCAATATGAGCCTGGGCGGACCGCTGCCCAGCACTGCGGAGCGCAATGCTTTCGACGCCGCCTATGCGGCCGGCGTGCTGTCGGTGGCCGCTGCGGGGAATGACGGCAATACGGCCATCTCCTACCCGGCGGGGTACAGCTCGGTGGTCTCGGT
This sequence comes from uncultured Actinomycetes bacterium, assembly GCA_963776955.1. GTDB lineage: Bacteria > Actinomycetota > Thermoleophilia > Gaiellales > Gaiellaceae > VAXT01. Next base: position 59,980 of record CAVZOM010000005.1, read on the forward strand.
CGCTGCCGTCGATCAGAACAAGGCTGTCGCGACCTTCTCGCAGAAAAACGCCGACGTGGAACTCGCGGCGCCGGGCGTCAATGTCCTGTCGACGGTGCCCTGGTTCGAACAGAACTCGGTGACGGCTGCGGGCGTGACGTACAACGGCCTGTGGATCGAATTTTCGGGCCGGACGGTCGCCGGAGGGATCACTGGCCAACTTGTAAGCGGAGGCCTGTGCAACTCGGCCGGCAGTTGGCCTGGTCAGATCGTTCTGTGCGAGCGCGGCATCCTCACCTACTCGGAGAAGGTGGACAACGTCCGGGCTGGCGGTGGCAAGGCGGTTGTCGTTTACAACAACGTGCCGGGGGAACTACTCGGCACGCTGCTCAGTGACGACCCCACGCCGGCGATTGGCATCACGCAAGCAGACGGACAGCTCCTGCTTAAAACCGGAATCGGCCAAACGGTCACTTTCGTCAGCTACCGAGACGAGACGGCCGGCAGCTATGAAGCATGGAGCGGCACGTCGATGGCGACGCCTCATGTCGCGGGCGTGGCGGCCCTGGTGTGGAGCCGCTATCCGACCAAGACGGCTGCGGAAATCCGTAACGCGCTCAATGCGTCCGCCGAAAACCTGGGCCCCGCCGGCAGGGATACGAGCTTCGGGTACGGCCTCGTGAGCGCGAAAGCTGCATTCGATCTGCTCGCAGCCGGCGGACCAACAGAGCCGCCTGCACGACCGCCACCATCGACCATCACCCTGAGCGCCGTCCGTCGCGGCAAGAAGGTGGACTTGTCATGGTCCGGCACGACTTCATCCCAGGTGTTGATCCGACGAAACAACACGGAAACGCTCACGACCAACGACGGCAGCCATACGGATACGATCTCGGGCAAGGGAACCTTCGTGTACGAGGTGTGCGAGACCAATCTCTCGAGCTGCTCGAACCGTGTGACGATCGTCTTCTAGCCCGGTTGAAGTCGATCCCGAGCGCTCTCGCGGGCTGATAGGGATCTCAGATGTCCTTCTGAATAGGCGTCCGTTGTGCACTGAATAGGCGATGAGCGGCGGGCTGGTCTATCATCCAGCCCGCTCATGTTCTGGCCTTCCGTCGCCGCGCTGACGATTGGCGCGATCCTCGCACCCTCAACGGAACCAGTCCTCTATAGCGTCACGCTTGCGAAGCCCGGTGACGCCACGATTTCAGTCTCGCTGACGCTGCCGTCGGCCGTCGCCGGACCGCTGACGCTCGTCATTCCCCGCGCGGTGCCGATGGGTTACTCGCAGCAGCTCTACGATCGCTACGTCAGCGACGTGGCGGCGCGCGGCGCGAACGGCGAGGTCATCCCCATCGAACGCAAAGAAGGATCGCGCTGGCAGATTGGCTCAGCCGCCGATCAACGTTCGCCAGGTGAGCTACCGCGTCGACCTGGCGAAGATGGAGCGGGAGCTGCTGAGCGCGACGGACTCGTCGCGCGCGCGTTCCGGTTACGCCGGCATTCTCGGCTACTCGGTGTTCGGGTACTTCGATGGAATGGAGGGCCGCCCGCTCCGGCTCGAGGTCGAGGTCCCGCAGGATTGGCCGGTGTTCACGACACTCGCGCCGGCGGCGCCTGCCCAGCGGGGACGAGTGACTGCCGAGGCGCCCGACTTTTATACGCTCGCCGATTCGCAGGTGGCCATGGGGCCTGCGCTTTCAGTGGTGCGACTGGATAGCCGAGTCCCGCTGTATCTGGCGGCGTACTCCGAAGGCGCGGCCGACCTGACCTTCACCGGCACCCTGATCGCGCAAGCGATGAGCGGCCTTCTCGAGTATTTCGGCAGCCCACCATTTGCGCAGTACTCGGTGATGCTGGAGCTGCTCGAACCCATCTCACCCGAGCACGGCTATGGCTTCAGCATGGAGCACCTGTCCAGCAGCCACTATTGCCTGACGGCCGACACCGCGGTCACGCCAGCGTCGCCGGAGGTGCAGCGGCGGCGAGCGCTCTACAACTTTGCCCACCACATCGCCCATGCCTGGATTCCGAAGCGTGCATATGGCGAAGGCTACTTTCCTTTTTCATGGGAGCTCGCGCCGGTCATTGACACGATCTGGCTGAGCGAAGGTTTCGCGCGCTATGTCGCGGTGGAGGCGCTCGCCGATGCCATGCCGGCGGCACAGGGCAGCGCGTATCGCAAGACGTTCGCTGACTCGATGCGCGCGACCCTCGCCGACATCCCGGCGTTCATCCGCGACATGCCGCTCGTCGAACTCTCGCGCATCGCGTCGACGCGCTACTCGGAGGATTTCCGGACCGGCCGCACGCTCTTCGCCCGAGGTGCGTTGCTCGCCGCGGAGCTCGACGACCATATTCGCCAGGCCAGTGGCGGCAAGACACGCTTCCGCGATGCCGCCCGATACCTGATGAAGTGGAGCGCAGACAACCGGCGTGGCTTCCGCATCGACGAGCTACCGGGAATCTTCCAGCAGGCCACGGGTGTGGACAGCCGGGAAGTCTGGAACCGGTGGCTCATACCGGCTCGCTGACGGCAATCCGTTCCAGCGCTGACCGGGTCGAGCACGAGACCACCCGTCAGCGCCCTTGGCTTTCGGCATGGGCAGCTTGAGCCGTGTCATCAAGCGTTGAAACCGTGAATCGGACCAGAGTGGCTGTAGCCCGACGACGCCGCCTGGTTGGAGCGACTGCGTCACCGTGAGCCTCCCAGCAGCGAAATTCAGAATAGCGCGGCTTCATCTCGGCCGCTGAGGCGGAACGTGGCCGCGCTTCCAGATCATGAATGTCCGGATGAATTCGATCACCGGCGTGCCATGCTGGTTCACGCCCGTCGTCTTCACCGTCACGACGCCGACGTTCGGCCGTGACTTCGACTCACGGACCGTCAAGACCTCGCTTCGAGCGTAGACGGTATCACCTTCGAACAGCGGATTCGGCAACTTCACGTCGTCCCACCCAAGATTCGCCACGCCGTTGACCGTCAGGTCGGTCACCGACTGGCCGGTCACCAGCGCCAGCGTGAAGCACGAGTTGACCAGGGGACGCTTGAACTCCGTGTGGCTCGCATATTCCGCGTCGAAGTGGATCGGGTTGGTGTTCATCGTCAGGCAGGTAAACCAGATGTTGTCGGCCTGCGTGACCGTCCGTCCGAGCGGATGTTCGTAGATGTCGCCAACCTCGAAGTCCTCGAAGACGCGACCCGTCCAGCCAGGCTTGATGCCCAATCTACACCAGTCCTTCTTTGTGCCACGACGCGATGACGCCGGCGTCGAATCCCAGCTCCGCGAGAATTGTGTCGGTGTGCTGACCGAGCGACGGCACCGCGCCCATCGCCGGCGTGACACCGCTCATCTCGACCGGCGGCAGCAGCGCTCGTAGCGGGCCCGATGGAGAGTCGATATCGCTCCACCGCGCTCTCGTCGTCAACTGCGGATGATCGACGAAATCGTCGATCGCGCCAAGCCTGGCGTTGGCGATGCCGGCTGCGTCGAGCCGCTCGACCACTTGTCCCGCGCTCAAACCACTGAACACACCAACGATCGCTTCATCGAGAGCCGCCCGGTGCGTTACGCGATCGCGATTCGCACGGAAACGATTATCTTCCGCCAACTCCGGACGCCTGAGGACGTCACCGCAGAAACGGACCCACTCTCGCCCATTCTGAATGGCCAGATAGACTGGACCTCCCTCTCGAGTGTCGTAAGGTCCGTACGGAGCGATTGACGCATGATGCGCGCCCGTTCGGCGGGGCGCCGAACCGCCATAAGCGGTGTAGTACGCGGGAGCACTCATCCACTCTGCCAGGGCGTCGAACAGCGAGACTTTCAGGACCGAACCGCGGCCCGACTTCGATCTCGCCAGAAGTGCGGTGAGGATTCCGGAGTACGCATACATCCCGGCCGAGATGTCAGCCACCGAGATGCCGACCTTGGACGGATGCGCGTCGGTTCCCGTCAGCGAGAGGAGACCCACCTCGCTCTGCACGAGCAGGTCATACGCTTTCTTCGTCGCATACGGCCCTGAGGATCCGTACCCGGATACGCTGCACGCGATCAGACGTGGGTGACGCTCGTGAAGAGCAGCGGGATCGAGACCTGCACGAGCGGCCGCTCCGGGTGCCAGGTTTTCGATGAACACGTCCGCCTTGGCCAGTAGCCTGGCCAACACCTCGCGCGCCGCATCGTGCTTGAGATCCAGCGTGAGCGATTCCTTCGATCGATTGAGCCACACGAAATAGCTCGACAAGCCTTTGACCGTCGTGTCGTAGCCGCGAGCGAAATCGCCGGAGCCGGGGCGCTCGATCTTGATGACCCGGGCACCGAGATCGGCAAGTTGGCGCGTCGCAAATGGCGCCGCCACCGCTTGTTCGACGGCGACGACGGTTATGCCGTCGAGGGGACGAGACATGCGAAGTTCACCATGGTCCGGATGTTAGTACGAACGAGGCAGTCCGAGCACGTGCTCGGCAACGTAAGTGAGGATCAGGTTGGTGGATATCGGCGCGACCGAATACAGACGCGTTTCGCGAAACTTGCGCTCGATGTCGTAATCTTCGGCAAAACCAAACCCGCCGAATGTCTGCACGGCCGCGTTCGCGGCCTCCCACGACGCATCAGCTGCCAGCAGTTTCGCCATGTTGGCTTCGGCGCCGCAGGGCTCGCCGCGATCGAACAGCTCCGCCGCGCGGATGCGCATCAGGTCTGCAGCTTCGACGTTCACGTGCGCTCGCGCAATGGGAAACTGCACGCCCTGGTTCTGGCCGATCGGCCGCCCGAACACAACACGATCGTTTGCGTATTTGGTTGCACGCTCGATGAACCACCGGCCGTCGCCGACGCACTCGGCGGCGATGAGTATGCGCTCGGCATTCAGACCGTCAATCAGGTAGCGAAAGCCTTTCCCCTCCTCGCCGACCAGCGCGTCCACAGGAACCTCGAGATCATCGAAGAAAAGCTCCGTCGTCGCGTGATTCATCATCGTCCGGATTGGCCTGATCGTCAGCCCATGGCCCACGGCCTTGCGCAGATCGACCAGCAGCATCGACAACCCGTCCGTGCGTTTCTTGACCTGATCCGGCGGAGTCGTCCGCACGACGAGCAGCAGCAGATCGGAGTGCTCGGCGCGCGAGATCCAGATTTTCTGGCCGCGCACGACGTAAACGTCGCCCTTCCGAACCGCTGTTGTCTTCAACTGGGTCGTATCCGAACCTGTCGTCGGCTCGCTGACCCCGAATGCCTGCAGCCTCAGCTCGCCGCTGGCGATGGCTGGCAGGTAAGCGCGTTTCTGCGCGTCCGAGCCGTGCCGCAGGAGCGTGCCCATCGTGTACATCTGCGCATGGCACGCGCCCGAGTTGCCGCCGCTCCGATTGATTTCCTCGAGGATGACCGATGCTTCCGCAACGCCGAGACCCGATCCGCCGAACTCCTCCGGGATCAGCGCCGCAAGATATCCGGCATCGGTCAGCGCCTTCACGAACGTGTCCGGATACCCCCGCCGCGCATCCAGTTCGCGCCAGTAGGTATCAGGAAAGGACCGGCACAACTCGCGAACGCCGGCACGCAGATCTTTGTGCAATTCAACGTCTGACAACAGCCCTCCTTAAACCCGTGGTTCGTGGTCCGTGGTTCGTGTCTCGTCGAGCGACCGTGGTCAGAAGTATGGCGAGACACGGACTACGAACTACGGACCACGGTGTAGCATAGCCGCTTCATGCCTGCTCTTCGCGACCTGATCGTCGCTCGCCTGCAAGGGATCGGCGTCCGCGCACTCTTCGGCGTACCTGGCGGCGGTGGAAACCTGGATTTGATCGATGCCGCCGGACGGGCCGATCTCCGCTTCGTGCTGACGGCGACCGAGACTGGCGGTGCTCTCGCGGCGATCGCCCAGGCCGAAGTTCTCCAGCGTCCGGGGTCGTGCCTGACGACGCTGGGTCCAGGCGCAGCATCCGTTGCCAACGGCGTCGCGTGCGCATTCCTGGATCGAGCGCCCATTCTCGTCTTCACGGACTGTCATGCCTCGACGTCCGCGGGCGCCTTCGAGCATCAGCATTTCGATCAGCAGTCGTTCTTCAAGCCCATCACCAAATGGACCGGTCGTCTGTCGCCCGGGAGCGGACAGCACACAATCGATCAGGCCTTCGCGGCACTGCTCGATGTTCCGCCCGGGCCGGTGCATCTCGACTGGCCCGAGGATGCGGAATCTGGTTTCGGTGATCGGGACTCGGGGCTCGGCTTGCCCGCCGACTGTCCGCCATAGCCTCAGCGAAGGCGGGGGCTCGGCTTGCCCGCCGACTTGTCCGCCATAGCCTCAGCGAAGGCGGAAGCCTTGGCGAAGGCGGGGATTCGGGACTCGCCGCGTTCGAGACTGCTGTCTCGGGTGCGCGGCGGCCTCTCGTGATCGTAGGGTTGGGCGCGCGGCGGCCGGCGGACGCTCGCGTCATTTGCGATCTGCTGGAACGTCACAACATCCCAGCAATGGTGACCTACAAGGCGAAGGGCGTCATCCCGGACGACCATCCATGCTTCGCCGGGGTCTTCACAAACGCGTCGATCGAGCGGCCGATCGTCAACGCGAGCGATCTGATTCTCGGGATCGGGCTCGATCCGGTTGAGCTCCTGCCGCGACCGTGGCCGTACAAACAGCCGTGCCTCTACGCCGGGGAATGGCCTGTCGCCGATCGCCAGGTACCCTTCGCAGCTCAGCGGGTGACCAGCCTCGCGACAGCCCTGACGGAAATCGACGCGCTGCTCGGGCCTTCCGAATGGAACCTCGAAGACGTTCGGAAGAAAGTGTGCGATCAGCGTCAGGCGGTCGACATCGGCGACGAGGCCGGACACATGACGTCACAGCGCGTCGTCAGGCTCGCCGCCGCGCGCCTCGCACGTAACACCCGCGTAACAGTCGACGCCGGCGCGCACATGTTCCCGGCGACGATGCTGTGGCCGAGCGGCGAGCCGAATCAGATGCTGATCTCGAACGGATTGTCGACGATGGGGTTCGCCTTGCCGGCAGCGATCGGCGCAGCGCTCGCCGATCGCGAACGGCCGGTGGTCGCGCTGACCGGCGACGGCGGCCTGCTCATGTGCGCAGCAGAACTTCTGACCGCCGTTCGTGAGAAACTCCGGATCATCACGATCGTGTTCAGCGACCGCTCGCTGAGCTTGATCGAGATCAAGCAGCAGCGCCGCCGTTACCAGCCGGCAGGCGTGGCGCTCGGCGACATTGACTGGCCGAAACTGGCGGAAGGATTCGGCGTGGCCCCGTTTGTCGCCGCCAGCGAAGCCGCGTTGGAATCCGCCATCGAGCAGGCGTCCAGGGAATCGGGACCGTGCCTGATTGAGGCCAGAATCGATAGATCGAACTACCCTCGCACGCTCGAAGCAATACGAGGGTGAATGAAACCCGTGAGGTCATAGATGTCGACGACAACCACTCAGATCGAAGGGCTCCTGATCGACGGCGCGCGGGTCGATGCATCCGACGGACAGACGTTCGACGTCTTCGACCCGTCAACGGGCGAGCGACTCGCGACGGTGGCCAAGGCCACGAAGGCTGACGTCTCACGCGCGGTGGCGTCAGCCCAGGCTGCGCTCGAGTCAAAAACCTGGGGCGGACTGGCGCCAGCTGAGCGCGGCCGCATCATGTGGCGCATCGCCGGCGCCATCCGCGAGCGGGCCGAGGAGCTTGCCACGCTCGAGAGCCGAGACAACGGCAAGCCGCTGCGTCAGGCGCGCACCGACGTGCAGGTGGCCGCGCGTTACTTCGAGTTCTTTGCGGGGATCGCCGACAAGATCATGGGCAACACGATCCCGCTCAGCCCCGGCTTTCTCGACTATACGGTGCGCGAGCCCATCGGCGTCTCGGCGCAGATCGTCCCGTGGAATTACCCGATTCAAATCGGCGCACGCGGCGTGGCGCCGGCGCTGGCCGCTGGATGCACGGTCGTGCTCAAGCCATCGAGCGAAGCCCCGATGACCGCGCTCAGGCTCGGCGAGATTGGACTCGCCTGCGGCCTGCCACCGGGCGTCCTGAACGTGATCCCCGGTACCGGTTCGGAAGCGGGCACGGCACTCGCCAGCCATCCGGACATCAATCAGTTGACGTTCACCGGCTCGGTCGAGGTCGGTGTCCAGGTCGCCAAGATGGCTGCCGAAAACGTCGTCCCCGTCGTCATGGAACTCGGCGGCAAATCACCGAACGTCGTATTCGCCGACGCGGACTTCGACCTGGCCGCGGCGGGCGCCGCCAATGCGATCTTCCAGAACGCCGGGCAGACCTGCTCGGCAGGATCCCGCCTGCTCGTCGAACGCAAGGCTCACGACGCCTTCGTCGAGCGCCTCGTCGCGCGCGCGAAGACGATGACCATCGGCCCCGGTGTCAGCGATCCCGACATGGGCCCGATCATCTCGAAGCGTCAGCTCGAAACCATCGAACGATATGTGGCGGTCGGCAAGGAAGAAGGCGCGACCGTGGCGGCCGGCGGCAAACGCCCTGCGAACGCCGCACTTCCCGGTGGTTTCTACTTCGAGCCCACGCTGCTCGACTCGGTGAAGCCCGACATGCGCGTCGCGCAGGAAGAGATCTTCGGCCCGGTGCTCGCAATCATCGACTTCGAGAACATCGAAGAAGCCGCCATGCTCGCCAACCGCAGCGTCTATGGCCTCGTCGCCGGCGTCTGGACGCGCGACATCAACAAGGCATTGGCGCTCTCGTCGAAGATCAAGGCTGGACAGGTTTACGTCAACACGTATGGCGCCGGCGGCGGTGTCGAACTGCCGTTCGGGGGATACAAGAAGAGCGGATACGGACGGGAGAAGGGCCTGGAATCGCTCGCAAGCTATACGCAGGTGAAGAATGTCTGCATCAAGTTTGCGTAGCTCGATAGGCTTCATCGGCTTGGGCAACATGGGCCGGCCCATGGCCTCCAATCTCTGTCGCAAGGGCTCGAGCCTGCTCGTCTTCGACATCAACCCGGAGCCGATGCGGACGCTCGAGGGCCTCGGGGCGCGCGCAGCGGGCGATGTGGCTGGCGTCGCTGCTGACTGCGACATCGTCTTCACCATGTTGCCGACGACGGCCGCAGTCGAAGACGTGATTGGTGGGCGCGGAGGACTGCTCGAAACACTGCGCCCGGGCAGCATCATCGTCGATATGAGCACGATCGATCCGCTTGTGACCGATCGACTCGCGGCGGCCGCGGTGGCCAAGGGGATCGCGTTCGCCGACGCGCCGGTCGGAAGGCTGGCCAGTCATGCCGAGCGCGGCGAGTGCCTCTTCATGGTTGGCGCCGATCCCGGCACGTTCGCGCGCATCAAGCCGCTGCTCGAGGCGATGGGCACGACGATTCACCATTGCGGAAACGTCGGCACTGGAATGCGCACGAAGCTCGTGAACAACTACCTCGCGATCATTTCCTGTCAGCTCAATGCCGAAGCGATCGCGCTGTCGCAGCGGTTCGGCCTCGAACTCGAAAAGACACTCGACGTGATTCATGGCACGACGGCCACCAACGGCCAGCTCAAGATCGCGTGGCCGGCGAAGGTCCTCAAAGGCGACATCACCCCGGGGTTCACGATCGATCTCGCGCACAAGGACCTGACGCTCATTGTCGAAGCCGCCAATGCCGCCAGGGTCCCCGTCCCGATCGCGGCTGCTGCCCGTGAAGCGTTCAGCGTGGCGCGCAGCCGCGGGCATGGTAGCCAGGACTTCTCGGCGATGGTGGATGTCCTCTGTGCGTACGCGGACATCGAGAAGCCCCGGCTTCGTTAATCAAAGGGAGTTCACTTCAGTGGCGACGACGTTTCCCAACCTGATCGACGGCCGGCCGGTGGAGTCTGCCGAGCGCAATGCCGATATCAACCCCTCGAACCTGACGGACGTCGTCGGCGAGTTCGCGCGCGGTACGAAGTCGGATCTGGACGAGGCCATCGGCGCGGCACGACGAGCGTTCCCTGCGTGGTCGCAATCGACGCCGCAGCAGCGGTTCGACGTGCTCGATCGCGCGGGATCGGACATTCTCGCCCGCAAGGAGGAGCTCGGCCGCTTGCTGTCGCGCGAGCAGGGCAAACCCCTGGCGGACGGTATCGGCGAAGCGGCACGAGCGGGCGCCATCTTCAAGTTCTTTGCCGGTGAGGCACTCCGCCTGAGCGGCGAGAAGATCGACTCGGTGCGTCCTGGCATCGACGTCGAGGTCACACGCGAAGCGCTCGGGGTCGTGGCCGCGATCACGCCATGGAATTTCCCGCTCGCGATCCCGGCCTGGAAAATCGCACCGGCGATCGCCTTTGGCAACTGCGTCGTGTTCAAACCTGCCGAACTGGTGCCGGCTTCGCCGTGGACGCTGACCGACATCGTCCAGCGTGCCGGCCTGCCGGCGGGCGTCCTGAATCTCGTGATGGGGCCAGGCTCGAGCCTCGGCGCGGCGCTTGCGGCATCGCCGGACATCGACGCGGTGAGCTTCACCGGATCGCAGGACGTCGGCCCCTCCGTGGCGCTCGCGGCCGTCAAGGCCGGCGCGCGCGTGCAACTGGAAATGGGCGGGAAGAACCCGCTCGTGGTGCTCGACGATGCGGATCTGCCGACAGCGGTATCGGTCGCGGTGAACGGCGCGTTCTTCCAGGCCGGGCAGCGCTGCACGGCCTCCAGCCGGCTCATCGTCACCGAAGGGATTCACGATCGCTTCGTCGACGCCGTCATCGATCGCATGAAGGCGCTGGTCATCGACGACGCGCTGAAACCCGGCACCGAGATTGGCCCGGTCGTGGACGAGCGGCAGCTCGAGAAGAACGAGCAATACCTGGGAATCGGCCGGAAGGAGGGAGCGCGTCTGGCGCACGGCGGCGAACGCCTCCAGCGCGATACCGACGGCTACTACATGGCACCCGCGCTGTTCACGGACACCACGCCTGAAATGCGCATCAACCGCGAAGAGATCTTCGGCCCGATCGCGGCCGTCATTCGTGTGAAGGACTACGAGGCCGCGCTCGCCATGGCCAACGACACGCCGTACGGCCTGTCCGCCGGCATCGTCACCACCTCGCTCAAGCACGCGAGCCACTTCAAACGCCACTCGTCGAGCGGCCTTGTGATGGTCAACCTGCCGACCGCCGGCCTCGACTACCACGTGCCGTTCGGCGGACGGAAGAAGTCGAGCTATGGGCCGCGTGAGCAGGGGACGTATGCGAAGGAGTTCTACACGATCGTCAAGACGGCATACGTGGCGTCGTGACGAGAGTCTCCCAACGTCTAGAGATCTCGAATCATCAACCTGCCACGTCGAGCGGAGATACCGAAGCCGAACGACTTGGCGGCTGCCGACGCAGTGCCGGCCTTGTCCGTCCGAGAACGACTTCCGCGAGCCGGAAAACGTGCTCCGCTGCATACTCTCGCTGCGCTCGCTCCCGCGGCGAGTAAGGGATGCGGTTCGACGACAGATGCGATGCGGCCGATGCGCCTGGGGTTGTCAGCACAGCACGGATCGCTGGGCGCGAACTCGCCGCGCGGAATCGCTCCGCCCGTTTTCCCGCGCCCGTGAACATGGCGGGCGCAGCGCGTGCCTCGCTCCAGACGTCCTCGGCCGGCCAAGGCCGGCACTGCGTACCGGCAGCCCGCGAAATAATCATCGACTGAGGAACAACGGCGTCAGACAGCGGACAGTGCCGCGCAGGGGCAGCGACGGGCCTGGCTTCGTCCGGCGACCGCGCGTCGGAGCACGCCGACCGCTGCGAAGGCGGACGGGATCGCAGCCGACCTCCGGCCGATTCCTCGCGCGATTCGGGCCCCTGATACCAACGCGTATCGGGCGACTTTGGCATGCGCTGACGCCCCGGCATCACCCCGTGCGAGCGGCAGAGAACGGGCGCAGCGACATTCCCGCGCGTGCCGAGTTCGGCTTCGGCGTGATGATCCAGGCGTGCTGGCAACGCGGTAGCCGCATCGGTGCAGCCTGGCAGATACGTCGTCAGCTGCAAACCGGATGACCTGAAACTGACCTTCACGCGCAAATGACCATGGGCGTCACGCAGCTTTTCTCCGCCCGGCAACGTCACCTGCGTGACGAGCCCGTAGCGCTGGTCCTGCACCGGCTCGCACGCGATGCGATGCCGGCCTATCTCGGCGATAAACGCGTCGACTCAACGGCTGCCGACGCAGTGCCGGCCTTGTCCGGCCCTGCGTGACCGGCAGCTCTGCATGCCGAGCATCGACTGTGGATACGAGATCTCACACAGTGGACAGTGCCGCGCACGCGCAGCGAGCGGTGCTGGCTTCGGCCGACGACCGCCGTCGGAGCACGCCGACGCGCCGCGAAGCTGGAACGCGATCGTAGCGATTCGTCGCGCCGACTTCCTTCCGTGTGATCCGGCAGCTGTGACAACCCCCGTCGCATCGGTGCGCCTGGCGTGTGTCGCTAAACGCATCCCTTAGTCGGCGCGGCAGCGGCAGGGTAAGAGCGAAGAGCGCGTTCCCGGCGTGCGGAGTCGGCGGTCGGCGGCCGAAGCCAGCAACGCCGCTGCTCACGCGGCAGCGGCGACAGAGAGTTCCCCTATCCTTACTCACGCTCGCCGCGCCATCGATTCAATACCTTTTCCACAGCCCCGACTGACACGTTCGCGAGCGTCACTTCGCCACAGACCGCTCGCGAGCAGGCGATCGTAGGGCGTGTGGACGTGCCGCACGTGCGCGCGGACGGCAAGCTCGACGGCATCAGCGTCGAGTTCCTTGGCGGCTGCCGAACGGCCGACGCGGCCTGAGTACTTCTGGCACGCGTGTTCGGCGATGGCGCGTTGCTCCTCCGCAGGACAACCCGGAAACAGTTCGCCCACGCGCCGAGCGAACCGCTCGACGTACTCGAGATCGAGTTGCTCGCGCCGTTCCGCGGAGCGTTCACGGGCAAGCCGCCTGGCCTCGGCGTCTGAAAGACACTCTTGTTCCGCCTGCGCGAGCGCCGCTTCTTCGACCAGCACGCCCTGCCGTTCGTACCGTTTGCGCGAGCGGCTGAAGCGGACCACCACGGCCTGAAGGTTCGAATACTTTCGGGCCCGCAGGGTGAGCGCGTGATTGCCTCGCTCGAGAAACACCAGGTGATCGAGATCGGCACACCCAAGGCAGAGGGGCCGTTGCCCATCCATACGCAGGAACTGCCCTTTAAGGAGCTCCTCCTGGCACTCCGCACATTTCGAGTTGCGGACAATCCAGAAGACCACGATCTCTTTACTGTCTGAGCTACTCGCCACTCCTGCCCCCGTTGCAGCAACTGATCGAGGCGTGATATCACGTCCCCACGTCTCAACCGACGGGAGTGCCTCCATGCCTTTTCAGAATAGTCGCCACGGCTCATTCATCATTGGCACAACTCTACTACTCGCGATCGGCCTGCTGCCAGGCAGCGCGTTCGCGCAGCGCGGCGGGCGTGGTGCCGGCGGGCCACAGGTCGCGCAGCCTGTCGGTGATCCGCGATTCGAGTACGTCGGCCCCGTGAACGCGGGCAGATTTGCGGCGGCAGCAGCAGTCGCCGGCAAGCCGGGGGTCTATTACGCAGGGGCCGCATCGGGCGGCGTGTGGAAATCGACTGATGGTGGGGTGACGTGGAAACCGACCTTCGATGACCAGACCTCGCAGGCTATCGGCGCGCTGGCCGTCTCCCAGAGCAACGCCAACATCGTCTGGGCAGGAACCGGCGAGGCCTGGGCGGTCCGTGACATGGACATGATGGGCGACGGAATCTACAAGTCCACCGACGCCGGGGAAACATGGACGAGGATGGGCCTCGAGGAGACCGGTCGCATCGGCACGATTGCGATTCATCCAAAGAACGAAAACATCGTGCTGGCCTGCGCGCTCGGCCGAGCGACGGGACCGCAGCGCGAGCGTGGCGTTTTCCGTACCGAGGATGGCGGCAAGACCTGGCAGCACGTCCTCTTCGTCGATCAGAACACCGGCTGCTCAGGCCTTCAGATTTCGCAACAGGATCCCAACATCGTGCTCGCAAGCACATGGGAAATCGAGTTGCAGACGCACGTGCTCAACAGCGGCGGCATGGGCAGCGGTATTTACCTTTCGAAAGACGGAGGGCGAACCTTCACGAAGGTTACCCACACGGGGCTACCGCGTCCGCCATACGGGAAGACGGACGTCGCAATCGCGCCGTCCAACGGCAAGCGGATGTACGCGCTCATCCAGACCGGACGCGACGGCGTGAAGGGTCTCAAATCAGAAGCGCAAGGCTCGCTGTGGCGATCCGACGATGGCGGCGCGACCTGGAGCAACGTGAGCTGGGACCGCCGATTGATTGGCCGTGCCGGTTACTACATCCGGATTCGCGTCTCACCAGACGATCCCGATCACCTGCTCATTGCCAACAGCACGCTGTGGCGCTCGCGCGATGGAGGCAAGATCTGGGTGAACGGCGGGGGCGGATGCGGTGACTGTCACGACATCTGGTGGGACACGACGCCCAGCATGCCCGGCCACTACATCGTCACCGGCGACAACAGCATGGGGATCTTCGGCTCGCCGGCGAATCCGACCGCGGTCACGAACGTCGCGCTTCCAATTGGTCAGATGTACCGCGTCACGATCGATCAGAGGAGCCCGTACTGGGTTTACTCCGACCGGCAGGACGACGGGAGCATGCGGATTGCGAGCGACCGTCCTATCGTTCCTGAAAACGTGCCGTCGTATGCGCCACCGAGACCTGCGGCCGATCCGGCCGCGGGTGGTCGAGGCGGACGAGGCGGCGGGCGTGGCGGCGGACGCGGAAACGCGCCCGCGGGTCCGCCGCAAGAAGACATGCCGTCGTGCGAATCCGGATACACGTATCCGGAGCCGAACAATCACCGGTTCGTCTGGGGCACGTGCTACGCCGCCCACGTCGCCACGTTCGACGAACTGACCGGCCTTCGACGATCCGTCAGCCCGTGGATGCACACGCTCGATTCTGATCCAGTCGGGCTGAAGTACCGCTGCCAGTGGTCGCCGCCGCTGGCTATCGATTGGTTCGACAATTCGGTGTACTTCGGTTGCCAAGTGATCTTCCGCACGCGCGACCGCGGCCAGACGTGGGAAGTCATCAGCCCCGATCTCTCCACCCAGGATCCAAGCCGCATTCAGTTCTCCGGTGGCGTTATCGGCGACAACCTCGGGCAGTTCTACGGCGCCGTGATCTCCGCGATCGCTCCCTCGAGAACAGAGCGAGGGGTGATCTGGGTTGGTACGAATGACGGTAAGGTGTGGATCACGCGTGATGCCGGCAAGAACTGGATCGACCTCACGAAGAACGTTCCCATGCCGCCGTGGGGTCTCGTGCGGCGCATTGACTCGTCGCATTTTGATCCGGGCACTGCCTACATGTCGGTGGACTATCACCTCGTGGACAATCGAGACCCGTTCCTCTTCAAGACCTCCGATTTCGGTCAGACCTGGACGCGCATCGACAACGGGCTGCCTAAGGGACATCCGCTCGACTACACACTGTCGGTTGCCGAGAACCCTCATCGGCGCGGGATGATCTTCGCAGGCACCGGTCATGGATTCTTCTACTCCCGTGACGATGGAAAGACGTGGACGCAGTTCAAAGACAAGCTGCCCGCTGCTCCGGTGAACTGGATCGAGGTGCCCAAGAATGCGCCGGAAGTGGCGATTGCGACGTATGGGCGCGGGCTCTGGATCCTTCGCGATGTCTGGCAGCTGGAACAGGCAGACCTGCTCGACGGCCAGGCAGAGCTCCAGCTCTTCAAGCCGCGACCGGCGACGGCGAAGGGAGGCGGCAGCGAAGCAGCGTTCGTGTTCGCGCTGAAATCGGCGCCCACCGCGCCAATCACCATGGAGATCCTCGACGCCGACGGCGCGGTGATCAGCAAGACGGACGTTCAGGGCCGGGTTGGGATGAACCTGGCCTCCTGGAATCTCTCCCATCCACCACCGGTGCAGCCAGTCCTGCGATCCATTCCACCTGACAACCCTCACATCTGGGAGGAAGGACGGTGGGAGGGCCGCGCGCGCCCCGTCACCCACTGGGGACTCGGCGCGCAGAACTGGCAGCCGCGGGCCGCGCCAGGGAAGTACACCGTACGGTTGTCGTACAACGGACGTCAGTACACACAGCCATTCGAGATCTGGCGCGACGTGACACTGACGGCCACAGACGCGGATCTCGCCTCCAGCACGGCCCTTCAACGCAACATCGTGAAGGCGATGGACGAGGTCACCGACAAGATCAATCGCATCGAGATCATGCGGATGCAGGTAGAGGATCTGCGGAAGCAGCACGCCAAGAACCGCAAGCTCGACGCCGCGCTGGCAGGCATCTATCAGAGGATGTACGACACCGAGCTGCACTTCCTCTCGCGAACCGAGATGCACAGCGACGACAAGTGGTACGTCGAGAAATACAAGCTGTACCTCAACCTCGTCTGGCTCCTCGCCGAGATCGGCGGCAATGGCGGGGACGTCGCGGGTGGCGCCGGCTATCGTCCGACGAATGCGGCCCTGAGTGTCTTCGAGGATTGCTTGAAGGACCTCGAAGCCGGACGAGGTGCGTTCGACAAGCTGATGCAGGATGTGGCGGCGTTCAACAAGACGTACGCGGGTCAGCTGCCGCCGATCAGTGACAAGCTTGCTGCCGCGACGTCGAATGGAGGATAACCAGCAGCGCGGAGCTCCTCTACCCCGCACGTCTGACGATCGGGCCGACGACCGCGACGGTCACGACGACACGACGATCGAGGGCAAGGATCCGGCTAAAGCCGGACGCCACGAACCTCCTTGACTGAATACCCACATGCGCTTACATTGTAAGCATGGCGCAGGCACCGGGGCTCGGGGAATTCGAAACGCTGCTTCTGCTGGCCATCCTGCACCTGACCGAACAAAAGGTCGACGCCAACGGCTCCGCGATTCGTGACGAAATCCAGACGCGGGCCGAACGCCACGTGGCCCGCGCGGCTCGGTCTATATCACGCTCGACCGGCTCGAAGAGAAAGGCCTTCTGAGCTCGCGCGAGGTTCGGCGGGTCTGCGGCACGGGGGCACCGGCCGAAGCGGATTTTCAAGGTCACCGGCCAGGGTGTTCGCGCGGTCAGGTCCGCCGTCGCCGCCGTGACGAAGATGCAGCGCGGCCTTCAGGACGTGCTAGGGCGTTTGTGATGTCCGCCCGTCTCTGGCAAATCGTCGAGCATCGTCTGCGGCAGGTCCTGCCGCCGGCGTACGTGGCTTCGACGATCGGCGACCTGGCTGAAGACTACGACCGCGTCACGAACGAGCCAGGGCGCACTGCGCGCTTCCCTATGGCTCGTTCGCGAAGCGGTCTCGCTGATCCGCGCCTACCGTCGTGCGCAGCGCTCGCCGCAAACACCCAGCAAATTGATGCTCGCCGACGACTTTCGCCTCGCGTGGCGGCGACTCGTGGTTCACCCGTCGGCGCCCGTCCAGTGCGTGCTACTGCTCGCGATCGGCATCGGGCTCAGCACCACGATGTTCAGCGTCGTCGATTCCCTGCTGCTGACGCCAGCGCCGTTCCGGCAAGGACGTCACCTGGTCGAGCAAACATTCTGGCAACCGGAGCCAGCGGTCATGCAGGCCTGGCGGACGAGTGGGATGTTCGAGGCGGTTGAAGCAGGACGCCAGGCCAGGGTTCAAGTGGGCGACACCAGTGAAACATCGGCAGGTGCATATGTGACGCCTGGTGTGTTCGGCATGCTGGACGCCCGGGCTGTTCGCGGACGTCTCTTCTCGGCGCAGGAAGCGTGGACAGGGGCGAACGATGTGGTGCTGCTGTCGGAGACGGTCTGGCGCTCGTCCTTCGGAAGCGATCCTGCGCTGCTCGGCCGTCGCATCAGGCTCTCCGGAACGCCGGTCACCGTGGTCGGCATCATGCCAGAGACCTTTCGTTTTCCTGCGCCGGACACCGCGTGGTGGCGGCCGTTCGATCCGTCAGCAAAAACGGCCGGCCCTGCCACCGTGTTCGGCCGGGTGCGGACCGGGATCCCACGAATTGACCTGGAGAGACGGGTCGAAAAGATGGCGCGCGAGTTCGGCCGCATTCCAGCCAACTACCGCGGAACTCCTGCCCTTCAGCCGGTGGCCGGTGGCGACCTCGGCGCGTTCACGAACCGGGCCCTGTGGATGCTGGTCGGCGGTGTGACGCTGGTGTTCATCGTCCTCTGCTCGAACGTCAGCAGCCTGCTCCTGGCAGACCTCTCATCACGCCGACGCGAATTCGCGGTCTGTGCCGCGCTCGGGGCCTCTCGCACACGGCTGCTGCGGCAGGCAGCCATCGAACACGTCCTGATTGCGGCAGCCGGAACGGTTGCCGGCGTCTGCATCGCGCGCGCGTTGGTCGCGAACGTGCCGGAGTTTTTTCTCGGCCGGTCGCTCAACGTCATCGACGTCGACCACCGGGCACTTACCGCGGCGTCCGTACTCGGCGCGTGTTCCGTCCTGATGGCTGGACTCGTTCCGGCATGGCTCGGAACCCGAACCGAGCCCTCAGATGCAGTGCTAGGCTCGCGCTACGGAACGACGGACGGGCGCCTCAATCGTACCGCGACACAGCTTCTGGTCGTGGGCCAGGTTGCGCTCGCCTGTTCGCTGCTCGTCGGATCCGCGCTGCTCATTCGCTCCTTTGGAAATCTGGCCCACGCCGACCGCGGTCTGAATCTCGACGGTGTCGTGCACGTCAACCTCAGCGGACTCGACAAGGCGTTCCCCTCGCCGGAGGCCATGGGAGCTGGAACCAACGCGATCGAGACGCAGGTCGCCTCATGGCCGGAAGTCAGTTCGTTCGCCTTGTCGCGTGAAGCCCCGCCGAGCGTGCGCGCCAGCAGATTGGAGCCGCAGAGCACGGACGGTACTGCGCGGGAAACGGGTTCCGGGAACCTTGAAGCGGACCGTTACCGGGTCAGCCCGGCATTCTTCGGTTTCTACGGCATTCCGATCGAACAAGGCCGGAACTTCGAACCTGGAGACAGCGCGGACCTCGTCATCGTCGGAGCACGACTCGCGCGTTTGCTCTGGCCCGGGGACGATCCCATTGGCAAGACGTTCGATTCCGGAGATATGGGCGTGAACCGGGTCATCGGCGTTGCCGGCGAGATCCATCTCCCCACACTGACCAGGGATCTCGATCGGCCGGAGTTCTACACTCCGATGGGCAATCGATCGCGTACGGTGATCGTCAACATGCGATGTCGCAGCGCGTGTCCGAGCGCGGAGGTGCTTCGAGCTCGTCTGGCAGCGATTCACCCGGCGATCGGTGCGCGCATCGATCCGCCATCCGCGAATGAGTACCTGAGCCACCTTCGGCTGCCACGAGCGCTGGCGAAGGTCGGTGGATTGTTTGCCATCGTCTCCATACTCACGGCCGCTGGCGGACTGTTCAGCCTGATGATGCAGGCGGTTGCGGGGCGGCGACGCGAGTTCGGCATCCGACTCGCGCTTGGTGCGTCACCAGGTCAGATGCGCTGGCTCGTCCTCCGTGATGGCTTGACCATGGGCGCGTGTGGAGCGACAGCCGGCACGATTGGCGGTTGGACGATCGGCCGCGCGCTCTCAGGATTCCACTACGGGGTGACGCCTGCCGATCCTGCTACCTGGGCTGGGGTCGTCGGGGCCATCGCCATCGTCGCACTTGCGGCGACCTGGTGCCCGGCGCGCCGCGCCATGCGCATCGATCCAGTGCATCTTTTACGGGAGGAATGACGTGAGCATCGGGAAACTCGGCATGGCAATGTTGGCAGGAGTGTGCTTGTCCACCGGCGTGCTCACTGGTCAGACAGCGCCCGCCCCTCAGGGTTCGCCAGCTCCGGCCGATCTCGAATACGACGCCTTCTGCAAAAAGGACGAGAAGGAAAAGCGCAGACTGTTCAGAGCCGCCAATCCTGATCAGAAAGCCGTCCTTGCGCGGACGCAGATGGAGCGCTGGCTCGAGACGAACCGCTCATCGCTCAGTAAGGACCAGCTCGAGGTTCTTCAGGCGCTGATACCGACGGTCACGGCAGATCTGTTCGGGAACACTCCAGAAGCAAAGGCCAGGATGCAATCCTTCGAGGCGCGTGCGAGCTCCGTCTTCAAGGGCGTTCAGCTCGATGAAATGGGACCGTCCGGCCCGTGCCTGCCCGCGTCCAAAGAGGATTGACGGTCTTCTAGCCCATCGCCGGCGGCCGTGCGTGCCGCGGCTGATACACGCCGAGCTTTCCACCGCCAGGCAAGGTCACCTGCGTGACGAGGCCGTAGCCCTGATCCTTGACGGGCTCGCAGGCGATGCGATGCCGGCCCATCTCGGCGACGAACGCATTCACGTCGTCGCACATCAGATAGAACTCGTGGAGGTCGTTCTTCTCCGACGGGTGAACGGCCACTTCGGCCGGCGGCAATCCGAAGATCAACCAGCCGTGACCGACGTCGACGTTCGGAAACTTGAGGACATCGCGGAAGAACGCGCGATCCGCCTCGGCATCCGTGCTGTAGATGATCGAGTGTCCGCCGACAATCATGAGACCTCCTTGACACAGTCCGGCTTCACCGGCACTACTTACTTCACCGACGATAGATGAACTTTTCTTCGCGCACTGTCCCGTCGGTCCGGTTACGCAGCGCCAGGTAACCCTCCATCAGGTCGTCGGAGACGCGGCGAAATGTCAGGCCGCTGAAATACGCACCGGTCTTGTCGTGCTTGACCAGTTTGAAGGTCACGAAGACCGCCTTTTCCTCCCACCCGGTCATGTCAGGGTTGGCGTGCTTCAGGCGCATCTCGACACTGTTTTCGGACTCGAGCAAGGTCAGGAGCTCGTAGAACACCGGCTTGCCGTCGCGCACCAGCCGGAAATAGCCGACCATACTGCCACCGGCAGGTTCGCTCCAGACCTCGTCGATCGCTCCGCCAAGCCCTTCGCCGGTCCACGTGCCGGTCAGCCAGCTCGAGATCGGAAACGCGAGCCGCCGGCCTCGGCGCGCCCTCCGGCAATGTCAGGGTGTTGGGCGTCGATCCTTGTGTGGCACCGCCCTGAGTCGTTGGAACCGCCGAGAGTGTTGCGAATATCGTCAGGATGCAGAGCGAAGCAGTCATCATGCCTCCTCCCTCCTCGGCGACGGTTCGGCCCGCGCCGAGCTAATGACGAACGAAGGACGTCCAAACAGACGATTGGCACTGTGATTATGGAACTTTCCCTTCAAGTGCCGCGAATACAGGGGTCAACCTCTCAACCCCTGTTACTCTCTACCTGGACGCATGATTGAACGACTTCGCGCCGATACGGTCACCGCGGTCCGTGCGCTCGCCTCCTCCCCATGGACCGTCGCAACTGCAGTTCTGACGCTCGCCATCGCGGTCGGGCTCAACCTCGCCATGTTCGGCCTGATCGATCGCGCCCTCCTCAGTCCGCCCCCGCACGTCGACGACGCTGCCAGCGTTTACACGCTGGCCTTCGAGCCGGCGACCGAGAACACGCGCGGCATCCTGATGACGACCACGTCGTACGTGACGTTCAACGCGATTCGGGAGCACGTGAACGCCGTCTCCGACGTCGCGGCCCATCAGAGAACTGTGACGAGTGTTGTGACCAACGGCGAGCAGGTCCAGGCGGACGCGATGCTCGTATCGGGATCCTACTTCCCGCTGCTGGGTGCGCGGGCACAACTTGGGCGTGCCATCGAAGTGGCCGACGACAAGACGCTGACCGACGCACCGGCCGTATTGAGCCACACGTTTTGGGCAAACGCCTTTGGCAGCGACCCTGCCGTGATCGGCCGTCGCATCGGCGTTCGAGGTGTGGAATATGTCGTCGCCGGTGTCATGCCTGCCGGGTTCAACGGCCACTCAGCCGCACGCGTCGATGTGTGGGTGCCCTTCCATGCCGCGATGCAGAACAATCCGGGCTGGGATCGGCGCGCGTTCATGAACGTCGCCGCAGTGATCGTCAGAGTCGCGCCGGGACAGACCGCCTCCGCGGCATCGACGCAAGCCACGGCGGCCACAGCGTTGACAGCCGCCAGCCGGCGCGTGTCGTTGACGCCGATCGCGGGCGCGGGCGTCGCGCAGGCTGAGTCCCGAATCGCCTACTGGCTCGCGGGCGTATCGATGCTGGTCTTGATAATCGGACTCGCCAACACCGCAACGCTGCTCCTTGCCCGCGGCGCGAAGCGGCGCCGTGACTTCGCGATCAGGGCGACACTCGGCGCCTCGCGCGGCCGCCTGATCTCGGAGATTCTCGTCGAGGCAGCAATCCTGTCGGTGGTCGCGATCTCGGTCGCGCTGGTCACGGCCTACTGGTTCGACGAGTCTGTCCGGCGAGTGTTGCTTCCGTCGCTGATGGAGAGTCCAGGACTGAATCTCCGCACGACCGGCGCAGCGGCTCTTGCCGGTCTGCTGGCGCTCGTCGTCGGTGCGGCAGTAGGCATCGCACAGCTTCCAGCACAGCTGCGCGCCGAAGATCTCGCCGGCACGGCTCGCGGCAAGACACGACGAAAGACGTATGCGGCGCTCCTGCTCGTGCAGACGACGCTCTCGGTGGTGTTGCTGGCCGGAGCGGGATTATTCGGGCGCAGTCTCTACAACCTGCTGGCGCAGGACCTGGGGATGCAGATGGACGACGTGATTCTGGTGGAGTTCGAGCGAGGTCCGGGCGCAGGAAATGCGCAGGACGATCTGCTCGCCGCCGCAATCGATCCGATTCGAGCGCTCCCGGGCGTCGAGCTGGTTTCGCCGATTACGTCATTGCCCTTCGCCGGATTTCACGTCCCGCCGATGAGCGTGCCGGGAATGGCGAAGCCGCCGAGCGCCAACGGACAGCTTCCATTTCTGATCGCGGCCACGCCCGAGCTCCTGGAGATCCTTCGACTCGAGTTCGTCGAAGGCCGGCGCTTCTCCGCCGCCGACGACACCGGGACGCCGGTCGTCATCGTGAACCAGGCTCTGGCGCAGGCGATTGCCCCGGGACAGAGCGCGATCGGCAAGTGCTTCCGCATCGGCTACGACCCGTCGTTCGATCCGGAGTTCTCGCCGGGTCCGCCAACGCCGCCCCTCTCCCTCCCCTGCCGCGAGATCGTGGGCATCGTCCGCAACGTTCGTCAGCGGTCGCTGGTTCCGACGGGCGCTGAGGATCGGCTGATGCAGTATTTCGTTCCGTATTCGCAGGTCCCTCCGCCGCCAGGGTTCACCGGTGCGGGCCAGCGCGAAACGTGGGGGCTGCTGATACGAGCCGGCGTCGGCGCAGAGGCGCTCGCGTCGCCGATACGCAGGCTGGTCGTGCGCGGACGCACCGACGTGCCGTTCGTGAACGTGCGGCCGTATTCACAGCTGCTCGATCGGCAGATTCGTCCGTGGAAGCTCGGGTCGATCCTGCTGGCGTTGTTCGGAGCGCTGGCGCTCGGGATCGCCGCCATCGGCTTGTATGCGGCCTTCGCACATTCCGTGAGTCAGCGCCGCCGCGAGATGGCGATCAGAATAGCGATTGGTGCCCGGCCGGCGAAGGTTCTGTTGATGATCCTGCGCGAGTCCGCCACGCTTGCGGCCGGCGGCGTGCTGTGCGGTATCGTCACAGCGCTGCTCGCGTCGCGCTGGGTTCAATCGATGCTGTTCGGGATTGCCCCGTCCGATCCCGTGGTACTCGGCTCCGCTGCGCTCGTGATGGTGATCGTGGCAACCGTCGCCACGCTCCTGCCAGCCCGCAGCGCTGCCAGGACCGACCCGAACTCCCTTCTTCGCGCGGAATAAACGTGGCGTCCGGCTTTAGCCGGACTGGCATACTCGCGCCTCTAGCTGGACGGTGCCCTGACCTCAGGCTGGCGCTCGACAGACAGGCCCGCCCGCTGTTACTGTTGCACACGCTGCGGGGATCGCCGTCACGTCCCCGTGCCTTCACGCATGGTTTTCGATCCCCGATTTGGTTTTCGCGGACGCAGGTTCGCCACGTTCGTCATCCTCGTCGTGATGCTTTCGGCAGCCGTAGCACTTCGGATGGAGGCGCAAACGCAGGCGGGCACCACGATGGCCGGCATCTACACGACCGCTCAGGCCGATCGTGGCGAAGAAACGTACATGGGCATCTGCGTCGCCTGCCATCCGGCAGGCACCTACAACACGGATGCATTCAAAGCGACGTGGGCAGGCCGCCCGCTCGCCGATCTCTTCAGCTTGATCTCGACGACCATGCCGAAGAGCGATCCGGCGAGCCTGAGCCCGCAGGAATATTCGCAGCTGGTCGCATACATTCTGAAGATCAACAACGTGCCGCCGGGAAAGACGGACCTTCCGACCGACGCCGGCAAGCTCAAGGCGATCAAGATCGAGATGCCAGCAGCGAACGCAGGCAGAAAAGAAGAAGGTAGGCCCGAGAAGCGCGCGGGCGCGGCCACGAGCACTAAAAAAGGATTTCAGCATGCTGAATCGTTCGACAGCAGCCCGATTCGTCGGCGTGGTGCTCTTCGCCGGTCTGGCGCTCTCGGGTGTGCTCACCGTGCAGGGCAATCAGCAAGGGAGCGCGCCGGCGTCATCCGCGGCACCCTCTGCATCGAACACGCTCGTCCGCGGAAACGCGCCGGGCGAGTGGCGCTACTGGGGCGCTGATGCCTGGAGCACACGCTACTCGCCGCTCGATCAGATCAACGCCTCGAACTTCGGCTCGTTGAAAGTGGCCTGGCAGTGGAACGCGAGCCAGTTCGGCCCTGACGAGTACTACCGGACGACCCCGCTCTACGCCAACGGACGTCTGTTCACCGTCGCAAGCACGCGCCGTGTGGCGGCGGCCATCGATCCGGAGACCGGGCAGACGCTCTGGAAATGGCAAATGGACGAAGGCATCCGCTGGCAGAAGGCGCCTCGGCAGTTCGCAGGCCGCGGACCGGCGTACTGGACCGATGGCAACGAAGAACGGGTCATCGTGGTCACCCCCGGATACCACTTGGCGGCGCTCGACGCGAAGACTGGCGTTCCGGATCCGAAGTTCGGCAAGAACGGCATCGTCGATCTGATGGACGGACTGGGCTTCCCGCTCGTGCCGCTCGCGGTCGACGACTCCGGTCCACTCGTGATCAGCGATGCCGCACCGGCGCGCAAGGCGAAGCCGGGCGAAAAGTGGGACGAGGCAACGAAGACCGGTGCCGATGGCACGATCGGCATCGACCCGGCGCTCGGACAGATTGGCGCCAGCTGTCCCCCGATCATCGTTGGCGACATCATCATCGTCGGCAACTCGCACATTCACGGCTACTACCCGATCCGGCTGCGCAACCTGCCCAGTTACATCCGGGGATTCGACATCCGCACGGGCAAGCAGTTGTGGAAGTTCAACCTGGTTCCCGAGCCCGGTGAGTTCGGCGCCGAAACCTGGAAGAACGGGTCGAAACCCGGAACACCCGGCGTGGGCAAAGTTGACGCGTGGGCGCCATACGCGGCGGATCCGGAACTGGGTCTCGTCTACATCCCGGTCGGCATGCCGCTGATGGATGAATACGGCGGTCATCGTCCTGGTGACAACCTCTTCGGCACCAGCATCGTCGCGCTCGACGTGAAGACTGGAAAGCGACGATGGCACTTCCAGATGGTCCATCACGACATCTGGGACTACGACACGCCAATGTCGCCCAACCTGCTGGACGTCACGGTAGACGGCAAGCCGCGCAAGATCGTCGCGCAGTCCACGAAGCAGGGGTGGCTCTACGTCTTCGATCGCGAAACGGGGCAACCGATCTGGCCGATCGTGGAAACGCCGGTCATGAAGAGCGAGGTCCCTGGTGAGGAAGCAGCGCCGACGCAGCCAATTCCGACGAAGCCGGCGCCGTACGCGCAGCAGGGATTGGTCGAAGAGGATCTGATCGATTACACGCCGGCGATCAAGGAAGCGGCGCTGAAGGTGGCAAAGCGTTGTCGCATGGGCCCCTATTTCATTCCGGCTCAGCCGGGTGATGGCAGCGCTGCGAGCGGCCTGACCTGTTCCTGGTATGCACCGGGCGCGAGCGGTGGCGTCAACATCGATGGCGGAGCGGCCGCAGACCCGGAGACCGGATTGCTCTACGTCGCGGCACAGACCGGCCTCAGCACGATGGAGGTCAACAAGGATCCCTGCTCTGAGTTCCGTTACAGCTCGACGCACGACAGCTGCGGTCAGCTCGGAGCGCTGCCGCCGCCACCTGGCTATAAGAAGCCGGAAAGCGGGCGCGGAGGCGGTGGTTTCGAGGGGCGCGCCGCAGGTTCGACGATCGGTGGTGTCTCGATCGTGAAGCCGAAGGAGCTTGGCGGAATCACGGCGTACAACATGAACACGGGCGACAAGGCGTGGTGGACGCCCAACGGCGGCAAGCTCGTGCCGGTTACGTCGACCGATCCACTCTTTGCGGGCGTGACGCTTCCCCCGGCGCCGCCTGGTCGTGGACACGCGCAGGTGATCACGACGAAGACCCTGGTCATCTACGGCACCGGCCGGAGCGGAGGGCCGCCCGGAGCGCAGCCTCAGCTCTACGCGGTCGATAAGGCGACAGGCAAAGAGGCGGGCACTGTGGTGGTTCCGTCACGGACGAGCGCTGTGCCGATGACCTTCATGCACAAAGGGAAGCAGTATGTCGTCTTCGCCACGGGCGCTGTCGAGAAGACCGCGCTGGTCGCATTGACGTTGCCGAACCAGTAAGAAAGCAGGGGGAAGGCGTCCGCCGCTCAATCGACAAAGACGTTCCTCGCGTAAAGCCTGCCGTCGCGTCCCTTGAGCTTCACGTCGATGCGATGACGGCCGCGCTTCCCTTCGGGCTTCTCCACGAGCAGCACGTAGTGTCCTGCAATCGCGGCCCCCAGGCGATCGAGCGCCAGCTGACTGAAGAGATGCGTTCGCTCGAAGAACCCGCCGGTGTCTTCCGCGACCAGGCGGAGACCCTCTTCCAGCGAGTGATAATCAGCAGTGGTCACGTCCAGGCAGAACACTGACGCGCGGGCCTCCTGCAGGGCGTCGCGAGCCCCCTCGTAGTTGTTCTCCATCATGACGCCCGACCGTCCAAGACGGCCGAAGCCGTGGCCCACGATTACGACCGTCTTGGCGCCCGGGAGCGGGGCCAGCGCGCCAGCGATCACGCGAAGAGAGTCCTCCATCGTGTAGGTGCGATCGGCGCGCTGTGTTTGAAGGGCCTCGTAGAGCGACGGAGGGAGTGACTCGTTGACCGGCGCTGCCTTCCCGGTCAAGATGTCGCGCGCCAGCACGGTCTTCACGCGCTCCATGTCAGGACGTGAAGTCGAGCCACAGACGCAGCCGCGTATCGAACGACAGGACGGCGAGCCGATCGCGAGGGGTGAAGCCGTCGAGGAAGCCACGCAGCTCGATCAGCATCCGCATGAAGCCGACGATGCGGCCGGCCTCGAGGCTTTTCTGAAACAGGAAGACGACCAGGCGCCCTTCCGCGGGCAGCGCAGGCTGGGCCAACGGCACGGAGATGGATGATGCTTCACCTTCGAGCAGCGCGCCCGTGACCCACTGCAAGGATTCGATACGCGCCGGCTTGCCGTCGATCTTGACCTGAAAATTCTCGGGCGTGAGGCCGAGGAGCGGCCGGTTGGCACCGTCCAGGGCGCGGACGTCAACCAGGACGCGGGCGACGTCCACGCGTTCGACGTATTGGGGACGCTCCTGTTGCGGACGCTCCTGGGCCGCAACGAGTGCGACAGACAGAAGACAGCCGGCCGTAACCAGAGACTTGCCCATGCGACCGGCCCATGATGGCAGAAAGAGGAGTCGCCCCAAAGCCGCTGGGGATGAATGGGCTAAGCGGCCCGAATCGTGCTGTCCAGCTTGTACCTCACGGATTTCACACAGGAATTTGCCTCCGGCGAGTAGAGTGCGAACGATTTTGTAATGGGGTCAACCATGGTGTTAGCTCGCGCATCGCTGGCAGCAGTGCTGGCCCTGGCCGTTTCGGCGATGCCGGCAGCGCAGAACGAGCAGGTCCAGACCACGTTCAGGTCGAGCCTCGACCTCGTCTCGGTCGCGGTCGTCGTCCGCGACGGGGACGGGCGCATCGTCCCGAACCTGAGCGCCGAAGACTTCGAGATTCTCGACAGCGGTCAGGCGCGGCCCATCGTCCAGTTCCATCGCGGTCAGGATGCCGATGCCCGCATGGCGCTGCTCGTCGACAGCAGCGGAAGCATGGTCCTGACCGGCAAGCGCGAGCGCTCGTTGCTCGCCACGCACCTGCTGACGTCCGGCTTCGTCCAGGACGATGCGGCGACGGTGTTCAGCTTCGACTCGCGCGTGCGCCGGCTGACGCCGTTTACGAGGAATCCAGAGACACTTCTGGCGGCGGTCAAGAGCATCGAACCCTTCGGTGCAACCTGCTTGTACGATGCGATCGTTGGTACCGTCGAGAGCGTGCGCGACGAGGCGCCACGGACGCGCGCCATCGTGCTGCTCACGGATGGCGTCGACACCGGCAGCACCGTTTCGTCAGGTGATGCGGCCACGGCAGCGGCCGCGCTCGATCTTCCGATCTACGTCCTTGGCGTTGGCAACGAGATGTGGAAGCCGTCCGTGCTGCCGCCGTCGACCGACGGCAGGCAATCGATCACGTTGTCGGATCTGGCGACACGCACAGGTGGAATGGCCGTCGAAGCCCAATCCGTCGCCGACATGAGCGTCATCACACGGACGATCCTCGCCGAGTTGCGGCATCAGTACACGCTGGCGTTCGCAGCTCGAACGGATCGCGGCTGGCATCCTCTCAGCGTGCGCGTCCGCAAAGGCGGCCGCGTGCAGGCCAGATCCCGAGATGGATATTTGGTGAAGTAACCCGCAGCGCGGAGCTTCAGCTCCGCGTCACGTTCGCGCAAGAACCCCGACCTCCCGGCGCGTTCTCAGAAATCGAAGCTCACCGATCCGGTCACGCGCTGATGCAGCTCCCATCCAATCCGGTATTCCGCTGTCGCTGACACCCGGTCGGTTATCCGCGCTCGAACGCCTCCACCGGCGGTGAATGCCGGATCGGATGCCCAGAAGGGTCCCGTTCCAACCTGATCGCGGCTCCAGAAGCCACCAACGCCGCCAACGAGGAACGGCGTCACGGTGCGCGCGTCGTTGCCGTGCATGGGCCCGTGCATCGGATAGATATCGAACACCACGTTTCCGGTGAGCATGACCACGCGGTCGGTCAGCGAATCGCCACCCTCCATGACAACGAATTCGGGCCCGATGCTGATTCGGGGCGTCACATGTTTCCGCAGGGCGCCGCCGAACACGAAGAAGTTCTTGGTCGAATCGTCCACGAAGCCGGCATAGCCAATCGTGCCATCGACAACCCAGGGCAGTTCCTGCGCCTCGGTGCTCGCGGCACCGAGCAGGCCGATGACGGTCGCCAACACCACACACCGGAACACGATCATCAAAGTCCCCCTACCCTCGGGAATGCGCAAACGCCATCCGGGAAGGCTCATCCTGTGGAATTGGATTCCCGGAGCCGGCCAATCCATCCCCTCACGTCGCGTTTGGTCACGCCCATCTTGAGGAACGCCCCGGCGAACGGATATCGTTCGCGTTCCACTATGTTGAAGCGCACGCTCTCGCTCATGGTCGCCGTGGCCGCACTCGCGCTGCCGCGGCCGTCGCTGGCACAACGTCCGCAGATGCTCGGCAACATCGAGCCGGGGCCGCATGCGGTCGGATTCCGGACGATGAATGTGACCGACCCGTCACGAACGTCCGGACCGAAACAGACCGACGAGAAGGCGAAACCTGAGGATCGCGCGCGCAGGCTCGTGCTCCATGTCTGGTATCCAGCCACCGCCGCGGACGGTCCTGCAGGGGGATCGGGGGACAAGTCCCCCGATGAAAAGATGACGATCGGCGACTACATCCGTGCCTCAGACGGGATCGGTCAGCCAGCAGGCAGTTTCGCCACTGAACATCGTCAGACGTTTCCTCGCGTGTTTGGCTTCGCGCCGGCCGACGACGAGTGGACGAAGTACAACGCACTGGCGCTCGCTGCCCGGCGGGATGCACAGCCGGCGACGGGGCGGTTCCCGCTCCTCGTCGGCACACTGCGCGCCGTCTCTGTCGTCGCCATGAGCGAATACCTCGCGAGCCACGGCTACGTCGTCGCTTTCGTGCAATCGCCGCGGGATCAGATCGACGCCGAAGGACTCGTGCTCGAAGCGCTCGTCATGGGTCAGCACGTCCGCGACATGGAAATTGCGACCGCGACGATGAGGCGGGAATCGTTCGTCCATCCGGCTCAACTCGGCGCGCTGGGGATCAGCGGTGCCGGTCTCGCGCAACTGGTCATGACGATGCGATCAACCGATGTTGAGGCGATCTCGCAGCTCGAAACGGGGTATTTCGCGCCAATCGGCACGAGCAGCTATCAGGAAGTCACCGCGTACGAGCCGACCGTGCTCCGCGCACCGTTCTTTTTCGCGCACAGCGAAACCCTGGGCCGCACCGCCGACCTGCAGATGGCGGAGATCGAGAAGATGCGTTACGCCCCGCGCTACCTGCTGTATCTGGGCGAGACGCGCATGAACCACTTGGACTTCGGCACCGAGGGAATCGCCGTGCTGACGACGATGACGCGCCGCGACGATGCGAAGAAAGGCGTGCTGCGAGCGTACGACGCCATTCAGCGATACCAGCTCGCTTTCTTCGACGCGTTCGTCAAGCGTGACGCAGCCGCCAAGACACGACTGACGACGCAGCCGCCGCCTTCCGGCGGGCCGATGATCGAGATCACCGAACAGCCGGCAATCGTTCCGGCGGTTTCACGGCGCGAGTTCCGCGGGCTGCTCGGATCGAACATGGCCAAAGCGCTTCAACTGGCGCGCGAAGGCCTCGCCCGCGACCCGAACGCCGCCGTGTTCGACGAGACCTGGCTGAACGCGCTCGGTTACGAGCTGCTGCAGACCGGCCAGCAGGATCGCGCGCTGGAGATATTCCGTCTGAACGTGGAGGCCCACAAGACGTCCACCAACGCTCTCGACTCGCTGTCCGAGGCGCTCGAAGGCGCCGGCCAGCGTGCCGCGGCGCTCGACGCTGCGGAATCAGCTTTGAAACTACTGGCCAGCGATACCACGGTTCCCGCCGCCCAACGAAAGCCGCTGGAAGAGGGATTGAAGGCGCGGATTGCGAGGGTGAGGTAGTCACACCGGGGTTCAGACGTTGGTTCAAACGAGGGTTCACACGGCAAGGTTTCACGGCGGGATCTGACTTGTTCACACGACTGTTCGCGATGCAAGGTTTCACGGCGGGATCTGCCTTGCTCACGTGACGGCGCGATGCAATGGACTCGCGTCGTTGAACCCTCGTGGTGAACCCTCGTCGTGAACCCCCGTCGTGAACCCCCGTCGTGAACCCCCGTCAATCGCGCTTGAACTGGAAGGTCTCGGCTTTCCCGCCATCACCCGAGACCGTCGCGTCGAGGCCGCCGTCGGCGCGCTTCGCGTAGCGGACCTTCTTCGGGAAGTCGTGCGCCGGGTTCTCGAACGTCGCGCTCTGCGCATCGATCGCCGTCAGCGTGAACTCCGTTGGCGGCCGGCCGTTGGGCTGCGCGATGTACAGCAGCGTCCCGTTGCGCTCCACGATCCGCAAGAACTCGAACGCAACCATGCGCGAGTCCTTGAGCGTGCGCGACACGGCGAGCATCGCGCCGCCGGCCGGCGCCGTCCACCGCTCTTCGAGAGAAACCGGTCCCGCCGATCCGGTCCACGCGCCGGCGATCCACGCCACGTCAGCGATGGATGCTTTCGCCGGCTTGACCTGCATCGATGCGCCGCTCACGCCGCACACGAGCACGGCAACATAGATGACTGCTGTTGATACTCGCACCACACGCATTCGTTGATCCTTTCGGTAGGCTTTCACGGCCGCGCCAGTCTAGCGCCGGCCCCGCCGCAAACACTTGCACAAATGCGACACTCTTGAAGCGGGGGTTCATGACGGGGGTTCACGACGGGGGTTCACGACGAAGGTTCACACGAGGGTTCACACGAGGCCATCAAGGTTCACACGGAGGTCATGAAGGTCCACGAGCCACGGACTACGGACTACGGACTACGGACTACGGACTAGGTTGCAACGTTTCGACGATTGCTGCGTAAGCTCTATTGAAGGGGCTCGCCCTTCCAAGAGAGGACCGGAACCATTCCGATCGATCTCGAGACGGTCACCGAAGCCCGGCTGGTAGCCCAGGCGTTGGCGGGTTCGCAGTCAGCTTTCGAGCAGATCGTCCGGCGTTACCAGCGTCCGGTTATTCGGCTGATTGCCCGGATGACAGGCGACGTCGCTCAGGCCGAGGACCTCGCGCAGGACACGTTCGTCAAGGCCTTTCGCAACCTCGCGGCCTTCGATCCGACGCGGCGGTTGTCGAGTTGGCTGTTCCGCATCGCACACAACACGGCACTCGATTCGCTGCGCCGCGTGCGGCCGGTCTACGTCCCGATCGACATCACGCCCGGCCAGACTGGCGAACGGGCCGGCATCGCCGACCTCTCCACACCGCCTGCTCCCGATCCTGTCGAGCGCCGCGCGCTCGGCCAGGCTCTCGAGTCGGCGATCGCCCAACTCCGACCGGAACAACGGGTCGCCGTGTCGCTTCGCTACGAAGAGGGCCTCTCGTTCGACGAAATCGGCCAGGTGCTGGGCGTGCCGGAGGCGACGGCGCGCTCGCACGTTTATCGGGCCCGGAAGGAACTATCCCGGCGCCTGACAGACGCGGGATGGGAGCCGTAGCTGCTAGTGGCCTGTCCCCGCAACGAACGGCAAAGACGGCACGTAAGCCTTATAGGAGACCTGCAAGCCGTGAACGAAGACCTCACCCGGAACGTGCGCCGCTGGCTGGAAGCCGATGCCGGCGGGCAGGACGACGACGCTGACGCGGCGTGCCAGGCTGTGTTCGCCGAGGCAGCCTCCGAGCCAGCCGCGCCGTTGAACTTCGCGGCGCGGACGATGGAGGCCATCGTCATCGCGGCGGCCCAGGACGTTCGTCGCGCCCGTCGCATGCGCCAGACCCTTCTTGGCGGCGGCGCGTTGTCGGCTGTCGCGGCCGCCTACTTCGGCGGCGCCTGGGCCATTGCCACGCTCTCGGCGATTGTCATCCGCTCGCTTGATCTGTTCGTCGGCGCCACGGTCCGCATCGCGAGCGGCGTGCAGGCTGGAGCGGATGCGTGGACGGTGCTGTCGAACATCGGTCACGCGGTCGGCGCGTTCGTCTCGGATCCCACGGTCACCATTGCGATGCTCACCTTGCAGGGGCTCGCCATCGCGGCGCTCTTCGCGCTGCAACACCTTCTCGGCACGGACACGGAGCCGTTCAAATGAAGCGCTGGATTGTTCTCTCACTTCTCGCCCTGCTGGCGTTCTCGTCCGCCGTGTCCGCCTGGCAGCAACCGACGTCTGACGATCAGCGGGCGCTGCGCGCGCGGCTCGAGCAGCGATTCGATGTGGTGCCGCTCACCGACGGCGTCGCGCTACGGCCGAAAGCCCGGATGCAGGATGTGCGGCTGATCGAGATCACCGACGGTTCGGTTCTCGTCAACGGTGTGGCGGTCACCGGTCAGGAACTGCGGGACAAGCTCGGATCCGACGCGACCGACGTCCTGCGCGTGTCGTACCTCGATGCTCCGTCGCGTCGCGCGTTGTTCGCACCGATTACACCGTCAGCGCCAGTCGAGGCCCAGCCGCCGCTCGAAAAACCGGCCGGATCGCCGACGGTGCCGGAACCGGAGAGACGGACACGTTACTCGTCTGGCGACCGCGTACGGATATTCGGCAACGTGGTCGTGAGGGAAGACGAACGGGTCCATCAGGGAGTCGCGGTGATGGGCTCGGTGAAGGTCGACGGCGAGGTCGGCGACCAGGTCGTCGCGGTGCTGGGATCGGTCGATCTGGGGCCGAAGGCTGTCGTGGGCGGCGACGTGGTCAGCGTCGGCGGCCGCGTCCATCGTCAAGAGGGCGCGCGCGTCCGCGGGTCGGTCACCGAGATCTCGTTCACCGAGCCGAACATCCACCTGGACTTCACCCCCCTCTTTGATTGGCAACGGTTCTGGTGGTTCGATCGGTGGGGAGCGATTCCGCGTCTGATTGGCACGACGTTCCGCTTTCTGCTGCTGTTGATCCTGGCGTCGATCGCGATGGTCGTCGCGCGTCCCACGATAGAAGCGTCAGCGCAGCGCGTTGCCGACAATCCGGTAAAGGCAACACTCGTGGGACTTGCCGCACAGATACTGGTGTGGCCCGTGCTCCTCATCACCTGCATCGTCCTCGCGATTTCGATCATCGGTATCCCGCTGCTGCTGCTGATGCCATTCGTGGTGCTCCTGATCATCCTGCTCGCGCTCGCGGGCTTCAGCGGCGTCACCTACGCCGTCGGTCAGGGTGCGCGCAGGCGTCTTGGTATGGGCACCGCGCCGCCAATCGTGGATCTGTTTCTTGGGCTGGTGGTGATCTTGTCGCCGCTGTTGCTGGCGAGGCTGCTCGGCCTCGTAGGATGGCCGGTGACCCCGATCGTCATCCTCCTGGTCATGACCGGCATCGCGATCGAGTTCCTGGCGTGGTCAGCCGGCTTTGGCGCGATCGTCACGAACGCGTTCATCAAGTGGCAGGCACGCCGCGCGGCGCGCTAGCGCGCAGCGCGGAATGGGCGATGGGCGATGGGCGATGGGCGATGGGCGATGGGCGATGGGCGAGGATGAAAGCCTGCGTTGTCGCATTGCAATTGCCCATCGGGAGTAGGTAGCTGTTGCAAGGCCCAGAGCGTCCAGGAAGCGCACACATCTATCCGATCATTTTTACCGATTGACTCGAATGGTTGCCCGTGCGTAGATTTCTCATCAAGCCCACTGCGCTCCAGAAGTCCAGCAATAGCCCTTATAGCTGCCCACGATGGACCCAGCAGACTATTTCACTCTGTATCGGTCCGCCCGGTCCGCCGAGCAGTAGGCCTCGCGACCATTGTCTGTCTGTGTACTAGTGCGGCTCTGGTGGTAGGGAGAGTTGTACGGGTGCAGCTGCGCCTGTTCGTTCTTTGGTTCGTAGCCGCGGCTCTCCTGCGCCGAGGACGGGGCGTCGACGGCAACGTGCTGCTCGATCTGCGGCACCTCGGCGCGGAGAAGATCCTCGAGCGGCTCCATGGGACGCGCGAGCTGTCGATGACGTTCGCCGGCGTCGACCCGATCAACGAGCCGATCCCGGTCCGGCCGGGCGCCCACTACCACATGGGCGGCGTCGACACCGATCACGAGGAGGGCATGACCGAGCTCGAGGGCCTCTACGCGGCCGGCGAGTGCGCCTGCGTCTCCGTCCACGGGGCGAACCGGCTCGGCGGCAACGCGCTGATGGAGACGATCACGTACGGCAGGCGCGCGGGTGCGGCTGCGGCCGACTGGGCGCTGACGCACACGACGGTCGCCGTCCCGCGCGGGCATCGAGGTGGACGCGGAGCGCGAGCTGAAGACGCTGCTCGACCGCCGCGACGGCGAGCGGCCCTGGCAGATCCGCGACGAGCTCGCGAAGACGATGCACGAGAACTTCGGCGTCTTCCGCCGCGAGAAGCAGATGAAGGAGCAGGAGCGGATCGTCGGCTTCCTCCGGGAGCGCTACGAGAACGTCGTCGTCGACGACAAGGGCGAGGTCTTCAACAACGACCTGACGCAGGCGCTCGAGCTCGGCTTCCTGCTCGACCTGGCCGCGTGCATGATCGTCGCCGGGCATCGAGCGCAAGGAGAGCCGAGGCGCGCATGCGCGGCCGTACGACTACCCTGACCGCGACGACGAGAAGTTCATGAAGCACACGATCGTCCGCTGGGTCGGCGACCAGCCGGTCCTCGACTGGAAGCCGGTGACGATGACGAAGTGGCAGCCGCAGGAGAGGACGTACTGATGCGGCTGGGCTCTGCTGCTCGTCCCGTTCACTGCCTGCTCGCCGCTGGCTGCGGCGTCGGAGCCCGAGCACGCCTCGACGGACTCCGAGGACGCGCTGAAGGACGCGTCTCCTCGCGCATCGAATGGAAGCTGGAGGCGAACGTGCCCGACTGGGCCTCTCTGAGGTCTACGGGATCGATCGACTACGCGCAGGAGCCGGGGCGAGCGTGATCATGAGCAGCGGCGAGAGCGACTCGAGCTCCGGAGATGCGCGCCTGGTCTTCATCGGCCGGACTCGTACATCGGCGTGCCGCTGATCGGCGGAAAGATGCATTGGCTGAAGCAGCTCGGTTGACGACGCTACCGGCGCGGAGCGGTTCTTGCCCGGCCCCGGCGGGCCGAACCCGGATCGAGCTACTCGAGCACCTGATCAAGTCGAGCAAGAAGGTCGAGACGCTCGGGAACGACGAGATCCGCGGAGTCACCACGACTCATTACCGAGCGCACATCGACAAGACAAGCTGGGGGGCGAGCGGCAACACGGGCGAACCGGGCTCGTCATCGACGCCTGGATCGACGAACGACGGTCTCCTGCGGCGGATCCG
The DNA here is from genome assembly GCA_963776955.1 of uncultured Actinomycetes bacterium. Lineage (GTDB taxonomy): Bacteria > Actinomycetota > Thermoleophilia > Gaiellales > Gaiellaceae > VAXT01. Next base: position 96,376 of record CAVZOM010000005.1, read on the forward strand.
CATCCCGTTCGGGGGCCAGACGACCGACGTCATCGACCTCTACGATTTCGGCGTAGCCGGTCGACGTCGAGGCGCCGCCTGCGCGACGAGGTCGTCTCCGAGGACGAGTTCGACAAGCTCATGGACGAGGAGTGCGCGAGCGTCGACAAGACCCCGGAAGAGATGAACCCCTTGTGCGTGATATTCGGCGGCCATCATCGAAGGCGGCCCGACCTCGCCAACTCGAAACGATCCCGACGACGGAGGGAGAGATGACGCGAGGCAGCCGCACATCCACACCTGGGAAGGGCCGACGATGGACGTCGCGCTCAAGATCTGGCGCGTCGACGAGAACGGCGAGCGCGAGCTGAAGACCTACGAGGTCGAGGCGCCCGAGTGGGCCTGCCTGCTCGACGTGCTCGACATCATCAAGGACCGCCACGACGGGACGCTCGCGTACCGCAAGAGCTGCCGGATGATGATCTGCGGCTCCTGCGGGATGCGCATGGACGGCCGCGCGATCCTCGCCTGCAAGGAGCGGATGAAGCCGATCGTCGAGAGCGGCCACGTGCCCGACGATCTCGCCGATGGGGAACATGCCGATCGTCCGCGACCTCGTCGTCGACATGGGGCCGTTCTGGCAGAAGATCCGAGATGTCAAGCCGTGGCTCGACTCAGGCTACGACGAGGCGAGCGAGAAGGAACGGATCGTCTCGCAGCAGCAGATGAACGTGATCAACAAGGAGTCGCTCTGCATCATGTGCGGCTGCTGCGTCTCCGAGTGCAACGCGATGGAGGCCGACCCGGACTTCCGCGGCCCGGCGGCGCTCGCGAAGGGGATGCGCTTCGTCGGCGACGCTCGCGACCAGGTGACAGTCGACCGGCTGAACGAGCTGAACGACGAGCACGGGATCTGGGACTGCACCCGGTGCTACTTCTGCAATGAGCGGTGCCCGAAGGGCGTCGACCCGCGCGATGCAATCGCGAAGCTCGGCGCCGAGTCGATCAAGCACGACATCGACTGGGACATGGGCGCGAAGCACGCGAAGTGGTTCGTCACCTCCGCGAAGACGACCGGCTGGCTGCGCGAGACCGAGCTCGTTCCGAAGACGCAGGGCATCCTCGGCGCGCTCAAGGAGACGAAGTTCGCGCTCGCGCTGCTCCGGCACGGCAAGGTGCCGCCTCCGGGGCCGATCCACGTGGCGGCCGACGTCGACGAGGCCCGCGCGCCTCTACAACCTCGTCAAGGAGCAGGGCCGCGACGGCGCGCTCGGCATCGTCCAGGGCGAGCGGGGGCTCGCGCGGATCGAGCACGTCGAGGCCGAGGAGCGCACCGCGACGGCCGAAGGGCGTCCGGCGAGATCGCCGCAGCCGGATGAAGGTCGCCTACTACAAGGGCTGCCTCGCCTCGCTCTCGGCGAAGGAGCTGGACACGTCCACGCAGGCGCTCGCGCCGATGCTCGACATCGAGCTCGACGAGCTCGAGGCAGTCACGTGCTGCGGCGCAGGCGACATCCACGAGGCCGAGCCCGACTACTACCTCCACCTGAACGCTCGGATCCTGGCCTACGGCGAGCAGACCGGCTCCGAGACGCTGATGACGATCTGCAACGTCTGCACGCTCAACCTCCGGCAGGCGAACTGGCAGCTGAAGAACGACGACGAGCTCCGCGAGCGCGTCAACACCAATCTCGAGACCGTCGGCGCGCCGCGGTACAACGGCAACGTCGAGGTCAAGCACTTCCTCTGGCTGATCGCCGAGGGCGACGGGTACGACAAGCTGAAGCAGGTCGCGCACAAGGGGCTGAAGGGGCTGAAGGTCGCGCCGTTCTACGGCTGCCAGATCCTGCGGCCCTCGAAGATCCTCGGCTTCGAGGATCCCGGACAAGCCGCACTCGCTGGAGGCGATCATCGACGCCTGCGGCGGCGAGGCGATCGACTACCCGGCCAAGATCAAGTGCTGCGGGTTCCCGATCATCCAGGCCCGCGAGGAGACCGCGCTCGGCGAGCTCCTGCAGCCGATCGAGCAGGCGACCGAGGCGGGCGCCGACGCGATGGTCACGCCCTGCCCGCTCTGCCACCTCTCGCTCGACGCGTGGCAGTCGAAGCTCCGCGAGCGGACGGGCCGCGACTTCCACATGCCGATCCTCCACCTCTCGCAGCTGATCGGTGTCGCCGCCGGGCTCGACGAGTCCGAGCTCAAGTTCAAGCGGCACGTCGTGCCGGTCGACCCGGTGCTCGAGAAGCTCGAGGTCTAGCACTGCGCATCACGCGGCTGCGCCCGTCGGAGCCGTGGCCGGCGGGGCCGCGCTCTGGGGGCAGTTCGAAGCGGGCTGGGTGCGGCTTCGCACGCTCGAGCGTGCCGCTGCCCGGGCTTGCCGGCCGAGCTGGCCGGGCTTCGGATCGCTCACCTGTCGGACTTCCATCTCGGCTTTCCGTCTCGCGGCGAGCGTGCCGTCCAGCGCGCCGTCAGCTGGGCCGCCGAGCGGAAGCCCGATCTGACCGTCATCACCGGCGATCTCCTCTCGCGGCCCGAGCGCCGAGCCGAGGCTGCGCGAGCTCCTCGAGCGGTGCCCGGGCTCCTACGCCGTGCTCGGCAACCACGATTTCGCGATCTCGCGCGACCCGTTCTCGAAGCCGAGCGCCGTCTCCGACCTGGGCTCGACGACCGTCCTCTTCGACGAGGCACGGACGGTCGAGCTTCGTGGGCGGCGGGTGCAGATCGTCGGCGTCGACCCGCGCTCGTACCGGCTGGGCACCTCGCAGCCCGAGCGGCTCGCCGACCCGAGGCCGCGGACCTCCGGATCCTGCTCTGCCACTTCCCGAACGTGATCGACAGTCTTCGGCCCGGCGCCTTCGACCTCGTGCTGGCCGGGCACCTGCACGCCGGGCAGATCGTCCTGCCGTACGGCCGGGGCAAGGTTCGGCTGGCCCATCTGCGCTGGACGTATGCCGGAGGGGCTCTACCGGCGGCCGGGCGGCGTCCTGCACGTCTCACCCGGCCTGGGGACGACCTTCGTCCCGTTCCGCTTCTTCGCGCGGCCGGAGGCGACCGAGCTCGTCCTAGAATCCAGGCCGTGAGCACGAGGGTCGCCGGCCTCACCGGCGTCACGCTCCAGGAGGCGCCCGCCGTCTGCCACGGGTGCGTGTGGTGGCAGTCTCGGAGCGGGCATGGGGTGGACAAGCGCCGCTGGATCGAGCGCGCCGAGACGGACTGGGGCGCCTGGGGCGCCGTCTACCGCGACGACGACGGGACGGTGATCGGCTCGATGCAGTACGGGCCGGCCGAGCTCTTCCCGCGCGCGTGGGAGCTACCCGCGGGGCCTCCGTCCGACGACGCCGTGCTCGTCACGTGCGCGTATCTCACCGACCGGGCGAGCCCCTGGGTGCTGCAGTCGCTCTTCCTCGCCGCGATCGGGGATGCGCGGGACAAGAAGGCGGGCGCCCTCGAGACGTTCGCGTACCGCTACCCCGAGGGCGAGTCGGCCCACGAGCGGTTCGTCGTCCACAGGACGGTCTTTCCGCGGGATTTCCTGTCCGACTTCGGCTTCGAGACGGTCCGAGCCCAGGGGCAGGTCGAGTTGGCGCGGCTCGAGCTAGGCGGCCTGCAGCCGGTCGCAGAAGGGACGCGGGCGAAGGTGCTGCGCCTCGTGAAAGAGGCGTTCTCGCCCGCTCCTGCACCAGTGCCCCAGGCCCCTAGGCGGGGGTGAAATCCGGCACAGATCCGACACCCATGGGTGCGGATTTCCTCAGTACGATGAAATCGGGGAGGAGGTCGGCGGTACCGCAATTAAGGGCCACCGGGCACCGGCCACCAGGGCGAGTGCGCTCTGGCGGAAGCGCAGCTAGACGCTTTACGCCGCGGCGCGAAACTAGGCCGCGAGCGCCTGCCGCGAGAGCAGCAGCTCGGCGATCTGGACGGCGTTCAGGGCAGCGCCCTTGCGGAGGTTGTCGCAGACGACCCACATCGCCAGCCCCTCGCCCGCGGCGTCGCGGCGAATCCGCCCGACGAGCACCTCGTCCCGTCCCACTGCGTCGCGCGCAGTCGGGCGCTCCGCCAGCCGGATCGACGGCGCACGCGGCAAGGATCTCCCGGGCTTCATCGGGCGAGAGCGGCTCGCTCGGTCTCGATCCACACGGCCTGAGAGTGCCCGACCAGCACCGGCACCCGTGCGCAAGTCGCGCTGAACGGCAGCTCCGGCAGCTCGAGGATCTTTCGCGTCTCGGCTCGGAGCTTCGACTCCTCTTCGAACTCGTCGCCCTCGAACGGCCAGTCCATGTCGACGTTCCCCTCCGTCGAGGCCTTCGACCGGAGCTCGTCCATCCGCGCGGCGCCCGCGCCCGGAGGCGGACTGGTACGTCGCGATGCGCACGCGACTGGAGGCCGGCCGCCTCGTGCAGCGGCGCCAGCGCGCAGACGAGCTGAATCGTCGAGCAGTTCGGGTTCGCGACGATGCCCTCGTGGGTCGTCGCCGCCTCGCCGTTCACCTCCGGGACGACGAGCGGCACGCCGTCGGTGAGCCGGAATGCGGAGGACTTGTCGATGCAGAGCGCCCCTCCCTTGACTGCCGCGGGCACCAGCTCGCTGCTCGCCGCCGTGCCGACCGAGAAGAAGCAAAGGTCGAGCTCGCCCGAGCCGAGCTCTTCGGCCGTCGCCTCCTCGACGACGAGCTCTCCGTCGCCGTAGGGCACGGTCGAGCCGGCCGAGCGCTCCGACGCGAACGCGCGCACCTGCTCGAACCCCCGGTCGGCGAGCAGCTCGAGCACGACGGGCCCGACCGCCCCGGTGGCGCCGACGACGCCGATCCTGGGCTCAGTCATGCGCACGCTCTGCCTCGGCGCTGTCGAGCTCGAACGCGCCGTGCAGCGCACGAACGGCGTCCTCGACCTTGTCCCGGGAGACGAAGAATCCGATCTTGATCGGCGAGGCCGAGACCAGCTCGGTCTTGATGCCGAGGTCCTCGAGCGTCGCGAACGCCTTGGCGGCGACTCCCGGATGGCGTGCGCATCCCGGCGCCGACGATGCTGACCTGCCCGAGGTCGTCGCGGCTCGACCATTTGACTCCGAGCCCGTCGAGCACCTCGTCGGTCTCGCTGCGGTCGGGCGCGGAGAACACGATCTCGTCGCCAGCCTGCACGACGGTGTCGACGTTCACTTGCGCATCGGCGAGGGCCTCGAAGAGCCGCGCCGGGCTCACGCCCTCCACCCGGTAGATGGTCTCTTCCCCGCTATGGGTCACGCCTGCGATGAGCGCCTTCTCGAGCATCCGCTTGTCTTCCTCCCGGATCCACGTGCCGTCGGCCTCGGAGAAGCTCGACCGAACGTGAAGTTTGACATCGTGGTTCCGCGCGAACTCGACCGACCGCAGCTGGAGGACTCGCGCGCCCGAGGCCGCCATCTCGAGCATCTCCTCGTAGCTGACCGCGTGCAGCTTCCTCGCGTTCGGCACGACTCGCGGGTCGGCCGTGTGAACGCCGTCGACGTCCGTGTAGATCTCGCAGGCTTCCGCTCCCAGCGCAGCCGCGAGCGCGACCGCCGTCGTGTCCGAGCCGCCCCGGCCGAGCGTCGTGATGTCGAGGTCGGTGGAGACCCCCTGGAACCCGGCGACGAGGACGATGCGCTCCGCGTCGAGGGCCTCGTGGATTCGGCGGGCCCTGATGTCCACGATCTTCGCCTTGCCGTGAGCCGTGTCGGTGACGATGCCCGCCTGCGAGCCCGTGAGGGAGATCGCCTCCTGGCCGAGGTCGTGGATCGCCATCGCGCACAGCGAGCAGGAGATGCGCTCGCCGACGGAGATCAGCATGTCGAGCTCGCGCGCCTTCGGCCGCGGGGAGATCTCGTGCGCCAGCCGGACGAGGTCGTCGGTCGTGTCGCCCATCGCGGACAGGACGGCGACGACCCGGTTCCCGGCCTCGCGCGCCGCGACAAGCCGCTGGGCGACCGCTTGCAGTCGCTCGACGTCCGCGACCGACGTGCCGCCGAACTTCATGACGACCGTCCCGGCGCGGGTGGCCGTCTCCTCGGTGGCGAGGGCGGGTAGCGATTCGTAGTCGGTCGTCACCATCACATCTCTCGGCGGCCGGACAGCGCCCGTCCCAGGGTAACTTCGTCCGCGTACTCGAGGTCTCCTCCGACGGGCAGCCCGCTCGCGAGGCGCGTCACCCGCACACGGCCACGGAGGCGGTCGGCGAGGTACGCGGCGGTCGCCTCCCCCGTCATGTTCGGATTCGTCGCCAGGACGACCTCCTGGATCCCGTTGCGTTCGACACGGCCCATCAGCTCGTCGATCCGGAGATGCTCGGGCTCGACTCCGTCGATCGGCGAGAGCGAACCGCCGAGCACGTGATACAGGCCGCGGTACTCGTGCGTCCGCTCGAGAGAGACGAGGTCGGCGGGCTGCTCGACGACGCAGACGAGAGTACGGTCCCGGCGCTCGTCACGGCAGATCTCGCAGCGCTCCTCCTCGGTCAGGTTTCCGCACTCGGCACAGAACCGGACTCGCTCCTTCACGTCTCCGATCGCCTCGGCGAGGGCCTGCGCCTCGTCCTTGGGCACGCGAAGCAGGTGGAAGGCGAGGCGGTGCGCCGTTCGCGTGCCGACTCCCGGCAGACGGGTCAGCTGCGCGACGAGGTTCTCGACGGCCGGGGAGAGCATGGCCGAATTGTGCCTGGGGAGGCCGGATTACCTGGCGCGCGCCCTCACAGGCGGCTCACTCGACGCTGCCGCCTGATGGCCTGAGCGGCACCAGGAACCGCGCGGCGGGCACGTCCTTGCTGCAGTCTCGACAGTGAGCCGGAAGGGGTTGTCGCTCTGGGCGGGCCGTCACCGTCCCGGGAGCCCGCGCTCACGCTTCCACCGAGAGAATCGACACTGTAATGTCAGACGGGTTGAACCGCTCTCGGGGCATCCGGACAAGAGGCCGGACGCGGCGCCCCCGTCCGCGCCTCGGCGAGCGGCGCGCGGCCGCGGACAGGTTCCCTTCGCGCCATCCGGGTGGGCACTCCGAGACCTTGATTCTGGGCGAGCTCGGGTCGAGGTTTCGCGACGATCCGGACGCTCCCGACAGTCGTACGACGAGTGCGGGCCGGGTCCTTGTGGTCGACGACGAGAGCGCGATCCGCCTCGTCTGCCGCGTCAACCTGAGAACCGCCGGCTTCGAGACGCTCGAGGCCGGTGACGGCGAGACAGCGATCGAGCTCGCTCGCACCGAACGGCCGGATCTCATCTTGCTCGACGTCATGCTGCCCGGCCTGGACGGCTGGGAGGTTGCAGCAGGGCTGAGAGAGATTCCCGAGACGCGCACCATCCCGATCGTCTTCCTGACCGCTCGCTCCGCGGCGCCGGACGAGCTGCGAGGGCTCGCAGGCCGGTGGGCTCGGCTACATCGCAAAGCCTTTCGATCCGATCGAGCTCGCCGCCACGGTGACCACGGTCCTTCAGCGGCTGCGCCGCGGCGAGCGCGAGCAGATGCGCCGCGAGTGGAAGCAGTCGTTCAACGGCGAGTAGGGCTGGCTACATGCCCGGCAGGCCGAGGCCGCCGAGGTCGCCGAGCCCGGCCATGCCGCCGAGCTTCGACTGCGCCAGCGACTGAGCCGAGCGAAGCGCTTCGTTCACCGCCGCCAGCACCATGTCGGCCAGCATCTCCGGGTCGTCCGGGTCGATCGCCTCGGGCGAGATCTTGATCTCCGTGATCTGAAGCGCCCCGGTCGCCTTGACGGTGACCATCCCGCCGCCCGCCGAGGCCTCGACCGTCTCGTTGGCGAGCTCCTCCTGGGCCTTCTCCATCTGAGCCTGGAGCTGCTGCACCTGCTGCAGCATCTTGTTCATGTCCATGGACACGTTCGTCCGTAGGTTACGCGACGGCCGATCGTGCGGTCTCAGCAGGCCACGATCAGGGCGAACGGGATGTCCATGGTCTGGTTCAGGGTCGAGTTCCAGATGTAAACGCGAAGCTCGGTCGGGTCGAACTGGATGATCTGAAGTGGTTCGACACGTTGAGCGCACTGTCATTGATTCCACGCAGGTAGTTCGCCGTGGCGGCACAGTTCACGATCGACTGATTGAACGTCACGCGGAAGTTTCCGCTCGAGGTCCGGCTCGACGCGACCACACCGGCTCCGCCCCTGAGCGCCCCGGTGGCGCTCACGTAGGCCCAGAGCCTGGTGGCAGGCGTGCCGGGATCGCCTTTCGGGCCCTGGATGCCCTGAATGCCCTGGATGCCCTGGATGCCCTGGATCCTTGCGGGCCGCGCGGAATCTGACCGCGCTTGAAGTCGCTCCTGAGAAGGGAGTGCTTCTTGACCTTGGCCGAGTTCACGGCGTTTCGTTTCAGCTGCTTGGTGCCGACGCTGTTCGCCGGCAGGACGATCGCTGCATAGCCGACCCCGCCCAGAGAGACGAACAGGGCAGCACAGGCCACGACCATCGCGGGCGACGGCCGCAGGCGCAAAAGGCGATTCATGGTGATCCTCCTCGAGGCTGACTGGCGTCCCCACTATTCGCCTGCGTGGAGCGCGAGTCAAGGCGGGCTACTGCGGGTCTTCCACCTCGCGCGCGTCGAACGTGTCCTTCATGAGCTGCACGATCTCATCCTCGCCGGCAGGGCTCCTCTTCCTCCTCCGGGTGGTCGCCGCCGTTCTCGCCGACGGCGAAGTCCAGCGCGAGCTTGCGGCCGGTGACCTCGTAGAGCGCCTCGGCGAGCAGCGTCGCGTTCTTCGGCTCCTCGGCGAGCTGCCGGTGGAAGGACGCGGCGGCCGGGAACTCGACGGTGAGCCTGTCGTCTGCGAGCTGTGACGGATGCGCCTCGCGAAGCATGGACGCGGTCGGGATCGAGCGCTGCTCGACCGCGGGCAGGATCGTCCGCTGCCAGGCCTCCTGGAGCTGCTCGAGCTCGATCGACGGCGGCGTCGGTTGGTGTCGTCTCCGGGACAGGTGTCTCTTCCGGCCTTGTCTGAGGGACTGTCACCGGGACATGGCTGGAATGGCCACGTGACTCGAGTTGCTCGAGGCGGTACGCGATCGACTCGCGCTCGAGGTCGGCCGCCGGTCGCGTCACCTTGACGAGCGCCAGCTCCAATGGAAGGCGGGGATCACCGCCCTGGCGCATGTCGTCGACGGCGACCGCGAGCAGGTCGCAGAGGCGGATCACGGTCGCCTCGCTGAGCTGGTTCGCCTGCGCGCGCAGGCGCTCCCGCGTCTCCTCGGTCAGTGGCAACGAGTCGGGCACCTCGCCCATGTGCTGGACGAGGAGGACGTGCCTCAGGTGCTCGAGCAGGTCGGTGACGAGCCTGCCGAGATCCTGGCCCTGATCGGCGAGCTCCTCGAGGAAGGTGAGCGCCCCGGCCGTGTCGCGGTCGACGACGAAGTCGCAGATCCGGAACAGCGCCTCTTCCTCGACTGCCCCGAGCAGCTGGAGCACGGCCTGCACCGTCACCTTTCCCTCGGTCGCGGCGGAGAGCTGGTCGAGCGTGGAGACCGCGTCGCGGAAGCTGCCGCGCGCCGAGCGCGCGACGAGCGCCAGTGCCGACTCGGGGGCCTCGATGCCCTCCCCCTCGGCCACGCTCTTCAGGTAGCGGACGATCTCCGGCAGTCGCGGGCGCGAGAGCACGAACGTCTGGCAGCGGGAGCGGACGGTGGGGAGCATCTTCTGGAGCTCGGTCGTGCAGAAGACGAAGACGAGGTGGGGCGGAGGCTCCTCGATCAGCTTCAGGAGCGCGTTGAATGCGGCATCCGTGAGCTGGTGCGCCTCGTCGAGGATGTAGACCTTGTAGCGCCCCTCGACCGGCTGCAGGACGACGCGCTCGCGGATCTCGCGGATGTCGTCGATTCCCCGCTGCGATGCGGCGTCCATCTCGACCACGTCGAGCGATGTGCCGGCTGCGATCGCCGTGCACGCGTGACACGTGCCGTCGGGATCCGGCGTCGGGCCGTGGGCGCAGTTCAGAGCCTTCGCGAGGATGCGCGCGAGCGACGTCTTGCCGGTGCCGCGCGGGCCTGCGAAGAGGTACGCCTGGCGCACGTTGCCCGCCGCAACGGCGTTCTTGAGCGTCCGGACGACCGGCTCCTGGCCGATCACGTCGTCGAACCCCTGCGGACGATATTTGCGGTAGAGCGCCGTCAAGAAAGGCCTGCGGCGATTGAATCAGATAGGCATCGGCCGCCGCGATGTGTTCTCGGTTTCCTGACGCGGCGCGAGGCCGCGGCGGAGCCCGGCTCTGCCGGGCGGGAGCCGACGCCGGTCAGGGAAGCGAGATGCCCGGTCGCGCATCCTCTGTCGAGAGCCCGCTCGAGCCGGTGCGGAGCGTCGCTTGCTCGGGCCAGGCCGACCCGCGGCACCTGGAAGGGATTGCTTAGCGCTGCTTCCTCCCGGATCTGACGCGGTTCGCAAGCTTCCAGTGCGCGGAACCTGGCCGTCAACACTCACGACGCAGGCCCGTGTCTCGAACGGTGCTCCCTCGAGAGGGAACTCGGCCCCGCTGAAGCGGATTGCGGGTTCAGGGAACCGCTAGCTCCCCGCCTAGCGCGACCGGGCAGAGCAAGGGTAGCCAAGGTTCACGCCGCTGCGCGTCGTTCAGATTTCCGGGGGTGCTTCGCGCGGGCGGAAATGCACCGCTACTCTTGCTCTCTCCGGGGCGCGTAGCTCAGCGGGAGAGCGCCCGCTTCACACGCGGGAGGTCCCTGGTTCGATCCCAGGCGCGCCCATTTTCCGCGCGGAGCGCGAAAAATGTGAGCGTTGCCGGAGGCGACGCGAACCGATGATCGGAGGCGTCAGTTCACGCGAAATGTCCTCGGCGCGAAGCGGTGAGGACCAAGCCTGGCCCCTAGGCCACTCCGCCAGCGCGCAAAAATGTCCTCGACGCGAACAGGCGAGGGACCAAGCAGAGACTAGACCTCTTGCGTGAGCTCCCTGCGACGCTGAGCTCGCCTTCGACGACGGAGGCGGTGTCGGGAAAGAGGTCGAGCACGCGTCCGATTCTGCCGCTCACGATGGTAGGTTCCGCGCCGTGCCACTGGCCCTTTCGACCGGGAACGCCGTGGGCCTCGCCGTCATCTGCGGCGCGTTCATCGTGTTCGCGCTGTTGTCGGCGCTCGTGATCCCACGCCGCTGGCCCCAGTATCCGGGAGCGCGCCTCGGGTGGTTCATCGCGGCGACCCTCGTGTTCTTCGTCGCCACGCTCGGCGCCGTCGAGGTCTTTGCGAAAGAGGAGCCTGAGGAAGCCGCCGTCGGCGAGACGGTCACCGAACCAGAAGGGACGACGACCGAGGAGGACCACGACCGAGGGGACCACGACCGAGGAAGCCGAGCCGCCACCGCCCCCCGCTGCCGCGGAGGGAGACCCCGCCGCGGGGAGGGAGGTCTTCGTAGCCCAGTGCGGTGCCTGTCACACGTTTTCGGCAGCGGGCACGAGTGGTGCGGCCGGGCCCAACCTCGACGAGACCCTCGAGGGCGAGGACGCCGAGTTCGTCCGCGAAGGGATCGTCGACCCGAACGAGGAGATCGCCTCGGGCTACGCGCCCAACGTGATGCCCCAGAACTTCGAGGAGACGCTCACGCCGGAGCAGATCGACGACCTCGTGGCGTTCCTCACGCAGGGCTAGGCAGACGGCCGTAAGCAATCGGTAAAGATCGCCTCCGGCCGGCGCAGGGTGAGGCACCCTAGTCCTTGTATCGCACTACGAACTAACGAGGAGTGACTCGACGGCCGTCTTCGAAGGCGGGTCCGCCGACTTCGTCGGGACGACGAGCGCGTGTGTTCGGCCAGGCCATCGCGGGCTGACCGGTTCGCAACAGTTGGGCTAGGGCCTCGAGGGGAGAGCGAGGCCCCTAGTCCCTTCTTGGAGAATCACCCACCCTTCGGGGCATGCCTGAACGCCGTCCCGAGGTAAGAATGTCATCGCCGGCTCCCCCTCACATATCCCGGCAAAATCAAGCGGCGCCCGCCCACCGAACTGCGGCTCCAACTGTTGTTCGAGGCGGGCTTCGCCGTTCATAGGGGTCCATTTGACCGGCTATCCTGTGTCTCTCCGGAGAAGTGGCCGAGTGGCTGAAGGCGGCGCCCTGCTAAGGCGTTAAGGGGGAAATTTCCTCCTTCGAGGGTTCGAATCCCTCCTTCTCCGCTTCGGAGGGGTGGCAGAGCGGTCGAATGCGGCGGTCTCGAAAACCGTTCGGGGCGGTTTCGTCCCGCGAGAGTTCGAATCTCTCCCCCTCCGCTTCAGGAGGCCGATTCCCAGCAACGCAGCGGGATTGCGGGGCAGGGGATCGGCCCATCCCCCTCTGACCCTTCACCCGCTCAGGACCGCTCAGACCCGCTCCCGAGGGGTAACGAGTGTCGCGCAATTGTCGCGCTGGAGGCTCGGCTCGAAGAGCTAAAGGAACGGCCCGACTGGAGAAACCTCCATAGGCGCGAGCGGGAGATCCTGCAAGGTCCTTCGCCGAGGCAATCTGGGGGGTCGGCAAAGAGAAGTATCCGAGCACCTGGGAGGGCAGCGAGCCTACGCCCGGAGAGATCGCCTACGGGAAGGAACTCCAACGGCGGTTTGAAGAGCGCCGGAACAGGGGGCGGCGGTAATGGCCCGCCGACGACAAGACCCACTCCGGCCACTGGCTAGGCGCGAGCTTCAGCACCAGGCGTACGCCACCACTTGCCACGTTTGGGCGCGGTCGGGTCCCTCCCCCGGTGTGCCTGTTACTGCTGAGTCGCTGGCTGTGGGACGGTGATGACCGCGAACGACGTCCGGCTCAGGTCCAGCGATCCAAGTGCACATACCGTTGTCGGCCGCGCCTCCCGGGGGCTGATATCGGCCGCGCTGATCGTTGTTGCCACCACGCAGGCCCTCGTCATCCCCTTCGGCATCGGTGCCTTCGCTGAGGCATCCACGACGCCCGTCGGCGAGCTGCTGAACATGGACCGATAGAAGATCACTCTCTTCAACCCGTTCTTGGTCGTTGAGTTCCCCGCCATGTCGAGCAAGACGACGTCGTCCAGACCAACTCCAGACGACTTGACCGTGACGCTGATGACGTTGTTGGTGCCGCTCGACTCCCAAGTCGCGTTGAGCGTTGGGCGCGTCTGTCCGGTCGGGGGAAAGATCGTGGCGCAGGACTGCTCTTCCACAGGTTCCAAGTCTTTCGCCTGAGATTCCTGTTCGGGGCTTTCAAAGCAGGGATCGTTCTTCTCTTCTTCGATCTTTCCCACGAGGGCTGCCGCGATCCTGACGCGTTGAAATCGGTTTAGAGCAACCGGGATGGTGAAGCTGAGGTCCACCTTGCCATTCCGATCGGGACCAGCTCGGGTTTTGTAGAGAGGGACCCCGGCCTCCGATTTCTCACTCGCAAGACCCTTCACGCTCACATAGACCCACTGATTGGTCTTCAGGCCGAATGCAGTGACGTGGCTCTCGAGCTTGGAACCCTCGGCCGCGATCGATGCGGTAGCAGTGATCTCTGGGCGCTCGTTATCGGCGAGCGACGACGTGCCGACATGCCAAAGAACCAAGAGGCCAGCGATGAAGAGGAGCAGCGCGACTACGACGACAAGCTTCTTGCGGGGCGCGCTCTTCACAAACGCGTCGACAAATGCAAGAGCGATTCCCGCACCGACCAGCCCGAGACCCAGTAGCGTCCCATATGGACGATTGAGCAGAATTCGCTCGAGACCTCCTTGAAACGCCGCGAGCGTCGTCAGGATGAATCCGAGGAAGACGTACCCACCCGCCAGCGTCTTCGCGAGCGTGTCCGTGAACGTCGCTTTCTTTTCGTCGGACTTCGGCTGCTGAAGTACCACGCCGATCCAGCGGTCCGGCGTTGGCGGAGTCGTCTCGGACACTTTCGACCTCCCGCTTTTGTAGGCGAGCCGCAGGCCGCCTCCGAGTGACGGCGGTCATAACACATCGCCTCAGCGCGAAACAAGGCCGTCACCACCGCGAGGTGGTGACGCGCGTTGGACCCCGGAGTCGAACCAATGACGCGTAGATCAAAGCCATAGACACGGTGGCATGAGAGGAGTACGGTCGCCTCGTCGTGCGTGGCCGCCTTTTGGTTGCGGCACTGGCCGCCAACATGGTCTTGAGCTTGACTGCCTTGGGCTGGCTCGCTTGGATCAGCGCGGCACCGCGCTCCTGGTTCCCGCAGGCAGGCTCGCCAACAGCGACCTGGCCCTCATTCTTCGTTACACAGCTGCTTTGCGATGAAGCTCACGCCGCTGCTCAAGCTTGCGCTCCTGTCGACAGGGCCGGCATCGGGTAGACGTCGGACCTCGAGCGCCGGCGACAACGATCCCGCTCGGTGCCGATAGGACGCTTCGAGTAATCGAGACGCGGTTCGCGGACGGAGAGCCGGTGTTAGTCGTCGAGCCAACGTAAACCAGACGCAAACGCGGGAGGCTGCCTGAATGTCTTTGCGCTTATCCGTCGCGGAAGTAGACTCAGCGCATCCAGTAGGGGAGTCGCGGTGAGAGCTTGGATCGCCCTGCTCGCCGCGCTTGCGGCAGCAGGCGCAGTCGGTACGGCAGCAGGCGCAGTCGATGCTAAAAACGTTTCCCGTCCAGCGCTTGCTGGTGTGGCGCTTTCATGGGCGAGTTTTCGACCCGATGGGGCCTGCGAGCCCCCGCCCCTAGGCGGTCAAGGGATCACGATTCCGGACAGCGGGGTGGGGATCCCCTACCCGTCGGAGTGCTTCATCCCTTACCCGCCGAATTCTGTGATCGCCGACGTCAACCTCCACCTGTGGGGCCTCACTCACACGTTCCCCGACGACCTCGACCTGCTGCTCGTGGGGCCGGGAGGCGAGAACGCGATCGTCATGTCAGATGCCGGCGGCGGCTCCGCCGTCTCCAATTTGGACCTCGTGCTCGACGACGAAGCCGGCGAACCCTTACCGGACGAAACCGAGCTGGTCAACGGCTCCTCCTACCAGCCGTTCAACTACAGCGCCGGCGATCCGTTTCCGGCCCCCGCACCGACCCCGAGCGGCGGCAGTGCGCTCTCGGTCTTCGACGGGACAGCCCCGTACGGAATCTGGAGGCTCTACCTGGTCGACGATGCCGCCGGCCATATGGGGACACTCGTCAGATGGAGCCTGAAGATCAGGTGGATCGCTGAAGTGCCGCCACCTCCGCCACCTCCGCCACCTCCGCCACCTCCGCCGCCGCCTCCGGGCACCTGCAACGGCGGCGCGGTCATGATCCCCGACTCGGGGAACGGGATCCCGTACCCGTCGACCTGCACCGCCTCCGGCTTCTCGGGGACGATCACCGACCTCAACCTCGTGATCAACGGCGCCTCGCACCCGTGGCCGGATGACATCGACATCCTGCTCGTCGGGCCCGGCGGCCAGAACTCGAAGGTGTGGTCGGACGCGGGCGGCTCGCTCCAAATCGCCGCCGTCAACGTCGTCCTCGACGACGAGGCAGCGAGCCAGCTGCCCGACTCGGCGCAGATCACGAGCGGCTCCTGGCGGCCGGCCGACTACGGGCCGTCGAGCGACGTCTTCCCGGCACCGGCACCGGTGCCGTCGGGCAACGTCGAACTGTCGGCTTTCGACGGGCTGTCGGCGAACGGCACCTGGAGTGTCTTCCTGGTCGACGACGCACAGGCCGACCAAGGCAACATCCAGGGCTGGTCGCTGAGCATCGCGACCTCCGGCGGGCCACCGCCACCACCACCGCCGCCTCCGCCCCCACCAGCACCGCCGCCACCGCCACCACCACCGCCGCCTCCGCCCCCACCAGCACCGCCGCCCCCGCCGCCACCTCCTCCGCCGCCGCCACCACCCCCACCGCCTCCGCCTCCTCCGCCGCCACCTCCTCCACCACCTCCGCCTCCTCCACCGCCTCCACCTCCACCGCCGCCGCCGCCGCCTCCTCCTTCACCGCCTCCGCCACCGCCTCCAGCGGTGCGCTGCCGGGTGCCGCGAGTGGTCGGGCTGACCCTGGGCCGGGCGCGAACGAAGATCCGCCGCGCAGACTGCTCGGTCGGTCGTATCCGGCGAGCCCGCTCGAGGCGGGTTGGCCGCGTGATCGCGCAGAGCCCGCGGGCTGGCACCGTGAAGCGCCGCGGTTTCCCCGTCAGGCTCGTCGTCGGCCGCCGCTAGGCGCTTTCCCTTTGCGCTCCCGCTCGACGCGCCGTTTCCGGTCCTCGTGGATGCGGCGAAGTTCGGATGCATACGCGCAGAAGGGGGAACGTGGGGATAGAGGACCGCGCGGTCCTGTTGGCCCTGCTGGTCCTGAAGGCCCGGTCGGCCCCGATGCGGAGGACGCGATTGCGGCCGTGGCCTCGGAGGTCGAGTTACTGCGGAGCGACCTAGACGACTTGGAGTCCGGCCTCTCAACGAGCGATCTCGAGAGCAGGCTCGAAACGGTTGAGCAGCAGTTCACGGATCTATGCGACGAGCTCCTGCTTTCGGCGATCGAACCTCTGAACGACATCTACTACTCGGCCTGCTAGCCGGCACCCCTTCCCGCCGAGCGAGGTGTGAGTCTGTTGACACACTCGACCGAAGGCATCTCAGACTTGCGGGCGACCATGGGTCTCCGCCCTCTATCGGCGCAAGTCACTAGGCCGCGGGTCTGGCTTGGCCTCTCGAAAGCCGGTCTCGAATCCCGGGAAACCCGGCCGTGACGCCTAGAAGAACCTGTAGCCGCGAAAGCGCCCGATCCAAAAGTCGTGGCGCTGCGAGTTCATGCACGTCAGGCCAGTACGGCGGCTTGTGCAAGCGTAGATCGTCGCGCCCGCGCGTCCTGGTCCGCACGTCCTCCGGAAGTTCGGGTTTTCGCATCGGTAGACCCAGCGCTGCCCGAACGCGAGGGTTCGCGCACGAGGGACATAGCCGCGGAGAACGCCAATGTCGTGGACGATCCCGGATGGGATTCCCGGCTCGAAGACTTCCGGCCTCGGCTTCGACCGATGCGGGCCATGCCTCTGCGCCGACCCGCTCGAACGGGTCCTCGTCGGCGCGAGCATCGAGCGACTCGAACCCGACGCGCGTTGCGGTTCGCCACGCTCGCGGTTGCGACTTCAGGGCTGGGACAACTTCCCGTGCAAGTGCGACCCCGGCTATCAGGCGTGGGTTTCCAACAAGCGGGCGCGTGAGGGGGAACAGAAGCGACCGCGTAAGACGTTCTCGACCCCGAGGCAGCGAAGAACTGGCGCGACGACCAACTCCACAAGCTCAGGCACGGCGGGAGGATCGCATCGACCAAGAAGTCCGTTGCCGCAGCCGCCGACGAGCTGCTTGCCGGGATGCGCGACGGCACGATCAGCGCCCGTGGGGGCAAGCGGTACAAGCCCTCCGTCATTCGCTCTTACGAGCGGACCTTCGGAACTACATCCGGCCTGAGTTCGGACACCGGAAGCTCTCGGACGTGGAGCACCTGGACATCCAGGACTTCATTGACGCTCTGCACGGACAGGGACTCTCCGCTCGAAGATCAACAACGCCCTCAACCCGATGAGACGGATCTATCGCCGCGCCTACAAGCGCGAAGGGTTGCCGAACCCGATGCTCTATCTCGACCTTCCTGTCAGGGACGAGAAGCCACGTGATCGCGCTGCTTCGCCCGAGGAAGTCGTTCGGCTTCTGGATGCGCTGCCAACACCCGAGGACAGGAAGCTGTGGGCGGCGTTCTTCTACACCGGCGCTCGTGACGCAGAACTCATGGCGATGCAGGGCGAGGACGTAGACCTCGAGCGAGGCCTGATTCGCATCTACCGATCCTGGGACAAGGTGGAAGGCTTCATCCCGACCAAGAACCGCAAGGACCGCTCCGTGCCCATCTGCGAGCACCTACGCGCGTATCTGACGGAGCCGGGTCCAGGGTTCTACTTCGGCTCGCCGAGCGAGCCCTTCAACTACGGGAAGGTGACCCGGCGGGCATACAAGGCGTGGAAGGACGCTGGCCTAGAGCGGTACACGCCCCATGAGTGCCGACACACTTTCAGCACGTTTCTTGACGCTGTAGACACGATCAAGACCGCTCGCAAGAACCTCTACATGGAGCACTCGGATACGTCGATGGATGCCCGCTACACGCACCCGTCCGCAGAGCGTATGGCGCTCGACGCTGCCGCTCTTGACGAGTACCTGACCGCCTGGGAGTCCCGGACTCTGATCCCGTTCCCTGTCGCGCGGAGTGTCGCGCAGTAGTGGAAAAGCGCATGGACAAGCGGAGCGAGGAAAGTCTCGAAAACCGTTTCGGGCCGTTAGGTCCCACGAGAGTTCGAATCTCTCCCCCTCCGCTCCTAGCAGCGCCAGAAGGCGCTGCTACGCTCGCCCCGCGCGGAGAGGTGTCCGAGCGGCCGAAGGAACGCGACTGGAAATCGCGTACCTGCCGAAAGGTGGGTCGAGGGTTCGAATCCCTCCCTCTCCGCTTCCCTGAGCGGCGCCGGGCTCCGCCCGCGCGCCTCGCGCCGCTGACCGCCCTCCTGCGAGCGGGCCGTGCGGCGCAGCACTGTCCCACTCGCATACAGCGCGCTCAGCGACGCGTCAGGAAACCGGAGAATGAGGCCATGAAGCTGAAGGTCGGCCGCCGCGAGGTCAACGTCTCGAACCCGGACAAGATCTTCTTTCCCGAAGCGGAAGCTGAAGAAGATCGACCTCGTCGAGTACTACCTCGACGTCGCCGACTGCGTGCTGAACCACGTCCAGCGCCGCCCGATGCAGATGAAGCGCTACCCCGACGGGGCGGAGGAGTGGTTCTTCTACCAGAAGCGTGTTCCGGCCAATCACCCCGACTGGCTCGAGACGGTGCACATCAAGTTCCCCTCCGGGCGGACGGCCGACTTCCCCGTCAGCAACGAGCCGGCGGCGCTCGCGTGGATCGTCAACCTCGGCTGCATCGACCTCCACACGTGGCACTCGCGCGTCGACGACGTCGACCGGCCCGACTACCTCCTGATCGACCTCGACCCGAGCGAGGGCAACCCGTGGCGGCACGTGCGGAAGATCGCGCTCGTCGTCAAGGACGTCATGGACGAGCTCGGCCTGGCGAGCTTCCCGAAGACCTCGGGCTCGACCGGGCTTCACATCCTCGCGCCGATCAAGCCGGAGCTCGGCTTCCCCGAGGTGCGGCGGCTCGCGAAGGCGATGGCCCAGGAGGTCGAGCGGCGGATCGGCGACCAAGAGGTCGCGACGACGACGTGGAAGGTCGCGGACCGGCGCGGCGTCTTCGTCGACTACGGCCAGAACTCGCGCGACCGGACGATCGCGTCCGCCTACTCGATCCGCCCGACGCCCGATGCCCGCGCCTCGGCGCCGCTCGAGTGGGACGAGGTCTCGTCGGTGCGGCCGGAGAAGTTCACGCTGACGACGATGCGCAAGCGGATCGACAAGGTCGGCGACCTGACGAAGGGGATGTGGCGGCGGAAGAGGAGCTTGCTGCCGATGTTCGCGAAGCTCGACCTCGAGCCCGC
The DNA here is from genome assembly GCA_963776955.1 of uncultured Actinomycetes bacterium. Classification (GTDB taxonomy): domain Bacteria; phylum Actinomycetota; class Thermoleophilia; order Gaiellales; family Gaiellaceae; genus VAXT01. Next base: position 115,762 of record CAVZOM010000005.1, read on the forward strand.
CGACCCGAACAAGGTCGACAGCGGCCGCCGCCGGGGCCCCGTTCAGCGCTGGGAGAGCGACCAGGGCGGCTGGCAGTCGCGCCGCCAGCAGCGTTCAAGCCGCGCCAAGAAGTGAATCGACGGTCGGGTCGCCTCGCCGGCGCGGCGGCCGGACCTCGCGCCACGTGCAGTCCTTCGGGTCCTTGTCGGGCCGGAACCGGATGAGCCTCGTCCCGTGCCGGAAGCGGTTGCGCTCGATCTTGTCGAAGCGCACCTCGACCACGAGCTTGGGCTTCACCGGGTGCCAGTCGAGCTCCTTGCCCTGCGACCAGCGGCTCTGACCGCCGGGGATGCGCTTGTCGCTGATGAACCCCTTCTTCCGCAGCTTCGGCAGCTCCTCTTCGACTTGCCGGCGGACGGCGGCGTTCATCCCCGAGCAGTGCCCGACGAAGTCGAGCTCTCCGTCCTTGTCGTAGAGCCCGAGCAGCAGCGTCGAGATCCGACCCTCCGCCTTCTCGCTGTAGCGGTAGCCGACGATCACGCAGTCGGCCGTCTTGTACTTCTTGACCTTGACGACGCCTTCGCGGGATCCCGGCAGGTACGGAGCCCCGAGCCGCTTCGCGACGACGCCGTCAAGCCCCGCGGCCTCGAGCCGGTCGAGCCAGCGCTCCGCATCGGCGAGGTCGCGGCTGTACGGCGAGAGCTGGAACTTCTTCGCCTTCCGCTCGAGCTCCTTGCGCCGCTTCTCGAGCGGAAGCTTGTGCAGCTTCTCGCCCTTCCAGAGCAGGATGTCGAACGCGATGAACTGCGCCGGGATCTCGGCCGAGAGCTTGCGGATCCGGCTCTCGGCGGGATGAAGGCGAAGCTGCATCGAGTCGAAGTCGAGCTGGCCTTTCTTGGCGATCACGATCTCGCCGTCGAGAGCGGAGTGGGGAGGGAGCAGCTTCCCGAGCGGCTCGAGCTCGGGGAAGTAGCGGAGGAGCGGCCGTTCGTTGCGTGACCAGAGCGCGAGCTCGCCGCCGTCGTTCTCGAGCACGCCGCGGAACCCGTCCCACTTCGGCTCGTACTGCCAGTCGCCGGTGGGGAGCTCCGCGACGAGCTCGGCCTCCATCGGCGGGAAGGGGACGTTTTTGCCCGGCATGCGGCCACTAAGCTAGCCGCATGAGGAGAGTCGCCGTCACGGGTCTCGGCGCGGTCACGCCACTCGGCAACGACGCACCGTCGACCTGGCGCGCCGCGATCGCCGGTGAGAGCGGGATCGACTTCATCAAGTCGTTCGACGCGAGCGAGCTTCCCGGTCCGGATCGCCGCCGAGGTGAAGGACTTCGACCCGGCCGGGCTCGTGAGCCCGAAGGAGGCCCGACGGCTCGACCGAAACGTCCTCCTCGCGCTGGCCGCCGCGGTCGAGGCGAAGGATGACGCCGCGCTGAACGGCTTCGACCCCTCCCGGGTCGGTGTCGTCTTCGGTTCCGCGATCGGCGGCTTCCTCGGGATCATGGAGCAGAGCGAGGTGCTCCAGAGCGCGGGGCCCGGACCGCGTCTCGCCGTACTTCATCCCGAGCGTCCTCGTCGACTCGGCGAGCGGCCAGATCGCGATCACGCTCGGGATGCGCGGCCCGAACTACGCGCCCGTGTCAGCGTGCGCGACGGGCTCACACGCGGTGGGCGAGGGGGCCGAGATCATCCGCCGCGGCGACGCCGACGTCGTGCTCGCCGGCGGCACCGAGGCCTGCATGCACCCGCTGATCCTTGCCGGCTTCTGCGCGATGCGCGGTCTCGCCGCGGAGGAGGAGAATCCGCCGCGGGCCTCTCGCCCGTTCGACGCGACGCGGGCCGGCTTCGTGATGGGCGAAGGTGCCTGCGTGCTCGTCCTCGAGGACTTCGAGAGCGCCGAGAAGCGAGGCGCGACGATCTACGCCGAGGTGCTCGGCTACGGAGCCTCGAACGACGCGTACCACATGGCTGCGCCCGATCCGGCCTCCGTCGGAGTCGCCGAGATGATGACGGCCGCTCTCGCGCGCGCGGGCGTGGACCCGACCGACGTCGACTACGTCAACGCGCACGGAACGTCGACGCCGCTCGGCGACCTCGCCGAGACAAAGGCGTTGAAGGAGATCTTCGGCGACCACGCCTACGAGTTCGCTGTCTCGTCGACGAAGTCGATGATGGGGCACTGCTTCGGGGCTGCGGGCGCAATCGAGTCGATGATGTGCGTGCTCGCGATCCACGAGGGCAAGATCCCGCCGACGATCAACTACGAGCACCCGGATCCGGAGTGCGACCTGGACTACGTCCCGAACGAGGCGCGCGACGCGAAGGTCGACGTCGCGCTCTCGAATGCGATGGGCCTCGGCGGTCACAACGGCTGCGTGCTTTTCGGGCGCGCCGACCGATAGCCTGAGCGCCCCCATGGCCTTCATCGTCAACGACGCCGTCGAGGACTACGCCGCCGAGCACACGACGGCGCTGGGCGAGCTCTTCGAGCGGCTCGCCGAGGAGACGCGCGAGAAGACGACGGCGCCCCAGATGATGGTGGGCCGGATCGAGGGCCAGTTCCTCGCGCGCCTCGTGCGGCTGAGCGGCGCGAAGCGGATCCTCGAGCTGGGCACGTTCACCGGCTACTCGTCGATCTCGATGGCCTCCGAGCTTCCGGCCGACGGCCGGATCATCACGTGCGACGTCGACCCCGACGCGACCTCTATCGCAAGGCGCTACATGGATGAGAGCGGCTTCGGCGACCGGATCGAGATCCGTCTCGGCCCTGCCCTGGAGACGGTCGAGACACTCGAGGGCCCGTTCGACATCGTCTTCATCGACGCCGACAAGCCGAACTACAAGGCCTACTACGAGGCGGCGCTACCGCTGCTCGCCGAGAACGGGCTCCTGATCGCCGACAACGTGCTCTGGTCCGGCCGGGTCGTCGAGGAAGACGGCGAGGAGTCGACGCTCGCGATCAAGGACTTCAACGAGCACGTCGCGAACGACGAGCGGGTCGTCTCGGTGATGCTCACCGTTCGCGACGGGATGACGCTGGTCCAGAAGCGACAGCGGTAGCTGCGCAACTGGACGTGAGCGGGTTGAACGCTGCATCGTATGAAGCCGCGCAGCGCAGGGATCCGATGTTGAACGCCCCGGTCGGGCCCGAGAGCTGGGAGGCCCCGACCTGGATCACTCCGCCGATCGAGTAGATGCTGTTCGTCCCTCCCGAGGCGCGCGACTGGTGCACGGTCACGACCGGGGTCGCAACTCTCCAGCCGTTGTAGATGCCATAGCTCTCCGCAGGCCCGGTCGCTGAGAGGGTGGTGTCCGTAACCGTATGGTTCCCGTTGTTCGTTCGCAGGCCGACGGCGATTGCTCCTCCCGAGGCGCTGATGGCCGAGCTGTTTGCCCGGACCGTGCCGCCGAACGTAGAGAGGACGCCGAGGTTCGTATTGACGGCATCCGCGGCGCTGACGGTCGAGTTCGAGATGGTCAGGAGCCCGCCGAAGTTCGCAATGCCGGTCGACCGGCTACCGCCCGAGGCGCTCGCGGTCACGTAGCTCAGGACAGGCGTCCCGTTCGAGATGTGAATCGCGTCGTTCTCCGTGCCGCCGGAGGCGATTGCGGTCACGTGCGTGTATCGGGGCGACGCACGCTCCGAGAAGAGGGCGGAAACCTGTTGCCCCGCTTCGCCCGTGTTCTTGACCGTCACGAACCGAAGCTCCGAGTTGTCCGAACCGACGACGGTGCCGAAGCCCGTGTTGACTGCGGACGTGATCGTCGTCACGCCCTCGCCGGAGCCCTCGACGTCGACGTGCGGGCTCATGTAGAGAGAGTTCGCCTCCAGGTCGTAGATCCCGGGCTCGATCTTGATGAGGTAGGGGTTGTCCGCGGAGGCATCGTGGATTCCGGTCAGGGTCTCGACCAGCGCGCGGCCCGCCTCGACGTGGTCGGGGTTCGGGCTCACGATGAGCGTGTGCGTGAATCCGCTCGGCCTGCTCGAGGCCGGCAGGACCGAGGAGGGGAGCTTGCCCCTGGCGTTCAGCGCGAGCAACCTGCCGGGCATCGGTGTTCGTGAAGCCTTGATGTTGTTCACCTTGGCCGCGTTCTCCGCGAACAAGGCGACTCGCATGGCTCCGACTGCTGCGTTGCCGATTCCCGTCTGGCCCAGAACTGCGATGACCAGCGCGGTCGACGCCAGCGCGATTGCTGCGCGGTGCTTCCCCATTGATGCTCTCCCCCTCGTCGAGTCTCGAATCTCGAAAGAAGCTAGCACCGTCTGTGCCGGCACTCAATAGGACCGGCCGACCGCTTCTACGCCTCCCGCATCCACCGGGAGCGATTTGAAAAAGGCATCCCAAAGATGTAGAACCGTTCCACGCTTCCGAAGAACCGGGGGAGTCAAATCAAGGGTAGGGGAGGTTTTGCTGTGCACACGCGACACCATTCGCGCTGGCCCTGGATTGCCGCGCTCGTGTCCGTCGTGGTCGTGCTCACAGGCGTGATCACGACCGGCGCGAACGCAGGCGAAAGCGAATCCGGGGTCTGTGCGTCGATCGATCGGCTGAACATCGAGAAGCAGACGAACGCCCGCGCGGGCGAGATCCTCGCCGCCTGCGGACGAGCGCCGTCGCGGCCGGTCGACGATTCGCTCTTCTCGTCACTTTCTCAACTGACGTCCAGCCCTGCTGACTACGGCGGCGTCGACGTCAACATCATCACGGGCGGCGAGGGCGCCTCACCGAAGGTGACCCAGTCCGAGGTCCAGGTCTGGGCCCAGGGCACGACCGTCCTCGCGGCCTTCAACGACTCGAGGACATCGCCCTCCTGCTACTCGGGCGGCGCCTACTCGACGAACGGCGGCTCGACCTGGACGAACCTCAACACGAGGCCGTTCTGCACGGGCCACGGCACCGGCTACGGCGACCCCGTCGTCTACTACGACATCGAGCATTCGAAGTGGGTCGCGACCTTCCTCTCCTCCGGCTGCGGAGGCCAGGGGATCGGCGTCTGGTTCTCGGTTGACGGGATCACCTGGACGGTCGGTCCCTGCGCGCACTCCGGCTCCTCGGACGACCGCCAGTCGGGCTGGGTCGACAACAGCCCCACGAGCCCGTACTACGGAGACCAGTACACGAGCTGGAACAACTTCGCCATCGGCGGCGGGGCGCTGTATGTCGCCAAGTCGACCGACGGCGGCCTCACCTGGGGCGCGCCTGTCCAGCTGAATGCTGCGTTCATCCGTGACGTGCAGATCACGACGGGCCCCAACGGCTACGTCTACGTCGCGACGATGAACGAGGGCGGCGGCGGGCTCGGCTCGCGCACGAACATCGTCTATCGCTCGACGAACGGCGGTGCGTCGTTCACGCCGATCACGATGGGCCCGGCGTTCCCAGGCCCGGGTATCTCCACGTGCGGCTACTTCGCCGCCATGTACCCCGCCTACTGGCGACACATGGGCTGGGGCGACATCATGACCGGGCCCTCGAACACGGTCCACTACGTCTACGCCGCACACGGCGCGGGCGCGGACAAGGGCGACATCTACTACGTCCGCTCGGCCGACAACGGCTCCACCTGGAGCGCTCCGCTTCGGATCGACCAGGACGGCGGCACGCGCGGCCAGTGGCAGCCCTCGCTGGGCGTCACGCCACAGGGCCACGTGTTCGCGAGCTGGTACGACCAGCGCAACACGGCGAACGACGACCTGCAGCGCTTCGGACGGCTGTCCACCGACAACGGCCTGACCTGGCAGAACGCAATGCCGGTCAGCGACGTCATCTTCCCGAAGCCGCTGCAGCCAGACCCAGGCGTCCAGCCCTGCTACACGGGCGACTACGACCGCTCGCACGCGCCGACCAACGGCACCGTGCACACGGCGTGGACGGACGGCCGGGTTCTGATCAACGGCGCCAGCCAGCAGGACGTCGTCTACGACAAGGTGTCGACAGGGCCACCGCCTCCACCACCTCCGCCTCCGCCACCACCGCCACCGCCGCCACCACCACCGCCTCCACCGCCTCCACCGCCGCCGCCACCACCGCCACCACCTCCGCCACCCCCTCCGCCGCCACCACCGCCACCTCCGCCTCCGCCTCCGCCACCTCCGCCTCCGCCACCACCTCCGCCGAACCGCTGTCGTGTACCGCGGGTAATCGGACTGAGGCTCGGTGTCGCAAGGCAGCGGATCCGCAGGGCCAACTGCCGCGTCGGCAGGGTGCGTCGCGTTCGCACAAGGCGAGCGCTGCGCGGCCGCGTCGTCGGTCAGAGCCCGAGGCCAGGCGCCGTCAGGCGACCGGGCTTCCCGGTCAACCTGCTGGTTGGTCGCGGCTAGGAATAATCGGATCGACGAAGAGGGGCGCCCGCCACGAGTGGGCGCCCCTCTTTCCTCCCAGACCTTGAACTTCGACCCCCGCAAGCTGTAAGAAGGTCTTACGTGGAGAACACGCGTCGAATCCGCGTCCTCGCGTTCATGGCTTTTGCCGTGTTCGCGCTGACCGCAGCCGCCGGCGCGTCGGCCGGCGACGTGCTTCACGATCAGTACAACAACGCGGGCACGATCGTTTCGAGCTCGCAGGATTTCGAGGCCGCGGCGAACTCCCTCGACTCCGAGCTCGCAGACGACTTCGTCGTCCCGGCGGGCCCAGGCTGGGTCTTGAGCGCAGTCGAGGTCCAGGGCGAGTACTACGGGGGGCCGGGGCCGGCCGCCTCGGTCAACGTGCGGGTCTACGCGAACGGCGCCGGCAACCTGCCCGGCACGCTGCTCGCTTCCCGTCCGAACCAGGCGTTCACGGGCGGCCCGAGCTTCGTCGTCCCGGTTAGCCCGTCGATCGGCCTCCTCCCGGGCACCTACTGGATCTCGGTGCAGGCGGACCAGAACTTCGCGAGCGCTGGTCAGTGGGGTTGGACGAACCGGACGGTGCAGTCGAACTCCGGAGCGGCATGGCAGAACCCGGGCGGTGGACAGGGCGCCTCGTGCCCTGCCTGGCTGCGCCGAACGGCATGCCTCGGTGACACGGGCGCAGCGGACCAGGTTTTCCGGATCACCGGGACGGTCGGCCCACCACCTCCGCCGCCGCCGCCACCACCACCACCTCCACCTCCTCCACCGCCACCACCTCCGCCACCGCCACCTCCTCCACCACCACCACCACCACCAGGGCCGCCGAACAACGACTTCGTCAACGCAGTCATCCTGTCGGGGAGCGGAACGATCGGCGGCACCACGATCGACGCAGACGGGGAAGCCCGGGGAGCCCGTGATGCCCGACCAGGGGCAGATCAACTCCGTCTGGTACCGCTTCACGCCGACGGCCAGCGGGATGGCGCACTTCGACACCTGTACCAACGTCCTCTACGACGGGTACATGGCCTCCTACACCGGCAACGCGGTCAACAACCTGACCAACATCGTCTTCAACGACGACGGCTGCGGCGGTTTCGGAACCGGAAGCATCATCGAGTTCGACGTCACCCCCGGCACGACCTACTCGGTCGCTGTCGACGGCTGGGAGACCGAGGTCGGCGACTTCACGCTCACCTACGACATCCCCGGTGGCCCACCGCCACCACCTCCGCCTCCGCCGCCTCCTCCGCCACCTCCGCCTCCGCCACCTCCACCTCCACCGCCACCGCCACCACCTCCACCTCCGCCTCCACCTCCGCCACCGCCGCCACCTCCACCTCCGCCTCCACCTCCTCCTCCGCCACCACCTCCACCGCCGCCACCGCCACCACCTCCGCCTCCGCCACCGCCGGCCCGCTGCCGCGTGCCGCGGGTGATCGGACTGAGGCTCGGTGTCGCAAGACAGCGGATCCGCAGGGCCAACTGCCGCGTCGGCAGGGTGCGTCGCGTTCGCACAAGGCGAGCGCTCCGCGGCCGGGTGGTCGGTCAGAGCCCGAGGCCGGGCGCCGTGAGGCGTGCAGGCTTCCGGGTCAACCTGCTTGTTGGTAGGCGCTAAAAAGGAGGGTCTTTATCGACTGAGACCTTGAATTCGAGACCAGCAAGTTGTAAGAACGCCCTACATACACCGGGGGGAATGGGAGGGGAGGCTCTTGAGAGCTCTACGTAAGCTCGGCCGACCGACGCCGACGCGTCTGCTGCTCGCAGCAGTCGTCGGCGCTCTAGTCGCCGTAGCCGCGCTCGCGGGCAGCATGGCGAGCTCGGCAGCTTCAGGCAGTGACAACAGGCTTGCCGCAAGCCTTGCCAGCAGCGCACCGACGGGTAGCTCACCGCAGTGCGCAATGATCGACCGATTTAACCTTGAAAAGCAGACGAACGCCCGGGCCGCTCGGATTCTGACGGCCTGTGGTCGCGGAGAGGCGGGCATGACCCGGCAGCTCTCCGCACTCGGTCGTCTGACGGAGTCGTCGAGCCCAGCTGACTACGGCGGCGTCGACGTCAACATCATCACGGGCGGCGAGGGCGCCTCACCGAAGGTGACCCAGTCCGAGGTCCAGGTCTGGGCCCAGGGCACGACCGTCCTCGCGGCCTTCAACGACTCGAGGACATCGCCCTCCTGCTACTCGGGCGGCGCCTACTCGACGAACGGCGGCTCGACCTGGACGAACCTCAACACGAGGCCGTTCTGCACGGGCCACGGCACCGGCTACGGCGACCCCGTCGTCTACTACGACATCGAGCACTCGAAGTGGGTCGCGACCTTCCTCGCCTCCGGCTGCGGAGGCCAGGGGATCGGCGTCTGGTTCTCGGTCGACGGGATCACCTGGACGGTCGGTCCCTGCGCGCACTCCGGCTCCTCGGACGACCGCCAGTCGGGCTGGGTCGACAACAGCCCCACGAGCCCGTACTACGGAGACCAGTACACGAGCTGGAACAACTTCGCCATCGGCGGCGGGGCGCTGTATGTCGCCAAGTCGACCGACGGCGGCCTCACCTGGGGCGCGCCTGTCCAGCTGAATGCTGCGTTCATCCGTGACGTGCAGATCACGACGGGCCCCAACGGCTACGTCTACGTCGCGACGATGAACGAGGGCGGCGGCGGGCTCGGCTCGCGCACGAACATCGTCTATCGCTCGACAGACGGCGGCGCGACCTGGTCTGCGATCACGATGGGCCCGGCGTTCCCAGGCCCCGGCATGTCGACGTGCGGCTACTTCGCCGCCATGTACCCCTCCTACTGGCGACACATGGGCTGGGGCGACATCATGACCGGGCCCTCGAACACGGTCCACTACGTCTACGCCGCACACGGCGCGGGCGCGGACAAGGGCGACATCTACTACGTCCGCTCGGCCGACAACGGCTCCACGTGGAGCGCGCCGCTTCGGATCGACCAGGACGGCGGCACGCGCGGCCAGTGGCAGCCCTCGCTGGGCGTCACGCCACAGGGCCACGTGTTCGCGAGCTGGTACGACCAGCGCAACACGGCGAACGACGACCTGCAGCGCTTCGGTCGGCTGTCCACCGACAACGGCCTGACCTGGCAGAACGCAAGCCCGGTCAGCGACGTCATCTTCCCGAAGCCGCTGCAGCCAGACCCAGGCGTCCAGGCCTGCTACACGGGCGACTACGACCGCTCGCACGCGCCGACCAACGGCACCGTGCACACGGCGTGGACGGACGGCCGGGTTCTGATCAACGGCGCCAGCCAGCAGGACGTCTTCTACGACAAGGTCTCGACCACGGGGCCACCGCCTCCGCCACCTCCGCCTCCTCCGCCGCCTCCGCCGCCGCCACCGCCTCCGCCTCCGGGCTCCTGCAACGGTGGGGCGATCACGATCCCGGATCCGGACCTGGTGATCCCATACCCGTCGACCTGCGTGGTCTCGGGCTCGAGCGGGACGATCACCGACCTCAACCTCGTCATCAACGGGCTCAATCGCACACCTATCCCGATGACATCGACATGCTGCTCGTGGGCCCAGGCGGCCAGAACGCGAAGGTGTTCTCGGATGCCGGCGGCTCGCTGGACATCGTGTCGGCGTCAACGTGACGCTCGACGACGAAGCTGCCGCGCAGCTTCCGGACTCGGCGCAGATCTCGACCGGCTCCTACCGCCCGGCCGACTACGAGCCGGCGACGGACACCTTCCCGGCACCGGCACCCGTGCCGTCCGGGAACGTGAACCTGTCCGTCTTCGACGGCCTGTCGGCGAACGGCACCTGGAACCTGTACGTCGTCGACGACGCAGGCGGCAGACATGGGCAACCTCTCCGGCTGGTCACTGAGCATCACGACCTCCGGCGGGCCTCCGCCACCACCGCCACCACCGCCACCGCCACCACCGCCACCTCCGCCTCCACCACCGCCGCCACCACCAGGAGCGTGGGTCATCCGCGCACCGATGCCGGATGACGTCTACGGCCCGGCGACCACCTCGAACGGCACGTTCGCGTACGCGGCCGGTGGCTACTCGTTCACCGCGCCCAACTACACGAACGGGCTCTATCGCTTCGACCCGGTCGCCAACACGTGGTCGACGCTGGCGCCGATGGCCGATGCGATCACGATGGCCTCGGCCGTCTTCTACCCGACCACGAACAAGATCTACGTGTTCGGCGGCTGGGACGGCGTGGTCACGTACAGCACCACGCGGATCTACGACATCGCAACCAACACGTGGACCGTCGGTCCTCCGATGCCTGCCGCTCGCCAGCAGATGGCGTCGGGCTACAACCCGGGCAACGGCAAGATCTACCTGACCGGCGGCTATAGCACCGGCAACATCGACCCGGCTCACACAGAGCTGTGGGAGTTCGACCCGGTCGCCGGAACGTTCACTCCCAGGGCACCGCTTCCAGTGGGCATCGGCGGTCCCGGCTTCGGGATCGTCGCCGGCCACTTCTACGTGGCCGGGGGACGCAACCTGACCTGCAATACGGCCTGCTCGGCCACCTACGACTACAACATCGCAACCAACACCTGGGCGACGCGGGCGAACATGCCCCAGCCGACGAACGTGCCTGGCTCCGGCGTTGCAGCCGGCCGGGTGTATACGTTCGGGCAGGGCAACCCGTTCGGCCCGGGTGGCAGGTTGTCGGCAATGGCAGCCGCCGTGCCGGACACGGCAGCCGTGACCTTCAGCTACGCCCCGGACGCCTGGGCGAACGAGCCGAGCCTGAACGGCGCGCGCTCCTTCGTCGGCGGTACGAACATCGGGAACACGCTGGTCGCGATCGGCGGCTACACCGGTGCGACGACGACTGACAGGACGGAGACGTTGACCGTCGGCGGCCCACCGCCACCACCACCACCTCCGCCTCCGCCTCCGCCTCCGGGCGCCTGCACCGGTGGGGCGATCACGATTCCGGACTCCGGTCCGGGAGTCCCGTACCCGTCGACCTGTGTGGTCTCGGGCTCGAGCGGGACGATCACCGACGTCAACATGACGATCAACGGGCTGAACCACACCTACCCCGATGACATCGACATCCTGCTCGTCGGCCCCGGCGGCCAGAACGCGAAGGTCATGTCGGATGCCGGCGGCTCGCTGGACGTCGTGTCGGTCAACCTGACGCTCGACGACGAGGCTGCCGCGCAGCTTCCGGACTCGGCGCAGATCACGACCGGCTCCTACCGCCCGGCCGACTATGAGCCGGGGACGGACGTCTTCCCGGCACCGGCACCGGCACCGTCGGGGAACGTGAACCTGTCCGTCTTCGACGGCCTGTCGGCGAACGGCACCTGGAACCTGTACTTGGTCGACGATGCCGCCGCCGACATGGGCAACCTCTCCGGCTGGTCACTGACGATCACGACCTCCGGCGGCCCACCACCACCGCCGCCTCCACCACCACCGCCGCCACCTCCGCCGCCGCCTCCGCCGCCGCCGCCACCTGGAGCCTGGGCTCCGGGAGCCCCGTATCCGGTCACGAACGTGCGCTACGCGTTCGCTGATTCGGGCGAGGACTTCTACGTGATCGGTGGCGTCTCGAACGGGACGCGGATCCCGGACGTCAACCGCTACAACGCAGGCACGAACGCGTGGACGGCGCGGGCCCCGATCCCGGTCTCCAGCGAGGCGCCTTGCGGTGCTCTTTGGAACGGGAAGATCTACGTCGCAGAAGGCGACACGGGCAACTCGTTCTGGATCTACGACATCGCATCGAACGCCTGGACGCCCGGCCCCGCACGCTCCGCACATACGAGCGGCTACGGCTGTGCGGCCGGTGCGCTCAACAACAAGGTGTACGTGATCGGCGGCGACGCAGCACCGCAGACGTCGCTGACGATCTACGACATCGCGACCAACACCTGGTCGACCGGTAACCCGGCGCCCGCGGGCGTGTTCCTGAGCGGCTACCAGACGGTCGGCAACTACCTGTACATCGTCGGCGGCTTCGGGGCTGATGCAAGCTCCAACTCGACGGCGACGATGCGGCTCGACATGACGACCGGTACCTGGTCGAGTGGCCCGGCGTTCACGCCGCAGCGTGCGGACTTCGGTCTCGCCTCCTTCGGGACGAGGCTGTTCGCAATCGGCGGCGACCTGCCGGTGTCTGGCTACTTCAACTCGACCGACGCCGTCAACGAGCTCGATACGGCGACCTGGCCGGCCGGCACCTGGGCCGCCTCGCCACCGAACCTGCCCTCGCCGGTGCGCCAGGCGAACCAGGCCGGCTTCAACTCGACCGGCCGTGTCGGCGGCGAGATCTGGTCGACCGGCGGGATCAACGGGAACACGTTCCAGTTCCTGAGCGATCACATCTACCGCCCGACGACCGGTGGCCCACCGCCGCCGCCACCTCCACCGCCACCTCCGCCACCACCGCCGCCACCACCGCCGCCACCACCGCCACCGCCACCTCCACCGCCACCACCCCCACCGCCACCACCTCCGCCTCCGCCGCCACCGCCACCTCCGCCACCGCCACCTCCGCCGCCGCCACCTCCGCCACCACCTCCGCCACCTCCGCCACCGCCGCCACCGCCGCCACCACCGCCACCGCCGCCACCGCCACCGCCACCTCCGCCGCCACCGCCACCGCCACCGCCTCCGCCACCTCCGCCACCACCACCTCCGCCTCCGCCACCACCGGCCCGCTGCCGCGTGCCGAGGGTGATCGGACTGAGGCTCGGTGTCGCCAGGCAGCGGATCCGCAGGGCCAACTGCCGCGTCGGCAGGGTGCGCCGCGTTCGCACGAGGCGAGCGCTCCGCGGCCGCGTCGTCGGGCAGAGCCCGAGGCCGGGCGCCGTCAGGCGACCGGGCTTCCGGGTGAACCTGCTGGTTGGTCGCGGCTAGGCGAGTAACCGAAGCAACGAAGAGAGGCGCCCGCCCCGTGCGGGCGCCTCTCGTTTCTGCTCCATTTTCGGAGGCGCTGCCCTTGAACTCGGGCTCCGCAAGTTGTAAGAACCGCGTACGAAATCCTGGGGGGAGACTGTTGGGAGGGGAGAACAGATGAAATCTGCGTCTGCGCTGGGCCGGAGCCATGTCCGCCTGTCAGCCATTGCGGCCTTCGTCCTTTTTGCGGGCCTGGCCCTGGCGGTCTCCGCGGGCGCAGGCACGTCGTCGCGCCCTGAATCGGAGCCGAGCCTGACTTCGAAGGGCGCCGCCGGGCCGCTAATCCGGCCGTCCACGTCCAACGTCACCCTCTACGACCAGTACGACAACGCCGGCTCGTTCTCGACGAACTCACAGAACTACGAGGCGGCCTTCAACCAGTTCGACGACGAGCTCGCGGACGACTTCACCGTTCCCGCCGGTCTCGGCTGGAACATCGACACCGTGGAGGTCGGGGGCGAGTACTTCAACGGTCCAGGCCCGGCCACTTCGGTGAACGTCAACTTCTACGCGAACGGCGCGGGCAACCTGCCGGGAACGCTGATGCACTCGCGCCCGAACCAGGCATTCACGGGCGGTCCAAGCTTCTCCGTCCCGCTGAGCCCGATCGTGTCGCTCGGCGCAGGCGCCTACTGGGTCTCCGTCCAGGCGAACCAGACGTACAACACGACAGGCCAGTGGGGTTGGCGCGACCGCACCGTGACCTCGAACAACGGGGCGGCCTGGCGGAACCCCAACGGAGGGTTCCAACCTCCGCTCTGCACGGCCTGGGGACGGCGTTCGACGACCTGCAACATCGATGCCCCGGCGCCGGACCAGGTCTACCGGCTCCTCGGGACGACGGGCCCGCCTCCTCCTCCGCCTCCTCCTCCGCCGCCGCCCCCACCGGTCTGCGGCGGCGCGATCGAGATCCCGGACTCCGGCCCTGCCGATCCGTACCCCTCGAGCTGCGTGATCACCGGGCTCACCGGCTCGATCACGGACGTCAACGTCTCCTTCAGCGGGTTCTCGCACACATATCCCGATGACATCGACATCCTGCTCGTCGGCCCGGGCGGCCAGAACGCGAAGATCATGTCCGACGCCGGCGGCTCGCTCGACCTGGTCGACGTCGACTTCACGATCGACGACGAGGCTGCGACTCAGCTTCCAGACTCGGCGCAGATCGCTCCCGGCTCCTACCGGCCGGCGGACTACGAACCTGGCACCGACAGCTTCCCGGCGCCGGCACCTGTGCCGTCCGGGAACGTGAACCTCTCCATCTTCGACGGCACTGCACCGAATGGGACGTGGAACCTGTACTTGGTCGACGACGCCGGCGGTGACATGGGAATGATCACCGACTGGGATCTGACGATCACGACGTCGGCCGGCCCGCCACCTCCTCCTCCGCCGCCACCACCACCGCCGCCACCGCCTCCGCCTCCGGGCGCCTGCACCGGCGGGGCGATCACGATTCCGGACTCCGGTCCGGGAGTCCCCTACCCGTCGACCTGTGTGGTCTCGGGCTCGAGCGGGACGATCACCGACGTCAACATGACGATCAACGGGCTGAACGCACACCTACCCCGATGACATCGACATCCTGCTCGTCGGCCCCGGCGGCCAGAACGCGAAGGTCATGTCGGATGCCGGCGGCTCGCTCGACATCGTGTCGGTCAACCTGACGCTCGACGACGAGGCTGCCGCGCAGCTTCCCGACTCGGCGCAGATCACGACCGGCTCCTACCGCCCGGCCGACTACGAGCCGGGGACGGACGTCTTCCCGGCACCGGCACCGGCACCGTCGGGGAACGTGAACCTGTCCGTCTTCGACGGCCTGTCGGCGAACGGCACCTGGAACCTGTACCTGGTCGACGATGCCGCCGCCGACATGGGCAACCTCTCCGGCTGGTCACTGACGATCACGACCTCCGGCGGCGCCGCCACCACCGCCGCCTCCACCACCACCGCCGCCACCTCCGCCTCCGCCGCCGCCGCCACCGGGGCCCCCGAACAACGACTTCGTCAACGCAGTCATCCTGTCGGGGAGCGGAACGATCGGCGGCACCACGATCGACGCAGACGGGGAAGACGGGGAGCCCGTGATGCCCGACCAGGGGCAGATCAACTCCGTCTGGTATCGCTTCACGCCGACGGCCAGCGGGATGGCGCACTTCGACACCTGTACCGACGTCCTCTACGACGGGTACATGGCCTCCTACACCGGCAACGCGGTCAACAACCTGACCAACATCGTCTTCAACGACGACGGCTGCGGCGGTTTCGGAACCGGGAGCATCATCGAGTTCGACGTCACCCCCGGCACGACCTACTCGGTCGCTGTCGACGGCTGGGAGACCGAGGTCGGCGACTTCACGCTCACCTACGACATCCCCGGCGGCCCGCCGCCACCACCTCCTCCACCACCTCCGCCTCCACCACCACCTCCACCTCCACCACCTCCGCCTCCACCACCACCTCCTCCTCCACCTCCACCTCCACCTCCACCTCCACCACCGCCTCCGCCACCACCACCGCCACCTCCACCGCCTCCGCCACCACCTCCGCCGCCGCCACCTCCGCCACCTCCGCCTCCGCCACCACCTCCACCTCCGCCTCCGCCGCCACCGGCCCGCTGCCGCGTGCCGCGGGTGATCGGACTGAGGCTCGGTGTCGCAAGACAGCGGATCCGTAGGGCCAACTGCCGCGTCGGCAGGGTGCGTCGCGTTCGCACGAGGCGAGCGCTCCGTGGCCGGGTCATCGGTCAGAACCCAAGGCCGGGCGCCGTCAGGCGTGCAGGCTTCCGGGTGAACCTGCTGGTGGGCCGGGGATAGACGCGACCGACCAGGACTGAATGCCTCGTGAGGCGCCGGCGAAAACCGGCGCCTCGCTCGTTTCAAGCCACTTTCCGATATCTGTCGAGCCCTTCTTTTTCGCCTCGCAACCTGTTAGAAACGGCTGAATACGAGCGCAAATAGAGCGCTCTTCACTAGGGAGGGGACGACAACATGGGGAGGTCCCACCGGCGCCTGCTCTTGGCGGGCGCGTTCATCGCAGCGCTGACTCTGGCCGTTGTAGGCGCGATGGGAGCTTCGGGCGCCGCATCGCACCAGTCCGGAGCCCAAGCCGTGGCCACGAAGGGCGGCCCGAGCGCAATCGGCGCCGGCCTGGCCGCCCGTGCCACAAAACCCGCTCGAGCGCGAGCAGCGGAGCGAGTCTCGCGAGCCGCGCCTCGGACGCTGAGCAGGCTGCACGGCTGCCCGGGCGGTTCAACCATGGTCTCGATCGGCGACCTCTTCTTCGACCCGCAAACCGTGAACGTCTCTCAAGGAGGGACCGTCTGCTGGGTGAACGAGGGCGCAATCGCCCACACCGCCACTTCGGACACGCCCGGCGTGTTCGATTCGGGAACGCTGGCGCCGGGCGACAGCTACTCGTTCACGTTCAGCACGAGCGGCTCGTACGGCTACCACTGCAATTTCCACCCGTCGATGACCGGAACAGTGGTCGTCGGCGGGCCACCGCCACCGCCACCGCCACCGGGCGCATGGACGAACGTCGCTCCGCTGCCGCAGAGCGTGTTCGGCGGCGCAGCGGCCAGCGACGGCACCTACGTGTACGTCTTCGGGGGCTACCACTTCCCGGCCGCGCCGGGATCGACGCTGGACACCGTCTACCGCTACAACGTCGCGACCGACGCCTGGACGCAGCTGGCGAACATGCCGAACGCGGCGCTCGTCTCCTCCGCCGTCTACTACCCGCCGACGAACAAGATCTACGTCTTCGGCGGCTCGACGCGGACGCCAGATCCGGTCCTCACCTACGACGTGACGCGGATCTACGACATCGCGACCAACACGTGGACGGCGGGCGCCAACATGCCGGCACCGCGCAGCCAGATGGCCTCCGGCTTCAACGCCGCCAACGGCAAGATCTACCTGAACGGCGGCTTCTCGGCGGCCGGCATCGACAGCGTCTCCAACCAGACGTGGGAGTACGACCCGATCGCGAACGCGTTCACCGAGAAGGCTCCGAGCCCGGCGCTGCAGGCCGGAACCACCTCCGGCGTGATCAACGGCAAGCTCTACCTCGCGGGTGGGCGCACGAATCCCGACGAGGTGCTGAGCAACACCTGGGCCTACGACATCACGACCAACACGTGGACGGCCGCCGAGCAGCTGGCGGACATGCCGATGGCGAAGAACACCCCCGGTCGCGCAATCGTCCAGGGGCAGCTGTATTCGATCGGCGGCACGAATCTCGCGACCTTCGACGGGCTGAACGACGTCTCGAAGTACGACGTCGCCGGAAATAGCTGGTCGGCGGTGCCGCCGCTGATCGCCGCGCGCTCGTTCACCGCGAGCGTCGCTGTCGGCAACACGGTGATCGCTGCCGGCGGCCGGGCCGATGTGGCGACTTCACTCGACAGCGTGGAGAAGCTCGTCGTCGGCGGACCGCCACCGCCACCGCCACCGCCACCTCCGCCTCCGCCTCCACCTCCACCTCCACCTCCACCTGGCGCCTGGCAGTTCGTCGCCCCGTTGCCCGTCGACGTGTACGGCGCAGGGGTCGCCTCGGACGGCCAGTACGCCTATGCAGCCGGCGGCAACTCGATCGGCGGCGCCGTCCAGAACACGATGCTCCGCTACGACCCGGCTGCCAACACGTGGACGCCCCGGGCCCCGATGGGCGACGCGGACTATCTCGTCTCGGCCGCCTACTCGGGGAACAAGGTCTACGTCTTCGGTGGCCTCAACAACGGCGATCGGACGAGGATCTACGACATTGCCTCGAATAGCTGGAGCCTCGGCGCGAACATGCCGGAGGCCCGCTACGACATGGGCATCGGCGCCAACCCCGCCACCGGCAAGATCTACCTCGTCGGCGGTATCGGGGGTGGCGTCGCTCAGTCGCAGACGTGGGAATACGACCCGGTGGCGAACACCTTCACCACCCGGGCGCCGTTGCCGGTTGCCCTCTTCAACCCGGCCTCCGGCGTCATCAACGGCCACCTCTACGTCGCGGGTGGCAGCACCGGCTCTGACTGGGTCGACACCAACTACGACTACAACATCGCGACGAACACCTGGACGACGCGGGCAAACATGCCCGGCGGCGGCAGGAACTACCCGGGGAGCGCGGTCGCCCAGGGCAGGCTCTGGTCGATCGGAGGCGGCCAGCCGTTCCGGCCGGGTGTACCTGGCGCCCGACCCGTCCTGACGAGCGGGTCGGCTCCCGATTCGCTGGCGGACGTCATCAGCTACGACCCGGCCACGAATTCGTGGCGGACCGAGCCATCCCTCAACTTGGCCCGGTCCTTCACCGGGGGCACGAGCATCGGCTCGAGCTACATCATCACGGCCGGCGGCTACAACAGCGACATCGCGGACTCGACCGACACCGTCGAGCGGCTGACGCTCGGCGGGCCACCTCCACCGCCTCCACCGCCACCGCCACCACCACCACCACCGCCTCCGCCTCCACCGCCGCCTCCACCACCCTGCGGCGACGTCGACGTCCTCATCGCCTATGCCGACAGCGAGGGTCCTCCGACGACGCTCCAGTCGCAGATCCTGGCGGCCGGCGCAACGATGGTCGACACATTCGATGCAGAAAGCGGCACGCCAACGGTGGCTGAGCTCCAGGCGTACGCCGCCGTCGTTCCGTTCAGCAACTCTGCGTTTGCAGACGCGGACACCCTGGGCAACAACCTGGCCGACTACGTAGACGGCGGCGGTGTCGTCGTCCAGACGGGGTTCAGCTTCTACGGGCCCGGCCAGCCCTACGGAATCAACGGCAGGTGGGTGACGGGCAACTACAACCCGTTCACCTACTCGACAAACCTGCACTTCGGCGACTTCACGCTCGGCACGCACGACGCGGGCCACCCGCTGATGGCCGGGGTGACGACGCTGAACAGCGACTTCCAGAACGTCGTCACGCCGGCGTCAGGAGCGACCCAGGTGGCGGCTGCGAGTAACGGCAACGCGCTGATCGGCTACCGGCCTGTCGGCGGGCACACGACTGTCGGAGTCACGGCCTACGTCGGCGCGGCAGCTGTGCAAAGCGGCGACTGGGGCCGCGTAGTAGTCAACGCGGTCAACTGGCTCTGCGGTCCTCCGCCTCCGCCGCCGCCACCGCCGCCTCCGCCTCCCCACCTCCACCACCTCCGCCTCCACCACCGCCGCCTCCGCCCCCGCCGCCTCCGCCTCCGCCTCCGCCTCCACCTCCTCCGCCTCCACCTCCACCTCCACCACCACCACCTCCACCACCACCACCACCACCTCCACCTCCACCACCACCTCCACCTCCACCACCTCCACCTCCACCACCACCTCCACCTCCACCACCTCCACCACCTCCGCCACCACCTCCGCCGCCGCCTCCGCCTCCACCACCTCCGCCTCCACCTCCGCCACCGCCTCCGCCGCCTCCGCCACCACCACCTCCGGCCCGTTGCCGCGTTCCACGCGTCATCGGCTTGAGGCTCGGTGTCGCAAGGCAGCGGATCCGCAGGGCCAACTGCCGCGTCGGCAGGGTGCGTCGCGTTCGCACCAGGCGAGCGCTCCGTGGCCGCGTCGTCGGTCAGAGCCCGAGGCCGGGCGCCGTCAGGCGAGCAGGCTTCCGGGTGAACCTGCTCGTGGGGCGCGGGTAGCAGAGGCGCGAAACCGTCCGATGAATCACAACGAGGGGCCGGCGAAAGTCGGCCCCTCTGACTTCTGCGCCGATGCTTCACTTTCGCCTGGAAAGGTGGTAGAACCATCCGAAAGCCACCTTTGAGGGCGATCTTGGGGAGCCAAGGAGGGGGAGGGATGGAGAGCCGGAAGCGGCGTCTCCTCTGCCGGACGGCGGGGGTCGCGCTGGTCGTGGTCGTAACGCTCGCGGTGCCGAGTCTCGCGTCGGCGGGCGACGGCTACACGACGAACACCCAGACCGGCCAGGCGATCATCCCCGGGGCGACCGACATCGGCAATCACTGCGACGACTGCGTCACTCCGGTTGGGCTGCCTTTCCCGGTGCAGGTATACGGGCTCCCGTACGTGAGCGCGCGGGTGAGCTCGAACGGGAACATCCAGTTCCACACCATGAACGACTACGCGCCCTTCGCCGCATGCACGCCGCTCGCGATCAACGGGCTCGACAGGGCCTTCATCCCGTATCTGGCCGACCTGCTCACGTCCGGGACGTCGGGCGACGGTATCTACACGGCCCTCCTCGGCACGCCACCGAACCGCCAGTTCGTCATCGAGTGGCGCACGAGCTACTTCCAGCGCGCGGGGACGGCGAACTTCGAGGTTATCTTCACCGAGAACTCCGACACGCTGTCTGTGATCTACGGATCGAACACCGACAACGGCTCGCAGGAGACGAGCGGGATCCAGTCTGCAGACCTTGGGCCGTTCACCCAGTTCTCCTGCGGCGAGTCGACGCTCGTCAGCGGATTGCGCGTGAACTACGTGCCTAGCGGCGGGCCACCACCTCCACCACCACCACCTCCACCTCCACCTCCACCTCCGCCACCGCCGCCTCCGCCACCACCTCCACCGCCACCTCCGCCACCGCCGCCTCCTCCGCCGCCAACCGAGCCGCCGAACAACGACTTCGTCAACGCAGTCATCCTGTCGGGGAGCGGAACGATCGGCGGCACCACGATCGACGCAGACGGTGAAGACGGGGAGCCCGTGATGCCCGACCAGGGGCAGATCAACTCCGTCTGGTATCGCTTCACGCCGACGGCCAGCGGGATGGCGCACTTCGACACCTGTACCGACGTCCTCTACGACGGGTACATGGCCTCCTACACCGGCAACGCGGTCAACAACCTGACCAACATCGTCTTCAACGACGACGGCTGCGGCGGTTTCGGAACCGGGAGCATCATCGAGTTCGACGTCACCCCCGGCACGACCTACTCGGTCGCTGTCGACGGCTGGGAGACCGAGGTCGGCGACTTCACGCTCACCTACGACATCCCCGGCGGCCCGCCGCCACCACCACCTCCGCCCCCCTCCGCCACCTCCGCCACCTCCACCTCCACCTCCACCGCCGCCACCACCTCCGCCGCCACCTCCGCCGCCTCCTCCACCGCCGCCACCTCCGCCACCGCCGCCACCTCCGCCACCTCCTCCTCCGCCACCGCCGGCCCGCTGCCGCGTGCCGCGGGTGATCGGACTGAGGCTCGGTGTCGCCAGGCAGCGGATCCGCAGGGCCAACTGCCGCGTCGGCAGGGTGCGTCGCGTTCGCACTAGGCGAGCGCTCCGCGGCCGCGTCGTCGGTCAGAACCCGAGGCCGGGCGCCGTCAGGCGTGCAGGCTTCCGGGTGAACCTGCTGGTCGGGCGCCGCTAGCCGCGGTTCACGACGTCCGGGGTGAGCTCGTCGAGCGACCTCAGGACGTCCTGGGTGAGTGAAAGAGACTCGTCGCTCGGCGGAAAGACACGGTTCGGGATCGCAATGACCCGCATTCCGGCCGCGGCTGCCGAGCGGATCCCGTTCTCGGAGTCCTCGATCGCCGTGGTGCTCGTCGGCGCCACCCCCAGCCGACGCGCCGCCTCGAGGTAGACGTCCGGCGCCGGCTTGCCGCGCGAGACCTCCTCCGACGAAACTGTCGCGCGGAAGAGGTCACTCGTTTCCGTCAGCTCGAGGAAGAGGTCGATCAGCGGCCGGTTCGACGACGAGGCGATCCCGAGCGGCCAGTGTGTTGCGATCCGCTCGACCGCCTCGAGCGAGCCCGGCACGAGCGGCAACTCCTCCCGGTAGAGCGCTTCGAGCCGCTTCACGACCTCCGCCGAGACCTCCTCGGGCGAGTCCGGCACGCCGACCACGTCGTGCATGTACCGGGACCACTCCGGCGAGCTCATCCCCATCATGGCCCGCTGCGCGTCCTCGGGCCAGTGGGCGCCTCGTTCTTCCGCGAACCGGCGGCGCGCCTCGTCCCAGAGCTCCTCGGTGTCGAGCAGGACTCCGTCGAGATCGAAGACGACGGCCTCGGTCACGTGTAGGAGCCACGGAGATGGACGAGCGCCTCCGAGGCAGGCCCGCGGCGGGCGGAGATCACCTCGCCGACGAAGAACGTGTGATCTCCCGCTGGATGCTCGGACGCCAGCCGGCACTCGATCCAGCCGAGCGCGCCCTCGATCAGCGGCGCCCCAAGCTCGCCGTCGCGGGTCTCGATCCCGATCCAGAGGCCGATCGGCGGCACGCCGCGGGCGAAGTGCTGCGCCAGATGCTCCTGTCCGGAAGCGAGGATGCTCAGCCCGAACGCGCCAGCCTCGCGCAGGAGCTCGTGCAGCGCCGCGTTTCGCCCCAGAGCGACCCCGATGAGCGGAGGCTCCAGCGAGAGCGACAAGAACGAGTCGACCGTCAACCCGGCCGAACGCCCCCCTGCCGTGACCGTGACGACGCTGACGGGCGCGGGTACCTCCCGCATCAACACTCTCAGGTCGTCGCCCGCCACGCGGGCGATCTTATGCTGGCCCGGAAACCCCTACCGGTGGCGGCACTTCGAGTTCCGGAACAGCTGCTGCTGCTCCTGGAACGCGATCTCGTCCAGCTGTGGGTCGTACGGGCCGGGGGCGTCGCCCTGCCAGAACAGGATCGGCATCACGCCGGGCCCCATCACAGTGGCGCGGTACTCGCTGCCCTTGCCGACCGGTCGTTTGCCGTGCGAGTAGAAGCCGTAACAGAACGCGCCGCTCCCGCGATGGGTCAAGAAGCCGTTCTCCCGCTTCCAGCCGCGTCCGTAACGCGAGTTGTAAGTGTCCACGAACACATTGCGGCCCCAAGTGTCGAGCGGGGAGCCGTACTTGGTCGCCTTGAAGCCGTAGACGCCCTCGCCCTTGTACTTGAGCCAGCCGTAGAGATGGTCGAACCGCTTGTACACCCAGTCGACCTTGACGACGAACTCCGGAAGGTCCCCCGACCAGTGGGAGAGATGCAGCTCCATCGTCCGCTGCGCGAAGGTGGGGCGGAGGCCGAACGGAGGCAGGAGGCGCCGCCACTTCTGGACGACCCAATGCGAGCCGTCACGCGCCGTGCAGGCTGCCACGACATAGCGCAACGCCGGGCCCTCGTACCGGCCGCAGGCATTCTTGAAGCCGCGCCAGAGGTCCTTGCGCCGTGAGCCCCAGCCGCCCGAGTAGTCGAGCCGGAAGGAAATCTGCTTCAGCGAGCGGTTCGGCTTGCGCGCGTTGATGGCGCCCCAGGCGAGCGTGTGGTGCCGTCGCCCGCCGGCGCGGTAGTTCAGGAGCGCAACGTTGTTCCTGTTCACCGCGAGGCTGACGTGTGTGGCGTTTCGCGCGATCATTTCCGACGCTGAAGCGGTCGCCGGAAGGGCCGCGAACGCAGCGACGACGAGGCTGAGGGAGATTCGGAAGCGCAAGGTGAACCTCTTGGATAGGAAGCTCGACTGGGCCGTCCGCTTCCTAATCGGCCGAAGGTAGCCGAACTCAAGCTCGATTGCGTGATTTTCTGCGGCGCAGAAACGCGGGCGCAAGCGGCGCGAGCCCGACTATTCCTTTACGAGCTCCTCGCCTAGCAGCGTGCAGGCATACCAGCGCCATGCCCGATCCTCGTCCTCGAGCAGTCGGTCGAGCCGCTCGGAGACGCCTGGCAGACCGGCCACGGTCTCGCGCAGCGACGAGAGCCCGGCCTTGAGGGCATCCCTCCGAGCCGGGGAGCCCAGGTCGGCCGCCAGCGCGGTGACGGCCCGACCCTCGGGGTCGATGTCCCGGTGCGGGTCGCCCCCGGCTGCGAGGAGCTGTACCGCACGGCGACGTGCCGCGCGGAGCTCGTCCTCCCCGATCTCGACGCCCTGGCCGCCGAGCAACGTCAGCGAGACCTCGACCTCCACCTGCTCACCGTCGGCGAGCCGGTACTCGAGAGTCTCGAAGAAGGCGCGGGCAGCCGGATCGTCCACGTGGCCAGAATACGCCGAGTCCTCCCTGTACGTGTTTCATGGCGGATGCCTTAGAGTTAGGCGTTAACGAGGGACGAAGAACGGGGATATGCGGGCCGATGGGCACTGACCAGATCACTGCTCTCCTCGACAAGGGGACGGAGACCGGCTGCGTCGAGATCTCGGAGCTGAACGAGCTCGTCGACGCGCTCGACCTCGGGGACGAGGAGGTCTCGAGCCTCTACGAGCAGCTCGAGGAGCGCGACGTCGACATTCAGGACGACTGTGGGCGCGAGAAGGTGGAGAGCACGTACGTCAACGGTGACCTTGCCGTGGCCACGACCGATGCTCTCCAGCTCTTCCTGAACGAGATGTCGCGCTACCCCCTGCTCACAGCCGAGGAGGAGGTGGAGCTCGCCAAGCGCATCGAGCGTGGCGACAAGGAAGCGAAGGACCGAATGGTCAATTCCAACCTTCGGCTCGTCGTCTCGATCGCGAAGAAGTACCAGGGTCACGGCCTGTCTCTCCTCGACCTCATCCAGGAAGGGATCATCGGGCTGATTCGCGCCGTCGAGAAGTTCGACTGGCGGAAGGGGTTCAAGTTCTCGACTTACGCCACGTGGTGGATCAGGCAGGCGGTGCAGCGCGGGGTCGCGAACAAGGCGCGCACGATCCGCATGCCCGTGCACATCGTCGACCGCGAGCGCAAGATCGCGAAGGCCGAGCGTGAGCTGCTGACGAAGCTGGGGCGCGGCCCGACGCTCCAGGAGATCGCAAAGGCGGCCAAGCTGCCGCTCAAGCAGGTTCGCGAGGTGCAGGAGGCGGCCCGGGCGGTGACGAGCCTCGACCGCCCGGTCGGCTCCGAGGGCGACACGTCTCTCGGCGAGCTCGTGGCGGGTGACGAGGGGCCGCCGGAGGAGGAGCTCGAGGTGAGCCTCCGGCAGGACGCTCTTCGCAAGGCAGTGGCCGAGCTCCCCGAGCGGGAGCGTGACGTGCTCAAGCTTCGCTTCGGCCTGAACGGCGACAGCGCGCCGAAGTCGCTCGAGCAGATCGGCAAGACCCTGGGCCTCACGCGGGAGCGCGTCCGCCAGATCGAGACCAGGGCGCTCGAGCGGCTAGCTCTAGACCGGGAGCTCGAGGCCCTGCGCGCCGCCTAGTAGAAAATTCAGGGCGTACGCGATCGTCACGGCCGCTAGCGTGGCCGCCCCGGCGAACGCGATCACGTCTCGACGTTGAGCGAGGATTGCCGCAGCCTTCGGGCTCGGGGTCGCGCGAAGCGGGAGTGCCGCGACCGCGAGGAGCACGATCGCCAACCCGAGCAGTGCGAGGAACCAGAGCGGGGTGCTCGCCACCTGGTCCGCCGCCTCCTGCGCGAACCTGGCGCCGAGCGCTCCCTTCTTCGATCGCGATTGCGCCGTCGGCCTGGTCGTGTCGGAGCGAGAGCGCTGCTCCGCGCCCGGGCCCTTCGAGCCGATCGAGCCGGCCCCGCCGGCCGCCCCGATGAACGAGCTGGCCGCTGCGGTCACGGCCGCGGCACCGTTGCACGCGTTGGCAGTACGGGCTGACGCGATCTCGCCTCTGTCGCGACGGCTGACGACCACGAAGCGGGCGTCCACGACCCTGCGTCGACCCGCTTTCGCTCGGATGGTGTACGTGCCGGGTGAGAGAACGGTTCGGCCGACACGCCCCCTGAACACAACGCGATTCCGCCCGGCTTTGCCGCGAACACGGAAGCGGCCGACACGACGGCACTCCGGCGACACCTGGACGACGACGAACTCCACGAGCGCCGGCCTGCGCAGAACGAAGACCAGGGTCGTTCCGCGATGCCTCTTCGGTCCTTTCCTGGCGATCCAGTCGCGCGAGAGCCGCATCCGATACACGCGTCCTGGGCCAGCACTGCGGTCGGGCGATGCTGAGGCCGCTCCGGTGGACGCCGGTCCTGACGGCGCGCCCGTGCCACCGCTCGTGCTTCCGCTCTGAAGCGTCCCGACCGGCTGGGAGGACTGCTGGGCGACCGGCGGGACGACTGGTGCTGGAGGCACGGCCACGGGTGCAGGCGGCACCGGTACGCGCGGCACGGGGACCGGGGCGGGAGGTACCTGAACCGGTGGAGGAGGAGCGGGCGGGAGCAGCGGCAGCGTCGGCACCTGGACCGTCGTGGGCAGCGGCGGCGGCGGAGGAAGGCCTGCGCCCCCCGCGGATGTGACCCACCCGGCCAGAAGCCCGGCAGCCACCAGAAAAACCCACCGCACTCGAGGCCGCAGCAATACCCGCATTACCCGTATAACGCGAAACATCCGGCCCGCGTTACGCTGTTTTGCCACTTGGCGGCGGCGCGAACGAGGAGCGACTACTACGAGGTGCTGGGCGTTCCACGGACGGCCGACGATGAGTCGGTCCGCAAGGCGTATAGAGCCCTGGCGCGAGAGCTACACCCTGACGTCTCCGAGGATCCGAATGCCGAAGAGCGCTTTTGGGAGCTCACGACGGCCTCTGGCGTGCTCTCCAAGCCTTCGGCCCGCTTTCTCTACGACCGGTCCGGGTACCTCAGCAGGTCGGAGGGCCCGGGATGCGGCGCGACGCACGAGGGGTCGCCGAGGTCGAGCTCGATCCTCCTCGTGGCCGCGATCTGCCTGCTCGTCTGCTTCCTCGCCCTGTGATGAGCTAGCGGCGGGGGTGAGATTCGAACTCACGGGCCCCGTGAAGGGCCAACAGTTTTCAAGACTGCCCCGTTCGACCGCTCCGGCACCCCGCCGACACGGATCGTAGCCGCCTCGACCGGCCGTAACACTGTGTCACTAACTCAGTCGGGGCGGATCGTGTCGGGGGCTCCGTACTGCTTCAGCGCGTCCGGGACCTCTCCCTGGAAGTTCTCGAGGACCGCGAGCGCCCAGCGGTCGGTGACGGCCGTCCCGTTCAGCGTGTGCACTTGCTCGAGCGAGCCGTCGCGCCGGTAGCGGATGCCGAGGCGCCGCGCCTGGTAGTCGGTCGTGTTCGACGCCGACGTGAGCTCGCGGTAGCGCTCCTGGCTCGGGAACCAGGCCTCGATGTCGTAGCGCTTCGCGGCGGCTGCGCTCAGGTCGCCGGCCGCGATGTTCACGACCCGGTAGGGGAGCCCGAGCTCCTTCGCGTTCGCCTCCTCCAGCTCGACGATGCGCTCGAACTCGTCCCACGACGCGTCGGGCAGCGTGTACGCGAAGAGCTCGACCTTGTTGAACTGGTGGACGCGGAACATGCCGCGCGTGTCGCGGCCCGCCGCCCCCGCCTCCCGCCGGAAGTTCGTCGAAAACGCCGTGTAGCGGAGCGGAAGCTGCTCAGCGTCCAGGATCTCGCCCATGTGCAGGCCGGCCAGCGCCACCTCGGACGTGCCCGTCAGGTAGAGGCCGTCCTCCCCGATCTCGTAGTACTCGTTCTTCTCGGCGGGGAAGAAGCCGGTGCCGTACATCGCCTCCTCGCGCACGAGGACCGGGGGCAGAACCGGCGTGAAGCCGGCCGCTGCGGCCCGATCGAGCGCCCAGCGGTAGAGCGAGAGGGACAGGAGGGCCGTGTCGCCGATGAAGTAGCCGAACCGTGCGCCCGAGACCCGCGCCGCGCGCTCCATGTCGAAGCGCCCGAGCTCGAGGTGCTCCGGGGCCTGGGCGAGATCGGGCTTGTCGCCGACCTCGCGCTCGATCGCGCCTTCCGAGTCGTCCTGCACTTCGTCGGGCACCGACTCGTGCGGCGGGTTCGGCACCTTGTGCAGAAATTCGTCCCGCGTCGCCTCGGCGGCGGCGAGATCCTCCTCGAGGCGCTTGAGCTCCTCCTTGACCTGCTTCAGCTCTTCGACCTGCTCCGGCGTCGGCTTGCCCTGGATCTTCTGCCGACCTCGCAGCTCGTCGACTTGCGGGACAAGCTCGCGCCAGCGGGCATCCGCTTCGAGCAGCCGGTCGAACGCCTCACCCGCGCCCTTTCGCGCAACCGCGGCCCGGAACGCGTCCGGATCGGCCCGCGCAGCCTTGAGGTCAATCATGCGCTGACCTAAGTGGCGCTGTGGACGGATGGTGCGGAGGAACGTTCAGAGGCTTCGCTTGCGAAGCCGCTTAGAGGCCAGGCCGGCTTTGCCGGATGGCCGTCTTATCGTGTTGAACAGCGGGAGGGCGTATTAACCAGGCTCCAAGAAGGCCACGAGATCGGCAAGCTCTTTGGAGCTCAGCTGCGAGCCATAGTCCTTGGGCATGATGTCGGGGAACCCCTGCACGAGCTCCGCGCTGGGGTCGACGATCGACTCCCTGATGTAGTCGGCGTCCTTGCCCTGGAGCGATTCGTCGAGGTTCGGCCCCGTCGTGGCGTCCGTCCCGGCAGCTTCGAAGGCATGGCAGCCGCCGCAGCCTGCGTCGGCAAAGACGCTCTTGCCGCCGGCCGCTGTCCCCCTGCTCAGCTTTCGGCAGCGTGCCCACCACCGGGCCCGTGGGCGACACGGTCTCCTCGCCGCCGCAACCGGCCAGCAGGAGCCCCAAAAAGACGATCAGCGATACCCGGCGCACGAACGGCGAGTTTACTCGACGCGTCGAACCAGAATCGAAGGGCAGCGCACGAGAGCGCACCGTACGAGGCGACGTCTCTCGGCGAGTCGTTGACGAGCAGGGAGACGGCGAGGGCGACGAGGACTGCGTCCACCACGGCCGACCGTGGCTGCCGGAGCGCGAGCCAGACGAGCACGGCCAGGGAAGCCGAGATGATGACCGTCGCGTGCCACGTGGAGACGAAGCCCTCGAGCGAGATTCGCCAGCGGTGCGCCAGCTCGTCCGCGAGCGCGCCCGGGCCGTCGCCGAGCTTGCGGCTTACGTGGCTGGAGCCGCCGATCGCCGCATCGACCCCGACGAGCACGAGGCCGGCGACGACGGCTGCCGCCGCGGCGAGCGCGAGCCTCCGAGCCGTCAGCGCCACTTCCCGCAGCCGTAGCCACAGGAAGAGGAATCCGGCTCCGAAGACGAGGATGCCGCCGCCGTCGGCGCCCAAGCCGCTCGCTCCGACCACGACCAGGACGAGGACGCCGATGACAGGCACGAGCGCCGGCCCGAGCAGAGCCGAGCCGAGAAGCCCGGGCACCAGGAGCAGCGTCTCGACCTGGTTCGAGATCCCGTAGAAGCGGACGCCTCCGTCAGGGTGTGGGCCGAAAGCGGCGAGCGCGCTCGTTTCCTGCGAGGTCGCGAGCACGACGAGGTAGACGGGGAAGATCGCCAGCAGCGCAGCCGCGAAGGCGAGCCGCGCTCGAGTGACTGCTGCAAGTAGCACCGCTCCCCAGCCGACGACACCGAGCAGGACGAAGCCGACAGTGCGCGGCTCGGAGATCTCGAGCGCGCTGAGCGCGAGCGCAGTCGCCAGCGCGATGGGGCCGACGAGGATCGCGGCGCGTCCCCAGAACGCCGAGCGGAGCAGGAGCGAGATCAGCGCGAAGAGGCCGCCGAGGCCGAAGAACACGTACGCGGCGGGACTCCGGGAGTCGTGTGCCTCGGTCAGCCTTGCGTCGAGCTCCCGCAGGGTCGCTCCGGGCTCGGGCTCGTCTCGTGAGGTGAGCGGCGGCCGCTCGCCGTCGTCGAGCGCTTCAACCGTCGGCTCGATGTCGTAGATGGAGACGAGCCCGGGGATCTTCGTGCGATCGGAGGTCAGAAGCCCGTGGTAGCCACCGCCGGCGATCGCGATCCGGTAACGGCGCACGTTGTGCTCCTCGCCGCTCGGCAGCGTCAAGTGAATCGTGATCGGGCACGGGCAGCGCGCCGTCGGGACGTCTGCCAGAGCACGCTCGGCGTCCTCGCGGCTGACGGTCTTCCCCCGGCCCGCGACGAGTAGGCCGACCGCGGCGTCGTCCGGAGGAGGGTCCAGGCTGATCCGAACGTGGTCGGCTCGGGCTGGGTGCGCGGTCGAGAGCAGGCCCGCCGCTAGAATCAGAGTCATGACACACCGCTTCAAGGAGCGCGATTCTCGATGAAACGCAAGGCCTATGGACGCGACTTCGGCCTGACCAGCCGGATGACGCTGACGATGTTCACGCTCGGCCTGCTCTACGTCGTCTTCTTCGTCGTCCTGGTGAACGTTCTCAACGTCGGCATCTTCCTCGTCGTTCTGATCATGGGCGCGCTCGCGTTCCTCCAGTTCTTCACGTCGGACAAGATCGCCCTGAAGGCTTCCGGCGCGAAGGTCGTCGGACCGGACGAGGCGCCTGAGTTGCACGCGATGGTCGAGCGGCTGTCGGCGATGGCCGACCTGCCGAAGCCACGTGTGGCGGTGATCCCGACGGAGGTCCCGAATGCATTCGCAACCGGCCGCAGCCAGAAGAAGGCGGTGGTCGCGGTGACGCAGGGGCTGTGGAACCGCCTGGAGCCGCACGAGATCGAGGGCGTGCTCGCGCACGAGCTCTCGCACGTGGCGAATCGCGACGTGATGGTGATGACGATCGCCAGCTTCTTCTCGATGGTCGCGGCGATGCTCGCCCGCTTCGGGCTGTGGGGCGGCATGTTCAGCGGCGGCGATCGCGACCGGGGCGGAGCGCCGGTCTGGCTGATCATGTTCGCCGTCTCGATCCTGACCTACGTGATCAGCTGGGTGCTGATCATGATGATCTCCCGCTACCGGGAGTACGCGGCCGACCGTGGCGCGGCGCTGATCACGGGCGCGCCGGAGAACCTGATGAGCGCGCTTCAGAAGATCGCGAGCCGGATCACGCAGATCCCGCAGCAGGACCTGCGCGAGGTCGCCGGCATGAACGCGTTCTTCATCATCCCCGCGGGCGTCAAGAAGGCCGGCGCGGAGCTGTTCATGACGCATCCGCCGCTCGAGAAGCGGCTCGCGCGGCTGGCCGAGATCGCCCGCGAGATGGGTCGGCCAGTTCCGGTCGAGCTGTAGCTGTTGGACCCGACTGGTCTGTGCCCGAAACCCCAATCCTGCGCGGATCTCTGGCCAACGCTTTCGCTCGGGCCCACACCGCTTACCGCGGGCTCGCTCATGGCTTCGCCGTGAGCGTCGCCATTTTTTCGCCTGAGGCGAAAAAATGGGGCTGACGGACGTCCTCTTCGGGCGCAAGAAGCTCAAGAAGGCGGACCAGCAGAAGCTCTTCGCGATCTCGACGGCTCGGATCACGCTGGAGACCGAGCTCGGGCTGAAGCCGTCCGGTTCCGCGGCGGTCATCTTCAAGCCGCTCTCAGCTGCGGAGTTCGTGCGCGCCGAGAGCGAGCTCCAGGAGCTGCTCGACGCGGTGGCGCAGGAGTCCCACTCGAGGGTCGAGCGGCGGGGCGACGCGTTCGGCTTCGAGTGGCTGATCATCCACGACAACGACTTCGAGGAGCTCGTGCCGACAGTGCACCTCGTCGCGTCGGAGCTCGTCGCCCACGGCTTCGGCGAGCAGCTGCTGGCCGCAGTTTTCCGCTTCGACAACAAGCTGCCCGTGTACCTGATCTACGGCTTCAAGCGTGGCGCATTCTGGCCGTTCATCCCCAAGGGCGAGGGCAAGGAGCGCGACAACGCAGAGGAGCTCGAGCTGAAAGCGAAGCTGGAGAAGGAGCTCCCGATCGAGCAAGACCTCACGCGCTGGCTCGCCCTGTTCGACGCACCAATCTAGGCATGACCCCCTGGCACCCGGGCGATACCGTCGTGCTCAGGTACTTCAAGCGCGGGCGTCCGAGCGGCGTGATTCCGACTCGGGCGATTTCGATGAGCGACGGGCCAGTTCTCTGGCTGGCACCCGGAACGATCGTCAGCTGGCCGGCGATCGGCGATCGCCAGGTCGAGGACGTGCCGCTTGCAGAGCGCTTCACCGTCTCATGGGATGTGATCGAGCGTCCGTGGGTCGGCGACGGAATTCTCATCGTCGCGCGACCCGAGCGCGCACACGCGATTTGGCTCTTTTGGGATCGCGGCGCGTTCGCCGGTTGGTACGTAAACCTCGAGGATCCATGGCAAACGAGCCCCATCGGCTTCGACACGCAAGACCACGAGCTCGACATCTGGGTCGAACCTGACGGCTCTTGGCTGTGGAAAGACGAGCTCGATCTGGAAGCCGCAGTCGAAGCGGGCGTCTTCTCGGCTGATCAGGCCGCCTCGTTTCGGGCCGAGGGGGAGCGCGTGATCGCGGAGTGGCCCTTTCCCACCGGCTGGGAAGACTGGTGTGCGAACCCGGCGTGGCAGGTGCCTTCGGCCCCGAGTGATTGGGCGGATCAGCCCAGAGGCTCGCCGTCCCAGTAGTCGAGCTTCTCGATTCGGCCGATGACTCCGGCGCCGAAGAACGCGATCTTGTTCGACCGCGGGTAGTAGCAGATCTCGTTCGGCTCGATCGTTCCGTACGTGAGCAAGGTGAGCGGCCCGCGGAACGCATGTGCGACGCCGGTTCCGGGCGGGCGGCCGATGATCGAGCCCCGCCGCACGGGATGCTCCACGTCGCCGAGCAGGCACGCTCCTTCTCCGTCGAGCACCACGAAGAACTCTTCCTCGGAGCCATGGCAGTGCGGGGGGCAGTTGAGCTTCCCTGCCGGGATGACCTCATGCCGCATGCCGGTCTTGACGGCGCCGGCGAGCTGGCCGAGAGGGCGCTCGACGCAGCCGCAGTCGCCCTTCTCCCACTCCTCGGCCTCGGCGTCCTCGACATTGACGATGTTCTTCGGCCGCGGGGCCGGCTCGCCGAGCTCCAGCGGATCGGACTGCGCCTCGACGTCCCAGGGATCGTCGGTGCGGCCCTCGACCCACGGCCAGCCAAAGCGAATCGCCCTCGACCGAGGCAACCAGCCGAGCTCGGTCGGGTGCCGCGTACCGTAGATCAGGACGTCGAGCCCGTCAGGGCCGCCTCGTAGCGTGTGCTCCTCATGGTCGGCGAGATGGACGATGCAGTCTCCGGGACGGAGCTCGTAGACCTGCTCGTCCTGCCACGACAGGCCCGAACCGCCCAGGACGAACACGATCTCCTCGGAAGCGCCGTGGGAGTGGGGAGGGGTCGAGAGCCGGCCCGGGTCGATCCGGACGCGATTGACACCGATCCCCTTGCAGCCGACGGCGTCGCCGAGGAGCTGCCAGCTCGCTGCCATCTCGCCTTTCTCGCGGCGAGACGCCTCGACGTCGTCCCAGTGCGAGACGTGCTCTACAGCTACTGCTCGATCTCCTTCTTGCCGGTGCCGGCCCCGATCTCCGCCTTCATCTTCTCCAGCTCGTCGTCGACCTTCGACTTCGACGTCAGAGCCGCCAGCTCACGGTCGAGCTGCGTCTGGTCGCCCGACGTGAAGTCCTCGAGCGTGCCGGAGGCGATCAGCTCGTCCATCGCGCCCGCGCGGGCCTGCATCTCCTCGGTCTTCTCACGCGCGCGCTGGATCGCCGCTCCCGCGTCGGCCATCTGGTCGCCGATCCCGGTCGACGCCTCTCCGATCCGCACAGAGGCCTCGGCCGCCGAGTACTGCGCCTTCATGACCTCCTTCTGGCTGCGGAAGCTCTCGATCTTCGTCGCGAGCGCCTTCTCGTTCGCCTCGAGCTTCCCCTGCTGAGACTCGAGCTCGCTCACCTGGCGGTCGAGATCCTGGAGCTGCGCCTGCGCCGCGGTCTTCCGCTCGAGGGCCATGCGGGCCAGGTCCTCACGTCCGTGCGCGAGCGCGTCGCGCGCCTGTGACTCGAGCTTCGGGACGCTCGTCTCGAGCTTGCCGGCCTGGAGCTCGAGCCGCTTCTTGGCGGTGACCACGTCGGCCACGCCGCGCTTCACGTTCTGCAGGAGCTGAAGTTGCTGCTCGTACGAGTAGTCGAGCGTCTCCTGCGGATTCTCGGCGCGGTTCAGCAGCTTGTTCCACTTCGCCTTGATGATGCTCATCGTTCGATCAAACAGCCCTGCCACGGATCTCCTCCTCTTCGGTGTGCCAGTAGCCTAACGAGCGATGCTCGTCGAGCGGAGCATGGATCCGGGCTGGCTCTCGAACGCGTATCTCCTCGCGGACGAGGAGGGCGGCACGGCGGTCTTCGTCGACTCCGGAGCGCCCATGCAACCGCTGCTCGAAGCGGCCGAGCGCTGGCATGTGCGGCCCGGACACGTCCTGCGCACCCACGCCGATCCCGACCACGTCGCGCACGAGGCCGAGCTCGGAGTCGAGGTCGTCACCGGCCCGCTCGAGGTCGGCGGCCTGCGGATCGAGGCGCTCCCGACCCCGGGCCACTCGGAGGACCACCTCGCCTTCGTCGTCAACGGCGAGCTCTGCTTCTCGGGCGACATCGTCTTCAAGGACGCCGTCGGCGGAGGACGGGACGTGCCTGCGATCCGCCGTTCGGTGATGGACGTGCTCATGAGGCTGGCGCCCGAGACCCGTGTGCTTCCGGGCCACACGGACGAGACGACCATCGGTCGCGAATGGGAGGAGAATCCCTTCGTGCGTTACTGGCGAGGCCTCGACCCCTCGGTCGAGGAGCCCTGCAAGGTAGGGGGCCAGGAGGCGACGATCGTCGTCGATTCGCCCGATTACGACGGCAAGGGGAAGCTTCTCGTGCGGTTCGCGGACGGCCGAGAGGCGATCGTCGGCGGCTCACGCGTCGCGCGAAACTAACTAAACCTCGCTTCTGGGATCCCAAAATCACTTGTGCTGGCCGATAGGCTGGGATATACTTCGCAAATGGTCGATCTTGGATCCATTCTGACGCGCGAACGGCCGAAACTCCGCAGGCCACGGCGCAAGCAGCGGGTGCAGCCGAAGCCGAAGAGGCAGGCACTCAGCACCGCCGAGCTCGCTCCTTGCACGTGCCCGGACTACTGCGAGCGCGACCACGACACCGACTGACGCCGTGACGCACGCACAAAACGGCGATTCGCCCGAGCGCTGGCGCGGAATCGAGCGCCCGTATTCCGACGAGGATGTCGAGCGCCTCCGCGGCCCCGTCCGCGTCGAGCACACGCTCGCCCGCCGCGGCGCCGAACGCCTCTGGGAGCTGCTCCAGGGTGATGAGCACGTCGCCGCTCTCGGCGCACTGACCGGCGGCCAGGCGGTGCAGATGGCGAAGGCCGGCCTGAAAGCGATCTACCTCTCCGGCTGGCAGGTCGCCGCAGACGCAAACCTCTCCGGCCAGACGTATCCCGACCAGAGCCTGTACCCGGCCGACAGCGCGCCCGCACTCGTCCGCCGGCTGAACAACGCGCTGCTGCGCGCCGGCCAGGTCGAGGCGGTCGAGGGACGGCACGTCGACTGGCTGCTCCCGATCGTCGCCGACGCCGAGGCAGGCTTCGGCGGGCCCCTGCAGGCCTACGAGCTGATGCGGGCGATGATCGAGTCCGGCGCAGCGGGCGTCCACTACGAGGACCAGCTCGCTGCGGAGAAGAAGTGCGGCCACCTGGGCGGCAAGGTGCTCGTCCCGACCGCGCAATTCATCCGAACGTTGACAGCAGCACGGCTCGCCGCCGACGTCGCGGACGTCCCCACGATTCTCGTCGCCCGGACCGACGCGCTGAGCGCGACACTTCTGACCAGCGACGTCGACCCGATCGACCAGCCGTTCTTGACCGGCGAGCGCACACCCGAAGGCTTCTTCCGCGTCCGGCCCGGGCTCGATCCGGCGATCGCGCGTTCACTTGCCTGCGCGCCGTACGCCGACGTCCTCTGGTTCGAGACGTCGACGCCGGACATGGGCGAGGCCCGTGAGTTCGCGCAGGCAGTCCACGAGCGCTATCCCGGAAAGATCCTCGCCTACAACTGCTCGCCCTCGTTCAACTGGCGCAGCCACCTCGAGGACGAGCAGATCGCCAGCTTCCAGGACGACCTGGCGGCGCTCGGCTACCGGTTCCAGTTCGTCACGCTCGCGGGCTTCCACGCGCTCAACGAGGCCATGTTCGAGCTCGCGCACGGCTACGCGGCGCGGGGGATGTCCGCCTACGTCGAGCTGCAGGAGCGGGAGTTCGAGCTGGAGCAGAGCGGCTACACCGCGACCAGGCATCAGCGAGAGGTCGGCGCCGGCTACTTCGACGCGCTGCTCCAGGCGCTCGGCGAGAGCTCGACGCTTGCACTCTCGGGCTCGACCGAAGAAGCCCAGTTCGCCAAGTCTTGAGCACGCTCGAGCTTCTCGCCCCGACAGACACCGACGTTCTCAGCTCAGAGGCGCTCGATTTCGTCGCGAAGCTGCACCGCGAGCTGAACCCGACCCGCGTCGAGCTCCTCGGGCGGCGGCGCGAGCGGCAGGCCGAGCTCGACGCCGGGGCGCTGCCGGAGATGCGCGCCGCTCCTGAGGACGACTGGCAGGTCGCGCCGGCTCCAGGCCGATCTCCAGGACCGGCGAGTCGAGATCACCGGCCCCCTCGACCGCAAGATGACGATCAACGCGATGAACTCCGGCGCGCGCGTCTTCATGGCCGACTTCGAGGATGCGATGTCGCCGACATGGGAGAACGTCGTCGAAGGGCAGAGGAACCTCGCCGACGCTGTCCGCTGCACGATCGAGCTCGACACCGGTGAGAAGACCTACCGCCTGAACGAGGAAACCGCCGTCCTCGTCCCGCGCCCGCGGGGCTGGCATCTCGACGAGCGTCACGTGCTCGTGGACGGCGAGCCCGTCTCGGCCAGCCTCTTCGACTTCGGCCTCGCCTTCTTCCACAACGCAGCCGAGCTGCTCGAGCGGGGCTCTGGGCCGTACTTCTACCTGCCGAAGCTCGAGAGCCACCTCGAGGCGCGCCTCTGGAACGACGCATTCGGCCTCGCCCAGGACGAGCTCGGCATCGACCGAGGCACGATCCGCGCCACCGTCCTCATCGAGACCATCCTCGCGGCGTTCGAGATGGACGCGATCCTCTACGAGCTCCGCGACCACTCGGCCGGCCTGAACGCCGGCCGCTGGGACTACATCTTCAGCGTGATCAAGAAGTTCCGTTCGCGGCCCGAGTTCGTCCTGCCCGACCGCGCGCAGGTGACGATGACCGTGCCGTTCATGCGTGCGTACACGGAGCTGCTCGTTGCGACGTGCCACCGGCGCGGCGCGCACGCGATGGGCGGAATGGCCGCGTTCATCCCGTCGCGGAAAGATCCGGCCGTGAACGAGGTCGCGCTCGCCAAGGTCCGTGAGGACAAGGAGCGGGAGGCGGGCGACGGCTTCGACGGGACGTGGGTCGCGCACCCCGACCTCGTCCCAGTCGCGATGGAGGAGTTCGACTCGGTTCTCGGTGAGCGCCCGAACCAGGTCGAGAGGCTCCGCCACGAAGTGGACGTGTCCGCGGCCGACCTGCTGTCCGTTCCGGACACGCCGGGCGAGATCTCCGACGAGGGAGTCGCCGCGAACGTCCGCGTGGGGATCGGTTACCTCGACTCGTGGCTCCGGGGCGTGGGGGCGGCGGCGATCGACAACCTGATGGAGGACGTCGCCACCGCCGAGATCTCACGCTCGCAGCTCTGGCAGTGGGTACGCCACGGGAGGGTCGCGCGAGGGCGGGTGCTGGAGGAGATCGAGCGCGTCGACGCGCCGGAGGACGCCAAGGAGGTCTTCGCCGAGGTCGCACTCGCCGACGACTTCGTCGAGTTCCTGACGCTGCCTGCGTACGATCGACTGGGATGACCCTAGAAAGCACCAAAGCCGACGAGATCGCGCTCGTCCTCGAGGAGGCGATCGTCTCCGGTGAGCTCGAGCCGGGGCGGGTCCTGCGGCAGGAGGAGCTGTCCGAGCGGTTCGACGTCAGCCGCACGCCGGTTCGCGAGGCCCTTCGCCGGTTGGCGGCGCTCGGCCTCGTCTCGTTCGTTCCCAACCGGGGAGTCCGCGTGCGGACGATCACGCTCGAGGAGCTACGAGAGGCGTTTCTCGTACGGGCCGAGCTCGAATCCCTGGCTACGGAAATCGCGACTCCGAAGTTCACCGCGGCCGAGCTCCGAGAGCTCGAGTCGGCAGAGGAGGCTTTCAGCACGGCGACGCAGGCGCTTCGCGCGCGCCCGCGCGAGGATCAGGATCGCTGGCGGCTGACACACGACTGGGTCAACGCGAACCACGGCTTCCACGACGTCATCTACCGCGTCGCCGAGACGCCGCTCATCGAGCGGCTTGCCAAGAGCGCGCGCAGGTCGTTTTCGGGCCACGCGGTCTGGGCGCCTGGCGGCTCGGAGACGGACGCGCTCTATGAACGGAACGACAACGAGCATCGCGCGATCATCGCCGCGCTGCGGGCCGGCACCCCTGCGGGGGCGAGAGCGCTCGCCCGCGAGCATGTCCTCCACTCGTTCGAGCTCCTTGCGCACGTCCTGGAACAATTCGGCAGCGGCGAACGCAGGCTACGCGCTGAGCGCGGCTAGGGCTCCTCGCGGCGAACCGAGACATACGTGATGCCCTTTTTGCCCCAACGGAGGTCGGTGAGGGAGCTAGCCGCTTCGTCGATGATGCGCACGGACCGACGAGGAGCGGCCAGCCGCAGCACATTCACCCGGCCGTAGTAGGAGCCGTACGAACCGAACCAGAACGCGAGCCGCTTTCCGTCCGGCGACCACGCAGCCGGGCGCGCGTGCTGACCGTGATCTCCGAGATAGCGCATGTGCCGCGCGTCGGAGTCCACGAAGCCGAGTAGCCGAGGATTCGCCTGCCTGAAAGCGATCCGTTTTCCGTCACGGGACCAGACGAGCGACGTGAGCGAGCTGCCGCGGGTGCAACGGCGGCGAGAACCGTTGGCGTTCACGAAGCACGCAACTGAGAAGCCGCGCAGGCCGGTGTACGCGATTCGCTCGCCGCGCGGTGCCCAAACCGGCCGGGCGCCCGCAGGTGCGACTAGCGTCGTCTGCTCGCTCTCGATGTCGTGAACGCGGATGCCGTCCGCGCCACCGTAGGCGAATCGTCGACTGTCGGCGGCCCATGACGGCCAGGTTCCGCCTTCCGCGACGCGGCGCAGGCCGCTGCCATCACGGTTGACCACGTAGAGCGAGTAGTTCGTGCACCGGTAACCGCAGATCACGAAGCTGCTGAACGCGATCGTCCGCCCGTCGGGCGAGAAAGCCGCCGCCGGCTGGAGCGTGGTCACGGAGAGATCGGGCGGGGTCAGCCGAACGGCGTTCGCACCGGACGTCTCGGCGGCGAAGAGCGTCGCCTTGTCGTCGATCTGCCGGGTGAAGAGGATCGAGCGACCGCCTGGCGAGCGAACGAGCGTGCTAACCGGAGGATCGGGCTCCGCGATCAATCGCCGCTCGCTTCCATCGCCCCGGATCGAGTAAACGGCGGCTCGGTACGTCGTGTGCGTGGCACCCGACGTTGTCGTCACTACGACACCGCTGAGCATGGCCACGACAGCCGTGAGTGCTAGCGAACGGCGCTCCATCGTCTCGAGCTTAGGGTTGCGGTGTAAGGAAACCGCGACCAAGTTGCAAGAATTTTGGCTACGAGTGGAACTCGGCCAGCCGGTCCGCTTCGTCGTTCAACTCGGCGCGAGCCGCCTTCGTCAGCCGCCCGAACGGGGAGAGTCGGATCCGGCTTTTCTCGAAACGCCACGAGCCGGCGACCTGGCCGTCGACGAGGAACGCGTTCACCGAGTTGGGCGTCTTCACGTTGAAGACGCGGGGCCGGTATTTCTCGGGAAGGATCTGCGTGCGCCGGGCATGGACGAGGAGCGTTGCGTCCCACACGGGCAGGAAGCGGGCCGGCGCGGGCGTGTCCGCGTCCGGCAGCGGCAGGCGGGGCAGGTCGACGAGCTCCTTGCCCTGCTCGTCCTGGAAGCGGCGCAGCTCGAGCCGCTCCAGGGCCCGCTTGGTCGTGGTCACGTCGAGGCTCGCCCAGTCGGCGATCTCCGTGGGTCGTGCCGGGCCGAACCCCTGGAGATAGCGGCGGACGAGGCGCTCGATCCCTTCGGCCTCGGTCGCGTCCTCCGGGCCGACCCACTCCTCGGCGAGCGCGTACAGATCCGCACGCCGGCGCTCCCAGGTACCTGACGGCGGCACGCGCACGAGGTCGACGAACACACCCGCGGGCCCCCACCGCTGGCCGATCACCTCTTCCAGCTCGGCGCGGCTCAGCGTCTTGCCGCGGAGCGCGCGGCGCACCTTCCGGTCGTTCGCCGCGACCTCCTGACGGCTCACGCCTTTGTGCACTCGCAACCACCACTTCTGCTGCGCACTGCGGATGCCGACGATGAACGGCCAGTAATCCCGCTTCGAGACGAGATGGATCGTCGCCCGCATCATCGAGCCCTGGACGATGCTCCGGCGCTCGAGCGCGCGCGTGACCGCGTCACGCTCGAGGCTCTCCACCCGCGACCAGAGACCGATGTACATCGACGGCGCGTACTGCGCCTGGAGCCCGCCCATGCGCTCGAGCACGCGTGGGATCGGCGCCTTCACGCGCTCGAGCAGCATCTGCCGCGCGAGCAGCGCCCGGTTCAACTCCCGCTGGCTCAGAGTTCGAGGCATGCGCGCACCTCTTCGGCGATGACGAGCTCCTCCCGCGCCGGAACCACCTCGACGCGGAACTCACCCAGCAGGGCGAGCCGCTCGGCGATCGCAGCTCGGACGTCGTCCCGGTTCTCGCCGACACCGCCCGAGAACGCGAGGACGTCCAATCCTCCGACCGCCATCGCCATCTCGGCGACCGCAGCGGCGATCCGGTACGTGTAGACCCCGAATCCCAGCTCGTCGTCGAGGCCGCCGAGGGCCGTCAGGCCCGACTCGTGCTCGAGCTCCCTCTCGGCCTCCTCGAGTGACAAGCCGTGTTCCCGAACGAGATAGGGGAGGACTGCGGGGTCGATCGACCCTGAGCGAGTCGCCATCGGGACCCCCTCGAGCGGGCTGAAGCCCATCGTCGTGTCCACTGATCGACCCTTCAGGACAGCCGTCACGGAACAGCCCCCGCCCAGGTGGCACGCTACGAGCCGATCGACCGGTAGCTGGGAAGCGACCCATTGCACCGCGATGCCGTGGAACCCGTAGCGGCGAACGCCCCATTCATCGCGCCAGCGGCGCGGCACGGCGTAGGTCGCCGCGTGCTCGCCAATGGTCGCGTGGAAGGCAGTGTCGAATACCGCCACGTGCGGGACGTCCGGGAGCGCGGCTCTTGCTTCGCCGATGGCCGCGAGAGCAGGCACGTTGTGCAAAGGCGCGAGCGGCGACAGCGCCTCGAGCTCGGCGATGACCTCGTCGTCGATCAACGTCGGGTCGGCGAAGCGACGGCCGCCGTGCACGACACGGTGCCCGACCGCCTCGGCCAGCTCGTAGGCGTCGACGGCACGAGACTCGCGATCCTCGACGAGGTGCAGCTTCAGGCTCGTCGAGCCGGCGTTGACAGTCAGTACGGCCAGGTCCAGGTGGCGATCTCGGGATCGTCCTCGCCGTGGTCGCGCGTGTAGGCCCGGCATCGCAGGCGCTCCTCGATCATGTCCTGCCTCAACCCGGCCGCCCTGGCCGCGAGCCCGGGCACGCGGTCGATGACGTCGATCACCAGGTGGAACCGGTCCAGGTCGTTGAGCATGACCATGTCGAAGGGCGTCGTCGTCGTCCCCTCCTCCTTGTAGCCGCGGACGTGGAGGTTGGCATGGTTCGTGCGCCGGTACGTCAGGCGGTGGATGAGCCACGGATAGCCGTGGTAGGCGAAGACGATCGGCCGGTCCGTGGTGAAGAGCGAGTCGAACTCGGCGTCGGGCAGGCCGTGCGGATGCTCGCTTTCCGGCTGCAGCCGCATGAGGTCGACGACGTTCACGACCCGCACCTTCAGCCCGGGCAGGTGCTCGCGGAGGATTGCCGCCGCCGCGAGTGTCTCCAGCGTGGGCACATCTCCCGCGCACCCGAGCACGACGTCCGGCTCGCCGCCCTCGTCGCTCGAGGCCCAGTCCCAGATCCCCAGACCGCGAGTGCAGTGCACGACGGCGTCTTCCAGGGACAGGTAGTTCAAAGCCGGCTGCTTGCCGGCAACGATCACGTTCACGTAGTGACGGCTGCGCAGGCAGTGGTCGCCCACCGAGAGCAGCGTGTTCGCGTCCGGCGGCAGGTAGACGCGGATGATCTCCGCCTTCTTGTTCACGACGTGGTCGATGAACCCCGGGTCCTGATGCGAGAACCCGTTGTGGTCCTGCCGCCACACGTGCGAGCTGAGGAGGTAGTTGAGAGAAGCGATCGGCCGCCTCCACGGGATCTGGCGCGTCACCTTCAGCCATTTCGCATGCTGGTTGAACATCGAGTCGATGATGTGGATGAACGCCTCGTAACAGTTGAAGAGCCCGTGCCGGCCGGTCAGCAGATAGCCCTCGAGCCAGCCTTGGCACAGATGCTCCGAGAGGACCTCGAAGACCCGGCCGTCGGCAGCGAGGTCTTCATCGGTCTGCTCCGCGGCGGCGAGCCACCGGCGGCCTGTGACCTCGAACACGCCGCCGAGGCGGTTGGACGCCGTCTCGTCGGGGCCGAACAGCAGGAAACTCTTGGAGTTCCGGGCGACGACGTCGCGAAGGAATGCGCCCAGCACGCGCGTCGGCTCGCTGAGCGTCGTTCCGGGCTTGGGCACCTCGACGGCGTAGTCGCCGAAGTCCGGGAGGACGAGGTCGCGGAGGAGCTCGCCGCCGTTCGCGTGCGGGTTGGCGCTCATCCGGCGCGGTCCTGTCGGCGATAGCTCGGCGAGCTCCGGCACGAGCCGTCCCCCCTCGTCGAACAGCTCCTCGGGCCGGTAGCTCCGGAGCCAGTCCTCGAGCAACCGGAGGTGCTCGGGGTTCTCCCGGACATCGGTCATCGGCACCTGGTGCGAGCGCCAGGTCCCCTCGACCGGAAGCCCACCCACTTCCCGCGGGCCGGTCCAGCCTTTGGGCGTGCGGAGGACGATCATCGGCCAACGCGGGCGCTCGAGCTCGGCACCGTCCGCTCGCGCCTCGGCCTGGATGCGCCCGATCTCATCGAGCGCCTCGTCGAGCGCCGCGGCGAATCGCTGGTGCACGGCGGCCGGCTCCTCGCCGTCGAAGCCGCCGGCGACGACGATCGGGCGGTACCCGTACCCGTCGAACAGCGCGACGAGCTCCTCGTCTGGAATGCGCGCGAGCAGCGTCGGGTTCGCGATCTTGTAGCCGTTCAGGTGCAGGATCGGAAGCACCGCGCCGTCGGTGCGGGGGTTGAGGAACTTGTTCGAGTGCCAGCTTGCGGCGAGCGGCCCCGTCTCCGCCTCGCCGTCGCCGACGACACAGGCGACGACCAGGTCCGGGTTGTCGAAGGCGGCGCCGAAGGCGTGCACGAGCGCGTACCCGAGCTCGCCGCCTTCGTGGATCGAGCCGGGTACCTCCGGGGCGACGTGGCTGGGGATTCCGCCGGGGAAGGAGAACTGGCGGAAGAGCCTTCGCAGGCCCTCCTCGTCGAGCCCGATGTCCGGATAGACCTCGGTGTAGGTGCCCTCGAGGTAGGCGTTCGCCACGAGCCCCGGGCCGCCGTGGCCGGGCCCCGTGACGTAGAGGACGCTCAGGTCGCGAGCTCGGATCGCCCGGTTGAAGTGCGCGTAGACGAGATTGAGGCCGGGCGTCGTCCCGAAGTGGCCGAGCAGCCGCGGCTTGACGTGCTCGGCCTCCAGCGGCTCGCGGAGGAGCGGGTTGTCGAGCAGGTAGATC
This sequence comes from uncultured Actinomycetes bacterium, assembly GCA_963776955.1. Taxonomy (GTDB): domain Bacteria; phylum Actinomycetota; class Thermoleophilia; order Gaiellales; family Gaiellaceae; genus VAXT01. The sequence goes on from CAVZOM010000005.1 coordinate 159,350, forward strand.
TGCCCGACCGACAGATAGTTCGCCGCGCGCCAGTACGCGTCGATCAGGCGCAGGTCCTCATCGGCCAGGACCCGGTCGGCGCTCGGCGTCTCGCGAGTGGTCTGCACGCTGTCGTCTTACCTCGTTGCCACCGACTCACGGGTCCAGACAAATGCCGGACGAGCGATCCTCGGCTCGCCGTCCACGAGCGGGCGCCATTCGTCGAGCGCCTCGGCGGCAAGCATTCGGAACGGATCGTCCACGAGCTCCTCGACGATCCATTCGACCTCTCGACCCTCGAAGACGAAGACCACCTCGCCAGCGGAGAGGTACACAGCGTGACGGTCGAGCCCGCTCTCGGCGGGATTGAACGGCGGCCCCTTCTCGATCAGCTCCGCGGCGCGCGATTCGGTGCCGGGCTTCAGACGGGCAACGATGGCCAACTGCTCCATGACTTCTCCTTCTCGGTCGACGCGGTCGCATGTGTGTCGAGGCGTACAGGAACGAGGAGCACGGGCACATGCGCGTGCTCGAGGGCGGCCCGGACGACAGGCGCCCGGCCAGGAGCCAGCTCCTGCGACCAGCCGAGCGCGATCAGGTCGGCCTCGAGCTCCTCCGTCGCCCGGAGGATCTCCTCGTCGCGGCGGCCGACGCGAGTTTCCAGCCGGACGTCTTCCACTCCGACCGGACAGTACCTGGCAACGAACTCACGGGCCCACTCCCGGACCTCGTGCTGGGGCTGATCGTTGAATGCGGGCAGCGAAGTCTCGTCGAGGACGTGAAGGGCGACGACGTCGAGCTCGGTATCCTCCGCGAGCTCGAGTATCTCGGTCGGTGTGAGCGAGGCCGAGAGCGAGCCCTCGAGCGGCACGACGATGCGCCTGAGCACGTCCGGTCGCTCGACGTCGGGCGGGACGACCACCAGGGGCCTGGGAAGCCTTTTGGCCAGCTCTAGGGCCGTTGTCCCCACCGGATGCGGCATCGTCCCCCGGGCCCCGACTACCAGTGCGGCGACGTCGTCCTCAGAGCCCTCCTCGACGAGGCGCTCCACGGTCGGCCCGGTTAGCGTGCGAAGCTCCAGCCCTGCCCAGTCGGCAGCGCTCTTCGCGACCTCGTCTCCGTCCACGCCGATATGGAGCGCCTCGACCTGCGATCCGAGGATGCGGGCAAGAGCCTTCGCCGTCGCGACGACTGGGCGTGCAGCAAGGCTGTTGTCGAGAGCAGCGATCACCTTCGTCATGTCACGTCACCTCCGGGTGTGCCACGTATGTCGATTGGGATCGGTGGGTCGGCGTCCGCGGTGACCCCGTCGTGCGCGATTCGCACGCGGACCGAGCTCCCGCGGAACGAGAGCCTGAGCTCGAGGGCCTGCCACTCGTCCGGTAATCGTGGATCGAGCTCGAGCCGTTCACCTCGTGGGCGAACCCCGGCGAAACCGAACGCGAGAGCCTGCCAGACACCGCCCATGGTGGCCAGGTGCAGCCCGCCGGCGGTCGTACCAGTCAGGTCGTCGAGATCGATCCGCGCCGCCAGCCCCAGCGCCGCAACGGCCTCGGACAGGAGGCCCGCGCGCGCGAAAAGCGACGCGTGGATTGCCGGCGAGAGCGAGCTGCCGTGGGCGGTCCGGGGCTCGTAGAACTCGAGGTTCGGCCCGAGCGAGCCGTTGACGACCTCGTCGGGAACGAGATGGTGGAGCATCAGGACGTCCGCCTGCTTGACCACCTGCGCCGCGTCGACGCGCTCGGAGCCGAGCAGCAGATCGGCGGAGATCGGACGCCTCGGCGCGATATCCGCGATGCGGAGCGGCTCGAGGCGGAAAAAGCCTGCGAACTCCTCGTAGACCCCGGTATCCGCGTCGTAGCCGTCGACGAGCGCATCCGCCAACTGCAGCCACGACGCGCGCTCCTCCGCGGCTGTACCCGCGAGTGCTGCGGCCCGGCGCAGGTTCCAGCGCGCCATCACGTTCGTGTACGCGTTGTCGTCGACCGGCTCGTGGTATTCGTCCGGTCCAATCACGCCGTAGATGTGGCCCCTGCCGTCACTGTCGACTCGGATGCGCGAGGCCCAGTAGCGGGCCGTCTCCAGGAGCAGCTCGCGTCCTGGCCCCGAGGCGAACGCCTCGTCCCCGGTCCAGTCGAGGTAGCACGCCGCCGCCCACGCGATGTCCGCGACGATGTGCTCCTCGAGCTCTCCGGTTCGAATCCTGACGACCTTGCCGGCGCGGTTGCGCGCCGAGCGAGGCGTGACGTCGACTCCCTCGCCGGCTGACTCCCAGGGGAAGCGGGCGCCTCGGCGGCCAAGCCGTCGAGCCGCTTGGATGGCCGCCGGCAGCCGGCGGATCCGGTACTCGAGCATTGCCCGCGCCGCCGAGGGATGCGTTGCGGCGAGGAACGGCAGCACGAAGACGTCGCTGTCCCAGAAGACGTGGCCGCGATAAGCAGGCCCGGAGAGCCCGCGGGCACCGACCGCCGCCTCGCCTTCGTCGGGGACCGAGGCCATCAGATGGAAGAGTGCGAAGCGAACGGCCCGCTGCAACTCCTGGTCGCCCTCGATGACGACATCGGCCTCTTCCCAGCGCCTTGCCCACGCATCGCGGTGCTCGGCGAGCAACGACTCGAAGCCGGTTGACTTCGCGGCCGCGAGCCGGGTCGCCGTCTCTCCTTCGTCCGAGCCGTAGACCGCGAACCGGTCGAGCCGGCCGTCCGGAGGCACCACTGAGGTTGGCCCCGACGCGCGAAGGGCGAGCGTGCCGGGTCGGACGAGCGAGGAGAACTGGAGCAGTGACAGCGGGCCTGTGGGAAGGGCGAGATCCTCCCGCAGCACGCCGGAGCGGAGATCGAGCCGGCGACGCAGCTTCGGATCGGGTGGGAGCTCTCCGAGGAGGCCCGGCCAGTTGTCGAAGGTGGTGAGCGTAGTCTCAGGCCCTTCGCCCTCGTACGCGCCGGCGACGAAGATCGCTCGCTCCGATCCTGGATGAGCGAGGGCGGGAGCGCCTCGGATGCCGACGCGACCGTCGGCCAAAGCCAGGAGCGATTCGTGGACGCGCGCAAGTTGCTGTTCGAAGCCGTCGATTGTCAGCGTCCAGTCCGGATCGCTGTTCACCGGGGGGACTTCGCGCTTTCGCCGGCGCTCGAGCTGATCCGCCAGGAGAGCGAGGAACGCGTCTGGACCGCCGCCGAGCGCGATGACGCCGGCTGGGGTGCCGGTCGGCTCGGCGCCCACCGAGACGGCGGTCGCACCGGCCGCCTCGGGGACGAGCAGGAGGGAGTCACTGCCCGGTAGCCCGCCGAGCGGACCGAACTCGTCGCCGGCGACGAGCACGAGCTCGGCGCCGATGCCACGCCGCCGCAGGTTCTCGAGCACCCAGCGCGCCGCGTCGGCCTTGTCTGTCAGGCCGATCTCGACGTGCTTCGCGTCGCTCGTCACCCGCGCATCGGGAAGGCCGGCCTCGCGCGCGGCCTCCGCGGCGATCTCGACCGCCTTCTGGAGGCCGTCCAACCCTGCTTCGTGGAGACGCTTCTGGACCGCGTCCAGCAGCTCGGCGATCCGCGCCTTCGGCGGATCGGCCCACTCCGGCTGCGGGATGAGGTCGATCTTCCGACGGTTCAGGCGCTGGGAGACGATTTCGGCGCTGAGCCCACGCGCTGCGAGTGCGGAGACGGTGTTCTCGGCGGCCGCATCGAGTGCACCGTTCTCCTCGGCCGTCGCCTCGCGGCGCTCGAGCAGGTGCACGCCGTCTGCGTCTGCGCGGAACACTTCCGATCCGCGGTTCATGCACAGGTAGAGCCGGCCGGGACCGCTCGGGCGGGCGGAGAGCTGGCCGTCGACATTGCCGATATGGGTCCCGGTGATGACGGCGACGTCGAGGCCGAGGCTGCAAAGCTCCTCGATCAGTTCGCGGGCCCTGCTCGCGTCCGCCCGTCGGTCGGGCACTGCTGTTCCGTCCCAGTCCAGGACGACGGCCTCGAAGCGCCGGTCAAGCGCAGCGGGGAGCTCTGCGCGCTCGGGAGTGCGATTGAGAACCGTCACTGATAGCGCAGCGCCTCGGCCGGCCGGATTCGAGATGCCCGCAGCGCGGGGACGAATGTCGCGGCCAGAGCGACGACGTAGACCAGGAGGAAGATGAGCGCGAAGTTCCCCCAGGGGACGACGAGCGTCAGGTTCTCCCAGCTCGGCTGCTTCTGCGTGTCACGGATGATGTCCGCGGCGAGCACGAGGCCGAGGAGCGTTCCGACGAGGATCGAGGTCAGCGCGATGAACGACGATTCGATCAGGAAGACCGCCTGCACCATCCCCCGTCGGAAGCCGATTGCCCGCAGCACGCCGATCTGCTGGCGCCTCTCCACCACGGCGCGTGCGCTGATCACGCCGAGCGCCGCCACGCCGACGATCAGCCCGAGACCCATGAAGCCCTGGATCAGGCGATTGAAGGTGCGGTTCGCGGACAGTGCGTCGTCCAGGACCTTCTGGATCGACTCGGCCTGCATGCCGTTCGGGAGGAACGCCGACTCGAGACGGGTCGCAGCATCCTCCGCGTCGACGCCCGGTGCGAGCGAGAAGTAGTGGATCGTCGGGCTGAACCGGCCCGGGAAGGCGGTCTGATACGTCGCCTGCGAGCTGGAGATCCCTGCCATCTCGAGAGGTGCCGTGTCCTTGAGGACGCCGATCACGGTCAGGCGGGTCGTCCGCCCGGTCTGCGGGTCGCGAATCGTGAGCGGGACCGGGTCGAAGGCCCCGTCCTCGACGAAGAAGCCGGAGAGCTGGAAGTCAGGAAGAACTGCCAGGTTCCAGTTGTCCCGGCGCGGCGCGACCTGGCCGTCGACTACGGCAAGCCCCGGACGCGTCGCGATCGCCTTCCAGACCTCATCCGCAGACTTGTACCCCTTGGCCATTGCGCCGAGGCCGAAGGTCGAGTGCTCGAGGAACGCGCGATCGAGGCCGCGCGCGACGTAGCTCTCATCGGGACGGCCGGCGCCGATCTGCTTGGCCTCGACCGAGAGCACCGACTGACTGCCGACCGCCGAGAACTCGTACGGGTTGATCCCCGGCGCCCCGCGAAGGGAAGCCTGGAGATCGTCGATCGGCGCTGCTGCCGACGTCCCGGCGCGAACCTCGAAGCCGCCGCCGAACTCTTCGACGTTCCCCCAGGCCTTGTCGAAGGAGCTCGGGGTGGCCGTTCCGGTGACGAGCGTGAAGACGACGAGCGTGAACATGGCGAGCGTCGCTCCGGTCCGGAAGCGAGCCCGAAGCGGATATGTGATCGCCATCCGCGTGACCGGCGCAAGTCGTCCGAAGGGGGAGAGGACGAAGCTCACCGCGCGGAGGATGAGGTCGGCGTTGTAGACCATCACCCACACCGCGCCGATCACCGTCATCAGTCCGGACACGATCCAGGTGGAATAGTCCATCGACATCTGGCCGAAAACGGACTCCCAGATGTCCCACGGAAGCAGCATCGCCACCGAGATCGCGAGCCCACAGCTCGTGTAGGCGGCTCGCTCGGGCACTCCAACGAGCCGAAGCAGCGGAACGAGACCTACGAGCACGAGCGAGATGCCGAGCATCAGCGGGGTCGCCGCGTCGCCACTCAGGATCATCAGCCCGCCGAGAGCGATCGTGACGAACGCGAGCACGAGCCTTCGCCTGCGTCGCGGAGAAGGCGGCTCCGGGAGGTTCCGGATCGCCGTCGAGATCGTCATCACGCTCACGCGCCAGGCGGAGAAGGCGATGACGAGCAGCGTCAAGAGCCCGCCGATCGCGAACGCGACGAAGAGGCTGCGCCAGCTGACGAAGTACTCGATCTGAACGCCTGCGTCTTCGTCCTCGGCGCCGAGCGCGGTCGCCATCGCCAGCACCATGCCGTACGCGATGGCCGCGCCGAGCAGCGCGCCAACCGCGGCGGCGATGAGGTCGTAGGCGGCGCCTTCGAACGTGAACATCTGGACGAGGTGTCCGCGGCGCGTTCCGACAGCTCGTGCGATCCCGAGCTCGCCTCGCCGCTCGGCGGCGAGCATGACGAAGATCAGGAAGATGAGCAGGATTCCGGCGGCGATCGAGAACGTGCCGAAGGTCGTGAAGAGGGTCATGAAGGCGGTTCCAGCCTCGTCGGCCATGTCGAGCGCGTCCTGCTTTGCGGGAGCCGTCTCGAGACCGAGCGGCTCGACCGTCGGCCCGAGCGCGGCGACGACCTCGTCCGTCAGCGCGACGGCACCGTCTCCGGTCCCTCGGTTCGAGATCAGGATGCCTTCGATCAGCCCGGGCTTGTCGAACAGCCGCTGAGCCTCACCGAGAGGCAGCAGGAGCGCCGAGTCGGCCGTTCCGGCGCCGTCGAACCGAACGATCGCGCGAATTCGCATCTGCACGGGCTTGGCTTCGACGTAGACCAGCAGCGGATCCTGCGCACGCACGTGCATCCGGTCGGCCGCTTTCTCGTTGAGATACAGCTCTCCGGGACGCAGGTCCGCGAGCGCGACCTCGCCGCCCTCGACGTTCCGAATCGGCGCGAACCCCTCCATGCGTGCCGGATCGGGCGCGAACAGCGACACGCTCGGCTCGGTCTGCCGCTGGACCGGCGCCTGCACGGCGACGTCCTTGCGGATCCCGCCGGCGACGCCGTCGGCCAGGTTCGACCGCGCCAGGACGGCGCTCACTTCGTCAACGGTCCGCTCGGAGAAGTAGCCGGTGCCCGAGGCCTGCCCGAGCTCGCCCGGGATGTCCTCGACGGCGCCCCGAGCCGAGACGACCTCGTCGGTCTCGCCGAGCGCGCTGACGGCCGTCGAGCGAATCGTGTGGTTCATCGTGTCGCCGGTCGCGAGAGCCGCGGCGATGATCGTCGTGCCGAGCATCAGCCCGACGACGATCAGCGCGGAGCGCGCGCGGCGGCGGCCGACGTTGCGGACTCCGAGCTTGAGCAGCACGCGGTGCCGTAGCGCAAGCAGGCCGAGAGTGCCGGCCGCCATGCCGAGCAGCGCAGCGAGCACGATCAGCAGTGTGTCGATGGGGATGCCGAAGAGCTCTTTCATCGCGTTCTCCTAGTGGACGGAGGCCGGCTCTTCGGCGAGCAGGACGTCGTACAGCTCGCGTCCGGGCGGGGCCTTGTAGAGCGTCACGAACTTCTCGACCTGCTCGCTGTAGAAGCTGCGGGTTCCTTCGATTCCGGCCTGGGCCGTCTCCTCGCTCTCCCAGAAGGTCAGCACGAGTGCCTGGCCCTCCGGAGAAAGGAGGAGATACACACCTTCGTACCCGGGCTGCTCGTGCAGGGCGGGAACGACGGACTCGCGGAAGAGCTCGACGGCCTCGTCGACGCTCATCCGCACGGGGTCGATCTCAGCCATTGTCGCGCGTGCGACCATGGTCATCTCACCTCACCTCCAGGATCTCTTCGCTCACGATCTGGCCGTCCACTACCCGCACGATCCGGTCGGTCTTGCGGCCGACGCCGATGTCGTGCGTGACGATCAGGAAGGTCAGGCCGTGCTCTTCGTTGAGCTGTCTCATCAGGGCGACGATTTCGTCGGCGTTCTCGCTGTCGAGATCGCCGGTCGGCTCGTCGGCCCAGACGATCGCCGGGTTGTTGACGAGCGCGCGCGCGATCGTGACGCGCTGGCGCTGTCCGCCAGAGAGCTCGTCTGGGACGTGCTGGGCCCAGTCGCGAAGTCCGACGAGCTCGAGCGCGTCGAGCGCCTTGCGCCGGGCCTGCTTGGGCGAAACGCCGGCGACGAGCAGCGGCAGCTCGACGTTCTCGACCGAGCTCAGGACCGGCATCAGGTTGTAGAACTGAAAGATGAAGCCCATCCGGCGGGCTCGATAGTCGGTCCGCTTGCGGTCCGACATCGACGCCAGCGACACGCCTTCGATCAGGACGTCGCCGTCGTCGATCGAATCAAGACCGGAAAGGCAGTTGAGCAACGTTGTCTTGCCCGAGCCGCTCGGGCCCATGATCGCGACCATCTCGCCCTGGCCGACGCCGAAGGTGATGCCTTGCAGCGCATGGACCTCGACCTTGCCCGTGTCGTACGTCTTGACGACTCCCTTGGCCTCGACGATCAGGTCGCGCGGGGTGGGCTCGGCCAGCGGAGCGGGTCGCGGTCGTGTTTCGACCTGGACAGCCATTCTCACACCTCTTTCGTCGTAGCTGTCCGCAGCCTGACTGGACCCCACGCGCTTGCCATCAGGGGGCACCGCGATCGTGCGGTCGGGAAACTACGGACTCTCGTGCGGAGGCAGGTACGTCTCGGTTTCGCTGCTGTGCACGACCGCGCTCACATGGAGGCCCACATGGGCGATCGGCGCCCCGAACGGGCTCAGCGTAGTCAGTGTCGGAGCGCTCCAGATAACGTCGCCAACGATCGGCTTTCGCACCTTCTCGGAGCGGAAGTCCGAGTAGCCGAGGTGGTAGACGGCGGTAATCCCGATCGAGGCCAGCATGGCGATCGTCCCGATCAAGACCTTGCCGGTCCACCTTTGCCGGAGCCTCGTGCCGGCGAAGGCAGCGAAGACTGCCAGGATCGGAAACACCGACAAGAGGACGCCGTCGGTGGCCCCGTAGAGCACGCCGCGCCACAAGATCGCCGCTACGAGCTCGAAGCCACCGGGACGGTCGGTCGCGTCCTCCATGCGAACGACGTTGAAGGCCAGTGCGGCTGCGCCCACAGCGCCGAGCGCGAGACCCCAGCGCCAATTGCGGAGCAGGTCCAGCCGGTTGAGGCGGGTGTCCCGAGCCCAGGCCGCGACGAAGCCCGCGACTGCGAGCGCATAGAGGCCGTAGAAGAGGTCCCGGTTCAGATCGAGCGTGTCGGCGAGCAGGAACGGAACAGCGAAGGCGAATGGGAAGCCGGCGAGGAGCCACAGCCAGTGGCGTCGACGACGATCGTCTCGACTCTCGGTGGCAGGTTCCCTGCGGACGACCCGTGCTGCCTTGGGCTTGGTGTGCTGCAGTGTCATGACGATGCCTCCTTCTTCGGCGGAGTGTCTTCGAGCAGGAGCAACGCGAGTAGTGCCGCGCGCTCTGGAAGAGCTGACACGACGACGTGCTCGTCCGGAGCGTGCGCCCCGTCGCCCACGGCGCCGAGCCCGTCGAGCGTTGCGGTGAGCTCGCTCGTCAGGTTCGCGTCCGATGCACCTCCCACGAGCGGTGCTTCGTCGATGCGAAGGCCGAGTCCGCCCGCCAGCCGCTGCGCCTGGCGGAAGAGCGCACGGTTTCGGTCGGTCGCAGGCATCGGCGGTCGGCCCAAATCGCTGCGAACCGTGATGCTCGTCCCAGGCCTCGAAGGCTGCAGCGAGCGGATTGCGCGCGCGACCGCCACGGCGCGTTCCTCGGTCGGTGCGCGAACGTCGACGAGCGCCGTCGCCTCGGGTGCGATCACGTTCGCTCTGAGGCCGCCGTCGATCGTGCCGACGTTGACGGTCACCCCGTGCGCGGGGTCGCTGAGCGCGAACAGCCGCTCCACCTGATGGGCCAGCTCGAGGATGGCGCTGACGCCCTGTTCGGGGCTCGACCCTGCATGGGCCGCGCGACCCTTGATGACGACCTCGAAACGCTCGACTCCCTTGCGGCTCGTCTTCAGCGACCCGGTCGGCGCGGCTGGCGGCTCGAGCACGAACGCGCGGGCGGCGCTACGGGCGAGCAGGCGTATGTACCGCCTCGAGTGGATGCTTCCGATCTCCTCGTCGGAGTTGATGAGGACCACGGAATCGATGCTCGGCGTGAGGCCGAGGTCATTGAGCGCGGCCAGCGCGAAGACGAGCTGGACGAGCCCGCCTTTCATGTCGTAGCTCCCGGGGCCGCGGAAGTGGCCGTCAATCCGTTCCGGCGGCATCGAGCGCACGGTCCCGAGCGGCCAGACGGTGTCGACGTGGCCGACGATCAGCTGGTGGGCACCGTGACTTCGCCTGACGCTGGGGCGCGCGAGCAGGTGGTCTCCGGTGCCCTCACCCGGCACCCGACGCGTGCGGAAGCCGGCGTCCCCGAGCGCACGAGAGAGGAGCTCGAGAGCGGTGCTCTCCGATCCGGGTACCAGCGAGGGTGACTCGGCGAGGACGAGGCTCGCCAGGAGCTCCGTCATTTCGTCTTCGCGCTCGCGGAGCCAGTCGAGGATCGCCTGGCCCGCCGCCGCAGCCATCATCAGCGCCTGAACGAGGCGGGATACGGGAACGACTGCGTGTCGGCGACGGCCGCGAAGCGTGTCGGGCTCAGGAAGGCGAGTGGGGAGAGATGCTGCAGGAGCTCCGCGTCGTCGCGGTCGGGATCCCGGATCGCGTCCTCGACAGCGGAAGCCGCGACGATGCGGCCGATCACGAGCGACGCGTCGTCGAGGTCGACGAACCGGTCGAGCTCGCACTCGAGGAAGAGGTAGCAGCCGTGAACGAGCACCCCGTCCACTGTCCGAGCGAGGAATGTCGGCAGCGCCGCGAGGGTTGGCTTCGTGCCGTCGGCCTCGCGCCGGGTGGCCGCGAGACTCGCCTGCACGATCTGGAAGTAGCGGGGGAAGCTGACCGTGAAGAACCCGTGCCGCTCGATGTTTCCGTACGTGCGGTGGCGTGGCGTGCAGACGAAGCAATACCGGTCACCCCAGCCGAGTGGCATCGCCATGTGCTTCGGTGCCAGGTCGTAGGTGCCGTCCATGTCCTTGGAACCGACGAGGACGAGCGGTGAAACGGTGAACACTCGCTGCCAGAGAGCGTCGACCGCGATCTCGCGCGTCTTCGTCTCGAAGGCCCGCTCGTCCAGGAAGAGGGCGTCCTGCCTCGGCATCACCAGCTCACCAGGCTCGGCTGCGATAGAGCGAGGGCCCTGGCGATCTCCGCGTAGACGTCCTGTCCCGCGAGGTCGTAGCGCTTGTCGAACTCGACCGCCCCGTTGATCTCGAGCACGACGTAGCCGTCGTCGTGTGGAAGCAGGTCGACGCCGACGAAATGCGCTCCGATTGCGTCTGCCGCCGTGATCGCGAGCCGGCAGGCCTCCGGCGTGGGTGTTACAGGCTCTCTCGCGGCACCGAGCGCGACGTTCGTCCTCCACTCGCCCGGCGCGGCGACTCGCTGGACCGCCCCCACGACGTGTCCGCCCGCGACGAGGACTCTGACGTCCCGTCCCACCGAAGGAACGAGCTCCTGGAGAACGGCGCCGTGGCGAATGAACCACGGCCGGGTGCGGACCTCGTCGAGGACCGCCTCGAGGGCGGTCTCCGTCTCGCAGAGAAAGACGTCCACGCCCCAGCTGCCGTGGCGAGGCTTGAGGACGAGCGGCGGCCGAAGCCCGATCGGGGCTTCTGCGTCGGGGAGGTGAACCGTCTTCGGGTGAGGAATGCGCGCGGTCACGAGGCAAGCCGCGGTGCGCAGCTTGTCGTGCGCGCGCTCGAGAGCTTGTCTCGTGTTCAACAGTCGAACTCCTCGACGCACCAGGTCGTCCAAGTCCTCGAGGCCGTACTCGATTCCGTCGAGTGTCGGCAGGACGTCGACGCGTGCGAGGGCGGTGTCTCCGGGGCGCAGAATGAGACGCGCCTCGCGGGGAGAGAGCAGCGCAACGCGCAACCCCTGCGACCGCCACGCGATCCCCAGGTCGATGCTCGTCTGCTGCGGCGACCCGACGATCGCAACGAGACCTTCTCCGGAGGACTCGTCGCTGCCGGTCCTCGGCGGTCGCTCGATTGTCGCGGCAGTGCTCACGATTCGATCGTCGTCTCCCGCGCGTCGAACCGCATCCGAAAGGCCGCCGATCAGGGGTGCGGTGAAGTACGGAAGCGCACCGCACCGGCCGGTGCTCTGCCCAATCAGCCGGGAGGCGCGGCAGACCCCGGGAAATCCGTACAGCGGATCGGGGAGAGCGCGGATGCCCTCGCTGCCCGGCTCGATCAGCGTTGAGTGCGATGGCGCACCAATTGACCGAGCCGATCCGTCGCCGGCACAACGATCTCAGCATGCTGGCTGACATCGTGCTCCTGGAGGACTAGGCGTCGTGGACCGGACGATGTGGGCGATCCGAAAGCTTCGCCCCGAGCCCGGCCTCGTGCTGGACGAGACGCCCGTCCCCGCGGTCGGCGACGACGACGTCCTCGTCCGCGTGGAGGCGGCGAGCCTCTGCGGGACCGACCTTCACATCTTCCACTGGGACGACTGGGCGGCACACCGGATCCGGCCGCCGCTGACGCTCGGCCACGAGTTCGCCGGCACCGTCGTCGATGTCGGGCGCAACGTGCGCCACGTCGACGCCGGGCGACTACGTCTCGGCCGAGAGCCACGTCACCTGCGGCATGTGCTTCCACTGCCGCACGGGACAGGCGCACATGTGCGAGCAGACCCAGATCCTCGGGGTCGACCGCGACGGCGCGTTCGCCGAGTACGTGGCCGTGCCCGGAGTCGGTGATCTGGCTCAACGACCGGACGAAGCTTCCGCCCGAGATCGCCACGCTCCAAGAGCCGTTCGGCAACGCGGTCTTCGCCACGAGCCTGCACGACCTCGCGGGAAGGACGGTGGCGATCCTCGGCTGCGGGCCCGGTCGGCCTGTTCAGCATCGCGATCGCGCGAGCCTCCGGCGCCGGACGCGTCCTCGCGTCGGACCGCGTCGCGTTTCGGCTCGGGCTCGCGCGAACGATGGGCGTCGACCGACGTCGTCAACGTGGACGATGTCGCCGACGTGCCCGTCCTGGTTCCTCGAGTCGGAACGAGGGCGAGCACCTCGACGTCGTCTTCGAGATGTCCGGCGCGCCGAGCGCGATCGGGGACGCGTTCAGGATCGTCCGCAACGGCGGACACGTGGTCCTCTTCGGCATCCCTGCGCGGCCGGTCGAGCTCGACGTCGCGGAGTCGCTCATCTTCAAGAACCTGACCGTCACCGCCGTGAACGGGCGGCAGGTCTTCGCGTACCTGGTACCGCACCCGCTGGCTCCTCGAGCACGGCGTCGTCGACCTGCGGCCGCTGATCACTCACCGCTATCCGCTCACCGAGTTCGAGCGCGCGCTCAAGGAGCTGGACGCAGGTGAGGCGTGCAAGGTCGTGCTGATTCCGGCCGAGGCCGCCGAGCCGCTGCTGGCGGTTCCCGGAGAGAAGCGCGCGCCGGCCGGAAACGTTGTCGAGCTCGCCAGGTGGGCGCACCGGTGAACGAGCGCCTGCGTGACGAGGTGGCCGCCGAGCTCGACGGACTGCGTGCGGCGAACACGTACAAGACGTTCCTCACGCTGCTGCTCTCCGCAGGGCCCCGTCGTCGAGATGGAAGGGAGAGGCGAGGTCCTCGTCCTCTCCTCGAACAACTACCTGGGGCTGGCCGCGCATCCGGCGGTGATCGAGGCGACGAAGGACGGCCTCGACCGTTACGGCGCGGGGACGGCGTCGGTTCGGTTCATCTGCGGCACGTTCGAGGCGCACCACGAGCTCGAGGCTGAGCTCGCCGAGCTCGTCGGCACCGAGGCTCCCTGACGTACGCCTCGTGCTGGAACGCGAACGAGGCGGTGATCCCGTCGCTGACCGACGAGAACACCGTCCTCATCTCGGACGAGCTGAACCACGCGAGCATCGTCGACGCGATGCGGCTCGCGAAGCCCGCGCGCAAAATCGTCTTCTCCCATTCGGACATGGACGAGCTGCGCGATGCGCTTCGCTCCTGCGACCCAGCGCAGCGGAAGATCGTCGTCACCGACGGGGTGTTCAGCATGGAAGGCGACGTCGCGCGGCTGCCCGAGATCGTCGAGCTGGCCCGTGAGCACGACGCGATCGTGATCGTGGACGACTCGCACGGGACGGGCGTCATGGGCGCCACCGGGCGGGGTGTGGCGGAGCACTTCGGTCTCCTCGGGGAGATCGACGTGATCACGAGCACGCTCGGGAAGGCGCTCGGCGGCGCGTCTGGCGGTTTCGTCGCCTCGAGCCGCGGAGGTTTGCGACCTCCTCGCGCAGCGCTCAGGCCCCAGCTCTTCTCGAACGCGATCCCGCCGCCGGTGGCCTGCGGGGCGCTCGCCGCAGTTCGCGTTCTGCGAGCCGAGCCTGCTCTCGTCGATCGGCTGCACGCCAGCACCAACACGTTCCGCGACCAGCTCCGCGAGGTCGGCTTCCGGCCGCTCGACGGCGAGGGGGCGATCATCCCGATCATCGTCGGCGAGACGGCGTTCGCGATCGAGTTCAGCCGGCGGCTCCTCGACGAGGGCGTCTTCGTGACCGGCTTCGGCTATCCGGTCGTGCCGGAAGGAAAGGCAAGGATCCGGGTGCAGATGTCGGCCGCACTCGAGCCGAAGCACCTCGACCGCGCGCTGGCCGCCTTCGAGAAGGTCGGCCACGAAGCCGGCCTGCTCGTCGCCTGACGCGCTACAGACGCCCGACCCGCGGCGCAGAGCCCGCTCCGCTCGGTCTCGCGGACGCTCGTAAGCGCCGCTGCGAAGTCGACCGCCTCGGCGTCTGTCTCGACTCCTCGCCTGTCAGACCAGGCGCAGGTGATGGACCTCACGGCGCGAGCGGGCCAGAGCCAGCACGGGCTGCAGGGCGACGGTGAGCAGGTCGAGCACTGCGAGCGCGCCGAGGATCCGGAAGTAGACGGCGTCCTCGAACTCCGCCCATGCGGCCACGCTGACCATGGTCGCCAGGACGAGGGCGAGCACGCACGAGAGCGGGAAGAGCGCCCGCACCAGGATCGGGTCGCCTTCTGCCCGGCGGGCGACCAGGGCGGCCGTCTGAGCCGCGGCACCCGCGAACACAGTCGCTGTCAGAACCGCCTTGCCGACCTGGCTCGACGGGCCGCCGGACCAGACGTTGACGAGCGAGAGAAGGCCGGCGGTCGCAAGGGCAACGACCGCCGCGGCGAGCGGCAGGTGACGCGACTGGTCGAAGAGGAAGCCCGCCGGCAGCGCAAGTAACGCGTAGCCTGCCAGGATCATCGTCGACCCGAGGATCCGCCCCTCCGTCTCGCCGAAGCTGCCGAAGAGGAGGATCCCGATCGCGAGCAGTGCGGTCGCGGTGATCGAGATCGCAACGGCCGTGAGCAGGAAGCGCCTGGCGGTTCGAGGAGGCCGGGCACCCATCTCAGACGGCGATCGGTCGTCGGTCGGCTCGAGCTCGGGCGCTGGAAACGGTGCCAGCGGCCGGAAGCGCGCTTGGAAGAACCGCAGATGCTCCGGCGCGTAGGTCATCGCGAGGCCGGGCACCTGCTCGGCGGACTCGTACACGCGCGTCACGACCTCGGCCACGTACGCGAGGTGCTCCTGCGTGTACACCCGGCGCGGCAGGGTGAGGCGCACGAGCTCGAGCCCGTCGTACGCCTCGTCAGCGTGCTGGCCCGAGACGATCCCGCGCTCCATCGTCCGCACGCCGCCGGCGAGGTAGATCGCCGCGGCGAGAGCCTGCGCGGGGAACTGCTTCTGCGGGATGTGGGGCAGGAACCGCTTTGCGTCCACGAAGACGCCGTGAGCGCCGACCGGGACGACGATGGGCACGTCCGCCTTCTCGAGCAGTCCGCCGAGGTAGGCAGCCTGGGAGACGTAGTGACGCACCGTCGCCTCGTCCGTCGACTCCCGGATGCCCTGTGCGAGAGCCTCCATGTCATGCCCTGCGATCCCGCCGTAGTGCGGGAAGCCTTCGTAGACGACGACCAGCTCGCGGGCCCGCTCCGCCAGCTCGTCGTCGTTCACGGCGAGGAAGCCGCCGATCGGGACGAAGTGGTCCTTCTTCGAAGAGAAGATCGCCCCGTCGCTCAGGTTCGCGATCGTCCGGATCACTTTGGGCAGCGGCCACCCCGCCCAGCCGGGCTCGCGGTCCTGGACGAAGACGGCGTTCTCCGAGATCCGCGTCGCGTCGAGGATGAGCGGCACGCCGTGCGCGTGCGCGAGCCGGTGCACCTCGGCGAGGTTGTCCACGGAGAACGGCTGGCCGCCTGCCATGTTGACGCAGGCTTCCTGCCGGACGTACGCGACCCCGTTGCCTTGCGCCGCCGAGAGCACGTGCTCGAGGGCGTCGAGGTCGATGTTCCCCTTGAACGGCGCCTGAGCGCCGGGGTCGGTCGCCTCGGGCACGGCAACGTCGACCCAGATCCCGCCTGCGAGCTCGACGTGGGCACGCGACGTCGTGAAGAAGAGGTTGGAGGGCACGATCTGCCCCGGCTGGACGAGGAGGCGGGCGAGGAGATGCTCGGCTCCGCGGCCCTGGTGGGTCGGGATCAGGTGCCGGTAGCCGTACACCTCGCGCATCGCGGCCTCGAGCCGGTAATAGCTGCGCGACCCGGCGTAGGCCTCGTCCCCCAGCTCCATCGCCGCGCGCTGCTCCTGTGAGAGCGCCGAGGTGCCGCTGTCGGTCAGGAGGTCGATGAAGACGTCCTCCGAGCGCAGCAAAAACGTGTTGTAGCCGGCCCCCTCCAGCGCGACGCGGCGCACTTCCGGCGCGGCCAGCGAGATCGGCTCCACAACTTTGATCTTCCACGGGGGCGGGCGCATGGTCCAAGCATCCACTCCGCCTGAGCAGGCCGCATCGGGATCGACGCCGACCCCCGTGCGGAGAAGTACCGACGACGTTTCAGGGGGAAGAACGAGCCTTCTTCACGCCGGGCGAGGAGGTTTCGCCGAGATCGCGCGGCGACGTCGAGACTCGAGACGATGCCAAGCGACTGTCCATCGGAGAGGCCTCCACCCCTGTGTGCGGTTTCTCCGCAGATGACCTGTCAGGCAGGCAGCTCGGACGGGTCCGGCTCGCGGCGCTTTCGTGCTCGTCGAGCGACGCCGGATTTCATGGCGGCCTCTGCGACCGCCCGGGCCACGGCCGGAGCCACTGCTCGGTTGAAGACGCTCGGCACGATGTAGTCGGCCTCGAGCTCCTTCGGCTCCACAATGGCGGCAATCGCGTGGGCTGCCGCCACCTCCATCTCCCTCGTGATCTCGCTCGCGCGGACGTCCAGCGCCCCGCGAAAGACTCCCGGGAAGGCGAGGACGTTGTTGATCTGATTTGGGTAGTCGGACCGTCCGGTCGCGATCACCTCGACGTCGCCCTCGATCTCCTCGGGCATGACTTCCGGGACCGGGTTCGCCATCGCAAAGACGATCGCGCGGTCCGCCATTCGGCGAATCGCTTTCGCGCTGACAGCTCCCGGCGTCGAAAGGCCGATGTAGACGTCGGCTCCGTTGAGCGCCTCGTCTGGCGTGCAGCGCAGCGCGCGTGGGTTCGTCAGCTTCGCGTATTCGGACTTGGCCGGTGTGAGGCCCGGCCGGTCGGTGAAGAGCGCGCCTTCCCGGTCGCAGCCGACGATGTCGCGTGCCCCCGCGGCCAACAGCGTCTTCGTGACGGCCGTCCCGGCTGCACCGACGCCCGTGATCACGATGCGTACCGACCCGAGGTCCTTGCCCACGACGCGAAGGGCGTTGAGGAGCGAGGCGAGAACGACGATCGCGGTGCCGTGCTGGTCGTCGTGGAAGACGGGGATGTCGAGCGTCTCTCGCAGCCGGCGCTCGACTTCGAAGCAGCGCGGCGCGGAGATGTCCTCGAGGTTGATTCCTCCGAAGACGGGGGCGATGGCGGTCACGACGCGGACGATCTCGTCGACGTCCTTCGTCGCCAAGCACACGGGCCAGGCGTCAACCCCGCCGAACTCCTTGAAGAGGACGGCCTTGCCTTCCATGACCGGCAGCGCTCCCTCGGGCCCGATATCACCGAGCCCGAGCACGGCTGTCCCGTCGCTGACGACGGCGACCGTGTTCTGCTTGATCGTCAGTGACCAGACCTTCGAGGGGTCCTCGGCGATCGCCGACGACACGCGCCCCACGCCCGGTGTGTAGGCGATCGAGAGGTCGTCTCTGGTCTTGAGAGGCATTCGAGGCGTCACCTCGAGCTTGCCGCCGAGGTGTGCGAGGAACGTCCGGTCGGAGGTGTGCTCGACCTCGATCCCGTGCACCCGGTGCACGGCCGCGAGGATCCGGTCGACATGCGCCGCGTCCGCCGCCAGAAAGGTCACGTCCCGCACCTTGTGCCCTCGCCCGACGCGGACGAGGTCGATCGCGCCGAGGAGACCGCCTGCATCGCCGATCGCCTCCGCCAGGGCGGCGAACGCGCCCGGGTGGTTCTCGAGCCGCACGCGCATCGTCGCGCTGAAGGAGGCCGAGGGGTGCAGCACGGGGTGCCGGTGTGGGCTCAGCGCACGCCGAAGGCGCTCGAGGAAGCCGCGGTGGACGAGCCCGTCGGAAACGTCAACGCTCAATGCGACGCCGTCCCCTTCGGGTTTCCAACTTTGAGCAGTCCGACCTGACCCAGATCGACGTGCGCGAAGGCGTGGGACACGAACGGGTAGAGGCCGGGCTCGGCGATCTTGACGTCGAAGACGCCTCCGCCGCCGGCCGGAACTTGGACGGTCTGGACGCCTTGCTGCGGGGGCCGCGCCATGTCGGCGTTTGCCCAAGCGCGATCGAAGATCGTCCCCACGACGTGGAAGTTCGTGTCGAGTGTCGGGCCGGCCGCGACGACCCAGAAGCGAACGTTCTCGCCGGGCTTGGCGGTCAGCGGATGAGTCACGTACTGGTTCGCGTAGCCGTTGAAGGTCGTCCAGTCCGGAAGCATCGCGCGGGCCTTTGCGATGTCCAGCGACGCCGGCTCCTCGATGCCGTCGCTGGTCATGTACCACTCGCTCGCGACGAGCACGTACTCCTTGTCGGCCTTCGGGAGCGGCTTGGCCGGCTCGACCACGATCGCGCCGTACATGCCGTTCGCAATGTGCGCGAGGACGGGCTTCGTGCCGCAGTGGTACATGTAGACGCCCGGGTCATTCGCCTTGAAGCGGAAGGTGAACGACTGTCCGGGCATCACGTCCTTGAATGCGACGTCCGGGGCGATGCGCGCGGCGTGGAAGTCGATCGAGTGGGGGATCGCTCCTCCGTTCGTCAGCGTCATCTCGACCATTTGGCCCTCGCGGACGTGGACGATCGGGCCGGGCGCTCCATGGCCGTCGAAGGACCACGTCCGGTACTTCACGCCGGGCGCGATCTCGACGGTCATGTCCTTGAGCGTCATCTGCACCTTGGCGACGTTTCCGGCCGGAATGGCCGGCAGCGTGGCGTCGGTCGCCTTGTGCGCCTCGGCCAGCTCCTGTGCGTTCGACGGGACGACGCCCGCGAAGCTGTTGATCGGCTGAGCCGTGTTGTGGTCGTCAGTTGCCGCCTGCTCGGCCGCTGCGGCTGTCCCGGATTCGCCCCGCGCATCGCGTGCGTCGGTCCACAACAGGAGCGCGAAGAAGCCGAGGATGCCGACGGCGATGCCGAGCAGCAGAGCAGCGACTTTGAAGAACGCACCCGAGTCGGTCTCGGCGGGGTGATTCGCGTACGCGGGATGGGAAGCCATGTTTCTCTCCTTCGAGTGGGTCGTTTTCGGTGCGCCCACTGTCGGCGAGGAGCGTTTGCATCGCTTCCCGAGCAAACCGCAGAGTCGCGTGGAGAACTACTGAGCCGGATCGGCGAAACCACCGATGCAGCAAGGGCCCGCTCTCGCGGAGCATGCAAGTGCGTCGAGCACGGATCGCAACTAGGTCGAAGCTCCGGCGAGAGGGCGCAGGCAGAACCGTCCGAACCCTTCCCGACGGAGTGGACGAAAGCGACACTGGCTCTCCGAAGGTCACAAGGGCCCGCGAAAGCGGGCCCTTTTTTTGACGGTCTAGCCGTGCTCGGCCGCCTGCGCGTCGGCCTTCGTGCGATGCACGGTTCCGTCAGGGTGCTCCGGCGGCGAGTAGAGGGAGTAGACCTTGAGCTCGCCGTCTCCGGTGTTCACGACGTTGTGCCAGATCCCGGCGGGGACGATGACGGCCCAGTCGGCCCCGGCGTCGTGAGTCTCCTGGACCTCGTCTTCGATCCGTGAGAGCTCGATCCGGGCCGAGCCCTGCTCGATCCTCAGAAACTGGTCGTGGTCGTGATGAACCTCGCGCCCGATGTCGTCTCCGGGCTCGATGCTCATCACGGTCAGCTGCGTGTGCTCGCCCGTGAAGACCACGGTGCGGAACGTCGTGTTCTCGAGCGTCGCGTGCTCTATATCGCCGACCCAGCCCAGCATCTCTCCTCCTGTCTGTCGGGGCTCAGGGCGACGCTACACACTCGCTGTGCCTTCCGGCGCGTCCGGGACACTCTCCATTGGTGCCGAGACGAGCAAGAACGGAAGGCGTGACCGCGGTCACGGTCGCCGGCGCCGAGCTGCCGTCGACTGCCGCAGAGCTGGCCGTCTCAGCTGTTCCCCGCGCCGAGCCCCGAAGCCGCGCCGGCGACGTGCGCGATGCCCTCGCCGGCGCGTCGTTCGCGACCGCCGTCGACGTTGCCGTCTGCGACGGCGAGCGGCTGGTGGGGCTCGCCTCGATCGAGCAGGTTCTGGCCGCCGACCCCGGGACACTGCTCGGAGAGCTCGTCGACGAGACGACAGTGGTCGCGGCGGATACGGACCGCGAGCAGATCGCCTCGCAGGTTGCGCATCACGCGCGCCGCAGCGCAGCCGTCGTCGACGAGCACGGCGGCTTTCTGGGGGTAGTTCCCCCCGAGAAGCTGCTCCAGGTTGCGCTCGCCGAGCACGAGGAGGACGTCGCTCGCCTCACGGGCCTCCGGGCCACGACTTCACTCGCGCGCGCCGCGGCCGAAGAGCCCGTACGCCGCCGACTCTGGCACCGCTTGCCCTGGCTCCTCATCGGCTTGCTCGGCGCGATGGTCTCGGCCGGCATCGTCGGCGCCTTCGAGGAAGAGATTCGCGGCGAGGTGCTGCTCGCGCTGTTCGTCCCGGCGGTCGTGTACATGGCCGACGCCGTCGGGACGCAGACCGAAGCGGTCGTGATTCGGGGCATGGCGGTTGGCGTCCCGATCGGGAACATCGTGTGGCGCGAACTGGGTTCCGGAGCCATCATCGGCGTTCTCCTCGGCGCCGCCTTCTTCCCGTTCACGCTCGCCGTCTGGGGCAACGCGCGGATCGCAGCTACGGTCGCGATAGCTCTCTTCATCAGTGCGTCGATCGCAACGCTAGTGGCGATGGTCCTGCCGTATGCGCTCGCGCGCCTCGGTCACGATCCCGCCTTCGGCTCCGGCCCGCTCGCGACCGTGATCCAGGATCTGCTCTCGATCCTGGTCTACTTCGCCGTCGGCATCTCGCTGTTGCCCTAGAAAGGGTGCGGGCTATCCGCGGCGCGCGTCGGGGCAGGCTCGGATGCTGCTCCCCCTCGCCTGACACCATGCTCACGGTGTGAACCGTTCGGCGCAGACGGCAGGAGGCTGCGACCTCGTCGTGCGAGAGGAGCCTGAGCGCACCCGGCCGCCGCATGCGAGACCAGTCGCCGAGGTGGCTGCTGAGCTCGAGACGAGCGTGGAGCTCGGTCTCAGCTCCGAGGAGGCCGACGCGCGCCTTCGTGAGCACGGCCCCAATCGTGTCCGGCAGGTGAAACGGCCGCCGTACGCTCGAATCGCCATCCGCCAGCTCCAGGATCCTCTGGTGGCGCTCCTTGCAGCCGCCGCCGGAGTCTCGCTCGTGGTCGGCGAGGGTCTCGAGGCGGCGGTGATCGCGGCCATCGTCCTACTGAACGGGATCCTCGGCTTCGTGCAGGAGGTTGGAGCAGAGCGCGCCGTGCTCGCTCTCGGCGATCGTGTCGCTCGCACCGCGACCGTGGTTCGAGGGGGGGACGAGGCGGAGATCGACGCCGCTGAGGTCGTTCCCGGTGACCTCCTCCTCGTGTACGCGGGGCACCGGATCGCCGCCGATGCGCGGCTCGTCGAGGTCAGCGGCTTCGAGGTGGACGAGTCGATGCTGACCGGCGAATCCGTGCCGGTCGCGAAGCACACGGAGCCGATAGCCGTGGATGCTCCGCCGGCGGAGCGCGAGTCGATGGTCTTCGCGGGCACGGGAGCTACGCGGGGGCACGCCGCAGCGCTGGTGACGGTGACCGGCTCGAAGAGCGAGGTCGGGCGCCTGACCGAGCTGATGCAGGGGATCCGCCGGCTGCCGACGCCGCTTCAGCTACGCCTTCGCTCCCTCGCGCGCACGATGGCAGCCATTGGAGGGGTCATCACCGTGCTCCTGGGCGGCGTCCTTTGGGCCCAGGGCGCGGCGGCCGAAGAAGCCTTTCTCGTCGGCGTCGCCGTGGCGATTGCAGCGGTTCCCGAAGGATTGTCGGCAACGGTCACGATCGCCCTCGCGCTCGGAGCCCGGGACATGGCCGCGCGCGGCGCGATCGTGCGCAGGATGTCTGCGGTCGAGACCGCCGGGCAGGCGACGGTCATCTGCGCCGACAAGACCGGCACTCTGACCGAGAATCGGCTTCGGGTGGCAGCGACCTCGCCGGCGCCCGCCTGGACGGCTCGTGACGTGCTCGAGGCAGCCGTGCTCGCCTCCTCGGGAGGAGCCAGCGACCCGATCGATGCGGCGATCGGGGAGGCGGCGGCCGAGCACGGCCTCTCGGCCCGCCGGAGCGAGCCCGCTGTCCATGAGATCCCGTTCGATGCAGTGCGGAAGCGGATGACGGTCGTCCTGGGCCGGCCCGAGGGTCGGGTCGCCTACGTCAAGGGTGCGCCCGAGCTCATCACCGAGCGCGCAGTCGACGACTCGACGCGAACGCTGCTCGAGGAGATGGCGCAGGCATGGGCCGAGGAGGGCCTCCGCGTTCTCGCCGTTGCGAAGCGGGAGTTGGAGCCGAGCGTCGCGCTGAACGAGGACGACGTGGAGCGTGAGCTCGTCCTCGTAGGCCTCGTCGCGCTCCACGATCCTCTGCGGCCGACCGCCGCCCAGGCGGTGGCGGACGCCCGCGGCGCTGGGATCGACCTGAAGATGCTCACCGGCGACCACCCGGTCACGGCGCGAGCGATTGCCGCTTCGCTCGGCATCGCCGATGGCGACGTGTTTGCCAGGATCACGCCGGCGGACAAGCTCCACATCGTCGAGGAGCTCCAGGCGAGCGGCGAGGTGGTGGCGGTCACCGGGGACGGGGTCAACGACGCGCCCGCGCTCCGTCGCGCCGACGTCGGGATCGCGATGGGCCGCTCCGGGTCGGAGGCCGCCCGCGAGGCTTCGGACGTCGTCCTCACGAACGACGAGCTGGGGACGATCGTCGCGGCCGTTCGCGAGGGACGGCGCATCTACGCGAACATCACGAAGTTCGTCGCGTTCCTGCTGTCGGCGAACCTCGGTGAGGTTGTGCTCTTCGCGGTCGCGATTCTCGCCGGGCTGGGAGCGCCGATGACGGTCGTCCAGGTCCTGGTCATCAACCTGCTCACCGACGGGCTGCCGGCGGTCGCGCTTGCCCGCGACCCTGGGCTGCCCGGGCACGAGCACGTGGCGCGCTCACGGAAAGGAGATCTTCTCTCCGGGCGCCTGTGGGCCGCGCTGGCGGTGGTCGGCGTGCTCATCGGCCTCGCGGCCTTCGCAGCGTTCACGATCGGAAAGGCGGTCGACGGCGATACCGGACGGACGATGGCCTTCCTGACCGTGGGCCTCGCGGAGCTCGGCTTCGTCTTCAGCTGCCGCTCGGTTCTCACGCCCGCCTGGCGCGTCCCCCGGAATCCGTATCTCGCCGGAAGCGTTGCCGCCTCCCTCGTGCTGCTCCTGCTGGCCGTCTACCTGCCGGTGCACGGCGCCTTCGGGACCGTGCCGCTGGGGGCCGTCGAGCTGATCACCGCACTCGGGCTCGCTCTGCTTCCCGTCACGGCAGTCGAGGTTGCCAAGGCCGTCTTCCGCCGTTCGTCAGCGCGAAGCGACGCGTAGCCGTACCTTCACGCTGCGGGAAATCCGCATGAACGGTGGGCGTCTGCCCGGAAGCCGCGAATGCCCGCCGACAGCACGATTGGGCACGAGTTGCCGTGCAGACGACACGCGAATCCGTAATCACCCTCGACGGGCTCGGCGAGCTCGTCGACGTGCTGCGCGGCAGGGGCTACCGAGTCGTCGGGCCGACGCTCCGGGACGGAGCGATCGTCTACGACGAGCTCGACTCGGCCGGAAAGCTGCCGGCGGGGTGGACCGAGGTTCACGAGCCGGGCGCCTACCGCGTCGAGCGGCGCGGCGACGAGGCGCGCTTCGGCTTCACGGTCGGGCCCCATTCGTGGAAGCAGTTCCTGCTTCCGCCCCGCGTACGGCTCTGGCGCGCCCGCCGGAACGGTGAGGTCGCGGAGATCGAGGAGGAGCCGCCACCGGACCAGCCCTATGCGTTCTTCGGCGTCCGGAGCTGCGACCTGTCCGCGATCGCGATTCAAGACCGTGTGCTGACCGGCGGCCGCTACGTCGACCGCGACTACGCGGCTCGCCGGGAAGGCACCTTCGTGGTCGTCGTCGACTGCGCCGAGCCGGGTCGCCTCTGTTTCTGCACGTCGATGGGCACGGGCCCGGCGGCGGAGAGCGGGTACGACCTCGCGCTGACGGAGCTGCTCGACGGCGAGCATCGCTTCCTCGTCCGCGTCGGGAGCGAGCGTGGCGCCGAGGTGCTTCGGGATGTCACGCACAGCGAGTCAGACGCGGCCGACCAGGCCGCCGCAGTCGCCCTCGTCGAGCAAGCCCGGACGAGCATGGGCCGCATGCTCGACACGGACGGGCTGAAGGAGGACATCCTCCAGAACCTCGAGCACCCACGCTGGGACGAGGTCGCCGACCGCTGCCTCTCCTGCGGCAACTGCACCCTGGTGTGCCCCACGTGCTTCTGTGTCGGCGTCGAGGACACTGCCGACCTGACCGGAGAGACGATCGAGCGCGAGCGGGTCTGGAACAGCTGCTTCTCCCTCGATCACGCGTACATGCACGGCGGCAGCGTGCGGCAGAGCGGCCGCTCCCGCTATCGCCAGTGGATGACGCACAAGCTCGCCACCTGGCACGACCAGTTCGGGACGAGCGGCTGCGTCGGCTGCGGCCGCTGCATCGCCTGGTGCCCGGTCGGCATCGACATCACCGAGGAAGCCGCCGCCATCCGCGGCCAGAAGGGAGCCGGTAATGAGAACACTTGATCAGGTCGTCCTCGACTCACCCCTGTTCGCCGGGCTCTGCGAGGGGGGCCCCGAGCAGCTCGCCGGCTGCTCGAAAACAGTCGGCTTCGACGCCGGGGAGACCCTGTTCCGGGAAGGAGAGCCGGCGGACGTCTTCTACATCCTGCGCAGAGGGCGGGTCGCGCTCGAGCTCTACGTGCCTGGCCGGGGACCGCTGACGATCGAGACCATCGAAGCCGGCGACGTCGTCGGCTGGTCGTGGCTCTTCCCCCCGCACGCCTGGCACTTCGACGCCAGAGCCGTTGCGCCGGTACGAGCGATCGAGGTCGACGGAGCCTGCCTGCGGGCGAAGTGCGAAAAGGACCCGGTGCTGGGGTACGACCTGATGTCCCGCTTCTCCGCGGTGCTGCTCGAGCGGCTCAACGCGACACGCTTCCGGCTCGCGAATCTCTACGGAGGCGGCGGTGGTGGTTGAGCCTCTGACCGTCGAGGCAGGACCGATGGTGCCCCAGCCGTACACGGTCCGGCACCGCTGGCGCGAGACCGCCGACACGTGGACGCTCGACCTCACGCCGAAGACGGGCACGATGATCGACCCGCAGCCGGGGCAGTTCGGCATGCTCACGGCCTACGGTGTCGGCGAGGTGCCGATCTCACTCAGCGGGCGGGGGGACGACGGCTCACTCGTCCACACGATCCGCGACGTGGGCGCCGTCACGGCAGAGCTCTGCCGCATTCCCCGCGGCGGCGCGGTCGGCGTCCGCGGGCCGTTCGGAACGACGTGGCCGCTCGACGAGGCGACCGGCGCAGACGTCGTCATCCTCGCCGGCGGGCTCGGTCTTGCACCTCTCCGGCCTGCAGTCGAGGCCCTGCTGGCCCGGCGCGAGTCGTACGGCCGACTGCTGCTCCTCTACGGAGCGCGGACGCCCGGCGACCTCCTCTATCCGGAGCAGCTCGAGCAGTGGGGCGAGCAGGGCTTCGAGGTGCACCTGACGGTCGATTCAGCCACGCGCTCGTGGCTCGAACGGGTCGGCTTCGTCTCCGACCTGCTGAAGGACGTGACGTTCGACGCCGACTCCGCGCTCGGGCTCGTCTGCGGCCCCGAGGTGATGATGCGCGTCAGCGTCGCAGCGCTCCTCGAGCGTGGAGTGACCGCGGACCGCACGTACGTCTCGCTCGAGCGGAGCATGAGCTGCGGCATCGGCCACTGCGGCCACTGCCAGCTCGGGCCGATCCTGGTTTGCCGCGACGGTCCCGTCTTCCCCTGGGACCAGGTGCGCGGCTGGCTCGCGGTGAGGGAGCTCTGAGTTGGAGTCCCGGCCGACACTCGCCGTCTGGAAGTTCAGCTCCTGCGACGGCTGCCAGCTGAGCCTGCTCGACGCCGAGGACGAGCTCCTCGCGATTGCGGACCGCGTCGAGATCGCGCACTTCCTCGAGGCCTCGAGCGCGACGGTCGCAGGCCCGTACGACATCTCGCTCGTCGAAGGCTCGATCACGACTCCCGAGGAAGCCGAGCGGATCAAGGAGGTCCGCGCCGCCTCGCGCGTCCTCGTCACGATCGGGGCCTGCGCCACGGCCGGCGGCATCCAGGCGCTCCGCAACTACGCGGACATCGAGGACTACGTCGCCGCGGTCTACGCGGCCCCCGAATACATTTCGACGCTCGCCACCTCAACGCCGATCGCCGATCACGTCGACGTCGACTTCGAGCTCCGCGGCTGCCCGATCAACAAGCACCAGCTGCTCGAGCTCGTCTCGGCGATGCTTCAGCGCAGGCGGCCGAGCATCGCGACTCACTCCGTCTGCGTCGAGTGCAAGAGCCGCGGCATCCCGTGCGTGATGGTCTCCCACGGGATCCCGTGCCTCGGCCCGGTCACGCAGGCGGGATGCGGAGCGCTCTGCCCGGCCTACAACCGAGGCTGCTTCGGCTGCTTCGGGCCGACCGAGACGCCGAACCTGGCGCCCCTCGAGGCCTGGTGGCGGAACCTCGGAGTCGACGAGGAGGGCCTGCAGCGCGCGCTCTCGACGTTTAACGTGGAAGCGTTCCGGAGGGAGCGTGAGCACGCAGAAACGTCGAACGATCAAGACTGACTATCTCGCCAGAGTCGAGGGCGAAGGGGCCATGTCGGTCCGGCTCGTGGACGGCAAGGTCGACGAGGTCGAGCTGAGGATCTTCGAGCCGCCCCGCTTCTTCGAGGCGCTCCTGCGCGGCCGCTCTTTTCTCGAGGCACCTGACATCACCTCCCGGATCTGCGGCATCTGCCCGGTCGCGTACCAGATGAGCGCGATCAACGCCATGGAGGACCTGTGCGGCGTGAAGGTGAGCGAGCCGATCCGGGTGCTGCGGCGACTCCTCTACTGCGGTGAGTGGATCGAGAGCCACGCGCTCCACGTCTACATGCTCCACGCACCCGACTTCCTCGGGTATGCCGGGGCGGTCGAGATGGCGCGCGAGCATCCGGACGTCGTGCAGCGGGGTCTGGCGCTGAAGAAGACCGGGAATGAGCTGATGATCGTCATCGGCGGCCGGGAGATCCATCCGGTGAACGTGAAGGTCGGCGGCTTCTACCGCGCGCCGACGCGCCGGGAGCTCCAGGCGCTCGTCGAGCCGCTCGAGCGGGCACGTGAAGCCGCGGTCGAGACCGTTCGCTGGACGGCCGGCTTCGAGTTTCCCGAGCGAGCCGTGGACTGCGAGCTCGTCGCCCTCTCGGAGCCGGGGACATACGCGATCGAGGACGGCCGGGTCGTCTCCGATCACGAGCTCGACATTGCCGTCCGCGAGTACGACGAGCACTTCTACGAGGAGCACGTCGCGCGCTCGAACGCGCTCCATTCGCGACGCGAGGACGGAAGCACGTACCTCTGCGGCCCGCTCGCCCGCTACGCGCTGGGCGCCGACCGGCTCTCGCCGCTCGCGCGGGAAGTCGCCGCCGAGGTCGGCCTCGAGGTCCCGTGCAAGGACGCGTTCCGGAGCATCGTCGTCCGCAGCGTCGAGCTCGTCTACGCCTGCGACGAGGCGCTCAGGCTGATCGGCGAGTACGAGGAGCCGGATGCGCCGGCGGCCGAGGTCGAGCCCCGCGCGGGTATCGGGTACGGCGCGACCGAGGCGCCGCGCGGCCTCCTGTACCACCGCTACGAGCTCGACTCCGACGGCACCATTCTCGACGCGAAGATCGTGCCGCCGACGTCTCAGAACCAGCTTGCGATCGAAGAGGACCTGCGCCAGGTGGTCGACCGCTACCACGAGCTCTCCGACGACGAGCTGCGCCACGTCTGCGAGCAGGCGATCCGCAACTTCGACCCGTGCATCTCGTGCGCGACGCACTTCCTCGACCTGGAGATCGTGCGCGAGTGAGCCGGATCATCGTGATCGGCGTGGGCAATGCCTTCCGCGGTGACGACGCGGCCGGTCGCGCCGTCGCGAAGCGGGTGCAGGAGCGCGTGCCCGACGAGCTCGAGGTCGTCGTCTGCGAGCTCGAGCCGACCCGGTTGATCGACGCCTGGGGCGGCGCGGACGCAGCACTCGTCGTCGATGCCGTCTCGTCCGGCGCGGAGCCCGGGACCGTGCATCGCTTCGACGCCACCTCCGAGGCACTCCCGAGCCGGGAGTTCCGCTCGTCGACGCATGCGCTCGGCATCGGCGAGACGATCGAGCTGGCGCGCGCGATCGGGAAGCTGCCCGCGAGCGTCGTCGTCTTCGGGATCGAGGGCGAGGCCTTCGGCTCGGGAACCGAGCTCAGCAGCGCTGCGCAGCAAGGTGTCGAGCGCGCGGTGGAGCTGGTGCTCGAGGAGGCGGGATGCACGAGCAGGCGCTGATGCGCGACCTGATGACGCGAATCCTCGGGATCGCCGACTCCGAGGGCGCGACCGCGGTGACGAAGGTGTCCGTCCGCCTGGGGGCGCTGTCGCATTTCACGCCCGAGCACTTCCAGGAGCATTTCCATGACTCCTCGCAGGGCACGATTGCCGAAGGGGCCCTCGTCGAGGCGGTGCGTCGAAGAGAGCACGACCGATGCGAACGCGCAGGGCGTGGTACTGGAGAGCGTCGAGCTCGAGGAGCCGGACTGATGTGCCTCGGCTCGATCGACGTCCTCGAGCAGGCCTGGCAGGACGGAGACGCGCGCACGGGCAGGCTGGGCTGCGGCAAGATCGTCCCGCTCGCATTCGTGCCCGAGGCGCGCGGAGGGTGACCACGTGCTCGTCCACCTCGGCGTCCCGGTCGAGGTGCTCGACCCGCAGTCGGCGAAGGAGGCGCTCGCGCTGCGAGCAGAAGGAGGTTCTGGATGAGCTCGACTCGAGCGATCGGTATCGCGCTGGCATTCGTCACAGCGCTGATCAGCGGCGTCGCCGTCTACGTCAACGCGCACGCAGTGAAGCACTTCGGCGACGCGACCGTGTACACGACGGCGAAGAACGCCGTCGCCGGTGCGCTCCTCCTCGCGCTTGCGCTGCCGCTCCTGACGCCTCGCGTGGCACGCGCCTGCCGCGGAGCCGGCCGAAGCAGCTCGGGCTGCTCGCCGTCGCGGTCGTCGGCGGGAGTGTCCCGTTCGTCCTCTTCTTCGAAGGCCTCGCGCGCGCGGAGGCGACGCAGGCGGCGTTCATCCACAAGACGCTCGTCGTCTGGGTGGCGCTGCTCGCGGTGCCGCTGCTCCACGAGCGTCTCGGGCCGGGGCACGTCGGCGCGATCGCGCTTCTCCTGGCCGGTCAGGGGTGGCTCGCCGGTGACGCCGGCACGGTCGTCTTCGGGACCGGCGAGCTGATGATCTTCGCCGCGACGCTGCTCTGGGCCGTCGAGGTGGTCGCTCGTGAAGGCGCTGCTCGTCGACCTCGACCCCGCCTGCTTAGCAGCCGCCCGCATGGGGCTCGGAACGGTCTTGCTCCTCGGCTGGCTCGCGGTCACGGGGCGCCTGGGACGACCTGTTTCGCTCTCGGCCGACCAGTGGAGCTGGGCGCTCCTGACCGGGCTGCTCCTCAGCGGCTACGTGGCGACCTGGTACCTGGCGCTGGCCAGGGCGCAGGCGGTCGACGTCACCGCCGTCCTCGTCTTCGGGGCTGTGGTCACCGCGGTGCTCTCGCGGGGCGCCGACGGTGTTGCCGTCGATCTCGGCGGTCTGATCCTCGTCACGGCAGGCGCGATCCTGATCGGCCTCGCGGGCCGAAGGCGCGCCGGGCCGGAGCCTGCATGACTGCCGGCCCTCTGCTCTTCGCGCGCTACGCCTACGCGCCGAACGCGCTCGGCTATTGCGGAGCGGACGAGCCGCGGACGCTGCTCGAGTACGGCGACGCACAGGCCTCTGACAGAGGCCTCGCCGAGCTCGCCCGCTCGCTTCGAAGGCGCCTGGCCGTACCTCCAGCTGATCGCGGCGGCGAACCGCATCGATGACCCCCTCGACCCACGCGTCGTCGACGCCTACTGGGTGGGGAACGGGCTGCTCGACGGCGTCGGCGCCGGACCACCTCGCGCGCCACGTCGAAGATCGCTTCCGCGGCCGGATCGGGCGGGGCTGGCAGGACGTCCTCGACGCCGTCGCCGCGGGAGGCGTTCCGCATCACTCCTTCCACGTGTTCGTCGTCTATCCGTGGCTCGGCCTCATGCGCACGGGAATCGTCGACGAGCCGCTCCGCGTGCTCGACCAGTGCCGGACGACGCCCGCGCTCGTTCGATCCGTCGACGGCGACACGGCCGACGTGCTCGCGCCGCTCCTCGTCTGGAGTGGACGGGAGCTGACGCTCGGCCCGTGGGCGCCGCGCGAGGTGCACTGGCGGGCCGACGGGCTGGCTTTCGCCGACGCGCTTCAACCCGGGGAGTGGGTGGCGCTCCACTGGGACTTCGTCTGCGAGCGCCTGACGTCAACGCGGGCGCAGCGGCTCCTGCACGCCACCCGCCGAGGGCTCGATGCCGTCAACCGGCGTGCCGCGGGCGGCCTACCCGCCCAGGTGGGGTAGGCCGCTCCGCAAAGCGCGAGCTCAGCGCCGGTCGAAGATCCGCTCGAAGCGCTGGCTCTCGTCCGGTTCCGGGCGAACGCGCAGCTGCGACTGAACGCCAACGACGCCCGGCACGCGCTGGATCGACTCAGGCAGAAGCTCGGTCAACAGATCCGACTCGACGGTGCCTGTGAGCGTGACTTCGCCGTCGCGCACCGCGACCCGAACCTTCCCATCCGGGATCCAGTAGGAATGGAGCAGGACCTCCTCTCGGATCTCCCGCTCGATCTCCTCGTCCGAGCGAGAGAACGCTCTGACCAGGTCTGCACGCGTGACGATCCCGACGAGCCGGCGCCCCTTGAGCACCGGCAGCCGGTCGACGCGATTGTCGAGCATCGCCGCGGCGGCCACGGCCGCGGACTGCCAGGCGTCGATCGTGATCGCGGGCGACGTCATCGCATCACCCGCGGTTCGCGCGGCGAGCCGCTCCTCGTCGGACCGCCTGGGCGGACGAGCGAACCAGCGGGCGAACCGGCTGCGCTTGCCGTCCGGACCGCGCTCCTTGACGACGATGTCGGTCTCGGACACGACTCCGACTACCCTGCCTTTCTGGACCACGGGAACGCCAGAGACTCCATGCTCGGAGAGGAGCTGGGCGACCTCCTTGAGCGGAGTGTCGGGATTGACGGTGAGCACGTTCGTGGTCATGAGCTGGGCTACGTGGTAGGCACCGCCTCGATCGCGCGGCTCTGCGCCCGTGAGGATCGCGGCGACGTCCAGCGTCGAGAGGACGCCGACCGGCCTGTCCGTGTGCGGGTCGACGACGATCACGTGTGAGACGTCGTGCTCGGTCATCAACTCGGCGGCGTGGTGCACCGAGTCCGTGGGCACGACGGTGACGAGCTCGGTCGTGGCGCTGCCGCCCGCGGTCCGGCCCTGAAGGCCTTCGGTGCAGGCGATTCGCGTCAACTCGAGGTCGCCGACGAGCCCCCAGACGCGGCTCGACCCCTTGTCAGCGGTCTCACCGAGCGCAACGACGCAATGCACGTGGTGCTTCGCCATCGTCTCCGCAACCTGTGCGAGGGGCGCGCGTAGTGGGACCGCGAGCACGCCCCGATGCATCGCCTCGCCCACCGTGAAACGGTGGAGAGGCGGTACCGCGCGGGAATGGCTTACATTCAGTGTCTGTGGAGCAGTCATTGCTTCCTCCTTTCGCACACATGCTGGAGCCGGCCCGACGGCTGCGCATCGGCGGGCGCGCTGGAAGCGCTTTCGGCTTTTCCGCAGGCGGCTCGGGGGAGGCCCTGATGCTCACCGGCTGCGGTCAAATCAGCCTATGGGCATGGCAACCGTGAATCGCGTGTCAGGCGAGCTGCCTGAGATCTCAGAGCTCGCGGCCGCGCTCGACCTCGACTCCGCGGAGCTGGAGCCTTACGGTCGAGACAAGGCGAAGATCGATCTCTCCGTACTCGAGCGACTGGCCGGGCGTCCCGACGGCAAGCTGATCGCCGTTACTGCGATCACGCCGACGAAGTCGGGCGAAGGCAAGACCACGACTGCGATCTCGCTTGCGGAGGGCCTCGGCTACATCGGCGAGCGCTCGCTCGTCTGTCTGCGAGAGCCGTCCGTCGGGCCGACGCTCGGCGCCAAGGGCGGTGGGACGGGCGGCGGCCTGGCGCAGGTCGTTCCCGGGGAGGACATCAACCTCCACTTCACGGGCGACCTGCACGCGATCGCGGCGGCGAACAACCTGCTCGCATCCGCGGTCGACGCCCACCTCGTCCACGACAACGAGCTCGGGATCGACCCGGAAACCATCACCTGGCGGCGGTGCCTCGACATCGAGGACCGACTGCTGCGCAGGATCGAGGTCGGAGTGGGCGAAGCGAGCCCGTTTCCCCGCGAGTGCGGATTCGACATCACAGCCGCCTCCGAGGTGATGGCCCTCCTGGCGATGGCCCGCGACCGCGACGACCTCCGTCGCCGCCTCGCCGCGATCACCGTTGCCGCGACCTTCGACGGATCACCTGTGACGGCCGAAGACCTCGAGGTCGCCGGTGCGATGGCCGTGCTCCTCAAGGACGCGCTCAAGCCGAACCTCGTCCAGACGCTCGAGGGTCAACCGGCCCTCGTCCATGCCGGCCCCTTCGCGAACATCGCCCACGGGAACAGCTCGCTGGTCGGCGACCTGGTCGGCCTCAAGCTCGCCGACTACGTCGTCACTGAAGGCGGCTTCGCCAGCGACCTCGGCTTCGAGAAGTTCGTCCACATCGTCTGCCGCGCCGGCGGGCTTTCTCCGGCTGCAGTCGTTCTGGTCGCCACGACTCAGGCTCTGAAGCGCCACGGCGGAGATCCCGACGGTGGGGTTCCGGCGCTCGAGCGCGGAGCCGAGAATCTCGCCGCTCACCTGAGGATCGTGAAGGAGCTCGGGTTCGACGCGGTGGTTGCAGTGAACCGTTTCCCGACCGACTCCCAGTTCGAGCTCGAGATCGTGTCGGAGCTGGCGCTCGAGCATGGCGCCTTCGGCGTGGCCGTCAGCGACGGCTATGAGCATGGAGGAGCTGGTGCCGCCGCCCTCGCCGAGATCGTCGTCGAGGCGGCAGCGCGAAAGGCGCAGGCCCGGTTCCTGTACGAGCTCGACGATCCGATCGAGGTCAAGCTCGATGCGCTCGCCCGCCGTGTCTACGGTGGAACCGGCGTCGAGCTTTCGCCTGCCGTAC
This sequence comes from uncultured Actinomycetes bacterium, assembly GCA_963776955.1. Taxonomy (GTDB): domain Bacteria; phylum Actinomycetota; class Thermoleophilia; order Gaiellales; family Gaiellaceae; genus VAXT01. The sequence goes on from CAVZOM010000005.1 coordinate 192,848, forward strand.
GCGAGACGCTCGAGAGACTCCCTGCCGAGCTGCACCGACTTCCGGTCTGCGTCGCGAAGACTCACCTCTCGCTCTCGCACGACCCCGAGCTGACAGGTGCGCCGCGGGACTTCGTGCTCCCGGTCAGGGAGCTTCGGCCTTACACCGGGGCCGGATGGCTCGTTGCCGTCTGCGGAGAGACGCAGACAATGCCCGGGCTGCCGGCCAACTCCGCGGCGGAGAGGATGGATCTCGACGCGGAGGGCCGGATCGTCGGCCTAGCCTGAGCGCAGCCGGAGGACGCAGGCGACGGCGAGCAGTCCGAACAGGACGTCGCTGGCGACGCACCACTGGCAGATCGCGTCGATCAGGAACAGCTGCGCGAACAGGAGGTACCCGGCGAAGAGCGCTCCCGAGACGGCGACCACGGCTCCCGCGAGGCGTACGTGCTCGAGCGTGAAGAACGCGGTGGCGAGCAGGAAGACGTAGGCGAGGAGCCCGAGCACCGCCACCGGGACGCCCAGGAGCTCGGCGTAGTCGGAGCTCTGCACGGCTTCACAGCCGCCGGTCGTGCAGACGATGGTCGCCTCGGCATAGTGCGCGTATGTGAGGTACGAGGCGACGACGATCCCGATCGCCGAGAGGCCGCCGACCGCGATCCGGAGTGCCCGGTCGCTCACTCGGCGAGCAGCTGGTCGAGGAAGGGCCTCAGCCCGTCCGCGTCCAGGCTTCGCACCGGCAGGAGAGAGATGTCCTCGCCGGCTCGGCCGGCGGCGAACGACGGCGTCCCTTGGACCTCGAGGCGGCGAGCCAGCGCCTCGGCGTCGTCCATCTCCTTGTCGGTGCTCGGTGACGAGGTTGCGTCGAGGGCCTCCTCGGTGCGGAAGCCGGGGATGGCGGCACCGACGCCTTGCAGTAGCTCGTCGGTGACCCAACCCGAGTTCTCGTCTCCCTGGTTGGCGTACAGGAGATGCACGGCGTTCCACAGCTTGCCCTGGTCGCCGGCGGCGACCGCGAAGCGCAGTCCCTTCTCGGAGTCAGCGCCGAGGAAGTCGAGCCCGGCGAAGACGACCCGGACCTTCCCGGTGCGCACGTAGTCCCGGACGATCTCCGGAAACGCCTCCTGCGACCACTGTGCGCAGTACGGACACTGGATGTCGGCGAACTCGACGAGCGTGACGGGTGCGTCAGGGCGGCCCAGGACCGGGCCGTTCTGGGGGATCCCGTCGAGGAGCGCCGCGGTGTCGTCGCCGAACACCTTCTGCGGGGCAGACGTCTTGTCGCCGCCTGCGCTGAGCACGCTCGCGACGATGAGCGTCGCGGCGACGAGGCTCGCGAGCACACCCACGACGACGTACGTTCGCCTACTCATATTCACAAGACCGGAAAGGCCGAGCGCCCGTCAGGCGACGACCTCCAATGCGCGCGTGAGCGGCTTGACGCTGACGTCGACGTGAACCGGCACGTCGAGCGCCATCGACACGAGGCATGCGCGCCCGGCGTGCTTCGCGGCCCGCTCCATCGCCTCGACCGTGTGCTCGTCCGTCCGCACCGCGGCCGTGAGCTCGATGGCCACGAACCCGAAGCGGCCGTCGTCCCGGGCGGTCAAGTGACCAGTCCCGCTCACGTTCAACGAGTGCAGCGGTAGCTCCCGCCGCTCGGCGACCGCGACCAGCGTCACGGTGAAGCACGAAGCTGTGGCCGCGACAAGCAGGTCTTCCGGGCTCCAGACGCCGGGCACGCCTTTCTTGAACTCCGGCGGGGTGGCGACGGTGAGCTCGGGCTTGTCGGGCGACGTCACGGTCGTGATCCGGTCGCCTTCCCAGGCGACTCCGACCTTGTAGCGAAAGTCTTTGCTGATGCTCATCGGGAACCTCCTGTGTGTCCGTCGCACTGACTGTGCTCTGCGCCGTCGTCCGCAGCATCGGTGGCTGGTCTGATTGCCATTGCGGGTTTTCCGATAGAACGCCTCCGTGTCCGGCGCGCCGGCTGTCGTCATCGACCACCTGCGAGTCGCGCGAGGGGGCAAGCACGTGGACCCGCGGCTTGCGCTCGACGTGATCGTCGTCGCCGGGTCGACCATCCTCGCGCTCGTGCTCGGGGCGCTGACGCTCCGCAGGATGACGGCCTGATGGGCGCGGAGATCGTCCGGGCCGAAGGGCTGACGAAGTTCTACGGCGAGGATCGCGGCATCGTCGACGTCGACTTCTCGGTCGCTGAGGGCGAGGTGTTCGGATTCCTCGGCCCCAACGGCGCCGGGAAGACGACGACGATCCGGCTCCTCCTCGACCTGATCCGGCCGACAAGTGGTCGCCTCAGTGTCTTCGGGCTCGATTCCCGGCGTGAGAGCGCCGTGATTCGCCGGCGGCTCGGCTATGTCCCCGGCGACCTCCGCCTGTACGAGCGGATGACCGGCCGCGAGCTGCTTCGCTACTTCGGGCACCTTCGGGGATCGGACCAGATCTCTCGAGGCGAGCAGCTCGCCCGCCGCCTCGACCTCGATCTCGACCGGCGGATCAAGGATCTGTCCCGGGGAAACCGACAGAAGGTGGGGATCGCCCAGGCCTTCCTCCACGACCCCGACCTGCTCGTCCTCGACGAGCCGACGAGCGGTCTCGACCCGCTCGTCCAGGAGACCTTTCAGGATCTCGTCGGCGAAGTCACGGGTCGCGGCGGCACGGTCTTCCTCTCGTCCCACGTGCTGTCCGAGGTGCAGCAGGTCGCCGATCGGGTCGCGCTGATTCGCGACGGCCGGCTCTTGCTCGTGGACTCGGTCGAGAATCTCCGCGCCCGGTCGCTCACGGACGTCGAGGTGACGTTCTCCGAGCCGCCTCCTCGCGATGCCTTCGCCGACGTGACCGGGGTGCGCGAGCTCGAGCGTCGGCACGGCGACGTCATCCGCTTTGCCCTCGAGGGCGAGATCGACCCGCTGGTGAAGGCGCTCGCCCGCTTCCACGTGCGGGGGCTCGACGTGCACGAGGCCGACCTCGAGGAAATCTTCATGGCCCTCTATCGCGAGGAGCCGCCGGATGCTCCGTAGCATCGCGCTCAAGAGCCTCCATGACGTCCGGAGGAGCTTCCTCTGGTGGAGCCTGGGGCTGGCCGGGTTCGTCGCGCTCATCATGGCCGTGTACCCGACGGTGAAGTCGAACCCGAGCTTGGACGAGCTCGCCGAGGACTACCCCGAGGCGCTCAAGGCGTTCATCGGGCTCGGAGGACAGGTCGACTACGCCTCGCCTGCCGGTTACCTCGGGATCGAGCTCTTTTCGCTGATGGTGCCGCTACTGCTCCTGGTAGCCGCTATCGGCACGGGCGCGGGGTCGATCGCGGGTGAGGAGGAGCGCGGCACGCTGGAGCTCCTGCTCGCGAACCCGGTCTCCCGGACGCGAGTCGTGCTCGAGAAGTCGGCAGCGCTCGCGCTCGAGGTCTTCGGGCTCGGCGTGGTTCTCTGGCTGGCCTTGTGGATCGGCGCACTCTTGGTCGGGATGGACATCTCGGCCGGGAAGCTCGCGGGCGCGACCCTTGGCGCCGTGCTGCTCGCGCTCGCCTACGGTGAGATCGCCGTGCTGCTCGGCGCCGCCACCGGCAGGCGCGCCGTCGCGATCGGGCTGACGGCTGCCGCCGCCGTCGCCGCTTATCTCGTCAATGGGCTCGCGCCGCTCGTCGACGCGCTCGAGGTGCCGCAGAAGCTCTCGCCCTTCTACCACTACGCCACTGGCGACCCGCTCCGTCAGGGCGTCTCCGTCTCCCACCTGGCCGTGCTGGTCGGAATCGCGGTCGTCGCGACCGCACTGGCGCCGGTCCTCTTCTCCAGACGCGACGTCTCTACGTAGACCGTCGCGGCGCGCGCACTTCGAGGATGCCCTTGTACACCTCGACGTGCAGATGCGACATGTCGGCCTCGAGTGGCAGCTCGAGATCGTGCCGGAAGCCGTCCGGCCCATGGATCTCGATCGTGTGGTCGAGCGGCGTCAGCTCCAGCCTTGCGAGGTCCTCGCACGGAACGGGGCAGGTGACGACGAGCGTCCTGGTCACGGCAGATCACCTCCTTGGCAACGGCGCAACAGGTCCTCCCAGTCGGCGTCGACGCGCCGCTGGATCTCTTCGACGAGCCCGGCGTGCTCGGGTCGCAGGAGATGCGAGAACCGCTTCTGCGGCCTCAGCCACTCCTCGATCGGCACGACGGTCTCGGGCTGGTGCGTGAGCCGGTAGCGTCCGTCGACCACCTCGTACAGCGGCCAGAAGAGGCTGTCGACGGCGGCGTTCAGGACACGCAGACCGAGCCTCGGCTCGTGACCCCAGCCGACGGGACAGTCGGTGAGCACGTTCAGGAAGGCGGGCCCGTCTGCGGCGGCGGCGCGCTCCACCTTCTCGCTCAGGTCCTGCCAGTGCGAAGCGACCGCCTGTGCGGCGTACGGGATGTGGTGGGCGACGGCGATCGCCGTCATGTCCTTGCGCTGCTGCGCCTTGCCGAAGCTGGCCTCACCGCTGGGGCTGGTGGTCGTCGCAGCGCCGAACGGCGTCGCGCCGGAGCGCTGGATGCCTGTGTTCATGTAGGCCTCGTTGTCGTAGCAGACAAACAAGAGCCTGTGGCCGCGCTCCAGAGCTCCTGAGAGCGCCTGCAGGCCGATGTCGTACGTGCCGCCGTCGCCGGCGAACACGACGACGGCGACCTCGTCCTCCGTGGCCAGGGCGTGCCGGCGCCGGAGCGCACGCTGGGCGCTCTCGACACCACTGGCGACCGCCGCCGCGTTCTCGAAGGCGACGTGGAGCCACGGCACGTTCCAGGCCGTCGCCGGGAAGCGGGTCGTCGCCACCTCGAGGCAGCCGGTGGCGTTCACGACCACGACCGGCTTCGTGAACGTGTTCAGTACCGTGCGGACCACGAGCGGGACGCCGCAGCCCTGGCAGAGCGCGTGCCCGCCGGCGAGCGGCGGAATGCCGTTCTCGTTGCGAACGAGCGTCTTCAGGCGGGACACGACACACCTCGCAGTCCGACGTAGCGGGGCTCGCGCCCCGCGAAGATCTCGGCGATGTCCTCCGGGTGCAGGTCGCGCCCGCCGAGGCCGTATACGTGCCCTCGCAGGTCGATCCCCGACCCGTAGAGCGCCGCGGCCACCTCGGCATGGAGGGGCGCCGCGCCTCCCGGAGAGTCCGCGCGGTCGAGAACGATCACTGAGCTCACTTCCCCGAGCAGAGCCGCCACGCGCTCAGCGGGAAACGGCCGGAACGAGACGACCTTGAGCATCCCAACAGGCTCGCCTTTGGCGCGCAGGTGGTCGACGACGTCCTTGATCGTGCCCGCCGACGAGCCGAGCGCGACGATCGCATGCTCCGCGCCATCGAGCCGGTAGGCATCCAGCAGCCCGCAGTCCCGCCCAGAGAGCTCCTCGTACTCCGCCGCGACCTGGGTGAAGGCGTCGAGCGCGAGCTCGAGGGCATGCGCCTGCTGCCGCCGGAGCTCGAAGTAGTAGTCGGGCATCGCGAACGGCCCCTGCGTCGTCGGGCGGATGGTGTCGAGCGCGTGGGTCAGGGCGTACTCGCCGACGAAGCGCACGACCTCTTCGTCCTCGAGCAACGTGACCGGCTCGGCCGAGTGCGTGATCGTGAAGCCGTCCTGGCAGACGAGCACCGGCAGGAGCACGTCCGGGTGCTCGGCGATCCGCGGCGCCATCACGGTCAGGTCGTAGGCCTCCTGCGCGTTCTCGGCGAAGAGCTGGGCGACACCCGAGTCACGGATCAGCATCGAGTCCGAGTGGTCACAGTGGATGTTGATCGGCCCCGAGAGCGCGCGGTTGCCCAGCGCCATCACGATCGGGGCGCGCATCGAGGCCGCGATGTAGACGACCTCGGCCATCAGCGCGAGGCCCTGGGACGACGTCGCGGTCATCGTGCGCGCTCCGGCGAGAGCGGCGCCGACTGCAGCGCTCATCGCCGAGTGCTCGGACTCGACGTTCACGAGCTCGGCGTGCGCCTTGCCGTCGGCGACGTGCTTCGCGAAGCCCTGGATGATCGGGGTCTGCGGGGTGATCGGGTAGACCGGCACGACGTCGGGATCGATCTGCCGCATTGCGTAGGCGACGGCCTCGCCGCCCGTCATGAGCTGAGGACGCATCTCGATCACGGTGCGGCCTCCTCGGGGACCATCGTCACCGCGTCGACCGGGCACACCTCGGCGCAGATCTCACAGCCCTTGCAATAGTCGAGGTCGAAACCGGTGAACGTCGTGCCGTCGAGCTGGACGGCCGAGTCGGGGCAATAGAGCCAGCAGAGCAGGCAGTTCACGCAGAGCGAGAGGTCGACCTCGGGCTTGAGGCCGGTACGCCAGCCTCCCGTGAGCGGGCGCTGCGCCGCGTCGGGGACCACGGTTCCCCCGACCGGGAGCTGTTCCCAGTTCGTCAGGCCGCGCATCGGTAACCCTCCTCGACGGCGCCGCGCAGGTCGTCGGCAGCCAGCTTCCCGCCGAGCAGCTCGACCGCGGCCTCCTGCAGCTCTTCGAGCGGAGGCTCGCCGAGCGCGGCGGCGACGGCGCCGACCATGACGAGGTTGCCGAAGCTCGATCCCCGCCTGGCCGCGAGCTTCGAGGCGGGGACACACTGGACGCGCCGGCCTGCCAGCCCGACTGGGACCTCCTCCGCGTCGACGAGGATGAGGCCCCCGGCGGCGAGGCCCTCGTCGATGCTCGCCTCGCCGACGAGCGAGGGCTCGAGGACGACGACGAGATCCGGGTGCTCGATCGAGTCGTGGCGGCGGATCGGCCGGTCGGAGACTCGCGTGTAGGCGCGGAGCGGCGCCCCGCGGCGCTCAGGGCCGTACTCGGGGAAGGCCTGGACGCTCCGGCCGGAGCGGAGCAGCGCGAGGGCGAGGAGCTGCGAGGCGGTCTTCGCGCCCTGCCCTGCGCGTGCGTGCCAGCGGATCTCGGTCAGCTCCGGCATCGGAGCTCCCTGTCGATCGCCTCCGCGGCGCGCTTTCCGTCGCGCACGGCCTCGACGACGCTTGCGCCACCGTTGATCGTGTCTCCGCCGGCGAAGAATCTCTGGTTTCCCGTGCGCCCGGCATCGTCGACCTCGACCTGGCCATGCACGAGCTCCAGACCGTCGATCCAGCCGGGAAGCTCGTCGCGAGCCTGTTGGCCGATCGCCTTGACGGCGGTATCGGCGAGCAGGGTGAAGTCGGAGCCCTCGATGGGCACAGGTCGTCGCCGGCCGCTCTCGTCGGGCTCGCCGAGCGCCATCTCCAGGCACGCGACTCCTTCCAGGTACCACCAGCCCAGGAATGCGAGCGGGGTTGCCAGGAACCGGAATCGGACGCCTTCCTCGCGCGCCTCCTGGATCTCGTGCGGGTAGGCCGGCATCTCGGCCTCGGTGCGGCGGTAGAGGATCGTGACTTCGTCGGCGCCGAGCCGGACCGCCTCGCGTGCGACGTCGATAGCGGTGTTGCCGCCGCCGATGACTATGACGCGCGACCCCACTTTGGGCGGCCGCCCGGTCTTGAGCGCCTCGATGAAGACGAGCGATTCCCAGACACCGGGCAGATCGTCGCCCGGATACGAGAGATCGGTGTCCGCGCCGAGGCCGACGCCGAGGAAGACGGCATCGGCACCTGCAGTGGCTGCTTCGAGCTCTTTGCGGCTCCCGATTCTCTCTCCGAGCCGAAACTGAACGCCGAGCTCTGTGAGCGCATGAGCTTCGGCCGGAAGCGGATCCCGCACCTGCCGGTACGGTGCGATCGCGTAGCGAACGAGCCCTCCGACCTCCTTGCGCTCGTCGAAGACGGTTACGTCGTACCCTCTCGCGGCCAGCTCGCCGGCGCAGGTGAGCCCGGACGGCCCGGCGCCAATGACGACGATGCGCCGGCCGTTCGCCGGAGCCTTGGTGCGGATCGGCTGGCCCTGCTCGAAGAACCGGTCCATCGCGTAGCGCTGCAGAGCGCCGATTGCGATCGGCGGCCGGCCCTCGTGCTCGAGGACGCACGCGCCCTCGCACAGGACCTCGACCGGGCAGACTCGCGCACACGTCCCGCCGAGGATGTTCTCGGCGAGGATCGTGGCGGCGGCAGCTGCGGGATCTCCGTCGGCGATCTCGGTGATGAAGCGAGCGACGTCGACGCCGGCCGGACACGCGACCGCGCATGGCGCCGGCGCATGGGGGCCGCCGCAGTCCAGGCAACGGTCCGCTTCGAGGAGTGCTTCGGCCGTCACGAGCGGCTGCCTCAACTCGTCGAACCCGACCTCTGGCTGCGTCGCGGCGCTCATGCAGAAAGTGTCTGTGCGGGAAGGCGCGTCGGCATCCGCGGGTGTCCGCAGAGACCGCGCGGGAAAGTGCTGAGTCCCGGCCCCTCCGGAGGCGTCGCGTCAGGCCTTCTTATGCGGCTGTCGCAGCGAGATCTGAGCCGCGGCGTATCCGAGCGCGGCGATCAGGAAGATCAAGGGGACCATGAAGAAGCCGAGCCAGACCCATTCCAGTTCGTTCAGCCAAGCGTGCACGGTTGCCTCCTCTTGGTCTGACCTGATCGTCCAGCGTGCGAGCGCGCTCCGCATCGGAGCCGATTCGCAATCGGCATCCGTAGTTCTCCGCGAACGGATCGGAGAGAGTCCCGATGCCGCTTGGTGACGGCGAGCTCACCATCGATGTGGAAAGCATCGAAAGGAGGAACGATGAAGAAGATCCTCATCGCAACCGACGGTTCACCCTCGGCGCTCCAGGCAATCGAGGTCGGGCTCGACCTCGCCGAGGAGGAGGGCTCGGAGGCGATCTTCGTGCACGTCGCGCCGACGAAGGAAGTGCTACCGGTGGCGGGCGTCGGCATGGTGCCGGTGTCGGTTCCCCACGAGCTGGACGAGGCCGACAAGGCCTCTCTCGACGAGGCGATTCGGATCGCCGAAGAGCTCGGTCTGGCGGTAGAGACGAAGCTCCTCGCCGGCGATCCCGTCAAGGAGATCGTCGCCTATGCAGATTCGATCGACGCCGACCTGATCGTTGTCGGCTCGCACGGCTACGGTGCGATCTCGGGCGCACTGCTCGGGAGCGTCTCGCGCGGCGTTCTCCATCGAACGACGCGGCCGGTGCTGGTCGTTCGCCAGGTCCCCCAGCCGGTCGCGGTGCCCGCATGAAGGTCATGTGGGCAACCGACGGCTCCGCCAGCGCCGACGACGCGCTTCCGTTCGCGAAGAGGCTCGTCGGCGCTGGCGGCGGCTCGCTGATCGCCGTTCATTGCAACGAGATCCTGGACGGCAAGGCGCCCGGCTTTCCGCTGCGAGCGGAGGACCTGGGTCGACAGACGAAGATTCGTACGCAGGTGGACGAGTTGCGCGTCGAGGGGCTCGACGCCAAGCTCGTCGAGCTCACCGGTCCCATCGCCAAGGCGGCCTCGATGATCGCCGATCTCGCTGCCTCGACTGAGGCCGACGTCATCGTCGTGGGAACCCGCAGCCACGGGCCGCTTGGCCGGTGTGATGCTCGGAAGCCTCACGCAGAAGCTGGTGCATGTTGCCCGGTGCCCCGTTGTGGCCGTACCGGGCTCGAAGAGCCGAGGAGTAACCGGGAGGCGTGGTAGAAAAGCCGTTCATGCCTGACGTGTTCCAACGAGTCGTCTGTGGGATCGACACCTCGCCCGAGTCCCTCGAGGCTCTGCGTCAGGTCGAGCGGCTCCGGCGCGACACCGGCGAGGTTCACCTGGTGGCAGTCGCCGAGCTCAACCTCGCCGTTCACGGCGGCTTCGCTGCGCCGAACGTCTACGACGAGATCGCTCGCGCCGCGGAGAGCGCCCTCGCCCAGGCAGCCGAGCAATACGAGTCGGCGAGCGCGCGGCTCACCGAAGGCGAGCCGACACGCATCCTTCGTGAGGAAATCGATCGCGTCGGGGCGACCGCCGTCGCGCTCGGAAGCCACCACCGCAGCCGAGGCGCCGGGATCCTCATGGGCAATACCGCGACGACGCTGCTCCACGAGGCACCATGCTCTGTCCTGCTTGCGCGGCCGACCGCAACTCCATCCGACTTTCCGTCATCCGTTGTCGTCGGTGTGGACGGATCGAGCGCGGCCGGCGGGGCGTACGACGTGGCAAGCGACCTGGGTGCGCGTCTCGGCGTCCCCGTGCGAGCGCTTGCGGCGAGCGGCGGCAAGGCTCTCGACCTCGACGGGCTGAAGAGGATCGAGGCTCTCCAGTGGGACGAGCGGAAACCGGTCGAAGCGCTGGTGGACGCCTCGCGGGAGACCGAGCTTCTCGTCGTCGGGAGCCGTGGCCTTCATGGCCTGAGCGCGCTCGGCAGCGTGAGCGAGCGTGTAGCTCACCGCGCTGCGAGCTCGGTCCTCGTCGTCCGTTCTCACGACGCTGGTTAGAGAACCCATAATGACGGCGTGGCCGAGATGGATCGTCTGCGAGCCATCGTCGACGCGGGTGTGGCACTCGCCTCGGAGTTGTCGCTCGACGCCGTCCTCGAGAAGATCACCGAGGCGGCCGCCGAGCTGACCGGAGCACGCTATGCCGCCCTCGGCGTGATCGACCCCAGCGGGCAGACGCTCGAGAAGTTCATCGTCACCGGGATCGACGAAGAGACGAAGGACGCGATCGGCGATCCTCCTCACGGCCGCGGGATCCTCGGCGCGCTGATCCAGGATGCAAAGCCCCTGCGTCTCGACGATCTCGCACAGGATCCGCGGTCGGTCGGCTTCCCCGCGAACCATCCGCCGATGCGCACCTTCCTCGGCGTCCCGATCCTGCTCCGCGGCGTCGCGTACGGAAACCTCTATCTGACGGAGAAGGCGGAGGGCGCCGCGTTCACCGAAGAGGACGAGGAGCTGACGACGCTGCTCTCGACCCAGGCCGCAGTCGCGATCGAGAATGCCCGGCTCTACGAGGCCGCGACCCGCTGGCTGAAGCAGCTGGAGTCGCTGAACGAGGTCTCGAACGCGCTCGTCTCGGAAACCGATGTCTCCCGGCTCCTCGACCTCGTCGCGACCCGTCTCCGAGAGCTGGTCCGTGCGCGTCTCGTGACGATCGCCCTTCCGAACCACGAAGGTGATCTCATCGTGCGCGCAACAGCCGGTGAGGGTGGGGAAGAGCTCGTCGAGCTCCGCCTCGAGCGGGAGGGCTCGAAGGCCGGTCGCGTTCTCGATCGCCGCCGAAGCGAGCGCATCGACTCGCTGATCGAGGATCTCGAGGTCGACCAGGAAGTGAGCCGGCGCCTGGGAGCCCGAACCGGCCTCTACGTCCCGATGCTCGTCCGCGACCGCCCGATCGGAGTGATCACGGCGCACGACAAGCAGGGAAGCGACGCTCGGTTCTCGGATGAGGACGTACGGCTCGCCGAGACGTTCGCCGCCCGCGCTGCCGTCGCGGTGGATCTCTCGGAGCGGGTTGCGAGCGACGCACTGCGCCGGGTCGTCAGCGCGCAAGAGCTCGAGCGCCAGCGCCTCGCCCGCGAGCTCCACGACGAGACCGGTCAGGCGCTGACCTCGATCCTGCTCGGCCTGAAGAGAGTCGAGGACGCGACGAGCGCCTCCGAGGCCTCGGAGGCGGCCGGCGAGCTGCGGGACCTGGTCGTGACGACGCTCCAGGACGTGCGCCGCCTGGCGGTCGAGCTGCGCCCCAAGGCCCTGGATGATTTCGGCCTGGTCTCGGCCCTCGAGCGCCTGGTGGAGACCTTCCACGAGCAAACCGGCATCGAGGTCGACCTCGAGCCGCGGCTCGGCGAGGACCGGCTGCCGTTCGACGTCGAGACTACGCTCTACCGGATCACGCAGGAGGCACTGACGAATGTCGTCAAACATGCCCAGGCCAAACACGTCAGCATCGTGCTCACGCGCCGAGACGGGTCGGTATCGGCGGTGATCGAGGACGACGGGCGCGGGTTCAGCTCCGTGTCCTCAAACGAGGACGGTCTCGGGCTGCTCGGCATGCGCGAGCGGATCTCGCTCGTCGGGGGCCGTCTCGATGTCGAGTCGTCGCCCGGATCGGGCACGACCCTGTCGATCGAGGTTCCGGCCGGATGACGATCCGGGTTCTCCTCGTCGACGACCATGCTGTCGTTCGCTCGGGGCTCCGGCACGTGCTCGAGGCCGAGGACGACATCGAGGTCGTCGCCGAGGCCGGTGATCTCCGCGGCGCCGTCTTCGAGGCGCGGGCGCACAAGCCGGACGTGATCCTGATGGACGTGGTCATGCCCGGGGAAAGCGGGATCGAGGCGACTCCGGCGGTCCTGAAGGAGGCAACCGACGCAAAGGTGCTGATGTTGTCGATGCAGGACGACCCGCGCTACGTGCGCGAAGCGTTCTCGGCGGGCGCGAGCGGCTACGTCCTCAAGGAGGCAGCCGACGCCGAGGTGGTGGACGCGGTGCGTGAGGTCGCGAACGGAGGCCGTTACGTCCATCCGGCGCTCGGCGCGAGGCTCGTCACTGCCGAGGCAGAGGAGCGCGCGCACGCCGAGGGGGATCCGCTCTCCGACCGTGAGCGGGAGGTACTGAGACTGCTCGCCCTCGGTCACACGAACCAGGAGATCGCGAAGATGCTCTACCTGTCGGTGCGAACCGTCGAGACACACCGCGCGCACATCATGCAGAAGCTTCGGCTCTCGACCCGCGCAGAGCTCGTACGGTACGCGATCGACGAGGGTCTACTCGAAGAGCCGAATGATTAGCAGCCTCTTCCGCTAGGACCCGGCCTTTGCACATGCTCTGGACGGTCGCGCCAGTGCGGGTTTGCCGCACAGCAATGAGGGCCGGCGCGGAGGTCGAATCGCGTCTCCACGCCGATCATGGGCTCATGCGAACGACTTACGCGGTGACCTGGCAGAAGCAAGGAGAGGCCCGTCATTCAGGCCGCCTGGAGCTTCGATCGAATGCGCTGGCGTTCCAAGGCTCGAACGGGGAGGGCACAGAGTCAAAGTCGATTCCGTACAAGGACGTGACAGAGGTTCGAATCGCCCGGGCCCCCGGCGACCGGCTCTCGGGGCGGCAGACGCTCGTGCTCGAGCGGCGTAGCGGCGATCCGATTCGCATCGCCAGCATCGTGCACCCGGGGATCATCTCCGAGCTCGCAGAGCGGCTCTCTTCGCTGCACCTCGCAGACGAACCCCCGACGACCCGAGCGGTCGTCGTTCTTCCGCTCGTCGAGGGCGCCGCCGATCGCGCAGCCGAGCTTCTCCGCGGAGGGCCGCCGTTCGATCCGGACGAGGTCGGGCTCGGCCGGCACCAGGTCTTCCTCAGCGAGAGCGAGGCGATCTTCCTCTTCGAGGCCGCTTCCCCTCAGGCAGCCGACCGGCTGCTCTCGGACGACCGCCTCTGGGCCGCCGCTGCGGCCTGGAAGGACGTGGTAGCGGGGCCGCCGCGGCTCGCCGAAGATGCCTACTCGTGGTCGCGGCCGAAGAGCACCGACTTCGTGTCCTTCGCGCCCACTCCCGGCCCCGGCGACAGCGACGGCGGCGACATCTTCTGACCGCTAGGCTCGCCCGGTGGATGCCCTAGAGGTCGAGGCCACCAGAAGGCGACTCGAGGAAGCAGGTGGGGGGTACGAGATCGTGCACGAGTCGCCCGGGCTCGAGATCGGCGTCTACGTGCTCGTCGCTCCCGAGCCCGACCGGCAGCAGCCGCACCCTGACGACGAGGTCTACGTCGTCCTCCAAGGGCGCGGCGAGTTGACGATCGAAGGCGAGGCGGTGAAGGTCAGCGAGGGCAAGGCGGTGTTCGTGCCGGCCGGAGCCGACCACCTGTTCACCGGCTACGAAGGGCTGAGCGTGCTCGTCGTCTTCGCCCGTCCGCACGAGACGATCTAGTCCTACCAGGACTTGACGCGGGGAACCGGCTCGGGTCGGCGGGCTCGCACTCGCGCGTCGACGACGACGCAGCCGTCCGGGCCCGCGATCACGGGGTTGAGGTCGAGCTCGGCGACCTCGGGAAGGTCCTCTCCGAGTCGTGACAGCCGGTGGATGAGGTCGGTCAGCGCCGCCGGGTCGGCCGGAGGCGCTCCCCGGTAACCGGCGACGAGCAGGCCCGTCTTCTCCTGGCTGAGCAGCTCCTCCGCATCCGCGTCTGTCAGGGGTGCGATCCGGAAGCCTGCTTCTCCGATCAGCTCTGCCAGCACGCCGCCCGGCCCGAAGGCGACGAGCGGGCCGAACGTGGGGTCCTGGACGACTCCGGCGAGCAGCTCGACGCCGCCGTTGACCATCGGCTGGACGATGACTGGAGGGCCGATTCGCGCCGCGGCTTCACGCACAGCCTCTTCGTCTGCCAGGTTCAGCGCGACTCCACCGGTCTCCGTCTTGTGCGCTCCGGCCGCCGCGGACTTGACCACGACCGGCAGGCCGAGTGTCTTCGCCGCTTCGACTGCCTCCTCGACCGACTCCGCGCACAGCTCGGGAACGAGCGGAATTCCGTAGGAGTCGAGAAGCTCTCTCGTGGCCTGAGGCGTGAGCCAGACGTCGTCCTCGTCGCCGAGCGCACCTTCGACGACCTCGCGGGCTCGTGCCGGGTCGGCGCCGTCGACTCTCGGGACCGCGCCCGCCGGGCGGCGGAGCCACTCGGCTCGCTCGACGGCAAGTCCGAGGGCGCGCGCAGCCGACTCGGGATAGGTGAAGAGCGCTGCCGGTGTGTGCGTGTGCTGCACTCCCTCGGCGCTGATCAGGGCCGCCAGGACGGGCTTGTCGGCGGGTCGGCTCTCCAGGGCTCGTGCGATCCCCTCTGCGACATCCTCGGTACCCGCAGTCGCCGGCGGAACGAAGAGCACGATCAGTGCGTCGACCTGGGGATCGGCCAGGAGGATGGGCACGACCGCCTCGTAGCTGGCCTCCGTCGCCGAGCCGAGCATGTCGACCGGGTTCGCCAGACTCGCCTCGACGGGAAGCAGCTCGGCGAGCTTCGCCGTCGTCTCGGGCGAGAGCTCCGAAAGCTCGAGGCCGGCAGCGTCGCAGGCGTCGGAGCAGAGGATGCCGAGGCCGCCTGCATTCGTCAGGAGCACCACGCGGCGCCCCCGCGGCAACGGCTGGGTCGAGAGCAGCGCGGCGGCGTCGATCAGCTCCTCGAGTGTCGTCGCGCGGAGCACTCCCGCCTGGTGGAACAGGGCCTCGACGGCTTGTTCGGATCCTGCGAGGGCCGCCGTGTGGGAGCCCGCCGCGCGGGCCCCCGCGCGCGATGTCCCGCTCTTCATGGCGAGGATCGGCTTCTTGCGGGCCACGCGGCGCGCGATCCGGCCGAACCGCCGAGGGTTGCCGAACGACTCGAGGTAGAGAGCGATAAGGCCGGTCTCCGGGTCTTCCTCCCAATACTCGAGGAGGTCGTTGGCCGAGACGTCGGCCTTGTTGCCCACCGAGATGAACGACGAAAACCCGAGACTGCGCTCGGACGCCTTCTCGAGTAGGGCGAGCCCGAGGGCTCCGCTCTGAGAGGAGAAGCCGATCGGCCCGGGCGGCAGGGCGCGGGAACCGAATGTCGCGTTCAGCGACGGAGCTGCGACCGCGATGCCGAGACAGTTGGGGCCGACGAGCCGTCCGCCGTGCGCGCGGACGGCTGCGAGGAGGCGCTCTTGTCGCTCGCGCCCCTCGGCGCCCGTCTCCGCAAAGCCCGCCGAGATGACGCAGAGAGCGCGGATCCCGGCGCGGAGCGCGGTCTCCGCAGCGTCGACGACATGCGCGGCAGGAAGGCAGATGACGGCGAGGTCGACAGTCTCGGGGAGTTCGTCGATCGAGGCATAGGCGCGCACCCCCGCAACTGGCTCGCCGCTTCGGTTCACGGGATACGCCGCGCCCTTGTACTCGCCCGCGAGAATGTTCCTGAACAGGATCCCGCCGATCGACTCTCGCCGAGGCGATGCGCCGATGACCGCGACGCTCGCCGGTGCGAAGAAGGGGCGGAGCGACGCCACGACTCCCAGGTGGTCGCGCTCGTCGACGTGACCGAGATACAACTCTGTGGGCTCGATCGGGAACGCGACCTCGAACGTGCCGCGGTCCAGCTGGCGCGTGATACCGAAGCCGGCGTCCTCGAAGACCCCGAGCATCTGCGCGTTGTCGGCCATCACCTCGGCGACGAACCGCTCGATGCCGGCCGCGGCAGCGCGCTCGGCGAGCTGTTCGAGCATGCGCGTGCCGATGCCCCGGCCCTGATGCTCGTCCGCGACGGTGAACGCGACCTCTGCGACTGCCGGGTCGCGGAGCCGCGCATAGCTCGCCAGCGCGACGATGTGCTCGGCGCCGTCGCCGGCAAGTGTTCCCACGAGCGCGCCTCGCTCGACCCAGTCCGGCTCGAGGAAAGGCTCGACCAGCGACGGCTTGACGGTCGGCGCGCCGTGGAAGCGAAGGTAGAGGCTGCGCTCGGAAAGGCCGGCGAAGAACTCGGTCAGGGCCTCCGTGTCGGCGGTTTGTGGCGTCCGGAGCCGCAGCGTTCCCCCATCTCGGAGGATGACATCGACGACGCTGTCCGCCTGCGTGGGGAGGAGGGACCGGGCGCCTGGGCGCCCGGTCCGGGGGGAGTCAGGCAGCCGCTTCGGCGAGGGGGTCATACGCCTCTTTCGGTTCCGCGGGCTCGAAGAGCCGGTGGGCCCGCCGCGGCGTCACCGTGAGACTGGTGAAATGCGTCCCGCCATGGAGGAGGGCTGCCGTCATGGCCATAGCATCGCTGGAAAGCAAATGCATCCCATCGGCATTGTCCCGCGTTTGACTCCGGGGTTTCTACCGATAGCGAGAGGGCCCGCTGGGCGGGCCCTCTCGGCGAGTCGTGCTGATGCGCGAATCAGCGGGCGCCCATCCCGATCGTTCCGTGCCAGGTCGGGTTCGACTTGTGCGCACCGTCGTAGGTGAGTTGCTCCCACTTGTTGGTCGTCAGGTAGTCGGTGTTAGTCGGCAGCTGAAGCATGTAGATCTCGGTCTGCTTCGTCGTCCGGTCGCTGATGAAGGCGATCTGGTTTCCATAAGGGCCCCAGGTCGGGTGGGTCTCGTTGCTTGCCACCGTCGTCACCCTCTGCATGCCGGCGCCGTTGACGTTGACGATGTAGAGGTCACGCGACGTCATGAAGCTCGAGGTCATGCGATCGCTCGAGAACGCGATCCGCTTCGAGTCCGGAGACCAAGCGGCGTCGTGGTCGCCCAGGCCCGTCGTGGCAGGCGGCGTCAGCTTGTAGAGGCTGCGCGAACCGAGCTTCAGGATCACGAGCGCGGATGCCGACGTTGTCGCTGTCGCCCTGTTCTGGGTGAAGACGATCATCTTGCCGTTCGGCGACCACGCCGGCTCGAGATTGTCGATCCCGGGCTTCGTGTAGGTCAGCTGGGTCATGCCGAACCCGCTGGCATCGATCGCGTAGAGGTCGAAGTTGCCGTCCCGGTTGCTGGAGAACACGATGCTGTTCCCGTCGGGTGACCAGCTCGGGTGGGTGTCGACGACGCCCTTCAGGGCCGGCGTGATCGGTCCGAGCACCTTCCCATTGGTAGCGACGCGATAGAGCTGAGAACCGGGCTCATCGGCCTTGATGAAGTTGCGCTGGAACGCGACGTACTCGCCGTTCGGTGACCAGGCGGGCTCGACGTCCGTGCGCATGCCGATGGTCTCGTCGTGTGTCAGGTTCGCGTTCATGAGACCGGTGAGGGTCATCGAGTAGATGTCCGCCTCGCCGTCAATCGTGCTCATGAAGGCGATCTGATCCGCCTTCGGGCTGATGCTGCTCCCGGCGGACGCCGTGAGCGCGAATGCAGCCGCGGCGACCGTGATGATCACGGCGCCGAGTCGAAGTGTGGTGCGGGTCTTCATCTTTTCTTACCTCCTGAATTGTCTGTTGCAGCGCACACTGCTCCGCGATGGAGGCGGCCGAATCGGAAGATCAACCGATATAGCATCCGCGATTTACCGCAGTTCCTTTCGAGTCGGACCACGCAGAAGACCCGCCGAGGCGGGTCTTCTGGCGTGGACGAGAGAAGGCCTAGTCGAATCCGGGCTCGCGGGCAACGAACGGCCGTGGCGCGTCCTCGAGCTTCTCTCTCAGCCCGAGGAGGAACTGCACCAGCGGTGGGTTCGAGGGAAAGTCCGAGCGAAGACCGGATAGCTGGCAGGAGTCCTCCCAGAACGGGCACTGATCTCCAGGACAAGGCTCGAGGATGTCGACTGCTGCCAGGAGATGACAGGTAACGGGTCTCATGGCCCGAGTCTCCCCGCGGGAGCCGAGTCGTCCGTCGGGGTCGACGCGGTTCCTGCCTCGGGTTTCTACGGAACGTGGGCCGCGAGATCCACGTCGACGGCGACCCGATCCCCGCTCGCAGGCGGAGGGCCTTCCGTGATGTGTAACTGGGAGGCGAGGAAGGGCGCCAGATAGCGTCCGACGATCTTCGCCGGTGGCCACCAGAGCGGCTCGGTGTCCGCCGCCGAGTGCTCGGAGGCGGGCTCGCTTCGGAGGTAGCGCGGTGTCAGGCCGGTCAAGAGCAGTCCCCGGAGTACTGGCCTGAAAGGCTGTGGGTCGAGCCGAGCGCCGGCTGCGGCGGCGATCGACTCCGCGGCGGCGTCGGCCTGTTGCGCCGCGATGCCGCCCTGCTTGATCGGAAAGTCGGTGAGGTCCCCTGCGGCATAGACGTCCTCGAGACCTCGAACAGCCCCGCTCGTGTCCGTCGGCACGAAGCCCTTCGCGTCGTGCGGCACTCCTTCCAGCCGCAGGCCCTCCAGGCGCGGGAGCGCCACGACGTGGTCGGCATCGATCCACTGGTCCGGGAGCAACCGCAGCGACCCGCCCTCCACCGCCACCGGAGTCGTATCCACGAGCAGGTTGATGCCGTGCTGTGCCAGCAACTCTGCCGCAGCCTCGCTTCCGGCGGTGCCGAAGAGTTGGAGAGGGCGCTCTTCGGGGGTGACGAGTGTCAGCTCCACGCGTGAAGCGCCGGCGTCGGCGAGGTGAACGGCCGTCAGCAGGGCGAGCTCGTACACCGGCAGCGGCCAGGACGTTCCGGACGGAAGCGCGAACACGAGTTTCGTCACGCGGCCTGCTCGCGCATCTTGGAGCAAGGCGCTGAAGGCTTCCTCGTCGGCGGGGCCTCTGAACGTCAGCGCGCCCGGAATGCCCGCGACTGGGCGGGCGCCGAGCGACAGGAGGAGCGCGTCGTAATGGAGCGCGCCCCCGTCCGACGTGATGAGCACTCGCCGCTGGCTGTCGACAGATCGCACCGAGGCTCGTGTGATGCCTGCACCGGCGGCCTCTGCCAGGCGGTGAAGAGGGAAGCGGGTGGCCTCGCCGGCACGAAACGGCTCGGTGACCGCCAGTGGGCGGTAGACGAACTCGGTCTCCGGAGCAACGAGCTCGACCTCGAGCAGCTCACCGGCGAGCTCCCGCAGGGCGAGCGCCGCTTCGAGGCCTGCGACTCCTGCACCGGCGATGAGCACCTTCGTGGGCATGGCGAGGATGGTGCCGTTTCGCAGCCGGGCGGTGATCAGCAGCTCGACTGACCCGGGTTGCGGGTTATCCGTAAGGTCGCTCAGTCACAGCCCTGATGCTGCCGGCGCGCGCCTTGTCGACGATCAGAGGCATGACGGAGAAGGGCCCGCAGAGATCACTGATCGTTGCGGTCGACGGTTCCGAGGGCGGCAATGCGGCCATCGGCGCGGCGATCGCCCTCGCTCGCGAGCTCCCTGCGGCTCTGACCTTCGTCTTCGTTCGCAAGCGGCCGTCGTCCATGCTCGGGTACCCCCTTCCCCTCCACGAGCGGCACGTGAGCTACGACCTGAGACGGGCTCGCGAGACGATTGGGCTTGCGATCGAGACGGCGAGGGCGGTCGGAATCGAATGTGACGGAGAGATACTCGAAGGCGACGTAGCCGACGAGATCGTCAGCCTGGCTGACAACCGAAACGCCGAACTGATCGTCGTCGGGTCGCGCGGGCACGGAGCGCTCGCCGGCGCGCTGTTGGGAAGCGTTTCCCAGGCGGTCGTGCAACACGCTGACGTGCCCGTGCTCGTCGCGAAGCACAGGCCGGTGCCTCGCGCCAAAGTCGCTTAGCGACTCGGAATGGACGTCGTCCTCCTGACGCTCGCGGCGAGCGCCACCGCGCTCGCGACGGGGTTGGGCGCCGTCCCGGTCTGGTTCATGGGCGCGCGCGCTGAGGCTTTGCGACCGATCCTGCTCGGGACCGCGATCGGCGCGATGACCGTGGCGTCGATCGTCGGACTGCTCAGGCCGGCTCTCCAGGAAGGCTCGATCGGCTCGGTGACCGTCGGTTTCGCCGCGGGCGTGGGTCTGCTCCTCGGCGCGCGAGCTCTGCTCGGCGCGCGCGACGTGCGCGTCGGCGAGCTGCGCGGATCGAGCGTGAGGCTGTCCGTGCTCGTCTTCGGTGTACTGCTCGTGCATAGCCTGCCGGAGGGGCTCGCGATCGGGACCGCGTACGCGTCGGATCGCGCCGGGCTCAGCCTGTTCGTGATCCTTGCGATCGGTCTGCAGAACATCCCGGAGGGAACGAGCATCGCGCTGCCGATGGAGCTGGCCGGCTTCAGCCGATCGAGGCAGTTCTGGGCTGCTGTCCTGACGAGCGCGCCACAGCCGATCGGCGCCGTGGCTGCGTTCCTCGTCGTCGAGCAGGTGCGCGGCCTGCTGCCGGCGTCGTTCGGCTTCGCGGCAGGTGCGATGCTCGCCCTCGTTGCGATCGAGCTCGTGCCGCAGGCGTTCGGTGGCAGGCACATCGTCGGTGCAACCGCCGGTGCCCTCGCCGGAGCAGGCGCGATGCTCGCGCTCGCCGCAGTAGTCGGTGTGTAGGGGCCTTCCCGCGGCCACGGTGCGGGAATCCCGCAGCCCCTCGGCGGCTCGCCACCGATGGCGCGGGGGTGCCACCGGCCGAAACTGAGCGATATGAGCAACCGAGAAAAAGGAGTCGCCATGCGAGACCTCTTCAAATACGGTGGAATCATCGCCAGTGTGATTCTCATCGCCTTCGGTGCAGGATCGATTGCGATCGGCGCCTGGGGCATCAGCACTGTCCGCGACAACCTCAAGCAGGAGCAGATCTTCTTCGGCGACGCCGCCGAGGATTCGGCCGTTCCCGCAAGCCTTTCCGGCAAGCAGGTCACGACCGGCTCCCGAGCTCATGAGTTCGCCAAGGTCATGCGCAAGCACGCGCTCGAGTCGACCGACGGACAGGTTTACTCTCAGATGGGACGCTTCCTGGATCCGAACGGTAACCAGACTTCGGATGAGTCGAAAGCAGCGAAGGATCCGGAGACCGGCCAGCCCGTTCCGAATCGGGCGCGTGACCTCTGGGTGACCGAGACGGCGCTCACCACGGCCCTGAACATGGCCTACCTCGGTGAGCGAGTCGGCGTCTTCGGAATCGTCATGGGCATTGCCCTGCTGCTGACGGGGATCGGGTTCCTGATCCTTACGCTCGGCGGGGCGCTGGAGCGGAAGCCCGCTGCCGCTACCGAAGCGGCGCCGCGGCCCGCGACAGTCACGAACTGAGCGGCGACTCCGCTCGGAAGCAAAGGGCGGCCTCCGGGCCGCCCTTTTGCATGGCACATGTCCGCCGGGCGTGGCCCAGCACGGCGTGATCTGAGATCCTTCCTATGAGGACACTGTGTGACCGCGGTGCGGTGCGCGGCGCCACTCGACGAGGTTGTACGAAGCGTCCTACACATACAAACCGGGAGGTGGAGCGATGAGAGGCAGCAGGCTGTGGGAGATCGGCGGGTTCATCGCAGGCGCAGTGCTGATCCTGTTCGGAGCCGCCGCCATCTACATGGGCGTCGACGGCTACCGGACGGTCCAGAACGAGCTCGACAAGGAGTACATCGTCGGCGGCTCGGACATGTCGCCGGACGAGATCAGGGCCGGGGCCGAGGAGGCCGGGCTTCCGGACTCGATCGAGCTGCCGACGTGCGACGTGGTCGACGAGGAGATCGACACCGGCTCCGAAGCCCGTTGCTTCGCCCAGTACATGCGGGTCCACGCGCTGGAGGGCACGGGTGGCCTGACCTATGCACAGATGGGTCGCTTCCAGTCGGCGGACAACCCGGACGACCCCGCGGGAACGAGCGACGAAGAAGCGGCCGCGAAAGACGAGGAGGGTCAGCCGATATCGAACGGGGCCAGGAACACCTGGATCACCGAGACGGCGCTCGCGACGGCGTTGAACGTCGCCTTCATGGCTCAGCAGATCGCGCTCTTCGGCATCGTCGTCGGTATCGCGCTGCTCCTGACCGGCGTCGGGCTCGTCATCCTCGCGTTCGCGGTGTTCGGACGCGGGCGGACGGCGACCGGGCCACCTTCGACGGCCTGAGGCGGAGAAGCAGAGCTTCGGATCGCAAACTCCGACTTCCCAACCAGCAAAGGGCGGCCTTCCGGCCGCCCTTTGCTGGTTTGACTCTTTCGTTCTCTACCCGCGGCCGACCACCAGGTTCACCCGGAAGCCCGCACGCCTGACGGCGCCCGGCCTCGGGTTCTGACCGACGACGCGGCCGCGGAGCGCTCGCCTAGTGCGAACGCGGCGCACCCTGCCGACGCGGCAGTTGGCCCTGCGGATCCGCTGCCTGGCGACACCGAGCCTCAGTCCGATCACCCGCGGCACGCGGCAGCGGGCCGGTGGTGGCGGAGGCGGTGGTGGCGGTGGTGGCGGAGGTGGTGGTGGCGGAGGAGGCGGAGGAGGTGGTGGTGGTGGTGGTGGCGGAGGCGGAGGTGGAGGTGGCGGTGGTGGCGGTGGAGGTGGAGGTGGCGGAGGTGGTGGAGGTGGTGGTGGCGGTGGGCCGCCGGGGATGTCGTAGGTGAGCGTGAAGTCGCCGACCTCGGTCTCCCAGCCGTCGACAGCGACCGAGTAGGTCGTGCCGGGGGTGACGTCGAACTCGATGATGCTCCCGGTTCCGAAACCGCCGCAGCCGTCGTCGTTGAAGACGATGTTGGTCAGGTTGTTGACCGCGTTGCCGGTGTAGGAGGCCATGTACCCGTCGTAGAGGACGTCGGTACAGGTGTCGAAGTGCGCCATCCCGCTGGCCGTCGGCGTGAAGCGATACCAGACGGAGTTGATCTGCCCCTGGTCGGGCATCACGGGCTCCCCGTCTTCACCGTCTGCGTCGATCGTGGTGCCGCCGATCGTTCCGCTCCCCGACAGGATGACTGCGTTGACGAAGTCGTTGTTCGGCGGCTCGGTTGGCGGCGGTGGAGGCGGCGGCGGAGGAGGCGGAGGCCCTGGTGGCGGCGGCGGAGGAGGCGGAGGCGGAGGCCCAGCGCCCGGCAGTGGCCACACGAAGGCGCCGCGGCCTCGCGTCCAGGCCGACAGCGTCGTCGCGCCGCGGTCGATCTGGAGATCCCAGACCATCGAGTGCGGCAGTCCGTTCTCGAACCGGAACCAGGTCGGTGACGCGTCCGTGATGTCGTCGGTGTAGTACACGCCCCAGTCGGTCCCGGCGAAGACCTGCGTCGGATCGTTGTGGTTGACGATGATCGAGTCGACCGGGATGTCGGGCAGGTTGCCGGTCTTGTTCGCCCACGTGAACGACGCGCAGTTCGCCGTGCACGTGACCTGGAAGACATGGCCCGGGGTGGCCGGCGTGTTCGCGTTGAAGCCGCCGACGGCCGCGTAGCCGGTCGCCAGAGTCTCATTGGGAGCCGCCGCGTCGAGCGCGATCCCGAGCACCGGGCGGTTGGGCAGCACCGTGTTGTCGCCGGTGACGTTCACCCAGTTCGCCTGCGATGCGTTCCCGGTCCCGAGGTTGAAGCCGATCCAGACGTTGGCGTCGTTCGTGCCGACGATCGCCTGGCTATCCCACTTCGGCGAGTACTTGACCTGGTTGATGAAGGAGCGGTTGCCGAGCGTCTGCTTCGTCATGTTCTGCGTCGGCGGGTTGTTCGTGATGTACCAGCTCGCGGCGTTCATCGTGGCATTGCCACCGGCGAGCGTCTCCCAGACCCGGGTCGTCCCCGCGACGAGGTGGCCGCAGCCGCCCGGGATGCCGGCCGGAGCGCAGTCGTCACCGCCGGGCACGCCGCCGTGGAAGAGATCGAAGGGCAGGATGAACGACTGCGTGTCGCCGGTCCAGCTGCCGCGGACGCTCGAGTAGCCTGCGCCGCCGGTGAGACAGGTGGCGCTGGCGGTCGTGACGCAGCGCGACATGCCGCCGCTGTTGTTGCCGACGAAGTAGCGGCGGCTCTGGCCCGCCGCACTCCCCACGGGATCGATGCGCGCGTAGAAGCCGTCACCGCCGATCGTCATCTGCCACTGCACGGGCCCGGTCGGATAGCCCGAGAAGCCGGCGACACTGGGTGCGTTGTCCTGTGCGCCCCCGGCGGCCGACGGGTTCGGCGAGCTCGCGAAGTAGCCGCTGATGTCGCCCGAGTAGAACTCGATCGTGTTCAGGCCGCCGACCATGTTGATGAAGGTCGGCTTGGTCGTCTCGTTGGCGACGTTGGCATTCAGAGTCGCGAAGGCGCCGCCGTCGCTCCCCACGAGCATGATGCTCGAGGAGCCGTTGACGAAGGCGAGCGCGTGCTGGTCGACGTGCACGACGTGCGGCCCCGTGCCGTTGTAGCCGCAGGTCAGGTTGTTGAACGTCGAGCCGGTTCGGCTCGCGAACCAGACGTCGTACGTGTCGACGAAGAGACGATCTGCGTTGTTCGGATCGACTGCGAGGCCCTGGTCGTACCAGTTCTGCGGGTAGTCGAAGCCGCAGCCGCCCAGGCTTGGGCCCTGCGAGCCCTCCATGAACGACCAGGACGTGCCGCCGTTCGTCGTCGCCCAGACGCCGAGCTGGCAACCTGGGGCGCCGCCGCAGTTCCCAGCGGTGTTTCCGGCGATCGACTGCACCTGGGCGTAGATGACGCTCGGGTTGCTCGGCGCGACGGCGATGTCGATCCGTCCCGAGCTGGTCGCCCGTCGTCGGGTTGGAGTACTTGACGCCGCTGCCCGCGTTCATCGCCGCGCCCGGTCGTGTACGGGCTACCGGTGACGGCTGTGCCGTACACGAACCCGTTCGCGTTCGAGGCGATCGACGTGAAGCTCGGGCACCCGCTCGAGGGCATGGTGGCGGCGTAGAGCCCGTTGGCGCCGTTCTCGCCGAGGTCGTACTGGACGGTCGTCGCGAACCCGCGCACGCCGACCGCGGCGACGATCCGCGTTTCGCTTCCCATGTCGACGAGCTCGAGCCCGGTGATGTCCTGCCGCTGCGTCGAGAAGCCGTTCGTGGTGCACGGGCCGGTCCAGTCGACGCCGCCGTTGTAGGAGACGAAGACGCCCTTCTTCGTCCCCGCGGCGACCTTGCTGCCCGTGTTCGGGTCGACGCGCACCTTGCCGACCGAGTCGTACTGCGGGAACTGGCCCGGGGGTTGGGTGTAGGCCATTCCGAAGACGTCCTCGCCCAGCAACTCCCAGGTTGCGCCCGCGTCGGTCGACTTCAGGATCCCCTGGCTGCCCATGGAGAAGGAGCCGTAGTTGAGATCCCCGGTGCCCGCGTAGATCGTGTTGTGGTCGGCGGGGTCGATCGAGAGCGTGTCGACGGCGATCGTGGAGAGCAGGGGGTCGTTGGTCGTGACTTCCCAGGTCGTGTTGGTGCTACAGCAGTTGGTCGTCTTCCAGACGCCGCCGCCGATCGAGGCGGCATAGGCGACGATCGAGCCGTTCGTGGTCGTCGTGGGGTCGACCGCGATCGCGTTGATGCGGCCTTCGGTGAAGACGTAGTCGTAACAGCCGCTGCAGCCGGTCATCCGCTCAGGCTTCGGGCCGAGAGATGTCCAAGAGTCTCCATGCGGCCCGTCCGATCCGGCCGGCACCCGGCTCGCCATGCGTGCGTCCTGCCGTGCGGCGCTACGCACCCAGGCAGGGTTGAACGCGCCCGGTTGGATACGTGACGCGGTCGTGCCAGTACCCAGCCGAGGCCTCGAGCCACTCGGCCTTCTCGGGAGCCGGAACCGCCACGTATCGCTCGGGCGAGGACGCCTGCGCGCCCTTCCAGTTCCAGCTTCCGAGCGCGAGTGCGGTAATCGCCACCACGCCGAGACCAATTCCGGAAAGAATCCTTCGTCTTCTTTGCATGTCGCCGCTCCCCTTGTCTGGGCTCGCGGCGCAAGAACCACGAGCTCGCCGACCCCGGTTGAGCCCTGTTCATAGCACCCGGATTTCCGAAAATCAACGAATCTCGCTGAGCTCCGCGGTCAGAGCCTGTACAGAAACTCGAGCAGGGTCTCACCGACTGCGTCCAGGCTCTCCCTTGAGACCGCGGAGAGGTCGTCGCACGGCTTGTGCCAGCAACGGAAGCCGAAGTCCACGAGCGGCAGCGTCCGCACGCCTGCGCGGGCGAAGGGAATGTGGTCGTCGAGGATCTCGAAGGTGCGAGACGGAAAGTGGTGCTTCGTGCCGCGCGCGTGTCGACGCGGCCTGCAAGCCGCGCCAGAGGCCCGGATCCGCGCTGACGTCGCGAGGGATCCGCAGCAGGCGGTCGCCGACCAGATCGACGAGGATCATCGCCTCCGCGCCGCGGAGCGACCGGGCTGCGACTTTGCTCCCGCGCAGTCCTCTCCGCAGGATCTGCGAGTCGGGCACGCCCCGCGGAGTCTCCTCGCCGTCGAAGAACACGAAGACGACCGTCGGCCGCAGGGCTCGCGGCCGAATCGTGCGCGCGAGCTGGCGGACGACCGCGACTCCGGAGGCGTTGTCGTTGGCGCCGACGAAGCCGTCGAGATCCTTGGTGTCGTAATGCGCTCCGACGACGACGACGCGCCTGGGATTGCGGCCCGGCACCGTGGCGATCACGTTCCTGAGACCGCCGGGCACGCGCTGGAAGCGGGCGCCCGGCAACGAGCTTCGGAGCAGCGCACCGAGCCGGCGTGAGGCGGTCGACCCGGCCGGCCGCGGCCCGAGCTCGACCTGGCGCACGAGAAACGTCCAGGCCGCGTCCTCGTCGAAACGGTCGACGCGCGCGCCGTGAGAGCTGCCGCCAACCACGAGGAGGGCGATTGCGCAGGCCACCGTGACCACCATTCGCATCGCGCCATCGTGCCAACGGTTCTGGCAAGAGCGCGTGTCTTCGGGGGACGCGCGGCTAGACTGAGCGTCTCGCGGGGCTATAGCTCAGCTGGGAGAGCGCCTGGATCGCACCCAGGAGGTCGTCGGTTCGAGTCCGACTAGCTCCATAAAGAAAAGCCCTGGTGCGAGGGCTTTTCGTTTCTCAGGCGACGACGCTCGCGGGCGTCGTCGGCACGTCAGTTCGCGGTCACACGAAAAGCGATCCCTGAGCTTCGCGGCCTCCCGGCCATGCCGCCAGTGTGGCCCCTCTCAATCCTCGTCCGTGACCCAGCACGATTCCGTCGATCGCCTCGTCGCCTCCGACGATCCCGGATGCGCAGGTCGCTGCGGTCCAGCGGCGTCCCAACCTCGCCGTTCGCTGGGCGTCCAGCCGCGATCGTCGAAGTAGCCGCGCCGAAGGAGTTGCCGTTCGTCCTGAAGGACGCCCTGGGACGCGAGACAGGCCAGGAAAGCGTCCGCCACTCGCTCTGCCTTTTTCGGGCCCACCCACCCGGCGTCCATAGCAAGGTCGAAGCGGAGGAGACTCTCGACTGCGGCCCGAGCCGCGACTCGATCCAGTCCCCGGTAGAGCGCGTCGCCTACGGGTTGTAGGGGGTCAAAGGTCGCCCCAAGAGTCGAAGCCACGACCTCCAGAATCCGCTCGTGCTCCTCTGCCGCGCTGCTTCGCCGGCACCCGGCAAACATGCGCGGATAACCTCGCCGCCTACGCCAGCGTGGAAGGGCCGCCTCGAGCGCACCCAGAAGGCGTCCTCAGTCGGCGACTCCACAGGCGCATTGTGTGCGCCGCTCGACTATGCCGCGTCTGTGATCGATCCCAACGGCCACAACATCGAAGCGATGCAACACCAGGCCACGTGGTGACCCGACTCCGACGACTTCGGAAAGGAACAGCATGTTCAAGGGTTTCGCAAACGTCGTTCTCCCCACGCACGACCTCGGTGCATCCGTGTCGGATTGGACGCGCGTGCTGGGGCAGGAACCGCGTGTTTGTCGGCGAAGACTTTGCGGTCTTCGCGGGCAACGGCGTGCACATGGGGCTGAGCTCGCGCCCCTGGGTCAACTTCCCGCTCGTGTTCTGGCGCGTGGACGACATCGAGGAGGCGCACCGGACGCTGCTCGAGCGCGGGGCGCGCGCACTTGGTGAGGTCGCGGACGGCTCCCTCACCGAGCTCGGCACCGCGGAGATCACGAACGGCGATCCTTCGACGGGCATCGTCGATCTCCCCGGCGGACGCCTGGCCGTCCTTCGCGTTCCCGACGGAAACCTGATCGCGCTCGCGCAAGAAAACGGGACGTGAGCATGACCAGCGGCTGCGCCGCCAGGGTCAGCCTCTTCGTCGTTCGCCGACAAGAAACCGGGGCGACGTCATGCCGGGGTGGCGTCGCGGTCGCGCTTGCGGCGCGAGGCAATCGACTGGCGCTTCGTCGCCGAGAGCTCGACCTTCCGCAGGCGGATGCTCTTCGGCGTCACCTCGACGCACTCATCGTCCCGGATGAACTCGAGCGCCTGCTCGAGAGAGAGCGGGCGTGGCGGAATGAGCCGGACGAGCTCGTCCGCGGTGGAGGAGCGCATGTTCGTGAGCTTTTTCTCCTTGGTGGCGTTGACGTCGAGATCCTCGCCCCGGGCGTTCTCGCCGACGACCATGCCCTCGTAGACCTCCACGCGCGGGCCGATGAACAGCGACCCACGCTCCTGGAGCGCAGCTATCGCGAACCCGGTCGCGTCGCCTCTGCGATCGGCGACGAGGCTGCCGGTTGGACGGGTTCGCAGCTCGCCGTGCCACGGTTCCCAGCGCTCGAAGACGTGGTGCATGATCCCGGCCCCGCGCGTCTCCGTGAGGAACTCGGTACGGAAGCCGATCAGCCCACGGGCCGGCACGAGGTACTCCATGCGGGCCCAGCCCGTGCCGTGGTTCACCATCTGCTGCATCCGGCCCTTCCGGAGCGCGAGCAACTGCGTGACGACGCCGATGTAGTCCTCCGGGACGTCGATGGCGACCCGTTCGACCGGCTCGTGCTTCTTGCCGTCGATCACGCGCGTCAGCACCTCAGGCTTGCCCACGGTGAGCTCGAATCCCTCGCGCCGCATGATCTCGACGAGGACGGCGAGCTGGAGCTCTCCGCGCCCCTGCACCTCCCAGACATCGGGGCTCGTCGTCGGTTGTACGCGCAGCGAGACGTTCCCGACGAGCTCGCGCTCGAGGCGGGCGATCAGCGCGCTGGCCGTCACCTTGTCGCCCTCGGTGCCTGCGAGCGGGGAGGTATTTATCCCGAGGGTCATCGCCAGGGACGGCTCGTCCACGGTGCTGACCGGAAGGGGGCGTGGATCGTCGGCGTCCGCGATCGTCTCGCCGATCGTGACGTCGGCGAGTCCGGCGAGCGCGACGATCTCGCCAGGGCCGGCAGCCTCGGCGGGGACCCGGTCCAGCGCCTCGGTCACGTAGAGCTCGGTCACCTGCGCCTTCTCGATCGTCCCGTCGGCGCGGCACCACGCGACCTGCTCGCCTTTGCGGATCGTCCCGTGCAGAACGCGCAGCAACGCCAGCCTCCCGACGTACGGCGACGCATCGAGGTTCGTGACGAGCGCTTGCAGCGGGTGATCCGGGTCGTACGAGGGGGGCGGAACGGTTGCGAGCAGGGTTTCGCGGAGCGGCTCCAGGTCGGAGGCGAGCTCATCAGGTTCGAGGCCGGCCTGGCCGGCGCGCGCGTTCGCATACACGATCGGGAAGTCGATCTGCGTCTCGTCTGCGTCGAGGTCCAGGAAGAGCTCGTAGACCTCGTTCACAACGGCTTCGGGACGGGCGTCCGGCCGGTCGACCTTGTTCACGACGAGGACGACGGGAAGCCGCGCCTCGAGCGCCTTGCGGAGGACGAACCGCGTCTGGGGCAGCGGCCCCTCGCTCGCATCGACCAGGAGGAGCACACCGTCGACCATCGTCAGGCCACGCTCGACCTCGCCCCCGAAGTCGGCGTGGCCGGGCGTGTCGACGATGTTCACCTTCGTGTCGCCGATCTGGACCGCCGTGTTCTTGGCGAGGATCGTGATGCCCTTCTCGCGCTCGAGGTCCATCGAGTCCAGGACCCGCTCCGCCACTTCCTGATTGGCGCGGAACGAGCCTGATTGCCAGAGCAGGGCGTCGACGAGTGTCGTCTTGCCGTGGTCGACGTGCGCGACGATCGCGACGTTTCTCAGGTCGGCGCGGCGCGCGAGGGATGGAGCGCGGGCAGGCACGCGACTCACAGTAACGGCGGTACCCTCCGCGGCATGTCTCGCGACAAGCCGGAGCCGATGACGGCCGGCCAGAAGAAGCGGCTCGAGTCGGAGCTCGCTGAGCTGGAGGGACCGCGCCGCAAGGAGGTCGTTCAGGCGATCGCGACGGCCAGGGGGTTCGGCGACCTGTCCGAGAACTTCGAGTACCACGCGGCGAAGAACGACCAGGGTCTGCTGGAGGCCCAGATCAGGACGATTCGCGATCGCCTGGACCGGGCGGTCGTCGTCGAGCAGGCGTCGTCCGCGAGCGGGGAGGTCGGGATCGGGTCGACGGTCGACGTCGAGGACGAGAACGGCGACCGGATCACCGTCGAGATCTCCAGCGTCGGAGGCGTCTCGCCCGACTCCCCGCTCGGCGGCGCCCTCCTTGGGGCAAGCCCCGGGGATATCGTCGAGGTCGACGCGCCGAGGGGCTCCTGGCGGGCGCGCGTCATCGCGGTATCGCACCCAGGAGGTCGTCGGTTCGAGTCCGACTAGCTCCATTTTTCGCCGCAGTCAGCGGCGGAAAATGCAAGCGGTGCCGTCAGGCAGCGCGAGCCGCCTGTGGGTTGTGCCGTGGGCCGCGGATGCGACAACGGTCGGCGTTACCACTGGTGCGACCGCCTTGTGGTCGGCGTCCGAAGCGGTCACCTCCCGCCTCCGCCAGCGAAATGACCTAGTGTCGGGCCAGCCGACGGAGGAGGAGCGTGGAGGGCAGGCAGGCGTACCCCATGCGCATCGAGGGTGAGCTCGACCCGAACGTAGGCCGCTGGCTGTGGCTCGTGAAGTGGCTGCTCGCAATCCCGCACTACATCGTGCTGGCGTTTCTCTGGCTGACGCTCTTTGTCCTGACCGTCGTTGCGTTCTTCGCCATTCTCTTTACGGGCCGTTATCCACGCGGGATCTTTGACTTCAACGTCGGAGTGCTCCGCTGGACATGGCGCGTCGCGTTCTATTCCTACGGCGCGCTCGGCACGGACCGCTACCCGCCGTTCACGCTCGACGAGGTGCCGGGGTATCCGGCACGGCTCGAGGTCCCGTATCCGGAGCAGCTCTCGCGCGGCCTCGTGCTCGTGAAGTGGTGGCTGCTCGCGATCCCGCATTACATAGTGGTGGGGATCTTCCTCGGCGGTGGAAGCTATGCCGCATCGCGGGTCGACGAATGGTTCTGGAGCTTCGCGTTCGAGATGGGGCTGATCGGCGTCCTCGTGCTCTTCGCCGGCGTGGCTCTGCTCGTCACGACGCGGTACCCGGGCGGGCTCTTCGAGTTCGTCCTCGGGCTCGATCGCTGGGTGGCGCGAGTGGCGGCATACGCGTTGCTGATGCGCGACGAGTACCCACCGTTCCGGCTCGATCAGGGTGGCGTCGATCCCGCTACGTCGGAGCCTCCCGAGGACCCGGAGACCGCCGTTGCCCCAGCACTTGCGGCGCCGGCTCCTGCCGCCGAGGCGCGAGGCGGGTGGACCGCCGGGCGGATCGCGCTTGTCGTGGTCGGGGTTGTCGCCGGGATCATCGCATTCGCCATGCTCATAGGCGGCTGCGCGCTGGTCGCCGTCGACCAGACGCAGCGCGACGACGATGGCTTCCTGATGTCGCCGGGCGAGGACTTCTCGTCTCCCGCATATGCGATCGTCTCAGAGAAAGCCGAGCTGGACACCGAGGGAGCGGAGTGGGCTCTCGATGCGTTCCTGGGCACCGTTCGGATCCGGAGTGAGAGCGAGCGCCCCGTGTTCGTCGGGATCGGACCGGCTTCGGAGGTCGATCGCTACCTCGGCGGCGTCGCGCACGACGTCGTGGACCACCTCGAGGATCCCGACTATTCGCGGCAGCGAGGCGGCGCTCCGCGTTCGCCGCCGGCTGAGCAGAGCTTCTGGGAGGAGTCGTTCACGGGGTCCGGCGAGCAGACGCTCGAGTGGGCTCCCGAGGAGGGCGACTGGCGTGTGGTGCTGATGAACGTTGATGGAAGCCGCGGCGTCTCCGCGGAGATGCGTATAGGGGCCAAGCTCGATTCTCTACTTTGGATCGGGATCGGACTGCTCATGGTTGGTGGCCTCCTCACCGCTGCGGCTGCGCTCGCGATCACTGCGGCCGCTCGTCGCCGTCGCAGCGGTCCGCGCGCCGGTTCGGGGGCGGCTGCCTAGGTCGCAGAGTCCGGCTAGCGCCATCTCTTCCTCACGCGGCGGATTGGAGTGAACGGTCCACGGCGTCCGGAGACAACACACTGCCGCCGGCTAGGTCGAGCGAAGGAGTCAGAGGGCGAAGAAAAGTCTCGCCGGCGAGCACGACTGGATCGTCATCGGCGAAGAGGCTAGGTCGCTGCCGTCCTTCCCGGAACGAACCCTGGGCGACGTGACTCAGAGTCGAGATGCGGTGCCTGCGGTTACCTAACCTGGCAACAGTCGTCTCTAGGGAACGAGCTCCGCTGCGTTCAGCGGCGGAAAATGCAAAGCGCGGCCGTCCAGGTAGCGCGAGCCCGAATTTGGGTTCTGCCGTTACCGCGGTCAGCGGTGGAAATGCAGCGGCGCCGTCAAGCCGCGAGCGCTTTCGGCGGCGCAACACAGCCTTAACCCCGTTCTCAGGCTCCTCTTAGGTGCCCGCGGTTTCCTGATCGGTTCGAGCAAACCCACGCAGGGGAGGCCCCAGGTGCCAGACGACCTATCCGCCGCGCTGCCGGAGCGGCGCGCCGACGACGATCCGCTGGAGAGCGCGCTGTTCGAGATCAAGCGCGTCATCGCCGGCCAGGACACGATGCTCGAGCGCGTGCTCGTCTGCCTGCTGGCGGACGGACACCTCCTGATCGAGGGCGTGCCGGGCCTCGCCAAGACGCTGACGATCAAGACCACGGCCGAGGTGCTCGGCGGCACCTTCAACCGCATTCAGTTCACCCCCGACCTGATGCCGAGCGACCTGATCGGCACGCGCCTCTACCGCCCCCACGACGGCCGGTTCGAGGTCGAGCTGGGACCCGTCTTCTGCAACTTCTTGCTCGCGGACGAGATCAACCGCGCGCCGGCAAAGGTCCAGTCGGCGCTGCTGGAGGTCATGCAGGAGCGGCAGGTCACGATCGGTAAGGAGTCGTTCCCGGCGCCCAGCCCATTCCTCGTCCTCGCCACGCAGAACCCGATCGAGGCAGAAGGCACCTACCCGCTGCCCGAGGCACAGGTCGACCGATTCATGCTCAAGGTCGTCGTCGGCTACCCGTCGCCCGAGGATGAGCTGACGGTCGTCGACCGCTCGCTTGCCGGCCTGGCGCAGGTTCGGCAGATCATCGACCTCGACGAGCTGTCGGCCCTTCGCGAGCGCGCTCGCCAGGTCTACGTCGATCCGGCTCTCTCTCGCTACGCCGTACAGGTAGCCGGTGCGACGCGAGACCCCGAGTCGGTCGGCTTGACCGAGCTCAAGGACTATGTCGCGTACGGAGCCAGCCCCCGGGGGCCCATCTCGCTGATGACCGCCTCCCGGGCGCTCGCGCTCATTCGCGGGCGCGAGTACGTGGTGCCACAGGATGTCCGCGACCTCGCGAAGGACGCGCTGCACCACCGCCTCGTCCTCAGCTACGAGGCTCTGGCCGCGGAAGTGGATGCGGACGCGATCATCGACGCGGTGCTCGAGGTCGTGCCGGTGCCAGAGATCGACCTCGCCGACCGCGCAGCATGAGCGCTACCCCACTCGGTCGCGAGCGCACGCCGGACCGCCCAGGCCCGGGGCCGCTCCCCGAGGCGTTCCTCCGTGCGGTCGACCTCCAGATCGGACGCCGCCTCGACGGCCTGCTGGCCGGAGAGCACCGCACCGCTGCTCTGGGCATGGGGACCGAGCTGGCTCAGGTCCGTGAATGGGCGCCGGGTGACGATGTCCGGCGCATCGACTGGAACGCGACGGCGCGCTCGAACGAAGTGCAGGTGCGGGTCGATGTCGCGGAGCGCGCGCTCACGTCGTGGGTCCTGCTCGACGTCTCCCCGTCGATGCGCTTCGGGACCGCCGACCGGCGAAAGTGGGACGTCGCCGAGGGAGTTGCGGTCGCGACCGGGCACCTGGCTTCACGCCGTGGGAACCGGATCGGCGTGGCCACCTTCGGCGCGGCCGAGTCGCTCGTGCTGCCTCCCCGCCAGGGCCGCGTCGGGCTGCTTGCGGTCCTCCTCGGCGTCCGTCGCGAGCCCGAGACCGAGCGGGTCGGCGCGACGTCGATCGGGAGCGCTCTCGCGCAGATCGCCAAGATCGCTCGCCAGCGTTCGCTGGTCGTCGTCGTGTCGGACTTTCGCGGGCCTCCTGACTGGCGCTCGCCCTTGCTGGAGATCGCCTCGCGGCACGCCGTTGTCGCGGTCGAGGTTCGGGATCCGAGGGAGCAGTCGCTGCCGAACGTCGGACACATTTGGCTCGTCGATCCGGAGACGGGCCGCAAGCTGCACGTCGACACCTCCCGCCGCCGGCTGCGCGAGCGCTTCGCCGAAGCCGCGGAGCAGGACCGCGCGGCCCTTACCCGTGCTCTGGCCTCGCTCGGCGTGCCGCATCTGACCCTCTCGACGGAAGGTGACTGGCTCCGACCGTTCGCCGCCTTCGTGGAGCGAGAGCGGAGGCGGCGATGAGCTTTGCCAGCCCGATCCTGCTGTGGGGGCTGCTGCTTGTCCCCGCTGCCCTCCTCGCGTACTTGCTCGTGCAGCGTCGGCGGATCAAGTACGCAGCCCGTTTCACGAACCTCGACCTGCTCGCGAACGTCGTCGACGCTTCGCCTGGCCGCCGACGGCACGTGCCGGCGGTCCTGGCACTCGCCGCGCTGGCCGCGCTCCTCGTCGCCGTTGCGAGGCCCCAGGCCGTCGTGGCCGTGCCGCGCGAAGAGGCGACAGTCGTCCTCACAATGGACGGCTCTGCTTCGATGAATGCGACCGACGTTCCGCCGACACGGCTCGACGCCGCCAAGTCGGCCGCTTCGACGTTTCTCGACGAACTGCCCGAGCGGTTTCGGGTCGGTCTCGTCTCATTCTCGGACGCAGTGAGGGTGCTCGAGGAGCCGACCGAGGATCGCGAGGCCGTGCGCACCTCCCTCGACGGAATCCACGGCGAGGTGGGCACCGCGATCGGCGAAGCGATCCGTGAGTCGGTCGCCCTCGCTCCTCGCGACGAGAACGGCGAGCTCTCCAGGGACACGCTCTTCGCCGTCCTCTTGCTCTCGGACGGTGCGAACACCTCGGGGGTGGAGCCCAGCGTCGCCGTCGACGAGGTGAGGGACTCCGGCATTCCGATCTACACGATCGCGCTAGGCACAGAGGCGGGCACCGTGGATGTTCCGAACGCGTTCGGCGAGGTGCAGACCATCGAGGTGCCACCGGACCCGGAGACACTGCGGCAGATCGCGGAGGAAACGGGTGGCAAGTTCTTCGAGGCACCGACCGAAGCCGATCTTCAGGCGGTCTACGAACAGATCGGCTCACAGGTCACCTACGAGGACGAGGAGCGGGAGTTGACGGCGGCCTTCGCCGGGGCCGGCGCGTTCTTCCTTCTGCTCGGCGCCGGCCTCTCTGCCCTCTGGTTCGGGCGGATCCCGTGAGAACGATCGAGTAGCGGAAAATGCTCGGCGTGCAGACGTCGGATGATGCTGCTATCGGAAGGCCTCTGCGCTCGGCTCCAAGCCCGTTGCCCGGGCCGAAGTAAGGGATCTGTTAAGCCTCGCGGGCTTGTCGTGGAATTGGCACTGCGTGGGGAACAATCCCTGAAGCGAAATCCGACGAGGAGGTATGGCTAGTGAAGAAGACCATTGCCATTCTCGCTGCGGCCGCGGGCTCGCTCGCGCTGCTCGCGACGTTCGCTCAGGCAGGGCCGACCAGCGCCTCGGCAAAGGCAGGGCCGGCCAGCACCTCGGCGAAGATGACGATCTGCCACCGAACCAAGTCAGCGCAGCGTCCATATCGGCAGATCACGGTGGCGGGCGCGTCCATTGCCGCGCACCAGCGGCACGGAGCCGACATCGTCCCGGCGCCGCAGGGAGGTTGCCCCAGCAGCGTCATGACGCCGAACCGCGGCGGTCGACCACTCTCCACGATGATGACAGGAGCGGCTGAGAGGCCTGGGCCGGGCGATCCCGACGGTACCGGCACGGCCACGATCCGGGTAACGCCCGGACTCGGGCGCGTCTGCTTCGTCCTCAACGTCGCCGACATCACGCTCCCGGCCGCGGCCGCGCACATCCACATCGCGCCGCCGACCGACCCGGGCCCGGTCGTCGTCACCCTGGTTCCACCGGACGCGACTGGTACGTCCCAGGGCTGCGTCTCCACGACGCGGGCGCTCGTGAAGGCGATCCTCAAGAGCCCGTCCGCTTACTACATCAATGTCCATACGTCTGACTACCCGGACGGAGCCGTCCGCGGCCAGCTCGGGAAGCGGCGCGGGCCACCAAGCTAACGAGACTTCGACCTCACGAAGAGGCCCCGCTCGGCGGGGCCTCTTCGCATCGGGATCGCATGGAGCTCGGGTCTCTTCTCACGCGGCGGACTGGAGTGAACGATCCACGGCGTCGGGTGACAGCACGTGCTCGATGGCCATCGTCGCCGCTCCGATCACGCCGGCCCGGTCGCCGAGCCGGCTCGGGACGATGCGGAGGTCGCGGGTCGCAAGCGGGAGTGAGCGGCTGAAGATCCCCTCGCGGACACCGGCCAGAAGCTGCGCATGCGCCTCGGCGATGTCACCGCCGATGACGATCACCGCGGGATTGAAGAAGTTGACCGTGCCGGCGAGCACTTCGCCCAACGTCCGACCGGCGTCACGCACCATCCGGATTGCACCCGCGTGGCCGCCGTGCACGAGCCTGACGACATCGCGGCTTCGCGCAGCATCTTCACCCGCCTCGGCCAGTCTCTGCGCGAGCGCTTGGCCCCCGGCGACGGCTTCGAGGCAGCCGACGTTTCCGCAGCGACAGATGACGTCTTCCCGACTAGTGGCCCGGATGTGACCGATGTCTCCGGCGGCTCCCCGAGCACCCCGGTGGATGTGTCCGTCGGCGACGATGCCGCAACCGATGCCGGTACCGACCTTGATCAACAGCAGATGCTCGGTCTCGGGCCAATGCATTCGGTGCTCGCCGCGAGCCATGATGTTGACATCGTTGTCGACAAGCACCGGCGCGCTGTACCGGCTGGCGAACCACTCTGGGATCGGGAAGTCGTCCCAGCCGGGCATGATCGGCGGATTGACGGGCCGCCCGCTCTCGAACTCGACGGGCCCCGGCACGCCGATCCCGATCCCCTGCACGTCTTCATTCGAGCGGCCGACGTCGTCCAACAGCTCGGTGAAGCGCTCGGTTACCCACGCGAGGGCGTGCTCAGGGCCCGACGCGATGTCGAGGTCGGAGGTCCGCTCGGCCAGCGGGGTACCGACGAGGTCGCTCACCGCCACCCGAGCATGTGTGGCTCCAAGGTCGGCAACGAGGACGACCCCTGCGTCGCGATTGAACGCCAGTACGGTCGCCGGGCGGCCGCCAGTTGAAGGGTTTCCGCCGGCCTCATAGACGAGCTGCTGCTCCAGGAGTGCGTCGACACGTTGGGCGACGGTCGAGCGCGCGAGCCCGGTCGCCCTGGCGAGGTCGGCTCGTGTCACCGCGACCTCTTCCCGGATCAAGCGCAGGAGCGCACCGGCGCTGGTCGGCGACGAGTTCGTTGCCATCTCGATGAAAGTAAAGCATGGAACGGACGAAGTACGCCAGCTTTTGCTTGACAGTCGGACTAAGTCATGTTTAGGTTCACCGCTGATGCCCCTTCGAGTGGCGATCGCGGGTACCGGCTTCATCGGCAGGGTGCATGCGCGGTCGGCACGCCTTGCGGGCGCGACAGCTGGTGGGGATAGCGGCCTCGTCACGGGAATCAGCCAGGGCGGCGGCCACCGAGCTCGGTGCCGACCGGGCTTTCGACTCCGCTGAGGACCTCGTGCGTGACCCGGACGTCGACGTCGTGCACATCTGCACGCCGAACCACTTGCACGTTCCGCTCTCCGAGGCAGCTCTGGCGGCAGGCAAGCACGTCATCTGCGAGAAGCCGCTGGCACCCGACGCGAGCGGCGCAAGACACCTCCTGGACCTCGCCGCCGAAGCGGGATTGCTCGCCGGCGTTCCGTTCGTCTACCGCTACTACCCGACGGTGCGCGAGGCCCGCGAGCGCGTCGGGAGCGGGCAGACCGGACCGATTCGCCTTCTCCACGGCACCTACCTCCAGGATTGGCTCCTGAGGCCCGACGACGCCAACTGGCGGGTGGACGAGCGACTGGGAGGGCCGTCGCGCGCGTTCGCGGACATCGGCTCGCACTGGTGCGACCTGGCCGAGTTCGTTTCCGGCCATCGCATCGCTCGTCTGTCGGCAAGCCTGCTCACGGCGGTGCCCGAGCGGGCTGGCGCCACCGGTCGCCGGGCATTCGAGGCCGGCGGCGACGGGGAGCGGCACGCAGCGTGTCACGACCGAGGACGCCGCCATCGTCCAGTTCGAGACCGACGCGGGTGCGGTTGGCTCAGTCGTCGTCAGCCAGATCTCGGCAGGCCGCAAGAACCGGCTGTGGATCGAGCTCGACGGCGCCGAGCAGGCGCTCGCCTTCGACCAGGAGAACCCCGAAACGCTCTGGTGCGGGAGTCGCGACGAGCTGAGGATCCTTCGCCGCGATCCGGCGACCCTTTCCCCGCCGGCCGCGCGCCTCGCGTTCCTTCCCGGCGGACACCCCCAGGGGTACGCGGATTGTTTCGACGCGTTCGTGGCCGACTTCTACGAGGGAGTCCGGAGCGGTTCCGCTCCCGACGGAATGCCGACGTTCTCCGACGGCCTGCGCGCCGCGCTGATCACGGACGCGGTTCTGGCCTCCTCCCGCGAGCAGCGCTGGGTCGACGTGGCAGTGAGCGAAGAGACCGCAGTCGATCCCCGGGCGGTGGCGACGTGAAGCTCGGCTTTCTCACCTCCTGCATGCCCGAGCGCAGCCTCGAGGACATCGCCGGGTGGGCGAAGGCAAACGGCTACGAGGCGCTCGAGCTCGCCGCCTGGCCGCACCTGGGTGACCGGCCGTTCACGGCCAGCCACGTCAAGGCCGACGCCTTCGACGACGCCGAGGCAGACCGCGTTCGCCAGGCGCTCGACGATCACGGGCTCGTCCTGTCCGCGCTCGCCTACTACGACAACAACCTCGCGCCCGACCCCGCCGAACGCGAGGCGTACCACGCCCATCTCCGCGCCTGTATCGACGCGGCCGCCGCCCTCGGCGGAGTTCCGGTCGGCACGTTCATCGGCCGCGACCCGGGACGCAGCGTCGCCGAGAACCTCCGCGAGGCGGAGCGCGTCTTTCCGCCGCTCGTCGACTACGCGGGCGAGCGCGGCGTGCAGTTGATGATCGAGAACTGCGTCATGGAGGGCTGGCATCCGGACGGCTACCCGGGCAATCTGGCCTACTCGCCGGAGCTCTGGGAGTGGATGTTCGAGCTCGGGCTCTACCTGAACTTCGACCCCTCCCACCTGCTCTGGCTGGGGATCGACCCGGTCGATGCCCTGAGGCCGTACGTCGACCGGGTTGCGCACGCCCACGCCAAGGACGCCGAGACGTTTCCGGCCGAGCGCAACCGCTACGGCTTCTTCGGTCGCACCTCGACCCGCGAGCAAGACCCCTGGGACATGGGCTGGTGGCGGTATCGGATCCCCGGGCTCGGCGAGGTCGACTTCCGACGCTATGTCGACACGCTCTACCAGGGTGGCTTCGACGGAGCCCTGTCGGTTGAGCACGAGGACCCGGTCTGGGGCGGGACGCCGGAGCTGGTCGAGGACGGGCTCCGGATTGCCCACACCAACCTGCGAGGGCTGGTGATCGCGTGACGAAGGTCCTGGAGATCCGCAACCTGGTCAAGGAGTTCCCAGGGGTCAAGGCGCTGCAAGGCGTGGACCTCGACGTCCTCGAGGCCGAGGTGCATTGCCTGCTCGGCGCCAACGGCGCCGGCAAGTCGACGCTCATCAAGTGTGTGTCCGGCGCCCTCGAGCCGACCAGCGGTGAGATCCTTTTCCAGGGCGAGCCGCTGCCTTCCGGCGACCCCGCCGGCACGCTCAAGCGCGGCATCGCGACGATCTATCAGGAGCTCGACCTCGTCCCCGACCTGAGCGTCGCCGAGAGCATCTTCCTGGCACACGAGCCTCGCCGCTGGCCGCTGCTCGACCTCGACAAGATGTACCGGGAATCGGCCGCTCTCCTCGCCCGGCTGGGCCACGACTCGATCCCCGTGCGTGCGAAGGTGGGTCAACTGCGGCCGGCAGCCCAGCAGATCGTGTCGATCGCCCGGGCGCTGTCGGGAAACGTCCGCCTGCTGATCATGGACGAGCCGTCCGCGATCTTGGACGAAGGCGAGATCAAGACGCTCTTCGAGGTGGTTCGCCGGCTCACCGCCGAGGGTGTCGGCGTCATCTACATCTCGCACCGCCTCGATGAGATTCGGCGGATCGGCGACCGCGTCAGCGTGCTCGCGGACGGGCGCACGACGGGTACGGGCCTGCCCGCTACGACCCCGACCGACCAGCTCGTGCAGCTCATGGTCGGGCGTAAGGTCGAGCAGCTCTATCCGGAACGACTCGTGGGCACCGATCGTGTGCTGCTCGAGGTTCGGGACGCCAGACGGCTACCCGCTGTCCGCGGCGTGAGCCTGAAGGTTCACGCGGGCGAGATCGTCGGCTTGGGCGGGCTCGTCGGGTCCGGTCGGACGGAGCTCCTGCGATTGGTCTATGGGCTCGATCGGCCGGAGGCCGGCGAGTTCCTCGTCGAGGGCAAGCCGCTGCGTTCCAACCGCCCGAGCCATGCGATCCGGCGGGGGCTCGGCCTCGCTCCAGAGGACCGCAAGTCGCAGGCGCTCGTCCTGGACTGGAGCGAGACGAAGAACGTGACCATCGCGGACCTCAACCGCTTTTCGCGTGTGCTGCTGGACGTGCGGAAGGAGCGCGCCGCCGCGCACAAGCAGCTCAGGTCGCTGAACACGGTGCCGGACGATCCCGATCGCGTTGTCCGCCTGCTCTCGGGCGGCAACCAGCAGAAAGTCGTACTCGCGCGATGGTTGCTCCACGAGTGTCGTGTGCTGCTACTCGATGAGCCCACTCGCGGCGTCGACATCGCGACGAAGGCCGAGATCTACCGAATCATCAGCGACCTGGCGAGGTCGGGCCTGGGCGTCCTCGTCGTCTCGTCCGAGCTCGAAGAGCTCGTCGGCATCTGCACCCGCATTCTCGTGATGCGCGACGGCGAGATCGTCGCCGAAGTCGACGGGAAGGACGCCACGGAGCACGAGCTCCTTCGCCACGCCGTCGCACCCAGCGATGCTCCAGAGCTAGCCGAGGAGGTTGTATGACCGGCCCT
This sequence comes from uncultured Actinomycetes bacterium, assembly GCA_963776955.1. Taxonomy (GTDB): domain Bacteria; phylum Actinomycetota; class Thermoleophilia; order Gaiellales; family Gaiellaceae; genus VAXT01. The sequence continues at coordinate 234,380 of CAVZOM010000005.1, forward strand.
GCCCCCGCCGAACAGGCGCCCCCCGCATTCACCGATCGACTGAAAGCGCTCCGGATTCAGGAATACGGGCTCGCCGCTGTCGTCGTCCTGCTGTTCATCGCGGGCTCGATCCTGAAGCCCGAGACCTTCCCGACTTGGGACAACGTCCGCAACATGCTGACCCAGGCAAGCGTCGTCGGAGTGCTCGCGATCGGGATGACCTTCGTGATCGCGACGGCCGGCATCGACTTGTCCGTCGGCTCGATGGTCGCGGCGGCCGGCGTCTTCGGCGGGATCCTGATCGGCACCGACGGCACGAGCAGCCTCATCTTCATCCTCGGCGCGATCGCCTTCGCAACCTTTCTCGGAACGGTGAACGCGACGGCCGTCGCCTACGCGCGGATCGTGCCGTTCATCGCGACGCTCGCAATGTTCTCGATCGCCAGGGGCCTTGCGTTACTTCTGAACGACAAGTTGCCGGTGAGCCTGCTCGACCTGAACGGCGGCTCGTTCGGAGACCCACGCCCGTTCTCGTTGCTCTGGTTCGGCAACGGCAGGATCTTAGGAATCCCGGTATCCGTGTACGTCTTCGTCGCGATCACGATCGCCGGCTGGATCGTCCTCAACCGCACGCGGTACGGTCGCTACGTCGTTGCGGTCGGCGGCAACCGCGAGGCTGCCCGTATCGCCGGCGTCCCCGTCCGAAGAATCATCTTCAGCGTGTACGTCCTGTCCGGGCTGCTCGCCGGGGTGGCGACCGTGCTCCTCTGCGCGCGGCTCGGGAGCGCCTCGCCGGTGAGCGGAAACCTGTACGAGCTCGACGCGATCGGGGCGGTCGTGATCGGCGGGACGAGTCTCGCCGGCGGGCGGGCGACGATCGTCGGCACGTTTCTCGGCGTCCTCACGTTCGCGCTCATCTTCAGCCTCATGACGCAGCTCAATCTCTCGACCGAAGTCCAGCAGGTGACGAAGGGCTTGATCGTGCTCGGAGCCGTCCTGCTGCAGCGCTCGGACTCGCGGTACTGATGCTCGAAAAACACGACGACAGGAGGTACGAAATGTCGCGCAAGCGGCTCATCATCTGGATCGTCGCAGCCTTGCTGCTGGCGATCGGGACCACTGCCTGCAGCATCGGCGGTGACGACGAAACCACGACGGTCACCGTCAGCGACACGACGGAGAGCGAGACGTCGTCCGGGAAGACGGTGAAGATCATCGCCAGCGTCCCGCCGACCGACCACGGCTGGCTCGGAGCCATCTCCAAGGACGCCCAGGCCGCGGCCGATGCGCATGACGACGTCGACTTCGAGTTGCTGCAGGCTGCGGACGCAGATTCCCAGGCGCAGCAGATCGAGCAGGCGATCGCGCAGAAGCCCGACGTGCTGGTCGTGCTCCCGCAAGACGGTGCCGCGCTCACGCCTGTTGCCCAGAAGGCCGAGCGGGCGGGCATCCCCGTGGTCAACATCGACCGCCTCTTTACAGCGCCCGACGCCGCGACGGCGACCGTGCTCGGCGACAACTACCAGATCGGCGTTCTGGCGGCGACCTACATCACCGATGAGTTGAAGTGCCAGGGCAACGTCGTCGAGATCCAGGGTCTGGCCGGCATCTCGGTCACGACCGACCGAACGAAGGGCTTCACCGACACTCTCAGGAAGAAGTGCCCGGACGGTGGCGTCAGGATCGTCGCCTCGCAGCCGGGAGACTTCAACCCAGACAAGGGGTTGACGGTGATGGAGAACATCCTCCAAGCCCAGAGCGACATCGATGCCGTGTACACGCATGACGACGACATGGCGCAGGGCGTCGTGCAGGCGATTCGCAACGCGAACCGCGACGACGAGATGTTCCTCACTGGTGTCGGCGGGTCGCAGGACGCGATGAAGCAGATCGAGGAAGGCGGCCTCTACCGCGCCACGTTCCTCTACAACCCGAATATGGCCGGCACCGCCGTGAACATGGCGCGCCTGATCGCCCTCGGAGAGGGCTTCTCCGAGCTCGTTCCCCCCGAAGTCCCGCGTCAGCTGGTCGTTCCGGCTGCCGTCGTTACGCAAGACAACGTCAACGAGTACGAGCAGTACGCGTTCAACTAGCCCGACTAGTGACGCGGCCCGCCGGATGCCACATTGTTCGGCGGGCCGCGCCGCCCCTGGCTTGGGGAGTTCAACTCTCCGCGACTGAACGACCGAACTGGCGCAGGCGATACCCGGGCTGATTACGGCCCCTCGATGTCCAGCAACATGCGCACGCCGCTCTCGTCGACATGGAGGTGGCGATAGCCGAGACGCTCGTAGAGGCCGGCGGCGGGATTTGCCCGGTCGACACTGAGGCTGAGCCGGCGAAAACCTTGCTCGCGTGCGACGCTGGCGAGCTCCTTCAGCAACCGGGTCCCGACGCCCGTCCCACGCCAGCCGTCGCGGACGGCAACCGCCACCTCGGGGGTCTCCTCGTCGACATAGCCATGGCCGTGGTCCTCGGCGGTGAAGAGCCGGCAGTACGCGACGCCGACGACCTGGTTGCCGGCGGCCGCAATCACGCCGAAGTCGCCGGGCCGGCCCCAGTCGCGGTGATACCGGGCCGCCTCCGGATGTTCGAGCGTGACCTCGGGCGGCGGAAGCTCGCGCTCTGGGTTCCAGGCGAGCGCCTCATACAAGGCCCAGCGAATCTGCTCCGCGTCATCGGCGCGGACGGGGCGGAAGGTCACTTCGCTCATCGCACGTCCACCACCGCGGCCGGCGACGTCGCGGCGGTCCCGCGGAAGGCGGCGTAGGCGAGGAGACCGGCGATCACGACCACGGCGCCGCCGCCCACGAGCACGCCTCGGATGCCGCTCGTCGCTGCGAAGACGCCTGCCAACGACATCGACGCGATGTTGGCGGCGCTGACGAGCGTGGCGAAGGTTGCTTGCGTACGCCCGCGAAGCTCGGGTGGGACGGTCGTCTGCAGGATCGTCGTCACCGCCGACTGCAGCGGCGTCACACAAGCGCCGGCGGCGAACATGAGGGGCAGAAGCTGCCAGGGGGCATCGGCAAGAGAAAAGCCCGCAACCGAGGCACCGAGGCCGATCGCACCGCCGGTCACCAGGTGGGTTGGCTCCAGTCGGCCGGAGAGGGCGGCAACGGCAGCGCCGCTCCCGATCATCGCCGCGACCATCGCTGCTTCGAGGGCGCCGAACCAAGCTTCCGACGAGCCGAGATCGTCCACCACCAACGGAACGATGAGCACGTTGACGGCGCCGAGCCCCAACATCGCCATCGTCCCCGCGACGACGACGCCGCTCAGGACCCGGGAGTTGCGGATCAGGGAGAGGCCCGCGCCGAGCTCGCCGAGCATGCGCGTGGGCGCCTGTCGCGCCGTCAGCCGCGGGACGGCGATGCGCGCCACCAGAGCTGCGGAGAGGACGAAGGTGAGCGCATCGATGACGAACACGACGCTGATGCTCGAACTGATGCTGGCGAGCACGCCGGCCGCTGCGGAGCCGGCGACACCCGCAACGACCCGCGACATGTTGGACAACGAGTTGGCAGGCAGGAGCTGGTCCGACGGGAGCACCTCGGCGAGCAGCGTCGCCCGGGCCGGATTGAAGAACGTCCCGACGGCTGCCTGCGCGAACGCGATCGCGTAGAGAAGCCACAGGCGGTCGGCCGAGGTCACCGCGATGAAGCCGAGGACGAGCACGGCGCGGATGAGGTCGGAGGCGATCATCAGCCGGCGCCGGTCCCACCGGTCGACCATCACTCCGGCGAACAGGCCGATGAGGAGCTGGGGCAGGGCAATCGCGATCGCCGTTCCGGCCACCGCCGCCGTCGAGCCCGTCAGCCGATGGGCGAGGAGGAGCAGCGTCAGCGACGTCAGCGCGTCGCCGAAGCTCGACGTCGTCTGCGCCGCCCACAGGAGGCGAAACGAGCGTTCCCGGAGTAGCGCGCGCGACATCAGCTGATCGTGCGGGAGGAGGGGTACAGCGCCCAGACGAGCGCGTACGGGCGGGCGCTCGACGTCGTGGCGTGCGCGGCGTCGAAGCGCTCGACGAGGCTTTTGACCTCGGCGATGAACCGTTGGGCGTCATCGTCGCTCAAGAAGGCAATCGAGCGGCCGAGGTCGAGGTGAGCCTCCCCCTCGGAGGCTTCCAGCGAGAGCTTGAGGTCGGCCTTCGTCGTGTCGAACAACAGCGTCGTCAGGGCGTCTACACGGTCGGCGGGGTCGCCGCTGTGCACGAGCCGCGCGCTCGCCCGGAAGGTCTTTGCAGTTAGCGCGTAGATGCGCTCGGTCAGCGCGCCCACGCGTCGCTCGTCTACCTGCTCGACCAATCCCCTGTCGCGAAGAAGCTCGGTGTGGTGATACAGCCGCGTTCGAGGAACGTCGAGCGCGCGGGCGAGCTCGGTTACCGAGCGGGGCTCGGTCAGCAGCTCGAGGATGGCGGCGCGTGTCGGGTCTGCCATCGCCTTGAGCGTGGCGACGTCGTCAATGACGCGAACGGCGCGCACGGGGCCAGTATTGTTCAACTCAGTTGAATAGTCAAGCGAATTGAATAGTTGAGTCGGAGGGGTCGCCGCTAGAGAAGCTTTACGACTTGAAAAGAAGGAAACCGGCATCACGCCGCAAACCCCGTGCGGGTGGCTCGCCTGACCTTCACGGCCGCAGCCGCATTCGCGGTCCTCGCGCTCGCCGCCGCGGCCGGCGCCTCGAACCCTCAGATCGCCGGGCTCCAGATCGCCCTGCGCCAGCACGGGCTCTACCGAGGGCCGATCGACGGCGTCCAGGGGCCGAAGACGGTTCGCGCGGTTCGCGCGTTCCAGCGGAGGCACGGGCTCACGGTCGACGGTCTGGCCGGACCGCGAACACGAGCAGCCTTGGGCTCGCACGGGCGACCCCTCTTCGGCACCCGGACCCTCCGGCGCGGCATGCGCGGCTATGACGTCGGCGTGCTGCAGTTCCTGCTCCGCCGGCACGGCCTTCGGACAGGCCCCCTCGACGGGCGCTTCGGCGCGAGGACCGGCGCGGCTCTGCGCCGGTTCCAGCGGCGCGCCGGGCTGACCCCGGACGGAGTCGTCGGCCCTCGCACCGCAAGGCGGTTGTGCTCGCTCCGCGTGTGCGCCTGGCGCGCGATCCCCCAGCGGGCAAGGGCGAAGAGGCGCACGCACCGCATCGCACGAGGCGAGACGCTAACCGCGATCTCCCGCCGTTACGGAGTCAGCGTCAAGGCGATCGCGCGCGCCAACCGGCTCGACCCGCGCCGGTACATCATCGCCGGGGCACGAATCCGCATTCCCGGCGCTCCTGCGCGCATGGCCATGACAGAGTCCTTCACCGCGCGCGCCGCGATCGACCACTGGTCGCGGGTCTACGGCGTCGATCCGCGTCTCGTCCGAGCGCTCGCGTGGTGGGAGTCGGGGTTCAACAACGCTCTCGTGTCACCCGCGGGGGCGCGCGGCGTCATGCAGGTGACGCCCGCAACGTGGGATTACGTCGAGACCGTGCTGGTCGGGAAGCGGATCCCACGCACGACGAGCGGCAACGTTCAGGTCGGGGTCGCCTACCTCGACCAGTTGCTGCGCGAGTTCCGCGGAAACGTGCGGCTCGCTTTGGCCGCGTACGTCCAGGGCCCGCATTCCGTCCGGCGCCGTGGCCTGTTCCGCGAGACCCGGCAGTACGTCGCCGGCGTGCTCGCGCTGAGTCGCAGGATCTAGCCGCTCGACTCCACCCACTGCACGAGCTGCAGCACGACTCCGTTCGGATCCGTGACCTGGAAGAACCGCTCGCCCCACGGCTCCGTCTCGATCGCGGTCGTGATCGAGACGCCCTCGCGCTGCAGCCGCTCGTACTCGCCATCGACGTCGTCGACGACGAAGACGACGAGGAGCCCGTCGGCGCGGCGTCCGGCGAGGGCCGGTGGCTTGAAGGTCGGCAACCCGGTGCGCAGGTAGATGACGTTGAAGCCGAGATCCGGGCGTGAGAGCGACACGAAACCGTCGGCCGCCATCTCCTCGACGAAGCCGAAGTGCTCCTTCAGGAAGGCAGCGGACGCGTCAGGGTCATCGACGTTGAGTGAGACGGCGGAGCCGGTGATCTTCAAATCAGCCGGTCCTGCACCGGGAACCGAGCGTCGCCCTCGAGACACGAGGTCAGGCAGAGCGCCACGCCTTCGTCGCCCGTGAACAGCGAGTGGCGTCCATGGCCGAGCCGCTCCGCCCGCTCCTCGACCTGAGCCGCTGCATGCATCGCAAGGGCTCGCGCGCGTTCGAGCCACCGCTCGTCCCCGGTCCTCTTCCACAGGGCCAGAAGGGCATAGGCGTTGCCCGCCGTCCCGTGGCAGAGCCCGGGCTCGTCGCGGAACGGGCCCGCCTCCCAGACCAGGCGTCCGGCGGCGATCAGGAGCTCGCTCCAGGCGTCGTCGTCAGGGGCGAGATCCCAAAGTGAGATCAGGACGCCGGCGGCGCCATGGCACCACTGCACGCGGATCCGGTCGTTGGCCGTCATCGGACCACCCGCCGCCGTAGGCCAGTTCGCCCTGTCGTCCTCGACGACCGCCAGCCGCTTCAGCGTCTCCACCGCGCGGCTCTCCACGTCGCGGCGCTCAGCAGCTGGGAGCAGCGAGCCACCTCGAAGCAGCACGTGCACGTTCCCGACCAGCCCATGCGCGGCTCCGACAATGGGCGTCTCCCTCGCCCCGAACCGCTGCGTCCAGAGCCAGGCGCCCATCGCCTCGTCGTACCGCCATTCGTCCAGCAGCCGCCGGGCGCCCGACGACCAGATCTCCGCCCACCGCTCCTCGCCGGTCCGTCCGTGGAGCTGCGCGGCGAGCGCCATGTGACCGGGATGCCCGAACATGATCTCGAGCGCCGGCGAGTCGAGGGAAGCACGGGCCAGGCCGGCAAGGCGGTCGCGACGCGCCGGATCGGGCCAATGCCGCTCTGCGACTGCCATTGTCCCGGCGACGCCGAGCCAGACTCCCTGCGAAGCGAAGTCTGAGGCATCGGGCAAAGCGACGATCCGGGTCTCCAGCGCATCGACGACCTCTCGGTCGATCAGGCCGGGATCGAGCTCGCCGAGCGCCCAAGAGATGCCTGCTGCCCCGTGATAGAGCGCGCTCGCTCGGGGCTCTCCCTCCCGTTCCGCGTCGGCTGGATCAAGCGGCCAGAGCCCTTCTGCTGGATCGAGCTCTCTCTGTGCGCGTACGGCGATGCGCTCGACGACCGCTCGAGCGGTTGCCTCGCTGAACGGCCGGCCGATCAGAGGCTCGTGACGGGCCGGCGTGAACAGCAAGTTCAGGCCCGGTGCCGAATCTTCGACCTGCGGCTTAGCGGAACTCGTCGCAGGAGTCGGCGTTGTCGAAGCCCTCTTTGAGCTCGGACCCGCTCTCCTTGACCGCGTCGAACGTGCTCGAGACGCTCGCGATGAGCGACTGAATCGTCGGGACCAGCGGCTCGAGCGCGTTCGTGAGGTCGGAGAGGCCGGCATCCTCCGGGAGGTTGTCGAAGGTCTCTTCGATGTTCGTTGCCGTCGCTTCGAGCTGGGTGGCGAGCGTGTCGAGCTCCCGCTTCGCCTCCTCACCCTCCTCCGTGTCAGGCGGGTCGAGCTCCTGCAAGTCGTTCCCGACCTCTTGGGTCGCATCGATGATCTCTCGCACCTCGGCTTCGAGCGTGGCGACCGTTCCCGCGCCGGGTGACTGGAGCGCTTCCCTCACGTCCTCGGCGGACTGCTGGGCCTGATCCTGCCAGTCGCTGACAGACGAGCAGACGTCTCCGGCCCACTCCTCCTCCGCAGAGGTGTCGCCGCCACAGCCCGCACCGAGGATGGCGAGCGTCGCTGAGACGAGGATGGCGGCGGCGAGACGTAGCACGGACCCACTCCATTGTCGGGACAAGACCCCGTGGGGTCAAGGAACTCGTGAGCTACGCGAACAAGCCGGCGTAGCGCTCGCGCCACTCGTCGTCCGACACCGAACGCCTGAAGAACGCCTCGAACACTGCTCGCGGAGACGATTCCTCGGCTCCGGCGAGCAGGGATGCGACGGCGGCAAGTAGGTAGCGGAGCAGATCAACGTCGAGCCGTGCGACCTTGAGCGCCTGCTCGAAGGCCCAAATCATCTTCTCCGCCTCGGCCGGCGGCAGCGTCTCACGAAGCTCGCGTGCGAGCGTTTCCAGGTCGAGCTCGTACCGGTCGATTCCGCTCATCGAGCACCTTGTATCGGCAGCAGCAAGGGCCAGGAAGAGGGGTGTGTTTCGGGGGTGTCGAGGAGGGCAGGATGAACGGACATCGGAGAAGGGAGTGAAGCCCATGTCGACATCAGAAATGTGGACGTACCGCGACACGGCCATCGGTACGACCGACCTCACAGGGTACGAGGTCGAGGCGACCGACGGCGGAATCGGCAAGGTCGACGAAGCGACCAACGAGGTTGGCGGCAGCTACATCGTCGTCGACACCGGCCCGTGGATCTTCGGGAAGAAGGTCCTCATACCGGCCGGCGTGGTCGACCGAGTCGACACCGAAGACGAGAAGGTCTACGTCAACAGGTCGAAGGACGAGATCAAGAACGCGCCGGAGTTCGACGAATCGCGCTACACCGAGTCGGACTACCGCGACGAGATCGGCACGTACTACGGTCCCGGTGGCGTCGGCTACCGCGACTACCCGTAACCAATGAATCCCCGCAGCGGCGACACCGAGTCGCCGCTGCGGGCTTCGCTTGAAGAGCCCTTCCGCGACCGAGTCGCGTCATGATCGGCCCGTGAAGGTTCCGCCGGTTCCCTCGAACCTGGACCGGGCGGCAGCATGGTCGTGGCGTCTGCTCGCGTGCGCCGCGGTGGCCGTCCTGCTGCTGACCGTGCTCTGGTACCTGAAGGTCATCGTCCTGCCGATCATGGTCGCGCTGACGATTGCCCCGGCGCTTTCCCCGGTCGCCGGCTATCTACGCAGGTCTCGGCTCGAGCGGCCGGCGGCCGCGCTTGCTCTCCTGGCAGGGCTCCTCGTCGTTGCGGGATTGGTCGCGATCGTCACGACGTCCGTCCTCGCCCAGTACGACGAGCTCGTCGACTCGGTCTCCAGCGCTGTGGACGACATCACGGACCGGCTCGAGGACGACCCATTCAACTTGTCCCTCGATCGCACGGCGGACTTCCAGGAGTCGCTGGCGGATTCCTGGCAGGAGGCCTCCGGCTACGCCGCTTCCGGCGTCCAGGCCGGGGTCGGCCTCATCACTGGGCTCGTCCTGGCCATTGCCGTCCTCTACTTCGTCCTGCGGGACGGCGCGAAGTTCTGGGCGTGGATCTTGCAGCGCTTCACGCCGGAGTCGCGGCAAGCGGTTGACCTGGCCGGGCAGAGAGCGTGGGACGTGCTGGGCGGCTTTGTCCGCGGAACCGCGATCATTGCGGCAATCGACGCGGTGCTCATCGGGCTGGGACTGTGGCTCCTGGACGTGCCCCTTGCCTTTGCGCTCGCCGTGCTCGTGTTCATGGGCGCGTTCGTCCCGTTCGTCGGAGCATTCGTCACCGGCCTCGTAGCTGTGCTCGTCGCCTTCGCGGACGGGGGCTGGGAGATCGGGCTCGCTGCACTGGCAATCGTCGTCGGGGTGCAGTTCGTGGAGGGGAACTTCCTGCAGCCGATCATCCAGAGTCGCACCGTCGACCTCCATCCCGCGGTGATCCTGCTCGCGGTCGCCGCCGGCGCGTCGCTGTTCGGAATTGCCGGCGCCTATCTCGCGGTGCCCGTGACAGCGGTTGCCTTCGCCGTGGTCTCCTCGCTTCGATCCGAAGCGCCGCCGCCAGACGCGGTTTCGACCGCTAGGCGCGGGTGAGGATCTCCTCGACGACCTTGCTCTTCGCATCGGCGTAGTCCTGTGTGTACTTCCAGGTGCGCTGCGCGAGCTCGCGCTTCGTGCGCTCGTAGAGTTCGCGGTCTGCCGGGCTCGTCCGGAGGCGGTCGCGGAAAGCCGTCATACGATCGATCTCCGGGCACCCCTTCGAGAAGACGTGCAGGTTGACCTGCGGGTCGGTGCCCTTGAGCACGCGGTGCTCGTGCCAGTCGGGCTCGCGGATCGTGAGCTCGTAGCCGGCTGCCTCGAGAGGTGGCACGTACGAGCCCTCGTCGGCCGAGTCGCCCACGGTCAGGACGATGTCGATGATCGGCTTCGCGGCGAGGCCGGGCACCGAGGTCGAGCCTGCGTGCTCGAGCCCGAGCACTCGCTCGCCAAGAGCCGCGCGGATCTTCCGTGCTTCCAGCTGGAAGAGCTCGGGCCAGGCCGGGTCGTAGTCGACGAGCTCGATCGGCTTGCCGTGCACCTGCGAGCTTTCTGCAGCCGCGCTGCCTGGAGCTCGGCCTCCCGCTCCGACGTCACAGGGGCCAGGTGGCGCGAACCGGCTCGAACTCCCGCGACCAGTCGCTGTACGCGACGCGCGGCGAGTCCGTCTCCTCCGGTGTCGAAGCGCCGTAACGCGCCGCGGCCTCGCTGACCGGGTAGTGCAGCTTCCTCCCCTCGCCTCGCAGGCCGACCATGAGGATCGCGCACGGCCCGTCGCCCGCGCCGACCAGGATGTGGTGCGTTCCGGGAGCGCAGTGGAAGAAGTCCCAGGCCTTCAGGTGCCGCTCCTCCTCCTCGACGACGAGGATGCACTCGCCGCTCAGGACGAGGAAGTCCTCCTGCACGTTCTCGGCGTGGTACTTCCCGTTCGGCTGGCCCGGTTGGAGGACGTGGACGCCGATTCCGTAGTGCTCGAAGCCCTCCGGCGGTTCGACGTGGGACCACTCGCCGCCTTCCTCGATGCGCATCCAGCGCGCATCCGCCAGGTTGACCACGAACCAGCCCGGAGTCGCCGCGTGAGCGCCCTCCTCGGTCTGCTCGATGCGTGCTTCCTCGGCTGCCATGCCGGAGACCCTACTTTTCCCGGCCGGTCGCAGACGACCTGGAGATTCACGACCTGCGTGACTCCTGCAACCACGGTTACTGGACGCGAATCGGGGCGTGCAGCCGGGCTCGGTCGCGATGAACGTGTACTGCCCGGCCTGCAGCCCTCCGACCTCGTAGGCGCCCGAGGGGTCGGTCGAGGTCGAGCCGTTCTCCGGCCCGAACCACGAGACGGTCGAGAGCCCGACGTTCGAGTGGCCGACGACGGCGCCCTGCGTGGTCGACGGCGAGCGCTGGATCAGCGTCCGCGACCCACGTTCCCCGGCAGGTAATGACCGGCCGCCCAGAGCGGCCCGGTGCGCATGCCCGGCGAGGTGCTCTTTTCGTTCCTCGCCATCTCGATGCCGCTGAGCCGGCCGCCTCGACCCCATTCGGGCGTCGGCACGGTCGACCATTCGCTTCCATCCCAGTGGGCGATCAGCGGGCCGAACGCATTCGTGCCGACGGCCCAGACGTCGTTCGCCGCGACCGCCTCCACGCCGAGCATCTGGGTTCCGGGGATGAAGGTCGCCAGCGTCCAGGCGGACCCGTCCCAGTGCTCGGCGATCGCCTGGTACTCGATCCTCTTCGGCAAGTCGATCACCCGAGCGCCGACGGCCCACACGTCTTTGGGGCCGGCGCCCGAGACGTCCTCGAGGGGATAAGCGATCTCGTCGAACTCGATGCGCGGCTGCGGGCTCGGTACCACTCTCCAGGTCGTCCCGTCGTAGTGGCACGTCGTCGCATTGCCGACGGCCCATACGTCGGTCGGGGAGAGGACCGTGATGCCCGTGAGCCCGCCGTAGGTGTGGCAGGGGTGGGCCACGATGCTCCAGCTCGTGCCGTCCCAGTGGAAGATCGAGGAGAGATACGAGCCTTGAAAGTCGCCGTAGGTCCCCGTCGCCCAGACGTCGTTCGGTCCGGCCGCGTCGATCGCGAAGAGCCTGTCGATGCCGTCGCCGGGCTGGGGCGTTGGGACGATCGTCCAGCTCGTCGAGTGCCGTCTCCAAGTGTGCATCGCGATGTTCTCGTCGTCGAAGTTGTTGCTTCCCGTCCAGCCGACCGCCCAGACGTCGTCTTCCGCAATCGCAACGACGTCCTCGAGCCGAATTCCGTACTCGCGGTTGGGGCTCGGGACGACGGTCCAGCCGGCGCCGTCGTAGTGGACCGTCAGCGACTTCTGCTGCGCGTGGCCGACGGCCCAGATGTCCTGTGGTGTGTGGACGGAGATCGCGTTCAGGACGTTGTCCGCGGTGCCCTCGTCGACGGTCGGGATCCGCACCCAGCCAGCGTGGATTCGGCGCAAGGCCAGGCTTCCCGAATTGAAGGTCCAGCCCACGGCCCAGGCGTCTCCGCTCCGGCAGCGCACTGACCCCGAGGAGCCGATTGAGCTGCGGGTCCGGCGACTGCGAGTCGACGATCGACCATTGGGCGCCGTCCCAGTGCATCGTCAACGTCTGCCACCGTCCGCCGGTCACGTCGTGGACGCCGACGGCCCACGCCTCCGTCGCGGAGATCGTCGTCACGCCGTCGAGGTGGTCCGAGGAACTGCGGGCCGGGGTCGGGAGCCGGGGACCTCGTCCCAGGCGGAGCCGTCCCAGCGCAGGGTCACCGAGTCGGAGCCGCTGTCGCCGACGGCCCAGACCTCGCCGGCCGGAGTCGCCGAGACGCTCCGCAGCGTCGTCGAGAAGCCTCGGCTCGGAGTGGGGAGGGAGCTCCACTGCGAGCCGTCCCAGCGCAGCGAGAACGCGTTGGTGCCGTCGTCGCCCACTGCGAAGACCTCGTTCCCGTTCCACCGCCGACACGCCGTAGAGATGGCTGTAGCCCTCGCCGGTCGGCGTTTGCACGTGTGTCCAGGTACTGCCGTCCCAGTGCAGCGCGAAGGTCTTCGAGATCGGATCCGTGTACTCGCCGACGGCCCAGATGTCGTCCGCCGCGATCGCGTGACGGAATAAAGCCGGTTGAACGGCGCCAGGATTGGGATGCGGCACCGTCGTCAGCGCAGTTCCGTCCCAGTGCGCGATCAGGGCGTGGCCGCCGCTCTGGTAGCCGCCGACCATCCACACGTCGTCGGGCGCGACGGCCGCGACGCCGAAGAGCTCGACTCTCCTCGGGCCACCCACGGGGCGCGACGCTCGACCACTCGGTGCCGTTCCAGTGCTCGACGAGCGGCCGCGGGTGGTCGAACCCAGCGGCGTTGTAGTGGCCGACCGCCCACGCATCCGAAGGCGAAAGGGTGTCGACCCCCGCCAGCACGTTGCGCGGGAAGCCGGTGTTCGGGCTGGGCTCCGTTCCCCAGGCGGGAAGGTCGGCGGGACCTGGGCGCCGCTGAGCGGCACGATGGACAGGCCGAGAACCAGTGCTGCGACGAGAGCGTTCCTGCGGCGACGCGTCATCACTACCTCCCGTATTCCTGTGCGCGTTCTAATGCCGAAGTCCTTAACGAACAGTGAACTACTCGTTGACTCGGCGTCGTGCTCGGTGACCTAGCGCTCTCTCAGTCGGGAATGTCGCCGAGGCTCTCGTAGGGCTTCGAGTCCACGATCGCGAGCAGGATGTCCTCGCTGTAGAAGCTCGAAGCGGACGAAGTAGTTGCCCTCAGCCGCCGGCGTCGGCACCCAGACCTGCCCGATCTGCGTGTCGATCGGCGCCTGCAGCCTGAAGATCTGCTCGGCGTCGGCGCTCGACCGCAATCCCGGGAGACGCGCGTTGTTGTTCGCGTCGTAGGTGAACCACCTCAGGCGGACAGTCTCGCGCTTGAAGCCTTCGGTCTCCGCGCGGATGTAGAAGACGTTGCCGCCGTCTCTCGGCTTCGCGTCTGCGTGGCATCGCCGCCCGCCGCGGAGGAGGTAGTTCTTGCACGTGACGTTGATGTCGAAGGCGAGAGTCTCGATCTTGCTTCCGACCTTCGCCTTCGGATCGGGCTTCAGGCTCGGCCAGAGCTGGAAAACGAGATTCGTGAAGCTGATCGCGGCGGCCAGGATCGCGCCGACCAGCGTGACGAGCGCAGTCGTCTCGAGCCGGCTGCGCCGCGGCTCGCCCTCTGCCGCCACGGCTAGAGCTGCGCCTCGATCGACGCCCTCGTGTCCGGCGGCGTCCCGTCGGTTCTGGCGCGGTCGCTCTGGGGGCCTCCGAACAGGGAGTCCTTCTTCCCATCCCGAGAGATGATCCGGTCTCTCCCGGCCCCGCCCTTGACCGTGTCCTTTCCTGGCCCTCCGTCGATGATGTCGTTGCCGCCGAGACCGAGAATCGTGTCGTTCCCGCCGCGGCCGCAGATGACATCCGCGCTGCTCGTGCCGCGGATCGTCTCGCCCCGGGCTGTTCCCGAGCGGGGCCCGCAGGTGACTCCCCCGAGGGTCGTGTCCGGCTTGGCCAGAGGTCGCAACGCAGTGCCTTCGTCCTGGAAGCTCGGCGACAACTCGATGCTCTGCGGGCTGGCCGAGAGGTTGCTCTCGCCGCTCCCGTCGGCGTTCATGAGCCAGATCTCGTAGTCGACGGTGCGTGCGCTGACGAACGCGATCCGATTGCCCTGAGGCGACCAGGCCGGCTCGGAGTCCTCTGCCGGACTGGTGGTGAGGCGCGTCAGCCCCTGGCCGTCGACCTCGACGACGAAGATGTCGTAGTTGCCGCTCTTGGTGCGGCGCGTGAAGGCGATCCTCGAACCGTCGGGCGAGAAGGCGGGCTCGAAGTCGTTCGAGTCGCCGAACGTGAGCTGCCGACTGCCATTGACGTCGACGAGCCAGATGTGCGACTTCCCGGTCCGGGCGCTGGCGAGAGCGATCGCGTCACCGGTCGGTGACCAGGCGGGATCCGTGTCGGCGAGGCGGCTCGTGGTCAGGCGCTCCAAGGATGCGCCCGGCTCGACCGAGGCGACGTAGACGTTCTTGTTGCCGTCCCGCTCGCTGACGAAGGCGACGTGATTGCCGTCTGGCGACGTGGCCGGTGCGTAGTCGGGCCTCGGGTGGTCGGTGACCTGGACGGTCCCGTTCTGGGTCAAGGCGTAGATGTCGAAGTCGCCGTCGCGCTGGCTCGTGTAGCTCGTGGCGCGGCCGGGTACCTGCGACGGCTGGGCCTCCTCGACGTTCGGGTCGCAGATCTGGGTGCAGTTCGGGCCGTTCTCGTCCTGCTCCCAGACATCGGAGGTGCCGTTGCGGTCGCTCTCGAATGTGACCTCGAGACCCTGCGTCAGGCGAGAGGTCTGGCCCGGCGCCGAGCCGGCTGCGAGCGACGCGCACAGGGCGGCGAGCAGCGGCGCGAGCAGCCAGCGCATCAGCTCGCGTCCGCGATCAGTCGTTCAGCGGCGCGGTGCGCGACCGCGGCGATCGTCGTCGAAGGGTTCGGACCGACCGGCCCCGGGAGAATCGAGCCGTCGACGATCAGGAGCCCCGGGTAGTTGAAGACGCGGCCGTAGGAGTCGACGACCCCTTCGTCCTCGTCCCGGCCCATCGGGCAGCCGCCCAGGGGATGGACGGTGACCAGACGGCTCATGTACCAGGGGGGACCGTCCACGTACTTCGCGTCGAGCGCCCCGGCGACGTCCTGCGCAGTCCGCCGCAGGTCTTCGAAGAACGGCGTCGAGCTCCGTTTGTCCCAGTCCACGTCCAGGTAGCCGTCCTCGGTCAGGGTCATGTTCCCGTCGGGCATGTCGCGGCCCATCGAGAAGAGCGGCATCGACGAGGAGGAGAGGTCGGCCGGCGAGAAGAAGGCGGCGACCTCGCGCCCGATGTCGCTGCGGCGGTCGAGGCGCAGCCACTTTTTCACGAGTCGCTTCGTGAGCCGGAGGAGGTTGCGCAGGACGCCGAGCTGGTAGCTCGTCTCGATGATCCAGTTGACGCCCTGCGGGTGGCCGCCGTCCTGGAGGTAGTACCCGCGGCCGGTCCCGCCCTCGGCCTCGTCCTTCACGCGGATCGTGCTCGTGATCACCGGCCCGTAGCCGGGATCGACGATGCGCGCCGCCCCGTTCTCCTTCGCCTTGATCGCCAGCGCGAGAAAGTCGCCGTTGCCGCAGAGGTGCGTGCCGAGCCGCTTCGAGAGCTGCGGGAAGGCCTCGCGGTTCTTGAGCATGAGGTAGCTCGAGCCGAAGGCGCCCGCGGAGAGCACGAGCCGGTCGGCGGTCACCCGCCGCGGCACGCCCTCCGCGTGGTCGACGTAGTCGATCTCGTAGCCGCCCTCCGGCCGCGGCGCGAAGGTCTTCACCTCGCTCTGCGTACGGAGGTCGGCGCCGTGGCGAAGCTTGGCCAGCGAGAGGTAGTTGAAGTCGAGCGTGTTCTTCGCGCCGTAGTTGCAGCCGATGTTGCACTCGCCGCAGAGGAGGCACGTCAGCCGCGTGCGGCCGTGGAGGTTCTCCTCGCCGAGGATCGGCTCGCCGGGGCGAGGCCGGCCGTCGCCCGGGTCGAACGCGACCGCGAGCGGGGGCAGGAACCACTCGAGGCCGAGCTCCCCGGACGCGTATTCCATCGCCTTCGTCTTGTAGGTGCGGTCGTACGGCTCCTGGTCGAAGGGATACGGCGTGGCCCGGAGCATCCGCTCGTGCCGCTCGTAGTGCGGCTCGAGGTCGTCGTAGTCGACGGGCCAGTACTCGCCCTCTTCCTTGACGAACGTGGCGCGGTCCTTGCGCAGGACGACGTTCGACCAGAGCAGCGAGCCGCCGCCGAGGCCGCTCGCGACGATGCCGCCGAGCCCGCGGAACGTCCAGACGTCGAAGAGCCCGTGCAGGCCCTCGCTCGGGTCCCAGAAGTTGCGCGAGGTCTCCCACGGGCTGCGCGGGAACGAGCCGGGCGGGTAGGCCTTGCCGCGCTCGAGGACGCACACGGACAGTCCGGCCTCCGCCAGGCGGTAGGCCATGACCGAGCCTCCGAAGCCAGATCCGACGATGACGGCGTCGAAATGTGCCCCGGGCTCAGACGGCGGCGAGCTCCCGGTCACGTTCGTCCATTCTGAGACGCGCTCGCCGCGATGTCCAGCGCGCGCCTTCGTCTCGTTGTAGATTCCCGGCCATGACCGACGAGGTCGCCGACCCTCGCTCGGGCCAGCGAGTCATCTTCCGCCGCATCGAGGACGACGTGCTCGAGCTGGACCTGTTCGTGAGCAAGGGCGCCTTCGTCCGCGAGCACATCCACCCGACGCAGGAGGAGACGCTCACGGGCGTCGCGGGCACGTTCATCCAGGTGGTCGACGGGAAGACGCACCGGATCGGCCCCGGCGACAGCGTGACCATCCCGCCGCGGACGCCGCACAACTACGACTCCGCGCCCGAGGACTGCCAGCTGCTCGTGACCGTCAAGCCGGCGCTCGAGCTCGACCGCTTCTTCCGCGCGTTCCTCGGCCTGTCGCGCGACGGCAAGCTGACGATCCCGGAGAAAGGGATCCCGACACCGCTGGTGACCTTCGCCGCGTTGATGTACCGCTACCGGCGCGAGATGGCCGCGCCGCGGATCCCGCTCTGGCTCCAGCGCCCGGGCCTGGGCGCGCTGGCGCTGCTCGCGAAGCTGCTCGGCCGCCGCACGTCGTACCCCGAGTACGGCTGGTACTAGGCTCCGCCGCTGTCCTGGATCTGGCCGGACCGATGAGTTCTCGGTGGTTTGTCGGTCTCCATTGCGCGTGTGTCCGTAGGGATGCGGCCGACAAGCCGCCGAGAAAGGAGTCATAAGGTGACGCGGTATCTGATCTCGTTCGATGACGGCGCAATGACGTTTCCCGAGGAGGATCTCCCCGACGTGGCCGAGGCAGCGCACGCGGTGGTGCAAGAGGCAAAGGACGCCGGCGTCTGGGTGTTCGGCGGCGGGCTGCATTCCCACGAAGAGGTGAGCGTGGTGGCCACCGACGGGACGGTCACCGACGGCCCATACCCTGAGAGCAAGGCGTACATCGGCGGATTCTCGGTTGTCGACGTTCCCTCACGCGAGGAGGCGCTGGAGTGGGCCGGCAGGATCGCCGTCGCCTGCCGTTGTGCGCAGGAGGTTCGCGAGTTCGTGCCCGGCTCTACGCCCTGATGCCGAGGCCCTCCGCGAGAGGCGGAAGGCGTATCGCGTTTCGTGACGCTCGTCAGACGAGGCGCGGTGGCTGAGCTGGCGACAGACATCTCGACCGCCGGCACGCTCTCGGATCTCGATGCACTACTCGACGGGCTCGAGTTGGAGCAGGTCGCTCTCGCCGGACACTCGCTTGCTGCGCATATGGTCGCTCTCTACGCGGCGACGCGATCCGAGCGTGTTCGTGCTCTCGTGCTCTTGAACGCCGCGCCACCCTTCGCTCCCGAACACAAAGAGGAGTTCGGCCAGAGAAATGACCTCGCGGCGAACGCCGGAAGACGCCGATGAGCTGGAGCGCATCAAGGCGTCCTCCGAGTACGAGGCGGGTGATGTCGCCGCCGTCGAGCGCTACTACCAGGTGCTCTACGTCCCGTTCTTCAATGATCGCCAGGTCGCTCTGAGCACCCAGTACCGGCTCACTGAAAACAGATCGAAGAACCGCGACACTGCACAACGGCTGTTCGCCGATTTCGGCGAGCACGCATTGCCCACGAAACTTGGCAGCATCGCTTGCCCAACCCTTGTCGTCCACGGTGAAAATGACCCCGTTCCGGTTGCGTCGTCGGCCGCGATCGCCGATGCGATCCCACAGGGTCAACTCGTCGTGATTCCTGGCTCGAGCCACTACGGATTCCTCGAAAGCCCGGAGACCGTCGCGGCCGCCGTCGAGACGTTTCTCGTCGCTCACGCTTCCTAGCGGAGCCCCGAGTATCCTCTCGGTGGCCGGGGCTTCACTGGGCCGAGGCAGGAAGACGCCCAGGGGAAGATCCTCCGGTGGGCCAGCATTCGGGAATGACGCCTGAGGGACTCTCCCGTCGCGAAAGTTCAGCCGTGACGCGCTGACGCCCCTAGTCAGAGCGTGTGTTCAGTTGCCCCCGCCATTGCTCCGAGATGTCACTTCAGCCCGGCGGTCGGGGGCGACCATACGTACGGCCGTGTGTGCGTGACTGCCCGGAAGCCGAGCCGCTCGAGAATGGGCCGGCTGTCGGCCGAAGCGTCAACCTGCAGGTAGCGCCGTGCCCGCTCGGCTGCCAGCTGGGCGCGGCGGCGCACGAGCGCGCGATAGATGCCACGCCCGCGCCACGCGGGCAACGTCGCGCCGCCCCAAAGCGTTGCGAAGTCAGTGCCGCTCGGGAACCGCACCCACCCGGCTGAGACGACGAGGCCATCCGCCTCAGCGACGAGAATCGCGAGGCCAGCGGGATCCGCGGCGAGCTCCTGCTCGAGGGCGGCGGGGTACCAGCTTTCGCCGCTGTGGCCCCAGGCCGCAGCCTCGAGCTTTCCGATCCGCTCCAAATCAACCCGGTCGCCGACCTCGCGGAGCACCACACCCGCAGGAGCGGGAGCGCCGTCCGCCAGCGCAGCTGTCTCGGCGATCACGACCGTCTCGATTGCCTCCGCGACGAAACCAGCAGCAGCCAGCCGCTCCTCGAGAAAGTGAGGACGGTCGTGGCTGTGAAACTTCCACTCGAACGGCTCATCTCGTTCGGCGAACCGGGCGATCTGGGCGTGGATCAGCCGGTCCAGCTCCGTCTCGCTCAGATCCCCGAGGTCGCGGTACTCCACCCACCCGTGAGAACCGAACCCGAAGGTGCGGACGAGTGGATCCTCGCGCTCGACGGTCACCCCCGCGGGAAGAGGGTCAGGTACGTGCGCCCGCAGCTGCGCGTCGTAGAGGTCGAGCAGTCTGTCCGTCTCACCTACCACGCATCCGGAATCTAAGCCTTGCGTTGCTTACCCGGTCGCTTTGTGCTGGCCGAGCCGCCGCTCGCGCGCGTTGTCCCAGGCCTTCGCGCCGGCTGCGATGCGGTCGCGCGCCTGCGTCGCCCACTCGATGTACTCGCGCTCGTATCGGATGGCCCACTCGAGGGCCAGCGACGCGCAGAACGCGATGCCGCCCTGCGCCGTCCCGTGCTCGCGGCGCTGGCGTTCGTCGTCCGCGAGCGTCTGCTCAAAGCCGACGAGCCGCTGCCGGTGGATTTCGATCTCGTCGTTGAAGAAGGCGATCGCCTCGCGAGCTTCGAGTAGCCAGAGCATGAAGAGGCGCAAAATCGTCTCGTTGCGAACCGTCCGATCGGGTGCGGTCTCGCGCAGCCACCGCTGTACCTCGGCGACCCCGTGCGCGGTGACGGCGTAGGTCTTGCGACGGCGTGGCCCGGTCTCGCTCACGCGCAGCAGTCCCTGTTCCTCGAGCTCCGCGAGCGCGGGGTAGATCTGTGGATGATGCGCGGGCCACGCACGCGCGATTGTGCGCTCGAACAGGCGGGCGAGCCCGTAGCCGCTCATGGGCTCGGCGGCGATCAGGCCGAGGAGCGCTCGGCTCAGGACGGAGCTACGCACGCCTGCTCTTCAAATGTCACCTGTATTCCTCAACATGTATATGTTGACATATCGGCCGGATTGACGTACGGTCGCTCCTCGGCACACTACGAGGAGGTGTCGAATGCGAGTCGAGGAGGCCCGCGCGGAGGAGACTCCGTACGGCCGCTACATCACGTCAGAGGGGTGGTTCGTCCACAACCTGCAGGAGGCTCTCGCCGTACGCTTTCAGCAGGGAGGCGCGCTCTATCCTCTCGAGCCACGGGAGGCCCCGTTCCGCGACATCGGCGTCAACCTGCGCGTCCTGTGGCCCGGCGATGCGAGCGGGCGCTACCACCACGAGGACGCGCAGGAAGGGTTCTTCGTGCTCTTCGGCGAGTGCCTGCTCGTCGTGGAGGAGCAGGAGCGGCCGCTGCGCCAGTGGGACTACTTCCACTGCCCGCCGGGCACCAGCCACATCATCGTCGGTGCGGGCGACTCGCCGTGCGTCGTGCTCATGATCGGCGCGCGCCGGGAGCCAGAGACGTTCGGCTACCCCGTGAGCGCCGTCGCGGCGAAGCACGGCGCGTCCGTCTCGAAGGAGACGAGCGACCCGGATGAGGCGTACGCCGATCGGCCTGACGACTTCGAGCCGGTGCGCCTCCCGTGGCCGCCCGCCTGACCAGCCGCCCGGCCTGGGCGAGTGTTGCGGGAACGTCCCTGGCGCTGTCGTACTTAGCGACGGGCCACGAAGACGTACTCAGGGCTGTCGTCGTCGAGCGGTTCGCCGGCGAATCCGCCATAGAGAGCTTCGAGGCGCAGGCCCGCGACGTCGAGGAGCCCCAGCCATTCGTTCTTGGTTGCCCACCAGAGCGAACCGGTTCCACCGTCGTCCAAGGTGATGTCGACGCGGTTATCGCTGACGCTGTAGTGGTTCGTGTGCGGCACCGGTACTCCGGGGTTGGCGTCGGCGTGCTGGCCGTCCATGGCGGATGCGACGTGATGGTCGAAGGCGAATGCGTTCCAGGCGAAGCGACCGTTAGGCAGCAGCGACGCCGCGACGCGCTCGAAGCAGCGGCGACGATCGGCCCAGGTGGGCAGATGCAGCAGAGACCGGCCGGGGCAGTAGATCAACGCCGCTGGTTCCTCGAGTTCAAGCTCCCGTATGTCTCCTTCGCGCAGGTCGAGCTCGACTCCCTGCTCAGCCGCGCGCAGTCGTGCCTGCGCGAGCATCCCGCGCGAAGAGTCGATCCCGACCACAAGCCTGCCCGTTGCCTGAGCGACCGGAATCGCAACTCGCCCGGTACCAACGGCAAGCTCGACCAGTGGCCCGTCAGCCTCACGGGCAAGCCCGACGTAGAACGGAACGTCAGCGCTGTCGCCATTCGACGACTCCGCGTATCGGTCCGCCCAGGCGTCGTACCAACTCGACATGGCAACACCAATCTACGCGCAAACGAGGCGGCGTTCGGCTGGGCCAGCGTTCGGGAATGTCCCCCGAGCCGATAGCAACGGTGGCGGCCCGACGCGGCAGTCCATCATCAGCCCATGCCGGAGAAGCGCCGGGGAGGCAGGACGGTCGAAGAGTTACTGCGCGAGCTTGAAGCCGATCCGCAGTTCGTGCGGCGGCAGGAAGAGCGTGAGGCGGAGAGACGTCAACTCGAGCGCCAGCTCCGCGATGCCGAGGCTCCCCTGCTGCACGATCTGGCCGACGTCGGCGTCGACGTCGACTCCCGCGTGGGACCCCTCGTCAATACATCGACGCCGTATCCCGACGCGCTGCCGGTACTTCTCGACCACCTTGGGCGCGACTACCCGGACCGGGTGCGGGAGGGGATGGCACGGGCGCTCGCGGTGCGGGGAGATGCGGCATTCGCCTGGGCGACGCTGCTACGGCTTTACCGACAGGAGCCTGCTGGTACCGACGCCAAAGACGGACTAGCCGTTGCGCTTCCTGCCGTTGCAGCCGGAAGTGAACTGAATGAGCTGATCGAGCTAGCCGCCGACGCGCGTCACGGCGAAAGCCGGATCCTCCTCATCGGCGGGATCTCACGCTTGCGCTCGGCGGAGGCGCGTGAGGCACTTGATCGACTTGCGGACGATCCCGTCGTCGGCAGCCGAAGTACGACGCCGCCTCAAGCGCCGCAAGCGTTAGCTGGCCGCCGTGCGGGAGCGTGATCTCGCCCGGTGGTTGTGTCCGGGTGCGCTGCCTCAGTAGCTCGCAGAAGCCAGAACGCCGGAGTTTCATATCAAGCCTCTAGCTTCCCGGCTTGCGTCCCAGGAGCTTGTTGATGGAGCCTCGGATCACCGAGAAGGGCGGCGTGATCACCGCCATGACCCGCCCGAGCGGCTTGCGGGGATCCTGGAACATCCCCAGCTGCTCGAGGATGATCGCCTTGTCGTAGTAGGTGCGCTCGAGGTTGAGCAGGCCCTCCTCGTCGAACGTGTAGAGCGCGCAGACGCGTGAGCGCATCTTTCGCCCGAGCGGCGGCAGCTCGCGCCACTGCCCGAGGTGCGTGCCCGTGACGACGACCTCGAGGATCACGGTGTCGTCGGTGACGTGCCGGGCCACCTCCTTGATGTCCATGTCCGGGAAGGAGCCGAGCAGCTCCTCGTAGTGCTCACGGATCCCCTCGCGGCCGTTCCACGTCTCCTCCCAGCCCACGTCGTCGAACCAGGGATCCTTCCCCCACGTGGCCATGATCCGGTCCATGTCCATGTCGATCTCCGCCTGCACGTGCTCTTCGATGAGCTTGAGCCGTGCCTCGTGGTCGACTGCCATCCGTGCTCGCCTCCCTCCGTCGACTTGGGCAAATGGGCCGCGGCGCCATTCTGACGGCTTGACCCGGCCGCGGGCACAGTCGTAGATTCGGCGTGCCGTCAAGAGGGAGGGACATTGCCGCCGACCGCCGCGATCTTCGAGCCGCTCCGCCTCGGGCCGCTGACCGTCAAGAACCGCGTCCTCCGCTCGAGCGTGGCCGGCCGCTTCGACAACTACGACGGCTCGGGCACCCAGACGCGGATCAACTGGGACGTGAAGTTCGCCCGCGGCGGCGTCGGCGCGATCATCTCCTCGAACGCGCCGATCCACGAGCGCGGCCACATCGTCCCCGGCTACGCGTACCTCGACTCCGACGACACAGATCCCGTTCTGGCGCGAGCTCGGCGAGCGCGTGCACGAGCACGACTGCAAGTACATCGTCCAGCTCGTCTACGCGGGGCGCGAGCGCATCCTGCCCGGTCTCGCGCTACGACACGGCGCTCGGCGCGACCGGCGACGCCGAGCCGATGAACGGGTTCCCGTGCAGCGCCGATGACGCACGGAGGAGATCGCGCGACGTCGTCGGCGCAGTTCGCCGCAGGCGACGCGCCGCGTGCGCGAGGCCGGGCTCGACGGCGTCGAGCTCGCGGGCGCGAACGGGATGCTCTTCACGCAGTTCCTCTCGCCCGGCGATCAACACGCGCAAGGACGACTACGGCGGCTCGCTCGAGAACCGCGCCCGCTTCGCGCTCGAGGTCGTCCGCGCGATCCGCGCCGAGGTCGGCGACGACTTCTGCCTCGGCTTCAAGATCAGCGTCGACGAGGCTCCGCGCGAGCTCCTGCCCTGGCTGCGGAAGGGCAACAGCGTCGAGGACGTCGTCCAGGTGTGCCGGATGGCTCGAGGAGGCCGGCGTCGACTACCTCCACGTCAGCGCCGGCACCGGCTTCCCGCACCCGCGCAACCCGGCCGGCCGCTTCCCGGCCACGGACGTGGTGCAGGACCTACGACACGCTGATCTCGAGCGGGCGGCTACGCGCTCCGGAACTTCGTCGTCTTCCAGCACGTGGCCGCTCAGCGCGGTCTTCCGCTGGTGGTGGGAGCGGCCGCGCCGGCGGCTCGGGATCGAGGGCATCAACCTCGCCGGCTCGCGGGCGGTCAAGCAGAGCGTGTCGATCCCGGTGCTCTGCACGGGCGGCTTCCAGACCGCGTCCGTGATCGCGGGCGCGATCGAGCGCGGCGACTGCGACGGCGTCACGATCGCGCGCCCGCTCGTCGCGAACCCCGACCTCGTGCGGCTACTTCGAGCAGGGCCTCGACCGCGCGCCGCGGCCGTGCACGTACTGCAACAAGTGCCTCTTCAACTTCGTCGAGAACCCGCTCGGCTGCTACGAGGAGGCGCGCTTCGACTCGCGGGAGGAGATGGTCGACGAGATCTTCTCCGTCTACGAGCCGGCAGGCGCCGCGGCGAGGCCGGCGGTGGAGGTCGCATGACACCACGCCGCCATCTTCGAGCCGCTCCGGTTCCGCACCCTCGAGGTCAAGAACCGCGTCTTCCGCTCGAGCCTCGCCGGCCGCTTCAACAACTACGACGGCACGGGCACCCAGATCCACGTCAACTGGGACCTCAAGTTCGCGCGGGGCGGGGTCGGCGGCGATCATCTCGTCGAACGCGCCCGTCCACCCGCGCGGCCTGATCGTCCCGAACTACGCGCACATCGACCGCGACGAGACCGTGCCGTTCTGGCGCGAGCTCGTCGCGGCGCGTCCACGAGCACGACTGCCGCTACATCGTCCAGCTCGCCTTCTCGGGCCGGCAGCGCGACCTCGGCGGCATCCAGTTCGAGAAGGGCTGGAGCTCGACCGACAAGCCCGAGCCGATCCACGGGCTCGAGTGCGAGCGGATGACGAAGGCGCAGATCGACGAGCTCGTCGACTGCTTCGCCCAGGGCGCGCGCCGCGCGCGCGAGGCGGGCGCGGACGGCATCGAGGTGCACGGCTGCAACGGCTACCTCATCACCCAGTTCCTCTCGCCCGCGATCAACGACCGCAAGGACGAGTACGGCGGCTCGCTCGAGAACCGCGCGCGCTTCGCGCTCGAGATCGTGCGCGCGATCCGGCGCCGAGGTCGGCGACGACTACCACCTGCAGTTCAAGATCACCGCGCGTCGACTACGGCAACGACCTCTTCCCGTGGTGCGACGAAGGGGACGACGCTCGAGGAGTCGATGCAGGTCTGCAAGTGGCTCGAGGAGGCGGGCGTCGACGCGTTCCACGTCTCCTCGGGCAACTCGTTCCCGCACCCGCGGAACCCGGCGGGCGGCTTCCCGATCGAGGACGTCGTCCGCGGCTACGACACGATGATCTCGAGCGGCCGGCACACGTTCCGCAACTTCCTGCTCTTCAAGATCTGGCCGTTGAACAAGCGTCTTCAAGTGGGCCTGGGAGCGGGCGGCGAAGGGGCAGGTCGAGGGGATCAACCTCGCCGACTGCCGCGCGCGATCAAGGAGGCCGTCTCGGTGCCGGTGCTGTGCACGGGCGGCTTCCAGACCGCGTCCGTCGTCGCGGCCGCGATCGAGCGCGGCGACTGCGACGGCGTCACGATCGCGCCGCCCGCTGATCGCCAACCCGGACCTCGTCGCAGCTCTGGCGAGCCGGGCACGACCGGCCGCCGCGGCCGTGCACCTACTCGAACAAGTGCCTCATCAACCAGCTCGAGAACCCGCTCGGCTGCTACGACGAGAGCCGGTTCGAGTCGCGCGAGGAGATGGTGCGCGGAGATCCTCTCCGTCTACGAGCCGCCCGCAGTTCGCTGACCGCGTGACGACGCCCATCTTCAAGCCGCTCGCGGTTCCGGAACCTCGAGGTGCCGAACCGGGTCTTCCGCTCGAGCATCGCGGGCCGGTTCGACAACTAGGACGGCATCGGGCACGCAGACGCGGATCAACTGGGAAGCGCCGGTTCGCCCGCTGCGGGCGTCGGCGCGATCATCTCCGCCTGGTGCGGCGTCGACCGCCGCGGCCTGATCGTCCCCGGCTACGCGTCGATCGAGCAGCGACGACCGCATTCCGTTCTGGCGCGAGCTCGGCAGAGCGGGTGCACGAGCACGGCTGCAAGTTCGTCCTCCAGCTCGCGCACGCCGGCCGGCAGCGCGACATCGGCGGCATCGAGTTCCGCAAGGGTCTCAGCTCGACCGGCAAGACGGACCCGCTGCACGGCTTCCCGGCCGAGCGGGCGACGGCCGCGCAGCTCCGGCGAGATCACGAGCGCATTCGGCGCCGCGGCGCACCGGCGCGCCCGCGAGGCGGGCCTCGACGGCGTCGAGATCCACGGCGCGAACGGCTACCTGTTCACGCAGTTCCTCTCGTCGGCGATCAACGACCGCAACGACGAGTACGGCGGGCTCGCTCGAGAATCGCGCGCGACTGCTGCTCGAGACGGTGCGCGCGGTCCGGCAGCAGGTCGGCGACGACTTCCACCTGCAGGTGAAGATCAGCGTCGCGCGAGGACGACGAACGCCTTCCTGTTCTGGCTCAAGCGACGGCAACACGGTCGACGAGTCGGTGCAGGTGTGCCGCTGGCTCGAGGAGGCGGGCGCCGACGCGATCCACGTCTCCGCGGGCAGCACGTTCCCGCACCCGCTGAACCCGGCGGGCGACCTGCCGCTGCGGGAGGTGCGCGACAACTACGACGGGCTGATCTCGAGCGGCAGCGCCACGCCTTCCGCAACTACCTCCTCTACCGCCTGCCGTTGATCAACCGGCTCGATGCAGCAGCGATGGCCCGGCCGCGCGACGAGGTCGAGGGCATGAACCTGGCCGACGTCGCGCGCGGTCAAGAAGGCGGTCTCGATCCCCGTCCTCTGCACGGGCGGCTTCCAGACGGCCTCGGTCGTGCGCAAGGCGCTCGCCGACGGCGACTGCGACGCGGTCACGATCGCGCGCCCGCTGCGTCGCGAACCCGAACCTGCTCGAGCTCTGGCGCGCCGGGCAACGACCGGCCGCCGCGGCCGTGCACCTTCTGCAACAAGTGCCTCTTCAACCTGCTCGAGAGCCCGCTCGGCTGCTACGACGAGAGCCGCTTCGACTCGCGCGAGGAGATGCTGCGCGAGATCTACTCGGTCTACGAGCTCAGCGTAGAGGCCTGAGAGGATCGAGCCAGGCCCCGCGCGTGCGCGGGTCGGAGAGGATGTCCGGGCGGCGCGTGAGCACGACGTAGTTGCCCGTTCCGTAGCTGCCGATGAACGGCTGCCCGACCAACTCGGCCAGCTTGTAGCGGCCGAGGCGCATCGTCCGTCCCCGGCCGTCCGCCACGTCGACGAGGACCTTCCGCCCGCGGAGACAACGCTTGATGCTGCCGATCACGCGCTTGCAGCCGACCGGGACACGGTGCCTTCCCGGCGTGAAGTAGTTGGCGTGCGCGCCGAGCGCGACGTAGACGACCGGATGCTCGCCTTGCCTCTGGATCGCAGTCCAGCGGCCGTCTCCGCCGCCCTCGTGGGCCGAGTAGAAGACCCCTGTCGGCTCCTTGTCCGAGTTGAGGCGAACGGTGATCTGCTCCCAGTCCGACTCGTGCTCGTTGAGCCGGAAGTTGAAGAGGTAGAGGAACCAGTACTGGACGGCGTACTCGTCCGTGTCGTCGTAGTGCGTGACGTTGACGTAGACCGTCGACCCCTGACCGGAGCGCAGGAGCTGATTCTCGATCGCGTCGTACAGCGCCTGGGAGCGCTTCGGCGGGTCCGGCTCGACGCCGCGCACGTCGAGAAAGAGGAGGCAGCCGCGGCTGCGCAGACACGTGCCCTCTCGGTCCGGAAGCTGGTCTTCGCCCGGGGAGGCATTCAGCAGCCGCACGAACCGTCCCTCCTGCTCCTTCAGCTGCGTACGGCTGACGTACGCGGAGCGGCTGATCGGGACGAATGGCTCGCCCGTGTGATAGCGCAGCACTGGAGCGAATCGGCGTGCGAGCTCCATGCGCTCCTCCGCATCGACTGCCGACTGGGGCGGGATCTCGGAGCTGAGCGGGCCGCGCTCACGGGTGTAGTCGACGTAGAGCGCGCCGACCACGGCCAGCGCGATGCCGTTGAGAACGGCGAGCAGGGCGACGCCCGTAAGGACGTGCACCCACCAGGGGGCGCGTTTGAAACGGCGGAACAAGACGGCAGCCGATTATCGCAGGACGAGTGGCCGCAGCAGCCCGCGGCCGGCGAAGCCGACGGTGCGGTCGAGCGCGCGCAGGAACTGCCCGCTGAGCTGTGGGGAGGTGCGCAGCGCCCAGAGCGTCTCGGCATACGCCCACGCCGCCTCGCGGGCCCGCTCCACCTTCCACATCGCCAGGACGTCGTCGAGGTCGCCGAGCGCGACGTCGACGTCTCGTAGCGTCTCGGTCACGAGCTCGGCCTTGACCTGCTCTTCGACCACCGCGAGCAGGCTGTTGATCTTGCGGAAATCGCGCTGCTGCGGTGACCGGCGCCGCAGCTCGATCTGCCGTCCCTCGCAGGTTCGAACGAGCGCGACCGGCAGGTCCCGGTTGATGTGGGCGTTCATCCCCGCGAGCGCGAACTGGAGGGGCAGCACGCCCTGCCGGCCGCGCGCCTCGAGCAGCGGCGCCCATGCCTTCGGCACGGGGCCCGCCGCGAACAGAGCGTTGCGGAGCGCTTCGAAGTAGATATTGGCGAAGACGACGTCGAGCCAACGGACGAAGCGCGAGTCCTCGAACGTGCCCGGCTTCGCCGCTTCGTCGACCGCCTGCGTGACCGCCAAGTAGAGCGCCGTGAAGGCCCGGACCCCGTCGCCGGGCGGAAGCGCGGCGACGATCTTCTTCATCCGCGCGATCACCTCCGTGATCCGCGCTGCGGGCTTCGCCTCCAGGATCTGACGGAGCGTCTGGCTCATAGGCTTGACAGACTCCGAGATCCGAAGGCAAGGTCCCGGCTGAAACCTCGACCAGTCGTTGACTCTGCGGCCATCGGCGCGAGGAAGGGTAGTGATGCCTGCAGAGCCCAAGAACAACAACAACTACGTCGATCTCGTCCTCGAGGGCGGGGGCGTCAAGGGCCTCGGCCTCGCCGGGGCGTACTCGGTGCTCGAGGAGCGCGGGTTCGAAGCGAGGAACATCGCAGGCACCTCGGCCGGCGCGATCACGGCCGCGCTGATCGCCGCGGACTACACCGCCGACGAGCTGAAGGAGATCATCGTCTCCCTCGACTTCACCCAGTTCAAGGACGAGGGCTGGGAGGACAAGGTCCTCCTCTTCCACCGCACTGCGAGCCTGCTGCTCGACCAGGGGATCTACGAGGGCAAGCAGTTCCTCGAGTGGATGCGCGGGCTGCTCGCCGCCAAGGGCATTCACACCTTTCGCGACCTGATCGTCGAGGAGTTCGAGGACGACCCGAAGTACCGCTGGCGACTGCAGGTGATCGCCTCCGACGTGACCGGCCGGCGCCTGCTCGTCCTGCCACGTGATGCCGAGCTGCTCGGCCTCGACCCCGACGAGCTCGCGGTCGCCGAAGCCGTGCGCATGAGCATGAGCATCCCGTTCTTCTTCGAGCCCGTTCGGATCGAGAACGCGAAGGAGGAGCGCGAGCACATCATCGTCGACGGAGGAATGCTGTCCAACTTCCCCGTCTGGCTCTTCGACTGCGCGACCGACGAGGAGCCCGAGTGGCCGACCTTCGGTCTCCTCCTCGTCGAGCCCGAGCCCGAGAAGTCGGTCAGCGTGCGGCTCACGATGGAGCGCGACCGAGGTGTGAGCGCGCTCATCGACTACGTCAAGGCGATGGCGCAGACGATGATGGAGGCCCACGACCGCATGTACGTCCAGCAGGCGGAGTGGGCGCGCACGATCGGGATCCCGACGCTCGGGGTGGGCACGACGGAGTTCGACATCACGCGCGAGCGTGCCCTGGCGCTTTATGACTCCGGGCGCTCGGCGACCGAGAAGTTCCTGGAGACGTGGGACTTCGACGCGTATGTCCAGGCCTTCCGAACGGGCAAGGACGTTCCGCGGCGCCGGGACATCGTGGCGCAGTTGCTCGAGACGTAGCCGCTCGCGCGCGCTCCTTGACATTTGGCGCTGAACTAGCGCAAGCTTTCTGGAGACAACGAAGGCAGGCTAAGCCGTTGTCTGCGGCCCTCGGCGGCCCTGTGCAGGGAGACGGAGTCCATGTCTAGTTCAGGCGCGACTCCTGCGGCAACAACTTGGGCATTGCGCAAATCGCGGACGCGTGAGGGAGTCGCTGCGGCCGAATCGGTGGCGTTCCCCGAGCTCGTCTGGGCTCACTTCCTGCGCCAACGGGAGCTTCACGAGCAGGGTCAGCTGCACGGGCCTGCCGAGGAGGAGTACCGAACGCAGCTCCAGCACTTCACGGAGGAGCACGGCTCGATCATCAACGCGTACTGGTGCACGAGCGAAGCCTCGGCCGTCGCCATCACGGAAAAGCCGGGTAGCCGCGTCCTGGGCTTCCTCTGGCGGCGACCCCCGGAGATTCGCTTCCACAGCGCCACCGACTGGGCAACCCGCGACGCGCCGGACCTCGGATACGCGATGCATACGGCCGAGACCCTGGCGATCAGGGTGAGCGAGGTGCTCCACGGGACCAGCGAGCGGATCTCCATGCAATGGCTGATCTCCGTCGCGGGCTACCTCCTGAGCGTCGTCGACAAGGAGCATGGCCGGCCGAAAGGCGCCGAGGTCGCGAAGTGCGCCCGCCGCGCGCGGGCCGAGCTCTCGAAGGTCGAGGACTACTACGACCGTGCTGGCGAGAAGGTGGGACGGCTCGTCTACTTCTGGGGGATGATGATCGGCGTCGCCGCGCTCGCCGTGATCGCCGTCGCCCGGAGCCTGGGCGTATACGGAGCTCGCCGATATCCCGCTGAAGGACACCAAGACCTTCTTCGTCTGTTACGGCATGGGCGCAGTGGGAGCGGTCATCAGCGTGCTCACTCGGATGGCTTCGAGGGGCAGCGAAGCGTGGGTCGACTACGAGGTGGGGCGGCCGTCGCTGCGGCGCGTCGGGAGCTTCCGGCCCGTAATCGGCGCGGTCTTCGCGGTCGTCCTCTACTTCGCGCTCGAGAGCGGGCTGATTGCGCTGGAGACCGGCGACTCCGGCACGAACAACTACTTCTACGCGGCGCTCGCCTTCATCGCGGGCTTCAGCGAGCGCAGAGCGAGACTCCTGCTCGGCGGCGCGACGAAGATGCTCGGCGGCGAGGAAGAGCCCGCGCCAGGAGAAGACGAAGCCGCCGAAAAAGCCGCTGAAGGGCAGGACCGCTTGAGCGTGGCGGTGGAAACCGTCACGCTCGCGAGCGTCGTGCTGGATATGACCGAAGTCCCCGACGAGATCGCGCTCGAGGCCGGTGAGGAGACGACCGTCCTGCTTCCGAGCCGGGCAGGCGCGGGGTATGTCTGGGCGGCGGAGGTCGAGGACGAAAACGTGGTCGAGGCCACGGTGAAGTTCGAAGGCGCCGACGACGCGGCCGTCGGGGCGAGGACGTTCAGCGAGAACGAGCTGCTGACCCTGCGGGGCTGCGCCGAGGGCACGACGCGTGTCCTTCTCGTTCAGCGACGAACGTGGGAAGAGGGCGTCGAGCCAAAGGCGGCTCACACGCTCACCGTCAACGTCGCCGGGGAGGCGACCGAACGAGGAGGTACGCAGTGAGCCCTGAGTCAGTGAACGGAGGCATTCGCCCCCGACAGGTGCAGCGCCTGGGCTGGGTCCCCGATCTTCCCGACGCCCGGGACTACATGTACTCGGCGCCGGAAAAGGTCTTGACCAAGCTGCCGAAGAAGGTCGACCTCCGCGGCGCGAACATGCCGCCGGTCTGGGACCAGGGCGAGCTCGGCAGCTGCACCGCGCAGGCGATCGGCTCGGCGTTCGAGTTCAGCCAGCTCAAGCAGGGGCTGAAGGACTTCATGCCCTCGGCCCTGTTCATCTACTACAACGAGCGCGCGATGGAGGGGACGATCGACACGGACAGCGGCGCGATGATCCGCGACGGGATGAAGAGCGTCGCCAAGATCGGCGTCTGCCCGGAGACGACCTGGCCGTACGTCATCCCGAAGTTCGCCGAGAAGCCGCCGCGGAAGGCGTACACCGAGGCGAAGAAGCACCAGGCGCTCGTCTACCGGCGCGTGCTGGGTGTGCTGCACCAGATGCAGGGATGTCTCGCCCAGGGCTATCCGTTCGTCTTCGGATTCGCGGTCTACGAGAGCTTCATGACCCCCGAGGTGGCACGCACCGGCAAGGTGTCCTTGCCGCCACGTGGCGAGCAGCTGATCGGAGGGCACGCCGTGCTCGCGGTCGGCTACGACGACTCGAAGCAGTCGTTCATCGTCCGCAACTCCTGGGGCAACAAGTGGGGCATCAAGGGCTACTGCGAGATGCCCTACGGCTATCTGACCGACCCGCAGCTGGCGCGCGACTTCTGGGCGATCTACACGGTCGAGCCGAGCCAGGAAGCTCCGAGGCCCCGGCGGCGCACGACGAAGAGGAAGAAGACGACAGGTACGCGGAAGCGGACAGCGGCCGCCAGACGCTGACCGTGGCCGCGGAGTTCGACCGGGGGCCTTCGCAGGCGATCGCCTCGATCTGCCTGCGCTGCCCCCGGCCGAGCAAGCCGAAGGCCTTCTGGACGGCGTGGGGGCCGATCTTCTACCGGGGCCGCCTCGACGGAACGGCGCGGCTGCTCGGCATCGCGTCAGATCCGGGGCCGACCGAGCGGATCGCTCACCGCACGCTCGTCGGTGACGCCGGCCAGCGCGTCCAGGGCTTCCTCGCCAAGGTCGGGTTGACGCGCTCGTACCTCCTCGTCAACGCGTTTCCGTACGCGCTACACCCGAGCTGGGGGAGGTCGGCCGACGAGCTTCTCGCCGAGCCTGAGCAGAAGGCCTGGCGCAACCAGTTCTTCGACGCGGTGAGGCCCGGCGCTGTCGATGCGATCGTCGCCTTCGGAGCGAATGCGCAGATGGCCCTCGACATGTGGGAGAACCGCCCGGATGTCCCGGTCGAGCGCGTCCCGCATCCGAGCAGTCGAGACGAGGACAAGCTCCTCCGAGATTGGCGCGACGCCGTGCAGCGGCTCCGGCAGAAGGTCACGCCGGACCCCGACGGCGACGCGACCGGCCCGAACTACGGCTCATCGTTTCGGGAGGCGGACTATGCGCCGATTCCGAGGCGCGACCTCCCGTTCGGCGTCCCGGAGTTCCTCGGCGACGACGCGGCAGGAAGGCGCGGGCGTCCGAGACACAACAACTGCGTCTCCCGGCCGAGCCCGGACGACGGACGAACGCTGATCTGGGTCGCCCCCAAGGAGTCCTCGTGAGCGAATACGCGCGGGTGCCGGTGGATCCGCTCGACGGGCCTACCTTCGCGCTCGGCGGCCGGGTCGTGACGATGGACGACGAGAAGCGTGTCGTCGACGACGGCGTCGTCTACGTCGGCAACGGCTCGATCGTCGCGGTCGAGAAGGGGGACCAGGACGCTCCGGAGGGGTTCGAGGACATCAAGGTGCTCGACACGAAGGGGACGATCTACCCGGGCCTGATCGACCTCCACGACCACCTGAGCTACAACGCGCTCCAGCTCTGGGACGTCCCCAAGCGGTACACGAACCGCGACCAGTGGGCCAAGGGCGACACGTACCGCAAGCTCGTCACCGGCCCGATGAAGGTGCTCGCCCACACGCCGAAGTACGTCCCCGCAGTCGTCCGCTACGTCGAGGCCAAATGCCTCGTCGGAGGCACGACGACCTCGCAGGGAATCGCGCTCTCGAGCTATGCCGGCATCCAGCGCTTCTACAAGGGGATCGTCCGGAACGTCGAGCAGACGGACGACCCGGACCTGCCGGAGGCGGCCACGAAGATCGCCGACGTCGAGGCGAAGGACCGGAGCAAGTTCCTGAAGCGGCTCAAGAGCTTCGACTGCCTGCTGCTGCACCTGAGCGAGGGCACGGACGAGGCGGCTCGGGAGCACTTCCTCGCGTTGCGGTCGCCGTCGGGCAAGTGGGCGATCACGGACTCGCTCGCCGGGATTCACTGCGTCGCTCTCGAGGGCGAGGACTTCGACGTTCTCGCGGACGGCGGCGCCTCGATGGTCTGGTCGCCCCTGAGCAACCTGCTCCTCTACGGGGAGACGGCCGACGTCAGCCGCGGCGAAGAGCGCCGGCGTGACGATGGCGCTCGGCCCGGACTGGTCGCCGAGCGGGAGCAAGAATCTCCTCGGTGAGCTCAAGGTCGCCCGGCTGGTAGATGGGCTGAACGGTGCGGCCCTGAGCGACTACGACCTCCTCGCGCTCGTCACCCGGAATCCGGCGAAGGTCCTCAAGTGGGAGAAGCACCTGGGGACGGTCGAGGCCGGAAAGCGTGCAGACCTGCTCGTCGTCGCGGGCCAGGCCGGCGACGGCCATGGGCATCTCTTCACGAGGAGCGAGCGCGACGTCGAGCTCGTCGTGATCAACGGCGTTCCGCGCTACGGCGCGAGCAGGACCATGAGGCGACTCCTAGGGGAGGAGGCTGCGGCTGCGGGAGAGGCGGGCACGATCACCGACAGGGCCCGCCTCCTCTATCTACTCCACGAGACGGGCGATCCCGACGTCGGCGACCTCACGCTGGGCGAGGCGACGGCGACGCTCGCGGATGGGCTCAAACGACTGCCGAAGCTGGCGAAGGACATGGTGGAGCACCCGACCATCGACCTGGACGCGTCGTTCCTCGTCCTGGATCACGAGGACGACGAGGGCGAGGACATGAGACCGCATCTGCCGGGGCCGAGCGGCGAGCTGACGGCGATGGCGGACGGAAGACTCGCCGCAGCCACGCCGCTCGAGGACCTGCTCGTGCCTCTGACGCTCGACCCGCTGACCGTGGTCGACGACGATCGCTTCGTGGACACCCTGGCCAAGGAGAAGAACCTGCCGAAGGAGGTCGCCGACCATGTTCCCGACCTCTACTGACCCTGGCAGTGACCCGGTAACCGCTTGGTCAAGCCGGGGTTGAGGCTTGACAGCGGAGCGCAAGGCTTCGGCAAAGCCGTCCCGCCTGCGAACATCTGGACATGGCGACTGTTGCTCTCCGAGAGGATGTGGAGCAAGAGGCGCGAGAGGCCGGGCGTGCCGCACCGCAGCTCACCGACGACGCCGTCGCGGCCGCACTGACGAGCGCGGCCCTCCTCGTGCGCGAGCGCCGGGCGGAGATCCTCTCGGCGAACGCCGCCGACTACGAGGCCGCGGACGGGAAGCTCGACGAGGGCATGCTCGACCGCCTGCGCCTCGACGACGAGCGCGTCGAGGCGCTCGCGACGCAGGTCGAAGCCGTCGCCGCTATCGCCCCGCTCGAGCGCGAGATCGACTCGTGGACGCTTCCGAACGGGCTCCAGGTCAGCGAGCGGCGGATCCCGATCGGCACCGTCGGCGCGAACTTCGAGGCGCGGCCGAACGTCGCGCTCGACGTCGCCGGGCAGTTGCTGAAGAGCCTGAACACGGCCGTCCTGCGCACGGGCGGAGCGGCGCTGCGGACGGTGACCGTCCTCGTCGACGACGTCCTGCGCCCCGCGCTGGAGGAGCGCGGGCCTGCCGCCCGGAGCCGTCGGGCTCGTTCGCTCGGCGGATCGCGAGGGCGCCCGCGTGCTCGTGACGATGCCGGAGCGGATCCCGCTCGTGATCCTGCGCGGGAGCGGCGAGACGACGGCCAGCCCTTGCGCGGCTCGCCGCCGAGCACGGAGTGCGCACGCTCGCCCATGCCGAGGGCGGCGGCGTCCTCTACATCCACTCCGAGGCCGACCGCGACCGAGCGCTGGCGATGACCGAGGCGACGCTCGACCGGCTCGGCGTCTGCAACCGGCTCAACCTCGCGCTCGTCGACCGCGGCGCCGCTGACGCTGCTGCCCGAGCTGCTCGCGATCTTCGGAGAGAAGGGGCTCGAGGTGCGAGGGACGCCGCGGGCGATCGAGGCCGCGGGTGACGGCGTCCTCCCGCACGACCGCGAGCGGCTCGGCTACGAGTGGGCGAACGAGCCGGAGCGCATCGCGACCGTGACGCTCGACGTCGTCGACGATCTCGACGACGCGCTGCGGATCGCGAACGAGGAGACCTCGGGGCTCGCGGCCGGCATCGTCACCGAGGACGAGGACGCGGCGAACCGCTTCCTCGACGGCTACCGCGGCACGGCCGCGTTCTGGCACGCGACGACGCGGTTCACGGACGGCTACGAGCTGACCGGCGCGCCCGAGACCGGCATCAACGTCGACACGGTCCCCGGCCCGCGCGGCCCGGTCACCTACCGCGACCTCTGGCTGCGCCAGTACCGCGTCGTCGGGGACGGCACCCAGACCCGTTGAGCCGGCCGGTCGTCGTCAAGCTCGGGACCGGGCCTCGTCGTCGACGCCGGACGGGGCGGTTCGCACCGACCTGTTACACGCGCGCGCGAGAGAGATCGCGTGCGCTCGTCGCGGCCGGAGAGCCTGTCTGCGTCGTCTCTTCCGGTGCGATCGCGCTCGGGCTCCCGAAGCTCGGCCTCAGGCGGCGGCCGCGCTCGATGGCTCGGCTGCAGGCGGCCTCCGCGCTCGGCCAGGCGAGGCTCCAGTCCGCGTGGGAGGAGGCGCTGGGAGCGCACGGGATTCCGGCGGCCCAGATCCTGCTCGCGGCCGGAGACGTCGCCGATCGGACCGCCTACGTGAACGCGCGTCAGGCGTTCGCCGAGCTCTTCCGTCTCGGCGCCGTGCCGGTCGTCAACGAGAACGACGCGACCGCGACCGACGAGATCACGTTCGGCGACAACGATGCGCTCGCTGCCCAGGTCGCGGTCCTCGTCCGGGCGAGGCTGCTCGTCCTCCTGACCGAGGTCGAAGGCGTCTATTCGCGCGCGCCGGGGACGCCTGGAGCCGAGCTCCTGTCCGAGGGCGAGCTCGCTGGCGAGGCCGAGATCGGCGTCGGCACCGAGCTCGGCCGCGGAGGGATGGGGAGCAAGGTCGTCGCGGCGCAGATGGCGAGTGCTGCCGGGATCCCGACAGTGATCGCGGGCGGGCTCGGCGACGACGTGCTGGGGCCGATCCTCGCCGGGGAGGCGCGCGGGACGAGGTTCGCCGCAGACGATCGCGGCGAGACGGCGTTCAAGCTCTGGCTCCGCTTCGGCAAGCCCGTTGCCGGCACGGCTCCACGTCGACGAAGGAGCACGCCGCGCTCTGGTCGAGAAAGGGGCGAGCCTGCTCGGGGTCGGCATCGTTCGCTGCGAGGGGAGGTTCGACGCCGGGCGCAGCGGTCGAGCTCGTCGGTCCCGACGGAGTCGTCTTCGGAAAGGGAATCGCGGGCGCCGGCGCGGACGACATCGAGCGGCGGCCCGCGCGGCCTCGAGGCCGTCCACCGCGACCGGCTTGTGCTGTACTAGCCGCATGCTCCGCCTCGGCCTGGCGCTCGCGCTCGTGGCACTCGCCGGCGGCGTTGCGCCGATGGCGGGCAGCTCGCCCTCAGCATGCGCGCCGACGAGGGCGGACTCCCTCGGCCCGTACTACGAGCCCGGCGCCCCGGTGCGCTCCAAGGTTGGAACCGGCGGCTACGTCCTCACCGGCCGCGTCATGGCTGCGCGCACCTGCCGGTGGCTGGCGCGGGCGCGAATCGAGCTCTGGCTCGTGAACGAGCAGGGGGAGTACGACGACGCGCACCGGGCGACGGTGTTCTCGCGACGCGACGGCCGCTACCGCTTCGAGAGCAACCGTCCCGTCGGCTACGGCAGCCGCCCACCGCATATCCACGTCCGGGTCACCGCGCGCGGCTTCCGGCCGCTCGTCACCCAGCACTACCCTCGCGGCACGCGCCGCAGCGCGACGTTCAACCTCGTGCTCATCCGGCGTTGAATCGCATCGCCGTCGTCTCCGACGTCCACGGGAACGCGCCTGCGCTCGCGGCCGTCCTGGCGGAGATCGAGCGCGAGCAGCCGGATCTCGATCGTCTTCGTGCGGCGACCTCACCTGGGGCCCGCTGCCCGTAGGAGACGTACGAGCTGGCACGCGGCCTGAACGCGCGCTTCGTCCGGGGCAACGCCGACCGCGCCGTGCTCGAAAAGGTCTCCGAGACCGAGAAGGAGCAGTGGATGCAGGCGCGGCACACGGACGAGATGCGCGACGTTCCTCGCCGGTTTCGACGAGCAGGTCGTCGTCGACGTCGACGGACTTGGGCCGGTTCGCTTCTGCCACGGCTCGCCCCGCACCGACGAGGAGTGCGTGACCCCCGAGACTCCCGAAGAGCGTGTACGCGAGTTCAGCCAGGGCGTCGAGGAGCGGGTGATCGTGACCGGCCACGTCCACATCCAGTTCGACCGCGAGGTGGCCGGGATCCGAAGCGTGAACTCAGGCAGCGTCGGCCTTCCCTATGAAGGTCGACCGGGCGCCTACTGGGCGATGCTCGGTCCGGACGTGGAGCTCCGTCGGACCGAGTACGACGTGGAGGAGACGATCGAGCGATACCGAGCGAGCGGTCAGCCCGGCGTCGAGCAGATCGTCGAGATGATGGTCGAGCCGCCGGAGCCTCGCGAGGTGATCGACCACGCCGAGAAAGTCGTCTTCGCCGGCTAAGAGGGTTTGGCGCAATATGGGCTGAGCCGCCGGGCCGCGCTGCTCGCCCCGATACCGGGTCCTCAGTCGCCCCGGTAATGGGGATTACCGGGGCTCCCTGCGTCCGCGGTCTCGGAACGAGCATCGCACCCCAGCGACGAGGAATATCGCGCCAAACCCTCTAAAACACGGCGCGGCGAGCCAGCCCGAGCGCGTACTGAAGCCACCATTTGCCGGCACTCGGTCCGCCCCGGCATGTTCCGTCGGACTCTCCGGGGAAGCTTGACCCAGAGGTAGGCGTCGACGAGGCCGTCTCCCGTGTTGGAAGTGGCCGGCTGCCCGAGGCCGCGTCCGGGCGGGTTGCACCAGGCGTGGCGCGGCGTGGGGCCGCGGCCGTTGCGGCTCGTGTCGATGACGAACGGCTTGCCGCCGACCAGCGCGGAGACCCGGTGACCGTAGGCGCGCTCGTCGCCCGTGAAGTAGAAGTTCGAGACGTTGAGGGCGAAACCGCGGGCGCGCCCGATGCCCACCTCGCGGAGCCGCTGCGCAATCTTCCTCGGCGATTGCCAGGACTCGTTCCCGGCATCGATGTAGACGGAGATCGACGTCCCGGACGTCAGCGTCCGAACCGCCGCGCGGAGGAGCGATAGGCGCTGCGTCCGCCGGGCCTGAGAGAGGCAGCCGAGCCCGGCCAAGGCGTCCGGCTCGAGGATCACGACGGCGCGGCGCTTCCCGATGCCACGCTTCAGGCTGCGCACCCATCTGACGTAGGCCGCGGGGCTCTTGGCGCCACCGGCCGAGTGTTGGCCGCAGTCGCGGTGCGGGATGTTGTAGGCGACCAGGACAGGCAGCGATCCGTCGGCGGCGATCTCGGCGACGCGTGCCTTGACGAAGGCGTAGAAGCTGCTGTGCCCGGCTCTCCAGCCGCCGAACCACGTCGCGGAGGAATGGCTCGCGATCTTTTCGATCAGCCGGGCGTCGTCGTGACGGCCCCGGGCTTCGAGGTCGCGGACAGCGCGCGACGCGTTCGAGCTCGGGTCGACGAAGAGCTTCGCCCCTGCGAAGGGATTGCTGCTCTTCTGCTCGTCACGCGCGGAAGCCGGGAACGGCTAGGAGTCCGGCGATCAGCAGTGCGCCCAGGGCTGCGGTCGAACGTGACACGGCCCAGACTACCCGCGTCGTGCACGAACCCTTGCTTCAGCGCCCGGGCTCTCGAATAGGGTGAGCCGATGGCGCGCCGGATCAGGTCGATTCGGGGCGCGGCCGCCTGGGTCGACCGCGTCGGGCTCGCCGTCCTGTATCCGAGCGACGACCTCGTCCTGCCCTCGCTCTGGGAGGCGCTGACCGGCCGTCAGGACGTCGACTGGGCAGTGCGCGAGGACGGCGGCAAGTTCGTCGACTTCACGCCCGAGTTCGCGCGTGTCTGGAACTGGAAGGACGAGTTGCCCGAGCAGCGTCTCGTGTGCGCCGGGAAGCACCTCGGCGGCAAGGCGTCGCTCGTCTCCCTTCGGATGCTGCCCGCGCTCTACGCGTTGACGGGTCGGCGCGGCAGGCCGGACGACTTCGAGGACGAGGAGCTGTCGCCGGTCGAGCGCGATGTCGCCGCGGCGTTGCTCGAGAACGGCCCGACGAGCAGCGCCGACCTTCCCCACGTCGCGGGTCACGAGCGCAAGCGGGCACACGCTTCGGCCGCGAGGCTCCAGAGGCGCCTGATCGTCACCGCCGCGGGCCGGCAGGAACGCGACCGTGGCTGGCCGGCCGTCGTGCTCGACATCCTCCCGCGCCGCTACGGCGAGTACCTGCGCAAGCTCCCGAAGCCGGACGCCGCACGGACGGATCTCGCTGCGGCCGTCCTCCGGTCCGCGGGAGAAATCTCCGCAGCTGATCTCGCCGCGGCGATCGGCGGGCCCCGGAAGGACGCTGCCATCGCACTCGACGGGCTCGCGGCCAGGGGTGCCGCCAGAGCCCGAAAAGTGGGCGACTACGTCCTCTGGACAGCATCAAAAGGGGGACGCTGAGCCGTGGCGGGCAGATCCCGTAGTCAAGGGACCGGCTCACTCGATCGAGTATCCAGCGGAGGGCTTTCGCGGGCGATTTCTAGCAGTGGCGGCACGACATCTGCGGATATCACGCTCTGCGGCTCCCACATGGACGATCAGTCGAGATTCCAGGCGTTCGAGCACCAGGGCCTCCTCACGCGCGCGGCCCCGTTCCTGGGCGCGATGTGGCTCGCGCTCATGGCCTTTCCGCTGCCGCCCGAGGGGAAGACGTCGCCCGGTGCTCGTCGCCGCAGTCGTTCTCAACGCGCTCATCATCCTCGGCGCGATCGCCGTCCCGTGGCGACCGCCTGCCGTATTTCGCGCAGATCGCGCCCCCGTTCGCGTACTTCGTCGTGATCGCCCTTCTCCGCGAGGCCGACGGCGGAAGCGCTCTCGGCCTACGCAGTGCTCGCGATGCTCCCGGTCTTCTGGCTCGCGCTCTATGGCTCCCGCGAGCAGCTCGCCGCCAGCATCGTCGGCGTCGCCGCGGTCCTCGTCGTCCCGATCGTCGTCGTCGGCTCGCCGGAGTATCCGCCGAGCGAGTTGACGAACGCGCTTCTCTGGATCTGCGTCGCCCCTATCGTCGGCTTCACCGTCCAGTCGCTCGTCCGCCAGCTTCGCGACCGCGCCGACGAGAACCTCAAGCGCGCCGAGGAGCTGCTGGTGAGCCAGGAGGAGACGCGCAAGCTCGTCGTCAGCATGGCGGCCGTGACCGAGGCGACACGCGAGCTCGCGAGGACGACCGACTCGAGCGTCGCACGGGAGATCATCTGCGCGGCCGCCTGCACGATCACCGGCGCGACGCTTCGCCAAGCTGATGGAGCCCAGCCCCGACGGCGACCTCGTCATGACCGCCAACCACGGCCTCCAGGGCGCACCGCCGCTCACGAGTCTCGCTCTCGGAGGAGTCGTCCGGCGCCGGCACGGCCTTCCTGGACCAAGAAGCCGCTCTTCGTCCAGGACGCCGCGGGAGCGCCGACGTGTCGCAGCGCGTCGTCCAGGCAACGGGCGCGGTTTCGATGCAGTTCGAGCCCGTCCTGCGCAACGAGGAGGCCGTCGCCGTGCTCGTCGTCGGCTGGGACCGCGAGGTCGACGGCACGGGTCGGATCGCGGCCTCGATGCGCATGCTCGCCGCGGAGACTGCGATGGCCCTCGAGCGGTCAGACCTACTCGCGCGGCTCGAGGAGGTCGCGCGCACCGACGACCTGACCGGGCTCCTCAACCGCCGCGCCTGGGAGGAGCAGCTCCCGCGCGAGCTGGCACGGTCCCGCCGGAACAGCGAGCCGCTGTGCGTCGCGATGCTCGACCTCGACTACTTCAAGAACTACAACGACGAGCGTGGCCACCAGGCCGGCGACCGGCTGCTCAAGCAGAGCGCCGCTGCGTGGGTGACCGAGCTCCGCGCCAGCGACACGCTCGCCCGCTACGGCGGTGAGGAATTCACCGTCGCGCTCCCCGGCTGTTCCCTCCTCAACGCGAAGGACATCGTCGAGCGACTACGCGCGGCGATGCCGAGCAGTCAGACGGTCTCGGCAGGTGTCGCGTGCTGGAACGGACGCGAGTCGGCCGAGGAGCTCGTCGGCCGCGCGGATGCGGCGCTCTACGAAGCGAAGCGCAGCGGCCGAGACCG
Organism: uncultured Actinomycetes bacterium; assembly: GCA_963776955.1. Lineage (GTDB taxonomy): Bacteria > Actinomycetota > Thermoleophilia > Gaiellales > Gaiellaceae > VAXT01. Next base: position 276,536 of record CAVZOM010000005.1, read on the forward strand.
GCTCGTGACCGCCGGCGGGACGCCTCCCGGCGAGCTGCACTCGGTCAGCCTCTAACGCGAATTTCGCACTCCGATATTTCACTTTTGGCGCGCCCCCTGTTAGAAACGCCCCAGACCTTGACGGTAAGCCGTCAAAGGTTGTAAGAAACGGCACGACATACAACTTCTGGGGAGGGGAATGAGTGTGAAATCTCGACACAGAAGGTTTGCCGCGCTTGCGTCGATTGCAGGCGCGCTCACCGCTGCCGCCGCGATCGGCGGCGGCATGGCGAGCTCGGCTCTGGCACGGGGCGATTCCAGCCCGGGCCAGACCGGCCTGCCCGCGGCGCTCAGCAGCACGAGCGCTGTCGTCTTCTCGTCGGTCGATCGGTTCGCCGCAGAATCGCTCGGCTCGGCCGAGACAACTCGAGCGGCTGGAAATCGAGCCGCTCGAAACGACGCTTCACCGGGCGGCTTTACGTGGGAGCCCGCGGGAGCGCTGAGTAATCCACGGTCACGGTTGGGCATGGCGTTCTTCCCGGGGAACGGGCGCTTCTACGTCGTCGGCGGTGAGAGCACCGCCGGCAACCGGGCGATCCCGATCGAGGAATACAACCCCGCCACGAACACGTGGGCCAACAAGTCCATGCTGTCACCCGGTGTGTCGAACACGGGTGCGGCGCAGGTCGGCAGCTACATCTACGTGCCGGGCGGATTCGACGGTGTCGCAGGGCTTACCACCATGCAGCGCTACGACCCGGTTACGGACACCGTCACGGCCATGGCGCCGATGCCGACTGGGAACTTCGCGCACGCTGTAGCGACCCAGGGCACGAAGATCTACGTCCTCGGCGGAGCTGTCGATGGGTTCGCGGGTTCGACGAACCTGATCTACGACACCGTGACGAACACGTGGTCGACCGGCGCGGCCGTTCCGACGGCAGTGCAGTACCCGGCCGCGGCCTCGGACGGGACCTATGTCTACCTGCTCGGTGGAAACACGACCAACCTGAACATCGTGCAGCGCTATGACCCGGCCGCGAACACGTGGACGACTCGGGCAACGATGCTCAACGGTCGGGGAGGCCCAGCTGCCTTCTTCGACGGTACGAACGTCTGGGCCGTCGGCGGTGGCTGGACGAGTTACCTCCCGAGCACCGAGTCGTACAACCCGACCACGAACACCTGGACGGCTGGTCCGTCGATGGCCACCGGCGTCCGCACTGTCGGCGCGGCCTTCGGCGGCAACCTGGCCGTGAAGGCCGGCGGGTGGAACGGGAACTATTCCGGCGTCGCCGAGCGGCTGCCATTCGGTGGCCCGCCGCCGCCTCCACCACCACCTCCGCCGCCACCACCACCTCCGCCTCCGCCTCCGCCTCCGGGCGCTTGCACCGGTGGGGCGATCACGATTCCGGACTCCGGTCCGGGAGTCCCGTACCCGTCGACCTGTGTGGTCTCGGGCTCGAGCGGGACGATCACCGACGTCAACATGACGATCAACGGGCTGAACCACACCTACCCCGATGACATCGACATCCTGCTCGTCGGCCCCGGCGGCCAGAACGCGAAGGTCATGTCGGATGCCGGCGGCTCGCTGGACGTCGTGTCGGTCAACCTGACGCTCGACGACGAGGCTGCCGCGCAGCTTCCGGACTCGGCGCAGATCTCGACCGGCTCCTACCGCCCGGCCGACTACGAGCCGGGGACGGACGTCTTCCCGGCACCGGCACCGGCACCGTCGGGGAACGTGAACCTGTCCGTCTTCGACGGCCTGTCGGCGAACGGCACCTGGAACCTGTACTTGGTCGACGATGCCGCCGCCGACATGGGCAACCTCTCCGGCTGGTCACTGACGATCACGACCTCCGGCGGCCCGCCACCACCGCCGCCTCCACCGCCACCGCCGCCACCTCCGCCGCCGCCGCCGCCACCGCCGCCACCTGGAGCCTGGGCTCCGGGAGCCCCGTATCCGGTCACGAACGTGCGCTACGCGTTCGCTGATTCGGGCGAGGACTTCTACGTGATCGGTGGCGTCTCGAACGGGACGCGGATCCCGGACGTCAACCGCTACAACGCAGGCACGAACGCGTGGACGGCGCGGGCCCCGATCCCGGTCTCCAGCGAGGCGCCTTGCGGTGCTCTTTGGAACGGGAAGATCTACGTCGCAGAAGGCGACACGGGCAACTCGTTCTGGATCTACGACATCGCATCGAACGCCTGGACGCCCGGCCCCGCACGCTCCGCACATACGAGCGGCTACGGCTGTGCGGCCGGTGCGCTCAACAACAAGGTGTACGTGATCGGCGGCGACGCAGCACCGCAGACGTCGCTGACGATCTACGACATCGCGACCAACACCTGGTCGACCGGTAACCCGGCGCCCGCGGGCGTGTTCCTGAGCGGCTACCAGACGGTCGGCAACTACCTGTACATCGTCGGCGGCTTCGGGGCTGATGCAAGCTCCAACTCGACGGCGACGATGCGGCTCGACATGACGACCGGTACCTGGTCGAGCGGCCCGGCGTTCACGCCGCAGCGTGCGGACTTCGGTCTCGCCTCCTTCGGGACGAGGCTGTTCGCAATCGGCGGCGACCTGCCGGTGTCTGGCTACTTCAACTCGACCGACGCCGTCAACGAGCTCGATACGGCGACCTGGCCGGCCGGCACCTGGGCCGCCTCGCCACCGAACCTGCCCTCGCCGGTGCGCCAGGCGAACCAGGCCGGCTTCAACTCGACCGGCCGTGTCGGCGGCGAGATCTGGTCGACCGGCGGGATCAACGGGAACACGTTCCAGTTCCTGAGCGATCACATCTACCGCCCGACGACCGGTGGCCCACCACCGCCGCCACCGCCACCGCCGCCACCACCGCCGCCGCCACCGCCACCGCCACCGCCACCTCCACCGCCACCTCCACCTCCACCGCCACCGCCACCACCGCCACCACCGCCACCGCCACCTCCGCCACCGCCACCTCCGCCACCGCCACCACCACCGCCGCCGCCGCCACCACCACCACCGCCACCGCCACCGCCACCGCCACCGCCACCTCCGCCTCCGCCACCTCCGCCACCACCACCTCCGCCTCCGCCACCACCGGCCCGCTGCCGCGTGCCGAGGGTGATCGGACTGAGGCTCGGTGTCGCCAGGCAGCGGATCCGCAGGGCCAACTGCCGCGTCGGCAGGGTGCGCCGCGTTCGCACGAGGCGAGCGCTGCGCGGCCGCGTCGTCGGGCAGAGCCCGAGGCCAGGCGCCGTCAGGCGACCGGGCTTCCGGGTGAACCTGCTGGTCGGCCGGGGCTAACAACCACAACCACCACGAACCGAGCGGGGCGCCGAAAGGCGCCCCGCTCAGCGTTCTGGTGGTCGGAGCACGGCGAACTGGTCCGTGACCTCCAGCTTCGGAGTGCTGAAGCGGAAGAGCGCGGCGGGCCTGCCCCCGGAGCGGCCGGGCTCTCGACGCTCACCCGTGGATTCGAGAACGCCTCGTCGCACGAGCACGCGCTGGAGATTGGTCGCGGAGAGGTCGTGCCCCAGCGCGGCTGCATAGATGTCGCGGAGCTCGCTCAGCGTGAATGTCTTCGGCGCGAGCGCGAAGCCGATGTTGGTGTAGGAGAGCTTCGCCTGCAGTCGGTCGCGGCCCGCAAGCGTGATCGCGCGGTGGTCGAACGCGAGCCTGGGCAGGCGGTCGACGGAATGCCAGTTCGTGTCCTCCGGGAGGGCGGGATCAACCCCGAGCGGCACGATCCCGAGGTACGCGGTCGCGAGCTGCCACTCCTTCGGATGGCGATGGGGGTCGCTCCGCGTCTCCAGTTGCTCCAGGTGCGAGAGCTCACGGACGTCGACCTTGCCGGCGAGATGCCTGCGGATCGACTGCTCGAGCGTCTCGCCGGGGTCGAGGTAGCCGCTGGGGAGGGACCAGTCTCCGACGAACGGCTCCTTGGCGCGCTGCCAGAGCAGCACCTGGAGCTTCCCGGCTCGAACCTGGAAGACGACTGCGAGGGTCGCGTGAAGGGGTCTGATAGACTCGGCCATAGTTTTCGACTGTCAGTCTAAAACTACCAAGGAGAGACGATGTCGACCGTTGACGTAGCTGCGCCGCCCCTCCGCCGAGACGTCGAGGACGTGCTTCGAGAGCGCGGTATGACGCCGTTCCACCGGAAGGCCGTGATCGTCACCGGCATCGCGTGGACGTTCGTCGCGATGGAGATCCTCCTCGTCGGCTTCGTCGTGCCGATCTTCGACGGCCTCTGGAACATGAACGGGCGGACGCTCGGGCTCGTGACGAGCGCGGCGCTCGCCGGCTCGCTCGTCGGCAGCCTGACGCTCGGCCGGCTCGCGGATCGCATCGGCCGCCGCCAGATCTTTCAGTACTCGATCCTCTGGTATGCGCTCTTCACGGCGCTGACCGCGGTGGCGTGGGGGCCGTGGTCGGTGATGACGTTCCGCTTCCTGGCCGGCCTGGGCCTCGGCGGGATGCTCGTCGTCGACCCGTCGATGCTCTCGGAGTACCTGCCGCCGCAGCGGCGCGGACGCTTTCTCGTCTTCCTCGACTTCTGGTGGCCGGTGGGGCTCCTGCTCGCGACCGGCCTTTCGTACGTCTTCCTCGGCCCGACGTTCGACCGCTTCGGCGACAACAGCTGGCGCTATCTGTTCCTCGCCGCCGCGTTCCCGGCCTTCCTCGCGTTCCTCGTGAGACGGACCCTGCCCGAGAGTCCCTATTTCCTCGCTCGGAAGGGCCGATCGAAAGAGGCGGCCGAGGTGCTGAGCGAGATCACCGGACGCCCGGTGTCCGAGGTGGAGCTCGAAGCTCAGCCGGAGCCACGTTCCTCTGTGCGCGAGCTGCTGAGCGGAGTCCTCCGCGGCCGGGCGTTCGCGACCGCGCTCATTTGGATCGCCCTCAACGTCTCCTACTACGGGCTCTTCCTCTGGCTGCCGTTCGTGCTCCAGGCGGAGAAGAGCTTCACGATCAACGTCTACCTCCTGCTCACGCTGAGCGCGCTCTCTCAGTTCCCGGGCTACGCCGCCGCGATCTGGCTCGTCGACAAGATCGGACGTAAGCCGACATTGGCGTCATTCCTGCTCCTCGGCGGCCTCTCGGCCTTCGCCTTCGCGGTCGCGGACACGGAGGCCGTCTACATCACAGCGCTCTTCTTCGTCGGCTTCTTCAACCTCGGCGCCTGGGGCGCGGTCTATCCATACACGGCCGAGCTCTTCCCGACGAGGCTGCGCTCGAGCGCGTTCGGCCTGATGGAGGGAGTGGGGAAGACGGCGGCAATCGCGGGGCCGTACATCTTCGGGAACCTGAACGACGCGACGGGAAGCACGACGTGGTCGCTCACGTTCGTCGCGATCGTAATGGTCGCCGGCGCGTTCGTAGCGGCGATCTTCGGCCGAGAAACGCGCGGCGAGAAGTTCGTCTGATCACAAGGGCCAGTCCCTCGCGACTGGCGTTACAAGGGACTGTCCCTGGCCCGCCGGCGATGGCGGCGACGACCCTGCCGCTCTCTTCGCCCCGAGGGCCAGTCCCTCGCGACTGGCGTTACAAGGGACTGTCCCTAGCCGCCGGCGATGGCGGCGACGACCCTGACGGTCTCGCCGCCGCGGAGCTCCGTGTCGACGCCGCTCTGCCCGCGCACGTCCTCGCCGTCGACGTAGACGTTGACGAGCGGCCGCAGGTCGCCGCGCTCGTCGAAGAGCAGGTCACGCACCGGCAGGGCCCGCAACGCTGCTCCCACGGTCGGCGCCTCGAGCTCGAACGACTTCCGCCCGCCCGCCTGGTCGGCGAGCAGGCCCGGCAAGCAGGACGGTTACTCCCACTCGGCGACTTCGACCGAGAGCACCGCGGGCAGGTGGCGCGCCGCCTCGATCCACTCGTCGCCCTCGTTCGGGGAGACGAAGATCGAGCCGCTCTTGGTGCCGAAGTAGATCCCGACCGGGTCGAGTCGGTCGGACGCCATTCCCTCGCGCAGCACCTCCACCCACGCGCGCTCGGGCAGCCCGTTGGAGGCAAGCTCCCAGCTGCTCGCCGCCGTCCTGCGTGCGATAGACGCCGAGCCGGCCGCCGGTGGTCACGCGGTCTCCGCCGCCGACCTCGCCCTCCGAGCCGCGCACCGAGTCTTCCGGGATCACGAACGCCATGTCCGGCTTCTCGTGATGGATCGCGATCGGAAAGCCGAAGCTACTCGGAAGGCCGTTGTCCTCGAGCCGCTCCCAGTTCTCGCCCTTGTCGTCGGTGCGATAGACCCCGCAGTGGTTCTGCTGCCAGAGGCGCTCGGTGTTCGCGGGGTGGAGGAGGACCTTGTGAACGCACTGGCCGACCTCGGGGAACGGGTCGTCGGGCATGAAGTCCGCGGCCGTGCCCTTGTTCGCCGGCGTCCACGACTCGCCGCCGTCCTCGCTGCGGAAGACGCCCGCGGCCGAGATCCCGACGTACATCGTCTGCGGACTCGTCGGGGTCGATCTGGATCGAATGCGTGCACATCCCGCCCGCGCCGGGGTTCCAGCGCTCGCGCGTCGGATGGTCGATGAGGCTGAGCACCGGCTCCCAGCTCTCGCCGCGGTCGCTCGAGCGGAAGAGGACGCCCGGCGCGCCGCCGAGCCACAGAGTCCCGTCAGGCCCCGGCTCGACGTGCCACGTCTTCTCGAGCGTCAGCTCGTGATCCTCGGGCAGGCCGAGGCCTTCGCTGCGCTCCCACGTCTTGCCGCCGTCGTCCGAGCGCTGGACGGTCGCGCCGTACACCCCGTGGTTCGCGGCGGCGAGGAGCGAGCCGTCGTCCTTGACTGCGTGGAACACGTCCCAACCCGCTCAGGTACGGCCCTTCGACTTCCCAGTCGCGCCGACCCTCGTCGCCCTTCAGGACGAACAGGCCCTTCCGTGTGCCGACAAGAATCGCCGGAGCCATCGCTCGCTAGCCTACGTCACCACGATGGTCAAGCTCACGGAGAAGCAGGCCAAGCTCTTCCTGGACAAGAACTTCGGCGCCGTCGCGACGATCCGCCCCGACGGGACGCCGCACGTGACGCCGGTCTGGGTCGACTACGACGGCGAGCGACCACTGTTCAACACGGCCACCGGACGGGCGAAGTGGCGTCACATGCGGCGCGACCCGCGGGTCACGATCGAGGTCTACTCGCACGATGATCCATACGACTACGTGACGGTGACCGGCACGGTCGAGCTCGAGGAGGGCGAGGAAGCGAACCGCCACATCGACAAGCTCTCCGAGAAGTACACGGGGAACCCAAAGTTCCAGAGCCACAGGCCGGGCGAGCGCCGCGTGATCGTGCGGATCACTCCCGAGCGCGTCCGTTGATCTCGATCTGCGAGGTCGGGCCGCGCGACGGTCTGCAGAACGAGAAGGACGTTCTTCCGCCCGAGACCCGCGCCGAGCTCGTCAACCGACTTGCGGCCACCGGCCTACCGCGGATCGAGGCCGTGAGCTTCGTGCGCGACGACGCGGTCCCGCAGATGGCCGGCGCGGAGGACGTCGTCGACAAGATCGAGCGCCGCGACGGCGTCGAGTACGCCGGCCTCGTCCTGAACGAGAAGGGGTTCGAGCGCTTCCAGGCGACCGGGCTCGACCGCATGAACGTGACGCTCGGCGCGACGGAAAGCTTCAACCGGCGGAATGCGAATGCATCACTCGAGGAGGCGAAGGATCGAGCCTCGAGGATCGTGAGCGAGCGGCCTGCGAAGACGACGGTCACGATCAGCGTCGCGTTCGGCTGCCCGTTCGAGGGCCGCGTCGATCCGCAGGTCGTCGCGGAGCTCGTCCAGCACTTCCGAGGGCTCGGAGCAGAGGAGATCGTCCTCGCAGACACGATCGGCGTCGCCACACCGAAGCAAGTAGGCGGCCTGATCGAGCAGACGAGCGCGGACGGATTCCACGGCCACAACACCCGAAACACCGGCTACGCGAACGCGTACGCCGCGCTCGAGGCCGGCGCGACGACGCTCGACGCCTCGATCGGCGGCCTCGGCGGCTGCCCCTTCGCGCCCCGCGCGACCGGGAACATCGCCACCGAGGACCTCGTCTACATGCTCGAGGGCGACGGCGTCGAGACCGGAGTCGACCTGGATGCGCTGATCGCGATCAGCGAGTGGCTCGAGGGCGTCCTCGGCCGGCCGCTCGAGGGCCAGCTCTACCGAGCCGGCCGCTTTCCCGCCTAGCCGTAGCGCTCGACCGACCGCAGTCGGTCGTGCCTGTCGGACAGGCCACGATCACGTCCGGCGCCGCCGTCGACGAGGTCGCGCCGGCCGTCGTAGGAGTCGATGAAGTCGCCTCCCGGCCCGCCGAAGAGGCGGTCCTTGCCCCGGGCTCTCGCGAACGGGACGTCGCCGACGATGATGTCGTCGCCGCCGCGCCCCGGATGAGGTCGTTCCCGCCGCGGCCGTAGATCAGCTCGGCGCGCGCTGTTCCGACCAGAACGTCGTCGCGCGAGGTGCCGAGCAGCGCGCACGGCCGGGCGCGGCTCGGCAGGGGAGCGGCGGGCCGCCAGGACGGGCTCCAGGACAACACGCCGCGGGGGCCGCGCACTTCGCGCTTGTTGCGGCCGTTCGCATCGGCGACGAACATGCCGTCGCCAGGCCCGTCCTCGGCCTTCGGGTCTGTCTCATCGATCGCGACGTACACCATTCTCGACCCGTCGGGCGACCACTCCGCGCCTCCCTCGTGCCGCCTGGGAGTCCGCGTTACGAACGCGACGTCGGTTCCGTCCGCGTCGGCGAGCGCGAGATCGCGATCGCGCGTAAAGAGCAACCGGCTGGCCGTCGGGCGACCAGTCGAGGCCTTCCGCATCCGCAAGGAGCAAACGACCGCCCGAGCCGTCGGAGCGGATGACGTGGATTCCGTCGGTCAGCGTGTAGCCGATCGAGGTTCCGTCCGGGCGTCCATTTTGGACTTCGCAGGAGGTCGTTCGTTCCGGCGCTCGTGCCCGGCACGATCCGACTGTCCGAGCCGTCGGGGCGGATCGTGACGAGGCGCGCGCCTCCCTCGTCCGACTCGACGTAGACGATGCGGCTTCCGTCGGGCGACCAGTCCGGCGCCCAGCTGAACTCGGTTCCGCCGGGGGTCAGGTTCCGGAGGCGGCTGCCGTCGGCGTCCGCGACCAAGACGTCCGCCGTGAGCCGCCCCTGCCGGTAGAAGGCCACTTGGCTTCCGTTCGGCGACCAGGCGATCCCGCCGTCGAGGCGGGGCTCCGTCACCCGCCGGTTGCCGAGGCAGATCCCGCCGCCGAGGGGGATGAACCCGTGAGACGACACACCGGCGTCCACCGTGAAGGAGAGCGTGGGCCGGAGCGTCGCCGGGCTCCCTTCAGCGCCCCCGACAGAGGCGACGAGGCAGAGTGCTGCGAGCGCCACGAGTCGCTTCATCCAGCGCAGGCTAGCGCCGAGGGTTGAGCGTTCTGTTAGGCCGTCTTCTCGAGCGCGTAGACGCCGACAGGACCGACCGAGGCTCCGATATCGACGTCCCGCTCGTAGCGCTCGCCGATCTTCTCGGCGACGCGAATCGACGCCACGTTCTCCGGGGCGATCAGCGAGATGACCCGGTCCCTGCCGAGGGGGCCGAAGGCATGGTCGCGGCACGCAATGGCCGCCTCGGTCGCGTAGCCCTGACCCCAGAACGCGCGCGCGACGACCCAGCCGATCTCGAGCTCGAGAGGCTCGTCGAGCTCCTCGTGACATCGCGTTCACCCAGCGCTCGCTGTCCCAGAGCAGGTAGCCGACCCGCCCGACGAGCCGCTCGTCCTCCTTCCGGAGCACGCTGAACAGGCCGACGCCGTGCCGGTCCCACTGCTTGAGCATGCGCTCGATTCCCGCAGGCACCTCGTCCGGGCTGAGGGTCCGCCCGCCGAGGAAGCGGACGACCTCCTCGTTCCCCCAGATCTCGGCATAGCCGTCCCGATCGCCCGCCTCGGGCTTGCCGGAGGACCAGCCGCTCGGTCTCGAGCCGCACTAGACGGTCACAGGCTCGCGCGGGGCGAAGCTGAAGATCGAGCAGAAGCGCTCGAGCGTGGCGGGCTTGCCGACCGAGAGCCGGACGAGCGCCTTGGTCGATCGCCTCGCGGGGTGCGAGGTCGCCCGACGCGAGCCCGTAGAGCGTCTCCATCGTCAGCTCTGCGTCGAGATCCGGGTCGTCCACCGCTTCCGCCGTTACGTGAAGCCGGCCGTCTTCGAGCTGCACGGAGTACGTCTCGTCAGGGAGGCGAAGCACGTACGTCTCGGTCACGCCGCGCGCAGCCTCGCGGTCGAGGAGCGCCGCGAACGCGTTCAGGCCCCAGTCGTGGGCGAGCTCGTCCCCCTTGCCGGGCGGGCCCAGCGTGCGGGCTCCCCAGCGGGCGAGCGCATAGAGCGGCTCCTCGAGCTGCTTGCCGTACTCGGTCAGCTCGTACACGGTCGACGCCGCGGGTGGGGGCAGCTTTCGCTTCTGGACGACGCCGCCCGCCTCGAGCTCGCGCAAACGAGCCGCGAGGACGTTCGTGCCGATCCCGGGCATCCCCTCCAGCAGGTCGGTGTAGCGCTTCGGGCCCTGGAGGAGCTCCCGCACGACGAGGAGTGCCCACCGCTCGCCGACGAGGCCGAGGGCGTGACAGACGGGGCAGTACTGGTCGTAGCGCTTGCTCATGCGCTCGTATTGTAGCGCGATCTTCAGATTTAGGAGCAGATACTTGCAAAAAGAAAGTTCTCTGTGTTAGGTTGCAAGCTAGTGACCACTAAAGGAGAAAGGACGAGACCGTGATCGCATCCGCTCGACGCAAGTGGTTCGGGCTGGCACTGCTCCTCCTGGTGCAGTTCATGGTCGTGCTCGACATCGCGATCGTGAACGTGGCCCTGCCTTCGATTCAGACCGACCTGGGGTTCTCCCAGGAAAACCTGCAATGGGTGATCAGCGCGTACGCACTGTTCTTCGGCGGCTTCCTGCTGCTGGGCGGGCGCGCGGCTGACCTCCTCGGCCGACGCCGGCTCTTCCTCATCGGCATCGTCCTCTTCACCACCGCCTCGCTCGTCTCTGGGCTCGCCTGGAGCGAGGAAGCCTTGATCGGAGCCCGCGCCTTCCAGGGTCTCGGCGCAGCCATCATCACGCCGGCCGCGCTCTCGATCCTGACGACGACGTTCGCCGAAGGGAGCGAGCGCAACAAGGCTCTCGGCGCCTGGGGCGCCGTCGGTGCCTTCGGAGCCGTCGCCGGCGTCCTGCTCGGCGGCGTCCTGACCGACCTCCTCAGCTGGGAGTGGATCTTCTTCGTGAACATCCCGGTCGGCATCGTCGGGCTCGTGCTCACGCCGTTCCTGATCGGTGAGAGCCGTGACGCGACCGCGGAGAGCTACGACGTGCCCGGCGCGGTGCTCGTGACGAGCGGGCTCGTCACGCTCGTCTACGCCATCACGCAGGCGAACAACTACGGCTGGGGCTCGATCGAGACGATCGGCCTCTTCACCGCCGCCGGCGTGCTCCTGGCCGGGTTCCTCGGCTGGGAAGCCCGCGCCAAGGACCCGCTGATGCCGTTCTCGATCTTCCGGCTGCGCACCCTCGTTGGGGCGAACGTCGCAGGGCTGGTCCTCGGGACGGCCATGTTCGGCATGTTCCTGATGCTCACGCTCTACATGCAGCAGGTGCTCGGCTACTCGCCGATGGAGACGGGCGTCGCCTACCTGGCAGTGGCCGGGACGGCGATCATCTGGTCGGCGATCGCCGCGCAACTCGTGACGCGAATCGGCGTCAAGCCCGTGCTCATCGTCGGGATGACGGCCCTGACCGGCGGCCTCGTGTACTTCACGCAGGTCTCGGTCGGCGGCTCGTACGTCACCGACCTGCTGCCCGGGTTCCTGCTGATCGCAGTCGGCCTGGGCTTCTCGTTCGTCCCGATCTCGATCGCAGCGCTTGCAGGTGTGCAGCCTGCCGAGGCGGGGCTCGCGTCCGGGCTGATCAACACGTCGCAGCAGATCGGCGGAGCGCTCGGCATCGCCGCGCTCTCCTCGATCGCGACGTCGGCCACCGAGCGACCAGATCTCGACGGGCGTCTCTCCGGCGCTCGCCCTGACGAACGGGTTCCAGGATGCGTTCATCGCAGGCGCAATCGTCGCCTTCGTCGGAATCCTGGTCGCCGTGTTCGTCGTCAGGGGCCGCGACCTCGAGGAGGTCCCCGAAGCAGCCTCCTGGAGCCGGCCGCCTAGACGACCAGCTTCACCAGAAACACGATCGCCAGCGATCGACGAACGCCACGAGGAGATGATGATCAGTTCGTGAAGACGCGACCAGTCGTCCACCTCTGACGCGTGCCGGATGGGGTCATGTCCGGCGGATTGCCGTTCGCACCGCCGGATGAACGCCTGCTCGATCATGTCCTCGACGTGACGCTCGATCCGTTCGCCCAAGAGGTCTGACGAGCTCTTCGGAGCCTCGGCCTTGAGCGGCGGGAACTCCGTGGCCCGCCGTCGAGTGCCAGCTGGTAGATCCGCTCGTGCTGGACGTCCTTCAGGTTCTGCTGGCCGAGGTCGACCACGGAGGCGCCGTCAGGCAGGTCGTTGCCGAGCAGGGCGCGGGTCGTCTCCGAGAGGAGGATCTGCCCGCCGTGGCCGGCCGAGCAGATACGCGCGGCTCGCACGACGTCGAGGCCGAGGTAACCCTCGTCGCCGACCGAGGGCTCGCCCGTGTGCAGGCCCATCCGCACGCGGACCTCGGCTCCCTCGGGCCACGCGTGCTCGGCGAGCGCCCGCTGGGCTGCGACAGCGCCCGTGACGGCGTCTCTCGCGCGCGGGAACGAGTAGAAGAACGCGTCGCCCTGCGTATCGACCTCCGTGCCGCCCTTCCCACCCAGGTGCTCTCTGAGCAGCCTGCGATGGTCGCGGACGACGTCGCCGTAGTCGTCGCCGAGCTGCTGCAAGAGCCGCGTCGAGCCTTCGATATCCGTGAAGAGGAAGGTGACCGTGCCACCTGGAAGCGATGCCATGCGCGTGAGTGTAGGCTCGCGGCCGAGTGAACGCCGCCGCGCCGGATCCCCGCCGCTGGAAAGCGCTGATCCTGATCTGCACCGCGATCTTCGTCGTGGTGCTCGACATCGCGATCGTCAACGTCGCGCTGCCGACGATCCAGGACGACCTCGGCTTCGCGGACGAGAACCTCCAGTGGGTGATCACCGCCTACGGGCTCACGTACGGCGGGTTTCTGCTCCTCGGCGGCCGGGCGGCCGACTTGCTCGGACGGCGGCTCGTCTTCATGGGCGGACTTGCGCTCTTCGGCCTCGCCTCGCTCGTGTGCGGGCTCTCGACTTCGTCCGGGATGTTGATCGCGGCGCGGGGCGTCCAGGGGCTCGGCGCGGCGATCGTCACGCCGGCGGCCCTGTCGATCATCTCGGTCACCTTCACCGAAGGCAGCGAGCGCAACAAGGCGCTCGGAGCCTGGGGCGCCGTCGGCGGAAGCGGCGCGGCGGCCGGCGTCCTGATGGGCGGCATCCTCACGAAGTACCTCGGCTGGGAATGGATCTTCTGGGTCAACGTTCCGGTCGCCGCGGTCGTCCTGATCCTCACGCCGATCTACGTCCGCGAGAGCCGCCGCGAGGACGTCGTCCACGACTACGACCTGCCGGGGGCGATCAGCGTGACCGCGGGCCTGATCGTGCTCGTCTACGCGATCTCCGAGGCCCCGGACGTGGGGTGGGGGACGTTTCAGACGATCGGCCTGCTCGTGGTGGCCGGTCTCCTGCTCGCTTTCTTCCTGATCTGGGAGTGGCGCGAGAAGGAGCCGCTGATGCCGCTCGAGATCTTCCGTGTCCGACTCGTCGCCGCCGCGAACTTCTGCGGCTTCCTGCTCGCCGGCGGCGATGTTCGGGACGTTCCTCTTGCTGACCCTCTACATGCAGCGGAGTCCTCCGCATGTCGGTGCTGCAGACGGGAGTGGCTTTCCTCGCAACGGCGGGGACGGCGGTGCTCATGGCCGGCCCTGCGCAGGCGCTGACGACGAGGTTCGGCGCCAAGCCGGTGCTCGTCACGGGCATGAGCCTGCTGGTCGCCGGCTGTCTCTGGTACACGCAGATCGACGTCGACGGCTCGTACCAGGTCGATCTGCTTCCGGGCTTCCTCGCCGTCGGAATCGGGATTCCGTTCTCGTTCATCCCGATCACGATCGCGGCACTCGCCGGTGTCAGCCACGACGACGCTGGGCTCGCTTCTCGGCCTCATCAACACGTCGCAGCAAGTCGGCGGGGCGATCGGCACCGCTGTCCTCTCGACCGTTGCGTTCACGCATCAGCAGTCCTTGTTGCGCGAGCGGCGAGTCTCGCCCGAGAGGCGGTGACGCAGGGCTTCCAATGGGGATTCTGGGTCGCGCGCCGGGATCTGGGCCGCTGGGCTCCTCGCCGCGCTGGTCTTCATCCGCCGGGAAGAGGTCGCGCAGCCCGAGGCGGCCGAGCTCCCCGCGACGCAGGGATACCCGTCACCGGCTCAAGACCGTCTGAGCCGTCGATGCGGCCGTCCTCTATCGAAGCGCTCGGGCTGCCGCTGGTCGCGCGCTCCGAAAGCTGGCTCTGTGGCGAGCGTTCGAGCGATCGCCTCGGACGTCGCATACACAGGCTCGCACGTCCACTAGCGATGCACTCGAGGCCGACTACGACGCCGCGGCGGCTCCCGCGCATCCGCGGCTCGAGAACGAGCGATGACGTCACGACCCCGACGGCCACGTCCGCTCTGGACCTGTTCGGCCCGGCTAGGAGCGGCCAACGCGGCGCCAGCTCTTGCTCCCGTCGGTGCTTCGGAGCAGCGACCACCTGCGCCTGGTCGCGTTGTCCTGGAGGAGCAGGTACGCCACGCGATTCGTGACGAGCCAGCCGGAATAGGCCTCTCTCGACTCGGGCGAGGTCACGGCGATAGGTGCCCAGCTCCGACCGCCGTCTCGTGTCCGCAGCGTGTGACCCCTGGTTGACCAGAGGAGGCCTCGGCCCCGCCGGGTGAAGGTCATTCCGCCGGCGTAGCCGCTGTGCATCGTGCCGAGCCGCACGCGGCCGGGCTCGAAGTACGCGTTCCAGAGTCGTTTCCAGCGCGTTCCACCGTCCGTCGTCAGGTACAGCGCTTTCGACTGGCCGCCGCCGCTCGGTTGTCCTTTGCAGAAGACCCAGCCGCGCCTCGGTGAGACGAAGGAGATCAACGCCGACTGGGCAAAGCCGCCCCAGCCCTTTCGGCACGGTGCCCCGACTCGGCTCCAGGAACGCCCGCCGTCTGTTGTCTTCATCAGGGGGCCTGCGCTCTTCTCGCCGGCTCCGCATCGCGAATCCGACGCGTCTCGTCGGGAAGGACGGCATCGACGGCGCGGTTCCCGCGTGGCGCCAGGTTCGGCCCCGGTCGCTCGTGCGAAGCATCCGCGACGGGCGACGCACCTGCGCCCACGCGTCCCGTGACCCGCGCACGACGGTGACGTCCCAGACGGCGGGTCCCCGCCAGCGGATCGTCCACGACCTGCCCCCGTCCGACGTCGTCGAGATGTAACCCTCCGAGCGCCCGGTCGGGCCGAGGACGGCGAATGCGGCCAGGCCGTGGTCACGGTCCCAGAAGGCGATCGACGTCGGAAAGGCCTGGCGACTCGTCCTGGCGTGCGCCGCGCCGCTGATCGTGAGCACGAGAGCGAGCACGGCGATTCGAGCCAGCGTCACAAGGCAGAGTATGAGCGTGAACCGACTCGCCGAGGAGACCAGCCCGTACCTCCTGCAACACGCCGACAACCCGGTGGACTGGTACCCCTGGGGCGAGGAGGCGTTCGCGAAGGCGCGCGCCGACGACAAGCCCGTTCTCCTCTCGGTCGGCTACGCGGCGTGTCACTGGTGTCACGTGATGGAGCACGAGTCGTTCGAGGACGACGAGACGGCCGCACTCATGAACGAGCGCTTCGTGAACATCAAGGTCGACCGCGAGGAGCGGCCCGACGTCGACTCTCTGTACATGGACGCCGTCGTCGCGCTGACCGGGCAAGGCGGCTGGCCGATGACCGTCTTCCTCACGCCGGAGGGCAAGCCGTTCCTCGGCGGTACGTACTACCCGCCGGAGCCGCGCCATGGGCTCCCGAGCTTCAGCCAGGTGCTGGTGGCGGTCTCGGACGCGTACAAGGAGCGTCGCGGCGACGTCACGCAACAGGCTGCTGCGCTCGTCGAGGCGGTGAGCCGCGAGGTGTCACCCTCGGCCGATCCGCTGACCGAGAGCCTCCTCGGCCAGGCCTCGCGCAATCTCCGCGCCTCGTTCGACTCGGAGTGGGGAGGGTGGGGCGGCGCGCCCAAGTTCCCGCAGCCGTCGGTGCTCGAGTTCCTGCTGCGCATGCATCTGCGCGGAGACGACGACGCTCTGCCGATGGTGACGCGCGACCCTCGACGCGATGGCCGCCGGAGGGATGTACGACCTGCTCGGCGGCGGCTTCCACCGGTACTCGGTCGACCGGGAGTGGCTCGTCCCGCACTTCGAGAAGATGCTGTACGACAACGCGCTACTCGCCGCGACGTATCTCCACGCGTGGGTGGTCAGCGGCGAGGAGCGCTACCGGCGCGTGACCGAGGAGACGCTCGACTACCTGCTCCGCGAGCTGCGCCTGCCCGGAGGGCGGGCTCGCCTCCGCCCAGGACGCGGACACCGACGGCGTCGAGGGCCTGACCTTCACCTGGACGCCGGAGGAGGGAGTGCGCGACGAGCTCCTGCAGCCGTTCGAGCACGGGCGGTCGATCATCCGCGGCGAGCTCGACGACGAGGAGCGCCGAAGACTCTTCGAGCTCCGCGAGCAGCGAACGCAGCCGGCGCGTGACGACAAGGCGATCGCGGCCTGGAACGGTCTGGCGCTCGCACCGCTCGCGGAGGCAGGGCAGGCGCCTGGAGCGCGACGACTACCTCGACGCCGCGCGTGAGCTCGCCGAGTTCCTGCTCGGGCCACTCTCCACCGAGGATGGGCGCCTTCACCGGACCTTCCGCGCCGGTCAGGCCAAGGGAACCGGCTACCTCGAGGACTACGCCGACGTCGCGCACGGCCTGCTCGAACTGCACGTCGCCACCGGAGAGCTGCGCTGGCTGGAGGAGGCGAACAGGCTGGCTCGGCTCGCCGTCGATCTGTTCGCGCGACGAGGAGCGCGGCGGCTTCTACCTCTCGCCCGAAGACGGCGAGCAGCTCGTCGCGCGCAAGAAGGACCTCGAGGACCAGCCGACGCCGTCGGGGAACTCGATGCTCGCCTCGGTGCTGCTGAAGCTGGCCCGGATCTACGGCGACGAGGAGCTCGAGCGACAGGCGGTCGGCGTCTTCAGGCTCCTCCACGGCGCCATGGCGCGGGTCCCGCTCGCCTTCGGCCATGCCCTCACGGCACTCGACCTCCACTTCTCCGCCCCACGGGAGCTCGCGATCGTCGGCCCGGTCGACTCGCCGGTGGCCCGAGCCGCGCTCGAGCCGTTCCAGCCCAACACCGTCGTCGCCGTGGGCCCCTCGGAGGCCGTGCCCCTCCTGGCCGGGAAGGGGCTCGTCGACGGCAGAGCCCGCGGTCTACGTCTGCGAGCGGTTCGCGTGCCAGGCGCCCGTGACCTCACCTGAGCACGTCTCGTCCTAGCTACCGAAATCTGTCGCGTGTCGTACGAAAGGTTCACCCCGCCCTTACAAAGACCTCACGCGCGCGGGGAAGACTCCCGCCGATGGCAGCCTCGAATCGTCAGAATTCTGATGGCGGCCCTCGCCGCAGGAATCGTCGCCGTGGCAGCGCTCAACGGCTCGGTGGGCCAGGCGCAGACCTCACCCGCGTTCCGCCCGAACGTCGTCATGATCATGACCGACGACCAGACGGTCGAGTCGATGCGCGTGATGCCGAACGTGAAGACGCTGCTCGCCGACCAGGGCGTCACGTTCGACAACAGCTTCGTCTCCTACTCGCTGTGCTGCCCGTCGCGGGCGACGTACCTCACCGGGCCAGTACGCGCACAACCACGGCGTCTGGGGCAACGCGGCGCCGAACGGGGGCTACTACAAGCTCGACAGCACGAACACGCTTCCGGTCTGGCTGCAGCGCGCCGGGTACCAGACGATCCACATCGGCAAGTACCTGAACGGCTACGGCACGCGTAACGCGACCGAGGTTCCGCCGGGCTGGGGCCTCTGGTACGGCTCGGTCGACCCGACGACGTACCGCTTCTACAACTACACGCTCAACGAGAACGGCAGGACCGTCAATTACGGGACGGGCGTCGGGAACTACCAGACCGACGTCTACGCGCAGGAAGGCCGTCGACCTGATCGCCCGGCAGGCCGCCGACCCGCGCCCGTTCTTCCTCTCGGTCGCCTTCCTCGCGCCGCACAGCGGCGGGCCGCGTGACCCGGACGATCCGCCGAGTCTCGGCACGCCTTCACCGGCGCCGCGTCACCGGAACCTCTTCCGGACCCAGCCGCTTCCGATTCCGCCGTCGTTCAACGAGGCCGACGTCTCCGACAAGCCGGCCGGGGTTCGCAACCGACCGCTTCTGACGGCCGGCAGGATCAACGGGATCCGCGAGATGTATCAGCAGCGCCTCGAGTCGCTCCTCGCGGTCGACGACGCCGTGGGGCAGATCGTCAACCAGCTGGCGGCGATCGGGAAGCTCGACCAGACGTACATCATCTTCACCTCGGACAACGGCTTCTTCCACGGCGAGCACCGCATGCCGCAGGGGAAGGTCCTGCTCTACGAGCCGTCGATCCGCGTCCCGCTGATCATCCGTGGGCCGAACATCCCGGCGGGCAAGCATCGCTCGCAGTTCGTCGAGAACATCGACCTCGCGCCGACGATCGTGGCCGCGACGCGGCGCCCAGCGCGAGCCGGATCATGGACGGCCGCTCAGCTGCTGCCGTTCGCGCAGGACCCGATCCTGCACTCCGGGCGCGACCTTCTGCTCGAGACGCCGACCTATGCGGCGATCCGTACTCCGAACTGGCTCTACGCAGAGCACGTGACAGGTGAGAAGGAGCTGTACAACCTCGCCCGGGACCGCGACCAGCTGAACAGCCTCCACAACGACTTCGGTCTCGCGAGCGTCGAGGACGAACCTCGCATCGCGGCTCGCCCGGCTGCGGGGCTGCTCCGGCGCCGACGTGCCGCCGCGGGCCGCAGATCGCGCTTCGCTCGCGGGTGCAGCGCGGCCGCAAGCTGCCGCCGCACGCGGGTCCTCTTCCGGGTCGGTGGCCCATCCGCCGGCCGGGTCGTGCAGACGAGCGTTCTACATCGACGGGCATCTCCTCAAGCGCGACCGCCGCCGGCCGTTCACCGTCGCGGTGCCCGAAGCGCTTCGCCAAGCCGGACGGCTCGCTGCATCGAGGCGCTCGTGACGCTGACCGACTCGCGCCGACTGACGCTGGGCCGCACGATCCGCGGCTGCTCGCTCTAACAGCCATTCACTCGTAACAACGCTCGCAAGGGACAGTCCCTTGTAACAAGGCTCGCGAGGGACTGGCCCTCGGACTCGGCTCGCATGTTTCCGGGCTGACAGAGAGAATCGCGCGATGCGCGTCGCGACGCACCGTTCGCCCAACTTCGTCTTCGTCGAGCACGAGTTCGAGGCGCCCCTCGAATCACGAGGAGCGTCGCGGCGAGAAGCTCACCGTCTTCGCCCGCGAGGTCGTCAAGGCCGGCCGCGAGAACGACGACCTGCCGTGGCTCGTCTTCTTCCAGGGCGGGCCCGGCGGCGAGTCGCCGCGCCTGCTCAAGCTCGTCGCCGAGACCTGGTGGGCGCGGGCGCTCGAGGACTACCGCCTCCTGCTCCTCGACCAGCGCGGCACCGGCCGCTCGACTCCGGTCGGCGACCTTCCCGGGATGAGCCCGCAGGAGCAGGCCGAGTACCTGACGCACTTCCGGGCCGACTCGATCGTCCGCGACGCCGAGCTGATCCGAAAGGAGCTCGGCGTGGAGCGCTGGAGCGTCCTCGGCCAGAGCTTCGGCGGCTTCTGCGTCGTCAACTACCTCTCGCAGGCGCCGGACGGTCTGGCCGAGGCATTCATCACCGGCGGCCTGCCACCGCTCGACCGCCACCCCGACGACGTCTACCGGGCCACGTATCGAGCGGATGCTCGACCGGAACCGCCGCTACTACGAGCGCTACCCCCAGGACCGGGGCCGCGTGCTCGCGATCCTCGAGCGGCTCGAGACCGAGGACGTCCGCCTGCCGAGCGGCGACCGGCTGACGCCGAGGCGCTTCCGCCAGCTGGGCCACCTGCTCGGAATGAGCGACGGCAACGAGAAGCTCCACTACATCGTCGAGCTGCCGTTCGGCTCGCCGGCGTTCCTGCACGACGTCGAGGCCGCGCACATCCTTCGCCCAGGAACCCGCTCTACGCCGTCATCCACGAGGCCTGTTACGCGAACGGCGCCGCGACCCGCTGGTCCGGCGAGCGCGTCTTCCCGCCCGAGCTCCGCGACGACCCGACCTTCCTCACCGGCGAGCACATCTTCCCTGGATGCTCGAGGACTACGGCGCGCTCCAGCCCGCTCGCCGAGGCGGCGCAGATCCTCGCCGAGCACGAGTGGCCCGAGCTCTACGACGCGCAGCGGCTCGCCGAGAACGACGTGCCCGGCGGCGGCGGCCATCTACGCCGAGGATCCCTACGTCGAGCGCGAGTTCTCCGAGCAGACCGCCGGCGACGATCCGCGGCCTGCGGCCCTGGGTGACGAACGAGTACGACCACGACGGCCTGCGCGCGAACGGCGAGCGCGTGCTCGGCCGCCTCCTCGACCTCGTGCAGGGCCGCGCCTGATGGCGCTCCTCGAGCTCGAGAACGTCACGCGCCGCTTCGGCGGCGTCGTCGCGCTCGACAGACGTCTCGCTCGAGGTCGAGCAGGGCGAGATCGCCGGGCTGATCGGCCCGAACGGCGCCGGCAAGACGACCGCCTTCAACGTCATCACCCGCCTCTACCGGCCCGAGTCGGGCGAGATCACGTTCGACGGCGAGAGCCTGCTCGGCACGCCGCCGCACAAGGTCGTCCGGCGCGGCATCGCGCGCACGTTCCAGAACGTGGAGCTCTTCCCGACGATGACGGTGCTCGAGAACGTCCTCGTGGGAGCCCACACGCGCCGGCGCGCCCGGGCTCGCGTGCGCGACGTCCTCGAGTACGTCGAGATCGAGCACCTCGCCGAGCGACCCGGCCTCAGGGCTTCCGTTCGGGACGCTCAAGCGCATCGAGCTCGCGCGAGCGCTCGTCGCCGAGCCGCGCCTCCTGCTGCTCGACGAGCCGGCCGGCGGCCTCAGCCACGAGGAGGTCGAGCGGCTCGCGGCCTTCATCAAGAAGACGCGCGACCGCTTCGAGCTGACCGTGCTGCTCGTCGAGCACCACATGAACCTCGTGATGCGCATCTCCGACTCGGTCACCGTCCTCGACTTCGGCAGGAAGATCGCCGCCGGGACTCCCGCCGAGGTGCAGCGCGACCCGGCGGTGATCGAGGCCTACCTCGGAGTCGCCGACTGATGGCCGGCCGCTGCTCGAGCTCGACGGCGTCGAGGCTCGCTACGGCCCGGTGAAGGCGCTCCACGGCGTCTCGCTCACGGTCGGCGAGGGCGAGATCGTCGCCGTCCTCGGCGGCAACGGCGCCGGCAAGACCACGACGCTCCGCGCGATCTCGGGGCTCGTGACGATGTCCGGCGAGGTGCGCTTCGCCGGCGAGCGAATCACGCGTGCCGCGCCGGAGCGAGTCGCGCGCATCGGGATCGCCCACGTCCCCGAGGGCCGAGGGATCTTCAGCGAGCTCTCGGTGCGCGAGAACCTCCGGCTCGGCGCCTATCTGCGCCGCGACGGCTTCGACGAGGGCTACGAGCGGGTCCGCGGCTATTTCCCCTGGCTCGAGGAGCGGCAGAGACCAGCAGGCGGGCACGCTCTCCGGCGGCGAGCAGCAGATGCTCGCGCTCGCCCGGGCGCTCATGGGGCGGCCGCGGACTGCTGCTGCTCGACGAGCCGTCCCTCGGCCTGGCGCCGCTCGTCGTCCGCGAGATCTTCGGCATCGTCGGCGAGCTGAACGAGAAGGAGGGCCTTGCCGTCCTCGTCGTCGAGCAGAACGCGAAGCTCGCTCTCCGCTCGTCGAGCCGCGCGTACGTGCTCGAGGTCGGTCGGGTCGCGCTCGAGGGCCCGAGCGCCGAGCTGGAGCAGAACGACTCGGTGCAGAAAGGCGTACCTCGGCTATTAGATGACCGAGTTCTTCCAACAGGTCGTCGCAGGGCTCGCGTCCGGATCCATCTACGCCCTGCTCGCGCTCGCGATCGTGATCATCTACCGCTCGACCGGGGTCGTGAACTTCGCCCAGGGCGAGATGGCGACGTTCACGACGTTCATCGCGTGGACGCTCGTCGACCACGGCCTGGGCTACTGGGTCGCGTTTGCCCTCACGCTGCTGATCGCGTTCGTCGGTGGGGTCGCGCTCGAGCGAACCATCATCCGGCCGGTCGAGGGCAAGCCGTTGGTCACGGTCGTGATCCTCACGATCGGCCTCTTCATCATGCTCGGCGGCCTGACGAACTGGATCTGGGCGGCCGAGGTTCGCTCCTTCCCGCCGAACCGGCCGTTCCCGACCGACGCGTGGGACGATCGGCGGGGTCGCGATCTCGAAGCAGGACGTCGGCATCCTCGCCGTCACGCTCGGGCTCGTCGGCGGCATGTACGCGCTGTTCCAGCTGACGAAGCTCGGGCTAGCCCTTCGCGCCTCGGCGGTCAACCCGACGGCCAGCCGGCTCGTCGGCATCCGCGTGGGCTGGATGCTCGCGTTCGGCTGGGGGCTGGCGGCCACGATCGGGGCCGTCGCCGGGCTCTTCACCGCCGCAGCGGCACCGCCGCTCGAGCCGAACATGATGCGGCCGGTGCTGATCTACGCCTTCGCGGCGGCCGTGGTCGGCGGCCTGACGAGCCCGGTCGGCGCGATCGTCGGCGGCCTCGCGATCGGCGTCACGCTGAACCTCGTCGCGACGTACGACGAGCACCTGCACATCGAGCTCGACCGCATTCGGCTGCCGATCGCGCTCGCTGTTGATCCTGACCGTGCTTCTCGTCCGCCCGGCGGGCCTCTTCGGAAAAACGGTGCTGCGCCGTGTCTAGGCTCGCGACCGTCCGAGCGGCGGTCACGGCAGTGGCGCTCGCTGCTCGCGATCGTCGCGATGTTCCTGGCCCCGCGCTGGGACAAGATCGGCGACATCAAAGGCCAGCAGATGGGCGTCTACTTCATCGCCATCCTCGGCCTGAACATCGTCACGGGCTATACGGGCCAGATCTCGCTCGCCCAGGGGGCGTTCATGGCGATCGGCGGCTACACGACGGCGATCCTGGTCGTCGATCACGGTGTCCGTGACCTCTGGACGATCCCGATCGCCGCGCTCGTCGCCGGCGTGGCTGGATTCTTGGTCGGCATTCCCGCCCTCAAGCTCTCGGGGCTCTACGTCGCGCTCGCCACGTTCGGGCTCGCGGTGGCGATGCCGGACATCCTGGGCTGGGACAAGCTCGATGCCGTGACGAAGAGCGGTCGCGAGATCCAGCTCTTCAACAGCCCCGACCTGATCGGCAAGGGGTTCGAGGACGTGACCTTCCTCGGGCAGACGCTCACCTTCACGCGCGCCGATGTACTACCTGACCTGGGCGCTCGCCCTCGTCATGCTCGTCGTCGCCTGGTGGCTGCTTCGCGGAGGGCCTGGCCGCGCCTTCCGCGCCGTTCGCGACAGCGAGCTCGCGGCGACTTCCTCAGGCGTGCAACATCGCCGCCTACAAGACGCTCGCCTTCGCGATCAGCGCCGCGTACGCAGGCGTCGCCGGCTCGCTGCTCGTGATGGCCGTCGCCTTCGCCGACCCGAACTCGTTCCCCGCGAAGCTCTCGTTGACGATCCTCGTCGGCGCCGTCGTCGCAGGGCTCGGCTCGCTCTGGGGCGTGCTGATCGGTGCGGCGTTCGTCCAGTTCCTGCCGGATGCGGCGGTCCACATCTCGAAGGCCCAAGGAGTGCCGGACGCGGTGTACGGCGCGGCGCTGATTCTGATCGTGCTCCTCCTGCCGACCGGCTTCGCAGGCGGGCTGCGACGTGCTTTCTCTCCCCTAACAACTCGGCTATACACTCGGTCTTAGTGCCTGTGGGTCGAATTTTTCTGGCGGCGTCCGCAACTCTGCTCGTGCTCGGGATTCCCGTTGCGTTCGGGAGCAGCTCGGCCGATCCCGGGCATCACGCCGACTTCGATCCACATCGGCGGCACGACTCCGCTGACCGGCTCCGCCCAGGCGTTCCAGTCGGTGGCCAAGGGCGCCGAGGCCTACTTCAGGTACGTGAACTCGCGCGGCGGCGTGAACAAGCGGAAGATCAACTACGAGTACCTCGACGACGAGTACCTCCCGTCGAAAACGGTGAGCCAGACGCGGATCCTCGTCCAGGACAAGGATGTCTTCGCGATCTTCAACTCGCTCGGCACCGAGCACAACGAGGCGATTCGCCCGTACTTGAACGAGATGAAGGTGCCGCAGATCTTCGCCGCGACCGGCGCGACGACGTTCGGCCGCGACCACCGCGCAGTACCCGTGGACGATCGCGTACCAGCCGACGTACATCGCCGAGGGCGCCATGTACGGCAACTACATCCGGCGCACGAGCCCGACCGCGAAGATCGCGATCCTCTACCAGGACGACAGCTACGGCGCCGACCTGATCAAGGGCCTCGAGCGCGGTCTCGGCCCGCGGAAGGGGAACATCGTCGCCAAGCAGGGCTACAAGGCGACCGACGACAACGTCCAGTCCCAGGTCGCCCGACTGCGGAGCTCGAACGCGAAGATCCTGATGCTCTTCACGACTCCGAAGTTCACGATCCAGGCGTACCAGTACGTCAACGGCCTCGGCTGGAAGCCGAAGATCTTCGTCAACGCCGTCTCGAGCGCGTCGAACGTGATGATCCTGTCCTCGAGCCGGAACCAGAACAAGCGCGTCGAGGGCTCGATCTCGATCGTCTTCCTCAAGGACCCGAACGACCCGAAGTGGGCGAAGGATCCCGGCGTCCTCCTCTACCGGAAGATCATGAAGCGCTTCGCGAGGGGCGGGAACGCGAAGGACGTCTACAACATGTACGGGATGTCGGCGGCGTTCACGTTCGTCGACGCGCTGAAGCGTGCGGGCAAGAACCCGACGCGGCAGTCGCTGATGAACGCGGTGCTGCGGCTGAACGAGCGGAACAACCCGTTCCTGCTGCCGCGGATGTCGATCCGGACGACGGCGACCGACCATTATCCGATCGACCAGGCTCGCCTCCAGCGCTGGCAGAAGGGCCGCTGGATCTCCTTCGGCGGCCTGCTGAAGGCGCGTAGCTAACGCCCTCCCGCCTCCGCACGATCACCGGTAGCGCGGGCTTCGTCCTCCTCGGAGGGCCGATGATCGTCGCGGGAATCGTCCCTTGGCTGCTCACGCGCTGGGAGGCGGACGACCAGCCGCTCGCGCTGAAGATTCTCGGCGGGATCGTGCTTGGCCGCGGGCGCGGCGCTCGTGCTCGAGACGACGGCGCGCTTCGCCTTCCAGGGTCGTGGCACGCCTGCGCCGTGGGCTCCGCCGGAGCGCTTCGTCGAGCGCGGCTCCTACCGTTTCGTGCGGAGCCCGATGTACCTCGGCGTGCTCCTGCTCGTCGTCGGGCAGGCGCTGCTCCTCGGCCGGGAGATCCTCTTCGCGTGGGCAGTCGTCGCCTGGCTGATCTTCGAGCGTCCCTCCTCTTCTGGGAGGAGCCGGGGCTACGCCGCCGGTTCGGCGACGACTACGAGGACTACACGGCGGCGCGTCCGCCGCTGGATGCCTACTCGTCCCAGAAGCCCTCGATATTGACCGCGTCGCCCGGCCCGCCGGGAGCGCCGATCGCGATCATCTCCACGCCTTCGGGCCCGGCCCGGAAGCCGCGCGGCGTGTCCTTCGCGACGCGAATCGCGTCCCACGGCCCGAGCTCGTGGATCCGTCCGGCACCTTCGACCTCGACGCTGCCGCTTCAGGACGAGGAAGACCTCTTCCTGCGTCTTGTGCGTGTGCCCCCAGGGCACGGTCAGGTTCGGCGCGAGCCGCTGGTAGGTGAGCCCGACCAGCTCGGCCTCGAGCGCGACTCGTGCGAAACGCGCCTCGAACTCCGGCGCGAGGCCGAAGTTCGGCGCCTGGTCCTCGACTTCTTTCAAGTTGACGATCGTGTATTCGCTCATGGCGCGGATCATCTCAGCTTGGTACAGTCAGAGGGCAATGCAGGAGCTCCTTCTGTAGCGCAGGAAGCCAACGCGGCCCCGCCGCGCGAGCTTCCCATGGCCTCTCGAAGTTGAGAGGCTTTTTTGTACCCGGAGGCAGGCGATGGACAAGTACGAGCCCGACAAAATCGAGCGGAAGTGGCAGGAGGTCTGGGAGGCCGAGCGGGCCTTCTACGTCCCGAATCCCGAGCCCGGCGCGGAGCCGGAGCGGAAGTTCTACATGCTCGAGATGCTGCCGTACCCCTCCGGGACGCTGCACATGGGGCACGTCCTGAACTACACGCTGGGGGACGTCATCACCCACTACCGGCGGCGCACCGGCTGGCACGTCATGCGCCCGATGGGCTTCGATTCGTTCGGCCTGCCGGCGGAGAACGCGGCCATCCGCGAGGGCGGTCATCCGCGGGAGATCGTCGAGCGGAACATCGCGCACATCCGGACCGAGATGAGGCGCCTGGGCTGGGTCATCGACTGGGACCGCGAGACCTCCGCGCACGAGGTCGAGTACTACCGCTGGACGCAGTGGCTGTTCCTGAAGTTCTTCGAGGCGGGTCTGGCCTACCGGAAGGCCGCGCCCGTCCTCTGGTGCCCGAACGACCAGACCGTCGTCGCGAGCGAGTACGTCGATCGACGGCAGGTGCGAGCGCTGCGGCACCCCTGTCGTCGCGAGGAACATGGACCAGTGGTTCTTCAAGATCACGGCCTACGCGGATCAGCTGCTGGAGGACCTGAAGCTGATCGACTGGCCCGAGCGGACGAAGATGATCCAGACGAACTGGATCGGCCGCTCGGAAGGCGCCGAGGTGTCTTCCGCGACGAGGAGCTCGACCTGGACATCCCGGTCTTCACGACCCGGCCGGACACGCTGTTCGGCGCGACGTTCTTCGTCCTGGCGCCGGAGCACCCGATCGTCGGGAAGCTGGGAAACGACGAGGTGGTCGCGCTACGCGGAGAAGGCTGCGGCGCGGCCCGTCGAGGAGCGCCAGACGAAGGAGAAGGTCGGCGTCTTCACCGGCCACTACGTCGTCAACCCGGTCAACGACGAGCGGATCCCGGTCTGGGTCGCCGACTACGTGCTGATGGACTACGGGACCGGCGCGATCATGGCCGTCCCGGCGCACGACGAGCGCGACCGCGAGTTCGCCGAGCGCTACGACCTGCCGATCCGGCCGGTGATCGACGAGGAGGCCGGCGTCATGGTCGACTCGGGCGAGTTCAGCGGGCTGCCCGTCGACGAGGGGCTGGAGAAGATCGTCGAGTGGCTGCGCGAGAAGGGCCGCGGCGCGCCCGCGATCAGCTATCGCCTGCGCGACTGGTCGTTCTCGCGCCAGCGCTACTGGGGGTGCCCGATCCCGATCGTCTACTGCGAGGACGACGGGCTCGTGCCGGTGCCCGAGGATCAGCTGCCGGTCGTGCTGCCCGAGGTCGAGGACTACCGGCCGAAGGGCAAGCCGCCGCTGGCGTCCAACGAGGAGTGGATCAACGTCCCGTGCCCGAAGTGCGGCAAGCCCGCGCAGCGGGAGGCGGACACGATGGACACGTTCGTCGACTCGTCCTGGTACTTCCTGCGCTACTGCGACCCGCACAACGACCAGGCGCCGTGGGACCGCCGGCTCGTCGACTTCTGGATGCCGGTCGACCAGTACATCGGCGGCATCGATCACGCGACCGGGCACCTGCTCTACTCGCGCTTCTTCGTCAAGGCGCTGAACGACTTCGGCCTGCTCGGCTTCCGCGAGCCGTTCCAGCGGCTGTTCCACCAGGGCTGGGTGCGCCAGGGCGGGACGAAGATGTCGAAGTCCAAGGGGAACGTGACCGGCCCCGACCAGCTGGCGGACATGTACGGCGCGGACGCGGTGCGGACGTACATCCTGTTCATGGGCCCCGCCGACCAGGACATGGAGTGGACCGAGGAGGGCGTCGAGGGCGTCGCGCGCTTCCTGCGCCGGCTGTGGCGGATCGTGAACGAGGTCGCCGAGACAGGCTCCGCGCGACGAGACCGGGCCGACCGACCTGGCGCGCGCCGCTCATCGCACGATCGCGAAGGTGACCGACGACATCGACCGCCGCTTCCAGTTCAACACGCCGATCGCGGCGGTCATGGAGCTGGTGAACGAGCTGGGGCGCTCGCCGGAGGATCCGGCCGCGCGCTTCGCAGCCGAGACCGCGGTGACGCTGATCCAGCCCTACGCCCCGCACATCGCCGAGGAGCTGTGGTCGCGGCTGGGCCACGAGCGGCTGTGGGAGCAGCCGTGGCCGCGAGGCGGACCCGGCGCTGCTGGAGCGGGAGACGTTCGAGCTCGTGATCCAGGTCAACGGGCGCGTGCGTGACCGGGTCGAGGTGTCCGCCGATGCGTCGGAGGAGGAGCTGGTCGCGCAGGCGCGCGCGTCGGCGCGGGTTCAGGAGTTCCTGGACGGCAAGGAGATCCGCAAGGAGATCGTCGTCCCCGGGAAGCTCGTCAACCTGGTTATCGGTTAACGGATGCCGGTGTCGATGTCGAAGTCCATGCGCTTGACGCCGGTCCTTCGGCACCATCGCGCTCTTCGGCGAGAAGTTCCTCGCAACCCTCGGGTTGCCCGTGCTCACGGCGTAGCGGCCCGGCCGGAGCGTGACGCGGTACCAGCCCTTCTGGTTCGTCGTCGCGCGCGCAACGACCTTTCCGGAGCGCGAGAAGACGAGCTTGACGCCGCGGGCCGGCTCTTCGCATGGCTCGTTCACCCGGCAGACGGGCTGTGTCGGGCCGCGCATGACCTTGCCCGTGAGCCCGGTCGCCGTCCCGCCGCGGGCCGAGCTGCAGCCGAGGACGAGCGCTGCCGAGGGTAGCGATGCCGATGGTGTTCCTCATCCAGTCTCCTCCAGCAGCCGGTGGTCGGCTCGTCGTCGCCGTGCGCGCTCCGCGAAGAACGCGAGTGCGGCGAGGATCGCGAACGGGCCGACGATGACGAGAGCGTAGAGCACTGCAATCAGCTTCTTTCCCCAAAATGTCGCCCGCGTCACCCCAGAAGCTCTCGAACCGGCCTGGCTCCTGCTGTTTGGCCGCCGGCTTCGGCGGTCGTCAGCTGCAGCGAGACCTTCGCGTATGTGCCTTCGCGCACGAGGCGCGACGCGACTGCGCTCGAGCCTGCCTCGAGTGCGCGTCGCTCCTGTCGAGCCTTCGCCCGTCAGCGTCTCGAGGAGCTTCTGCTTCGCGGCGATCCGAGCGTCGAGCCGGTCGAGCCCGGCCTGGAGGTCGGCGACGGAGATCCGCTGAGCCAGGATCGTCCCGAGCTCGGTGAAGCTCGCGATCGCCTTCTGCACGTTCTGTGCCGGGACGCGTAGATCGAGCCGGGAGTCTCCCATGGACTCGCCAGTCGAGTAGTTCGCCGCCGCGACGTATCCACCGAGCTTGCGCGTCTCGCGGACCGCCTTCTGGGTCGCACCGGAGAGGTCGTCGACGCGGAGCTGCATCGACACCTGCTGCTGCTGGAGGCGCGACTTCGACGTGAGGCCCGGCGCTATGAGCTCCCGTGCTCTGAGCTCGTCCGACTGCGTAGTCGCACCCTGGGATCGCAGGGGCTCGGCCGCCAATTTGAACCGCGCTTCAGGTGTGGGCCTGGGCTCTGACGAATCGATCAGGGCGCCGATCAGGGCGACTCCGATCACGACTATCGGGATGGCAACGAGTGCTGGGCGGAGCCTCAGCCTTCGCTTAGGCGCAGGCTCACGGAGTTCCCGCACGCGCTCTCGCAGAGCCGCAGGTGCCCCCGGCGCAGTGTCGCGCAACTTCTGCAGAACCATGTCGAACCTAGCCTCGGACATCGCTCACCATCCTCTCCTCGAGCTTCTGGAGCGCCCTGCTCAGTCGCGTTGAGACCGCGCTCGGCCTGATCCCGAGCACGCTCGCCGTCGTCTCGCCGTCGAGCTCGAGCACGACGCGCAGCACCACGACCTCGCGCTCGGCCGCCGAGAGGCTCCGCACAGCGGCATCGACCTCGGGCGAAAGGCCTTCGCCGAAGACGGGCTCTTCCGACTCGGGCACGTCGACGCGCGTACGTGTCCTCCCGTCGCCGTCGCCGCCGCTCCGCGCGGAAATGGTCGAGCGCCGTGCTGCGCGCGAGCTGGCAGAGCCACGTTCGCGCCGATGCGCGACGCGGATCGAACCGGCGCCAGCGTCGCAGCGCGCGCTCGAAGGTCTCGGCGGCGAGGTCTTCTGCGAGGTGTGGGTTTCCGGTCATGTAGAGCAGGTAGCGATAGACGTCGTCGAGGTGCTCCTCGGCCACGCTGGCGAAGCTCCGCTGCTCGCGGAGGGCTCGCCTGCGGGTTGGCCATGAGGTGGGCACCGCGCTCACGCTCTCTTTGTACGCCACTGCTCGCTCGATTCGTCACATCGTTCGACGGCACGACTGGGTGGCGGCCTACCGTGTTCGGCCGAGTGCCAGCGTCGTGATGGTGCCTCTGTCGACGCGCCGGATCGCGGGTACGGGCTCGACCTGCGTGACGATCAGTGAGCCGTCGGGTGCGAGCTCGACCGCAGAGGGCAGGATTCCCGCCTCCAGAGCGGGCCCGTCCCGGTGCGGGCCCGAGGGAGCCCGTGCCCGCGACGGTGGTGACGGTGCCGTCCGGCGCGACACGGACGACGCGACCGCCGGCTGGGTCGCCGGCCACGCCGTAGAGCGATCCGTCGGGTGCCACGAGCAGCTTGATCGCATCGACGTCGGCAAAGTGGGAAGCGGCTCCCGTGCCGCCGTCGATGCGAGCGATCGAGTCCCCATCTTGGACGAAGAAGTTCCCGGCCGGGTCGCGGTCGATTCCGTGCGGAGCCTCGACATCCGCGAAGGGCTCGACACGCCCGGTCGGAACGTCGACCCGAACGACGCCGACACCGGGTGCGATCGACGCCACCCAGATCGTCTTGCCCGCGGCGTCGGCCACGAGATCCGCGGGTGCGGCGACCTGGGCGACCACCGAGGAGCGGCCCGCGAGGTCGACGCGGAGGATGCGGTTCGCAGGAAAGTCGGTGACGAAGAGCGTTCCGTCGTCGAGCCGCTCCATCGCGACCAGTTCCTGCGACGGGGTTCGCGCATGGACGGAGACGCGCCTTGTTCGTGGATCGAGGCGGAGGATTCGTCCACGGTCGAGGAAGAGGATGGCTCCGTCGGGCAGGAGCGCGAGGTCGTACGGGAGCTCGAAGCCGATGGGTGCGGAGACGGAGATCGCGCCGCGGGCGAGTGATCGGCTGCCGGCTGCGAGCCGCCAGGACCAGCGGCCGTTGGAAGGAAAGATGACGCGGACGCGGTAGACGCCGCGCCGCTGCGCACGTGGCGTGAACCGGCGGGCGATCTTGCCCTTTCGGATCGTCAGCGCGAGTCGGGCGGTGGTCGGCTTTCCGTCCCTCTCGAGCGTGATCGTCGGCGACCAGGAAGCGGTCGTGACGACGGTGGGAGTCGGGGCTACCCGCGCGCGTAGTTCACCGGTCGCCTGCGCCGAGGAGGTGCAAGCCGCCGCCGACCGCGGCGAGCGGGAGCAGCCACTTCGTCATTTCCGTTGATACACCGCGGGCGCACCGAGGGTTCCGCCCGCCTCGTCGCTTTCTCGGCGCTCTTCCGGCACCCACGCGTGACACGTTCGTTGTCATCCTTGACGACGTGCTGGACTCCCTCCCGCCTGCGCGCCGGCGGCTCGCCGCCGGCGCGCTGGTTCTCCTCCTCGTGCTCGTCCTCGGCGGGAGGCATCTCCTGCGCGCAGGCACGCCCAGTGCGGCAGCTCCGGTTGCGGCGGCGGAGCCGATTCGGGCCGACGCCGGGCCCGCCGCTCGTCGTCCACGTCGTCGGCGCCGTCCACAGGCCGGGCCTCTACCGCTTCCCATCGCGCGCTCGGGTCGCCGACGCGGTCGCGCGCGCCGGCGGAGCGACTCGGCGAGCAGATCTCGCCCTCGTCAACCTCGCCGCTCCGCTCGCCGACGGGACGCAGGTCGTCGTGCCGGCTGAAGGCTCCCGCGGGAGGCGCTCCGGCCGGCGGATCAGCCGCGGCGCCGGCAGGCCCGGTTCACCTGAACGTCGCGACCCTCGAGCAGCTCGACGCGCTGCCCGGCGTCGGGCCGGTGACGGCGCAGAAGATCCTCGACTACCGCCAGGAGCACGGTGCATTCAGCTCGCTGGACGAGCTCGACGCGATTCCGGGCATCGGGCCTGCGCGGATCGAGCAGCTACGCGACGTGGCGGCGCCGTGAGAGCCTTCTCCGCGCTCGGCCGCACCTGCTCGCGGCCAGTCTGTGCCTCGGGCTCGCGGCCGCGAACGTCGTGCGCGACGGCGTCGGACTGACGATCGCCGTCGGCGCAGTCGTGCTCGCAATCCGGCTGCTGCGGCCGCGCCGTCGCGGTGGCGGATGCCGATCGCTCGCCGTCGCCCTTGCGCTTGCGGGCTGGTGGTGGGGTAGCGCACGGCTCGACGCGCTCGACCGGAGCCCGCTGCTCCGCCACGTGGGAACGGCCGACCGCGCCCTGGTCGCGGTCACCGGGCCCGCGCGGCGCTCCCGGTACGACCTGCGCGTCCCGGCCCAGATGCGGCGGTTCGGCGACGAAGCGATCCGCGAGCCGGTCCTGCTCCGGCTGCCGGTCGGCCGCTCGCCTCCGCAGGGCGCACTTCTCGAGCTGACCGGCGAGATACGCCGTCCGCGAGGGCCGAGGGACGGCTTCGACGAGCGCACGTGGCTCCGCCGCCACGGCGTCCACGTCGTCGTCCACGCATCGCGCTGGCGCATCGTCGGGCGCCGCGGCGGGCTGGCGGGCTTCGCCGACGGGCTTCGCGCCCGCCTGGCCCGTTCGATGGCGCCCGGGCTCGGCGGCGAGCGGCGCGCGGTCATCGCCGGGATCGTGCTCGGGGAAGACGAAGGCCTGTCGGAGAACCTGCGTGAGCGGTTTCGGGCCTCGGGCCTCTACCACCTGCTTGCCGTCTCGGGCCAGAACGTCGCGCTCATCGCCGGCGGCGCGCTCCTGTTCGCGTATCTCGATCGGCGCTCTCGCGTGTGTGGGGAGAGCTGCTCGCGCTCTGGCGCGATCGGCGGCTACGTGCTGGCGGTCGGCTGGCAGCCTTCAGTCGTGCGAGCGGGGATCGCGGGCGCGCTCGCCTCGCTGGCCTGGCTCGCCGCGCGGCCGCGGGACCGCTGGTACTTCCTGCTGCTCGGCGCGGCGGTTCTGCTCGCGTGGAACCCGTACTCGCTCCTCGATGCCGGGCTTCCAGCTCTCCTTCGCGGCAGTCGCGGCGATCTTCGTCGTCGTGCCGCGTCTCGAGCGCACGCTCGCCGGCTATCCAGTGCCCCGCTCGCTCGGCGAGGTCGTCGCAGTCTCGGCGGCCTGCGGGGTCGCGACCGCGCCGATCCTGCTCACGCAGTTCGGGACCGTGCCGCTCTACTCGATCCCGGCGAACGCGCTCGCGTTCCCCGTCGTCGCTCCGCTGCTCGGGATCGCGCTCGTGACGGCGCTCGTCGCGCCTGCAGTGCCGCCGCTCGCGGTCGCGCTTGCGTGGCTGAACGGCTGGCTCGCCGCCTACCTCGCCGGGTGCGCGCGGCTCGTCGGCGGGCTGCCGCACGCCGCCGTCTCCGCTCGCACCGCTATCGCACTCGGCCGCAGGTGGTGGTCGGGTTCGTCGTGGCTCGTCTCGCGGCTGCGTCCACCGCGAGCACCGCGAGCCGCGGCGGTCATCCTGCTCGCGGCGCTCGTCGCGGGCGGCTGGCGCCTGCGATCGGCGCCGCCCCCGTTACCCGCCGCCGGAGGGACTTCGCATCACGTTCCTCGACGTCGGCCAGGGCGACGGCGTCGCTCCTGCAGGTTCCGGGTGGGGCCGTGCTCGTGGACGAAGGGCCCGCCGGAGGCGGACGTCGCAGGACAGCTGCGGAGGCTCGGCGTGAAGGACCTGTCGCTGGTCGTCCTCACCCATCCACAGCGCGACCACATCGGCGGTGCTGCCAAGGTGCTCGAACGGCTGCGGGTCGGCGCTCGTGCTCGATCCGGCGATTCCGAGCAAGAGCCCCGAGGAGCGAGCGGCGCTCGAGGCTGCCCGTCGGCGCCACGTGCGGATCGTCGTCGCCCGGGCCGGGCAGGGCTTTCGCATCGGCCGGCTGCGCCTGCGGATCCTGTGGCCGGACGGGACCGGGAGCGCCCGGCGACGATCCGAACGACCACGCGATCGTCATCCTGGCGTCGTACGGGGAGGTCGACGCTCTGATGACGGCCGACGCCGAGTCCGAGGTCACAGGCGGGCTGCGCGTCCCGCCGGTGGAGATCCTGAAGGTCGCCCATCACGGCTCTGGCGACCCGGGCTTGCCGAGCCTCCTCGGTCGACTCCGGCCCAGGATCGCCGTGATCTCGGTCGGGACGGACAACGGCTACGGGCATCCGCACCCGCAGACTCTGGCCGCTCTCGAGTCCGCGCCCGGCCTCGCTCTCTATCGCACCGACCGCGACGGCCGGGTCGTGGTCGAATCGGACGGGAAGAGCATCTCTGTGCGCTCGGACCGCTGACTATGCTTGGCCGCGATGTCCAGCGAGCCGTTGCTCCCGGTCTACCTCCTGACCGGCAGCGACCGTCCGAAGCATCTCCGCGCGCTCCGCCGGCTTCGTGCGCGCTTCGGCCCCGAGGGGGTCGAGCAGCTCTCCGCAGAGGACTGCGAGCGGGGCGGACGCGGTTGCCGCCTGCAACGCCCTCGGCCTCTTCGGCGCGACGGGCGGCGGCCGGCTCGTGATCGTCGAGGGCGTCGACCGCTGGCGGAAGGCGGACATCGACGCCGTGGCCGAGTATCTCCGCAATCCGGTCGAGGGAGCGGTGCTCGCGCTCGTCGTCGACGGCGCGCTGCGCGGCTCGACGCTCGCCGATCTCTGCGCAAAGCGCGGGCAGGTCCTCGACTACGACGTCCCCAAGTCGAGCAACCTCCACAAGTGGGTGCACGCCGAGCTCAAGCGGCTCGGAGTCAACGCGGACGCCGATGCCGCGCGTGCTCTCGTCGAACTGGTCGGTGACGACACGGTGGCGCTGGCGGGCGAGATCGAGAAGCTCGCCGCGTGGGCAGGCGGGGAGCCGGTCGAGCCGTGCCGACGTCGAGCAGCTCGCGACGCCGGGCCGCGAAGCCGCGGCGTGGGCCCTCACCGACGCCTGGGGCCAACGCGACCTGCCCGCGCTCCTCGAGGCGTGCGAGCTCGCACTCGAGCGGAAGGAGCCGTTCCTGCTCGCCGTCGGTCTCGCCTCCCACGTCGGCCGGGTGCGAGCCGCTCAGGCGCTTGCGGAGGAAGGGCTCGGAGCCACGCGAGATCGCCGGTCGCCTGAAGATGAAGGAGTTTCCCGCGCGGAAGGCCCTACAGCACGCGGAGCGCTACTCGCGGGGCGAGCTCGACACGGCTCTCGTCCGCCTCGCCGAGCTCGATGCCGCGCTCAAGGGTGGATCGAGGCTCTCGGCCGAGCTCGAGCTGCTGCGCGCGCTGATCGACGTGACGCGGCCTGCCGCTCAGCCCGCGACGGTCGCCGCGGACTAGCGCCCGGCGACGAGCCGCGCCGCCTGCGCCTTCTTGCGCGCCGCGGTGTTCCTGTGGATCGCCCCGCGCGCAGCGGCGCGGTCGATCCATCGCTGGAGAGCGGTGTGCTCGGCGCGATCTGCTTCTTGTCGCCGGCCTGGACCGCAGCCTCGAGTCGCCGCGTCATGGTCTTGACCGTCGAGCGGAAGCGGAGGTTGTCGAGCCGGTCCTCGGCCGAGGTTCGGACGCGCTTCTTCTGCTGCTTGATGTTCGGCATCTGAAGGAAACGCCCGCATACGAGCGGGCGCGGCGATGGTACCAGAGCGCCGTGCGTTCGCACTTTCGGCACAGAGCTGACACCCATCGCGGCGCGGATTTCGCCGACTAGGCTCGACGTCGGGGAGGAGGTCGGCGGTACCTAGAGTAAGGGGTCGGCTTCGACGAACAACCGACCCCGATCACGACGGGCGCCGTTCCTATACTCGCCCGCGTGGAGAAGCGGGCCACCGGCCGGCGACTCGCCTGGTCGACGGCGATCTTCTCGCTCGCCACCGGGCTCTCCCGCATCCTCGGCCTCGTTCGCGAGATCGTCGCCGCGTACTACTTCGGCGCCGCCGGCAAGGTCAACGCCTTCACGGTCGCCTTCCAGGTGCCGAACCTCCTGCGCTCGCTCGTCGCGGACGCAGGCGCTGTCCTCCGCCTTCGTTCCCGTCTTCAGCGAGCTCCTCGAGAAGGGCGAGCGCAAGCGAGCCTGGCGCGTCGCCTCGACGCCTCTTCTGGCTGCTGCTGCTCGGCCTGGGCGGGCTGACCGCGCTCTTCATCGTCTTCGCCCCGCTCATCATCGCCCCGTTCGGCGATCCCGGGCGGCGACGTCGGACCTCGCCGTTGGCCTCTCGCGAGTCCTGTTCCCGATCGTCGTCCTGCTCGGAGTCTCCGGGAATCATCGTCGGGATCCTCAACAGCTACGAGCAGTTCACGGTGCCGGCGCTGACGCCGGTGTTCTGGAACCTCGCGATCATCGCCGGGCTCGTCCTCGGCGTGCCGCGCGCCGACTCGATCGACGCGAAGCTCTACGTCTACGCGATCTCGATCCTGTCGGGACGGTGATCCAGGTGCTGCTCCCGCTGCCCTGGCTGCGACGGCCTCGACGATCGCCTGCGTGTCGTCATCGACTGGCGCGACCCGGCCGTCGGCGCGTCTTCGTCCTGATGATCCCGGTGACGATCGGCCTCGGCCTCATCAACTTCAACCTCGTCGTGAACACCCTCTTCGCGTCGCGGTTCATCGATCCGGAGCTCGCGCCGCGCGCGATCGATGCCGCGTTCCGGATCTACATGCTCCCACAGGGAATGTTCTCGGTCGCCATCGCGACGGTCCTCTTTCCTCGGCTGTCGCGGCTGGCCGCGCGCGAAGATTCGAAGGCTTCCGCCACACGGTCGCGCTCGGGCTTCGCCAGATCGCGTTCACGCTCATCCCCGCGAGCGTGTTCATTCGCCGTCCTCGCGACGCCGATCACGCGCATCATCTACGAGCGCGGAGCCTGGGGGCCGAACGAGACCACGGCGGTCACCGCCGGGCGCGCTCGCCGCGTTCTCGCTCGGGCTGACGTTCAACGGGGCGATGCTGATGCTGAACCGAGCCTTCTTCAGCCTCCAGACCCCGTGGATCGCCGACGGCGATCGCGTTCGGCAACCTCGATCCTCAACACCGCTCCTCGCAGCAGCGCTCTACCACCGTCGGCATCTGGGGCATCCCGCTCGCGACCTCGCTCGCGAACGTCGCCGGCACCGCAGCGCTCCTCGTCGTCTTCCGGCGCCGCCTGGGCCGCATCGAGTTCGGCGAGACGGCCCGCGACCGTCCTGCGCATCACGATCGCCTCGGCGGTGCTCGCGATCGTCGCCTACCCGGTCTGGCACTTGCTCGACGAGGCGCTCGGCCGTTCGCTCGCGGACAGACTCGTCTCCCTCGGCAACCGCGCTGGTCGCCGGCTTCGCCGCCTACCTGATTTCCTGCCGTTTGCTGGGAGTTCGCGAGCTGGACGCCGTTGCTATCGTTGCTCGGCCGCTTCCGCCGCGGCTGATCTCCATGGACCTGGACCGAATCCGCAACTTCTCGATCATCGCGCACATCGACCACGGCAAGTCGACGCTCGCCGACCGCATTCTCGAGATCACGAACACGGTGACCGGTCGCGAGATGCGCGCGCAGGTGCTCGACTCGATGGAGCTCGAGCGCGAGCGCGGGATCACGATCAAGGCCCAGGCGGTCCGCGTCACAGTGGAAGGGCCACGAGCTGAACCTGATCGACACGCCGGGCCACGTCGACTTCACGTACGAGGTCTCGCGCTCGCTCCAGGCGTGCGAGGGCGCCGTGCTCGTCGTCGACGCCGCCCAGGGCGTCGAGGCGCAGACGGTCGCGAACGCGTACCTCGCGATCGAGAACGACCTCGAGCTGCTCCCCCTCGTGAACAAGATCGACCTGCCGCAGGCCGATCCGGAAGGCGCCGCGCGTGAGCTCGCCGAGCTCGTCGGCGACGACCCCGACCGCGTGCTGCGCGTCTCGGCGAAGACCGGCCAGGGCGTCGAGGCCGTCCTCGATGCGATCGTCGAGCGCATCCCGCCTCCGAGCGGCGACCCGAAGCTGCTCCGCCGCGCGCGCTCGTCTTCGACTCCTCCTACGACCAGTACCGCGGCGTCGTCGCTTTCGTCCGGGTCGTCGACGGCAAGTTTCGCGCCCGCGAGAACGTGCTCGCGATGGCCCAGGGAACGCGCTTCGAGACCGAGGAGGTCGGCTTCTTCTCGCCGACGATGCAGGCGGCCGAGTCGCTCGGCGCCGGCGAGGTCGGCTACATCGTCACCGGCCTGAAGGACGTGGCCAAGCTGCGCGTCGGCGACACGCTCACCTCACAGGCGCGGCCGGCCGACGAGCCGCTGCCGGGCTACAAGGACGTGAAGCCGATGGTCTTCGCGGCGCTGTACCCGACCGACTCGGACGAGTACCCGCAGCTGCGCGACGCCCTCGAGAGGCTGAAGCTGAACGACGCCTCGCTCTCATACGAGCCGGAGACCTCGCAGGCCCTCGGCTTCGGCTTCCGCTGCGGCTTCCTCGGGCTCCTGCACATGGAGATCGTCCGCGAACGGCTCGAGCGCGAGTTCGACCTCGACCTGCTCGTCACCGCGCCGACCGTTGCCTACAGGGTCGAGACGCTCGGCGGGGACGTCGTCGAAGTGCACAACCCGGCCGATCTGCCGCCGGAGCGGGAGCGCGTCGACGAGCCCTACGTCCGTGCCTCGATCGTCGTCCCGAAGGACGGCGTCGGGCAGGTGATGGAGCTCTGCAACGAGCGGCGCGGCCGCTTCGACCACATGGAGTACCCCTCGCCGGAGCGGGTGCTCCTCGTCTACGAGCTGCCGCTCGCCGAGATCGTCTTCGACTTCTACGACCAGCTGAAGTCGCGCACGAGCGGCTACGCGAGCTTCGACTACGACTTCGCGGGCTTCCGCGAGGGCGAGCTCGTGCGGCTCGACGTCCTCGTCGGCGGCGAGCCCGTCGATGCGCTCTCGCTCGTGCTTCACCGCGACGAGGCCTACCTGCGAGGCCGCGCGCTCGTCGACCGCCTCCGCGAGGAGATCCCGCGCCAGATGTTCGACGTGCCGGTGCAGGCGGCGATCGGCTCGCGGATCATCGCCCGCGAGACGATCAAGGCGAAGCGCAAGGACGTGCTCGCGAAGTGCTACGGCGGCGACATCACGCGCAAGCGGAAGCTGCTCGAGCGGCAGAAGGCCGGCAAGAAGCGGATGAAGCAGGTCGGCGCCGTCGAGGTGCCGCAGGAAGCATTCCTCGCTGTCCTCAACCTGGACGACACGAAGCGATGAACGGGCCGACGTTCGCCACCTCTACGTGCATCTGCCGTTCTGCGCGCATCGCTGCGGTTACTGCGACTTCGTGACCGTCGTCGGCCGCGAGGAGCTGCACGCGCGCTACGTCGACGCGGTGCTTCGCGAGCTCGAGCTCGAGCGGCGAAGTCCCTCGCCGAGCCGCTCGAGACGGTCTTCCTCGGCGGCGGGACGCCGACCTTCACCGATGGGCGGGAGCTGCGGCGCCTGCTCGAGTCGCTGCCGGCCGCCGAGGAGGTGACGGTCGAGGCGAATCCCGAGACGGTGACGCCCGCGCTCGCCCGGCTCCTGCGCGAGTCGGGGGTGACCCGCGTCTCGCTGGGCGCGCAGAGCTTCCAGCCGAGACCTCCTGCAGGTGCTCGAGCGGCAGGCCGGTCCGGACGCCGTCCGCCGTGCGTTCTACCATCTCCGTGATGCCAATTTTGACAACATCTCGCTCGACCTCCTGCACGGGATTCCCGGCCAGAGCACCGCCGCACTCGAGCCTGACATCGACGAGGCGCTCGCGCTCGCACCGGAGCACGTCTCGTACTACGAGCTCGAGGCGAAGCCGGGAACGAGGTTCACGCACGCGCACGGAGTCGAGCTTGCCCGTCAGGCCGAGGCGATGGAGGGCTACTACGAGCTCGTGATCGAGCG
Organism: uncultured Actinomycetes bacterium; assembly: GCA_963776955.1. Taxonomy (GTDB): domain Bacteria; phylum Actinomycetota; class Thermoleophilia; order Gaiellales; family Gaiellaceae; genus VAXT01. The sequence goes on from CAVZOM010000005.1 coordinate 316,719, forward strand.
GCTGACCGCTGCCGGCTACCGCTGGTACGAGACGGCGAACTTCTGTCTCGCGCCCGACCGGGCGAGCCTGGGCCGGGACCTTCGTTCGCAAGCCACAACCTCGCGTACTGGCGGGGCCGCGACTACCTCGGGCTCGGGATCGGCGCCGTCTCGACGCTCGGGCGGAGCGGCGCCGCGGAACACACCGCGCCTGAACGCCTACCTGGCGGCGCTCGGCCGCGGGTGAGCCGCCGGAGCGGCGAGGTCGAGCTGCTCGGCGAGTCGGTGCGCGCTCAGGAGCGCGTGATGCTCGGCCTGCGCCTCGACACCGGGCTAGTGCTGCTCCGCGGCGGGGAGCGCGGTCGACGAGGACGCGCTCGCGCGCCTCGAGCGGCTCGGCCTCGCCTATCGCCGTGCCGAGAGGGACGGGCGTGAGCGCCTGGTCCTGACGCCGCGCGGACGGCGGCTCGGTGGCGCCGTCACGGCCGAGCTGCTCGTCTGAGCCGCAGCTGCGTCCCTAAAATTCCTGCAAAGAGATGGTCGACCGGGGAAACCGGAGTTGACCGAGCGGCAGCGCGAGATCCTGCGCCGGGTCGTCGAGGAGTACGTCGCGAGCGGGCAGCCCGTCGGCTCGAAGAATCTCGTCGCGCGGGCCGGGATGACCGTGTCCCCGTCCACCGTCCGAGCCGAGCTGGCCGAGCTCGAGCGGCTCGGTCTCCTGACGCATCCCGCACACGTCGGCCGGACGAGTGCCGACCGAGGCCGGCTACCGCTTCTACGCCGATTCGCTTGCTCGAGCGGCTCGAGCCGCGGCCCGAGCCCCTTCCCGCTCGATCTCGCGGCCGCCCGCAGCGAGCTCGAGGCCGCGCTGCAGGAGACGACCGAGACGCTCTCGCAGGCGACTCGGCTGCTCGCACTCGTGTCGGCGCCGCCGCTGCAGACGGCGACGGTCCGCCATGTCGAGGTGCTCGTGCTGCAGCCGCAGGTGCTGATGGTCGTCGTGATCACGTCGACCGGAGGCGTCTCGAAGCGGGTGTTCGCGCTCGCCGAGCCGGTCGACACGGGTCTCGCGCTCTGGGCCGGCGAGTACCTGAACGATCAGCTCGCCGGTCTCGAGCTGGGGAGCACGCGTCTGCGCACGCCGCTTCGAAGACCCGGGGCTCTCCCCTCGGGAGCTCGAGGTTCCTGGAGCTTCTGCGTCCGGCGTTCACCGGAGCTGGTGGGCGAGCAGGACCAACGGCTCTTCGTCGGCGGCGCCGCGAGCCTACTCGGCGAGGTGCGCGCGGACGAGCTCGAGGCCTGCCAGCGGCTCCTCGAAGCGCTCGAGAAGCGCGCTGCGATCCTCGAGATGCTCGGCGAGACGCTCGGCTCGCGGCGGCCGTTCGTCCGGGTCGGCGGCGAGCTCGAGAACCCGGCGCTCCGTGACGTGTCGCTCGTCGGCGCGTCGTACGGCCTCTCGACGCGGACGCTCGGCGCCGTCAGCCTCGTCGGCCCGCTGCGCATGGACTACGAGAAGGCGATCCGCTCCGTCCGCGCCGCCGCGCACGAGCTGTCGCGTTTCGTCGAGTCCGTCTACGAAGACAACTAGTCCCGCGGCTACGCTTCTCGAGATGGCGACGACGGGGCGTGACTACTACGAGATCCTCGGCGTCGCCCGCTCGGCTCCGAGGCGGACATCAAGCGGGCCTTCAGGCGGCTCGCGCGCGAGCTGCACCCTGACGTTTCGAGCGCAGCCCGACGCGGACGAGCGGTTCAAGGAGGTCGTCGAGGCCTACGAGGTGCTCTCGAAGTCGGAGACGCGCCAGCTCTACGACCGGTTCGGCCACGCCGGCCTGCGCAGCGGCGGCTTTCGCCCGACCCCGTTCGACTTCGGGAGCCTGGCCGACATCTTCTCGGCGTTCTTCGGGGACGACGTCTTCGGCGTCGCGACCGGCGCGCGCCGGGCACGCGGGGCCGACATCGCCGCCGAAGATCGAGATCTCGCTCGAGGAGGCGGCGCGCGGGGTCAACGCGGCGGTCCCGGTGCAGGTTGCGGTGCCCTGCGCCGAGTGCGGCGGAGACGGCGTGCAGCCCGGCACGACTGCCTCGACGTGCGGCGACTGCGAGCGGCACGGGCCGCATCCAGCACGTGTCGCGAACCGGCCTTCGGCGAGTTCATCCGCAGCCAGGCATGCCCGCGCTGCACTGGCACCGGCCGGGTCGTCGAGCACCCGTGCGAGGCCTGCAGCGGCGCGGGACGCGTCCTCGAGGAGCGAAGCCTCGACGTCGAGGTCCCGCCCGGCATCCACGACGGGCAGCGGATCCGCCTCTCGGGCGAGGGTCACGCGGGCGCCGCTCGGCGGCCAGTCCGGGCGATCTCTACGTCCTCGTGCGCATCCGGCCTCATGAACGCCTCGTTCGCGAGGGAGACGACATCTACTCGACGGTCGACCTGACCATGACCGAGGCGGCACTCGGCACCCGCGTCAAGCGTGCCCACGCTCGACGGCGAGCGTCGAGCTCGAGTTCGCGCCGGGACGCAGCCGGGCGAGGTGCGCACCCTGCGCGGGCGGGGGATGCCGGTGCTCGCAGGGCTTCGGCCGCGGCGACCACCGAGTGCTCGTCAACGTCGCCGTTCCGCGCCAGCTCACGGAGGAGCAGCGGAGGCTGCTCGCCGAGTTCGAGCGAACGGCGGACGACGAGACGTACCAGCCCGACGAGGGCTTCTTCGAGAAGCTGAAGAGCGCGTTCCGCTGAGCCTCCTGCGCGCGTCGGTGACCGTTCCCGGCGAGCGCGCCGAGGAGGCGACGCGGCGATGCTCGAGCTGTTCCCAGAGGGCTTCGTCGAGGAGCGTCGCGGCGACGCGGTCGAGCTGGTCGCCTTCACGGACGAGGCCGGAGCCGAACTGCTCCGAGAGCGATTCGGCCGACGTCGAGAGCGCAACCGGTGTCCTCGGGCTGGGAGGAGGAGTGGAAGCGTTTTCACCGGGCCGTCGAGGTCGGCCCGCTCTGGATCGGCCCGCCCTGGCAGCGGCCTGCAGCCGGGCTCGAGCCCGTGGTGATCGACCCCGGCCGCGCCTTCGGGACCGGCGGCTCATCCGACGACGCTGCTCTGCGTCGAGCTCCTGCTCGAGCTCGATCGCGGCAGCGTGCTCGACGTCGGCTGCGGTTCGGGCGTTCTGGCGATCGCTGCCTGCGAAGCTTGGCTTCGGCCCGGTTGCTCGCGATCGACTCCGACGAGGCGGCGGTCGAGGCGGCGACGCGGAACGCTGCGGCGAACGACGTCCGCGGTCGAGGTGCGCCTGCTCGACGCGACGAGCGAAGGAGCTGCCGGCGGCCGAGATCGCGCTCGCCAACATCGACCTTCGAACGCTCGAGCTCGCTCGCGCCACCGTCCGAGCTGCATGTGCTGGTCACGTCGGGCTACTACGAGCAGCGACCGCGCCTGCGTTCGCCGGCTTCGCCCGCATGGCCCGCAGAGACCGAGGCCCGGTGGGCCGCCGATCTGTTCAGGCGGCAGTAGCATCCGCCTGCCGATGGCCACGTTCTCGATCCGCTTCCTCGGCTGCAAGGTGTCGCACGCGGATGCGCACGCGATCCGCGAGGCGCTGCTCCGCGACGGCCATGCGGAGGCCAGGCGGCGGCCGAGATCGCCGTCGTCAACACGTGCTGCGTGACCCACGAGGCCGTCCGCAAGTCGCGTCAGGCTGCGTCGCGCGCTGCCCGCACGCACCGGCGCGTGTACGTCACCGGGTGCGGCGCGAACCTCGCGGGCGACGGGTTCGCCGGCCTGCCGGAGAACGTCGTCGTCGTCGGGCGGCGGAGCGAGGAGACGCCGGCCTTCGTCGCGGGTGACGTCGGCGCGATCGGCTGCGTCCAGGCCGACGCGCGGCTCGACCGCGTTCGCGCCTTCGTCCGCGTGCAGGACGGCTGCAGCTTCTCGTGCAACTTCTGCGTGATCCCGCTCGTCCGCGGGCCGTCTCGCAGCCGGCGGCGCCAAGGCGGTGCTGCGCGAGGTTGCGAAGCGGGTCGAGCAGGGGCACCGTGAGGTCGTCCTGACGGGGATCAATCTCGGCTGCTTCCGCGACCGTGAGCGCGGCTACGCGCTTCCGCGGCTCGTTCGCGAGGCGGGAGCCACGCCCGGGCTGGAGCGTCTGCGGCTCTCGTCGATCGAGGTGAACCACGTGAACGACGAGCTCGTTCGCGCGCTTGCGGGAGACGCCGACCGTCTCGCGTCACCTGCACGTGCCGCTCCAGTCCGGAGACGACCGCGTGCTGCGCGCGATGGGCCGTCGCTACACCGCCGCGACGTACCTTCGCCGGCTCTGCGCCGCTCGAGGACTTCAATCTGACGAGCGACGTGATCGTCGGCTTCCCGGCCGAGGACGAGCGCTGCGTTCGAGCGGACGCGGCACGTTCTCGCCGAAGCAGGCGTGACGAAGGCGCACGTCTTTCCGTACTCGCCGAGACCGGGCACCGCGACCGCCGCCGAGGACACGGTTCCTCCGGCCGAGAAGAAGCGCCGATCAGCCCTGCTGCGCCGCGACTCGCATGAGGCGTGCCTTCGCCGGTGGCGCTCGAAGCTCGGCGGCGAGGATCGTCGTGCTCGTCGACCGGCCCGGGACGGGGCTACGGCGACGACTACTCGCCGTGGCTGCTCGATGACGACGGCGCCGGTCGGCGAGCTCGTGCGCGCTCGTGCCGAGGCCGGTGACGGAGGAGGGGATCGTCGGTGTCCGCTGACTGTCTCTTCTGCTCGGCTCTACGCGGAGGGCGACCACGTCCGGAAGGCGGACGGGTTCGTCGGCGATCAAGGACATCAACCCACGCGCGGAGACGCATCTGCTCGTGATTCCCGAGCGTCACGTCGAGACGTTCCGCGACGTCGGCGAGTTCCCGGCCGAGGAGGCGAAGCGGATGCTCGAGTTCGTGGCGGACACTGCTCGCGAGGTTGGTCTCGAGGACTACCGGGTCGTCGTCAACGTCGGCCGCGGCGGTGGGCAGACGATCTTTCACCTTCACTGGCACATCCTCGGCGGCCAGATGCGAGGGTTGCCCGGATGAGCCTGATCGCACGCATCGAGGAGGAGCTCGCGGCCGCGAGGCGTGAGCGTGACGCCGAGCGTCGCGACGCGCTGAGCCTGATCCTCTCCCAGCTGCGCTCGGCCGAGAAGGAGCTTCAGCGGCCGCTGCACGACGAGGAGGAGCTGCAGGTCCTGCAGCGCGAGCGGAAGAAGCGGCGTCGAGGCTGCCGAGGCATTCCGCGCCGGCGGGCGGGAGGAGCAGGCGGAGAGCGAGGAGCGCGAGCTCGAGGTGCTCGAGGAGTTCATGCCCGAGCCGCTCTCCGAGGAGGAGCTGGAGACGATCATCGACGACGCGATCGCCGAGTGCGGCGCGACGAGCCTTCGCCACCTGGGCCGGGTGATGGCGGACGTGATGCCGCAGGTCGCGGGGCGCGCCGACGGCTCGGCGGTGAGCCAGCTGGTCCGCGAGAAGCTCGCCTGAGCTCTCCTTCCCGGCGCCGCCCTTAGAGCGGTACAGCCCGACCTCCTCCCCACTGCGATCCTAGTGAGGAAAAGCGCACGCATGGGTGTCAGCTCTCGTGCCGGAAGCGTCCGGCCGCCCGAGCTGCCGCCGCGCCTACACTGAGGCCCATGCAGCAGGTGCTGGATGTCTCGAACGACGTCGCGGCCGAGCTCGCCGCGATCGGCGACGGCGTGCTCGACTCGCTGCGCGACCGCCTGCGCTGCACGATCCGCCTGCGCGGTAACCGGCTCACGATCGAGGGTGAGGACGAGCGCGTGACCGAGGCGCGGGCCGTCGTCGACGAGCTCGTCGAGCTGGTCGAGGGCGGGCACGAGATCGGCCCCTCCACGGTCGACGCGGTGATCGGCGCGCTCGACCAGGTCGAGGACGTCCGCGAGGTCTTCGAGGACGTCGTCTGGCGCCACCGCGGCAAGAAGATCGCGCCGAAGACCGTCACGCAGAAGCGCTACGTCGACGCGATCCGCGACTGCACGGTCACGTTCGGGATCGGGCCGGCGGGGACGGGCAAGACGTACCTCGCGATGGCGCTCGCGGTCTCCGCGCTCTCCGACCGGCAGGTCGGCCGGATCATCCTCACGCGCCCCGCTGTCGAGGCCGGCGAGCGGCTCGGCTACCTGCCCGGGACGATGCTGGAGAAGGTCGACCCCTACCTTCGCCCGCTCTTCGACGCGCTCTACGACATGCTCGACGCCGACCGCCTCGCGGCGTACATGGAGAAGGGGATCATCGAAGTCGCCCCGCTCGCGTTCATGCGCGGCCGCACGCTGAACGACTCGTTCATCATCCTCGACGAGGCGCAGAACACGAGCCCCGAGCAGATGCAGATGTTCCTGACGCGACTCGGCTTCGGCTCGAAGGTCGTCGTCACCGGCGACGTGACCCAGGTCGACCTGCCGCGAGAGCAGGCATCAGGGCTGATCCAGGTGCAGGACATCCTCGGCTCGCTCGACGGGGTCGCGTTCGTCCGCTTCGGGCACGAGGACGTCGTTCGCCACAAGCTCGTGCAGCGAATCGTCGAGGCCTACCGCAAGCATGCGGAGGAGACCGGCACGCAGCGTCGGAAGTGACGACATGGTGGCTGGTGACGGTCGAGATCGCGAATCGAAGCGGAGCCGAGGTCGACGAGGAGGCGCCGCCGACCTCGCCCGGCGCGTGCCTCGCCGCCGAGGGGATCGAGGACGGCGATCTCGGGCTCGTCGTTCGTCGGCCCGGAGGAGATGCGGGAGCTGAAGCGAGAGCACCTCGGCAGTCGACGAGGCGACCGACGTCCTCTCGTTCCCGATCGACGGACGCGAGGAGCTTGCCGCCCGGGGTGCCGCGCCAGCTCGGCGACGCCGTGCATCTGCCCGCAGGTCGTCGGCGACGCATGGCGCGCGCCGCTCGTCCACGGCCTGCTGCACCTCCTCGGCTACGACCACGGCGAAGCGATGGAGGCCCGGGAGGCGGAGCTCGCGTCGTGAGCGCATCTCCGCGCCGGGCGCCGTCGCTCCTCGAGAGCTTCAACTTCGCGTTCGAGGGCGTGATCCACGTCCTCCGCACCCAGCGCAACATGCGGATCCACTTCGGGATCGCCGCCGCGGTGCTGATCGCGGCCGTCGCGCTCGGCGTGGGGCGGATCGAGCTGATCGCGCTGATGATCGCGATCTCGTTCGTCCTCATCGCCGAGATGATCAACTCGGCGCTCGAGGCCGGCATCGACGTCGCCACGACCTCGTTCGACCCGCTGGCCAAGCTCGCGAAGGACATCGCCGCCGGGCGCCGTTCTGATCGCGACCGTGAACGCGGTCGCCGTCGGCTACCTCGTCTTCTCGGATCAGGTCTTCAATCGCAGCTCGCATGTCATCGAGCGGCTGCGCGACGCGCCGTCCGAGCTGACGCTGATCGCGCTCGTGCTGACGATCATCCTCGTGCTCGCGACGAAGGCCTATACGGGCCGTGGCACGCCGCTTGCGCGGTGGCCTGCCGTCCGGTCACGCGGCGGTCGCATTCGGCGGCTGGATGGCGGTGACACAGGTCGTCGGCGACTCGCCGCACTGGTTCCTGATCTCGTCGCTCACGCTTCTGATGGCGATCCTCGTCGCCCAGACGCGCCTCGAGGCGGGCGTGCACTCGTTCCTCGAGGTCACGTACGGCGCGCTGCTCGGCTCGCTGGCCGTGCTCGTCATGTTCCAGGTGTTCGGGTGAGCGACGACCTCTTCGCCCGCGCGGTCGCGGTCGCCGAGCGCGCCTATGCGCCGTACTCGAGCTTCCTCGTCGGCGCGGCCGTCCGCGCGCGCGACGGACGGGTCTTCGAGGGCGTGAACGTCGAGAACGCCGCCTACCCGCTGGGGATCTGCGCCGAGCGGACCGCGATCGCTTCCGCGGTCGTCGCCGGGTGCCGGCCGGGAGACCTCGAGGAGATCGCGATCACCGCGTCGCCCTGCGGTGGGTGCCGCCAGTGGATCCACGAGTTTCGGCTTCGAGCGAGTGACGTATCGGAACGCCGCCGGCGAGGTGGTCACGAGGACCTCTGACGAGCTCCTGCCGGACACCTTCGAGCTGTGAGATCCGGGTTCGTCGCAGTCGCCGGCCGGCCGAACGTCGGCAAGTCGACGCTCGTGAATGCGCTCGCCGGCGGCAAGGTCGCGATCGTCTCCGACAAGCCGCAGACGACGAGGCGCCGGATCTCGGGTGTGGCGAACGGCGAGGATCACCAGCTCGTCCTCGTCGACCTGCCCGGGTTCCAGCGCCCGCTCGATCCGATGACCGAGCGGATGCAGCGGACCGTCGACCAGGCGTTCGAGGACGTCGACGGAGTCCTCTTCGTCCTCTCCGCGCGAGAGCGGATCGGCGCAGGCGACCGGTTCATCGCGCAAGCGTGTGTTCTCCCTCGGAGTGCCGGTCGTGATCGCGCTGAACAAGGTCGACAAGCTGAAGCCCGGTCACATCGCGACCCAGATGGACACGGCGTCCAAGCTCGGCGACTTCCACGCGCTTGCATCCGGTGAGCGCGAAGACCGGCGACGGGATCGACGCCTTGCGCGACGAGCTCGTCGAGCTCCTGCCCGAAGGCCCCGCGTACTTCCCGCCCGATCAGCGGAGCGATCTGTCGGTCGAGGACCAGGTGGCCGAGCTCGTCCGCGAGAAGGCGCTCGCGCTGACGCGAGAGGAGGTCCCGCACGCGATCTCGGTCGAGGTCGAGGAGCTGGGCGAGAAGGTCGTGCGCGCGAACCTCTACGTCGAGACGGAGTCGCAGAAGCAGATCGTCGTCGGCCGAGGCGGCGCGATCGTGAAGGAGATCGGGACGCGTGCGCGGCCGGAGATCGAGCACCTCCTCGGCCATCCCGTGTTCCTCGAGCTGCAGGTCAAGGTCAAGCCTCGCTGGCGGCGCGACGAGCAGCTCCTCGAGCGGCTCGGCATTTGATGATCGACGCTCGTTTACGAGACCCACTCGATCACGGAGCACAACGAGGCCGGGATCGCGACCGGTTGGCTCGAGGGGCGTCTGTCGGAGGCCGGCCGTGAGGCGGCGAGCGCGCTCGGCGCGCCGCCGGCGCAACGACGGGATCACGGCGATCTTCACGTCCGATCTGGGCCGCGCGGTCGAGACCGTGGAAGTCGCCTTCGAGGGATCCGCGATTCCGGTTTTCAAGGACTGGCGGCTGCGCGAGTGCAACTACGGCGAGCTGAACGGCAGGCCCGTCGCAGAGATCGACGCCGTCAAGGCGAACAGGGTCGACGAGCCGTATCCGGGCGGCGAGAGCTATCGCCAGGTGGTCGTGCGCGTCGCGAGCCTTCTCGCCGACCTCGCCACGTGGTTCGACGGCGGCCGCGTATCTTCTGTCGCGCACGCTGCGACCGCGCTGGGCGCTCCAGCACCTGTTCGAGGAGCGCCCGCTCGAGGAGCTCGTCGTCGCGCCGTTCGAGTGGCAGGAAGGCTGGGTCTACCGGCTCGATCCTGGGCAAACACCCCAGGGCTAGACTCCTCGTATGGCCAAGGCGCCCGTGCTCGCCTCCGGGTTCGAGCTCCCGCTCGAGCCCCGATTGCCGCGAATCGGCTCTGTGGACGCAGTTGCCGTCGAGGAGCGGGCAGCGACGCTTGCAAAGCGTTCGATCAAGCGCGAGGCGAAGCTCTTCGCGCTCGATCTCGCCGTCCGGATGATGGATCTGACGACCCTCGAGGGAGCCGACACGCCGGGCAAGGTCGCCGCGCTCACGTCGAAGGGCATCCGGCCGGATCCGGCCGACATGAGCGTGCCGTCGGTGGCGGCGATCTGCGTCTACCCGAATCTCGTCCCGACCGCGGTCGAGCGAACGCGCGGCACGAGCGTCAAGGTGGCGTCCGTGGCGACCGCGTTCCCGTCCGGGCAGGCGCCGACGCACGTGAAGGTCGCCGAGGTTCGCGACGTGGTCGAGATGGGTGCGGACGAGGTCGACATGGTGATCGACCGCGGTGCGTTCCTTTCCGGCCGTTACGCGAAGGTCTACGACGAGATCGTCCAGGTCAAGGAGGCGTCGGGCGACGCGCACCTCAAGGTGATCCTCGAGACCGGCGAGCTCGGGACCTACGACAACGTGCGGCGGGCGAGCCTGCTCGCGGTGGCTGCCGGGGCCGACTTCATCAAGACCTCGACCGGGAAGCTGCCATCGGCGGCGACGCTGCCGGTGACGCTGGTGATGCTGGAGGCGATCCGCGACGTCTACGAGGAGACGGGTCGACGCGTGGGGATGAAGCCCGCGGGCGGGATCCGGCAGTCGAAGCAGGCGGTGCAGTACCTCGTCCAACTGCACGAGACGCTGGGGCCTGAGTGGCTGACGCCCGACCTGTACCGCCTCGGAGCCTCGACGCTCCTGAACGACGTGCTGATGCAGATCCGGAAGGAGAAGACGGGGCGCTACCAAAGCCCGGACTACTTCACCGTTGACTGATTCGGCCCGAATTCGGCACAGACGAGCGAGCAACCGCGAGCTAACGTCGCACCCCTCCCTTTACGGGTGGGGGGTGGGTGGTGGGCGTAGCCCCCTGGCGTCGGCGGGCGGGTCTCGATGACCGAGCTCGAGCGCAAGCAGGATCGCGCGCCCGTTCCGGCTTCCTGGGACTACGCGCCGGCGCCCGAGGCGCGCGACCTCGTTCAGCTCCGCGACCGCTACGGGCACTTCGTCGGCGGCGAGTGGCTCGAGCCGAAGGAGACCTACTCGACGATCGACCCCTCGAGCGAGGAAGCGCTGGCCGAGGTCGGCCAGGCGACCGCCGAGGAGGTCGACCTCGCCGTCGGCGCCGCCCGCGACGCCTTCGAGAACGGCTGGTCCGGGATCTCGCCGGCAGAGCGTGCGAAGTATCTGTACCGAATCGCGCGCATCCTCCAGGAGCGCTCGCGGGAGTTCGCCGTCCTCGAGTCGCTGAACGGCGGCAAGCCGATCCGCGAGTCGCGGGACGTCGACCTGCCGCTCTCGGCCGCACACTTCTTCTACTACGCCGGTTGGGCGGACAAGCTCGAGTACGCGTTCCCGAACCGCAAGCCCAGGCCGATCGGCGTCGCAGGCCAGATCGTCCCCTGGAACTTCCCGCTGCTCATGCTCGCGTGGAAGATCGCGCCGGCGCTCGCGACCGGCAACACGGTCGTCCTCAAGCCCGCGGAGACGACGCCACTCTCAGCGCTCCTCTTCGCCGACGTCCTGCGCCAGGCCGAGCTGCCGCCGGGCGTCGTCAACATCGTCACCGGCGACGGCAGCACCGGAGCAGCGCTCGTCAAGCACGAGGGGGTCGACAAGATCGCGTTCACGGGCTCGACCGAGGTCGGCAAGGCGATCCAGCGCGAGCTCGCGGGCACCGGCAAGAAGCTCACGCTCGAGCTCGGCGGCAAGGCCGCGAACGTCATCTTCGACGACGCCGCGCTCGACCAGGCGATCGAGGGCATCGTGAACGGCATCTACTTCAACCAGGGCCACGTCTGCTGCGCCGGCTCGCGTCTGCTCGTCCAGGAATCGATCTACGAGCCGCTGATCGGCAAGCTGAAGCGGCGCTTGACGACGCTTCGGGTCGGCGACCCGCTCGACAAGAACACCGACGTCGGCGCGATCAACTCCCGTCAGCAGCTCGACAAGATCAAGGAGCTCGTCGCCGCGGGCGAAGAAGAAGGCGCCGAGATCTACCAGCCTCCGTGCCGCCTGCCCGAGAAGGGCTACTGGTTCGTGCCGACGGTCTTCACGAACGTCGCGCAGAGCTACCGGATCGCGCAGGAGGAGATCTTCGGGCCCGTTCTGTCCGTGCTCACGTTCCGCACGCCGGACGAGGCCGTCGAGAAGGCGAACAACACGCCGTACGGGCTCGCCGCCGGCGTCTGGACGGAAAAGGGCTCGCGGATCCTCGCGATGGCGCAGCAGCTCCGCGCCGGGGTGATCTGGGCGAATACGTACAACCGCTTCGACCCGGCCTCGCCGTTCGGCGGCTACAAGGAGTCCGGCTTCGGACGCGAGGGCGGACGGCACGGCCTCGAGCCGTATCTGGACTTCGACTGATGGCCCGTCTGCCGGTCAAGAAGACGTACAAGCTGTACATCGGCGGCGAGTTCCCGCGCTCGGAGTCGGGCCGCACCTACGAGGCGCAGGACGCGAACGTCGCGCGCGCCTCGCGGAAGGATCTCCGCGACGCGGTTCGGGCAGCCCGAGCGGCGGTCGCCGGCTGGTCGGGGATGACCGCTTACAACCGCGGCCAGGTCGTCTACCGGATCGCCGAGATGCTCGAGGCGCGCCGGGCCGAGTTCGCCGACCTCGGCTCCGGGCAGGAGGAGGTCGACCGCTCGATCGATCGGCTCGTCTGGTACGCGGGCTGGGCCGACAAGCTGCGCGCAGGTGCTCGGCTCGTCGAATCCCGTCGCCGGGCCGTACTTCAACTTCACCGTGCCGGAGCCGACCGGAGTCGTCGGGATTCTCGCTCCCGAGGAGCCTGCCGCTCGCCGGGCTCGTCTCGCGGATCGCGCCCGCCATCGTCGGCGGAAACGCAACGGTCGTCGTCGCCTCCGAGACCTCGCCGCTCGCTGCGGTCGAGCTCGCCGAGGTGCTCGCCACGTCGGACGTCCCCGGCGGCGTCGTCAACCTCCTCACCGGGCATCGCGACGAGCTCGCGCCGTGGCTCGCCGGGCACATGGACGTGAACGCGATCGACCTTGCCGGCGCGGACGGGCAGGCGAGGAGCTGGAGCGCCTCGCCGCCGAGAACGTCAAGCGCGTCGTGCGCGGCAAGCCGGACGACCAGAGCCCGTGGGACATCGCCGACTTCCTCGAGCTGAAGACGGTCTGGCACCCGATAGGCGTCTAGTGTCGGATGGGGCACTAGCATTCAGCCGCGCTGATGCGCCGATTGAGCCAAGCGGTCTCGGAGGGCGACGGCATCTCGCTGATTGCGCCGGCGCCCGACGCGCAGACGGCGCAGGACGCAGAGCGCCAGGGTGCGGAGGGCGTCGTCGTCGAACGCGACCTCGCCGGGATGCGTGAAGCGACCGGGCTTCCGATCCTCTGGCGCGCGGAAGAGCTCCCCGGCCGAGGCGTTGAACGGCGGCGCTGACGCATTGCTCGTTGCCGCGCAGGATGCTCGAGGACGATGCCGACCGGGTCGAGCGACGGTGTGCCGAGGCGCAGGATCTCGGCCTGGAATGCGTCGTCGAGGTTCGCGACGCCGACGAGCTCGAGCTTGCTCTCGAGCGACTCGACCCCGAGATCTTCCTCCTCGCGCCGGAGAACGCGCGCGACTCCGACGACCCGCTCGAGCACGTGCTCGACCTGCTGCCGGACATCCCGGCCGGAAAGCTCGCGATCGCCGATCTCGCGGTCACGACTCCGGACGAGATCGCCGAGCTCGAGCGTGCCGGAGTCGACGCCGTGATCGTCGCCTCGGAGAGCATCGCGGGCCTCGTTCGTGCGGCGCCGCCGGAGGTCTGACCGGCCCGCGCGCCGGACGGTTGGGTCGCCACCCGCCCGAGATCTACGGCTATAAGGGCTGAATGAAGCGGATCGAACGCTCGGCCGCCGGCATCTTCGCGGCGGTCTTTCTGTCAGGTGCGGTGCTACTCGGGCTCGAGCTGGTAGCCAGCCGCGTCGTCGCGCCGTTCTTCGGCAGCTCGATCTTCGTCTGGGGCGCGCTCATCGGCGTCGTGCTCACGGGGCTCTCCGTCGGCTACTGGATCGGGGGCGTGCTCGCCGACCGGTTCCCGACGCCACTGCTCCTGCTCGGCGCGCTCACGCTCGGTGCCGCCATGATCCTGCTCATCCCGGTCGTCGACGGCTGGGTGCTCGAGCAGGTCGTCGAGTGGGACCCGGGACCGCGCTGGAACCCGCTCGTGGCCACGGTCATCCTCTTCGGGCTGCCGAGCGTCGTCCTCGCCACCGCGACGCCGATCGCGGTGCGTCTTCGGGGACGTGAGATCGCGAGCCTCGGCAAGACCGCGGGTCGCCTGTTCGCCGTCTCGACGGCCGGCAGCATCTTCGGCACCTTCGCCACGGCCTTCTTCCTGATCCCCGAGCTCGGCACGAACCAGCTCCTCGGCGTTCTCGCGACCGTTCTCTTCGTCGCGGCCGGGCTGGTCGCCCTCGGAGAGGGCGCAGTCGTGCCCGGCGCCGCCGTCGCCGCGCTCGTCTTGGCGTCGGCTTGGGCCACGGTCGAGCTCGAGCCGAAGCAGGGCGGCCGCCTCTCCGGAGTCGCCGCCCAGAACTGGTCGCCGCGGTTCCGCGAGCTCGGTACGCGGGAGGTCGCCGCGCCTTCCGAGGGATTCGAGCTCGTCTACTCGAAGAACACGCGCTACCACGGCCTGACCGTCGTCGACGACGACGACACTCGGTACCTTCGGTTCGAGAGCTCGTTCCAGAGCGGGATGTACCTCGACGACCCGTTCCGCACCCGGTTCGACTACGCCGACTTCCTACAGCTGCCGCTCGCGTACAGCCCGAATGTGCGCAAGATCCTCTTCGTCGGGCTCGGCGCGGGCTCGGCGCAGAAACGGATGTGGCGCGATTTTCCCGAGCTCGAGGTGGAGACCGTGGAGCTCGACCCGGTCGTCCGCGACGTCGCGTACCGCTACTTCCGCTACCCGCGGAACTCGCGGCTGCAGGTGACGGTCGAGGACGGGCGACGCTTCCTCCAGCGCAACGACGAGCGGTGGGATGCGATCGTGATGGACGCGTACTTCTCCGACTCGTTGCCCTTCCACCTGACGACAATCGAGTTCCTCGAGCTCGCCCGCTCACGACTCAAGCCAGGTGGTGTGATCGCCAGCAATCTGATCGGCTCGATCTCAGGCCCCGGGTCGAAGCTGTTCCGCTCGATGTACAAGACCTACCGTGCGGTCTTCCCGACCGTGACCGTGCACCCTGTCAAGCAGCCCGGTGACGACGACAGCACGCTGATGAACATCATCGTCGTCGCCGGCGAGGGCGCCGCGCCCGAGGAGAACGTGCTGCTCGAGCGCTGGGAGGCGGTACGAGCCCGTGTGGGGAGCGCGGCCGATCTGACCAAAGCGATTCGCGACCGCCGTGACGCCATCATTCCAACACGCGACGTGCCAGTCCTCACGGACGACTACGCGCCGACGGACGCGCTGCTGTTCATCGAGTAGACGTTCAGCCGAAGAAGGCTTTGGCAACGGCATACCAATCCTCCGGCACCGTCTTCAGCTCCTTGGTCGCCTCCGCCAGCGAGACGTCGACGATGCGTGTCTCCCTGGAGCGCGGCCATCTGCCCGAAGCGGCCCTCGTCGATGAGGTCGGCCGCCTTCAGGCCGTAGCGGGTCGCGAGCACGCGGTCGCGCGGAGTCGGACTACCGCCTCGCTGCACATGACCGAGGACGGTGACCCGCGTCTCGAACCCGGTTCGCTCCTCGATGTCCCGTGCGAGCTCGTGGCCCAC
The DNA here is from genome assembly GCA_963776955.1 of uncultured Actinomycetes bacterium. Lineage (GTDB taxonomy): Bacteria > Actinomycetota > Thermoleophilia > Gaiellales > Gaiellaceae > VAXT01. The sequence goes on from CAVZOM010000005.1 coordinate 332,099, forward strand.
ACCACCGAGGCGAACATGGCCGAACTCGTCGGCGTCGGTCTCCTGCGCCACCTGTCTTCGCTCTCCCGACTCGTAGCTCAGCTCGTAGCCCTCGCTGACGACCACGATCGAGAAGTCCTTTCCCCGCTCGTGACGGCTCATGATCTCGGAGCACGCCTGCTCGACCGTGATCGGCTGCTCGGGAATCAGGATCACGTCCGCGCCGCCGGCGATCCCGCTCATGACGGCGATCCAGCCGGTGTGCCGGCCCATCACCTCGACCACCATCACGCGGTTGTGCGACTCGGCCGTCGTGTGCAGGCGGTCGATCGCCTCGGTGCAGATCGAGACCGCGGTGTCGAAGCCGAACGTGTAGTCGGTCGCCGAGAGGTCGTTGTCGATCGTCTTGGGCACGCCGACGACCGGGAACTCGTGCTCCTCGAACAGCTTCGCGGCGACGCCGAGCGTGTCCTCGCCGCCGATCGCCACCAGCGCGTCGAAGCCGCGTTGCTCGAAGTTCGCGCGCACACGCTCGACGCCGCCTTCGACCTTGTACGGGTTCGTCCGCGAGGTCCCGAGGATCGTCCCGCCGCGCGGCAAGAGGCCGGAGATCTCCCGCGGCCCGAGGGGCTCGAAGATGCCTTCGACGAGCCCGCGCCAGCCCGCGCGCACGCCCTCGACTTCGTGGCCGCGGTCGAAGGAGCGTCGAGCAACTGCGCGGATTACCGCGTTCAGCCCCGGGCAGTCACCCCCGCCGGTAAGGACGCCGACTCGCATGCTCAGGAGACAGTCTTCCACGCAGCACCGGGCTACCATGGCCTGGCGCCGAAGTGGCGGAACTGGTAGACGCGCCGGACTCAAAATCCGGTGGGGTTTACGCCCCGTGTGGGTTCGAGTCCCACCTTCGGCACAGCGGTTCTTCGGTGCGTTGGGGGAACCTCTCGGTTCCCCCAAACCCCCTGTCCGCCCCGTCCTGTGCTTACAAAGTTGAAAGCGCGGCCGGTTGTCTCGATACTTGTCGGCGGCGGAAGGCGGAACCCGTCGCCGCAAACCATGTTTCATCACGGAGGAGGAGCAGCGTGAGGAAGTACCTGTTGACTGTTTTGCTCGTCCTCGCCGTCGGTGCGTTTGCCCTCGTGGCTGCGGGCTGCGGCGGTGACGACGACGATGGAGGCGGTGGAGGCGGCAACGTGACCGCCCTTCCAGCGTCATCCTGCGGACCCCTTCAGTACAACGGCGAAGGGGATCCCGACTATCTGATCGCCTCGGATCTGCCGCTCCAGGGCGGCTCTCGCACGCAGACGACGCAGATGAACAAGGCGATCGTCTACGTGCTCGAGCAGCAGGACTGGATGGCCGGTGACAAGAAGATCGCGTTCCAGGCGTGCGACGACGCATCGGCCCAGCTCGCGAAGTGGGATCCGAGCAAGTGCAGCGCGAATGCGAACGCCTACAAGGGCAACGAAAGCATGGTCGGCCTGATCGGGACGTTCAACTCGGGCTGCGCCGCGATCGAGATCCCGGTGCTGAACCAGGCCCCGGACGGCGGGATCGCAATGATCTCGCCTGCCAACACGTACGGCTGCCTGACCGAGCCGTGCGCGGGCAACGAGCCCGAGAAGTACTACCCGAGCGGCACGCGGAACTACGCCCGCGTCGCTCCGAGCGACCCGAACCAGGCTGCTGTGGTGGCGAAGTTCATGCAGTCGAAGGGCGTCAAGAGCGTCTACATCCTGAACGACAAGGAGGCGTACGGCCTCGGCGTCGCCAAGAACCTCCAGGGTGCGGCGAAGGCGCTCGGCATGGAGATCAAGGGCTTCGCGGCCTACGACCCGAAGCAGCCGAACTTCCAGGCCACGTTCACGAAGATCAAGGCCACCGATCCCGATGCGATCTTCATCGGCGGGCTGATCGACGAGAACAGCGGCCAGCTGATCAACGACAAGGTGTCGATCCTCGGCCCGAACACGGACAGCCCGAGCAAGGGCGTCATGCTGTTCCTGCCCGACGGCTTCACGACCGACGCGGTCTTCCAGCGGTCGGAGGGCGGCACGCCGGACGCCAAGGGCGCGTACTTCAGCGTCGCCGGCGTCGGTATCGACAAGTACAAGGGAGCAGCGCTCGAGTTCATCGACGGCTTCAAGGCCGAGCTCGGCGGTGCATCCGTCGACCCGTACGCGATTCTCGGTGCGCAGGCCGCCCAGGTGCTGCTCGATGCGATCGAGCGGTCCGACGGCTCGCGGTCGAGCGTCATCGAGGAGGTCTTCAACACCGACATCGAGGACGGCCTGATCGGCAGCTTCTCGCTGAACGAGAACGGCGACCTCACCGGCGCGAGCGGTGCTGCGACGCTGTTCACGATCTATCAGGGAACGGACAAGCTCAACACGCTCCTGACGACCAGCCCCGAGGCGGACCTGGTCGAGGCCGCACGGAAGGAAGCGGCCGGCTAGAAACGCAAGCGAAACAACTCGCGCGACCGAAGGAGGGCCTCGGCCCTCCTTCGGCGTTCTAGAATCCTGCGAATCTCGACTCGGGAACGCATAGGGGGCGGCCCTTTCGCAGGCCTTCGAAGTCGGCGGCGCCCTGCGGTCACGTCCGTGCTCGGGATCGCGTTCGTCGTCCTGATCGTCCTCTGGCTGATCAAGAACTTCCTTGTCCTGTACGACCAGGGCCGCGCCTACGACTTCTTCAACGTCTTTCTGATCGGGATCAAGCTCGGCTCCGTCTACGCGCTCGTTGCTCTGGGCTACACGCTCGTCTACGGGATCCTGCAGCTGATCAACTTCGCCCACGGCGACGTCTTCGCGCTCACCGGTCTCTTCTCGACCACGATGATCGTGAGCGTCTTCGGGCTCGACGAAGGCTCGACGGCCATCGCGATCATCGTCGGTCTCCTCGCGACGTTCCTGATCGCGATCGTGTTCGGCGCGACGATCAACACTTCGATCGAGTTCCTCGCCTACCGCCGCCTGCGATCGGCGCCGCGCCTGGCAGTGCTGATCACCGCCGTGGGCATGTCGTTCATCGTCCAGAACATCTCGCTGGCGATCTACGGGGTGAACTACCGCAGCGTCCCGCCGCTCATCCCCCAGGGCAACGTCTTCGACTACAAGGGCGTCCATTACGGGTGGGACGAGCTCTTCATCCTCCTCGTGACCGCCCCCGCCCTCATCCTGCTCACCTGGCTCGTCAAGTCGACTCGGCAGGGCAAGGCGATGCGCGCGACCTCGCAGGACCCGGAGGCGGCCGCGATCATGGGCATCGACGTCAACCGCACGATCTCGTTCACGTTCGTGCTCGCGGGTGGGCTCGCCGGCATCGGAGCGGTGCTCTTCGCGTCCGAGTTCAGCATTCGCTACGACAGCGGCTTCACGCTCGGATTGATCGCCTTCACGGCCGCGGTGCTCGGCGGCATCGGCAACCTGACCGGTGCGGTGCTGGGGGCTGTGCTGATCGGCCTGATCAGAGCCTTCAACGAGGGTCTGCCCTGGCACGCCCCTGGACCTGACTGGACGAACTCGATCGTGTTCGGGATCCTGATCGCGATCCTCGTGTTCCGGCCCGAAGGCCTGCTCGGCGAGCGCACCCCGGAGGGGGCGTAGTGACCATCCGGAAGCAGATCTCGTCGACCCTGATGCTCGACCGCGTCGGAGAGCGCTGGCGCCGTGCTCCGGATCGAGTACGGAGGCACTTGCCCGTCGTCTTGCTGATCCTCGTCACGTTCACCTATCCGTGGTACGTCGACCAGCCTCCCGGCGAACGTCCCGATCATCAACACGTTCCCGAGCGTCCACTCGATGGTGACGATCCTCGTGTTCGTGATGATGGCCGTCGGCCTGAACGTCGTCGTCGGCTACGCCGGCCTGCTCGACCTCGGCTACGTGGCCTTCTACGCGATCGGCGCTTACACGGCCGGGTGGTTCGCCTCGGGCCAGTTCGAGCAGCTCAACTTCCATTTCGGCTCGCTCGGTTTCGGAGACCGAAGCGCCGTTCCCGGGATCCACATCTCGATGTGGCTCGTGTTCGTGATCGCAGCGCTGATCACGGCCTTCGGCGGAGTGCTCATCGGCCTCCCGACGCTCCGGCTCCGAGGCGACTATCTGGCGATCGTCACCCTCGGGTTCGGCGAGATCATCCCGCAGGCCGTTCGCAACGGCGACGACATCGCCGGCCACGACATCACCAACGGCACGTTCGGCATCAGCCCGATCGACAGCCCCGGTTTCGGCGAGAGACTCCACGACACGCTCGGGTTACCCGTCACTTACCAGCAGTCGTTGAACGCCGACAGGCTGTTCTTCTGGACCGTGCTCGGGCTGCTCCTGATCACGATCTTCTGCTCGTACCGGCTCCGCGACTCGCGACTCGGCCGGGCGTGGATCGCGATCCGCGAGGACGAGACCGCAGCGGGCGCGATGGGCGTGCCGCTGATGAGGACCAAGACGTGGGCCTATGCAATCGGAGCGTTCTTCGGAGGCGTCGCCGGCGCCTACATCGCGACGTTCAACTCCGGCGCATTCCCGAGCCAGTTCGACTTCAACATCTCGGTGTTCCTGCTCTGCATGGTCATCCTCGGCGGGATGGGCAGCCTCTGGGGCGTGGTCGTCGCAGGCTTCATCCTCGCGTGGCTGAACGTCGAGGGCCTGGCGAACATCGGCGCGTGGCTGAATAACAACATCTTCGACATCTTCGGGGTTGAGATCGAGGTGCCGAAGTACTCGTTCGGCATCTACGGGTTCCTCATCGTGATGATGATGCTCTTCCGCCCGACCGGGCTGATCCCGGAGCGCCGGCGGAAGCTCGAGATCGAGGAGGGAGCAGGAGCGGGCCCGATCGACCAGGCGCTGTACGAGTCGCGCGGTGAGGACGAGCCAGAAGGAGGAGCGAAGGCCTGATGGCCGTCCAGCCTCGGCCCGACCAGCCGGACCAGCCCGACCAGCCCGCCCAGCCGGCGGAGTCGCTGCTCGTCGCGACGAACGTTCGCAAGGAGTTCGGCGGCCTGACTGCCGTGAACGACCTCGACTTCACGATTCCGGAGCGTTCGATCGTCAGCCTGATCGGCCCGAACGGTGCTGGAAAGACGACCTTCTTCAACATGCTGACCGGCCTCTACAAGCCGACTGCGGGGACGGTCGTCTTCGACGGTCACGACATCACCGACAAACCGCCGCACGCGATCACGAAGCTCGGGGTCGGCAGGACCTTCCAGAACATTCGCCTCTTTCCGCAGATGACGGCACTCGAGAACGTTCTCGTAGGCATGCACTCCCGGCTCAAGGGTGGAATCCTGGGCTCGATCCTGGGCACCCCGCGCGTATATCGCGAGGAGCGGGAGGCCACGGACCGCGCGCGCGAGCTTCTTCGTTACGTCGGTCTGACCAGGTCCGACGAGAGCCTCGCGGAGAGCCTCGCGTATGGCGACCAGCGGCGGCTCGAGGTCGCCCGCGCGCTCGCAACCCAGCCCAAGCTGCTCCTGCTCGACGAGCCGACGGCGGGCATGAACCCGCAGGAGACGGCGAGGTTCACGAGCTTCGTCTCCCAGGTCCGGGATGAGCGTGGGCTCGCCATCCTGCTCATCGAGCACGACATGAAGGTCGTGATGGGCATCTCCGAGCGGGTCACGGTCCTCGATTACGGGGAGAAGATCGCCGAAGGGGCGCCGAAGGAGATCCAGAAGGACCCGGCCGTGATCGAGGCCTATCTCGGAAAGGCGGCAACCACATGAGCGCGCTGCTCGAGCTCGAGGACGTCCACACGTTCTACGGCTCGATCGAGGCACTGAAGGGCGTCTCGCTCGAGGTGAACGAGGGCGAGGTCGTGACGCTCATCGGAGCCAACGGTGCCGGCAAGTCGACGACGCTCCGCTCGATCAACGGCCTCAACACGCCCAAGCAGGGCCGGATCGTCTTCAAGGGGAAGGACATCACGCGGCGCAATCCGCACGACATCGTCGAGATGGGCATCTCGCAGTCGCCGGAAGGCAGGCGTCTGTTCCCGCACATGACCGTCCTCGAGAACCTCGAGATGGGGGCTTTCCAGCGCAAGGATCGGGCCGGGATCCGGGAGGACCTGGACCGCGTCTATTCGCTCTTCGAACGGCTCGAGGAGCGCAAGCAACAGCGGGCGGGGACCATGTCCGGCGGCGAGCAGCAAATGTGCGCGATCGGGCGCGCGTTGATGGCGCGGCCGAAGCTCCTGATGCTCGACGAGCCCTCGATGGGCCTGGCGCCGATCTTCGTCGAGAAGATCTTCGAGATCATCCGAGAGATCAACGAGCAGGGGACGACGATCCTGCTCGTCGAGCAGAACGCGCTGATGGCCCTCGACGCGGCCCAGCGTGGCTACGTCATGGAGACGGGGAGGATCGCCCTGCACGACGACGCGAAGGCGCTGCGCCAGAACGAGCAGGTGCAGAAGGCCTACCTCGGCATCGAGTAGTCAGTTCGGGCGACACCCGCAAGGGGAAGTACGGAGGGGACAGGAGGTAGCCGATCCGCAACGGCCGGTTCGTGCGTCCCTGGGCCATCGCCAGGGCCGCTCCTACGCCGTGGGTGGGGACGAACCCCATCTGCCGGGCCGCGTGGGCGTCGCGGCAGCCCGCCACGAGCACGGCTCCGAGTCGCCCGATCGCGGGCTGGCAGGCGGACCACTCGGTGAACGGCAGGAGCGGGTGGCACGAGCGGCCGCTTCGGTACTGGTCGACCGCTCGCGGATCGCCGGCGGCGAGTCGCTCGGCCTCGGCCAGCTCGTGCGGCTCGCGCCCCTCGCCCGCGCGAAGCGCCTGGAAGAGGGCGCGGTAGGGCTGCTGGGTCGGATGCGGGAAACGACGGCTGAAACGGCTGAGCAGGATGGCCGTTCCTCCTTCTACGACGGGAAAGGCGTCGCGCCAGAGCCGCAGGGCGAGCCCTAGACCGAGGTAGGCCGCCGTCGCGGGGTTGGGCGCTTCCCGCGGCAGGTAGGGCGTGGTGTGCGGCACTCCGATGAAGATCGCGTCCAGGCGCTCGTCGAGCCGGGCCGACTTCGCATCGACTCCCCGCAGGAGGGCTTCGGCATGCGCGACCGATGGGGGCCCGGCGAACACCGCGAGCGTCGAGACTTCGCTCGGCAGCCGGCGGAGGAGCCCTCGCCGGACGGCGCCGGGCAAGAGGCTGAAAGAGGCGCGTAGGGGGAACCTCGCGACCCGGTCGACGGCCTCGGGGTCGTGCGGGTAGCCGTGCAGGACGCCGCCGAGGGAGGGTGTGCTCAACGCGAGTGAGACGCCGATCAGCGAAGCCCGCGTGACCAAGGGCGCGCTCGAGCTCGACTCGCCAGCTTCCACCCGCCCGACGCCGAGGTCTCGAGAAGCGAGTACGCATCTGCCGCGCGGAGCGTTCGGGCGTCGGAGGCAGCGAGCAGCGTCGCGGCTCCGCCGCTCAGAACCGTCTCGGCCGCCGAAACGGGGACGACGACGTCGGCTTCGACGAGAGCGCGATGCGCGCGCATCGGACGCCGATCGGCGACGCCGAGGTCGACGAGGTCGGGGCTCTCGGCGTCATGCACCTCGACGCGGCCGTGGAACCGTCGCGCGAACTCAGGGTTGACGAGCAGCTCGAGCTCCCGGTGGGCGGCCCTGCGGGCGAGGCCCGTGGCGACGAGCAGCGTCTGCCGCTCGAAGGGCGCTCCGGCACGATCGAGCTCCGTCATCGTCGCGGCGATCGCGGTCCGGCGTGGATCGGCCGTGGCTCCGGGAATCGGCAGCGCGGGCGGCTCGACGACGATCGTTGCCCTGCCGCCCCGAGGCACCAGCGCCTCCAGCGGCTGGCCCGCGAGCGGGAAGCGAAAGCGTCGCGGACCGCAGCGGCGACGTCGGCGATCGTCTCGCTCGGCGGCGGCGGGGCGAGCACGACCGCGTCGTCATCCGCCTCGACGACGGCGAGCCGCGAGCCGTACGCCAGCGGCACCCGCCTCACTATGGGATCGAGCGGTACAGCCGGAGGAACGTGCGCCGGAACCCGCGCCTCGGCCAGAAACGCGAGGCGAGCAGGTTCGTCTCCCGCCAGTCGACAACTGTGACGGGATAATCGTGCTCACGCGCCCAGGCGAGCCCGGCGTTCGTGAGCGCGAGACCTGCGCCCGACCCCCGGGCCTCCGGGAGAGTCGCTGCGAACGTCAGGAAGGCCGCCCGCTCGGGGCGCGCGAGTCCGACGTGCATCGAGGAGCGTTCGACCGGGACCATGAGGAGCTCCCCAACCAGCTTGCCGTCGATCTCTGCGAGGAAGAGCCCGACCTCCGGGTCGTCGACCTCGGACAAGAATTGCTCTCGGTCTTCGTCGGTGATCGCCGTCGGTGCGGCCATTGCGAACACGGGTGACCGCTCCTGGTGACGTGGCAACTCGAGGTCGAGGGCCGTTCCAGCTTCGACGTCCTCCGCAGTTGCTCGGCGGGCGATGACGTTTGGAGGCGAATGGTCCGCCACGTCGGGGGTCTCCTGAATACCGGCTGCGTGCTGTGCGCCGAAGGAGAGCCGGAACCACGCGTCGACGAGGTCCGGGTCGGTCGCGGGAACCAGCGCGTAATGAGCGTTGCGGCCCTGGGCGACCCAACCCTCGGCAGCGGTTGCGTAGAGATCCCGAACGAGCTCGGGCTCACGAACCGCGTGGCCCGCATTTTCGACCCAGATGTTCGAACCCCAGCTCTCGACGTCCCGGTGGACTCCGAGTATGTACCCGACGAGCTCGCCGTCCCGGATCGCGGTCGCTCCGGAGCGTTCATCCATGCCCCACAGCGCCTCGATCTCCGCGCGATAGTCGACGTTCTCGGGCAGGCTGGGCTCGGCCTCGCGGTGGCGCGCATGGCGCTCCTCGAGCAGGTTTGCGGCATCATCGAGGTGCTCCTCGGCGAACGGCTGAATCTCAAGCTCCGGCATCGCCGTAGGACGATACCGTTGGCCTATGCCAAAGACTCTGACCGGCGCGGAGTTGCAGCTCGACGACGCTCCCGTCCGCGACTCCGAGCTGTTCCTCGTCGACGGGAACAACCTCGCCTACAGGGCGTTCTTCGCGCTGCCGGAAGAGCTTGCGACGAGTGAAGGGTTCTCGACGAACGCGCTCCTCGGGTTCACGAACATGCTCTTCAAGCTTCTCGCGGACTACAAGCCGAAGGGCGTCGCAGTCGCCTGGGACACGCACGCCGTCCACCGGGCCGCGATCTCCGAGGACTACAAGTCCGAGCGCCGGCCGATGCCCGATCTCCTGCGGGAGCAGTTCCCGCATTTCCGGCCGATCGTAGAGGCCTTCGGCTACCGAAACCTCGAGTTCGAGGGCTGGGAGGCGGACGACGTGATCGCGACGCTGGCCACGCAGGCGGACGAGGCCGGGATCAAGACGACCGTCGTCTCGACCGACCGGGACGCGTTCCAGCTCGTGTCCGAGAACGTCGCGCTGATGATGACCCCTCGCGGCGTCTCCGACGTGCACGTTTACACGCCGGACCGGGTCGAGGCGCGGTACGGGATCCGCCCGGACCAGGTGCCCGACTTCATCGGGCTCAAGGGCGACACCTCGGACAACATCCCAGGCGTCCCCGGGATCGGGGACAAGACCGCGGGGCAGCTGATCGCGCAGTACGGGTCGCTGGAAGAGGTGATCGCGCACGCGGAGGAGCTGTCTCCGGCCCGCAAGAAGAACATCGTCGAGCACGCCGAGCAGGCGCGGCAGTCGAAGGAGCTGGCGACGATGCGCCGGGACCTCGAGCTCGACTGCGACGTGACCCAGCTCGTCCTCTCGCCGCCCGACCGCTCGCAGCTGAAGGAGATGTTCCGGAAGTTCGAGTTCCGCAATCTCCTGCACCGGGTCGACGAGCTCGACACCGCCCTCCCGGCGGCTCCGATGCAGGTCGAGAGGACAGCGAGTTCCCTGGACCGAGGAACTTAGTAACACTGTGTTACAGGGCCGAGAGGAGGTGGCGGTCGCCCGGGACGAGGAGCGGATCGCCGCGGCCGACGCCGAACGGGTCGTCGTCTCGCCCGTGGAGAAGGTGGCGCGGCCCGTCATCGTCCACGACGCCAAGGCTCAGCGCGTCGAGGCGATCGACGACACGCTGCTTCTCGCGTACCTGATCGAGCCCTCCCGGCCCGAGTATCCACTGGAGGAGCTGGAGGCGGAATACGGTCTGGAGCTGGAGCCCGATCCGCCGGCGGAGGAGGAGACTGCCTGCGCTCGTCCGGAACGCCGCGGCGACGTTCCGGCTGCGCGATCTCCTGCTCGAGCGGGTCCGCGAGCGCGACATGGAGCCGCTCTACCGCCAGGTCGAGCTCCCGCTCTCGCCGGTCCTGGCGGCCATGGAGACCGCCGGCGTCAAGATCGACGAGTACCGCATGGGCGAGATCACCGCCCGGCTCCGCGAGATGGTCGAGGAGCTCGAGTCGCGCGCGTACGAGCTCGCCGGCGAAGAGTTCATGCTCGGCTCGACCCAGCAGGTCGGGAACATCCTCTTCGAGAAGCTCGGCCTGACCCCGGGCCGGAAGGGCAAGACGGGCTACTCCACGGACACTCGTGTCCTGCGGTCGATCCGTGCCGAGCACGAGATCGTCGCGGTGATCGAAGAGTGGCGCGAATACTCGAAGCTCCTCAACACCTATCTCGGCCCGCTGCCGAGCTTGATCGCCGAAGACGGGCGGCTGCACACGACGATCAACCAGGCCGTCGCAGCGACCGGGCGGCTGTCGACGACGAACCCGAACCTGCAGGCGATCCCGATCCGCACCGAGCTCGGTCGCGAGATTCGATCCGCTTTCGTCGCGGAGCCCGGGCACAAGCTGCTCTCGGCCGACTACTCGCAGATCGAGCTGAGGATCCTCGCGCACGTCTCCGGTGAGCCGAAGCTCCGCGAGGCGTTCGCACGCGGCGAGGACATCCACACCGCGACCGCGGTCGAGGTGCTCGGCGTCGATCCGGCCAAGCTGACTTCGGGGCAACGCTCGATCGCGAAGATGATCAACTTCGGGATCGTCTACGGCATCTCGTCGTACGGCCTGTCCGAGAACCTCGAGATCCCCCGCGAGGAGGCGCAGGCGTATATCGACGCGTACCTCGCCCGGTTCCCGCACGTGCAGGACTTCATCAAGCGCACGATCGAGCAGGCCGAGCGCGACGGCTTCGCGACGAGCCTCCTGGGCCGCCGCAGGCCCGTGCCGGAATTGCGCGCATCCAACCGGCAGACGCGCTCACTCGGAGAGCGCCTCGCGGTCAACTTCGTGATGCAGGGCTCGAACGCGGACATCATCAAGGTGGCGATGGTGCGCATCCACGACCGGCTGCGGGAGGAGGGGAGAGGCGCGCGACTCGTCCTCCAGGTGCACGACGAGCTGCTGCTCGAGGTGCCGGACGCGGAGCTCTCGGCTGTGAAGGAGCTCGTCCGCGATGAGATGTGCAGCGCCTTCGAGCTCGACCCGCCGCTGGCCGTCGACATCGGGACCGGGGAGGACTGGAGGGAGGCGAAAGACCTGATGTGGCGCCTTCGCTTGCTCCTGGAGAACCTGGGCTGGAAGAGCATTGCGATCGGCGGCGCCGCCGTCGTGGCGCTCGTCGCTGCTGGCGTTTCCCTCGCCCTGATCCGGGGCGGCGGCGACTCGAGCGCGAACACCTCGACCCAGTCGACCGAGCCGGAGTCGAGCACGAATCTGTACTACCTCCGAGCGTCGCGCCGAAGACCACGGTCCAGGGCTGTCATGTGGATCCGCTTCACGTGGAGGCCCGACTACCACGCGGATCAGTACATCGACGCTCCCGCCCTGATCACGGCCTCTGGACGGCCATCCAGGGCACGTACAGGAAGCGCTTCACGGAGAACGGCGTGAGCATCGAGCTCGGCCCGGTCTCGCTCGCCGGCGGCTATCAGCTCTGGTCGGCGAAGGTCACCGCGCTGGACCGCGATCCGCCCGGAAACGACACGACCATCACCGCCGGGCCGCCTGCCGACAACCCGTGTGACTGAGCGGCTCCGGGCGCGCCTTAAACAACGCTTTCCTCCACGGATATACTTCCGCGCTCCGTATGACCAACGACACAGTTGACACGAACACCGCGCCGACGCTCACCGAGGAGAACGTCTGGACGACCGGCCCCGACGGGGAGCAGATCCCGAACTACGAAGCGACCTTCCCGACGATCAACGAGGGCGAGGTCGTCCACGGCCAGGTCGTGCGCGTCGACAAGGACGAGGTCCTCGTCGACATCGGTTACAAGTCCGAAGGGAGTCATCCCGGTCGCCGAGCTCTCCATTCGCCGCTCGGTCAACCCCGAGGACGAGGTCAAGCTCGGTGACGAGATCGACGCGCTGGTGCTCACGAAGGAAGACGCCGACGGGCGCCTGATCCTCTCGAAGAAGCGCGCGCGCTTCGAGATCGCCTGGAAGTCGATCGAGAGCGCCGCCGAGAGCGGCGAGCCGGTGATCGGCAAGGTGATCGAGGTCGTCAAGGGCGGACTGATCCTCGACCTCGGCGTTCGCGGCTTCCTGCCGGCCTCGCTCGTCGACATCCGCCGCGTGCAGGACCTGGACGAGTTCCTCGGCCAGGAGCTCCGCTGCAAGGTGATCGAGCTCAACCGCTCGCGGAACAACGTCGTCCTCTCGCGGCGCGCCGTGCTCGAGGACGAGCGCAAGGAGATGCGACAGGCGATCCTCGACCGGCTCTCGCCCGGCGACGTCGTCGAGGGCCAGATCTCGAACATCGTCGACTTCGGCGCCTTCGTCGACCTCGACGGCATGGACGGCCTGATCCACATCTCCGAGCTCTCGTGGAGCCACGTCAACCATCCGTCCGAGGTGCTCGAGATCGGCCAGGACGTGCAGGTGAAGGTGCTCGACATCGACCGCGAGCGTCAGCGGATCTCGCTCGGGCTCAAGCAGACGCAGTCGGATCCGTGGCAGCAGGTCGTCGAGGCGTACAACGAGAACGACGTCGTCCAGGGCAAGGTGACGAAGGTCGTCACGTTCGGCGCCTTCGTCGAGATCATGCCCGGGGTCGAGGGTCTCGTGCACATCTCCGAGCTCGCGCAGCACCATGTGGAGAACCCTCGCGAGGTCGTGTCGCAGGGTGACGTCGTGAACGTGAAGATCATCGAGGTGGACGCCGAGCGGCGCCGTCTGTCGCTGTCCCTCAAGCGCGTGGAGGAGAGCGAGGAGGTGCAGCCGCGCGCGGACGGCCAGCCGCTCGAGACTCCTGCCCCGCCGCAGATCGATCTCTCCGACGAAGTGTTCGCCGAAGGTGGCGAGCCTGTCGAGGAGCGATCCGGCGATGAGGCGACCGACGAAGCGCTCGTCGAGACGCCTGTGGCCGAGTCAACCGACGAGGCGATCGCGGAGACGCCTGCAGCGGAGGCGACCGACGAGGCCGCTCGCGGAGACGCCCGTCGCCGAGTCGACGCCTGACATCCCAGCCGGGGAGCCGGAGGCGGAGCCTCCTGTCCGCGATAGCGGACCAGTGAGGGGGCTCCGGAGCCGGAGATTCCCCCGGGCAGCAGGACAGCCGGCTCCGGGAGAACTCGATTCGAGCATCGAGGCGGACGCCGTTGCCCCCGAGGAGCAGGGGCCGGGCGACTCCGAAGGCGAGCCTCCAGCCGCACCAGACGAGGCTGACGAAGCAGACCTAAGCCTGTCGCCGTCGCGATCACCGGCGGCATCGGAGCGGGGAAGAGTGAGGCGCTGGCCGCTTTTGCGCGGCACGGCGCGGCGATCATCTCCAGTGACGACGTCGTCCACGAGCTCTACGAGGACCCGGAGGTAAAGGCAGCCCTCCGCGAGCGATTCGGCACGAGTGACCGTGACGCGGTCCGCGACCTTGCCGTGGGCGATCGCGAAGCGCTCCTGTGGCTGGAAGGCCTGCTCCATCCGAGGGTGCTGGCACGCACGGACGCCTGGCGCGAGGAGCTCTCGCGGCGCCCCCGAACCGCCGGCACTCGCCGTGAACGAGGTGCCGCTCCTCTTCGAGGCGGGCGCGGAGGGACGCTTCGACGCAGTCGTCGTGATCACGGCACCCCGCGAGCTCCGAGCCGAGCGGGCGGGCGCGCGACTGGACGAGCGCGAGGAGCGCCTGATCCCCGAAGAGGAGAAGGTTCGGCGCGCCGATTTCTCGTACGTCAACGACGGATCGCTCGAGGATCTCGACGCCTTCGTCGCCGGTGTCGTGAGTACTCTCAGCGGGCGGTGAGACTCCTTGCGGTGAGCACCCTCCTGATCGTCGCGGTCGCGGCGGGTTTCGTGTACCTGCGAAACGGCGAGCCGGAGTGGTTCCAGCGCATGCGCTATCCGCTCGAGTACGAGCAGATCGTTCGCGGCCACGCGCGCAACTACCAGCTCGACCCGGCACTGCTGGCGGCGGTCATCTACCAGGAGAGCAAGTTCCGCGCCGACGCGAAGTCGGATGCGGGCGCGATCGGCCTCATGCAGCTCCAGCCCGACACGGCGAAAGGAATCGCGATCCGAACCGGTGGGAGCCGCTTCCAGACGAGCGACCTCTACAACCCGGAGATCAACGTTCGCTACGGGTCGTGGTACCTGCGGCACCTGCTGAACAAATACAGCGACGAGAAGACGGCGCTCGCCGCCTACAACGCGGGCCAGAGCAACGTCGACGAGTGGCGCGCAGCCGGCAAGGGGATCCAGTTCTCGGAAACGCGAGCCTACGTCGACCGCGTCGAGCACCTGAAACGCGTCTACGCCCGCGCCTACGACCTCTAGGTCTGTGCGAGCAACTCGTGCACGCGGGCGTCGCCGAGCAGAATGCCTTTCTCTTCGCGCAGTACTAGCGACTGCTCGAGGGCACGTCTTGCCTCATCCGGCCGGGCCGCCAGTCGGTGGAGGTCGGCGGCATTCTCGAGCAGCGTGATGATGTCCAGGCAGCGGCGGGAGCCCACGCGGGCGAGGGCCTCATCCGACAGCTCCCGCGCCGCTTCGTGCTCGCCGCGCCCGGCCAGGATTCTCGCCTGAGCTGCAAGCCAGTAAACGTGAGTCGATACGTCGTCCTCGGCTCCGAACGCCCGGGCCTCCTCGACGAGCGGTTGGGCCTCTTCGTATCGACCTTGTGTCGCGATCGCGAATGCGAGCACGGCGCTCATCGTCGAGAGGTACGACTTTTCTCCGAAGGCCTTGAGGGCCTCGCGCGCCGGAAGAAGCCTTTCCTCCGCTTCCTCGAACCGACCGTCGAGAATCGAGACGCTCGCCGTTGCCATCGAAAACGCATACGCGTCGACGGTGCGTCCGAGCTCCAGCAGTTGCCGCGTGGCGTCGTCGATGTCGGCCATCCCCTCCTGTTCCCGGCCGGCCAGGCGCTTGAGGTTGCCCGCGATCACGAGTAGCCGGCTGACCTCTGCCCCGGCGTCCGGCCGGTCGAGAAGGCGGGCGCAGAGCTCCAGTCCCTCCTCCAGCGGGGCGTGGTACCAGAAAGCGTCGATGCACAGCCAGCCGATGCAGGAGGCCTCGAGCCGAAGATTGCCGAGTTTGTGGGCGAGGCGGGCTCCGTGCTCGAGAACCTCTGTCGCGTCCTCCTCTGCCCAGCTGAGGTGCTGGCCGAGCAGGAAGAGCACCTCGGCCAGCGGCTCCTCGTCGCCAAGCGTCTGGAGCTCTTCGGCGAGCGGGCGGAGAGCCGCGAGCGTCCTCTCGAGGGTGGCCCCTTGCATGGCCTGCAGCGCCGCGATTCGCGCCTCGATGAGCGCACCGGACGCGCGGTCATCGACCCGTTCCGCAGCGGCGAGCCCTTGCTCGAAGGCTGCGACGGCCGCGTCGAGATCACCGGTATCCCGGAACGAGTAGCCGAGGTGGGCCAACAGACGTGGTCGCAGCCCGTGCGTGTCCGACAGGAGGGCCAGCGCACGCTCGATCAGGCCGATCGTTGCCGGCACGTCGGAGCGCCGCATGGCGCGTCGGGCGGCGGCGGCAAGCCGTTCACCGGCACGTTGCGCAAGCTCCTGAGCGGATTCGTCAATTGGGGCGAGCTCGGTGCGATACCGGTAGGCCTGCTCGAGGTGGTAGCCGAGGATCTCCTCGTACTCGATGAGATGCTCGGCGCCGCTGGTGCTCGAGCCAGTTCGCGAAGCGCTCGTGAAGCTCGGCACGGAGCTCTTTCGGCATGGCTTCGTAAGCGGCGTCTCGGATCAGCAGGTGCCGGAACCGGAAGGCGTCTTCGCCGGGCAAGTCCGCCCGGTCGGGCGGATCAGCTCCTTTCGGACCAGTGCCTGCAAGTGGCTCCCCACTGAGTCGCGGAGCTCGTTCGTCGCTAGCTCGGCCACAGCGCCGCGATGGAAGACCTTGCCCTCGACGGAGCCTCGCTCGATCACCGCCCGCTCGTCCCGGCCCAGGCGATCGAGCCGTGCGGAGAGCAGTGCCTGGATCGTCGGCGGGACCGTGATGGCGCCAGAGGTCGCCGGCGGCGATCCAGTCTCCGTTCTTGCGGGTCGAAGAGGCCGTCGTCGATCAGCATCCCGAGCATCTCCTCGACGAAGAGCGGATTGCCCTCGGCCGCGCCCATGATTCGCTCCTGGATGTCGCGGTCGAGCTGTGCGCGGCCCAGGAGGTTGGCGATCAGCTCGGCCGAGTCGTCCTCGCTGAGCCGCTCGAGCAGGACCGAGGTGGCGTTGAACTTGCCGCCGCCCCAGCCGGGCCGCTCGTCGAGCAGCTCGGGCCGCGCGAGGCAGATGAGCAGGATCGGCGCGTCGCGGGACCAGGTCGGCGAGCTGCTCGACGAGGTCGAGGAACGTCGGCTCGGCCCACTGCAGGTCGTCGAAGACGCACGACCAGCGGCCGTTCGCGCGCCTGCGCCTCGAACAGGCTGCCGGAAGGCCCAGGAGGTCTCGTCGCGGCGCACCGCGGTGCTCCGGCCGAGGTCCGACTGCGCCGGCGATCCGCTCGGCGATCAGCTCCGCGTTCTCTTCACCGGCGAGAGCGGTCGGATTCCCTCGAGTCGGGTCCTCGCCGTAGAGTCCGTCGGAGCGACCTCGGCCAGCGGCCAGAACGTGATCCCCTCGCCGTAGGGAAGGCAGCGGCCCCGCGACGACGGTCGCGCTCTCGCCGAGCCCGCGCGAGGAACTCGGCGACAGCCGCGACTTTCCGACGCCGGCCGCGCCGAGCACGGTGAAGAGGTGGCATGCGCGCTCGCTGGACCGCGCGGTCAGGTAGGCCTGCTCGAGGGCAGGCGTGCTCTCGCGGTCGCGCCCGACCATCGGCGAGTCGAGGCGGCGGGCGCGACCTGCCGCATCCCCGGCTCGATGAGCGGACAGGCGGTAGGCGGCGACCGGCTCGCTCTTGCCCTTGAGCGCGAGCGGCTCGAGCGGCTCGACCTCGACCGCGTCTCGCACGAGCCTGTACGTCGTCTCGCCGAGCAGGATCTCGCCCGGGGGCGCCGCTTCCTCGAACCGCTTGGCGACGTTGACGGCGTCGCCGGTGGCGAATCGCTGGCTGCCGCTGCCGTCGCCGGCAACCACCTCGCCCGTGTTGACGCCGGTCCGCACCTCGATCCGGACGCCCCAGTCCCGCTCGAGCTCGTCGTTCAGGGCGGCGAGCCGTTCGCGCATCTCGGCGGCGGCGCGGACCGCGCGGAGCGCGTCGTCCTCGTGGACGATCGGAATCCCGAAGACGGCCATCACCGCGTCGCCGATGAACTTCTCGACGACGTTCCCTCGTGGCCTCTCGACGACCGCCTGCATCTCGTCGAAGTAGCGGCCCATGACGCGCCGCAGCGATTCCGGGTCGAGCTGCTCGCCGAGCGCGGTCGAGCCGGTCACATCCGAGAAGACGACCGATGACCGTCTTCCGCGTCTCGCGGGCGGGCTGCGACGGCTGCCAGGCTTGCGCCGCAGGCGCCGCAGAACGCTGAATCCCTCCGGGTTCTCCTGTCCGCACCGCGGGCACGTAACCATGCGGCCGAGTCTAGGTTTCTGGCCTGATGTCTCAAAGACACTCAATGACACTTGACAGACGCCAGAGTGATGTCATAATGACGTCATGGAGATGGCACGGTTCGTCGAATCGCTCGAAGCCGATCTGGCGGCAGTGGCCGCCGTCGGGGACGAGCAGACGCGCGCCGTGGCCGAACGGGTGCTGCAGGCCATCCGCGGCTCGGCGGGCCTGCGCCTACTGGACGCCCTCGGTGAGGCTGCGCTCGAGATCAGCGCGCAGCTGCCGGAGGGGCACATCGAGGTGCGACTGGTGGGCCAGGATCCGGCGCTCGTATACGTCGGCGAGGAGGAAGCTCCTCCGGAGCCGGCGGCCGAGGATGGCCTGACCGCCCGCATCACGCTCCGTCTCCCCGAGGCGCTGAAGGCCTCGATCGAGGCCGACGCGGCCCGCGAAGGAATTTCCGTGAACAGCCTGATCGTCCGCGCCCTCTCGCGGGGCGCGGCCGGTCGGGTTCAGCGATCCGGCAAGCGGCTCAGGGGCTTCGCCCAGAGCTGAGAAGGAGGGAGAGCCAGATGGCGACCAAGTTCTATCCACTGCCTTTCGGACACGTAGAAGTGCGGGTCGACCGCAGGCCCGCGCAGAGCCGGCGCGGCCCTCGGAGGCGGACGATGAGGCGCGAAACATTCGAGACACCAGGGCTCGCTCACGCTCGACATCCGGGTCCCGAGCGGAGACATCGACCTCGAGAGCGTCGAGGGCACCGAGACCATCGTCGAGCGTCAGCGCGAGCCCCGAGCTCGAGGAGGAGGCCCGGATCGAGCTCCGACCCAGGCGTGACGGCCACGAGGTGAGCGTGTGATCGAGAAGCGCTCGGGCCTCTTCCGCGCGTTCCGCGAAGACTGTTCGGGTGCGGGTGACCACGCCTCCGGGAGCCGATGTCGAGGTCTCGACGGCATCGGCCGACGTCGACGCTCGCGGTGACTTCGGCGCCGCGAAGATCAACACCGCGTCCGGCGACGTCGAGTTCGAGCATGTCGGCGGTGAGGCTCAGGTCAACTCGGCGAGCGGGGACGTCAAGCTCACGCGGGTCGACGGGGCGCTTAGCGTGAACACGGCTTCCGGCGATCTCGAGGTGGGCCGCCTCACAGGGCGAGGGCAAGGTGCGAGCCGCCTCCGGCGACATCTCGATCGACGAGGCCGATCCGCGCTTGAAGGTGCAGACGGCATCCGGCGACGTCGACGTGCGAAGCGTGCGCCAGGGAGACGTCGCGCTCCAGACGGCTTCGGGCGACATCGACGTCGGCGTGAAGCAGGGCTCGAAGGTCTTCATCGACGCTAGGTCGATGAGCGGTGACACGAGCTCCGAGCTCGAGATCAGCGACGCTCCGTCCGACGGCGAGGGCCCGCTGGTCGAGATC
Source organism: uncultured Actinomycetes bacterium (assembly GCA_963776955.1). GTDB lineage: Bacteria > Actinomycetota > Thermoleophilia > Gaiellales > Gaiellaceae > VAXT01. The sequence continues at coordinate 351,367 of CAVZOM010000005.1, forward strand.
AGCGCGACCGCCATGAGCGGGGACATCAGGCTCAATCCGCCAGGGCCTGATGTCCGTCGCCACCGAAGGACCGCGGGCCGGCCGCCGGAGGCGCCGCCCCAGCCGCCGCTTACCCGGCAACCGGCCTTCGTCCGGTTCTGGGCAGCGCAAGACGATCTCCGTCTTCGGCGACCAGATCAGCGCGCTCGCGATCCCGCTGACCGCCGTCCTGGCGCTGGACGCGTCTGCGCTCGAGGTCGGGATCCTCACGGCACTCGCCTGGCTGCCGCACCTGCTCTTCTCGCTGCCCGTGGGCGTCTGGATCGACCGGCGCGCTCATCGGCGGGAGAACATGATCGTCGCCGACCTCCTGCGCGGCGTCGCGCTGGCGACGCATCCCGGTCGCCTGGTGGCTCGGGGCGCTGACGATGTGGCACCTGCTGGCCGTCGCCTTCGCCGTGGGAGCGCTGACCGTCTTCTTCGACCTCTCGAGCGCGTCGTTCTTCGTCGACGCTCGTCCACCGATCCCAGTACGTGGACGCGAACAGCAAGCTCAGCACGACGTCGCTCGCTCTCGTACATCGCCGGCCCGAGCACCGCCGGCTTCCTCGTGCAGGTCTTCACGGCGCCGGTCGCGCTGCTCGCCGACGCCCTGTCCTTCGTCGGTGTCTGCAGTCGCCCTGCGCGGCGTGCGCGTCAAGGAGCCGAAGGTCGAGCGCAACGGGACGAGCGCGCGGGCCGACCTGGTCGACGGCTTCCGCTATCTCGCGCGCCAGCCGGTGCTGCGAGCCGGCGTCGCCTGCACGAGCATCATCAACTTCTTCAGCTTCTTCATCTTCGCGATCTTCGTCCTCTACGCGAGCCGCACGCTCGGGCTGAGCGCGGGAGCGATCGGCGTCATCCTCGGCGCGGCCTCGTTCGGAGCTCTCGCCGGCGCGCTTGATCGCGCCTCGGGTCGGCCGCCGGCTCGGCATCGGACGCGCCGTGGTCCTCGGGGCCGTGCTGTTCCCGGCTCCGATGGCGCTGTTCCCGCTCGCTCACGGCGGGCACTGGCTGGCGCGGCTCGATGCTGCTCGCGGGCGAGTTCCTGGCGAGCGTCGGCGTGATGGTCTTCGACGTCAACCAGAACAGCCTGAGCGCGATGATCATGCCGAACGAGGTCCGCAGTCGCGTCGTCGGGGTGTCCCGCTTCTTCAACTACGGCACGCGGCCGTTCGGGGCGCTGCTCGGCGGCGTGCTCGGCGCGTGGATCGGCCTGCGCCCAACCTTGTGGATCGGCGTCGTCGGCTGCCTCCTGGGAGTGTTGTTCCTGCTCGCGTCTCCGATGCCGCAGCATGCGCGAGGAAGACCTGGCGTGAGCCGCTCCGAGATCCTGAGGCACCGCCCGCTGCGCGCGCTGCTCGTCGCCGAGGTGATCTCGACGACCGGCGCGCAGATGACGTGGCTCGCGCTGCCATGGTTCGTGCTCACGACCACCGGCTCCCCCGGCCAGATGACGCTCGTGATGATCGCCGAGCTGATCGGGTTCGCCGCCGCCGGACTGCTCTCGGGAAGCTTCGTCCAGCGGCTCGGCGCCCGCAGATCGATGCTGGTCGCCGACGCCGCGCGGGCGCCGCTGATGATGCTCGTGCCGGTGCTCCACTGGAGCGGGCACCTCACGCTCGCGGCGCTCGTGCTGCTCGCGCTCATGCTCGGCATCCTCGGCGCGCCGTACTTCACCGCGCAGAAGGTGATCCTGCCGGAGCTGATCGGCGAGGACGAGCGCGTGATGAGCCAGGCGAACGCGCTCTTCCAGGGGGCGATTCGAATGACGCTGCTGCTCGGCCCTCCGCTCGGCGGGGTTCTCATCGGCGTGATCGGGGCGGCAGAGGTGCTCGTCGTCGACGCCGCCACCTACGTCGTGTCGTTCGCCCTCGTCGCCGTGTTCGTCCCGGGCCGTGCGCGTGTGGCCGAGGACGAGGACTCCGGAGGGTTCCTCGAAGGCTTCCGCTTCCTGATCCGTGACCGGCTGCTTCGACTGTGGATGCCGCTCTTCGTGGCCGGCGATGCGGCCTGGCAGGCGTTCTTCGCTGCGGTTCCCGTGTTGACTATCGAGCGGTTCGGCGCCGACGCGAAGATCGCCGGCGCTGCTCTTCGCAGCCTTCGGGGCGGGCGCTCTCGTCGGGAACTTCCTCTCGTTCCGCTTCTTTGCGCAACGTGTCGACGGCTTGCGCCTGATCGCGCTCACGGTGCCGATCCAGGCTGCTCCGCTTTGGCTGCTCACGTTCGACGTGGGCGCCGGGATGATGTTCGTCGCGCTCCTCATCAGCGGCATGGGGAACGGGCTCTGCAATCCGTCGATCCACTCGATCTACACGCTTCGGATGCCGCCGGCGATCCGTCGCGAAAGCGATGGCGGCCGGAATGACGATCTGGGGCCTCGGCATGCCGCTCGGGCTCGTCGATCGCGGGCCCGGTCCTGACTGCATTCGGCGCCGGCCCTGTGCTGATCGGCTTCGCCGCGGTTCAGACCGTCTGCATGGGCGGCGTCGCGGTCGCCTGCCTGCGCGCCCGGCCGAGCCCGGCTAGCTCTCCTGCTCCAGCCGGTTCGCCTTAGCGGTCAGCGCAGAGAAGCCCGCCTGCAGGAAATCGTTCGCCGCGGCCGCGCCGAGGGACCAGGTGAGGAGCCTGCCGAACCGTGGCGCCAGGATCTGCGTCGCAGCAAGCCCCGCGGCCACCCAGGTGCCGGCGCATCGGCTACAGGTCACGAGCTCGCCGATCGCCTGGTCCATCCCGCCTTGGACGGGCTCTTCGTCCTCACCGGAGTGGGCTTTCCCCTTGACGAACGGGTCGCGGAGGAAGCTCGTCACCTCGTCGTGCGACAGCGTCCTGGACGCCTTGAAAGCGGCCGCACCGAGGACGACGAAGTCGAGGGCGGTGTTGCACTGAGGGTCGCGCCGGAGCGCGTGCGCAACGGCTCCGGCAGCGGCGAGGCCACCCGCGAAGGTGGCCATGATCGCCGCGTAGCTCGCGTAGGGCGGCCGCTCGGTTTGCTGCATCTCCTTAGCGTTTCGCGCGGCCGCTCGCTCCAAACGTCCTTACCGGCGGCCGTTCTTGATCGTGAACCTGCGGGTGAGGGAGCTGCTGTTGCCGCGGATGTCCGTTGCAGTGACAACCAGGTCGTAGGCCCCGTCCCGAAGAGAGCGACTGTCGAAGGCAGGCGAGAGCTTGAACAGGTATGCGCCGGGCTGTGCCCAGGAATAGTGGCGTCCCAGGACAGCCATGTTCTGGTACGAGCCCCGTGCGTAGACCTGCCAGAAGCTTCGACTGGGAAGGTCGCCGCGGAAATCGGCGGCGATCTGGCGGTCCCGGACGACCTTCCCTGTCCAGGACCGGATCTCCCAGGTGAGCAGTGCCGGTGCGACGGGCAGTCCACGCCATCCTTCCGAAGCGCTGATCGTCGGCGTGTCCTCGGCGCCTGCCACGAGCAGGACGCGGCCGCGGATCAAGCTCGGCAGTCCATCGCGGCCCCGCTCGCGCTTGCGGAACGAGATCGAGGTCACTCGAGGCGTCGTGCGATCCGCGTATGGCCCGATGTGACCCGGTGCCAAAGGGTTCACGGCTTCGACCATTAGAGATCTCCGTCAGGTGGACGTGACCTGATCCACGGTGGATATGGCCAAGCACGGTCTCGTAGGCGTCGACGCGAGCCGCCACGCGAACCATCGGGTGGATGTGCCAGTACTCGAAGGCGCGACCGCCGCCCGATTCGACTTTCAACCACTCGCCATTCGCGACGGTGACGGTGCCGGACGCGACCGGGAAAACGGGAGAGCCGTCCGGTGCGGAAATGTCGATGCCGCGGTGGAGGGAGCAGGAGCACGCGCCGGAGAGCAGGCCGTTGAGCGTCGCTGACGAGCTGAAGACCGTCCGCGGGTCGCCGAAGCCGCCGCGAACGGGATGCTGGCGGTCGAATGGCTTGACCGGCCATCGGTAGGAAGCTGCTGCCTCGACCCGCCCAGAGGCGTTCGAGGCCGTCGACGTCTTGCCGAGCGCGACCGCGGTGACAGCGGCTGCAACGGCGATGACAACGACGGTGCGGCGGCGAGCGCCGCGAACTGAGATGTGTGTGTTGTTAGCCATGCCGCCACGCTCGGAGAGGGTCCAAATGCGGCCCTCACTGCCGGCCAACGACCCGCTAACGAGCCCTGGGCGGTCGGCGTTAGCACCGTGTGAGCATGGTGTGAGAGCGCCGAACCACGCTCTCGGCATGGCCTCGGTCAACGTCCTCCCCTGCCTGCCAGGCGCCTAGTACGGCTGGCAGAAGGGTGTTACAAACAGCGCATGCTCGAGTTTCGGATCCTTGGTCCGCTCGAGGTTTGGGACGGCGAGCAGGCTCTCGAGCTCGGCGGACAGAGACAGCGCGCCGTGCTCGCCGTCCTCGCCATGCACGTCGGCGAGGTTGTTCCCGAGTGAGCGCCTGATCACGTACCTCTGGGGTGAGAGCCCTCCGCCGACTGCCGCCGACGTCGCTCCAGAACGCGGTGTCGCAGCTCCGAAAGGCGCTCGGGGCGGACGTCGTCGAGACCCGAGCACCTGGATACGCGCTCGGTGCAGAGGAGGAGGCAGTCGATGCGCGTCGTTTCGAGCAGCTCGTGAACGAGGCGCGATCTGCGGCGAGCCGAGCGACCGGGCCTGCGACTGGTGCGGGAAGCGCTCCAGCTCTGGCGCGGCGCACCGGCTCTCGGCGACTTCCCCTACGAGGGCTTCGCCCAGAACGAAGCGGCCCGCCTCGAGGAGCTCCGCCTGACCGCGGTCGAGGAGCGGATCGAGGCCGAGCTGGAACTTGGCGGCGCTGCGGAGCTCGTCGGGGAGCTCGAAGGCGCTCGTGCGCGACAACCCGCTCCGGGAGCGGCCCCGCGGGCAGCTCATGCTCGCCCTGTATCGGAGCGGACGGCAGGCCGAGGCGCTCCAGGCGTACCAGGACGCCCGTCGGATGCTCGTGGAGGAGCTGGGCATCGAGCCGACGCCGGCGCTTCAGCAGTTGCACGCGTCGATCCTCCGCCAGGAGTCCGCCCTCCAGCCGCAGGTCGTTGCCCGGCGCCGGCGAGGATCAGCTCGGCGAGGTCGTCCGCGCGCTTCTCTCCGGCCGGCTCGTGCACGTCCTCGGCCCGGGGCCCTCCTCGGAGAACGGCGGAAGCCTCGCCGGCAGGCTCGCCGAGGCCTTCGACTGCCCCGAAGAGCACCGCGGCGACCTGACGCGGGTTTCCCAGTACGTCGCAGTCACGCAGGGCATCGGCCCGCTGTACGACCAGCTGCACGAGCTGTTCGTCGAGGGCGACGAGCCCGGCCCGGTCGAGCGGTTCCTCGCGACTATGCCCGAGCTGGCCCGCGAGCCACGGCGCCGAGCATCAGCTGCTCGTCACGACGGCCTACGGCTCATCCCTCGAGCGCGCGTTCGAGGAGCGCGGAGAGGACGTGGATCTCGTCTCCTTCGTCGCGATCGGCCCGAACCGCGGAAAGTTCGTGCACCGTGCGCCTGACGGCGTGGAGACGGTCGTCGCCGTCCCGAACTCGTACGCCGAGCTCTCTCTGGCGGAACGGCCGGTGATCCTGAAGGTTCACGGCGGAGTCGATCCTCGACCCGATCGCGACCGCGAGAGCTTCGTGGTCAGCGAGGACGACTACATCGGGTATCTCGCCCAAAGCGACCTCGCGAACGTCGTGCCGGTGACGTTGGCGGCGAAGCTGCGCCGCAGCCACCTGCTCTTCATCTCCTACCCGGTCGTCGAGTGGAGCCTCCGTGTCTTCCTGCACCGCGTCTTCGGCGACGAGCCGATCAGCTACCGGTCGTGGGCTGTGCTCCCCGGCGCGCATCCCATCCAGCACGAGTTCTGGCGCCGGCGGGGTGTCGACCTCTACGACATTCCGCTCGATGACTTCGTCGGCGACTCTCGAGCGACGGCTCGCCGAGGTCGCGCGCGCGATGATTCCGGAGAGCCCGTACAAGGGTCTCGTCCCGTTCGAGGACAGCGGTCTCGACGCGCTCCTCTTCTTCGGCCGTGAACGAGAGAGCGGGATCATCGCCGAGAACCTCCTCGCGGCGAGGCTGACGGTCCTCTACGGGCCGAGCGGCGTCGGCAAGACGTCGGTGCTGAGGGCCGGCGTCGCGCGCAGGCTCCGGCAGCAGGCAAGCACGAACGTCGACGAGCGTGGGCATCCTGAGTTCGCCGTCGTCGTCTTCGACGCCTGGAGCGACGATCCGACCGAGAGCCTGCGCGAGGCCGCGCAGGAGGAGCTCGGCGCCCAGTTCGGCTCGGCGCTGCTCGACGAGCGTCCGGACGAGGCGCTTGCCGAGACGCTGGGACGGTGGACGGACGCGCTTGCCTGCGACCTGCTCCTGATTCTCGACCAGGCCGAGGAGTACTTCCTGTACCACGAGGCGGAGAGTGGGTTCGCCCTGGAGCTGCCGGACCTCGTCACCCGGCCTGGGCTTCGCGTCCGCGCTCTGCTGTCGATTCGCGACGACGCCCTCTCGAAGCTCGACCGTTTCAAGGGCCGCATCCCGAACCTGTTCGCGAACTACCTGCGGCTCGACCACCTCGATCGCCGCGCGGCGCGCGAAGCCGTCGTGCGGCCGGTCGAGCGGTTCAACGAGCTTACGGGCGAGTCGATCGAAGTGGAGGAGGAGCTGGTCGAGGCGGTCCTCGACCAGACCGCGACCGGCCAGGTCGACCTCGGAGATGCCGGTCGTGGGCTCGCCGCCGACGAGAAGAGCACCGGCCGGATCGAGGCGGCCTACCTCCAGCTCGTCCTCGAGCGGATCTGGGAGGAGGAGCGGGCGGCGGGCTCGGAGCGTCTTCGCGCTTCGACGCTGTCCTCGCTGGGCGGCGCTCAGTCGATCGTGCGGGAGCATCTGCGGCGGGCGGTGCAGGAGCTCACGTCCGAGGAGCGCGACGTGGCGGCCGACGTCTTCCGCTTCCTCGTCACGCCTTCCGGGACGAAGATCGCGCACGGAGTCGGGGACCTCGCCGACTACGCCTCGGTCGACGAGCAGCGACTCCTGCCGGTTCTCTCCGACGCTTGGGCGGGAGCGCATCGTTCGTACCGTCGACGGCGCGGGAGCGAACGGCGCTCGGTACGAGATCTTCCACGACGTGCTCGGGGAGGCGGTGCTCGCCTGGCGCCGCGAGCAGGAGCTGGAGCGCGAGCGTCGTGCAGCCGAGCGGCGTCACCGGCGACTGGCGATCGTCGCCGTGCTCGCGCTCGTCGCCCTCGCGGCGATGACCGCGGTCGCGATCTACGCTCTCGCTCAGCGGCGGGAGGCGCGGACTCCGCGCAAGACGCACGTGATTCTGCGCGGAAGGCCCAGGCCCGAGAGCTCGTCGCCCGCTCGTCGGACATGCTGAACGAGGATCCGCTCGACAGCGTCGCGCTCGCCGCGCGGGCCGCTCGGCTCGAGCCGAACGCGGCTCAGTGGCCGCGCTGCGGCTCGCCTTGCTCGTCTCCCACCTCCGCAGAGATCCTGCGCGCAGGCGCCGGCCCTGTGAACGCCGCCGGCCTACGACCCACGCTCGACGTTGGTCGTGACAGCGGATGCCGACGGAACGGCGCGGCTTTTCTCGACCAACGAGCGGTGTCACCGATCGCCGTTCTCGGGCACGACGGAGCGGTCACTGACGCGGCGTTCAGCCCAGACGGAAAGATCGTCGCCACTGCGAGCCGCGACGGAACGGTGACGCTGTGGGACCGGAGAGGGAACCCGATCCGCACTCTCCGGCACGAAAGCGCCGGTCCTCGACCTCGAATTCGCGCCGAATCCGGCCGATCGACTCTCGTGACGACGACCGCGGCGGGAACGGTTGACATCTGGGGGCTGAACGACCGGTCGCACAACGGTCATCGAGACACCGGGCTCCGGAGCGCGTGACGATCAGCCACGACGGAGAGTACGCAGCGGTGTTCGGCGCGGACACGCTTCGCGCGCGTGTACAGCCTGCCGTCGGGGCCCACGATCTTCGACCTGCCGCACGAAAGCCAGGTGCTGAGCGCCGCGTTCGGCCCCCGGAAGGAGTTGCTGGCGACGGGGAGTCGCGAACAAGACCGCGCGGACCTGGGATCTTCGACAGGGCCGCATGCCGCACAGCTTCGACCGGGCATTTCGGCCGCGTGGTCGACGTAGCCGTGAGTCCCGCAGGGTCAGTTCGTCGGCACGGCCAGCGCGGACGGCACGGCTCGCATCTGGGACATCGCCGTGAAGCGAGGGGAGCTGATCGCGATTCCGACAGGGCACAGGGACCAGCTCCACACGATCGAGTTCAGTCCCGGAGGCCTGTATGTCTTGACCTCGAGCAGAGACGGGACGGCGAGGGTCTGGAAGACGGATCGCGGCAACGAGGTCGCCGTGCTGGCAGGCCATGAGGGGACGTGCGGGGCGCTGTCGTTCAGCAGGACGGGGCGACGTGTTCTGACCTACAGCGAGGACGGGACGGCGCGGATCTGGGATTCCGGGTACGGCGGCCTGAGTTGCGCGTCCTCAGCCAGCGAACAGGCTCCTGTGACCGGGCTCGATGTCGCCGACGACGGGCGCGTGCGAGTGACGACGGATGAAAACGGGGTCGCACGCGTCTGGTCGCCGGGTCGTGGGAAGAGGCCGGTGGTGCTGCCGATCCGCGGGGTGCGGAATGCGCGCCTCAGCCCGACGGCGATTCGGTGGCGATCGCTAGCTGGAGACCGCGTCGCCCGCATCTGGTCGACCGAGGGCGTTCCCGGGCTCGAGTTTCTCGACGCGGGACCGCGTGAACGTCGTCGCGTTCAGCCCGGACGGGTCGGACGCTGGCCACCGCCGGCCCGAGAGGGCGTCATGCTCTGGAACCTTCGCGAGGACGGAAGGTTCGAGCGCCTGATCGAGGCCGGCGCCGGAACGGTCGACCTCTCGTTCAGTCCGGACGGGATGCGTCTGGTGACGGCGAGCGGCGGACGGGCTCGGCCGGATCTGGGGCATCGAAAACGGGCCGGCTTTTGCACGAGCTCCGCGGCCATCGCGACCGGCTCACGTCGGCCGAAGTTCAGCCCGGACGGAAAGCTCGTCGTGACGGCGAGCGCCGACCACGACGCGATGCGTCTGGGACGCGGAGACGGGAAAGCTCCTCGAGCGCAGGTGCTCCTGCGCGGTCACGGGGCGATCGTCAGCGATGCGCGGATTCAGCTCGGACGGGCGCTGGATCGTGACCGCCGGGCCGGGCAGGGCGGCTCTGTGGGAGGTCCGGACGGGCAACCTGCTCTCATTCCTGGACGGCCACGTCCGGGCCATCAGGGGCGCGGAGTTCGGTGAGCACGGCTACACGGTCTTCACGGCGGGCGACGACGGCACGGTCAGGACGTACACCTGCGAGGTGTGCGCCCCGCTGTCCGATCTGCTCGCGCTCGCCGACCGGCGCCTGGCCGTTAGGACGGGGGCGCGTCGCTAGCCTGTCCTCGTGGCCACAGCCTTCAAGACATCCGACGCGTACCGGCCGGTCGGTGACCAGCCGCAGGCGATCGAGGAGCTCTCCGAGAGCATGCGGCGGGGCGACCAGTTCCAGACCCTGCTCGGCGCGACCGGCACCGGCAAGACGGCGACGATGGCCTGGATCATCGAGCAGCTTCAGCGCCCGGCGCTCGTGATCGCGCACAACAAGACGCTTGCCGCGCAGCTCTGCAACGAGTTCCGCGAGTTCTTCCCCACGAACGCGGTCGAGTACTTCGTCTCGTACTACGACTACTACCAGCCCGAGGCCTACGTCCCGCAGGCCGACCTCTACATCGAGAAGGACTCGTCCCAGAACGACGACATCGCGCGGCTCCGGCTGCAAGCGACGTCCGCGCTCTTCACGCGCCGCGACGCTGTCGTCGTCGCCTCCGTCTCCTGCATCTACGGCCTCGGCTCGCCGGAGGAGTGGCGCGAGCGCGTGCTGATCCTCGACGTCGGCGAGGAGCACGACCGCGACCTCGTCCTGCGCAAGCTGATCGACAGCCAGTACGTCCGCAACGACGCCGTGCTCGGCCGCGGCCGGTTCCGAGTCCGGGGCGACGTCGTCGAGATCCAGCCGGCGAACCAGGAGACCGCGTACCGCATCTCGTTCTTCGGGGACGAGGTGGAGCAGATCACGCACTTCGACCCGGTCAGCGGCGAGATCCTCGCGAAGCTCGACAACGTCGCGATCTGGCCGGCGACCGAGTACGTGACGTCGAAGCCGACGATCGAGCGCGCCGTCGGCGAGATCCGCCACGAGCTGAACGAGCGGGTCAAGGAGCTGGAGTCCGAGGGGAAGATGCTCGAGGCGCATCGGCTCCGCCAGCGCACCGAGTACGACCTCGAGATGATGAAGGAGCTCGGCTTCTGCAACGGGATCGAGAACTACTCGCGAATCCTCGAGGGCCGGCCGCCGGGATCGCACCCGTTCACGCTCCTCGACTACTTCCCGAAGGACTTCGTCGTCTTCATCGACGAGTCGCACCAGACGGTGCCGCAGCTCGGCGGCATGTACGAGGGCGACCGCTCGCGCAAGCAGACGCTCGTCGACTTCGGCTTCCGCCTTCCCTCGGCTCTCGACAACCGGCCGCTCCGCTTCGACGAGTTCCTCGAGAAGGTGCCGCAGATGGTCTTCGTCTCCGCGACGCCGGGCCCGTTCGAGCTAGCGCCACTCGACCCAGATCGCCGAGCAGCTCGTGCGCCCGACCGGGATCGTCGACCCCGAGGTCGAGCTGCGGGCGACGAAGAACCAGATCGACGACCTGCTGAACGAGATCCGCCGCCGCGAGGAGCTCGGCGAGCGCACGCTCGTCACGACGCTGACGAAGAAGATGGCCGAGGACCTGACCGACTACCTGCTCGAGTCGGGTGTCAAGGCGCGCTACCTCCACTCCGAGGTCGACACGCTCGACCGAATCCAGATCATCCGCGAGCTGCGGCTCGGCGAGTACGACGTCCTCGTCGGCGTCAACCTGCTTCGCGAGGGGCTCGACCTGCCCGAGGTGTCGCTGATCGCGATCCTCGACGCCGACAAGGAGGGCTTCCTGCGCGGGAAGACGGCGCTGATCCAGACGATCGGCCGCGCGGCCCGGAACATCAACGGCAAGGTCCTGATGTACGCGGACAAGATGACCGAGGCGATCAACGGGCGCCCTCGACGAGACGAACCGCCGCCGCGCGATCCAGCTCGCGTACAACGAGGAGCACGGGATCACGCCCGAGTCGATCCAGAAGGGCGTCTCCGACATCGCCGAGTTCCTCTCGCTGGAGTCGCCGACGGTGCCGTCGCGCCGCCGCCGCGGGGCGCGCAAGGTCGAGGGGATGACGCACCGACGAGATCGAGAAGCTCGTCGTCACGCTCGAGGAGGAGATGTTCGCGGCGGCCGAGGAGCTTCGCTTCGAGTACGCGGCCAAGCTGCGCGACGAGATCAAGGACCTCCGCCGCGAGCTGCAGGCGGCGGCTCCCGCAGCCTAAGCCCACACCGAAACCGGCAGTTCACCGGACGGAGACACCTGCCGCGGCAGGCGGTCTAGGATGCCGCGTCGTCAGTTCTCCAGGGGAGGAGACATGTATCTTAGGAGCCGCAGACTCGGCGGCGTCGCCGCCATGGTCGCTTTTCGTGGTCGCTCTCGTCGTCTCACTCGGCGTGAGCAGCGCCTCGGGATCGAGACGCGAGGCTTCGACCGACAAAGTGATCCTGTTCTCGTCCGACGGCATGCGGCCGGACCTCATGGAGGAGTACGCGAGGCACGGCAGCATGCCCACCTACAAGGTCCCTGATCCACCAGGGCGTTCGCGGGCACAACGGCCTGACTCAGGGCTTCCCGCCGAACACCGGGCGTCGGCTGGGCCACCCTGGCGACCGGCGCGTGGCCGGGCGTGCACGGCTCGACGAACAACACGTTCCACCGTCTGACCGACCCGAGCTTCAACAGCTCGACGAGCTTCGCCGCGCCGGGGGTGCTCCAGGCTGAAGCACGCTCGGTCAGGCCGCCGAGCGCGCAGGCAAGGACGTCGTCTCGGTCGAGTGGGTCGCGGCGCGCGGCTACTCGCCTGCGCTCCAGGGGCCGGTCGTGGATTTCCGGTCGTTCTTCTCGCGCCGCGGGATCCTGCTCAACTACGACATCCCGGGGCAGCCCGACCGGGCGAACGCGTTCGGCGTCGACTACCTCCGGGTCACGCTCGATCCGGCGACCGGCTGGACGAACGTGCCGACCTCGTACAGCCCGGCCAAGGAGGAGCGGCTGACGGTCACGACGACCTTCGCGGCCGTGAACCCGACGAGGCTCTACGACCTCTACATCTACGACTCGACGAACGACAGCACCATGAACTACGACCACGTGCTCGTCGTCCCGGCGCCGACGAAGAACGGCGCGCAGGCCGTCGCCAACCTGAGCCAGAACCAGTGGGCCGACGTCAAGGTGACGCTCATCGGGGCGCGGGCGGGCCAGACCGCGGGCATCTTGCTGAAGGCCATCGACCTGGCGCCCGACCTTTCGCAGGTTCCGGCTCTACTTCACCTCGGTCACCAGGGTGAACGCGACGTACAACGCGCTCGGCCCGAGCGGCTCGGCCGCGTTCGAGGAGACACTCGCTCACGACTTCCCGACCTCGATCGCGGCCGACTTCGCGCCACTCGAGGGGGGCATCGTCGACGAGGACACGTACGTCGAGCAGGGCCTCAAGTGGGCGGACGCGCATACGCGTACCTCCACTACATCTTCGAGACGCTCGGGCGTCGAGGCCGATCTGCTGCCAGCTCGGGACAGCCCGATCGACCGACGAGTTCGGCACCAGTTCATGGGGCTCTTCACGCCGAGGGACATCGACAACGACCGGAACCCGTACTTCGACGACGTCGAGGGTGACGGCATCAGGGACAACCGCGTCGCGGATCCGTGAGGGCTACATCCGCGCGGCGTACCAGGAGGCCGACGAGACGCTCGCTCTCGGCCGCGAGCTGATGGGGCGGAGGACGCGACTGTCTTCGCGTCCTCTGACCACGGCTTGGCTCCTCAGTGGTACGCCGTCAACGCCGGCAAGGTGCTGCTCGACGCCGGGCTGCAGACGGTCGAGCAGAACGGCAACTGCCGCTGGTTCCCGAGCTATCCGCCGAACGCCGCCGCCGGGGCAGAAGGTCAAGGCCTGCTACGCGGGCGGGACGGCGCAGTTCTACATCAACCTCGTCGGCCGCCATCCGGAGGGCATCGTGCCGGTCGCCGACTACGAGAACGTGCGCAACCAGATCATCCAGGCGTTCCAGGGCCTGACCGACCCGATGAACCCGGGGAAGCAGGTCGTGCTCGGCGATCTTCCGGAAGGAGCAGCTCTCGAACGTCGACGGTACCGACTCGCTCAACCCGACCCGCAGCGGAGACGTCGTCGTCGTGACCTGCGGCCGCCGTACCAGTTCGACGCGGCGACGCCGGGGCAGCGGATCGCGTTCTCGCAGTTCTTCGGGCAGCACGGGTACCTGCCGAACCTCGTCAACCTGGCGCGCAACGTGAACATGCACGGGACGTTCCTCGCTTCCGGGCCGGGTGTGCGCGGCGGAGGCGGGCGTGGGCGCGGCGGGGGCGGCCGGGTCGTCCACGGCGTGCGCGCGATCGACGTCGCGCCGACGATCGCATTCCTCATGGGCATCGACGGCCCTGCGCAGGCCACCGGCGACGTGCTGGAAGACGTCATCGAACGTCACTAAGGGTGGAAAAGCGTGGCCCGGGTCTGCTCGCGCGGGCCCGGGCCGGCGCCGCGTAGGCTGCGCGCACGCTCACGTTCCTGGTGATCCTGATCGTCGGCGGGTTCCTCATCGGGGCGCTCGCGCGGCTCGCCGTGCCCGGGCCGGATCCGATGCCGATTTGGCTGACGATCACCATCGGGATCGGCGGCGCGGTACTCGGCGGGCTCGCGGCGGATCTCGTGTTGGGGAGGCCGGGCAGCCTCCTACTCGCTTACATCGGCTCGGTCGTGCTCGTGATTCTCTACAGGCGGCTCGTGCAGAGACGAGGGATCACCGGGCCCGAGGCACGGGCGCGACCCACGCGCGGCTGGGGCCTCCGCCGGTAGCTGCGGGGTCGGTTTCTTCGAGGCGCTCTTCGGGAACTACCCGTGGACGCAAAAGAGGAGGAACCAATGGGAATCATCGCATTCATCATCCTCGGACTGTTGGCCGGGGCGATCGCCAAGGCGCTCCTTCCGGGAGACGATCCAGGAGGCTTCATCATCACGGCGATCATCGGCGTCGTCGGAGCGCTGCTGGGCGGTTTCCTCGCCGGCGCGCTCTTCAACGCCGATCCGATGGACGAGTTCTTCGACATCAGCACGTGGCTGACGGCGATCGTCGGGTCGATCATGCTGCTGCTCATCTACCGGCTCATCGTGGGTCGCCGCAGCGCCGCAGTGACCTAGCGACCTAGCTCGTCTGCTCGACTCTGAGGGGCTCGCGGCCGCGCGCGAACCGGCGCACGGCTGTGAGCCCCCAGTCTTCCTCGCGCCCCAAGGCACCGCCTGCGGTGCCGACATTCAGGGCGGCGGGCTTTGCCCGACGACCGTCTGCGCGCGACCCTCGACCACCTCCCGACGGCAGCGGTTAGCTCAGGCCGGCTCGACGACGAGGGGCTCGCGGCCGCGCGCGAAACGGCGCACGGCGGTGAGCCCCCAGTCGTCCTCGCGCCAGATGTAGGTCTCGACCCGGATCGAGCCCTCGGCGCACTCGTAGACGTGGAGGCCGCGAGCTTCGCCGCGCCGATCGGGCCGCGGCTGGCCGAGGCCGGGAGCAACCGAGACGGTCGCCCCGCGGACGTCGCCCGTGGATGACCTCGAACTCGTGCCGCTCGCTGACGGCGCCCTGGTGGATGTGGCCCGGCGAGGATCAGCTCTGCGCCTGCGTCGACGAGCCCGGCGAGGACGTGCGAGCGCCGTGAGACCGGCTTCTTCCGCGAGCGCCAGGGCGCGCCGATCAGGTGGTGGTGGAGGACGGCGACCTTCAGCGCGCCCGGCGCGGCCTGCGCGAAGAGCTCGCCCGTCCGGGTGCAGCTGCCGCTCGCGGATGCCGCCCGACTGGTGTCTCCAGGCGCGGACAGAGTTGAGCCCGACGACGTAGCAGGGTGGGCGAGCTGTAGACCGGCTCGGTCGTCTCCCAGTGGCGCTCGAACTCGTCGAAGGTCTTCGGTGAAGCGCGCGGGGAACGTGTACGGGATGTCGTGGTTGCCTGGGACGGCGAGGACCGGCGGGCCGAGCCCGCGAAGAAACGCCGCCGCGGCAGCGTGTTGCTCGGCCCGGCCGCGGTTCGTCAGGTCGCCGCTCGCGACCACGAGCTCGGGCCCGGTTCGCTCGATCAGGGCGCGCGAGGCTGCGCCTCGACCTCGGGCGCCTCATGCGTCCCGACGTGGAGGTCCGAGATGTGCAGGAGGCGTGTTGGAGGGGCCGAAGCACTGGGTACACTCATTGCGATGGTGGACGAGCCTACCGAGATCTTCGACGACCTCTATCTCGGCCTGCGAGCGGGCGGCGCCATGCGCAAGAAGCGTCGCGGCGAGCCGCTGACGATGGAGGAGGAAGAGGCGCTCGGCCGCTGGGAATCGCTCTCCGGCGCACGCAAGGCGGCCACCGTCGGAGCCTTCGCGATCGGCACGTTCGGGCTCGGCTTCACCCTCGGCGGCCTGGTCTTCGGCCGCTGGCGCAAGGCCTAGCAGCTCTCCGCGTCCTTCGCGGGGAAGAGCACCGTCGGGACCTCTTCCTCCGCAGGGTCCTTTTCGAGCACGATCACGCTGACGAGCGTCGCCGCCACCGCCGCGAGTGGGATCGCGAGCAGCACGGCGAAGCCGCCGAAAGGAGCGCGGTCGCGGTCACCGAGACGAGCACGAGGAGCGGCGAGAGCCCGACTGCGTCGCCGAGAACCTTCGGGATCACGAGGTAGTCCTCCAGCAGACGCACCGACGAGCACGATCAGGCCCGCGGCGAGCCCGAGCTGCCAGGACTCGGTCGAGCCCGACTCCGACCGCGAGCGTCCCGGCCAGGTAGCGGCCCGATGACGGGGATGATCTCCACGACACCCGCAAATGCCCCGATGAGGAGCCAGTAGGGCAGGCCGATCGCCCAGAACGCAGAGGCTCAGCACCGTCGCGACGGCCACGATCAGGATCAGCTGGCCGCGGACATAGGCGCCGAGCTTGAGGTCGATCAGGTCCCAGGTGTCGCGCACGACTCGCCGCTTCTCTTTCGGGAGCAGGGACACGACGAGCGCGATCCCGCGGTTCCGCTCGAAGATCCAGTAGGCGGCCGAGGCGAAGACGAAGAAGATCCCGATCGAGGATCTCGATCCCGAGCCGCGTCGCATCGAGCGCCGTTCCGGCCAAATCGCTCGTGCTTCGGTAGGTCGCTCAACCAGCTATCGAGTGCGACGAGCGCGTCGTGCTTCCAGCCAGTCTCCTGACGTGCCTCGGCACGGATGGTGTTGCCGCCGACCGCAGCCTGTACCTGGTCGACGGCGATCGGCACGACGAGCCAGAGCAGAAGCCCGAGGAGGGTCGCGACGGCGAGGTAGTGGAGCCGCGATGCCGGCGCCGCGCGGTATCCCGCGGGCACGCAGCCATTCGATGCTCGGTCGCATGGCCGCCGCGACGATGAACGCCAAGAAGAGCAGCGCGATCAGCAGCCGGAGCTTCCAGAGCGCGAGCGCGGCCACGACGACGCCGACGACGATCAGGGTCGAGACGAGGACGCGACGCATCGTGCTCGGTCATGTCGCTCTTCTCTCCGCGGAAGGACCCCTGCAAACGGCAGGAAAGCCGCGTGTCCCGCCGAAGCCGCGCCCATGCGACCCGACAAGGACGAGGAGGTCTATCTCGACGCGCGTCTCCACGGCGCCGTGCTGGCGCGCCCGATCGCGCGCTCGTCGCGTGCTCGTCCTGCTCGGAGTCGCCGCGCTGCTCGTGCCGTTCGCGCCGGCAGCCGTCGTGGGTGCACTCCTCATCGCGGCCGGCGCGTTCTTCACGCTGAGAGCGGTCTGGCAGTGGGAGCGGACGCATCTCGTGGTGACGACGGAGAAGGTCTATCTCCTGAACGGCACGCTGCACCGCCGGGCGAAGGCCGTTCGGCTGCAGGCGGTCGACGCGGTCGAGATCGACCAGTCGCTCGTCGGCCAACTGTTCGGCTACGGGACGGTCGTCGTCGGCCCGCTGACGGTCGGCCACATCGCGCACCCGAACCAGGTCTGCCGGCTCGTCGAGCGCCTCGCTTCCTGACCTAAAGCGAACACTTGTTCGTCCGGTGCCCGCCGCTAAACTGGGTCGGTTATGGCCTCTGACGAGCTCGTAATTCACGGCGCCCGCGAGCACAACCTCAAGGACATCGACGTCCGCCTGCCGCGGAACAAGCTGGTCACGATCACCGGGCTTTCCGGCTCCGGGAAGTCGTCGCTCGCCTTCGACACGATCTACGCCGAGGGCCAGCGCCGGTACGTCGAGTCGCTCTCCGCCTACGCGCGCCAGTTCCTCCAGATGATGGAGAAGCCGGACGTGGACTCGATCGAGGGCCTCTCGCCGGCGATCTCGATCGACCAGAAGACGACCTCGCGCAACCCGCGCTCGACGGTCGGCACCGTGACCGAGATCTACGACTACCTGCGCCTGCTCTACGCGCGGGTTGGGCGGCCGCACTGCCCGGTCTGCGGGCGGCCGATCGCGGGCCAGTCGATCGAGGCGATCGTCGACCAGGTGCTGCGCCTTCCCGAGGGGACGAAGTTCACCGTCAACGCGCCGGTCGTCCGCGACCGCAAGGGCGAGTACAAGGACGTCTTCGAGGAGCTGCGCGCCGACGGGTTCACGCGCGTGAAGGTCGACGGCGAGGTCCGGATGCTCGAGGAGGAGATCGTCCTCGACAAGAAGTTCAAGCACACGATCGAGGTCGTCGTCGACCGGCTCGTGATGAAGCCGGATCTCCGTACCCGGCTCGCGCAGTCGATCGAGACCGCGATCGCGCTCGCGGAAGGGTCTCGTCGTGATCGACGTCGTCGGACGGCGAGGAGCTGACGTTCTCGGAGCGCTTCGCGTGCCCCGAGCACGGCGTCGGCCTCCCGGAGCTGCAACCGCGGATCTTCTCGTTCAACTCGCCGCACGGCGCGTGCCCGCGCTGCCATGGGCTCGGCGCGCAGCAGGAGATCGACCCCGACCTGCTCGTCCCGGACCCGACGCTCTCGATCGGCGAGGGCGCGCTCGTCCCCTGGTCGACGGGCGGCTCGAGCTTCTACGAGGCCGTCATCCAGGGCATTGCCGACAAGTGGGAGATCGACCTCGAAAAGCCGTGGCGCGATCTGACGACCGAGGAGCAGGACCGCTTCCTGTACGGCACCGACGGCGAGCGGATCTACGTGCGTTACCGGAACCGGATGGGCCGGCGGCGCTCGTACATGCTCGCCTTCGAGGGGATCGTCAAGAACCTCGAGCGTCGCTATCGGGAGACCGACTCGTCACAGCAGCGGGAGCGGATCGAGGAGTACATGAGCTTCCGTCCCTGCCCGCAGTGCGGCGGCGCGCGCCTGAAGCCCGAGGTGCTCGCGGTCACCGTCGGCGAGAGGAACATCCACGAGTTCTCGAAGATGTCGGTCACCCGCGCGATCGAGTTCCTCGACTCGCTCGAGCTGACCCAGACGGAGCAGCTGATCGGCGCGCGGATCATCAAGGAGATCCGCGAGCGGCTGACGTTCCTCGACAACGTCGGCGTCGGGTATCTCCAGCTCGACCGCGCGGCCGCGACGCTGTCCGGCGGCGAGGCGCAGCGGCTGCGGCTCGCGACGCAGATCGGCTCGCAGCTCGTCGGCGTGCTCTACATCCTCGACGAGCCGTCGATCGGGCTCCACCAGCGGGACAACTCGAAGCTGATCGCGACGCTCGAGCGGCTGCGCGACCTCGGCAACACCGTGCTCGTGGTCGAGCACGACGAGCAGATGATGCGCTCGGCCGACCACCTGGTCGACATGGGCCCGGGCGCCGGCGAGCACGGCGGGCACGTCGTCGCCGAGGGCACCGCTTCCGAGGTTGAGAAGAACTCGCAGTCGGTCACCGGGCAGTTCCTGTCGCGGAAGCGGACGATCGCGGTGCCGGATCGCCGCCCCGAGGACCTCGGCTCGTTCTGGGTGCGCGGCGCCTCCCAGCACAACCTGAAGGACATCGACGTCGAGTTCCCGGTCGGCAAGTTCATCACGGTCACCGGGCGTCTCCGGCTCGGGCAAGTCGACGCTCGTGAACGAGACCGTCTTCAAGGCGCTCGCGAACCGCCTGCACCGCGTGCGGGTGAAGCCCGGCGAGCACGACTCGGTCGAGGGCATCGAGTGCTTCGACAAGGTGATCGACATCGACCAGTCGCCGATCGGGCGCACGCCGCGGTCGAACCCGGCGACGTACACGAAGCTCTTCGACCACATCCGCGAGCTCTACTCGCTCACGCCCGGAGGCGAAGGTGCGCGGGTACAAGCCGGGACGATTCTCGTTCAACGTGCGCGGCGGGCGCTGCGAGACCTGCAAGGGCGACGGGACGATCAAGATCGAGATGCACTTCCTGCCCGACGTGTACGTGCCGTGCGAGACCTGCCACGGGCGGCGGTACAACCGCGAGACGCTCGAGGTGCGCTTCAAGGGCAAGTCGATCGCCGACGTGCTCGAGATGTCGGTCGAGGAGGCGCTTCGCTTCTTCGCCAAGATCCCGAAGCTGCGCCGGCGGCTGCAGACGCTGCACGACGTGGGGCTCGACTACATCAAGCTCGGCCAGCCGGCGACGACGCTCTCCGGCGGCGAGGCGCAGCGCGTGAAGCTCGCGTCGGAGCTGTCGAAGATCGCGACGGGGCGGACGCTGTACATCCTCGACGAGCCGACGACGGGCCTGCACTTCGCGGACATCGAGAAGCTGCTCGAGGTGCTGCAGCGGCTCGTCGACGCGGGCAACACGGTGCTCGTGATCGAGCACAACCTCGACGTGATCAAGCAGGCCGACTGGATCATCGACCTCGGGCCCGAGGGCGGCGAGGCCGGCGGCGAGGTGATCGCGACCGGGCACGCCGGAGCAGGTCGCGGAGGTCGACGAGTCGGCGACGGGCCGCTACCTGCGCGAGGTGCTGCCGAAGAAGGCGGCTCGCAAGGCTGCCGCCAAGGCCGCCGCCTAGAGCCCAGGAACCGAGCGGGTAGCGCTCGCCTGGATTCCACCAGGCCGTCTCGTCCTCGAGGAGGAAGAGCGACGTCGTCGCCTCGGCTTCGATCGGAAGCGCGCGGAGTGAGCGCCGCCTCGACTTCGATCCTGGAGCTCGGTTCCTCCCTCGGCGACCGTCAGGTGCGGGATGACCACGTCGTGGATTCCCTCGTACGGCGGGTAGTCCGGGAACCGCGCCGCGATCAGCCTCGGTAAGGGCGGCTGAAGGGGCTCTGCAGGTTCGGGCGCGAGCCAGGCGACCTCGGGGAAGCGGGCCACCCGCGCGAGTCGAACGAGAAGGCGGCCTCGGCGCGAAAGGGCTCGCAGGTCGGCATGCAGCACGCGTCGTCGATCTTCTCCGTCGGGACGAACGGATAGAGGAGCGTGATGTGCGCCGGGACGCCGTGCTGCGCGGACGAGTCGTACTTCGCCCGCCAGTCCGCGACGAGGGGCTCAGCCTCGGGGACGTCGATGATCGAGCGCGCTTTCGGGCACGGGCGGACAGTACGCTGAGGGCGTGAGCACCGCCGCGCAGCCGACCGCTCGCTCCAGAAGGCAGTGGTGGCTGCGCGCGCTCGCGATCTTTCAGCAGCCCGCGGCATCTGTCTTCGCCGCGCTTCGCGACGACTCGGACGAGGCGGCGGAGGCTGCGACAGGAGCCGGTGCTCGCGATCATCATCCTCGCCGGGATCGCCGGTCGTGCTCTGACGACCACGCTCGCCGGCCGTCGTCCTCGACGACTATCATTTCGAACCGGTGCTCGAACGTCGCCGTCTGGGCCTTCCTCGGCGGGCTCCTCTACGGCACCGTTGCTTACTGGCTTGGGCGGCCTCCTCGTCCACGCGTTGGCAAGCGGGCTCGGCGCTCGGGCAGCTCGTATCGCCAGGCGCGGCACCTGCTCGCCTTCGCGCGGCGCCGCTCGCGCTCTCGCTGCGTCTCGTGTGGCTGGTCCGCGATCGCGGTCTACGGAGGCGACGTCTTCCGGACCGGCGGCTCGGATGCAGGGGCCGGCGACTGGATCTTCGACGTGCTGATCGTCGCGAGCTACGTCTGGACGTTCGGGCTCGTCGCTCTCGGGCTGCTGGAGCTCCGGAAGCGCCTCGAGCTCCTCCTCCGGCATCTCGTAGGTGTGCTCGTCCTCCGGGAAGGTGCCCGCGCGCACTTCGTCCGCGTAGGCCTCGAGCGCGTCGCGGATCTCCAGCGAGAGGTTCGCGTAGCGCTTGACGAAGCGGGGGAGGTGGCCCTCGGTGAGCCCGAGCAGGTCGTGGTAGACGAGCACCTGGCCGTCGGTCTCGCGGCCGGCGCCGATCCCGATCGTCGGCACCGTCAGAGTCGGTGCGTCACCTCGGCCGCAACCGGTGCGGGAACGGCCTCGAGCACGACCGAGAAGGCGCCGACCTCTTCGAGAGCGAGCGCGTCGTCGACGAGCTGCCTCGCCGCCTCGGCGGTCTTGCCCTGGGTCTTGAACCCTCCGAGCATCGTCGCCGACTGCGGCGTGAGGCCGACGTGGCCCATGACCGGGATGCCCGCCTCGACGATCGACTTCACGCGCGAGAGCATCGGCCCGGCGCCTTCGAGCTTCACGGCGTCCGCGCCCGCCTCCTTGACGAAGCGGATCGCGTTCTCGACGGCCTTCTCGTCGGAGACCTGGAACGAGCCGAACGGCATGTCGCCGACGACGACCGGATGCCGGGCCGCGCGCGCGACCGTGCGCGTGAGGAACAGCATCTCGTCCATCGTCACGGGACCGTCGTGCCCTCGTGGCCGAGCACGACCATGGCGGCCGTGTCCCCGACGAGGATGATGTCGACGCCCGCGTCCTCGGCGAACCGCGCGCCGGGCGCGTCGTACGCGGTCACCATCACGATCTTCTCGCCGCGCCGCTTCATCTCGCCGAGCTCGGGCAGCGGCAGCTTCCCCTTGGGCGGTGTGCTCACGTTCTTTCTCCTTCCAGGATCACGTTGTCGATCAAACGCGTCTTTCCGATGCGGACCGCGGCGGCGAGGACGCGTCTGGCCGTTGAAGTTCGCTTCCTCCACGTAGTCGACGTCGAGGTCTGCCGAGAACGCTCGCGTGGCTACGCGCGAGATCCTTCGTCGCCAAGGCACGCGGCAAGCGCGAGGGCCTCCTCGCGCTCCTCGGCCGAGAGGTATGCGTTCCGCGACGAGAGCGCGAGGCCGTCGTCGTCGCGCACGGTGGGCACGACGCGGATCTCGAGGTCGAGGTTCAGGTCGCGGACGAGCTGCTTGACGACCGCGGCCTGCTGCGCGTCCTTCTGGCCGAAGTAGGCGCGGTCCGGCCGGACGATGTTGAAGAGCTTCAGGCAGACCGTCGCCACGCCCCGGAAGTGGCCGGGACGGAACTCGCCCTCCAGCTTCTCGCCGAGCTCGCCGACGTCGACCCAGGTCGCGTAGCCCTCCGGGTACATCTCGTCGGCCGACGGCGCGAAGAGGACGTCGACTCCGGCCTCCTCGGCGAGCTTCGCGTCGCGCTCCTCGTCGCGCGGATAGCGGTCGAGGTCCTCGCCCGTCCCGAACTGCGCCGGGTTGACGAAGAGACTCGCGACGACGACGTCGTTCTCGGCCCGGGCGGCCTCGAACAGCGCGAGGTGCCCCGCGTGGAACGCGCCCATCGTCGGCACGAGCCCGTCCGAGGGACAGTCCCTTGCGCGGAACGTTGCGAGGGACTGTCCCTCGTGAGGTTTCGCACCTCGGCGATCGTGCGGACGACCTTCATCGGACCGCCAGCTCCGCGGTTGCGTCGGCGAGCGCGCGGTAGAGCGGCTCGAGCTCGGGCTTGCGCTCCCGGATCGCCGCGAGGTGAGCCTCGACGGTCTCCCAGTCGCCGCGCTCGATCGGCCCCGTCAGCTCGAAGTCGTTCTCGATCACCCGGCGCATCAGCGGGACGAGCGCCTCCGGCGGTGCCCCGGCGGACTCGGCGAGGTCCGCGGCCGCCCTGTGCAGCGTCACGAGGAAGTTCGACGCGACGACGGCGCCGGCGTGGTAGAGCGCCCGCTGCGAGTCGTCGAGCGCGAACGGCTCGAGCCCGAGCTCGCGGGCGAGCCAGAAACCGACCTCGCGCGCCTCGTCGCTCTCCGCCGGTGACGGCCGCATATGCGCCGTCGAGCTGCTCGGGACCTCGCGCGCGCGTGAACGTCTGGAGTGGATGCAGGCCGAAGCGCCGCTCATGCGGAGCCAATGCCGCGAGCGGAGTCGCCCCACTCGTGTGGGCGATCCACGGGCCGGGCTGGATCGTCTGCGCGACTTCCGCGATCGCCCGGTCGGGCACGCAGAGCAGGACGAGCTCCGGGGCGACGGCGCTCACGCGATCGCCCAGCCTGGCGGCCACCGCCGAGCCCACGCGGCCCATGCCGACGATCTGAATTCTCTCGAACACGGAAAAAGCTCCAGTTCCGTAGCGGATACCGGGCAGGAAGAAGTCTAGCCGTGCGGAGTGTCCTGGTCATCGCGCTTGCCCTGGGCCTGTTCTCCGAGGTGCCGGCTTCGTAGTTTTGGACGTGTGTCCGGGGTTGTGCCTAGACTCTCGCGGCGATGCCGATCTACGAGTACGTGTGCATGGAGTGCGAGTCGCATTTCGAGGAGCTCGTCCGGAACGGGGAGGCAGTGAATTGTCCCGACTGTGACGCCTCGAACGTGCGCAAGCAGTTCTCCGTGTTCGCGACTCACGGCACCGCCGAGCAGCCGAGCTACGGCGGGACGATGTCCTCCGGCGGCTGTTGCGGCGGGAGCTGTGGCTGCGGGCACTGAGCTAAACGCCTACGCGGCCGAGATCGCCGGCTGCACGCGCTGCCGTCTCGCCGGAAGGCCGAACGCAGGTCGTCTTCGGAAACGGCAACCCGGACGCCGACCTGATGTTCGTCGGCGAAGCGCCGGGCTTCCACGAGGACAAGCAGGGCTTCCCGTTCGTCGGGCAGGCCGGGAAGCTGCTCGACCAGCTGCTCGACGGGATCGGGCTCAGCCGGGACATGGTCTTCGTGGCCAATGTCCTGAAATGCCGGCCTCCGGGCAACCGCGACCCGATGCCGGACGAGATCGAAGCCTGCGAGAGCCATCTGTTCCGCCAGGTCGAGCTCATCGAGCCCAAGGTCGTTGCCACGCTGGGCAACTTCTCCACGAAGCTCCTCTCCGGCAAGCAGACCGGAATCACGCGCGTCCACGGCCAGGAGCAGGAGGTCACTCTGGGAAGCCGGAAGGTGCTGCTCTATCCGCTCTACCACCCGGCTGCGGCGCTCTACACGCCCTCGATGCTGAACGTGCTCCAGGAGGACTTTCGCCGGATTCCGCAGCTGCTCGGCCGAGCCGTCGAGCCGCCGGCGGAGCCCGAGCCGCTGCTCGCCGCCGAGCCCGCCGTCCAGCTCGGCCTCTTCTAGCATCGCGGCCATGGAGCAGGAGTCCTCCTCGCCCGAGGAGACCGAGCGCATCGCGGCCGAGCTCGCGACGGAGCTGCGGCCCGGAGACGTCGTGACGGTCTCGGGAGAGCTCGGTTCCGGCAAGACGACATTCGTTCGCGGCGCCTGCCGCGCGCTCGGGGTCGAAGGGCCCGTGACAAGCCCCACCTTCACCATCGGCCATCGGTACCGTGGAGCCGTGGACGTGTCTCATCTGGACCTGTATCGCTTCGAGAGCGTCTCGCCTGCCGAGTGGGGTGATCTCGAGCCGTACTTCGACGGCGCCGTGTGCTTCGTCGAGTGGCCCGAGGCCGCCGGCGAAGCACTCCCGGCTCCGCGCTTCCGCGTCGTCTTGCGCCATGCCGGAGAAGACCGCAGGATGATCGAGATCGAAGGTGCTGACGCTCGCGTTTGACACTGCGACCGACGTCGCGACGAGCGCCCTGCTCGAGGACGGAGACCTGCTCGCGGAGCGCACCGGCCGGCGCCGCGAGCCTGCTCGAGGACGTGGACGCCTTGTTCGCACAGCACGATGCGGAGCCGAGCGAGCTGAGGCGGATCGTCGTCGGCACAGGCCCGGGAAGCTTCACGAGCCTGCGCATGGGGCTCGCCGTGAGCCGAGCGCTCGCGCTGGCGCTCGACGCCGAGGTCGCGGGAGTCTCGACGCTCGAGGCGCTCGCCGCGGGCGCGCCGGGCGCGCTGCCGGTGATCGATGCCCGGCGCCGCGAGGTCTTCACCCTGATCGACGGCAAGCCGGTCGCCGTGGCGCCCGACCAGCTTCGTAACACTGTGTTACTTGGACGGGTTTGTGTCGGAAACGGCGCGGTTCGCTATCGCGACGTGTTTGAAGGAGGCCGGCGCGGAGGTTCCGCCGGACGACAGCGAGCTCCACGTGCCGCGCGCCGGCATCCACGCGCGGCTCGCGACGCGACTTCGGGCCGGCCGAGCTCGTCGAGCCCATCTACGTGCGCGCCCCCGACGCGGACCGGTCGCTCAAGTGATGATCGAGTTCCGGAAGCTGAAGCTCCGCGACCTGAACGAGGTCGAGGAGATCGAGCGCACGTCGTATCCCACGCCGTGGTCGCGCTCGATGTTCGCCGGCGAGCTGGCGAAGCCGTCCTCGATCTGCCTCGGCGCGGTCGACGCCGAGCACGACGAGCTCGTCGGCTACCTGATCATCTCCCGCTACGTCGACGCCTGGCACGTGATGAACATCGCAGTCGCGCCCGAGTACCGGCGGAAGGGAATCGCCCGCCGGCTGATGGAGCGGCTGTTCGAGGTCACGGCCCGGGACGCCCGCCGCGGCTACACGCTCGAGGTGCGCGTCTCAACGAGGCGGCGATCCGCCTCTACGAAGAGCTCGGCTTCCGCGCCCGTGGAGTCCGCCGCGGGCTACTACACGGACAACCGCGAGAGACGCCTCTGATCATGTGGAGAGGACCCGGTTCGGGAGCCCGCGAGCGCTTGATCCTCGGGCTCGAGACGTCGTGCGACGAGACCGCCGCGGCGCTGATCACCGACGACGGCGAGATCCGGGCCAACGTCGTCTCCTCGCAGGCCGAGCTCCACGCGCGCTACGGAGGCGTCGTCCCCGAGGTTGCTTCACGGCGGCACCTCGAGCTGGTCACGCCGGTCATCCGCGAGGCGCTCGGCGAGGCGGGCGCGGAGCTGACGGACGTCGAGCGGATCGCCGTCACGCGCGGGCCCGGGCTTGATCGGTGCGCTCCTCGTCGGGCTCTCGGCGGCGAAGGCGCTGGCGTGGGCGCTGCGGCTGCCGCTGGTACCGGTCGACCACCTCCATGGCCATGTCGCCTCGCTCTTTCTGTCGCCCGAGGAAGTGCAGCCGCCGTTCCTCTGCCTCCTCGCGAGCGGCGGCCACACGCTCCTCCTCGACGTGCAGGACCACGCCGGGTTCGACGTCCTCGGCACGACCCTCGACGACGCGGCCGGCGAGGCGTTCGACAAGGGGCGCGGCTCCTCGGCCTCGGCTACCCGGGCGGTGCTGCGATCGACCGCCTTGCGAAGGAGGGCGACCCCGAGTCGTTCGACTTCCCCGTCGCGCGGGTGCCGGGGCTCGACTTCTCGTTCTCGGGCCTCAAGACTGCGCTGCTCTACAAGGTGCAAGGAGCTCGGCGACGAGGAGCTCGAGCGGCGGCGCGCCGATCTCGCCGCCTCGTACCAGCGGGCCATCGTCCGCGCACTCGTCGAGAGGACGAACGCCGCCGCGGAGCAGGTCGGAGCCGAGCAGATCGCCGTCGTCGGCGGCGTCGCGGCGAACTCCGAGCTCCGAGCGTCGCTCCCGGCGCCGCGCTCGCCCCGCTCCAGCTGTGCACGGACAACGCGGCGATGATCGCCTCCGCCGGTCGCTACGTTCAGGAGATCCCCTTCGCTCGTTATCTTGCGGTCGATGCGTATGCGTCTACGGCGGCGTGAAGCCCCGCAGCTCGGCGTGCTCGGTGGGCTGGCCCTTACCGCGACCCTGCTCTCCGTGGCCGCGGGGGCTGGGGGCGCGAGCCATGAGGAGCCCCAGATCGAGGCCGCGGCGTGGCGCGGGCTCGTCGGGACGCCCCGCCAGCAGGTCGCGGTAGGCCAGCGCGTCATCGTCGTCCTGAACAGCCCGTCGCTCGCGGACGAGATGGCCAACGCAGGCGGCAAGGCGACCGAGGCGCAGCAACGGCGCTGGACGGCTGCTGCGCTGGCGGCCGACAACCAGCTGATCGCGCGGCTCGCGCAGAAGGGAGTGAAGGTCGAGCCCGAGCACAAGCTACGCCCGCGTCCTGACCGGCTTCTCTGCGCCGCTCGATCCCCGCGCCGTCGCCTTCCTCGAACGCGCTCCGGAGGTGGCCGGGCGTCTACCCGGTGCGGGTCACCTACCCGGCTTCGACTTCCTCGGAGCTGATCGAGAAAGGCGGGCTCGCGGCGGGCGTCGGAACCCGGCCGAACGTCGAGCTGCCCGGCGTCGACGGAGCCGGCGTGACGATCGCGCTGCTCGACACCGGCGTCGAGCCGGAACCATCCGTACGTCCTCGGGCAGGTGGAGCGAGGGCTTCGACATGGTCGACGAGGACGAGGACGCCGCGGCGAAGGCGAGCCCGGAGGATCCGACGCGCCTCGAGCGGCACGGCACTCAGCTCGCGGGCCTGCTCGTCGGCTCGGAAGGCCCGGCGAAGATCAACGGCGTCGCCCGCGGAGCGACGCGTGCTTCCGATTCGGGTCGCCGGCTGGCAGCGGGAGGCGGCCGGGCGGCTGGGCGGTCTTCGGCCGCACCGACCAGCTCGTCGCCGGGCCTCGAGCGCGCGGTCGATCCGAACGCCGACGGCGTGGTGCTCGATGCTGCGCGGGTCGCGCTCGTCGGCGTCGCCGAGCCGTTCGCAGCGTTCGAGGACAGTCCCGCCGCGCGGGCGGTTGCCGGGGCACTGCGCCTCGACACGCTCGTCGTCGCCCCGCGGGCAACGACGGCGTCGCCGGCCCCGGGTACGGAAGCATCTCCGGCCCGGGAGGGTCGAGGGCTGCGCTCACGGTAGGCGCCGCCGATCTTCGAGACTCCTCCGCCACGGTGCACCTCGTGCTCCGGGCCGGGCTCGGCGTCTTCTTCGACGCGCGGGCTCCGCTCGCGGGCGCCGTCGCTCCAAAGAGAAGGCTCTCCCTCCGCGTCGGCGCCCCACGCCTCGAGCCGCGACGCGCTCCAGCAGGACGCGCCGCCGACGGCTCGGCGACTTCTTCGACGAGAACGGGTTCAGCCTCGTGGCGGGCCAGCGCCGCGCTCGTCCCCGCCGGCCCGGATCCGGGATACGCGGCCTCCCAGGCGGCGAAGGCCGGCGCCCGGGCGGTCGTGCTCTTCGGAGACACGCTTCCGGCAGGAGGCATCGGCCTCGAGGAGACCGTCGACCGTCCCCGTGCGTCAGCGTTCCCGAGGCGGCCGGTCGACGCCTGCTCGAGGAGCTTGAGTCGGGCCGGCGCACGCTGGCCTCGATCAGCACGGCTACTTCCGAGCAGGTGAATGACTCCGGTCGTGTTGCGCCGTTCTCGTCCCGCGGCCTGGCGTTCGACGGATTCGTGAAGCCCGATCTCGTCGCCCCCGGCGTGGGCCTCCTCACGGCCGACCCGGGGAAGGGGGAGGATGGCTCGCCGCGCTACTCGAGCGTCAGCGGGTCGAGCGCCTCGGCCGCCATCGTTGCCGGCGCGGCCGCGCTGCTGGCCCAGGCGAGGCCCGACCTCGACGCTTCCGCCCTCAAGGGCTTGCTCGCGGGTTCCGCGAGGGCGCTCCCACGGGAGTCCGTCGCGGCCCAGGGCGCGGGGCTTCTCGATCTCGGAGCCGCAAGGGCGAACGAGACCGCCGCGCTGCCGACAACGCTCAGCTTCGGGCGGGCGACGCCGCGGGAAGGCTGGCACGTCACGCGGAGGCTCGTCCTGCGGAACCTGTCCTCCCGCAGGCTTCGCATCGAGATCGCCACCGACCGGCGCGACCGAGGCGGCGCGCGCGGGCTCATCTTCGGGTTCGCCCCGTCGCGCATCCGGATACCCCCCGGCGGGATCACGACGGTCTACGTCGCAGCCCGGGCAATCGCGCCCCTCGGACAAGGCGGTCGAGGGCCAGTTCACGATCCGCCCCGAAGGAAGCACGGCAATCCACGTGCCCTGGTTGATCACCGTGCAGCCACGGCGCGACGAGCTGATCTCCGCGCTCCGGATCTCGACCCGGAGCGTTCAACCCGTCCGACACCGCGCCGGCGGTCCTCTCCTTCCAGGCCGGCCGCATCGCGAAGGGTGGACAGCTCGAGCCCGTCTCGCTTCTCGACCTCCGCCTCGCCGGCCCCGGACGGCGAGAGCCTGGGAGTGCTCGCCCGGCTTCGCGATCTCCTCCCGGGCCGCTACGCAATCGGGCTCACCGGTCGTGACGCCGAGGGCGAGACCCTGGAGCCCGGCCGCTACCGCCTCCGGCTGACGGCCTATCCCACGGGCCCCGGGACGCCGAGCCAGGCATCGGTCGCGTTCACCATTCGGTGAGCGGCCGCCTCGTCTTATACTCGCCGCCGGAACCTTTTCGTCACCTTTGCAGCGAAAACAAGGAGCGACTCTGTGACCACCGTCGAGGCCCCCGTCTCCCATCTCCGCGAGAACCCCTTCGAGCTGGCCCAGGAGCAGCTTCGCCGCGTCGGCGACATCTTCAAGATCGACCCGAACCTGATCGAGGTCCTGAGGGAGTGCAAGAAGGCGGTCATGGTGTCGGTTCCGGTCGTGATGGACGACGGCAGCGTGCGCTCCTTCGAGGGCTACCGCGTGACCCACAACATCGCCCGGGGCCCATCGAAGGGCGGGATCCGCTACCACCCGGACGTCACGCTCGACGAGGTCAAGTCGCTCGCGATGTGGATGACCTGGAAGTGCGCCCTCATGAACATCCCCTTCGGCGGCGCGAAGGGCGGGATCGCGTGCAATCCGAAGGAGCTCTCGCGGAGCGAGCTCCAGAAGATGACCCGCCGCTTCACGACCGAGATCATCAACGAGATCGGCCCGGAGAAAGACATCCCGGCACCCGACGTCGGCACCGATGGGGCCGTGATGGCCTGGATCTTCGACACGTACTCGATGAACAAGGGCCACTCGGTGCTGGGCGTCGTCACCGGCAAGCCGCTCAACATCGGCGGCTCGCTCGGGCGGCTCGAGGCGACCGCGCGCGGTTCGCTCTACTGCATCCGCGAGGCGACGAGAAAGCTCGAGCATGCCGATCGCCGGGATGAAGGTCGCTGTCCAGGGCTTCGGCAACGTCGGGAGCTACCTGTCGAAGTTCCTCGCCCAGCAGGGCGCGATCGTGATCGCCGTCTCCGACAGCGCGGCGGGCATCCACAACCCGAAGGGGATCGACATCGACTCAGCGATCGCCCACAAGCAGGAGACGGGCTCGCTCGCCGGGCTCAAGGACGCGGAGAAGGTGACGAACGAGGAGCTGCTCCTGCTGGATTGCGACGTGCTTGGCGCCCTGCGCCCTCGAGCAGGTGATCACGTCGGACAACGCGGACAAGATCAAGGCGAAGATCGTCTGCGAGGGAGCGAACGGCCCGACGACGCCGGTCGGCGGACGAGATCCTCGAGGACCGCGGCGTGCTCGTCCTCCCGGACGTGCTGGCCAACGCCGGCGGCGTGGTCGTGTCCTACTTCGAGTGGGTGCAGGGCCTCCAGGAGTACTTCTGGAAGGAGGACGAGGTGAACGCGCGGCTGAACGACATCTCCACCCGCGCCTTCAACGAGACCTGGGCGACCCGCGAGAGCCGGGGCACGAGCATGCGCATGGCCGCGTACGGGCTGGCCGTGAACCGCGTCGCGGAAGCGACGACGACGCGCGGCCTCTATCCGTAGCCCGCGTCCGCCTCTACGGCGCGGAGGGCTGCCACCTCTGCGAGCGTGCTCGAGCGACGCTGGTCGCACTACAAGCCGAACTTGGCTTCGAACTCGAGGAAGTCCGGATCGATGGCGATCCCGAGCTCGAGGAGCGATATCGCGAACAGATACCCGTCGTCGAAATCGACGGCCGGCAGGAGTTCGTCTACTTCGTCCAACCCGACGCGCTACGAAGAAAGTTGGAACGAGAGAATTGATGGCGGGCGGAGCCGGGCTTTGCCCGAGCGCAGCCCGTGGTCTGCCGGATCGTGGCAGGAGCAAAGAAGGGGGCACACGGGGGAAACATGGTTTCCCCCGTGCTGGCAAGGTCGCACAAAGTTCCTCCTGAGAAGCGACTTTGTAACGGTCCGACGCACCAGCCGTCCGGCTCCTGTAAGAATCCTTGTGTGGTGTTACAAACTCCCGACCCCGAGCGCGCCGCCGGACGGTCTGACCGTCGGCGTCGCGGCTCGTCTCAGCCGGTACCTGCAGGTTCTGACGCAGGCGAAGAAGATGGGGAAGGGCGCGGATCTCCTCGCAGGAGATCTCGGACTACACGAACATCAACGCGACGCAGATCCGCCGCGACCTGTCCGCGTTCGGGAAGTTCGGCAAGCGCGGGGTGGGCTACAACATCGACAGCCTGCTCGGCGAGATCCGCAAGATCCTCCGCACGCAGGGCCAGCACAACATCCTGCTGGTCGGGGCGGGCCGGCTCGGGGAGGCGATCGTCAGCTCGCCGATCTTCGCCGAGCACGGGATCCACATCGCGGCGATCGTCGACACCGATCCGGAGAAGGTGGGCCGGAAGGTCGGCGACGTCGACGTCAGCTCCTACGGAGAGCTGAGCGACCTGATCCGCGACAAGAACATCATCGTCGGCGTCCTCGCCGTGCCCGCGACGAGCGCGCAGCGGGCGGCGAACGATCTCGTCGACGGCGGCGTGAAGATCATCTTCAACTACTCCGAGGCGCTGCTCGACGTCCCCTCGGACGTCGCGGTGCACACCTCGAACCCCGCCGTCGACCTCCTCTACGCCCTCTATTTCCACCTGACCTAACGGGTCCTGGCACCGGCCGGGTCGCAGGCGGGCAGAGCGATGGTTGCGGCCAGGCGTACTGGCGTGTGAGCCGCGCGTTAGCGACGCGTGAGGGCCCCTTCCGAGCATCGCATGAGTGGAATCGCAACTCACACGAGGCGTGCTCGCCGGTCTATCTCTCGCGCTCGCGATGCTGGTGGCCGGGGCGGTCGCGGCCGCCTGTTCGGCGCCCTCGACTGCCAGCGTCGGAGGGCCGAGTGCCACCGTCAGGGTGCGCTCGGAACCGGGTCCCGAACGGCTCAGGCTGCCCGCGCAGCTGCCGCACCGCGAGATCGTGGTTCCGATTCTGATGTACCACCGGATCAACGTCTCGCGTCCGGGGACGCCGTCCATGGAACGGCGTCTGACGGTGCATCCCGCCGACTTCGCCCGCCAGATGAAGTGGCTGAAGCAGCACGGGTATCGCACGGTGACTCAACGCGAGCTCTTCGAGGCGCTGTTCCAGGGCTGCACGCCTCGGGCGGAAGCCGATCCTGCTCACGTTCGACGACGGGTATCGGGATCTGTACGAGAACGCGAGCCGGGTGCTCGCCCGGCTCGGCATGCGCTGCGACGGCATACGTGATCTCCAGCCGGACGAAGAACGGCTATCCGGTGTTTCTGACCTGGCGGCTGCTGCGCCAGCTCGAAGCTCGCGGGATCGAGATCGGCTCGCACACCGTGACGCACGCCAGTCTTCCTTCCCTGTCCGATACCGAGGCTCTCCGCGAGCTTGTGCAGTCGCGCCTCGCATTCGAGCGCCGTCTGCGGCATCCGGTGCAGTGGCTCGCGTATCCGGGGGGCGCTTACGACGCTCGAATCGAGCGGCTCGCGCGGCGGGCCGGCTACGTCCTGGCGGTCACCACGGAGCACGGCGTCGTGCAGTCGTCCCGTCGTCCGCTCGCCTTGCACCGGCTTCGTGTCATCGACTCGACCGGAGTCGCCGGGCTCGCCGCGATGCTCGAGACATCCTGACGGCACGGACATGTCCTGGACAGAAGCGTCGCTGGTCCTGCTCACTCGATGTGATGAAGATGCCCCCGATGAGGATCCTTCTCTGGCACGGATACCTCTTGGGAGGAACCGGCTCGAACGTGTACACACGCGCGCTCGCGCGCGAGTGGGGCCGCGCCGGGCACGACGTCACCGTGTTCTCTCAGGATCCGCATCCGGAGCAGTACGACCTCGGCGGCGCGAAGGTCGTGCGCCCGGACATCGGCGGACTGCTGCCCGTCTTCGTCCTCGACCGGTACGAGGGCTTCGAGGTGCGCCTCCTCCCGGAGCTGAGCGAGGAGGAGCGAGAGCACTACGTCGCGGCGAATGCGGCGGCCCTCCAGGAGCATCTTCCGGCGGATTTCGTCTTCGCGAACCACGTCCTACTGGGCGGGCCCGTGGCAGCGGCGAGCGGGGCTCGGTACGCGGTGAAGGCCCACGGCTCCGAGCTCGAGTACTCGATGCGCGGCAACGCGGAGCTGTCGGAGTGGGGCAGGGAGTCCCTTGCGGGCGCCGAGGCCGTCTTCGTCGGGTCCGAACACATCCGCAACGTGCTCGAAGACGTCGTCGGACACGTCGACCGGGTGCACGTCGTGTCGCCGGGTGTCGACGTGGAGGAGTTCGCTCCTCTCCCACGAGACGAGGCGTTGCGCAGGCTGCTCGCCGAGAGCCGCGCCGATCCGCCGAACCCCGGCAACGCGAACGAGCGTCTACCCGACGAGGGGAACGCGGAGCGGTTCGAGGCCTTCTTCGCCACCGAGGAGCCCACGGTTCTCTACTTCGGGAAGCTCCTCCGCAACAAGGGAGTCCACGTCCTGTTCGAGGCGCTTCGCGAGGTCGACGCGCGGGCCGTGATCGTCGGCTTCGGCGACTACCGCGACGAGCTCGAGCGGCTCGCTCCGGAGCGGGCGCTCTTCACCGGTGCGCTCGAGCACCGCCATCTCTCGGGGCTGATCCCGCTCACCGACGTGACCGTCGTTCCCTCGATCTTCCCGGAGGCGTTCGGCATGGTCGCCGCCGAGGCGGCCGCGGCGGGGTCGCTGCCGCTCGTGGCCAACCACTCGGGGCTCGCCGAGATCGCGGCCGGCGTCGCCGAGGAGTATCCGGAGGGCTAGGGGGAGCTCGCGAGCTTCGAGACGGGTAACGCCTCCGAGCTCGCCGGGAAGCTCCGCCGGCTGCTCGCCCTCGAACCGGAGGAGCGCGACCAGCTCGCGAGGGCGGCCAGGAAGGCGGTCGTGGACCGCTGGAGCTGGGCCGGCGTCGCCAATCGGCTCTTAGAGCCGTTCGCGTAACCTCTCGACGTGGCGGAGGACCTGCTCCAGCAGGCCTATGACGAGTACGAGTCGGCGCAGGACTTCACGGTCGCCGTCGAGGAGGAGTTCGCGATCCTCGACCCCGAGACCCTGTCGCTCACGAACCGTTTCGAGGACCTCAAAGCAGCCGCGGAGGGCACCGAGCTCGAGTCGGATCTCGTCGGCGAGCTGATCGCATCGGAGGTCGAGATCAGGACCGGGCGGTGCGAGACCTTCGCTGAAGTCGTGACGCGGATCCCCGAGCGCCGAGCCCAGCTGCGTGAGCTGACGGACAAGCTCGGCGTCACGCTCGGCGCCACCGGGACGCACCCGTGGAGCCCGTGGCAGGAGCAAAGGATCATCGACACGCCGCACTACCGGCTTCGTGACGAGCTCCTGCGCTACGTCGTGTGGCGCAACAACTCGTTCGGGCTGCACGTCCACGTGGCGATCCGGGGAGCCGATCGCGCCGTCAAGGTCTCCGACGGGCTGCGCGCCTACCTCCCCGAGCTGCTCGCGTGGTCGGCGAGCTCTCCCGTTCGTCGAGAACGTGAACACGGGCCTCCACTCGGCGCGCACGCAGATCTTCACGCGCTTCTTCCCGCGCTGCGGCGTCCCCGACGCGTACGGCGACTGGGACACCTTCGCCGACTACGTCGAGATGCTCTACGCAACCGGCTCGATCGGCGATCCGACCGAGATGTGGTGGAGCGTCCGTCCTCACCTCGGCTTTCCGACGGTCGAGATCCGCATCTCCGACGCGCAGCCGCTGCAGGAGGAGTCGATCGCGCTGGCGGCGCTCTCGTACTCGCTGGCGGTGAGGATCGCCCGCGCCGTGGACGAGGGCGAGCCGTTGCTCCTGCCGGCGAACCGCGAGATCGAGGAGAACTTCTGGCGCGCGATCCGCTGGGGGCTCTCCGGCGACTTCATCGACCTGCGCACGCACGAAGTGCGGCCCGCCCGGGCGGCCGTCGAGGAGCTGCTCGAGTGGGTGCAGCCCGTCGCCGTCGAGCTCGGCACCGCCGAGTACCTGAACGTGCCGGACGCGAACGCGGCCGAGCGCCAGATCGCCCGCTTCGAGGAGGGCGCTTCGCTCGAGGAGATCTACGCGGAGCAGGTCCGTCATTCGATGGAGCCGGTGAGTGGCTGAGGAGGAGAAGCCCGCCGAGGAGCTGACGCCCGAGGAGCTGCTCGAGCACATCCGGCGGATGAAGGTGTCCGACCTGCTCCTCTCGACGATCTCCACGGTTGCCCAGCTCGGCTACGCGAAGCTCGACCCGGCCGGCCGTGACCTCGAGCAGGCGAAGCTCGCGATCGACTCGCTGACCGCGCTCGTCCCGGTGCTGGAGGGCTCTGTGCCCGAGGAGGTGCTCCGGGACTTCAACCAGGTCACCGCGAATCTCCAGCTCGCGTATGCGCGGGCCGCCGAAGAGAAGCCGGAGGAGAAGGGCTAGGAGCGGGCCCAGAGCACCGCGGCGGCGGGGAGAGCCGCGGCAAGCACCAGCCCGAGCACGATCCAGCCGGCGGCGTGGTCTTCGTCCCCTGGCTGCTGGGTTGCCTCGGCTGCCGGCAGCGGATCCGCAGCGGTTCGGTACACGTATGTCGCCGAGCTTGGGCCCGTCCGGTCGGGGCTCGCGAGGAACTGGTCGAACTGGCGCTTCCGCGCGTAGGTGAGCTCGAGCCGGATCGTCTGCGCGAGCAGCGCGCGCGTGTCCTGCGCCGGGGGCGGCAGCTCGATGTCGTCCGTCCGCGCTTCCAGCTCGACCTCGTACCGCCCCTCGGGATGCCGGCACGCTGAAGCTCCGATCGCCGGATTCCGTCGAGGCGACCGCAGAACGGCATCGCGCCTGCCGCCGGACACGATGGCTCCGC
This sequence comes from uncultured Actinomycetes bacterium, assembly GCA_963776955.1. Lineage (GTDB taxonomy): Bacteria > Actinomycetota > Thermoleophilia > Gaiellales > Gaiellaceae > VAXT01. The sequence continues at coordinate 387,544 of CAVZOM010000005.1, forward strand.
GAACGAGCAACGGCGCCGCCACCTGCACCTGCTCCGGTGTCTTCTTTCCTCGCAGCACCACGCTGAGGCCCTCGGGGAAGACGTTCGCTCTGATCGCTGCGCGGACACGGCCGCTCACCTGCCGAAGGCTCGCCGGTTCGGCATCAGCCGAGAACGACGGGAACCGTCACGGCGGTCGTGTTTCGGATCTTCAGCTGCACCGGGCTCGGCGCTCACCTCCAGCGGAAGCCCGGCCACGCTCTCGGCGACTCGGAGGTCGGCCCACGCCGAGAGCACGCGTCGTCCCGGAGAGAAGCCCTCCCAGAGGATCTGGTTCTCGCCGCTTTCCGGGCTGAGACTCCGTCCCAGGCCCAGGCGTGACCGACGCGACTGGGGCCGGAATCGTGAACACGTAGTCGCCGAGGCGCTTCACCACGATCGTCTGGAGGACAGCGACACCGCTCGGCTTACCGTCCTGCGACGATCCGGACGACGACCCGCTCCCGGTTGGAGAGCTGCCGCACGAACCGAGGCGGAAGCGGAAACACGCCCGTCGTCTCGGGCGCGAGCGGCGGGACACGAGGCAGGACCTCCGGCGGCCAGGGCAGCGTGACGGGTATCGGCGCCGCAGCCAGCGGGGCCGGAGATCGCCGCTGCCGCGGCAGCGACTGCAAGCAGGAGCCCCGCTCTTACGATGGCCGGATGGTGATCGTGACGTCGGTGCGGTCTTTGCACGACTGGAGGAGCTTGATCTGTCCGGAGACGCCCCGGCCGGAGAAGTTCACCTCCGCGTCGACGTCCTCGCGCTCTTCTTTCGTGACCGAGTAGTCGGTGCCCTCGAAAGACTCCTTGTAGCCCTCGAAAGCGGCCCCGATGTCGCCGTCCCAGTGGCCCCTGACGATCTGCGACGGGCCGATCTCGCGTTCGCCCGTGTACGTCACCTCGGAGGGGCTGGGGAACCCCGGTGGGAGTTGCGGGCTGCTTGGGCATCGCGGCGGGGGCCGCGGGGCACGCCTGCGTGACCGCGCCCGGCTCTCGAGCCGCCGCACGCGGCGAGCAGCGTCGCGAGGACGACGAGAAGCACGATTCGGGAGGTCATTCCGGTCTCTTTCGGGTGTGCGGCCTCAGCGCCGCTGGTCGATCTGGGCGAGCGTCGATGATAGTGGGTCGTCTTTCACGGGCGCGTAGGTCATCCCTTCGAAGCGCGCGAAGTAGACGTCGTCGTCGACCACGCCCTCGTGGCTGTTCTCGTTGAAGCCCCGCTGGTCGCCGTTCGCGCCCGTGACGGACACCTGGTTCAGCGCGTCGAGCAGCCCCTGCCGCGGTCCTCCGGGTCACCCGCGCGCTGGACGGCCGCCGCCAGCACGTTGACGCAGTCGTACGAGTACATCGCGTAGTCCGGGGGCTGGACGACCTCGTCGCCGTCCGGAGTCTTCACGCCGACGAGCTGGACGCCGAAGCGCGTCTCGTACTTGTCCTGGAAGGCGAGGAACGGCCCGGGCCCGACCTCGGCCGTCGGCCGGCCGGCTGCGAAGGTGAGGCCGTCCACCCATTCGGGACGGTGCGCTAGCTGTTGGCGGACGAGCGGATCCTCGCCCGCGGCCGGTGTGTACACCGGGACGTCCCAGCCCGAGCTGCGAGCAGCGGCGAGCACGCCCGCGATCGTCGTCGGCTGGCCCCAGACGAGGAGAGCGGTCGCATCGGCGCGGCGTGCGCGGAGGACCTCGGGGGCGAGGTCGGCGGCTCCCGCCGGAACGGTGAGTGAGATCGCGACCGCCTCCGGGTTGTGCGCGAAGGACTCGCCGAGCGCCTTCGCCCCTTCCTGGCCGTAGGCCGAGTCGTCGACGACGAGCCCGATCTTCAGTCCTTTCGGGATCAGGTACTCCGCGAGGCGGAAGGCCGTCCCGTGGTCGGTCGGCGCGATCGCGGAAGACGTTCGGGCGCTCGACGGGGTCGACCAGGTCGACGCCTCCCTGGTAGGTGATGCAGATCGGCCGGTCGGCGTCGCGGGCGAGCCGCCAGGAGGCGTTGATCCCGGTTCCCTCGTCGAGGATCGCGACGGCTCCGTCGGCGATCGCCCGTCGCACGTTGGCGACCGCGCGCCGGGCCGAGAGGCCGGTGTCGTAGCGCTTGATCCTGAACCGGTACGTGCCGTCGTCGGTCTCGATGCTGGCCTCGTCCGCGGCGAGCTGGGCCCCGTCGGCGATCGTCTGGCCCACGTACGGGGTGCGCGAGAACGGCGCGTTGACCGCGATCAGCAGCGTCTTGTCCGACCCCGCTCGAGCCGTCGCCGCCGCAGGCGGGGAGGAGGACGCAGAGAGCCAGGAGGAAGAGCCAGCCGCTTCAAGACCGGCATGCTAGAGAGACTGGCGGCCCAGGTAGGCGGCTCGCACGGCCTCGTTCGCCGCGACCTCGGCGAGCGAGCCGGTTGCGATTCGCCGCCCGGCCTCGAGGACGGTCACGACGTCGGCGACGCGCCTGACGAAGCGCAGGTTGTGCTCGATCACGAGCAGGCCGAGGCCCCGGTCGCGGAGCGATCGCAGGAGGTCGGCCAGCCGCTCGAGCTCGACCGCTCGACGCTCCGGCGGCAGGCTCGTCGAGGAGGAGGATCGCGCGGCTCCGTCGCGAGCGCGGAGGCGAGCATCAGCAGCCGCTGCTCGTGCGCGGTGAGCTCGGAGGCGACTCGGTCGGCGTGGCCGTCCAGCCCGACGAGGGCCAGGGCGGCGAGCGCCCTCTCCTCTGCACGCCGCTCGTCGGCTCGGGCCTTTGGTGTGCGGAAGAACGTTCGGAACGGGCCCGGCATGACGGCGCCGCAGGCCGGCTCCGACGAGTGCGTTCTCGAGCACGCGTCAAGTCCGGGAAGACGGCCGTCGTCTGCTGCGTGCCGACGACGCCGTGCTCGGCGCGGTCGCGCTGGGACAGCTCGGAGGAGCTCCTGCCTCGCCGAGCGCGAGCGACCCTCCGTCGGCGTGGAGCTCGCCCGCGATCACCTTGAGCGCTGTCGATTTTCCGGAGCCGTTCGGGACCGATCAGCGCGTGCACGGATCCGGCGCGACAGCTCGAGCTCGAGCCGATCGAGCGCCTCGAGGCTTCCGAACCGCTTCGAGAGGCCGCTGCGCCGCCGAGCGGGCGCGGTTCGACGCGTTGGCCCAGCTCGCCCGGCGTTGCGCGAGCCCGCCCGGGGGCAGGTCGCATCCGCCGCCACCAGGAGCCGGCCAGTGGAATCAGCCCCGCGCCGCCGAGTCCGAGCACGACGAGCATCCCGTAGCCGGTCAGCATCTCCTCGAGTCGGCCCGGGGGCAGCCCGCGCTGCGAGCCGATCTCTTCGGCCAGCGTTCGAGAACGCCGACGATCACGGCCAGGCCGACGACGGGGCCGAGCGGAAGGCGTGCTCCGCCGAGGATGACCGCCACGAAGAGCTCGAACGAGAGCACCGGGCCGTAGGCGGACGGGTCGGCGACCTGCGACAGCTCGACGCCGAGCGCTCCGGCCAGGCCGGCGATCACGGCGGAGGTCGTGAAGGCTCCGAGTCGCAGGCGCGCGACCGGGACGCCGAGGCCGAGCGCGGCCTCGACCTCGTCGCGGCCTGCGGCGAGCGCGAGCCCGGGCCCGCGGCGCGAGAGCACCCCGCAGCGCGAGCAGCGCAACGGCGAGCAGCGTGACGCCGATCACGTAGTGCGCCGTGGGCGTGAGCGTTCTGCCGAGAACGCTTGCCTCGGGCATCACGAGCCCCTGCGCGCCGCCCGAGATGCCCGGGAAGGACGTCAGCGCGAGCAGGACGATCCAGCTGAGGATCCAGGTGCTGACCGCGACGAACGCGCCGCGGAGCCGCCCGGTCGCGAGCCCGGTGAGGACGCCGCACGCACCGGCGACGAGAACGGCGACGAGGAGCGACGGCAACAGCGGCCAGCCGCCCTTTGCGCGCAAGATCGCCTCGGCGAATGCGCCGATCCCGAGGAAAGCGCCCTGCCCGAGCGACGGGATCCCGGCGAGCCCGACGGCGTACGCGAGGCCGACAGCGGCGAGCGCGAGATAGACGAAGCCGGCCAGATCGGCGATGCGGCCCGACGGGAGGACCGCCGGCGCGACCAGCGCCGCGGCGAACGCCAGCGCCCAGAGCGTCGCCTCCGAGGCTCCAGTTCGAGCGCGAGCTCTCTGCGCCGTCCGCGAGCGCGCTTCGTCGTCTCTGCGAGCACCGCGCTCATGCGCGACCCGGAACCGGCTCGGAACGGAGGGACCGGTACGCGATCAGAGCCAAGGGCGAAGGCAAGCGGCAGGATCTCTCCGTACTGCGGGCCCAAGCCGAGGTCGCCGACCCGCAGGTTGTCGATCGCCGCTTCGGCGAGGCCGACCCCGAGGCCCGCGACGAACGCCGCCCAGGGAGAGCCGAAGCGGACGATGAGCGCGGCGACGAGCCCCTTCAGGCCGAGGAGTGCGCCCGTGTCGACGGTGAACGGCGTCGAAGGAGCGGCGAGGACGGCCGCGAGCGCCGCCAGACCGCCGACGAGCCCGAAGGTGAGCGCGACGAGCCGCTCGACCGGCAGACCCGAGAAGCGCGCGCCTTCCGGGATCGGAGGCGATCGCCTGCAGCGCCCGGCCGTGGCGGGTGCGCTCGAGCGCCCACGCAGCGGCGCCGGCGAGAAGCGCCGCGAGGCCGATCACGAAGAAGGAGCGCACCTGGACGCTCGCCCCGGCGACGGAGACGACCCCGTCGGTGCCGAGCTCGTCGAAGGGGAGCGGATCCGGGAAGACGTAGGCGGGCCGCGTGAAGACGGCTCCGACCATGCCGTGCAGCGCGAATGCGATCGCGAGCGTCGCGGCGACCCAGCCCAACGTCGAGCCGCGTAGGAGGTAGGGCTCGATGAAGAGGATGTACGTGGCGGCTCCGACCCCGATGCAGAGCAGGAGGCCGACGGCGAGACCGACCAGGAACCGCCCTGGGGAGAGGCTCGTCTGACTGACCGGCGCCGTGCCCGCTGCGACGAGGAGCGTGGCGAAGACTGCGAACGAGACGAGGTCGCCGAAAGCGAAGTAGACGACCCCGGTCAGGCGGTAGATGAGCGAGTATCCGACGGCGAAGAGCCCGTAGATGCCGCCTGCGGCGAGGCCGGTGACGATCACCTGGACGACGACGCTCACGGCCTGACACTACTCAGGCCGCCGGAAAGGGCGGCTCCCGGTGCAATAGGTCGTTCGGCCTATAGACGTTTGTAGATTCGCATGATTCAATCTCTTGGTTCGGGAGATTCGGGTCTTTCTACAAAGGGGGGAACACGTGCGGAAGTTTCGGCTTGCCTTGCTGCGGCGGGCGCACTCGTAATCGCAGCCGCGGGCCTCGCGCTCGCAACGAATGGTGGCTCGGGGACCCGCGTCAGACCAGGCTGCACGTCGCCAAGGTCGCGCCGGCGGGAGCGACGTCGGCCGTGCCAACGGTTTGCCGCGCGGACCTCGCAGCGCCGTCGACCGCGCAGAGGACGCGTTGTCGCCAAGCCGGGCCTGACGCGGCCGATTCGCGACATGGCCCGCGTTCCGTCGGGCAAGCAGATCAGCCGGGGAATGCTGGAACTGTCCAGGATCACCGAGGGACAGGGATCATCCGCCAAGGACTTCACTGGAGCTATCCAGACGAAGGCCGGAAACGGCGACATGCCGTCGCCGATCCAGAACTTCGACGCGATCGCGCGCATCTGCGGCTGTCTGCCGCCTGACACCGACGGCGACGTGGGGCCGAACCACTACATGCAGTTCGTGAACCTCCACTTCGCCGATCTACACGAAGACCGGCACGCAGGTCGGCGCCACTCAGCCGGGCAACGCGCTGTGGGCCGGCAATCCGAATGCTCCGGTCTGCGCCGCGAACAACAACGGCGACCCGGTCGTGCTCTACGACCAGTACGCGGGCCGCTGGTTCGCCTCGCAGTTCGCGTTCCCGAACTTCCCGAACGGGCCGTTCTACCAGTGCATCGCGGTCTCGACGACGAACGATCCGTCAGGGACGTGGAACGGCTACGAGTACCTCGTGTCCGCGACGAAGCTGAACGACTACCCGAAGTTCGGCGTCTGGCCGAGCCAGAACGCCTACATGGGCACGATCAACCAGTTCATCGCTCCGACCTTCGGGTGGGGCGGCGTCGGCATCATGGCCTTCGAGCGCGACAAGATGATCGCCGGCCAGCCCGCGAAGATGGCCTACAGGGACATGTTCGCCGAGGCACCGGCCCTGTGGGGCGGCATGCTCCCGGCGGACGCCGACGGCCCGACTGCGCCGCCGGCCGGTGCGCCCGCGCCGATGATCGAGGTCGACGACGACCAGTGGGATCCGCCGAACTTCCCGGTCGACCGCCTGGACGTCTGGAACGCGACCGTCGACTGGAACCCACCGACGCCGCTGCTCACCATGGCGCACGAGGGGATCCTGCCCGTGACGCTCGTTCGACGGGATCCTCTGCGGCTTCGCGTCGTGCGTCCCGCAGCCGGGCACGACGCAGCGTCTCGACACGCTCAGCGACCGGCTGATGTACCGGCTGGCCTACCGGAACTTCGGCAGCCACCAGGAGATCGTCGTCAACCACACGGTCGACGTCGGCTCCGACCGGGCCGGAATCCGCTGGTACGAGCTGACGAAGACGTCCGGCAACTGGAGCATCTCGCAGCAGAGCACGTACGCGCCCGCCGACGGCCTCCACAGCTGGATGGGGAGCGCGGCCAGGACGCACAGGGCAACATGGCGATCGGCTTCACGACGAGCAACGAGACCGCGCCCAACTACCCGAGCGTGAAGTACGTCGGCCGGCTCGCGTCCGATCCGCCGAACCAGCTCCCGCAGGCTGAGGAGACGCTTCGTCGCCGGCACGGGCTGCGCAGACGCATACGGCTGGCCGCTGGGGCGACTACTCGATGATCGCGACCGACCCCGTCGACGACTGCACCTTCTGGTTCACGAACGAGTACATCCAGACGACCGGCTCGGCGAACTGGAGGACGAGGGTCGGGAGCTTCAAGTTCCCGAGCTGCGCTGGTGGACCACCGCCTCCGCCGCCTCCGCCACCTCCGCCTCCGCCACCTCCGCCACCTCCGCCACCACCCCGCCTCCGCCTCCGCCTCCGCCTCCGGCCTGCATGGTCACGGAGGGCTTCAACGACATCACGAACCTTCCGAACTGGTTCATGCAGAACAACAGCGAGCCGCTCGGGCTGACCGGGTGGTTCCAGGGGAACGACACGGTCTTCCCCGCTCACGAGGGCGCACCGACGGCCTACATCGGAGCCAACTTCAACAACACCTCGGGCATCGGCACGATCAGCAACTGGCTGCTGACGCCGGTCGTCCCGATGTTCAACGGTCAGCAGATGCGCTTCTGGACGCGAACCGTGGAGCAGCCCAACCCCTATCCCGACCGGCTGCAGGCGCGTGCCAGCACCGCCGGCACGAGCACGAACGTCGGCACGACCTCACAGAGCGTCGGCGACTTCACGACGCTGCTGCTCGATATCAACCCGACCTACCAGCAGGGCGGCTACCCAGAGGTGTGGACGCAGTACACGGTCACGATGTCCGGTGTGAGCGGAACGCCGACTGGGCGCTTCGCGCTCCGCTATTTCGTCGAGAACGGCGGGCCGAGCGGTGCCAACTCGAACTACATCGGCATCGACACGGTCTGTGCCGGCCAGAGCGGACCACCTCCGCCGCCACCGCCACCACCGCCGCCACCACCACCACCACCACCACCACCTCCTCCGCCACCGCCACCACCACCACCACCACCTCCGCCACCGCCACCTCCTCCGCCACCGCCACCGCCTCCGCCACCACCGCCACCGCCACCACCGCCACCGCCACCGCCGCCTCCGCCACCGCCTCCGCCTCCACCACCTCCACCACCGCCTCCGCCACCGCCGCCTCCTCCGCCGAACCGCTGCCGCGTGCCGCGGGTGATCGGACTGAGGCTCGGCGTCGCAAAGCAGCGGATCCGCAGGGCCAACTGCTCCGTCGGCAGGGTGCGCCGCGTTCGCACAAGGCGAGCGCTCCGTGGCCGCGTCATCGGCCAGAGCCCGAGGCCGGGCGCCGTCAGGCGCGCTGGCTTCCGGGTCAACCTGCTGGTCGGCCGCGGCTAGAACACTCGAACGAAAAGCCCTGGCGGCCTCGGCCGCCAGGGCTCCTCTTTCGCCGCCCCGCCATTGAGTTTTTTGGATCGGGGTGCTAACAATCCGCCGAGTGAGGGGAGTGAGGGGAGGTCATTTCCGGCTCGCGCTGGCCGTGGCGACGCTATTGCTCGCCCTCGGCGCTGCGCTCCTGACACGCGACGGCGGAAGCAGCGCCGTCCGAGCCTCCGTCGGTGATGCGCCGGTCGGCACGGCGGTCTCGAGCTCGCAGTCCGGAAGGACGCTCGAACACGCTGTCCGGTCCGCGAGGCCGGGTCTCGTCGGTCCGCTCCGCAACCTGAAGCCTTCGAAGCCCGTCTGGCACGGCAACAAGAAGACGGAGGAGCGCGAGGCCTCGTATCCGCTGAGGACAGCTCCAGGAGTCGGCCAGGACGGAGCGCTCCAGAGCAGCGCTCCAGGCACGGAGGTCCCCGAGCCGCTGCTGACGTTCGAAGGCGTGGACAACCGCAACGGCGTGCTGCCGCCCGACACGAACGGCGACGTCGGGCCGAACCACTACATGCAGTGGGTGAACCTCTCGTTCGCCATCTACAACAAGACCACCGGCGCCCTCGTCTCCGGCCCCTTCAACGGGAACACGCTCTTCTCGGACGCCTCGCGGACGCCGAACTGCGCGGTTCAGAACTCCGGCGACCCGATCGTCCTCTACGACCAGCATGCCGGCCGCTGGCTCGCGTCGCAGTTCACGGGCAACAACTACATGTGCATTGCGATCTCGACGACGAACGACCCGACGGGCACGTGGTGCACGTACGAGTACCTGCCGAACCCTGCCGAGTTCCCGGACTATCCGAAGTTCGGCGTCTGGCCCAGCCAGAACGCGTACATGATGGTCGCGACGCAGTTCAGCACCACGTTCGACGGCTTCGCGGTCGTCGGCTACGAGCGCGACAAGATGCTGGCCTGCCAGACCGCTCGCATGCTCTACAAGAACATGTTCACGGTCGACCCGTATCTGCCGTACATCCTGCCGGCGGACGCCGACGGGGCAACGCTGCCCCCAGCGAACGCGCCGGCGCCGATCCTGGCGATGAACTTCGACGGCACGGGCCTCGATCCCGACAATCTGCAGCTCTGGAACGCGACGCTCGACTGGAATGCACAGACGATCGACGTCGCGTACGAGCGCAACTTCCAAGCGGCCGCGTTCGACTCGAACCTCTGTGACTACGGCCGCAACTGCATCCGGCAGCCGGGCACGTCGGTAAGAGTCGACACGCTCTCGGACCGGCTCATGCACCGTGTGCAGTACCGCAACTTCGGCGGCTGGCAGACGATGGTCGCGAGCCACTCCGTCGACACCGGCGGCGACCACGCCGGCGTGCGCTGGTACCAGCTCGAGAAGGTCGGCGCCGGCAACTGGGGCATCAAGGACCAGGGGACATTCGCGCCGGACGCAGACGACCGCTGGATGCCCAGCATCGCGATGGACAAGAGCGGCAACCTCGGGCTCGGCTACTCGGCGGCCAACGCCACGGCGACGGTCTATCCGAGCGTCCGATACACCGGTCGCCTCGCGACCGATCCTCCGGGTCAGATGCAGGCCGAGGCCACGATCATGGCCGGCAGCGGCTCGCAGACGCATCCCGCCGGCCGCTGGGGCGACTACTCGATGATGTCCGTCGACCCGATCGACGACTGCACGTTCTACTTCACGAGCGAGTACCTCCAGACGACCGGCAGCGCGCCCTGGCGAACCCGGATCGGTTACTGGAAGTTCCCGACCTGCGGCCCGGCACCCGGCCCGCCGCCGCCTCCGGGGCCACCACCTCCGCCACCACCGCCGCCACCACCTCCGCCGCCGCTCCCCACCTACGCGACCTCGACGCAGAGCGGCGACGATCACCGGCGGGACAGCCGACCTCGGCATCCACTGTGACGACTGCTGGCGTCCGGTCACGTTCCCGTTCCCGGTCACCGTGTACGGCTCGCAGTTCACGAACGCCAACGTGAACTCGAACGGCGTCATCAACTTCTCCGGTGAGAACCTCTGGTGGGCGAATGCCTGCCTGCCGGCGCGCAACCAGGGCCGCGCAGTCATCGCCTACTGGGACGACCTGCTCACGAACGGCGGCGGCCAGGGCGTCTTCACGGCGACCACGGGCTCCGCCCCGAACCGCGAGTTCATCATCGATTTCCGTACCGGCTACGTGAGCGGCGGTGGAAGCGCGAGGTTCGAGGTCATCTTCAGCGAGAGCAGCAACGTGATCCGCGTGGTCTATGGAGCGATCTCGCAGCTCGGGACTGGTCAGACCGCGGGCATCCAGGCTTCGGGCACCGGCCCGTTCACCCAGTTCGGCTGCAACACCGCGTACCTCACGCCGAACACCGCGGTGCTCTACACGCCGAGCGGCGGGCCTCCGCCGCCTCCGCCGCCGCCGCCGCCACCTCCGCCACCGCCGCCACCTCCGCCACCTCCGCCACCTCCGCCGCCGCCGCCGCCACCACCACCACCACCGCCGCCACCGCCTCCGCCACCGCCGCCACCACCTCCGCCACCTCCGCCACCTCCGCCTCCGCCACCACCGGCTCGCTGCCGCGTGCCGCGGGTGATCGGACTGAGGCTTGGTGCCGCAAGGCAGCGGATCCGCAGGGCCAACTGCCGCGTCGGCAGGGTGCGCCGCGTTCGCTCCAGGCGTGCGCTGCGCGGCCGCGTCGTCGGTCAGAACCCAAGGCCGGGCGCCGTCAGGCGTGCAGGCTTCCGAGTCAATCTTCTGGTAGGGAGGCGCTAAACCTGTGAGACGGACACCCATCAAGCTTCTGCTCGCGCTCGGCTCTGCAATCGTCGTAACCGCAGTCGTCTTCGGCTCGGCCAACGGCTCGAGCACCCAGCAGGTCGCAGCTACTCATGGCTCGGCCGACAGCGTCGCCGCCGGCACGCTCGTCTCGAGCAAGGCCACGTCGTCGCCGGCAAAGATGCACGGCTACGCAACGCCGGTCCGCGTGCCCGCCGCTCCGCGACTCTCAAGCCGGCGCCGTACCGCCTCGGGGAAGCTCCGGAGCCCGACTTCGAGAGCCTACCTCGAGCGCCTCCCGGGAAGCAGCACGACCGACCCGGTCGTCCAGCGGAGCGCGCCGAAGGGTCAGATGCCGCCCCCGATCCAGAACTTCGAAGGCATCAACAACCTCTGTGGCTGCTACCCGCCCGACACCGAGGGCGACGTCGGCCCGAACCACTACATGCAGTGGGTGAACCTCCACTATGCGATCTACAGCAAGACCGGCTCACTGCTCGTCGGGCCGCACCCCGGCAACACGCTGTTCCCGGGCCTGCCGAACTGCGGGACGCTGAACCGCGGCGACCCGATCGTCCTCTACGACCAGTTCGCGGGCCGATGGATGGCGAACCAGTTCGCCTTCGTCAGCTCGGGGAGCGGGCCGTTCTACCAGTGCATCGCGGTCTCGACCACGAACGACCCGACCGGCACCTGGTGCGCGTACGAGTTCCTCGTGCACCCGGTCAAGTTCAACGACTACCCGAAGTTCGGGATCTGGCCGACGCAGAACACGTACACGATGACGGCGCCGCAGTTCAACTCGACCGGCGGCCAGGGCATCTGGGGCTTCGAGCGCGACAAGATGCTCGCCTGCCAGACGGCCGGGCATGGCGTATCAGGACCTCGTCAACTTCGACCCGCTCCTGCCACGGATCCTGCCGGCTGACGCGGACGGAGAGGCGATGCCGCCGGCGAACGCTCCACAGCCGATCATCACCGACAACGACGACGGCGCCGGGTTCCCGGACGACCGCGTCGACGTGATGAAGGCCGTCGTTCACGTGGAGCCCGACGCCTTCCGTCACCGTGACGCGCGAGGGTTATCTCCCGGCCGCCGACTTCGATCAGAACCTCGGCTGTGCACCGACGTCCCGGGAGTGCATTCCGCAGCCGGGCACCACGGTGAAGGTGGACGCACTTCCGAACCGCCCCATGTACCGCCTCGCCTACCGCAACCTACGGCGCGTACCAGGCGCTCGACCTGGGTGCACACGGTGGACGCGGACGCGCCGAGTGGGAACCGAGCAGGTGTCGCGCTGGTACGAGCTGAGGAAGTTCCCGGGCGGCAACTGGGGGATCCAGAACCAGGGCACGTTCGGGCCGGCGGACGGCATGTACCGCTGGATGGGCGCAGGCGCCATGGACAAGTCCGGCGACCTGGCGATCGGCTATTCGATCGGGAACGGAACGGCGCCGAACTATCCGAGCATCGCGTACGCCGGGCGACTCGTGAACGACCCGCCGAACGAGCTGAGCCAGGGCGAGGCCGTCCTGCACATCGGCACCGGCTCGCAGACGGGGACTGCCTTCCGCTGGGGCGACTACTCGATGATGGGCATCGACCCGATCGACGACTGCACGTTCTGGTACACGCAGGAATATCTGCAGACGACCGGGCCGAACCCGTGGCGAACGCGCATCGGGAGCTTCAAGTTCCCGAGTTGCGGCCCTCCGCCCTCGGGCCCGACCTGCCCGGCCGGGGCGAGCGTCGTCACGATCACGGAGTTCGCCTTCACGCCGCAGAACGTGAACATCGCGCCCGGCACCACGGTGTGCTGGCGGAACCAGGGCGCCGTTGCGCACACCGTGACCTCGGACACCGGCCTCTTCGGCTCCGAGATGCTCGACCCGGGCGAGATCTTCACGTACACGTTCACCACGAACGGGACCTACGCCTACCACTGCACGCCGCACCCGCAGATGACGGGCACGGTCACCGTGGGCGCCGGTCCGCCTCCACCGCCTCCGCCTCCGCCACCACCACCGCCGAATGAGCCGCCGAACAACGACTTCGTGAACGCTGTCACGCTGTCCGGTAGCGGAACGATCGCCGGCACCAACATCGACTCGGACGGCGAGCCCGGCGAGCCCGTGCAGCCCGACCAGGGGCAGATCAACTCCGTCTGGTATCGCTTCACCCCGACGGCCAACGGGATGGCGCACTTCGACACCTGTACCGACGTCCTCTACGACGGGTACATGGCCTCCTACACCGGCAACGCGGTCGACAACCTGACCAACATCGTCTTCAACGACGACGGCTGCGGCGGCTTCGGAACCGGAAGCATCATCGAGTTCGACGTCACCGCCGGCACGACCTACTCGGTCGCCGTCGACGGCTGGGAGGTCGAGGTCGGCGACTTCACGCTCACCTACGCCATCCCCGGCGGCGGCGGCCCACCGCCTCCACCTCCACCACCACCACCACCACGCCTCCGCCGCCTCCGCCACCTCCGCCACCTCCGCCACCGCCACCACCTCCGCCGCCACCTCCGCCACCTCCTCCTCCACCGCCTCCACCGCCTCCGCCACCTCCTCCTCCGCCACCTCCTCCTCCACCGCCTCCACCGCCTCCACCTCCACCGCCACCGCCACCGCCACCGCCACCGCCACCTCCACCTCCTCCTCCGCCTCCGCCACCACCGGCCCGCTGCCGCGTGCCGCGGGTGATCGGACTGAGGCTCGGTGTCGCCAGGCAGCGGATCCGCAGGGCCAACTGCCGCGTCGGCAGGGTGCGCCGCGTTCGCACGAGGCGAGCGCTGCGCGGCCGGGTCATCGGGCAGCAGCCCGAGGCCGGGCGCCGTCAGGCGTCGCAGGCTTCCGGGTCAACCTGCTGGTCGGCCGGGGGTAACCACCGACAGCAACGAATCGAGCGGGGCGTCGAGAGGCGCCCCGCTCAGGGTTCCGGCGGTCTGAGCGCGGCGAACTGGCGCCAGAAAACACTGCACCTCACCGCTCGACCTCTCGCGTGTGTTAGAAACACGCGGCGCCGGGAGCACTCGGCGCGGACTACGTAAAGGGCTAGACACCTGAGCTTCTTCCGAGACCACGCCGTCATGTTCGCGCTCCTCACCGGAGCGGCCGCTGTGGCGTACGGCATCGCGCTCACGTACTGGATCCTCAGCCTGCCGGACGGCAACGAGCGCATGCGGGAGATCGCGCGGGCGATTCAGGAGGGCGCCTCGGCGTACCTGCGCCGCCAGTACCAGACGATCGCGATCGTCGCGGTCGTCCCGTTCCTCCTGATCGGCTTCTACAACAAGCTGGGGTGGGGGACTGCGATCGGCTTCTTGATCGGGGCCGTTCTCTCGGCCGCCGCGGGCTTCATCGGGATGAACGTCGCCGTCCGCTCGAACGTGAGGACGGCCGAGGCCGCGAAGCACGGCCTCAAGCCGGCGCTCAACGTGGCGTTCCGCGCCGGATCGGTGACGGGCATGCTCGTCGTCGGGCTCGGCCTGCTCGGCGTCGCCGGCTACTACTGGGTGCTCACGGACTGGCTCGGAAACAGCTCCGAGTCGGCGATCGACGACCTGATCGGGCTCGCGTTCGGCGGCTCGCTGATCTCGGTCTTCGCGCGTCTCGGCGGCGGCATCTACACGAAGGCCGCGGACGTCGGCGCGGACCTCGTCGGCAAGATCGAGGCCGGGATCCCCGAGGACGACCCCCGGAACCCGGCGGTGATCGCCGACAACGTGGGCGACAACGTCGGCGACTGCGCCGGCATGGCCGCCGACCTCTTCGAGACGTATGCCGTGACGGCCGTCGCCGTGATGCTGCTCGCGAGAGCCTTCCCTGCCAGCGAGCTCTGGCTGCTCCCGCTCGCGATCGGCGGCATCTCGATCATCGCCTCGATCATCGGCACCTTCTTCGCGAGGGTCGGGAGCGGCGGCTCGATCATGAACGCGCTCTACAAGGCCGTCGCCGTCGCGACGGTGCTCTCGGCGATCGGGTTCATCCCGGTCATGCTGGCCTACGACGGGGACACGTTCAGCTTCTGGAACCTCTACGGGCCCGCGCTGATCGGCCTCGCCGTCACCTTCTTGCTCGTCGGGATCACGGAGTACTACACGGGGACGCGCTGGGGCCCGGTGAAGTCGATCTCGAGCGCGTCGCGCACCGGCCACGCGACGAACATCATCGAGGGGCTCGCCGTCGGCATGCAGGCGACTGCGGCGCCCGTGATCGTGATCGTGATCGGCATCGTGGGCGCCTACTACGCCGCGGGCGAGGATCTCTTCGGGATCGGCGTCGCGGTCATGGCCCAGCTGTCGATGACCGGCCTCATCGTCGCGCTCGACGCGTACGGGCCGGTGACGGACAACGCCGGCGGGATCGCCGAGATGGCGAACCTGGACGAGTCCGTGCGCGCGATCACCGATCCGCTCGACGCCGTCGGCAACACGACGAAGGCCGTCACGAAGGGCTATGCGATCGGTTCGGCGGGCCTTGCCGCGTTGATCCTGTTCGACGAGTACACACGAGGGCTTCGCGAACGCGGGCTCGAGGAGATCACCTTCTCGTTGTCCGATCCGTGGGTGATCGCGGGCCTCTTCATCGGCGGGCTGATGCCGTTCCTCTTCGCGTCACTCGCGATGCAGGCGGTCGGACGCGTGGGCGGTGAGGTCGTCCAGGAGGTTCGGCGCCAGTTCCGGGAGATCCCCGGGATCATGGAGGGAACCGCCAAGCCCGAGTACGGGCGCGCGATCGACATCGTCACCGGCTCGGCGATCAAGGCGATGATGCTGCCCGCGCTGATCCCGGTCGCGTTCCCGATCATCGTCGGGATCATCAAGCCGGAGATGCTGGGCGGTCTCCTGATCGGGACGATCGTCACCGGCATCTTCCTGGCGATCGCGATGACCTCGGGCGGAGGCGCCTGGGACAACGCGAAGAAGCTGATCGAGGACGGCCTCTACGGCGGCAAGGGCTCGGAGGCGCATGCCGCGGCCGTCACGGGTGACACCGTCGGCGATCCCTACAAGGACACGGCGGGCCCGGCGATCAACCCGATGATCAAGATCGCCAACATCGTCGCAATCCTGATCATCCCGCTCATCGTCTCCATCCACGGCTGAGCAGCGCCTTTTCCGAGGGGCCAGTCCCTTGTCACTCCGCGCTCAAGGGACAGGCCCTTGTGAGTTTGGGCTCTAGGGACTGTCCCTCGTTACAACTACGCGACGGCCTCACGGCACCACCGCTTGACTGAGTCCGCAACATCGTCGCCGTCTTGATCATCCCGCTCATCGTCTCGATCCCCGGCTAGACGCGCCAGTAGTTGCGGGTCAGCAGGACCGCAACGGGGATGATCTCGAGCCGGCCGACCCACATGAGGACGATCATCAGGGTCTTCGAGAGCCCACTGAACGACTCGAACGAGCCCATCGGCCCCGCAACGCCGAACGCGGGGCCGACGTTTCCGAGCGTGGTCGCGGCCGCGGCGATTGCGTCGAGCAAGCTGAGCCCGCTGTTCACGCGAGCGGCGTCGATGACGAGCAGGAGTGTCCCGACGGCGAAGACGCCGACGTAGAGCAACACGAAGCTCGAAACGGCGCGCAGGATCCGCTCGTCGACGCGTCTCCGGTTGAGGTGAACCCGTTTCACCACTTCGGGATGCACCGTCTGGTCGAGCTCCCGCCCGAGAATGCGGCCGAGGAGCAGGTGCCGGACGACCTTGACCGACCCGGCCGTCGAGCCGGCGGAGCCGCCCACGAACATGAGCGCGACGAGCACGATCGCCGCGAGCAGCGGCCAGTCGTTGAAGTCCACGCTCGCGAAGCCGGTCGTCGTCATGATCGACACGGTGTTCAAGACGCTGTGGCGGATGGCCGCTTCGCCACGCAGGACGCCCTCGCTCCACAGCTCGATCGCGAGGAGGGCGCCGCCCAGAACGAGCAGGGTGAGATAGAGGCGGAGCTCCTCGTCGTGGACGAAGACCCGGGGTTGACGCCGGAAGAAGGCGCGATAAAGGAGGGCGAAGTTCACGCCCCCGACGACCATGAACAAGGACGATCACCCACTGAGACGCCGCTCCGAACTCCTCCAGCGAGCGGGCGCGGGTCGAGAACCCTCCGGTCGGCAACGTCGTGAGCGAGTGCGCGACGGCATCGAACACCGTCATCGCCGAATCGAGCCCCGTCAACGCGACGATTGTCAGTGTCGCCGCCATGATCGCGGTCAGCACGATGTAGAGCACCCAGAGCCGCTGGGCCGTCTCGCGGATGCGAAGCGTCATTTCCTCGATCTCAGGGCCCGGGAGCTCCGTCTCGAGCAGCTGCCGGCCGCCCACGCGCAGCCGTGGCAGCACGGCGAGCGCGAGGACGATGATGCCCATGCCTCCGAGCCACTGCGTCATCTGCCGCCAGATCAAGAGCCCCCGGGGAAGCCCTTCGACGTCGGTCACGATCGTCGCCCCCGTCGTCGTGAACCCCGACATCGCTTCGAAGTAGCAGTCGATCGGGTTCCTGAACTGGTCGTCGACTGTCAACCAGTACGGAAGCGCGCCGATGGCCGCCGCGAAGAGCCACGTCAGCGAGACGACGAGGAACCCCTCGCGCATGCCGACTTGGCGCTTCCCGTGCGAGATCCGCTCGACGAACCACGCGCACGAGAAGCCGAACAGCGTCGCCAGGAGGAACGGCGCCGGCGACTCGCGGTAGCCCGCGGCGACGACGGCCGGCACGAGCGGAGCGAGGCTCAGCCACTTGAGGAGGGCGCCGACGAGGTTGAAGGTCGCCGCGAGATCGACGCCGACCCGTGCTCTGATCAAAGGGCCTGCTCGACGATCGGAACCCGCTTCGACTCGGTGAAGACGATCACGCGGTCCCCCGGGAGCAGCATGTCGTCACCGTGCGGGAACACTGCTTGGCCGTCGCGCACGATCGCTCCGATCAGCGCCCCTGTCTGCGGAAGCTCCCGGAACGGCTTGCCGACCAGCTTGCTCTCCGGCCGGACGTGGATGTCGAGGATCTCGAAGCGGTCGCCTTCCAGCATCGTCACCTGCTGCGTCCGCGGGTCGTGCGCGAAGCGGACGATCTCCTCGGCCGTGATCAGTCGGGGGTTGACCGCCCGGTCGATGCCGGCGCGCTCGAACACCTCGACCGAGTGGGCGTCGTGCACGACGGCGATCGTGAAGCGGACGCCGTGGAGCTTCAGCAGCGTCGCGGCGTAGTGGTTCTTGGGGTCGTCGCGCATCGAGAAAACAGCTGCCTGGGCTTCGTTGATCCGCTCGCGCTCGATGAAGTCGGAATCCATCCCGGTCGCATGGAAGACCCGTGCCTCGGGCACCTCCTCCGCCGCCTCCCGGGCCCGGTCGTAGTCGGCCTCGACGATCCGGACCCGGATCCCCTGCGCGACGAGAATGCGGGCCGTCGCAAGTCCCGCGCGACCTGCCCCGTAGATGACCACGTGCTCGACGCGCTGTTCGACCGGCGCGATGATCTTGCTCCAGGCCTGTGCCGCCTCGGGCGAGCCGATGACGATGATCCGATCGCCGAGCTCGATCGTCTCGTCGCCTCGGGGAACGACGATCGAGTCGCCCCGGACGATGCTCGCGACCTTCGAGTCGGGCGGGATCTCCGCCTGCCGCAACGGCACGCCGATCACGCTCTGCCCGCCGTCGACCTCGAACTCGACGATCTGCACCTGGCCGTCGGCGAAGACGTCCGTCTGCCTCGCGGCCGGCACGCCGATCAGGCCCGAGACCGTGAGCGCGGTCTCGCGTTCCGACGAGACGATGAGATCGAAGTCGAGCTCACGCTCGTGCCAGATGTCCAGATACTCCTCGTTCGTCGTCCGCACGACCGTCCTCGTCTCGGGCGAGATCTTCTTCGAGAAGATGGCGGCGATGATGTTGATCTCGTCCCGGGAAGTGCACGCGATGAGGAGGCCGGCGCCCCCGACCCCCGCTTCCTCGAGGATCCGCCTGCTGGCGCCGTTGCCGCAGAGAACGGCGGCGTCGAAGCGCTCCCCGAGCGCGTTCAGGCGCTGCTCGTCGAGGTCGATGACCGTGATGTCGTGCTCGCGGTGGAGCGCCTCGACGACTGTGGAGCCGACCTGGCCGGCTCCGATGACGACGATCTTCATCGGTGACGCGCAAGGCTAATAGAGTGCGCCGATGCCCCGCCGGCGGCGCGAGCAGCGGCTCGAGCGTGTGCTCGGCGCACCCGCTCTCTTCGCGACCGTCTACGGCAACGTCGGCTCGTCGATCTACTACGCGCTCGGCGTCACGGCGGTCTTCGCGCTCGGGCTGACGCCGCGTCGTCTTCGTCATCGCCGGGCTCATCTTCGCCGCCACAGCGCTCACCTACGCGGAGGGCACGGTGCGGTATCCGGAGGCCGGCGGCTCCTCGAGCTTCGCCCGCCACGCCTTCAACGAGCTCGTGAGCTTCGTGGCCGCCTGGGCGCAGATGCTCAACTACATCCTCACGATCGCCATCTCGGCGTTCTTCGTCCCGCACTACCTCTCGATCTTCTGGGAGCCGCTGCGGGAGAACCCGTGGGACATCGTCGGCGGCGCGATCGTCGATCGTGGCTGCTCGTCGGCGCTGAACATCGTCGGGATCAAGGAGGCCGCGGGCCTCAACATCTTCCTCGCAGTCGTCGACTTCGCCACGCAGCTGCTCCTCGTCCTGCTCGGGTTCGTCCTCGTCTTCAGCCCCGAGCATCCTGGTCGACAACGTGCACTGCGGCGTCGCGCCGACCTGGAGCTACTTCTTGCTCGCGATTCCGGTCGGCGATGATCGCGTACACCGGGATCGAGACCGTCTCCAACCTGGCCGAGGAGGCGCGGGACCCGCCGCGCGACATCCCGCGCGCGATACCTGCTCGTCGCAGTCGCCGTCTTCGCGATCTACTTCACGCTGCCGGTGATCGCCCTCTCGGCGCTGCCGGTGACGGCAGGTGGGCGGCGAGTACCAGACCATGCTCGGGCTTGCCGCCGGAGGAGGGCGGCTACGCGGACGACCCGGTGCTCGGGCGTCGTCGAGAACCTCGGCGTGCACGGCTTCATGCTCGACGCGCTCGAGATCTACGTCGGCGTCCTCGCCGCGACGATCCTCTTCATCGCCACGAACGCCGGCGTCATCGGCGCCTCGCGCATCACGTACGCCATGGCGGGCTACCGGCAGCTGCCGGAGGTCTTCCGGCGCCTGCACCCGCGGTTCAAGACCCCGTGGCTCGCGCTCGTCGTCTTCGCAGGGCTTCGTCTCGATCGCTGATCTCCTGCCCGGCCAGACGACTTCCTCGGGACGATGTACTCGTTCGGCGCGATGCTCTCGTTCACGATCGCGCACGCGGCGGTCGTCGCGCTGCGGTGTCGCGGCCCGGGACGAGGAGATCGTCTACCGCGGCGCGGCCGAACCTCCGCATCGGCGGCGTCGACTGGCCGCTGTTCGCGATCCTCGGCGGCCTGGGCACCGCGGATCGCCTGGGTCGTGGTCGTCGTCCAGGACGCCGAGACGCGCTGGGCCGGGCTCGGCTGGCTCGCGATCGGGCTTCGTCGGCTACTGCGATCTACCGGCGCTGGTTCGTGCACGATCCCGCTGACCGAGACCGTGCGCGCTCCGGCGATCGTGCTCGGGCCTCGAGGTCGACGTTCCGGACGATCGTCGTGCCGGTGCTGCGCTCGGCCGGAGTCGGAGGAGGCCCTGGTCGCCGCGGCGCGGCTCGCCTCCGAGCGCGGGGCGAGGATCGCCCTCGTCAACGTGATCGAGGTGCCGCTCGACCACCCGCTGGACGCCGACTTGGTGGAGGAGGAGGCGGAGGCCGGGCGCGTGCTCGACGAGGCCCAGGCGCTCCTCGAAGGCTACGGCGTCCGGACCGTGACTCGCGTCGTCCGTGCCCGTGGCGCGGGGCCGGCGATCGTCGAGGACGCCGTGCGGCCGAGACGCGGAGCTGATCGTCGTCGGCGCGCCTCGCACCCGCATGCGTCGCGGCAAGCCCATCTTCGGCCGAACGGTCGACTACGTGCTGAAGCGCAGTCCGACACGCGTCCTCGTCGCCGCCTCGAGGCAGGCCGCGTGATGACGCGCTGGCTCTCGATTCTGCTGATCGTGCTCGGCTGGCCGTGCTCGTCCGGACCGTGGTCGCGGGAGTCGGCGGCGGGCTCGGCCTCCTGCTCGGCACACTCCTCGTTCTCGCCGGCGCTCTGCGCCTGTACATGGGAACCGTCCGTTGACCTCCGGTGCCTTCGAGCGGATCCTCGTGCCGATGAAGATCGGGCTGATCGGCGAGGAGGTGCTCGCACGGCCCTCAGGCTCGCCGAGGAGCAGGCGCTGCGATCGTCGCCGTCCACGTGATTCGCGTCCCTCTCGACCAGGCGCTCGACGCGGAGCTGTTCGACGCCGAGGAGCAGGCCGAGGCCTCGCTCGCGGAGGCCAGGCTCCTCGCGGAGGAGGCCGGCGTCGAGATCGAGGCCAAGATCGTGCGCGCCCGCGCGATCGGCGAGGCGATCGTCGAGGAGGCCGTCGTCCACGACGTCGACCTGATCGTCATGGGCTCGGCTCCGCGCTGGCGCAGGCAGTCGCGTTTCTTCAGCCCGACGGTCGACTACGTCCTGCGCAAGGCGCCGTGCGAGGTGATGGTGATCGCGTATCCGCAGGGCGTCCTCGAGGAAGAAGCCCTGGCGTAACATCTGAGTTCGGATATGAAGGCGATCGTCGTTGGATGCGGCCGCGTCGGCTCGGCGGTCGCGAAGAAGCTCACGAAGGCCGGCTGGGACGTCACCGCGATCGACGAGAACGAGGAGGCGCTCGCCCGTCTCGGCGAGCACTGGTCCGGCGGCTTCGTCGTCGGCCACGGCATGGACGTCGACGTCCTCCGCGAGGCCGGCATCGAGGAGGCCGACGCCGTCGTCGTCGCGACGAACGGCGACAACACGAACATCGTCGTCGGCCAGGTCGCCCAGAAGCGCTTCGGCATCGAGTGCACGGTCGTCCGGATCCTCGACCCGGCGCGCGCGGAGCTGTACGCGACCCTCGGCCTGCGCACCGTCTCGCCGACGTCGACCGCGATCGAGGTGCTCTCCGAGGCCGTCAAGTCCTGCGTGGTCAAGCCCGCCCGCGTGGCCGCGTCCTAAGTGGCCCGCCACTGATGTTCATCCTCGATCGCGGGCGGCGGGAAGGTCGGCTCGAACCTCGCGCGCACGCTTCGGCGCATGAACCACGAGGTGACGATCATCGAGCAGCGCGCGAGCCGCTTCGACGCAGCTCGAGGAGGAGTTCGAGCACGCGCGCGATCGTCGGCGACGCGACGGAGATCTTCGTCCTCGAGCGGGCGGGCGTCGCGCGGCCGCCCGACCTCGTCGTCGCGGTCACGGGCGACGACGAGGACAACATGGTCATCTGCCAGATGGCGCGCGAGCGCTACGGCGTCGACGAAGGTGATCGCGCGCGTCAACGATCCGCGCAACCAGCCGCACTTCGACCTGCTCGGCGATCTCGCCGACCGTGAGCGCGACGCAGACGATCATGGCGCTGATCGAGCACGAGGTGCCCGAGCACGAGCTGATCCACCTGCTCGAGCTGCGCAAGGAGAACCTCGAGATCGTCGAGGTGCAGATCGACAAGGGCTCTCCGTCCGCCGGGAAGCGCGTCTCGGGGCTCAAGCTGCCCGGCCGGCTCGCGCCTGATCTCGGTCATGCGCGGCGGCCACGCCGAGATCCCCGATGCCGAGACTCGAGCTCGAAGGCCGGCGACCAGGTGCTCGCGATCCTCGAGCCGGGTAAGGAGGACGAGCTCCGCCGCGTTCTGCTAAAGAAGTAGCGAACCGTGCGCCGCCTCGTCCTCGCCGTCCGTCGTTCTTGCCGCGTTCACGACCGGTGTCGCGCTGGCCGCGCATGGTGACGCTACCGAACGCTCTGCGCTGCGGCTCATCCGCGTCGCGAAGGTCGACCAGCCGGTCCACGCGTCGGCGCCGCGCAGCGAGCCGAACAACCTCTACATCGTCGAGAGGACGGGCCGGATTCGCGTCCGCGTGCGGCGGACGGCTGCGCGCGCGGCCGTTCCTCGACCTGAGCGACAGCATCACCACCGGGAGCGAGCAGGGGCTCGCTGTCGGTCGCGTTCCATCCTCGCTACGCGCGCAACCGACTGTTCTACGTCAACTACACCGACCGGAGCGAAGACACCCGCATCGTCGAGTACCGTCGCGCGGCTTGTCGCGCAAGCCCGTGCGGACGAGGCAGATCTTCTTCCAGGAGCGATCCGTACTCGAACCACAACGGCGGCCAGCTCGCGTTTGGCCCGGACGGGTACCTCTACGCCGGGACGGGCGACGGTGGCTCCGGGGGCGATCCGGAGAACCGCGCTCAGAACCTGCGCTCGCTCTTCGGCAAGCTCCTTCGCTTCAACGTCAACAGCGGAAGCCTCAGCCGGTGATCGTCGGCTACGGCCTGCGCAACCCGTGGCGCTTCTCGTTCGACCGGCAGACCGGTGACCTCTACATCGGCGACGTCGGCCAGAACTCCTGGGAGGAGCTCGACTTCACGCCGCGCAGGAGCCCTGGGCTGGAGAACTACGGCTGGCGCGTCTACGAGGGCCGGGAGCGCTACACGCAGCGAGACGCCGAACTCCGCCGGGCATCTCGTCACGCCCTACGTGGTGCTGCCGAACCCGCCGAACTGCTCGGTGATCGGCGGCTTCGTCTATCGCGGGAACGCCATCCCGTCTGCGAAGGGGCGCTACTTCTTCAGCGACAACTGCGCGGGCCGTGTTCGCAGCGTGCGCGGCCGGCGGGAGCTCGTCGGTTCGCGACGAGCCGTTCCGCGTCGACGGGAGCTCGTCGTTCGGCGAGGACGCCCGCGGCGAGCTCTACGTCATGTCGGTCACGGGCGGGAACGTCTACAAGATCGCGGAGTAGGAGCTCTAGCCCGTTCGGCGGCGGCGGATCTGCGGGCCCTGCTGGCCGAGCGCGGCGTAGGCGAGCGCCTGCAGCGAGTCGTTCAGCGCTGCGAGCTCGCTGCACGATCGGGACGAGGTGCTCACCGCAGTCGAGCCGCCTGTTGAGGGCTCGGAGCTCCGCGTTCAGCTTGTCGAGCCGCTCGAGCAGCGCGTCGAACTGCCGGTCTCCGATCTCGCTCTCCTTCACCGGGCTAATTGTAGATCGAGAGCTGATCGTTCCCGCACGACGGCTCAGTCCCGGCCCGAAACGTGCGCGTAGGCGCTCCAGCGCGTCATCGCCGGCCTCGAGGGCCTCGATCCTGCGGTCGACGCCCAGCTGAGCGACGGCGATGCGGGCAAGGCCCTCCGGCGCATCCGTGAAGACACCGAGGCGGTGCCCCGCCGCGGCGAGCGCTCGGAGCGCTGAGCTCACGTCGGCGTCGGGGCGCAGGTAGACGGGCGCACGGTCTTCCGCGAACCGCTCGAGCGCCGCACGCCAGTCTCCGATCCCGGCTTCGGCCCAGCGGTCGAGCTCCTGGGCCGCGGCCGCGCGATCCTCCGGCAGGGCGGCTGGATCGAGCGGCGCGATCGACCGGTAGCGGCGAGCCGCGTCCTCGAGCCAGTCCCGCCAGAGCGGCCGCGTATCTCCGAGCACGCCGTCGAGCTCGATCGCCACCGCCCTCATGAGACGTGTCCATATCCGGTGCCTGGCACCGGACATGTCCGCGCAAAGCGCGGACCGCACGAATAGGTGAGCGTCCTCACGAGACCTGTCCGGTGTCAGACGCCGGACGTGTCTGCAAAAGGCGGCGGAAGAGAAGGATTCCGATAGCGACGCCGATGGCGTCGAGCGCCACGTCCAGCGCCGATGCATGGCGGCCCTCGACGAAGTGTTGGTGCACCTCGTCGGTCACTGCGTAGGCGACACCAGCGGCGAAAGCGGGCAGCTCGCGCCCGAGCGCGCGCAAGAGCAGTGCTCCGAGGATCGCGAACTCCGTCATATGCCCGGCCTTGCGGAGCACCGTGTCCCACACGCCGAGCCCCGTGCTCGAGGCTCGGGATCGAGGACAAGGTGAAGATGACGGCGGCCCAGACGACCACGGGCAGCCAGACCGAAAGCGCCCGGGTTGACGGCATCGGCCCATGATAGGGTCGCCCGAACGGCACGCGGCAAGGGAACCCGGTGCAAATCCGGGACGGTCCCGCCGCTGTGAGGGGAGTTGCTCTTCCGCCGAGACCACTGGCCTTCGGGCCGGGAAGGTGGCGGAGGGGGGAGCCCCGAGTCAGAAGACCTTCCGCGCCGCCGCAAATCCCGAACCCCTCGCGGAAGGAGGATTCGTGTTTCGACGACTCATCACCCTTGGGGCGGCGCTCGCGCTCGTCGCGGCCCTCGCAACGCCTGCGCTCGCCGAGCGCGTCAAGGTGCGCGTGGAAGGCAAGACGACGACGATCTTCGGCTCGACGGAGCCGACCCTGACGACCGGGCCGAACGCGCTCGCCGTGCTCGACGCGGCCAGTCTGGTCGGCGAGTTCTACTACCACGTGAGCCCAGGCCCCTTCGTCGACCAGATCGGGCGCTTTCCCGGGCGTCGGCTTCAGCGGCTGGAGCTACAAGATCAACGGAGTCTCCCCGCCGGTAGCGGCGGACCAGGCGCCGGTGAAGGACGGGGACACGGTGCTCTGGTACTGGGCGACGTTCAGCGAGCAGGGCAGCACCCCGACGCTGCTCCTCCGGCGCCGCGCCAAGCCGAACTGCTACTCGGTGGTCTCCCAGAACGACCAGGGGATCTCCGACGCCCGCTTCGAACGCCGTGCTCACCGTGGACGGTCGTCGCGTGAAGACGCGCTCCGGGCGTGGCTGCGTGGGCAAGCACCGCGGGCTGGTGCGGGCGACGGCGCCGAACGCCGTTCGTTCGAACGCCCTGAGGTGAAACGTGGTCTCCTCGTTCCAAGGCGTCGCTTGCGATGCCGCCGAAGGGGCCGTGCCGGCTTTGCCGGCGCGGCCGCCTGCATCGTTATCGTCCTGCTCGCGGGCTGTGGGGGCGAGCGCGCAGGCTCGGGGAGCGCCTCGCTCTGGGTCACCCGCGATCGGGGCGCGACCGTGATGCTCGTCCGGACCGTCCCCGCCGGCCTGACGGCGATGCAGGCGCTCGACCGCGAGCTGGACATCGACACGCGCTACGGCGGTCGCTTCGTGCAGTCGATCGAAGGCGTCGAGGGCGACGTCTCGAAGCAGCGCGACTGGTTCTGGTTCCTGAACGGCATCGAGGCCGACCAGAGCGCAGCCGACTACCGTCTGCGCCCAGGCGACGTCGAGTGGTGGGACTTCCGCTCGTGGGAGGACGAGATGCGCGAGCCCGTCGTCGTCGGCGCGTTTCCGGAGCCCTTCCTGCACGGGTACGGCGGGCCGCCGCGACCGGCCGTCGTGCGCTACGAGCCCGGGTTGGCGAAAGGCGCCCGCGCGATCGGGCGCCTCCTGAACGCCGTCTCGGTCCGGCCCGTTTCGGACCCCGCTCCGAAGGACGCGAATGTGTTTTACACAGTAAGAGGCACGCAGCGGTTCTCGGCTTCGCTCCGCGAGGACGACGGCTGCCGCCGGCGCGCCGGTCGAGTTCGTCTTCGCCGGCGACGCCGTCGGGCTCGCACGCAACCCGAGGCGATTCCGCTTCCGCTACGAGGTGCCGTGAGCCCGGTCCCTGCAGCCGCCCTCCTCGCTTCGCTGGCTGCGGTCGCGCTGATCGCCGACCGCGCCTGGGTCGTGGCCGCGATCGCCGCCGGCCTGCTCGCCCTCTGCCTCAGGGCACCGCGCAGCCGGCGCTGGCTCTACCTCGCGGGCACGCTCGGATCCGCGCTCACCGTATTCCTGCTCAGCCCGCTCGTCGCGCACTACGGAACGCGACGTCCTCTGGGCGGGCCCGAAGATTCCGGTCATCGGCTACCTCGACGTGACCAGCGAGGAGATCGCAGCGGCGGGCGTCCAGGCGTCTCCGCCTCGCCGCCGTCGGGCTCGCGTTCGCCGCGTACGCGCTGCTCCTCGACCTCGACCGTCTCCTCCAGGCCGCCGGATTCGCGCGCCGGTCGGTGCTCGCCGCCGGGCTCGCGACGAGGCTCGTGCCGACCCTGGAGCGCGACGCCGCCGGCTTCGTCGAGGCGCTGCGCGGCCGCGGCGTCCAGGTCGACGGAGTCCGCGGACGCGCGCGCCTGCTCTCGCCTGCTCGTCGCCGGCTCGCTCGAGCGCGCGCTCAACCTCGCCGAGGCGATGGAGGCCCGCGGCTTCGGCCGCGCCGGACGGACACGTGCGCCGTCGCCGCCGTGGACCGGGACTCGACCGCGTCGCCGTCGCCGCCGCTGCGCTCGCTCGTCGTGGGAGCGATATGGCTCTAGTCCGAGGTCGAGGGGCTCACGTTCTCCTACCCGGAGCTCGGAGCAGGCCGCGCTCTCGAACGTCTCGCTTCGGATCGAGCCGGGCGAGGTCGTGGCGCTCCTCGGCCCGTCTGGCTCGGGCAAGTCGACACTCCTGCGCGCGCTCGCGGGCCTCGTCCCGCACTTCCACGGCGGGCGCTTCGAGGGCCGGGTCGTGGTCGCCGGCCTGGACACGCGGCGGTTCCGGCCCGCCGATCTCGCCGGCGAGGTCGCAACCCTCTTCCAGGATCCCGAGGATCAGGTCGTCTTCGGCCGGGTCGACGAACGAGGTCGCCTTCGGGCTCGAGAACATCGGCACGCCGCCGGGCGAGATCTGGCCGCGCGTGCACGCCGCGCTCGCCGAAGTGGGCGGCGAGCGGCTTGCCGAGCGCCGGACCGAGACGCTGTCTGCCGGAGAGCTCCAGCGCGTGTGCCTCGCCTCGGTGCTCGCCCTCGAGCCGCGCGCTGCTGCTCCTCGACGAGCCGACCTCGCAGCTCGATCCGGAGGGCGCCGAGGAGACTCCTCGACCTCGCCTGCGAGCTCGGCGCCGCGGTCCTCCTCTCCGAGCAGCGGCCCACGCTGCCGCTCGAGCGCTGCGATCGCGTGCTCTTCGTCGAGGCCAGGGCCGGATCTGGCTCGACGCGCCCCGCGAGCAAGGCGCTCGACCTCCTGCCGCCTGCGTACCAGGCCCGAGGGAGCCGCGACGCCTGCCGGCAGACAGGCGGAGCGGGGGAGACGCTCTGCCGACTCGAGGACGTCACCTTCGCGTACGAGTCCCAGCCGGTGCTGGAGGGAGCGTCGCTAGCGCTCCGGCGGGGCGAGATCGTCGCGCTGACCGGGCCGAACGGCGTGGGGAAGACGACGCTGGCGAAGATCGCCGCCGGGCTGCTCGAGCCGCTCGACGGGCGCGTCGGAGCGGCACGGCCGCTGCTGCTACCTCTCGCAGGATCCTGGTCGCTACCTCGTCACGGAGCGAGTCGAGGACGAAGTGGCCCTCGCCGTCGGCGGCGACCTCCCCCGCGCGCGACCGCGCGCTCGCCGACGTCGGCCTCGCGGGCTTCGAGCAGCGCGATCCCGCGCGACCTGTCGAGCGGCGAGCGGGAGCGGCTCGCGCTGGCCTCCGTCCTCGTCGCCGACCCGGACGTGCTCATCCTCGACGAGCCGACGCGGGGAGTCGATCCCCCGCGCAAGAGCGAGCTGGCGGCTCTGCTGCGGAAGAACGCTCCGCGGCGGGCGACGCTCGTCGTCACCCACGACCTCGTCTTCGCAGGCGACGTCGCGGACCGGGCAGTCAGCGCTCGGCGCAAGGGAGGCGGCGCAGTGCCTAGGCTCGCCGCGCTCGGCGCGCTCGCCGCCGCCGTGGCGGCGGCCGTCTGGGTCGTCGTCGAGCCCGCCGATTCCGGGCTGCCGCTTCTGCTCGCCGCCGTCGGCCTCCTCGTCGCCGGCGCCGCCTGGCTCGAAACCGGCCCCGACGCAGCGAAGGAGATCGTGCTCGTCGCCACGCTCGCAGCGGTTGCGGCCGCCGGGAAGGGTCCTCTTCGTCGCCGTCCCGGGAGTGCAGCCCGTGACCGTGATCGCCGTCGCCGCCGGCGCTGCGCTCGGCCCGCGGGCCGGGTTCGCGACGGGAGCGCTCGCCGCGCTCTCCTCGAACTTCTTCCTCGGCCAGGGGCCGTGGACGCCGTGGCAGATGCTCGGCTGGGGCGCGTGCGGCCTTGCGGGCTCGCGCTCGCGCCGCTCATCCGCCGCCGAGCGTCGTTCGCGGCTGTCTGCTTCGTGCTCGGGTTCGCGTTCAGCGCGCTCGATGGACCTCTGGCTCTGGGTGACGTTCTGGCCGCACACGTGGCAGGCGCTGACCGTCGTCTTCGCCCAGGGGCTCTCGTTCCAGGCGGCGCATGCGATCGGCAACGTCGTGATCGCGCTGGCGATCGGCCCCGAGCTGTTACGCCTGTTGGAGCGCTACTCGCGGCGACTGCGAACCGAGGTGGTCTGGGCATGAAGCTCGCGGTCGCTGCTGATTGCGCTGGCGCCTCGCCGCGACGCCGGCCGACTACGTCGGCGTCGCACCAGCAGTCCGACGGCGGCTTCGCCGAGCCCGGGCAGAGCTCCGACCCGAGCCTCACCGCGTGGGCCGTGCTCGGCCTCTCCGCCGCGGGACGAGAGCCCGCCCGCTCGCCGGTCGGGTACCTGGACGGCAGCCCGACCCGCACGGCGAACGACCTCGCGCTCCGCATCCTCGCTCTCGACGCGCTCGGACGGAATACCGACGCGCTCGCCGACCGGCTGGAGGGGATGCGCGGACCGCGCGGACGGATCGGGACGCTCGTCAACTCGACGATCTGGGGTGTGATCGCCCTGCGCGCGACCGGGCGTCCCGGCGGGGACGAGCGTCCGCTATCTCCTCCGGGCCCAGCGCAAGAGCGGAGGCTGGTCGTGGCATCCGCAAGGCCGCGCCCGACTCGAACGACACCGCCGCCGCGATCCAGGCGCTGCGGGCGGCCGGGCGTTGCAGCTCGCTCGCGGGCGATCCGCCGGGGGCTCTGCGCTACCTGCGGAGCCTGCAGCGGCCGGACGGCGGTTTCGCGCTCGGCCCGGGTCGCGCTGCGGACGCGCAATCGACGGCGTGGGCGATCCAGGCCTTCGTCGCGGCTGGCCAGGCGCCGCCCCCGAGGGCGTTTCGCTACCTCGCGCAACTGCGCCAGGCCGACGGCAGCTACCGCTACTCGAAGCGATACGCGGCGACCCCGGTCTGGGTCACGTCGCAGGTCCTGCCTGGCGCTCGCCCGGAAACCGTTCCCGCTTCGTTAGGGTCGGCCGCATGGCGGGCCGGGTCACCGCTTCGATCATCACGATCGGCAACGAGCTCCTCTCCGGGGACACCGTCAACACGAACGCGGCGTGGCTCGCGCAGCAGCTCGAGGAGCTCGGCGTGACCGTCACGCTGATGGCGTCGCTCCCCGACGAGATCGACCGAATCGCCGAGTTCGTGCGCGCCGAGTCCGCGAACGCCGACTTCGTGATCGTCACCGGCGGGCTCGGCGGCACGCCCGACGACGTCACCCGCGAGGCGATGGCGGCCGCATTCGAGGCTCCGCAGGACGAGGTGATCGACCTCGCCGAACGCCTCCGCTCACGCTTCCCGTCGGACCCGAGTACGCAGCGCGCTGGGCAAACCTCCCCGCCGGCGCTCGCCCGCTCGAGAACCCGCTCGGCGGCGCCCCGGCTTCGTCGTCGCGAACGTGTTCGTCCTGCCCGGACTACCGTCGGAGATGAAGGCGATGTTCGGAACCGTCGACGCACGAGCTGCAGACGGAGCAGCCGATCACGTCGTGGAGGCGCATCTACGAGACGACCGAGGCGAAGATCGTCGGCGTCCTCGAGGCGATGGGCGACCGCTACCCGGGCGTCCTCGTGGGCTCGTACCCGAAGTTCCACGTCGAAGGCGCGACGGTCGAGGTGGTCGTCGAAGTCGTCGGACCCGGACGCACTCGAGGCGGCCGTCGCCTGGATCGAGCAGGCCCTCGACGAGGCAACGGGCCCAGGAGCACTGAGTCTCTCAGTAGGTTCCGGGCTCGGCGGGGCGACCGTCACGGCCGACGTAGCCGTCCTTCGCGCCGACGACGAGCATGACGAGGTCCTCGTCGCCGACGCTCGTCACCCTGCGTGGGGTCGTCGACTCGACGTGGCACATGCCGCCGGGACCGAGGTCGCGCGACTCGCCGCCTACCTCGATCCGCGCCCGCCCCTTGTGCACGAAGTAGAGCTCGTCCTGCTCGGCGTGGTAATGCGCTCGGCCTTCGATGCCCGGCGGGAGGACGAGTACGTTCACGCCGAACGCCTGGACGCCGAGCTCCCGGCGAACCTTGCGGAAGGCGCCGTCCCCCATCTCGTCGAAGGACCCGAACGCGTAGCCCATCGCGCGCACGCTAACACTCGTTTCGCGCATCGATCTCCCGGGGATGGTGCGCCGAGATGGGGATCTTCGGCCAACGGAGCTACCGGGGAGGGCAGGTCAAAGTCTACGGCTGCTCGCCGGGGTGCCTGCTCGTCTCGCTGCTCCTCTCGCTCTTCCTCACGATCCTCGTCAACGTGCTGATCCGCGCCTTCTGACGCCGAGACGACGGGTAGCATCCCGAAGATCGTGCTGAGCAACCCCCGTCGCCGCGGCGCTCTCGTGCTCGCCGCGGCGCTGCTCGCGGGCTGCGGGGGCGGCGGCGGCGGAGACGAGAAGCAGCGTCCCGGCGCAGTTCGCCTACGACGACTCGAAGGCACTCGAAGTCGCGGTCAAGCCGACGTCGCTCGGCACGAACGAGGTCCGCGTGGACGACGTCTCGTTCTCCGGCCCGGACAGACACGCGTCCTCAAGGGCTTCCTGCTGACCCCGTCGAACACCGACGGCCGGCACCCGGCCGTGATCTACGCCCACGGGGCGCGGGGCAACCGCCAGGAGCTCCTCGATCAAGCCATGCAGATGGCCGAAGAGGGCGCGGTCGCGCTCACGCTGAACATGATCTACTAGCCCCGAGCGGGCGCGGCCGTTGCCTCGGGGGCTCGAGGGCGTTCGCGCGAACTCGAAGCTCGAGGCCGACGCGGTGCGCGAGGTCCGGCAGGGCGGTCGACTTCCTGCAATCGCTGGACTCGGTCGACGAAGACGAGATCGGGTACGTCGGCTGGAGCCAGGGCGCGCGCATGGGGGCGCTGACCTCCGGGGTCGAGCACCGGATCAAGGCGTTCGACCTGATCGCCGGCGGCGCGGCGCCGGTCTCGGAGTACGTGGAGTACGCCCCGGCCGACCTCCAGGACGAGCTGACGACGATCCTCGAGCGGACGGATCCCCTCCACTTCGTCGGCCTCGCGGAGCCGTCCGAGCTCCTGTTCCAGAACGGTCGGCAGGACGAGATCGTTCCCGAGGCCGCGCTGGAGGCCCTGGCGGACGCGGGAAGCGAGCCGAAGGAGGTGCGCTGGTACCAGGCCGGCCATGTCCCGAACGAGAGGATGTGGACCGAGTCGCGCAGCGTGGCTCTCGGATCGCCTCGGCTTGACTGAGTAGCTCGACGTAGCCTAGTATCGCAATACTTTGCGATCCGAGGTATTGAAAGGTCACGTCGACCTGCTCGTGCTCGCAACGCTGAGCCGCGGCCCGTTGCACGGATATGGACTCGTCGAGGAGCTCCGCGAGGTCAGCGACGGCGCCTTCGATCTGGCTGAGGGCACCGTCTACCCCGCGCTGTACCGGCTGGAGGCCGCCGGCCTGCTCTCGAGCACGTGGTCGCACGTCTCCGGCCGCCGTCGCCGCGTCTACCGGCTCACGAGGCGCGGGCGCGCCGAGCTCGCCAGGGAGAGGAGGGAATGGCGACGGTTTGCGGACACGATGAAGGAGGTCGTGGCTTGATCGAGCGCTATCTGACCGACCTCGCGGCCGAGCTCGCGTTCCACGGCGTCGGCAGGCGACGAGCCGCGCGCATCCGCGCGGAGGCGCGCGACCATCTGCTCGAGCTCGCCGCCGAGCACGGCGAGGAGGAGGCGGTCTCACGCTTCGGCTCGGCCCGACGGCTCGCGATCGAATCCGCCCGTGCCGTGCAGCCGGTCGTCCTCTTCCGTTCGACCCTCGTCTTCGCCGCGGCGCTCGCGCTCTTCGTGCTGCCGCTCTACGGGATCCCCGAGAACACGCTGCCGCCCGCCCCATGGGACGAGCGGCCCGCCCATCTCACGTGGAAGCTCTACGTCTCAGTCGGCGCGTTCGGGATCGCAATGCCGCTCGCGCTCATCGCCGTCGCTGCGGCCTGGCTGCGGCTCAGGCGCACGACGCTCGTCGTCCTGGCGCTCGCCGGAGCATCTCTCGCCATCAGCGCAGTCGTCGGCGCCGTCGGTGCGATCCAGTGGGCGCAGGCAGTCCCGGGCAGCGGCACGACCCTCCTTCTCACTCTGGCCGCAACCGCTTTCCTGGGCTGTGCCGCAGCCGCGTCGCTAGCATCGGCGGCGCGTGCCAGTCGCCTCACCTGAGACCTATCTCGCCGACCTGAACCCCGCTCAGCGGGAGGCCGTGCTCACGACGGAGG
Organism: uncultured Actinomycetes bacterium; assembly: GCA_963776955.1. Lineage (GTDB taxonomy): Bacteria > Actinomycetota > Thermoleophilia > Gaiellales > Gaiellaceae > VAXT01. The sequence goes on from CAVZOM010000005.1 coordinate 420,796, forward strand.
GGCCGCTCCTCCTCGTCGCCGGCGCCGGTTCCGGCAAGACGCGCGTCCTCACGCACCGCGTCGCGCACCTGATCAACGCGCACGGGATCAAGCCGCAGGAGATCCTCGCGATCACGTTCACGAACAAGGCCGCCGGCGAGATGCGGGAGCGGCTCGAGCACATGCTCGGCGGAGTCGCGCGCTCGATCTGGATCCTCACGTTCCACTCGGCGTGCGGCCGCATCCTTCGCCGCGAGGCGCCGAGGCTCGGCTACCGGACGAACTTCACGATCTACGACCAGGCCGACCAGGTCCGGCTGACCAAGGCGGTGCTCGAGGAGCTGGAGCGCGACCCGAAGCGCTTCGTCCCGCGCGGCATCCACTCGCAGATCTCGACCGCGAAGAACAACCTGATCTCGCCCGAGGAGTACCGGCAGCGAGTCTCGTCCTTCTACGACCAGACCGTCGCCGACGCGTACGACCTCTACCAGCGCCGCCTCTTCGCCTCGAACGCCGTCGACTTCGACGACATGCTCTTCCTCACCGTGCAGCTGCTCGAGAACTTCCCCGAGGCGCGCGAGAAGTGGTCGACCGCGTTCCGCTACGTCCTCGTCGACGAGTACCAGGACACGAACCACGCGCAGTACCGGTTCCTGCAGCTCATGGCCGAAAAGCACAAGAACCTCTTCGCCGTGGGCGATCCGGACCAGTCCATTTACGCCTTCCGGGGCGCGGACATCCGGAACATCATGGAATTCGAGGAGGATTTCCCCGGCACGCGCGTGATTCCGCTCGAGCAGAACTACCGCTCGACGAACATGATCCTCCGCGGCGCGAACGCGTGATCGCGAACAACCGCGAGCGCAAGCCGAAGGAGCTCTGGTCGGAGCTGGGGGAGGGAGAGCCGGTCCGCGTGCTCGAGGTCGAGGACGAGCACGCCGAGGCGCGGTTCGTCGCCGTCGAGATCGCCCGCCTCGTCGAGGAGGGCTTCAGCGGCTCGGAGATCGCGGTCTTCTACCGGACGAACGCGCAGTCGCGCGTGCTCGAGGACGTGCTCGTCCGCCAGGCGATCCAGTACCAGGTGATCGGCGGCCCGAAGTTCTACGAGCGGGCCGAGGTCAAGGACGTCATCGCGTACCTGCAGGTGATCGACAACCCGTACGACGCCGTCTCGCTGATGCGGATCGCGAACAAGCCGCGGCGCGGGATCGGCGACACGTCGATCGCTCGACTCCAGACCTACGCCGACGCGCACGGGATCTCGCTCTGGGAGGCAACCGAGTTCCCGGAGGAGGCCGGAGTGGGGGCGGCGCCGCTCAAGGCTGTCCAGAGCTTCCGCACACTGATCCAGTCGCTGATGTCGGGCGCCCTCGAGCTGACGGTGCCCGAGCTCGTCCAGCGCGTGCTCGAGCGAAGCGGCTACATCGACGCGCTCGAGGCCGAGCGCACGATCGAGGCCCAGGGTCGGATCGAGAACCTCCAGGAGCTCGTCGGCGTCGCCCAGGAGTACCAGGAGACCGCGGACGAGCCGAGCCTGTCGCAGTTCCTCCAGGAGATCTCGCTCTTCGCCGACCAGGACGCGCTCCGCGGCGAGCAGAGCCTCGTCACCCTGATGACGCTCCACAACGCGAAAGGGCCTCGAGTTCCGCGCCGTCTTCATGATCGGGATGGAGGAGGGGATCTTCCCGCACTCGAGGTCGCTCGAGGAGGCGATGCTCGAGGAGGAGCGGCGGCTCGCGTACGTGGGCATGACGCGCGCGCAGGAGCGGCTGACCCTGACGCATGCCTCGTCGCGCTCGCTCTGGGGCGCGCGGAGCTACAACCTGCCGTCCCGGTTCATCGACGAGCTACCCGAAGAGGCGGTCGAGCGAGAACAGCTGCGCCCGACCTCGTGGTCCGGCTACGGCGCACAGCGCGGCATCGCACCGCGCACGGATCTTCCCGATCTCTCCACGGGAGACAACGTGAAGCACGGAACCCTGGGCGAGGGGGTCGTGACCGGGATCGACGCAGGCGGCGTGGTCACCGTTCGCTTCACCGACGGCGTCGAGCGTCGCCTGATGCTCGAGTACGCCCCGCTCGAGCGGATCGGCTAGCCGCCTCGGCTCCGGGCTGAGTCGAAAGTCCCTCGGACGGGGGAGAGGGTGGAGCTGCCGGATGGCGACTATGAACCTCAGTGCTTTCTTTGCGGCATTCAAGGAGTCTCGTCGCGGGGGCGATCGTGTTCTGCGCCCTCGTTATGGCGCTGCCGAGTTCCGGCGGCCGCCTGACCGGGAGCTCGGAGCAGGCCCGGATCGCGCGCGTGTTGTGCGTCGAGACGCGCGGAGGACCTCAGACCCGGGGCGACGTCAAGGCTCGAAAACGTCGATGCGCCCCGGACGAGCGCAGGATCTCGTTCCCGCGCGGCCCTCGAGGGAAGCGAGGCTTCGCCGGAGTTGCGGGACCCGCCGGCCCAGGCGGCGCGTCTGGCGGGACTGGTCCCGCAGGCGCCCAGGGCAATCCCGGAGTTTCGGGGTCGAGGGGCGCGACCGGCCTCACGGGCCCGATCGGTGAGCGAGGTGCTACGGGTGCACAGGGAGAGCGAGGTTTCACGGGGACGCAGGGCGCCACGGGATCGACCGGTGCTACGGGTGCAACCGGGATCCAGGGAGCGACCGGTGCGACCGGTGCCACGGGCGAGCAGGGCCCGACCGGAGTGCGCGGTCCGACCGGAGCCACCGGCGCGACCGGCGCGACCGGTGCACGGGGAGCGACCGGCGCGACCGGCGCAACAGGATTGACGGGCGCGACCGGTTCGAACGGAACCACGGGCGCTCAGGGCACGACCGGAGCGACCGGCGCCCAGGGAGCAACAGGCCCGGCAGGAGCGCAGGGCCCGACCGGCGCTCGCGGCCCGACCGGAGCCCAGGGCGCTACGGGCCAAAACGGCCAGAACGGGTCGAACGGCACAACCGGCGCACAGGGGCCGACTGGTGCACGCGGTCCGACGGGTACTCAGGGGCCGACCGGCTCGACCGGCGCGCAGGGCCCCACGGGTGTACGCGGTCCGACCGGCGCTCAGGGGCCAAGTGGCTCAACCGGCGCCACTGGGGCTCAGGGCCCGACCGGGGGCAGAGGAGCGACCGGCGCGCAGGGGCCGCCCGGCCCCGGCGGCACGGCTGGGACCGTGGCCGACAGCGTCGCGGCGACTGCGGCGACGCCTTCGCTGACCTATGCAGACTTGACCACCGTCGGTCCGACCGTCACGCTGCCGATCCCCGCCTCGGGCAGGGTGCTGGTATCCGTGACGAGCGGCATGACCGGCAGCTCCGGGGCGGTGTCCTGCTTCATGTCGTTCGCGGGCGCCGGCGCCAACAACATTCCCGCTGTCGACGCCAATGCAGTGACCCTCGCCTCGGGTACCTTGCAGCGGGCGAGCGCGTCGTCGGTCCTGATCGGGCTCAGCCCTGGAAGCACCACTTTCACCGGGAAGTACAAGCGCGAAGGTGGCGGCGGCAGCGCGACGTGCACGTTCGTGAACAGATCGATCATGGCGATCCCGCTGCCGTAGCCGGTAGCTGGCGAACACACGCTCGTCGCGGTCACTGGACGCTTGGAGAGGGCGAGGGGGTCGTGACCGGAATCGATGCGGACGGCATGGTGCCGTTCGTTTCGCCGACGGCGTCGAGCGCTGCCTGATGCTCGAGTACGCCCCACTCGAGCGGATCTAGCAGAACCTCACCAAGCACTTCCAAATCGGCCGCCTGCCAACGGATCCCTGACGGTTCCCTGAGTGTGACCTAACACTCGAGGGGTATAACGGTCATACCCGATGAAACATTAAGAAGGAGTGAGGGGCCTGATGAGAAGATTCCGAGTTCGGGAGCTCGGTCTCGGCGTCGGTTTCGCCGCGATCGTCGTCTCCCTTGCCCTCCTTGCTGCAGCTTGCGGCGGCGACGACGACGGCGGCAGCGGCAGCGGAGGCGACACGATCACCGTCAACTGGGGCACGGAGCCACCATCGCTCGATCCGGGCCTCGCGACCGACACGACGTCGGCCAACATCCTGCTCAACATCATGGATCCACTGGTCCAGCTCGGGGACGACCTCGAGCCTGTTCCCTCCCTGGCCGAGAGCTGGGAGGAGAGTGACGGCGGGAAGACCGTCACGTTCAAGCTCCTCTCCGGAGCTGAGTGGACGAACGGCGACCCGGTGACCGCGAACGACTTCGAGTACTCCTGGAAGCGGACGCTTTCACCCGAGCTCGCGGCCGACTACTCCTACCAGTTCTTCGGGATCGTCGGCGCTGAGGAGTACAACTCGTGCGAGTCGAACTGCGACGCGCTTCGCGACAAGGTCGGCGTCAAGGCTCTCGACGCGCAGACGCTCGAGGTGAAGCTCACCTCGCCGCAGCCCTGGTTCGTCCAGCAGGTCGCGCACCACTCGTTCCTCGCCGTCAACCAGAAGGCGGTCGAGCAGTTCGGCGACAAGTGGACCGAGGCGGCCAACATCGTCACCAATGGCCCGTTCAAGCTCGAGAGCTGGCAGCACGACTCGCGGATCGACCTCGTCAAGTGGCCCGAGTGGCGCAATGCCGACGATGTCAGCCTTCAGCGCGTGAACGGGCGCATGATCTCCGACGGCACGACCGCGGTCCAGTCGTTCGAGGCGGGCGAGGTCGACGTCACGGGCTCGATCCCCCCGAACGAGACGCCGCGGCTCAAGGACACGCCGGAGTACGAGCAGTACGAAGCCCTCGGCACGTATTACTACGGGCTGAACGTCAAGAACATCCCGGACGTTCGCCAGCGCCGCGCGATGGCGCTCGCGATCGACCGCCGGACGATCATCGACAACATCGCGCAGGCCGACCAAGCGCCGGCTCAGGGCTTCACGCCCGCGGGCATGCCCGGGTTCGACACGATCAACCCGAACTCGAAGTGGCTTCCCGAGTCGGGCGACATGGAGCAGGCGAAGCAGCTCATGTCGCAGGTTCAGAACCCGAACAACTCGATCACCCTCTGGTACAACGAGGATCCGGCGCACAAGGACATCGCCGTCGCCGTCCAGTCCATGTGGAAGGAGCTGGGCATCAACGTGACGCTGAAGGCGCAGGAGTTCGCGCAGTACCTCGAGTTCCTCGGGCCGCCGCCGAACAATGCAGTCGACGCCTACCGGCTCGGCTGGATCGGCGACTACGTGGACGCGATGAACTTCCTCGAGCTGTGGACGTGCGGCTCGGGCAACAACAACACGAACTTCTGCGACAAGAGCTACGACCAGGTCGTTGCGCAGGCCCGAAACACGCCTGACAACGCCAAGCGGTACGAGCTGTACAGCCAGCTGGAGGAGAAGATGTTCGGCGAGAACGGCTCCGTTCCGCTGATCCCGATCTACTGGTACACGTACACGCAGCTCGAAAAGGAGTCGATCAAGGAGACGTACAACCTGAACTTGCTCGATCAGGTTGACCTCACGAAGGTCGAGGTCGCGGACTAGAGGCATGGCCCGCACGAACGTTCACGCGGGCGGGGCGTTCATCGCCCCGCCCGCTGCGTTCGTCAAGCCTGGCCCGGGGGCATAAGCCGCTCATGGCCGGGTTCATCATCAGGCGTCTGCTCTGGACGATCCCCGTCCTGCTGCTCGTCATCCTGATGACGTTCCTGATGATGCGGCAGATCGAGGGCAACCCGTTCCGCCGCAGCGAACGAGCCGTGACGCCTGCGGTCCAGGCGAACCTCGAGCGAAAGTTCAACCTCGACGAGCCGTGGTACGTGCAGTACGCGCTCTACGTCAAGGGCGTCGCCACCCTCGACCTCGGGCCGTCGCTCGTGCTCCGCAACCAGAGCGTGAACGACATCGTCAAGGATCACTTCCCGGAGTCGCTCGAGCTCGGGCTCCTGGCGATGCTGTTCGCGATCGTGTTCGGGATCCCGCTCGGCGTGATCGCGGCGTTACGACCGAACACGATCTTCGACTACGGGGCGATGTTCCTCTCGAATGTCGGGTTCGCGGTCCCGAGCTTCCTGGTCGCAACGCTGCTCATCTACTTCTTCGCCGTCCAGTGGGGTGACATCTTCAACGTGCCGACCAGCGGCTGGTCGACGCCGCAGTCGAAGATCCTGCCGGTGATCGCCCTCGGCCTCGGGCCGATGGCCTACTTCGCACGGCTCGTGCGCGGCTCGATGCTGGAGACACTTCAGCAGGACTACGTGCGAACGGCGAAGGCGAAAGGCCTGAGCTCGCAACGCGTCCTGTACGCCCACGTCATGAAGAACTCATTGACCCCGGCCGTCACGGCCGCGGGCCCGTTGCTCGGGTTCCTGATCACGGGCTCGTTCATCATCGAGTACATCTTCGCGATCCCGGGGATCGGCAGGTACTACATCACCGCCGTCTCCGCGAGGGACTACTCCGTCGTCATGGGTCTGACCGTGCTGCTGGCCGTGATCGTCGTGGTCGCCAACATGGTGGTCGACATCCTCTACGGCGTCCTCGACCCGCGCACGCGCGAGGCGCGAAGCTAGCGCCGTGGTCGTCTCTCCGCAGGAGCAGCGGACGCGCATGCCCGACCCGGCGCACGCGGGGGACTTCCAGGTTGGCGGCGCCGGCACACCGATCCGCCAGTCGAACCTCTGGCGGGACGCCAAGCGCCGCTACATGCGGAACAAGGGCGCCGTCGTCGCGGCGGCGATCTTCCTGATCGTCATCGCCTACTGCATCATCGTGCCAATCGTCTCGCCGTACGACCCGAACGAGGTCAATTTCGACGAGCGCTTCCTTCCGCCGAGCCTGGCTCATCCGTTCGGCACCGACGCATTTGGACGCGACCTCTTCACCAGGGTCGCGGTCGGCGGACGGATCTCGATCCTCATCGGGTTCGCAGCGACGTTCATGATCCTCGTGATCGGGCTGACGTACGGCTCGATCTCCGGCTTCGTCGGCGGCTGGCTGGACAACACGATGATGCGCTTCCTCGACGCGCTGTACGGCCTGCCCTACCTGCCGTTCGCGATCATCACGCTCGCGATCATCGGCGGAACGCCCACCAAGTGGACGATGGTGCTCGCACTCTCCATCGCGAGCTGGTTCACGGCAGCGCGCATCGTCCGCGGCCAGATCATCACTCTCAAACAGAACGACTACATACGTGCGGCGACCGCCGTGGGGGCGCGCTGGTACCGCGTCCTCGCACGGCATCTCGTCCCGAACACGCTCGGCGTTCTCATCATCGCGATTTTCCTCGAGCTGCCGGGCGTGATCCTCGGCGAGGCGTTCCTGTCGTTCATCGGGCTCGGCATCACTCCGCCCGACGCCTCGTGGGGCTCGATGGCCCAAGAGGGGCGCGACGTCTACCGGACGCATCCCAGCCTGATCCTCATCCCGTCGCTTGCGATCGCGACGCTCGTTCTCTGCGCGAACTTCATCGCCGACGGGCTGCGAGACGCGCTCGACCCGAGGACGAAGGAGACGTAATGGCCCTGATCGAAGTCGACAACCTCCAGACGCACTTCTTCACGCGCGAGGGAGTCGTGCGCGCGGTTGACGGCGTCAGCTTCGCGGTCGACAAGGGGAAGACGCTCGGAGTCGTCGGCGAGTCCGGCTGCGGCAAGTCGGTGACGGCGCTATCGATCATGCGCCTTCTCCCGCAACCGCCGGCGAGAATCGTCGGCGGGGCCGTGCTCTTCGAGGGCATCGACCTCGTGAAGCTGCCGGAGAGCAGTCTCGAGGATGTGCGAGGGAACGAGATCGCGATGATCTTCCAGGACCCGATGACGTCGCTGAATCCGACCCTGAAGATCGGAACGCAGATCATGGAGACGATGCAGGCGCACCTCGGCTACGACAGGGGCCGGGCCCGCAAGCGCGCGATCGAGCTGCTCGAAGAGGTGCGCATCCCGAAAGCGAAGGAGCGGCTCGACGATTACCCGCACCGGTTCTCGGGCGGGATGCGCCAGCGCGTGATGATTGCGATCGCGATCTCGTGCAACCCGAAGCTCCTGATCGCCGACGAGCCCACGACCGCGCTCGACGTGACCGTGCAGGCGGGCGTGCTGGACCTGCTCGATGAGCTCCAGGAGGAGCACGAGATGGCGATGATCGTGATCACGCACAACATGGGCGTCGTCGCCGAAGTGGCCGACGACATCGTGGTCATGTACGCCGGCCAGATCGTCGAGCAGGCCTCGGCGCTCGACCTCTTCGACAACCCGGAGCATCCGTACACGGAGGCGCTCCTGGGGGCGCTGCCACAGATCGAGGGCGCCGGGATCCGCGAGGGCCGGCTGACGGCGATCCCGGGTCGTCCGCCCGACCTGGGCAACCCGCCCCCGGCTTGTCGCTTCGGTCCTCGATGTCCGTACGCAGACCGCGGCGACTCGTGCACGAAGGAAGAGCCCGAGCTGCGCGAGGTCCGCCCGGGCCACCTGGTTCGCTCTGCCCATCCAGCGTCAGAGCGCGCCCGTAAGCCGACGGAGGTTTCGGCATGAGCAACGGGCCATTGCTCATCGTCACCGACCTGACGAAGCACTTCCCGGTGAAGGAAGGCATCCTCGTCTCGCGGCGGGTGGGCGAGGTCAAGGCTGTCGACGGCGTCAGCTTCGAGATTCCCGAGGGCAAGACGCTTGGGCTCGTCGGCGAGTCGGGCTCGGGAAAGTCGACGACCGGCTACTGCGTCCTGCAGCTGATCAAGCCGACGAGCGGCTCCGTTCGCTTTCTCGGTCAGGAACTGACGGAGCTCCCGCGCGGCCAGGTCCGAAAGCTTCGTCGCGAGATGCAGATCGTCTTCCAGGATCCCTATTCCTCGCTCGACCCGAGGATGACCGTCGGCGACATCGTGGCCGAGCCCCTGACCGTCCACCGCGTCGGCTCGCGCCGCTCTCGGAGCGCGCGCGTCCGGGAGTTGCTGGAGGTCGTCGGCTTCGACCCGGGCTTCACCAATCGGTATCCGCACGAGTTCTCGGGGGGCCAGCGGCAGCGGATCGGGATCGCACGAGCGCTGGCGCTCGGCCCGAAGCTGATCGTCTGTGACGAGCCGGTCTCGGCCCTCGACGTCTCGATCCAGGCCCAGATCCTCAACCTGCTCAAGGACCTGCAGAGGGACTTCGGTCTCACGTACCTCTTCATCGCCCACGATCTCGCGGTCGTCCGGTCGATGAGCGACCGGATCGCGGTGATGCAGGCTGGAAAGCTCGTCGAAGAGGGGCCCGCGGAGGAGGTCTACGAGACCCCGCGCGAGGAGTACACGAAGAAGCTTCTCACCTCGGTGCCGGTCCCGGACCCGAGAAAAATGAGGGCTCGCAAGGCCGAGCGGCGACGGGCCGCAGCCGCCGCGGGCTAGGTGGCGCGTCGCCATGGCGCAGGCTGAGGCTCGTTCAAGCTTCGCCGGTCACCACGTTTCAGCGGCAATGGCCCGGGTATCGAAGCCTCTATGAGAAAAGTATTGATGCTCGCCGCAGTCGGCCTCGCGGGACTCGTCCTCGGTCTCGCCGGGTGCGGCGACGATGACGACAACGGCGGGGGCGCGACGACGACCATCCCGACGCTTCTGACGACTACCGGGGACACCACGACCGACGGGACGACGACGACCGACGGGACGACAACCGACGGGACGACAACCGACGGGACGACGACCGACGGGACGACGACCGACGACGACGACGACAACAGCGGAAGCGGAGGCTGAGGCGGCGAAGGCTAGAACCCTTGCCGGCACGGCATCCGGGGTACCTGGGGCCCGTGCGCCACGCCGGGCTACTCGGCCTTTTCTTGCTTCTCCTCGCCGTGCCTGCGGCTGCGGCGCCGGGAGACCTCGATCGCACCTTCTCCGGCGACGGCTGGGTCCGGACCTACGAAATCTTCGGCTACTCGAAAGGGTTCTTCCCGAAGGGAGCCGAGGACGTCGCGATCCAGCCCGACGGAAAGATCCTCGCGGTCAGCGAGCTCCAGGACGGGAACAGCCACTGGTGGTTCGGTGTCTACCGCTGGCTGCCGAACGGAGACCTCGACCGGTCATTCGGCTCGGGCGGCTGGGTCGCGAACGACCTCGGCGCCTTCCCGATGCCGCACACGGTGGCGCTCCAGGCGGACGGGAAGATCCTCGTCGGCGGCCAGGTCGAGTGCCCGGGCCTGCAGCTCTGCTTCGGCATCGTCCGCTACAACCCGAACGGCTCGATCGACGGCAGCTTCGGCGTCTCCGGCGTCGCGCGGGCCACGTTTCCGGGTGCGCGGTGCGCCTGCGACCTCCGCGACCTCGCCGTACAGCGGAACGGGCGGATCGTCGCCGTCGGCTGGCGGTTACGCGGCGGCGATGCTCAGGACGACCAGCTCCTGGCCGTCGCCCGTTTCTTGCCGGACGGCCGGCTCGACCGGAGCTTCTCGCGGGACGGCCGGCTTTCGTTCGACTTCGGCTACGGCGACGACTTCGGCTCGGCCGTGGCGGTGCAGCCGGACGGCAGGATCGTCGTCGGCGGCATGGCGCAGCATCGATACCGGACGGAGAACGACTTCCTCGTCGTGCGGCTTCGGGAGAACGGCACGCTCGACAGGACGTTCTCCCGAGACGGCATACGGAGCGTGAACTTCGTCGGTCGACGCTACGACCACGTCAACGGGCTTGATCTCCAGCCGGACGGGCGCATCGTCGCAGCGGGCGTCTCGGCCGTGGGTTACACGCGGGAGGATCCGCGCATCGCGGTTCTTCGCCTCAACCGCAACGGCACGCTGGACCGGCGATTCGGCAAGCGGCTGCTCAGGCCCGGCCCGCACGGGGGTCACGCGCGGGCCGTCCTCGTCGACCGCGGCGGAGTCGTCGTCGGCGGAGCTGCCTACGACGACTCGAGACACGACACAGCAGCGTGGGCCCTCGTCCGCTTTCGCCAGAGCGGTGGGCTCGACCGGTCGTTCGGCAGGGGCGGGATCCTCCTCAGCGATTTCGGCACCGGCGCCGACTGGGTCGGCGCGCTGGCCACGCAGCGGGACGGCAAGCTCGTCGCTGCAGGGGAGGTCTACCGCGACCAGGCGGTCGCGCGCTACTTGCCTCGCTGAGCGAGCGCCTAGTCTAGGTTTCCTGCTCTTCGGATTCTCCGCTGCGCCGTTGTCGCGCTGGCGGTGGAACCGGCCGCGCCCGGACTCCTCACGCTCGGCTCGCTTCTCTGCCTTTTTCTCGGCGCGCTGGGCCTTCTGCTCGGCGACCTTGTCCTTCGCGTCCGCATAGGACTCGGTGACGAGCAGCTTGCCGCCCGACCAGCCGAAGGCCCAGACGACGAGGACGGTCGCCAAGAGGACGTTCCACGCGGTCGTGATCAGCTGCTGCGCGGTCGAGTAGTCGACGGCGGTGCTCCGTGCAACGTCGCAGCAGGTGTCGAGCGCGAGCGCGTTCGTCGCCTGTGTAATGCCGACTGCGCCGGGCGTGAACGACACGACGTTTGCGAGCGAGCCCGAGCCCGTCACCCACATGATCGACTCGAACGTGACCGGGATCGTAAAGGCCGCCAGGAAGATCCCGATCACGGCCAGCTTGCAGAGCCAGGAAACGAGCGACGGAAGAAATGCGTGTGTCAGGTACTCCTTCGGGCGCGAGAGGATCGCGCCGCCCTGCTTCGCCTTCAGCCAGAGCTTCTTCACCTGGCGCCAGAAGATGCGGCAGAGGAGCACGATCAGGAAGGCGCCGCCGACCGCGATCAGGATCGTCGTCAGGGGGTTCTCGGAGATGTTGCCGAGGTTCTCGTTGAACGAGCCGGGCACGGACAGGAACAGGTAGAGGTAGACGAACGTGCCGGCGATCGTGAAGAAGATCTTCTGCACGAGGTAGGCGGCGATCGCGCCGGGAAACGTGCAGGCCGGGATGATGGCGACGAACATGAGCAGCGTCGTGAACGTGCCGATGTTCGCCGGCAGGAAGTTGTTCATCGCGACGCCGGCGGCGTATGCGGTCACGATCGGCCAGAGCTCGACCTGGCCCGGATAGGCCGCGCGCAGGATGCCGTAGTACGACAGTCCTGCGAAGAACGTCTGGGCCGACTGGAACGCGAGCCCCGCGACGATGTAGCCGGCCGGAACCTCCCGGATCTGATCCCAGAGGTCGGAAAGCCAGCCGATCACGTCGACTCCGAGCAGGTTCAGGACGACGACGACGAGCGCGATGCCGACGAGCCAGCCGGCGACCTTGATCAGGCGCCTACGGCGGGACGGGTCGTGGAACGGGAGCGCGGGCGAGGGGCGGCGGCGACTGCCTCGCTCATCGATTGCTCCCGGTCATTAGTCCCATGTTCCGTCCCGAGCGTCATTCACCCACATCGGACGATGTCATGCACGACCTAGCGCGGGATCCGGCGCAACGAGATGCCCCAGGCGCGGCCGCTCTCGAAGAGCTCGTCGGCATCGACCTCATCGGCCCAGCCGAGAAACTGAGCCATGCCGTCCCGCTCGGTCGAGCCGAAAATTGCAGCCCGCGTCGCCGGTGCTCCCGGTCCGTCGGGCGACGCGCCGCGCTCGATCGCGTCAGATCCGCCGCTGAGCCTCCTCGGCCACCGGCCCTTCCTCGTAACCCCGCGGCATGACCCGAGTGTAGAGCCTGGGAACCGACCGGACGCGCCAGAGTTCGCCGCCGAGGCCCGTCTCGCTGCCTCTAGTTGCCTCGACCGCGAACTTGACTCCGCGGCGCGAGAGGGTCACATTGAAGTCAGCCGAGACGAAGGGTCCATCTGTGTATCGCACCCTGTCTCTGCGGCGAAGGCCACATTCGGTTCGCAACAGGGGTCGAGGACGCGGTCGGCCCGGGCTACTTCAACAGGATTCTCGGAGACAACGGCGCGGCCGGAGCCGCTCGCTGGGCGAGGCGCTCGACGCCGACAACAACGACGCTGCTGTCGGGCCTGGGGGCCTGGGGTGCTCGAGCTGATGGCGTCTGTATCGCAAGGAGGAAGCATGCGCAGAAAGCTCATTGCACTAGCGACGGCAGCGAGCGTGGCTCTGCTCGTATCCGGAGTGGCAACGGCTTCCATCACGCTCTTCGAGGCGCCCCTCTTCCACCTTGGGTCCGTCAACGGACAGAGCGGCGTCGGCGGCTTCCCCTGGAAGAGCGCTCCACTAGGCGCGATTCCGTCCTGTAACCCGACCCCAACCCTAGGAAAGTACGACCAGGAGGTCGTCACCAACACTGTCGCTCCTACTGGCGAGCCTCCTGGGTTCGGCAGTCAATCGTTGCGTATGTCGAACCTCTGTGGGAACGGCGAGTTCTTCTACCAGACGTATTCCGCACAGGAGCCACTACAGGTCGGCGAGGAGCGGCTCAACAAGGTGTTCATCGCCGAGTTCGCGTTCATGTCCACGAAACCCGCCTACCAGCCCGGACTGTTCTTGAGCGTCAGCCCTGACTCTGGCGAGGGCTCGCGCATGTCCTGGGTTGGCCTGGAAGACACCCCGGCCGGTATTCAGGTCAGCGTCAGCGACACCCCCGACGTCGATGGCAACTTCGTCGCGCACCCCGGCCCGACGCTTGACCGCACCAGCCCGCACAGGATCAGGTTCTGGATCAAGGTCAACCAGGGCATTGACAACGACCTGGTGCGAATCTCTGTCGACGGTGTGGACCTTGGTCAGTGCTTCACGACGTGGGAGAACTACTACCGCACCGCTCCGGAGCAGGCACCACCGCCGAACCGCAATACGCCGGCGACCATTAACAGCCTGCAGTTCCGCTCCAGCGTGCAGGGGCCCCCAGCCCTCCTGGGTGGTGGCTACCTGTTCGACAACGTGAGCATTACTCCGAGTGACGGCCCTGGTCCGCCAGGGTGCGACGTGCCGATCGAAAAGGAAGCCGACCAGAGCACGGTGCGCGCCGGCGGCCGCCTGGGCTACCGGATCACGGTCCGCAACCGCGGCCGTCTCCCCGCCCGCAACCTCCGGGCCTGCGATCGCATCCCGCGTCAGATGGTCTTCGTGAGCGCCGACCGCAGGTTGCGTCGCATCGGCCGCCAGCGCTGCCTCGTGATCCCGCGCTTGCGGCCCGGCCAACGCGTCAGCTTCCATCTCGTGCTCCAGGTCAGTGCGAACGCGCCGCAGGTCACGGTGACGAACATTGGCGAAGTCACGCCGCCTCCGGTAACGCCGCCCACGCCCCCGTGCCAGAGACACCGGGGACGCCGGCCGCCCCGGGAAAGCCGCCCGCGGTCATCGCGAAGCCCAAACCCATCGCGAGAGACCTGGCCACGGTGAGGATTCTCAAGCGCGTGAGGCCTAGGCCGCCGACGTTTACCGGATAACCGCCATCGCTGCGCCGCTCGGCAGCGAGCGGCGCAGCCTATGTTCCGGCTACTACACGCCTCGGCAGTCTCGTCGTCCAGGGCTACCTTTTCGCGGGTACCGATACGCTCTCGCCGTGGCCAGCGTCGACGAGTACCTCGCGGCCCTGACACCCGCGCAGCGCGAGCAGTTCGAGCGGATTCGCCGGATCGTCCGGAAGATTGTCCCCGACGCGGAGGAGACCATCAGCTACGGGATCCCGACCTTCAAGCATCGAGGGAAGTACCTCATCTACTTCGCCGCCTTCAAGGATCACATGAGCGTGTATCCGACGGTAGGAGGCGGTCGAGGCGACAGAGGGAACCAAGGGCACGTTCCGGTTCAGCGAGGACGACCCCGTGCCGGAAGAGGTCGTGAGGGCGATCGTCGCGCACCGGCTCGAGGTGATCGAAGGGAGACGTGTCTGACCCCTCGCGGCTCTGCGGGGATGATGACCACGCCTCTGATCGCTGCCTGGAACGGCTCCCTGAGGCGACAGAAGCCGTGTTAGCGTGATTCACGGCGTATGGAAGCGATCACGAAGATCGCAACGGTCAACGTGGTGCGCTCCCAGAGAGCGCGCTGGCAAAGTGGGCACCTCGCTCAAGAGTGGAGAACCAGGTTCCCGAATCTCTTCGATGACGACGACCTTCGCCTCGCCAACTCGCAGCCCGCCATCCACTTCTACGAATGGTTGGGGGCCGTTGTGCTTCACCACACGACTGGTTATCTGTCGCTAGTCGAGAAGTACGAATTCGCGACGCATCCCCGGAAGCAGCAGATCGTGGCTCAGCTACTGCCTAGCCCTGTACGGGACGCGCTCCGCGACCGAAACCAGGGCCGTGCGCAGGCACCCGACCTCTTGATGTATGCGGAGGATCTCTCGGACTGGTTCTTCTGCGAGGTAAAAGGCCCGCGTGACCGCTTGCGGGACGAGCAGGTTCGGAAATTCGGGCTGCTTGCAGACATGACGTCAAAGCCAGTCCGGCTCATCGAGTTCCGGCTGGACTGAGTCCCGCAAGCGATTGGCCCGCGGCGGCGCGGGGGCTGAGCGGTGCGCCGCTCATGGAAGCGAGAGAGGGGCTTTACTGGGCTCGAACCAGTGATCCCCAGCTGTCGAGTCGAACGGATAGCGTCACTCCACGGCACGGAGCGCCCGCTTTCGTCTCGGTTATGCGGAACCCGGGCTCGTGTGTTCTGTGTCGTTCTGCCCGGTTACGACCACAAGTGATGACCAAAGTGATGACCACCCGTTCGCGGAGCCAACTCATGATCGAAGCCTCGGCTAGCGTCCATCGAGATGCGGGCGACGATCCTGGTCGCGGGGCTTGGTGCCACGGCGCTCACGGCGCTCGTCGCAATCATGCTCCTACCATTCGTCCCGTACGAGAATCCATCGACCACCAGAGTGATCCTTGCTTATGCGCTTACCGGCGCGGCGGTCGCGGCCCCGCTTTTCGGCACGATCGCCGCGTATCGCGTGGAGCGGTGGAATCCGCTGCTGACGGGATGCGCGCTAGGTCTCCTCACCTTGAGCATCATGTTTGCCCTCATCTGACTCACGATTCATCCACGCGGAGAAATGATCCCCAGCCTGTTCCGCTGAGGGGTCACTGGCCGATCCCCGCCTCGGCCATCTGCCGCAGGACGACCGCGTTCCGTTCGTCGGCTTCCCGCCAGTCGCCCGCGTAGATCCGCGTCACCCGGCAAGCGTTCGAGCAGAAGACTTTGTCCGGGCGGGAGGTCTCGCCCAGCCGACGCCGACAGCTCGGGTTCGGGCAGCGTCTCCCGGTCGTGACGGTCACTCGTCCAAGAGTACGACGCCCGCTAGTGCGGTTAGCTAGAGCGCGGCAAACAGGGCGAGGATGAGGATCAGCCCGATCGCACATCCCGCAAGGAGCGGATTCCAACGCTGCTGGTGCAATCCGGCGATCGTTCCGAACAGCGGGCTCGCGATCGCTCCCGCCGTGAGCAAGGTTCCGAACACCTCCTTGTGCGCATACGACGAGAGGATGAAGACGGGCATCGCAACCGCCGTAATGAGTGCGGTGGCGCAAAGTCCCACGGCGAGGATCTTGGCTCGCACGACAAGGGACGCTAACGCAAGGTTACGCCGGAAAGGAAAGGGTGTCGGGCACCTCGCCGCGTCAAGGGCAATGTGTGCCGGGCTCGTGAATCTTTTCCCCGCTCTCGGTTTCCTGGCGCGTCGCTGAGCGCCTGTATGCGAGTGGAACAGTGTTAGACCACACGGGCCGCTCGCAGGAGGACGGTCAGCGACGCGAGGCGACGGGCGAAGCCCGCCGCCGGCCAGGGAAGCGAGAGTGGGCGGTACTGGGCTCGAACCAGTGACCCCCAGCTTGTCGAGCTGGTGCTCTCCCAACTGAGCTAACCGCCCTGGTCAGCGGATTGTAGCGAGGCCGAGGAGCGGTTACTCAGCGCGGAGCAACCGGCTCGGCGCTCTCCTCTCCCAGGCCTCCTCGAGGAGTTCGCGGAGCCTCTCGGCATCCACGCCTCGGAGGTCGACGCGTACCGCAGCCAGCCTCTTGCCCCACCAGACCTCTTCGAAGGTCGCGGAATCGTCGCTTATCGCCGTCCGGATCCCGCCCTCGTCGAGCATGACGTTCATGTGGTCGTCGTCCCACTGCGTCGCGAAGATCTTGTTCGCGACACGGAACGACGGGCGTCCATGGTGATCCTGCTCGACTGCCTCTGGCAGGTCGAGCGCGAGCTCGCGTGCCTGCGCGCGAGAGACCATGTCGGTCAGCTCCGCGGGTCGGTCTTCTCCGCGATCTCCTCGACTTCCACGCCTTCCTTCTCGACGATCTCGAATCCCTCGAGGTGCTCGATCACGCGCTCGACGGTTGGGTCGTCGTGCCCGAGCACGAGCAGGAACTGCTTGGAATTCGACCGGACGCGTTCGTAGACAGAGAACGGCACGCGGATCCGGTCCGAGCAGGTCTCGTCGCCGCACTCGCAGACGATGTCGAACTCGGTCGTCATCGTCCCGAGGTCTCGGTTGACCTCCTCGATGCGCTCGTTGACCTCGCGGAACAGCGCCTCGTTGAGGCCGAGCCGCCGCTCTCTTTCGTCCATGGTTTCACTCATAGGGCAAAGCGTACGGTTTCGGTAGAGCTTGCGGGGTTCCACAACGATTCCTTACGCGCTTCTTACGCCCGGCGCATGGACCACTGACGTTTGCCGCTGAGGATGGGCTGATCGTTCAGTTCCCAGCTCTCAAGGAGGCTGCTATGAGAATCCGCCTAACCTTCCTCGCCCTCGTGGCACTCGGTGTGATCGGGCTCGGGGCATCGGGCTCGGTTGCCGCAAGCCAGGCGAACGTTCCCTTCATCTTCCGCGGGGAGCTGATCGCCGATCCGCCGTCCGGCTCGGCCGCGCTGCTCCTCGACGTCGAGGGCGGCAACCGCCGCGCTCTCCGGCTCATGGTCGGCCAGAGCTCGGCGCAGTCGTTCGCCGTCGGCCCGAACACCCAGTACCTGCGCTGGTCACGCGGTGTGCCGACCGTCGTCTCGCAGGACAACCTCGCTGAAGGCGACCAGCTGACGATTCGCATTCGAGCTCCGCGCAGCTCCTCGCTCGCTCAGGTCGAGTCGACGCCCGCCGCCGTCGTCTCGGATCACGGGCCGAATCCCGGCCGCGCAACGAAACCGCTCTGGCTCTTCCAGGGCACGCTCAACGCGCCGGCTTCGGGTGGCCGCGTGAGCATCCACGTGATCGACGGCAACTACCGCGCGCTGAAGGCGATGCTCGGACAGGCGCTCGACCAATCGTTCGCCTACAACCGGCGCACGGTCTTCATCCGCTGGCAGGGCCGCACCCCGACCCTGATCTCGCCGAGCCAGCTCACGGTCGGCGCAAGGATCAACGTCCGGATCCGCGCTCGCGGAAATTCCTCGCTCGCACAGGTCCAGGCGACGCCGGCGAAGCACATCGCCGAGCGCCAGCCCGCCGGGTAAGCCCCACCGCCGCCTACAACAGCCATGTCCGGTGTCAGACGCCGGACATGGCTGGGCTGGGCGTTCCGCGAGACCTCAGTTCGGTACCTTCCTGCGGTGCGGCGGCCGTGGCCGGCACTCCTGCTGCTCCTGGGCGGGGCTCTCCTGCTCGCCTCCCTCTACCTGCCGTGGCAGCGGCTTTCCCTCGATCTCTCGGAGTTCGGGGAGCGGCGTGGATCCGTCGAGTCGCTCCTCCACCTCTTCGCTGGCACGGAGTCGCTGGAGGGGTGGGACTCGGGAGTTGCTCCGGCGGCGGCGCTCGCCGCGCTCCTGCTCGTGGCGCTGTCAGGTGCGGCCTACGCTCGCCCAGGTCTCGTAGCTCGACTTCCGCTCGGACGGTGTGCCTTGGTCGCAGCATTCTTCGCCGTCGCAGTCGCCGTCGGTACTCGATCTCACGCGATGAGCCTGACCCGTGGAGGCGAGGCGATGAGCCTGACCCGTGGAGCCGGGGCGAATGACGCGGTCGACCTTCAGGCCCAGACCGCTTATGGGACCTATGTCGGGCTCGGCGCCGTCGCTGTCACGCTCACGGCGGCCTTGCTCCTGCGACGCGCGGAGGTCTCCGCATATCGCTCGCCGGCGGCAGTGGCCGGTGCCCTCCTCGTCCTGGGGCTGCTCGTTGCATTCCTGCTCCCGTGGACGCGGTTCGCCGGCTTCGACGACACGGGAATCGCCGGGCCTGCTGCCCAGGTCGCCGCGATCTTCGCGATCTGCATGCCGGCGGCCAAGTCGGCGCCCGTCCGTCTAGGGCTGGCTCTTCTGACGGCGCTGTTCACGGCGGCTGCCTTCAGCACGACGACGTTTCCCTACGGACGCGCGTACGGCGCGTGGATCGGCGTCGGCTTCGCGCTCGGCCTCGTCGTCCTCTCGCTAGGCGGAGCTCGGCGGCCGGACGTCCAAGGCGTGCCCTGGTCTCGGCTCGTCCTTGGAGCTTCCTGCCTGCTGCTGGTGGCCAGCTTCTTCCTCCCGTGGCAGGAGTTCTGCTACCCGGCCGAGTCGGGACCGCTTTCGGGACGCTGCGTTTCGGTGAACGGGTGGCCGATCGAGAGCGGCGCCGGGGCGGCGGCCCTCGCGATCGCGCTGCTGCTCGGCGAGCTCGTGCGCGTGCGGCAGGTCCCTCCGCGCGCCGAGCTCGCCGCCGGAATCGCCCTACTGGTGACGACGCTCGGTTTTCAGGTCGGCTACGGCGGCGAGTTCAGTCTCGGGTACGGCTTCTGGGTCGGCGCCGTCTGCACCGGTTTCATCGTCGTGCTGGCCGCTGCGAGCCTGAGCCGGCCGTCTCTCGACGCTCGACTCGCTCCGATCGCCTTATGCCTTGTGTATCTCGCAGTCGTAGTGCCGACCTGGTGGGGCGCGCTCTTGTTCTCCTTCGACGCGCCGTCCGTGTTCTGGTTCGCACCGTTCTCCTGGATCACCGTCGTTGGCGCGCTGCTCGCCCTGACGCTCATCCGGCTCTGGCTCGAGCGCCCTCCGGACACGCGCCGGCTCGTTTTCGTTCCGGCCGTGATCGCCGTGCTGGCGGCGCTCGATCTCGTCCGCGCCGAGACGATCACGTGGGGCGGCGGCATCGTGCTGGGCCTCTGCGCTCTGCTTGCTCTCTCCGCCTGGCTCGAGCACGCTCGCGGTCTGGGGACGCTCCAGGTTCCCGACATCCTTCGGGTCGACCGCCTTTAAGCAGCCATGTCCGGTGTCAGACACCGGACATGGCTGGGCTGGCTGGGCGTTGCAACCTAGAAGCGGCCCGAGGCGATGAGCCTGCCGCCCGCGGTCTTGACGCTGATGCGGGTGCCGGACCTCGATCGCCGGGAAGTTGGAGCCGCGGCGGTCGAGCTGCGCTGCGCCGAGGGCGCTGATGCGCTTCGAGCCGAGCTTCCTCGAGTTGACGAAGAAGTTGACGCGCTGGCCGGCGAGCCGCCGGACGTGCTCGATCTCGATCTCGAGCTCGCGCTGGCCGTCGACCTTGAACTTCGCCTTGCCCTTGGCGCCGGGGAATGCGCTCGACGCCTTGAGCGCGATGATCGTGCCGTCGCCGCCCTTCGCCTGGACAGCCGGCGCCGCGAGAGCGAGTGCCGCGAGGGCGACGATCGTGAGTGGGATGAGTATGCGCTTCATGACATTCCTCTTCATTGGAGGTATCCAGCCACGAGGCTATGACGGCGCACACCAAGCGTCGTGCTAAGCGCAAGCAAAGTTTCTGTTTAGGAAGGTCCTAAGACTTAAGTCGCAAGCCGGGCGCTCTTCGAGCTCCTCGAACCTGCCGAAGATGCGCGTACATGGTCCAGTTCACGATCGATACGACGATCGTCGCGCCGACGTACGTCCAGAAGCCGTCGATCGAGAAGTCGGGCGCGATCCACTCGGCGAGCGCGAGCATCAGGACGTTGATCACGAAGTAGGAGAGCCCGAGCGTGATGATCACGAGCGGGAGCGTGAGCAGCGGCGAGGATCGGCTTCATGATCGTGTTCGCGATTCCGAGCATGGCCGCGCCGAGGATGAGCGGCCACCAGCGGCCGATGGTCACGCTGTCGAAGATCCAGTCCGCGACGAGCAGCGAGACGATGTTCGCCAGCCAGGAGAGCAGCAGGTACGGGATCAGCGCATGCGGGCCGCGCTAGTAAATCACTTAGCGGTGGCGGTACACAATGCGGCCGCGCGAGAGATCGTACGGCGAAAGCTCGACGTTCACGCGGTCGCCCGGGAAGGATCTTGATCCGGTACCGCCGCATCTTGCCCGCGGTGTAGCCGAGGGTCTCGTGGCCGTTGTCGAGGAGGATCTTGTACATGCCGTTGCGGAAGGCCTCGATGACCTCCCCCTCGAACTCGATCTTGTCTTCCTTGCCTGCTATCGGTTACTCCTCGTAGGAATCCCCGCGCCGCAGGCCATGAGGCCGGCGACGCGGGGAGCTCGTTTCGGTGTTACCCGACGAGGACGACGTTCGTCGCCTCGGGGCCCTTCTCGCCCTCACGGGCCTCGTACTCGACCTTCGCATTCTCGGTGAGGGTCTTGAACCCGTCGCCCGAGATGTTGCTGAAGTGCACGAAGAGATCCTTCCCGCCGTCCTCCGGCGTGATGAATCCGTACCCCTTCGCGTCGTTGAACCACTTGACGGTTCCGGTTGCCATAATTTCCACCTCCCTTACCACTCACGAACACGCACAAGGAGGCAGAGCGCCACCGGTACACGTTCTATTGCGCTGGGAGTGTATCGCCTAATCGTCGACCTGGAGGAAAAAGGCCGCAGCGGCCCGTCGTGCCCGCGACGACGAGCACGCCCCAGATCTCCAGCAGAACGTCCACGATCCGACCCAGGTCGTGAATGGGTTCCTGATCTGCGACGAGATCGTTAGGAGCTGGACGGTGGTGAAGAAGAGCGCGTCTCCGAGCGAGGTGATCTCACTATGTGGCGCATTGCGCTCCGCGAGGTAGACGAGGACGGTTCCGACGGCGTGACGACGAGCGTCGCCAGCCCGACGATCGAGAGCCGAGCGATGAAAAGTCGATGGCGCTCTCCCCAGCTCATGAAGTGCGCAAGCTCCTCGCGAATCACGGTCGAAGTGTCCACGGCGCTGCGGACGGTTAAAGGGAAGCCCGAAGCGAAGCGAGGGCCCCCTACTGTGTCCACTCACCTACGCCCCAGGTGTCAGAGAGGAGATAGCCCTCCGGGAACGGGTCGGTCGGGTCGATCAGCACCTGCGTGACGCCGGTGATCCAGGCGCTGCCCTTGATGGCCGGGACGATCGCCGCACGGTCGCCGACGCGCGTCTCCTCGACGATCCGGCCGTCGAACGTCGAGCCGATCGGCGAGGCGTGCGTCATCGAGTCGCCGACCTTCATCCGCCCGCGCGCGTGGAGCGCGGCGAGCCGCGCCGAGAGGCCGGTGCCCGGTCGCCGAGCGGTCGAGCCGGCCGGGCGCGACGACGACGGCGTTGCTCGACACCTCGCCGATGCCCTGCCACGGCTCGGCGATCTGGACGATGCTGACGCCCGCGATCGTCGGGTTCTCCGGGTGGACGCACTCGAGCTGCTCGCGCGCCGCGGCGCGGATCAGCTCGCCGGCGAGCGAGAGGTCACGCGCCTCCTCGGGCGCGATCTCGAATCCGAGCGCCTGCGCGTCTGCGATCGCGTACCACATGCCGCCGTAGGCGACGTCGACGGTCAGCGTCCCGAGCCCTTCCACCTCGAGCGGCGCATCGAGGCGCTCGGCGAAGCACGGCACGTTCGTGAACTCGACGCACTCGCACTTGCCGTCGCGGCAGTCGCGCGTGCCTCGACGACGCCGCCGGGCGCCTCGAGCCGGACGACCGTCTCCGGCTCGAGCATCTCGACCATGCCCGTCTCGAGCAGCACCGTCGTCGACGCAGATCGTGTTCGAGCCGGACATCGCCGGGTACTCGGTCGGCTCCATGATGATGAAGCCCGCGTCGCAGTCGTCGCGCGTGGCGGGCACGACGAGGTTCGCGTGGACGGCAACGCTCCCGCGCGGCTCGCGCAGCAGCACGCGCCGCAGCCAGTCGCCTCGCGCCGGAGCGTCTGCATCTGCTCGAAGACGGTCGCGCCCGGCCGGCGGCAGCGACCCCGCCGACGACGACGTTCCCGATCTCCCCGCCGGCATGGCAGCCGACCACGGTGAACGTCCTCACGGCGCGCATCCCAGGTGACGATAGCCTCACCCGGGGCCCGAAGCGAAGCGAGGGCCCCCTACTGTGTCACTACTTACACTCACTTACTCTTTCGGGCGTGACGGAGCTCCTGGCGTTCCTCGGGGTCTCGGCGATCGTAATCGCGACACCCGGCCCGGACACCGCGCTCACGATCCGGAACACGCTGATGGGCGGCCGCCGCGCGGGGATCTTCACGGCGCTCGGGGTGTCGAGTGGCCAGGCGATGTGGACGCTGGCGA
Organism: uncultured Actinomycetes bacterium; assembly: GCA_963776955.1. Taxonomy (GTDB): domain Bacteria; phylum Actinomycetota; class Thermoleophilia; order Gaiellales; family Gaiellaceae; genus VAXT01. The sequence goes on from CAVZOM010000005.1 coordinate 443,956, forward strand.
CTGCCGCCGGGATCGCTGCTCTGCTCGCGGCCTCCGAGCCGGCCTTCCTCGCGCTCAAGATCGTCGGCTCTGCCTACCTCGTCTGGCTCGGCCTCCAGGCGATCCTCGCCGCCATCCGCGGCCAGGCGCGGCGTCTGGCGGTGCAGGCTCCGAGGCGCTCCTCGTACCGGCAGGGCCTGCTGAGCAACCTCGGGAACCCGAAGATGGCCGCGTTCTTCCCGAGCCTGCTGCCGCAGTTCGCGCGGCTCGTTCTGCGCTGCTGCTGGCCCTGGGGCTGACGTTCTGCGCGATGACGCTCGTGTGGCTCACCGCCTACGCAGTCGCGTCGCACGCGCGGGCGACTTCCTGCGCCGACCGGCGATTCGCCGGGCCGTCGAAGCCGTCACGGGCGCGGTGCTCGTGGCGCTGGGTCTCCGTCTCGCGACCGAGCGACGCTAGATGGCCGCCGCCGTCCCGCGCCACTGCCGCCGCCGGCGATCGTCTCGCCCGCTCCCCGTGAGGTCTCGTACGGTCGCATCGAAGCCCGGCTGCCGAACGGCACGCGCCAGGTGCTCGTCCGCGTCGGCGGCTCGGTGCTGGCGACGAAAGACGTGACCCGCCGGCGGTTCGCGGTCGTCGTCTCGCTCCCGAGCCGGGACGTGACGATTCGTGTGACCGCGATCGACGCGACGGGGCGGCGCTCGTCCGCCGAGGTCGGGCCCGTCTTCGGCCTGCCGCGCGAGGCCGCGCCCTACGCGGGGTCGATCCCGGCCCTGCGCGGCTTCGAGGACGCCCAGCTCGCCCAGGTGACGAGAAGCCTCGCGAGACGCTTCCCCGGGGTCTGCGGCTTCTTCGTCCAGGATCTCCGAACCGGGGCCGGAGCCGCGTGGAACGCCCGCGCACGATTCCCGGCCGCCTCCACGCTGAAGGTCGCAATCGCAATCGAGCTGCTGCGCGGGTTGCGCGGAATACCGGCTCCCGGCTCGAGGCTCTCAGCCGTCCTCTGGCGCATGCTCGTCTACTCGGACGACCGCTCGGCGAACGAGCTCCTCACCGCGATCGGCGGCTCGATCTCCGGAGGCTCGGCGCGGGTGAACGCGATGATGCGCGCGCTGAAGCTCGCCGACAGCGAGATGTACGGCGGCTACATCGTCGAGGACTCGCTCTCGCGCCGGGGAATCCCTCTCGAGATCCTCGGCCGCCCGTCCTTCATCGGCAAGTACACGACTGCATGGGACCTGGCGCGCCTCGAGCGGGCGCTCCACCTGGCCGCGGGGGCCAGAGGCGCCCTCGTCTGGCGCTTCCCGGGCGCGTTCAGCCCCTCGGACGCCCGCTACCTCCTCTACCTGCTCGCGCACGCGCGTACGCGCGGGGGCCTGACCCCGGTGTGGCGCGGCGGCGTGACGGTGCTCCACAAGGCCGGCTGGATCACGAAGGCGCGGCACGACAGCGGGCTCGTCTACTCCTCAGGCGGCGCCTTCGTCGTCACTGTGCTGACGTGGAACGGGGGCGGGGTCGGCTCCGCCTCGGACCTCCTGGCGACTCGGGTGGCCCGCGCGGCGATCGACCACTTGCTGCTTCGTTGAGAGGGTTCGTTCCGCCGCTCCTCAGGGAGAACCTCGTCTTCCGGCGCTTCTGGCTCGCCCAGACGATCTCGCTGTTCGGCGACCAGATCTCGCTGATCGCGATCCCGCTGGCCGCCGTGCTGGTCCTGGACGCAAACGCCGCCCAGATGGGCTACCTCGTCGCCGCCGAGCTGACGCCGAACCTCCTCTTCGCGCTGCATGCCGGCGCCTGGATCGACCGCCGCGGGCGGAGGCGGCAGACGATGATCTTCACCGACCTCGTGCGGGCCGCACTGTTCGCGACCATCCCTCTCGCGTATGCCTTCGACGCGCTGACGATGGAGCAGCTCTACGTGGTCGCCTTCGCTGCCGGGACGATGACGGTGCTCTTCTCGGTGTCGTACGCGTCGCTCTTCGTCACGGTCGTCGAGCGTGAGCACTACGTCAGCGCGACGTCGTGGCTGGCGGGGAGCCGAGCGTTCTCGTTCGTCGCCGGGCCCAGCATCGGGGGTGTGCTCGTACAGGTGCTGAAGGCACCGTTCGCGATGCTCGTCGACGCGGTGTCCTTCCTCTTCTCGGCGCTCTTCCTGAGCTCGATCTCCCCCGAGGAGCCCCCGACTGAGCAGGCCGAGCGCGGCCACGTGATGGCGGGGATCCGCTACGTGTTTCGCAACCCGACGATGAGGGCGTCGCTCCTCGGGGCGGCGACGATCAACCTCTTCAACTTCATGTTCTGGGCGCTCTTCGTCCTTTATGCGGTGCGCGAGCTGGGGGTGAGCGCGGGGACTCTCGGCCTCGTCCTCGGCGCGGGCGCCGTAGGCGGCCTGATCGGCTCGATCGTGACGACGCGCCTCACCCGCCGGATCGGGATCGGACCGGCCCTCATGCTCGGCGCCATCCTCTTCCCGGTGCCGCTGCTGCTCGTGCCGCTCGCGGGCGGGCCGATGTGGCTCATCCTGACGATGCTCTTCCTGGCCGAGTTCGGCAGCGGGCTCGGCGTGATGATCCTCGACATCAGCGCCGCCTCGATCTTCGCCGCGCTCGTCCCGGACCGTTTGCGGTCGCGCGTGTCGGGCGCCTTCACGCTCGTCAACTACGGCATTCGGCCGGTGGGGGCGCTGATCGGCGGCTTCCTCGGCACCCAGCTCGGTCTCAGGCCTGCGCTCTGGATCGCGACCGCCGGGGCGATCCTCGGCTTCCTCTGGCTCCTGCCGTCGCCGATCCCGAAGATGCGCGAGCTTCCCGAGACCGAGGAGCCCGTCGCCTAGACGATGATTTGCGCTGCTCGTCCGCGCTCGTGCGGATGGCGCAGGGGCTCACTGCCCGGAAAGAAGCCGATTGCGCCGAAAACTTGCGTTCCGGCGATTCGGTTCCGGAGCTGGCACGCGCTAGACTCGGTGACGACAACGATTAGTCCGCGGACGCAGGGGCTAGACCCTCTCCTTAAGTCGCCGGCTCTCTCTTCGTTGCTTTTCTCAGTTCCGCAACGAAGGGAGCATCGTCTCCATCGGAACGATCAGGATCGTCGCGCCCAGCGAGGTTCGCGCGAGCGCGCTACTCGGCAACCTCGACGGATTTCAAGGTCAGGTGTACGCCGACGACGGGGTGCACGAGGTGCACGTACTCCTCGACGATCGGACCGCCGCCGCTCTGACGAACCTCTTCCACGCGGTCGGCGCGTGGCTGAACGACGGCGATCACGCCTCGTGCACCGTTCATTTCGGCGACCGCGAGTTCACGCTGCTCGCGCCACGGGACGGTGAGCCCGCCGACCCTGCCTCGTTCCTGCTCGAGCGGACGATCCAGCTCCAGACCGCCCTCGACACCAGGCTCGTGATCGAACAGGCGAAGGGCATCCTGGCGGAGAGGTTCGGCGTGGATATCGAGGAGGCGTTCTCCTTGCTCCGCGCCGCCGCGCGCTCGAACAGCCTCAAGATCCACGCGCTCGCGACGAACGTGGTGAAGACGAGGCAGGTGCCTTCCGAGCTCGAGCTAAACCGGTCCAAGTAGCCCGTAGCGTTTTTTTCCTCGGCCCGAGGCGAGTACAATGACCGCGAGTGGTCGCTGCGAGCGCGGAGACCGCTGAGGGCCCGGACCCTGTCCTTTGCAAGCGGTGCACACCGTCCTCGGGGCGACCTCCCCGTAACTGGAGGCGTCTTGCCGGAAACCCTTCGCATCGATCTCCCCACCGCCCCGTTGGCGCTCGCGCTTCTGGAGCGCCTCGCGGACTTTCGCGCGGAGGTCGTGCCCATGGACGGCAAGGGCTACCAGGTCCTCGTCGAGCTCGACCGAGGCCCGGGGGCGGATGATCGCGCCCGGGCGGCTCTCGCCGAAATCGAGAGCTGGGCCGAGTCCGCCGGGGTGAACCACGCCGAGATCAGCCTGAGCGACCGCCCCGTCCGACCCACGAGACCTGACGAATCTCCCCTCCGGTCTCGTGACACCCCCGAGTCGGTAGGGCTCGTCTGCCGCATAAAGACGATCGTCCTCGGGGCGGGAGTTCAGGTGGTCTCGGTTGAAGGCGAGCTCGACCTCCACACTGCCCCTCAGCTCGACGAGCTGCTGCGGTCGACCGACGCGGACCATGTCATCCTGGACCTCACCGAAGCACCCTTCGTCGACTCGACGACGATCGGCGTCGTCGTCGCCGAGTCCAAGCGAATGGCGGGTCAGGACCGGCAGCTCTCGATCGTCGCCGGCAACCGAGCAGTGACGAGGCTTCTGGCGATCACCGGCCTCGACGGCGTCCTCGAGGTTCATCAGACGCTCCCGGAGTCCGTCGAGAGCGCGCTCGGCCGGGCCGTAGAGGCTCACGGGACCAACAACCGGGGCAAGCCGGCGCGGTAGATTCGCGGCGTGAGCGCCGCTCGGACCCTGCCGTGGAGCTGGTACGCCGACCCGGAGGTACTCCGGCGCGAGCAGGAGCGGATCTTCAGGCGGACCTGGCAGTACGTGGGGCATGCGGGCCGGGTCGAGAACGCCGGTGACCGGTTCGGGGCCTGGGCCGGGGACGTGCCGGTGCTCGTCCTCCGAGACGACGACGGGCCGCGCGCCTTCCTGAACGTCTGCCGGCACCGGGGATCGCTGCTCGTCGAGGGCGAGGGAAGCGGGAAATCGGTGCAGTGTCCGTACCACGCGTGGACGTACGGGCTTGACGGGTCCCTGCGCGCCGCTCCTCGGTCGGAGCGCGAGCCCGACTTCGATGTGGCCGAGATCTCGCTCGTGCCGCTTCGCCTCGAGGCCTGGGGGCCCTTCCTGTTCGTGAACCCCGACGAGGATGCCCCGCCGCTGGCAGAGACGCTCGGCCCACTCCCGGATCTCTTGCCGGTCGACGAGCTCGCCTTCCACTCCCGGGACGAGTTCGAGCTCGCCGCGAACTGGAAGATCGCCTGCGAGAACTATCTCGAGTGCTACCACTGCCCGGTCGCGCACAAGGGCTTCAGCGCGGCGTACGACGTCGATCCCGACGAGTACCGGCTCGAGCCGATCGCCGAGCACGTCCTCTCGCAGTTCGCGCACACGCGCGATGGGGAGGAGGGGCAGGCGCAGTTCCACTTCGTGTGGCCGAACCTCAGGATCAACGTCTTCGCGGGCGCGCCGAACCTCTCGCTCGGGCCGCTGCTTCCCGTGGGCCCGGAGCAGTCGTCCGGCTTCCTCGACTACTTCTTCGCGCCGGGCGCGGATGCCGCGTGGCTGGAGGAGCTGCTCGCCTTCGACAGGCAGGTCGGGGCCGAGGATCGCGTGCTCGTCGAACGCGTGCAGAAAGGTGTCCGGTCGGGTCTCGTCCAGGAGGGGCGGCTGCTCGGGGAGAGCGAGCAGCTCGTCGCGCGCTTCCAGGAGCTCGTCGGCGAAGCGCTCGAATAATCGAGATAAAGCTTTATCTATAGGCCGGAAGGGCGTATTCTCCCGCTTGTGTTGCGGGGGACTGGGGGAGGGCTCCTTGCGCTCGTCACCGGGCTGGCCGCGCTTGCTCTGGTCGCCGGCCAGGGCGGAGCAGCGGCGAAGCCCGATGGCGGCGCGTTCAACCTGGCGCCGGTAACGAGCGTCGCGCCGAGTGACGTGACCTACGTCACGGCGCCGTCGGGTGACGGGACGCGCCTGTTCATCGTCACGCAACAGGGCCAGATCCGTCTGTTCAAGAACGGGGCATTGCTCGCCACGCCGTTCCTCACGATCAGCCCGTCGTGCTGTGGCGAACGCGGGCTTGCTCTCGATGGCCTTCGCGCCGGACTACGTGACGTCGGGGCTCTTCTACATCTATTACACGGCGACGAGCCCGACTGGGAGCGATCACGATCGACGAGTACAAGCGCTCTGACGCGGACCCGGACATCGCGGACCCGACCAGTCGACGGCTCGTCCTGCAGTTCCCTCACTCGCGCTCGAATCACAACGGCGGCCAGTTGCAGTTCGGCCCCGACGGCTACCTGTACATGGGGACCGGTGACGGCGGAGGAGGGGGCGACCCCGATCTGGCCGGGCAGAACCTGAGGACGCTCGCCGGCAAGATCCTCCGCATCGATCCACGCGGAGCGGCGGACGGCGAGTACACGATCCCGCCCGACAACCCCTTCTACAACCAGCCGCCGAGGCGGGGCGAGATCTGGTCCTACGGCCTCCGCAACCCCTGGCGCTTCTCCTTCGATCGCCAAACCGGCGACCTTTCGATCGGCGGACGTGGGCCAGAACGTCTACGAGGAGATCGACTTCAGCCCGCGGGCCTCGGGCTACGGCCGCGGCACGAACTACGGCTGGAGCTGCCGCGAAGGGCGGCACGACTTCAATCAGGGCCAGCCGCTCTGCGTCGGCCCGCCGCCGCCGGTGCTCACAGAGCCGGTCCACGAGTACCCGCACGGACGCGGGGCTGCTCGATCACCGGGCGGCTATGTCGTTCGCGACCCGGCGCTCCCGGCGGTCTTCGGCCGCTACGTCTACGGCGACTACTGCGCGGCGCCGCTCTGGCACATCCAGCTACAGGTTCCCGACGCGCAGGGCGACACGAACTCCGGCGAGAACGTGACCGCGCTCTACACGTGGGGCGAGGACGCCTGCGCACGCGTGTACGCAGGCTCCGGGACCGGGGAGGTGTATCGCGTGATTCCGACGACCCCGCCTCCGCCGCCGCACAACTGCACGCCGCGCGGCGGGACGCTGATCGGCGTGATCCAGGACGAGGGCGGAAGCGAGATCTCGCTCCGCGACCCGCAGGGGAACGACCTCAACGGCGGCACCCTGCCGGCGGGCACGTACACGGTGCAGGTCGACGACACCTCGACGCTGCACAACTTCCATCTCGAGGGACCGGGTGTGCAGTGCGTGCCGCCGTCGGACTGCATGACCGACGTCGCAGGCTTCGGGCGCGAGACGTGGCTCGTGAACTTCACGCCTGGACAGGCGACGTACCACTGCGATCCGCACCCGAACATCATGGGCTCGTTCACCGTCGTGGAAGGCCCGCCACCTCCGCCACCTCCGCCACCTCCACCGCCACCTCCACCACCGCCGCCACCTCCTCCACCACCGCCGCCACCTCCACCACCGCCACCTCCGCCTCCTCCACCACCACCGCCGCCAACCGAGCCGCCGAACAACGACTTCGTCAACGCAGTCATCCTGTCGGGGAGCGGAACGATCGGCGGCACCACGATCGACGCAGACGGGGAGGACGGCGAGCCCGTGATGCCCGACCAGGGGCAGATCAACTCCGTCTGGTACCGCTTCACGCCGACGGCCAGCGGGATGGCGCACTTCGACACCTGTACCAACGTCCTCTACGACGGGTACATGGCCTCCTACACCGGCAACGCGGTCAACAACCTGACCAACATCGTCTTCAACGACGACGGCTGCGGCGGTTTCGGAACCGGGAGCATCATCGAGTTCGACGTCACCCCCGGCACGACCTACTCGGTCGCTGTCGACGGCTGGGAGACCGAGGTCGGCGACTTCACGCTCACCTACAACATCCCCGGCGGCCCGCCGCCACCACCTCCACCTCCGCCACCACCACCACCTCCACCTCCGCCACCTCCACCACCTCCGCCACCTCCACCACCTCCGCCACCTCCTCCGCCTCCGCCACCTCCGCCACCTCCGCCACCTCCGCCACCTCCGCCACCTCCGCCACCTCCGCCACCTCCGCCACCTCCGCCACCTCCGCCTCCACCGCCGCCACCGCCACCTCCACCTCCAGCGCCGCCTCCGCCTCCACCGCCCCGGGTGAGGTGCCGTGTCCCACGCGTCATCGGCCTGCGCCTCCCGCGCGCCCGCACGAGGATCGTCCGGGCCCGCTGCCGTGTCGGCCGCATCCGCCGGGCCCGCTCACGCTGGGTCGGCCGAGTCATCGGCCAGAGCCCGCGGCCGGGCGCCGTCCGCCCGCGCGGCTTCCGGGTCGCCCTGGTCGTCGGCCGCCGCTAACGGCACTGGAAACGAGCTCGCGGTAGTGGTAGAACCGCTGGCGTGCAGCGGTTCCTTCCGCTGGCGATCGCGCTGAGCCTGGTCGCGACCGGGGTTTCCACCGCAGCGGCCGACCAGACTGCCGCGCAAGCGACCAACTACAACTCGACGGACGTCACTGCGTCGTCCGGCGTGGTTGGTCCTCCACCGCCTCCGCCCCCCGAGAGCTGGAAGCCCCGGCCGCCGCTGCCGATCGACCTCTACGGCGGCGCGGCCACCTCCGTCGGGTTCAACGCCTTTGTCGCCGGCGGGTACTCGTACTCGACAGGGCAGACGCTGAGCTCGATGTACGAGTACTCGACTTGGACCGACACCTGGTCGACTCAGGCTCCTTTTCCGGGACCGGGTGCATACATGGCGTCGGCCGTCTACGCCCCGGTGGCCGGCAGGATCTACGTCTTCGGCGGTGCGGACCAGGCCACGGGCACGAACTACGACACGACCCGCATCTACCAATACGAAACCAATCGCTGGACGATCGGCGCGCCGATGCCGGACGTGCGTAGCTTCATGGCCTCCGGCTACAACCCGGGCAACGGCTGCATCTACCTCGTCGGCGGCTACAGGACGGGTGAAGTCACGAGCGCCCAGAACCAGGTCTGGCAATTCTGCCCGTTGTCTGGCACCTGGACGAGCAAGGCCCCGATCCCGCACGCCGTCGGCGGGGCCGCGTTCTGGATCCTCGGCGGGCACATGTACGTCGCCGGTGGGCGCGACGCCGCGAACCAGGTGCTCGACCTCTGCTGGGACTACGACATCGCCGCCGACGTGTGGTCGGCCTGCGAGAACCTGCCCTATCCGATCAACGTGCCCGGCAGCGCGACCTCCTCCGCCGGCCGACGCTACCTCTTCGGCGGAGGAAACCCGTTTCTGCTCCGGGGCCGTCTGGGGGATGCCCTGCTCAGCGTCAACGCATTCCTGAGCCCCGGCACGACCGGATCGACGATCAGCTGCTGCCCGTGGCGGAACGAGCCGTCGCTGAATCAGATCCGCTCCTTCCCGGGTGCAACCTCGGTCCCTGCGGGATGGATCGTCGCGGCCGGGGGCTTCACCGGGGAAACTTCGACGAATTCGACGGAGACGATGGATTTCCGTCCGGCGCCACCACCGCCCCCGCCAGGACCGCCGCCGCCGCCTCCGGGCACCTGCATCGGCGAGGCGATCCACCTTCCCTCCTTCAGCCCCGGGATCCCCTACCCGTCGACCTGTGTCGCCTCCCAATTCTCGGGGACGATCACCGACCTCGATCTGGCGATCAACGGGGTGGCGCACACGTGGCCCGATGGCATCGACATGCTGCTCGTCGGCCCCGGCGGCCAGAACGCGAAGGTGTGGTCGGACGCCGGCGGCTCGCTGGACATCTTCGGAGTCAACGTGACGCTCGACGACGAGGCGGCCGCGCAGCTGCCCGACTCGGCGCGGATCACAAGCGGCTCCTGGCGTCCGGCCGACTACGAGCCGACGACCGACGTCTTCCCCGCGCCGGCACCCGTGCCGTCCGGGGACATCGACCTGTCGGTCTTCGACGGGCTGTCGGCGAACGGCACCTGGCGACTATGGGTGGTCAACGACGCAGCAATCGACTTCGGGAACATCCAGAGCTGGTCGCTGAACCTCACGACCTCCGGCGGGCCACCTCCACCTCCACCTCCGCCTCCGCCTCCTCCACCTCCGCCTCCGCCTCCTCCACCACCACCGCCGCCACCGCCTCCGCCACCGCCACCGCCTCCGCCGCCGCCACCGCCACCACCACCACCACCACCACCGCCACCACCGCCACCGCCACCGCCGCCGCCGCCACCGCCACCGCCACCGCCACCACTGCCTCCACCGCCACCGCCTCCACCGCCACCGCCACCGCCACCGCCACCCCACCTCCGCCTCAACCGCCTCCGCCTCCGCCTCCAGGCCCGGCATGCCGCGTTCCGCGCGTCATCGGCCTGAGGCTTGGGCGGGCCAGACAACGGATTCGTCGCGGCAACTGCTCGGTCGGCAGGATCCGCCGCGTCCGGTCGCGGCGGGCGCTGCGTGGGCGAGTGGTCTCCCAGAGCCCGAGGCCGGGCGCTCTCCGGCGCCTGGGCTTCCCGGTCAAGCTGGCCGTCGGCCGGGCATAAAGGTTCGGCCCGCGGCGGCCGATGTGAGAAGCGAGCGATGGCCAACCTCCGCAACCGCCTCGAGTCGTATGTCGTCCGCCAGACGGGCGATCTCGTCGACGACCTCGCCGACGAACGCCGCCAGGACCTGGCCGAGGTCCTCCACGAGCTGGAGGGCTACAGCCCTCGCGCGGCCGAGGCCGAGCAGCGCACGGATGAGCTCGTCGAGAAGCTCGAGCACCGCAACGTCCTCGTCGCCAAGGCCCGCTCCCGGATCGAGGAGCTCGAGCGCGAGCTCGTCGACGCCAAGAACGAGACCGACGACCGCGACAACAAGATCAGCGCAGAGCTCGAGGTCGAGCGCATCCGCGCCGCCGAGCGCGAGCAGAACCTCCGCGCAGAGCTCGAAGCGCGCGAGACCGAGCTCCGCCGTCGCGCCGAAGGGGTCGAGGAACGCGAGCGCCAGCTCCTGCACACCGACCGCGAGTTGGCGGAGCGGGAGCGAACCGTCTCGGTCCGGGAAGCCGGCGTCGAGAACCGTGCACAGGAGCTGGAAAGCCGCACCGACGAGCGTCTCGCCGACCGTGAGCGACACCTGGCCGACCGCGAGGCGCACCTCGAGAGCCTCGAGCGCATGGCGGCGAACGAGAAGCAGTCACTCGAGCGGCGTTCGATTCACGTCGCCGAGCTCGAGCGAAGGGCAGAGCTCCGACTCGGCCGGCTCGAGGAGCGCGAGCAGAAGCTCGCCGCGGACACCGAGAGCCTCGAGAGGCGGGCCACCGACCTCGCTCACCTCGATGAGCAGCTCGAGCGACGCAAGCGAGAGCTCGACACGTATGTCGCCCGCGTCCAGGACCGCCTGGATCCTCGGCCGTAGCGCCTGACGACAGCCCCGGCCGTTATGCTCGGCACATGGCGACGCTTGGCGAAGTCATGTCCCGCGACGTGCTCACGATCGAGCCCTTCGACACGATCGGGCACGCGGCCGAGAAGATGGTGGCCGAGGGCGTGAGCGCGATCGTCGTCTCCGACGGCGGCCGCCTGATCGGCATCGTCACCGAGCGCGACCTCACGCGCGCGGTCGCTGGCCGCGTCCACTCGAGCGAGGCGCGGGTCAGGGAATGGATGACGGCCGACCCGAAGGTCGTGTCGGAGTCGACCGATCCCGTCGAGGCGGTTCAGATCATGCTCGACGGAGGGTTCCGCCACCTGCCGGTGGTCGAGAACGAACGCGCCGTGGGGATCGTGAGCATCCGCGATCTCGCGGAGTGGAGCATCCGGACCGAGAAGGCCCAGACCTAAGCGGGTCTGGCGCGATATTGCTCGTCGACGGGGTGCGATGCTCGGTCCGAGACCGCGGACGCAGGGAGCCCCGGTAATCGCATTACCGGGGCGACTGAGGACCCGGTATCGGGGCGAGCAGCGCGGCCCGGCGGCTCAGACCATATTGCGCCAGACCCGCTCGGCTCAATCCAGCCCGTCGTCCGTTGTCGTCGTCTCGCCGGTCGACGGACCACGGTTGCCCCGCCGCTCGACGACGAGGCGCGGCCCGCGCAATCCGGTCTCGCGGCTCGCCAGCTCGACCGCGTTGCGCGACTTCGTGGTCAGCGCGAAGTTCACGAAGTTGCCGCCCTCGCTGTCTTCGACGAGCGAGGTGACGTCGACGGCCTTCCAGGAGCGAGCCTTCAGCGGGCCCGAGAGAACGAAGTCCGAGGCGAGCGAGGGGGCATTGACGAAGGTGATCTCGGTCTCGCGCCAGGGCTCCTCGACCAGCCGGACCTGGTAGCCCAACCGGGAGCGGTTGCGGCTGAAGAGGAGAAGGTTGACCCGCTCCACGTTTCCGGCACTCAGGTTGGCCTTGAAGCGGAGGAACGTTCTCTGCGTGGGGGAGGCGTCGATCCGCAGGTCACGGGCCTGGCCAAAGTTCTTGGTCATCTGCGCGCCGCTCACGAAGGCGTCCGCCTGGGCGCGAACGGCGCGAATCCGGGACTCGCGGTCGCTGATGGTTGCGGGGAGTGCCGCAACGCTCGCGCAGGCGAGGACGAGCGCGACGACGGACGCGACGACGAATGGCCGCCTGCTGAGCTCGTCGATTTCAGGGCGAGGGTCACTCCCGCCGCATGGAGTCCGCATTCCGTACTAGGTACCACGGGCAACGGGCGAACCCTTACAGAGAAGCAGTGCGTCTCAACTCTTGCGAGAGCTGGCCTTGCCGCCCTTGCGGCCCGCGGCTTTCTTCTGCGCGGTGGTGCCGCCTTGCCGGGCGCTGGAGCTGCTGGAGCCCGAGCCGGTGATCAGTGGGCGGGCTCAGCCTGGATCGTGACGGCCTTCTTGAGGACCTCGAGGGCTTCGTCCTTGCGACCCTCCGCCTCGAGCAGCTCTGCGAGCTTCTGGTAGACCTCGATCAGGTACCGGGAGGGCAACGGGCTCAGGATCTCGGCGGCCAGCTCGTAGATCTCACGGGCCTTGTCGTAGTTGCCCAGCTCCTTGAAGACCTCGGCCACGATCATGTACCCGCGGGCGGCGTCGAACGGGCTCGCATCCCCAAGGACACCCGCACTCTCCATGGCGATCGCCGCCGCTTCGTCCCGTTCGCCGAGCTGAAGGAGGGCGCGCGCTTCCTCGAGTCGGAACAGGGCACGGTCGATCTTCGTGCCGCTGTCGGCAAGAATCGAGAGGCCGCTCCGGATCAGTTCGAGAGCTTCGGTCGGCTTGTTGCGGTCGATCTCGATGTGGGCGAGGAGCTGGTGGGCCAGAGCTGCGTAGTACGTGTGCTCGGTCAGGTCGAGAAGCTCGAGCGCCCGACGTGCGTAGCGGGCCGCGGCAGCAGTGTCCCTCTGCAGCGTGTGGAGGCGGGAGCGCGACCAGAAGATCCGGGCCTGAAAAACGGGGTCTCGCGAATCCGGAGCGAGCTCCAGCGTCCGCTCGAGGAGCTTCTCCGCTTCGGTGAACGCAGCCTTGTCGATGAGCGCGTTCGCGAGCAGGACCGCAAACCGCACGCTCTCGACCGGGTCGTTGCGCCGTTCGGCGGCCTCGAGCGATTCACGGAAGATCGCGTCGGCCGCATCGAGGTTGTCCAGCATCGAGTAGGCGCGGCCGAGCGTGTCGGCCCAGGCCGGATGGTCGGAGAGCTCGTCTGGCACGACTCTCCTCGCCTCCTCGAGCCGGCTGACCGCCTGGTGTGGATACCCCTCGCGGAAGGCAAGCTGGCCGAGGCCGGCAAGGGCTCGGGCCCGTTCGTCGGCGTTTGCGCTCTTCTCCAGGGCCGCCTGAAACATCGTCCGCGCCTCGTCGGTCTCGTCGAGCCGCAAGGCGAGCTCGGCGTCCATGAGGCCCGCGGTCGCTTCGTCGCGCTCTGCTCCCGTCGCGAGGTAGTCCTCGCTCACCCCGAGACGCCTACCCATCTCGCGCAGGAGTTGCAGGGACGGAATCCGGTCGCCGGCCTCGATCCGCGAGATGTAGGCAGGCGAACAGCCGGGGAACGAGAGCTGGCGTTGGCTCAGCCCTGCGCGCTCACGGGCCTGGCGCAGCCGGTGGCCAACCGCGACCGGATCGTCAACATGAGTCGATTTTTTTCGGGGCACGGGGGACCTGTGGACTTATACTAGGGCACCCTCGGGGCCCGGGGCTATCCAGTGTCAATCGAGGGAAAGGATGGTCCCGTGAAGATGCGACTTGCCGTTCTCGGAGCGTTTCTTGGCCTGCTTGCGGCCCAGGGCGCTTACGGCCCGATTTGGCCGTAGCAGCAAGATCTGCGGGATGGCGGGGACTTGCTCCCTGTCATCCCGCGGTGACGTAGCTGAGCTTTCTCGTATGCCGGATGCGCCCCCAAGCGGACGATTACTTCCGTCAGGGAAGCCCCGAGCGCCAACACCTCCGTTACTCGGAGATGTCCTCCACTATCCGCCCGACCTCCTGAGACTCCGCCTCCTGCGCGACGTCGCCTGTGCGACGACCTGTCCGGGAAACGGCTGTGATCAGTCGGCCTGAGGGACGTCCTCGGCGCCCTGCGAGCCCTCTTCGGGGTCGGGCGCCGGTGAGTCCGGAATTTCCTCGTTGCGGTCGTCTTCCCGCGGCATATCCTGCTCTGTCATGAAGGTCGTTCTTCCCGACTCGACGGAACTCGAACTTCCCGACGGCTCGACGGGGCTGGACGCGGCTGCCGCGATCGGGCCGAAGCTGGCCGAGCAGGCGGTCCTCGTGCGCTCGAACGGACAGGCTCAGGACCTGCGCCTCCCGCTCGAGGACGGGCAGCCGATCCAGATCCTGACGACGCGCGACACGGATGACCCGGACGCGCTCTACGTCCTGCGCCACTCCGCTGCGCACCTGCTGGCCGAGGCCGTCCGGCGCCTGTATCCGGGCACGAAGATCGCGATCGGGCCGCCGATCGAGAACGGCTTCTACTACGACTTCGAGTTCCCGGAGCCGATCAGCGAGGACGCGCTCGAGACGATCGAGGCCGAGATCCAGCGCGAGCTGAAGGAGGGGCGCGCCTGGGAGCGCCAGGAGGTATCCGCCGACGAGGCCAAACAGCTCTTCGCCGAGCAGGGCGAGGACTACAAGGTCGAGCTCGTCGACACGGCGGAGGGAGACATCTCGCTCTACACGCAGGGCGACTTCACCGACCTCTGCCGCGGCCCGCACCTCCAGGACTCGAAGCCGATCAAGGCGATCAAGCTGACGGGGCTCGCCGGTGCGTACTGGCGCGGCGACGAGCAAAACACGCAGCTGACGCGGATCTACGGCACGGCCTTCTTCTCGCAGGCCGACCTTGACGCATACCTCGAGCGGCTCGAGGAGGCGAAGCGCCGCGACCACCGGCGGCTCGGGCGGGAGCTCGACCTCTTCCACATCTCCGAGCGCTCGCCGGGCTCGCCGCTCTGGCATCCGAAGGGCATGGTCATCTGGCAGGAGCTCGAGAAGATTCGCCGCCGCGAGAACGCAAAGCGGGGTTATCTCGAGGTGAAGACGCCGATCATCTACGACGAGGAGACCTTCCTCACCTCGGGCCATTTCCCGAAGTTCGAGGACCTGATGTTCAAGCTCGAGGTCGACGAGCATCGCTGGGCGATGAAGGCGATGAACTGTCCTGGGCACATGCTCCTCTTCGGCAGTCAGCTCCGGTCGTACCGGGAGCTACCGCTCCGCTACGCGGAGCCTGCGCCCCTGCACCGGAACGAGATCACCGGCACGCTGCACGGGCTCCTGCGCGTGCGCCACGTCACCCAGGACGACGCGCACATCTTCTGCACGCAGGAGCAGATCCAGGCCGAGATCGCCGACGTCGTCGACTACGCGCGCTACCTCTACGAGCTCTTCGGGCTGAAGGCGAGCGCGGAGCTCTCGACCCGGCCCGACAACAAGCTCGGGACGGACGAGGAGTGGGACATGACGGAGGCCGCCCTCGAGGAGGCTCTCAAGCTGAACGAGATCCAGTACACGATCGCCCCCGGCGAAGGAGCCTTCTACGGCCCGAAGATCGATCTGCACATGGAGGACGCGCTGGGCCGCAGGTGGCAGATGGGAACGATCCAGTTGGACTCGCAGATGCCCGCGCGGTTCGGCCTCAAGTACGTGGGGCCTGACAACGCCGAGCACGACCTGTACGTCGTCCATCGGGCCCTCTACGGGTCGTTCGAGCGCTTCATCGGCATCCTCATCGAGCACTTCGCCGGCGCGTTCCCGTTCTGGATCTCGCCCGTCCAGGTGCGGATCATTCCGGTGGGCGAGGACCATCGCGAGGCGGCTCGCGCGCTCGCCGAGAAGCTGGGCGAGTTCCGCGTCGAGGTCGACGACTCGGACGAGACGGTCGGCAAGCGGATCCGGAACGCCGAGGTCGCGAAGATCCCGTACGTCGTGGTGTGGGGCGACAAGGAGTCCGAAAGCTCGATCGCGGTTCGCGAGCATGGGGGAGAGCAGTCGACGAAGTCGCTCGCCGACTTGCTGGCGGAGCTTCGCGACGCTGCTAAGGTGTGATTCTGCAAAGCAGGGGCGACATGTTCCTCACCTCCGGGGCCGCGAGCCTGTCGGGGGTTCAACCGAGAAGGTTGGAAGGGATCAGGCCGCTGCCGTGCAGCGGTCTTGTTATTTGAAGAAGGAGGAAGCTGACAGCTTGGTGAAGCGCCTTTGAGGCCACGACGTCGGGTTGAACCGACACGGCCGGTCATTCCCCACAGCCGGATCAACGAGGACATCCGGGCGCAGCAAGTGCGGCTCGTCGACGAAAACGGGGAGCAGATGGGAGTGAAGCCGACCAAGGAGGCGCTCGAGTACGCGCACGGGAAGGATCTCGATCTCGTCGAGGTCGCGGCGCAAGCCGACCCGCCCGTAGCGAAGGTCATGGATTACGGCAAGTACCGCTACGAGCAGGAGCAGAAAGCCAAGCTCGCCCGCAAGCACCAAGTTTCGATCAACGTCAAGGAGATCAAGCTCAGACCAAAGATCGGAGTCCACGACTACGAGACGAAGAAGGGCCACGTCGTCCGCTTCCTGAACCAGCGGGCGAAGGTCAAGGTCACGATCATGTTCCGGGGCCGCGAGACGAGCCATCCGGAGCGGGGACGGGACCTGCTGATGCGTCTCGCAGAGGACGTCAAGGAGATCGGGCTCGTCGAGTCGCCGCCACTCCTCGACGGGCGAAACATGGTCATGTTGCTTGGGCCGACGAAGAACGCAGGAGTTGTGAGAGATGCCAAAGCAGAAGAGACACAGCGCAGCGAAGAAGAGGTTCAAGCTGACCGGGACGGGCAAGCTGCTCCGCCAGAAGGCGATGAGAGCCCACCTCCTCAGCAAGAAGTCCGCGAAGCGCAAGCGTAGTCTCGCCAAGCAGCATCCTGTCCATCCAGCGGACGCCCGCGAGGTGAAGCGGTTGCTCGGAGGCGGTGGCCGGTAATGGCGCGCGTGAAGCGATCCGTTGCGTCCCGCAAGCGCCGCAAGAAGGTCCTCGACGCCGCGAAGGGGTACGTCGGCTCGAGGCACTCGCGCTACAAGGTCGCGAACGAGGCAGTCGAGCACGCGCTCGTCCATGCCTACCGCGACCGTAAGCGCCGCAAGCGCGAGATGCGCCGGCTCTGGATCATGCGCATCAACGCGGCCGCCCGCGCGGAGGGCCTCTCGTACAACCAGTTCGTCGCCGGCTGCCGCCTGGCGGGGATCGAGCTCGACCGGAAGGTGCTCGCGGACATCGCGGTCGACGATCCGGCCGCCTTCGGCCAGATCGCCGAGCAGGCGAAGAGTGCGCTCGGTGCCGGCGCAAGCAGCCGAGCGAGTAGCCAGGTCTTCCTCGAATCAGGCGGCCCAGTGCGAGGGCCGGTCGCCGCTCTATGCGGACTTGCTGCGGCGCTACGCGGGTGACCCGGTCGCGGCGCTGATCGTCGGGCCCGAGCCGGCGTGGGACGCGCCGCTCCGGTTGCTCGGGGGGCTGCACTTCCTCGTGCTCGGCGGCCGGGCCCAGTGGGACGATCCACTCGAGCAGCACCGCGGATTCCTCAGCGACTTCGTCGCCACGCAAGGAGTGCAGACGAACGAGGTTCAGCGCTCCTGGGTCTTGCTGCCGCTTCTCCTGCGGGTGGCGCAGCGCACGGCTGCTGAGTCGTTCGATGTCGTCGAGCTCGGGCCCAGCGCGGGCCTGAATCTCGTCTGGGACCGGTACGGCTATCGGTACGAGGCCGGCGAGTGGGGCGACGGGGATCCGGCGCTCTGGTTGGAAGGCGAGGAGCGCAGGCCCGTCCCGCGCGAGCTTCTCGAGCTGCGGCCGACGGTTCGTGCGCGCGTCGGGATCGACCGGGCGCCGATCGACGTCACGAGCGAGCACGGCGCGCGACTGCTCCGATCGTTCGTCTGGGCCGGGCAGGACGAGCGCCTGCGGCGGCTCGACCAGGCGATCGAGGCGCTGCGTGCTGATCCGCCGGAGCTCGTCCGCGGCGATTACGTCGAGCAGCTTCCCAAGGTGTTGGCCGGGCTTCCGGGCGACGGTCTGACCGTTGTCTTCCAGACCGCGTCGTTCGGCTACATCGGCGACGAGGGCCGCGCGCGGGTGCGGTCGGTGCTCGAAGAGGCGGGCGAGGAGCGGCCACTCGCGTTCCTTTCCACGGGCAAGCCTCGGGCTCCGGAGGAGGACTGCTGGGGGCTCCGGCTCGTGTACTGGCCCGGCGGCGAGCGTGAGTTCGCGGGCCACGCAGACTTCCACGGGACCTGGCTCCAGTGGGAGCTTTCGTGATCACGTCGTCTTCGAATCCGAAGCTCCGCCTCGTCCACCGGCTGCTCGAATCACGCCGTCAGCGTGAGAAGGAGCGCCTGTTCGTCGTCGAGGGCGAGGACCTCGTCCAGGCCGCGGACGACGCGGGTATCGAGCCTGTCGAACTGCTTCGGGCCGGTGAAGACGTCGAGCCGGAGCTCCTGGCCAAGGTCTCGACGATGGCGCATCCCCCGCGTGTGATGGGGATCTACCGGCGGGAAGACCTTCCGGGGGGCGTCGAGCCCGTGTCGCTCGCGCTCTGGCACGTGGCGGATCCCGGGAACCTGGGCACGATCCTGCGCACGGCCGACGCGTTCGGGGCCTCGGTCGCTCTCTCGAGCGGCAGCGCCGATCCCACCGGTCCGAAGGCTGTGCGCGCCTCCGCCGGTGCTGTTTTCCGCGTTCCACTGGCCGGTTTCGACGATCCCGAAGGCACCCGAGTCGCCCTCGTCTCCCACGGCGGCCGGCCGCTCGCCGAGCTCGACCCCGGCGTCCCGGTCACCTACGTCCTCGGGGCCGAGCGCGAGGGCCTTCCTGACGACGTCGTCGCGGCCTGCGACGAAACGGCGACGATCCCGCTTGCGCCGGGAGCGGAGTCATTGAACGTCGCGATCGCCGGCGCGGTCGCGCTCTACGAACACCGGCGGCCTCGGTAAAGTCATGGCATGGCTCAGATCGTCGGTGTGTGGACGTCACCTGCCCGCAAGAGCGGCCGCTCGGATGGTCACGAGCGGCGGCAGGCGATCGTCGGGCAAGGCCTCGAGGGCTGCGCGCACGCGAATCCGCCGAAACGCGAGGTGCTCTTCGTGTCGAAGGAGCATCTGGACTCGGTCGGTGTCGAGCCCGGCGCGATCCGCGAGAACCTGACGGTCGAGGGCGACGACGTCCAGCAGTGGCCGATCGGTCAGCGCGTGCGGGCAGGCGGCGCGGTGTTCGAGGTCACGATGGTCTGCGACCCGTGTCACCGGATGGACGAGCTGCGCGAGGGTCTTCGCGCCGAGCTCGACGGGCGGCGCGGGATGCTGGCGAGAGTTGTCGAGGGCGGCGAGGTCGCCGTCGGGGACGAGATCGAGCTGCTCTAGTGTCCCGAGGCTCCGCTCGAGAAGACCGAGCACGGGCTCGTCCCGAAAGGGGAGGGCTGGTTCGTCATGAATGCGCGCGAAGCGCCCTGGATCGACCGCGAGGGCCGTGGCGCCGTCAGCAGGTTCGAGGGGCTCGAGGGCGAGGCCGACTTCTCGCAGCTTGGGATCAACATCCGGATTCTCGGGCCCGGCGAGCCGATGTCGATGTACCACTGGGAGGCAGACCAGGAGGACTTCCTCGTCATCTCCGGCGAGGCGCTGGCGATCGTCGAGGGTGAAGAGCGGCCCATGCGGCCGTGGGATCTGCTCCATTGCCCCGCCGGCGTGAACCACGTGATCATCGGCGCAGGTGACGGCCCATGTGTCGTCGTCGCGGTCGGTGCGCGAGACAAGTCGGTCGACAGCCCGGACTGGGGTGGCTACCCAGTGGACGAGACTGCGCTTCGCCACGGAGCCGGCGTCGAGAAGGAGACATCCGACGCCGACGAGGCGTATGCGCGATTCAAGGACGGCGAGCCGACGCGCTACCGCGACGGCTGGCTGCCCTAGCCGGCCCGTCGGACGCGCCAGAAGCGCCAGCTGCGCTGGGCTCGGCGCTCTCGCTCGAGACGCTCCTCATCGAGCTTCGCCTCGTGGTAGGCGATGACCGCGCGCATTCTCCGGCCGAGCTCGTCGTTCTCGACCTCTTCGCGAGCCCGCCTACGTCTCTCCTCGTTCTTCCTCTTCCTCTCCTCGTTCATCGTCCTCCTCGAGAAGCTCGCGGACATCACGTACGTCCGCACGAATTTCCAGCAACGTACTCATGATAAGGATGGTCTCCTCGCGCTCGATCGGCTCCTGGGTTGGCTCTCGCCGCCGTCGAAACACTTCGAAAGAGTCGCGATGGCTCTCTCACGCTGCAAGATGGCTCAGAGAGCCCTGGCGACGAAGATCATGTCCTCGCCGTCCCGGTAGGGCGTGCGGTCGAACCAGCCGAAGCAGGCCTCGACCACGAACCCGGCCTCCTCGAGGAGCTCCTGCCATTCCTTGCGGGAGATCCAGGCGAGCGACATCGTCGCCGCGCCTTCGGGGCCGCGAACCGAGAGCGTGAGCGTGCGCGCATCCTCGTCCCAGTGCGCCCGCTCGTAGATCCCGGGCTCGCGCTCGAGCCAGCGGCCGTGCGTCTCGGCGATGTCGTCCGGCTTCGGCTCGAAGACGTCGAAGATGAGGCGCCCGCCGGGAACGAGCGCTCCGCGGGCTGCCGCGAGAGCATCGATGCGCTCGCCGTCGTCATCGAGGTGGAGGTACGAGCGGAACGGGCAGATGACGAGCGGCACCTGCTCGTCGACGGGGGGTTCCGGAGGTCGCCCAGCCTCAGGTCGAGGAGGTCCGAGACGCCCGCTGCCTCGGCGCGCCGCCGGCAGGCAGCGATCATCTCGCGGGAGGAGTCGACGCCGATCACGCGCTTGCCCTTCTCGGCGATCGGGATCGCGATCCGCCCCGTGCCGACGCCGAGCTCGACGACGGTTCCGCCGGACTTTCGCGACTCGGCGACGTAGAAGCCGACGTCCTCGGTGACGCTTCGGCTCCAGGGGTCGTAGAGCTCGGCGATCGTGTCGTAGGGGCTCGCCCCGAGCGCGTCGCCGAACTGGCGCAAATCCGTCACAGCGGCGTGCGCTTTCGCGCGGTTACGCTGGCAGCGGGTGGCGGGTGGAACCAAGCTCCCCACCCGGGTGGGGAGAACGGGGTTCGGAGCAGCCTGCCGGCTCATGCTGGCTTCCTCGCGACCCACACGAACTCACGACTGTCCTCGGTGAACGGCTGCCGCTCGAAGTCGCCGTAGAGCGCCTCGACCTCGAGGCCGGCGACGTCGATCAGTCCTTCCCACTCCGACGGCTGATCCACCAGAGAGAAAGCTGCCGAGGGTCCTTGCCGGGCTGTCGACGTAAGCCGTGATGTCGATCCTGGCCTCCGTCGGGTCGTACTCGGTCATGCCCGGTATGCCGGCGGGCCGGCGTCGCAGCCGACCCGCGAGCTCGCGGCGATCATCGGGTCGAAGACGAAGACGTTCCACGCAAAGCGCCCGCCCGGCTGCAGTGCCGCGGCGACTCGCTCGAAGACCCGGCGCCGGTCCGCCCACGTCGGCAGGTGGAGGAGCGCCCGGAACGGGCAGTAGATCGAGCGCCGCCGGCTCTTCGAGCTCGAAGTCGCGCATGTCCTCCTCGCGGAGCTCGAGGTCGACGCCGGCGTCCGAGACCTTCTCGCGCGCCTGGGCGAGCATCGCCTGAGAGCGGTCGGTCCCGATCACCTTCCGCCCGGTCTCACGAGCGACGGGGATGGCCACGCGGCCGCTGCCGACGGCAAGCTCGACGATCGGGCCGTCGGCTTCGCTCGCGAGCTCGACGTAGAACGGCACGTCCTCCGTCATGTCCTGCGACCATTCGTCGTAGATGTCCGCGAAGGCGTCGTAGTGGCTCATGCCGGACATTCTCGCTGTAATCGTGTGGGCAGATGACCGCGACGCGCGCACGTTCTTTCTTTCCCGGGCCTCGGCTTCTCGCCGGGGACCGGCGCTAGCGCGCGGCGGATCCTCAGCAGAGAGTCGGGGCCGTGTCTGAGCAGGCGATACAGTCGCGCGCGTGGACGCGGAGGCGCTCCAGCGTGAGGCTCTGAGCGCGATCGAGGCTGCCTCGACGGCTGCCGAGCTGGAGGAGCTGCGCATCCGCTACCTCGGGCGCAGCAGCGCGCTCAAGCTCGCCCTCCGCGAGGTGCGCGACCGCGAGACCGGCATGGCGCTCAACGCGGCCCGGGAGGCGATCGAGACCGCCGTCGCCGCTCGGGAGGCCGCCCTCGAACGAGCCGAGCTCGACCGCGCGCTGACCGAGGACGTCGTCGACGTCACGCTTCCCGGCGAACGGCTCCCTCTCGGCCACCTGCACCCGATCACGCAGGCGCGCCGGGAGATCGAGGACGCGTTCCTCGGCCTCGGCTACGAGGTCCGCGACGACCGCGAGGTCGAGACGACCGAGTACAACTTCGACAAGCTCGCGTTCGACCCGTGGCACCCGGCCCGCTCCCATCGGGCGACCTTCTTCTTCGACGAGCAACCGCCTGCTCCGAACCGAGACCTCGCCGTCGCAGATCCACGCGCTGGAGGAGACGCCAGCCGCCGATCTACATGGTCTCGATCGGCCGCTGCTACCGGCGCGACGCGATCGACGCCACGCATTACCCGATCTTCCACCAGTTCGAGGGGCTCGCCGTCGACCGCCACATCACGCTCGCCGACCTCAAGGGGACGCTCCTCCACGTGATGCGCGCGCTGTACGGGCCCGACCGGCGCGTTCGGTTCCGAACCCACTACTTCCCGTTCACCGAGCCGTCGATCGAGCCCGACGTCTCGTGCGGGATCTGCGGCGGCGAGGGCTGCCGCACGTGCCGCTACTCGGGCTGGCTCGAGATGGGCGGCGCGGGGATGGTCGACCCGCGCGTCTTCGAGAACGTCGGGCCTCGACCCGGAGCGAGTGGTCGGGCTTCGCGTTCGGCTGCGGGATCGAGCGCGTCGCGCAGCTCAAGTACGACTTCCCGGACATCCGCCCCCTCTGGGAGGGCGACCTGCGAGTGCTGAGGCAGTTTTGAGAGTCCCGGTCTCCTGGCTCCGCGACTACGTCCCGTCGAGATGCCGCTCGACGAGCTGGCGACTCGGCTCTCGATCTCGACCGCCGAGGTCGAGGGCATCGAGCGGCGCGGCGTGCCCGACGAGGACGGCAATCTCGGGCTCTTCCGCGTCGGCAAGGTGCTCGAGGCGGAGAAGCATCCGAACGCGGACCGGCTGCAGCTCTGCCGGGTCGACGTGGGGGAGGGCGAGCCGCGGCAGATCGTCTGCGGAGCGTGGAACTTCGGCGCCGGGAGCGACCGTTGCCGTCGCGCTCCCCGGCGCGATGCTCCCCGGGGGGCTCCAGCTCGAGCAGCGGAAGGTGCGAGGCGAGCTCTCCGACGGGATGATCCTCGCCGAGGACGAGATCGACCTCGGCACCGACCACTCCGGGATCATGGTGCTGCCGGAGACCGAGCCCGGGACGCCGCTCGGCGACGTGCTTCCGCTCGTCGAGGAGGTGCTGCTCGTCGAGTCGACGGGCAACCGCCCCGACCTGCTCTCGATCTACGGGATCGCGCGCGAGGTTGCGGCGCTCTACGAGCTCGAGCTCGCCCCGCCGCCGGGCACCGACCCGGAGCCGGCCGGCGGACGAGCCGGTCGACGTCACGGTCGACGACCTCGAGGGCTGCCCGCGCTACATCGGCCGGCTCTTCCGCAACGTGCAGGTCGGCCAGTCGCCGGTCTGGCTGAAGGCGCGCCTGCTCGCCGCGGGCATGCGCCCGATCTCGAACGTCGTCGACGTCGACGAACTACGTCATGCTCGCGCTCGGCAACCCGCTGCACGCCTTCGACCTCGAGACGCTCGCCGGCGGGAAGATCGTCGTCCGCCGCGCGCGGCCCGCTGAGACGATCACGACGCTCGACGGGGTCGACCGCAAGCTGGAGGAGAGCGACCTCGTGATCGCCGACGCCGAGCGGGCCGTCGCGATCGCCGGGATCATGGGCGGCGAGGAGACCGAGATCGGCGAGTCGACGACGCGACGTTCTCCTCGAGGCGGCGAACTTCGAGCCGACCGGGATCTTCCGCACCTCGGAGCGACTGCGCCTGCGGACCGAGGGGTCGAACCGCTGGGAGAAGGGGGTCGACCCGTACCTCGCCGACCAGGCGGCGAAGCTCGGCGACGCAGCTGATCGTCGAGACCGCAGGCGCCGAGTGGGTCGGTCACGTCGACGTGCAGGGCGACCTGCCGGAGCGGCCCGTGATCTCCTACCGGCCCGAGCGCGCGGACGAGGTCGTCGGAGTCGAGACTCCGTCCGAGCGAGCAGATGCGCTGGCTCGAGCGGCTCGGGTTCGAGAGCGGCGACGGCGAAGTCGTGGCGCCGACGTTCCGCGCTCGGGACGTCACGCGCGAGATCGACGTCGTCGAGGAGGTCGCGCGCCTGCGGCTCGAGGACGTCCCGTTCACGCTTCCGACGCGGCAGGCGATGTTCGGTGCGCTGACCCCGATCCAGCGGCTGCGGCGCCGCGTCGAGAACACGCTGGCCGGCCTCGGGCTCGCCGAGACGTACACGCCGTCGCTGCGGCCCGACGATCCCGACCCGAGGGCGTGGAAGCTCGCCGAGCCGATCTCGATCGAGCTCTCGACCCTCCGCACGCGGCTCCTGCCCAGCCTCGTCGATGCGGCCCGCCGCAACGTCGAGCTCGGGTCCGAGGACATCGCGCCTCTTCGAGGTGGCGCGCGTCTACCTCCCGGACGGCGACCTGCCGAACGAGCAGACGCACGTCGGCCGGGATCGTCGAGGGCGGCTGGCAACGGGCAAAGGGCCTCGTCGAGGCGCTCTACGCCGCGCTCAAGGCCGAGACGGTGTTCGAGCGGACGGCCGACGACCTGCTCCATCCCGGCAAGGCCGCCTCGGTCGGAGCGGGCATCGTCGGCGAGCTCCATCCGGCGGTCGCTCGACGGCGTCTGGGGCGTCTTCGAGCTCGACCTCGCCGAGTTGCTGGAGGCGCGCGAACGACGACGTGCGCTACGCAGGACGTGATCACGTACCCGGCCGTTCGCCAGGACCTCGCGTTCTCCGTGCCCGAGGACGTCGCCGCCGGCGATCTCGTCGCCGCAGCGCACGAGGCTGCCGGGCCCGAGCTGCGCGAGATGCGGGCCTTCGACGTCTACCGCGGCGGCCAGGTCGGCGAGGGCCGCAAGTCGATCGCCTTCTCCGTCAGCTTCCAGTCGAGGAGCGGACGCTCTCGGACGAGGATGCGGCAGCGCTTCGAGAGAAGATCGTCGAAGCGCTCGCGACGCGCTTCGGAGCCGAACTCAGAGCGTAGTCGGCGCCACTCGCTCGGCCAGCGCCTCCATAACCTTGCGCTGGATCTCCGGCGAGTCATCCAGCAGGCGCTTGAAGTTCCGCTCTGTGACGACGAGCGCACGAACGGGCGACGTCGCTTTCACGGTCGCCGTGCGCGGCGAGTGGTGGACGAGCGCGATCTCGCCGAAGAAGTCGCCCCCTTGAGCGAGTTCACCTTCCGGCTCTTCTTCAGCACGTCGGCGGTTCCCTCGATCAGAACGAAGAACTCCCGCCCAGGTGCGCCCTGGCGGGTCAGCTCCTTGCCTTCTTTGAGGTCGATCTCGTCCGCGATGCCGCTGATCAGCCGACAGCTCCTTCTTCGAGCACTGGGCGAACAGCGGTGCCCGCTTGAGAAGCTCTGTTTTCGCGTCTTTGCGGAGCCTCATGCGGATGAGTTTAAAGCGATGGAATGGGTAAGACGGAGACTGGTAGAAAGGAGGCGACAATGTTGCGACTGCTACTTGCTGCGCCCGTCGTCGGCGCCCTCATGCTGCCGATGTCGGCGAGCAGGACGCCCGGTCTCCCGGAGCTGAGGCGAAGGTCACCGCGCGATACGATCTCGCTGACCGATGCGATGGCGAGCGGGTCCGGCAGACTCCATCCAAACCACTACCGGTTCGTCGTCAAGGATCTGACGACGACGCAGAACTTCCATCTCGTCGGGCCGTCGGTGAACCAGTCGGACGAAGGTCGCGGGCGAAGACGACCACGAGCTGGACGGTCTACCTCGGCCGGGCACGTACACGTATCGCTCGGACAAGCGGGCGACGATGAGCGGAACGTTCACCGTCAGGCCTGGCCCGCCACCTGCGTAAAACCGACTCGGCGATAGCCACGTACGAACGACGAGGGTCATGTATCGAACGCTGCTCATAAT
Source organism: uncultured Actinomycetes bacterium (assembly GCA_963776955.1). Taxonomy (GTDB): domain Bacteria; phylum Actinomycetota; class Thermoleophilia; order Gaiellales; family Gaiellaceae; genus VAXT01. Next base: position 470,173 of record CAVZOM010000005.1, read on the forward strand.
CGCGCTCGTCATCGTCGCGGTCTCCATTCCGGCGGCGGCCACGGGCTCGTCCCAGGCGCCGAACGTCACGCTCACCGGCGTCGTCGGCCCCGCCGCCACCATCTCGCTTGAGGAACGCCGACGGCTCGGCCGTGCAGGCACCTCGACCCGGGGACGTACGACATCTCGGTCACCGACAACGCGATCGAGCACAACTTCCACTCTCAGCGGCCCGGCGTGGAGCAGACCACGGACGTCGAGGGCGACGGGCCCCGTCTCCTGGACCGTCACGTTCACCGACGGCACGTATCGATTCGTGTGCGATCCGCACGCCGCTTCGATGAGGGGGACCTTCACGGTCGGAAACGTGCCGCCGCCGCCTCCACCGCCGGGGAAGCTGAGCGGCAAGGTGACGGCGAGGACGATCACGCTGAACACGAGCGCCGGGTCGCGCGTCAGGTCGATCGTCGAGAACACCTACAGGGTGACGGTCACCGACGCGTCGAAGAAGCAGAACTTCCACCTCACCGGGCCGGGCGTGAACAAGAAGACGGGCGTCGCGGCGAGGACGAAGGCGACGTGGACGGTGAGGCTCCAGCCCGGCAAGTACACGTACCGCTCGGACAAGAACCGGCGCCTGCGCCGGACGTTCACCGTCACGGCGAGGCCTTAGCCCTAAGTCGGCGAGCGGGCTGACGAGCCCGGCGTTGTCTGCGCGCCGGCTTCAGTCGCGGTCGACAAAGGAGAACCGCCCGAAGCGGGCCTTCGTCGTGCCTTCGCGTCCGCGTCGCGCGAGCAGCCGCATCGTCGCGCCGACGCCGCCTGCGAGGAGGAAGCCCGCGCCGAGCGCGGCCGCGGCTACGACCGGCAGGTGCGTCTTCGAGCTTCGCGCCGACGTCGGTGACCTCGTCGATCTCGGAGCGGAGGTGGTCGACCGCGTCGGCGAGCTGCTCGCGCTCGGCCTCGATCTCGAGGCGGACCTGCTCCGAGCGTGCGGCTGTTACTGGCCATTGGCCCGGGGCGCACGCTCGTCGTGCCGACAGTGGAAGTCGCCTCCGGAGGCGTCGAAGGGTGCTTCAGCGCATCGGAGGTCCGCTTCGCTTCTCGGATCGCCTGCTCTGGAAGCGGTGGCGTCCCTTTCTTGATCTTCGACATCGCCGATCAGGCCGAGGATCGGCCGTCACGATCAGGAGCCCGAGCGTGACGATCAGGAGGGCCAGCCAGGTGGACATGGCGGTCGCGAGCCCGGCGGCGATCGTTGCGAACGCGAATCCGAGCGCGTACAGCGCGAAGACGGCGGCGCCGACCGCAAGGCCGATTCCGATGCCGAGGTTCGTCGACCTTGCGCTTCAGCTCGAGCTGGTCGCGAGCTCGAGCTCGAGCCGGACGAGCGCGCTCGCGTGCTCGGCGACTTCCTTCGCCGTCGCGCCGAGGCCTTTTTGCGAGTCAGTCTCGGGGGTGTGCATGGCCTCTCCAGTCGATGATCTTCGCGAGCAGGATCCCGGCGGCGAACGCGACGCCGAGGACGAGGAAGGGGCTCGGCCCACCCTTGCGCTTGGGCTTTTGCCGCTTCCCGAGCTGGGGCCCTGACGGTGCGACCGTGCCGTGACCCGGCTTCTGGTTCGTCGGCGCCTCGCCCTTCGCGCGCGCCTTGATCAGGCTCGGCTTGAGCTTGCGGAGGAACTCGGCGTCGTCTGCGAGCGGCTGCGCGAGCTTTGCCTTCACGCCGCCGCTCGGCGGCCGCCTTGTCGGCGAGCTCCTGCAGCCGCGCGGCGGCCTTGTCGACGAGTTGATCGGCCCTTCGTCATTTCTTCGACCGGCGGCTCTTCGCCGGTGGCGACGCGCCAGATCTTGGAAGCCGTGCGCGCGTGCGGCCAGCGTCGCGGCGGCCGCGAGCGAGGCGTAGAGACCGGTCCACATGAGCTTTCGCAGCATCGTGCTGCAAGCGTACCGCGAAGCCATGCGGCGCGAAACGTGCTGGTCACCGGCTGCATACTTATTCTTCGACCTATGCGACCGGAGGGCCGGCCGTTCGAGAAAGACGAGCGGCAGAGGCTGATCACGAGCATCGTCACGCGGCGGCGCGTGGGGACGCAGCACGAGCTGCTCGACGCGCTCTCGCGCGCCGGTTGCCAGGTGACTCAGGCGACCGATCTCGCGCGACATCCGCGAGCTCGGGCTCGACAAGACCCACGACGTGCTGGGCCGGCCGCGCTACGTCGCTCCACACGCTACCCGCAGCGCGGATCCGCACGACGCGCTCGCCGGTGTTCTCTCGCAGTTCGGCCGCAGCGTCGTGGCTGCGCAGAACATCGTCGTCGTCCACTCCGAGCTCGGCTCGGCGCCCGCGGTCGCGCGGGCGCTCGACCGGCTCGAGCATCCGCGAATCGTGGGCACGATCGCGGGTGACGACACGTGCCTCGTCGTGGCCGCAAACAGCCGCGATGCAGCGCTTCTCGCGCGCGAGCTCGGCGCAGCTCGTCGGCTGAGCCGTACCCCTAAAGGGTGATCTTTCGCGGCCGGTGATGCGGCTCCCGCGGAATGTTCGCGCAGGAAAAGCGGTCCAAAGCCGGCTGGAAACTGCTCGAAGCTGATGTATCAGAGTGCGAACTGTGGTGCCGATAACGCCACAGTTTCGAACGCCGCCGACGTCTGTGGAGGGGGTCGAATGTTGCGCTTGCTGATTTGCGACGACGCTCCCGACGCTCGCGAGGCCGTCAAGGTCAGCCTCGCGGAGCAGCAGGAGATCGAGGTCGTGGGCGAGGCCGAGAACGGCGAGGAAGCGTCTCGGCGGCTGCGTCGCTCAGCGCCCCGACGTCATCCTGATGGACGTCAAGATGCCGGTCCTCGACGGCATCGCGGCGACGAAGCGGATCCGCGACCTGCTGCCGAGGGCCCGGATCGTCGCCTACGCGGGATCGGACGACATCGTCGACGTGATGGCGATGCTCGAGGCGGGCGCCGACGCGTACTGCCTGAAGGGAGCTCCGCTGTGGGAGCTCGAGCGGGCGCTCTACAGGCGCGAGCGAGCCGCTCGTCCGGCTGGCGCATTCGATCGCCCGCTCGACGAGCGGCGGCGGCACCGCCGATCTCGTTGCGCGCGAGCTCGCCGACCTCACCGGGGCGGCGTTCGCGGCGATCTATCTCGCGTCGTCCGAAGGATCTCTCTCGCTCGCCGCCCTGGCGGGGCCGAACGCGCCCGAGTCGCTGCGCTCGGCGCCGAACGTCGTCGCCCGCGCGTACTCGGAGCTCCGCCTCGTCGAGGCGGACACACACGAGCTGGGCGAGCTCTACCGGCTCGGGCGCGGCCTGTACTCAGGCGATCGCGGTTCCGCTGATCGCCGACGCGCAGGCTCTCGGAGCCGTTCTCGTGGCGCTTCCTCCGAGCGTCCAGGCGTTCGGAGACCCCGAGCTCGTCGCGGGAGTCGCCGACCTCGCCGCCGAGTCACTCGCGAACGAGCGCCGGCTCGCGCTGACGCACGCCGAGGCTCGGCGCGACGCGCTGACGGGTCTCGCGAACAAGCGCGCTTTCGACGAGCACCTCGAGAAGGTCTCTGCGCGACCCGCCTCCGAGGCGTCGCGGATCTCCCTCGTCATCCTCGATCTCGACGACTTCAAGCAGGTCAACGACCGGGAAGGGCACCTCGCCGGGGACGAGGTCCTGCGCGCGGTGGGGCGCATCCTGATGCGGGTCGTGCGCACCGAGGACGAGGTCTTCCGGATCGGAGGCGAGGAGTTCGCGCTCGTCGTCGAAGGCCCGTCCGCGGCGGCTGTTCAAGTCGCCGATCGCGTGCGGAACGCTCTGGCGCAGAAGTCGGCGCGGGCGCGCGTTGCCGACAGCTTCCGCGGGCGTTGCGACGTTCCCCGATCATGCGCGCGATGCGTACGATCTCCTCCGCAAGGCCGACATCGCGCTCTACGCAGCGAAATTCGCGGGCAAGGACCGCGCCAAGGTCTTCAAGCTCGAGGCCGAGCCGGTCCATGCGTCGAGCGGATCGGCCGGCCCCGCAGCAGCGACCAGCGAGGGCCTGAGGCTGCTCGTCGTCGACGACGACGCTGCCCTGCGCATCCTTCTGCGCACGACCTTCGAGGTGGTGGACATCGAGGTCGACGAGGCCGGCTTCCGCCGAGGAAGCGCAGGACAAGATCGCGGGCCGCGCGCCCGACGTGGTCGTCCTCGACATCGGCATGCCCGGCGGCATGGACGGGCTGACCTTCTGCCGGCAGCTGAAGGAAGATCCCGTGACGGCCGACATCGGCGTCGTCCTGCTCACCGGTTCGGAGGGCACGAGCGAGGAAGAGGCGACTGCGATGCAAGGCCGATGCGCTGCTGCGCAAGCCGTTCAGCCCGCTCGAGCTCCTGAACGCAGTCGAGCGGATCGCCGGCGGGCTCTACGAAGGGCCGTTCCGGGAGGAGAGCGAGCCTCCCGAGGAGCAGCTCATCCTCTACGCGCAGGATCTTCGGCGCCTGCTCGAGGTGGAACGAGGTCAGCGGGCGCTCATCCAGCGCGCCTACCAGGAGACGGTGACTGCGCTCGACGAGCGCGCTCGAGTCGAGGGACACTCGGCACCGGCGCGCACTCGCTTGCGCGTGCAGCGCTACGCGATCGAGCTCGCGAGCTCGATCGACCCGGCGCTCCTCGACGACGAGAGCACCGAATACGGGTTCCTGCTCCACGACGTCGGGAAGATCGGGATCCCGGACAAGATCCTCCAGAAGAGGGGCACTCTCGAGGCGGCGGAGCGGCGGCTGCTCGAGACGCACACGGTGCTCGGCGAGCAACTGCTGAGCGGCGTCGCTCTGCTTCAGGGGCAGGGGTTCAGATCGTGCGGCACCACCACGAGCGCTGGGACGGCGAGCGGGTATCCCGACGGGCTCAAGACGACCGAGATCCCGCTGGGGGCACGCGTGTTCGCCGTTGCGGACGCGCTCGATGCGATCACGAGCGACCGTCCGTATCGCCGCGCGCGGAGCTGGGAGGAGGCGGCGGCCGAGATCGATCCGCGAGGCGGGTCGCCAGTTCGACCCGAAGGTCGTCGAGGCCTTCAAGGAGCGCAGCGACCGGCTCCGCCGAATCCACTACGAGCTCGCCGCCAAGTAGTCCCATCTGGACCTGTCCAGCGTCTGACCCCAGCCGTGTCCGGCAGCGGACATGGCTCGAATCCTGGAACGTGGCTCTGCTCCGTGCGCGGACATGTCCGCGTTAGCGACATGTCCAGGGTCAGACACTGGACATGGCTTGTCGCCTGCTTCCGGACGGCGTAGCGTGGTTGCGATGGCCGTCGAGTCGGAGACGCAATCCGCAGCGGAGGACTTCAGCCCCGTCGAGCTGGCGCTCTCGACGCGGAATCACGGGCTGCCGCTCGAGTCGCTGCGCTACGACCTGACGCCGGTTGGGCTCCATTACCTGCTGATCCACTTCGACATCCCGCAGGTCGACGCCGGAGACCTGGCGGCTGGAGATCGGCGGCGAGGTGCGGAACCCGCTCTCGCTCTCGCTCGACCGAGCTGCAAGAGCGCGCCGCAGGTCAGCCTCGCCTGCACGCTCGAGTGCGCCGGCAACGGGCGCGCCCGGGTCTCACCCCGTCCGCTGAGCCAGCCGTGGCTCGAGGAGGCGGTCGGCAACGCCGAGTGGACGGGGACGCCGCTCGCGCCGCTCCTCGAGGAGGCCGGCATCGAAGACGGTGCGGTCGAGGTGCTCTTCACCGGGCTCGACCGCGGCATCCAGGGCGAGATCGAGCACGCCTACGAGCGGAGCCTTCGAGCTCGAGGAGGCGCTCCGGCCCGAGCTGCTGCTCGCCTACGAGGTGAACGGGCAGCCGCTTCCGCCGCAGCACGGCTTTCCGCTCCGGCTGATCGTGCCCGGCTGGTACGGCATGACGCACGTGAAGTGGCTCGAGCGGATCACGGTCCTCAGCGAGCCGTTCGAGGGCTACCAGCAGGCGATGCAGTACCGCGAGAAGCAGTCGGAGGACGACCCGGGCATCCCGTGACGAGGATGCTGCCGCGCTCGCTGCTCATCCCGCCCGGCATCCCCGACTTCCCGGACCGCCGGCGGTTCCTCGAGCCGGGGCCGGTCGTCCTCGAAGGCCGCGCCTGGTCGGGCCGCGGGCCCGATCACGCGGGTCGAGGTGAGCGTCGACGGCGGGCAAACGCTGGGACGACGCGACGCTCGGCGAGCCAAGCCGGTGAGTTCGGCTGGCGGCGGTGGACCTACCGCTGGGAGGACGCCGAGCAGGGCGAGTACGAGCTCTGCTCACGCGCCACCGATGCCGAGGGCAACGTCCAGCCGTCCGATCCGAGCTGGAACTACGGCGGCTACGTCAACAACGCCGTCCAGCGCGTCGCCGTCACCGTGCGCGACTAGCCCCGCCGGAAGATTCGGTTGAACAGGCTCGCCTTCTCGCCTTCGATCTCCAGGCTGGCCGGCGGCTCTTCGTGCGGCTCCATCCGCTCCAGCTCGTCCGTCGACATGCTCAGCCGCACCTCTCCTTCGGTGATCTCCTGCACGCGCTCGGAAGGCACGTAGCGGGAGAGGTCGAGCAGGCCGGTGTCCACGGCGAGCCCGTTGAAGATGTCCTCCGCGGTGTCTCCGACGACTGCGTCGACCTTGCCGATCTCGTTGCCGGCGGCGTCGACGACCTTCCAGCCGGGCTCGATCATGAACCAGGAAACCGGGTCGCTCACACCGATTTGCCTTCCACGTACCAGACGGGGCCTTGCGTGTGAACGGGATCCGTGTCGGAGAGGACGCGCAGGATCCGCAGCTCTCCGCGGATGTGCTCCTCGTCGACCCGCTCCAGGCAGCGGCGGGTCATCTCGGGCGAGGCGCCGTAGCCGAAGAGGCGCGCGACCCGGAAGCGGAACCCGGGACTCCGCCGTAGCGCGCAGGGTTGACCGGCGCCATCAGCAGCGCGGCTCGCTCGAGCCAGTCGCTCGAGACGAGCTCCACCTCGGCGTAGAGGTCGCTCCAGTCGGGAGGGAGCGCGGCGAGCGAGACGTCCCACGTGCCGGCGAGCGTCGGACGCTGCGTAACGGGCGGCGCGGCAGCTCGGCCTCGCCGGTGCCTACGAGCTCGAGCTCGCCCGGATCCGCGTCCTCGTCGAGCCGCGCCAGCAGGCGCTCGACGAGCGCGGGCGTGCGGCCCTGCGCCACGGCGCGCCGTGTAGAAGCGCGAGCACGTTCCCACGTCGTCCGGGCGTGAGCGGGGCCAGGAGCGCCGCCGCACGCGCAGGCCGCTTGCCTCGTCCTCGATCGTCAGCCGAAGACGGGCATCCGCCCAGTCCTCGGGCAAGCCCGTCGAGGATCTCCCGCCACTGGTCGACGAGGCTCACGGGCCTGAGCATAAACTCAAAGCCAGCGTGGCCAAGGTCGAGAAGAAAGGCGCGGTCTCACGAGGATCTCCTCCGCGAGTTCTTCCGAGAGATGCTGCTCATCAGGCGTTTCGAGGAGAAGGTCGAGGAGCGTTTCCGCGCGGGAGAGCTTCCCGGGTTCCTGCACGTCGCGATCGGGCAAGAGGCCTGCGCCGTCGGCGTCTGCCGCGCGCTCGAGGACGGCGACGTGATCGCCTCGACGCATCGCGCGCACGGCCACACGCTCGCCAAGGGGACGCACCCGAACGAGGTGATGGCCGAGCTCTACGGGAAGCTCGAGGGCACCTCGCACGGCTACGGCGGGTCGATGCACCTCTACGACGTCGAGCGCGGCAATCTCGGCGCGAACGCGGTCGTCGGCGGCGGGCTGCCGGCGACCGTCGGCGCAGCGCTCGCCTTCAAGATGCGCGACGAGCCGCGGGTCGCGGTCGCGTTCTTCGGCGACGGCGCGACGAACATCGGGACGTTCCACGAGTCGCTCAACCTCGCCCAGCTCTGGCAGGTGCCGGCCGTCTTCGTCTGCGAGAACAACCGCTGGGCCGAGTCGACGCCGGCGAAGCCAGCACCTGCCGATCGAGGACCTGACGAAGCGCGCCGTCGCCTACGGCATGGAGGCGATGCGCGTCGACGGCCAGGACGTCGAGGAGGTGTACCGCGCCGCGCTCGCAGCGCTCGACCACGCGCGCGAGGGCCGCGGCCCCGTCTTCCTGCTCCTCGAGACGTACCGGCTGACCGGCCACTACATCGGCGATCCGCAGGTCTACCGGCCGAAGGGCGAGGTCGAGGAGCTGCGCGAGACACAGGATCCGATCACGAAGCTCCGCGAGAAGCTCGGGCTCTCGGACGAGGAGTTCGAGGAGGCCGACCGCGAGGCGAACGAGCTCGTCGAGGCCTCCGTCGAGTTCGCCAAGGCGGGCACCGACCCGAAGCCCGAAGACGCCCTGAAGAACCTCTATGCCTGAGCTCAGCTACCGCGAAGCCGTCCGCGACGCGCTGTCTCAGGCGATGCGCAAGGACGACGACGTCTTCATCATGGGCGAGGACATCGCCGAGATGGGCGGCTCGATGGGCGTCACGCAGGGGATGCTCGACGAGTTCGGCCCCGAGCGCGTGCGCAACACGCCGATCTCGGAGATGGCGCTCGTCGGCGACGGCGATCGGCGCCGCGATGCAGGGCATGCGCCCCGTCGTCGAGGTCATGTACGAGGACTTCCTGACGCTCGCCGCCGAGCAGATCGTCAACCAGGCCGCGAAGCACCGCTACATGTCGGGCGGCCAGCTCAAGGTGCCGCTCACGATCCGCACGCAGGGCGGCGCCGGCTGGTCTCCCGGCGCGCAGCACGCGCAGCAGCTCGAGGCCTGGTTCGTGCACATCCCGGGGCTGAAGGTGGTGTTCCCGTCGACGGCGACCGACGTCCGCGGCCTGCTCTGGTCGGCGATCTACGACGACAACCCGGTCGTCTTCTTCGAGCACCGAACGCTCTACGGGCTGAAGGAGGACGTGCCCGAGGAGCTGGAGCCGATTCCGATCGGCCAGGCGCGCGTGCACCGCGAGGGCGAGGACGTGACGGTCGTCGCGACCGGGCGGCTCGTCCACGAGTCGCTCGCCGCCGCCGAGGAGGCCGAGAAGGAGGGCGTCTCGGTCGAGGTCGTCGACCCGCGCACGCTCCAGCCGCTCGACGAGCAGACGATCGTCGACTCGGTGAAGAAGACGAACCGCGCCGTCGTCGCGCACGAGGCCGTGACGAGGATGGGCTTCGGCGCCGAGGTCGCCGCGATCGTCCAGCACCAGGCCTTCGACTGGCTCGACGCGCCCGTCGAGCGCGTCGGCGCGAAGTTCGTGCCGCTCCCGTTCGCGCCCGTGATGGAGGAGTTCGTCGTTCCGCACCAGGCGGAGGTCTACGAGGCGATCATGCGCACGGTTGGGAGAAGCAATGGCGGTTGACGTCAGCCTCCCGCGGCTCGGGCAGGGCATGGAGGCCGGCACGATCGTCCGCTGGCTGAAGTCGGAGGGCGACCAGGTCGAGAAGGGCGAGCCGCTCTACGAGCTCGACACGGACAAGGTGACGCAGGAGGTCGAGGCCGAGGCGAGCGGCGTGCTGCTGAAGATCCTCGCCGGCGAGGGCGAGGAGATCGAGGTCGGCAAGCGGATCGCGGTCATCGGCGAGGCAGGGCGAGGACGTCGCCGCCGAAGCCGAAGCCGACGCTGAGGTCGAGGTCGACGAGGACGAGCAGGAGGAGGGCTCGCCCGGCGCCGGCGCGCGAAGAAGAGCGCGAGCGGGGCCGGGAGGCGGCCGCCGGAGGAAGAGCCTGTCCGCGGACGGCCAGCAGCCGTCGCGGGTCAACGGTCGCATGAAGGCATCGCCACTCGCGCGCCGGATCGCCCGCGAGCGAGGCATCGAGCTCATCGAATCTGACCGGCACGGGCCCGGAGGGCCGGATCGTCGCCGAGGACGTCGAGCGCGCCGCCGCGACTCCGGCGCACGCGACGGTCGGCGCAGCGCCGCTCGAGGCCGAGGTCGTGCCCGCTGACGTCGATCCGCCGCACGATCGCGCGCCGCCTGACGAAGGCCTGGGAAGCGCCTGCGTTCCAGATCTCGATGTCGGCCGACATGACGCGCGCGCAGGCTCTCCGCGAGCGGCTCCGCGACCAGAAGGTGACCGTCACCGACGTCCTGACCAAGCTCTCCGCGATCGCGCTGCTGCGTCACCGAGAGCTCAACGCGCAGTTCGCCGACGACGAGCTGCGGATCTTCCCGAGCGCGCACGTCGGGCTCGCCGTCGCGACCGAGCGAGGCCTCGTCGTCCCGGTCATCCGCGAGGTCGAGCGCAAGTCGCTCGTCCAGCTCGCCGTCGAGCGCGGTCAGCTCGTCGAGCGGGCGCGCGACGCCAAGCTCACGCAGGAGGATCTCGAGGGCGGCACGTTCACGATCTCGAACCTCGGCATGTACGGGGTCGAGATCTTCACGGCCGTCCTCAACCCGCCGCAGGCCGCGATCCTCGCGGTCGGCGCGATCGAGGAGAAGCCCGTCGTCGAGGAGGGCGAGGTCGTCGTCCGCCCGCTGATGGCGATGACGCTCACCTGCGACCACCGCGCGGTCGACGGCGCCAAAGCGTCCGAGTTCCTCCGCGAGCTGAAGACTGCTCCTCGAAGAGCCGGGCCTGCGCACTGTGACGCGCATCTGGTACCACGTCTCGCGATCTCGATCAGCGCCCGCGACGTTCTACACGGACAAGCTCGGCTTCACCGAGACGTATGCCGACGATGACGGCTGGTCGAAGCTCGAGCGCGGCGAGATGCGGATCGCCCTCGCCGAAGGCGAGCCGCAGCCGGACGGGCCGGTCGCGAGCGTCGACGTCGAGGACGTGAAGAGCGAGGCGGAACGGCTGCGCTCAGACGAGGTCGAGGTCGGCACCGTGCTCGAGCTCCACGACGAGGTGCGCGTCGTCGACGTGTTCGACCCGGACGGGAACAGGCTCCAGCTCGTCCAGCAGCTCAGGCTCTGAACTCGCGCTCGGCCAGGTGCTCTCTGCTCGCGCCAGTAGCCCTTCGGACGCTCGAGGTCGAGCAGCAGGTCGACATGGCCGAGCGTGTCGAACCCGAGCGGTGGAAGAACCGGAGCGCAGTTGAGTTTCGTGCGACGGGGCTTGCCTTCACCTGTTGGACGCCTTCGGCCTGCGCGGCCTCGACGGCCGTCTCGACGAGCGAGCGGCCGATGCCCTGGCCGCGAACGTCGAAGGAGACGACGACCGGCTCGATTTCGGCCTGCCTGCCGCGGATGAGCGAGGCCGACGAAGCCGACCACCGAGCCCCGTCGCTCCGCGACCCAGATCCGCTCGCCGGCCAGCTCGTCGAATCCCGATCCGGGGTCGTCGCCGCCGATCGACGGGTCGTCGTAGAGCGCCCGGTGCCAGCGCGTCAACTCGGCCCAGAGACCGCGACACGCGGCCGAGTCCTGCTCCTCGTAACGGGCGAATCGTCGACGGGGCTCGACACGGCTCGACACTACATAGACTCAGCGCGAATGATCCGGCCGGGCACGCCACAGGACGCCCGCTTCCTCCGCGACATGCTGCGCCACGCCTACTACTGGCGCTCGAGCGGGACCGAGGACGAGAGCGGCCTGCATCCGATGCGCTACGTCGAGAACTGGGGCCGGCCGGGCGACGCGGCGGTGATCGCGCTCGACGAGGGCTTTCCCGTGGGCGCGGCCTGGTACCGGACTCTTCAAGGAGAGCGCGCCGGGCTACGGCTTCGTCGACGAGCGGACGCCCGAGCTCTCGATCGCGGTCGTGCCCAGCCGGCGCGGCCACGGCTTCGGCGGCGAGCTGATGGATGCGCTTCTCGCGCGGGCGCGCGCGGAGGGCTACCCGGCGATCAGCCTCAGCGTCGCCTCCGACAGCCCTGCGGTGCACCTCTACGAGCGCTACGGCTTCGAGAAGGTCGACGAGCGCGACGGCGCATGGACGATGCGCGCGCAGCTCTAGCCTCGCGGCTCGGCGCGAAGCCGCTGCACCGGTTCTGGGCGGCGGCTACACGCTGATGGAGCACTGGCTCGTCGAGCTCGATGACGGCACGCGTGCGTTCGCGAAGGTCGCGGTCGACGAGCGGACGGCCGGGTTCCTCCGCGACGAGCACCGCGTCTACTCGCAGGTCGAGGCGCCGTTCGCCCCGACCTTCCTCGGCTGGGACGACGACGGCCGGCTTCCGATCCTCGTGCTCGAAGACCTGAGCGAAGCCCACTGGCCGCCTCCGTGGCGCGAGGGAGACGTGCAGGCCGTGTTCGAGGCGCTCGACGAGCTGCACGCGACGACTCCGCCGGAGGGACTGCCCCCGCTCACGCTGGAGGAGCTTCACACCTGGCGCGAGGTCGAAGCCGACCCGCAGCCGTTCCTGTCCCTGGGCCTGTGCACCGCGGCCTGGCTCGAGCGTGCTCTACCCGAGCTGCTCGCGGCGACCGAACGCTGTGTGGTCACCGGCGACTCGTTCTGCCACCTCGACACGCGGAGCGACAACATCTGCATCGCCGACGGTCGCGCGATCCTCGTCGACTGGAACTGGGCGAGCACCGGCGAACCCCGAGTCGATGCCGCGTTCTGGGTGCCGAGCCTCTTCGCCGAGGGAGGGCCGCCGCCCGCCGAGCTCCAGCCGGAGGCCGCCGACCTGACCGCGGTCGTCAGCGGCTTCTTCGCTCCGATCGCCGGCCTGCCCCCACCGGACGGAGCGCCGACGGTGCGCCCGCTGCAGCTTGCGCAGCTGAAGGTGCCCTGCCGTGGGCCGTCGACGTCCTCGGGCTGCCGCCCCTCGCCCGTTAGGATCGCGCGCATGGACTGTGACGTCGCCGTTCTCGGCGGCGGGCCGGGGGGCTACACGGCCGCGATCCGCGCCGCTCAGCTGGGCGCGAAGGCCGTCTGCATCGAGAAGGAGCCGGAGCTCGGCGGCACCTGCCTGCGCGTCGGCTGCATCCCGACCAAGGCCTGGGTGCAGACCGCGTTCGCGATCAAGGAGGCCGAGGAGACGTTCGCCAAGCTCGGCGTCCAGGTCGGCGCGCCGCAGCTCGACTTCGCGACGGCGAACCAGTGGAAGGACGGCGTCGTCAAGCAGATGACCGGCGGGGTCGCAAGCCTCTTCAAGGCGAACGGGGTCGAGTGGGTCAAGGGCGCCGGGCGCTTCAAGGATGCGAACACGATCTCCGTCGAGGGTGGGGAGGACGTCTCGTTCAAGAGCGCGATCGTCGCCACCGGCTCGTTCCCGCTTCGGCCGCCGATCGAGGGGCTCGACTCGTCGCGCTGCGTCGACTCGACCGGGCTGCTCGCGCAGAGCGAGGTTCCGCGCCGGCTCGTGGTGTTCGGCGGAGGGATCATCGGCTGCGAGTTCGCCTCGATCTTCCGCCGCTTCGGCTCCGAGGTGACGATCATCGAGATGCTGCCGAAGCTGATCCCGATGGAGGACGACGACGCGGCCAAGGAGCTCGCGAAGCAGTTCGGCCGGCGCGGGATCACGCTCCACCTGGAGAAGCAGTGCACCAAGGCCGAGGAGACCGGCGACGGCCTTCGCGTTCACTTCGGCGACGGCGAGACGGTGGACTGCGACCTGATGCTCGTCGCGGTCGGCCGCGGGCCGCTCGTCGAGGGGCTCGGGCTGGAGGAGATCGGCGTCGAGCTCGACCGGCGCAAGGGAATCGCCGCCGACGAGCACCGCCGGACGACGGTGCCGCACATCTACGCGGTCGGCGACTGCGCGGGCTACTGGCAGCTTGCTCATACGGCATTCCGCGAGGGCGAGGTCGCGGCCGAGAACGCGATGGGCCACGACGCCGTCGTCGACAACCGTGGCGTGCCCCGGCCGATCTACACCGATCCCGAGATCGCCGGCGTGGGACTGACCGAGGCCGAGGCGCGCGAGCAGTACGGCGACGACGTCGCGACGGGGATGTTCCCGTGGGTCGCGAACGCGCGTGCGGTGATGCAGAACGAGACCGTCGGCTGGGTCAAGTCGATCCACGAGACGCGGTACGGCGAGCTCCTCGGGATCGTGATGGTCGGGCCGCACGTGACCGACCTGATCGAGGCCGGCGTCGTCGCGCTCGACGCGGAGGCGACTGTCGAGACGGTGGCCGACGGGATGGCCGCGCACCCGACGCTTTCGGAGGCGGTCAAGGAAGCCGGGCTCGTCGCGCTCGGCCGCGCGATCCACCTGCCGCCCAAGCGGCGCGCAGCGGCTCAGGCGTAGCAAGGCGGCCTCGGCGAACCCACCGTTTGGCGGATTCGCTCCGAAATTACAGCTTCTTTACAACGAATCCGGGGCTTGCGCGGATCGGCCGCGGGGAAATTGGGCTCCCAATGCACCGGACGCCGGTCGTCAAGCCCGTTAAAGGTACGTCCCCTCCCGGGTGGGGATCTGAGCTCCACCCGCCACCCGCCGCGAGCGTACCGCGCAAACCCGCATGAAAAAGCGGCAAAACGGCAACAGTTCAGACAGCATCTGCCCGAGGCGGCGAAACCGCCGCCACGTACCGCTCGTTGTGGAACTGTGGCTATCGCGAAACCACAAGAAATAGCGGCCGACGGCATCTATTCAGCCGTGACCCCTCTGCTCGCACAATCACCGCGGGCCGTCGAGCGCTCCTTCGAGAAGCTCTACCGAAAGCACGTCCACGCCGTTTATCGCTACGCCCTCGCGGTGCTCCACAACGAGGCGGACGCGGAGGACGTCACTCAGACGACCTTCCTCAGCGCCTACCGCGCCTTCCAGCGCGGCGAGCGACCGCACCGCCCGCACAACTGGCTGATCAAGATCGCGCACAACGTCTGCCGGCAGCGCTTCCGCGACTCGTCGCGCCGGCCCCAGGAGGTCGAGTTCGACGAGAGCCTCGCCGCCGCGACCACCGAGGACCCGACGTCCCGACCGCGACCGAGATCCGCCGCGCACTCGGGTTCCTCGCCTTCAACCAGCGCGCCGCGATCGTCATGCGGGAGCTCGAAGGCCGCTCGTACGCCGAGATCGCCCAGATCCTCGACCTCTCCGTCGGCGCAGTCGAGGCCCTGATCTTCAGGGCCCGCCGCGCCCTCCGCGAGCAACTCGAGGGCGGGCTCACCTGCGAGGAGGCCGAGCTCACGCTGTCCCGGCTCAACGAGCAGAAGCTCACGAGCTCCGAGCGCGGCGCTCTCCGGGCCCATCTGCGCGAGTGCAAGGACTGCGCGGTCCTCGAGCGCCGGCAACGCGCACAGCGCGCAGCGCTCAAGGGCCTCGCCACCGTTCCGCTTCCCGCGTCGCTCGGCTCCTTCTTCGGCGGCGGAGCCGTCGGGGAGCGGCGTCGCGCTCGGCGGGATGGGGATCGGCGCGAAGGTCGCCACCGTGCTCGCCGCCGGGCTCGTGGCGACCGGTATCGGCCGCGAGGCGGTGCAAGCGGTGCAGGCGAGCGACACCCCCGCGACAGGGAAGGCGCCCGCCCTCGTCAAGGCGCCCGTGCAGTTCTCGTCGGTTCCGCTCATCACACGTGGCAAGGCGTCCGCGAAGCCAGCGACCGCCCGTCCGGCCAAGGGCCCTCGCCGTGCCGCCAAGCAAGCGAACCGCTTCGCCGGCGCGTCGAAGTCCATGCACGGGATCGCGTCGGGCCGGGCCGCCTCGAGTCCCCGACGAGTGGCAGCGGCAACTCAACAGGCGCGAGCGGCTCGCCGCTCCCGCAGGCGCCGCGGGTGACACCGCCGGCGATCCAGGTGCCCCAGACCCCGCAGCCGCCCGTCCAGGTGCCCGTCCAAGTGCCGCAGGTGCCCCAGCTCCCGCAGCCTCCGGTGCAGGTGCCCGCGCTTCCACCGCCGCCCCCGATTCCGCCGCTTCCGCCCCCGCCGCAAATCCCGTAACAGCCCACCGCAAGAAACAGCGCGCGGAGGCATCTTTGTAAGTGATGACGCCCATGCTTGCGCAGCGGCAGCGCACGGACCGGGCCTTCGAGCGGATCTACCGCCAGAACGTCAGGAACGTGTACGGCTATGCCCTTGCCATGCTCCACAGCCCGGAGGACGCCGAGGACGTAACGCAGGCGACCTTCCTCAACGCCTACCGCGCATTCGAGCGCGGCGAGCGCCCGGGCTCACCCGACAACTGGCTGATCTCGATCGTGCACGGGATCTGCGACCAGCGCGCCCGCCAGGAGGCGAGGATCGAGGAAGTCGCCTACGACGACCATGCCGACGAGCGGTCCCCGAGGACGAGGGGCCGTCGCCGAACGACATCCGGAGAGCACTCGGCCGCCTGCCGTTCGACCAGCGCGCCGCCCTCATCATGCGCGAGGTCGAGGGCCGTAGCTGCGCAGAGCTGGAAGAGATCCTCGGCGTCTCGAGCGTGGAGGTCGAGACGCTCCTCTTCCGTGCCCGACGCTCCCTGCGCGAGGAGCTCGAAGGGGCGCTCACCTGCCATCAGGCCGAGCGGGCGATCTCGCGACGGCTCGACGGCATGCTCGGCCGAGCCGACCGGCGGCAGCTTCGCGCACACCTCCGCGAGTGCGCCGACTGCTCCGGTTTCGCCCGCAGCCAGCGCGCACACAGGGCCGCACTCCGCGCGCTCGCGCAACGTCCCGCTGCCGGCCTCGCTGGCCTCGTTCTTCGCGCAAGCCAAGCGGTTCTCTGAGCAGAGCGTAGGTTTCCGAGCCCGCCGGCATCTCCATGGGTACGTGGGCGATTCGGGCCCGTTCCTCCTCTTCGGCTCGAATCATCCCTCTCTCCACAGGGCGCCGCTCGGGGGGCGGCGTCCTGCTGTGTGTGAGGCGGTTCGCGAGTCGGGTACCCTCGGCGTATGGGAGTGACTGAACAAGCGGAATGCCGTCCTCGGCTGGGCATCTGGAACGTGAGCAAGGGCGCGGCGAAGCGCAAGGCGAAGTCGGCGGCGCCGGGCCGCTCCGAACGGGTCGATGCGCCCGAACAAGGGCGCGATCGCGGCGGCGCTCGCCACGGCTCGGCGGCGCGCTGTGGTTCTGGCGCCGCCGGCAGCGGCGAGCTCCGACGAGAGCTGATCTTCGCTCTTTGCGACAAGTTCTTCGGGCGCGAATTTTCCGACCTCGCAAAGTGCGCAAATTTTCGTCGCCGGGACCCTTGCACGAGCTCGCAGGCTCCCATAGGTTGCCGTTTGCGCCGAGCACGGAGCGCAAGTAGATCGAAACTGAACCGCAGGACTGTAGGTGGAAGCCGAAAGTCAGACGGTTGAGTGGACGAAAGCGCAACCGGCTCGGCGAGTTTTTTTTGGTCCAATTTCGGCCGCTAGCGCGTCCGAAATTGCGAAGCCGAGGAGTCAGGTCACGGCCGCCGGTTCGGGCGACGGGCCGCGGCTCGGGCGCCGGCCGCGGCAAGAACCGCCACGCGAGCGCCCCCACGAGCGAGCAGCGCCGCCTCGACGATCGTGATCGTCAGCCGGTTCAGCACCGTCACGCCGAGCGCGACGCCCTTCGTCGTCACGGCCGAGCAGCAGCGCGTACATCGACGCCTCGCGCACGCCGAGCCCCGACGGCATGATCAGCGAGAGGAACGCGACGATCGCCGAGACGGCGGCCACGCCCGCCAGATACGGGATGTCCGTGACCGCCGGATCGTCCCCGAGCGAGCGCATCAGGAAGAAGATCGCCGTGCCGCCGACGAGCCACGTGAAGCAGTAGAACGCGAGCAGCGCCGAGCAGCGTCGGAGTAGGGGAGGGGCGGCAAGTCGGAGGCGCCGAACGGCCGCAGCACCCGGCGGACACCCGGGCGTGAAGACCCGCGGGTGGAGGCCGACGACTGCGATCAGCGCCGAGGACGAGCAGCGGCAGCACCGGCGCGTCGCTGAACCCGACCGTCGTCAGGCTGACGAGGAAGACGATGATCCCGGCGAGCGCCGAGAGCCCCGCCTCCATGAGCATCGAGCCGAGCACGAGCGGCGTGTCGCGGATGCCGACGCGGCGCAGGGCGGCGACGCGCGCGGCCGGGATCCACACCGTCCCCGGGATGTACTTCGCGAGGATCGACGCCATCTCCGCCTGCAGCGCGACGAAGTACGGGATCCGGAGGCCCCAGGCGGCGAGCATCCGCTGCCAGGCGACGTGAACAGCAGGTAGTAGGAGGCGAGGATGAGCGATCGAGATCGCCAGCTCGCCGGAGTCGGCCTCGCGCAAGCAGCGGCTTCGCCTCCTGCCACGCGCCGCGGAAGGCCCAGCCGAGGAAGAAGAGGACGGCCGCGAGCGCCGCCAGCTGGATGACGATCATGCGCGAAGCGGTGACGCTGGAGCGCACTCGAGCAGCCGCCGGGCTCTCTCCACGCCTGAAGTGTCACCGTTTCGGCACAGAGCCGTGTCGCCGTCCGGTGCTTTGATAGTCATGGTGGAGAAGCGCGACAAGCCCACGGTCCGGCAGGTGTATGCCCTCGCGGCGGAGCTGTGCGAGCGGATGGGCGAGGAGTTCCCGGAGTCGCAGCGGCGACGCGTCGGAGCTGATCGAGCGGCTGCGGATCGAGAACGGGCATCCCGCGCCGCGGCTCGAGGACGCTCCGCTGAGATGCGGTCGTGATCGTCTCGCTCCACGTCGCGACCGGCGCCGCCGGCGGCGCGATCACGCGCTCGCGGGCTGGCGCGATCGGCCTCGGGCTCGTCCTGCACGCGCTCGGCGACCGGATGCCGCACCAGGACATCGCGCTCGCCGCGCTTCGAGATCCGAAGCGGCGTCGCCTGCGCGCTCGCGCTCGCCGCGCGCTACGGGCCGCTGAGCCCGGTCACGATCGGCGCGCTCGCCGCCTCGGCGCCGGACATCGAGCACGTCATCCGGCTGCCACGCCCCGGCGGCCGCAAGCTCTTCCCGAGCCACCGCCTCCACGGCTGGCACCGAGCCGGCGGCGTCCCGCCTGGGCGCAGCTCCTCGCCGCGGGCACGATCGTCGGCTACCTCCTCGGCGCTCGGCGGTGAAGCTGCTCTCGCTGCTCGTCGTCGTAGCCCTCGCGCTCGGCGCATTCGTCCTGCTCACCCGCGACAGCTCGGCGCAGGGCGCCGTCGTCGCGCACGTGATCGACGGCGACACGATCGAGCTCGTCGACGGCCGCCGCGTGCGGCTCGTCCAGATCGACACGCCCGAGAAGGGCGACGAGTGCTACGGGGACGAGGCGACGCGCTCACGCGCCGGCTCCTGCCGCCCGGGACGCGAGGTGCGGATCGAGCAGGACCCTGCGCTCGACCAGGTCGACCGCTTCGGCCGCAAGCTCGCCTACGTCTGGAAGGGCGACGAGGACGTCAATGTCACGCTCGTCCGCGAAGGCGCCGCCGGCGTCTGGTTCTTCGGCGGCAGGCGCGGCCGTCACGCGAACGAGCTCCTGCAGGCAGCCGAGCGGGCCCGCGCCCAGAAGAAAGGCCTCTGGGGCGCGTGCCCGCTCGCGCGGTTCGACCCGCTCGCTTCGCTCTCTACGGGGCCGGAGGCGGAGTAGCCGCTGCGGTGCTTCCGCGCAGGAGGAGCAGGATGCTGACCCGACCAGCCAGAGGGGGAAGCCGAAGAGCACCTGCCCAGCCGATCGGCGGGATCACGAGCCAGACGGCGTAGAGGATGACTGACCCGCCGAGCCAGCGCGGAAACGGCTGCCCCGTTGCCAGCGAGACGAGCCCGAGCGCCAGGAGGAACACCGCCGTGGACGAAATCGGCCGCGTAGAAGAACGCGACGTTGATCCCCAGGTAGACCTGCGCGGCGTCGGCCGAGAGGTTGCTCGTTGTTGATCACCCCGGCCGCGTGCACGGCGGGCATCACGAGCAGCGAGATCGCGGCGGCGACCCCGCCGGCGAAGACGATCAGCTCAACCGATGGCTGCCGCGCTCGAAGCCTCGACGAGTCGCGTCCGCACGAGCCCGAGGAACCAGAGGAAGAAGAGCGTCCCGATCATGAGAGGAACGTGCCGAGCAGGATCGCGTTCTCTTCTGTCCTTGAAGAAGAGGAGCGCACGGCCGGTGCCGCATCCGTCTCGGGCTGGTCGGCGGGCCCCTGGAGGACGGCACGCCGGCGGCCCAGAAGACGACGGCCAGGATCCCGTCGAAGGGCGCCAGCCGCTCCTCCCACCGAGCCAGGCTCATGCCGCGGCGATCTTGGCACAGAGTCGGTACGTCCAGCGGACACCAGCGCAGCTCACGGGGCCGACGTACCGCGAGCAAGACCACGACCGGCGTCCCGACGAGCCCCCATTCCGTAAGCCGCTAGGACCGACCGCGTCCAATTCATGGGCCGAAGCACCTGCAATTTGATCCGTACGGGCCATTGCCCCAGCGCCGGTAGCAGGTGAGACTCCTTGTAGGGGGACGCGTCTCGCCAAGTGGGAGAGGAGTGTGCGGATTTCAATGCGGCGTCATCTGGCTGCTCTTCTCCTCCGGCGGTCGTCCCCAGCTGCGAGTGGTGACGGCTAGGCGAGCGCCCGCCCCAGCCGCTCGAGCCCGGTCTCGAGCACCTCGTCGGTGACCGCGAGCGAGAGTCGCGCCCAGCCTTCGCCTCGCGAGCCGAAGCCTTCGCCGGGCGCGACCGCGACCCGGTGCTCGAGCAGCCGCTCCGGCGTCAGGCCGTCCGGCAGCTCCCACCAGAGATAGAACGAGCCCTCGGCGGTGACGTGGGGGAGGACCTCGCGCACGCGGTCGCGCCGGCGCCGGTACGTCTCGACGCGCTCGGCGACCGAGTCCTGCGGCCCGGTCAGCGCCGCGATCCCCGCCTGCTGCACCGGCGTGAAGATCCCGACGCGCGCGTGGTCGGCGAACAGGTCGAGCCGGGAAACGATCTCCGCGTTGCCGACGACGAACCCGAGCCGCCAGCCGGCCATCCCGTAGGTCTTCGACATCGAGAACATCTCGACGCCGACCTCCTTCGCGCCCGGCTCGGCGAGGAAGCTCTCGGGCCGGCGCCCGTCGAAGACGATGTCGCCGTAGGCGAAGTCGTGGACGACCGCGGCGCCGGTCTCCTGCGCGTAGGCGACCGCGGCGGCGAAGGTGCCCTCAGGCACGCAGACCGCGCAGGGGTTCGAGGGGTAGTTCAGGAAGACGCAGGAGACGTCGTCGCGCGGCGCGGCGCCGAAGTCGGGCGCCCAGCCGGCGTCGCGGTCGAGCGGCACGTAGCCGGTGCGAGCCGCCGCGAGCGCGGGCCCAGACGGGTAATCCGGGTAGTACGGATCCGGGAGGACGATCGTCGACCCCCGCTCGGCGAGCACGAGCGCGAGCTCGCAGATCGCCGTCTTCGTCCCCGGCATGATCGTCACCTCGGTGTCCGGGTCGAGCTCGACGCCGTAGAGCTCGCGAGTAGCGAGCCGCGATCGCCTCGCGCAGCGCAGGCAGCCCGCGAAACGGCGGGTACCCGTGAGCCGCCTGCTCGATTCGCCGCCTCGCCGAGCGCGTCGATCACGTGCTGCGGCGGCCCGACCTCCGGGTTCCCGCGCCCGAGATCGACGAGCGGCTCCCCCTCGAGCGCGGCGTGCCGAGCAGACCTCGGCGAGCAGCGCCGTGAAGTACTGCTGCGGAAGCCGTTCGACGCGGTCGGGCGGGGTCGCACGGGCCGTACTCTCTCCGATGCGCGGCTAGAAGGCGTTCACGACAGCCGAGCGGCTCGAGAACGGACAGCGGCCCGTGCCCGCGCCTCTTCGGCGGCGTCCGCGCGGCCCTGAGCCTCGAACGCGCGCGCGAGATCGAGCTCGAGGCACGCGGCGTCGTAGACGAAGCCGAGCTCGCGCTCTCTCTCGACGGCCGCCGTCAGACGCTCGACGGCCTCGTCCGGCCGCTGCTCCAACAGCGCAAGCAGGCCCTCGCCTGCGATCAGCGACGTCCGCGAGCTTCGCCGTCTGACCTCGATCAAGGTCGCGGCGCATGGAGTCGATCGTGCGCTGGAGCAGCTCGGCTTCGCCCGCCGCGGCGAGCGCTCTGACCGATCGGGCACGGCCGTGACACGGGACCGGCCACAGCCCATCGAGCATCGTGAGCACCTGCTCCGCCAGGGACCGCAGCTCGTCAGACCTCTCGGTGACCAGCAGCCAGGGCAGCGCGACGCAGGCCATCGGGACGATCCGCTGTGGCTCTCCACTCGCGAGCGCCATGGGCTGCAGCTCCTCGATGCAGCGGCTCGGCCGCCTTCGAGATCGCCTCGGCGCAGGGCCATGCCGCCGACGAGCCCCAGCCAGACGAGCCGGGTGGTCGCGGCGGTGAGCGGAGCCCGCAGCTCATCGACGATCGCGTCCGACCTCGTGCCAGCGGCCCGCCGGGAGGAGGAGCATGGCCGCGCTCGACAGCTCGAGGTAGGGCCCGATCGACAGCGGAGGCATGCACTGCCGGCAGGCGGCGCCGAGCCTGCCACGACCAGCGCGCTCGATCTCGTCGAGCGGAACGTAGCCCGGGCGTGCACCAGATGAAGTTGACGATCGCGCGGTAGGCCTCGTCGTAGACGCCGGCCTCGAGCGCCACGGTCGACGATCTCGATCAGCTCGTCCGGATCGGGCGCGCTGCCCCGCGTCGCCTGCTCGGTGATGAGGTTGATCCGGGCATTGACCTCGGCGAACAGGTCGTCGACGCGTCGCGCGACGGCGATCGCCTCCTCGGCGTGGCCGATCGCCTCGACCTGGTGCTTCAGCATCTCGATCTGCGAGAGGCGAGCGAGTGCCCGAGCGAGCTGAGGCGACTCCGGAAGACCGTCGAGCGCCGCCACCGCAGCGTTGGCGGAGCGAGAGCGCCTCGTCCCAGCGGCCGGTGAGCCAGGAGGCCCGCGACCGCCAGGCGAGCACGTCCGAGCGCAGCTCGGCGTCGTCCGGGCTCGAGCTCGGCCTCGATGCAGGTCGCAGCTCGCTCAGAGACGCTCCTCCCAGCGCCCTCCGATGTAGTCCGAGCCGGACGCAGCGCGAGCTGCGCGCTCGCCGGCCGTCGGCGTCGAGCGCCAGCGCGCGCTCGACCATGTGTCTCGCGCGGCCTGCGAAGTCCGCGCGCTTGAACGCCGCCTCGCTCGCGGTCAGCAGGGCCTCGACGGCGCGCCGGGCGACGGCCGGGTCGTCCTCGCCGTAGGCGAGCGCCTCGCCGTAGTGGTAGGCGGCGAGCTCGGCCGCCTCGACGTCTCGGTCGCGCGCGACGTCCTGGATCCACTCGGCCACCTGCCGGTGGAGCTCGCGGCGCTCCGGGCGCGGAAGCGTCGAGTAGACGACGTCGCGGGTCAGCGCATGCTTGAACGCGAACTCGCGCATCCCGCCCATCGCCGAGCTCAGGGCTGTCGGAGACGAGCCCGGTCCGCCTGAGCGAGTCGATCACCTCGCTCGTCGACGCCGACCGCGGCCGGCCAGAAGCTGCGGCCGATCACGGAGCAGCGGCGGAGCGCGTCGCGGGCGGGCGCGTCGAGGAGGTCGATCCGTGCGGCGATCACGCCGTGGACCGAGTCGGGAATCGCGACGTCGGTGAGCCGCTCGGTCGAGGCCCAGCCCCCGTTGCGCCGCTCGAGCACGCCCTGGTCGATGAGCATGTTCAGCATCTCCTCGACGAAGAACGGGTTGCCCTCGGCGTGGGCCAGCACGCGGTCTCGCACCTCCTCGGGCACGTCCCCTCGCCGAGCAGCGAGGAGACGAGCTCGGCCGCCTCCTCCTGGGCCAGCGGCGTAGCGAGAGCGCCGTCGCGTTCTGCTTGCCCGCGCCCCAGGTCGGCCGCATCTCGAGCAGCTCGAGGCGAGCCGTGCAGACGAGCAGGACGTGCGTGTCGGTGAGCCGCTCGGCCAGGCGCTCGATCAGGTCGAGCAGCGGGCTCGAGGCCCAGTGGACGTCCTCGACGGCGACGATCGCGACCTGCTCGCGCCCGAGCGCCGAGACGTAGCGCGCCCAGCCCTCCTCGAGGCAGACGCACGGCCTCGCGGGGATCGGAGTCCGTCACCGGGGTTCCCGGGAGCGAGAAGCCGATCGTCCAGGCGGCCGCGTCGAGCGCGCGTTGCCGGCGTGCTCGTCGCCGACGACCGACTCGATCGCCGCTCGCAGCTTGGCGAGCGCGGCCTCGGCGGGATCGTTGTCGAGGATGCCGGCGTGCGCCTTGGCGACCTCGGCGAGCGGCCAGTAGGTGATGCCCTCGCCGTAGGGGAGGCAGCGGCCGATCAGCACGTGCGCCGGTGTCGAGCCGCTGCACGAGCTCGGTGAGGAGTCGCGACTTCCCGACGCCGGCCGGGCCGAAGAGCGTGACGAGCTGCGGCGCGCGCTCTCGTTCGACGCGGGCGGCCACGGCGCTGAGCAGCGCGAGCTCCTCGTCTCGTCCGACGAGCGGCGCGGTCAGCCCCGCGAAGCCGCGAGGAGTCGGCCACGCAGGAAGTCGAGTGGCGCGCGAGCGCGACCCAGGCAGGCGAGAGGCGCGCGCTTGCCCTTCGCCTCGAGGTCCTCGTGCCGGCGGTACTCGATCGACCGGGCGGTCGCCGCCTGCGTGCGCTCGCCCGACGAAGCATCTCCCCGGGCTCGGCGTGCTGCTGCAGGCGTGCCGCGACGTTGACCGCGTCGCCGCTGACCATCAGCTCCCCGCGAGCAGCGGCGTCCCGGCCGGCCACGACGTCGCCGGTGTTGACGCCGATCCGGAGGCCGACCTCCGCGCCGTGCCGGCCCTCGACGCGCTCCGCGAAGGAGCCGAAGCGGTCGCGCACGGCGAGCGCAGCCCGAACGGCGCGCTCGGGGTCGTCCTCGTGCGCCTGCGGGATGCCGAAGACGGCGAGCACGGCGTCCCCGGCGAACTTCTCGGTCGTGCCGCCGAAGCGCTCGACCTCGGTGTTGATCAGGTCGAAGAGCTCCCCCAGGAGCTCGCGGAAGTCCTCAGGGTCGAGCAGCTCGCCGAGCGCAGTCGAGCCCGCGAGGTCGGCGAAGAGAACGGTGACGACGCGCCGTTCCTGCCGCTCGTCGGCAGCGTCGGCGGCCGGCGAGCGTCCTTACGCAAGGCGAAGCCGCAGGAGGAGCAGAAGGCCGCGGTTGCCGGCTGTTCGGCGCCGCAGCCGGGGCACGTCTGGTGAAGCGGCGAGCCGCAGTCGCTGCAGAAGCGGGCGTCGGCCGGGTTCTCGGCGCCGCAGGAGGCGCAGGTCAGTTCCACGCGTCGAGTGTACGACGCGGAAACGCCAGGGCTGAGGGCCGGGGCGGCTCTGGGCGCCACCCCGGCCGGAAGCGTTCAGCCCCTGATCAGCGGACAGACGAAGCGGGTGCCGGTGTCGACGAGCTCGTCCGCCTGCTCGACGACGTCCTCGGCGTTCGTCAGCTGCGTCGTGATCCCGAACGCCTCCACGACCCGCCAGCGTCCCCCGTTGTAGCCCGGGTGCCCCGGGGCCGCCTCGGACACGGCCGCGCAGGACGCGCAGTCCGGGAACATGGTACAGCGTGTCGAATTGCCCGCGGTTCGGAAGCGACGTCGGAGTCCCCACCGTCCGGAACGCCTCGTCGAAGGCGTAGATCGTGCCTCCAGGCGGGCCGATGCCTGCGGTCATCGACGGGGCCGCGAGCGCTGCGACGACCGCAGCACAAAGCGCACAGAGCAGAAGAAAGCGGCGCATTCTCGCTCCTTTCTCGATTGCGACCGACGCTAGGAGCGGAAGCTTGCGGCGGGGTTACGACTCGCTTACGGCCGTCTTAAGCCGCTTACTACTTGCAACTCGGAGGAGGGGATGCGATAACACCCTGCCCCTGCGGCTCGAACGAAGGAGTCGATCACGATGCTCGACCATCCAGAGGAAGAGACCGGGGCCGTGGCCGGGGAGCCGCGAGACTCGGAGAGAGTGGACGTCGGCGCGAGGGTGAACGCCATCATCGAAGCGGCCGAGGTGGCCGCCGACGACATCATGCGCAAGGCGGAGCAGCAAGCCGCCAAGCGCATCGAGGAGCTGACGCGCGAGGCGTCCCAGGCGCGCGCGGAGGCGGACGCGTATGCGCGGGACATCAGCGACGCCGCCGATTCGTACGGCACGCAGCATCGCCGCACGGTGGAGGAGGAGGCCCGGCGCCTGCTGGCCGAGGCGGAAGAGCGGGCCAAGACGCTGCTCGAGAGCGCCGAGACGAAAGCCGGCAAGATCGAGCACGACGTCGAGCAGCGGCGTGACGCGCTCCAGCGCGAGGTGAAGATGCTCGAGGACCGCAAGCAGCGGGTGGTGGAAAGCCTGCGCGACGTCATGGCCCAGCTCCAGGACGCGCTGGCCGAGCCGGCCCCCGAAGAGGAGTCGCTCGTCGACGCGCTCGACGTCGAGCGCCGCCGCTGAGACGACGCGATTCGCAACGACGACCTGACCCTGAGGGAACTCGCCGCGCGGGACGAGCCGGCCTCGCGCGCCGCCGCGGCGCTGATCGAAGCTGGCTTTGCGGAAACCACGCGTCTCGACGACCTGAGCCCGGGGAGTCTCATAGAGACGCTGGTCGGGATCCTCGCGCGCGAGCTCGAGGAGGTGCACAAGCGGCTGGGCGAGGTCGACGAGAGCGCGTTCATCGAGACGGAGACCAGCAAGAGTCTCGAGAGCCTGGCCGAGGAGCTCTGCCGCCGGGGCCGACGGCCGTGGCCTCCCTAGAAGGCTGTTCACGACACCGAGCGGCTCGAGAACTGACGCCGCGCGTCTCCCGCGCCTCGGCGGCCCGTACTCCTCGGCCCGGCGCGTGCGAGGTCGAGCTCGAGGCAGGACAGAGGCTCCCGCTTGCCCTTGGCCTGCAAGTCCTCGCGCCGGCGGTACTCGATCGTCCGGGCGGTCGCCGCCTGCGTGCGCTCGCCCGACGAGCACCTCACCCGGGCTCGGCGTACTGCTGCAGGCGCGCCGCGACGTTGACCGCGTCCCCGCTGACCATCAGCTCCCCGCGAGTAGCGGCGTCCCGGCCGGCCACGACGTCGCCGGTGTTGACGCCGATCCTGAGGCCGACCTTCGCGCCGTGCCGGCCCTCGACGCGCTCCGCGAAGGAGCCGAAGCGGTCGCGTACGGCGAGCGCAGTCCGAACGGCGCGCTCGGGGTCGTCCTCGTGCGCCTGCGGGTTGCCGAAGACGGCGAGCACGGCGTCCCCGGCGAACTTCTCGGTCGTGCCGCCGAAGCGCTCGACCTCGGTGTTGATCAGGTCGAAGAGCTCCCCCAGGAGCTCGCGGAAGTCCTCAGGGTCGAGCAACTCGCCGATCGCGGTCGAGCCCGCAAGGTCGGCGAAGAGGACAGTGACGACGCGCCGTTCCTGCCGCTCGTCGGCAGCGTCCGCGGCGCGGCGAGCGTCCTGGCGCAGGGCGAAGCCGCAGGAGGAACAGAAGGCCGCGGACGCCGGCTGCTCGGCCCCGCAGCTGGGGCAAGTCTGGTGAAGCGGCGCGCCGCAGGAGCTACAAAAGCGGGCGTCGGCCGGGTTCTCGGTGCCGCAAGAGGCGCAGGTCAGTGCCACGCGTCGAGTCTACGAACAGACATGGCCACGGACTGGAATCGAACATGCGCACGCGATTTGGAAACCGCTTGTCCGCTCGCCCAAACCCGTTTGGTAGAGCGGTTTTTCGGTGTAGGCCGATTCGACAAGAACCGCTGTAGCGCCGCTGCGGGGTGCCGCCGGGCGGACTATCCTCGTGCTCTGAGGTGACCGCGCGGAAGCGAGGAGAGCGAATGGCATCGAAGGAACTGAACCGCGCCCTGCGGCAAGCCCAGAAGGCAAGGCTGGACGAGTTCTACACCCAGCTGCCCGACATCGAGCGGGAGCTGCGGCATTACAAGCAGCACTTCAAGGGCAAGGTCGTCTACTGCAACTGCGACGACCCACGGGTCAGCAATTTCTTCCACTACTTCTCCTACAACTTCGAGAAGCTCGGACTGAAAAAGCTCATCACCACCTGCTACAAGAGTCAGAGCGCCGATCTCTTCAGCCAGAACGACTCCGAGCAGGCGATCTACCTCGAGTACGACGGCGACAAGAACGGCAACAGCGTCCCCGATCCCGACGAAATCGGCATCCAGCCGTTAAGGGTGACGGCGACTTCCGCAGCGCGGAGAGCGTCGAACTGCTCAAGCAGGCGGACATCGTCGTCACCAACCCGCCTTTCTCGCTGTTCCGCGAGTACGTCGCGCAGTTGATGGAGCACGACAAGAAGTTCCTCATCATCGGCAACCAGAACGCGATCACTTACAAGGAGATCTTCGCCCTCATCAAGGACGAACAAGATCTGGCTGGGCTACGGCTCCAGCGGCGAATGCGTAGTTCGCGGTCCCGACACTGCGCGACTACGCAAGCTGGCGTGTACGACGACGGCGACCGAGGCTGGTCGAAGCTTCAGGAACGTCCTGCTGGTTCACCAATCTCGACATCGCCAAGCGCCACGAGGACCTGATCCTCTACAAGACGTACAACCCGGACGAGTACCCGAAGTATGACAACTACGACGCCATCGAGGTTGCCAAGGTCGAGGATATCCCCTGCGACTACGACGGTGTCATGGGAGTGCCTCTCACCTTCCTCGACAAGCACAACCCAGACCAGTTCGAAATCCTGGGGCTCAGCGGGCACGCCGACTACCCCATGACCAAGAAGTACGGGAAGAAGGAACGGGTCGTGGATGGCGTACGCATGAAATCGAACACCGGAACTCTCGGGGCCGTCATCAGGACAGACTCCTTCGGCCCGGGGAGTCACTTCGACGTTGGCTATCCCGTCAAGGGCGTCTACAGACGATTGTTCATCCGTCGCAAGAAGAGCTAGCGAGACATGAAGGTCGCGAGTGGATACCGCTAGGAGAGCCCGAATCTCGCAAAGCAACCTGGATGGCGCATCTCCGGAGCGTCAGGTCGAGAAGTCAGTCGCTCCTCACCAAGCTCGGTCAACTCCGAACCGAGAAGTGGGATCGGCCGCCGCCCTCCGGCGCCGCCAGATTGAGCCGCTGGAAGACCGCTGCGCCGCTGAAAAACCGCTGGCGATAGCGGTTCTTACCGGTGCCAACCGTTACGAGCCGGCGCTAACGGCGAATTCGTCAAATCGACCGATTTGCGGGGACTTCTTCCGAATAGGCTCGGCCAGCGAGGATGCTCCTGGCATAATCGAACATGCGCACGCGGCTTAGGAAACCGCTTGTCGAGCAGCGCAAGCCCGCTTAGTAGAGCGGTTTTCAGGCTCCGGATTTCGGCTTAGACCTTGGGGCGACCTTGCGCGGCCTGGCAGAGTTAGGTGACGTGACTACCGCGAACCGCCGCCTCTCGAACGCCAAGGGCGCGAAGAAGGACGAGTTCTACACGCAGCTGCCGACATCGAGCGGGAGCTGCGGCACTACAAGAAGCACTTCAAGGGCAAGGTCGTCTACTGCAACTGCGACGACCCCCGCGTGAGCAACTTCTTCCACTACTTCTCCTACAACTTCGAGAAGCTGGGGCTGAAGAAGCTCATCACGACCTGCTACAAGAGCCAGAGCAGCCGACCTGTTCAGCCAGAACGACTCCGAGCAGGCGATCTACCTGGAGTACGACGGGCGACAAGAACGGCAACAGCGTCCCCGACCCCGAGGAGATCGGCGTCAAGCCGCTCGCAGGGTGACGGCGACTTCCGCAGCGCGGAGATGCGTCGAGCTGCTGAAGCAGGCCGACATCGTCGTGACCAACCCGCCGTTCTCACTGTTCCGCGAGTACGTCGCGCAGCTGATCGAGCACGACAAGAAGTTCCTGATCATCGGGAACAAGAACGCCGATCACCTACAAGGAAATCTTCCCGCTCATCCAGGACGAACAAGCTGTGGCTCGGGCAGTATCCGACAGCGGCGACATGGAGTTCGGCGTGCCCGACGACTACCGCCGAAGCCGGCCAGCGCGATCTGGATCGACGAGAACGGCAGCAAGTGGCGGAGCCGTCGGCAACGGCGTGCTGGTTCACCAACCTCGACTATCGCCAAGCGCCACGAGGACCTGATCCTCTACAAGACGTACAACCCCGAGGACTACCCGACCTACGACAACTACGACGCGATCGAAGTCGGCCAGGACCGTCGACATCCCGATGGACTACGACGGGGTCATGGGCGTGCCGATCACGCTTCCTCGACAAGTACAACCCCGACCAGTTCGAGATCGTCGGCATCACCGAGTCGTGGTTCGGGCAGCAGCAAGATCTATCCGCAGCAGATGCAGGTGAGCGCCAACGGCGAGGAGCACCGTGACCAAGCTCAACGACGGCCCGGCCTTCAAGGTGCGATACCGCGCCGCTCGGCAAGACCTACTACGAGGTCGACGGCGAGTCTTCGTCAAGCTGTACGCCCGCATCCTCATCCGCCGGAAGGGCAGCGCTCGTGAAGATCGAACTCAAGGAGATCACGGTCCGCGACCTCGCCGAGGGCTACGAGGACAACGACGAAGCGGGCGTCGTCGGCTACGGCGGCAAGCTCGACATCCGCCCGCCGTACCAGCGCGAGTTCATCTACAAGGAC
The DNA here is from genome assembly GCA_963776955.1 of uncultured Actinomycetes bacterium. Taxonomy (GTDB): domain Bacteria; phylum Actinomycetota; class Thermoleophilia; order Gaiellales; family Gaiellaceae; genus VAXT01. The sequence goes on from CAVZOM010000005.1 coordinate 500,377, forward strand.
AAGCAGCGCGACGCCGTCATCGACACCGTCACGCAAGGACTTCCCGCTCAACGTCATGTACTGGGCCGTGCGCGACGACGGCGACTTCGAGGTCATCGACGGCCAGCAGCGCACCATCTCCTTCTGCCAGTACGTCGAGGGCGACTTCGCCTTCGAGGGGCGCTACTTCCACAACCTTCAGTCGGACGAGCAGGAGCAGATCCTCGACTACAAGCTGATGGTCTACCTGTGCAGCGGCACCGACAGCGAGAAGCTGGACTGGTTCAGGACCATCAACATCGCCGGCGAGAAGCTCACCGATCAGGAGCTGCGCAACGCGGTCTACGCGGGCTCATGGGTGACCGATGCCAAGCGCTACTTCAGCAAGACCGGCTGCCCCGCCTACGCCATCGGCAGCGACTACATGACGGGCACGCCCATCCGCCAGGACTACCTGGAGACCGTCATCAAGTGGATCAACGACGGTGACATCGAGGGCTACATGGCCAAGCACCAGCACAAGCCCAACGCCAACGAGCTGTGGCTCTACTTCCAGAAGGTCATCGACTGGGTGAAGGCCACCTTCCCGACGTACCGCAAGGAGATGAAGGGCGTCGAGTGGGGCGACGCTCTACAACGAGTTCAAGGACGCGGAGCTGGACTCGGCGAAGCTTGAGGAGCGAGGTCGCGACGCTGATGGCCGACGAGGACGTCACCAAGCAAGCAGGGCATCTACTCCTACGTGCTCGACGGGCAGGAGAAGCACCTCAACATCCGGGCGTTCAGCCGAACCATGAGGCGCGAGGCCTACGAGCGGCAGAAGGGCATCTGCCCGGTCTGCAAGAAGCACTTCGAGCTCGAGGAGATGGAGGCCGACCACATCACTCCGTGGCACGCAGGCGGCAAGACTGAGGCTGCCAACTGCCAGATGCTCTGCCTGGAGGACAACCGTAGGAAGGGCGGCGTCTAGGTGCCGCCGGGGCGTGGCGAGCGACCACTCCGCGCGACTGAGCCGTATGGCCTCCGCCCCGGCAGCTTGAGGTTAGGACGATGGCTCGGTCTCGGCTAGACGCTCTTTTGGCCTCGCCCGAGATGGACAGTCCGCGACAGTGCGCGCCCGTCGCCACGTCACTTCAGACCGAAGGCAGGCGAGGTTGCAGTGCGCGGCCTGGAATGTTGGAGTCCAGCCAGACGAGCGCGTCAATGAGAGGTTGGACGTCTTGAACGTTGTCTCTGCGTTCGCACTCTCGAGCGAGAGCTTGCTTGACCGCCGATCTCCTTGGCGGCTGCAGTTCGAAGATCGGCGGGTTGGCGACCGTCTGCGTGATTCCTAGATTGGGCTGTTGATTCGCAACATGCTCGACGAGCGCAGTTCCAAGAAACCTCTCGATTCCGCGGAAGGATGAACCAAGACGCGGATTCGATTGGTCTTCCGGCCATACAACCGCCGTCGATGTCGGGTGCTCGTTGACGAGATCGGCGAACGCCTGCCGCTCATTCTCTGAGTCCTCCCAGTCCAGCAGAACGATTACTGGGGACGTCGAGGGCCGCGCTCGCAACGGTCCCTTGCTGTTCTTCAGATACTGCTTCAGCCTGTCTTTGCCGCTTCCGCCGAGATCGGGCTGGAGCGTCTCAAGGCAGCGAATGTCCCAAGGATTCAGGCGATTCGCTTTCCGATAGGCCTGCTCCAGATAGAACACGTCGAGCGGGCCATCAACGATCAAAGTTGGCTTCGGCTGCGTTAGCGCAAGCGGGTGGACATAGCCCGTGACGCCGCTTGCAAGGGTTCGATCAGCCAGCTCGGACATCTCGTACTGCGCTGCCGTGGTCTCACCGCCATCGAGGCCGACTTCATGGCGGACGTCTGCCGCGCCCGCGAATAGCAGGTCGTGCGAGGTGATGAAGGCCTGAAAACGCGCACCGCGTGTCGCGTCTACCAAGAACCGCGCCAGTTGGTTCTTGAGGTCCGCGTGGAGAAACGACTCCGGCTCCTCGACGGCCCAGATCGTCGCTTGGTGCCACCCGAAGCCTTGACGGAACTGGGTGTCAATGAAACGGATCAGTAGGTACATGAGAAAGGTCTGATTCCCCGAGCCATGCATCGCGGCATCTAGAGGCCGGACGTCTCTTGCCTGCAGGCGTAGCCCGAGCGACCAGGCCACTTCCGCCCAGTCGGACGGGGTCGCGATCTCAATTCCCTGGACGTGACCTGGAGCAGTCGCGAGGACAGCCGTCAGGGGCAAGACGAGGTCCTGGGCTGCACTCGCCATTTCCTGCAGAAGCGCATCAACGTCGGCCACTGCGGGGCCAGCCTGCGGCTGACGGGCGCGGCGCAGCCGAAGGGCCGTTATGAGCGACTGCTGTAGTGCCCCGCTCTCTGCGCGTAGAAGCTCGGAAGGGTGTACGTGGTTAGGGATGTATCGGAAGCGAATGAGCTGGAGGAATCGAAGCGCTGCGCCTGCCTGGTCTGCCTGGATCGGCTGCGCCCAGTTAGCGCCGGGCGTACGAACGAAGAATTCGTCGGTCGTTGCGCCTTCGCGAAGTCGGTCTCGCTGCCATCGCCTGCGAATCTCGAACGTTGCTCTCGGAGTGATGCCAATACCTGCTAGTGGGTCAACCAGAGGCTGGTTGAAATGAAAGACGTCCGGAAGCGAGAACGTGAGCGTGACGTCGATGACCCTGTTACCGATCCTGCGCCACGGCTTATGAAAATCGCGGCTTATGTCGACGGCGACGCCGGGCTCTAGTTCGCCGTTGAAAAAGAGATTGAGCGCTCGGAGGATGTTGCTCTTGCCCGATCCATTCGTGCCGATGTAGGCGGTGAGCGCGCCGGTGTCAGTCGTGAGACTGTCGATGGATCGAAAGTTCTCGATCTCGATCCGCGTAATGAGCTTCACGCGACGCTGTTCTAACAGGGTCGCCCTGGTGTTGCCTAGAGTTGCTGACCAACCTTCTGCATGGAAGCGGCATCACGTGCCCCGGAGGGCATCCCTAGGAGACGAACGCTTTCCGCACGGTGCTCGCCGTCCACTCGGCGCTGCCATGCGGCCTGCGTATCCCCTTGTGGGTCAGGCTCTCGGCGATCTCCTCAAGTGACATTCCTTTCTCGAGCATCCGTCTGATCCTCCTGCGCCAGCCATGGTCCTCTCGGTTGCAGAGCACGTGCGCGAGCCGGACGTTCCAGGGGACGAGCTGCCCACCGTCAGCCTTGAGCCGAGGGTAGTGGTCCGGCGAGGGTGCCCAATTACCCGCCGGGGATGGTCTCGGCTCGAAGTGGCCCCGACCCTTGTGGCAATAGCACTTCGGCATCTCGCAGCGGACTTCGATGATCTGCCCGCGTTGCGCCATCTGAACGAGGACACCACTGCGTACTCCGAACGCTCGTAGCTGGTCTGCGATTGTGTCTTTCATTGACCGCTCCTCTCTCTGATTGAACAGTGGCTTGGATCGCATTTCAAGTGCATGCGGTTCAGGCCGAGCAATCCTTTCAGCGCCTCGCTGTCGCGCTCGCCGAGGCCGACGAGCGCGACACCACCAGCCGACTCCTCCTCTTTATACGACCGCATGTACCAAGCACGCGCGGAGGCCGGTCTGGTCCCCAAAGCCGAGGCGCGGAACGTGCACCTCTGCCTCACGGATCGCGCGTTCTTAGAGGGGCTCCAAGGTGCAGTGGAGTCGGTGGTGCCTGATTTTGAGCCGCTTCCAGCCGAGCTTTCGAGGAGTCTGCTCCCCGGCAAGCCGATCCGGTGTCGCGGCGTAGTCGCGCTCCCCGACCCAGTACGCGGCCTGCAACAACCGTAGGAGCTCCGGTTGCCGCGCCTGAGAGCTCAAACGATCAGGGACATTCACGAACGCCGGCCCTGACCCGGACGGGAATCTCGTGGAGCTGCTCTCCAGCGACGAGATCTTTGAGGAGATCGCGGGCTCGGTCACGCACCAAAGTCTCCCAGCCGCTTTTTGAAGCGGCTCAGCCTCCAGCCAAGCGCGTCTTTGTGTGGCGTCCTTGGGAGATGAGCTAGCGACGTATGGGTTAACCGGAGGTCGTCACTGTCATGCCCCGGCCGCAGGATCAACGAGAGGTCCTCGGGATAAACGGTGAAAAGGTGTGCGTCGAATGCCCGGTGATGGGTTGCGCACAGAATGAGCCCATTACGCGGGTCGTCCGACCCGCCGTCGCCGATCCCTCTAATGTGAGCCGCGTCGAGGACTGAGGCGATTGCCACCCCACACACTGCGCATTGACCACCGTAGCGCTTGAGGCACTTGAACTTGAACACCGGCTGACCGGGTCGCACCTTCGCTTTCGCCTCACGCTGCGGTCGGCCGGAACCTTCGAGCGAGAACGGCGTTTCGTCTTGAATGTCCGACGGAGCCTCGACTGGGGGCTGCGTCTCCCCGAACCTGACCAAGAACGTCCCTGCCGCGTCGTCCCAGCCTGACCCGCCCAAGCCGTACGTCCCGAACAGTCGAGCCGGGCGTGGGATAGGTGATGACAAAGATAGGCATACCGAGCTCGCCTGCGGTTTTTGTTGCGGCTACCTCGGACGCATCGCGCCCCGGCCCTCGGTCCGTCGACGGGTAGTGGTAAACGAGCGCCTCATCTGAAAGATCGTCGGCGTAGGAGCTGCCGGTGTGCAGGATCCCCACAGTGACGCCGGCAGACGCGATGAGGCTCGTTCGCGTTTTATCGACCCAAACGCCCTGCGCGCCGCCGTAGATTCCGAGGGCGCGCAAGGTACCCGGCGCCACTCGTTCCGGGCCCCCCTCCTTTAGCAGCTGCGCCCAGAGGCCCAGCCGGTGTGCTCGTTCTGCTTCGAATTGCGGGTCCGTCGCCACCATTCGCTATCTCGGATCGTGAGCCGTCACGAACGCCCGCCAGTCGCGCGCTAGCAGCTCGGAGTGGCCGCCGCTCTCCTCACACTTCAAACGTGATCCCTCGCTCAGCGACGCGATGAGCTCCTCGCCTTGCGCTCATACGGCACGACGTTCTGATCGGGCCCGGTCCGAGCCTGCGTCAACCGCTGCTCCGTGAGCGCGAACACCCGCTTCATCACCATCAAGAGAATCAGGATTAGGTGAACGCCGAGCCCCAGACCAATCGCCGAGGCGGCACCGAGTAGAACCCCTCCCTCCTCCTTCGCCGTGTCCGGTGCGCTGGTTACCGCCATCACGTAGGCAGCTGCCGAGGCGATACAGATGAGGGACGCGTATCCAGCATTTGCAGCGAGCTCATTCAGGAACGCCGCGTGGTCACTCGTTTGTTTGCTTTTCGTTGGACCCTGGTCAACCCAGCTCATGGCGCGGTCGGACACCTGGAGCATGACCCCGAACAACAGGGCACCAAGCAGCCCCGAGGCCGTCAGCAGTGCAGTAGCCGCAGCCACGCTCAGCTCCACGTCGCGCCAGAGGCAGATCGCGACCGTGAGCAGGGGCATCCCATAGAACACGGCGTAGTCGGGCCAGTGGGGCCGACCAGTACGTGCGTTGACATACGTGCCGTGCTGCGCCCGAACGATGCGCCAGGGACTGATCTTCGCGCTGCCTAGCACGAGCAGACCTTAGACGTAGGAGAGCGAGTCGCGAAGACCCTTGATGACCGAATCCTCGGTGGGCTCCCCCTCCGAATCGAAGTCGAGCTCGTCGAGCTCGATCGTCATCGGATGGCCGGTCTGCGGGGTCTCGATGTTGAACGTCCGAATCCGGCCTTCGATTTCAACCTCGACCTTCGCCTGCTCGAAAGGGATGTCTCCGAACTCCAGGATCTCGGCACGAGCTGAGCTATCCGCGCCGTCGCTTCCGAAGAATTTCTTGAGCGGCCCGGCCTTGAGCATGTGACCTCGACCTCGCGCGCTGAGGATGAGCTCAATCTTGCCGTCCTCTCCGGCCTTAACCCACCTGTCTGTCTCGCCAACAGCACGGTCGTTCGGCTTTTCGTACCGGATCAACCGCACCTTCGAAAGCTTGCCTTGCTCGATCGCCTCGTAGACGGCGGACCCACAACGAACGGCCGAATCTGGAGCATCAGGTCCTCGAAGTCATCCCTGAACTTCACGTGAAGTCCTACCTCCAGTAGACCCTTGATGCCCCGGCCATTGTTGACCTGGAGAGCGAGCCATCCCATGTCCTGCGTAGGCGGAAGCCGAAAGAGTGCGCTACACCGCAGCAGCTGCGTGTCAGTCGCGACCTGACGAATCCGGTTCGTGCCCTGACTGTCCACGATGTCTGCCACGACGCCGCTTTGACCATGCAACAGGACGGCCTCAAGGTCGTCCCCCTGCGTGTTCTGCGACAGGGCGCGAACCACGCGGTCTCCGTCCGCGGCTGCTTCCTCGAACCCGTTCAGGTAGCCAGCGAGTACGTCCTGCAGCTTCGTCCCCGAACCATCAATGTCGCCCAGCGGCTGATAGTCCTTGTAGCGCTCCTTGACCCGCACGGTGTAGAGCGCGGAAGTGTGAGCCATCTCCGGTCCTCCGGTATTTCGGGACGCCCGATTCTAGGTCTTGTCTAGGAGACCATGACATTAGTTGCCATCACGTCACAAGGCTCAGGTGTTCAAGGCCCGCGTGCGGGAACAGGAATGCGTGCCGGGCGAGATCCTCGTCACGCGGACGGTGCGAGATCTCGTCGCCAGCTCGGGAATCGTTCTCGAGGACCGCGGAGAGCACGATCTCAAGGGCGTTCCTGAGCGCTGGCCGTTTTACGCGGTGAACTAGGTATCGGCCCCGACCAACGGCGGGACCGCAGCCCCTACCGCCACGCGGCTGGGGACGCGGTACTGCGGACTCGATCTCGAGTCAGGGGGTCGCCGCGAGCTGCTCTCGCATCATGCTAAGCCGCTACCACTTCGAGCGGCGCCCGCGGCGGCTCGTGTACAGGAGCTTCGGACGCGCGGAGCGCATGCCGGCCTGCTCGAACTGATCGATGTGGCCGAGGCGCCGCGCGACGCGGCTCGCATCGGCCTGCTGCTCGGGCAACACCAACGTGATCGCCGTCCCGCTGCGGCCGGCCCGGCCGGTGCGGCCCGTGCGGTGCACGTAGCCCTTGTCCTCCGCCGGCGGGTCGAAGTTGATCACGTGCGTGATGTCGTCGAGATCAAGGCCTCGCGCGGCGACGTCGGTGGCCACGAGCACGCCGACCTTGCCGGACTCGAACTCCCGGAGCGCCCGCTGCCGGGCGTTCTGGCGCATGTCTCCGTGCATCGCGGCCGCGCGCACTCCGTGGCGTGCGAGCTTCGTGACGAGCCGGTCCGCTCCGCGCTTCGTCCGCACGAAGATGAGCGTCGAGTACGAGCCGCGGAGGTGCTCGACGAGCGTCTCGACCTTCGAGTCCGCCGTCACCGACACGAAGCGGTGCTCGATCTCGGCCGGCTCGTCGCGTGACGTCGCGCTCTCGAAGAGCGACGGGCTGTTCGTGTACTCGCGCGCGAGACGGCCTGCTTCGCCGTCGAGCGTCGCCGAGAAGAACATCGTCTGGCGGTTCCGCGGCAGGCGGCGGACGATCCGGTCGACCTGGGGCTTGAAGCCCATGTCGAGCATCCGGTCGGCCTCGTCGAGGACGAACGTGCGGATCCCGGCCAGATCGATCAGCCGGCGCTCGGCGAGGTCCTCGAGGCGGCCGGGCGTGGCAATCAGGATGTGCGCCTTCTTGGCGCGCTTCGCCTGCGCCTGCAGCGGGAGGCCGCCGTACGCGACGGCGACCAAGAGATCCTTCGCCCGGGCGAGCGGATCGAGCTCCGCGCAGACCTGGGCCGCGAGCTCGCGGGTCGGGACGAGCACGAGCGCCGACGGGCGGCCGTCGCTCGGCACGGTTCGCTCGACGATCGGCAGCGCGAACGCGAGCGTCTTGCCCGAGCCGGTGGGCGAGCGGACGAGGACGTCGAGCCCCGTGAGCGCGTCCGGCAGGACACGCTCCTGGATCGGGAATGGACTGTGGATTTCGCGAGCTGCGAGCGCCCTGACGACAGGCGGCGAGACGCCGAGCTCGGGGAAGGACTGCTTGGACATTGTGTTCGACTCCTTTGCGGTTCGAGACTTGCCGACCTCGAAACACCCAAAGGAGGAACGAGAAGCGAATCTCACCGGGCGGCGCCATTGCCGACCCGTGATCACACAGTAGCAGTCTTCGATTTGCAGGGAAAAATGGAGAGAGCGAGACGCCGCCTTATCATCCGGCCGTGCCCGGGGGCGACGGCCTCAAGCCGCGCCTGCGCGGCCTCGTGCACGCGGCGGCCTTCGTGGTCTCCGTCCCGCTCGGGGTCGCGCAGGTCTTCCGATGCGCCTCGCGAACGCGCTCTGCCGCCTCGTGGACGGGGCCGCTAGGCCTACGCCTCGGCTTTCGCTCGCTCCAACGCCTGCGCCATCGGCTTCGCGCCGGCCGCGGCGTTCGCCTCCAGCTTGAACTCCGAGCCGCGCACGGTCAGCGTCACCACGTAGCCGAGGAGCAGGCGCTTCACCTTGATCGAGTCGACGTCCGTGATCGGAACCGCGCTCAGGACGTCCTTGACCGATCCACCGACGCCCATGCCGAGGGCCTCGCCGGTCTGAACCGTGAGCAGACGCTTGTTCGTGAGCACCAGACCGCCAGGAGACGCGAGCCGGATTCCCGCTTCCTCCGCGGCTGCATGCGCTTTCTGCTGTTTACCCTCTCCGAGCGCCGCGCTGACGCCGAGGTCGTCGTCGCCCTGCGACATCGTCCACCCACGCGGCCGCGCGATCAGAACCGCCCGCACCTCCTCGCCCTCCTCGAGAAACGGCCCAATCTCTTCCTTGAGCTTCTTCTCCTGCTTCGACTTCACGTTTCTCCTCCTGCGTCGCGTCGTTTCAGCCTAATTCCTGCCGGAGCGCTGACGCCCCGCGGCTGGCAGCATCTGCGCCATGGCCACGAGCGAGGCTGACGACGCGGTCGAGCGGCAAGTCCGCGCCTACAACGAGCGCGACCGGGTGCGGTTCCTGCGATGACCGAGCCGAAGGGCTGGCGGGTCGTCGTCATCGCCACGGTGCAGCCGATTGCCGAGGCGCTGATCGAGCGCATCCGCGAGCTGGGGCATGACGTGGTCGCCTGGCTCTTGCCGCGGCGTCCGGTCGCGGTCGGCCAGCCGCTGCCGCCCTGGGGCGAGACGAGCGACCGCACCGTCACTCAGGGCGTCAACCTGCTCATGGTCCGCGGCGTGGAGGATGTCGCCCCGCTCCTGCGGGGGCTCGAGCCCGACGTCGTCATCTGCAACGGCTTCCCCTGGAAGCTTCCGCAGGAGGCGCTCGACGTGCCCCGCTACGGGTGCGTCAACCAGCACCCGGCCAAGCTGCCCCGGCATCGCGGCCCGATCCCGCTCTCGTGGGCGTTTCGCGACGGCGAGAGCGAGTTCTGGCTCACCTGGCACCGGATGGACGCCGAGCTCGACACGGGACCGATCCTCGCTCAGTCGTCGATCCCGATCCTCGACGAAGAGACGACGATCTTCGAGACGGGGCCGAGGCTGGTCCAGGCCGAGCTCGACCTGCTCCCGCGCGTGTTCGAGCGGCTCGCGGCCGGCGATCCCGGAGAGCCGCAGGCGACCGAGGGCGCGTCCTGGGCCGGGATGCTCGGCGAGGATTACGCGACAAATCGACTGGTCTCAGACCGCGCGCGAGATCCACAACCAGGTTCGCGCCTGGAGCTACGCCACCGGCATCGGGCCGGCCGACGGGCCGTTCGGCGAGCTGGACGGCAGGCGCGTGAGGGTCAAGCGCACGAGCCTCACCGATCCGGGAGACGGCTCGCCGGCGGTCGACGTCGCCGACGGCAAGATCTGGATCCTCGAGTCAGAGCCTCAGAGCTAGCGATGTCCGGCCGAGTCGCGACCGCCGCAAGTGCCAAGCCCCGCCTGCGCGGTCTCTCGCACGCGGCGGCCTTCCTGGTCGCGGTGCCGCTCGGAGTCTTGCTCGTCATCGAGGCCGAGACCTCGCTCGGGCGGCTCGCGGCGGTCGTTTTCGCGGCCAGCGTGGCGGTGATGTTCGGGGCCAGCGCGCTCTATCACTGTCTGCCCTGGCCAGAAGGGCCGCGGCGCTGGCTTCGGCGGATCGACCACGCCGGCGTCTACGGGCTCATCGCCGGCACCTACACGGCCTTCGGGCTGCTCGCACTGAAGGGGAACTGGCGGCCGGTCATGCTCGGGATCGTCTGGATCGGGGCGCTCGCCGCGATCGTCTTCAAGTTCTCCTGGGTCGACGCTCCCACGTGGATCTCCTCGGTGATCGGGGTCGCGCTCGGCTGGGTCGGCGTCATCGTCTTTCCGCAGCTGCTGGACGAGATCGGGCTCGGCGGCTCGCTGCTCGTCCTCGCCGGCGGGCTCCTGTACACGGCCGGCGCGCTCGTCTACGCGTTTCGGCGCCCCGACCCGTACCCGGCCGTCTTCGGCTTCCACGAGGTCTTCCACGTGCTCGTCATCGCCGCGGTCGCCTGCCAGTACTCGGCCGTTGCCTTTTTCGTGCTTCCGGATCACTAACCCCCGGCGTACAATCGAGGCACGCCGCCATGAAAGAGGACACGGCCATCATCGCCGAACAGTTGGCCGAGCTCACCCGGACTGTCGAGAACATGGCCGGCCAGCTCAAGACGCTTAGCGAGCGCGCTGACAGCGAGCAGGAGCGGGCCAACAAGCAGCAAGAGCGCTCGGAGGTCCAGCAGGAGCGAATCGACCTTGCGGCCCGAGAGCTCGCCGAGGTCAGTGAGCGTCTGCAGGCCGCGGCGGACGCGCTCCGTCAGTCGATCTGACCCCAGAAACAGAAAAGGCCCGCTCCGCAGGCGGGCCCTCTCCGAACGTCGGCGCAGGTGTTACGCGCTGACGAGCTCCTTCTCGACCATCTTCTTGGCGATGACCTCTCCGCCCGTGATCCTCGGCGGATTGGGGAGGGCCGTCTCGAGCTTCTCGTCGCGCACCCAGCTGGATGCGATTCGAGTCGACTCTTCGGCCTGCTCCTGAGTCTTGAAGAAGCTGACGGAGCTCATGACGCCGTCGCCGGCCTCGATGAGGTAATAGCCGCGGAATCCTTCTGTCTCGCTCAGGCGGGGGAGGAGGGTCTCGTCGAGCTTCCTGGTCAGCTCGTCCGTGCGAGCATGGTCCACGCCTTCGTAACGCCGAATAGTTGCGTACATTCAGTTGCTCCTAACGTCTTTCGTTCAGTGCGGAAAGCCCGGTCGAGCTCTCCTGCACATCGAACCCTAACATACTTCTTGACAACGTGTAGTGACGTGACTACGTTTTCATACGTTGTCTCCGTTCTCAGTCACGCTGGAGCACGTTCCGGATCGAGAGCTCGGTCCGCTTCTGACACATCTCGCGGAGGCGGGCTTCGAAAATCCCGTCATCAAGCCTGCTCTCACGCGTAGCGGTTCGCGCAAGGCGGCGGCTTCCGCTCGAGGTCGGAAGGCCGATCTCCCTGAGGACTGGAGCCTCGTTCGGGAGCGGAAAGGCGAGTCGTACCAATGGCCGGATTCGCTCGATCGCTACTCCCGGTACCGGGTGTTCATGGGCACGACGCGCTCCGAAGGCGTCGTTCATATCGGGCTCGGCGAGACCATTCGCAAGAACAAGTGGGGTCGCAACCGGAAGTACGTCGTCGCCTTCCTGAGCAGCGGAGGGCCGCAGAAGCCGCTGGCCGAGTTTCTCGCCGCCGACGACTACAAGGAGACGCGCGAGCTCGTCGCGGTCATCCGCGGCAGTGACGGCGGCCGGCGCATGTACGGCCCCGGGGACGCGCTGCCCGAGCTCTACGAGGCGAACTTCAGAACCCAGATGTACGACGACCGGGTCGAACACGCGGGCGTCTGGCACAAGGTCGTCGTCGTCGCGCGCGAGGACGATCACGCGACGATGCTCAACCACGCCTTGATCCAGGGCCGGCGGCGCGGTTCGACGTAGCGGCCAGAATTTGTAACACCGATCACAAATCCTGCTACCCTTCAGGAAGCGCCTGGTCCTAGCGCGGAAGCCGCCGAGGCTCCACCGCAGTTCCTTCTCGACTCCCACACGAGGCCTGAGTGCAAGGGAGAGCAACTCGCTCTCGAGTCCTAGAGAAAGCGGTGTGAAATGAAGAATTTCCGTGAACTGGCGGAAGATGACTTGGGCGATCGTGCTCAGCAGCGCGTTCCTGCTCCTCTGGGTCGCATCCAGCGGGTTCTCGCTGCGGCTGATTGCGCTCTCAGTGGGCGTGGTTGGCATCCTGTGGCTCGTCTGGTACCTGACCCAGCCGCTCTGGCGCCAGGGTCGCGGGCTGCAGCTCCGCCGGCCGCAGTACGTCCCCGTGCCGGTCACGACACCGAGCAGCACGACCCCGCAGGACCTCAGCTAGGGAAACTCGGGCTCGGCAGGGAGTAGGTCCTCGGCATAGCCAGCCGGCTTGGACTTGCCGACCGCTGCTCGCTCAGTCATACTTCGGTATTACAGCGCTAATCACCGACGTATTAGGACATGCCTACAAAGGAGAAGACATACACGTTCCGTGCTCCGGAAGATCTCGCTCCGCGTGCACGCGACGCGTTTCGCACCTGGCAGGAGCTGCTCGCTGCAGACGACGCGTCCGGGTCAGCGGTCACTGACGCGATGACCGGCTTCTCGCTCGCGGTCGCCCGCCGGGCGAAGGCGTTCGACGAGTTCGATAATCAGTCCGCGCTGATCAGGGCGACCTTCGAGCTCTTCGTCGAAGCCACGGAGAAGGTTGCCGAGGACCTGAAGTTCACCGAGGCGTACGAGGAATGGGCGGAGAAGGATGCAGAGGGAGCGTCCGTGCGCCGTGGCGCTCTCGAAGCCGCCACAGAGCGGTGGCGTGACGAGTGAGCTTCACGCGCGGCGCGGTCTGGTTCGTGGACGTCCCCGGCGTCGGTGACAAGCCGGCGCTGATCGTCTCGTGGCAGCCGATCCAGGACGCCCTCAAGGCCGCGATCGTCGCTCGCATCACATCGGTCGAGAAGAAACGATCGCTCCCGACCGCCGTCGCCCTGGACGCGGGCGAGGCGGGGCTCGAGCAGCCGGGTTACGTGCTCTGTCACGACCTGTTCACGATCGATCGCGAGCTCTTTCGGCGGCACGCCGGCAAGCTCGCACCACAGAGGCTCCTCGAGGTCGAGGACGCACTTCGGCGGGCTCTCGACCTTCCCTGACGTCATTCGGGCTGCACTAGGGTTGGCGCATGGATCTCGTTTCCGAGGCGCTCGGGAAGCTCGCGGCGGCCAAGGAGAAGCCCTACCTCGACGAGGACGCGGATGGCGAGGCAGCGGCGGGCTACTACGCGGACGTGGATCCCGAGGAGGAGGGCGCGCTCACGCGGCTGCTCACCGAGACACACCTCGAGCAGCCGTCCTACAGCCCCGCGCGCGAGGTCTACCCCTGGGTCGACCTCCAGCCCCACCGGATGCTGCGCAGCGTCTACACGCTTGACGAGTACGAGCCCGAGGAGCTGATCCGCGAGGCGGCCGCGATCGAGGCGCAGCGCGCCAAGCTTCGCGCGCGAGTGACCGCCGAATCCACCGTCGAGGAGCTCGAGCCGTACAACTGCGAGCACGTCGTCCCGCAGTCGTGGTTCGACCACGACGAGCCGATGCGCGGCGACCTACACCACCTGTTCACCTCCGAGCGGAAGTGCAACAGCTTCCGCGGCAACTCGCCGTTCACCGACTACCCGGACTACCTCGAGGTCGTCCGCGAGCGCTGCGGCAAGAAAGAGGCCGCCGGCTTCGAGCCGAACGCGGGCAAGGGCATGGTCGCGCGCGCGACGCTCTACTACCTGCTCCGCTATCCGGCTCCGAGCGCCGCCTTGAACATGGAGCTCCTGCTCGAGTGGCACGACGCGGAGCCGCCGACGGAGTACGAGCGCCACCGAAACGCCGCGATCCACGAGCGGCAGGGCAACCGGAACCCGCTGATCGACCACCCGGAGTGGGCGCCACGCATCGCGTTCGCTTCCACCTCTTGACGCTTTGACGTCATAACGCTACTCTTGGCCAATGGCCCGGTCGAAGGCAACGGTCTACCTCGATCCAGACGTGCTGCGAGCGGCGCGCGTTCACGCTGCTCGGACCGGGACGCGCGACTCGGACGTCGTTGAGGAGGCTCTCCGCGAGTACCTAGGGCTCGCGGTCATCGACCGTATGCGTGCGAAGAGCGAGCTGGACGAGGACGCCGCGATGCGGCTTGCCTACGAGGAGCTCCACGCGATGCGCCGCGAGCGGCCGGCCGCCGATTAGGTTGTGCTGCGGGTCGTCCTCGACCCGGGCGTCCTGATCGCGGCCGTCATCAGCCCGAGCGGCGCACCCGCCGAGCTGCTCGAGCGCTGGCGTGACGGTGAGTTCGACATCGTCGTCTCACCGAAGCTCCTCGACGAGCTCGAAGGCGTCCTGCTGCGTCCCAAGTTCAACACGCTTGCTTCTGCCGACGAAGTTCACTCGCTTGTCAACGCGCTGGCAGCGGGGGGTGTCGGATTCGACGATCCGGCCGAGCCGCCCTCGGTGACAGCCGACCCGGACGACGACTATCTGGTCGCGCTGGCCGTTGCGTCGGGGGCCGACGCGCTCGTTTCGGGTGATCGGCATTTGACGTCGTTGAGGGATCCGCCGGTGCCCGTTTTGGCACCGAGAGCGCTTGTCGACCGGCTTGGGCTTACCTAGCGCGGCCGTGCCTCGGGATGCTTTGCAGCACGCGGCCGCTTCTCGAGGCCGAGCTCCCGGAGGCATCGCCTTCAGTCCACGCGACAGTCCCTAGGCACCCGGTACTCCGGGTTCCGGACCGAGTCGCGAGCGTTCGTCGCGAGCTGCGCGCGCATCATCGCCCGCGCCCGCTCCTCCGTGAGGCCGAGCTCGACGCCGACCTCGACGCCGCTCTGGAAGCCGAAGCAGTTGGCCAGGCCCTCGTCGCGGACGCCGCGAAGATGCTGTGCCTCGTGCGCGAGGACGGCGATCGCCCGACCCGTGCGCGCAAAGGACTGGACCCGGTCCTTGACGGCGAGCTGGTACAGCGTGTCGCAGATGGCGGGCGTCAGGAACGCCTGCCGGCCGCCGACCTCCGCCGCGCCGTCGGCGTCCTGGACGAAGCCCACGAACTGGCCGCGGTCGTCGCACGTGACCTCCACCTCGTGGCCGGCGACCAGGCCCGCCGCGCGCGAGAGCGTGGCTTCCGTCCTGGCCTGGTTCTCCGACGAGACTGCGTCCCAGCCGCTCGGGCGCACGGCGAAGAACAGGATCACCGCGACGATCGCAAGGCCCGCGGCGGCCTCTGCCACGTAGCGCCACTCGCGATGCGGCGCGACCTTCGGCTCGGCGTACCAGTCGGTCGGGAACAGGCTGAGCGGCTCGAACTCGTCGTACTGCGGGCCGAGCTCCTCGAGATCCCTCGGCTGCGGTCCGCGGTCGACCTCCGCGCTTCGACGCCATCCCGAGCCTGGAGCCACCCGCCGACGAAGAACTCGAGCTCCAGCCCGAGCGCCGCCGCGAAGAGCAGCCACACGGGGACCAGGGTCTTGAGCTCGTGCGGCAGGAAGAAGTAGCCGACGACCGACGCGAGCACGACCAGCCGCGCGCGGCGGTGCAGTCGGGCGCGCCGATCGAGCGCGGAGGGGGAGACATCGTCGTCCGGGCGTCGTAAAGTGTTAGCCATGACGGTCAAGGAGACATACATGAAGGGACAGGACAAGCCGAAGAAGCTCGGCAAGAAGCAGGCGCAGAAGTCGCTGAAGGAGAAGCGCGCCGAGAAGAAGGCCAAGAAGCGCGCGAGCGGCTAGAAACCCGCGACCGCTAAGCTTTGTCTGTCTGACACGAATTCGGCCGCGCCGCCAGGGCGTCCGCCTCGTCTCGGGCGTCCCCGAAAGAAAGGGAGGTGCCGGTGTGAGTTCGAGCTCAAAGCGACAACAGACGATGGCCAAGCGGAACCGTGAGCAGGCCGTCAGGGAGAAGGCCGCGAAGCGGCTGGAGAAGAAGTACGCCGCCGCGAGGAAGCGCCAGGAAGAGGCCGAGGCATCCCAGCCTCAGCTTCGCCCGCACGAGGGCCCGTCCTGATGCGCGGCAAGATGAAGTGGTTCAACGAGGAGAAGGACCACGGCTACATCGAGACTGAAGAAGGGGAGCGTCTCTTCATCTCGGGTGAGGGCTTTGCGGGGGGCCAGCGCCTGAAGGGTCGCTGCGCCGGGCTCGAGGTCGAGTTCACGATCGTCGGCGCCAACGGGACGCGGCAGGCGAGCGAGTGCGTGCTCGTGGAGGATGCCGATCCTCCTCGCGCGCGTCGGCGTCACCGCGCCGGCCGCTAGCACCACCCACGCTCCGACTGGCATCCTGACCGCGTGAGCGACGAGCTCGCCATTCGCCTGCGCGGAGCGGTCAAGCGCTACGGGGAGATCACCGCGGTCGACCACCTCGACCTCGACGTCCAGCTGGGCACCTGCGCCGGGCTGCTCGGCCCGAACGGTGCGGGGAAATCGACGACGATGCGCCTGCTGACGGCGCAGGCGATCGCCGACGAGGGCGAGATCGAGGTGCTCGGCTTCAACCTGCCGGAGGAGTCGAAGATGGCCCGCGCGCAGTGCGGGGTCGCGCCGCAGCTCGACAACCTCGACGTCACGCTCACCGTCCAGCAGAACCTGCTCGTCTTCGCGCACCTCTACCGGATCGGGCGCGCCGACCGGCCCGAGGCGATCGAGCGCGCTCTGCGGATCGCGAACCTCGTCGACCGCCGCGACTCGCGCGTCGACAAGCTCTCCGGCGGCATGCGCCGGCGCCTGCTGATCGCCCGCGCGTTGATCCACCAGCCGCGGCTCGTGCTGCTCGACGAGCCGACCGTCGGGCTCGACCCGCAGGTTCGCCAGCAGCTCTGGGCGCTCATCGACAAGCTGCGCTCGGAGGGGACGACGATCCTCATGTCGACGCACTACATCGAGGAGGCGCAGCGGCTCTGCGACACCGTGACGATCATGTCGCACGGGATGCGCGGTCGCCGTCGGGTCGCCCAAGGAGCTCGTAATGCAGCACGCGGGCGACGAGGTGCTCGAGGTCTACGGGGCGCCGGCGCGGCTCGAGGAGGTGGAGGCGGATGCGGCCTCGTCGGGGCTCAAGACGAGGCGCACCGGGACGAGCGTCTCCATCCTCGGCGTCAACGGCTTCAAGGGGTACGAGGGCCAGCGGCGCGCGGCGAACCTCGAGGACGTCTTCGTCCTGCTCACCGGCGAGGAGATCGGCGTAGATGGCGACCGCGGCTCGCACGGCGAAGATCGGCAGGCTCGAGCGGCCGGCGCTGACGGGCGTCCTCGTCCGCGAGATCGTCAACTTCTCGTCGTACTGGCGCTCGGCCACGTTCTCTTCGACCGTCGAGCCGACCATCTACCTGCTCGCGTTCGGGTTCGGGTTCGGCTCGCTCGTGGCCACGATCAACGGCGTCGACTATGTCGAGTGGGTCGGCACAGGAACGGTCGCGACGGCGGTGCTCTTCTCCTCGGCGTTCGCAGCCATGTTCGGGACGTTCGTCAAGTACCAGTTCCAGCGCACGTACGACGCGATCATGGCCGCGCCGGTCGACACGGAGGAGCTCGTCACAGCAGAGACGATCTGGATCGCGACGCGCGCGGGCGTCTACGGGTGCGTGCCGATGGTGGTCGCGATCTTCTTCGGCCTCGATCCCGTCTGGGGAATGCTCGCGGTGCCGTTCATCGCGTGGCTCTCGGGTCTCGGCTGGGCCTGCTTCGGGATCATGGTTGCCGGCTTCGCGAAGTCGTTCGAGAACTTCAACTACGTCGTGAGCGCGGTGTTGACGCCGCTGTTCCTCATCGCCGGCACGTTCTTCCCGCTGGACGGGTTTCCCGAGTGGATCCAGGTGCTTGCGAAGCTGAATCCGCTGTACCACACCGTCGAGCTCGTGCGCGACGCGGTGCTCTACGGCTTCGGCTCGGCTGACCTCTTCAGCGTGGTCTACCTCGTTGGATTCGCCCTGCTGTTGTGGCGAATTGCGATCATCGCGATGACCAGGAAGCTGATCGATTGAGCGAGTACCGGCTCGAGCCGTGGGGCGAGGGCGACCTGCCGCTGCTCGAGCGGCTGATGGGCGACCCGGTGATGACCGAGCATCTCGGCGGGCCCGAGCCCCCGGAGAAGATCGCCGAGCGTCACGTGCGCTACGAGCGCATGCCGGAGAGCGGAGGAGGCCAGATGTTCAAGGTCGTCGACTCCGAGACGGGTGAGGCGGTCGGGTCGATCGGCTACTGGGAGCGGGAGGACGGCGACGAGCTGGTCTACGAGACGGGCTGGGCCGTGCTTCCCGAGTTCCAGGGCCGCGGGATCGCGACGGAGGCGACGGCGCTCGTGATCGAGCGAGGCCCGGGCGCAGAAGAAGCATCGGTGGTTGTGCGCGTACCCGTCGGTCGAGAACGGGCCGTCGAATGCGATCTGCCGCAAGCTCGGCTTCGAGCTGGTCGACACCGAGGACTTCGAGTACCCCAAGGGCAGCGGCAACATCATGCGCTGCAACGACTTGCGCCTCGACCTCTTGGCGAGCTAGAGCGCGTGGGTGGGCGAGGGAGCCTCCCCAAGCCCCCTCACCGCCAACCCGACCCCAGCGAGACCCGCCGCGTGGCCGCCACGCGCGAAGTCTCGCCTGGAACAGTGACGCCCTCCCGACCCCCGAAGGCGCCTGCACTGCACTTAACCAAGCGGCGTTGCCAGTTGACCTATACCCCTTTTGGGGGATCCCCTCGGTACTTCACTTTCGACGAACCCGCTTCACATTTTCGCGGCGGACGCTTTACGGTTGACGGATCTCCTCCGACCTCCGAACCCGACAGGCCGACGGGCCGACCCCCTCGGCGCTCGGTGAGCGCCTACGCCAGCTGCGCATCGCGCGCGGCCTGACCCAGTCCAAGCTCGGCCTCGGCCGCTTCTCGAAGGAGTACATCAGCCAGATCGAGCGCGGACGCGTGCGTCCGAACGATGCTGCCCTCGAGTGGCTCGCCGAGCGGCTCGAAGTCCCGCGCCGCTTCCTCGAGACCGGCATTTCGTCGGCCGAGCACGAGAAGCTCGCCGGCCTGATCTCCCGGGCGGAGGCGGCCATCGCCGCACTCGAGTTCGACGACGCGATCGCGACGCTCGAGCGCGTCGAGGAGTCCGGCCTGGGCCTGGAGCCGGACCTCGAGCTCCGCGCCCTGCTCGCCGAGTCGAGTGCCCGCTCCGGGCTTGGGCGGATCGAGGCGGCGCTCACCGTGCTCGAGGCGGCGCGCAACCTCGTCGACGCCGACTCCTTCACGGACGTCGATCGCGCCAACGTCCTCTTCCACATCGGACAGTGCCGCTACCGCCTGTCCTCGGTGCCGACCGCCACCGCGTTGTTCACAGAGGCGCTCGAGTTGATGCGCAACTCCGACGCGTTCGACGACCGGCTTCGAAGCCGGATCCTCCGCTGGCGATCCCGCTGCTATCGACGCCAAAGCGACTGGGAGGCGGCGCGGAGTGACGTCGAGGAGGCGCTCGAGCTCTCGGAACGGCTCGGCGACGGAGAAGCTCTCGCGCACGGGTACTTCCAGGCGTCGATCATCGCCGAGCGCAAGGGGCAGTGGGTGCTGGCGCGCTCGTACGCCGAGCGGGCGAAGGAGCTGTACGAGGAGCAGGAGGACCGGCTCAACGTCGGGCGCCTGCTCAACAACCTCGGCGGCCTGACGTTCCTGCTCGGCGATCCCGAGCGGGCGGTGGAGCTCCTCAAGGAAGCCTTCGCCGTCGCGCTCGAGGTCGGCAGCAAGCCCGATGCGGCGCAGGCCGTGTCGTCTCTTGCGCAGGTGCACCTCCGGGAAGGCCGCCCCGAGCTGGCCGAGGAGCAGGCACGGGTGGCGCTGGACCTGCTGGAAGGCAGGGTCGACTTCCTCGACGAGCAGGGGAACGCGCAGCTCGTGCTCGGCCGCGCGTTGCTCGAGCAGGGCCGGCTCGACGAGTCGGAGCAGGCGCTCGCCGCCTCCGACGCCGCGTTCGAGCAGCTCTCGTCGCGGAGCCACCGAGCCGCCGCCTGGACGGCGCAGGCCGAGCTGAGCATGCGTCGCGGCGACAAAGACACGGCGCTGAAGCTGTACCGCCGCGCAACCGAGGCACTTCAGGACTTCAGCTTCTGATGACGAGACGACTCGCACCATCCTCCTCGCCGTCCTCGCTCTCGCGGGCGCGGCGGTCGCGGGAGCCGGCGTGGTGAATCGAGTTTTCGATCCCGGCCCTCGCGGAGGCGATCGACACCCGGGAGCCGATCACCGTCCCCGAGGGGATGACGGTCGTGTTCGTGCCGCCGGCCGGAGACGGTTTCTCCGACGGAGGCGACGGGCCGGGCGGGTGGACGTGGGTGCTTGCCGAGTCGCTCCCCGACGGCTTCTCGGACGGCGGCGACGTCCCCGAGGGCTTCGTGGCGGCGATGGCCCAGAGACCGGGCGACGATTTCTGGGAGCTAGGCGCCGTTCCGGAGGGACTGATCCCGGTGCTCGCGTTGATCCCGCCTGACGGATTCTCCGACGGCGGCGACCTGCCCGAGGGGTACGACGCCGTGTTCTTCCGCGCCGACGAGGGCCCTGCACCTGAGCCCGACCCAGGACCAGAGCCGGAGCCCGGGCCGCAGCCCCGGTCGGAGGGCGCGGACTAGGCCGAACAAGCTTCTCCTCTCCCCGACCCCTCAGGCCGGGTGGCGGATGAGTGGCCGCAACTCATCCCGTCACCCGGCCTGCCCCTTTCGGCGCAGCCGAAATGTGAGCGCCGGGCAGCCGCGTGAACCCTCGAGGGTCAGCCGACATCGCACGTTGCTCGAAATACCGAGGGGAACACCTCGATGTCAGTCGGACCGGATTTCTAGACTGGCTCTCCTGTGTCCGAGGCACCTTTCGTCCACCTGCACGTCCACTCCGAGTACTCGATCCTCGACGGGGCGTGCCGCATTCCCGCGCTCGCGGAGCGCGCGGCCGAGCTCGAGATGCCCGCCGTCGGGCTCACCGACCACGGCTCGCTCGCCGGCGCCGTGCAGCTCTACCAGCACGCCGCGAAGCAGGGCGTCAAGCCGATCATCGGCTGCGAGGTCTACGTCTGCGACGACTCCTCGAAGCAGCAGAAGGGCTATGCGCACCTGACGCTCCTCGCCGAGTCGACCGAGGGCTACGGGAACCTGATCAAGCTCGCCTCAGCCGGCTATTTGCAGGGGTATTACTACAAGCCCCGCGTCGACTGGTCGCTGCTCGAGAGTCACGCGAAGGGGCTGATCGCGCTGTCCGGCTGCCTGTCGGGCCGCGTCTCGAAGGCGCTCGAGGAGTCGCGCCAGGGCGACGCCGCGGCCGACCTCGACCGGCTCGTCCAGGTGTTCGGCAAGGACTCGCACCTACGTCGAGATCCAGAACGCGGGGCTGCAGGAGCAGGCGCGGATCAACCCGCTCCTCGCGAAGCTCGCGCAGGGCACCGGGCTGCCGCTCGTCGCGACCGGCGACGTCCACTACCTGCTTCATGAAGACGCGCGCGCGCACGAGGCGCTGCTCTGCATCCAGTCGGGCGACTCGCTGAAGAACCCGAACCACTGGCGCTTCGACACCGACCAGTTCTACTTCAAGACGCCGGCCGAGATGGCGCAGGACTTCGCGGACTATCCGGCCGCGCTCGCGACGACGCTCGAGATCGCGGAGCGCTGCTCGGTCGAGATCGAGCTCGGGACGATCCGGCTGCCGAAGTTCCCGGTGCCCGAGGGCCGCGACGCGTTCGACTACCTCGTCGAGCTCTGCGAAAAAGGCCTGCAAAAGCGCTACGAACGCGTGACGCCCGAGATCCAGGAGCGGCTGAAGTTCGAGCTGAAGACGATCCGCGAGATGGGCTTCGCGGACTACTTCCTGATCGTCTGGGACTTCGTCAGCTTCGCGAAGCGGAACGGCGTCTCGGTCGGCCCGGGCCGCGGCTCGACGGCAGGCTCGCTCGCGGCCTACGCGCTCGACATCACCGAGGTCGACCCGATGAAGTACGACCTCCTCTTCGAGCGCTTCCTGAACCCGGGCCGCAAGTCGATGCCCGACATGGACATCGACTTCTCGGTCGCGGGCCGCGACCGCGTCATCAACTACGTCGCCGAGAAGTACGGGCGCGACCGCGTGGCGCAGATCATCACGTTCGGGACGATGCTCGCGCGCGCGGCCGTGCGCGACGCGGGCCGCGTGCTCGAGGTGCCGTACGGGACCGTCGACAAGATCGCGAAGCTGATCCCGGAAGGCGCCGAAGGTCTACCTCGACGACTGCCTGAAGGCCGGGGCCGAGCTGAAGGCGGCCTACGACGGCGATCCGCAGGTGCGCGAGATCGTCGACCTCGCGAAGCCGCTCGAGGGGCTCGTCCGGCAGGACTCGATCCATGCCGCCGGCGTCGTCATCTCCGACCGGCCGCTGACCGACGTCGTCCCGCTGCAGCGCAAGGGCGAGGGCGAGGAGACGGTGACGCAGTTCGGGATGTGGGACGTCGAGGCGCTCGGCCTCCTGAAGATGGACTTCCTCGGGCTGCGGAACCTCGACGTGATCGACAAGGCGGTCGCGCTGATCGGCGGCGGGTCTCGACATCGCAGAAGATCCCGATGGACGACCGCAAGACGTACGAGATGCTCGCGCGCGGCGACTCGATCGGCGTCTTCCAGTTCGAGTCGTCGGGCATGCGCGAGGCGCTGCGGCAGGTGCGGCCGACGGAGTTCGAGGACCTGATCGCGCTCGTCGCGCTCTACCGGCCGGGGCCGATGGGGTACATCCCGGCCTACGCGAAGCGGAAGAACGGGCAGGAGGCGGTCACGTTCAGCGACCCGACGGCTGGAGGCGATCACCGGCGTCACGCACTCCATTTGTATTTACCAAGAGCAATACCTCGAGATCGCGAAGCAGATCGCGGGCTTCTCGCCGGCCGAGGCGGACGACCTGCGCAAAGCGATCGGCAAGAAGATTCACGACCTGATGGCGTCGCTCAAGGAGAAGTTCCTCGAGGGCTGCGCGCAGACCGGGACGACGCCGGCCGTTGCGAACCAGCTCTGGAAGGACATGGAGTCGTCGCAGGACTACTCGTTCGGCAAGTCGCACGCCGCCTGCTACGCGCTGATCGCGTACCGCACGGCCTGGCTGCGGGCGAACCACTCGCGCGAGTACATGGCCGCGCTGATCTCGTCCGTGATGAACACGAAGGACCGCGTGCCGTTCTACGTGAGCGCGTGTCACGAGATGGGGATCGAGGTCGAGCCGCCCGACGTGAACGCGTCCGAGCACGACTTCGCGGTCGTCGAGGGCAAGATCCGCTTCGGGCTGAACGCGGTGAAGAACGTCGGCGACTCGGCGGCGCGGGCGATCGTCGCGGCGCGCGCGGACGGCGGGCCGTTCACGTCGATCTGGGACTTCACGCGAGCGCGTCGACCCGCAGGTCGCGAACAAGCGGGCGCTGGAGGCGCTCGTTCGGTGCGGCGCGTTCGACTCGACCGGCGACTCGCGCGGCGGGATGATCCAGGTGCTCGACGCAGGCGGTGTCGTGGGGCGGGCGGATGCAGGCCGACCGGCTCGCCGGGCCAGGGGTCGATCTTCGACCTCGGCGGCGGCGAGGAGGAGTCGCGGCCCCAGCAGCATCCGCCGGTGCCGGCCGTCGAGATCGAGAAGAACGAGCTGCTGCGGATGGAGAAGGAGACGCTCGGCGTCTACGTCTCGGAGCATCCGCTGCAGGCGATCCGCGAGCAGCTGCGGCGCAAGACCGACTGCGGGCTCGCCGAGGCCGAGCGGCGGCGTGACGGCGAGGTCGTCACCGTCGGCGGCATCGTCGGCGCGATCAAGCAGCTGACGACGAAGAAGGGCGAGCCGATGGTCTTCATGCGGCTCGACGACCTGGCCGGCTCGCGTCGAGGTCGTGGTCTTCAACTCGGTCTACGGCGCGTCGCGCGACCTGCTCGAGCTCGACAACGTGCTCGTCGTCAAGGGCCGCGTCGACCACAAGCAGGAGGGCGAGACGAAGCTGATCGCGATGGAGGTCTCGCCGTTCGAGGCGACGCCGGAGCGGCGCGAGGTCGTGCTGCGCGTGGACGCGACGAAGGCGCCGGCCGGGCTCGTCCGATCGCTGGCGCCCGGTCGTCAGGGAGTTCCCGGGCGAGACCCCGGTCGTCGTCGCGCATCTCGACGTCGCAGGGCGAGACGACCCTCGCGCTGGGCCCGGACTACCGAGTCAAGCCGGAGCCGGACTTCTTCGCCGAGGTGAAGTCCCTCCTCGGCGAAGCCGCCGTAGCCTAGGGCCCGGCTCACCGGGGCGGATTTGGCCCGTAGGCCCGAAGTGGGATTCAATCGAGGGTGTGGGGCGAGCAATTGACGCTCTCGTCGGACTTCGCGATGTCCTGCGCAACGAGAACCTGCGGCGTGTCGAGCTTGCGTGGGGGGCGGCGATCGCCGCCGAGTGGGCGCACTTCGTCGCCTTCGGGATCTTCGCGTACGACGAGGGCGGGGCGGTCGGCGTCGGGATTGCCGGCGTCGTGCGGATGCTGCCCGCTGCGCTCGTCGCCCCGTTCGCAGCGTCGCTCGGCGACCGCTTTCGCCGCGAGCGGTTTCTGCTTGCGAATGCGCTCGTCGGCTGCGGCGCGCTCGCCGCTTCGGCGGTCGCCTTCCTCGCCGGAAGCGTGGTTCTGGTCTTCGTGTTCGCCGCAGTCGTCGGGCTGGCCGACCACGCTCGTGCGGCCGGCGCTGCAGGCACTGCTGCCCTCGCTCGCGCGAACGCCGGAGGAGCTGATCGCCTCCAACGGCGCGACCTCGACGCTGGAAGGCCTCGGCACGCTCGTCGGACCGCTCGTGGCCGGCGTGCTCGTGTCGCTCGATGGACGTGGGGCTCGCGTTCGCGGTCGGAGCCTTGGCGTTCCTCGTCGCGGCCGTGCTCCTGGGACGCGTGACGGTCGAAGGGCGCATTCGCGTGTCGGCGGCCGCGGGTGAGAGCACGGTTCGACTGCTGCTCGGAGGCATCCGCGCCGTCGCCCGCAGGCCGAAGCCTCGCCTCGTGATCGGGCTCGTGCTCGCGCAGGCCTTCGTCCGCGGCTGCCTGAACGTCCTGATCGTCGTCGCGGCCTTTCGCGTTCTCGACGCGGGCGCCGGGGCCGTCGGCTACATGACTGCGGCGATCGGCGTCGGGGGCCTGGTCGGAGCGGTTGGCGCGGTCACGCTCGGGTCGCGGCGGTTGGCTGGAACGTTCGGCATCGCACTCGTGTTCTGGGGGCTCCCGATC
Organism: uncultured Actinomycetes bacterium; assembly: GCA_963776955.1. GTDB lineage: Bacteria > Actinomycetota > Thermoleophilia > Gaiellales > Gaiellaceae > VAXT01. The sequence continues at coordinate 525,569 of CAVZOM010000005.1, forward strand.
GCGCTCTTCGCTCCGTGGCCGGAGCTCGCCGCGGCGCTCGTCTTGCTCGCGGTCGTGGGCGCCGCGAACAGCGTCGAGGACGTCGCCATGTTCACGCTCATCCAGCGGATCGTCCCGGACGAGCTCCTGACCCGAGTCCTCGGCGTGCTCTGGGGGCTGGCGATGGGCGGCGTCGCGCTCGGATCGCTCGCGGCGCCTGCGCTCGTGTCGGCGATCGGGCCTCGAGCGGCATTCATCGCCGTGGGCGCGATCCTCCCGCTGCTCACGCTGCTCACATGGCGGCGGCTGGTCGAGATCGACCGCTCGGTCGCGGCGCCGACGGCCGAGCTGGCGGTGATCCAGCGGAGAGCCGATGTTCGCGCCGCTGCCTCTGGCGGCGAAGGAGCACATGGCGGCAGCGCTCATTCCGGTTGCCGTTGCTGCCGGGGAGGCGGTGATCACCGCCGGGGACCCGGGCGATCGGTTCTACATCGTCGACGAAGGCGAGTTCGAGGTCGTTGCGGAAGGCGTTCACGCGCGGGCGCACAAGGGCGACCACTTCGGTGAGATCGCGCTCCTCCGGGATGTCGCGCGAACGGCGACGGTGAAGGCGGTTGTCGACTCCAAGGTGTTCGCGCTGGAGCGCGACGATTTCCTCGCCGCCGTCACCGGCCATTCGGGCGTACGCGCCGCAGGGGAGGCGGTCGTCGAAGAGCGGCTCGCGTCACACGCACTTTCGTAAGCCGGGCGGGTCACCGCATGACCCGAGCTGTCGTCGAGGTCGCAGGTGACCTCGTCGACCTTGTCGCAGGTATCCGAGTCGGACCGCTCGGAAACTCAGTCCGTAGAGATCGGCCTAGAGCTCCGAGACGTACACGAAGCCGATGCACATCTCGTCGGACGAGTTCTCGCCCCACGTGACGTTGCGCTTCGTTCGGTTCCGGTGCTCGCAGCGGATCTGGAGCCGGTCGCCGTTGTTGAAGCGAACCGGAATCGCGAGCCGGTAGTCGCGCTGCCAGTTGAACTCCCAGCGGCTGATCGACAACAGCACCTCGCGCTTGCCCGAGGCGCGCAGGAGCGTGAGCTTGGTCCGCTGGCCGAGGCGGTGCATGTGCAGCAGCACCGAGTGGATCGTGAAGCCCTGGCTCAGGTCGACGTCGGAGCCGAGGAACCGCAGGAACGGTCTCGGGTCGCCCGCCCAGGAATGCGTGACGCGCTTGCCGGCGGGGATGCGGAACGACCGCGGCGAGATCAGCCAGCCCGGGTTGACGACCGGCGCGCTGGCGGCGCGCTTCGTCACCGCGTCGTCGGCCTTGAGCTCGATGACCGAGCTGGTCGGGCCGCGGCGCGGCCGACTCGAGGTTGTAGTGGATCTGGACGATGAGGCGCGAGCCGGCCTCGACGAGCTGGCCGGTCCCTTCGGGGAGATCCGCGCCGGCTCGACCCCGGCGCCCAGCCGGCGAGGAAGCGAGTCGCGATGTCGGTCGACCCGGTCGCGCTTGGCCCGCCGTAGCAGCCGTAGCCCGGCGCCGGGGTCGCCTGCGTCCCAGGCGTCGACCGTGGCCGCATCCCGCGCCGGCGCGACGAAGACGATCATGTGGTGCACCTCGCGCCGCTCGCCGGGAACGACGTCGAAGCCGGTCACGTAGCGCGGCCGGTCGGGCCACGCCACGACGAAGCACCGATAGTCGTCCCGCGCTTGGCTCGTCCGCGGCGTGTACGTCGGGAGCTGCAGCCGGACGTCGGAGCGCGTCAGGCCGCGGCCACCGGAGGCAGCGGATCGCCCGGCGAGGCCGGGTCACCCTTCGGCGCGCCGGCGGCCGCCCAGCGAGTGATCGCGGAGATCTGAGCCTTGCTCAGCGACGGATCCCACAGGTAGCGGCGAAAGCCGCGGTCGGCGTGCCACGGCGGCATGAGCCGCCTGCGGACCGCTGAGGCGATCGCCGCCGGTTGACGTCGCGCCTGCCCGTACGTCTGTAGCGAGAACGGCGCGATCCCACCCGCCATGTGGCAGTTGCCGCAGCGCCCATCGAGGATCGGCTTGACGTCCTTGAAGTAGGTCGGCGGCGCGGCGGCCGGGGCCGCCAGCAGCGACGTGGCCACCACTCCTGCGAGCACTGCGAGCCCGACGATGGCGGCTACGCGCATTCAACGACGGTCGCAGCAGTCCCGGTCGCTGTCAAATTCGGGATACTCGGCTCATGGCCGATTGGCGCATCTCGGGCACGTACCTCGAGTTCTGCAACTGCGATCCCGGCTGCGGCTGCAACTTCCGCGGCGTCCCGAGCTCGCCGGAAGGGCAACTGCCAGGCCGTCATCACCCACGTGATCGAGGAGGGCAGCTTCGACGGCGTCGACCTCGCCGGCGCGAGGGTCTCCTGGGCGCTCTGGTGGCCCGGCCCGATCCACGACAAGGGCGGCCGCGGTCGCGCGTACATCGACGCGCAAGACGGACGAGCAGTTCGACGCGCTCTCGAGGATCTGGCGCGGGGAGGAGGGCTACGGGCTCTTCGAGATCTTCAACTCGACGCTCGACGAGACGACTGCCGTCGAGCGGGCGGCGCTGGACATCACCGTCGACGGGAAGCGCTCACGCGTCGCGATCGACGGCGTCACGGAGAACCAGATGACGCCGCTCACGAACCCGGTGACCGGCGACGAGAACGAGGTCCGAATCGTCAAGACGCACGGGCTTCATCTGGCGCGACGGCGAGATCGCGCAGAGCGAGACTTTCCGCATCGACCTGCCGGAGATGGAGCTGGGACCTCTCCGAGAGGCACGCGGTCTTCTCCACGTTCGACTACTCGAACGCGTAAGACCCGCTCGGCGAGCTAGTGGTGCTGCTGACGGCTGTCGAGCCGATCTCGATCGCGACATCGAGGTTGTGGACCGACACGACCGTCGCCGTCGACGCTCTTGGCTGCTTCTTGCCTGAGTCGCGGCAGCCTTGACCTCGCTGTCGTCCATCGCAGCTCGGTTCTCCCAGAGCGTCATCGACATGATCACCCCGTCCTCCCAGTCCGCGAGCACGTAGCCGCCCTTCAGGCCGTTCGATGCCCTCCAGCTGCGGCTGCCTCGCGGAAAGCCTCGATCGCCTCTCCCGTCCGGTCCGGCTCGACTTCGTACCTTGCGACTCTGGCGAACATGCCCGGGAACCCTACAGCGTATCGGCTCCCGATGCGGCGAGAACCCGATGAGCCGTGGAACGCACGAGCTCGTCCAGGTGTAGAAGCTGCAGTGGTGAGCCGGCCACGTGATGAAAGCGAGCTCGTCGAGCGGGCTCGCCGCGGCGACGAAAGCGCCTATGAGGAGCTCGTGCGTGCACATCAGGGGATCGCGTTCCGCACTGCATACCTCGTCGTCGGAAGCGCCGCCGAGGCCGAGGAGGCTGCCCAGGAGGGCTTCGTCAAGGCCTACCGCGCACTCGGCAGGTTTCGCCCCGGGTCGCCCTTTCGGCCGTGGCTGCTCCAGATCGTCGCCAACGAGGCGCGGAACCGCCGCCGCTCGGAGGGCCGGCGCGCGGCGCTCGCGTTGCGCGCCGCCGGAGAAGGATCCTCGGGGGGCGCGGCTCCGTCCCCCGAGGGTGCACTGCTCGCCGGGGAGGAACGGGAGCGGCTGCTCGAGGCGGTCAACGGGCTGCGCGAGGAGGAGCGGCTCGTGATCGCGTGCCGCTACTTCCTCGAGCTCTCCGAGGAGGAGACGGCGACGGCGCTCGGCGTGCGACCCGGGACGGTCAAGTCGCGCACCTCGCGTGCGCTCGAGCATCTGAGGGAGTCGTATGGCTGAGCTCGACGTCGCACTGAGGGAGCTCGGCCGGGAGATCGAGTTCCCGCCGACGCCGGACATCGCCTCGGCGGTGCGCGGCCGTCTCGAGCGGCCTCGTCGCTGGAGGCGCCCCGTCGCGATCGCGCTGGCCGTTCTCGCCGTCGCGGTCGGCGCGGTGCTCGCAGTGCCGCCTGCCCGCACGGCGGTCCTCGACTGGCTCGGCCTGAGCAGCGTCCGCATCGTCCGCGTCGACGAGCTGCCCCCGACTCCCGCCGTCGAGCGACTCGAGCTGGGCCGGCAGGTCTCGCTCGAGCAGGCGCCGCTCTGGCTCCTCGTCCCCGACGACGAGCCCGACAGCGATCTATGTCGACGGATGGTACGGGTCAGCCTGCTGTGGGGGACGCCGGATCGACGTCCGGCTCCTGCTCACCGAGTTCCGGGGCGAGGCCTTCATCGAGAAGCTGGTCGACCCGGCGCGGAGCGTCGAGCGCGTGACGGTCAACGGGAAGCCGGGCGTCTGGCTCGAGGAGCCGCACGTCGTGTTCTTCGACGACCTCCGCGGGCGCGTCCGGCAGGAGCAAGGGACGCCTCGCGGGCAAGACGCTCCTCTGGCAGCACGGCGTGGTGACGCTTGCGACTCGAGGGCGACTTGTCGAAGGAGGAAGCGCTCCGCATCGCGCGCACGGCTGACTAGGCTCACGGCGCGATGCTCAGAGGGATCCTGCTCGCGTCGCGGTCGCGCTGCTCGCGCCGGTTGCTTCGGCGGGGACGGTGGAGACGAGGGCCCGTCGGTCTCGGCTGCAGACGGCGAGTCGCTCGTTCTCCAGCAGGAGGACGTCGGCTCGGAGTTCACGCAGTTCGACCGCGGGCGAGCAGCGCCGGGTCGACTTCAGCCCGCCGCGGGACGACCCGAACCGGCTTCGGGCGGCAAGGCGGGTGGAAGGCTCGCTTCAGCCGGACCGGGACGCGGGAGACGGAAGGTGCCCTCGTGGTCGCGTCCCTCGCCGATCTGTTCGACTCGGCCGATGACGCCGGCGAGGACTTCGAGCTGTACAAGGCGTCGCTCGATCAGTTCACGGCGGCCGGCGGGCGCCCGGTGCCCGTGTCGGGTCTCGGAGACGAGGCCTATGCGGTGAGGTTCGAGCCAGGGGATCGAGCCGAACGTGATCCACCACTACGCGATCGCCTGGCGCGACGGCGCCGTGACGGCCTCGGTGACCGCCAACGGCTTCCGCCTGACGTGGCCCCAGGCGCTTGCGTTAGCGCGCGCGCAGCAAGACCGCATCAGCTCTGCCGCGGACTAACCAGCGGTAAAGCTTTTGTGAAATGTCGATATCACCCTCTATAGGGAGATCCGCTTTGTACGTCTGACCGAACAATGAGAGCAATCGGCGAGAAAGGAACAGCGTGGCGGCACCAGACATCACCCTGATCGATCAGACGGAGACCGAGCGCATCGAGCGGTGGCGTGCGGAAGAGCTCGAGCGTGCCGGGTACGAGCCGCGCGCGGCAGGCCGACTTGCGGTGCGTCACGACGTCGACCTCCACGCCGCGGTCGAGCTGGTCGAGCGCGGTTGCCCAGCAGATCTGGCTCTTCGCATCCTGCTGTAGCTGAAGCAGCGGCGCTCGGTCCCGCCGCCGTCGTGCGCAGAATCACGGGCCGTGATCGCTTCGATCCCTTCGCCGGACCGCGGCGACGATCGACCTCGGTCCGCTCGATCGTCCACATGTACGGCCTGATGCTCCTGGTCGCGATCGCGGCGTGCGTCGCGCTGACCGGGCGTTCGGTACGTCCGCCGCGGGGGCGACTGGGACACCGTGCTGCGCGTCGCCGTCTGGGGCGTCGCCGCCGGAATCGTCGGCGCCCGCCTCTACCACGACATCACGAGCTGGGACGAGGTGCCCGACCCGAAGTGGAAGGGCATGTTCCAGGTCTGGAAGGGCGGCCTCGGCGTGTGGGGCGGGATCCTGTTCGGCTGCATCGCGGGCTGGATCGTCGATGAGGCGCTCCGGGAAGAGCGCGGCCGTCTTCGCCGATGCAGCTGCGCCTGGTTTGTTGCTGGCGCAGGGGATCGGCCGGCTCGGCAACTGGTTCAACCAGGAGCTGTACGGCAAGCCGACCGACGCGTCGTGGGGGCTCGAGATCGACCCCGAGCACCGCGTCGCCGGGCTACGAGCAGTACGAGACCTTCCACCCGATCTTCCTCTACGAGCTGATCTACGACCTGTCGATGGTCGGGGTGCTGCTGCTCATCGACTGGCGGTTCCGGATCAGGCCACCGGCGCTCTTCGCGCTCTACGTCGCCCTCTACACGTTCGGTCGCTTCTTCGAGGAGCTGTTGCGGATCGATCCTGCGCACGAGCTGGCTGGCCTGCGGCTGAACGCGTGGGTCTCGTTGGTCGCTGTTCGTCGGCTCGACGGCGTTCTTCATCTGGTGGCAGTTCTTCCGGGGGCGAGGCGAGCGTGAGAGGGGCCGACGCGCAGTTCCCGGCGGGCCGAAGATGGCAATTCCAAAGGGAAGGCGCGTCCGACCCGGAAATTAGCCTCCGTGGCTGTGAGCGTCCGAGAACTGGAGCTCGACCTCGACGCGTTCGAGGGCCCGTTCGACCTGCTTCTGACCCTGGTGCTCCGCGAGGAGCTGCCGCTGGTCGAGGTCGACGTCGCGGGCATCGTGCTTACGTTCGTCGAGCGGCTCGCCGAGCGTGAGGAGCTCGACCTGGATGCGTGCGGAGAGTTCCTCGTCCTCGTCGCCGCGCTGCTCGAGCTGAAGGCGCGGGGGCTCTTCGCCGGCGAGTCGGATCTCGACGATCTGGAGCCCGAGGAGGCTGCCGAGGAGCTGGCGCGGCGGCTCGAGGAGTACCGCCGGATCAAGGGCGCGGCGGAATGGCTCGCCGAGCGCCTCTCGGAGGAGCGGGACCGGTTTTTCCGGCTCGGGCCTGCGCCGCTCGCGCCGCGTGGTGAGCGGCGGCTTGCGCAGCAGGATCCGCGAGGCGCTCGCTGCAGCGTTGCGGCTGCTGGCCGCGGAGCCGCCGGAGGTCTCGCTCGCGCACCTCGAGCTTCGGTTTCCGCCGGTGTCGCGGTTCCTCGAGCAGTTCCGGGCGGTGCTCGGGCGTCGGCAGCGGTTCGACTTCGACCACGAGGTGGCCGGGCTGTCGCGTGTCGAGCAGGCGGTTGCGTTTCTCGCTCTGCTCGAGCTGCGGCGCGCCGGCGAGATCTCGCTCGAACAGGCCGCGCCGTTCGCGCCGATCCGGGTCGCGCGGGCTGCGCTTGACGAGAAGGAGGTGGAGAGCGTGGAGCGCCCGCTCCGCCTGATCGCGGCGAACCCGCTCGACTCTCTCGCCAGGACGATCGAGGCCTTGCTCGTGGTCGCGTCGCAGCCGCTGGGCGTTGCCGAGCTCGCCGAGGCGGCGGGCGACGACGCCGAGCGCGTCGAGACGGCGCTCGGCCTGCTGGGCGAGCGCTACCGCGAGGGGCGCAGCGGAATCGTGCTGGAGCAGGTGGCCGGGGGCTGGGCGTTCCGCGCGTCGCGGGAGGCGGCCGAGGCATGCGGGCGGCTCTTCGAGCGGCCGGTCGAGCGGAACCTCTCCTCGGCAGCGCTCGAGACGCTCGCGGTGGTCGCGTACATGGGCCCGTGCTCGAGGCCGGAGATCGCGCGCTGGCGCGGCGTTGCCGTCGACTCGGTCGTCGCGGGGCTCGTCGAGCGGGGCCTGATCGCGGAAGCGGGGCGCGGCGACGCAGGGGTCGTGCGCTACCGGGTCACCCCCTTGTTCGAGCGGGTCTTCGGACTGGAAAGCCTCGCGGCGCTGCCGCGGCTCGAGGACCTCGGCGGCGACGAGGACGAGCTCCGCGGCCGCCTGGAAGCGCTCGCCGAGCGCCGCCCGGCCTGAGCCTGGTTCTCAGGTACCGCCGACCTCCTCCCCGACAGCGATCGTACTTGAGGAAATGCGCACCGCGTGGGTGACGGTCGTGCCAGGAGCGCTCGAGGACGGCGGCAATGTCGGCGTCGGACGCTGCACGGATGCTGCAGTCCATGCCCATTCCGAGTCGGAAGAATGAAACTTTCGCCATGCGCTTGAACGCCTACCTTGCTCGCACCGGGGTTGCTTCCCGCCGCGGCGCCGACGAGCTGATCAAGAGGGGTCGCGTTCGCGTGAACGGCGTGCGCGGCGAGCTGAACACGTTCGTCAAGGAGGGCGATGTCGTCGACCTCGACGGGCGACTTCTCCTGCCGCAGCGCCTCGCCTACGTCCTTCTGCACAAGCCGGCCGGGGTCGTCACGACGGCGAGCGACCCACACGGTCGGCCCACGGTCGTCGGGCTCGTCGAGCACGAGGCGCGGGTCGTCCCCGTCGGTCGCCTCGACGCGGACACGACCGGGGCGCTCCTGCTCACGAACGACGGCGAGCTTGCTCACCGTCTCGCTCATCCGCGCTACGAGGTCGAGAAGGTCTACGAGGCCGAGGTCGAAGGCGAGCCCTCCGACGAGGCGCTCGCGCAGCTGGCCGAGGGCGTCGACCTCGAGGACGGCCGAACCGCGCCCGCGCAGGCCCGCCGTCTCGGTCCTTCCCTGGTCGAGCTCTCGATCCACGAGGGGCGCAAGCACCAGGTCAAGCGCATGCTCGAGGCCGTCGGCCATCCGGTGAAGCGCCTGAACCGCAGCCGCTACGCCGGGCTGACGGTCGAGGGGCTCGAGCCCGGCGAGTGGCGTGAGCTCTCAGCCGACGAGGTCGAGGCTCTCCGCGCCGCTACGCGTACCAGGTGAGCGCGCCGAGGATCCCGAACAGCGCGACGAGCGCCCAGCCCTCGAACGCGACCGCCTCGCCGTCGGTCGTGATCTGCCAGACGCTGATCGCAGTCAGCGCGAGCGCGGCGATGTAAATCGGCTCGAGCACGAAGGTAAGCGGCTCGGCGAAGAAGAACGAAACGAGCACGAGCAGCGGGAAGACGACGACGGCCGTCTGCGAGACCGCGTTGTTCACCACCGAGAGCGCCAGGTCGTGGTTCCCCTTCCACGCCGAAGTCACTGCCACCGCGTTCTCGACCGCGTTGCCGGCGATCGCGACGATGACGAGCCCGATGAAGGCCCGCGAGATGCCGAGCGCGTCGACGGCGGGCTCGATCGCGTGCACGAGCCATTCCGAGACGAACGTGGCCGCCAGCCCGGCGCCGAAGATGAGCCCGACGGCGACGGAGGTTGGTATTCCCGTGGCTCTCGCCGGCGCCTGGTGCTCCCGTTGCCCCGCACGGAGGTACGACAAGACCCACACGACGTAGACGCCCAGCAGGAGGACGGCGCCGATGGCCGAGATCTCCTCGGCGTGCTCGCCGGGGCCCCCGCCGACCTGGTCGGAGAGGCTGAGCAGAACGATGATGAAGATGGCCAGGAGCAGCAGCGTCGCCGTGTCGTTGGGCAGCCGCTTGCCGAAGCGCATGACACCGTCGCGTGCCCGCCAGGAGCCGACGAGGATCGCGAGCCCGAGGATGAGCAGAGCGTTCGAGAAGAGCGCGCCCAGCAGCGAAGTCTTCGCGACGACGATCTCGCCGGCGTTCAACGCAAAGAGGACGACGGAGATCTCCGGGATGTTGCCGAGTGTCGCCTGGAGCACGCCGGTTGCCGCGGGCCCGATCCGCTCGCCGAGGGACTCTGTCGAGAACGAGATCGCCCAGGCGAGCCCGGCCAGCGCGGCGAGGGAGAAGAAGAAGAGCGCGACGCCGCCGAAGTCCCCGTAGCGCAGGATGCCCGCGACGATCGTCAGGGCGAGGATCGCGCCGAGCGCGATCAGCCGCGTTCGGCCGAGGCTACGGACGGACGAACCCCATGCGGTCGTACATCGCCTCCAGCGTCGGCGCGCTCGCCTCGCGGGCCTTGTCGGCGCCGACGGCCAGGAGCCGCCGCAGCTCGTCCTCGTCGGCGCGCAACGCTCGGTAGCGCTCCTGGATCGGGACGAGCACCTCGACGACAGCTTCGGCCACGGCCTCCTTGAACTTCCCGTAGCCCTCGCCGTTGAATCGCGACTCGACCTCTGCGATCGAACTGCCCGTCGCCACGGCCATGATCTCGATCAGGTTCGAGACGCCCGCCTTTTCCTCCGGGTCGTGCCGCACCTCGGTCCCGGAATCGGTGACGGCGGTCTTGAACTTCTTGCGCACGACCTCGGGGTCGTCGAGCATCAGCACCTTGCCCTGCTCGCTCGAGTCCGTCTTGCCCATCTTGTCCGTCGGGCTCCTGGAGGTCCATGATCCGCGCGCCGATTTCCGGGTAGATGCCCTCGGGCACCTTGAAGGTCTCGCCGAAGCGCGTGTTGAAGCGGTCCGCGATGTCGCGGGCCAGCTCGAGGTGCTGACGCTGGTCGTCTCCGATCGGGACCGCGTCGGCCTCGTAGAGCAGGATGTCGCCGGCCATCAGGATCGGGTAGTTGAAGAGCGCGGCGGACACGAAATCGCGCCGCGCGCCCTTCTCCTTGAACTGCGTCATGCGACCCAACTGGCCGTAGCTCGTCGCGGCCGACAGCAGCCACGCCGCCTCGGCGTGCGCCTTGACGTGGCTCTGGACGAAGACCGTCGAGCGCTCCGGGTCGAGCCCGGTCGCGAACAGCATCGCCGCGAGGTCGAGAGTGCGGGTGCGCAGCTCGCCCGGGTCGTGCTCGACCGTGACCGCGTGCAGGTCGACGATGCAGAAGAACGCGTCGCCCTGCTCCTGCGTGAGCGCGTACTGACGGAAGCCTCCGCTGTAGTTGCCGAAGGTCGCGTCGCCCGTGGGCTTGATGCCGGAGAAGATCCGCATCAGTCGATTATCACCGCGACGGAGCTGTCGATCGCAGTTCGAAGGGAGCGGACGTAGTCGCGCAGCGGCATCAGGCCCCTCCTCGGCGACCTCGACCGCGCGCGAGCCGACGACGACGCCGTCCGCGAGCTCGGCCGCGTCGCGCGCCTGCTCCGGCTCGGCGATGCCGAAGCCCGCGTAGAGGGGCAGGTCGGTGATCGCCCTGGCCCGGGAGACGAGGCCCGCGAAGGAAGGGGAGAGGTATTCGCGGGCCCCGGTTGTCCCGGTCAGAGTGACGAGGTAGAGCCAGCCGTCGCTGCTGTCGGCGGCTAGCCGCAGTCGCTCGTCGGGGGAAGTCGGTGCAACGAGTTGGATCCGGCGCAGGTCGGGCCGCTCCCCGGCCGGGAGATCGGCGACGATGAGGCTCGTCGCACCCGCGGCCTCGGCGTCGGCCGCGAATCGCTCGTAGCCGTACGCCTCGAGCAGCGCGGCGTAGGTCATCGGCACGAGAGGGACGTCGACGCGCTCTCGCACAGCCGCGAGGCACTCGAGGCAGGCTGCGGTTCGCATCCCCTGGGCGAGCGCGCGCTCGGCGGCCTTCCGGATCACCGGCCCGTCGGCGAGCGGGTCGGAGAACGGGAAGCCGAGCTCGACGAGGTCGGCTCCGCCTTCGACTGCCGCCTCGGCCAGCTCGGGCGTGTCCGGGCCGCACATCAGGTAGATCGGCGAGCGTCTTCACAGGCCCACCACCTCGGCGAGGTCCTTGTCCCCGCGGCCGGAGAGGCAGAGGACGATGAGCTCCTCGTCGAGCTTCGCCACCTGCGCGAGCGCGTGCGCGGGCTCGAGAGCGGGGATGATCCCCTCGGTGCGGGCGAGGCGGCGGAACGCGGCGAGAGCCTCGGCGTCGTCGACCGAGACGTACTCGGCTCTGCCCGTGTCGCGCAGGAACGCGTGCTCCGGGCCGACACCGGGGTAGTCGAGGCCGGGCGCGCTCGAATGCGCGTCGATGATCTGCCCGTCCTCGTCGGCGAGGAGGGACGAGCGTGCTCCGTGGAGAACGCCCGGCCGGCCCCTGGACCAGGCTGGCCGCACCCTCGGCCTCGACGCCCACGAGCCGCACGTCGTCGTCGACGAATCCCGCGAAGAGGCCGATCGCGTTCGAGCCGCCGCCGACGCAGGCGACGGCGACCTCCGGCAGCCGGCCCTCGGCGGCCAGGATCTGCTCGCGCGCCTCCGTCCCGATCACGGACTGGAGCTCTCGCACGATCTCCGGGTACGGATGGGGCCCGACGCAGGAGCCGATGAGGTAGTACGTCGTCTCGACGTTCGCGAGCCAGTCGCGCACGGCCTCGCTCGTCGCCTCCTTCAAGCGTCCGCGTCCCGATCTCGACGGCCTGCACCTCGGCGCCGAGCAGGCGCATGCGCTCGACGTTCGGCCGCTGGCGCCGCATGTCCTCGGCGCCCATGTGGACGACGCAGTCGAGGCCGAAGCGCGCGCAGGCGGTCGCGACGGCGACGCCGTGCTGGCCCGCGCCGGTCTCGGCGACGATTCGCTGCTTGCCGAGTCGCCGCGCGAGCAGCGCCTGGCCGAGCGCGTTGTTCAGCTTGTGCGCGCCCGTGTGCAGCAGGTCCTCGCGCTTGAGGTAGAGCCGCTTGCCGGGCGCGAACCGCTCGGCGAGCGTGAGCGGCGTCGGCCGCCCGGCATAGCTCGCGAGCAGCTCGTCGAGCTCCTGTCGAAACCGGCCATGTCCCAGGGCCTGTCCCCAGGCCATGGCCAGTTCGTCCAGGGCCGGGATCAGCGTCTCGGGGACGTAGCGGCCGCCGTAGGGGCCGTAGAGGCCGACGGTCACGAGCGCACCGCCTCGACGAAGGCGCGGATCCGCGCGTGGTCCTTGATTCCGGGCGCGACCTCGAGCTGCGAGCTCGCGTCGACGGCCCACGGGTGGACGGCGTCGATCGCGGCGCGGACGTTCTCGGGGCCGAGCTTGCCGGCGAGCATCAGGCGACCGTCGACCTGGGCCGCGCGCGCGTGGTGCGCCGAGTCCTCTTGCTGCCCAGGGCAGGTCGGCGACCCGGGCCACCTGGGCGCCGTCTCGCAGGAGGACGGCGTCGCGGCGCCCGGTGGCCGTTCTCCCGCTCGTAGAGCTGGACGAGGTCGGCCGGGGTCTCCTCGAGCTCGCCGACGAGGACGGCGACGGAGAGCATCGTCTCGGGCACGTGCGAGCACACGGTCGGCTCGACGCGGGCTCTCGGCGGCGAGGATGAAACCGGCGAGGTCGGCGCCCGCCTCGGCCGCGGCGCTCGACGTCCTCCTCGCGCGTCAGGCCGCAGACCTTGACGAGCGGCCGGGCGAGGAGCTCACGGAGCTTCGCGGCCGGGTCCGGCGCCCGCATGAGTGCCGAGCCGACGAGCACCGCGTCAGCCCCGGCGAGCTCAGCAGCGGCAGCCTGCGCCCGCGACTCGATCCCGCTCTCCGCGACGACGACCCTTCGACTCGCGTGGTGCAAAGTCGCTGGCGACGAGGTCGAGCTGGGCCGAGCGGTCGATCCGGAACGGTCGAAGGTCGCGGGCGTTGATCCCGATCGGGTCGGCGCCGAGGCTGACGGCGCGGTCGAGCTCGGCGGCCGTGTGCGCCTCGACGAGCGCGTCGAGGCTCAGGTCGCGGGCAACGCCCATCAGCTCGGGCGGCCGTCCGGTCGTCGAGGTCGCGGAGCAGGAGCAGAACGGCGTCTGCTCCGAGCCGCTGCAGCTCGGCGAGCTCGGCCGGCTCGCGGAAGAAGCCCTTGGCGAGGATCGGCAGAGTCGTCCCGGCGCGCGCCGCGGCCAGGTCCTCGTGCGAGCCGCCGAAGCGCTCGTCGACGAGGACCGAGATCGCCGCCGCGCCCGCCGGCCTCGAGCTCCCGCGCGAGCCGAGCCGGGTCGGCGTCGGGCCGCAGGTCGCCGGCGGAGGGCGAACGCCGCTTGATCTCGGCGATCGCCGAGAGGCCGGGTCCGGCGAGCGCGTCACGGAATCTCATGCCGCCACCTCGGCGCGCGTGAACGCGATCAGCTCCTCGAGCCGCTCGGCCGGCCGCGCCCGAGTCGATCGCCTCGCGGGCGAGCCCGATGCCCTCGCGAAGATTCTTCGCGTGCCCGGACGGCCGCGATCGCGCCCGCGGCGTTCAGCAGCACGGCGCTCCGGGCGCCGCCGTTCGCGCCGCCGAAGATCTCGCCGGATCGCGGGCCGCGTTCTCCTCCGGCGAGCCACCGCGGAGGTCGGCTGGGTCACAGCGCGGGATCCCGAGCTCGAGCGGATCGATCTCGCGCTTGCGGACCCGGCCGCCCGAGACCTCGCAGACGAGGTTCGGCCCCGCGGGAGAGAGCTCGTCGATCACCGCCGGCGCCGTGGACGACGAATGCGCGCCGGGCGCCGAGGTGTGCGAGCACGCGCGCGATCGTCGGCACGAGCTCCGGCGCGTAGACGCCGACGACCTGCGCCCGCGCGCCGGCCGGGTTCGTCAGCGGGCCGAGGACGTTGAAGACCGTCCTCGCCGCGAGCTCGCGCCGGACCGGCGCCGCGTGGCGCATCGCCGGGTGATGGGTGGGCGCGAACAGGAAGCCGAAGCCGAGCTCGTCGATCGAGCGCGTGATTCGCTCCGGCGGCAGCTCGAGGTCGAAGCCGAGCGCCTCGAGCACGTCGGCGGAGCCGGAGGACGACGAGACTGCGCGGTTGCCGTGCTTGGCGACTCCCGCTCCGGCCGCCGCAGCCACGAGCGCCGCCGCCGTCGAGATGTTGAACGTGCCGGCGCCGTCGCCGCCGGTCCCGGCCGTGTCGACCAGGTCGTCCCGCTTGGGCCGAACCGCGAGCACGTGCTCGCGCATCGCCTCGGCGCAGCCCGTGATCTCGTCGGCGGTCTCGCCCTTCAACCGCAGCGCGACCAGGAAGCCGCCGATCTGCGCCGGCGTCGCCTCGCCGCGCATGATCTCGTCCATCACCGAGCGCGCCTCGTCCCGGTCGAGATCGTGGCCGTCGAGAAGTCGGGCAAGCGCCGGCTGGATCATGCCGCCGCCTCCAGGAAGTTCTTCGCGAGCTCGGGTCCGACCGGGGTGAGGACGGACTCGGGGTGGAACTGGACGCCGTCGACCCACAGCTCGCGGTGCCGGACGGCCATCACCTCGCCGTCGCCGCTCGTCGCCGACACCTCGAGCTCCTCGGGCACGCTGCGTCGCCGCGAGCGAGTGGTAGCGACCCGCCTCGAACTCCGTCCGGAAGGCCGCGGAAGATGCCCGAGCCCGTCATGGCTGAACGGCGCCGGCCTTGCCGTGGACGATCGAGCGCGCGGCAGCCGATCTCGCCGCCGAAGGCCTCGACGATCGCCTGGTGGCCGAGGCAGACGCCGAGCGTCGGCGACGCGCGGCGCGAGGCGGCGGACGATCTCGAGCGTCGCGCCGGAGTCGGCCGGGCGGCCGGGACCGGGAGAGACGACGAGGTGGGACGGTCCGAGCCGCTCGGCCTCGTCGGCGTCCAGCTCGTCGTTCCGGCGGACGGACGACTTCCGCCCCGAGCTCGGCGAAGAGGTGCGCGAGGTTGTAGGTGAAGCTGTCGTAGTTGTCGACGAGGAGGATCACGAGCGCCCTCCGCGAGGTTGATCGCCGTTTCGAGCGCCGCGAGCTTGCGCAGGCACTCGTCGTGCTCGGCGGCGGGCTCGGAGTCCGACGACGATGCCCGCGCCCGCCTGGAGGTGCGCGACGCCGTCCCGGAGCACGATCGTCCGGATCGCGATGCAGGTGTCGAAGTCGCCGCCCGGCAGCGCGTAGCCGACCGCGCCCGCGTACGGCCCGCGCCGGTAGCCCTCGAGCTCCGAGATCAGCTGCATCGCGCGCACCTTCGGCGCGCCGGAGACCGTCCCGGCCGGGAAGCAGGCGCGGAGGAGGTCGAATGCTCCGACGCCGTCCGTTCAGCGTGCCCGGTCGACCTCGGAGACGAGATGCGTGACGTGCGAGAAGCGCTCCGGCTCCAGGAAGCGCTCGACCTCGACCGTCCCGGGGACGCAGACGCGAGAGAGGTCGTTCCGCCCGAGGTCGACGAGCATCACGTGCTCGGCGCGATCCTTCTCGGAGGCGAGCAGCCGCTCGGCGTCGCCGTCGCCCGCGCGGGTCGTGCCGGCGATCGGGTTCAGGCTCGCCCTGACTGCCCGAAGCCTTGACGAGCGTCTCCGGCGAGGAGCCGACGAGCGCGAGGTCGTCGAGCTCGAGGAGGAAGAGGTACGGCGAGGGATTGACGCGGCGAAGTGCTCGGTAGAGCTGGAGCGCGGAGGCCGTCGTCGGCCGCTCGGCGCGCTGCGAGAGGACGATCTGGAACGCGTCGCCCGCGCGGATGTGGCGCTTCGCCCGCTCGACGCCGCGCTCGTACTCGAACCGGCCGGGCGAGCGCCGCGTGCCGCCGCGATGCCCGTTTCGGCTCACCTCCGGCAGGGGCGCGAGCGGACCGGCGAGCCGCTCGGCGATCTCCGCTTCGTCGCCGCAGAGGACGTCGGCGAGACCCGGTCACGTGGTCGAACCGGACGAGCGCGTCGGCGATCACGAACCGGCTCTCGGGGAGGTCCGGGCCCGTGCGTCGGGCAGCTCCACAGTCGGCTCGAGCCGCGCCGCGTAGTCGTAGGCGAGATAGCCGACGACCGGCTCGCCGCACGCCTCTGCCTCCTCGAGCCCGACCAGGCGCGAGCCGTAGCCGACGAAGGAGTGCCGTCCCAGCCGGCCGCGCTCGACGGACTCGAGGAGGAACGAGGCCCCGCCCTCCGGGCGCAGCCGCAAGTACGCCCCGAGGGGGGTCACGAGGTCTGTGGCTATGACGGTGATCGGGTTCATGTCTCAAGGCAATTCGGGCAAACAAAAAGACCCTCCGGCTGGAAGGTCTTCGAGCGGAACGGGCTTTTCGGCCTAGATCAGATCAGGCGACGCTCCCGCCCCGCTCGTGGCGCCAGGTCCAGGCCCAGCTGTGCAGGTCGGGAGTCATCTCTGCCTTGAGGGTAGGCACAGAAATCGGCGCCGTCAAGCGCTTGTCGGGCCCGCCGACCTCGCGCTTCGTGAGGTCGAAGATCGCGCCGTAGAAGTCGCGCAGGCCCTCCGTCGAGACCGGGCCGCGGTTCGCGCGCGCGAGGTCCCGGAGGATCCACTCCTCGCGCTCGGGGTCGACGAACTCCGATGCCGCGCGACTCCTTGTACTCCTTCAGCTCCGCGACGAGCCGGAGCCGCTTGTTCAGCGCCTCGACGAGCGCGCGGTCGTTGTCCGAGATCTGCTCCCGGTACTGGCGGATGACGGGGTCTGCGTTCTCGTCCACGGCCCGGAGAGGCTATCGGGCGCAACTACACTTGCGGCCCCATGGCCACGAACGGTTCGCCCGAGCTTCTGATCGTCATGGGCGCCGGCGCGACGGCCGAGCAGACCGAGCACGTCGTCGCACGACTCCAGGAGGCGGGCGTCCACGCACGGGTCTCGCGGGGGCGCGAGGCGACGGTGATCGGCGCGATCGGGGAGCGGGAGCTGCTCGCGACGCTGCCGCTCGAGGGCTATCCCGGGCGTCGACCAGGTGCTGCCGATCCTCAAGCCGTACAAGCTCGTCGCGCGCGAGCTCGTCCCCGACCCGACGGTGATCGAGGTGCGCGGGCGGCAGATCGGCGACTCGGCGTTCGGGCTGATCGCCGGGCCCGTGCTCGGTCGAGTACCGGGAGCAGACGATGGAGACGGCTCGCGCCGTCGCAGCGGCGGGCGCGACGATGCTGCGCGGCGGCGCGTTCAAGCCACGCACGTCGCCGTACACCTTCCAGGGGCTCGGCCTGGAGGCGCTCGCAGCTCCTGCGAGAGGCCGGTGACGAGACGGGGCTGCCGGTCGTGACCGAGCTCATGGACCCACGGCACGTCGAGGAGGTCGTCGAGGCCACGGACGTGATCCAGATCGGCGCGCGGAACAGCCAGAACTTCCTCCTGCTCTCCGAGGTCGGCCGCGCGGACAAGCCGGTGCTCCTCAAGCGCGGGCCGTCGACGTCGGTCGAAGAGCTCCTGATGGCGGCCGAGTACGTTGCCAAGGAGGGAAACGAGCGGATCATCCTCTGCGAGCGGGGGATCAGGACGTTCGAGACGGCGACGCGCTACACGCTCGACCTCGGCGCCGTGGCCGCGCTCAAGAAGGAGACGCATCTGCCCGTGATCGTCGACCCGTCGCACGCGGCGGGCCGCCGCGATCTCGTTCTGCCGCTCGCGCGCGCCGCGGCCGCGGTCGGCGCGGACGGGATCATCGTCGAGACGCATCCGCAGCCCGAGCAGGCGCTCTCCGACGGGCCGCAGCAGATCCCGACCAGCGAGTTCGCCGAGTTCGCCGCCGCCGTGACCGCGATCGTCGAGGTCATGGGCAAGCACATCGGGTAGTGCCGGTCCAGCGGCTGGCGATCGTCGGCACGGGGCTCATCGGAGCCTCGGTCGCGCTCGCGGCGAAGCAGGCCGGGGTCGAGTCGGTTTCGGGCTTCGACCCGGATAGCCATGCGCTCGAGGTCGCTGCCGAGCGGGGTGCGGTCGACCGGCCCGCCTCCTCGCTTGCCGGATGCGCTTGCCGACGCCGAGCTCGCGGTCGTTGCCGCGCCGGTCACGCAGATCGCCGCTCAGGTCGCGGCGGCGATCGACGCGAGCCCGGAGAGCTGCACCGTGACCGACGTCGGCTCGACGAAGGCGGCGGCGTGCTCGGCGGCGGGCGAGCTCGCCGCGCTTCGTCGGCGGCCATCCGGTCTGCGGCTCGGAGGCGCGAGGCCCGGAGCACGCGAGCGGGGAGCTCTTCCAGGGGGCGACGTGGTTCCTGACGCCGCTGGCCGGCACGGACGCGGAGCGGTACCGGCTCGTCCACGGCTTCGTCTCCGACCTCGGCGCCACTCCCGGTTGCGATCGACCCCGACACCCACGACCGGCTCGTCGCGGTCACGAGCCACCTGCCGCACGCGCTCGCGAACATGCTCGTCAACCAGGCGGGCTCGACGCGGATCGAGCGCCACGACCCGCTGCTCGCGGCCGGCGGCTCGCTGCGCGACATGACCCGGGTCGCCGGCGCCAACCCGCGCATCTGGGTCGACATCTTCCTCGAGAACGCGGGCGCCATCACCGAGAGCCTCGGCGACTTCCGCCGCCGGATCGAGCAGCTCGAGTCGGCGCTCGCTGCGGGCGACGCCGGGTATCTCGCGCGCTGGATCGGCGAGGCGGCGGGCAACAGGCGGCGGATGCTCGAGAGCGCGTATCCCGATCCCGAGACGCTGCACCAGCTCCGCGTGCACGTGCCCGACCGGCCCGGGCGTGCTCGCCGGGATCACGCAGGCGCTCGGCGCGGAGCGGATCAACATCGAGGACTTCGAGCTCAAGCACGCCTCGCCCGACCGCGGCGGCGTGCTGCAGATGCTCGTCGCGGGCGAGCGGCAGGCCGAGCGTGCGGCCGCGCTGCTCGAGGAGCAGGGCTACGGCGTCGTCGTCTCTCCGGTTCTCGACGAATGAAGATCGAGCCCGCGGCGTCGATCGAGGGCGCCGATCGCCGTGCCGGGCGTGAAGGGGATCTCGCAGCGCGCAGTGCTGCTGGGCGCGATCGCCGACGGCGAGAGCCTGATCGAGGGCTTCGGCCGCGCGGCGGACACGGAGACGGCGATCTCCGTCGTGCGCCAGCTCGGCGCCGAGGTCGACGAGGACGGGCCGGAGACGGTCCGCGTTCGTGGCGTCGGGCTGCGCGGGCTCAGCGAGCCCGATGGGCCGCTCGACTTCGGCAACGCCGGGACCGTGCTGCGGCTCGCGTCGGGGATCCTGGCCGGGCAGGAGGGGCGCTTCGAGCTCGTCGGGGACGAGTCGCTGTCGAGCCGGCCCGCAGGAGCGCATCGCCGAGCCGCTCCGCGCGATGGGCGCGCGCGTCGAGACGACGGACGGCCATGCGCCGCTCGTGATCGAGGGCGGGCGCCTGAAGGCGATCCGCTACGAGCTGCCGGTCGCGAGCGCTCAGGTCAAGTCGGCGGTGCTCCTCGCCGGGCTGCTCGCCGAGGACGGGCCGACCCGGGTCGTCGAGCCGCAGCCGACCCGCGACCACACCGAGCGGCTCGCTGCGCGAGCTCGGCGTGCCCGTGCGGCGCAGGGCGACTGAGATCTCCGTCTCGCCGGTCGAGCGGCTGCCGCCCGTGCAGGTGCAGATCGCGGGTGACTTCTCCTCGGCGGCGCCGTTCGTGGTCGCGGCGACGCTGCTGAGCGGCTCCGAGCTGCTCGTCCAGGGCGTGAACGTGAATCCGCTGCGGACCGGCTTCCTCGACGTGCTCGAGCGGATGGGCGCGAACATCGCCGTCTTCAACCGGCGGACGGCGAGCGGTGAGCCGGTCGCCGACCTCGAGGTGCGTTCGGCGCCTCTCACGGCGACGACGGATCGAGCGGGACGAGGTGCCGCGGATGATCGACGAGCTGCCGCTCCTGGCCCTCGCCGCCGCGATGGCTCGCGGCGAGACCATCGTCCGCGGCGCGGCCGAGCTGCGCGTAAAGGAAACGGACCGGATCGAAACAGTGACAACTTCGCTGAAAGCCCTTGGCGTGCGCATCGAGGCGAGCGATGATGGCTTCAGGGTGAGGGGGGTCCCATCCCGCCCTAAGGGTGGGGGTATGGAGTCGTTCGGGGACCACCGGCTGGCGATGCTCGGCGCGGTCGCGGGGCTCGTCTCGCGCGAGGGCGTGCGCATCGAGGATGCGGAAGCCGTCGGGGTAAGCTTCCCCGGATTCTTCGACCTTCTCGAGTCGGTCACACAGAGATGATCGTCACCATCGACGGGCCCGCCGGGGCCGGGAAGAGCACGGTCGCAAGCCGGCTCGCCGAGCGCCTCGGCTTCCGCTACCTCGACACCGGGGCGATGTACCGCGCCCTCACCTGGCTCGCGATGCAGGAGGCGCTTCCCCTCGGCGACGGCGAGAAGCTCGGCGCCCTCGCGCGCGCGAACCGGGTCGAGCTCGACGAGTCGGGCCGCGTATCGATCGCGGGCACCGACGTCACGGCGGCGATCCGCCAGTCGCGAATCGACCGCATGGTGCCCGTCGTCGCCCGGCACCCCGAGGTGCGTGAGGTCATGCGGGAGCGCCAGCGCGAGCTCGCGGAGCTGGGCGACGCCGTGATCGAGGGGCGGGACATCGGCACCGTCGTCTGCCCGCACGCCGACGTGAAGGTCTACCTCGTCGCCGACCGGACGGTTCGAGAGCATCGCCGGCAGGCCGAGCGGCCCGACATCGGCGCCGACGCCCTCGCCACCGACCTCCGCGCCCGCGACGACAGCGACCGCGCGCGCATGCAGCCGGCCGAGGACGCAGAGGTGATCGACACGAGCGAGCTCGACGTCGACGACGTCGTCGACCGGATCGAGGCGCTCGTCCGATCGCGCCTGCCCGCATGAACCGAGTCGATGTCGCCTGGGCCGATCGGTCGCCCGACGATCGGAGGCCTCGTGCGGCTCTTGGCGCCGCTCCGCATCTACGGCGCCGAGCGCGTGCCGAAGGAAGGCGGCGTGCGTCCTGGCGTTCAACCACTTCTCGTGGCTCGATCCGCCCGCGTTCGGAGCCGCGCTCGCCGCGCACGATCTACTTCATGGCGAAGATCGAGGCGCACAGGGTCCCCGGGCTCGGCCAGCTGATCCGCGCCTTCGGGACCTTCTCGGTGCGCCGTGGCGAGTCCGACCGCGAGGCGGTGCGCATCATGCGCGAGATCGTCCGCGACGGGTCACGCGCTCGGGCTCTTCGTCGAGGGGACGCGGCAGCGAAGCGGCGTGCCCGGCGAAGGCGCAGCCCGGCGCGGCGATGGTCGCCCTCCAGGAGAACGTCCCGGTCGTGCCCGCGGCGATCCACGGCATCGCAGCACTGGAAGATCGGCAACTTCCACCCGGTCTCGATCGCCTGGGGCGAGCCGATGCGCTTCGAGGGGCTGCCGAAGGGCGGCAAGGGCTACCGCGAGGCCTCGGCCGCGATCCAGGAAGAGATCCACCGCCTCTGGCGCTGGCTCGTCGAGCTGCACGAGGCCGGCAAGCGACCCGCCGTAGCCACCCCGCCGTGAGCACCGACGAGCTGCTCGGCACGGTCGCGGTCGTCGGCTTCCCGAACGTCGGCAAGTCGACGCTCGTGAACCGGCTGACGGGCTCGCGGCAGGCCGTCGTCCACGAGACCCCGGGCGTGACGCGCGACCGCAAGGAGGTCGTCTGCGAGTGGGCCGGGCAGCGCTTCCTGCTCGTCGACACGGGCGGCGTCGACATCGCGGATCCGCTCACCGCTCACGCAGCAGGTCGCCGAGCAGGCGCGCACGGGCGATCGCGGAGGCCGACCTCGTCCTCTTCGTCGTCGACACGCGGAACGGGATCACGCCCGGCGACGAGGAGCTGGCCGCGATCCTCCGCCGCTCGCGCAAGCCGATCTTCCTGATCGCGAACAAGATCGACGAGCCGGGGCGCGAGGCGGAAGCGCTCGAGTTCCACCGCCTCGGGCTCGGCGATCCGATCCCGATCTCGGCGGTCCACGGCCACGGCACGGGCGACCTCCTGGATGCGATCGTCGCGCGCCTGCCCGGGAGCGGGCCGGCCGAGGCCGGCGAGGAGGCGATCCGCGTCGCGATCCTCGGGCGGCCGAACGTCGGCAAGTCGAGCCTCCTCAACGCGCTGCTCGGCGAGGAGCGGGTGATCGTCTCGGAGCAGCCGGGCACGACCCGCGACGCGATCGACACCGTGCTGCAGCGCGGCGACCAGACGTTCGTCCTCGTCGACACGGCGGGCATCCGGCGCAAGCGCCAGCAGCGCCAGGGGATCGAGTACTACTCGGAGCTGCGCGCGCTGCAGGCCGCCGAGCGCGCCGACGTCGCGCTCGTGCTCGTCGACGCGAGCGAGGGCGTCGTCGAGCAGGACCTCGCGGTCGCCGACATCGCCCGCAAGTCGATGTCGTCGACGCTCGTCGTCCTCTCCAAGTGGGACATCGCCGAGGTCGGGATCGAGGACGTGCGCGAGCGGCTCGAGCCGCGGCTGCGCCAGCGCCCGCCGGTCCTCGCCGCCTCCGCCAAGACGCGGCCGCGGCATCGGCAAGCTGCTCGACCGGATCGAGCAGCTCTACGGGAAGTACACGGCGCGCGTCCCGACGGGCGAGCTGAATCGCTTCCTGCAAGAGCTGCGGGAGGTCCGCCAGCCGCCGTCGCGAAACGGGAAGCGGCTCAACCTCCTCTACGGAACCCAGACCACCGTGCGCCCGCCCCGTTTCCGCTTCTTCGTCAACGATCCGGGCCTGATCACGCGCGACTACGGCTACTGGGTCGAGAATCAGCTGCGGGAGAAGTTCGAGCTGGAGGGAGTCCCGGTGGCGATCGACTTCGTGCGACGCTCGTGAAGGCCGTCGTCGTCGGCGCGGGCGCGTGGGGGACTGCGTTCGCGCGCGTCCTCGCCGAGCGAGGGCACGAGGTCACGCTCGCGGCGCGCGACCCCGAGCAGGCGCGCGCGATCGCCGAGACCGGTCGCAACCCGCGGTACCTGTCCGACGTGTCGCTCGAGCGGGATCGGTGCGGCGACGCTCGCCGAGGCGCCGCTCGCCGACGCCGGACCTCGTCGTGCTCGCCGTGCCGAGCCGCGCATTCGCCGAGGTCGTGGCCGCGCTGCCGGAGAACGGTCCCGGTGCTGAGCCTGACGAAGGGGCTCGACCCGGCAACCGGGAACCGGCTCTCGACGTTGCTCGGCGATCGCCCGGTCGCCGTCCTCTCGGGGCCGAACTTCGCCGAGGAGATCGGGCACGGCCTCCCCGCGGCGGCGGTGATCGCGAGCGAGGACGAGGAGCTCGCCGAGCGGCTCCAGCAGGAGCTCAACTCGCTGATCTTCCGCGTCTACGTCAACTCGGACCTCGTCGGCGTCGAGCTCGCCGCAGCCTCGAAGAACGTGATCGCCCTCGCCGCCGGCGGAGTCGACGGGCTCGGCCTCGGCGACAACGCGAAGAGCGGGATCGTCACGCGCGGGCTCGCCGAGATGGCGCGGCTCGGGCGAGGCGAGCGGCGGCGCGGAACGAGACGTTCGCCGGGCTGGCCGGAATCGGCGACCTGATCGTCACCTGCTGGTCGCACCACGGCCGCAACCGCCGCGCCGGCGAGCTGATCGCCCGGGGCGCGTCACCCGGAGGAGGCTGCGGCCGAGATCGGGACCGTCGAGGGGCTGACGACGGCGCCCGTGCTGCGCGACCTCTCGCAGCGCGTCGGCGTCGAGATGCCGATCACGAACGCCGTCTGCGAGATCCTCGACGGCCGGAGCCTCGACGAGCTCGATCGCGGGGCTCATGGGTAGACGGCCCGACTGCCGAATAGAATGGCCGTGATGCGCTTCTTCCGCATCGTGGCTCTGATCGCGCTCGTGCTCGCGCCTCGCGGGCTGCGGCGCGAAGGATCGAGGCCGCCACGGCAGGCGGCGCGGAGATCGTCCCGGCGAACGCGCCGGCCTTCGTCTCGATCGATTCCGACCTGAGCTCCGACCAGTGGCAGCAGGTCGACGAGCTCCTCCGCAAGTTCCCGGCCGGCCGATGCTCGTCGACGAGATCCGCTCGTCGATGAAGGAGGACGCCGGGCTCGACTACGAGGACGACGTGAAGCCCGCGCTCGGCGACGAGGTCGACCTCGTCTGGCTCGACTTCGAGAACGGCGGCGAGAACGCGGTCGCCTTGACCAAGCCGAAGGACGAGGACGCGTTCAGAGAGCTGATCGCGAAGAGGAAACCAGGAGGGCTACACATCGGGGCCCGACGAGCTGATCTGCGAGAAGCTCGACGACTGGTTCGTCTGCTCGGACACACGGGCGAAGATCGAGCGCTTCCGCGCAGTCCTCGAGAGATCCCCAGCCTCGCCGACGACGAGGTCTTCAACGATGCGCTCGCGGAGCTTCCCGAGGATGCGCTCGTTCATGCTTACGTGCGCGGGCAGAGCGTCGTCGAGGCGCTGAAAGACCTCGACGTGCGCGGGAGCGCATGATCCCGCTGGGCGGCGACCAGGGTGTGGACTATCTGTCCGCGGCCGCTCGCGGCGGAGGGCGGCGGCTTCCGGCTCGTCGGCGCGGGGCGGGCCGCCGGAAGTCCTGACGAGCCCAGTACGAGCCGTTCGAGTCCAAGCTGCTGGACGTCGTTCCGGAGGACGCGGTCGCCTTCCTCGCGTTCAAGGGCGGGGACGCCTACGCGGAGCAGCAGCAGCGAGCTGGAGAAGAACGAGATGTACCGCATGGGCGCTCCGCGAGTTCGAGCGGATGCTCGGGATGCCCCTCAGCTCGCTGCTGGAGATCTTCGAGAACGAGGTCGCGCTCTACGTGCGGCCCGGCTCGCCGATTCCCGAGGTGACGCTCCTGATCGAGGCGCCGAACGAGCAGGAGGCGCTCGAGCGGGTCGAACGCGGCCGTGACCGCGCTCGACCAAGAGCATGCCGGCGGCAGCCTTGCCATGCGCCGAAGCAGGAGGCCGGCGTCGACGTCGAGTGCGTCGATCTCGGCGAGGTCGAGCTCCGCACGGCCGCCTTCGACCAGAAGGTCATCGTCACGATCGGGCAGGGCGCGATCGCGAAGCTCCGCGACGACGGCGGCAAGCTCGCCGACGACGAGGGCTTCAACGACGTGAAGGACGCCGCGGGCATGCCGGACGAGAGCGTCGGGCTTCATGTGGCTCGACCTCGAGGACGGCATCCCGATGATCCTCGGCCTGGCGACCGCTTCGGGCGAGTCGATTCCGGCCGAGATCCGCGAGAACCTGGAGCCGCTCGGGCTCGTTCCTCGCGTGGGCCGAGAGCGACGGGCGCTCCGGGTCGTTCACCGCTTTCCTGGAGATCGACTAGCCTTCTGCGCGCCGTGGCTGCGCGCGAATTTCTCTTCACGTCCGAGTCCGTCACCGAGGGCCACCCGGACAAGATCGCCGACCAGATCTCGGACTCCGTCCTCGACGCCGTCCTTCGTGACGACGTCGACGGCCGGGTCGCCTGCGAGACGCTGATCACGACCGGGCTCGTCGTCGTCGCCGGCGAGATCACGACGGAGACCTACGTCGACATCGCGCGAACGGCGCGCGAGAAGATCGCGGAGATCGGCTACACGCACTCCGAGTGGGGCTTCGACGCGACGACCTGCGGTGTCGTCGTCGCGATCGACGAGCAGTCGCCCGGACATCGCGCAGGGCGTGGACTCGTCGTACGAGGTGCAGCACGACCCGGGGGACGACGACCCACTCGACAAGCTCGGCGCCGGCGACCAGGGGATGATGTTCGGCTACGCGACACGCGAGACGTCCGAGCTGATGCCGCTGCCGATCATGCTCGCGCACAAGATCTGCAAGCGGCTCGCCGAGGTGCGCAAGGCCGGCGACCTGCCGTATCTGCGCCCGGACGGCAAGGCGCAGGTGACCGTTCGCTACGAGGTCGACGAGCACGGCGCGCAGAAGCCCGTCGAGATCGAGCGCATCCTCGTCTCCACGCAGCACTCCGACGGGATCAGCTCCGAGGACCTGATCAAGCCGGACATCATCGAGCGCGTCCTGCGGCCGATCCTGCCGACAGACCTCTACGAGGAGAAGCGACTGCTCTCGGATCGCGACTTCGTCTACGTGAACCCGACCGGCAAGTTCGTGCTCGGCGGGCCGATGGGCGACACCGGGCTGACGGGGCGCAAGATCATCGTCGACACCTACGGCGGGGCCGCGCGTCACGGCGGCGGCGCCTTCTCGGGCAAGGATCCGACGAAGGTCGACCGCTCAGCCGCCTATGCGGCCCGGTACGTGGCGAAGAACATCGTCGCCGGCGGGCTGGCCGACCGCGCCGAGGTGAACGTCGCCTACGCGATCGGCGTCGCGCACCCCGTCTCGATCGCCGTCCGCACGTTCGACACCGAGAAGATCCCCGTCACGCGGATCGAGGAGCTCGTGAGGGAGCATTTCGACCTCCGGCCGGGCGCGATCATCCGCGACCTCGACCTCAAGCGGCCGATCTACTCGAAGACCGCCGCCTACGGGCACTTCGGTCGCGACGACCATGACTTCTCGTGGGAGCGCACCGACAAGGCCGAGGCGCTCCGCGAAGCCGCGGGCCTCGATACCCGCGCGCCCGCTTCAGCCTAGGAGGAGACCCACGCATCGGCTGCGAACTTGCTCGCATGCCGAAGAAGACCGCTCTCCTGATCGCGCTCAGCCACAACCGCGGCGAGCTCGACGCCGAGCGCTTGCGCCGTCTCCTCGCTGCGCTCAGGCGGGCTTAACGAATAACCCCGCGGCGGCTTTCTCGCCGATCGCCTGCTCGCGGCCGTTCACCTTGACGGTGAACTGACCCGCGGCGGGCTGCGCGTCTCGGAGCTCGATCTTCGTCCCGGGCACGAAGCCCTCGTCGTAGAACCAGTGCAAGAGGTCACCGTCGTGCTCGGCGAGCCGGACGATCGTCGCGCGCTTGCCCGGCTCGAGCTCGGCGAGGGCTGCCAGCTCGGCGTTCTCCTCTTGCTCGAACGCCGGGTCGACGGGCCAACCGTGAGGGCAGCGATCCGGGTTGCCGAGCTTCTCGTCCATCCGCTCGACCATGTCGTCCGAGAACGTCTCGCCGATGTCGTCCGCGTAGACGTGAGCCTCGGCCGCCGTGTAGCCCATGAAGTCGGTCAGGAGGCGCTCGACGATGCGGTGCTTGCGGACGACCTTCTCCGCCCGCTTGCGCCCGGAGGCGGTGAGGATCGCCTCCTTGTTCTCGCCGCGTCGGATCAGGCCGTCGGCCTCGAGGCGCTTGAGCATCTGGCCGGCCGAGGCGCGCGAGACTCCGAGCATCTCGGCGACCCGCGACGCGAGCGTGGGGGAACCAGGCGTTTTCGGGCTGTATTCGCCGATCGGGAAGGCGAGGAAGTAGATCGTCTCGAGGTATTCGTCGACGGAGTGCGCGTGCGCGGCCACGGCCCGTGACTCTACCCGGGAGAGCCGAGCTCGGATTCGCGTCCGGTGCCGAGCAGGAGGAGGATCGGCGCGGAGAGCACGATCAGGAGGAGAGCTTCCGGCGCGGCTCGTGAGTAGGCTCCGAGCGCGGTGTGCGCCCAGATCTCGGTCGCGAGCGTGTCGAAGCCGATTGGCCGCAGGAGCAGCGTGGCCGGCAACTCCTTCATGGCCGACAGGAAGACGAGCGCCCCGCCGGCGAGGATGCCCGGCGCGGCGAGCGGAGCCGTCACCTGCAGAACGGCCTTCAGCTGCGAGCGACCGAGGCCGCGTGCCGCCTCCTCCAGACGTGGGTCGACAGTCTGCAGAGCCGACGATGCACCGGCCAGGGCCTGGGGGAGGAAGCGCACCACGTAGGCGAACACGAGCAGCGCGAGGGTCTGATAGAGCGGGCCTCCGTAGCGCGCGGCGAAGAAGACGAGGGAGAGCGCGATCACGATCCCGGGCAGCGCGTTCGCTGAGTACGCGGCTCGCTCGAGAAGCCGCGTCCCCGGAGAGCGATAACGGTCGGCCAGGTAGGCGACCGGTAACGCAGCGAGTACGGCGGCGCCCGCAGCAAGTCCGGAAGCGAGCACCGAGTTGAACGCGGCCTGCCAGGCGAGGTCGATTCCGCGCCCCATCTCGACCGAACGGGCCGACCAGTAGACGAGCACCGCGAGTGGCACGGCGAGAAACAGGCCGACGACCGCGCCGCAGAACGCAAGTGCCGGCCAGCGCCAGCGACCGAGGCGCACGCGCCGGGCTTGCCGAGCCGTTCCCGGAGTCGTCCGGTGGTACCGCGCACGCTTCCTCGTCCGCGCTTCGAGGATGAGCACAACCGCCGTGAGCACGACGAGGACGAGCCCGAGCACAGCCGCGGGCGTGCGGTCGAAGAGCGAGCGGTACTGGAGGTAGATCGCGTGAGTCAGCACCCGGTACTGCATGAGCGAGACGGCTCCGAAGTCCGCGAGCGAATAGAGGGCGACGAGCAGGCCACCAGCGCCGATCGCAGGCCGCAGGGCCGGAAGCGTGACCTCTCGGAAGACCGCGAGTGGGCTGCGACCGAGCCCGCGTGCCGCCTCCTCGAGGGCGGGGTCGAGTGCCCGTAGCGCGGCCGCGGTCAGCAGGAACACGTAGGGGTAGGTCGAGAGCGTCAGCGCGAGGAAGGCGCCCGTGAAGCCGTAGATCTCCGGGAGCCGCTCGACGCCGAACGGCTCCTCGAGCAGGCGCTGCAGGAGCCCGCGCGGGCCGAAGGCGCCGAGCAGGGCAAGCGCGGCGACGTAGCTCGGGATCACGAGCGGCAGTGCGGCTGCAACGGCCCAGATCCGCCGGCCGGGCAGGTCGCTGCGCACGACGAGCCACGCGAGGGGCACGCCGATCACGATCGTCGCCGCCACGACCGCGGCGACGAGCCCGCCGGTTCGGAGCACGAGCTCCAGCGTGCGCGGCCTGGTCAGGATCTCCCAGGCGTCGCCCCCGCCGGTTGTCGCTCGCACGACGAGGTACGCGAGCGGGAGCAGCACGAGCC
The DNA here is from genome assembly GCA_963776955.1 of uncultured Actinomycetes bacterium. GTDB lineage: Bacteria > Actinomycetota > Thermoleophilia > Gaiellales > Gaiellaceae > VAXT01. The sequence continues at coordinate 554,547 of CAVZOM010000005.1, forward strand.
CGACGACGAACACGGCCGCCGCGACGAGTGGGAGCGGCGGCCGTCTCATGGCTGCGAGCCTACGACGTGAAGCCGGTCTCGTTCAGCAGCTCGAGCGTGCGCTCGAGCTCCGGCCCGAGATCGCCGAGGGCGATATCGGGGCCGCTCAGCTCCTCGAGCGCGGGCAGCCCTTCGGGTTCCTCGATCCCGTCGACGAGCGGGTACTCGGCCTCCTCGGCCTCCTCGGGATAGAAGCGCTGGCCCTCCTCGGACAGCAGGAACTCGACGAACTCCTGAGCAGCCTCCTCGTCGTCCGTGCCTTCGACGATGCCCACGCCGGCCACGTTGACGAGCCCACCGGGGTCGCCCGCCCGCATGAAGCGATTCGCTGCCGGTGCGTCCGGCTGCTCCTCCTTGAGCAGGCCCAGGTAGTAATGGTTGACGAGGCCGACGTCGACCTCACCGGCGGCGACCGCCTCGACGATCTGGGAGTTCCCCTCGTAGAACTTCGGATCGTTGGCCTTGATCCCCTCGAGCCACTCGCGCGCGGCGTCCTCGCTTTCGGACAGGCGGAGCGCGGTGACGAAGGCCTGGAACGAGGAGTTCGTCGGGGCGATGCCGATCTTGCCCTTCCACTGCGGGTCGGTGAACGCGTCGATCGTGTCGGGCACTTCGCCTTCGCTCAGGGCCTCGGTGTTGTACGCGACCACGCGCACGCGGCCGCTGGTGCCGACCCACTTGCCGTCCGGGTCCGCGTACTTCGCGTCGACCAGCTCGACCGCGTCGTCGGGGAGCTCCGTGAGTCGGCCCTCCGCCGCAGCAGCGCCCAGCGCGCCCGCATCCTGCGCGAAGAAGACGTCCGCGGGGCTGTTGTCGCCTTCCTCCGCCAACGTCGCGGCCAACTCGGCGCTGTCCCCGTAGCGCACGTCGATATCGATGCCGCTCTCCTCCTCGAACTTGGCGAACAGCGGCTCGACGATCTCTTCCTCGCGACCCGAGTAGACCGTCAGCGTGCCTCCGTCGCCGGCGTCGTCCCCACCGCAGGCCGCAGCGCCGACGACCAGCAGGGCGAGCACAGCAGCGGTCAGCAAGCGAATCATCGAGCTCCTTCCGAGTCGAGTGAACGGCGAGTCTAAGTAAGGCAGGCCTTACACCGCAAGTAAGGCGTGTCTTACGAGAAGACCGGGACGCGCCCGACGTGGGGCTTCACGGTGACCCGCGAGCCCAGCGGTACGACCTCATTCGAGGGCCGCTGCGAGACGAGCGTCGTCCCGTCGCCGAGACGGACGCGGTAGAAGACGTCGTGGCCGCGGAACTCCCGGGCCACGACTTCGGCCGCCCCGGCGGGGTCGGGGTCGAGCTCGAGCAGCTCCGGGCGGATCAGCACGTCCACCTCGGTCGCGCCGTTCCTCGTCGACATCGGGAACCGGCCGAGCAGCGTCTCGACGAGATCGCCGTCGATCCGGCCAGGGATGAAGTTGCCGGCCCCGACGAACTCCGCGACCCAGCGGTCGGCCGGAAGCAGGTAGAGCTCCTCCGGGGAGCCTTCCTGGACGACTGCGCCGGCGCGCATGACCGCGATCCGGTCGGCGATCGAGAATGCCTCCTCTCGGTCGTGCGTGACCAGCACGACGGTCACCCCGATACTGCGGAGGATTCCGGCGAGGTCGTCCCGCATCGAGCTGCGCAGGAGCGGATCGATGTTGCTCCACGGCTCGTCGAGCAGGACGAGCGTCGGCCCGGGTGCGAGGGCCCGCGCAAGTGAGACGCGCTGCTGCTGGCCTCCGGAGAGCTCATGTGGGTAGCGGGCGCCGAGGTCGGCGAGCCCGACCCTGTCGAGCGCATCGGCCACCTGGGCTCTCCGGCGCGCCCGCGAGACTCCGAAGCCGACGTTCTCGGCCACCGTCAGGTGCGGGAACAGCGCGTAGTCCTGGAAGACCATGCCGACGCGGCGCTTCTCCGGCGGCACCCACGTGCCTTCTCCGGCGACGCGGACCTCGTCGAGCCGCACCTCGCCGGCGTCAGGCTGCTCGAAGCCCGCGATCAGTCGCAGGAGGGTCGTCTTGCCGCAGCCGCTCGGGCCGAGCAAGGCGACGAGCTCGCCGCGCTCGACGCACAGCTGGGCTTCGTCGACGGCCCGCACCGAGCCGAAGCGCTTTGAGACGCCGTGGACGCAGATCATCCCGCAAGACATGTAAGGCAGACCTTACATCGCGGCGGCCGCTACCGCGTCGGCCCTCGCCTCTAGCCTGAGGGACCTTGGCGCCGGTCTCCGTCTATCCGTTACTGACAACCCGGGCGGTCGCACGGCCGTTCACGTACGACGCGCCGGAGGGCGTCGCCAAGGGCTCGGTGGTCGAGATCTCGTTCGGCCGCGGCCGCGCGCGCGGCGTCGTCGTCGCCACGGACGACGAGCCGCCCCCGGGTGTCGAGCCCGCGCCGATCGGCAGCGTCCTCGGGCAGCTGCCGCCCGCCCTCGTCGACTTGGCGCTTTGGGTCGCCGACTACTACGGCTCGACACCCGGACGGGCGCTGGCGCTCGTCGCTCCGCCGAAGCGGGAGAGGCGCAAGGAACTGCCTCAGCCGGCCGATCGGGACGCGCTCCCCGGCGAGCCGGAGCCGGCAAAGCTGACGGACGCGCAGGATCGAGCCGTCGCACGGCTCCGTGAGGCGCTCGACGAGGGCGGTCACTTCCTCCTCTACGGAGCCACCGGCAGCGGCAAGACCGAGGTCTACCTGCAAGCGGCGGCCGCTTCGCTCGAGCGCGGGCTCGGCGTGATCGTCCTCGTGCCGGAGATCGCGCTGGCGCCGCAGACGGTGGGTCGTTTCCGGGCTCGGTTCGGCGACCGCGTCGCGATTCTCCACTCGTCGCTGTCCGAGGCCGAGCGGCGCGACGAGCGGGAACGGATCGCGTCGGGGGAGGCGCCGATCGTGATCGGGGCACGCTCGGCGGTGTTCGCTCCTCTGCCGCGCCTCGGGCTCATCTGCGTGGACGAGGAGCACGACGCCGCGTACAAGCAGGAGTCCGACCCGCGCTACGACGCACGGACGGTCGCCGCGAAGCGGGCGTCGCTCGAAGGCGCCATCGCGGTCTATGGAAGCGCTACGCCGCGGCCCGAGAGCTGGGCCGCGCTCGAGCGGCTCGAGCTCGGCGAGCGGATCGGCGCGTCGCTGCCGTCGGTTCGCGTGGTCGACCTGCGGGGGGAGGCCGGCTACCCGCTCTCGGCGCCTCTGCTCGCGGAGCTCGGGAAGCTGGCCGAGCAGGGCGGGAAAGCGATCCTGCTGCTCAACAGGCGCGGCGTCGCGCCCGCGCTCCACTGTCGCGCCTGCGGCGAGACGAGGCGCTGCCCGAACTGCGACGTCGCGCTCGTGCTCCACCGCGACGACGCTCTTCACTGCCACCACTGTGGTTTCTCGGAGCAGGCTCCCGACGCGTGCCCCGCCTGCGGGTCGGTCGAGCTGGCGCGCATCGGTGCGGGAACGGAGCACCTGGAGCGGGAGCTCGAGGATCGCCTGCCCGAGCTCGAACGTTTCCGGCTCGACGCGGATGCCGTCGGCAAGCCTGGCGAGCTCGCTGCGACCCTTCGAGCCTTCGCCGCAGCGGACCGTGCCGTTCTGATCGGGACACAGATGGTGGCCAAGGGGCACCACTTCACCGACGTGTCGCTGGCCGCCGTGATCGACGCCGACACCGGGCTCGGGGTTCCGGACTTCCGGGCCGAGGAGCGGACGTTCCAGCTCGTGACCCAGCTCGCCGGCAGGAGTGGGCGCGACGCGCCGGGTCGTGTGCTCGTGCAGACGTTCCAGCCCGAGTCGCGTGCGATCGCGCTGGCGGCGCGGCACGACGTGGATGCATTTCTCGCAGGCGAGCTCGAGCGCCGACAGGAGCTCGGGTATCCGCCGGCGCGGCACATCGTCCGCATCCTGGTGACGGGTCCCGATCGCGACGACGCGATGCAGGCTCTGACCGAGCTCGCCGCGCGCTTGGCCGACGCACCGGGCGAGCTGCTCGGTCCCGCGGCGCTCTTCCGGCTCCGCGGGCGCCATCGCGCGCAGCTCGTCGTCAAGACCGACCGCCCGCGCGAGGTTGCGTCGCGCGCGGGTCGCCTGCTCGCCGCCGCGGCCCCGGCCATGCGCGAAGCGGACCTGTCCGCAGTGGTCGACGTCGACCCCCAGAGCGTCTGATTACACTCGGGGCGTGGCCGATCAGGGGCAAGTCAAGACCGACGAGCTCGACGCGCAAGCCGAGGCAAAGCGGCGGCTCGCGCTCGCCCAGATCCGGCAGTACCCGGATCCGGTGCTGAGACTCGAGGCCCAGGAGGTGCAGGAGTTCGACGACGACCTCACACAGCTCGTCGAGCGGATGAAGCGCCTCATGCAGGACGCCCGCGGAGTCGGCCTTGCGGCGACCCAGGTCGGCGTCCTGAGGCGCGTCTTCGTGATCCAGGAGGAAGAGGAGAAGGAGCCCCGGGCGCTGGTCAACCCGGCGATCGTCGACCGCTCCGACGAGACCGAGCCGGACGACGAGGGCTGCCTCTCGCTGCAGGGAGTCGCCGTCGAAGTCGAGCGCGCGCTTCGGATTCGCATCGAGGCCCGCGACGAGGAGGGGCAGCCGGTGGAGCTCGAGCTCGAGGGGCTCCCCGCCAGGGTCGCGCAGCACGAGCTCGATCATCTCGACGGCGTTCTGATCCTGGACCGAACGACCGATGAGGATCGCCGCGAGGCGCTCGCGATCCTGCGCCAGGCCGCCGCACTTTGAGAATCGCCGTCGCGGCAACGGCGCCGCTGGGCGCCGACGTGCTCGAACGGCTCGCCTCCAAGCACGACATCGAGTACCTCGTCACGCGTCCCGACCGGCCGCGGGGGCGCGGACGAAGAGTCGGCGCACCGCCTGCCAAGGAGACCGCGGACCGGCTCGGGATTCCCGTCCGGCAACCGGAGCGCCTCGACGAATCGTTCCCGCTGGAGAGCGCAGAGACGGTGGTCGTTGCCGCGTACGGGGCGCTGATTCCCGAGAGCCTCCTCGAGCGGGCGAGTTGGCTCAACGTCCATCCGTCGCTGCTCCCTCGATGGCGCGGTGCGGCCCCGGTCGAGCGGGCGATCATGGCCGGCGACGAGGAGACCGGCGTCACCATCCACCGGACGACCCCGGAGCTCGACGCAGGCCCGATTGCCGCGCAGCGCTCCTTCCTGATCGGCGTCGAGGACGATGCGGGAGTGGTGTACGAGCGGGCCGGTGAGCTTGCAGCGGAGCTCCTCGAGGAAGTCCTCGAGGGCTCGCCGGAGTTCCGTCCCCAGCCCGAGGAAGGGGCCACATACGCCGACCGCCTCATTCCGGAAGACCGGCTGCTCGACTGGGATCGGCCTCCGACCGAGCTCTTGAACCAGATCCGGGCGCTCTCGCCGCACATCGGCGCGCGTGGCGAGGTCGACGGCGCGACGCTGACCGTCTGGAGGGCTCGCCTCGCGAGCAACGAGACTCAGCTCACCGCCGGCGGCCTCGAGCTCCTCGAGGTGCAGCCGGAAGGCCGGCGGCGGATGAGCGGCGAGGAGTATCTCCGGGGCCTGAAAGGATCCGGCTCGTGAGCTGGGACGACTGGGTGCGAGGGGTCGAGATCGAGCCGTCGATTTACGCGGCCGACTTCTCGCGGCTCGGTGAGCAGCTGACGACGCTCCTGGACGCCGGCGCTCGGATCTTCCAGTTCGACGCCGGCGACGGGCACTTCATCGAGCCGATCACGATCGGGCCTGTCGTGGCCAAGTCGATCTCTCCGCTCATTCACGAGGCCGGAGGCGTTCTCGACTGCCATTTGATGGTCGAGAGCCCGGAGAAGCACTTCCGCGCGTTCGCCGAGGCGGGTGGCGACAGCGTCACCGTCCACTACGAGGTGTGCGACGACCTCCCGGGTGTGATCGCCCAGGCTCGTGGGCTCGGCCTCGGCGCGGGCGTCGCGTTCAACCCCGAGACGGAGCCGGATGACGTCGTCGCTGCCGCCGGCGAGCTCGTCGACCTCGTCCTCTGCATGAGCATCCATCCGGGGTACTCCGGACAGCCGTTCATGCCGGAGGCGATCCCGCGCGTGCGGCGGCTGCGGGAGCTGCTTCCCGAGGGCGTGCACATCCAGGTCGACGGCGGAGTCGGGCCGGACAACGTGCGTGAGCTCGTCGATGCGGGCGCCAACCTGCTCGTTGCCGGCACGAGCGTGTTCGGCCAGGAAGACATCGCCGACGCGTACGAGCGCCTCGCCGCTCTCTGATGCTCGAGCGGGCTCTCGAGCTCGCGGAGCGCGGGCGGGGGACGACGCATCCGAACCCGGTCGTCGGCGCCGTCGTCGTCCGGGACGGCGAAGGTCGTCGGCGAGGGCTGGCACGAGCGGAAGGGAGGGCCGCACGCCGAGGTCGTCGCGCTCGGCGCGGCGGGTGAGGCGGCCCGCGGCGCGACGCTCTACGTGTCCCTCGAGCCCTGCGACCACCACGGGTCCCAGCCGCCGTGCGTCGACGCGATCCTCGCGGCCGGGGTCGCGAGAGTGGTCGTCGGTGCGAAGGATCCGATTCGCGACGGGATCACCCGGCTCCGGGAGGCGGGCGTCGACGTCGAGCTGGCCGACATCTGGGAGGCGCGTGCCCAGAACGAGGCCTGGCTCACCTGGGCGCGGGTCGGCCGGCCGTTCGTGACCTACAAGGCGGCGGTCACCCTCGACGGGCGGATGACGCTGCCCGGTGAGCGATGGATCTCGGGCGAGGAGAGCCGGCGGCTGGTGCACGAGCTGCGGGCGGCGTCCGACGCGGTCGCGGTCGGAATGGGAACGGTCCGTGCGGACGAGCCACGCCTGGACGCGCGGGACGTGGACGTGCAGCGTCAGCCGCGTCGCGTGGCTTTCGGCAAGGGCCCGTTGCCCGAGGGGTCCAAGCTCGAGCTTCTGGAGGGGCCGCTCGAAGACGAGCTCGCTCGCCTGGCGCAGGAGGAGGTGCAGTCGCTCCTCCTCGAGGGCGGCTCCACGCTGGCCGGAGCGTTCTTCCGCGCCGGTCTCGTCGACAAGCTGCTGCTCTTCGTCGCGCCCAAGCTGAGTGGCGAGGGGCCCGGCCTCGCCGCCGCGCTGACCGGCCCCGTGAGCCTGACGCGTTTGGGCGCTCGGCCAGTCGGTCAGGATGTCCTACTGACGGCCTATGTCCACGAGCCCTGAAACGCGCGCCGAAGACAAGCTGATCACGTTCATCTCCCGCTGGCTCGGACGGCACATCGGGAACGCGGAGCTGCGGCGCGGGCTCGAGGAGACGGGCGCCGATGGCCTCGGCCCGGGCCAGCTCGAGGCCCTCGGCGAGCTCGAGGAGCGGCTCGAGAACGCGAAGCCGGGCGAGCGAGGCGAGCTCGAGATGATTGCCCGCGAGACGCTCGAGGCGCTGGCCCTCGGCGAGTAGCCTGGGCCTCAAACGTTCTCGTAGCCCTTTCTTTGGGGTAGACGCCCCCCGCACCCCCCCGCTTTGAGCGTAACGGGGAAATTCGCGCGTGTGAGCGACTGAATGCGCCAAAAGTGTGAATGTGCAGCGGTTGTAGCCTTCAGGCATGTTCACCGGGATCATCCGGGAGCGCGGCCGCGTGGCGCGCGTCGACGGTGACGACGACGCGCGGCACCTTCGGATCGAAGCTCCGGCGACGGCCTCCGAGCTCTCGGTCGGCGACTCGGTCTCGGTCGACGGCTGCTGCCTGACGGCGACGGAGGTCGAGGACGGGCAGTTCGCGGTCACCGCCGTGCCCGAGACGATCAGCCGCACGACGCTGGGCGGGCTGGCGGCGGGCGACGAGGTCAATCTCGAGACCGCGGCGCGGGCCGGTGACCCGCTCGGCGGCCACTACGTCCAGGGACACGTCGACGGCGTCGGGCAGGTCGAGTCGGTCGAGCCCGAGGAGGAGGGCGCCAGGCTGCGCATCTCGGCGCCGCCGGAGCTCCTTCGCTACTGCGTGGAGAAGGGCTCGATCGCGGTCGGCGGAGTGTCGCTCACGATCGCGGCGCTCCGGAACGGCGCCTTCGAGGTCGCGCTCGTCCCGCACACGCTCGAGCACACCACGCTCGGCCGCGCGCAGCCGGGCGATGCTCTGAACCTCGAGGTCGACATCCTCGCCAAGTACGTGGAGAAGCTCGTCCACCCCGGTACGATCCCCGGCGCATGACGCAGACTGCGCCCGAGACAGACGACGCCCTTCGCGGCGATCGAAGACGCGATCGAGGACATCCGGCAGGGCAAGTTCGTGATCGTCGTCGACGCGGCCGACCGCGAGAACGAGGGCGATCTCACGATCGCGGCCCAGTTCGCCACGCCGGAGGCGATCAACTTCATGGCCACGCATGCCAGAGGCCTCATCTGCCTTTGCCTCACGGAGGATCGTTGCGACGAGCTCGGCCTCCGTCAGATGGCCGAGAACAACGAGACGCCGCTCCAGACCGCCTTCACGGTCTCGATCGAGGCTCGCGAAGGCGTGACCACGGGAATCTCCGCCCAGGACCGGTCGATCACGATCCAGGTCGCGATCGACCCGACGAAGGGGCCGAACGACGTCATCCAGCCCGGTCATGTCTTCCCACTCCGGGCTCGTGACGGAGGAACCCTGGCCCGGGCGGGTCAGACCGAGGCGGCAGTCGACCTCGCGCGACTGGCCGGGCTCAATCCGGCGGGGGTCGTCTGCGAGATCATGCGCGAGGACGGGACGATGGCCCGCGTCCCCGACCTCGTCGAGTACAGCCGGCGGCACGGGATCAAGCTGGTCACGGTCGCCGACCTGATCGAGTACCGCCGCCGGACGGAGAAGCTCGTCGAGCGCACGACCTCGGTGCGGCTCCCGACCGCGCACGGCGACTTCCAGGCGATCGCCTTCCGCGAGAAGCTGAGCGGCAAGCACCACATCGCCCTCGTCCGCGGGGACGTCGAGGGCGGGGAGAACGTCCTCGTCAGGGTGCACTCGGAGTGCCTGACCGGCGACGTCTTCCACTCGCTGCGCTGTGACTGCGGCGAGCAGCTCGACCAGGCGCTCACCCAGCTCGCGGCCGAGGAGCGCGGCGTCCTCCTGTACATGACCCAGGAGGGCCGCGGAATCGGGCTCCTGAACAAGCTGAAGGCCTACGAGCTCCAGGAGGAAGGGCTCGACACGGTCGAGGCGAACCTCCAGCTCGGCCTGCCGGCGGACGCGCGCGAGTACGGGATCGGCAACCAGATCCTCGCCGACCTCGGGCTGACGACGATCAGGATCCTCACGAACAACCCGAAGAAGCTGACCGGGATCGAGGGGTTCGGGCTGACGGTCGTCGAGCAGGTGCCGATCGAGACGACGCCGACCGAGGAGAACCGGCACTACCTCGAGGTCAAGCGCGACAAGCTGGGGCACCGGCTGCATCACCAGGATCTGCGCTTCGAGGCCGAGAAGCAGAGCGAATGAGCGACCGGATCGACGAGATCGAGTCTCGCCTGCGAGACATGGGGGCGCCGCAGCAGCCCACGGACGGCGGGGTCCGCTCCCGCGACCCCGTCTCTACGCCCACCCGAGCCGGCGCCCGAGGCGGAGCCTGACGGGACGCCCGACGCGGTGGCAGCCCCGGAGTCGGCGCCGGAGCCCGTCGCGCAGCACGCCGAGGGCGAGCTGCGCGTGCCCGACGGGTACCACGCCCTCTCGGGAGGAGTCGACGGCCGGCGTGCGGTCGGCATCGTCGTCAGCCGGTTCAACGGCGAGATCACGAACCGGCTGCTCGAGGAGGCGCTCGCCGAGCTCGAGGAGGTCGGCGTGCCGCGCGAGGCGATCATGGTCATGCCGGTGCCGGGCGCCTTCGAGCTGCCGCTGGCGGCGATGGCGCTCGCAAAGACGCGTCGCTACGCGTGCATCGTCGCCCTCGGCTGCGTGATCCGCGGCGAGACGCCGCACTTCGACCTGATCGCCCACGAGGCGGCGAGCGGGCTCCAGCTGGCAGCGATCGAGACCGGGGTGCCGGTTGCCTTCGGCGTCCTCACCGTCGAGAACCGGAAGCAGGCCGAAGAGCGCATCGACCGCGCGCGCGAAGCGGTGCGAAGTGGGCTGGAGATGGCGGACGTGTTCTCGCAGCTTCGGGCGCAGGCAGCCGGCCACTGCACTAGCTACTATTCCGCGGCCATGGCCAAGATCTGCGCCGTCTGTGGGAAGAAGCCGTCCTTCGGTCACAACCGGAGCCACTCGATGGTGGCGACGAAGCGGCGCTTCGAGCCCAACCTCCAGCGCGTCCGCGTGCTGCTCGACGGACGGGCTACTCGTGCGTACGTCTGCACGAAGTGCCTGAAGGCCGGCAAGGTCGAGAAGGCTCTCTAGGCCTCCGCACCGCGATATAACCCTCCGATGACCGAGCTGGACCTCGTCCGCGCGGCCGAGGCTGCCCTGGAGCGCAGCCGCGCTCGACTGGACGACCTCAACGTCTACCCGGTGCCCGACGGCGACACGGGGACGAACATGCTCCTCACCGTGCGCGCCGTACGCGAGGCGCTCGAGGCCGGCGAAAGCGACATGGTTCGTGCCGCACTGCTCGGTGCCAGAGGGAATTCCGGCGTGATCCTCTCCCAGATCATCCGCGGCGCGGTCGAGGGCTTCGACGAAGACCGAACGGTTGCGACCGCGCTCAGACGCGGCTCCGACGTGGCCTACGCGGCCGTCCGCGACCCAGTCGAGGGCACGATCCTCACCGTGAGCCGCGCGCTCGCCGCCGAGGCCGAGGCACACGGGAGTGCGGATCTGCCCGAGCTTCTCGCCCAGCTCGTCCGGCGCGGCGACGAAGCCGTCCGCGAGACTCAGGAGCAGCTCGACGTGCTGCGCAAGGCAGGGGTCGTCGACGCGGGCGGCGCCGGGCTCGTCGAGATCCTCCGCGGAATCGCCGCGCACGTGACCGGCGAGCCGCTCCCCGAAGTCGCGGAGCCGGAGCCGATCACAGCCGACGCCGTCCACCAGGAAGCTTCTCGCTACCGCTACTGCGCCGTCTTCGTCGTCACGGGAGACGCGCTCGACGCGTCGGCGCTCGAGCGAGACCTGGCCCCGCTCGGCGACTCCCTGCTCGTCGTCGGCGACCCGACAGCGCTGAAGGCGCACGTCCACACCGACGACCCCGGGGCCGCGCTCCGTGCGGGGACCACTCTCGGGATCATCGAACGGGTCGAGATCGCGAACATGCACCTGCAGAGCGCCCAGCGCGCCGAACGTCTCTCTCAGAGCGAGCACGACGAAGCCCGGACGACCGCCGTCGTCGCCGTCGTCTCGGGCGAGGGCAACCGGCGGCTCTTCGAGAGCATGGGTGTGACTGGGATCGTCGACGGCGGCGAGACGATGAACCCGTCGACGGAGGATCTGCTCCAGGCCATCGAGCGAACCCGCGCTCCGGAGGTCGTCGTGCTCGCGAACAACGACAACGTCGTCCTGGCGGCGCGCCAGGCATCGCGGCTCGCGCAGGTCCCGGTCCAGGTCGTCCCTTCGAGCTCGCTCCAGGCGGGGCTCGGCTCGATGCTCGCCTACGACCCGGCCGGCCGACGCCGAGACGAACGCCGCAGCCATGCAGGAGGCGGCCTCCGACGTGGCCACCGGCGCGGTCACCATCGCGTCGCGCGAGGTCAACGTGGACGGGCTCGACATCGAGCGTGGCGCGTACCTGGGTCTGGCCGACGGCGAGCCGATCGCCGGCGGGACGAGCTTCGACACGGTGGCCAACGCCGTCGTCGACCGCCTCCTCGGGGAGCCGCGCGACGTGATGACGTTCATCACCGGCCAGGAGGAGCCGGAGCTCGGCCCGCTTCTCGCGCGGGTCGCCGAGCGGCATCCCGACCTCGAGCTCGAGGTCCATCCCGGCGGACAGCCGCACTATCCGCTGCTCCTGTCGGCCGAGTAGATCGAGGGTTTGGCGAAGCATGGCTGAGCCGCCGGGCCGCGCTGCTCGCCCCGATACCGGGTCCTGCAGTCGCCCCGGTAATGGGGATTACCAAGGCTCCCTGCGTCCGCGGTCTCGGAACGAGCATCGCACCCCAGCGACGAGCAAAGCTCCGCCAAACCTCGGCAATTAGGCTGCGCGGATGCCCGCCCCTGTCCGCGTCGCGCTCGTCGAGGACAACCAGGTCTTCAGGGAGGCCCTCGAGCTTCTGCTCGGCCTCCGGGCCGACATCGACGTCGTCGGCTCGGTGGAGGACGGGACGAAGGTCGTCGAGCTCTGCCGGGAGCTCGAGCCCGACGTCGTGGTCATGGACTACCGCATGCCGGCGCTCGACGGCGTCCAGGCGACGATAGCCCTGCGCGAGGCCTGTCCCGACGTCGAGGTCGTGTGCCTGACGGCGTCGGCGAACCTGCGCGAGGTGGATGCGCTGTACGCCGCCGGGGCCGTGGCGTGCGTCACCAAGGATGAGCACCTCGACACGATCGTCGCGACGATCTTGAGCGCGGCCGGGCGCTCGTGAAGCTCACCGCCGAGAACACGGCGATCGTCCTCGACTCGACCGCCGACTTCCCGGAGGCGCCCGATCGCTTCCAAAACTGGCGCGTGGTCCCGCTCTACGTACGGTTCGGAGCCGACAGCTATCGCGACTACGTCGACATCGGCCCGGCGGAGTTCTACGAGCGGCTCCGCACGAGCGAGGTGCTGCCGACCACGTCGCAGCCGACTCCGCAGGACTTTCTCACGGCATATGAGGAGCTCGCCGGCTTCGAGCGGATCTTCTCCCTCCACGTCTCGGCCAAGCTCTCCGGGACCTTCGCCAGCGCCGAGCAGGCAGCCGTGGAGTCGGGTGGCCGCGCCCGCGTGATCGACACGGCCACCGCCTCGGCCGCGATCACGATGCTCGGCCTTGCGATCCAGCGGCGGCTCGAGACCGGGACGACGGACGAGGAGGTGGAAGAGCTGGTCGCACGCTTCAAGCGCGAGTCGGGCCTCATCTTCACTCTCGACACGCTCGAGTACCTCGCGCGCGGCGGACGAATCGGGCGCGCGGCGGGGTGGGCGGGGCAGCTCCTGCACATCAAGCCGATCCTGACCCTGTCCGAGGGCGAGGTGCTGCCGGTCAAGCGCGTACGGGGGAACCGGAAGGCGATCCAGGAGTTCGCCAAGATGTTCAGGGAAGGCACGAGCGACGAGCCCGGGCTCCGCGTCGGCATCGCCCACGCCGAGGCGCCGGATCGGATGGCGGCGCTCGAGAAGCTCGTCCGCGATATCCGGCCGAGCGCGGAGATCGACGTGGCGACGACGCTCGGGCCCGTCGTCGGAACGCATGCCGGCCCCGGCACGGTCGGCCTGTTCTGGCTACACGACTGAGTTGGCTTCCGCGGCGAGCTCGTAGTCGCGCTCGGTGACGGCGTCAGCGACGTGCGTCCACCAGCGCAGGGTCACGGTGTTCCAGTGGATCTCGATGTCCGGATGGTGGTTCTCGCGCTCGGCCAGCTCGCCGACGCGGTTGACGAACGCGAGCGCTTCGGCAAAATCCTCGAACTCGTGCTCTCGTTCTAAAGCACCTTTAACCAGCGCGTAACCAGTAGGCAGCTCCACGGCGTCTAGTATCGCGGCCGTCGGAAATCCGAATTGGTCCGAGCTGAGAACTAGGCAAGGAAGCCCAGTACGCAAAGGAGGACTATGAAACGCATCTCACTACTCGCCGCAGGCTTTGTCGTGGCGCTAGCGCTCGCCGCGCCCGCCGCGCCGGTCGGCGCGATGTCGCCCACGAAGCTGAAGGGCACCGTCGGGCCCGGCTTCACGATCACCCTGAAGAAGGGCACCGCGACCGTGAGGACGCTCAAGCCCGGCAAGTACGCGATCACCGTCGCGGACAAGTCGAACATCCACAACTACCGCCTGAAGGGCCCCGGCCTGAACAGGCAGATCACGTCGGTCTCGTTCGTCGGGACGAAGACGGTCACCGTCACGCTCAAGCGTGGCAAGTACACGATCGTCTGCGACCCGCACGCGAGCAACATGAAGAAGACCTTCACGGTCCGATAAGGCCGAAAGGCGGGCCCCGCGAAGCCGGGGCCCCGCCTCTATGTCCACTCGCTTACTGCTCGATCCAGGGGGCGCGCAAGCCGCCCCCTGGAGGCCGGGCTCCGAGCGCGAACGCCGGATCCGGCTGCTCCTTCTCCTCCAGCAGGCCCTGCACGTACTCGGCGAGCGCCGGCCCGTGCTTGAAGCCGTGACCTGAGCCGCCGCCCAGGAGCCACACCTGCTCGTGCTCAGGGTGGGGCGCGATCAGGAAGTTCGTGTCCTCGGTCAGCGAGTACGGGCATGACCGCGTTCCGACGAGCGGCGCTCCGGCGAGCGCGGGGAAGCGCATGGCGAGGTACTCCCGCGCCTGCTGCTCCTTCTCCTTGGAGGGAACCCGGTCCTCGGAGTCGGGGTCGAACGCGGGCCCTTCGCTGTCCGGGCTCGCCTTGAAGCCGCGGCCGTCGAGGTCGCCGACGCCGTACACGCCGCCCTCGAAGTCGACCCAGCCGGGGACCGACGGCGCCTGCCAGCCGGCGGGAGCTCCGAAGAAGTAGACGTCCTGTCTCGTCACGCGCAGGTCGACGAGGTCGGGGAAGAGCCCCGCAAGCCAGGCTCCGCCGGCCCAGACGACGCGGTCGGCCTCGAGCCGCTCGCCGTCGACGAGGACGCCGTCTCCGTCAGGAGCAGCCTTCCCGCTCACGAAGCGGGCGCCGCGCTCGATCGCCTGCTCGGAGATGACGCTCGTCGCGTCGCGGGCGCGAAGAACTCCCGCCTCGGGCTCGTAGAGGATCGAGTCGAGACCCTGGCCGTCGAAGCTCGGAAACAGGCGCGCGCCGTCCTCCGGAGCGAGGCGTTCGACCGGGATCGAGTTCTCCTTCAGCACGCGTTCGGCCTCGGCGCCCCAGCCCTGATCGCTGCGCAGGAACCACGCGACGCCGCTGGGGACGAAGAGCTCCTCGCCTGATTCGCGCTCCAGCTCCTTCCACAGCTGGAGCGCGCGCCAGGCCGATCGGGAGTACCAGTCTGCGGCCCCGTGGGAGAAGCGGATCAGGCGCGACTCGCCGCCCGAGGCCGCCCGCACGTGTCCGGGCGGGTACTGCTCGACGAGCGTCACCTCCCAGCCGCTCGAGACGAGCCGGAGCGCAACCGAGCCGCCGAAGACGCCGGCACCGACGACGACTGCGCTACGCAAGGGCCATCGGCTCCGCGTGCCCATTGTCCAGCCGCCAGGCGGCGAGCTCCCGCGTGTCCGTGCGCAGGATCAGCCAGGGACGGGAGGCCCAGAGCCCGGCGCGCTCCAGGTCGGCACGGGACGGGCGCGGTGGCGACGAGGGATGGGAGTGAAAGACCGCCAGCTCATACCCCTCGTCCTCGAGGAACCAGACCTCCGGCTCCACCTCGAGCCGGAAGCGGTACGGCGACGCCTCGGCATTCCGGCCCCTGCGGTAGCCGACCGCGCGGCCGTCGCGGACGAGCACGAGCCCGCACGCCTCGTTCGGCGCCTCCTCGAGCGCGTGCCGCTCGAGCTCGAGCCGGAGCTCAGCCGGGACGACCACAGAACTCGACGTAGTCCACGTACTCGGTGATCGTCGGCGAGTCCCCGCAGACCGGACAGGCGGGATCGCGACGGACGGCAACCTCGTCGAAGGAGCCCGCGAGCGCGTCGTAGAGGAGCAGGCGGCCGATCAGCGGCGTGCCGATGCCGAGGACGAGCTTCAGCGCCTCCGCGCCCTGGATCGAGCCGATCACGCCGGGCAGGACTCCGAGCACTCCGCCCTCGGCGCAGCTCGGAGCCAGCTCCGGCGGCGGCGGCTGTGGAAACAGACAGCGGTAGCAGGGACCGACCTGCGGCTTGAAGACGGTCGCTTGTCCTTCGAAGCGGAAGATGGAGCCGTGGACGACCGGCACGCCGTGCCACACGGACGCGTCGTTCAGGAGGTACCGGGTCGGGAAGTTGTCGGCGCCGTCGACGATCACCTCCCAGCCGTCGTCGAGGATCGGATCGATGTTGTCCGAGTCGAGTCGCTGCCGGTACGGGACCACCTCGACCTCCGGGTTCAGCTCTCCCACGCGCCGGACCGCTGAGTCGACTTTCGACTCGCCCAGCGCTCGCGGTCGAGTGGAGCACCTGTCGCTGGAGGTTCGTCTCGTCGACGACGTCGTCGTCCACGATCCCGAGCCGTCCGATGCCCGCGGCCGCCAGGTAGAGAGCCGCCGGGGAGCCGAGCCCGCCGGCGCCGACGAGGAGGACGCTCGCCTCCAGCATCCGCTTCTGCCCCGCCTGGCCGATCTCCGGGATCAGCAGGTGCCGGCTGTAGCGGCGCCGTTGATCGTCGTCCAGCCCGGACGGCACCTCGACGGGCAGCCCGGCCCGCTCCCAGGCCACGATCCCTCCCGCAAGCGATACGGCGTCGTCGTATCCGGCCTCGGTCAGGGCATCGGCAACACGCAACGACCGGTTTCCGTGGGCGCAGTAGATGACCAGCGAACGTTCGCGGTGCTCCTCCAGCTGGCCGCCGAGCTCGCTCATCGGGATCCTGAGCGCCCCGTCGATCCACCCGGTCTCCCATTCCCTGCGCTCGCGGATGTCCACGAGGAGCGGGCCATTGTCCTGGCCAAGCAGCTCGTGCGCCCGGGCGGGGTCGATCTCCCGGAGAACCTCGCGGTCACCCGCCATGCTCCAAGGATAATCGTGGCCGGATGAGCCCCCGCACGCGGATCCTCGTCATCGTCGGAGCGGCCGCCGGTCTGGCGGCCGGCGGCACCGTGGCGCTCGCCGTGATCACGTCCTCGGACGAGGAAGCCCGGCCGCAGGCTCAGTCAGGCCTGCCGGGGGCGCCGCCGCTCGTTCTCGACCTCGGTGTTCGTGTCGACCCGGAGGCGAGGGCGCTGAGGAAGGCGGAAGAGCTCTATTCGGACAAGCGCCGCATCGCCGCGGCCGGCCGGATCTTCGAGCGCTACGACTCGCCAGCCGCCGAGGTGGGAGCGGCGCTCGCCGCGTGGCCGGACTCGACCGTGGCGGCGCTGGAGGAGCTCGCCGACGAGAGGCCACGCGACTCGCTCGTGCTGCTCCACCTCGGGTACGCGAACCTGTGGTCCGGGAAGTCCGAGCAAGCGTCGGCTGCGTGGCGCAGGGCGGCGAGGGCCCAGCCGGACACGGCCTCGGCGCAGCGGGCGGACGATGCGCTCCATCCCGACTTCCCGCCCGGCCAGCCGCTCTTCGTTCCGAGCTTTCGCCCGCCTCCGGGGCTCGACCGGCTCGCCCCGCCGGCCCAGCTGGCCGCCCTCGAGCGAGGCGCCCGCGGAGACGACCCTCGCGGGAAGCTTCTCTACGGCCTCGCCCTTCAGCGGCTCGGCCACCGCATCTCCGCCCGGCGGCAGTACGACGCCGCCGCCCGGCTCGCTCCCCGCGACGTCGACGCGCAGGTCGCGGCGGCCGTCGGACGCTTCGACAAGAGCCGCCCCTCGGCGGCGTTCTCCCGCCTCGGCCCCCTCACGAGGCGCTTCCCGCGCGCCGCGACTGTGCGCTTCCACCTCGGCCTCATGCTCGTCTGGCTGGCCCGCAACCAGCCCGGCTCGCTCGAGGAGGGCAAGCGGCAGCTCCGGCTGGCACAAGGCCAGGATCCGGGGTCCCGGCTGGCCAGGGAAGCAAAGCGCCTGCTGGCCGGTCTAGAGGACGTATGAATGCACGAATCGAACCTAGGACTTAAGATCCGAAAGATGGGTCTTTCGGCCTATAGACGCCCACTAACCTTGCTTGAAAGACTGCCGCATCCGAATCGCGCACGTTGACTTTTTGCAATCCGCAGCTACGGTGAGCAGCCGGGAGGGGGAACGGAGTTGAGCGGAGGGGAGCAAGCTGCAGCACGTGCCGGGACGCCGGGGGGTGTCCTCGAAGTGGAGGAAGCGTGGGAGCTCCTCCAGGCCGGTCGACAGGCCGGCAAGCTCACAGCGGAAGAGATCACGCTCACGCTCGACGAGCTGAACTTCGACACGGGACAGATCGACGAGTTCTACGGGATGCTCGAGGAGCTGCACATCGAGGTCGTCCAGCCCGAGGAAGAGCCAGAGGAGTCGCTCGACCTCGAAGGGCCTGACATCTCGACCGATGCGCTCCAGCTATTCCTGAAGGACATCGGCAAGGTCGACCTGCTGACCGCGCCGCAGGAGATCGAGCTCGCGAAGCGCATCGAGCGCGGGGACCACGGCGCCAAGCAGGCGATGGTCGAGGCGAACCTTCGCCTCGTCGTGTCGATCGCGAAGCGCTACCGGAACCAGGGACTTCCATTCCTCGATCTCATTCAGGAGGGGACGATCGGGCTCGTCCGCGCGGCCGAGAAGTTCGACTACCGCAAGGGGTTCAAGTTTTCGACGTATGCCACGTGGTGGATCCGCCAGGCGGTTGCACGGGCGCTCGCAGACAAGTCGCGAACGATCCGCATGCCGGTGCATGTCGTCGAGAAGCTGAACAAGATCGTTCGCTCCGAGCGGAAGCTGCGCGGCGAGCTCGGTCGAGAGCCGAACTCGGGCGAGATCGGCCACGACCTCGATCTGACCGCGGAAGAGGTCGAACAGATCCGTCGCAGCTCGCAGCTCCCGGTCTCGCTCGAGAAGCCGGTCGGCGACGACGAGGAGTCCGAGTTCGGGCACTTCCTGACCGACGAGACGGCGCCGCTGCCGGAAGAGTCGGCCGAGCAGGCGCTGAGGCGCGACACGCTGAAGCAGATCCTCTGCTCGCTCTCGCCGAGGGAGCAGCGAATCCTGGAGATGCGCTACGGGCTCGACGGGGAGCAGCCGCGGACGCTCGACGAGGTCGGCCGCGCGTTCAGCGTCACCCGCGAGCGGATCAGGCAGATCGAGAACCAGTGCCTGAAGAAGCTCCGCGCTCTGGCCGACTGCCAGAAGCTTCGCGACGTAGCCTAGGCATAGACTCCGCCGCCTATGGCGGAGCCGCCCGCAGAATGGATGGAGGAGCTTTCCGAGCTCCTCCGCATCCCTAGCGTCAGTGCCGATCCCGCCCACACGGCCGACGTCGTTCGTGCCGCGGAGTGGGTGCGTGACTTCATCCGCGCGGCTGGCGGTGAGGCTGAGCTGCAGACGACGGAGAAGCATCCCCTTGTGATCGGGGAGATCCGCGCCTCGCAGGATGCAGACAACGCGCCGACCGTGATCGCCTACGGTCACTTCGACGTCCAGCCACCAGCGCCGCTCGAAGGCTGGGACACGCCGCCGTTCGAGCCGACGGTGCGCGACGGATGGCTCTACGCGCGCGGGATCGCCGACGACAAGGGCCAGCTGTACCTGCTCCTGAAGGCAGCGGCGCTGCTCGCCGCCGAGGGCGCGCTGCCGGTGAACGTGCGCTTCACGTGCGACGGCGAAGAGGAGAGCGGCGGCCACTCGATCGTCGACTACCTCGTGACGGACGAGCGTGGGGGAGACGCCTGCGTCATCTTCGACGGGCACATGCTCGAGCCGGGGGTTCCGATCTTCGAGATCGCCACACGCGGCATCGCGTACTTCCGCGTGAAGGTCCGGACCGGCGAGCGCGACCTGCATTCCGGGCTCTACGGCGGCGCGGCGATGAACGCGCTGCACGTCTTGATGCGACGTGCTCGGCGCAGTGCTCCCTCGCGACGGCCGGCTTCCCGAGTCGCTCTACGCCGGGATGATCAGGCCGGGCGAGGAGGAGATCTCGAGCTGGGGCCGGCTCGAGCCGGGCCCCGAGATTCTCGCGAAGGCGGGCGCCCGGCCGGCCGATGCGCGCGCGGCCGAGGAGCTCTATCTCCGGACGTGGGTCGAGCCTGCGGTCGACGTGCACGGGGTCGTCGGCGGAGAGCCGATCCTGCAGAAGACGGTGATCGCAGTGGAGGCCGAGGCGAACGTCTCGATCCGCCTCGTGCCCGGTCAGGACGACAAGGCGATCGCGGCCGAGATGGAGCGCCTCATGCGGGAAGCCGCGCCAGAGGGTGCCGAGGTCGAGATCGAGCTGCTCGCCAGCGCCCCCGCGGCTCTCGTGAGGCCCGACAGCCCCGCGATCCAGCTCGGCCAAGAGGCATTCGAGCGAGTGGTCGGCCGGCGCCCGCTCCTGCTCCGCGTCGGCGGCTCACTGCCCGTGATGTCGGCCCTCGAGGAGAAGGGCGTGCCGACGATCCTCACCGGGTTCGACCTCCCGGAAGGGAACATCCACTCGCCGAACGAGCGCTTTCGGGTGGAGCACATCTCACTCGGCGTCGAGACCGCGCAGGAGCTCTACAGGTCGCTCGGCAAGCTGCGATAGGAGGTCCCCGGCCACGGGCCGGGGACTCGGCGAAAGTGCGCTGCACCTTCGCCGACGAAAGCACACAAGCCAAGGGGCCAATACGCCCAACTAGCGTGTGGTTGAGGCGCCAAGGCTGCGTCAGAGCAATGGCAGAGGAGACGCTCTTGGTCCGGTCGCTCGCGAAGCTCGATAGTCGGGCCCCAAACGACGAGGAGGGGAGCAGATGACGAGAGTCCTGCACTGTGCCGACGCAGGCTTCGAATGCGACGAGAACATCGAGGGCGAGAACGACGACGAGGTGATGTCGAAGGCCGCCGAGCACGTGCGCGAGGTGCACGGGATGAACGAGATCGACGAGGAGACGGGCGCGAAGCTCCGCAGCCTCATCCACGAAGCTCACTAGCTCACCTGTCACAAGGGCCTGTCCCTGGTGAGGCGTGTAACGAGGGACTGTCCCTGGTGAGGCGTGTAACAAGGGACTGTCCCTGGTGAGGCGCGTAACGAGGGACTGTCCCTGGTGAGGCGTGTAACGAGGGACTGTCCCTCGTTACAGAGCTGTTAGTCCCAGGGCGGAGTGTTGTGAATCCAGCGGCCGCCGAGCATCGTCGCGACGACCTGGATCTCGGGTAGCTCTTCGGGATCGATCGCGAGCGGGTCGCGGTCGAGGACGACGAGGTCTGCGAGGTAGCCGGGAAGGAGCTTTCCGCGCCGGCGCTCCTCGCGCGCAAGCCAGGCCGGAGCGAGGATCGTGGCCTCGAGGGCCTGCTCGACTGTGACCGCCTGCTCGGGGTGCCACGCCTCGCGCTCGTCAAGTGTCCGGAGTGCCCCGGCCCGGATGCCGGCCAGAGGATCGAGCTCCTCGATCGGAGCGTCCGACCCGTTCGCGACCACTGCACCCGACTCGAGCAGCGACCGGTAGGCATAGGCGCCTTCGGTCTTGCCCGCCCAGTTGCGATCCGCGATGTCCCGGTCGGAGGGGGCATGGCTGAACTGGACCGATGCAGCCACGCCGAGCTCGCCGAAGCGCGGGATGTCCTCGGGTGCGAGGAGCTGCGCGTGCTCGATCCGCTGCCGCAGCCCGAGCGGCTCCCACTCGTCGCGCGTCTCCTCGAATGCGTCGAGCGCGTCGCGGTTCGCCAGGTCGCCGATCGCGTGCACCGCGACCGGCCATCCGGCGCGTGCCCCGGCACGGATGATCTCGACGAGCTGCTCGCGGCTCGTGATCTCCACCCCGGAGCCGTCGAGCAGCCGGGCGGTTTGCGAACCGAGCGTGCCGTCCATGAACGCCTTCAGGTAGCCAATCCGCAGGAGCTCATCGCCCAGGCCTGAACGGAAGCCGAGCTCCTCCAGCTGCCCGACGTGGTCGTACGGCAGCGACTGCCACACACGCAGGGTGAGCAAGCCCTCTTCGGCGAGGCGCTGCCAGAAGCGCGGGGCTCCGAGCCAACCGTCCTTGTCGTGGACGGCCGTCACACCCCGAGCGGCGACGAGCTTCAACCCGGCGCGCATCGCGTCGACGAACTCGTCGTCGGACGCGAGCAGGTAGCGGTCACGGAAGTGCCAGGCCGACTCCTCCCGCAAGACGCCGGTCGGCTCACCCGACTCGTCGACCTCCACGACGCCTCCCTCGACGAGCAGGTCCCCGTCAGCCGCAGCGAGCCCGGCCGAGTTGAGCCAGAGAGAGTGGTAGTCGCGGGCCATCAGCGCAGCGGGCGTTGCGCCCGTGACCACGTCGAGCGCCTGCCGCGTCGGCTCGACCTCCGGCGACCAGTCACCGCTCCGCCACCCTCGTCCACGGAGCCAGCGGCCGGGCTCGACCGCGGCCACGGCGGACTCGATCCGCGCGAGCGCCTCGTCCAGTGACGCGGTGTCCTCAAGGCGAACCTCGCGCTGCGCGAGCGCCCAAGTCGGAAAGTGGACGTGCGCGTCGGTGAGCCCAGGCAAGACGCAGCGGCCACCGAGGTTGACCCGATCCGGCGAAGCGAGGGCGGTCTCATGCGTCCCCACGCCTCCGGCGATGCGGTCGCCGGCGATCGCGAGCGCCAGCACGACCGGCATCGTCGAGTCCATCGTCCGGATGACGCCGTTCTCGAGGATCACAACAGCAAGAATGTCATCCGTGATCGACCATGTGACCCTGAACGTCCGGGACGTCGAGGCGAGCAAGGCGTTCTACGCAGCGGCTCTGCGGCCCCTCGGCTACGAGTTGACGCTCGACTTCGTCGAGGGCGCGGGCTTCGGCGCCGAGGGCAAGCCGGACTTCTTCCTCGCCCAGCGCGGTGAGCCGAGCGCGCCCGTGCACGTGGCCTTTCGCAGCCCCGACCGCAAGACGGTGGAGGCATTCTTCGCGGCGGCGATCGAGGCGGGCGGCAAGGACAACGGCCCGCCCGGCATCAGGCGCGTGTACCACGAGTACTACTACGGCGCCTATGTGCTCGACCTCGAAGGCAACAACATCGAGGCAGTCACGCACCAGCCGGAATGATCGACCACGTCACGCTGCGGGTCTCGGACTTCCAGGCCTCGAAGGCGTTCTACATCAGGGTCCTGGCACCGCTCGGCTATGCGAAACCGTGGTCGGACGACGAACAGCGCGCCGCCGACTGGGGCGACCTCTCGATCTCGCAGGACGACAAGCCTTTGACCGAGAACGTCCACATCGCATTCGCGGCGCGGAACCGCGACGAGGTGGACGAGTTCCATCGCGTGGCCATCGAGGCCGGCTATCGCGACAACGGCCCGCCGGGGCTTCGGAAGTACCACGAGGGCTACTACGGCGCCTTCGTCCTCGACCCGGACGGCAACAACGTCGAGGCCGTCTTCCACGACAGATGACCGAAGTCACTCTCGATGCGGACGTGCTCGCTGAGATGGTTGGGCGGTTGATGAGCCTTCAGAAGCTGGCCGCCAGCCTGACCGAAGCGTATGACGAGCCGGTCTCGAAGAAGGGCGCCGAGGAAATGCTCGCGTCCGTGGAACGTCTGCTCCGGCTGCTCGAGCAGGCGCAATAGACTTTTTCCGTGCCCACTGACCCGCTGACCGACGAGCAGCGCGAGATCCGCGACCTCGTGCGGACGCTCGCGCGCGAGCGCGTCGCTCCACGCGCCGCCGAGATCGACAAGAAGGGCGAGTTCCCGTGGGACATGGTCGAGCTCTTCCGCGAGCACGAGCTCTTTGGATTGCCCTACGACGAGGAGTACGGCGGCACGGGCACCGGCGCGCTGATGGTGCTCGTCGCGATCGAGGAGCTGTCGAAGGTCTGCGCGACGACGGGGCTGATCATGGCGGTGCAGGAGCTCGGATCGCTCGGCCTCAAGCTCGCCGGCACGGACGAGCAGAAGCAGCGCTTCCTCCCCAATCTCGCCAGCGGCGAGTGGCTCGCCGCATACGCCTTGACCGAGCCCGGCTCGGGCTCCGACTCGGCGGCGATGCGAACCGAGGCCCGGCTGGACGGCAACGAGTACGTGCTCAACGGCGGCAAGCGCTTCATCACGAACGCCGGCGTCGCGCACGTCTACACCGTCTTCGCGAAGACCGACCCGGAAGCCGGCCATGCGGGCATCTCGGCGTTCGTCGTCGAGGCGGATGCGCCTGGCTTCGAGGTCGGCCGGATCGAGCCGAAGATGGGCATCAAGGGCTCGACGACGGGCGAGATCTTCTTCAACGACATGCGCATCCCCGCCGACAACCTGCTCGGCGAGGAGGGCGAGGGCTTCAAGATCGCGATGCGGATCCTCGACCGCTCGCGGCCGGGGATCGGCGCGCAGGGCCTCGGCCTCGCGCAGGGTGCCACCGACTACGCGCTCGAGTACGCCAAGAGCCGCGAGACGATGGGCAAGCCGATTGCCCAGCACCAGCTCATCTCCGGGATGCTCGCGGACATGGAGACGAAGTGCGAGGCCGCGCGCGGGCTCCTCTACAAGGTCGGTCAGATGATCGACGAGGACGCCCCGGATGACGACCTGACGAAGATCTCCGCGATGGCGAAGCTCTACTGCACGGACGTGGCCATGGAGGTCACGACCGACGCGGTGCAGATCCTCGGCGGCTACGGCTACATGCAGGAGTACCCGGTCGAGCGCATGATGAGGGACGCGAAGATCACGCAGATCTACGAGGGCACGAACCAGATCCAGCGGCTCGTCATCGCCCGCGAGATGTTGAAGGAGAACCGCGCCTTCCTGTTGGCTGGGGTTGGCTAGTCCGCAGGAGCTCCGGGTCGGACGCCGCCGCGTTCGTCTGACCAGCCCGGACAAGGTGCTCTTTCCGAGCGACGGAGTCACGAAGGCCGACCTGGCGGAGTACTACGCCGCCGTGGGGCCGGCGATCGTGCCGCACCTGAAGGACAGGCCGTTCACCCTCAAGCGCTACCCGTACGGGATCCGGGGCCAGGCGTACTTCCACAAGCAGGCGCCGAAGGGCAAGCCGGACTGGCTTCCGACACGGCAGTTTCGGACCTGGCCGCGCGAAAACAAAGGCGAGTCGCGGCTCGTCGACTTCACGCTCGTCAACGAGCCGGCGGCGCTCGTCTGGATGGTGCAGATGAACTGCATCGACATGAACGCGTGGTACTCGCGCGTCGACAAGCCCGAGCGGCCCGACTACGTCGTCTTCGACCTCGACCCCCCGGAGTCCCGGAACGGCTTCGTGCAGGCGATTCGCGTCGCGCACCTCGTTCGAGAAGCGCTCGAGCAGCTCGAGCTGCAGTCGTACGTGAAGACGAGCGGCGCCGACGGAATCCACGTTCTGGTGCCGATCACGCGCCGTTACTCGTACCCCGAGACGTACGAGCTGGCCGAGCGGGTTTCGCGAGGCCTCGAAGCGGAGAACCCGGGGCTCGTGACGACCGAGTGGCTGAAGAAGAAACGGCGCGGCGTGCTCGTCGACCACCGGCAGAACGGGCATGGAAAGACGATCGCCTCGGCCTACTCGGTGCGGCCGAAGCCAGGAGCGCCGGTGTCGACGCCGCTGCGCTGGGAGGAGCTCGGCGAGAAGGTGCGGCCGCGGGACTTCGGGATGCGGGAGGCGCTGGCCCGGATCGAGAAGCACGGCGACCTCTTCGAGCCCGTGCTCGGGGGCGGGCAGGCGCTCGGCCCGGCGCTGCGTTCGCTGCGCTCGTGAAGCGCGCGGTTGTCGTCGGCTCGGGGCCGAACGGCCTCGCCGCCGCGATCACGATGGCCCGCGCCGGCTGGGAGGTCACCGTCCACGAGGCGGAAGAGGCGATCGGCGGCGGTGTGCGCTCCCTCGAGCTGACGCTCCCGGGCTTCGTGCACGACCTCTGCTCCGCGATCCACCCGCTCGGGCGCGACTCACCGTTCTTCCGCGACCTCGAGCTGCCGGTGGAGTGGATCCAACCCCCTGTCGAGGCCGCTCACCCGCTCGACGGCGGCACCGCCGCTGTCACCGAACGCTCGCTTCTCACCACTGCCGAGCGGCTGGGCGAGGACCGCGCGGCCTACCTGCGCCTCTTCCACCCGGTGGTCGACGGCTGGACGCGGCTCGAGCCCTCCGTCCTCGGGCCGCATCCCGCCGCGCCGGGCGCGCTGCTCGCAGGCTTGCGGATCGCCCGCGCCGGGCTCGCCAGCGCGCGCTCGCTCGCCGATCGATTCGAGACGAAAGAGGCCCGGGCGCTGTTCGCCGGCCACGCTGCGCACTCGATGCTTCCCCTCGAGAAGCGGCCGAGCGGCGGTATCGGCCTCTTCCTGATCGCCAGCGCGCACGTCTACGGCTGGGGCTTCCCCAGGGGCGGCTCGCAGCGTCTGGCCGATGCTCTTGCCGACCGCCTCCGCGAGCTCGGCGGCGAGCTCCACACCGGCAGCCGGGTCGACGAGTTGCCCAAAGCGGACGTGGTCCTCGCCGACGTCGTGCCCCGAGAGCTCCTGCGAATCGCGGGCGACCGCCTGCCGACGCGCTACGCGCACGCGCTGCGCCGATACCGCCACGGCCCGGGAGCCTTCAAGATCGACTGGGCTCTCGACGGGCCGATCCCCTGGACGGCGGAAGAGTGCCGTCGGACTGCAACCGTCCATCTCGGCGGCACGTTCGAGGAGCTCGCGGACTCGGAGCGGGCGCCGTGGGAAGGCCGCCACCCCGACCGGCCATTCGTCCTGCTCACCCAGCACTCGCCGTTCGACGACTCCCGCGCTCCCGCCGGCAAGCACACGGCCGGGGCCTACTGCCACGTGCCGAACGGGTCGACCGAGGACATGACCGACCGCATCGAGGCTCAGGTCGAGCGCTTCGCTCCCGGCTTCCGCGACCTCGTCCTCGCGAGGGCGGCGACGGGGCCGACCGAGTTGGAGCGCCACAACGCGAACATCGTCGGCGGCGACATCAACGGCGGCGTGCTCGACCTCGGCCAGCTGCTCTTCCGGCCCGTCCGGAAGGTCGTTCCCTACCGCACGCCCCTCGAAGGCCTCTACATCTGCTCGTCCGCAACGCCTCCGGGCGGAGGCGTCCACGGCATGTGCGGATACGCGGCAGCGCGCGTGGCTTTACGTGATCACGACGGTTCCGAACCGCATACCTAAGACTTCGTGCCAAACGGCCGACCGGATTGCCTAATAGTCGTTTTCCTTGTCGTCACCGAGTGGGTCGCCTTCGCCGTCGCCGACGACACCGCACGCCACGTAGCGCTCGATGGTGGCGGCCGACTCGTGAACGTTGACGACCATCGCCGCGTTGATCAGATCGTCGAGCTTCACGTCCAACGTGCTGGTCGAGGTGCCCGCCACCACGTCCTGCAACGCGTAGGCCGGCGTGGGATCGGTCTTCTCGCATGTGCCCTTGTGGATGTGGGCCGGCTGCCGCTGCGCGACCGGGCTGGCCGACCTGCTCTGAAGCCGGAGGACCACCTCCGTCCGATCGCCCACGGACGTCAGGGTCGCCGTGCCCGACTGGCCCGAGCCGTTCTTCTCCTCGACCGGAACCTCGATCTCCATTGGATCGCCGCTTGCGCTCTCGGACGAGTTGTCACCCCCGCAGCCGGCTCCCAGCAGGATCAGGACTACGGCGATTGCATAGGTCGATGTTCGAATCATCACTCGGGACTTCGTTTTTCGGCCCGGACTGGATTCTTACCTGCCGACGACCTCGAAGTCGGAGCCCTTCGCGCGCCCGAGCGTGTGGAGCTGGTCGTTCGACCATCGGGGGTCCGGAGCTCCGGTGATGTACCAGCTCGATCCGTTGTCGGAGACGAGCATCCCGTAACGCTTCAGTGCGACGAGCACGACGCGCGCCTGCCGCGCGAAGCCGCTGACGTCGAAGGTAACGGCGAGCAATAGCAGTCGCGGTTCATGCTCCTCCCATCGACCGGCGAAGCTTCTCGACCAAGGGGTCGGGGTCCCCCCAAAGGGGTGGACACTCGTCGAGCCGCACCCAGCGGCAGAGAAAGGTGAGACCGGAATCCATCCCCGTGCCGCTCACAGGGTGCTCCCACTCATCGGGCCCACCGGTCTCCACGACCGCATGGAGGGCATGGCTCTCATGAGCCCCTGGGCCGTATAGGCGCTCGAACTCGGCCGCGTCTGCGAGCTCCCGGACGATCTCGATCGGGGCGATGCCGGTCTCCTCTTCGACCTCCCGCGCAAGGCCGGCTTCCAGGCTCTCGCCCGGGTCGACGCGTCCCGCGGGAACCTGTGTCGGGACCTCCGGCATGTCCTTGTGATCGAAGACGAGGAGCTGGGTCCCTCGCGTCACGTAGCCGACGACGCGCTTGCGGACGAGCGCGTGCAGGTACGCGCCTCGCTCGCCCCAGACCTCCGCATCCGCGGAGACGGGAAGCCAGCGGCAGAGGACGAAGTCGTCCTCCGGTCGATGGTGCTCCCAGGTCTCGGACGTCGGCCCTGTCGGCTTGGTCTGCACGTAATGCGAGCCGTCGATCTCGCCCAGCCTGCGCACGAACTCGACGTCGAGCCCAGTCTCTTCCTTCACCTCGCGAACGGCCGTCTCCTCGACGGTCTCACCCGGGTCGATGCCCCCGCCGGGAACGACCGCCAATTCCGGCTCGCCTGGGAAGCCGAAGACGAGGAACTCGTCCGCGCCCGTCTCCGGGTGTTCACGCGTGACGTAGGCGGTGACCGGCGGGCGGGGTCTCAGGTCTTCTCGGCGCGCATCTTCGCCTTGTAGGCCCGCTTCTTCTCCTGGTAGGCGTCGAGCGCTTCGCGGGAGTCGACGTCGCCGAGCGTCGGATGAGACGGCGTCAGACCCTCGGCCGCCTTCACGCCGAAGCGCTTCGAGAGCACCGCGGAGAGCGCCTTGATCTTCATCTCGCCGAAGCCCGGGAGCGCTGCGATGCGCTTCCGGAGGTCGTCGGAGTCGCTCGCCTCGCGCCAGAGCCGAGACGCGTCGCCGCCGTACTCCTCGTCGACGAGCGCGCAGAGGTCCTGCACCCGGGTCGCCATCGAGCCGGGGAAGCGGTGCACGGCCGGCGTCTCGCGGAAGGCGGCTTCTACCTCGCCTGGGTCTCGGGTGGCGACTGCGAGCGTGCCGAGGCGCTGTTTGATCTTGAGCGGGCCGAGAAATGCCTGTTGGACGGACACCTGCTGGTCGAGCGCGAAGCCGATCAGGAGCGCGAGTGGATCGGTCGCGAGGAGCTCGTTCGCCTCGTCGCTGTCCGTGAAGTAGAGCCGGTCGGGAGCGGCAACGGCCATGGCCAAAGCCTACTCCTCGAGTGCTGCCGCGACGGCATCGAGATTCGCGCGCCAGATCTTCTCCGGCAGGGGCGGGAGGATGTCGTCCCAGATCGCTGCGAAGCTGCCGATCAGCTGCGGGATCCGAGCCGGGCGCGCCATGAACCACCAGTGGAGGTGCTCGCTCCCATCGCCCCACTTGCAGACGTGGACTCGGCCGATTTCGCCCACCGAGCGCACAGCGTTCTCGACCCGGCCGAGCATCAGGCCCAGCTCGGCCAGGACCTCGTCCGGGACGTCGCCGAGCTCGCCGACGAAATGCTTCCTCGGCTCGAGGATGACCACGACCGGGAGGCCGGTCGGGCCCAGGCCCATCACGCGCCAGCGCTCGCTCGTCCAGATGTAGTCGTCATCCGAGGCGCAGGCAGCGCCGGCAGTCGACGCCGCCCTCGCCGAAGCGCGGTTTCTCTTTGTCGACCGGAGGAAGCAGGTCGCGCGGCCGCAAGTCCCCGTCGAACGGGAACGTGTCCCACTCCTCGACGGGCGGCATCCGCAGGGAGTCCTTGACACGCTCGTAGAGCTCTTCGGGAGTCTCCGGCACGAGGCCGCCGATGCTAACTAGGCTGAAGGCATGTCAGCCGTCTCCGTCTTCAGCCCGAAGACGCGCGCCTGGTTCGAGGGGGCTTTCGAAGCGCCGACTCCGGCTCAGGAGCAAGGCTGGCCGGCGATCGCGAGCGGCAAGCACACGCTGATCCAGGCGCCGACCGGCTCGGGGAAGACGCTTGCCGCCTTCCTGTACGGGATCGACCGGCTCACGACCGAGCCCGGCGACGGCCTGCGCCTGCTCTACGTCTCGCCGCTGAAGGCGCTGAACTACGACATCGAGCGCAACCTGCGCGGCCCGCTCGCCGGCCTGGACAGCGACCTTCGGGTTGCCGTCCGCACCGGAGACACACCCCAGCGAGAGCGCGCGGCGATGCTCCGCGAGCATCCGGACATCCTGATCACGACGCCCGAGTCGCTCTTCCTGATGCTGACGTCTCGCGCGCGCGAGATGCTCGAGAGCGTCGAGACGCTGATCCTCGACGAGGTGCACTCGGTCGCCGGGACGAAGCGCGGCGCCCACCTTGCGCTGTCCGTGGAGCGACTCGACCGCCTGACCGACAGCCCGGTCCAGCGGATCGGGCTCTCGGCGACCCAGCGGCCGATGGAGGAGATCGGCCGGTTCGTGTCCGGCGGCAGGCCGATCCAGCTCGTCGACGCCGGGCGCGCGAAGGAGCTCGACCTCCAGGTGGTGATCCCCTTGGAAGACATGAGGGAGCCGGGGGAGGGGAGCTCCATCTGGCCCTCGATCTACCCGGAGGTCCTGAAGCTCGTCCGGGAGCACCGCTCGACGATCGTCTTCGTGAACAACCGCCGGCTCGCCGAGCGTCTCGCTCTGCGGTTGAACGAGCTGGCGAACGAAGGCGGTGAAGAGGGCGAGAGGATCGAGATCGCCCGCGCGCACCACGGCTCTCTTGCCCGCGAGCAGCGGCTCGAGGTCGAGGAGCTGCTGAAGAAGGGCGAGATCCCGTGCCTGGTCGCGACGTCGTCGCTCGAGCTCGGCATCGACATGGGAGCGGTCGACCTCGTGATCCAGGTCGAGTCGCCCAAGTCCGTGGCGCGGGGCCTGCAGCGAGTGGGTCGAGCGGGACACGAGCTCGGCGCCGTCTCGCGCGGCCGCATCTTCCCGAAGTTCCGCGCCGACCTGCTCGAGTCGGCCGTCGTCGTCGAGCGGATGAAGGCCGGCGCGATCGAGGAGACGGTGATCCCCCGCAACCCGCTCGACGTGCTCGCACAGCAGATCGTCGCCATCTGCGCCGACGAGGAGATCACGGTCGACGAGCTGCACGACCTCGTGCGCCGGGCCTACAACTTCAGCGATCTCTCCCGCGTCCAGCTCGAGAACGTCCTCGACATGCTCGCCGGGAGATATCCGTCCGACGAGTTCGCCGAGCTGAGGCCCCGGATCGTCTGGGACCGCACCGCTGGAGTGGTCAGGGGGCGGAGTGGCGTGCGCAAGCTCGCGGTCACGAACGCGGGCACGATCCCCGACCGCGGGCTGTTCGGCGTCCATCTCGTCGACGGCGGTGGCCGCGTGGGTGAGCTCGACGAGGAGATGGTCTACGAGGCCCGCGCCGGCCAGACATTCCTCCTCGGCGCATCGAGCTGGCGGATCGAGGAGATCACGCGCGACCGGGTCCTCGTCTCGCCCGCCCCGGGGGTGCCTGGCCTGATCCCGTTCTGGAAGGGAGAGGGGCCGGGGCGTCCGTACGAGCTCGGCGAGGCGATCGGCAAGGCCTCGCGGGAGCTGGTCGCCCTTCCCGAGAAGAAGGCTCTCGAGCGGCTGACGGGCGAGCACTGCCTCGACGAGCAGGCTGCGAAGAATCTGCTCACGTTCCTCGGCGACCAGCAGGACGCGACCGGCGCCGTGCCGTCGGATCGCACAGTCGTCGTCGAGCGCTTCCGCGACGAGATCGGCGACTGGCGCGTCTGCATCCTCACGCCGTTCGGGGCGCGTGTGCATGCGCCGTGGTCGATGGCGATCGGAGTCCGGCTCCGAGACTCACTCGGGCTCGAGGTCCAGTCGCTCTGGTCCGACGACGGCATCGCGATCCACCTGCCCGACGCCGACGCGCCGCCGCCCACCGACGAGCTGGTCATCGACCCTGCGGAGATCGAGGACCTCGTGATGAGCGAGCTCTCGTCCACCGCGCTCTTCGGCTCGCACTTCCGCGAGAACGCGGGCCGTGCGCTGCTGATCCCGCGCAGGCGGCCCGGCGAGCGGACGCCGCTCTGGCAGCAGCGGCTCAAGGCGCAGGGACTGCTTCAGGTCGCACGCAAGTACGGCTCGTTCCCGGTCATCCTCGAGACGTACCGCGAGTGCCTGCAGGACGTCTTCGACCTCCCCGCGCTGAAGAAGCTGCTCCAGGGCCTGAAGACGCGGGAGCTCGACCTCGTCGACGTGGAAACCGCCACCGCCTCGCCGTATTCGAGCTCGCTGCTCTTCGACTACGTCGCGAACTACATGTACGAGGACGACACGCCGCGGGCCGAGCGGCGGGCCCAGGTGCTCTCGCTCGACCGCGATCTCCTCAAGGAGCTGCTCGGCCAGGAGGAGCTGCGCGAGCTCATCGATGCGGGGGCGCTCGAGGAGGTCGAGGAGCAGCTTCGCGGTAGCCCGCGGAACCCAGACCAGCTGCACGACGTGCTGCGGCTTCGCGGTGACCTGCGTCCCGGTCAGTACGACCCGGCGCTCGCGAGAGTCGCTGCTCGAGGAGCGCCGAGCAATCACGGTTCGGGTCGCCGGCGAGGAGCGGCTCGTCGCGGCCGAGGACGCCGGGCGGTACCGGGACGCGCTCGGGGCGATGCCGCCCGGCGGGCTGCCCGAGGCGTTCCTGGAAGCCAGCGACGACGCGCTCGAGAGTCTCGTCGTCCGCTTCGCGAAAGGCCGAGGCCCGTTCAGGACGGCCGAGGCGAACGAGCACTTCGGGGTCGACGTCGAGCCAGTGCTGCGGGAGCTCGAGCGCGAGGAGCGCCTGGTTCGCGGCGAGCTCCGCCCGGGAGGGATCGAGCGCGAGTGGTGCGACCCCGACGTGCTGCGCCGGCTGCGGCGCGCGTCGCTGGCCGCGCTGCGGAAGGAGGTCGAGCCCGCCGAGCAGGCCGCTCTGGGCCGGTTCCTGCCGAGCTGGCACGGGATCGACCGGCGGGCGAGCCTGCGGGAGGCGCTCGTGCCGCTCCAGGCGCTCGCGCTTCCGGTGTCGCTGTGGGAGAGCGAGGTACTGCCGCGACGTGTTCCGAACTACCAGCCTGCGTGGCTCGACCAGCTGTGCGCCACCGGGCGAGCTCGTCTGGGTGGGCGCAGGCCTCGACCGGGTGGCGGTCTACTTCCGCGAGGACGCCCCGGCGCTGGGGCGAGTCACGGCCGCCGAGCCTCCCGAGGGCGAGGTGCACGACCGCGATTCGCGACGGTGCTGGCGAAGGGAGCCGAGTTCTGGTTCGACCTGCTGACGGCGGCCGGGCTCGAGGCGGAGCAGGCCTTGCCCGCGCTCTGGGACCTCGTCTGGGCCGGCGAGGTGACGAACGACGCCTGGACGCCGCTTCGTGCCGGCCGGCGGTACGGCGTCCCGCGACCCGAGCGCCGTCCGCGCCGGTTCTCGCGACGCCGTTCGACCGGGATCACGGCGACGCAAGGGCGTTGGTCGCTCACGGACAGGTTGTTCGCGGGCACGCCGGATCGGCGTGCGCTGGCCGAGCTCCTGCTCGAACGTCAGGGGATCGTGACCCGAGACGGTGTCCGGGCCGAGGGCATCACCGGCGGCTACAGCGCCGTCTACGGCGAGCTGAAGGCCCTCGAGACGCTTGGCCTCAGCCGTCGCGGCTACTTCGTCGAGGGCCTCGGCGGAGCGCAGTTCGCGCTCGGCGGCGCGGTCGAGCGGCTGCGCGAGCTCCGCCCGAAGGAGGGCGAGGAGCCCGACGCGTTCGTGATCGCTGCCGCCGATCCGGCGCAGCCCTATGGCGCCGCGCTCCCGTGGCCCAAGCTGGCGGGAGGCCGTGCAGCGCGGGTCGCCGGCGCGCAGGTCGTCCTGTTGGGTGGCGAGCCGGCGCTGTTCGTGGAGCGCGGCGGCAAGTCGCTCGTTTCCTTGCGCGAGCCCGACGAGGAGTGGCTCCGCCTGGCGCTGCGGGCCCTCGTCGAGCACGTGAAGGACAAGCGAGGCAAGCGGTTGGCCGTGGAGCGCTTCGACGGCGAGCCGGTGGGGGAGACCGAGCTGATGCCGCTCCTCCTGGAAGCGGGCTTCCTGGCCGGCCCGCGCCGAGCCGTCCTACGGCCCTAGGCCGTACGGGCCGAATCGACACGAATCCGGCACGGACCGGTCATCGATTCCCGGGTACGCTCACAGCGGGTGGCGGGTGGATCTCTCCCCACCCGGGTGGGGAGCTTCGGTTCGCGAGGCCGGGATCGAACGCCACGTCCGCGACGTAGACGATTGCGGAGACGGCCATCCTCAGTTGGCCCAGGCGCCCAGGAGCTTGCCGAACAGGGCATGCCGAACCGTGGCCTGGCCGAACGCCGGGAGGCTGAACAGCCTCACGACGCCCGGCTCTCCCCTGGCCGGGTGGTGCCGATCGACCAGGCGCCCGGCCGGGAACAGGGCCAGATGCTCGAGGAGCGCGAGCTCGAGGGCGAGCCGGCGGGGATCCTTCGACACGCGACGGGCGATCTCGTGGTAGACGAGCCCGAAGATCGCGCCGTTCAGCGCGTGCATCGCGAACCCGAGCGGTCGCCAGCCGGGGCCTTGTGTGAACGCCTTCCCGAGCACGGCAACGTCCGAATAGTCGTGCCGGAAGAGCCTCCGGTCGAGCGGCTCGAGTGCTCCCCAGACGAGAGCCGCGGCAGCCCCGGCCCCTATTGCTCGCAACCTCGGACGCATACGCTTTCTCTATGCCCGAAGGCGACAGTCTTCACCGCGCGGCGAGGAGCCTCCAGCCGCTCGTCGGCGAGAAGCTCGAGGTCGAGACGCCGCATCCGCGGGCCCGGCTCACGGGTGTCGCCGAGCGGCTCGACGGCCGCAAGCTGCTGAAGGTCGAGGCCGTCGGCAAGAACCTTCTCCTGCGCTTCGAGGACGGCCTCGTCCTCCGCAGCCACCTACGGATGAAGGGACGGTGGCAAGTCCTCGAGAGGAACGGCACGAGCGCAAGGCGCGGAATGCCCTGGCTCGTTCTGCGCGGCCGCGCGAAGGAGGCGGTCCTCTGGCACGGCCCGGTGCTCGAGCTCGACGAAAGCCATGTCCGCAGCCTGGGGCCGGACATCCTCGCCGACCCTCCCGACATCGAGGCGATGACGAGCAGGTTCCGCTCCGCGGATCGGCGGACCGCGATCGGCGAGGCGCTGCTCGACCAGCGGCTCGTTGCCGGAATCGGCAACTTATGGCGGGCCGAGGCCCTGTGGCGCGCCCAGATCTCCCCATGGCGGACGCTCGGAGACGTCTCCGATGACGAGCTGCGCACGGTCCTCACCGAGGCGTCGCAGCTGATGCGCCGCTCACTGGACTCGGGGCTTCGCCAGAGAGCCGTCTACCGGCAGGTCGGCCGACCTTGCCCGCGCTGCGGCACCGCGATCAAGTCGCGAGGCCAGGGCGACGCGAACCGGATCGCCTACTGGTGCCCCGAGTGCCAGAAAGGATCCGGCCACCTCGACTGATCAGGGTTCGCGCTCTCACTTTTCGGCGCGTACGCCGAAAAAGGAGACGGGCCGGGCGGGACGTAACCCGAGAGCGTGCGCGCACCGCACCTCCATTCCGCCCTGCGCAGCTTCTGCCTGGGATCGTTCGCCTTCTTCGGCCGCGAGATCCAGGAGGGTGCCGAGATCCAATTCGTGTTCGAGGAGCACGGCTCCCGCGACCGGCCGACGCTGTACGAGTACAGACCTCTCGTCCGTTCGTTCGTGGAAGCCCGGGGAGGACGGCTCCTCGGGAACGACGACACCCAGCTTGCGCTCGAGGCACTGAGCCGCGAGCCGGCCGCCGGGATCTACGCCCGCGCTCACGCCGGAGCCCGCGCCGAGCATGCGCTCTATCGCACCGTCCTGCTGCCGCTCCTGGCGGACGTCGCGGACTCCTGCGGCGGGTTCGACTGGGACGACGACGCGTTCGACCGGGCCTACGCGGGCCTCGAGCAGTCGCTCTTCGGCGAGGAGCGTGCCTACGCGGCCGTTGCGCCGCTCGTGGGGATCGAGGCGGGTGGCCTCGTCGAGCTCGGCGGCGGATTGCGCGTGCGGCACGCCGCCGACGGGGAGCTCACCGCGCACTGGCCGGACGCGGCCCGTCTCGCACCCGAAAGCTTCGGCCGGGAGACCGACCGGATGTGCGTGCTCGAGCTGGAGCGGCAACTGCCTGCCGCCGGGAGTGAGCCTCCCGACGCACCGGGCGAGATCGCGGACGCGGTCACCGCCCTTCGCCTCGCCACCTGCGGGCCGATCGCCGCGGGACCCGTGCTCTTCGAGAGACTCGACTGGCGACCGTACGGCGTGCGGCCCGTGCTTCCGATCGCTGCGACGCAGCCGCCGGGCGAGCCGACTCGGCTCGACGTTGTTCGGGGCGAAATCGCGCGGACGTTGCTGGCGAAGCTCGGATCCGCCGAGCACGATCGCGAGCTGGGCGACGCGCTCGACCGCTGGGAGCTCTCGCTCTTCCAGACCGCGCCGTTCCGCGCCGAACAGCTGCGTACCGCACTGGAGGCGCTGCTCGGCGCTGGGGACGGAGCGTGGGCAGCTTCGCTCCGAGCCGCCGTGCTGCTCGGTGAGTCCGGGCGCGAGCGGAGGACGGTCCTCAACGTGCTGCGCCGCCTGAGCGAGGGTGTGGCGGACAAGGAAGCAGGCGAGCTCGTCCGTCGAGCGCTGGTCGAGACCCTCACGCGCGGCGCGCGCAAGGATCTCGTCGCCGAGCTGGACGAGTCGCTCCTCGGAGTCCGGCCGAAGCCGACGAGCAGCGTGCCGCAGGCACTCGCGAGCTAATCCATCCGCGCTCGCCGCAAGCGGCTCGCCCTTTGCGACTGAAATCGCGCAAAAACGTCACATTTGCAGGGCCGTCTCACGGCTATCGTGGAAGCGGTGGAGAAGGAGCAGGCGATCTGGGAACGGCTGGAGAGGATCGACGGCCTCCGCGAGGATGACGCGCCGGCCGGGATCCTGCTCGACGAGGTGCGAGCACTGCTCGCCGAAGCGGAGGAGTGGGTGCGCGAGGAGCCGGACGCTCCGAGGCGTGCCGCCGCCGCCCTGGACCGCTCGAAGGCGGCGCTCGCTGCCGGCGAGCGGCAAACGCGTCAGGCTGCTTCTGGGTCGCTAACTCAAAACCGCAGCAAATCCCGGCGAATCCTGTTCGGGGCCGGAAATTTCCTGCACAATGGATGCGTGCAGGACTGTACGACCACCGGTCGAAGTGGAGGGACGTAATGGGGCTGACGCGCCTTCTTTCGCGACCACAAACGCGGGAACAGGAAACCGAGGGCGAGACCCCGACGCCTCAGACTGACGATCCACCGCGCAGCGCGACGGTGATCGCGTTCGCCAACCAGAAGGGCGGCGTTGCGAAGACGACCTCGACGCTGAACCTCGCCGCTGCGCTCGCAGAAGAGGGGAACCGAGTGCTTTGCGTGGACATGGACCCGCAGGGCAACCTGACGATGAGCCAGGGATTGAACCCGGATGCGATCGAGCGCTCGATGTTCGACGTTCTCGTCCACCGGCTGCCGATCGAGAACGTGATCCAGCAGACGGAGATCGATCTCGCCGTGTCGTCGATCGACCTCGCGGGCGCCGAGCTCGCCCTGTCGAGCATGATCGGCCGCGAGCGCGCGCTCGAGAAGGCGCTGATGCCGATGAAGGAGAAGTACGACTATGTCCTCATCGACACGCCGCCCTCGCTCGGGCTGCTGACGATCAACGCACTCGTCGCGTCCGACCACGTGATCGTGCCCGTGCAGTGCGAGTACTTGTCGCTGCGCGGACTCGTCCAGCTCGAGAACACGCTGGCGATGATCCGGGAGAATCTGAATCCGAACGTCGCGATCATGGGCATCCTGCCGACGATGTTCGACCGCCGTACGCTGCACGCGCGCGAGGCGGTGGAGATCCTCGAGGAGAACTTCGGAGACCTCGTGTTCAAGACTCGGATCAAGAAGACGATTCGCTACGCCGAGGCGCCCGTGAAGGGAACCTCGGTGCTCAAGTACGACCCGACCGGCAACGCCGCGAAGGCCTACCGCGACCTGGCGAAGGAGGTTCTCAATGGCGCGAAAGCGCGCCAGCATGCGTGAGGGCCCGCTCGCCGAGCTCTTCCGGGCCACGGAAGCCGCCCAGCGACAGCAGGACAAGTCTCCGCCGGAGCAGGAGGCCCCGCAGGCACCCGTCGAGCCGTTCGAGGAGACCGTTGAGCATGCGCCGCCGTTCGAGCCCGTCGTCGAGGCCGCGCCGGAGCCTGAGCGCGACCCCGAGCCCGAGCCCGAGCCGGAACCCGCAGCCCGGCCCGAGCTGCGGCCGGTCGAGGAGCTCCCGCGGATCGAAGCGCTGCCAGAGCCTGCGCCACGGCTCCATCGCGCGCCTCGTGCCGAGCCGGGGGGCTACCTCGCGGTCATCCGCGTCGTCGGCGTCGGCGGAGCCGGGCTGAACGCGGTCAACCGGATGATCGACGCGGGCATCGCGGACGTCGAGTTCGTCGCCATCAACACGGACATCCAGCAACTCGCCCTCTCGGACGCCCCGGTCAAGATCCACGTCGGCCGTGAGCTGACGCAGGGTCTCGGTTCCGGGTCCTCCGCGGACGTCGGCCGTCAGGCCGCCGAGGAGAGCTACGACCAGATCAAGCGCGCGCTCCGCGGTTCGGACATGGTCTTCGTGACCGCGGGCGAGGGCGGCGGAACCGGATCGGGCGGCGCACCCGTTGTCGCTCGGATCGCGCGGGAAGTCGGCGCGCTGGCGGTCGGGATCGTGACGACGCCGTTCCACTTCGAAGGGACGAAGCGCCGTGCGCAGGCCGTCGACGGCATCGAGTCGCTCCGCGCGAACTGCGACACGGTGATCGTGATCCCGAACGACAAGCTGCTCGAGGTGCTCGACAAGAAGACGTCGATGCTCGATGCGTTCCGCATCGCGGACGACGTTCTCCGCCAGGGCGTCCAGGGCATCTGCGACCTGATCACGATGCCCGGGATCATCAACCTCGACTTCGCTGACGTGAAGACGATCATGAAGGACGCCGGTTCGGCGCTGATGGGAATCGGCTTCGCAACCGGCGAGGATCGCGCGGTGAAAGCAGCAGAAGGGGCGCTCAGCTCTCCGCTCATCGACACCGAGCTCGTCGGCGCGCGCGGGATCCTGCTTTCGATCGCCGGCGGCGACGACCTGTCGCTCTTCGAGGTCAACGAGGCCGCAGAGGTCGTGCGGCGCGGTGCCCGCGACGACACGAACATCATCTTCGGAGCGACGATCGACGAGCGGCTCACCGGCCAGATCTGGATCACGGTGATCGCCACCGGCCTCGCCGGCTCCGTCGGCCGGCAGCACATGCCTCGCGAGCGCCGCGAGCCGGACCCGCTCGAGCCGCCCGCGTTCCTTACGGACTAGACGGCCCGGCGCAGTCCGGGCGGTTGCCGACCATCGCATTGAGCGCGCGCCGGGCCTTGAGCTTGAACTTCAGAGTGACACGGCCCTGGCGAGGCGACTCGAGGCGGATCATCCCGTCCTCGCCCTTCGTGACGCAGGCGGTGCTGTCGCCGGCCGTCCAGTACGGCGAGTAGCGGACGGCGATGCGGTAGACCCCTGGTGATCGCAGGTCGAGCGTCATGTGCGTCTGTGCGAGCTCGACCATCTCGGCCATGCCCGTGCCGGTGACGATCCGCTGCGGCTTGGGCACGGCGTAGATGGTCATGTGCTCGCCCCGGAAGACGGGCTCGAGCCCCGAGCGGCCGCTGCGGATCAGCAACGCCTCCCGCTTCGAGCTGTAGTCGGTCGGCGCATCGGTCAGCACGACGTACCGCACACCGAGGCTCCGCAGCCAGGCGAGGTAGGTCGGCCCGTCGAGCTGGTCGTAGAGCGCCTGGTTCTGCGGAAAGTCGTCCTGCCGGAACCAGCCGCGCGTGAGCGGGATTCCGGCCCGCGGCAGGTAGACCGCGGCCCAGTGGCCCGCCGTGTCGACGGACTCGACGCGGTATGACGGAGTCAGGTGGCGGCTGAGGTAGTTGACTGCCGGCTGCCAGTACTCGGGCTGGGAGGCTGCACTTTCGTTCGCCGAGCGGGAGAAGCTCCACGCGTGTGGGCTCAGGTTCCACGTCCCGGCCAGCACGAGCACGAGCGCAGCAACCGGGAGTGGCTTCCAGGCCCGCAACGAGAGGATGAGAACGGCGATCGGGAGCGCGGCGAAACGGATGCGCGCGATGTTCTCGCCGAGCGGCGAGGTGACGCTGAAGGCGACGAGGCTGGCCGCTGCGTACGCGATGAAGAACCAGTGGATCGTCCGCGCGTGGTCGACCCGCCACGTGAGCGCACCGCCGATGCCGCAGAAGATCATGATCGAGACCAGTTCGAACATCGAGAACGGGTAGTGCCCTCCGTCCGTGAACGCGCGCGTCAGCAGGAACTGGCACAGGCCGATGCCGAGGACGATCAGCGTCGGCGCAAGCAGTCGCCGTCCACGCTCGCGCATTCCGAGCCCGACTCCGGCAAGGAAGATCGCCAGCAGGAGGAAGGCGAGCGGGCTCGCGGCGACTGTCAGGACCGCGAGCACGCCGAAGTACCACCGCTTTCCTGCCTGGAGCGCCCAGATCGCGAGGAGCCCGAGCGCGATCCCGAGGGCGAACGGGAAAGCAGCCGAGATGACGAGCCCCGCCCACACGATGGCGAATGTCCGGCTCGACCAGCGGGCCAGGGGGCCCCACTGCCGGCCGACGACGACTGCGAACGCGAGCGCCGCCGTGGCGATCGAGATCACCGCGAGCGCCTTGATCCCGAACAGCGCGGCGAGCGGGTAGTACAGGACGCTGTACGTCACGAACGCGTAGCGCCCGCCGTACCAGAAGTTGTTCCAGAGCTGGAAGCCGTCGTGGAGGAAGACGGTCCGTTGGTAGACGTGCGCCGCCAGGTCGTTGCCAGGGGGCCCCAACCAGAACAGCAACGCTGCGAGCGAGGCGGCCGCTCCGGCGGCAAGCACGGCCTCGCGCATCAAGAAATGCGCACGCTCCACGGCGGGAGAAGACTAGCGCGCCCGGCGGCGCGTTTCCGTTCCAGAGCCGTCACGCCTCCAGTACGGGGACTGTCCCTTGCAAGAAGGCGTCACAACCCGGCACTACGCTTCCCGCGATGAGAGGGGCGATCGCCGCCGGGCACAGGCTCACCGCCGAGGCGGGCGCCGAGATCCTCGCCGAGGGCGGCAATGCGGTCGATGCGTGCCTGGCGGCCGCTTTCGCCTCCTGGGTCGCGGAAAGCCCTTTGACCGGGCCCGCGGCCGGCGGCTTCCTGCTCGTGCACCGCGCCCGGGACCGAACCGACCGTCTCCTCGACTTCTTCGTCGCGCTGCCGGGCCGCGGCGCCGGCGGCCCGGTGGAGCCCCACATGGAGTCGATCGACATCGACTTCGACGGTTCGTCGTCGCAGGTGTTCCTCGTCGGCCCCGGCTCCTGCGCCGTGCCGGGGGCCGTCTCCGGGCTCGAGGCGGCGCACGAGCGCTACGGATCGCTGCCGTGGCGCCGGCTCTTCGAGCCCGCGATCGCGCTCGCCCGGGGCGGAGTGGAGCTCACCAGGCCGCAGGCGTACCTGCACGCGATCCTCGACCTGATCCTGCGCCACACGGCCGAGGGGCGGGCGATCTACGGAGAGCATGGCCGCATCACGGCGGGTGAGCGAATCGTCATGCCCGATCTCGCAGCCACCCTCGAGCGGCTCGCCGACGGTGGAGCGCGAGAGCTCTACGGCGGCGACCTCGG
This sequence comes from uncultured Actinomycetes bacterium, assembly GCA_963776955.1. Classification (GTDB taxonomy): domain Bacteria; phylum Actinomycetota; class Thermoleophilia; order Gaiellales; family Gaiellaceae; genus VAXT01. The sequence continues at coordinate 595,883 of CAVZOM010000005.1, forward strand.
CCGGGCGGTGGTGGAGCATCTCGCCGCCAACGGCGGCCTCATCACGGAGGAGGACCTCACCGAGTACCGCGTGATCTGGAGGCGCCCCATTCGCGTGCCGTACGAGGGCCGAGAGTTCGTGTCCAACCCGCCTCCGTCCTCGGGCGGGATCCTGATCGGCTACGGCCTGTCGCTCCTCGACCGTCTCTCCGCGAACGGCGCGCCGGGCAGCGCACAGGCGATCGAGGCGCTCGTCGAGGTGATGCGGGAGCAGTCGCGGGCGCGCGGCGGCACCTTCGGCAGCGACCTCTACCGCGGCGGGCTCGTCGACAAGCTGTACTCCGAAGACAGCCTCGGCGCGGCCCTCGTGCGAATCGAGAGGCGAGAGGCGGAGGCACACGAGGAACCCGGCTCGCCCGGGACGACCCACATCTCGGTCGTCGACGAGCGGGGGGACGCCGCGTCGCTGACGGCGTCGATCGGCTCCGGCTCCGGCGTGATCGTGCCCGGCACCGGCATCCACATGAACAACATGCTCGGCGAGTACGACCTGAACCCGCCCGGGAACCGTGCTCGGCCCGGAGCCCGCCTGACGAGCATGATGGCGCCCTCGCTCGTTCTCGACCACGAGCGGGCCCGCCTCGTCGTCGGTAGCGCCGGCTCGATCCGCCTGCGGGGCGCGATCATGCAGATCGTGATCAACGTCGTCCAGCACGGAATGCCGGTCGAGGAGGCGATCGCCGCGCCTCGGATCCACGTCGACGACGGCCACGTCCACTGCGAGGGCGGCTGCGATCCCTCCGAGCTCGACCGCCTGGAGAGCCTCGGGTACGAGCTCATCCGCTGGCGCCGTCAGAACCTCTACTTCGGCGGCGCCTCGGCCGTGGAGCGACGAGACGACGATTCGCTCGCAGCAGCCGGCGACCCGCGCCGCGGCGGCCACGGGATCGTCGTCCCGAGATGACAGCCGGCTCCTTGCGAGGTGCTCGCGCGTGAGCGACTGGCTGCTCGTGCGGCCTGCAGTGCCGGCCGATGCCGACGCGCTCGTCACGCTGGGACGTGACGTTGCCTCCGAGCAGGAGCTCTGGCTAACCTACGACTCGGAGTCGCGGCGACGAGCGGCGAAATCTGAGGGGCGTTCGCCGCGACCCCAACGTTGCGATCTTCGTGGCGGAGACGCCGGCCGGGATTGCCGGCCGGCTCTCGATCGCACGCAAGACCGATCCCTACGGCAACCACGTGGCCGAGGTCGGCCTGATGGTCGCCTCGGACCGGCGGCGGCGCGGCATCGGCTCGGCTCTGATGGACGAGGCGATCAAGTGGGCTCGAGCCTCCGGGATCACGAAGGTCGAGCTCGAGGTCTTCCCGCACAACGAGCCCGCGATCGCGCTCTACCGCAAGCTCGGCTTCGAGGAGGAGGGCAGGCGCCGACGCCGGTACTTGATCGGCGGCCACTACGTCGACGTGCTGCTGATGGCGATTCACCTGGACTAGAGTCAGTTTCGATGAGCTTCGCGGAGATCGCCGAGTCCTTCTTCAAGCCGGCCGTACGGGACCTCGTCCCGTACGAGCCTGGGAAGCCGGTCGAGGAGGTGCAGCGCGAGCTCGGTCTCGACCGCGTGATCAAGCTCGCGTCGAACGAGGGACCGCACGGGCCCTTCCCGGAGGCGCTCGAGGCGCTGAGACGCGAGATCGACGACCTGAACCGGTACCCAGACGGCGGGTCCTACAAGCTTCGGATGGCGCTCGCCGAGCGGCACGACGTGCGCTTCGAAGAAGTCGCACCAGGAGCCGGCTCGGACGGGATCGTCGACTACCTGTCGCAGATCGCACTCGACCCCGGGGACGAGATCGTGTGCGGCTGGCCGTCGTTCCCGAGCTACGTGATCGACGCCAAGAAACTCGGCGCAATCGGCAAGACCGTTCCGCTGCGCGATCACCGATACGACCTCGACGCGATGCTCGAGGTGGTCGGGCCAAGGACAAAGATCGTCTACATCTGCCATCCGAACAACCCGACCGGGACGATGAACTCGAGAGGCGAGCTGGACGCATTCCTCGACCGGGTGCCGGAGCATGTCCTGACGGTGCTCGACCAGGCCTACTTCGAGTACATCGACGACCCGGAGTACGTCGACGGGCTCGAATACCTGAAGGCTGGGCGAAGGGTCGTGGTTCTGCGGACGTTCTCGAAGATCTACGGGCTCGCAGGGCTCCGCGTCGGCTACGCGCTCGGCCCGGAGGAGCTCGTGACCTCGATCGGGAAGGTCAGGCGGGCCTTCGACGTGAGCTCGCTGGCGCAGGCCGCCGCGCTGGCGAGTCTCGATGCGCCCGAAGAGCTCTCCCGGCGCCGCGATGAGAACAAGGAGGGCATCGTCCGGCTCGAGCAGATCATGCGGGAGCATGGGCTCGAGCCTGCGCCGTCGGTCGCGAACTTCCTGTTCGCCGAGGTCGGCGAGGACTCGCGGCCGCTCTTCGAGCAGCTTCTTCGTGAGGGAGTCATCGTCCGGCCCACGGGAGGCTTCGGCGCCCCGGGCGCGATCCGCGTCACCGTCGGCACGGCCGAGGAGAACGAGCTGTTCGGCGAGGCGCTCGGAAAAGTGCTCAGCGGCGCAGCACGTCGATAATCGGTCACGGCGGCAAAGCCGCCATGACCTCTTTAGCGGCGCCGCAAGCGGACGCCTCGAGCTCTATCGGCGAGCGCGAGGCCGCCGTAGGCGAGCCGGGCGAAGTGGAGCTGCGCGCGGGACATCTCCGGCGGGATGTCTTCGTGGAGCAGGCGGCCCGCCGCAGCCGACGCGAGGTCGTAGCGGCCGTGCCAGATCGCGACCTGAAGACATGCCGCGATCGTCTCCGCTGCTTTGCGCTGCGAGTCGTCGTGCGCCGCTCGCTCGAGGATGTCGTCCCAGCCGTTCCGACCGTTCTGCGACAGGGCGGCCCGGTATGCATCGGTGAGCGTCGTCTGTCCGCTGCGGTAGGCAACGCCGACGCGATCGACGTTCGGAAGGTCGCGAAGCTCCTGGTCGAGCCTTCGCGCGAGCTCCCGAGGCGGCCATGGCCTCGAGTACACCGTTGGCGTCAGGAACGTCGGGTCGTCATTGGAGACGAGCCACTCCGGCTCGCGCTGGGCGATTCGGGCCAACGGCGTGTGCGGATAGACGCGGGCACCTGCGGAGTAGACGACCTCGATCGACTCGGGAAGGGAGCGCACGAAGTCGATCGTCTCGGCGATCGTCACCTCGGTCTCACCGGGGAGACCGAAGATGAGCCCGAGATCGGCCGAGACGCCGTGCTCGCCGAGGAGCGCGATCAGGTCGTCCAGATGGCGCCGGCGGAACGGCTTCTGCGCTGTCGCGAGCAACGAGTCGGCGGCGCTGTCGACGGTGATCGAGACGTGGCCACCTGTCTCACGGACGAGGTCGGCGAACTCGGCCGAGAACGGCGTCGGGTTGAAGTACCCGCGCCACGTCATGTGCTTCGAGAGGCCCCGCTCGACGATCCCGCGGAGCACGGCGATCGGGTGCCGCTCGTCGGGCAGGTTGAACTCGTCGTCGGCGAAGAAGATCGACACGCGGCCGACGCCGCGCTCGCGTGCGACCGCCACCGTGCGCTCGATCTCGTCCAGCACCGCGTCCAGCTCGTTGTTGGAGTGCCGACGGCCTAGATTCGCCGCCGTGCAGTACACGCACTGCATTGCGCAACCGATCCGCGTTCGCACCGGAAACGAGTTCGCGGGCGCGTAGAGCGGCTCGCGGTGCGTCGGCCCGCCGAACCCGAGGTGATAGGAGCCGATCCCCTGCTCCTGTCCCCGCCGGACCAGTCCCGGGGCCTGTCCCCAGGACGTGTCGGAACAGAGCATGGCCATGGCTTCCTCCCCCGCGCCGACGACGCCGTACTCGACGTCGAGGTACTCGAGGCACTCCTGCGGGCACGCCGAGAACCCTGCGCCTCCGGCGACGAATACCGCTTCCGGCGCGGCTTCACCGAGGACGCGGCGCAGCTCCAGGATCTCCGGCAACAGGAAGCTGACGTCGATCGGCTCGTCGGCAGGCGCCTCGAGGCGGTCGACCACGATGCAGTCGTCGATGATCCGGATCCCAAGCCCGATCAGGTCGGGCCGGAAGCGCTCCGCCGCCTCGCGGGCGAAGGCCAGAGGCTCTTCCGAGACGAGGTAGGGATCGATCAGCTCGACCTCGGCGCCGGTCGGCTCGATCGCCGTCCGGAGGCGCTCGAGGCCGTACGCGGGCACGGGCGTCACCCGCTGGAACGGGTTGGCGTGGACGAGGAGGACGCGACCGCTGCGCCCGGTTGCGAGCAGACCGGGCCGGGGAGGACATGGCCGTTTGAGTGTATCCCGGGACAGACATCCTTCAGCCCTCTCACGCTTCGCCCCGACGACCTACTAACCTCCGCAGGAACCGTGCTCGGTGTGTTTTCGGGAGTGATGCACCGTCTGCTCGGAAGGCAGGCCGCCCTGCTTCGCCGAGTGCGTGGCCTTCGCCTGCTCTTCTGGGCCGCGTTCGGATCGGGCCTCGGCACGTGGCTCGCGTTCGTGGCGCTCACGGTCGACGTCTGGGATCGCACGCACTCCGGGAGCTGGGTCGCAGCGCTCCTGATCGCGGACTTCCTGCCGGCGATCGTCCTCGGCCTCACCGTCGGCCCGCTGATCGACCGGTATTCGCGGCGGCGCGTGATGGTCGCCGCCGACATCGTTCGCTTCGCCGTCTTCTGCGCCCTCCCGTTCGCGACCAGCCCGGAGCAGATCGTCGGCTTGGCCGCGGTCGCGGGCTGTGCGACCGGCTTCTTCCGGCCTGCGGTCTATGCAGGCCTGCCGAACCTCGTCGAGGACGAGGAGCTGCCGAGCGCCCAGGGCCTCCTCCAGGCGGCCGATGCGATGACGACGGTTCTCGGCCCGCTCGCCGGCGGCGTTCTCGTCGCCGCGACCAACCCGGATTGGGCATATGCGATCAATGCGGTCACGTTCCTCTTCTCCGCGGCGATGATCTTGCGGATCCCGGCCCGGCTGCTTCAGGTCGCGCAGGCGCCCACCGAAGGCCACTGGCGCGACGTCGCCGAGGGTCTCAAGCTCATTGCCGGCTCCCGCGCCCTGCTCACGGTGCTGATCGCCTGGAACGTGGGCATGCTCGGAAACGCGGGCGTGAACGTCGCGGAAGTGGTGCTCGCCAAGGTCTCGTTCGACGCCGGCGATTTCGGCTACGGGCTGATGCTCGCGAGCGCGGGCTTCGGGCTTGCCTTCGGGAGCCTCAGCGTCGGCTCCTGGATCGAGCATCGTGAGATTGCGGTGGTGTACGGCTCGGGGTTCGCGCTGATGGCGATCGGGATCGGCGCGGCCGCTGCCGCACCCAACGTGTGGTTCGCGGCCGCCTGCATCGTGCTCTCCGGAGTCGGCAACGGCATTGCGCTCGTCTGCAACGCTCTCCTCGTGCAGCGCGGCGCGCCCGACCGGCTTCGCGGCCGCGTCTTCACGGTCCTGATGAGCTCGAACTACGCGGTCCTCGGACTGGGCATGATCGCGGCAGGGCCGCTGACGGACGAGTTCGGCGCCCGCTGGGTCTGGGGTGTGTCCGCGTGTCTATCCGGGGTCGCGGCTGTCGTCGGTTACTTGATGGCTCGCGGGATCCGCGACCAGCGCGTGGTCGAGGCGCAACGGGTCGCCGGAACTGTCTGACATGAACAAACGACGTGACTGGACGGGCGAGACCCTCGCCGCGGGCGTTCGCGAGGGAGACCGCCGAGCCCTGGCCCGGGCGATCACGCTCGTCGAGAACGGCGACCCGCTCGCCTACGAGCTCGTGCGCGAGGTCTACCCCGACACCGGGTCCGCGTACGTCGTCGGCATCACGGGACCGCCGGGCGTCGGCAAGTCGAGCCTGATCGCCGCCCTCGTCCGCCGGATCCGGGAAGCGGGACAGACCGTCGGCGTGATCTCCGTCGACCCGTCGAGCCCGTTCACGAAGGGCGCCCTGCTCGGCGATCGGATCCGCCTCTCCGAGCACTTCCTCGACCCCGGGGTCTTCATCCGCTCGATGGGCACGCGCGGCCACCTCGGCGGCCTCGCCGAGGCAACGCTTCAGGCGCTCCTCGTGCTCGACGCCGCCGGCAAGGACATCGTCTTCGTCGAGACGGTCGGAACGGGTCAGAGCGAGGTCGAGGTGATCGGGATCGCAGACACGGTCCTGCTCGTGCTCATGCCCGGCTCGGGCGACTCGATCCAGGCGCTCAAGGCCGGGATCATGGAGATCCCCGACGTGATCGCGATCAACAAGAAGGACCACCCGGCGGCGAAGACGATGCTGAACGAGGTCCGCTCGATCCTCACGCTCGACAAGGACCGTGCCTGGAAGCCGCCGATCGTCCTCACGGAGGCGATCAGCGACGAGGGAGTGTCCGATCTCTGGGCGAAGGTCGAGGCGCACCGCGCGCATCTCGACGACGAGGGGCTTCTCGAGGAACGGCGCCGGCGGAACCTCGCCGGAGAGGTGTACGCGGTTGCTTCCGCGAGGGCAAAAGCGCACCTCGAGCGGGCTGTGGAGGGCGATCCCGAGCTGCGCCGGCTCCTGGACGAGGTCCAGCGGCGAGAATTGGACCCTCTGACAGCCGTACGGGAGATCATGGAGAAGGTGTTCAAGCTTGGCGACGGAGACGGCACCCACACTCGCTGACGTCGAGGCGGCCCGCGAGCGCCTCGCCCGGAAGGGCGTCCGGGTCACGCCCGTGTACGGCTCGGAGACCTTCAGCCGCCTGACCGGTCGTCCCGTTCACCTGAAGGCCGAGAACCTCCAGCGTACGGGTGCCTTCAAGATTCGGGGCGCCGTCAACAAGATCGAGGCCCTCGACCCAGAAGAACGGAAGAGCGGCGTCGTCACTGCGAGCGCCGGGAACCATGGCCAGGCCGTCGCCTGGGCCGCTCGGGAGGAGGGCATCGAGTCGACCGTGTTCATGCCGGCGGAGACGCCGATGGCGAAGGTCGACGCCACGCGCAACTACGGCGCGAATGTCGAGCTCACGGGCCATGCGTTCGAAGAGGCTCTTCAGGCTGCGCTCGAGCGGGCGGAAGCAACCGGAGCGACGTTCGTCCACGCGTTCGAGGATCCGATCGTGATCGCCGGTCAGGGCGTGATCGGCCTGGAGGTCGCGGAGCAGGTGCCCGACCTCGAGACGGTCGTCGTGCCCGTGGGAGGCGGCGGGCTGGCGTCAGGCGTCGCTCTCGCTCTGCGCGGTGTCCGGCCGGACGTGAGGATCGTCGGCGTCCAGGCGGCGGCGTGCGCTCCGCTCGCCGGCGAGATGCCGACCGGCTACACGATCGCCGAGGGCATTGCCGTCAAGCACCCCGGTGAGCTCACCTCGGTCCTCGTGAAGGACCTCCTCGACGACGTCGTCACGGTCACCGACGAGGAGATCAGCGAGGCGATCGTGCTCCTCCTCGAGCGGGTGAAGCTCGTCGTCGAAGGCGCGGGAGCGGCATCGGTGGCCGCACTGCTCGCGGGCAAGGCGGGGGGAAGCGGAACCGCGCTCGCAATCCTCTCCGGCGGGAACATCGACCCGACGCTGCTCATCCAGGTCATGCGCCACGGGTTGACCCTCGCAGGCAGGTATCTCGTCGTCCGCACGCGCATTCCCGACCGGCCGGGTGAGCTGATCAAGCTGCTCTCACTGTTCGCCGACGAGCGCGCGAACGTCGTCTCGATCGAGCACCACCGCGAGGGCATGGACGTGCCGGTGACGGAGACCGAGGTCGAGGCAACTCTCCTCACGCGCGACCAGGAGCACTGCACGGCGATCCTCGATGCGATGCAGCAGCGCGGGTACGTCGTCGATCGGTTGCACTGATGCAGCTCTGCCCGCAGTGTGGCCGCGAGAACGCGGCCGATGCGCGGTTCTGCTCGAACTGCGGCGCCGCGCTCGCCGTCGAGCGCGAGCGCGCGCGCGAGGAGCGCAAGGTCGTGACGGTGCTCTTCGCGGACCTCGTGGGCTTCACGTCGCGGGCCGAGCAGATGGACCCGGAGGACGTCCGCGCGATCCTCGAGCCATATCACGCGCGCCTGCGCGGCGAGCTCGAGCGCCGGGGAGGCACCGTCGAGAAGTTCATCGGCGACGCGGTGATGGCGCTCTTCGGGGCCCCCACTGCGCACGAGGACGACCCCGAGCGCGCGGTCCGGGCTGCGCTCGCGATCCGCGACTCGATCAAGGAGGAGGGCGACCTCGAGGTGCGGATCGCCGTCACGACGGGCGAGGCGCTCGTCGCCCTCGGGGCCCGCCCTGCGGAGGGTGAAGGCATGGCCTCCGGCGACGTCGTCAACACCGCGGCGAGAATGCAGTCTGCGGCGCCGGTCAACGGGATCCTCGTCGACGAGGCGACCTATCGCTCGACGAGCCAGAAGATCGACTACCGCGAGGCCGAGCCCGTCAGCGCGAAGGGGAAGCAGGAGCCGGTGCCTGCGTGGGAGGTCGTCGAAGCGCGCTCCAGCTACGGCGTCGACGTCGCTCGAGATCAACGTGCGCCGTTGATCGGCCGCGAGCGCGAGCTCGACGTGCTCGTGAGCGCGTTAGGCCGAGTCCGGGCCGAGCGCTCGCCGCAGCTGGTCACCCTCGTCGGAGTCCCCGGAATCGGCAAGAGCCGCCTCGTCTACGAGCTGTCGCTGGTGATCGAGAACGAAGCCGAGCTGACGAGCTGGCGTCAGGGCCGGTCGCTGCCGTACGGCGAAGGCGTCTCCTTCTGGGCCCTCGGCGAGATGGTGAAGGCGCAGGCCGGCATGCTCGAGACGGACTCGAGCGACGAGGCGGCGAGCAAGCTGGCCCGAAGCGTGCGCGCGCTCGTGGACGAGTCGGAGGCCGACTGGGTCGAGCGGCACCTCGGCGCGCTCGTCGGGCTCGAGAGCGAGCAGGAGCCCAAGGGCGACCATCGGGCCGAGGCGTTCGCGGCGTGGCGGCGCTTCTTCGAGGCGCTCGCCGAGGAGCGGCCACTCGTCCTCGTCTTCGAAGACTTGCACTGGGCCGACGAGGGCCTGCTCGACTTCGTCGACCACCTCGTGGATCGGGCAGGCGGGGTTCCGATTCTCGTGGTCGGGACTGCTCGGCCGGAGTTGCTCTCCCGGCGCGCGGGCTGGGGCGGAGGGAAGCCGAACGCGCTCACACTCTCGCTCTCCCCGCTCGACGACGACGAGACCGCGCGCCTCCTCGCGGCCCTGCTCGAGCGATCGGTCCTTCCGGCGGAGACCCAAACCGCGCTCCTGCAGCGGGCGGGCGGAAACCCGCTCTATGCCGAGGAGTTCGTCCGCATGCTCACCGATCGGGACCTGCTGACGGGAGACGGCGACCTGCCGCTCCCCGAAACGGTGCAGGGAATCGTCGCCGCCAGGCTCGATGCGCTGCCGGAGGAAGAGAAGGTGCTTCTTCAGGACGCCGCGGTTCTCGGCAAAGTGTTCTGGCTGGGTGCTGCCGCGGAGATCGGAGCTGTGGAACGGCCTGCGGCCGAGGAGGCCTTGCACAGGCTCGAGCGAAAGGAGTTCGTGCGTCGCGAGCGCCGGCCGTCGGTCGTGGGAGAGAGTGAATACGCCTTCCGGCACCTGCTCGTGAGAGACGTGGCCTACAGCCAGATCCCTCGTGCGCGACGAGCCGAGAAGCATCGGCTCGCCGGAGAGTGGATCGAGCGGCTCGGCCGGCCCGAGGATCACGCCGAGATGCTCGCGTACCACTACTCGAGCGCGCTCGAGCTCGCCCGCGCGGCCGGCGCCGACACGAGCGCTCTCGAGGGACCGGCGAGACGCGCGCTGCGTGAAGCCGGCGATCGCGCATTCGCGCTCGGCGCGTATGGAACGGCAAGGAAGTTCTACGCGCAGACGGTCGAAGCGAGGCCCGAGAGCGAACCGCCGGACCCGGAGCTCCTCATTCGCTACAGCCGCGTGCTCAACAGCATCGACATCGGCAGTGCGTCCGAGTTCCTCAGGCAAGCGGTCGAGATCTCGCTCGCTGCCGGCGATTCGGGTCAGGCGGCCGAGGCAGAGACGTTGCTGTGCGAGATGTACTGGCTCCTGGGGCGCCGGGACGATGCGTTCGAGCATCTGGGAGCGGCCGAAGCACTCGTCGAGAACGAGCCAAGCTCGTACGCGAAGGCATACGTGCTGGCCAGCGTCTCTCGCTTCCAGATGCTGGCCGGGAACGAACATGCAATCCGTGTCGGGCGCCAAGCGCTCGCGATGGCCGAGGAGCTGGGCCTAGACGAGCTCCAGGCGCATGCGCTCGACAACATCGGTGTAAGCCGTCTCGGCACCGGCGACCGAGGCGGCCTCGAGGACCTCGAGCGAAGCATCCAGATTGCCGACGCGATCAATTCGGTGGAGAGCGCCCGCGCATACGGCAACCTTGGTTCCGCGCTCCATGATTCCGGGGAGCTCGACCAGTCGTTCGAGATGCTGAAGGAGGCACGCCGCCGTGCAGAGCGATTCGGCCTCGACGACTGGCTTCTCTGGCTGCGAGGCCAGACGGCGAGGTTTCCCTACTACAGCGGCGATTGGGATGAGGCCCTGGGTCAGCTCGACGAGCTGATCGCGGAGTTTCTGACGCATCCGTTCTGGATGGAGTCGCCTTGTCGCGTTCTCCGCGGCCGCATCCGGCTGGCGCGAGGGGATACCGGCGGAGCTCAGGAAGACTCAGACCGGGCACTGGAGCTCGCGCGAGCCGCAACGGACCCTCAGGTTCTCTGGCCGGCGCTGACCTTGAGCGCTCGCGTACTTGTTCCTTCGGACGCGAAGGGTGCCGACGCCCTCCTCGAGGAAGTGCTCGCCGGATGGGAGGCGCGAGGATCGAACTACGGGATTGAGAGCGAGTGGTCTCCCGACGCCGCCATCGTGCTTCCGCTGGTCGGACGAGAAGCGCAGTTCCTCGAAGGAGCAAAGCTGACGGGCGAGCCCCCACCCTGGCGCAGGGCGGCAGTCGCCTATGTCTCCGGAGATCCACTTGCGGCCGCCGAGATCTATGGCGAGATGGGCGCGCGGCCCTTCGAGGCCTACGCGCGGCTGCGGGCTGCAGAGAGCCTCGTGCGTGAAGGACGAAGGGCCGAGGCGGACGCCGAGCTCGAACGGTCACTCGCGTTCTGGCGCACCGCCGGCGCGACCGCGCACGTCCGCGAGGGCGAGGCGCTGTTGGCCGCGAGCGCCTAGCTGCCGCAGCGGCGGAACTGCACCGTGTTGCCGCCGCGGTCGGCCCAGTCCTCGACGCCGCCGCCGAGCACCGGACGCACCTCCTTGCCGTCGGCCGCGATCACGCTGGCTGCGATCGAGGCCCGCGAGCCGCTCGAGCAGATGGTGATGATCGGCCGGTCCTCGGGCAGGTCGTCGAGGCACTTGCGGACGATGCGGTACGGCAGGTGGCGAGTGCCTTCGATGTAGCCCTCGTCGCGCTCGGACTTCTCCCGGACGTCCAGCACTTCGACGTTGTTCTCCGCCAGGAAACCTTCGAGGTCGTCGATCTCGATCGGGTTGAGCTTCTCGTTCGCCTCGGCGTGCGGGAGGTAGCCGCGCAGGTTGAACAGCCCAACGGAGCGCAGCCCGCGTGCCGCCTCTTCGGCGTCGTCGAGCGAGGACGCGTAGATCGCGATCGGCTCGTCGGCCGTGAGGACGAATGCGGCCTTCGTGGCGAACATCGAGCCCGAGAGAGACACGTTGAACGCACCGGGCACGTGGCCGCCGACGAACTCGCGCGCCCTGCGGACGTCGAGCACCGATCCGCCCTCCGGCGAGTCGACCGTGCCGAGTGGCGGCTGGGCGGCGAGGAACGGCCCACGGTTGAGCGCGACGATGTTGTCCATGTTCGGGGGCCGGGGAGTCGAGAAGCTCGTCCGTTCCTGGACGAACTCCGCCTCGGTCACGTTCAACGCGTGGTTGAAGCGGCGCTCGAAGCCGAGCGTCGACGAAGCCTTCGAGCTCATGCCGGCCCCGCAGAGCGAGCCGGCCACGTGGCCGGGGAAGAGCTCGACGCCGTCCGGGAGCTCGAGGAGCCGCTGCAGGCTCACGTAGAGGCCCTTCGCGCCCTCGACCGCTTCCGATGCGAGATCCGGGCGGGCCGCGTCGCCGATCAGGAGCGAGTCGCCGGTGATCACGAGCCATGGCTCGTCTCCGCGGGAGCCGTCGACGACGGCGAAGCAGCAGTGCTCGGGCCGGTGGCCGGGGGTGTGCAGGACCCGGATGACGACGTCGCCGAGGGAGATCTCCTGGCCATCGACGAGCGGCTCGTGCGCGTACTCCGGCTCGGCCGCGGGATGGACGTGAACCGGGACGCCGTGCTCGAGCGCGAAGCGTCCGTGTCCGGACACGTGGTCCGCGTGCGTGTGAGTCTCGAGCACACGCGTGATGCGCACGTGGCGCTTCTCGGCCTCCGCGAGGTACTGCTCGATCGCGTAGGCGGGGTCGACGACCACGGCCTCACCCGAGGACTCGTCGCCGATCAGGTAGGACGCGCAGCCGAGATCGTCGTCGACGAACTGTCGAAACTGCACGGGCGAAACCTAACAGCGCGCTCGAGGGTTTTCCCTTTATGCCCGGCGGCCCACTACCAGTCTGACCCTGGTGCCCCGTGGGCCACGCGCCCCGGCCCGCGGGAACTGGGAGAGGACGCGGCCCCTTCGCTTCGAGCGCACCCGCCGGACGCGGCCGACCGAGCAGTGGGCCCGTCGGATCTTCTTACGAGCAGTCGTCAGCCGCATGCCGACCACTTTCGGCACTCGGCACGAAGGTCTTGGCGGCGCCGGCTCGCCGATGCCCCGGACGAAGACGTCGATGAAGCCGTTGGTGTCCCCCGCTACGAGGTTCGAGGCGTGCGAGACGAACGCAACTGCCCGGCTGCCGCCGCTGGTTGCGGCCCAGAGGCTTCCACCGTTTGCCCATTCGCCGGTGCTCGACACGCTCGCCGCTGCCGTGTTGCCGGTGGCGAGGTCGTGGACGAAGATGTCGTCCGAGTCGTTTGTCTGACCGGCCACAAGATTTGAGGCGTCGGACGTGAAGGCGACGAACCGTCCTTCCGCGCTGATCGCCGGACCGTAGCTGGACGAGTTTCCCTGAGCACCACCGCTCGAGACGCTGACGCGGGTCGTCAGGCCGCCGACCAGATCGCGGACGAAGACGTCGTCGTCCTGGTTCGTGTCTCGTGCGACGTGGTTCGGCGCGCCGCTGGTGAAGGCCACCAGCCGCCCGTCGGCGCTGAGGGAGGGCTCCCAGTTGCAAGGGCTTTCATAGACACGGCCGCAAGCCGCCTGTGCACCTTCGCTCGAGATGCTCACCCTCGCCGTCGACTGGCTCTGCAGATCGCGGATGAAGACGTCGGCGCCTCCATTCGTGTCTCCCGGAACCAGGTTTGAGGCATCGGAGCGGAAGGCGATGAAGCGACCGTTGCCGCTGATCGAGGGCTCCATGCTGAAGCTGTTTCCCTGTGTACCCGTGCTGGCGACGCTGACCCGATTCGTGGTGCCCGTTGCTCGGTCGTGCACGAACACGTCTTCCCACCGGTTTGTGTCTCCCGAGACGAGATTCGAAGAGAATGAGACGAACGCGACGAGGCGGCCGTCCGCGCTGAGCGAGGGCTCGTTGCTCTCGCCGCTGCCCTGAGCGCCGCCGCTTGCGACGCTGACCCGCGTCGTCGCACCGGCGAGCCGGTCGTGCACGAAGATGTCGGCGGCGCCGTTGGTGTCGCCCGCGACCAGATTCGAGGCCAGAGAGGCGAAGGCCACCAGACGGCCGTCAGCGCTGATTGCGGGCCGCCAGCTTTGACCGTTCGCCTGGGCACCGGAACCACTGAAGCTCACCCGCGTCGTCTTCCCGCTCCGACGGTCGTGCACGAAGACGTCACCCAGACCGTTCGTGTCGCCCGGGACGAGGTTCGCGGCGCTGGAACCGAAGGCGACGATGTGGCCGTCCCGGCTGATCGCCGGAGGTCCGTGGCTGGCCCCGGTTGCCTGAGCGCCGGCGCTGTCGACGCTGACACGCGTCGTGCTCGGGGCCTGGCTCGCACGCGTCTCGGCGGTGCGACTCGCCAAGCTCGCGGGCAACAGGACGAGCGCACTCAGGCTACCGACCGCTCCGATGAACAGACGAGACCTCTTCCGCGCGGCGCGCGCGCTCATCACGATGGGATTATCCCCTACGAGAGTCGCGAAAACGGGCTACAAGCCGAGGTGCCTGGCAATCACCATCCGCTGGACTTCGTTCGTGCCCTCGCCGATCTCGAGGATCTTCTGGTCGCGGTACAGGCGCGAGATCGCCGACTCGTCCATGAATCCGTAGCCGCCGTGGATCTGGAGCGCCTGGTTCACGACCCGGTGTGAGAGCTCGCCCGTATAGAGCTTGGCCATCGCGGCCTCCTTGGCGAAATCGCGGCCCTCGTCCTTGAGCCACGCGGCCTTGTAGACCAGGTTCCGCCCGGCCTCGATCTCGACGGCCATGTCCGCGAGCTGGAACTGGATCGCCTGGAAGCTCGCGATCGGCTTGCCGAACTGCTCTCGCTCCTGCGCGTACTTGAACGCGAGGTCGTAGGCGCCCTGCGCGAGGCCGACTCCCATCGCAGCGACGGAGATGCGGCCGCCGTCGAGGATCTCGAGGAACTGCCTGAACCCCTGGCCCCGCTCGCCGAGAAGGTTCCCCTCGGGAACGCGCGCGTCCTTGAACGACAGCTCGCGCGTGTCGGAGGCGCGCCAGCCGAGCTTCTCCATCGGCGCGGAGACCTCGTATCCCGGCGCGCCGTTGGGGACGATCAGATTCGAGATCTCGCCTTCGCCGGTCAGCGCCGTGATCGTCACGCACGCCGAGATGTCCGTCCCGGCGTTCGTGATGAAGATCTTCGAGCCGTTGATCACCCACTCGCCGTCCTGCAGCTCGGCCCGAGTCCGCGAGGCGGCGGCGTCCGAGCCAGCGCCAGGCTCGGTGAGGCCGAATGCGGCGAGCTTCTTGCCCGAGGCGAGGTCGGGCAGCCACCCGCGCTTCTGCTCCTCGCTCCCGTAGAGGAAGATCGGCATCGTCCCGAGCGACGTGTGAGCGGCGACGGTGATCGCGACCGAAGAGTCGATGCGCGTCAGCTCTTCGATCGCGATCGCATAGGAGACGGTGTCGCTGCCGCCGCCGCCGTACTCCTCGGGAATCGGCATCCCCATCAGCCCGAGCTCCGCGAGCTCGGTCACGAGTTCATACGGAAAGCGGTGCTCCCGGTCGAGCTCCTCGGCCACCGGCGCGACCTTCTGCTCGGCGAAGTCGCGGACCGTGCGCCGGACGAGCTGCTGCTCTTCGGTGAGGTCGAAGTTCACGCGCTCAGCTTCGTCGCGAGCTCGGCGATGAGGCGCACGCCGTAGCCGGTGCCGCCCTTCTGCGAGAGGTAGTCGTTGCGACCCCAGGTGAAGAACGCCGTGCCGGCGACGTCGACGTGAGCCCAGGGGCCTTCGCCGACGAAGTGCTCGAGGAAGGACGCGGCGTAAATGGGCCCGGCCTGGCCGCGGACCGACGAGTTCTTCATGTCTGCGAACACCGAATCGATCAAGCCGCGATAGCGACGGTGCATCGGCCACGGCCAGGCGTGGTCGCCGCTCACCTCCCCGGCCGCGACGATCTGGTCCCGCCACCCTGGGTCGTTCCCCATCACGCCGGCGTAGAGGTCGCCCATCGCGCGGTTCATCGCGCCGGTGAGCGTGGCGAAGTCGACGAGATGGGTCGCCCCGAGCTCGCGCGCATAGTGGAGCGCGTCGGCGAGGACGAGCCGTCCCTCGGCGTCGGTGTTCGTGATCTCGATCGTCTTGCCGTTCATGGCGGTCAAGATGTCGCCGGGCCTGTAGGCGCCTCCGCCGACTGCGTTCTCGGACGCGGCAACGACAGCCAGGGTGCGCAACGGGAGGCCGAGCTCCGCGATGACGCCCATGCCCTCGATCACCGCTGCTCCGCCGGCCATGTCGCCCTTCATGTCCTCCATGTACAGGGCCGGCTTGATCGAGATCCCGCCCGTGTCGAAGGTGATCGCCTTGCCGACGAGCCCGAGCACGACATCGCCCTTCGACGCGGGTGGCTCGTAGCGCATGACGATCATGCGCGGCGGGTTGTGGCTGCCCTGCGCGACGCCGGCGAACGCGCCCATCCCGAGCTTCGTGATCTCGTCGAGGCCGAGCGCCTCGGTGCTGAGGTCCGCGTGGTCCGCCGCGAGCTCGGCTGCGCGGTCCGCGAGACGCTCCGGCGTGAGCTCGTTCGCGCCCGTGTTCGCGAGGTCACGCGCGCGGTTCGCAGCCTCGGCGACCGTCGCGGCGCGCTCTGCCTCGTCCTGGAGCCCGTCGCCGCCACCGACGAGGACGAGCCGCTCGAACGGATGGTCGGACTTCGCCCCGGTCTTCCAGCGGCCGGGGTCGTACGAGCCGAGCAAGAGCCCGTCGACGACTGCTCGCGCCTGCTCGGCGTGGGGGAGGGAGTCGTCCAGCACCCACGCGAGAGTCCCGCCGACGCGCTCGGCCGCCTCGGCGACGGCGGCCGCCGCGGTCCGCACCGTGTCCGCGTCGAGCTCCTCCTCCGGCCCCAGCCCGACGAGCACGACTCGCCGCGCCGGCGCATTCCCGTTCGGGTAGAGGACAGCCGTCCGCCCGACCTCGCCCGCGACCTCTTCCTCTTGGGCGACGCGCTCGGCGTCCTGTCCCGCGTCGAGGCCCGTCAAGCCCTTCGGGCCGACGGGATAGGCGAGGACGTCCGCCTCCTGAATCGCCTCTGCAACCTCGACCCTCATCGGGGCCGCGATGCTATCCGACAGGGTTTCTACGGTGGATGGCGAAAAGGCTTTTCACAACTTTCAAGTCCTCTTAACTTTCCCTTCAGCGAGCCGATACACACTGTGCTCATGACCTCTTTGCGGCCCCTTCGCTTTCGTCGCCGGCGTGCCACGAACACGGTCGAGACGCTCACCGAGCTTCTCCGCACCCTGACCCTCGAGCGGCAGTCGCTCCGCGCATCGGACGCGGGCTCCGTCGCCCTCGAGCGCAACCGTGTGGCAATCGCTCGCGCCCAGTGGGAGCTTTCGCACGCGCTCATCGAGCGCTACCTCCAGAAGCCTGCAGCGCAGAGCGCGGCGTAGCTTCCTTTCGGTAGTCTCGCGCTTCCATGGAGCCCCGCGAGTTCTTCGAGACTCTCGAGTCGCGCGTCGACCCGTCCAAGACGGCGGGCATGAACAACTCGTACGTCTTCGACATCGAGGGCGCCGGCACGTGGCAGGTCGATGTCGTCGACGGGACGGTCAAGGTCACCGAGGGAGGCACCGACGGGGACGTCACGATCAAGGCCTCCGAGGAGACGTTCAGGGCAGTCGCGAGCGGCGAGCAGAACCCGACGACCGCCTACATGACCGGCAAGCTCAAGATCGACGGCGACATGGGCGCCGCGATGAAGCTCCAGAAGCTCTTCTAGCCCGGCCCGACCAAGCCGCACGCGGCCGAGGTTGCGTTGGCCGGGCGGCAAGGGCGAAGCCGCAGCCGCCCGCTTCTGTGTCCACTAATTACTCCTCGAGCTCGACGAGGAGGGCTCCGCCGGCGACCCGGTCGCCCTCGGCCACGTGGACCGCGCGCACGGTGGCGTCGTAGGGGGAAACGACCGGCGTCTCCATCTTCATGGCCTCCAGGACGAGCAGCGTCTGGCGGTGCTCGACCTTGTCGCCCGCAGAAGCGAGGACCTTGATCACCGTGCCGGGCATCGGAGCGGTCAGCGTGCTCTGCTCTCCGCCCGAGCCGCCCGTTCTGGCATGCGTCAGCTCGTCGACGTCGGGGGGTGCATGTGGCTCCGGCGGGGGGAGGTTGAGCCGCCACGCTCCGTCCCAGGGGCCGCTCGGCAGGCGCGCCGGCGGCGCTGACAGCGGCGGGTACTCGGCGAGAAACGCAGTCGTCGTCCGCCCGGCGCGCACGGCGGGGTGCGCAACGAGCCAGCGCAGGAAGGCGAGGTTCGTGGTCAGTCCCTCGACTGCGGTCTCGGCGAGCGCGTCACGCAGCCGGAGTAGTGCCTCGTCGCGCGTCGGTCCGTGCGCGATCAGCTTTGCGATCATCGGGTCGTAGCCGACCCCGACCTCGTCGCCCTCCTCGACTCCTGCGTCGACGCGGATGCCCGTCGGCAGCCGGAGGCGCTCGATGCGGCCCGCCTGGGGCAGAAAGCTCTTCGGGTCCTCGGCGTAGAGCCTTGCCTCGACGGCGTGCCCCTCGAAGCGCGGGTCGAGGTCGAGAGCCTCGCCGGCTGCGACGCGGAGCTGCTCGCGAACGAGGTCGACCCCGGACACGAGCTCGGTTACCGGATGCTCGACCTGGATGCGGCCGTTCAGCTCGAGCAGGTAGAAGTCGCGGCCGTCCAGCATGAACTCGACCGTGCCGGCGCTCCGGTAGCCGATCGCCCGCCCGAAGGTGACCGCCGCCTCGCTCATCCGAGACCGCAGCTCGCGGTCGAGGGCGGGGGAGGGCGACTCCTCGAGCACCTTCTGGTGGCGGCGCTGGATCGAGCACTCACGCTCGCCGAGGGCGATCACCTCGCCGTGCGCGTCCGCAAGCAGCTGGATCTCGACGTGGCGCGGTCGCTCGACGAAGCGCTCGTAGTACACCGTGTCGTCGCCGAATGCCGCCTTCGCCTCCCGTTGGGCCGCGGCCGCTGCCTCCTCGAGCTGGGCAGGGTCGCGGACGACCCGCATGCCGCGGCCGCCTCCGCCGGCCGCTGCCTTGACCACGAGCGGGTACCCGAGCTCGTCGGGCTCCCCCGCGGGGAGCACGGGCACGCCGGCTTCCTTCGCGATTCGCTTCGCCTCGAGCTTGTCTCCGCCCTGCCTCAGGGCCTCAGGGGTCGGGCCGACGAAGACGAGGCCGGCTGCCTCCACCGCCTCGGCGAAGTCGGGATTCTCGGCGAGGAACCCGTAGCCGGGATGAATCGCGTCGGCGCCCACGCTCTTCGCCGCCCGGATGTGCTCCTCGGAGGAGAGGTAGCTCTCGACCTCGACCGTCTCGTCGGCGATGCGCGCGTGGAAGGCACCGCGGTCGTCGGGCGCGGCCACGGCGACGGTCGCGATCCCGGCCTCCGAGCAGGACCGAAAGATCCGGGCGGCGATCTCGCCGCGGTTCGCTACGAGGAGCTTTCGGATCGCCATAGGACGGCAAACGTAATCAGTGACGCACCTGCGAGCGCCAGGTAGGGCACAGCATCGGATGTGAGCTGAGCCAGAGCACCCCCGCCGGCGGCGCCGAGCGCCTGGCCCGGAGCCCAGGCCATGTTGATGAGTGCGAAGGCGTACGCGTACTCGAGCCCGCGAGCCTCGGCTTCGTCCGAGAGGAGCGCCATCGCAGGTGTCCAGAAGCTGCCGAAGGTAAGGCCGGCCGCGACGACGAGTGCTGCGAGGACGGCTGCGCTTTGCGGCCAGGGGAGCGCCGCCGCTGCAACGGCCGAAGCGAGCGCCAGCACCATCATCGGCCTGATCCGGCCGACGCGGTCCGTGATTCGCCCGACGATCGGGTTGGCCGTGGCCTCGACGGCGGCAGTGAAGAGCCAGAGCGCGCCGATCGCGACCGCGGTGAATCCGAGCTCCTCCAGCCGGAGCGGCGCGAGCACGCTCATCGTCCCGAACAGGAGCGCGGGCACGATCACGAACCAGACTCCGAGCAGGATGCGGCGGTTGCGCAGTGCTCGGATGAACACGCCGAGGGGCTGCGGCCTTGCGGGCGGCGGCGCCGGGGTGAGGAAGGCCCAGATCGCGAGCCCGACTGCGACCAGGGCCGCGGCACCGAAAGCAGCGCTTTGGCCGACGATCGATGCCACGCCACCCAGCACCGGCCCGAACAGGGCGCCGACGATGGCTGCGGACATCGCAAGTCCGATCGTCTGGCCGCGCCGATCCGCGGGCGTCGCTCCGACGAGCCACGTGAGACCGGCTGTCCAGGCGAACGCGCTGCCGAAACCCTGCGCAAAACGCGAGATGTCGAGGACGGCGATCGAATCTCCCGTCGCGAACACCACCGTGGTGAACGCGATCACGAGCACGCCGGCGATCGCGGTGGGTCGCGCACCGAAGCGGGCGGTGGCGAGGCCGGCCGGGATGCCTCCGGCGAGCGCGCCGATCGGATAGGCGCCTGCGAGCACCCCAACGCCCGCCTTGGAGAGGTCGTACTCGTCCGCGTAGTCGGGCAGCAGCGGGGTCAGGGCAACGAAGAACATCGTGTCGACGAAGACGATTCCGCCGACGAGGAAGAGCAGACGGCGCACGCCGTCAGAGAGTCCAGCCGGGCTTTCGCCGTTCCAGGAACGCGCGCAGGCCGTCCTGGCCCTCTTCGCTCGTCCGCATCCGCGCCGCGAGCTCGGCGAGCTCACGTCCGTCTCCCGGCTCGGGTCGCACGAGGCTCTTTGCCTCGCGTGCGGCGCTCGGGCCTGACGCGAGGATCTCCTCGAGCACCGAGTCGATGCCGGGCGCAATCTCGCTGACGAGCCCGATCCGCAGCGCGACGTCAGAAGCGAACCGCTCCCCGGTCAAGAAGTACCGTCGCGCCGCCCCGGAGCCGATCTTGGCGAGCACGAAGGGCGAGATCACAGCCGGGATGATCCCGAGCTTGACCTCGGAGAAGCCGAACGTCGCATCTTCGTTCGCCACGGCGACGTCGACGCAGGCCGCGAGGCCGCAGCCGCCGCCGAGGCAGTACCCCTGGATCCAGGCGACGACGGGAGCCGGGCAGGCGTCGACCGCGACGAGCATCCGGTAGAGGCGGAGCGCGTCCTCGACGTTCTCCTCGTAGGAGAGGTCGACAGCGGATCGCTGCCACTCGATGTCGGCGCCGGCGCAGAAGCTCTCGCCTTCGCCCGTGAGCACGACGGCCCGCGCGTCGCCGACGTCGGCGAAGGCCTCGGTCAGCTCGCGAATGAGCTCCGCATCGAAGGCGTTTCGCCGCTCGGGCTTGTCGATCGTGACTCGAAGGAGCGGCCCGTCCCGCTTGATCCGTAGCGCGCTCATGCGCGTGAGCTTAGATTCGCAGCGTGCTGAAAGGAGCGCTCGCTGCTGCGGTGACGCCTCTCCGGGGCGAAGGGGAGGCTCTCGACGAGGACGCCTTCGCGCCGTACGTCGAGTACCTGGTTGCCGGCGGGCTCGACGGGATTCTCGCGCTCGGCACGACGGGCGAGGGAATTCTGCTCTCGGGCGATGAGCGGCGTCGGGCGGCGGAGCTGTTCATCGAGGGCGCTCCCGATGGCTTCGACGTCGCGGTTCATTGCGGTGCTCAGACGACGGCCGAGACGGTTGCGCTGTCGGCTCATGCAGCAGAGGCCGGCGCAGCCGCGGTCGCAGTGATCGGCCCGCCGTACTACGCGCTCGACGAGGAGGCGATCGTCCGGCACTTCGCCGCGGCTGCTCAGGCGTGCGCCCCGCTCCCGTTCTACCTCTACGAGTTCCGCGCCCGGGCCGGTTACTCGATACCGCCCTCCGCGATCGAGCGCGTCCGTGAGCTGGCGCCGAATCTCGCCGGCCTGAAGGTCTCGAATCAGCCGTTCGAGGACGTCGAGCCGTATCTCGTCGAGGGCCTGGACGTCTTCGTGGGAGCGGAGACGCTCGTCCTGCGGGGGATCGAGCAAGGCGCGGCCGGAGCGGTTTCGGGTCTGGCCGCGGTGTTCCCCGCCGACGTGGCGCGGCTCGTCCACGAACGGTCGGGCGACGTCGGTTCTCTGCGCGCCTCTCTCGAGCGATTCCCGTTCCAGGCGGCGGCGAAGTTCTGCCTCGGCCGGCTCGGAGTGCCCGTGCGCGAGGACGTCCGCGCGCCCGCTGAGGACGTTGCTGCCCGAGGAGAAGGAGAACGCTGGCGGAGTGGCTCGAATCGTCATAGCCGGGGCCGGCGCGATCGGCGCGAGCATCGCCTACCAGCTTGCGTTGCGAGGAGCGGACGACGTCGTACTCGCCGACCGGGCCGAGGTCGCCTCGGGCTCGACGGGGAAGGCGATGGGCGGTGTCCGGCAGCAGTTCTCGACGGAGGCGGAGGTGCGCCTGGCGCGTGAGTCGATCGGCTTCTTCCAGGAGCTGGGGCCGCCGTTCTTCGACCAGGTCGGCTACCTGTTCTTCGCGACGACCGAGGAGGGGATGGAGACGCTCGAGCGTCGTGCGGAGCTCCAGCGCGGCCTGGGAGTTCCCGTCGAGCGCGTCGACCCGGAGACGATCGCCGGCCTGCGTGCCGACGACGTGCTGGGAGCGGTCGCCTGCTGGGAGGACGGCGTCGCCGAGCCTGCCGAAGTTGCGCGCGAGCTCGTCCGGCGAGCGGTGGAGCGGGGTGTCGAGGTCCGCGAGGGCAGCGACGCGCGGGAGCTCGAGCGGGACGTGCTCGTGATCGCGGCCGGGGCGTTCTCGCCCGAGCTCTGGCCCGGGCTGCCGATCCGACCCCTCTGCCGCCAGCTGGTCGACGTCGGCCCGGTCGCCGACCTCCCGGATGATCTGCCGATGATCCTCGAGGCAGAGACGGGGTTCCACTTCCGGCGTCGCGGGGAGACGTTGAGGCTCGCGATGAACGAGCCGACGCCGCGCTGGACCGACCGCGAGGAGGTCGACGAGGAGCTCGTCGCTGACTGGCGCGAGCGTCTGGCGTGGCGGTATCCGTCAGCGGCCGGCGCGCCGGTCGTTCGGGCGTGGGCGGGCCTCTACGACATGACCCCCGACGCGCATCCGATCATCGGCTGGGTGGGGGAGGGCGTCTACGCCGCGTGCGGCTTCTCGGGGCACGGCTTCATGCAATCCCCCGCCGTGGGCGTCGCTGTAGCGGAGGAGATCCTCGAGGGCGAAACGTCGTTCGACCTGGCGCCCTACCGGGCCGGCCGTTTCGCCGAGGGAACGGTGTTTCCAGAAGAGGTCGTCCTCTAAGGACCTGTCCTCCTCACAGGTACCCATGACCTCCTCCCCGATTCGATCGTATCGGGGAAATCCGCACCCGTGGGTGTCAGCTCCGTGCCGAAATTCTCACTCGAAGGCGAGCCCGCGCCGGGACAGTTCCTCGATCGCGAAACTGCCCTCGATCGTCGCCTCGACGTCGAACTCCTCGCCGAGGTCCGGTTCCTTGCCGATCAACTCGCGCGCGCGGCTCGGTAGCTCCTGTTGCGCGGCTTCCCGCGACTCCCAGACGTAGACCGCACCCCAGCGCTCGGTCGCCTCGTCCGAGATCCACGCCTTGAACCGCAGCCCGGGGACATCCTCGAACGCGTCGACCGACTCGTCGCGCAGATAGCGCCGCAGCTCCTCGATCGTCGTCTTCGAGTCCGCGAGGCTCCAGAGGACGAGCCGGACCAGCACTCAGTCGGGACGGGGCAGCTTCGCGATCAGCGCCTTGATCTCCCGCAGCACGTCGGCCTCCTCGTGCCCGAAGTCGTCCAGGTAGGAATGGAGCGCTGAATGCAGGAGTCGCAGCTCTTCTTCGGTCAGCTCGATCGTATGCATGGCGCGAGCCTACCCCCAGGACGGTGGTTGGTACCGGCCATCCTTCGGCGCGCCGATCGCAATCCACTGCAGGCCCTCGTCGCCCGCGACCGGCTGGCGCGTCACCTCGGGATCGACACGGACGACGATGCCCTCGCAGACCTCGATCTCCTCGCCGGCGAGGCGTAGGCGACCCGAGCCCTTCACGTAGACGTAGACCTCCTCCTGGTTCGTCTGCGTCTCGTTGTGCTCGAGGCCCTCGGCTCCCGGCGGGAGGTCGAAGTAGTTGACGCCGAACGCGGTCACGTTCAGCGCGCGGCGCAGCTTCTTGACCACGCCGTCGAACTCTTCCAATCGGGCCATGTCGTATTTCGCCAATGTCCTCTCCGTCCGGTTTTCGCCAGCCTAGCCAGCGAGTATCGTCGTGCCGAGTGGCCCGGGTCGTCTTCCTCGGCTGTGCCGTCCTCCTCGTCGCCGGCTGCGGCGGGGACGGCGGCGGATCGCCCGAAGCCTCCGACTCGACCACCACGAGCCCGGCAACAACGGCCGAGCGCTTCGGCTACATCCGGAGCGTCTCGATGATGGGACCGGCGGCGACTCTGGCCTTCGACGAGGCCGAGTGGCTGACCGGGGAGGAGGCACAGCGGGCGGCCGAGGAAGACGGCGCCATTGCTCCCGGCGAGCCGCTCCCGAACGACTACTACGTCCGTAACCCGGACAAGTCGACGGAGACACTCCGGATCGCGACGGACGCCGAGATCACGGCCAAGCGCTGTCGCCTCTGCCGCGACGGGCAGCCCGGGGACCTCGACGACTTCCTGGCCGCATTCATGGAGCCGGGCCCCAAGACGTACGCCGATCCCTACCGCGGTGCCGAGTCGCAGTACTGGCTGACGATCGAGGACGGCGCCGTCGTCGCGATCGACGAGCAGTACGTCCCCTGACGGCCCCTACATCCGGAAGATGCCGAACTTCGTCTCGGGAATGGGCGCGTTCAGCGCCGCCGAGATCCCGAGTGCCAGCACCCGCCGCGTGTCGAGCGGGTCGATGATCCCGTCGTCCCAGAGCCGAGCCGTCGAGTAGTACGGGTTGCCCTCGTGCTCGTACTTGGCCCGGATCTCGTCGGGGTCCGCGTCGCCGACCATCGTCAGCACCGTCGCCGCCTGCTCGCCGCCCATGACCGAGATGCGGGAGTTCGGCCACATCCAGAGCTGACGAGGCCCATAGGCGCGACCGGCCATGCCGTAGTTCCCGGCCCCGAACGAGCCGCCGATCACGACCGTGAACTTGGGCACCTCCGCGCAGGCGACCGCCATCACGAGCTTCGCCCCGTCCCGCGCGATGCCGCCCGCCTCGTACTCCGTCCCGACCATGAAGCCCGTGATGTTCTGCAGGAAGACGAGCGGCACCTTGCGCTCGCACGCGAGCTCGATGAAGTGCGCGCCCTTCTGTGACGACTCGGCGAACAGGACGCCGTTGTTCGCGAGGATTCCGACCGGGAAGCCCTCGATCCGCGCGAAGCCGCAGACGAGCGTCTCGCCGTAGAGCTCCTTGAACTCGTGGAAGCGACTTCCGTCGACGATTCTCGCGATCACCTCGCGCGCGTCGAACGACTGTCGGTAGTCCTCGGGGATGAGGCCGTAGAGGTCCGAGGGATCGACGGTCGGCTCCTCGGGCTCGGCGACGTCCCAGGGCGACTCCTTGCGTCGGTGGAGGTTGCGGACGATCGACCGCACGAGCGCCAGGGCATGCTCGTCGTCGTTCGCGTAGTGGTCCGCGACCCCGGATCGCCGCGTGTGCACGTCGGCCCCGCCGAGCTCTTCGGCCGTCACGTCCTGGCCGGTCGCCGCCTTCACGAGCGGCGGGCCGCCGATGAAGATCGTGCCGGTGCCCTTGACGATGATCGTCTCGTCGCTCATCGCCGGCACGTAGGCGCCGCCGGCGGTGCAGGAGCCCATGACGGCCGCTATTTGCGGGATGCCCTTCGCGGACATCCGCGCCTGGTTGAAAAAGATGCGTCCGAAATGCTCGCGGTCGGGGAAGACCTCGTCCTGGAGTGGCAGGAAGGCGCCCCCGGAGTCGACCAGGTAGATGCAGGGCAGGTTGTTCTGCTCGGCGACCTCCTGGGCGCGCAGGTGCTTCTTGACGGTGAGCGGGAAGTACGTCCCGCCCTTGACCGTGGCGTCGTTCGCCACGATCACGCACTCCTGGCCCTCGACGACCCCGATGCCCGTGACGATCCCCGCCGACGGCGCCTGCCCGTCGTACATCTCCCAGGCGGCGAGTGCCCCGAGCTCGAGAAATGCGCTCCCCGGATCGAGGAGCCGGTCGACCCGCTCGCGCGCGGTCAGCTTGCCGCGCGACCGGTGTCGCTCGATCGACTTTTCGCCGCCGCCCCGAGCGATCTCGGCGCTCCGCTCCCGGAGCTCCGTCACGAGCGCCTCCATCCGCCCGCGGCGCTGCGCGAAAACGTCCGACTCGCGCTCGACCTGGGAGCTGAGAACGCTCATCCGAGGTGAGCGTAGCGGGCGCGCAGGTCAGTCCCTCCTGCAAATCGAGGAAACTCGACAAACGGTCCGTTATCACCCAAAGTGAGCCAAAGGGGGAACATGCGGATCGAGGTGCACCCAGAAGCCCGCGAGGAGCTCCTGGAGTTCTTGCGGCGCGCCAATTGCGAGACCCGTGTCGAAGACGACGGGAGCGTGAACGTCGAGGTCCCGGACGCGCTCGGCGAGGAGCAGGCGCGTCTCGAGGTCGACCTCTATCTCAAGGCCTGGCAGGCCAGCCGTCCGGACGTGGAGGCGCACCTCAGCTAGCGCAAACGGGTGTCGAGCAGGCACTCCTTTCCGCCGATCAGAGGGGAATGCGCCGCACACTCGCCCTCGTTCTCGCCGGGGCAGTCCTGACACTCCCGGCCACCGCCGCTGCGACCATCCGCCCGCAGAAAGGGATGTCCGGGCTCTCGCTCGGCATGACGAAAGCGCAGGTGCAGAGCAAGCTCGGACGCCCGATCGGCACGGGCGGAGGCCGGTATTACTACGCGCGCGTCTGGGTCGCGTTCCGCCTGGGGCGGGTCGTCGAGATCACGACGACGCGCTCGAGCGAGCGGACTGCATCGGGAATCGGCGTCGACTCGACGGAAGCCGCCGTTCGCCGCGCCTACCCGAGCGTCACGTGTGGCGCCGCGGCGGGCTTTCGCCGGTGCCGTCTCGGCAGCGGGGAGCCCGGAACGCGCGCCACCGACTTCCTGCTCGGACGCGGCCGCGTGCTACAGATCTCCGTTCTGCTGCTGCCGCGGTAGAACTCGCATGCAGGGTCCAGTACCCTGACGAGAAGGGGAGGTCTGCTTGAGCGGTCGACAAGTCGCCTATCTGGTTTTTGCGGCGCTGACCGGCGCCGTTCTGCTCGCGCTCCCGGCGGGTGCTTCCGCTCGTGAGACAGCCGGCACGTGCCAGTCCCCGACCTTCTTTGGGCAGAGCGATGATCAACGAAACCTGGTTCCGCCTTCCGCCCTATCCGAAGGGACGCAACGCGGAGCACATCTACTACGGAAATGCGACCGTCCAGGTCGAGATCCACGACCTCTCGACGGAGCAAAACTTCCGGATCACGGACCTCAGCTGGGGCGGACTCCACGTCAACCTGGTGACGGGCGATGATGGCGATCCGACCTTCACCGGCGTCGTATGCTGGCTCGTTCCACTCGAGGTTCGATCCGGAGTCGAGTCCGGCGACTACGAATGGCAGTCCGATCAGGACCCAACTACCGGCGCGGCGTCTTCGTCAACCACCCGGTGGGCGGGCCTCCACCACCACCGCCGCCGCCGCCCGGGCCTCCGCCGCCGCCGCCGCCCGGACCTCCGCCACCGCCACCTCCGCCGCCGCAGATCCCGGACTTCATCTTCACGTCGGGCCCGGGCCAGCAGATCGGCGTCTACTACGCCGACGGCCGGCGGATGACGCGGATCCCGCCCGGGACGTACACGATCCAGGTGCACGACCTCTCGACCACGCACGACTTCCACCTGACCGGCCCCGGCGGCATCGACAGGAAGACCGACGTCGGCGAGATCGAGCATCCGATCTGGACGGTGACGTTCCGCGCCGGGACGTACACGTTCAGGTGTGACGTGCACGCCTCGATGAGGGGCACTTTCGTCGTGGCCGTCGGAGCCCCGGCGCCGCCGCGCTGCAACGTGCCGCGCGTGGTCGGAAAGCGCCTCGCTCTCGCCCGCCGGACGATCCGCGCCAGACACTGCAGAGTGGGGCGGGTCCGGTACCGGCGCGCCCAGCGCACCCGAGGCCGCATCCTCTCCCAGAGCCCGAGGGCCGGGCGGCGGCTTGCGAACGGCGCCAGAGTGAATCTCGTCGTCAGCCGCGGGCCCGGCTGAGAAGACGCGTCGGCCTGCGATCCCCCCGAGGATCGCAGGCCCTGATGACGCGCTCCTGCTGCTCTACGCCGCCGGCGGCACCGGGAGGGGGAGCGGCTGTGCCGCCTCCGGCCCCCAGCTTGGATGGGACTTGGGCGCCCCGTCGAAGGTGAGCTGGATCGCCGAGCTCAGACTGGGTGTCACGGTCAGGAGGCTCTGTGCCCAGATCTCCGTCGCCCCACTGCGGTCGCTCACGTAGGCGAACGCAGTGCCGTCGGGAGCGAAGGTCGGCTGGACGTCGCGGTCCTTCGTCGACGTCATCTTCAGGACCGCGAAGCTGGCGCGGTTGAGGAAGTAGACGTCGTCGTTTCCTGCGCGGTCGCTCGAGAACGCGATCCGGCTGCCGTCCGGCGAATAGACCGGATCGACGTCGCCGTCACCCTTGGTGGGCTGCGTCAGGCGGACTGGACGGGTGGCCGAATCGAGCCTGAGCTCGAACAGGCCGGCCGCGGCGCTCAGCAGGCTTTCACCGCTCCGTGAGAACACGATCCTCTTGCCGTTCGGAGACCAGGCGGGATCGAGGTTCTGCACGGGAGACCTGGTGTTCGTCAGCTTGCTTGCCAGCCCGCTGGCGAGATCGAGCAGGTAGAGGTCGTAGTTCCCGTCCGCGTTGCTCGAGAAGACGATCTGGGTGCCGTTGGGCGACCAGGTCGGGTCGGCGATGTTCTGCACCTCGGTTGCGGTCGGCGTGACGTCCATAAGCCCGGCGCCGTTGGCCTTGACGACCATCAGCCTCGTCTTGCCGGAGTCGTAGTGCCGAACGAAGACGACGATCGACCCGTCCCTGGACAGTTCCGGGGTCACGTCCTTCCGAACCTCGCCGCCATCGCTATCGGTGATGTTGGTCTTTGTGGATCCGTCTGCCTTCATGACGTACACGTCCGACAAGCCGTCATTCGGATCGGCGCCGGCGTACACGATGTTGCCTCCGGGCAGGGCGTTCGTACCGGCCGCGCCGGCACCGGCGATCACGCCGGCGACCATGAGTGCAGCAAGACCCGCGAGAAGTGCGATTCCTCGCGATTTCATGGTGAATCCTCCTAGAGAAATGGTTTGGTTCATGTCGCGGAGGAGAGTCGCAGCGACCAGGTCCGGGCCGCTATTGGACATCGGTCGTAGGACCCGGCGGGGCTTTTCGATCCAACCATTCGGGTGATTCGGGGCCTCTGGGCGCGGACTACACTCGTCTTGTTGGATGGGAGAACTGCGGCTCCACCTTGCTGTGCCTTGGACTGCGGCTGCCGCCGTCCAGATCGACTGGCCGCTTGCCCTCCTGGCCCTGGTCGCAACTCTTGTCACGGGCTTCCTCCTCGTCTCGCTCGTCCGCGGCCCGAGTCGTTCGCGCGGCGGCGGTTCGGGCCCTGCGCACCGCGAGCGGCGCCAGGCTCCTGTCGCAGGGCGTCGTGAGGCGCGCGAGGCACTCGCGCTCGTCGGCGACGCGCTGGCGGCGACTCATAACCCGCGCGCGCTGATGCCCGTGATCCTGAACGTGATCACCGAGGCGACGGGCGCCAAGGGCGGGCGGCTGCTGCAGGAGGGGGAGGAAGTCGGCTGGGTCGGAGATCCCAACGGGACACCCGGCGTCGAGTTCGACCTGTCCGCCGGTGACGAGACCACGAGGATGAAGCTCGTGCTGCACCCGCCCAAGGGTGGCTTCGGCGAGGAGACGACGAAGCTGGCCGAGTGGCTCTCCTCGCAGGCCGCGATCGCGCTCGAGAACGCGCGACTGCACGACGTCGTGCAATGGCAGGCGATCACCGACGAGTTGACGGGGCTCGTCAACCGTCGCCGCTTCTTGGATGCTCTGCGCACGGAGATCACGAAGGGACAGCGGCTCGGCGCGAGGCTGTCGGTGGTGCTCGCGGATCTGGACGACTTCAAGCTGGTCAACGACGGATTCGGGCACCACGCCGGCGATGAGGTGCTCCTCGAGTTCGCCGACCTGCTGCGGGAGCACGGGCGCGACGTCGACGTCGCCGCGCGCCTCGGCGGCGAGGAGTTCGCGGTCCTGCTCCCGGAGACCGGGCTCGAGGGCGCGAGCGCAGTAGCCGAGCGACTGCGCCAGTCGTTTGCCGATCGCCACATCCGCCTCGGCGAGAGGGAGGTGACCGTGACGGCCAGCTTCGGCGTCGCAGAGCTCCAGGAGGGACAGTCCGTCGACGCCTTGCTGCGCGCTGCCGACAGCGCGCTCTACCGGGCGAAAGAGAAGGGCAAGAACCGCGTGGAGCTCGCGGTCGACCAGTCCGCATAGTCGCGTCGTCTGGCCCGGGAAGCAGACTGTCCCACGGTGTTGTCCTCGACTGCCCTGCGGCTGTCCGCACTCGTGGCTGCGGCGATGAGTGCGGGCTACCTCTGGCGTGCCGCTGTGGAGCCGGGCGGTCCGGCCGCGGGGCTGTCGGTCGCCGCACCTGCGGTCCGACTCGCACCAGCGCAGGTGCCGTTCAACTCGCTCGACCTGCTCCGGTCGGCAACGACCGAGGCGCAAGCGCCGGCCGGGCCTCCGGCGAGTGCCGCCGCCGTACAGCGGGATGAAAAGGCCGAGGGTCACGCACGTCCCGCACGGTTCGTGAGCGTGACCGTGAGGGCGCCCCGGGCGCGCCAGGCCGCTCCCGCGCAGTCGCGGCCCGGCACCCACCCGGCCAAGACCAAGCCGACCAAAAGCAGGCGCAGGTCGAAGCCGAAGCCTCCCGCGCCGCCACCGCGGTCCAACCCGCCGCCCCCACCTGCTCCAGCGCCGCCACCGCCACCGCCACCCCCTCCGCCTCAGCCGACCCCGCCACCCCCCGCGGGGCCACCGCCGCCGCCGGTCGCCGGCGGCGAGACGCGCCCCGGCCGTGGCTGGGGAGACAGGAACCACCGCCACACCGGCCCCCCTGGCCAGCAGAAGCCCAAGCGGAAGAAAGCTGAGCGCGGAGAGAGC
The DNA here is from genome assembly GCA_963776955.1 of uncultured Actinomycetes bacterium. Taxonomy (GTDB): domain Bacteria; phylum Actinomycetota; class Thermoleophilia; order Gaiellales; family Gaiellaceae; genus VAXT01. The sequence continues at coordinate 626,633 of CAVZOM010000005.1, forward strand.
CCGGAGCCGGCTCCGGGTGAACAAAGTCCTCCGGAGGAGCGGGGGAGCGGAAAGAAGGAGAAGAAGCCGAAGCGTTAGGCCGTCGAGGCACGCCGGAGTCACATGCAGTACAGGTGCCAGACGAGCCGGCCGGCCGCGACGAAGAAGGCTTGTTCGTCCTCCTCGGGTGGGAAGCCACCGTTCGCGAAGAGCACGACCTGGCGCTCGCCATGCTGCTTCGCGGCGTCGAGGTCGTCCGCGGAGGAGAAAATTCCCTCGGAGTGCTAAGGAGCGGGAGCTCCGCGCATCCGGGCGGCCAGTCCGCGCGTCCGGTCTTTCAGAGCTGCTTTCTGCTCAGGGGAGAGTCGACGCCAGTATCTGTAAGCCATGATGCCGATCCAGAGCGGCCAGAATCGGCGGAGCATACGCGGCAGGAACATCCCGATCAGGCAAGACCGATCGTGCCGGAATGAGCTCGGCTGTTGCCGGCGCCGTGCCCGAAAGAGAACAGGCCGAGCGGAATGAACAGCAGTGGCAAAAAGAGGCCATGGCCACCACTCACCACGAACACGATCACGGCAATTGCAAGACCGATCGCAAGCACACGCATCAACGGACCCCCTCTGACAGTGTTTTTCCGGTCCAGGGCCGCAGCCGGCCCCCAAAATGAGAGGGCCGGCGCGCGCCTGTTCCCCCTACTTCGTTTCGCCCTCCCGCACCTCGCCCCGCCAGGCGCCTGTTTCTTCGCCGCGGTTTTCGATCAGCTCCTTGAACCGCTCGAGATCCCCGCGCACCTGACGCTTGACGACTCCTAGGAGATCGCCCGCGACGTTCTCCGCGGATGACTCACCTTCAACGTCCATCTGAACGTTGATGCGCGTCTGACCCCCGGCGATCGGCTCGAAGGTGACGACGCCGTCGTTCTTGACCTCGCCTTCGATCGTCTTCCAGGCAACCTTCTCGTCGGGCTGCTGCTCCGTGATCTCGGTCGTCCACTCGCGGGTCTCGCCACGGATCTCTGCGACCCAATGGACGTGCGTGTCGTCGAGCTGCTGCACCGACTGGATGCCCTCCATGAACTTCGGAAAATCCTCGAACTGCGTCCACTGGTTGTAGGCCTGCTCTACAGGAACCTGAACCTCAATCGTGTCCTCGATCTTCGGCATGAATTCTCCCTTACGGGTTGATGAACGATCGCTGTGCCGGGGCCGAACGCCCCGGCACAGCCTTGAAGTCGCGCTTCTAGCGACGGTCGCGGTTGGTCGGGTCTTCGTCGCCGAAGTACTTGCTGCCCGACTTGGCCAGCCCCCGGCTGATCATGTAGCCGATCGCGACTGCGGCGACGAGCGTCCAGGCGCGCACGTCGTTGAGCGAGTCGGATGCCCAGGCTGCGATCAGGATCGCCGCGTTGACGGCGACCATCGCGAAGAACTCCGTCGTCTTGAGCGCGTTCTTCGTCTCGTCGCCACGCGCCAGGCGCGTGTCGCTGTAAGAGGGTGCCATGTGGCGCCGCTCAGCGGTTTCTGTTGCTGCCATGCCTGCCTCCTTGTGGAGTAACCAAACGGTGAGGAAGACCCCTTCCTCGCACCACCGTGACCCGATACAGGCAGACCCCTGAAAGCCCTCACCGACCAGATCCGTGCGGTCAGACCGTTCTGTCCGCCTGTTGGCAGGCCTAAACACCAGCCGATGTAGCAGCGTGTTTGCCCGGGAAGAGCGGCACCGCCGGTCAGTCGCGCTGCCCCTCCGAAACCGGGTGCCTGGGGGAGGTCGCCCCTGCGAAACCGGCTGCCTGGGGGAGGAGGCGAGTAGTTCCTCGTACAGGGACGCGAAGCGACGAGCGATCTCCGCCCAGTCGTATCGGCGGCTCTCTGTCTGAGCGCGTCGGCCACGCGCCCGGCGTTCCTCGTCGTCGCGCGCGGCGGCGACGAGTGCGCCGACGAGCGCCTCCTCGTCGTCGGGCCGAATGAGCCAGCCCGTCCTTCCGTCAGCGACGATCGCCGCCGGGCCATGCGCCCGACAGGCGATCACCGGTAGGCCGCAGGCCATCGCCTCAACCAGAACAAGCCCGAACGCCTCGGCGACCGACGGCAGGACGAGCGCGTCGGCCGCGTTCAGCGCCTGCGGAAGCTCCTCGTGTGAGCGCCAGCCGGCGAGGAAGACCTGCCGGTTCCCGATCCTCCGCGCGGTGGCGAGCGGATGCTCCCCCTCCCACTCGCCCGGATGGCCGCCGACGAGCACGAGCGGCGCCGGCCTGCCGAGCCGCTCAACAGCACGTGCGTGAGCGCTGATCAGGAGCGGAAGGCGCTTGACCGCCGTGTAGCGACCGACGTAGAGGAAGATCGGGCCGCCGGCCCGGAAGGGAGCGAGCTCCTCGTCACGGTAGGTGATGCTCCCAGGCCGGCCGCTTTGATCCCATCCGCGCGGCTGCTCGACGAGCCAGCGGCGCCAAAACGCGAGGCGCTCTTCTTCCGCGAGCGGTCGCCGCGAGAAGCGCTCGAGCTCGACGCCGCTCGGGAGGCCGCGCAGCTTCGCCCGCTCGAGGCCGAGCAGGAGGGCCGCGTCCGCCTCCGCCCCTGGCGGCACGACCAGGAGGGCGCAGCGCTGCGCCCAGGCTCGCAGCCGCCGGCGCCAATCCTGCGCGTAGGGCCAGCCCGGCGGTGCTCCTGCCTCGATCACGCGCAGCATGGCGAGTTCGGTCCCGTGCAGCTGGCCAAGCACGGGCACCGCGGGGAAGCCGCGTGCCGCGGCTTCGTTCGCGGGCGTCAGGTGGTGCAGATGGAGCAGCTCGGCGGCGCCCGCACCGGCGCGCGCGAGCAGGTCGATCCAGGCAGCGACGAGGCGTTCGTAGGCGGCATCGTCGACGGCGGCAAAGATGCGATCGGGCGCATCCGGGCGATCCTCATAGGACGGCTGGAAGGGAACGGGCGCAGCCAGTGGCTCCGCAAGCGCGAGCGCGGGCGAGTAGTCGAGCGCGTGGACGTCGATCCCGGCGAAGAAGGTCGCCGCGTGGGTCGGCTCGCCCGGCGGTCCGAGCGAGCCCGCGGCGATCGTCGGCCGCCAGCCGGCGGCCGGCAGCGCGCGAGTTAGCGAGCGCGTGACCTGCGCCGAGCCGCCGCGGGGAAAGAAGAAGAGCGCCGAGACGACGAGTCTGCCCGCGTCCGACGCGCGGCCGCCGCGCTCAGGATCGCGCTTCCATCCCGAATTGCCTGCTACCTGCACGGTTCGATTCTCGTCTGTCAGGCGCAGCTAATGTTTCCGTGACCACACGAGTTAGAGCGAGTACCGGTTTTGGCTTTGCGCCTTCCGCTGCACGTTCGCGACGCAGTCGAGGGAGGTGTAGATATGGCAACCGGAACCGTGAAGTGGTTCAACGACGACAAGGGTTACGGCTTCATCACGCAGGACGACGGTGGCAAGGACGTCTTCGTCCACCACAGCGCGATCAGCGGCGAGGGCTTCAAGAGCCTGACTGAGGGCGCGAAGGTGGAGTACCAGGTGGAGGACGGGCCGAAGGGTCCGCAGGCACGCGACGTCAGCCTCGTCGCCTCAGTGTGACCTCAGCGGGGCGCGCAGCTGTTGGGCTGTGCGCCCCGCGTTAGTCCGTTGAGGACTTACCTCGTTCGCCGCTCGGCCTCGGATGTGACTCGATCGACCTTGGCTCCTTCGTCGCTCGAGAGGCCTGCAAGAACGCGCGCGTCAACGCAACCGTGCACACCGTTGCTACCAGCTCCACTGCACAACAGGGGCGGCAGGACTCGAACCTGCAACCCCCGGTTTTGGAGACCGGTGCTCTGCCAATTGAGCTACGCCCCTGGGTTGCCCACCGATTGTAGTCGCGGTTTTCCGGCCAGTAGAGTCGCCGCGTGGCCGCATCGCAGCGTCGAGCGCTCGGCATCCTGTTTCTCGTCCTCGCCGTCTTCTTCGGGGGCATCGCGGCCACGGCGGTGATGGCCGGCGGCTCAGCCGTCGTGATCGGCGTGGCAGCGGCCGTCCTGGCGCTCTGGATCGGCAGCCTGGGCCTGCGCGCGCTCCTGGTGAGCCGTGCCCGCTGAGGATCCGACGGCCGAGGGCCGTATTCTCTAGCCCGTGGCGCAGACCGACGAAACCGCGGCCCTGTGGCAGGACTTCCGAAAGTCTCGCGATCAGGGGATCCGCGACCGGCTGATCCTCACGTACGCGCCGCTCGTGAAGTACGTCGCCGGCCGCCTCGGCAGTGGCCTACCCGCGCACGTCGACGAGGGTGACCTCGTCTCGTACGGCCTGCTCGGGCTGATCGGCGCGATCGAGCGGTACGACCCGGACCGGGACGTGAAGTTCGAGACCTACGCGATCGCTCGCATCAAGGGGGCGATCATCGACGAGCTGCGCGCGATGGACTGGGTGCCCCGCTCGGTGCGGGCCCGGGCGCGGCACATCGAGCGGGCGATCGCCGAGCTCGAGGCAAAGCTCCACCGGGCACCTACCGACGAGGAGATCGCGGCCAAGGTCGGGATCGCGCCCGAGGAGCTCGAGGAGAGCCTGACCGAGATCTCGCGCTCCTCGATCGCGGCGCTCGACGAGCTCTGGACGATCTCGTCCTCGGGCGGCGACCAGGTGGCGCTCATCGACACGATCGAGGACACACAGGGACCGGAGCCGCAGTCGGCACTTGCGCAGACGGAGCTGAGGGAGGCGCTCGGCGAGGCGATCGCGCGCCTCCCGGAGCGCGAGAAGCTCGTCGTCACGCTCTACTACTACGAGGAGCTGACGCTGCGCGAGATCGGAGAGGTGCTCGGAGTGACCGAGTCACGGGTCTCGCAGCTGCACACGAAGGCGATTCTGCGCCTGAAGGCCCACCTCGCCGGCGCGCCCTCGCGCGACTCCGGCGACTGACCCCTGATTAAGGCGCGCCCGGCGCAACGGCGCAGCGTCACTCCAGCGAGGTTTTCACGAGTGGCGCCTCGCTAAGATCGCCGCAAGCCAGCCGAAAAGGAGCGCCCGAATGCCCGCAGTGGAGCCCGGAAAGATCCGCAACGTCGCCGTCGTCGGTCACCGAGGCACGGGAAAGACCTCGCTCGTCGAGGCGATGCTCTTCCAGGCCGGCGCGACCAACCGGCTCGGCGTCATCGAGCAGGGCACCACGGTCTCCGACTGGGACGAGGACGAGCAGTCTCGCGAGATGTCGATCTCCGACGCGCTCACCCACCTCGAGTGGCAGGGCCGGAAGATCAACCTCATCGACACGCCCGGCGAGCCGAGCTTCCAGGGTGATGCCATCGCAGCGCTGCACGTCGTCGAGGGCGCGCTCATCACGGTCAGCGGCGTCATGGGCGTCGAGGTGCAGACGGCGCGCAACTGGCACCGGGCCGAAGACCTCGCTCTCGCGCGGGTCGTGTTCGTGAACATGCTCGACCGCGAGCGCGCCGACTTCTACCGCACGCTCGACCAGCTCCGGTCACAGCTCGGCACCCAGTGTGTGGCGATTCACCTGCCGATCGGCGTCGAGCACGAGCTCACCGGCATCGTCGACCTACTGCACATGACCGCCTACACGAGCCCGGAGGGCTCGAAGGAGGGAAGCCCGGGCGAGATTCCCGCGGAGATGGCGGACGAGGTCGAGCAGTACCGCACGCAGCTCCTCGACTCCGTCGTCGAGACCGACGAGGCGCTCATGGAGCGCTACCTCGACGGGCAGGAGCTGTCGCCCGAAGAGGTCGCGTCGGCGCTGAAGGCTGCGGTCACGCGCGGCGAGCTGTTCCCGGTGGCGTGCGGAGTCGCGACGAAGAACCTCGGCACGACGGCCGTGCTCGACCTGCTCGTCGAGGGCGTGCCGTCACCGGCGAAGAAGGGCGCGCCGATCGAGATCGAGGAGGCGGCAAGCGCCGCTTTCGTGTTCAAGACGGTCGCCGATCCCTTCGCCGGCCGGATCAACATCTTCCGCGTCCTCAAAGGCTCGATCTCGTCGGACGCGACGCTCGCCAATGCGAGGACGCACGAGAAGGAACGGGTCGGCGCGCTTCTTTCGCTGCAGGGGAAGGACCACGAGCCGGCCGACGAGTTCGGCGAGGGCGACATCGGTGCCGTCGCCAAGCTCAAGGACGTGATGACCGGCGATCTCCTGCTCGACTCGGACCAGAAGATCGAGCTGCCGAGCCTCGAGTTCCCGGAGCCGGTGATGAGCTTCGCGATCACGCCGAAGGCGAAGGGCGACGAGGAGAAGGTCGCGACGTCCCTACGCCGGCTGAGCGAGGAGGACCCGACGCTCCAGCTCCGGCGCGACCCTCAAACCGGCGAGCAGCTCCTCTCGGGCATGACGCAGATGCACGTCGAAGTCGCGGTCGACCGCCTCAAGCGCCGCTTCGGCGTCGAGGTCGACCTCAATCCGCCGCGGGTGCCGTACCTCGAGACGATCCGCAAGGAGGCGAAGGGCCACGGCCGCTACAAGAAGCAGACGGGCGGCCGCGGGCAGTTCGGCGATTGCCACATCGTTCTCGAGCCGCTCGAGGGTCACACGGGCTACGAGTTCGAAGACAAGATCGTCGGCGGCGTGATCCCGCAGAGCTTCCGGCCTGCCGTGGACAAGGGGATCCAGGAGGCGATGCAGCAAGGCGAGCTCGCCGGCGCACCGGTGCAGGGAGTGCGGGTGCGGCTCGTGGACGGCTCGTACCACACCGTCGACTCCTCCGAGATGGCGTTCAAGATCGCCGGCTCGATGGCTTTCAAGCAGGCCTACGAGGCTGCCAACCCGGTGCTGCTCGAGCCGATCATGGACGTCGACGTCACGGTGCCAGACGACACGGTCGGCGCGGTGAACGGTGACCTCAACTCACGCCGGGGCCGCCTGCAGGGAATGGAGCCGAGCGGCGGCATGACGCGCATCAAGGCCGAGGTGCCGATGGCGGAGATGCTGACGTACGGTCAGGCGCTCACCTCGATGACCGGAGGGCGCGGCGACTACCACATGCAGTTCCTGCGCTACGACGAGGTTCCGACGCACGTTGCGCAGAAGCTGATCGAAGATTCGAAGAGGGAGCGGGAAGAGGCGAAGGTCTGAGCCTCCGCCTCTCTGCCTGCTCCGACTAGAGCTTCACGGTCTCCGGCTGGTCCTTCTTCAGCCGCTCGATCAGGTCCGCGACGTCCGCGAGCTCCTGCTCGAGATCGCGCTGATACTCCTCCAGCCGCTCGAGTACGCGACCGGGCTCGTACCAGCGATGGCCGACGCCGGGGCGTCGAAATCGTCTGTGACGGTGGTGCATGTTCACCCCCTTCCCTGTTCGTAGCGTCGCGAGAAGGCGGCGATCTGCTTTTCGATCTTCTCGAACGCGCCGACCCACTGGCCGAGCACGCGCTCGCCTGACGGCGTGATCACGTAGATCCGCTTCGCCGGGCCGGGGGCGTCCACGTCCCACGTCGAGCTGACGAGTCCCTCGCGCTCGAGTGAACGGAGGATCCGGTACAGGTTGCCCATGTCGATCCGCTCGCCAGGCATCAGCGTCTGGAGCTGTTCGAGAAGCTCGTAGCCGTGGCCGGGGCTGTCGCGGAGGACGAGGAGCACAGCAGGCTCGATGAAGCGCTCGAGACGGGCTCGCACGCGCCACCGTCCGGGGCCGAGCCGCCGACGGCAGCGGGCGCTCCTCGGGGCCTGCATGCGGCCCTTCATGCCGCTCTCGAAGTCAGTTACAGTGTAAAACACACTTAGGGTGAGGATAGCAGGGCGGGCGGCACGCTACGAGTTGGCTATAGTCGCCGCGATGCGGTCTTCTCGCACCATTGCCCCTTCGACGTGCGCGATCTGCGAGCGAACGTTGCTCGACGGCGAGCGTACGACGCGGTTTGCCGCCCGAGGGCGAAGACTTCCTCGAGGTGTGCCCGCTCTGCCAGGAGATTGCTGCGGAGCAGGGCTGGCTCAAGGAGGGCAGCCCGACGACGCCGACCTTCGAGGAGGAGCCACGTCGCAAGCGCTTCAGCCTCGCGTCGATCCTCGATCCGCGCCGAGCCGTCCCTGAAGAAACGCTGGCTCCGGAGCCGATCCTGCGGCGCCTCTCCGCTCACGAGCGCGCGATGGTCGAGGCCGCCGATCTCTTCAACGCGAGCCCTTACAGGCGTACGGTCGGCGGCATCGGCAAGAGCCTCGGCAAGCCGCACGCGAGCGTCGTCCCTCTCTCCGGCGTGAACCAGGAGGTCGTCGTCACCGTCGCGTGGGACATCTCGTGGTACCAGTACCGAGTCCTGCCCGACTCGGCGCAGCCGGTCCGGCTCGAGGAGCGCGGCCATGAGGTCGACGAGCTCGAGCCCTCGTTTCGGATGTGGAACGCGCGAGTCGACCCGGATGGCCGAGTGGTCCCGGAGATCGCCCGGCTCTGACGCATCCAGCGTCCTACACTTAGAGCCGTGATCTATTGCGTGATCCCACGCGAGCTCGAGGACGAGCTCTTCGACAAGATGGTCGAGTACTACAAGGACAACCCGAACGTGACCGTCATCGTCGACCGCCGAGAGGGGCCGGACCGGCGGACGAATCGCCCCCGCGAGACGGGCGGCAAGCGCGAGACCCGGGACCGCCGGCGACCGCGCATCCCGGGGACGTTCCTCGGGGCCGAAGGCGAGCCAGAAGCGGCTGATGACGGACGCACGGCGGAGCGTGGCTGTTGAAGGGCCGCGCTGCTCGCCCGAGGCGGCGTCCTCAGTCGTCCCGGTAATGACGATTACCGGGACTCCCTGCGTTCTTGCCTCGGAACGACCATCGCACCCCTGCAACGAGCAACGCCCCACCGTGCGCCCGTAAAATCGCCGGTATGGCGATCCTGGGCGCGAAGACATTCCAGAACTACATCGGCGGCGAGTGGGTCGACGCCGCGTCCGGCGAGACCTTCGAGAGCACGAGCCCCGCGAACGGCGACGCGATCGGAACCTTTCCGCGCTCGTCACGCGAAGACGTCGACCGCGCAGTCGCTGCGGCGAAGGAGGCCTACGAGACCTGGCACCTCGTACCGGCGCCGAGGCGAGGCGAGATTCTCTTCCGCTTCGCGCAGCTCCTGACCGAGCAGAAGGAAGACATCTCCCAGCTCATGGCCCGCGAGATGGGCAAGGTGCTGCCGGAGGCCCGCGGCGACGTCCAGGAAGCGATCGACATGGCCTTCTACATGGGCGGCGAAGGCCGGCGCCTGTTCGGCCAGACGACGCCCTCCGAGCTCCCGGACAAGTTCAACATGAGCGTGCGCCAGCCGATCGGGGTCGTCGGCGTGATCACGCCCTGGAACTTCCCGATCGCGATCCCGTCCTGGAAGATCCTGCCCGCGCTGGTCTGCGGAAACACCGTCGTCTTCAAGCCCGCGACCGACACGCCGACCCTCGGCGAGCGCTTCGTCGAGCTCCTGATCGAGGCCGGCGTCCCCGGCGGCGTCGTCAACGTCGTCCACGGGGGCGGGGGAGAGGTCGGCAACGCGATCGTCACCCACCCCGACGTGCCCGTGATCACGCTCACCGGATCGCGCGAGACGGGAGTCCAGGTCACGAAGGACGCCGCCGACCGCCTGAAGCACGTCCACCTCGAGCTCGGCGGCAAGAACGCGATCATCGTGCTCGACGACGCCGACCTCGATCTCGCCGTCGAGGGAATCCTCTGGTCCGCCTTCGGGACTTCCGGACAGCGCTGCACCGCGGCGAGCCGCGTGATCGCGCAGGAGGGTGTCTACCAGGAGCTCACGTCCCGGCTCGTGAGTCAGGCCGAGAAGCTCAGGCTCGGCGTCGGCTGGGAGGAGGACACGGACGTCGGACCGGTCATCAACCAGTCCGCACTCGAGAAGATCCACTCCTACACGGCGATCGGCACGGACGAGGGCGCGAAGCTGCTCACCGGCGGGGAAGTCGCCTCGGGCAACGGCCTCGACAAGGGCTTCTACTACCGCCCGACGATCTTCGGCGAGGTCGATCCCGAGATGCGGATCGCCCAGGAGGAGATCTTTGGCCCGACCGTCGCCTTGATCAAGGTGCGCGACGTGGACGAGGCGATCCGCGTCTCGAACGGGATCAAGTACGGACTGTCGTCGTCGATCTTCACGCGCGACGTGAACACGGCCTTCCGCGCGATGCGCGACCTCAAGGCGGGGATCACGTACATCAACGCCGGGACGATCGGCGCTGAGGTGCACCTGCCGTTCGGCGGCGTCAAGGACACCGGGAACGGGCACCGCGAAGCCGGCCAGGCGGCGCTCGACTTCTTCACCGAGTGGAAGTCGATCTACGTCGACTACTCGGGCCGCCTCCAGAAGGCCCAGATCGACACCTCGGAGTAGCCGGTGGCAGCGACTGAGCCGTCCGAGCGGCGCGACGCTCTCGTCGAGCGCCTCTTCGGGGCGACGCTCGGCGCGATGGACGTTCTGTCCGTCTACCTCGGAGTGCGGCTCGGCCTCTACCGCGCGCTCGCAGACCGCGGAGCCTCATCCTCGGAAGACCTCGCCGCCGCGACCGGCCTGAACGAGCGCTACGTCCGGGAGTGGCTCGAGCAGCAGGCGACGACCGGCATCCTCCAACTCGAAGACGACGGCCGCTTCACGCTGCCCGCCGGGCACGACGAGGCGCTGCTCGACGAGTCGAGCCTGAACTACGTCGCGCCGTTCGGGAAGCTCGTCGTCGCGTGCGTGCGCCCGATCGACCAGCTGCTGGAGGCGTTTCGGAGCGGCGACGGCGTGCCCTACGCCGACTACGGCGAAGACCTGCACGAGGGCCAGGCGGAGTTCACGCGCCCGATCTTCGAGAGCCTCCTCGGCAGCGAGTGGTTCCCCGCAATTCCGGACGTCCACGAGCGGCTACAGGCCGATCCTCCGGCCCGAGTGGCCGACGTCGCCTGCGGCCAGGGCTATTCGACGATGGCGATCGCGCGTGCCTACCCGAAGGCCGTCGTCGACGGGATCGACCTCGACGAGGCATCGATCGCGGCGGCCAAGGAGAACCTCGCCGGCACGCGGGCTCGAGGGTCGCGTGACCTTCCATTACCGTGACGCCGCCGATGCGGGCCTGCAAGGGCAGTACGACCTCGTGTACATCCACGAGGCGCTGCACGACATGTCGTATCCGGTCGACGTGCTTCGCGCCTGCCGCGGGCTGCTCGGAGAAGGAGGCACGCTCGTGGTCGGCGACGAGCGCGTGGCCGACTCGTTCCCGGCGCTCGGCGACGACGTCGAGCGCATGTACTACGGCTTCAGCATCCTCCACTGCCTCCCCGTCGGCATGGTCGGCGAGGGTGCCGCCGGCACGGGCACGGTCATGCGCTCGGACACGGTGCGCCGCTACGCCGAGGAGGCAGGGTTCGGCGGGTTCGAGGTCCTGCCGATCGAGAACGACTTCTACCGCTTCTATCGCCTCACGCCGTAGCGTGCCGCCGAGGATCGCCGTCGTCGGGACGACGTGCTCCGGGAAGACCACGGTCGCCAGGCGGCTCGCCGAGCAGCACGGCGTGCCCACGTCGAGCTCGACGCGCTCCACTGGGGCCCCGGTTGGAGCGAGCCGAGCGTCGAGGACTTCCGTCGCCGGGTCGAGGAAGCAGTGGCGACCGACGGCTGGGTGGTCGACGGCGGCTACCACGGCAAGCTCGGCGATCTCGTTCTCGAGCAAGCCGACCTGATCGTCTGGCTCGACCCGCCGCTGCCCGCGATCCTCGGCCGGCTCTGGACCAGGACCCTGCGGCGCATCCGGGGTGGGGAAGAGCTCTGGGGCGGGAACCGCGAGACCTGGCGGGGCGCATTCCTGAGTCGCGACTCGCTCTTCCTCTGGGCACTCAAGACGCATCGGCCCAGGCGGAAGCGGTACGAGGAGCGCCTCGCTCGCTTCGACGTCGTGCGTCTCAGGTCGGCGGCCGAAACCAACGCCTGGCTTGCGGAGCCCGTGAGCTAGCGTCTAGGCATGCCCGAACCGCCGCGCACGGACATCAGCCTCGGCCACGATCTCCAGGAGACGGAGAGCCTGCCTGGTGCCTTGCTGATGAAGCGGGCGGCGGCGGAGGGGCTGCAGGAGATTCACACCGCGAACTGGCCGACGAGCGTCAAGTCGATCGAGGCGGTCGGCACGCCGCTCGCCCGGACGATCTCGCACGGTGGAGAGAGCGCGCTCTTCGAGGAGAACGGCGTGCTCTTCGAAGCTCACCTCTGGGGCTCGAGCTTCACGGTCACCGCCGCCGGTCGGAAGCGCGAGGACGTCACGCGGGTCGTCGAGCGCCTGGAGAAGCTCTTTCCGCCGCCGGATCCGAGCTCGACCCACGAAGTGCCGGTCACGTTCTGGATGTACACGCCGCAGGGGCCCCGCCCGTCGTGGCGGACGATCGCAGTGCCCGCCTGGGAAGAGATCGAGGAGAACTACGCCGCCCGAGCGCGCGACGAGCTGGCGACGCTGATGCAGGATTTCGAGCCGGCACGCGGAGGGCAGCTCATTCTCTGGCATGGCGACGCCGGGACCGGCAAGACGTTCGCGCTGCGGGCGCTCGCCTGGGAGTGGCGCGAGTGGTGCCAGATCCACTACATCGTGGATCCCGACTCGTTCTTCGGCGAGCACGCCGACTATCTGATGTCGGTCCTCCTCGAGCCGCCGTTCCCGATGATGGTCGGCGGGGAGCGCTACGGCCCATCGGTCGGAATCACCGCGTACCAGGAGGTCCTCGAGGACTTCGAGGGCGACGGCGAAGACGACGACCGGCTGTGGCGCCTGCTCGTGATGGAGGACACCGGCGAGCTGCTCAGCGCGGATGCCCGGGAGCGCACCGGCCAGGGGCTCTCGCGCTTCCTGAACGTCGTCGACGGCCTGATCGGCCAGGGCCTGCGCGTGATCGTGCTCGTGACGACGAACGAGGAGATCAAGAAGCTCCATCCGGCCGTCGCGCGGCCGGGCCGCTGCGCCGCGAACGTCATGTTCGACGCGCTCAGCCGGGACGAGGCTTCGGAGTGGCTCGCCGCACATGGGGTCGACGAGGAGTCGCGTGGCTCGCGGACGCTCGCGTCGCTGTACGCGCAGGCCGAGGGCCGCGATCCCACCGAGACGGTCCTCGTCGGGTTCGGCGGCTAGCCCGGCGGCTGGCCCGGCGGCTGCCAGAGCTCGAAGCGGTTCCCCTCGGGGTCGGTCGCCCAGCCGAAGCGTCCGAACTCGCTGTCGTCGATCTTGTCGTCGACGGGGACGCCCGCCTCTCGAAGTTGAGCCAGCATCGCGTCGAGGTCGCTCACCCGGTAGTTGACCATCGACTGCTGGCCGGAGGGGCCGAAGTAGTTGGTGTCTCCCGCAAAGATCGACCACACCGTCGCGCCGCCGTCCAAGCCAGCGGCGCCCCGGTCCTGGACGTCGATTCCGAGGTGCTCCGCATACCAGGCGCGCAGTGCCTCGGCGTCCTTCGCCCGGAAGAAGACTCCGCCGATGCCGACGACTCGCTCCACGTCCGCAGGACGTTAACGTGCCGCAGGTGCTGCGCGTCTACCGGATCCCGTTCTCGACGAACGTCGAGCGCGTGTCCCTCGCGCTCGCCCACAAGGGTCTCGAGGTCGAATGGATCGACGTGGATCCGTCCGACCGCAGCCCCGTCGAGCGGATCAGCGGCCAGTCGCTCGTCCCGGTGCTGGTCGACGACGGACACGTGATCTTCGACTCGACGGTGATCCTCCACTACCTCGAGGACCTGCAACCGGAGCCGCCTCTCTTTCCTCGAGACGAGGCGCGACGGGCAGAGCTCGAGGTCTTCCTGGACTGGTTCAACCGGATCTGGAAACGCCCTCCCAATGAGATCGAGGCTGAGCGAGGCAAGCCGGAGCCCGACCAGGCGCGGATCGACGAGCTCGGTCGGGAGCTCACCGGCTCGCTCGACATCTTCGAGCGGATGCTCGCAGGGCGCGAGTACCTCTTCGGCGAGCTCTCGGCGGCCGACTACGCGGCGTTTCCGTTCCTCAAGTACGGACTGATCTTCGACGAGACGGACACGGAGGCGTTTCACCTCATCCTTAGCGAGCACCTCGCGCTCGACGGCCGGTACCCGAGGCTCGAGGCCTGGATCCGCCGCGTCGACGCCCACCCCCGCGCATGACCGAGGAGGTCTTCGCATGGCCCAGCTCGTCCAGCTCGTCGGTGCGTTCCTGATCCTGATCGCCTATGCCCTGGCTCAGCTGGGCATGCTCGACCCACGCGGCGCTCCGTTCCTGGTCCTCAACCTCGCAGGCGCGTTCATCCTGGCGGGGAGCGCCTGGCACGAGGAGCAGTGGGGGTTCCTCGTCCTGGAGGCCGCGTGGGCTCTCGTCTCGGCGGTCGGGCTGGTTCGCAGGCCGCCCGCGCCCGCGACGAGCTAGCGGCTCAACCTTCGGCGGGTGCCGCTGCCGCTGCCCCTGCTCCCTCGCTCTCCCAGTACCGATTGAGCGCGCGCTGCACCTTCACGAACCAGACGATCATCGGGATGATGAAGATGCCGAAGGGGAAGAGCCACAGGCCGGTCCAGCCGTTGACGGGCGGCTCCCTTCCGTCCTTCGCGTACATCTTTCCGATCTCGGATGGGACGACGAACGCCATGACGGGGCTCACGACGAGCCAGACGACCAGGCCGAGCACGCCGCCGATCCCCTCGCCCGTGTGCTGCCTCATCTCTTCTGCGGTCTTGTAGATCCAGTACAGGGTGTAGATGCCGAGCGTGACGAACGTCAGGATGACGACGAAGGCGACGCCTCGCGGTTGGCCGAGTGGGCCCCTGCTTTCGGTACTGGTCGTGCTCACGGATCTGCCTCCTCTGTCGGTGGGGCGAATGAACCACAGCCGAGGCCCGGGATCAACTCTCCGGCTTTGTGGGAGAGTCAGGCGATGAACCGGAAGCTCGTCGTGTTCGTGCCGCCCGAGGCGCTCGACGCCGTACGCGACGCGCTCTTCGCGGCCGGTGCAGGGCGGATCGGCGACTACGAGCGGTGCTCCTGGTACACGGAGGGGACGGGGACGTTCGTCGGCGGCGAGGGCACCGACCCGACGATCGGGGAGCGTGGGCGAGAGGAGCGGGTGCCCGAGCTGCGGCTCGAGACCGTCTACCCGGAGGAGCGCGAGGCGGAGGTCGTGCGGGCGCTGCGTGAGGCCCATCCGTACGAGGAGCCGGCGTTCGACCTCTACGCGCTGCTGTGAAGGCGCGGCTGTTCACGGACGGAGGCGCCCGGGGCAATCCCGGGGCCTGCTGCGTACGCCTACGTGCTCGAGGCGGACGACGGAACGGTGCTCGCGGCGCACGGCGAGGCGATCGGCGTCGCCACGAACAACGTCGCCGAGTACCGGGCCCTCGTCGAGGGCCTGAGGAAGGCGTCCGAGCTCGTGGTGGACGAGCTCGAAGTGGTCTCCGACTCCGAGCTCCTCGTGCGGCAGATGCGCGGCGAGTACAAGGTGAAGAACGAGGCCCTTCGCCTGCTCTGGGAGGAGGCCCAGGATCTCGACGAGACCATCGGCAAAGTGCGCTACACGGCAGTGCGGCGGGAGCACAACGAGCTCGCCGACCAGCTGGTCAACGAGGCCTTGGACGCGGAAGGCTCGTAGGCCGGGCTTTTCGTTTTCGCTGGACCGAAATACACTGTTCGGGCAATCGGGGCGACGAGGGGAGAGAGATGTTCGGCGCTAATAAGGATCGACGCCGCTCGCGGCGAGCAGGTGCCTGGACGATTGGAATCGTCGTCGGGCTCGCAGTCGCAGTGGCGGTTTCCGCAGCATCGGTCACGGCGCAGAGCTCCGCGCCGATGGACGCTTACGACACGAAGAGTTTCTGGACAGAGGCGACGAAGCCGACGCCCGAACGCGGGAAGAAGGTTGCCGTCACTCCTCTGCGGGCCCGGTACCTCACGCTGGATACGGCCCAGCTCCGGCCTGTGCTCGCGCGGGCGCCCCGTGAGGGGACACCTGCCGCGAACCATCCCCTGCTCGTCTCCTTGCCCGCGCCGAATGGGAAGTTCCACCAGTTCGCCCTCCAGGAGTCGGCGATCATGGCGCCCGGCCTCGCGCAGCGCCATCCCGAGATCAAGACCTACAACGGCCGGGGCATCACCGACCGTGCCGCGACGATTCACGCGGACCTGACGCCGCTCGGCTTCCGGGCCTCGGTCCGGTCTGCGAACGGCTCGTGGTACGTCGACCCCTACTACGTGGGCCCCAACCCAGGCGTCTACGCGAGCTACTGGGCACTGCACGTGTCGAGCCCGCGCGCCGAGAACCCGGACACCGTCATCGAGAGCCACGGGCGCGCCCTCGCAAGGGAGACGTGCCCACGAGCACCGGTGACCAGCTCCGCACCTACCGGCTGGCGCTGATCACCGACCCGGGCTACTCGACCTACCACGGCGGCCCGCAGTTCGTGACCGCGGCCAAGGTCGCGCTCATGAACCGCGTGAGCCAGATCTACGAAGACGACTTCACCATCCGGCTGCAGCTGGTGGCGAACAACGACCTGCTCAACTTCAACAACTGGGACACGGCCACCGCGCCCAACGGGCCCTGCGGCGCCGCCCCGTGCTTCACGCAGTCCCAGGTCACCGGCTGCTCGAGCATCAGCCGGGCGCGCTACGTGATCGGCCAGGTCATCGGCGCGAGCAACTACGAGATCGGCCATCTCGGCCTCGGCCAGCCCGGCGGCGGCGTCGCCAACCTCGGCGTCGTCGGCGGCTCGAACAAGGCCGGTGGCTGCACCGGTATCCCGACTCCGGTCGGCGACTTCTTCGCCGTCGACTACGTCTCCCACGAGATGGGCCACCAGTTCGCCGGCAACCACACGTTCAACGGCAACCAGCTCAACTGCTCCGGTGGCAACCGCAGCGGCCGCGAACTCGGTCGAGCCCGGCGCCGGCCAGTCGGTCATGGCCTACGCGGGCATCTGCCTGACGGATGACATCCAGCCGCACAGCGACGGCTACTTCTCGCAGCGCAGCCAGCAGGAGATCGTCGCGTACATCACGTCGAACCGGCCGCCGATCAGCGAGGTGCAGACGGTCTCGCTCCGTCACTTCGGCGGCGGTGACGAGGTGCAGGTCGTGACCTTCGGGACCGGCTTCTCTCGGGTCAACGCGATCGCTCCGGTGAGCGTCACCATCAACCCGGCGCCGAGCGCGACCTCGCGCGGCGGCGCGATGGAGGTCGGCACGACCGTCACGATCGCGACGAGCGCCCCGCATGGGCTGCAGGGTCGGTGACGTGGCCACCGTCGCGGGTGTTGCCGAGGCGGGCTACAACGGCACGTGGACGGTGACGGCCGTTCCGACGACCAGGTCGTTCCAGTACGTGAACACCGTGTCCGGGCTCCCCGTATCCGGCGGCGGGACCGTCACGCCGGCCGTTCCGGGCGCCAGCTCGCAGGGGACGACCGCGACCATCCGCACGACCCTCGACCACGGCCGCTCGGTGGGCGACATCGTCACGATCGCGGGCGTCGGAATCCCCGCCTACAACGGGACGTACAAGATCACGGCCGTTCCGAGCGTTCGGACGTTCCAGTACACGATCGCGAGCCAGCAGGCGAACTCGGGCGGTGGAACCTCGACCTATTACTCGGGATTCAAGGTGCGCATCGGCGGCAACGACTCCGTCCTCATCGGCGGGAACGGGGAGCTGGCAGTACAACGCCGCGAACCTGACCTCCGCGATCAACGCCATTCCCGGCTTCGCGGGAACGGTGACCGTGACCGACGCCGCGGCGCCGGGCTTCACGATCTCCTACAGCGGAGCCTCTGCAGGTCAAGACGTGCCGAACGTCGAGCTGGTCGAGCTCGGCTGCACGTGCTTCTCGTCCGTCCAGGAGACGAACCACGGCGGCGCGATGGACTCGTTCCGTCTCAACTACGACGGCAACGTCTCGGACGTGATCACGAACGGCGGCAACTACACGGCGGCCGGGATTCAGGCTGCATTGCTGCCGATCCTGCCCGCAGGCGCCACCGCGACGGTCGCCGGCTTCGGCGGCGGGCGCGTTCAACAACACCGGCTTCCAGGTCACCTACGGAGGAACGCTCGCAGCGGACGAACGTCCCGGTGCTGCTCGGAACCCAGGACTTCACCCCGGGCGCATCAGGCTTCACCGGTGAGACGGACAAGGGTGGTCCGATCGACAACGGCGGAATCGTTTCACCCACGGGCAATACGGCGCCCGTGCCCACGGCTCCGCCCAACGCCACGATCCCACTGCGCACGCCCTTTGCCCTCACGGGCAGCGCAACGGATCCGGAGGGCGACCCGATCTACTACTCCTGGGAGCAGAATGACATCGGCGTCGGAGCCGGTCAGTCTCTCCTCTACAACGTGAAGACGAACGGCCCGCTCTTCGCGATGTTCCACCTCTCGGCGCCGGTGAGCGAGGAGGACACGCTCCTCTACAACTCGCCGAACGAGAACCACATCACCACGAGCCCGACTCGAGTCTTCCCGGATCTCGGGCAGATCCTGATCAACAACACGAACGCGGATACGGGCTCGTGCACCGAGGGCCCGATCGCGCCACCCGTGCCGATTCCGGTCAAGGAGTGCTTCTCGGAGTTCCTCCCGACCTCTGCCTACACGTCTCCGACGATGCACTTCCGCTTCACGGCGCGTGACCTGCGCGCGGGAGGCGGCGGTTCGGCCTTCGCCCCCGACGTGACGCTCACGCTGGCGACGAACGCCGGCCCGTTCCGCGTCACGTCGCCCAACACCGAGGTCAACTACCAGCGCGGCTCCGTGCAGACGGTGACCTGGGACAAGGCGAACACGGACATTCCTCCGACGAGCACGGCGGCCGTCAAGATCAGCATGTCCACGGACGGCGGGCTCACGTACCCGTTCGTGCTCGCGGCCAACACGCCGAATGACGGCACCGAGTCGATCACGATCCCGGACGTCCTGACGACTACGGCTCGCGTGAAGATCGAGGCGGTCGGCAACATCTTCTTCGACGTCTCGAACACGAACTTCTCGATCACCGAGTCGGGTCCGCCACCACCTCCGCCACCGCCGCCACCGCCACCGCCACCGCCTCCGCCTCCGCCACCACCTCCGCCGCCACCACCACCACCGCCTCCGCCACCGCCGCCGCCACCTCCGCCACCACCGCCACCACCGCCACCACCGCCACCACCGCCTCCGGCTCGATGCCGCGTTCCACGCGTCATCGGCTTGCGGCTTGCAGCCGCAAGGCAGCGGATCCGCAGGGCCAACTGCCGCGTCGGCAGGGTGCGTCGCGTTCGCACAAGGCGAGCGCTGCGCGGCCGCGTCGTCGGTCAGAGCCCGAGGCCGGGCGCCGTCAGGCGTGCGGGCTTCAGGGTCAACCTGGTGGTCGGCAGGAGGTAGCGCTCACCGAGGCCGCTCGTTTCGAGGCGTGTCTAGCGGTTCAAGCCGAGGATTCTCGCTGCCGAAGGTAGAACTGGTGGGCATGGACGATCGCGACCTCAGGCGCAAGGCCGAGCTCGCAGAGCTCTTGCTCCACGCTGCGCGGCAACTCGGCGAAAGCCTCGAGCCGCACCGGGTCTACGAGCGCTTCCACGAGCTGCTGGCCGACGTCGTCCCCCACGACGGCATCGTCATCTCCTCCTACGACGACCGTGACGACATCATCCGCTGCGAGTACGCCTGGAACGACGGAAAGGTCGTCGACCCGGCGAAGTTCCCGCCGCTGTCGCTGAATCGCGAGGGCGGTGGCATGCAGAGCCGCGTGATCGTCAGCGGCGAGCCCGAGCTTTTCAACGACGTCCCGGAACTCGTCGAGCGCGACGGCGTCTTCTACAACGTCGACCAGGAAGGCAAGGTCGACAGGATTCCGGACTCGGGCCCGGCGGGCACGAACGCCGCGATGATGGTCCCTGTCAGCGACGAGGGACGCGTTGTGGGAGTCGTTCAGCTGATGAGGGATCGCGGCGTGTATTCCGACGAGCACCTCGAGGTCTTCGAAGGCTTGGTCGCGCAGATGGGCGCCGCTGTCCGCAACGCGCGTCTTCAGCAGGAGCGGCGGCGCCTGGAGTCGGCCGAAGCCGCGGCCCTTGCCGCGGCGGCCGAGCGGGAGCAGGCGGCCCAGGTGCTCGAGGCTCTCGGCGACGGAGCCCTGTTCGTCGACCGCGAGGACATCGTGCAGTTCTGGAACCGAGCCGCCACGCTCGCGACCGGGCTGGCGGGCGAGAGTGTCCTCGGCAGGCCGATCACCGACGTCATCGCGGACTGGCCCGCGCTCGCGGGTCGGATTCCCGTCGCCGAGGAGGGGGCCGCGGCGCGCTCCGTGACTCTTCCCGTCGAGCTCGAAGGGCAAGACCTCTGGCTGTCGTTCGTCGCCGTCCAGATCGCCGACGGGGTCGTCTATGCGTTCCGGAACGTCACGAGCGAGCGTCTGCTCGAGGACCAGAAGAGCGACCTCGTGGCAACGATCTCGCATGAGCTCCGCACGCCGATGACCGCCGTCTACGGCGCGGCCATGACGCTCCTCCACCGCGACGGCCAGCTGAAGCCCGACGAGCGGCAAAAGCTGCTCGAGATGATCGCAACGCAGGCTGCTCGCCTCAGCCAGATCACGGAGGAGGTTCTCCTGACGAGCCAGCTCGACAGAGGGCGAGCTGCGGATGGGACGTGAGCCCGTGCACGTCGCCGACGTCGTAGAGCGCTCGGTCGAGACGATGCGCGCTCAGCTCCCGGAGTCGACGACGATCGAAGTCGAGATCCCGGCCGAGGTCGGCGCCGCGTCCGGCGACGGCGACCGCCTGCAGCAGGTGCTGGTCAACCTGCTCGACAACGCCGTCAAGTACGGCGGCGACCGCGTCGAGGTCCGGGCAGACCGCACGAACGGGAACATCCGCATCTTCGTCGCCGACACCGGGCCGGGCATCAGCCACGCCGACCGCGAGCTGGTGTTCGAGAAGTTCTATCGAGCCGATCCGCAGCTGGCGAAGGCGCCGAGCGGCACCGGGCTCGGCCTGTACATCTCGCGCGAGCTCACCGAGCGGATGGGCGGCCGGCTCGACCTCAGCTCGGGCACGAGCGGCGGAGCCACGTTCGTCGTCGAACTACCGAGGGCCTGAGGCAGACCCCTCCCCGCGCTGATCACGCGAGCGCCCGCCGCGCCGCGTCGTCGAACGGCGTGAGCTCGAGCGGCAGCAGCTTCCGGATCCGCTCCTCGCGCGCGACCGTCGGATTGCGCAGCCCTTCGACGAGCGGTCGCGCGACCGACGCGCTCACGGGCGTGACGAGATTGAGCCAGAGCGAGGAGAGGTACGGCGTCAGCACCGGAACCTCGACGATTGCCGGTTTCCGGCCGAGCAGGGCAGCGATCCGTTCGATCATCTGCCGGTAGGTCATCACCTCCGGCCCGCCCGTGTCGTAGCCCTCGCCGAATGCGGCCTCGTTGCCGCAGACGCCCGCCAGGTAGCGGGCGACGTCGTCGAGCGCGATCGGCTGCGTCGGCGTCGAGACCCAGCTCGGCGTCACCATGACCGGCAGCCGCTTGACCAGGCTGAGAATCGTCTCGAAGGCGGCGCTTCCCTTGCCGATGATCATGGCCGCGCGCAGGGTCGTCACCGGAACGCCCGCGGCGGCGAGCCTCTCTCCGGTCTCGCGGCGGCTGCGCAGGTGCGGCGACGCTCCGGGCTCGTCTGCGCCGAGCCCGCCCAGGTAGACGATCTGCCGCACGCCGGCGTTCGCCGCCTCGCGCGCGACGGTCTCCGCCGCCATGCGATCCTGCTCCTCGAAGTCGCGCGCGCCGAGCGAGTGAACCAGGTAATAGACGACGTCCGCACCTTCCAGGGCCGCGGCGACGCCCTCTCCGCTCGCCGCATCGGCAACCATCCAGCGGGCGCCGGGCTCGTCACGCACGGTGCGAGAGACCGCGGTCAGCTCGTGCTCGGCCAGCAGGGGCACGACCGCCCGGCCCACGACGCCCGTTGCACCGAAGACGGTGACGTTCACGAGCCCGGGCTCCCCAGCAGGAGCTCGAAGTAGCGGCGGCTGACCGCGGCATGAAAGGGGCTCTGCCCCTTCGCGTAGAGCATTCCGGTCCACGGCGCCGCGCCTGCGCGGGCGGCGAGCCGAGGCAGGTACCCCTCGACCGTGACGCTCAGCTCCTGCCGATCGCCATCGGGTCGTTGTGCGAGGGTGACGGAGCCGCCGGCTCGGAGCGCGAGCAGTCCACCCTGGATGGCGTGGCGGCAGCTGACGAGCCCGCCGTCGAACGAGAGCTCCGGCGGCCCGAAGGTGAGCAGCGTCGGACCGCCGAGCAGCTTCAGCTTGCCTCCACCGCCCGTCCAGCTCGCGCGGACGCCGCTGCGGGTGAAGCGGTCGACCGCCTGCCAATAGGTGACACCGAGCGTGCGGGCCCCGGCCTCGGACGCCTCGACCACGGGCTCTACCACGAGCACCCGCTGGCGCGACTCGAAGCCGCCGGACTCGAGCACGCGCTCCGATGTCTCCCACCCGGTCACTCCGTCCACCGCCATTGGCCAAGGGTAGACGGCTCGAAGCTGCAGACCCAGCTCACTATCGGGCCACCGCCTCGCCAACCAGCTCCCCGGCCCTCAACAGAAAACCCCGCCTGAGCGGGGCTTCCTCGGAGAGCGGATGATGGGATTCGAACCCACGACCTTCTGCATGGCAAGCAGACGCTCTAGCCAACTGAGCTACATCCGCGTAGCCCTTCGAGTATAGCCTCGCTTTTTCCAGTCGAGCCCTATGCCGGCCCGGACGCGCTACCGAGGCTCGCTTCGATCTTCGTCATCGCCTCGCGCTCCTCGGGGCTGACAGCCTCACCCTCCTCCTTGTGTGCCTCCGACACTCGCCGGGCGACCTCGAGCGTGAACCGCTTGTAGGCCGCCAGCTCCTCGGGTGTCGCCTTCTGCTCGAGCAGGGCAACGGCCTGGCGCAGCTGTGCCAAGCCTTCCCGGTCGGCCTCCTCTGCTGAGCCGTATCGCTCGACATCGGGTTTCTCGTCCACCAGCGCGTCCAGAAGCTCATTCCCAGCGTGCTCCTGGCGGGCTTCGGCGTACGACTTCGCCAGCGCCCACGTCTCGCGGAAGGTTCCGCCTTTCGACGCGAGGATGACGACCATGCCCGCGGTCGCCGGTCCTTCGCGTACCAGGTCCCACTCAGCCTCGGTGAAATCAGCCTTGCCGGTCATGTTCCTCCCTTTGATCCAAATTGGTAGACGGATTCTGCCGAGAACCGAAGGTCACGGTTCAACAGGCAGAAAAGGCGATACCCGCTCGCGCAGGTCTCCACCCATAACCTTGAGTGGGCGGACTCCCTAGATGCCGAGGCTGCGCCGCCACGTGGGCAGTTCGGCGCGGTAGGCCGCAAGGTACGCGGCCGTTTCTTGGTGAAGCGCTCTTTGGACTACCCCCTCGACGAACTCAGGGGATAGTGCACCTCCAGCGAACAGGGCATAAAGCTCCCGCTCCCGAGACCTCCCACTTCTGAACCCAGTCCCGAGGGAAGCTCAAATGCCTCTCTGGCTGTGCCACGCGCAGTGGTGAGTCGTCGTTCGTCATTCCGGCCGAGGTTAGGTTCCATCCCGTTGGACCGGCATGACGCACCTGGGTCAATCGAGATCCTCAGTTCATAGAGTGACTCACGCGGCTAACGGCGCTGGCTTTGGGTCGCGCTGGCCGTCGAACGCCGGGAGCGCCCGGGCGAGCACTGCAGGTGTCGGCTTGCCCGTTACGCCTCGACGTAGGCCGAGATTGGTTGGACGACGCCGTGCGCTTGCATCCTGGCCAGGATCTCAGGCGGCGGCGAGGTCAACATCTCCGCCAGGGCTGCCAGATCAGCGACGTCAGCTGTGACGGCGATCTTGTTGCTCCCGTCGTGGGCGACGTAGTCGGTTACGTTGCTGCCCGTACCCGATTCGATGGCAGCGGCGCGCTCCGCCTTGCCCTGTAGCCAGCGGTCGATGTCTTCCACGGCATGGGTGATGACGACTCGGGGCATGTCGACTCCTTTGCGGTTAGTTAGCCAAGCGAGGTTGGCCGACAGTAACTGAACGATGTCGTGCGTTCGGATCCCATCATCCGCTCTCGGAGAGCTCGACGGTTGGTTCTAAGAAGCGATCGTCCCGGGCACGGAGGAGGTACCAGACCTCGACCTCGCCCTTCCCCTTGACCGCGATCGTCCCCCGCGGCTCGCACTCGAACTCGTCGCCGAGCAGCTCGTACGTCGCGCGGGTGATCTGGATCCGCCCCGGCGTCCCGTGGGACTCCATGCGACTGGCCGTGTTCACGGCGTCGCCCCAGAGGTCGTAGAGGAAGCGCTTGCGGCCGATCACGCCGGCCACCACCGGGCCCGAGTTGATGCCGACCCGGAGCTCGAGGCCGAGGTGCCCGACTTCGTCTTCCGAGCTCATCGCCTCGAGCATGTCGAGCGCCATGAGCGCGAGCGCGCGAGCATGGTCTGGGCGTGGTGTCGGAACGCCCGCGGCGACCATGTAGCAGTCGCCGATCGTCTTGATCTTCTCGAGCCCGTGTCGCTCCGCGAGCTCGTCGAAGTGACTGAAGATGTGATCGAGGTAGCCGACCACCTCGGCGGGCGGGAGCCGCTCCGACCAGGGCGTGAAGTCGACCACGTCGGCGAACAGGATGGAGGCCGATCCGATCTGATCCGCGATCGGCTGGGACTCGGCCTTCAGCCTGTCGGCGATCGAGCGCGGCAGGATGTTGAGCAGGAGGTTTTCCGCCTTTGCCTGCTCCACCCGAAGCGCCGCCAGTGCCTCGCGGCGCTGACTGGCGAACACGGCGAGCAGCAGGAACACGATGGTTCCGCCGACCGCGATGTTCATGGCCAGCATCGTGCTCGTGAACCAGACGGGCAGCGGCGTCCAGACCGGGCCGATGGCCTCGCCCACGAACCCCGATCCGAGGAACACGACGAGGAATGCGATGTACCAGCGGACCGCCGACCGCACGTCGCTGAACACGAGCGCTCCGAGCGGCGCGAGAATCCCCCATAGGCCGACGCCCCCGGAGTCGAGGAATCCGCCGAGCGGGATCATCGACAGTGTCGGCGCGAGCAGGATGTCGACCTGGCCCACTCGGAGCAGCCACGGGAAGTCGCGCGTGCGCGAGAAGACGGCGATCGCACCGAGCAGGACGCCGAAGTACACGAGCGGCACCACACCGACCGGCGATCCGAACGCGAGGTACAGCGCCCCCCACACTGCCGCGACCGGCAGGATCAGGACGGAGATCAGGACCAGCAGCGCCTTTCGGGCGCGCAGATCCTCGTCGTCGTGGGGATCCGCGCCGACAAGTGCCAGGCGCGCGGGGACGCGCCCCGCCGCCGC
The DNA here is from genome assembly GCA_963776955.1 of uncultured Actinomycetes bacterium. Classification (GTDB taxonomy): domain Bacteria; phylum Actinomycetota; class Thermoleophilia; order Gaiellales; family Gaiellaceae; genus VAXT01. Next base: position 651,843 of record CAVZOM010000005.1, read on the forward strand.
GCGGATCCGGTCCAGGACCTGCATCGCGGGAGACGTTACTAGTGGACGGTCGGATCCTGTGAAGGGGCGGAGACCCCGCTTGCGCAGGGTCTCCGCCGGTCGTGCGTCAGTGTCTGATGTTCGTGTCCTCGAGCGTCTCGATCTCGGCGTTCGTCGTCGAGCCGTCGACGAGGGTCTCGCCGTCGACGATCACGGTGCCGCTCGCAACCGCGTCGCGGCGCTTCCCCTGGAAGTGGCCGGTGAAGCCGTCGAAGATCGTCGTGTTGTTCGTTGCCTCGAGCTCGCCCGTGCCGGCCCATGCGATGTCGGCAGTGACCGTGCGACCGTCGCGCGTCGTGATCGTCCCGGTCACCGTGGCCTCCTGCAGCGACGGAGAGAACGTGAACTCGGCCGGCCCGCTCCCGCGGTCGTTGATGAAGTTCCCGTCGCAATCGCGGAAGTTGAGGAGTCGAACCGTCAGGAAATCGCTGTCGAGGGTCGTCACACCCGACTCGGATTCCTCCTCGTGGCCTCCGATCACCTGTACGAATGTCTGAGACGTCGACTCGTCTTCACACGTCTCGGTGATCGTGTAGTTGGCGGTCGCGACGGCCTCGAAGCGATGGAAGGTCTCCACGTCCGCAGTCGCGGCTGCCGGGATCGCGAGTGCTCCGAGCACGAGCAGCGCGATCACGCTCGTGCGCCGTTGCCATGCTGCCTTGATTTTCATCTACAGACCCCTTTCTGGTCTTCGAACACACGAGAGCGCCCGAGCCTCGGCGGCTCGGGCGCTCTCGTCATTTGACTACCGGCTCAACCCCGCCGGGGTGCAGCCCGCTGCCGAAGGGTTCTTCTGGCAGGGGGTCAGCCGTGCGAGCCAGCCCTGAACCTCCGCGTCGGTCTGGGCGGCCACCGCAACGGTGTCCTGGACCCAGCCGTCGTACACGTTTGGCAGTGGCTTGATGCCCTGCCCGCCGACGCCGTCCGTGACCCGCGGACCACCGGGCGAGCCGTTGGCGAGGCGGATGCGTCCGACGAATGCCGCGTCGGCGGCGTTGCCGTCGCGGTTCGGATCGACGTCGAGGACGCCGAGCATGTTCGACCACTGGTTGGCGACGTGCACGTAGTAGCCGCCGCCCTGCTTCGCACCGAAGTTGGCGCCGTGGGTGCCGGCCGCCTTACCCTCGTTCACCGGGGTGCCGACGATCTTCACCACCTCGTCGGTACGGGTGTCGATGATCGCCACGTGGTCGGGCGAGCCCGTGCAGCTCCTCGGCACGGTCGTCAGGGACAGCACCGCGACGGCGACGAACCGCCCGTCCGGGCTCACCGGCAGCTGGATCGGTACCTGCAACGTGTGGAAGACGTTGAAGGCGGCGCCGCGCCGGCAGTCCGGCGTCAGCGTGACCGGGATGTCCTTCACGTGCTGATTCGTGTTCAGGTTGATGACGCTGACCTGTCCACTGACGATGTTGGCCACGTAGGCCTTGTTGCCCTGGCTTCGGCCCTGGATGCCGCTGGCGACCGGCATGGTGATCGCCGGTCCGCGGATCTCGCGCTGAATCGCCCCGTTCTCAGGGTTGACGATCCCGATCGAGCCCGCGACTCCGAAGCCCTTGAAGACGTTCGGCACGACCATCTTCGAGCCGTCGGAGGTGATCCATTGAGCGTGGGGATGATTCCGTCCTTGGCCCGTCGGATCGCTGTCGACGATCTGCTGCATCGCGCTGAAGCCCGGATCGACGAGCCGCAGGAAGTTGTCGCGAGCGCTCAGCGGCAGCGTGAGGTGGCCGTGCTGCGCTGAGTTCTCGTTCGGGTTCGTCACGGTGTGGGTCGGGGCATCGCCTACCTGCACCGTCGTCAGCACGTCACCCGTTGCGCGGGCGATCTTGTTGTGCCAGCGCCCGAACCAGTGGCCGTTATAGACGACACGGTGGCGCGTGTCCGTCCACATGTTGTGCGGGTTGTTCCACCGACCCCGCGCTTGCGGATCGAGGCCGTCCACTTCGCGCTCCACTGCGAAGGCGGCGGCATCCACGACGCTGATCGTTCCCGGCTTGGGAACGCCGCGGTCGTCGACCTGGTTCGGCACTGCCTCGAACTGAGTGTCGATCCAGACCTCGCCGACGCCCGGCACGGCCGGACGGAACTCGTCCTCGAAGCTACCGATGTCCCACTTCTGGATCTTCTGCGCATCCGTCGCGGCGATCGCCGGGAGCACCGAGAGAACCGTGCCCGCAGGCAGGGACTCGACTCCAAGGTGGCCGATGAACGGAAGCTGCTGAGCCGTCACCGGCGGAACGTTTCCGGCCGCGTCAGTGACCGCGACCACGCCCGTCATATACGGATGCACCTTGCACAGGAACAGATAGACGCCTGGGCGGTCGAACTCCGCCGACGCGACACCGCCACTGCGCGACTGATCCTGGTCGGTCGCGAGCTGCGAGCCGACCGGCTTGATGACGAGCGTTGCGGTGTGTCGCGTGTTCGTGAGCTCGCCGGCGACGAAGTCGACGCGGCCGCCGACCGGGACGGACGTCACGGACTCGCCCGTTCGCTCGCTGCGGAACCAGTTCCCCGGCTCGTCGGAGAGCTGCATGACGTCGCGGTCGTCGTCGGAGCTCCCGCTATCGGCGGAGGCGGCAGTCGTCGCGCCCATGCATGCGAGGTGCTGGGCCACGGAATGCGCCCCGTGGCCGGAGCAATCGGACTGCGGCACGCTTGCTGCCTCGGCGCGGCCGTTGCCGCCCCAGGGCACGAGGGCGATCGCGCCGATGGCGAATGCCGAGGCGAGCGCGACTCCTAGCCGCACTCCTCTCGTACTGAATTCCATTTTGGGTTACCCCCTTTTAGGGCCGGCGGCTATCTCGTCGCCGGCACTCGCTTCTCAACGCGGAGGGTGAAGGGAACCTGGCCCGAGTTACTAGTGGACTTTGGTCCTAAGACCTCTCCGCTATCTGGGTACGCCCGGAAGCTCGAACTGGATTACGGCTACGGGAAGAGGTTCCGATCCGGCGGCATCACCAGGTCGCGCGCCCGGCCGTTTCCTCGGGCGTCGAGCCCGCGGACGATCGCGACCGGCACTCGGTCGAGCTTGCCCAGGACGAGCTCCGCGGCGCCGGCGATCTCGTCAGCGAGCGCGATGACCGTGGAGTGGAGCTCGTAGCCGTTCGGATCGCGTTCGCCACGCAGGTCGCGTAGCACCTCGACACCAGCGGCGCCGACGGCGACGTCGGTCGTTCCCTGGCGCCAGGGACGCCCGAAGGAGTCGCTCACGACGATGCCGACGTCACGGCCCGTCAGGCCTCGCAACGCGGATCGCAGGCGGGCCGCCGAGTCGTCGGGGTCGACCGGGAGAAGCACGAGCGTTCCCGGCTCGGGTGCGTTCGAGGAGTCGACGCCGCTCGACGCGCAGACGAAGCCGTGACGCGTCTCCGTGATGACGAGCGAGCCGCGTGTGCGGACGACGCGCTTCGCCTCGCGGAGGATCACCTCGATCCGGCGCGCGTCGCCCTTGCCGGCGATCTCACGCGCCCGGGCCGAGGGCTCGACGTCGTCCAACCGCACGACTCGTCCCTCGATCTTGGAGATCGCCTTCTGGGCGACGACGAGGATGTCCCCGTCCTGGAGCTCGGCGCGCTCGGAGATCAGGCTCGCCAGGTCGTCTCCTTCGCGCAGCTCCGGCAGCCCGCGGACGGGAGCGATCGTGAGGCCGGTCACAGCCCGACGATGCGGAGACCGGCGTGGCCGCCGTACCGGCGGTTGAGGTTGACGATCACTGCCGTCATCCCCTCGAGCGCGCGTGCGCTCGCGAGCGGTCCTGCGTCCAGTGCGCGGCCGGTGACGAGCTTCGCCGCGAGCTCGAGCGCCCTGGCCTTCGCTTCCTCGTCGTCGCCGCAGACGAGTGTGTCGCCCTCGGCCTTCCCGGCTCTCAGTGTCGGCGCCGCGAGCGAGTGCAGCCCGGCCACGACTGGGCCGCGCAGCACCTCCTGCATTCGCTCGGCCAGCGACAGTGGCTCGTCGGCGGGCAAGGCGTTGCCGCTCGTGAAGCGAAGCTCGCTGGCGACGCTGAGGACCGGCGTCTCGCCGATGACCTCCGCGAGCGCGGCGGCCGTCTGGAATGCGGCCGACGCGTCGACCGCGAGTAGCACGAGATCGGCACCGGCGACCGCGTCGGCGTTCGCGGCACCCCGGGCGGCCCCGGCCTCCGCCGCCGTCACGGCTGCCCGGGCGGGATCGCGCGAGCCGATCGTCACGTCGTCTCCGGCTTCCACGAGCCGCCGCGCCAGCGCCGAGCCGAAGGCGCCGGTTCCGCCGAGCACGGCGACGTTCATGCGGGCACAGCGCCGAGCGCGGCCTCTGCGAGTCGCTGCCGGGCCTCGGGATCAGACATCAGTGTCCTGGAGACGATCGGGCGCACCTCGCCGAGGCCGTCCAGGTCATCCGCGTCCGCTTCGTCGACGACGAGGGCGTCGATCAAGCCGGGATACTGACTCGCCACGTGCGCCGGGGCGGTCCCACCCGCCAGGCGTGTCAGCATTCGGTCGGCCGGCCCCTTGACGGCGCGGCCGCCGATCAGCGGGCTGACGGCGACGGCGGGCACGCGGCGCGCCGCGAATGCCTCGCGGATCTCTGACACGGCGAGGATCGGCCCGACCGAGAGATACGGGTTGCTCGGTGCGATAAGCAGTAGCTCCGCCGCGGCGATCGCGTCCAGCACGCCCGGCGCCGGGCCCGCCGTGGCCTCGCCCTCGAACCGGACGGCATCGACGTCGTCGCGGTGTCCGCGCGCGACGAACCACTCCTGGAAGGGGAACTCGCCGGCCGGCGTCTGCACCCACGTGCGGAGCCGGTCATCGGTCGCCGGCAGCAGGCGCACGTCGATCCCGAGCGCCCGGGCGACCCGCTGCGTGACGTTAGACAGCGGCTCGCCGGCGCGCAAAGCCTGCGTGCGGACGAGATGGAGCCCCAGGTCGAGGTCGCCGAGCTGGAACCACGCCTCGCCGCCGAGCGACCGAACGGTGTCGAGCGCCCGCCACGTCTCGTCCGCGCGACCCCACCCGCGCTCCTCGTCGTTGAGGCCGGCGAGGGCATAGAGGATCGAGTCGAGGTCCGGCGAGACGTGCAGCCCGAGCACCTCGACGTCATCGCCCACGTTCCCGATCACGGTGACGTCGCCCGGCTCGATCACGTCCACGACGCCCTGGACGAAGCGCGCGCCGCCCACGCCGCCGGAAAGGACGACGACCTTCACGCGTTCACCAGATCGGCGACCGTGTCCACGTCGTTCTGAAGCCCTGGACGTAGGACGTCGACGGCCGCGACCCCGGAGCGCTCGGCGTGCGCACGGAAACGCGCTGCGCTCTCCTTTCCGTAGAGCGGCGCGAAGAGCATGGTGTCGGAGAGCCCGAGGGCGTTCGTCGTCCCGTCGGCAGCGGCTGCGATCGCGATGCCCGGCTTGGGCGTCGCGGCCTCGAGCGCCAGAAGGTCGTCCACTGTCAGCGACGGAAGGTCGGCATTGACGACCAGCACGGGCCCAGCGCCGATCTCTCGGAGCGCCGCCGCGACTGCTGCCCCTTGTCCGCCGCCCGGATCCGGGATCCACGTTGGGTCAGAGCCCTGCGGCTCATCCGGGCTGACGACCCAGGTCTGTCCAACTTCGAGGGCCACGGAGAGCACGCTGCCGAGCATTGCAAGTGACAGCTTCTCGCGCTCGCTCGCTTCGAGCGCCAGGCGGGTCTTGCCGCGTGATCCGCCATACGGGATGACAATGCGGATCACGTGCGGAGCGGCCGCACGGCGATCGTGACGCGGCTGATCGCGCAGAGCCGGCCGTCGTCGTCCGTCAGCTCGACGTCCCAGATCCACGTCGTCCGCCCGCGGTGGACCCGGCGCGCCGTGGCGTGGATCGTGCCCTCGCGGATCGAGCGCAGGAACGTCGAGTGGTTGGACATTCCGAGGCCGATGTTGCCCTCCGGCACGACGCCGACGTTCGTGCCGAGCGAGGCGAGCGCCTCGGCGATCGACGCGTGGACGCCGCCGTGCACGAGCCCGACCGGTTGCAGGACGTGCTCGCGCACCGGAACGTGCCCGCGCACGAGCTCTTCGGTCGCCTCATCGAGCTCGAGCCCGTAGTGGCGGTCGAAGGGTGAAGGCATGAATTCACTCATCGCCTCGCAAAGTGTGAAGCTTTCGGCGGAAGTGAACATCGGTATCGGACTTCCCACCACCGTGCCGGGCGCGACAGGCGACCTCCTGCTGGAGTGGGCGCGGCGCGCAGACGAGGGGCCGTTCTCGTCGCTCGGGGTGCTCGACCGCGTCGCGTACGACAGCTACGAGCCGTTCGCGGCGCTTGCCGGGGCGGCAGGAGTCACGAGTCGCATCCGGCTGGCGACGATGATCGCAATCGGGCCGCTGCGACCGATCGGGCTGCTCGCGAAGCAGGCGGCTTCGGTTCACGGGCTCTCAGGCGGCAGGCTGACACTCGGGCTGGCGGTGGGCGCGCGGCTCGAGGACTTCGAGGCCGCCGGCGTCGAGCACAAGGGTCGTGGGAAGCGGCTGGGAGAGCAGCTCGCGTACATCCGCGCCGGGGTTGACGGTGATCGCGTGGGCCCGTCACGGGAAGGCATCGAAATCCTCGTCGGGGGCATGAGCGGCCAGGCCTTTGCGCGCATGGCGCGCTACGCGGACGGCTACGCACACGGTGGCGGTCCGCCGCGGGCCTTTGCCAGCGCAGCAGCGCGTGCCGAAGCGGCCTGGCGCGACTTCGGCCGCGAGGGCCGTCCGAGGCTCTGGGGGCAGGGTTACTTCTCCTTCAAGGAGCCTGATCGCGGCAACGCGTACCTCCTCGACTACTACGCATTCGTGGGGCCGTTCGCCGAGAAGATCGCTGCTGGAAACCTCACGAGCGCGCGCGCCGTGAAGGACTTCGTGCGCGGGTACGAGGAGGCCGGCTGCGACGAGCTCGTCCTCTTCCCGTCGGTCGCCGATGCCGACGAGCTGGAGCGGCTCCAGGAGGCGCTGGTATGAGGGTCGAGATCGTCGGCGGCGGCCCGGCGGGGCTCTATCTCGCGATCCTCCTGCGCAAGGCTGACCGCGGCCTCGACGTTCGGGTGCTCGAGCGCAATCCGCCTGACGCGACCTTCGGCTTCGGCGTCGTCTTCAGCGAGGAGACGCTCGGCGCGCTGCGCGATGCGGACCCGGAGACGCATCTCGAGATCACCGACACCTTTGCCCGCTGGGACCGGATCGACATTCGCTTCGGCGGGCGAGAGGTGAGCTCTCGCGGGCACTCCTTCTCTGCGATCGCGCGCAAGCGGCTGCTCGAGATCCTCCAGAGCCGCTGCCGTGAGGTGGGCGCCGAGCTCGAGTTCGGTGTCGAGGTCGACGAGCTGCCCGACGCCGACCTCGTCGTCGGCGCCGACGGCGCCAACAGCTTCGTCCGCGGCCTCCGCGACTTCGGGACGAAGGTCCGGACCGAGGGCAGCAAGTACGTCTGGTTCGGCACCGACCACGTCTTCGACGCGTTCACGTTCGCCTTCCGTGAAACCGAGCACGGCCTCTTCAACGCCCATGCGTATCCCTACGACGAGCGCATGTCGACCTTCATCGTCGAATGCCCGGAGGCGGTGTGGCGCGCAGCCGGGCTCGACGAGATGGACGAGGACGAAAGCCTCGCGTTCTGCGAGCAGCTGTTCGCGAACGAACTGCGCGGACGAGAGCTGTTTTCGAACCGGTCGCTCTGGCTCGACTTCCCCAAGGTGACCAACGCAGACCTGGCATGTCGGGAACGTCGTCATCCTCGGCGACGCGGCGCACACGGCTCACTTCTCGATCGGCTCCGGCACGAAGCTCGCTCTGGAGGACGCGATCGCGCTCGCGCAGGGCCTCGTCCGGCGCCGCTGGGATATCTCCGCCGCGCTCGTCGACTACGAGCTCGAGCGCGGGCCGCTCGTCGAGCGGACGCAGGAGGCGGCGAGCGAGAGCGCGGCGTACTTCGGCCGCATGGCGAGCTACTCGCACCTCGAGCCGATTCAGTTTGCGTTCAACCTCATAACGCGGGCGGGCCGGATCACGCACGCGACCCTGGGTGTCAGGGATCCACAATTCACGCGAGCTCTTGACTCGTGGCTCGGCGGGCGGGCCGTCTCGCCGCCGCCTGCGTTCTCGCCGTTCGAGCTGCGCGGGGTCCGGTTCGAGAACCGGTTCGAGCTCGTCGAGGGCACAGCCGCCGTGAGCGAGGAGGGCCGGACGACGCCAGAGGACACTGCGTCATCAGAGGGGACGAGCCTGCTCCGCCTGACACATGCCGGTCGGCGCGGCGCGACCCAGCCGCGGAGCCGGGGCGTCGACCTGCCACTGGCCGACGGCTGGCCCGTGGTGGCGCCCACGAGGCGTCCCTACGGACCGTTCGGCGCGATTCCCGGCGAGCCGAACGAGGATGCCGTTCTCGACGCGTTCGTCGCCGCGGCACGCAGCGTGCGCGCCCAGGTGCTGGAGATCGACATGGCCCACGGCTACCTGCTCGGCAGCTACCTGTCGCCGCTCACGAACGAGGAGGAGGACCGCCTTCGCTTCCCGGTCCGCGTGCTCGAGGCTGTCCGCGAGGCCTGGGCCGGGCCACTCGCCGTTCGGCTCTCCGTCACAGATTGGCATCCACGTGGCAACAAGGTCGAGGACGGGATCGAGATCGCACGGGTGCTCGCCGGGCACGGCTGCGACCTGATCCACGTCGAGGCCGGGCAGACGATCCACGACGACCGGCCCCAGTACAGGCGCGGCTTCCTCACGGCGCTCAGCGACCGGGTTCGCAATGAGGCACGCGTGCCAACGCTTGTGGGCGGCTACCTGACGACACTCGACGAGGCGAACACGATCATCGGCGCCGGGCGCGCCGACCTCGTACTGCTCGACCTCCCCGCCACCGAGATCGAGCGATCGATCTCGACCAGTGAGAGTCGGGTCCAGGGGGAGGTGCGGGCGTGAACCTCGGGGAGCTCGCGTACCCGGATGTCCCTGCCGACGCAGTGCACCTGCTGCCGCTCGGAGCGACCGAGCCGCACGGGCCACACGCGCCGCTCGAGACCGACACGCTGATCTCGGTCGGCATCTGCAACCGCGCCGCCCAGCGGCTCGAGGGCGACATACCCGTGCTCGTCCTGCCTGAGGTGCCGTATGGCGTGACGCGCTATGGGGCTGACTTTCCCGGCACTGTCACGATCTCCGAGGAGACGCTGCGCTCGCTCGTCACGGACATCGCCGCGAACTTCGAGCGCATCGTGCTCGTGAACAGCCACCTCGAGCCCGAACAGGTCCGGGTGCTGCGGGACCTCGGGCTGCCGCTCTTCGACGTCACGCGCCGCGCCGTTGCCGAGCGGCTGACCGACGAGTTCCGATCGGGAGCGGGCCACGCGGGGCGGTACGAGACCTCGCTCGTGCTCGCGGACCGTCCCGAGCTCGTCCACACCGGCCGTATGGCCACGCTCCCCCCGAAGCCGCTCGACATGCCGGCCGCGATCCGCGCCGGGCAGACGAGCTTCGTGGCGATGGGGATGGACCAGGCGTACTGCGGAGCCCCGGCCGAGGCGACTGCCGAAGAGGGTGAGCAGACCTTCGAGACGCTGGCAGAGATGCTCGTCGAGCTGATCCGCGAGGTCGCCGCGTGATCACGCACGCCGATCTGCCGCGCGAGCTCAATCTCGCGACCTGGTTCGTGGACAGCAACGTGGAAGAGGGGCGCGGCGACCGCGTCGCACTCATCGGCCCGGCTGGCAAGACGACGTACGCGGAGCTCGCGGGGCTCGTCAATCGCTGCGGAAACCTGCTGAGCGAGCTCGGGGTGCGCGCGGAGGAGCGCGTCTTGCTCGCGCTCGGCGACTCCGTCGAACTCGTCGCGCTCTGGTACGGCGCGCAGAAGATCGGCGTCGTCACCGCCGAGGCGTACACGTTCCTCCAGCCGAAGGATTACGCGTACTACCTCGAGTACACGGATGCGCGGGTCGTCGTGACCGACGAGACGACTCGCGGCGCGATCGAGTCGGTCGCCGGCGGGCGGCACGTCCTGGTCGTCGACGAAGCGTTCCGGGACCGGCTCGCCGACCAGCCCGCCGAGCTCGAGCCCGCGCCGACGACGAAGGACGACGTCGCGCTCTGGAAGTTCACGACCGGCAGCACGGGGCAGCCGAAGGGCGCCGTCCATCCCGTGCACAGCCCGGTGCTCAGCCACGAGTGGTATGCGCGCGGCGTGCTCGGCATCCGCGAGGACGACGTGGTGCTGCCGGTGCCGAAGCTCTTCTTCGGCTATGCGCGCGACCTGACCGCGCTCTACCCGTTCGGCGCCGGCGCCGCAGGCATCGTCTTCCCGGAGCGGACGACACCGGAGCGGATCTTCGACCTGATCGCCGAGCACCGCCCGACGATCCTCGTCAACGTCCCGACGATGATGGCGCAGATGGTCGCACTCGGCATGACATGGCCGGGGTCAGACACGGACTTCTCCTGCCTCGCGACTTCTGCACGTCGGCGGGCGAGGCGCTGCCGCGCGAGCTGCACGACCGCTGGCTCGACACGTTCGGCGTCGAGGTGCTGGACGGGATCGGCTCGTCCGAGCTGTACCACATCTACATCTCGAACCGGCCCGGCCGGGTTCGCCCCGGAAGCACCGGCGAGCTCGTGCCGGGCTACGAGGCCGAGCTCGGCGAGAACGGCGAGCTGCTGGTCACCGGCGACACCGCCGCGCTCTTCTACTGGGGCGACGACGAGAAGACGAAGCGCACGTTCAGCGGCGACACGGTCCGCACGGGCGACCTCTTCGAGCGCGACGACGACGGCTTCTTCTGGTACCGCGGCCGCGTCGACGATCTGATCAAGGTGGGGGGGATGTGGGTCGCGCCGGCCGAGATCGAGCACTGCCTCGTCGGGCATCCGGACGTCGTCGAGTGCGCGGTCGTCGGCGCCCAGCAGAACGGCCTCACCGTGCCGCGCGCTTATCGTCGTCGCGAGGACGCCGCTCGAGGAGCAGGCGGTGCAGGACTTCGTCCGCGAGCGGCTCTCGCCGCACAAGTACCCGCGCGAGGTGCGCTTCGTCGACGACCTGCCGAAGACGCCCTCCGGCAAGATCGACCGCAAGGCGTTGAGCTCGTGAGACGACCCCTGGGATCTGCTTGCGCGTTCCTCGCCGGCGAGGGGCGCGCATGAGCCGCGTCGTCGTCGTCACGGGCGGAACCAAGGGCATCGGCAAGGCGGTGGCCGAGCGGTTCGCGGCTGCCGGAGACCACGTCGAGGCAGTCGGCCGCGAAGAGCTCGACGTCACCGACGAGGCCTCGGTGCATTCGTACTTCGATCGCCTCGGCGGCGTGGACGTACTGGTCAACAACGCGGGCGTCGCGTCCGGTGGGCCGCTCGTCCGCACGACGCTCGACGACTGGCGCGCGCACCTCGACGCGAACGCGACCGGCGCCTTCCTCTGCACCCGAGCCGTGCTCCCCGGCATGATCGAGCGTGGAGATGGGCGCATCGTGACCGTTGCCTCTGTTGCCGGGCTCGTCGGCTCCCGCTACACCGCGGCGTACACCGCGTCCAAGCACGCCGCTGTCGGGCTGATGCGGGCGGCCGCTGCCGAGGTCGCGGGCACGGGCGTCACCGCGAACGCCGTCTGCCCCGGCTACGTCGATACGGACATGACCAAGCGAACCGTGGAGAACATCGTCGACAAGACGGGTCGCTCGGCCGAGGAGGCGCAGTCCGAGCTCGAGAGGATGACTTCGTTCGGCCGGCTGCTCGAGCCGGACGAGGTCGCAGCCGCCGTCGTCTTTCTCGCCTCACCGGAGGCGGCGGCGATCAACGGGCAGGCGCTCGTCCTCGACGGCGGAGGCCTCCAGCCGTGAGCCCCTTCCGCGGCTCGGCCGCCTTCACCGAGCGCTGGCAGAACTTCGACTTCTCGCTCGACGACGGCGTGGCGACAGTCACGTTCTCGCGCCCCGACAAGCTGAACGCGCTCACCTTCGACGTCTACGCCGACCTTCGCGACCTGCTCGGCGAGCTGCCACACCGTGGCGACGTGCGCGTCCTCGTCCTCACCGGAGAAGGTCGCGGCTTCTGCTCCGGCGGCGACGTCGAGGAGATCATCGGCGAGCTGCAGGGAATGAGCGCGGGCGAGCTGCTCGATTTCACGCGCATGAGCGGGGCGGTCGTCAAGGCGATGCGGGATTCGCCGCTGCCGATCATCGCGGCCGTGAACGGCGTCGCGGCCGGGGCCGGCTCGGTGCTCGCGCTGGCCTCCGACCTCCGCCTGGTGGCCCGTTCAGCGAAGCTCTCGTTCCTCTTCACCCGCGTCGGCCTCGCCGGAGCGGACATGGGCGCCGCGTACCTGCTGCCGCGGCTCGTCGGGCTGGGCCGGGCAACTGAGCTGCTCGTCCTCGGTGACGAGGTCGACGCCGAGCGTGCGGCTGCGATCGGGCTGGCGACGCGCGTCGTCGAAGACGAGGAGCTGCCGGCCGCGGCGAACGGGCTGGCGCGCCGCCTCGCCGACGGCCCCGCCCTCGCGCACTCGACGACGAAGGTGCTCCTGACAAGAGAGCTGGACATGTCGCTCGGCGACGCCGTCGAGATGGAGGCGCTCGCCCAGGCGCTCCTGATGAAGAGCGACGACTTCGCCGAGTTCTACGCCGCCTGGACCGAGGGACGGAGCCCAGCGTGGACAGGCCGATGATCGTCAACCCGCCCGAGCTCCCGGAGCCGGTCGGCTTTGCGCACGCCGTCGTCGCAGGCGGCGCCGTCTATCTCGGCGGCCAGACGGGCGAGGGCGCCTCGCTCGTCGAGCAGTTCGACTCGGCCGCGACGAAGCTCGTGACTGCGCTTCGAGCCGCCGGCGGCGAGCCGGACCAGCTCGTCTCGCTCGTCGTCTACACGACGGACGTCGAGGACTACCGCGCGTCGACGAGCGAGCTCGGCGAGGTCTGGCGGAGGCACTTCGGGCGGCGGTACCCGGCGATGGCGCTGATCGGCGTCTCGGCCCTCTTCGAGCCCGAGGCGCGCATCGAGCTGATGGGCGTCGCCGTCCTCGATGGCTGACGTCCTCGAGCGCGCGCGCGGCCTCGGGCACGAGGTCTTCGCCTCGATCGCCGCTCAGGGCGAGCCCGGCCGGCTGAACCGCCCGCTCGTGCGCGCGCTCGGCGAGCACGGGCTGCTCGAGCTCGTCTTCGCCGGCTCCGCGGTCGAGCTCTGCGAGCTGCGCGAGGGCCTCGCCCACGGCTGCACCGAGGCAGAGACGGCGCTCGCGCTCCAGGGCCTGGGCGGCTATCCGATCCTCAGCCGCGGCGCGCCTGCGCTGCGAGACGAGTGGGTTCCCCGCCTCGCCCGCGGGGAGGCGGTGGCCGCCTTCGCGCTCAGCGAGCCCGAGGCCGGCTCCGACGCGGCGAACCTCACGCTGGAGGCGAAGAAGGATCGGGACGGCTTCCGACTGACGGGGACGAAGATCTGGATCTCGAACGCGCCGGAAGCCGACGTCTACAGCGTCTTCGCGCGAACATCCGACGACGGCGCGGCCGGGATCACCGCGTTCGCGGTGCCACGCGAGAGCGAAGGCCTGTCGGGTGAGCACCTCGACCTGCTCGCCCCGCACCCGATCGGCCGGCTGGACTTCGACGGCGTCCGCGTCGAGGCCGACCAGGTGCTCGGCAAGATCGACGGCGGCTTCGCCGTCGCGATGGACACGCTCGACCTCTTCCGGCCCAGCGTGGGCGCGTTCGCGGTCGGCATGGCGCAGGCGGCGCTCGACGCCGCGGTGTCACACACCCGCGAGCGCGAGGCCTTCGGCCGGCCGCTGTCGCATTTCCAGGCCGTCTCCCACCAGCTGGCCGAGGTGGCGACGGAGATCCAGGCGGCGCGGCTCCTCGTCCACGACGCCGCGGCCCAGTACGACGCAGGCGTCCGCCCGATCCGCAAGGCCTCGGCGATGGCCAAGCTCTTCGCGACCGAGGCGGCCCAGCGAGCCGTCGACGTCGCGATCCAGGTGCACGGCGCCCGTGCGCTCGAGCGTGGCCACGTGCTCGAGCACCTCTATCGTGAGGTCCGCGCGCCGCGCATCTACGAGGGCGCGTCGGAGGTCCAGCGGGAGATCATCGCCCGCGAGCTGTTCAAGGAGGCCGGGTGAGCCAGGAGAGGTCGCTCACGTACACGTCGTACCTCGCGCTCGAGGAGATCCTCGGTGCTCAGCGACCGACCTCGGACGAGCACGACGAGATCCTCTTCATCGTCGTCCACCAGGTCTACGAGCTCTGGTTCAAACAGCTGATCCATGAGCTCCGCTATCTCCAGCGGATGCTGGAGGAGGGAAACGACGCTCGCGCCTTCGCCACCTTCAAGCGCGTCCTGACGATCCTCAAGCTCGTCGTCGCCCAGCTCGACGTGATCGAGACGATGACGCCGGTGCAGTTCCTCTCGTTCCGCGAGCGGCTCGAGTCCTCGTCCGGCTTCCAGTCGGGCCAGTTCCGCGAGCTCGAGGCGATCCTGGGCCGACGGGATCCGGGCGTTCTGACCGCCTACCACGAGGGCAGCGTCGACCACGAGCGGGTCAAGGCGGCGATGGAGCGGCCGTCCGTCTACGACTCGTTCCTTCGCTACCTGGCGGGCAAGGGCTACGACGTGCCCACCGAAGTTCTCGAGCGGGACGTCACGCAGCCGGCGGAGGAGTCCGAGGGCGTCCAGGCCGCTCTGATCACCGCGTATCGCGACGACGGCGAGCCGGCGCAGGTGGCGGAGCGCCTCGTCGACTTCGACGAGGGCATCATGGAGTGGCGCTACCACCACGTGAAGATGGTCGAGCGGACGATCGGCACCCGGACCGGCACCGGCGGGTACGGCGCGGAGTACCTCCGCTCGACGCTCCACAAGCCGTTCTTCCCGGATCTCTGGGCCGTCCGCAGCGAGCTTTGAACACGCTCGCCGAGCACTACTCGGCCTTCCGGGTCTCGGAGCGGCTGTTCCTGACCGGGCACTCGCACCAGGCATGGCCGGACGTCGCGCGCGAGGGACACCTGGAGGCGTGGCAGGACGCGGCCGAGCACGCCGACCTCAAGTGGGAGCGCGCGTTCGCGAAGGCCGAGCGCCTGCGTGAGGGAGTCCGGCGGCTGCTCGCCGACCCCGGTGCGCCGGTTGCGCTCGCGCTCGAACACGCACGAGCTCGTGCTTCGGTTCCTGTCGGCGCTGCCGCTGCGCGAGCGGCCCAAGCTCGTCACGACCGACGGGGAGTTCCACACGCTGCGCCGCCAGCTTGGCCGCCTCGCCGAGGAGGGGCTCGAGGTCGCGCGGCTTCCCGCCCGGCCCGTCGAGACGCTCGCGGAGCGCCTCGCGGACGAGGCTCCGGGCGCGAGCGCGGTGCTGGTCTCGGCCGTCCTCTTCGAGGACTCGCGCATCGTGCCCGAGCTGCCGGCGTTGGCTGCGGCGTGCGCGGACGCAGGCGCCGAGCTCCTCGTCGACGCCTACCACGCGCTGGGCTGCCTGCCGTTCACGATCGCCGGGCTCGAGCGCGCCTGGATCGTCGGCGGCGGCTACAAGTACCTCCAGCTCGGGGAGGGCAACTGCTTCCTACGGCTGCCGCCTCAGGCCGACGAGCTGCGCCCGGCGGTCACAGGCTGGTTCGCCGAGTTCGAGGAGCTCCATGCGTCGCACGAGCCCGGCGCCACCGAGTACCCGCGCGGCAGCATGCGCTTCGCCGGCTCGACGTACGACCCGACGAGCCACTACCGCGCGGCGCGCGTGCTCGACTTCTTCGAGGAGCAGGGCCTGACGCCCGAGCGCCTCCGCGAGAGCTACCTGGCGCAGACGACGCTTCTCGCCGAGCGCTTCGACGCGCTGGAGCTCGACGACGTCACACGACCGCGAGACGCTCCGCTCGAGGCCTTCGGCGGCTTCCTCGCCCTCGAGTCGGAGCGCGCGGAGGAGCTGAGCAGGCGGCTGCTCGACGCTGGCGTCGTCACGGACAGCCGCGGGACCTACCTCCGCCTCGGCCCTGCGCCGTACCACTCGGACGCAGCAGCTCGATGCAGCGGTCGAACAGCTCGGACGGGTCGCCCGCTCCTAGGCCGCGCTCGGCACGGGCCGCGGCTCGACGAGCGTCGGGGCCCGGGCGGGAAGAAGCATCACCACGAAGCTCGTCAGCGCGACGCCCGCGAGCTGCGAGGCGGTGAGCGTCTGGCCGAAGGCGAGGTAGCCCACGAGGATGGCGACGACGGGGAACGTGAGCTCGGCGATCGCGGCGACCGACGCCGGCGTGCGCTGCAGGCCGTAGTAGTAGAGGAGCAGGGCGACGAGACCCGTGACGAGCGCGAGCAACGCGATGTACACCATGTCGTGCCAGGACGCAAAGGCCGGCGCGCCGAGGATGAGGACGGCGACGAACGAGGCCGGCAGTCCGAATGCGAACCGCGCCGCAGTCACTTGCTGGAACGGAAGCCTCAGAGTCAGGAAGCGGCCCAGGACGGTGCCGAGCGCCCAGAGGCCCGCCGCTCCGAGTGCGAGGAGCGCAGGCTCCGTGCCCTGGAGCGAGACGTCGAACGGACGGGGAAACACCGTCAGCCACACCCCCGCAAGGCCGCCGAGGAGGAAGAGGCCGAACCGGGGCCGTGGACGCTCACCGAGGATCGCGGCAGCCAGCAGCACGGCGACGAGCGGCTGGACCTTCTGCAGGACGACCGGCGTCACCGCGTCGCCGCGCACGAAGGCCTCGGTGAAGAGAATCGTCGCCAGCGCCGACGATCCCGCTCCGATGACAACGGCTGCGGCGATGTAGCGGGGCCCCGCGCGCCACAGCGCCGGAAGCGCGGTGACGATGACGGGGAGCATGACCGCGACGAGGACGAGGTGCTCTCCGAAGACGATCGTCGCCGCCTGTGTCGAGTCCGCGAGTGGCTTGCGCAGCAGCGCGTCGGTTCCCCACAGCCCCGCCGCGACGGCGACCGCGACGACACCCACCGTCGTGGGACGCACTGCCCGGCTCACCGGCCGGGCTTCTGATCCGTTGCCCAGGAAGCCGCCCACCATTCCGCGTGCGGCATTCCGGACTCGAGGCTCATCGCCAGGAAGGCGTCGACGTCGAACGGCGTCCGGCGGAGATCGATGCTCAGCCGTCCGTCGTTGCTCTCGAGGAGCCCGTACTCGGCCCAGGGGGAAATCCGCACGGGCCGCGGCCACCACTCGCGGAACGGAAGTCCCACGCTCCCGGGGTTGACGATCACCGCCTCCTTGAAGCGCCGGATCATCTGCAGATGCGTGTGCCCACCGATGAGGACGGGGAGATCGAAGCCGTCGAGCATCGGCCGGAGCTCCTCCTCGGGCGTCGTCGCAAAGATCCAGTCGTTGTACGAGTGGGGCGAGCCGTGGAAGCAGACCGCCGGCGTTCCGTCGAGCTCGAGCTCCACCGTCGGGGCAAAGCTCCCGCATGAACTCGCGGTCGCGCGGTGAGAGAAACGAGACCCACCACTCGGCGATCTCGACGAGCTTGCGGCCCACCTCGTCCCTCGCCTCCGGCATTCCCTCGAGAAAGGCAGCGTCCCAGTTCCCCATCACGACCTGGCAGCCGAGCTCGCGGATGCCCTCGAGCGCCTCCGCCGGCTGCGGCCCGACGGCGACGTCGCCGAGGCACACGATTCGATCGACGCCTTCGCGCTCGAGCTCGGAGACGACCGCGTCGAGCGCGAGGCGGTTGCCGTGGATGTCCGAGATCAGCCCGACGCGCATCGCGCCTCATTCTCGCTTTCTGCGGGCTCTAGATGTAGGTCGCGACGACGTCGAGATCCTTGACGAACCTCTTGAACTGGGCCTCGCGGTTGTCCGCGCGGAGGATCGACGAGGGATGCACCGTGGCGAGGACGACCGGCGCTAGCTCGGACTCAACGGGCTCGCCGCGGTGCTGCGTCACGCGGAACTGGCGCCCGAGGAGTGCCTGCGCCGCGGTTGCGCCGAGGCAGACAAGGACGCGTGGCTTGACGACCGCGAGCTCGGCCTCGAGCCACGGAGAGCACGCTGCGATCTCGGACCAGCTCGGCTTCTGGTGGATCCGCCGCTTGCCCTGCGCCTTCCACTTGAAGTGTTTGACGGCGTTCGTGACGTATACGGTCGAACGGTCGATTCCCGCCTCCTCCATCGCCTTGCCGAGGAGCCTCCCGGCGGGGCCGACGAACGGCTTGCCTTCCTTGTCCTCCTGGTCGCCCGGCTGCTCGCCGACGAACATGACCTCGGCCTTCGGCGAGCCCTCGCCGAAGACCGTCTGCGTCCCGGTCTTCCAGAGCGGACATGCCTTGCATCCGGCCGCGACCTCGCGAAGCTTCTTCAGGCTGGGCCGCGGCGGGACGAGCGGGGCGGCGCTCTCTTCGAAGAGGCTCTGCTGAGCCATCGTGATAGTCGGGTACCCGCGGAGCCCGGATACCATTCGACACCTCGGGCGCCGTGGCCGAGAGGTTAGGCAGGGGCCTGCAAAGCCCCGTACAGCGGTTCGATTCCGCTCGGCGCCTCCTCCATCGCGATCAGAGCGGCGCGTCGGCAGAGATCTCGTCCAGTTGCGCCTTTGCGCGCTCGGCCATGACGAGATTCCCCTTGCGCTCGTAGCGGCGGACCGCCTCCGCGAGGGCGGCGGCTGCTGCAGGCGTCTTTCCTCCGAGTAGCAGTATTTCACCGAGATCGGCGTATGCGGACCCCTGCTGGTCGAGGTGATCTGTTTCGTCTCCGATCGCCACGGCTTCTTCAGCGAGCCGCTGCGCTTGTGCATGCTCGCCTCGACGCGCGAGCACCTTCCCCTGAACCTGATGGCAGTGCATCTGTGCCCAGGCGTCGCGCGCTCCTTCGGGCGTCGCGGCTCGAGCCAGCCAATGCTCGGCCTCGTCGAGGCGACCGAGCGCGTAGTAGGCATCCGCTAGGCCTGCGGATGCCGCCGCGAGGGCCGACAGCTCGCCGAGCTCCTCGTGCAACCTGCATCCCGCTTCGCCGTACTCGGCAGCGGCTGCGGGATCTCCAGCGAGCAGCTCTACCGAGAGGGACTCGAAGGCGGTCAGGTTCGCGAGCAGGAGGCCCCCTCCGCGCTCAACCTGTTCGGCGCGTGCGACCTCGAGGATCGAACGCGCCTCGTCGAAGCGTCCGATCTTGGCGAGCGACCATGCCTTGTACGCACGGAAGAACTGATCGTCGGCGGCGTGCGGCTCGATTTCGTCGAGGTAGTCGAGCAGGTCGGAGACCGGAGTCGTCCCAGCAAAGCGCGCAAAGGTCAGCATTGCCCACATCGATGCGGGTTGATAGCCCGCGTGCTCAGCCTGTGCGATCGCCCGCTCGAAAGCTGCCAAGGCAGCGTCCGGGCGACCTCGGGCATTAGCGAGCTCACCGACTGCGGTGTATGCGACGTACAAGGCCAGTTCGTCGCCGATGGCCTCGAGCTCCGGCACCGCCTCGTCGAGGAGGGTCGCGAGCTTCGAGTCTGCGCCGTCAGGCTCAATGTCGAGCTCGAAGACACCGGCCTGAATCCGGCTGCACAACTCCCCGATGCGATCTCCGGCCGCGGCGGCTCGCTCGGCCATGGCCTCCGCCCGCCTGTGTCCTTCCTCGGGCATGCTCTTCCATTGCAGGACATCGCCGAGCTCGCTCTCGAGCGCGAGGTCGACCTCTCCCAGGGGTATGAGCGCTGCCGCCCGCTCGAGCAGATTCGCGGCCGCGTCGTAGTCCTGGCGGCGTGCGGCGCGTTGGCCGCCAGCCTTCAAGTGGTTCCGGGCTGAAGCGGCCAGGACTCCGTCGTCGCCCAGCCCTACCTCGGCGCGATAGCGACAAGCCTGCTCCAAGTGGTACCCCAGCAGCTCGTCGAGCTCGACGAGCGCCCTGCCGTTTTGCTCGAGCCAGGCCGCAAGACGTTGGTGGAGCTCTGCGCGCGTGGCTTTCGGAAGCGCGTCGTAGGCGGTGTCACGGATGAGGAGATGGCGAAATCGGAAGCCGTCGTCGCCGGTGAGGATGGGCCTCTCCGGCCGGATCAGCTCTTTCCGGACGAGTGCTGCAAGGCGGGGAGTGACCTGGCCCTCGTCGGCGGAGAGTGCCTGCACCGCACCGCGGTGGAAGACCTCGCCCTCGATCGAGCCGTGCTCGAGAACGATTCGTTCTGAGGGCTGGAGCTGGTCGAGCCGTGCGGCGAGCAGCGCCCGGAGCGTGGGCGGGACAACCACCTCGCCGTCGATCTCGTCGGCCATCGCCAGCAATTCGGCGATGAACAACGGGTTGCCGCCCGCAGCGTGTGTCATCCGCGTGCGCAGGTCGTCGTCGATGTCCTGCGGGATCAGCTCGTCGACCTCGGTGTCGACGAGTGGGGCGAGGGGAAGGGTGACCGGCCAAGTCGGTCGGCGCTCCACGAGCTCTGGCCGAGCCATGCACAGCAACAGGATCGGAGCATCCGCGGAAAGGAGGGCGACGTGCTCGATCAGGTCACGGAAGGTCTCCTCGCCCCACTGGACGTCGTCGAACACGACGACGAGCGGTTCTTCAGCGGCCACCGCTTCCAGCGTCTTGCGAAACGCCCAGGCGATCTGCTCGGCCGAGGACGGTGCTTCTGTTTCGCCGAGCACGGAGCGGATCGCGCGCGAAGCAGCTTCGTCGCTTGGCGACAGGTCGATCTGTTTCAGCACCTCGACGACGGGCCAGTAAGTGATGCCTTCGCCGTAGGGTGGGCATCGGCCCCGCACGACTGTCGCCTCGATGGAGCGCAAGGCCTCTGCAACGAGCCGGGATTTGCCGACGCCCGCCTCCCCGACGATCGTGACCAGCTCGCAGCGCTGCTCCGCCTGCACGCGCGCCCACGTCTCACGAATGAGCCTGAGCTCAGGCTCGCGGCCAACGAAAAGCATGTCGTGAGGTCGCTCCAACGCCTGGCGCACGGCGAGCAAGCGGTATGCGGGCACCGGCTCAGCCTTTCCCTTCAGTTCGAGGGCTTCACCGGCCGCGACCTCGACCGCATTACGGACGAGCTCCAGAGTAGGCTCGCCGAGCAGCACCTCGCCGGGGGCCGCCGCCTGCTCGAGCCGCGCCGCGACGTTTACCGCGTCACCGGTTACCAGCCGCTCCTCGGTCCCGGTCACGACTTCGCCGGTCATCACGCCGAGCCGTCCGTCCAGTCCGAGCTTCGGCAGCGCGTCGCGCATCTCGGCCGCGGCCCGCACTGCGCGCATGGCGTCATCCTCGTGCGAGATGGGGACTCCGAACACGGCCATGACGGCATCGCCGATGAACTTCTCGACGCTTCCACCGTGCCGCTCGACGATAGTCTTCATGCGCTCGAAATAGCGAGCGAGCAACGCCCGGAGAAGCTCGGGATCGATGCTCTCGCCCAGAGCGGTCGAGCCCGCCAGGTCGCAGAACACGACCGTGACGGTGCGGCGCTGCTCGCCGGCGCGCACGGCTACGGCGAACGAGGCGCCGCATTCCTGGCAGAACCTGGCGTCCTTGCTATTGGGGTGGCCGCAGTTCGGGCAGACGATCATGGCTGTCGAGGCTAAACGGCGGGAGCGCCGCGGTCTACGGAAAACACGGCGCTGGTGCCGTGTGGACTCGTTCCACTGTACGGCGTCAGCGCACAGCGCACCGTCGGCCACTAGCCGGGTTGAAGGCGGCGCCGCCAGGCCTCGCCCGCTGCACGGCCCTCGGGCGTGGCGAGGAAGTGCTCGAGCGGGACGTGCACGAACGCGAGTCGCGCCTCGGCCAGCAGTTCGCCTGACTCCCAGAGCTCCCCGCGCACGTAGACGCGCCGGCCCTTCTCGTCCTCGACGAGAGCCCGGACCGAGAGCGGCGTGTTGATCGGTACCGGCCGCCGATAGCGCAGGAACATCCGGCCGGTGACCGTCGGGAACCGATACCACGTCGCGACGAGCCCACACGCCTCGTCGATGAGCGCGGCGACCATTCCGCCGTGCGCCAGCCCTGGCCCGCCCTGGTGGCGCTCGTCGAAAGAAAAGGTCGTTTCGTAGCGGTCGGCTCCCTCCACCTCAGGGTGTGGAAGGTGAAATCCGATCGGGTTGTCGCCGCACCCGAAGCAGGACGGGTCGTGGTGCGGCGGGATCTTCAGCGCATGCCGCCGCGTTCGAAGTGCGCCTTGAAGAAGTTCTCCGAGCCGGAGGTCGCCATCGCGGCCGAGGCGGAGATCTCGAGGGCGAGTGTCGCGGCGGCGACGATCTGGGCGAAGCGGTAGACCTTGCCGGGCCCCGCGCAGCCCATCAGGCCGAGCCAGGCGCGGGCGTAGGGGAGGGTCGTGCCGCCGCCGACGGTCCCGACCTCGAGCCCCGGGAGGCGGATCGCGGCGTTGAGCCCGCCTTCGACCCGCTTCCCCGTGCCGTGCGCCATCGAGCTCGTTCCGACCATGCCCATGTCCTGGCCGGTGGCGTTGAAGATCGCCGCGATCGCCGTCGCCGGCGTGAAGGCGACCGACTGCATCCCGGAGGCGACCGCGCCGTGTGTCCCGGCCCACGAGAGCTCGAGCAAATCGTCGACCGTCGTGCGTAGGACCCGCCTTACCGCCTCGTCGGTGAGCGTCACCTCGGCGACGACCGTCTTCCCGTGCCCGCCGCGCTCGAAGTAGCGGTGCGAGACCTTCTTGTCGCCGCCCATGTTCGCCTCGAGGATCGCCCGCTCCGGTTTCGTCGGCGCGTGCTCCATCACGTAGCCCATGTTCAGGGCGTATGCGTTGCGGGTCATCATGTTCGGCCCGCAGGCATCGCCGGTCGTGAAGACCCACATGACGTGGCAGATCGGGCCGGCGACGTACGTCTCGACCTCCCGCAGCTTCGCGTAGCGCGAGATCCACTCCTCGGCGCGACCGGCGAGCCAGTTGCGCATCTGCGGAAGCTCGGCTTCGATCCAGCGCGCCAGCGCCGCAGCCTCCTCGGTCGAGCTCGTCGTGAAAGCAGAGGCGCGGGTCATCCGGTCCCGAAGCACCTCGGTGCGGAAGCCTCCCGATTCGGCCGCGGCCCGTGCTCCGCGGTAGAGGGAGTCCGAGAGCGAGCCTTCGGTGTGCGCGAGCGGCACGAAGACCTCGTCCGTCGTCCGCCCGCGCTCGACGAGCTCTCCGTCCGGCTCGGTCAGCTCGTAGTCGCCGATGGAGATCGTGAGCGGCCCGATGACGGCGGTCGGTGTGAGGGACGCGCCGGTGAGCGCTTCCTGCGCGCTGACCCACGGCGTCAAGTCGTGCTGGAAGACCTCCGCGTCGATCCGGCCGTCGAGCGCGGCCTGGCGCGCCTTGATCGATTCAGGGTCATTCTTGCGCGGCCATTTCCTGAGCTCCACGGATGGGACGATAATCTGCCCCGATGACCACCGAGCAAGTCGTCGAGCCGGTCGCGGGCGAGCGCGAGGAGTATTCGGGCGTTCTTCGCTTCTACGAGCTCGCCAAGCGGCAGGAGTGGCAGGTGCGCGATCTGCCGTGGGGCGAAATCCCGCCGATCCCCGAGGGGAAGGGTTCACCACAGCGGCAGGCGCGCCGCAAAGACATGTGGCGCTCCGTCCTCACGCAGCAACTCCAGGCCGACATGCTCGCCTGCGAGATGTCCTCGCAGCTCCTCAACGTCGCGCCCGACCCCGAGGCGAAGCTCTACTACTCGACGATGGTGCAGGACGAGTCGCGCCACACGGAGGCGTGGCTGAAGCTGATCAACGACGTCGGAGGGATCGCCGAGCGCGACCCGTATCTCGACGAGCTCGCGCATATGACGCTCGAGGCCGACACGCTGGAGGAGAAGGTCTTCCAGATGCAGGTCTTCTACGAGCGGCTGATCATCTCGCGCTTCCGGCTGATCGCCCGTGCCTCGAGTGGGACCGTGCTCGAGGAGGTCTGCAACCGGCTGGCGACCGACGACGGGATCCACCACGGCGCGGGGATGGCCTACGAGAAGGTGCTGCTCGCCGGAGCGGGCAAGAAGATGAACCAGCGCCTCGTCGATGCGGCCAACCGCCTGCTCCCGATCTTCGTCAAGCACGCGCTCTGGCGGCCGAAGGCGCGGGCCGTGATCGGTCGCTTGATGTACGAGCGCGACATACAGCGGCTGGAGGAGGACCTCCAGGAGGGCGTGAAGCTCGCTGAGTCGCTCGGCCTCGACGTCAGCGGCGTGGAGCTGCCGAAGCCGTAGTGGCGGCACGCCTGATGGACGGCAAGGCGGTCGCCGAGCGTATACGCGGCGAGATCGCCGAGGAGGTGCGCGAGCTGGGGGAGGTCGGCCTCGCGACGGTGCTCGTCGGCGACGACCCGGCGTCGGAGATCTACATCGGGCTCAAGCACAAGGCCGCCGGTGAGGTCGGGATCAACGCGAGGGACATCCGGCTCGCCTCGCAGACGACCGAGGCCGAGTTGCTCGAGCAGGTCGAGCAGCTCAACGCCGACGACGCGATCGACGGCCTCCTCATCCAGCTTCCGCTGCCGGATCACATCGACGAGGCCCGCGTGCTTCGTTCGATCGACCCGCGGAAGGACATCGACGGGCTGCACCCGCTCAACTTCGGCCAGCTCGCGGTCGGCCGGCCGACTCACGTCGGCGCTACGCCGGCCGGGGTGATGGCGCTCCTCGAGGAGTACGACGTGCCGCTCGAAGGCGCCCGCGCCGTGGTCGTGGGCAGGAGCGACATCGTCGGCAAGCCGGCTTCGCTCCTCCTCTTGCACGCGAACGCGACGGTGACGATCTGCCACTCGCGAACGCGAGATCTCTCCAGTGTCACGCGTGAGGCCGAGATCCTCGTGGTTGCGGTCGGCCGAGCCGGTGTCGTCGGCCCCGACGACGTGCGCGAGGGCGCGACGGTGATCGACGTCGGCATGAACCGGGGCGAGGAAGGCGTCGTCGGCGACGTCGATTCTGCGGTCGCCGAAGTTGCGGGGCTGTTGACTCCGGTGCCGGGAGGCGTCGGGCCGATGACGATCGCGATGCTGCTGAGGAGCGCCGTTCGCGCGGCGCGCTACCGGCGGGGAATCCTTGCGTTTCCGGGAGGCTGAGGTTACTCTTCCGCCGCTTTGCAGAAGGGTCGACGGCTCGGACCGGGCCGTCGTTGTTTGTAGAAGGAGGAGCGTTGGCTGAGGTTTCTGAAGGCACGGTCAAGTGGTTCTCGAACGAGAAGGGCTACGGCTTCATCGAGCGTGATGGCGGTGACGACGTGTTCGTCCATCACAGCGCGATTCAGACGGAGGGCTACCGGTCGCTGACCGAGGGTCAGCGGGTGCAGTTCGAAGTCGTCCAGGGCGACAAGGGCCTTCAGGCCTCGAACGTCAACCCGGTCTAGGTACTTCCGGACTCGAGAGAAACGCGGGCCCCGGAAGGGGCCCGCTTCTTATTTGGGAGGATCCGTTCAGTGGCAATCGATCGAGATGAGGTGCTGCACGTTGCGCGTCTCGCGCGGCTCGCGCTGACCGACGAGGAAGTCGAACGCCTCGGCGCGCAGCTGAACGCGATCCTCGAGGCGGTCGGCAAGGTCGCGGAACTCGACCTCGATGACGTCGAGCCCACGGCGCACCCGCTCGATGTCGTCAACGCCTGGGCCGAAGACGACGCGCGCCCATCGCTGCCGGTCGACGAGGCGCTCGCGAACGCTCCCGACCGCGAAGAGGGTTTCTTCAAGGTGCCGCCGGCATGAGCCGCTCGAACCACTGGCGCATTTTTGGCACAGACCCGTCACCCGCGGGTGCGAAATTTCTCGTTACGCTCGAAGCGGGGAGGAGGTTGGCGGTACCTGAAACATGGTCCCGTCCGCAGCGGCCTTGATCGACACCCTCCGGCTGACCGCGAAGCAGGCGAACGATCTCCTCACCTCCGGGGAGGCGTCCTCGGACGAGATCTTCGCCGCCTACCGCGAGGCCATCGACGAGCGCGATGAGGAGCTGAATTGCTTCCTACATGTCTCGGACGACGCGCCGGGCGAGGGGATCCCGATCGCGCTCAAGGACGTGATCAGCACGAAGGGCATCCCGACCACCGCGGGCTCGAAGATCCTCGAGAACTACGTGCCCGTCTTCGACTCGACCGTCGCCGAGCGGTGCGGGGCGCGCGGGCTCCGCACGATCGGCAAGACGAACATGGACGAGTTCGCCATGGGCTCGTCGACCGAGAACTCGGCGTATGGCCCGACGCGGAACCCGTGGGATCCCGAGCGGGTTCCCGGCGGCTCATCCGGCGGATCCGCGGCAGCCGTGGCGGCGGGTCTCGCTCCCTGGGCACTCGGCTCGGACACCGGCGGCTCGATCAAGCAGCCGGCCGCCCTCTGCGGGCTCGTCGGTCTCCGCCCGACCTACGGCACCGTTTCCCGCTACGGCATCGTCGCGTTCGCGTCGAGCCTCGACCAGGTCGGGCCGATCACGAAGACCGTCGCCGACTGCGCATTCCTGTACTCGGTCATCGCCGGCCGCGACTCCAGCGACGCGACGACCGTCGAGCTGCCGGAGCCGATCACGATCCCGGAGGCCGAGGACCTCAAGGGCCTGAGAGTCGGCATCCCGAAAGAGCTGAACGAGGCCGAGGGCATCGAGCCGGGCGTCAGCGAGGCCGTCAATGCAGCGATCGAGCTCTGCCGCGAGCTCGGCGCCGAGGTGGGGGAGACGACGCTGCCGCGCTCGGTCGAGTACGGCCTGCCCTGCTACTACCTCATCGCTCCCTCCGAGGCTTCGTCGAACCTGGCCCGCTACGACGGCGTGCGCTACGGGCTCCGCGTGGCCGACGGCGACATGCGCGAGATGTACATGCGCACGCGCGACGCCGGCTTCGGGGACGAGCCCAAGCGCAGGATCATGCTCGGCACCTACGCTCTCTCGGCCGGCTACTACGAGGCCTACTACGGCCAGGCGCAGAAGGTGCGCACGATCATTCGCGATGAGTTCCGCGCCGCGCTCGAGCAGTTCGATCTCCTCGTCAGCCCGACCTCGCCGACGGTGGCCTTCCCGCTCGGCGCGAAGACCGACAACCCGCTCGCGATGTACCTCTCCGACGTCCTCGCGATCCCGCCGAACATGGCCGGCCTCCCCGGCCTGTCGATCCCGTGCGGCCTTTCCGAGGGCCTCCCCGTCGGCCTGCAGCTGATCGGCCCGCAGTTCTCCGAGAACCTGCTCTTCCGGGCCGGCCACGCGCTCGAGCGCGCGCTCGAGTTCGACTACGTCCCTCCGAGGCTCGCATCGTGAGGTGGGAACCGGTCATCGGTCTCGAGATCCACGTCCACCTGAAGACGCGGACGAAGATGTTCTGTCGCTGCGAGCTCGAGTACTTCGCGCCCGAGAACTCGCGAACCTGCCCCGTCTGCCTCGCGCACCCGGGCACGCTCCCGGTGCCGAACCGGCGCGCGATCGAGATGACGATCCTCCTCGGGCACGCGCTCGGCTGCCGCGTCGTCGAGCACGCGATCTTCCACCGCAAGCACTACTTCTATCCCGATCTGCCGAAGGGCTACCAGATCTCCCAGTACGACGAGCCACTCTGCGTCGACGGGAAGCTCGCGTTGCCGACGGCTGACGGGGACATCGAGGTCGGCATCGTTCGCGCACATCTCGAGGAGGACGCTGCGAAGAACGTCCATGTGGGTGGCGCTCAGGGCCGCATCTCCGGAGCCGAGCACACGCTCGTCGACTTCAACCGCGCCGGCACGCCGCTCGTCGAGATCGTCACGGCGCCGGACCTCCACTCGGCCGACCACGCCAAGCGCTTCCTCCAGCTCCTGCGCCAGACCGTCGTCGAGCTCGGGATCTCCGACGCCGAGATGGAGAAGGGATCCCTCCGCTTCGACGTCAACGTCTCGGTTCGTCCGGATGGCTCCGACGAGCTCCGAACCCGGACCGAGCTGAAGAACATGAACTCGTTCAACTTCGCGGCCAAGGGCATCGACCGCGAGATCCAGCGCCAGATCCAGATCTACGAGTCGGGTGGCCAGGTGGTGCAGGAGACGATGCACTTCGACCCAGGCAACGAGTCGGCGCCGCCGCTGCGCTCGAAGGAGGAAGCGCAGGACTACCGTTACCTGCCCGAGCCGGACCTCGTCCCGCTAGAGCCCGAGCGCGAGCTCGTGGAGCGACTGCGCGCCGAGCTTCCGGACCCACCCGGGGAGCGGATCCGGCGGTATGCGCACGAGGTCGGCTTCGAAACGGCGGAGGGCCTCGTCACAAGCGGTCGTGACCGCCTGTTCGAGAAAGTCCCCGGTGATCGGCGCGACGTCGCGAACGTGCTCATGAACCAGCTTGCTGCGACCGGCGTCGACCCCGCGTCTGTCGACGCCGAGGAGCTCGCGAAGCTGATCGAGGCCCGCGACCGCATACCGCGCCAGGCCTTCACCGAAGCGCTCGCCGCGAGCGGCGACGAGGGATTCTCAGCCGAGCGATACCTCGGCGACGGGCAGATCACGGACACGTCCGAGCTCGAGTCGCTCGTCGACAAGGTTTTGGCCGAGAACCCGCAACAGGTCGAGGACTACCGGGGCGGCAAGGAGGGACTGCTCGGCTTCTTCGTCGGCCAGGTGATGAAGAAGACCGAGGGCCGCGCGAGCCCGAAGCTCGTCAATGAGCTGTTGCGCGAGAAGCTGAACGCCTGAGCTAGTCGTGAATGACGACCTGCGTGCCGAGCGGTAGCACTGCCATCAGGTAGCGCATGTCGGTTTCGCCCGCGCGCAGGCACCCGTTCGAGACCGCCCCGCCGATCCCGCTGCCCTGGTGGATCGCCAGCCGATCGCCGGCTGTCCAGCCCGGTGCCAGACGCGTCTGGTGGCCGGAGAGAGCCAGGGTGCAGCACCCGTAGATGGAGGGCATGAAGTCGGAAAGCTTGTCGGTGATCGCGAATCGGCCGCGCGGGGTGGGAGTGGCGAGGGCGCCGACACCGACGCCGACCCGACGCAGCACCCGCCCCATTCGCCAGACCCTCACCCATCGGGCGGACCGATCGACCTCGAGTGAGAAGGGAACGTGCGTGAGGCGCACCTTCGACCGGTGGACGAACCCGCGGACCTGGTTATCGAGCGCCGCTGAGATGACCGCAAGCCAGTCCCCCGACTCCCCGACCACGGCCAACCTGGCGGGTGATCCGAAGATCGTCCGCCTGCCGACGCGCGCGAGCACTTCCCGAGACCCGGGGGCGGCATGGAGCAGAAGCGTGCCTCCCTGCGGCGCAGCGACCTCGCTGCCGACCGAGAAGAGCGCCTGAGGCGTGCTCGCTCGTGCCGACGGGGGAGACCCGGCGACCCAAGCTGCCAACACCGTGGCCGCTACAGCGAAAGCAGCGACCGAAGTGCTGCTGCGTAGCATGGTGGCAGGACCGTTCTCGCCTTATGTTGTACCCGCTTTCGGTCGGGAAAGCGAGGCCTCAGGCGCCCGGACGAAGGTAGGTGTGCCGGCTACTCGTCTCTCTTGGCCGGCTTGGCCTTCGATGGCCGGCGCTTCGGCTTGGTAGCCGCTGCCTCGCTTTCGGCTGCTTCCGAGTCCTTCGTCTGCGTGGTCGTCTTCTTGGCTGCTGCCTTGGGCTTCGGTTTCGCCGCCGGCTTCTTGGCTGCCTTCGGCTTGGGTTTCGCCGCCGCGGCGGCGGGCTCCGGCGCAGCCTCGGCTTCGGGCGCTGCCTCTGCCTCGGGCCCCGCTTCAGCGTCGGAAGCAGCCTCGGGAGTCGGCTCAGCCGCGGCGGTCTCGGCAGGCGTCTCCGCCTCGACCGGGGCGGCCTCTATCTCGGCCGGCGCCTCCACCTCTGCGGGCGACTCGGCTTCGGCCGGTGCGATTGCCTCGACAGGTTCGGACCGCTCAACCGGCTTCGGCCGACTGGGCGCCCGGCGCCGGGCCCGTGCGCCGCTGGAGGCGCCTGCTGCCTCGGCGCGTCGCCTCAGGCGGTCCTTCTTCTTCCGTTGCCGGTCCCGCCGCCAACGGCGTATAGGCCTCGATCCGCGTCCCATTTGAACGAGCCTAACGACTAATTGTGTTCCGAGGAAACCCTAGGTCCGCTACGCGGACAAGCGCTGCGCGCTTGGCCTGGAGCCTCGTCCCATCCTCGCAGCCTAACGCGCCTCAGACTCTGGGGGAAACTCTCGTTTCCCCCAGACCCCTTCCCTGGTCCGCTTCGCGGACACTCGCTTTGCGCGGCCTAGATCAGGCCGCAGTGGCGCGCCGTGTTAGGCCACGGATAGAAGCCCCGGCCACTGCGGTACGCGCGCTCGGCGACCCACATCTGCTCGAGCGGCGTCCAGTGGTCCGCGGTGCCTTTGCGGCGGAGGAGATGCGCGCCGTAGGTCCGCTGGAACGAGATGTCCATCTGGAGCCCACCGTAGTAGGGCGCGTTCGGGTCGTTCCACGGTCCCTCGTAGCGATGGATGCAGAGCCACCCGGCCTTGTGCGGCGGATTGCTCGCCTTGCGGCGGGCTCGGACCGCGCGACTCTTCCAGAGGTCGCGGGCCCAGATCTTGAACTGCCTCGGGGCCTTGATCGCGGTGCGCGAAGCCGGCGTGCGCGGGGCACCCATCAGGAGCTGCCAGCGCCAGGTCTGGGTGCGGTAGTGGCGGATCTGCTCGACGAGGCCGGCGTCTCCTGGAATGAAGCGAGGGCCCTGGTCTCGGGCCGATGCCTGATGCGTTGCCGTCAGGGCGGCGACGATGAGGCACGTGACTATGAGCGCGGGCAGAAGCCGCAGTAGCTGTCGGTACAAGAAAACCCCCTCTTGTGCCGAGGCCCTGGCTCACCGGACGGACAGTGCCGCAGTCAACCGGACGAGCTCCCTGGGCGGGCCCCGGGATCGATGTCAAAGCTGTAAGACCGCGACGGTAGCGGTTGGTTAGCGACTTCGCGGGGTCGAAGCTGTAAAACCTCCGTAAAGAAGAACCGCTGCAATTGCAACAAAAATCGCCGTTCTTGCAGTCCCCAAGCCGGATAGCGCGGTGCCCAGGGCGGCAACGACGACACCTGCCACCACGAGCGCGTTCCCAAGTGGACGCCGCCGGATGGTGGCGATTGCCACAGCGAGGACGGCCACCGTGCCGGCGGTGTTCGTGACGATTGCGACGAGCCTCGCCGGAAAGAGCTCGAGGTGGTCCTGCGCCGCCGGGATCTCCTCGCCGAAAGCCCCATGCACGGGCACTGAGATCGCGATCCCGACTGCGAGCCCGACGTAGACGAGAGTCGGCCCGACGACTCGGCGCCATCCGTAGAGCAGCAGCGACCCGAGCCCGAGCAGGGGCGCCGTCAGGAGGCCGCCGAAGAGGTAGTAGACGCGGAACGCTCTCGGGTCCCAATCGGCTGCCGCCCCCCAGGCGAGCGCGGCTGAGGCGACCGCGTACGCCAACAGCGCGAATGCCCAGGCGGCCAACTCCGGTCTCCGTCGCTCTCGCCAGCGCGTCGCGAGCAGCGCGGCCAGCCGCAGCGAGAGCAGGGCGGCCCCGAAGGCAAGAAGCGCTTCCACGGGGACAGCCTAAGACTGAGCTAGTCTCCGAAGCGCTTGGCCGAGAAGCGCTATCTGATGACTCCGGGGCCGACTCCGGTCCCGCCGCAGGTGCTGGCCGCGATTGCGCTTCCGATCGTCCACCACCGCAGCCCCGACTTCAAGCCGACGTACAAGCAGTGCCTCGAGCGGCTGAAGGAGGTCTACCGCACCGACGGCGACGTCCTCCTCTACACGGCGTCCGGCACCGCCGGCCTCGAGTCGGTCGTCTCGAACCTGACGTCGCCGGGCGACCGCGTCGTCGTGGTTTCCGCCGGCTACTTCGGCGAGCGTTGGGCGGAGATCGCCCAGTCGTACGGCTGCGACGTCGACCACGTGCGCTACGAGTGGGGTGAGGCTCCGACGGCGGACGACCTTGCCGCGCGCCTGGCGGAGACCGGCGGCGCAAGCGCCGTTCTCATCACCCAGTCCGAGACGTCGACCGGCGTCGTCGCCGACGTGCGGGCGCTTGCCGCGGCGGCGAAGAACGCTGGCGCACTGGTGGGAGTCGATGCGATCTCGAGCCTCGGCGCCATTCCCTGCGAGACCGACGAGTGGGGCCTCGACTCGGTCGTGTCCGGCTCCCAGAAGGCGCTGATGTCACCACCGGGCCTGGCGACGGTCTCCGTGTCGAGCGCCGCGTGGGAGGCGTCCGGGAAAGCGACGGCTCCGCGCTTCTACCTCGACTGGGAACGCACCCGCGCGGCGCAGGAGCAGCTCGATGCAGCCTTCACGCCGGCCGTCTCGATCGTGATCGGCCTCAACGTCGCGCTGGGGCTGATCCTCGAGCGAGGGCTCGAAGCCGCGTTCGAAGAGCACGTCCGTCTCGGACGAGCCTGTCGCGAGGGGATCAAGGCGATGGGCCTCGAGCTCTTCTCGCCGGACGACGACACGTCCGCCGTCGTGACGACTGTCCGGGTGCCCGAGGGGGTCGACGGGACGCAGCTCCTGCTCGACGTGCGCGACCGGTTCGGGATCACCCTCGCTCCCGGCCAGGGGCCCTTGAAAGGGAACGTCTTCCGGATCGGGCACATCGGGTTCTTCGACGTGTTCGACATCACGACCGCCCTCGCCGGGATCGAGCTCGCGCTCGCCGAGGCCGGCGCGGGTATCGAACGCGGCGTCGCGGTCACCCGCGCGCTCGAGACCTACGAGCACCAGCCGGCGTGAGCCCGCAGCTTCCCCGACCGGCCTTCGCTCCCACCCGGCCGAGCCGGGCTCCGCGAAGGCCTGGCGCCGCTGGCGGCACGATGCTGCGCGCGCAGCGCTTGTCCGTACCACTTGTACTGTCCTGCGCTCCACCCGCTTGCCTCGCACCGCCAGCGACGCCTCGGAAAACCTGCGGGTGAAAGTCCTCATCCGGGAGCCGATCGCCGACGCGGGGATCGAGCTCCTGCGTGAGCGCTTCGACGTCGACGTCGACACGGACGGAGACCTCGGCGCGAAGATCGGCGATTACGACGCGATCGTCATTCGCTCGGCGACGAAGCTCGACGCCGACCTGATCGGACGGGCCGAGAAGCTGAAGGTGATCGGCCGGGCCGGAGTAGGGGTCGACAACGTCGACGTCGAGGCCGCGACGCGCCGCGGAATCGTCGTTGCAAACGCGCCCGAGTCGACGGTGATCTCCGCGGCCGAGCACACGATCGGGCTCCTGCTCGCGCTGTCGCGAAACATCCCTCAGGCGCATGCCGCGCTGAAGGAAGGTCGCTGGGAGCGCTCCCGCTACGGCGGCCTCGAGCTCGCCGGCAAGACGCTCGGGGTCCTCGGCTTCGGGCGTATCGGCCAGCAGGTCGCCCGCCGCGCGCTCGGCCTCGAGATGCGTGTCGTCGCTCACGATCCGTTCGTCGCCAAAGAGCGGTTCCGCGAGCTAGGCGTCGAGAGGCTCGAGACGCAGGACGAGGTCTTGGCCGCGGCGGACTTCCTCACGCTCCACCTGCCGCTGACGGCCGAGACTCGCGGCGCGATGAGCTCCGGCGCCTTCTCGAAGATGCGCGACGGAGCGCGGATCGTCAACGCGGCCCGCGGCGAGCTCTTGGACGAAGCCGCGCTCGTGGAGGCGCTCCAGTCAGGAAAGGTGGCGGCGGCCGCGCTGGACGTCTTCGAGGCCGAGCCGTATACGGGGCCGCTGCTGGAGATCGACAACGTCGTCGTCACGCCGCATCTCGCCGCCTCGACCGAGGAGGCGCAGGACCGCGCGGGCGTCATCGTCGCCGAGCAGGTCGCGGCGGCACTCGAAGGCGCGCTCGTCACGAACGCGGTCAACATCCCGTCGATCGGCGCCGAGGATCTCGAGATCCTGGGCCCGTTCATCCCGCTCGCCGCCAGCCTCGGCCGGCTGGCGATGGAGCTCGCAGGAGGAAGGGCGGAGCGGATCGAGCTCGCCTACTACGGCGCACTCGCCGCCTACGACACACGACTGCTCACCGTGGCCGCTCTGAACGGCGCTTTTCAGGGCCGGGCCGACCAGCCGGTGAACTACGTGAACGCTCCTGTGATCGCAGCAGAGCGAGGCGTCGAGGTCGTCGAGGAGCGCCGCCGCGCGTCGCGCGACTTCACCAACCTCGTGCGAGTCGCGCTCCGCTCGAACGGCGACGAGCTGCGGGTGGCCGGGACGACGATCGGCCGCGAGCATCGGCGCTGGCTCGTCAGCGCTCTCGGCTTCGAGCTCGAGATGGAGCTCGCGGGGCTGATGGCGATCTTCCGCTACGACGACGTGCCGGGCGTGATCGGCCGGATCGGCACGCTGATCGGAGAAGCGGGCGTGAACATCGCGAACATGGCCGTCTCCCGCACGAACCGGGGCGGCAAGGCACTCATGGCCGTGTCGCTGGACACGCCGGCGCCGCCGGAGCTCGTGGAGTCGCTCCGGGCCGCCGGCCTGGACGACGCCTACTTCATCTCGCTGGGCTAGACCGAGGCGCCCGTCGCGGATCGAGCCTGCGCGCCGCGGAGCCGACGGCTCGCAACTTCTCGATGATCTCGATAGCCCGCCCGGCTCTCGACGACCTGCTCGTGCTCCTGCAGCTCGTGTTCGGGCGCGACCACGAAGAGCGCGCCGTCCGCCCGCACCTGCTCGTAGTCCTCGAGCGGCGCCTCGATCCGATGGCCACATTCGGGGTCGGCGCACTCGCAGACCAGCTCGGCCTGCTGGAGGCCGAACTGCTCCGCCGACTCCGCGATCCGCTCGTTGGCGTCACGGAAGAGAGACTCCGTCTTGGCGATGCGTAACTCGTGGGCTCTCACGGGGGTACTGGTTCAACGGAGAAGACCCGTTTTGAGGTTCGCCTAGGCTTGGACGCATGGATGCCCAATGGCCTGAGCCGGTCCAGCGCGTCTCGGGCTTCCTCCGCCAGATGGGAGCCGAGGCGAAGATCGAGGAGTTCTCGACCGGGACGCCGACGGCGGTCGAGGCGGCACGCGCAGTCGGCTGCAAGCTGGGCCAGATCGTCAAGTCGCTGGTCTTCGATTGCGAAGGACGCTGGGTCGTCGTGCTCGTTCCGGGAGACCGCCGAGCCGACCTCGGCAAGATCGCTCGCGCCGCCGGCTCGACGAAGGCGCGGATCGCGAAACCGGACGAGGTCGAGCGCGCAACCGGGTTCGTCGCAGGCGCTGTCGCTCCGTTTCCCCTTCCGAACGTCGACAGGGTCTTCGTCGACAGAGGACTGCTCGCCCACAAGCGCGTGTGGATCGGAGCAGGCTCGTCGAGTCACATGGCGGAGATCGCTCCGGGAGACATGGTTCGCCTCGCACGGGCACAACCGATGGACGCCGTCGAGAAGGCCACGTAACCTTTGACCAGCTAGCGGCCAAGGAGGCGAGAGGTGCGCGAGACCGAGAAGATCTGGATGAACGGGGAGCTCGTCGACTGGGGCGACGCGACCGTCCACGTCGGAACACACGGCCTGCACTACGGAACCGGCGTGTTCGAGGGCATCCGCTGCTACGAGACCGACAAGGGCCCGGCAGTCTTCCGGCTCACCGACCATCTGAAGCGCCTGCACGACTCGGCGAACCTCCTCTACATGCAGCTCCCGTACTCGGTCGACGAGCTCCACGCCGCCTGCATGGACGTCATCGCCGCGAACGGGCTCCCGGAGTGCTATCTGCGCCCGATCGCGTTCTCCGGCTACGGGGAGCTCGGCGTCTCGACGGCCGGCAACCCGGTCGACGTCGTGATCATGAGCTGGCCCTGGGGCGCGTACCTCGGGGACGAGGGGATGAAGAACGGAATCCGGGTCAAGATCTCGTCGTGGCAGCGTGTCGGGCCGAACACGATCCCGCACGCGTCGAAGGCAACGGGCATCTACCTCAACTCGATGCTCGCCGTGACCGAGGCGAACCGCGCCGGCTACGACGAGGCGATCCTCCTCACCGCGGAGGGCTTCATCGCCGACGGCTCGGGCGAGAACGTCTTCATCGTCAAGGACGGCACGATCGCGACGCCGCCGCTGTCGACCTCGATCCTGCCGGGGATCACGCGGGACTCGTTGATCCAGATCGCGCAGGACCTCGGGCACACGGTCGAGGAGAAGAACCTGATCCGCTCCGACCTCGCCACAGCCGACGAGATCTTCATGACCGGGACGGCGGCCGAGGTGACCCCGATCCGCGAGGTCGACGACCGTGAGATCGGCCCGCCGGGGCCGGTGACGAAGGAGCTGCAGACGGCGTACCTCGACACGTGCCGCGGCAAGAGCGAGCGCTGGGCGCAGTGGCTCGAGTACGCGAAGATCGGCAACGCGGCGCCCGCGGAGGCGTGAGGACAAGAAGCCGGGTCCCGCTCTCCCGGCCCTACCTGGACGAACGCGACGAGGAGCTCGTCCTAGACGTTCTCCGCTCCGGCCGGCT
The DNA here is from genome assembly GCA_963776955.1 of uncultured Actinomycetes bacterium. Lineage (GTDB taxonomy): Bacteria > Actinomycetota > Thermoleophilia > Gaiellales > Gaiellaceae > VAXT01. The sequence continues at coordinate 688,082 of CAVZOM010000005.1, forward strand.
CTCGCTGGGGCCGGCGATCGAGCGGTTCGAGGAGCTGTTCGCCGAGCGCGTCGGCGCTCCGTACGCCGCCGCGGTGTCGAGCGGTACCGCAGGCCTGCACATGCTCTGCCACATCGCCGGCGTGCAGGAGGGGGACGAGGTGATCACGTCGCCGATCTCCTTCGTGGCCACTGCGAACTGCTTCATCTTCGAGGGCGGGCGGCCGGTGTTCGCCGACGTCGACGCGCAGACGCTGAACCTCGATCCCGCCGCGGTCGAGGCCGCGATCACGGAACGGACGAAGGGCATCGTCGCGGTCGACATGTTCGGCTATCCCTGCGAGCTCGACGAGTTGCGCGCGATTGCCGAGCGGCACGGGCTCTGGCTGATCGACGACTCCTGCGAGGCTCTGGGCGCCGAGTACAAGGGGCGGACGATCGGCTCCCACGGCCTGTCCGGTGCGTTCGGCTTCTATCCGAACAAGCAGCTGACGACCGGCGAGGGCGGAATGGTCACGACTCACTCCGAGGACGAGTGGGAGCTCGTGAAGAGCCTCCGGAACCAGGGCCGGTCGTATGACTCGCCGGTGGTTCCACCACGTGCGGCTCGGGTTCAACTACCGGATCACCGACCTGCAGGCAGCGCTGGGGATCGGGCAGCTGGAGAAGCTCGACCGCATGCTCGCGATGCGCAGCGACGTCGCCGCCCGCTACGCGGGGCTCCTGGCCGGGGTCGACGGCGTCGAGCTACCCCTCGGGGACGACGCCGACCACACGCGATCGTGGTTCGTCTACGTCGTCAAGCTCGCCAGAGGAATCGACCGCGATGCCGTGCTCGAGCGGCTGGCGGAACAGGGCATCGAGGCAGGGCTTTACGTCCCTGCCGTCCACCTCCAGCCGTACATGCGCGAGCGCTACGGCTTCGCCGAGGGCACGTGCCCGGTCGCGGAGGACGCCTGCTCCCGCACGCTCGCCCTTCCGTTCTTCCCGCACCTCGAGGCTTCCGATCAAGAGCTCGTCGTCGCTGAGCTTCGCGAAGCACTCGCCTAGGCGATAATCCCCGCCATGGCGGATGCGGGCCGGATGATCTTCCTCGGCTTCGGCAAGTACGCGCGGGCGGACAAGATCTACGCGGTCGAGCCGATCACGGGCAAGGACCGCGGCGGGGGTCACCGGACGCGGGTGTGGATCGAGGGCGTCCCAGATCCGATCATCGCCGGCCGGACCGAACGCACGATCCTCCATGACATGGGCCAGGACGCGGCCATCGGCGCACCCATCATCGACGAGGCGCTGAAGCTCGCCGAGCGGATCGTCGAGGACGCGGACAAGGGCCGCGTCGACCTGAACGACCTCGGCCGTCGGGCGCGTCGGCTGCTCGAGAAGACGTCGAGCCCGACTGACGAACAACTCTTCTGAGTGACATAGGCCGTCCCGAGCCGCCTGAGCGCGGCCTGTTCGCGCGAATCGCGGTCGACATCCGGCCGCTCAGGACGTCCCGTGACTTCCGCCGGCTCTGGTTCGGCACGGGAATCTCCGCGATCGGAAGCCAGATCACGACGGTTGCGATCCCGTTTCAGCTCTACGACGAAACCGGCTCGACCCTGCTCGTCGGCCTGCTCGGCATCGCGGCCCTCGTGCCGCTGCTCGTGGTCCCGATCTACGGCGGCGCAGTCGCCGATGCGGTCGATCGCCGCCGCTTGCTCCTCCTTTCCGACGTCGCCCTTCTCGCCGTGACGGTCGGGCTGCTCGCGAACTCCTTGCTTCCCGATCCGCAGATCTGGGCGCTCTACGTCGGCGAGGCGCTTGCCACGGCGGCATACGGCTTCCAGCGGCCGGCGCGGAACGCGCTGACGCCGCGGCTCGTAGGGGAGGACCAGCTGCTCGCGGCGATCGCGGTCGAGGACGTCGTCTTCACGCTGGCCCGGGTCGTCGGGCCGGCGCTCGCCGGAGTGCTGATCGCGGTCTTCGGCCTGCCCGGCGCCTACGGGATCGACGCCGCGACGTTCGGCGCGTCCCTGATCGCCATCTGGCTGCTGCCCAAGATCCCGGCCGCTCCCGACGCGGCACGGCCGAGCCTGCAGTCGATCCTGGACGGCTTCCGGTACGTGCTGCGCAAGAGGGTGCTGCTCGGCATCTTCATTGTCGACACGATCGCGATGATCTTCGGGATGCCGAGGGCACTCTTCCCAGCCTTCGCCGAAGAACTCGGGGGCGGCCCGACCGTCCTCGGCCTCATGTACTCGTCACTGTTCGCCGGCGCGCTCGTAGCCTCTCTCACCTCCGGCTGGATGGGCTCGATTCGCCGCCAGGGTCTCGCGGTCTGCATCGCCGCGGGGGCCTGGGGCGGTGCGATCGCCGTCGTCGGGCTCGCTCAGTCGGTCGCCATGGCCCTGATTTTCCTCGCGCTGGCGGGTGCGGCGGACTTCGTCAGCGCGGTGCTACGTGGAAACATCCTGCTCGACGGTGACGCCGGACTCGATGCGGGGTCGCCTCTCGGGGATCGAGCTCGCGCAGGTCGCGGGCGCTCCCGAGATCGGGAACGTGGAAGCAGGGATCGTCGCCTCGATCGCGGGCGTCCGTGCCTCGATCGTGTCGGGCGGAGTGCTCACGGTCATCGGCGCGGCCGTCTGCGCGCTCGCGCTGCCGGCGCTCGTACGCTACGACTCGCGCAACCCTCAGAAGGAATGAAGCTTCGCCGAGACTTCTTCGCCCGCAGCGTGCACGACGTGGCCCCCGAGCTCGTGGGCGTGACGATGCTCGTCGGCGGCGTCGGCGGCAGGATCGTCGAGGTGGAGGCGTACGACCACGAGGACCCGGCCGCCCACGGCTTCGCGGGCAAGACCGCCCGCAACGCGTCCATGTTCGGCCCGCCCGGCCATGCGTACGTCTACCGCTCGTACGGCATCCACTGGTGCCTCAACTTCGTCTGCGAGGACGAGGGAGTCGCCAGCGCCGTCCTCGTCCGCGCCCTGGAGCCGACGATCGGGCTCGACGAGATGGCCGCTCGCCGCGGCGCGGCCGAGCCCAGGCTGCTGGCCGCCGGCCCAGGAAGGCTCTGCCAGGCGCTCGGCATCACGCGCGAGCACGACGGCGCGCCCCTCGACCGGCCGCCGTTCGAGCTCTACGCGAGGGAGGACGTCGAGGTCGAGCGCGGCATGCGAGTCGGGATCACCAAGGCGGTCGAACGCCCCTGGCGCTACGCAGAAGCGGGCTCGAAGTTCCTCAGCCGAGCAATCAGGCCGCGACCGCGAGCCTGACCGTCATCCCCGGCGCGGCCGCCACACCGGCCCGAGGCAGCTGGAAGATGACCCGCCCCGGGGCACCCTCCGGGGCCTTCTCGACCTCGATCTTCAAGCCACGCCGTTTGCATTTCCGCTCGGCCCGCTCCAGCGGCATCCCGACGAGCTGCGGGACGACGCCGTGGATCGGCTTCGCGACGACGAGCGTGACCCGGTCGTACGCCGAGAGCCGACCCTTCCTCGGGCGTTGCTCGAGCACGACGTGGGGGCGCTGGCCGGGCTTCGCGACCCTGTAGACGACCGACGCCGTCAGCGGCTGGCCCGCCAGACGGGAGCGCGCGGCCTGCACGGGCTGGCCCACGAGATCGGGCACGTCGACCTCGTTCGGCTTGCAGTTCGCATTTCTTCGAGGCTCCTGGCCCGAGAAGAAGAGCACCGCCTTCGGCGAGTGGCAGTTGCCGTTGTCGACCTGCAGCTTCCCGTCGCGGAAGACGACGTTCCGGGGCGACGCGTACGGGACGGACGCGGACTGGAACGACTCCGGCTCCACTTGCAGGTACTCGAGCGCCTCCTGCATGAACGTGTGCCAGATCTCCGCCGGGAAGGTCCCCCCGGCCACCGGCTCGCCGTGATACTCGGTCTCCATCGGCCTGAGTTCGCGCGGGTAGCCGACCCACACGGCCACCGTCAGCTGCGGCACGTAGCCGACGAACCACGCATCGCCGTAGTTCTCGGTGGTGCCGGTCTTCCCGGCGACGGGCCGGTCGGAGAGAGCGGCGCGGCGACCCGTTCCCTGAGTGACGACCTTCTGGAGGATCGAGTTCAGGATCGCCGTCTTCTCGGGGCTGAGGACGCGGCGCCCGACCGGCTCGTTCTTCCGCTTGCCGATCCGCGTCACGGCTCTCGGCTGGTTGCCGAGAACCGAGCCGTCGATCCGCTGGCCGCCGTTCGCGAACGTCGAGAAGGCGCGCGCCATCTCGAGCGGGTTCGCCGCCTCGGCCCCGAGCCCGATCGCGAAGTAGCTGTTCAGCTTGCTCTGGATGCCCGCCTTGTGCGCGAGCCGGGCGACGTTCTGGGGCCCGACGAGCGAGGTCAGCTGCGCATAGACCGCGTTGTCCGAGTGGATGGTCGCCGTCTCGAGATCGATGGAGCCGAGGTAGGAGCCCTCGTAGTTGTTGACCTGCCAAAGCTTGTCGCCGAGCGGGATCACGACCTGATGCGAATCGAAGTGGGTTGCCGGTGAGATGCCCTGCTCGAGCGCGGACGCGAGCACGAACGGCTTGAACGCCGACCCCGGCTGCCGCTCGCCCTGGACGGCGAGGTTGAACTGGCTATCGCGGTAGTTCGAGCCGCCGACCATGGCCAATACCTCTCCTCGCTTGTGGTCGATGGCGACCAGCGCCGCCTGTGGGCCCTCGGGGTCGCGGAGCACCTTGGAGATCGACTTGCGAGCCATCTTCTGGAGTCGTGGTCGAGAGTCGTGTAGATGCGGAGGCCCCCGCCGAAGACGTCGCCCGGGGCCGTACTCCTTGCTGTCGATCAGCTGCTGCTTCACGTAGTTGACGAAGTACTGGCCCTGCCGCTCCTGGGTTCCGGGCAGCTGCACCTCGTCCGGCGCGGGCAGAGCGGCGCTGCGAGCCTCGCTGTGCTGCTCGGGGGCGATGATCCCCTGCTGGAGCATCTGGTCGAGGACGATGCGGCGGCGCTCCTTGGAGGCCTTCGGGTTCGTGACCGGGTCGAACCGGGCCGGGTCGCGAGGGATGCCGGCCAGGAGCGCGGCTTCGGGAAGCGTGAGCCGACTCGCCGGCTTCTGGAAGTAGGTGAGCGCCGCCTGGCCGATTCCGTAGGCGCCGTTCCCGAAGTAGATGGTGTTCAGGTACGCCGTCAGGATCCAGTCCTTCTCCTTGCGCTGCTCCAACTGCCAGGCGAGTGCGGCCTCCTTCAGCTTTCTGGCCACGGACCGCTGGTCTTTGACGTAGGCGTTCTTGATGAACTGCTGCGTGATCGTCGAGCCGCCCTGGACGACCGCCTTGTTCTCGATGTCGGCCGCGAGCGCGCGCCCGATCGCCCGCATGTCGACGCCGCGGTGTTCGTAGAAGCGCTTGTCCTCGATGGCGACGATCGCCTGCTTCATGATCGGGGCGATCTGGTCGGACTTCAGGATCACGCGGCTCTCCTTGCCGCGCAACACCGCGAGGAGCTGGCCCTTGTTGTCGAAGACGTAGCCGTCGTGCGCGATCTTCTGCTGGTGCGCGGGGTCGTACTGCGGGAGCTGGCCGGCGATCGCGGTCACCATCCCGAACATGAACGAGGCGAACGAGAGCAGGCCCAGCACCGCGATCGAGTGCGAGGAGGCGGAGCTTGCGGATTCGGCGCCCGTTCTTCTTCGGCGCCGGGGGTCCCCTGCCGCGAAAGCGCAAGAGGTGGAGTCTAGACTCGCGGCGTGGATATCGCGGAGCTGACCCGGAACGCCGTCGCCGTCTTGCCGGAGGGTGCTCTCGAGTCAAAGCTGAAGCTGGGGCGCCCACTGCGGGTCAAGCTCGGGATCGACGTGACGGCCCCCGACGTCACGCTCGGAAACGGCGTGCCTCTGCGACGAATGCGCGCATTTCAGGACGCGGGTCACGTCGGCGTGCTGATCGTCGGCGACTACACGACGCGGATCGGCGACCCGTCGGGGCGAAAGAGCGAGCGCCCGATCATCGACACCGAGGTGATCGACGCCAACGCGCAGCGCTACTTCGAGGCCGCGTCGACGATCATCGACCCCGAGCGCACCGAGCTCCGCTTCAACAGCGAGTGGCTGGGCAAGCTCGACTTCGCCGAGATCCTTCGCCTGACCCGGACGACGACGGTCGCGCGCATCCTCGAGCGCGACGACTTCCACAAGCGCTTCGGCGCGAACGAGCCGATCTCGATCTCGGAGCTGCTCTATCCGATGATGCAGGCCTACGACTCGGTCGCGATCGAGGCCGACGTCGAGCTCGGCGGCACCGACCAGACGTACAACATCCTCATGGGTCGCGAGGTGATGACGGCCTACGGGCTCGAGCCGCAAGTGGCTCTCACCGTCGCCTACCTCGACAGCTGGGACGGCACCGGAATGAGTGCGTCACGCGGCAACTACATCGGCCTGCGGGAGGCGCCGGAGGAGCAGTTCGGAAAAGCAATGCGGATCCCGGACTCGCTCCTGCCGCAGTGGTACTCGCTCGTGATGGAAGCCGAGCCTCCGGGTGGCGACCCGATGGAGGCGAAGCTCGAGCTCGCGCGCTTCATCGTGCGGCGCTCGCATGGGGAGGAGGCCGCGCAGGAGGCCGAGGACCACTTCACGCGCGTGGTCCGTGAGGGAAGCGCTCCCGACGACGTTGAGGAGCGAGAGATCCCGCATGCTGACAAGGTCGTCCACCTTCCTCAGCTACTCGCGACACCTGTTCGGGCAGTCGTCCAGCCACTGGCGCCGAGTGATCGATCAGGGCGGAGTCAAGCTCGACGGCCAGGCGGCCACTACCTACGACCTGCCACGTGAAGAGGTCGAAGGGGTGCTGATTCAGGCCGGAAAGCGGCAATTCATGCGGATTCGCGCCGCTTGACACCCTCCTGAGCACTGCTACCATTCGTCGGCCGCCTCCACGAGCGGCGTAGGAAAGTCCCTGAAACTCGAGACTGGAGCGCCTTCGGACGCAATCGGATACGACGTAA
>CAVZOM010000005.1:700000-1235471 GCA_963776955.1 uncultured Actinomycetes bacterium
CGAAAGCCGCGCAGGCCCTGACAACTTTCGGCGGTCATAGCGACGGGGGTACACCTCTTCCCATTCCGAACAGAGAAGTTAAGCCCGTCAGCGCCGATGGTACTCGGAGGGCAACCTCCCGGGAGAGTAGGTCGCCGCCGAATTAATTCTTCGAAGAGGGCCGCCGCGAGGCGGCCTTTTTCGTGGTCCTAGAATGGTCCGAGATGGAAGTGCGCGGGGAGAGGAGTCGTGCTCAGGCCGTGGCGGCTCGACGACGTGCCGGCCGTGACCGCTGCGTGCCAGGACCGCCGAGATCGCGCGCTGGCTCGCGTTCGTGCCCCAGCCGTACACGGAGGAGGACGCCCGGTTCTACATCCAGGACTGCATCGGCGCGCCGGACGACCGGAACGCCGTTCGCGATCACCGACGCCGAGACGGGGCGAGGTGATCGGCTCGATCGACATGCGGATCAACCGCATGCAGACGGGTCACATCGGCTACTGGCTGGCCGCGCGAGGCCCGAGGCCGCGGGCTGACGGCCGCGGCGCTCCTGGCGCTCAGCCGGTGGGCGATTCGAGGAGCTCGGCCTCGGCCGGGTCGAGCTGGTCACGGACCCGGACAACATCGCCTCGCAGCGAGTCGCCGAGAAGGCGGGCTTCACGCGCGAGGGAGTCCTGCGCTCGATCCTCGTCAACAGGGACGGCAGCAGGCGGGACGGCGTGATGTTCTCGCTCCTGCCCGGCGACCTCGACTAGGCGCCGCTTCCTGCTTCGCGCGCCACTCCGGGTCGAGCTCCCGGAGTCGCCGAACCCGCTCGGCGAGCGGGGGATGCGTGACGAACATCGCAGCGAGCCCCTCCTCGGCGAACGGGTTGACCGTGTAGAGCGGCTCCGTCGCGGGCGCTGGCGCCGAACTCGACGAATGAGCCGGCTGCCTCGAGCCGGATGAGCGCGTCGGCGAGGCCGTGCGGCGACTCGCAGATCTCCGGCCGCCGCTCGGTCGGCCGCGAACTCCCTGTTCGGTGAGAGGAGCAGGTGGACGAAGGAGGCGGCAACCGGCGCGAGGACGAACAGGAACCCTCGCTGGAACCAGCCGGCGAGGCGCGTCACCTCGATCAGGAACCCGGCGAGGACCGAGACCGTCGTCTGCACGAGCACGTCACGGTTCGCGACGTGGACGAGCTCGTGCGCCAGGATGCCCTCGAGCTCCGCGGGCTGCGTTGACCGAGAGGAGCCCGGCGCTGACCGTCAGCGACGACCCACGAGGCCCGCGCCCGGCCGCGAACGCTCGAGGATGCGCGTCGGGGACAGGTAGAGCCGCGGCCGGGCGACGCCGACCTTGGCCGCGAGCCGCTCGACGGTCGAGCGGAGGAGCGGCGCCTCGGCGATCGCCATCTCCCGTGCCCCGACCATCCCCGGCGCGACGCGGTCGAGGTACCAGTAGAGCGCCGCCGCCGCGAGGAGCACGCAGAAGACCGAGATCGACGCGGTCCGGTAGCCGCCGATCCACCAGCCGAGACCGCCGATGGCGCGCGCAGAAGCCGAGCGAGGAGGCAGCCAGGCCTTGAGCAGGTTCCTCGCCGTCGTGGAGGACCGGCCAGCGGGAGCATGCCCACGGCGCGGCCACTAGGTGTCGCGCTCGTCCTCGGTGAGCCCGCGCGGCGGCCAGTCGGGCTCGGGCGCGTCGCACCGGCTCGTGCAGTGGAGCGAGGCGATGTTCTGGAGCGGGATCAGGATGTGGCCGTTGAGCTCGATGTGCGGCACCTCGTCGACGGCGCAGTAGGCGGTCAGGACGCCCTCGTGGTAGTCGCCGCCGAACATGGCGACCTCGACCTGCTCGCCCTTGTACTTGCTCGTGTAGTCCTCCACTACTTCGAGCGTAACTGTTCCCGTCAGATCGGCGCTGCTACGGGCCCCACCACGAGCTCGACCAGGTGATCGACGCGAGCGTCGCCTGGCCCGAGAGGCTCGGATGGAAGTAGTCGAGCTGGCTCACTTGCCCTCTCGTGAACGGGTAGTTGAAGACGGCGAGGTCGTCGAACCGGCAGATGGACGTACTGGCCGCAGACCTCGGCGAGCACCTGGTTGAACGCCTGCTCGCGCGCCCGCACGGTCTGTCGGTTCTGCTCCGTGTTGAACGGCGACAGCATCGACTGGCAGATCCCGGCAACGGCCCAGACGATCTGAGCGGCGGGGTCGTTCCGGAACAGCGCCCAGAGGTGGTAGACGTCCGGGATGCTGCTCACGAAGACGTGCGAGCCTGCGGGCAAGCCCGGTCGCGAGGACGCTCATCGTCGTCGTGAACTGGGCCCGGAAGTCGGCGACGCTCGTCATCGTCGAGATCGAGCCCGTGCAGACGTCGTTGGCGCCCATCAGGATCGTGACGTAGCGGGCGCCCTGCCCGACGGCGACCTGCGCCTGACCCGGCGCGTCGCGCATCTTCGCTCCGGCACGAGCGTCGTTGAAGTTGCGCCCGTTGATCGCGGGCTGGACCGGCCCGGATCCGCTCGTAGTGGCTGCGGATTCCGTCGAAGACACCGCCGCCCGTGCTCCAGGACTGAGCGGGGTGGTCGCCGTACCAGCAGCAGACGTCGGTCGCGCGCGTGATCGAGTCGCCGATCGCGGCCATGCTCGTCGGGAAAGGCGGCGCGGCTCTCGCGGCCGGCGCAAGTACGACGGCGACGAGACTGACTAGAAGTGCTCGGCGTACCATCAAAACCTCCTCTTTACGCCGCAGCGCTCGGTTAGTACCGCCGTCAAGGCCTTGTCAAACCTTCGCGTCTGGTCTCCGAAGCCTCGACTACAGGCGTCGCACGTCAGCCGGCGGGAGTCGGTGGCTGAGCCGTCGCCGCGAGACGTTCGGCCTTGTCGCGCTCGATCAGGGAGTCGATCTCGGTGGCCGCGCAGAGCTCGGTCAGCGCGCCCGCGACGTAGCAGACGGCGGACAGCCTTGCGTTCGGCTCGACCGGTCGAAGCCGGCGGTATTCATGGACGTCGAGCCCGAGCGCCGCCGCATGGATCGCGCGAATCGGGCCGCCGTGGGCGACGACGAGCGACGCGCCCGTCCTCATGGGCTCGGGCGATGTCGACGACCGCGCCGAGAACGCGTTGAGTCATCTCCTCGTAGCTCTCGCCGTCCTCCCAACCGGGGAAGCCGTCGCGCCAGCGGGCGAAGCCGTCGGGGAAGCGCACCTCGGCCTCCTCCCGCGTGAGGCCCGACCACGAGCCGACGTCGACCTCCCGTAGCTCCGGCAGCTCGACCAGCTCGATGCCCTGCGACTCGGCAACGACTCGTGCCGTGTCGGCCGCGCGCCGCAAGTCGCTCGAGTACACGGCGTCGAGGTCGATGTGCTTCAGACGCTCTGCGAGAGTCTTCGCCTGGGCGCGGCCCTTCTCGGTCAGCGGCCGGTCCGCGTGCCCTGCCAGCGGCGCGTGGCGTTCCAGTCGCTCTGCCCATGGCGGGCGAGAAGGATGATCGTCACAGGGCGGTACGCTAACCGCCCATCGACCTCGGCTTCCTGCAAGAAGTGACCGCGAGCTCTCGCCGATAACCATGCCGGCGTTCGATCGCGGCGCGGAGGCCCGTTCCGTATCCCGCCTCCACGTCGAGCACGACTCCGGACTGCCGGGCGACCGCGCGATCGAGCTCCGGTCGACAGATGAGACCGAGATCGATAAGAGCCTCGCCGAGCGGCCTACCCGTCTCGGCCTGAGCCGTGAGCGCGCCGTCGACATCGGTACTGTCGACCGCCCCTTCCGCGATGAGGACAGGCTCCGAGCAAGGGTCGATCGCCGCAGATGTCGTTCATGTTCTCCCCCCATTGATTTTCGACCTGCAGACCCCGGTTTCGGGCTCCGGGCGGCACGCCTAAGGATGATGGCTCGAGAGAGGAAGTGGAATCCCCCGATCAAGTGAAACCGGTCCGGCGCGCTGTACGCTTGCCGCCCTTGGACCTGGGGCTCAGCGATCGGGTGTGCGTCGTCACCGGCTCGACGAGCGGGATCGGGCGGACCGTCGCGGAAATGCTTGCCGCAGGAGGGCGCGAGCGTCGTCACGAGCGGGCGAACCGAGAACGCCCCCGGCGTGGGCGAAGCGCTTCACGTGGCGGGCGATCTCTCCGAGCCCGCTGCACCGGCCGAGCTCATCCGCCGCGCCGGCGAGCTCGGGCCTGTCGAGTGCCTCGTCAACAACGTCGGCATCGCATACCAGGCCGATTTCGACGAGCTGACCGACGAGCAGTGGGACGGGATGTGGCAGTTGAACGTGATGAGCTTCGTGCGGGCGATTCGGGCGGCCCTGCCCGGGATGCGGGAGCGGGGGAGGGGCGTGATCGTGAACGTCGCGTCGACCTCTGCGAAGCGCCCGTCGACTTCGATGCCGAACTACTCGGTGACGAAGGCTGCCGTCCTCTCGCTCTCCCGGCTCGTGGCCGACCTCTATGCGAAGGAGGGGATCCGCTCGAACGCGATCGCGCCGGGACCGACGGCGACCGACGCCTGGCTTGCGTCCGGCGGTCTCGCCGACCAGCAGGCAAGCCGGACCGGGAAGTCGCGCGATGAGGTGCTCGAGGCCGTCGCCAAGGGACGCCCGCTCGGACGGCTCGCAAAGCCTGACGAGATCGCCGCCGTGATCGTTTTCCTGTGCTCGGACCGTGCCAACTACGTGACAGGTTCGGCCTGGAGCGCCGATGGCGGAACTGTCCCCATCATCATCTAGCGTTGGGGAAGAAGATGCCCGAGCTGAAAGGGAGAGTGGCGGATGGCTTCGAGGCTCGGGTTCGCGAGCACGAGGACGCCTGGCTCTCGCCGTACGCGGTGCGTTCTTATGAGTCACGCGGGCGCGCGCGCGAGGAGGACGAGTGCCGGCGTGCGGACGCCGTTCCAGCGTGACCGCGACCGGATCCTCCATTCCAAGCCGTTTCGCCGGCTGAAGGGAAAGACCCAGGTCTTCATCGACCCGGCCGGAGACCACTTCCGGACGCGCATGACGCACACGCTCGAGACGACCGGCATCGCGCGCGGTGTCGCGCGGGCTCTGCGCCTGAACGAGGACCTGACCGAGGCGATCGGCCTCGGCCACGACATGGGCCACACGCCGTTCGGTCACGCGGGCGAGGACGCGCTGGACGCGTGCCTGCGCGAGCGCTTCGGCATCGGCTTCCGGCACAACGAGCAGTCGCTTCGGATCGCCGAGACGCTCAACCTGACCTGGGAGGTCCGCGACGGGATCCTCAAGCACACGGGCGAGGTCGAGCCCGAGACGCACGAGGGCAAGATCGTCCGCATCGTCGACCGCGTCGCGTACATCAACCACGACATCGACGACGCGGTCCGGCACGGGATCCTCGACCCCGAGGACCTGCCCCAGGACGAGGTCGCGCTGCTCGGGCCGTCGGCGGCTCGAAGCGCATCGACACGCTCGTCCACGACCTCGTCGAGTCGTCCCGAGGCGGCCGGCGACGTCGTCCAGAGCGAGGAGGTCGGCGCGGCGATGCTCTCGCTGCGTGGGTTCATGTTCGAGCGCGTTTACCTCGGTCCGCACACCTCGCAGGAGCACGCGCGCGCGCGCGAGGCCGTGCGCGAAGATCTTCGACCACCTTGCCGATCGTGGTGACTCGCCGGCCGAGATCGTGGACTATCTCTCGGGCATGACCGACCGCTTCGCGCTCCAGTACGCGGCCCGCTCTAGGTGGCGCGGATCAAGGACACCTCTGTCGAGGCCGTCAAGGCGGCGGCGAACATCGTCGACCTCGTCGAAGCCCGTACGCGGCTGCGCAAGGTCGGCGGGCGCTACACGGGGCTCTGTCCCTTCCACCAGGAGAAGACGCCGTCGTTCTCGGTCTCGCCCGACCGCGGCACGTACCACTGCTTCGGCTGCGGAGTCGGCGGGGACTGCGATCTCGTTCGTGCGCGAGATCGAAGGGCTCGACTTCGTCGGCGCGATCGAGTGGCTCGCCGACCGCTTCAACGTCGAGCTCGAGTACGAGGAGTCGTCACCCGAGGCCGACGCGCAGCGGCGGCGCCGGGATCGGCTCTTTGCGCTCCTCGACCAGGCCGCGTCGTTCTACGAGCGCGTGCTCTGGGCCGAGTCAGGCAAGGCGGTGCAGGAGTACCTGGCCTCGCGCGGGCTCGCCGAGGAGGCGTGCAAGGAGTTCCGGCTCGGCCTCTCTCCGGCCGGCGCGACGCTCGTCGAAGAAGGCGCAGCGAGAAGGGCTTCAGCCGCGAGGAGCTCGCCGGCGCAGGGCTCGTGACGCGTCGCGGCACCGACTACTTCCAGCGGCGCCTGATGTTCCCGCTCGCCGACGCGCGCGGCCGGATCATCGGCTTCCAGGCGCGGAAGCTCCACGACGACGACCCGCTCAAGGGCAAGTACGTCAACTCGCCGGAGAGCGAGCTCTTCCACAAGTCGAACGTCCTCTACGGGCTGCACCTCGCGCGGCCGGCGATCACGAAGGAGGATCGCGCGATCGTCGTCGAGGGGAACACCGACGTGATCGCGCTCCGGCAGGCCGGACCTGTAGCCCGTCGTCGCCTCGATGGGCACGGCGCTGACCGAGAGGCAGCTACGGGAGCTCTCGACGGCTGACGCAGCGAGCTCTTCCTCTGCTTCGACTCGGACGCAGCCGGCGAGGAAGCCACGCTGCGCGGGATGGAGCTCGCGATGGGCCAGAATTTCGACGTGCGGGTCGTCGCGCTGTCCGCGTGGGAAGGATCCAGCGGACGATCCCGCTGGATTCGAGGATCGGCTCAGAGAGGCAAAGCCCTACGCAGTTCATCGAGTGCGGCTGGAGAGCGATCGCGCGCGCGACAGGCAGCATGCGTATCTGCGCGTCCAGGACTTCCTGAACGGCATTCCGGAATCGCCCGAGCGTCACGAGGCGTGGCGGCTCGCCAACGATCTGTCTCGGCCTGACGATTCAGCTTCGGGCGGCAGGAAGCGCCGCCACCGGCGCGGCTGCCTCGCCGCGGCTGATCGACGCAGGGGACAGGCTGGAGCGCGAGGCGCTCGCCGGCTGCATCGTCCATCCCGAGCTGATCGCCGTGCTCGGCGAGATGAGCCCGGACCACTTCGACAACGAGCTCCATCGACGGCTGCGCGCCCACCTCGTCGACGGCGGCGAGGCCGAGGCGGATCTCGTCCCGCTGATCGCCGAGCTCGACGCGCGTGCGGCTGCAGACGCGATTGACGAGTCGACGGGCAAGGAGCTTCTCCTGCGCCTGCGCGAACGGAAGCTCCGGCGGGACCTGGCGGACGCCGATCCGAAGCAGATGAAGGAGCTCCAGGAGGCGCTCGAGAAGGTGCGGGCCGCGGTCGGCGAGCTCGTGTAGCTCTTGTCACCGGAGGCCGAGGGTGACACCCTCCTTGGGGTGAGGCTTCTCGGCGCGCTTGCAACGTGCGTCGTCCTGGTGCTCGTGCCCGCAGGCCGGCTGGCCGCTGTGGGCGTCCCACCCTGCACGATCTCGTGGACCGGAGGCCCCTCCGGTTTCTGGAACGTTGCGACCAACTGGGATCTGGGCCGGGTTCCCGCCGCCGCAGATCACGTCTGCATTGCGGCTGGGGCGAACGTGACCCACAACACCGGCACCACGTCGGTTCTGACCGTCCAGGTCGCAGGGACCCTGACCTTGACCGGCGGGACGCTGACGACGACGAGCACCGCCGACGACTCTCAGATCGTCAAACTCATGCAGGGGGGAGGGACGCTCGCAGGCGCGAACGCGGTTGTCCTCACGGGCTCGGGCGCGAACACCTCGAGCTGGATCGGCGGCACGATGAGCGGCGCGGGGACGACCCGGGTCGCGAGCGGAGCTGCGCTCAACATCAGTGGGTCGGCGGCTGTATCGCTCGCCGACGGGCGAACGCTCGACATGCGAGGAACGGTTACCTGGAGCGGCACGGTCCTTATCCTCCAGGCCGGTAGCCCAGCGAGCGTGCTCACCGTTGGCCCGGGCGGCCTCTTCGACATCACCGGCAACTCGACCACGTATGTCCAGCTCCGCGTCCTGCCGGGCGGGACGCTGCGCAAGAGCGGCGCCTCCGGCACGACGCAGATCGGCACGAGCCTCAAGAACGGGGGACGGATCGAGGTGCTGAGCGGGTTCCTCGTCGTGAGCGGGCTGTTTCGCAACTTCAGTGGAAACGCTCTCGTCGGTGGTGAGTACCTCGTGCAGGGCACGTTCAGGTTCCTGGGCGCGAACATCGTCACGAACGCGGCCAATGTGACACTCGACGGACCGTCGGCTGCGATCGAGGATCCGGGCGGGTCGGACGCGTTTGCGAACCTCGCCCGCAACGCGCGCGGAGGCTCACTGGCGCTCATAGGCGGACGGGATCTGACAGTGGCGGGGCCGTTCACCAACAGCGGCACGCTCGTCGCGAGTTCGGGCTCGACGTTTGCAGTCGCCAACAATGCATTCACGAACAGCTTTGGGGGTGTGCTCCGGGGACCGGCAACGTCGACGCGAACGTGACGTCCGCGGGCGAGGTCGCCCCCGGGCTTCCGCGTGGGATTCTCACGATCGACGGCTTCTACTCCCAGCAGAACAACGGTCGCCTGCGGATCGAGCTGACCGGCACGGTCCCGGGAACCGAGTACGACCGGCTCGTCGTGACCGGATCAGCGGCGCTCGGCGGACGACTGATCATCGAATCGGCGCCCGGCTTCGAGCCACCACTCGGCACGACCTTCGAGATCGTGAGCGGGTCGCGTTCGGGGCAGTTCCCGTTCATCGAGGGCGCCCAGCTGCCGAGCGGCCACCGGTACGTGCCGCACTACAACCCAACCAGCGTCCAACTCGTCGTCGAGGCCGCGTCCCCTCCGCCACCGCCGCCGCCGCCGCCACCTCCTCTGCCCCCTCCGCCGACGGTGTGCGCGGGTGGCGCGATCTCGATCCCAGATGCCGGGCCGGCGACGCCGTACCCCTCGAGCTGTGTGATCACGGGTCAGACGGGCAACATCGTCCATCTCACGCTCTTCATCACGGGCCTCACGCACGGCTATCCCGCCGACGTCGACCTCTTGCTCGTCGGCCCGACCGGCGCGAACGTGATTCCGATGTCGGATGCATGCGGCGTGAGTCCGATCAGCGGCGTCAACCTGACGATCGACGACGGAGCATTCGTCGAGTTGCCCGCGGCGACCTGCGTCACGCCCTTGAACAGGCCGATCAACCTCGGCACGGGGGACGCGTTCCCGGCTCCGGCCCCGACTCCGAGTGGGAACGTGACGCTGTCGACCTTCTTCGGCACTAATCCGAACGGGACCTGGAGCCTGTACGTCGTCGACGATACGGATTTCGACGCCGGCTCGATCGGAAGCTGGAGCCTGGCCATGCTGACGACGGGCGGACCGCCTCCGCCGCCTCCGCCTCCGCCACCTCCACCTCCGCCACCTCCACCTCCGCCACCTCCGCCACCTCCACCTCCGCCACCTCCACCTCCGCCACCTCCACCTCCGCCGCCTCCACCTCCGCCGCCGCCACCGCCACCTCCGCCGCCACCTCCGCCGCCACCGCCGCCACCTCCCACCTCCGCCACCTCCACCTCCGCCACCTCCACCTCCGCCGCCTCCACCGCCACCTCCGCCGCCACCGCCGCCACCGCCTCCACCTCCACCGCCTCCACCGGCTGCTCGCTGCCGCGTGCCGCGGGTAATTGGGATGACGCTGCCCCGCGCCCGCAGGGCACTTCGACGGGCGAACTGCCGCGTGGGCCGAATCCGTCGCATGCGGTCGAGGCGAGTCGGCAGGGTCGTC
Organism: uncultured Actinomycetes bacterium; assembly: GCA_963776955.1. Classification (GTDB taxonomy): domain Bacteria; phylum Actinomycetota; class Thermoleophilia; order Gaiellales; family Gaiellaceae; genus VAXT01. The sequence goes on from CAVZOM010000005.1 coordinate 709,735, forward strand.
GCCCAGAGTCCGAGACCGCGCGCGATCCGCCCCGCCGGGTTCCGGGTCAACCTGACCGTCGGCCGCCGCTGAACGGCCTTGGTGCGGCTCCGTCGGCGAGCTCCTGGGGCCTTGCGAGCAGTCGACGTTCGTGACAGTCTTCACTTGTCGTGAGAGTCCTGTGCGGGCTCCTGACGTGTGCCGTCTTGGCGCTCGTGCCCGCAGGCCGGCTTGCCGCCGCGGGTGCTCCTTCGTGCACCATCACGTGGGACGGCGGCAGTAGCGGGTCCTGGCACACGCCGTCGAATTGGGACCCTGACCGCCTGCCGGCTCCGGACGACGTCGTCTGCATCCCGGCGTCGGCGACGGTAGAGCACTCGTCCGGGACGACGTCGATCGCTACCGTTTTCGCCGACGGCACGCTCGCTCTCATCGGCGGCGCGCTCTCGATGACGAGCACGGCGGACCCGTCGAGGATCGTCACGCTCGACCAGATGCCCGGTGCAACGCTCGGTGGCGCTGCCACGGTGCTCCTCACCGGGGCCGGTGCGAACAGCTCGAGTTGGAGTGGCGGCTACATGACCGGCCCCGGGACGACGCGCGTCGCGAGCGCGGCGACGCTCGAGATCAGCGGCTCGGGCACGGTCCAGCTCGCCGGCGGGCGAGCCCTCGACGTCCGCGGCACGCTCGCCTGGAGCGACAACATCTACATCCTCCAGGGCGGGACCACGAGCGTGCTCTCCGTCGGGCCGGGGGGTCTCTTCGACATCAAGGGCAACTCGAGCACGTATGTGCCGCTCCGTGTGCACGCAGGCGGCACGCTGCGGAAGAGCGGCGGACCCTGGTCGACGCAGATCGGCACGAGCCTCAAGAACGGCGGCCGGATCGAGGTGCTGAGTGGGACGCTCGCCGTCACCGGGCCGTTTCGGAACATGACCGGCAACGTCCTGGCGGGCGGCGAGTACTTCCTACGGGGCTCGCTGCGGTTCTACGGGGCGAACATCGTCGTGAATCTCGCCGACGTGACGCTCGATGGTGGGGGTGCGATTCAGCATCCCGGCGGCGAAGACGCATTCGCGAACTTCGCGAGGAACGGCCCTGGGGCTTCGTTGACGCTCCAGGGTGGGCGGAGCATGACCGTGCCGGGGCTGTTCAGAAACGAGGGCACGCTCGTCGCGAAGGCGGGCTCGACCTTTTCGGTGGCCAACGATGCGTTCGTGAATGCAGCCGGCGGTCTCCTCCAAGGGACGGGCACCATCGATGCGAACGTCGGCTCCGCGGGTGAGGTCGCTCCGGGCCTCTTGCCGGGAGTGCTCACGATCCTCGGCAACTACGTGCAGCAGAGTGACGGGGCCCTTCGGATCGAGCTCACCGGCATGACGCCGGGGGCCGAGTACGACCGACTCGTCGTGAACGGATCCGCGACGCTCGACGGCCGGCTCACGATCGAGTCGGCGCCGGGCTTCCTCCCACCGGTCGGGACGACCTTCGAGATCCTCAGCGGGAAGCGTTTTGAGGAGTTCGCGACCGTCGAGGGCGATCTACTGCCGAACGGCAACTGGTACGCGCCGCGCTACAACCCCGGCAACGTGCAGCTCGTCGTCGAGCGCGGGCTTTCGTCGAAGCGCTAGCCGACGGCGGCTACAATTCGCGACCGCCGAGCACCGTTCCCCGGTAGCTCAATTGGCAGAGCATCCGGCTGTTAACCGGAGGGTTGTTGGTTCGAGTCCAACCCGGGGAGCTTCCAAAGAGCCCGCAAACGGGCACCGTTCGAACCTATTACCCACCTGCGTGATCCAAGGTGAACCCGGCACCGCTCAACCCAGCGGCGCACTTGTTGTCTGACCTAGCAACTAATGACTCTCAACCGGAGGGTTGTTGGTTCGAGTCCAACCGGGGACCTCTCTCCGGTAGTTCGAATCACTCCGACTAGGGATTGTGTCCTGTTCTCGTCGGCCCTATGACGTGTAAGCCAATGCGGCGCTCCGTCCGGCGTCGACTCCAATGGGGAGGTCTGCATCATGCAGCAGCTCTACAACTGGGTCACCCGTGAGGACGGGCAGACGATGGCCGAGTACGGCGTCGTCCTCGCCGTTATCACGATCGCGGTCTTCGGCGCCCTTGCCCTGCTCGCGGGCAACGTCGTCAACGCGCTGACCCGCGTCGCCGGCTTCATCGGGTAGTCGAGCGCAAACTGCGTGGCTCGGGCCCGATTTCCGAGCCACGCCACCTCTTCGAGGTGTGGCGGCGTGGTGGCTGCCCTTGGCGATCTGGCGCCAAATGAGTGTTGGCCATTACCGTTGACAACGACGTGAATAGGTCCTGCGACCCATTGCCGCGGCTCCCTGCTGCTGACAGTCTTACTGGCAACCAACTGCGGCCATTTCCTGTTGAGGAGGGTGAGGGGCTCTTTGTCGGCGCTTGCGCGTCTAGCGAAGCTATTTCATGTACGGCACGTACTGCCCGTTGTCGGCCTTTCGCTGCTCGCGCTGGCCGGCCCCCTCCTGCTCGCGAGCGCGTTCGCGATCACGCCGGCCGGTGTGTCGACGCATCAGCAGTCTCCTGCGCTTCTCTGCGGGGACTTCGGCGACGGCCCTTTCGCGGGTCCGGCGTCGAACTCCCAGCAAATCGTCCCGGCCGACGATGACAACGACAATTCGCGGATCTCGATCGGAGACGCGAGCGTCACGGAGGGAAACTCTGAAACGACCCCGATGACGTTCACGGTCTCGCGGGAAGGGTCTCCCCACGGGACGTCGAGCGTCCACTGGGCGACGGAGGGGGCTTCGGCGATCTCGGGCGTCGACTTCGCGCCCACATCGGGGGTTGTGCACTTTCCCACGGGAGTCATGAGCCGGACGCTCACCGTCGATGTCACGGCCGACCGCCTCGACGAGCTCGACGAGATCTTCTTCGTCAACCTGTCGAACCCGACCGGCGGGCACATCATCGACCCGCAAGGCGAGGGCACGATCGCGGACGACGACAGCTCGCCGGTGGCGGCCTCGCAGAGCCTGTCCGCGAATGAGGACACGGCAGTTCCCGTCGTGCTGGTCGCGAGCGACTCGGATTGCGAGCCGCTCACGTACTCGATCGTCAGCCCGCCCGCGCACGGAGCGCTCTCCGGGGCCGGAGCGAGCCGGACGTACACCCCGGCGGCCAACTACAACGGCCCGGACAGCTTCACGTTCAGCGCGAGTGACGGCGTCAACGGCTCGAACGTCGCGACGGTCTCGATCACGGTCGAGCCGGTGAACGACGCACCGGTCGCGAGCCCGATCTCGGCTGTGCTCGCGGAAGACGGGTCTGCCGTCGTGCCCCTGCCGGCGAGTGACGTGGAAGGCGACCCGCTCACGTACTCGATCGTCTCGCCGCCCGGGCACGGTGCCCTGTCCGGATCGGGCTCGAGCCGTACGTATACCCCCGCCCCGAACTACCACGGCCCGGACTCGTTCACCTTCAAGGCGAACGACGGCGCAGCGGACTCGAACGCGGCGACCGTCGAGCTGACGGTCACGCCTGTGAACGACGCGCCCCTCGCGGCCAACGACGCGGCGACGGTGGCCGAGGACAGTTCGATCGAAGTCGACGTGCGCGCGAACGACTCGGACGCGGACGGCGACCCGCTGACGGTCACTTCGGTGGGCACGCCCGCGCACGGCACGGCCGTCATCCAGGGCGGCCACGTCCTCTTCACGCCGGATCCGAACTACAACGGTGGCGACAGCTTCACGTACACGGTCTCGGACGGGAACGGAGGCACGGATTTCGCGTCGGTCGCGATCACGGTCACGCCGGTGAACGACGCGCCGGTGGCCGCGGACAGCTCGGCGCTCGTCGCCCAGGACACGCCCGAGGACATCCCGCTCCACGCGACCGACCTCGACGGCGACCCACTCACGTACGTCGTCGTCACGCAGCCGCTGCACGGGACGCTCACCGGGTCGGGCTCGACCGTGACCTACTCGCCCGACAGCCGCTACTACGGCCCAGACGCGTTCACCTTCAAGGTGAACGACGGCCAGATGGATTCGAGCGTGGCGACGGTCAGCATCACCGTCACGCGCAACATCCCGGCGCTCGTCAATGTCAACGACGCGACGTCGCAAGAGGGCGACTCCGGTGAGCTGGACGCAGTGTTCACGGTCGCGATCTCGGACCCTCAGTCCGAGCCCGTCGTCGTCGATGCAACGTCCTCTGACGGGACGGCTCACGAGCCGGGCGACTACGGAGGGATGACGACACGCCTCACCTTCGCACCTGGGCAGAGCAGCAAGACATTCGTCGTCAAGGTCCACGGGGACGCGATCGACGAGCCCAACGAGGGCTTCTTCGTCAACCTCACGGTCGTCTCGGGCAACGTCGTGCTCGGCGACGGCCAGGGCGAGGGCACGATCCTGGACGACGACCCGCTCGTCGGCCTCGCGGTCGGAAACGTGACGGTGACCGAGGGGAATTCCGGGTACGAGGTCCGCGATGCTCGCCGTCACGCTCTCATCAGCCAGCGAGCAGACGGTCACGGTCGAGTACCACACCGAAGACGGGACGGCTCAGCAGCCCTCCGACTACAGCGCGACGAGCGGCACCTTGACATTCGCCCCCGGCCAGACGACGAGGAACGTCAACGTCTCCGTCAACGGCGACACCGAGATCGAGCAGCACGAGACATTCCTCGTCGAGCTGACGAACCCGACGAACGCGACGATCGAGCACGGCGTGGGGACGGCCTCGATCCTCAACGACGACGCCGCGGGCCCGCCGGCTCCGCCTCCTCCGCCGCCACCACCGCCCCCGCCGCCACCTGGACCGCCGGCGCCACCTCCACCAGTTCCGCCACCACCTCCGCCACCACCGCCTCCTCCGCCGGGGTCGCGGCAGCCGCGGACGATCCAGGGCCACCGGTGCACGGTCATGGGGACGGCGAAGCGCGACGTCCTGCGAGGAACGAACCGGCGCGACGTGCTCTGTGGCCTGGGAGGAAACGACACGCTCCGCGGCGTCGGAGGGAATGACGTCCTCATCGGGGGCAGCGGCAGTGACCGGCTCGTCGGCGGCCCGGGCAAAGACCTTCTGATCGGCGAGCGCGGCTCCGACGTCATGCTCGGGCGCAAGGGCGCTGACCGCATGCGCGGCGGCGCCGGCGCCGACCGCATGAACGGAGGAACGGGCGGCGATCGCCTCGACGGCGGGGCGGGCGCCGACTACGCTGAACGGCGGGCCTGGGATCGACCTCCTCCTCGGGGGCAAGGGCAACGACTTCATCGTCGGTAGGGATGGGAACGACCGCATGCACGGCGGCCCAGGCACGGATCTCTGCGCGAGAAAGGCGGTCGGGATTTGCATCTAGGCCGCGTGCTCGTGGCGATGACGATCGCGGGGACGCTGGCCGCTGTGTCGGCGTCCTTCGGGAGCGCCCACGTCGGTTCGGGTTGCGCGCCGATCATCCGCACGCTCCAGAACGGCGATCCGACGGTGACCGACGGCGCGGTGCGGGTCACGGTCGACGGGCTGGGCGCCTTCGGGAGAGGCACTGTCGGTGCAAGCGACGCCGATATTCAATCCGCCCGGCAGCTTCACGCCGCTCGGTACGACGTACACGTCGAACCTCTACCTGAGCACGGCCGGCCGAATGCTGGCGGACGACTGCGTGGACGGGCAAGTCGAGCTGCTCGCGGAGAGCCCGCTCAGCACTCGCCTCACCATCGGCTCCCTGCGGATCGACCTCACACAGGCGGTCGAGCCGGTGACGCTCGGGGGCTCGACGCTGCGCCAGACGTACACGCTCACGAACACGGGAGGCGCAGCCGTCGACACGCAGCTCGTCCGGCACCTCGACGGAGACCTTCGCTTCGACTCGACCACCGACGACGGAGCGGCGGCGAGCGGCGCCGACGGCCGAACGTTGACGGAGTTCGACTCAGCTTCCACTGGAGCTCCGCGGGTTCTTCTCAGGATCAACGGCTCGCTGGCCGGCGACGCGACGCCCGACGCGTGGACGATCCAGCCGTTCAACTACCGCCCGGTGATCGAAGGCGCGGGAGGCATCCCGCCGGGCGACAGCGGGCTCGTCTTCAACGACACGAACGGCGATCTCGTCGCGGAGACCCCGTACGACGTCACGCTCAGCCAGCAGTGGAACGCGACGGTGGCGCCCGGCGCGAGCGTCCTGCTCGAGAGCTCGACACGGTTCGACGCCGAGAACCGCGCCCCGATTGCCGTCGCCGACACGACGAGCACGGGCCGTGACTCACCGGTCGACGTCGACGTTCGCGCCAACGACAGCGATCCCGACGGAGACTCGTTCAGGGTCGTGAGCCTCACCGAGCCGGCGCACGGAACTGTTTCGATCCAGCCGAGCGGGACGATCCGATACACGCCGTCGAGCGGGTATGAAGGCGGCGACAGCTTCACGTACACCGTGGACGACGGCCGTGGCGGCACCGCGAGCGCCGCTGTAGCGCTCACTGTCGGCACGTTCACGCTAACTGTCGAAAAGACCGGCAACGGCCGGATTCTGAGCACTCCGGCCGGGATCGACTGCGGCGCGACGTGCGGCGCGGACTTCGCCACCGGCTCGAGGGTGACCCTCGTCGCAGATCCAGACCCCGGCTGGACCTTCCCAGGCTGGACCGGGGCGTGCAGCGGAGCGGGCCCGTGCACGGTGACGATGGACGTCGCTAGGTCGGTCGGCGCCGACTTCCTGCCTCCGCCTCCGACTCCCGGGAAATCCGCCAACCTCTCGCTGACCGACGGAACGGTGCTCTACAAGTTTCCCAACTCCAAAGACTTCATCGAGCTCGAAGGCGCGACACAAGTCCCGGTCGGGACCGAGGTCGACACGACCGCGGGCGCCGCGAACGTGACGGTCTCCCGCGCCGTCGCACTCGACACGAGCGAGTTCCATGCCGGCGTCTTCACGGTCCTGCAGCCGAGCCCGCGCGCGCTCGGTGAGATCCGGCTCGACGGAGGCAACTTCCTCGATTGCATTTCCTCCTTCCGGGCCCTGGCGAAGAAGCGCCCGGCGCGCAAGCTCTGGGGCAGCGGCAAGGGTCGCTACAGGACCCGCGGTCGCTACTCCTCGGCGACCGTTCGCGGGACGAAGTGGTTGACCGAAGATCTCTGTGACGCCACGCGGATCACGGTCGTCGAGGGCACGGTCGTCGTCCACGACTTCGTCCGCAACCTCGATGTCACCGTCCATGCGGGACACAGCTACCGGGCCGAGGCGCTGCCGCGGAGCGTTCGGAACGCGGGTTGCACCATCGTCGGCACGAGTAAGCGCGACTACCTGAGGGGGACTGCCCGCCGCGACATCGTCTGCGGCCTCGGCGGCGATGACGTCTTGACCGGCCTGGGAGGAAACGACCGGCTGATCGGAGGGCCAGGCAATGACCGGCTTCTTGCCGGGCTCGGCGACGACGTGCTGCTCGGGAATGCGGGCAAAGACTTCCTGAAGGGCAGTTTCGGTCATGACGTGCTCGAGGGCGGCTCCGGCAACGACTTCATGGCCGCGCACGACGGCGGCCGCGGGAACGACCGCCTGACGGGTGGCCCCGGTCGCGATCTCTGCTACACCGATTGGGTCAGGGTCTGCCCCTAGGGCAACGCGACTACTCGGGGGGAGTCCAGCTGAACGCGGGATCGACGTCCGTCGGTGGGACGCGGTGGAGGAGACGCCCGGTCCGGGCGTCGAAGATCCTCGTCTTCCGCCCGTCGCTTCCGCCCACGTAGAGGCGGTCTCGGTAGGTCGAGTACGTGACCAATTCTGGGAAGCGGAGGCGATAGCGGACGGCGCCGGACCGCTCGTACGCGAGGATCGTCGTCGGCCCTCGGTAGGGCTTGGCCGTCCGCGAGACGATCAGGAGATCCGCCCCGCGCCGAGCGTGTCCCGCCTCCCATCGAGTGGTGTTCCACGTCCTGGTGTCGAGCAGCCATGTGTGCGCTGAGCTGCGAACACTTCCTGGGTTGACGAGCCGCGACCGGGCGGAAGTGACGAGGAATGTCCCTGGCCAGGCCCCGTCGGCCAGGATGGTCTCGTCGCTGAACGGGTTCATCGTCCCGCAACAGCGCTCGGAGGGGGCCCGCCTCACGCTCACTCGGCTGACCGAGAGCTCTGGCACGCGGTGGTAGCGCACCCTCCGCGAGCGAAGCGAGACCTCCGCGATCAGACCCCGGCTGCCGAGCACGATCGCCCGGCCTCGTTCGAGCACGAAGTCGGCCGACCGGTAGTGAGGGCCGAACCGTCGTTTTGCATCGCCCACCAGGATCCGCGTGAGCTCGACGGTGTGGATGGCCCCGGTCGATTCCGCAATCAGCAGACGCGCCGGCTCGATCCGACGTGGCGCCACGAAGATCGCCGACGTTCGGGTCAGAGGGTCGCTACCTCCCTTCCGCCCCGCCGCCGAGGTCGAAGCTCGCGACCTGCCGTGGCACGGTCGGGTCGATCAGGAGCAGCCGGTTGTAGTAGCAGCCGTGCTTGCCCATGTCCGTGCAGCCGAGCGTGAAGAGGAGGTCCGGCCTCGGCCAGCCGACCGGCCGCACGACCAGATCGGGCTTGCCGAGCCGGAGACGATCTCTCAGCGTCAGCTTTGCAAGGTCGACGAGCACGAGTTCCCCGAAGTCGACGCCGAAGGCGGCTTCGGTTCGGTCTGGAGAAACCACGAACTGGTTGGCGTAGCCCCCAAGCCGCAAACCGCGCCGCGTGAGTGGCTCGAGCCGGTCCGGATCCATCTCCCGGATGCTCGAGCCGATTCCGTAGTAGCCCTCGCGCTCGAACGGATACTCCGCGAGTTCGAAGCTTTTCGTCGCCGGGTGATCGGCGGAGGGCCTCTGTTCGCCACATCCGCTGGCCAGTGCGGCGAGGGCGAGCGCGGCGGCGAGGCGAATCACCGCTGGAGTATTCCCGATGAGCAGGAAGATTTCCGCCAGCCCAGAGCACACCAGGTTGGCTGTCTAGGCTTCGGTCGTGGAACCAGAGCCCAGGTCTCGCCACCGACTGATCGAAGCCGTCCGGGAGAGACGCGACCGGCACCGGACGCGAAGCCGCATCATCCGCGCCGCGGTCGCGATTGCCGGCTTCCTGGTCGTGCTCGTCGGGCTTGCCATGATTCCGCTTCCGGGCCCCGGCTTGCTGGTCATCGCGGCGGGCCTCGCCATCCTCGCGCTCGAGTTCGCCTGGGCGGAGCGCTGGCTCGAGCGAACGATCGAGCAGATGACGCCGCCGGCGACAAGGTGAAGCGCGCCCCGAGAGGCGCAGCAGGTGATCCTCGTGGCTCCGGCTCGTGCTGCCGCGGCGGCCGTGGTCACCTTCGCCTACGCCTGGGACGTCCCATTCCTGCCCGGCTGAGGAACGCTGGAGACCGTCGGTACAATTCGGGCCGTGGGCTGGCTCTGGATCGTTCTGCTCGCCTGCGCCGTCGCTGTCCTCGTAGCAGCGGAATGGCCGCGATTGCAGGCGCGCGTCGGCTGGCAGGAGCGCCGCAAGCGATGGCGCCGGAGGCGTCAGCCCGAGCTGCACGTGATCAGAGGCCGAGGACGACCCCGACGAGTTCGCTGCGAGCGTCGAGCGCGACCTGGCCCAGCTGCCGACGACGAAAGACCCCGACCGCGCGCTAGCGAACGAAGAACGCGGTGCTGAGCTGCGCCGTGTTCGGGCAGGATCCGGCGCACGTTCTCCATGTTCTTCAGCTCCTGGTAGTCGGAGACGACGAGCCGCAGCCGGTGGCGCCCGCGCGCGAGCTTGCTACCAGTGGTGACGATCAGCCCGTCGCCGCGCGTCGTAGCGCGTCGACCGTCTGACGCCCATCGACGAAGAGCCGGATCTGGCTCCGATCGATCCCCGCTCCGTCGTCGCGTGCGCGAGACCCTGACGACGCCGCCGCGTGCCGACAGGAACCTCAGCCGCGGAGGCGTCGTGTCTCCGATCCAAAAGCGGAACGTGAACGGGCCGGCGCGCGAGGCGCTGAGCGTGTCGAAGACGATGTCGTAGTCGCCCGGAGCGGGAAGCGCCGCGCCGACGACGGGCACCGGCCTGCCGAAGCTGGTGGTGTACGGATTCGCGTTGTACGGGAGCGCGATCTCGCCGAGCAGTCGGTTCTCGTCGCCGGCGCGGACCACCCGAGGCTGGACGTCGAGACGGCCGCCGGTGACGGCGACGCCGAAGTTCGCGACCGGCTTCCTCAGCGAGACCCGGAACACCTGCTCCGGGCCGGACAGGACGCGCGGGACGCCGAGGCCGCGGGGGTCCTCGGGGTAGCGGTACGACTCGACGAGCGCCGGTCGTCCGCGGGTGTTGCCCTTGTACGTGCCCGTGCGCGTGAGAGGCGTCGTCTGCGCGCCGCGCTAGGGCCGGCGCGGAGACGCGGAGCCAGTAAGGGATCCGCCGACGATCGTGCCGCGCGTGAGCTCGACGAAGCCGGTGCGGCTGCCCTGGATCGAGCCCGGTGCCGCGGTCGCCGTCACGACGAGCTCTCCCGGGACCGTGACGCGACGGAGCGCTGAACGAGACGCCGCCGGCCGGCTGCTGGAGCGACGTCGTGACCGCCCATTGGCCGGCTCCTCCGCCCGCATCCGTCAGCGTCACGCGGCCCGACGGCGGACCCTCCCGGCGCGACGTGCCCGAACGAGAGCCCGGTCGGCGACGCGAAGAGCAGCGGCGCGTCGGCGCGGACGAGGTCGACGGTCCCGCCGCCCTCGCGTGTCGACTCGGCCTCGACCGCGCCTCGGAGCACCGGCTGGCCGGTCTGCACGAGCGCCGACTTGATCTGCGCAACCGTCCAGGACGGATGGCGCTGGTGCAGGAGAGCGGCCGCGCCCGCGACGTGGGGCGCGGCCATGCTCGTGCCGCTGAACAGCCGCCCAAAGCCCTTCGCGGCGCGGAACGGACGAGAGGACGCCGACGCCAGGGGCCGTCACGTCGGGCTTCATGCGTAGCGAGAGCGGGGTGGGCCCGCCCGGACGAGAACGAGCGCGATCGCTGCGCCGCCCTGCCTCGCTTTCGGCGGCGACCGTGATCGCGCGGTCCGAGCTTCCGGGCGAGGTGACCGATCCCGCGCCGAGCTCTTCGAAGTTGTTGCCGGCGGCGACGACCGGCACGACTCCGGCGGCGGCTGCTCCGTCGAGCGCCGCAGCGACGATGTCGCGGCTCGGCTCGATCTCCGCCTCGCCGAGCGAGAGGTTGATCACGTCCATCCCGTCGCGGACCGCGGCCTCGATGCCGGCGACGATCTCCGCCGAGTTCCCGTTCAGCCCGAAGCGCGCTCGGCACCGTCAGCACCTTGTAGTTGCCGAGGTAGGCCTTGGGCGCGACGCCGGAGATCCGGCTGCCCGAGCCTGCGTGCGGTGGTTGCCGGCGGCGATGCCGGCGACGTGCGTCGCGTGGTCCGAGTTGAGCGGATCGAACGGCCCGCTTGGCGTACTTCCACTTCGGCGTGCGCGGGGCGAACGCTCGGGCGACGATCACCTTCGCGCTCGTCAGGCTCTTCTGGCCCTTCGGGAAAGCCGCGCGGCATCCGGTAGCCGCGCGCGCTGAAGTAGGGGTGGGTCTTGTCGAGCCCGTCGTCGATGATGCCGATCTTCACGCCGTTCCCGGCCGAGCTCAGCGTCTGCCCCCAGAGCGCCGGCGCGCCGATGAATGCCGGGGCTGGACGAGCGGAGCGCGCGGTAGGCGACGTTCGGGTAGACGCGCACGACGCCGTCGGTGCTCTCGAGCTTCCAGCTCGCTCGCGGGCAACGTCACGGCGAGAGCGTCGAGGACGGTCGAGTAGCGGTGCTGAACCGAGAGGCCCTCGATGCGATCCGTCAGCTCCGACTCGGCCGACCGCTGGCGTCGCCTCGAGCGTCCTGAGATCACCGCCGCGGGCGAGCGGCTTCGCGTCGAGCGTGACGATGACCTCGACGGTCCCGCCTGAGGGCAGGCGAGTGGTCGCCTGGGCCCCCGCGAGCGCGGGCAGGCAGGCGAGCACGACGGACGAAGAGAAGAGTGACCCGCTTCAGAAAAGACATCGTAGAGAGGAAGACGACGGCGGCTAGAATTGGTCAGCCGCGCGGATGTGGCGGAATTGGTAGACGCGCACGGTTCAGGTCCGTGTGGGGGAGACCCCGTGGAGGTTCAAGTCCTCTCATCCGCACCTAAGGCTGCCAGCGGCGTATGAGCGCGAGGTAAAGGCTCCCGGTGACGTTGACGAGCATCCGCCGTTGTGGGACGCTGAATCCCGAGTGATTCGTCTACGTCCTGCGGCGGGCTGGCTCGCTACCACGCGAGCGGCTACTTCCCGAGCGCGGGTCGTTTGGGTGTTGGCGGCGGTCGCCGGCTCACTCGTGCTGACGGCGGCGGCCGGCGCGGGACCAGACCGTTCGCAGGCGGGCGTCCGGCTGACAGGTGTGATCGAGGTTCACGCCAACCTCGAGCAGAACGGACACTCATTGACATTCAGCAGCCGCGCCCAGTTCGACGTCACGCTGACGACGAGCCCGGACGACGTCGCGACGGCTCCGATGGTCTACGACTGGACCGGCGTATCGGGTTCCTGCCGCTGGGGGGGAACGGGCTCGGACGGTCAAGTGAGATTGCGGTTGACGGCCATACGCACGGGTCGCCCGCTTGTGGAGGTCTTCGGCTCAACGCCGTATCCAGAAGGCTGTAACGGGGACCACCCGACCCCTGTCATCTTCTCCCTCTATACGTCTGAAGATGACGAACGGGATGGGATCACACCCGAGGTCCGGTGGGTCACAGCGACGGGGAGCGTTGAAGGCCGGGGAGCGGGGACGTTCTTGCTCCAGTGTGCGGGCTGTGGTGCGCCCCCGGGTGGCGCGTACCGGGTGCGAGCGCTTTGGGGCCGCAGGATCGACTTCTCGCCCAAGGAGCCGCGAACGGGCCGCCTGGTTCGGATGGCGATCGAGAACGTCCTCCTGCTCGAGAAGAGCAGCACAGACACCACCTGGTCCCAAGTGAAGAGCTCGAACGTGAGCGTGAAATGCGACGTCTACTACACGCGCTCAAGGCGCGACGTCAGGAAGACCAGGGTGCGCGGCCGCTGGCGCATCAGAGGCGGCGCCGGCGAGGTCACGTGCGGACCATGGCGGATCCCCACGAGCGCCCGTGGCAGTCAGATGGGCGTCACGCCGCTCGTGACGTACAGGGGGAAGACCGTTACGCCGGTGCGTGGACGCGGCTACGTTCTTGTCAGACTCTTGCGCTAGCCAGACACCCGGGTTGGTGCTGCTAAACAGAGGTGCGCGGCGCTTCAGATTCACCGCTACGAGCATGCGCCTTGATCTGCTCCTTCATCGCGCTCCTGATGCGCCTCTTCAGGGAACGCCCGAGGTCCGTGCGCTGGTCGACCCAGATCGCGGCGAGCCCGGTTGCGATCGCGAGCTTCCTTCGGCGAAGGAACCCGTAGGCAAGGACGAGGACACCCGCCGTGAAGAACGGCCCAAGCTCGACCTCGTACTTTTCGTCTTCGATCTCGGTCATTCGGAAAGAGCCGCGAGCACCCGCTCGGGGTGCCCGTCCGGCTTCACGTTGTGCATGGCCCTGGCGACGTTACCATCGGCGTCGATCACGAACGTCGAGCGCTTGACACCCCAGTACGTCTTGCCGCCGAATTTCTTCTCGCCCCAGACGCCGTAGCGCTCCGCAGCCTCGTGCTCGGGATCGGCGAGCAGCGTGAACGGGAGCGAGTACTTCTTCTTGAACTTGACGTGTGACGCCTGGTCGTCGGGGCTCACGCCGAGAACGACTGCACCGCGCTTCTCGAACTCCGAGTAGGCGTCGCGGAAGCCGCAAGCCTCGGTCGTGCAGCCGGGCGTGTCGTCCTTGGGATAGAAGTAGAGGACGACGGGCGCGCCTCTGAAGGAAGACAACGTGACCGCCTCGCCCGAGTCCGACATGAGCGTGAAGTCGGGAGCTGGGCTACCTTCCTCGACGACGCCTTCCGTGGGATCGCCGGAATCGTTCAAGAGGGCAGCCACCCTCGCCGCAGCCTAACCGCTCCCCTGGCCCCAGCGGGCATAAAGACGTCGGCTGGCCGGACGGTGCGCATGAGTCACCCCGACCTCTTCGACGGCTCCTGCACAGCTCGGTCATCGAAGGGATCAATTGCGTAGCGCCTTTGCACGCGCCACAGGCCTTTCGCGCCCATTTCCGGAGACTGCTGCGCGATCTCGTCCATTCGCCGCCGAAGGTCATCCAGGTACTTTTGAGGATCGCCGCGCGATGCAAGATAGGTCGGGTGCAGCGCAAGCATCTCATCGATCTCGCGGCGGATCGACGCCCAAAGTTCAGCCGCGGAACGGTGCTTCTCGGCTCGCTCGCCGAAGCGTAGGAACGTTTGGAGGCTCGCAAGGACGGCAGCGAGCACGCTGGTCAACCCAATCCCGATGCGCAACCACAGATCGACAGTCCGTCCAATGCTCGCAAAGACGCTCGTCCCGACGAAGCTCGTGAGGATCACGACGGGCACGCCGAACCTGATGTTGGCTTGGGCAAGGCGGCTTGCCAGGTCGTAATGAGCCTCTGCGCTCCTCGCAGCTCTCTCGCCCCAGTCCGCCAGCAACGCGAGGACCCGATCCGTCCACGGAGAAGGTGGCTCGGCGCCGCCTTGCTGTAGGGATTCCTGATCCGCCACGGACAGCCGAGCTCAGCCTATCGCGGACACGGTCCGAACAGTCATTTGGCCGCGCCTGCGCCGACGACCTGGCTCACAGGTCAGGTCGAGCGTGGGGGTAAGAGAGCCGCGGACTTCGGCTCTTACTGAATTTATTAACGGGCGAGTCGTCCTTGGGATAGAAGTAGAGGGACGACGGCCGCCCACGGAGGGACTGGAGCGAGATCTGCGCGCCGGAGTCTGACGCGAGCGTGAAGTCAGGGCTCGACTACCTTCCTCTATCAAGAGTGCCTCCATTCGTCGGGCCGGCGGGGTCGTTCAAGACGGCAGCCATCCCTCGCCCCCGTCAAGACACCGGCAGGTAGCTGAGGAGGACTACTCCGGAGTCGAACCGCTTCACGTCGTCGAGCTCCATGCGGACGGTCCCCCTGTCGCCGAGCACGTGGACGTTTCCCGTGCCCCAGACAAGCGGGTTCAAATAAACCTCGTACTGGTCGATCAGGCCCTTCTCGGCGAGGGCGTAGGCGAACTCGCCGCTCCCGTGCATGAACAGGTCACCGTCGACCTCGTCCTTCAGCTTCGGAATCGAGTCCTCGAGGTCCCCCTCGAGCAGCGTCGCGTTCCACTCG
The DNA here is from genome assembly GCA_963776955.1 of uncultured Actinomycetes bacterium. Taxonomy (GTDB): domain Bacteria; phylum Actinomycetota; class Thermoleophilia; order Gaiellales; family Gaiellaceae; genus VAXT01. The sequence continues at coordinate 724,952 of CAVZOM010000005.1, forward strand.
AGATCGCCGGACAGGGTGTTGGACCCGACGTACTTCGGCATCGGGTTGACCATGTCCGCCCATTTGCCCGACTGGCTCGGCCAATATCCCGCCAGCCCCTCGTAGGTCTTGCGGCCCAGCACCAGCCCGCTGGATCTCGCCTGACGCTCGAACGAGTAGTCGCCGTGGTCTCCGTCCGGCTGCACCCACTCGCCGACCGGGTCTATGACGCCGTCGATCGTGGCCTGCGTTGTCGCGATCAGCGTTCCCATCTCGATTCTCCTTCGGTCACGGGGCGCGGCTTACCTGACGCTTGCTTCGTTTAGTAGCGGGCGAATCGTCCGCCCGAGTCCGTCGTCAGCTCGAGGTCCGGTGCCGGCTTGCCCTCTTCGACCATCTCAGCTCCCCCCGTAGAGTTGCGGCTGGATGCTAACCGTCCATCACACGGTCGCCTACCTCGTGCTCGGAGTGACGCTGGTATCTGCCGTGTGGGGCGGTATCGCCTACTTTCGGCCCCGGGACCTCGGGAGGGCTGCTCGCGCACGTTCTGACGCTGAGCCAGACGCTGCTCGTCGCCCAGGTCGGCCTCGGCCTCCTCCTGCTCTCCGACGACCGCCAGGCCGGTGACGAGCTCCACTACGCGTACGGCACGTTCGCGCTGATGGCCGTCCTCGCCCCCTGGTTCTACGCTCCGAAGGAGCCTCGGCGCCGCCTCGCGTGGTTCTCGGTCGCGACGCTCATCGCCGCCGCGCTGGCCGTGCGGGCGTACACGACCGCCTGATGAAGAAGTTCTTCTCCGAGATGAACTCGACCGTGCGCGGGCTGCTGATCGTCGCCCTGATCGCGCTCGTCGTAGTCGTGCTCCAGCTCCAGCTGACGCTCACGGCGCTCTTCCTGATCGCGTCGATCATCTTCCCGCTGGCGATCGCGTACTTCGTCTACCTCATGTGGCGCGACCGGCGCGGCGACATCGCCGTCTGGCCGATGCGCTCGAGGCTCGCTTTCTACGGCGGCGCCCTGCTGATCGTCGGCGCGCTGCTCGCGTACTTCTTCATCGGAGCGAGTCCGGGCTCGACGCCGCGGCGTTCCTGCTCGTCCTCGTGATCTCAGGCTTCGCGATGTTCCGCGCCTGGCGCGACCAGCACACGTACGGGTATTAGTGAGTGGACATAGAAGGGGGCCCTCGCTTCGCTTCGGGCTAAGCCTCGACGCGGGACTGAGCGCCGTCGAGGGCGTCCAGTGCAGCCCGGATCTCGACGTGCTTGCCGACGAAGATCGGCGTGTCCCGCTCCGTGTAGCGGCTCGCCTCGCTTTCGCGCAGCGTGAGCATGAGGTGCATGAAGTCCGACGGCTCGTCGCACTCGAAGGCGGTCATGAACTCCTGGTCGTCGATCCCGAACGAGTACGTCGTGTGGTTGACGATCGTCCGGAACTCGTGGCCGACGCGCATGTGCTCGTCCATCGCGCGCTGGCGGTCCTCGGCCGGCAGCGAGTACCAGGAGCGGAGCTTCACGAACGGATAGACGACGAGGTACGGCGAGCCCCGCGGCGTCACCTTGCGCGGCTTGCGCGCCTGCGTGTACTCGGACGCCTTCGTCGTGGCGAGGTACGAGTACGGCGTCTCGAGCCAGCCGGCGAGCGGCGTCCCGTTGAGCGCCGCTCCGAGCTCGCCGAGGTCCTCGTAACGGTCGGTGATCGCCCAGAGGAAGAAGTCGCTGTCCGGCCGCACGCCGGTCACCGAGTACGGCCGCAACGTCGCCATCCGCCCGGCCCAGTCCTCGACGACCTCGGCGAAGGCGTCCTTGCCGGCGGCGCGCTCCTCGACGGGCAGGCGCCGCCATGCCGGAGTCGACGCGGAAGAACCTGTATGCGACGTACTGACCTTCCACGGGCGAAATCTTACGAACAGTCGGCGAGCTCGCCCTCGCGCGCCTGCTGCGCGGCCTCGCGGATCGCTGCCAGGCTCGTCTTCGGCGTCGTGGTGTCCGCGTAGTAGGGGCCTGACTGCCACCGGTTGAGGTCGGCCTCGTCGAACAAGTGGAAGAAGAAGACCGCCGATCACCGTCGGCTGGCACGAGGCGAGCTCGAGCGCCTCCCGGTAGTACTCCGCCTGGGTCTCCTCGCTGACCGCGTCGCGGCCGAGCGGGGACTGGAGGTTCGTGTACGGCTCCTGGGCGCTCTCCGGGATCATCCGACTGGACGCCGTACTCGGTGTACGCGATCGGGAGCTCCGACCCAGGCTGCGCGGTCCCGTCGAAGGCCTCACCCGAGCAGGTCGACGAGCTTGTCGTAGTCGCCGATCCCGAGCGACGTTCCCGTGTGCGGCTGTCCGGGCGGGATCGACGAACGCGTCTGGTACGGATGGATTGCGAAGACGTCCATGATCGGCTCCGTGCGGCCGCTCTCCCGGTAGGCCGTGCCCATGTCGCGGATGAAGGTCGTCGGCGAGTGTGTCGGCCGCGGCGACTCGGCGTCGTCGAACCCGCGCGGGGCGAGGTTGCCGCCGTAGACCTGGATGTCCTGGTTGACCTCCTTCAGGGCGTCGTAGGTCCGTGCGAGCAGAGCCGTGTAGTCCCGCGCGGCGATGTTCTCGCCGTTCTCGCCGAACTGGTAGAACCAGAAGCCGTTCAGGTTCGGCTCGTTCCAGACCGCGAAGCTGCCGACCGACGGCAGCTCGCGGGCCAGGGTTGCCATGAACTCCGCGTAGTTCTGCTGCTCTTCGTCGGTCACGGGCGCGAACCGTGACCGCGGCGCGTAGGCGGTGATGAGGAGCTCCATGTTCCGTTTGCTCGTGGCAGTGGCGACGTTGCGGAGGATCGAGCAGCTCGCCGGCCACCGGCGCCGTCTGCCCGGGCACCCATGCCGTTGTCACGTTCAGCGCGTTGAACCCGGCCAGCGTCGCGAGCTCGACCTTCTGGTCTGCGATCTCCGGCTCGGCCCACTTGACGCCGTCCTCGAGCGCCCCGACGAGGAACGAGCGACTCTGGTCCTCCTCGCGCATGAAGAGCGCCCAGGCGCCGCCGGCGAGGACCAGGGCGAGCACGGCCGCAACGAGTAGCTTCAGCACGTCACTACCCTAGTTTCCGTGGACCGGCAGGTCTCCAAACTCGAAGACAAGCTGAAGACGCTCCCGGCGAAGCCCGGGCGTCTACCTGTTCCGGGACGCCGGAGGCGACGTGCTCTACATCGGCAAGGCGAAATCGCTTCGGCCGCGCGTTCGAAGTTACTTCCAGGCGGCAGCCGACACGCGCTCGACGATGACGCAACTGCCCGGGCGCGTCGCCGACGTCGAGGTGATCGTGACCGACACCGAGGTCGAGGCGCTGCACCTCGAGCAGAACCTCGTCAAGCGCCACCGGCCGCCGTTCAACGTCCGCCTGCGCGACGACAAGTCGTTCCCGTACATCGCCGTCACCGTCGAGGACGAGTACCCGCGGGTCATGTTCACGCGGGAGCGCCACCGGCGGGGCGTCGTCTACTTCGGCCCGTACGCGAACGCGAAGAAGGTGCGCGAGACGCTCGACGTCCTGAACCGCGTCTTTCCCTACCGGCCGTGCGAGGGGCCGAAGCCGGGGCGCCACTCGGGGATTCCGTGCCTCGACTACCACATCGAGCGCTGCCTGGCGCCGTGCGTCGGCTACGTCTCGAAGGAGGACTATCGCGGACGTGATCGACGGCGTGATCGAGTTCCTCTCCGGCGACACGAATCCGATCGTCCGGCAGCTCGAGGCGAAGATGCGACAGGCGGCCGAGGAGGAGCGCTTCGAGGAGGCGGCGCGCTACCGGAACCGGCTCTTCTCGGTGCGCCACCTGGCTGAGCGGCAGGCTGCGGACAAACGCGCCGTCGGCACGATCGACGTGATCGGGATCGCGATCGAGGGCGACCGCGCGACGGTGCAGATCTTCCCGCTCCGCGACGGCAAGCTCATCGACCGCTACAGCTTCCACCTCGAGAACGTCGAGGGCCAGGACATGGACACGGTGCTGGAGGCGTTCGCGCTCGAGTACTACGGCTCGGCGCCGAGCGTGCCGCCGCAGATCATCGTGCCGCGCGAGCGGGGGACACGTCCGCGCTCGCGGAGTTCCTCTCCGAGCGCCGCGGCTCGCGGGTCGAGGTTCGCGCGCCCGAGCGCGGCGAGAAGCGGCGTCTTCAGGAGCTCGCGACCGAGAACGCGCGGCTCGCGTTGAAGTCGGAGGCCGCGGCGGCCGAGCAGAAGCGGCTTCGCCGGGTCGAGGCGCTCGAGGAGCTTCGGGAGGGGCTCAACCTCGAAAGCCTGCCGCTCCGCATCGAGTGCTACGACGTCTCCAACATCCAGGAGGAGTCGCCCGTCGCCTCGATGGTCGTCTTCCAGGACGGACTGGCGAAGAAGGCGCACTACCGGAAGTTCGGGATCAAGCGGGCTGCGGGCCAGGACGACTTCGCGGCGCTGGCCGAGGTCGTCTCTCGACGGTTCGCGCGCATGCGGGACGTCGCCGACGAGGAGTACGACGAGTCGTTCGCGGCAACACCGAACCTCGTGGTGGTCGACGGCGGCAAGGGTCAGCTCTCCGCGGTGCTCGCTGCGATGCAGGCGTTCGATCTGCCCCGCGTCGCCGTGATCTCGCTCGCCAAGCGCGAGGAGGAGGTTTTCGTGCCCGACCGGCCCGAGCCGATCGGCTCGACCGGCACTCGCCGGGACTTCAGCTCCTCCAGCGGATCCGCGACGAGGCGCATCGCTTCGCGCTCGGCTTCCACCGCCAGCGCCGCGACTCGAAGGCGCGCGAGTCGATCTTCGACACGCTGCAAGGTGTCGGCCCGGCCCGGCGCCGCGCGCTCCTCCAGCACTTCGGCTCAGCCGAACGGTTCCTGGCCGCCTCGCAGGAGGAGCTCGAGGGAGTGCCGGGGATGCCGCAGAAGACAGCGCGCTCGATCTACGCGCAGCTCCACAAGGCAGGTCGGGCGTAGTCTCCGGACCAAGTGCGGTCCTCCGCCTGCTGCGGCAGCGCAACTTCGGGCCGTACTTCTTCGGGAACGCGCTGTCCGCGAGTGGAGCGTGGTTCCAGAGCCTCGCGGCTGCGGTGCTCATCTACAGGTTGACCGAGTCGGCGCTCCTGCTCGGCCTGCTCCAGTTCGCGCAGTTCGGGCCGATCCTGCTCCTGGCTCCCTGGACCGGCAGCGCCGCCGACCGCTTCGACCGCCGCAAGCTCTTGCTCACCACGCAGGCCGCACAGACCGTGCTGACGGCGACATTGGCCGGCCTGGCGTTCGCGGGCGCTGCGGACGAGTACGTCGTCCTCGGGTTCGCGTTCTTGCTCGGCATTCTCACCGCCTTCGCGCTCCCGGCGCAGCAGGCGCTGCTCGCATCGCTCGTCGAGCGGGACGACCTCCCGTCTGCGGTGGCGCTCAACTCGATGACCTACAACCTGGCACGCGCGGTCGGGCCGAGCCTCGCTGCGATCACGATCGACACGTTCGGCGTTGCCACCGCGTTCGCGGTCAACTCGATCTCGTACGTCCCGCTCGCGGTGGCGGTCGTGATCGCCCGGCCGCGGCCGCAGGAGCGCGCTCTGTCCTCACGCCTGACGGAGAGCCTGCGGCTGGTGTGGGACAACCCCCGCCTCGGCGCCTACCTGGTGATCGTGGCCGTCGTCGGGTTCGCGTCGGACCCCGTGAACTCGCTGGCCCCAGCGTTTGCCGCCGCGTTCGGCCGGGACGAAACCGTCGGCGGCTATCTGCTCGGCGCGTTCGGCGCGGGAGCGGTCACAGCTGCGTTCATCGTGGCGGGGCGCACTGCGGGCTCTCGGAGGCGGATGGCGCTGACCCTGGCTCTCCTGGGCTTCGGCATGGTCATCTTCTCGCTCACACCGTGGCTGTCAGTGGCCGTCGTCGCGCTGTTCGTCGCCGGCTTCGGCTACCTGGCCTCGAACACCTCGGCGACGAGCCGGCTCCAGCTCGAGGTGTCCGAGTCGCAGCGTGGCCGGGTCATGGCGCTCTGGGGCATCGCCTTTCTCGGCGTGCGGCCCCTCGCGAGCCTCATCGACGGAGCGATCGCAGAGGCGGCTGGCGTACGGGCTGCAGGCGTGGTGCTCGCGCTACCCGCGATCGCGGCCGCAGTCGTCATTGCGGCGACTGCGCGACGTGGCGGCGCCAGTCGGTCGTCTTCAGCGTCAGCAGCAGGGTCGCGAAGCCCAGCGCGACGTTGACGACGATCAGCGTCACCCGCATGCCGACGCTGAAGGCGAGAAGCTGTGCGGCAGAAGCCTGGCCGTTGAACATGTAGAGCAGGAACGCCTGCTCGGTGCCGATGCCGCTCGGGCTGATCGGCAGGAGCGACGCCAATCCCATGGAGACCTGGACGAGCAGGGCGTTGTGGAGCGTCGCTGGCAGCCCGAAGGCGCTCAGGAAGAAGAGCACGGCGACGAACCGGCAGCCCCAGTCAACGGCCTGCCAGAGCGCGACGCGGCGGAAGTAGTAACCGCGGTCGCGGAGCGCAGCGAACCCCAGCCCGACCCTGCGCTTGAAGTCGCCGATGTCCTCCGCGAACCACAGGAGAACGGCGAGCAAGATGACGAGCACGAGGGCGAGCACCTTGAGCACGGTCCCGTAGTTGTCCACCGCCCAGCCGAAGTCGAACGAGGGCCCGAGCGCGTCGGCTCCCGGGAGCAGGCCGGCGATCGCAGCCCAGAGGACGATCGAGGTCGCCACGACGAAGTCGAAGAGGCTGAGCAGGACGACGGTCGAGCCGAGGGTCGCGTAGCTGCTGCCTTCGATGCTGCGCTTGGCCAGGAACACGCGGACGACCTCACCGCTGCGTGCCGGGACGATTGCGTTGACGCCGACGCCGGCGAACACGGCTCCGACGATCGGCTGCCAGCGAATCTCCTTGCTCGGATACGCCGCCTGGATGATGTTCCGCCACGCCCGGCTGACCGCGAGCAGCCGGAGGACGTGGAACGAGACGCCGAGCAGGAGCGCGAACCAGCCGAGGTCGCCGAGCCTGCCCCAGAAGACCTCGATCGCATTCCAGATGGGGTCAATCAAGTTTTGACGCGGGAATCACTCTCCCGCCGGCGAGCTTCACCGAGTGCTTTTACCGCCGTCCCGGTCGGGCTGCATGAACGGGTAGCGGTAGTCCGTCGGCGGCACGAACGTCTCCTTGATCGTGCGCGGGCTGACCCAGCGGATGAGGTTCCACATCGAGCCCGCCTTGTCGTTCGTGCCCGACGCGCGCGCGCCGCCGAACGGCTGCTGGCCGACGACCGCTCCCGTGGGCTTGTCGTTGACGTAGAAGTTCCCGGCCGCGTAGCGGAGGGCGTCGCGGGCCTCGACCAGGGCCTCGCGGTCGTCGGCGAAGACGGCGCCGGTGAGCCCGTACGGCGCGGTGCGGTCGACGAGGTCGAGCGTGTCGCTCCACTGACCCTCGGGATAGACGTAAGCGGTCACCACCGGCCCGAAGAGCTCGTCCTTGAGTAGCCGGAAGTCAGGATCCTTCGTCTCGATCACGGTCGGCTCGACGAAGTAGCCCTCCTCGTCGTCGACGCCTCCGCCGACGAGCACCTCGGTCTCCTCGTGCGCGCGCGCCTCCTCGATCGCGTCTCGCTGAGTCTTCAGCGAGCTCGCGTCGATCACCGCGCCCATGAAGTTCTCGAAGTCGGCGACGTCGCCCATCTTGATCTGGGCCACCTGGTCGGCGAGCCGCTCGCGCAGCTCGGGCCAGAGGTTGGCGGGCGCGTACACGCGGGACGCGGCCGAGCACTTCTGGCCCTGGTACTCGAAGGAGCCGCGGACGATGGCCGTCGCGACCGCGTCCACGTCCGCGGAGGGGTGCGCGACGATGAAGTCCTTGCCGCCGGTCTCGCCGACGATCCGCGGGTAGTTGCGGTACTCGCCGATGTTCGAGCCGATCGTGTTCCACATCGAGTTGAAGACGCCGGTCGAGCCCGTGAAGTGCACGCCGGCGAGGTCGGGGCTCGCGAGCGCGGCGTCGCCGATCGTGGCGCCCGGGCCGTAGACGAGGTTGATCACGCCCGGCGGAAGCCCCGCTTCCTGGAGGAGCTGCATCAGGAAGTGCGCCGAGTAGGCCGCGGTGCTGGCGGGCTTCCAGACGACGGTGTTGCCCATCAGCGCGGCGCTCGCGGGCAGGTTCGCGCCGATCGCGGTGAAGTTGAACGGCGAGACGGCGAAGACGAACCCCTCGAGCGGCCGGTACTCCATCCGGTTCCAGACGCCCTGCGACGAGACCGGCTGCTCCTCGTAGATCCGCGGCATGAACTCGACGTTGAAGCGGTAGAAGTCGATCACCTCGCAGGCGGCGTCGATCTCGGCCTGGTGCGCGGTCTTCGACTGGCCGAGCATCGTCGCGGCGTTCAGCGTCGCCCGCCACGGGCCGGAGAGCAGCTCCGCGGCGCGGAGGAACACCGCTGCGCGCTCCTCCCACGGGCATGCGCGACCAGTCCTGCCAGGCGTCGCCGGCGGCTTCGATCGCGCGCTCGACCTCGCTCGCGCCGCCCTGGTGCACGTCGGCGAGCACATGGCTCTTCTTGTGCGGCATGACGACCTCGGCCGTGTCGCCGGTCTCGACCTCCTCGCCGCCGATCACGAGCGGGAGCTCGATGCGCTCCGACTGCATCTGGTCGAGGCGGCGGCGGAGCTCCTCGCGCTCGGGCGAGCCCGGCGCGTAGTCCTTGACCGGCTCGTTGACCGGCGTCGGCGGGCGGAAGATTCCCGGCGTGCTCACGTTGGGATTCTACGATTCCGGCGATGGCTGCCACGCACGTGAGCTACGAGGCGGAGGGCTGGGGCGTGGGGGAGCTCTGGCTCGAAGGCGACCGGTTGCTGCAGCACGAGCTGCCGCGGGCGGCGGTCGCGGAGCGGGGCGGCCGGCATGAGCTCGCGGAGCGGTTCCGCCGCTACTTCGCGGGCGAGCCGGACGACTTCCTCGACGTCTCGCTCGATCTCGACGGCGCGACCGACTTCGAGCTCGCCCTGACCGAGGCGCTGCGCCGGGTGCCGCGCGGAGAGGTCGTCACCTACGGCGAGCTCGCGGCGCTCGCGGGCCGGCCGAGGGCGCAGCGGGCGGCGGGCACGTTCTGCGCGCGAAACCGCTTCTCGCTCGTCGTGCCCTGCCATCGCGTCGTCGGGGCGGACGGCATCGGCTCGTACGGCTCGCTCGGGGTCGACTACAAGCGCCGGCTGCTGGAGCTCGAGGGTGTCGCTGTCTGAGGACCTCCGGCACGAGCTGGCGGGGATCGCGCCGGAGCGGGAATGCGACCGGCTCGCGGAGCTCTCGGGGCTCGCACACACGGCCGGGAGCCTGCACCTGCGCGGGCGCGGCGAGATTGCGCTCCACCTCGACCTCGCGAGCTCCGCGGCGGCGCGCCGCGCATTCAGCCTGCTGCGCGAGCTCGGCGTGACGTCCGAGATCCGCACGTACCAGCGGCGCGCCTTCGGCCGCGAGACGCGGTACCAGCTCCACGTCGAGGGCGAGGGGCGCGCGCTCGAGGTGCTGCGCGAGGCCGGCATCGGCTCCGCGGCGCTCGACCGGCCGCCGAAGCGCGTCGTCGCGCAGAGCCTGCTGCCGCGCGGCCTATCTTCGTGGCGCGTTGCTCGGCGGCGGCACGCTGTCGGGGCCGCGCTCGCCGCATCTCGAGGTGCGGAGCGCGACCCGCGAAGGCGCCGAGTTCGTCGCCGAGATCGCGGAGCGGGCCGGCGTGGCCCTGCGGGTGCTGGACAAGGGCCGTCACGCGGTCGCGTACGCGAAGGGCAGCGGGCCGATCGCGGATGCGCTCGCGGCCGCAGGCGCGAGCGACGCCGTGCTCGTCTTCGAGGAGCAGGTCGTGATGGGAGCGACGAAGGCGCGCGCGAACCGGCTCGCGAACGCGGATCACGCCAACCTCGTCCGCACGAGCCGTGCGGCCCAGGCTCAGATCAGAGCAGTGAGGCGCCTCGAGCGCCGCGGCGGCCTGGGCATGCTGCCGCCGAAGCTGGCCGAAATCGCGCGCCTGCGGCTCAGATATCCGTCTCTTTCGTTGCGCGAGCTTGCGCGCAAATGCAGCCCTCCTGCGACGAAGTCAGCGGCGCAACGACGCTTGGCGAGCCTTGTCCGGCTCGCCGGGTTGTAGAGCCGGTGAGGAGTGCGCAATACTCTCGCATAGCGGCGGGTCTGTGCTCGTCCGGCGACGGATTCAGACCCCGTCCGTCGCCAAGGTCCGGAGCGCGGTTCAACTGGAGGGGGAGGTCGTCCTCGGAGCTTCCCCTCCGGCCCGCCGCCCATATTTCGCGTCGCGAGGCGCCCCGTTCTGTCGGGGCGCTTTGACGCGTCGGACACGCCGTCACTCGGCAAGAGGGCGGACGGGCCGTTCGGGTTTAAGACGGCCGCGCGGGCAAAGCCCGTACGGCCTCTAAGTCGTCAGCGCAAGCGCTGACGATGCGGCCCGCCGGCCATATTTCGCGTCGCGAGGCGCGCTGTTCTTTTAGGAGCGCATCAACGCGTCGGCACGCCGTCTCTCAGCAAGGAGGGCGGACGGGCCGGTCGGGAGTAAGACGGCCGCGCGGGCAAAGCCCGTACGGCCTCTAAGTCGTCAGCGCAAGCGCTGACGACGCGGCCCGCTGCCCTTTCCAGGGACAGTCCCTAGTCATGTCCATCACGAGGGACAGTCCCCTCGTCACCTTCGTCACGAGGGACAGTCCCTCGGTGCGGCTGGTCGTGCGCGACGCCGACGCTGGGGCAGCCTGACCGGGCGCAGCCAGCACGAGAACGGCGCATGCGAATGCGAAGGTGACCCCGAGGCGCTTCATCCGTCCCCCTCCCTTCGGCGGGAGGCTGCCCCGGCCCATCCCCTAACGGGCCGTTAGACTCGATTCCATGGCGACGAAGGTCGGGATCAACGGCTTCGGCCGGATCGGGCGGAACTTCTACCGCGCCTATCTGGAGAGGAGCCCGGGCTTCGAGATCGTCGCGGTCAACGACCTCGCCGACGCAGATGTCCTCGCACACGTCCTCAAGTACGACTCCTCACACGGCGTCCTCGATGCCGAGATCGACTCCTCGGAGGGCAGCATCTCGGTGGACGGCAACTCGTTCGACGTGCTGTCCGAGCGGGATCCGACGGCGCTCCCGTGGGGCGAACGCGGCGTCGACGTCGTCGTGGAGTCCACCGGCCTCTTCACCGACCGCGAGGGCGCGTCCAAGCACCTCACGGCCGGCGCGAAGAAGGTCGTGATCTCGGCGCCGGCCACCGATCCCGACGTCACGCTCGTCCTCGGCGTGAACGACGAGAAGTACGACGCCGAGCAGCACAACCTCGTCTCGATGGCATCGTGCACGACGAACTCGGTTGGGCCGATGGCGAAGATCCTCATGGACAGCTTCGGGATCGAGTTGGGGTTCATGACGACGATCCACGCCTACACGACCGAGCAGCAGCTCCAGGATCAGATCGCGGTCACCCGCAAGGGGAAGGTCGACCTGCGGCGGATTCGCGCGGCCGCGCTCAACATCATCCCGGCCTCGACCGGCGCGGCGAAGGCGATCGGCGAGGTGATCCCCGAGCTCAAAGGCAAGCTGGACGGAATGGCGATGCGAGTGCCGGTCCCGGACGGGAGCGTCACCGACCTCGTGGTCGTGCTCTCACGCGAGGCGAGCGTCGACGAGGTGAACGACGCCTTCCGCTCGGCGGCAGGCACCGGCGGCTGGGCCGGGATCCTCGAGTACACCGGAGGACCCGATCGTTTCGCACGACATCGTCGGCAACTCCGGCGTCGTGCATCATCGACGGGCTCTCGACGATGGCGCACGGGAACCAGGTGAAGGTGATCGGCTGGTACGACAACGAGTGGGGCTTCAGCTGCCGTCTCGTTGACCTGATCGACCGGCTGCTTTGACGCGACCTCGTTCCGTCCGCGACGCCGACGTCGCCGGCAGGCGCGTGCTCGTCGCGCTCGGACCTGAACGTGCCGCTCGAGGGCGGCGAGGTCGCCGACGACACGCGGATTCGCGCCTCGCTGCCGACGCTTCGGACTGCTCCTGGATCGCGATGCCGCGGAGGTCGTCGTCTGCTCGCACCTCGGGCGGCCCAAGGGTGAAGACCCGGCGTTCTCGATGAAGCCGGTGGAGGAGCGGCTCCGCGAGCTGCTGCCCGACGAGCGGATCCGCGTCCTCGAGAACACCCGCTTCAATCCCGGCGAGACGAAGAACGACCCGGCGTTCGCGCGCGAGCTCGCCGACGACCTCGATCTGTACGTGAACGACGCGTTCGGCTCGGCGCACCGTGCTCATGCGTCGACCGTGGGCGTCGCCGAAGCTGCTACCCGCCTACGCGGGCCTGCTTCTCGAGCGCGAGCTGGAGGAGCTCGGCAAGCTCCTCGGCGAGGTCGAGCGCCCTTCGTCCTCATCTCCGGCGGCGCGAAGGTCGAGGACAAGCTCGGGGTGCTCGAGAACCTCGGCGGCAAGGCGGACAGCGTCCTGATCGGCGGGAAGATGGCCGAGCAGGTCCGCGACGAGAACCCGCTCGATTTCCAGGTCGAGCTGCCGAGGGACGTCGTCGCTGCTTCGGAGTTCGCCGAGGACGCGGAGACGAAAGTTGTTCCGTACGACGCGCTTCCGGACGGCTGGCTCGGGCTCGACATCGGTCCTGAGACGCGCGAGGCATTCGCAGCGGTCATCGCGCTCGGCGGGGACCGTCTTCTGGAACGGGCCGATGGGCGTCTTCGAGTGGCCGCGCTTCGCCGAGGGCACCAAGGCGGTGGCCGAAGCCGTTGCGAAGGCGGACGCGCACACTGTCGTCGGAGGCGCGGATTCCGTCCGCGCATTGACCGAGATGGGCCTCGTGGACGAGGTCGACTGGGCCTCGACCGGCGGCGGCGCTTCCCTCGAGCTCCTGGAAGGGAAAGAATTGCCGGGCGTGGCAGCGATCCCGGAGGAATGACGTGCTGATTGCAGGCAACTGGAAGATGTACAAGGGCCCGGCCGAGACGGCCGAGTTCTGCGTCGAGCTTCGGAGGCGGCTCGCCGACCTCGAGGGCGTCGACGTCGCCGTCTGCCCGCCCTTCACCTCGCTGGCCGTAGCAGTGCAGGTGCTGGCGGGGACGGACATCGCGGTCGCCGCGCAGAACGTGCACTGGGAGCTCGAGGGCCCGTTCACGGGCGAGGTCTCGGCCGCCGATGCTCCGCGAGCTCGGGGCCTACGGCGCCATCGTCGGCCACTCGGAGCGCCGGCAGCTCTTCGGCGAGACGGACGAAGGCGTCGGCAGGCGGGCCCGCGCCGCGCTCGACGCCGGCCTCTCCGTTATCGCGTGCGTGGGCGAGACCGAGGAGGAGCGCGAGGCGGGGGAGACCGAGGACGTGCTCCGCCGCCAGGTCTCGGTGCTCGAGGCCGAGGACAATCTCGTCGTCGCCTACGAGCCGGTCTGGGCGATCGGCACCGGGAAGACGGCGACGCCCGAGATCGCCCAGGAGGCGCACGCGTTCATCAAGGGCCTGCTCGACGTCCCGGTGCTCTACGGCGGCTCGGTGAAGGCGGAGAACGCCGGCGAGCTGCTCGCGCAACCCGACGTCGACGGCGCGCTCGTAGGCGGCGCCTCGCTCGACGTGGAATCGTTCGCGGCGATTTGCCTCAGCGCTATCCGCTCGTAGCCCTCGTCATCCTCGACGGCTGGGGCCTCGCCCCGCCCGGGCCCGGCAACGCGGTCGAGCTGGCCGACACACCCGGTCTTCGACCAGCTCTGGGCCGAGTACCCGCACACGACGCTGGAGGCATCCGGCGAGGCGGTCGGGCTTCCGCCGGGCCAGATGGGGAACTCCGAGGTGGGGCACCTGACGATCGGATCGGGTCGCATCCTCTTCCAGGACCTGATGCGGGTGAACAAGTCGATCGAGGACGGGTCGTTCTTCGAGAACCCCGCGCTCGTCGGCGCCTTCGAGCGCGAGGCGAGAGACGTGCACCTGCTCGGGCTCGTCTCCTACGGCGGCGTCCACTCGCACATCGACCACCTCAGGGCGTTGCTCGAGCTCGCGCGGCGCCAGGGCATGGAGGAGAAGACGTGGATCCATGCGTTCACGGACGGGCGGGACGTCTCGCCGCACCTCGGCGGTGCACGACCTCGCCGAGCTGCCGGACGGACTCGGATCGCAACCGTGTCCGGCCGCTACTACGCCATGGACCGCGACCAGCGCTGGGAGCGAACGGACAAGCGTTCGAGGCATTCGTCGATGGCGATGGGTCCAGCGAAGCAGTCCGACGTCGTCAGCGGCAGTCGCAGCGAAGCTACGACGAGGGAGTCACCGACGAGTTCATCGAGCCCGGTCGTAATCGCGGGCCGGCCCAGACTCGACTCCGAACGACTCGCGCGATCTTCTTCAACTTCCGGCCCGACCGCGCGAGGCAGTTGACGGAGCGTCTTCTGGCCTCGCAGTTCGATGTGACGACGATGACGCGCTACCGAGACGACTTCGATTGCCCCGTCGCCTTCGAGGAGCAGGACGTGCACGAGACGATGGCCGAGGTCTGCGCCGAGCACGGCATCCGTCAGCTGCACGTCGCCGAGACGGAGAAGTACGCGCACGTGACCTACTTCTTCAACGGCGGCCGCGAGGACGAGTGGGCCGGCGAGAAGCGGATCCTCGTCCCGTCACCGCGCGATGTCCCCAGCTACGACCACAAGCCCGAGATGTCGGTCGCCGAGGTGGCCGAGGAGCTCGACAAGGCGCTCGCCGAGGACGGCTACGGCTTCGCAATCGTGAACCTGGCCAATCCGGACATGGTCGGCCACACGGGCTCGATCCCGGCGGCGGTGAAGGCAGTCGAGGCGACCGACGAAGCGCCTCGGCAAGATCCTCGCCGCGGTCGAGCGTGAAGGAGGGAGTCGCCCTCGTCACGGCCGATCATGGAAACGCGGAGGAGATGCTCGACCCCGAGGGCAATCCGCAAACCGCTCACACCACGAATCCCGTACCACTGGTAGTGACTGACACAGATGTGTCATTGCGCACAGGGGGTGAGCTGAGCGATCTTGTGCCTACCGTGATTTCCCTGCTCGGACTTGCAAAACCTTTACAGATGTCTGGCCAAAATCTCGTAGGAGAGGCCCCATAACCGGGCTATACTCCGGCACCTTCTAGATGCCCCTCCAGCAGCCTGACCTTGGAGTTCTGCGGAAGGCCCAGCGCGGCGACGAGCGGGCTTTCACCCTGATCGTGCGGACCTACGAGACGCCGGTTTACAACTACGTGCTCCGGCTCGTCAGCGACCGCTCTCTCGCCGAGGATCTGACGCAGGAGGTCTTCCTCCGCGTCTTCCAGGGCCTCCCGAAGTTCTCGCTCCGCTCGAAGTTCACGACCTGGCTCTTCCAGGTCACGAAGAACCGCGTGCTCGACGAGCTCCGCGCGAACGAGCGCCGGCCGCGGCACCTCGTCGCGCTGGAGGACGTCCCGCCGCTCGAGGTCGTGGACGCCCCGTTCGAGCGCGTGGAAGCGGTCGACGCCGTCTGGCGCTCGGTCGCGCGAGCTGAACGTCGACCTGAAGATGGCGCTCCTGCTCCGCGACGTCGTCGGCCTCTCGTACACGGAGATCGCCGACTCTCTCGAGATCACGCTCGCGACGGTCAAGTGGCGGATCTACAAGGCGCGCGAGGAGGTCCAGCTCGCGCTCGCCCGCGAGGGCATCACGCTTCGGCGAAGAAGCGCAGGACCACCCGGCAGCAGTCGTCGGCATCACCTAGAGCTCTCTAGAGCCCGTGCGCCAGCCGCTCGGCCGAGCGGCTCGGGCAACTCACGCTCCCTGAGCTCGGCCTGCGTCCGCTGAGATCTCGTAGGCGACGCGCCGGAAACGTGCCTTGCCGCTGTCGAGGTCGAGCTGGAGCCAGGCCGCCCGCGGGTCTCCGTCGCGGGGCTGGCCCACCGAGCCCGGGTTGAGGAGCCACCGACCCTCGGCCAGGTCGATCTCCGTGCCGTCGGGAGCGAGGTCGCCCGTGATGGTGCCGTCACTGGAACCGGACGGCGAGCGCAACGTGGCTGTGGCCCGACGAGGACGAGCAGGCGCCACCGTCGACTCGAGCGCCTCGCGTGCGGTCCACTCGTCGATCACGTACTCCCAGACCGGGTCGCGCGGGCTCCCGTGGTAGAGCTCGGCGCCGTCGACCTTCCTTTCGGGCGAGAGGCTCGCAAGGTACGAACGGTTCTCGTCGAGGAGCACGGTTTGCGTCCAGCGCGCCGCGACGGCGGCGTCCGGCGCGAAATCGTCGAGGTCGAGCTGGTCGAGGACGCCGAGGTCGTGGTTGCCGACGAGACAGATTCGCTGCGCGCTCGCGGACCAGCGCCGTCACCTCGTTCGGCCGCGGGCCGTAGCCGACGAGGTCGCCCAGGCACCAGATCTCGTCCGGTGGAGCCTCCTCGAGGACGGCGAGAACCGCCTCGAGCGCGTGTAGGTTCGCGTGGATGTCGGAGATGACGGCGACTCGCAAGGGCCTGTCCTGGCGCGCGGCAACGATAACTGTGGTTGCGGCGGCGCTCTGGCTCCTCGCCACCTGGCTGCTCTGGAGGAGCTCGGTGCCGAGCGACCTCAGCCTCCCCGACCTCGATCCGCGGCGTTACTTCACCGCCGAGCAGCTGGAGGAGACGGCGAGCTACGAGCGCTTCATCAGGATCGACCTCGATCCTCTCGCTCGTCGCGACCATCGTCGCGCTCGCCGATCTTCGCGCGGCGCGCGCCGCGAGTTCGCCCGGAACACCGGGCTCGGCCCCATCGGAGCCGGCCTGATCGTGGGCATGGTCGTCCTGATGATTCTCTGGGCGGTCGACCTCCCGTTCTCGATCGCACTTCGCTGGTGGGCGGATCGCCACGGCCTCACGAAGGGAGCGTGGGCCGAGTGGCTGGTCGAACCATGGGCCACGCTCGGTGGCGCGGTCGCGTTCGTGATGCTCCAGATCGTGGTCATCATGGGCTTCGCCCGGCGGTTCCCGCGCTATCTGGTGGCTGCCGGTGACGCCGATCTTCCTCGCGCTCGCGGTCGCCTTCAGCGTCGCGCTGCCGTACCTGGACGCGGGCCGGATCCACGAGCCCCGCAACCCGGGGCTCCGGCAGACGATCGCGACCCTCGAGCGTCAGGAGGACGTCGACGTGCCGGTCGACGTCGAGAAGGTGAGTGACCTGACGACCCAGGCGAACGCCATGGTCGAGGGCCTCGGGCCGACGATGCGGGTCGTCATCTGGGACACCCTCCTCGACGGGCGCTTCTCCTTCGGCGAGATCCGGTTCGTGATCGCGCACGAGTTCGGGCACGTGAAGCACGACCATCTCTACAAGGGGCTCGGCTGGGCAGTGCTGTTCGCGTTCCCGATCACGTTCCTGCTCGCCGAGCTGACGAGACGGAGAGGCGGGATGGGTGACCCGGGCGTCCTGCCGTACGGCTTCCTCGTTCTCGCGGTCCTGGGGGCGCTGATGACGCCGGTCGGGAACGTCATCTCACGGCACGTCGAGGCGGAGGCCGACTGGAGGGCGCTCGAGACGACGAAGGACCCGGCCTGCGGGTCGAGGGCTCTTCGAGGAGTTCTCGCGGACGAGCCTGTGGCAGCCGAACCCGCCGACCTGGGCCTACATCTACTTCGACACGCACCCGACGATCATGCAGCGGATCGCGATGACCGAAGCCTGGAAGGACCGCCGCTAGGACTCCTCGGCTTCGCCGCCGCGGTCTGTCGTCTCCGGGAGGTTCCGGATGTTCTCCCGGCTCGACCATTTCGAGTAGGCGTCGTTCATCGCGTCGAGCAGCTCGTGCATGAACCGGGTGGACATGTTCACGCGGGCCACGACGACCCCGGGCACGTCGCCTTCCTCCACCTCGTGGTCGATGCGCGCGAACGTCAGCGTGAACTCGTAGTCCGAGAAGCTGATGTTCGCGAAGTTCGAGTAGACCCCGGCCATCACGTCCGGGTCGATATGGATGTTCAGCTGTCGCTGCTGGCTCTCGTTCGTCCACGCTCCTACGATATACCCGTGGACGGACGCATTCCGACGCGCTACGCAAGACCGTTGCCGGCTAAAGCCGTCGAACAGCTCGAGGCCGCGCTCGGCGTGCGGCTGGAGCGGCCCGCGAGCCCCGAGCACGGGGACTTCGCGACGAACGCGGCGCTCCAGCTCGCTCCGGAGCGGAAGCAGCCGCCTCGGGAGATCGCGGAGGAGCTTGCGCAGCAGGCCGCCGAGCCTCGAGCTCGTCGAGCGCGCCGAGATCGCCGGCCCCGGCTTCGTCAACCTCTGGCTCGCGCCGGCCTGGTACGAGCAGGCGCTCGCCGAGATCCTCGAGGCCGGGGACTCCTACGGCTCGGGCTTCGCCGACCCCGTCGAGCGCGTGCAGGTCGAGATGGTCTCGGCGAACCCGACCGGCCCGATCACGGTTGCCTCGGCGCGGAACGCGGCGTACGGCGACTCGCTCGCCCGACTCCTCGAGCACGCCGGGCACACGGTCGAGCGCGAGTACTACTACAACGACGCCGGCGCGCAGATGGAGCGCTTCCGCGCGTCGGTCGAGGCAGTGCGGCGTGGGGAGGAGCCGCCCGAGGACGGCTACCACGGCGACTACATCGCCGAGCTGGCCACAGGTCGAGGGCGACCCGACGCCGAGGATGCTCGAGCAGATCGAGGCGTCGCTCGAGCGATTCCGCGATCCATTTCGACACGCTGGGCCCTGCAGAGCGAGCTGGAGCAGCGGCTCCCGGAGCTGATGGGCCGGGTCGACACGTACGAGAAGGACGGCGCCGTCTGGGCGCGCTCGTCCGCGTACGGCGACGAGGACGACCGCGTGATCATCCGCTCACCCGAGCAAGGCGGCACGCCCACCTACCGGGCCGCCGACATCGTCTACCTCGTCGACAAGCTCGAGCGCGGCTTCGACCGGGCGATCTACGTGCTCGGCGCCGACCACCACGGCACGCGGCAGTGGTACGGCGGCGATCGCGCGCATGCTCGGCTACGACCCCGAGCGCGTCGAGGTGCTGCTCTACCAGCTCGTCCACCTGACGCAGGGCGGCCTGCAGAAGAAGATCTCGAAGCGCCGCGGCGACGTCGTCTTCCTCGACGACTTCATGGACGAGATCGGCGTCGACGCGGCCCGCTGGTACCTCGTCAACCGCGGCCCCGACCAGGCGATCGACATCGACGTCGACCTCGCCGCGGAGAAGACGCAGAAGAACCCGGTCTACTACGTCCAGTACGCGCACGCGCGGATCGCCGGCATCCTCCGCAACGCCCCGAACCCACCAAGTAACACTGTGTTACTAAGTCCGGAGGGGCTGGCCGTCGAGGAGCGCGAGCTGATCAAGCGCCTGGCCGAGTTCCCGGGCGTGGTCGAGGAGGCCGTCGAGCGACGCGGGCCGCATGGGCTGCCGACGTACGCGATCCGCGTGGCCGACGACTTCCACCGCTTCTACCACGAGCACCGCGTCCTCGAGAGCGAGGCGGAGGCGTTCCGGCTCGGGCTCGTCCGGGCGACGCAGATCGTGATCGCGCTCAGCCTCGACCTGATCGGCGTCGAGGCGCCCGAGCGCATGTGAGGCGTTTCGGCCTCCTCGTGGCCTGGCTGCTGCGAACTCGGAGGACAATCAGGTCGCGATCTACTCGGGCGGCTGGCACGCCCAGGACCTGCTGTACGCCGCTCCGTACCGGGAGAAGGTGGACGCGCTGATCATGGATTCCTCGAGCGGGACTCGGACTAGGATTCCGTGCAGTGACGGAGACTACCGCGAGCGGCCCATCGGTGACTGCCGGCGCGATACCCGGACCGCAACCTCGCGCTCGAGCTCGTGCGTGTCACCGAGTCGGCTGCGATGGCCGCCGGCCGCTGGATCGGCCGCGGCGACAAGATCGCCGCCGACCAGGCCGCCGTCGACGGGATGCGGCTGATGCTCGACACGGCGTCGATGGCCGGCGTCGTCGTCATCGGCGAGGGCGAGAAGGACGAGGCGCCGATGCTCTACAACGGCGAGGAGGTGGGCTCCGGCGACGGCCCGGAGGTCGACGTCGCGGTCGACCCGCTCGAGGGGACGACGCTCACGGCCAAGGGCCAGCCGAACGCGATCGCGACGATCTCCTGCTCCGAGCGCGGGACGATGTTCTTCCCGGGCGCAGCGGTCTACATGGACAAGATCGCCTGTGGCCCAGAGGCCGCCGACGCAGTCGACATCGAGGCGCCGCCGGCCGAGAACGTGAAGCGCGTCGCCAAGGCCAAGGGGGTCAAGCCGAGCGAGGTGACGGTCGTCGTCCTCGAGCGCGACCGGCACAAGGACCTGATCGAGGCGCTGCGGGCCGTCGAGGCGAAGGTGCTGCTCATCCCGGACGGCGACGTCGCGCCGGCGATCGCGGCCGCGCAGCCCGGGACCGGCGTCGACCTCCTGATGGGGGTCGGCGGCACGCCCGAAGGGGTCCTGTCCGCGTCCGCGCTCAAGTGCGTCGGCGGCGCGTCTGCAGGGCAAGCTCTGGCCGCGCGACGACGAGGAGCGGCAGAAGCTGATCGACGCGGGCTACGACCTCGACCGCGTGCTGACGACGGACGACCTCGTCGGCGGGGAGGAGGTCTTCTTCGCGCGACCGGCGTCACGACCGGCGCGCTGCTCCGCGGCGTCCGCTACACGCCCGAGGGCGCGTCACGGACTCGATCGTCATGCGCTCGCGCTCGGGAACGGTGCGCCGGATCGAGGCGCACCATTCGTTCGAGAAGCTGGAGCCTCTCGGGCGGCCGCTACCGGCGTTAAGCCCTCCGTAACGGGGGCTGCAGCGTGACTGAAGCCCATGAAGCGACTCGTCCTCCTGGCTCTCGCCGTTCTCGTCTCGTTCCCGGCGCGATGGCAGCGACTCGGCGGCGCGCCGGTGATCAAGTACAGGACGACCAGTTCGGCGCCATCCTCGCGACGCCGAAGAAGAAGGCGCTCTACTACTGGAACGTCGAAAAGCGGCCGGCGGCAAGATCCGCTGCAAGGGCGCCTGCGCCCGCGCATGGCCGCCGCTGATCGTCAGAGTCGCTCGGCCGTCCCGAGGCGGATCGCCGGCATCCCGGAGCTTCGGCGTCGTCAGGCGGCCGGACGGACGCCTGCAGGTGAAGCATCGCGGGCTCCCCGTCTACACGTACGCGCACGAGAGCCCGAACAGGTCTCTGCGACAACGTGACGGCTGGTTCGTCGTCCGCTGCGCTAGCCGAACGTGACGAGCAGCCGGTCGATCTCGGCGTCGCGCAGGCGCAGGATCATCGACCCCGCGCGCGCGGCCGGCTCTGCCCGCCACGCGTAGTCCGCGACGACGAAGTCGTCGCCCGACTCGCGCGTTCGCAGGATGACGATCTCGTCGTCCGGCGGCTGGTCCGCGTAGGCCTGCGCGATCGCGGGCTTGCCGCGGAACGGCCCCACCGGCACGCCCTCGAAGGCAAGCTCTGCGTCCTCGGTGAACTGCTCGAGCATGCGTCGAGAAGTCGCCGGAGCGGACGCCCTCGTTGAAGCGCTCGACGTGCGACTGGAGAAGCTCCTCGTTAAGCGACTTCTGCGGTCTCCCACTCGGGCGCGTACGAGCCCGAGCGTGCGGCGCCGTTGAACTTCGCGCGCCGGTAGAACGCCTTTTGCGCATCTTCCAGTTTGCTCGCGTCACCGCCCCAGGCCTTCAGC
Organism: uncultured Actinomycetes bacterium; assembly: GCA_963776955.1. Classification (GTDB taxonomy): domain Bacteria; phylum Actinomycetota; class Thermoleophilia; order Gaiellales; family Gaiellaceae; genus VAXT01. The sequence continues at coordinate 746,551 of CAVZOM010000005.1, forward strand.
GCCGGCGCCTGGAGAGCGCGCCCGTACGAGAACGAGAGCTCCCACGGATGCGGCCCGCGCTGGTTCATCGCGTTCAGGCGCGCGGTCGCGTCCTCGTCGGACATGCCGCCCGAGAGGAAGACGACGCCGGGCACCGCCGCCGGGCACGTGTTCTCGAGGCACTTGATCGTCATCTCGGCGACCGTGTCGACGTCCGCCTGCTCCGGACGAGTCGTAGCCGGAGACGACCATGTTCGTCTTCAGCAGCGTGCCTTCGCGCATCGACGCGCTGGTCGAAGAGCTCGGTGTAGAGCGCCTGCAGCATCCGGTCCGTGACCTGGTACGACTCGCTCGATCGAGTGCGTCGCCGTCCATCAGCACCTCGGGCTCGACGATCGGCACGAGGCCGGCCTCCTGCGAGAGGGCGGCGAAGCGGGCGAGCGCGTGCGCGTTCGTCCAGATGCAGTAATCGCTCGGCAGGTCGGCGTCTTCGTCGATCGAGATCACGGCGCGCCACTTCGTGAAGCGCGCGCCGAGCTCGTAGTACTCGGCGAGGCGCTCGCGCAGGCCGTCGAGGCCCTCGGTGACCGTCTCGCCGTGAGCGCCGGCGAGCTGCTTCGCGCCCTTGTCGACCTTGATCCCCGGGATGATCCCGCGGCTCTCCAGCAGCTCGGGGAACGGCGTCCCGTCCGACGGCGCTCTGGCGGATCGTCTCGTCGAAGAGGATCACGCCGCTGATGAACTCCTCGCTGCCCTCCGTCGTGAAGAGCAGCTCGCGGTAGGCGCGGCGGTTGTCCTCCGTCGACTCGACGCCGATCGAGTCGAAGCGCTTCTTGATCGTCCCGTCGCTCTCGTCGGCCGCGAGGATCCCCTTCCCCGGGGCGACGAGCGCCTTTGCGATCTCCTCCAGGCTGGTCTCGGTCACGGTCGCCATGTCGGGCCTCCTTCGTTCACTCTCGCCGGCGGAGATTATCGCGCCTACTGAGCTATCCTGGATCTCCAGCGCGGACGTAGCTCAGTTGGTAGAGCATCAGCTTCCCAAGCTGAGGGTCGCGGGTTCGATCCCCGTCGTCCGCTCTCTCGCTTCCCTGGCCGGCGTCGGGCTCCGCCCGCCTCCTCGCGCCAGGAAACCGAGAATGGGCATCTCAAGGCCGCAGCGTCACCGAGGCTGCACAGCCGCTCGCCGCGGTCGCTCAAGGCACGCAACTACGCGAGGGTCCACGAGCCCGCTCGAACGGGAGCGTAAGGGTTCTGTAAAGCCCTGCACAGCGCGTTTTCGGATTTCCGAGCCCGGGAACTCGCATCGCAATCCGATCTATTACGAGGGGGTCCATACACCATGCGAAAGGCATTGCTCCTTGTGCTTGCGATGCTGACCCTCGCGGTTGTCACCTCGGTGGCGACCGCGGAGGACACGTCGCGACAGGCGACGGTGACCGTTTCGATCACCTCGTCCGGCTTCACGCCAGAGGATGTCACGATCAAGCCGGGCGACAGCGTTACCTGGCGGAACACGGACACGACCGACCGCCAGGTCGTGTCGGACACCGGGGCCTTCAAGTCGCCGGTGCTGAGCCCTGGCGAGTCGTGGTCACGGCAGTTTGACGTCGAGGCATCGCACTCGTACCACGAGGCGACGAAGACCTCGCTGACCGGCGCGGTCCATGTGCTCACGACGAACGTGAGCGTCGCCGCGACCCGCACACACGTCGTCTACGGCAACCCCGTTCGCATCTTCGGAAGCATCCCGACGGGCGCGAGCGGTGAGACCGTCACGCTCCACATCAAGCAGTACGGCAAGCCTGAGATCACGCGTAACGTCGTGACCGTGGACGGTGAGTACGAGCTGCCGTTCAGGCCCACGATCCGAACCGAGGTCACGGCGAGCTGGAAGGGGACCGAGAGTAGGAGAGCGCCGATGGTCGCCGTTCGCCCGCTCGTGATCTTCCGCACGCTGAACCTGAACCGGAACCAGTTCCTCGTCCGGGTGAAGGCCGAGCGGAGCTACGGGCGCAAGATCGTGCGGATCAGACGCCTGAACTCGAAGGGCGTCTGGGTGACGACCCGGATCATCAGGCTGAACCGATTCGGACAGAAGCGCTTCACGGCCCGGTTCCCACGCGGGACGACGAGAGCTCAGGCGTGGGTGAGGGAGAAGCCTGGGTACGTCGCGGGCTTCAGCGTCATCAAGCTCGTCAGCCGCTAACGACTCACGAGAGCGCCGGGACGACCTCCCGGCGCTCTCCCTTTCTAAGACGGCCACACTTCGGCCAGCTTGCGCCGGGTCTCGGCCAAGTGCTCCGGCAGCACCTTCACGTCCGCGAGCACCGGCATGAAGTTCGTGTCACCCGCCCAGCGCGGGACGAGGTGCAGATGAACATGATCGGTGATCCCGGCGCCGGCGATCCGGCCGAGGTTCCAGCCGAGGTTGTAGCCCTGGGGCTCGTAGAGCTCCGCGAGCGCGCCCATGCCCTGCGAGGCGAGCCGATGGATCTCGACCGCCTCGTCCGCCGTCAGCTCGCCGAACTCTCCGAAATGCCGTCGAGGCGCGATCAGCAGGTGACCCGACGCGTAGGGGAACTTGTTCAGCAGGGCGAGCGCGTGCGCGCCGCGGCGAACGACGAGCCCTTCCTCGTCGGAGCCCTCGAGCGCCCGGCAGAAGATGCAGCCTTCCTGCTCGTCGGCGCTGCCGACGTACTCGAGCCGCCACGGAGCCCAGAGTGGCTGCATCACGAAAAGGCCTTCTATCAGGATTGGCTAGGTACCGTGTGTCCGTGATTCGCGCCGCATTCGTCGTGCTCAGCGTCTCCCTCGTCGCCCTTGCCGGCGCGTCGGGCGTGCGCGGGTTTCACGACCCGCTCAACGAGTGCATCGGCCAGACGAAGACGATCGTCGGGACGGAGGCAAACGACGTCCTGACCGGCACGCCCGGAGACGACGTGATCAAGGCAGGCTCCGGCGACGACACGATCGACGGTGGCGCTGGAGACGACGTCATCTGCGGCGAGCTCGGCAACGACACGATCCTCGGAGGGCCGGGCGACGATTCGCTCTCCGGCGACGAGGGAGACGATCGGCTCGACGGCGGCGAGGATCCCACCGGAGAAGACTTCGACTTCGCGTTCTTCTACTACTCGCCTGTCGCGGTCAACGCCAGCCTGCTCACGAACACCGCAACCGGCTGGGGCACGGACACGCTGGCCGGGTTCGAAGGCCTCAGCGGGTCCAACTTCGCCGACGACACGCTGACGGGCGACGACCAGATCAACATCCTGGACGGCCGCGCCGGCAACGACACGCTGCTGGCCGGCGCGGGTGCCGACGGGCTGGACGGCGACGCGGGCAACGACGTGCTCGACGGAGGCCCGGGCGTCGACCTGGTGTTCTATGACTTCTCGCCGAACGCGATCGTGGCGAACCTCTCCACCAGGCGGGCCACCGGCTGGGGAAGGGACACGCTGCGGTCGGTCGAGGACCTCCATGGGTCGCAGAAGGGCGACGTGCTCGTCGGCAACGGGGGCAACAACTCGCTGACGGGACACTGCGGCCCCGACCGCATTCAGGGCGGCGGCGGAAACGACCGGATCGTCGGGGACGAATGCCCAGTCGGGTCCGGGTTGCCGGCGAGCGACAGGATGTACGGCGGTCCCGGGCGAGACCGGCTCAGCGGTGGCCCGAAGAAGGATTTCGCCGACGGTGGGTCGGGGCGCGACGTCTGCCGCGCCGAGAAGAAGAAGCGCTGCCCGTAGCTCAGAGCCAGCGCTTGTAGCGGAAGAACCCGATCATCCCCGCCAGCACGGCGACCAGGAAGCCGAGGATCACCCAGAAGGCGACGCCCGAGCCGTTCCCCGGGAAGTCCACGTTCATCCCGAAGAGGCTCGTGATCACGGTCAGCGGGAGCATCGTCACGCTGATGAGCGTGAGCAGGCGCAGGACGTTGTTCTGGCGGTGCGCGATCGCGGCCTCGTTCGTCGCCTCGAGCGCCTCGACGACCTCCTTGTAGTTGTCGAGCAGGTCCCAGATGCGCTCGGAGGCGTCGACGATGTCGTCGAAGTAGAGCTCGAGCTCCTCGGGCAGGAACCGCTCGATCCGGCGCTCGAGCAGGCGGAGCGTGGGCCGCTGCGGCTTGATGATCTTCCGGTAGGAGATGATCTCCTGCTTCGCGCGCGAGATGTCGCGCACGATCTCCTCGGAGCGGGCTTCCTCGATGTCGTCCTCGATCGAGTCGAGCTTGTGCCCGATCTTGTCGAGGATCGGGAAGCAGTAGTCGAAGAGATCGTCGAGGACGTGGTAGAGCAGGTAGCCGGAGCCCTTGGCGAAGAGGCTCTCGCGCAGCTCCGTGTCGTCGACGCAGCGCTGGAAGAGCCGGCTCACGGGGAGCAGCTCGACCGTCGGCAGCGTCACGAGGTATCCCGGGCCGACGAAGATGTCTAGCTCGGCGGCGTTCAGCCGCTGGACCGACTTGTCGTAGAAGGGGAAGTGGAGGACGCAGAACAGATAGTCGGGGTACTCGTCGATCTTCGGCCGCTGGCGCTTCGACAAGACGTCCTCGACGTCGAGCGGGTGCCACCCGAAGCGCTCGGCAAGCTCCACTGCGACCTCGTGGCCGGGGGCGTCGAGGCGGATCCAGGTGAGGCCGTTGGCGGAGAGCTCAGCCGGCTCGCGGCGCGCGGCGATGACCGGCTCTACGGCCCGGGTCCGCTGGCGCGGGAGCTTGATGCGAGGCAGGCTGGGCATCGGTACTGAGCGGGTCGTCCACCGTCATCGTTCTCTTTTCGCCATGGTACCCAGCAGGCCTTGTCGGTACACGAAACGGCCCGTAACCGCGGCCGGGCCGCCGGCTGGCGACCGCCGTCCGCGTCCAGCCGCTCGTGATGCGGCGCAGCGGCACCCTGCTCCTATCCCATCTCGGTTTCCTGGCGCGCCGCTGAGCGCCTGTATGCGAGTGGAACAGTGCTGGGTCGCACGGGCCGCTCGCAGGAGGGCGGTCAGCGGCGCGAGGCGAGCCCGAAGCGCGGCCCCGCCGCGCAGGCTCGCCGGCCAGGGAAGCGAGATGCGCCAGGCAGGAATTGAACCTGCGACCTCGCGCTCCGGAGGCGCGCGCTCTATCCCCTGAGCTACTGGCGCTGGTCCAGCCAGTGTAACCGCGAATTACGAGCGGACGACCGCCGGCGAGAGCGCGTCCGGGATGTAGACCCGTGGCCTGCCGCCGCCGTCCGCGGGAACGACCCAGACGTCGCCTGCGAGGCCATACATGATTCGCTCGTCGTCCAACCACTCGACCTGGTCGTCCACGCTGCGCGTTTCGGCCAGCGCGGTCTCACGGCCGCTCGCCAGGTCGAGCACGTGCAGGCGCCATGTGTTGCCCCGGCGCTGCTTGTAGGCGATTCGCGTCTCGTCCGGCGAGAGGGATGGGCACTCGACGCCCTCGTGGATGACTCGCGCAGTGCGGGTCTGGATATCACCCTCGACGAGGTACATCTTCCCGGCGGTCGACAGCGTGGCGTAGAAGCGCCGACCGTCGCGCGTGAAGGTGACGCCCCAGAAGTTGAAATCGATTGCTTCGAAGGGCTCTCCGTCGCGCGTCACGTCGAACTTCTCGAGGTCGACGATGCGCTTGCCGCTCTGCATGTCGATCAACTCCGTCAGGGTCGAGTACCCCCTGTCGAGGTACGAGTGACCGGTGATGAAGGTCGTCGCGGCGCCGTAACGCCCGTCCGGCGAGACGCGCGCGCGGCTGAGGATTCCCGTCAGGCGGGACTTCGCATCGGGCTTGAAATCGCTTCCGAATGACCGGGCGTCCACGGCGGGGCCGAGCGCGTCCTGCGCGGGCATCAGGCAGAGCCCTCGGTCCGCGGCGAAGTGCACGCGCTCACAGACGAGCCCGGTGAACGTGGCCCCGGACCGAGGCGCGCGGACGGGTGCGACGGCGATCTCCGCGTAGTGGTCGTCGCGGGCCACGTGCTGGAACACGATGAACGGCTTGTGGGCGGTCGCCTGCTCGACCGCTCTCGCGTTCGCCGGCCTCGTCACGGTCGGCGACTCCGAATGGAAGGCCGCCCAAGCAACGTACGCTCCCGCGGCCGCGACGGCGACACCTGCGATGAGCACGAACAACAGGAGGCGCTGACGGCTACTCAACGACCGTGACCTCGGGCGCCCTGCGCAGCGCAATCGCCGCAAGAGCGCCTGCGATCGCGAGCCCGATCGCGAAGGTCGTGATCGCCGTCTCGACGTCGTACCATGTCCAGATGGTGCCGAAAAGGATCGAGGCGAGCAAACGCCCAAGGCTCGTCGACGTCACGATCAACGCGAGCCCGCTGCCGCGCAGGGTGGAGGGGAGCGAGGCGCTCGCGAGCGCCATCAGGACACCGTCCGTCGCCGCGTAGTAGAGCCCGAGGAGCCCGAGGTAGAGCGGGATCTCCAGCGCACCGCCTGACGGCAGCAACAGGAGTAGGTACGCCGTCAGGAGCGGGACGTAGCCGAAGACGAACGTCCGGCCGCGCCCGATCCGATCGGCGACCCGCCCGACCGGAATCGCCAGGAGCATGTAGGCGAGCGCCGTGCCGACGAAGAGCAGTGGCAGCAGTCGCTCGTCGAAGTCGACCCGCTGCTGCAGGGCGATGAACAGGAAGCCGTCGCTGATCGTCACGAGCCCGAGGAAGCCCGCGATCGCGACGAGTGTCCGGAAGCGAAGCACCTCCAAGAGACGGGCGGCTGCTGCCAGCGTGACGGGGGAGTCAGCGGAGACCGCGACCGGCCGGTTCTGGACGAAGAGCGCGAGGATGGCGAAGCCGATCACTCCCGCGGCGAAGCTGACGACGAAGACGGCGTCGAACTCTCCCGGCGCGACCGTGAGCAGCGAGAAGGCGATCAGCGGGCCGAGCATCGCGCCCGCCGTGTCCAGCGCCCGATGCACGCCGAAGGCCGTGGCGAGGTCGTCGCGCTCGCTCGAGAGCGAGATCAGGGCGTCGCGGGGGGCCGTCCGGAGCCCCTTCCCGGTGCGGTCGACGAACACGATCGCGCCGAACGCGGAAACGGTGTTCGCCGCCAGCAGCCCGAGACGCGAGAGCGCGGAGATGCCGTAGCCAAGAGCGGCGACCTCCTTGTGCTTGCGGGTGCGGTCGGCGAAGAAACCGCCCGCGACCCGCACGAGCGCCGCGGCTCCTTGCTGGAGCCCGTCCACGATCCCGAACTGCAGCGGGGTGAAGCCGAGGGTGTAGACGAGGTAGAGGGGCAAGATCGTCGCGACCATCTCCGAGGAGATGTCCGTGAACAGGCTGACCAGCCCGAGCAGGACGACGTTGCGGGCGACGCGGACGCGTCGAAGTCGCAGCAGTTGCCGCGGATGCGCGACCTGGTACATCGCCTCAGGCTAATGGGCTTTTCGGTGGACGCAACGGGCCCGCGTGGTGCGGGCCCGTTGGTCGCAGTCGGATCAGACGGTCAGTTCGCGCGCCAGAAGAGCCAGGCGTCCTGCATCCGCTCTGCCTGGCCGGCGGAGAACTCCGTGTAGCACGTGTCGTACGAGTAGTCCATGTAGTTGTGGATCGGGTCGAGGCCCGGCTGTGGGCAGGTGTCCTTCCCCGCGGGGCAGCCGTTCGTCGGCACCGACATGTACGGCGTGTCGTCGACGAAGTCGCCCTCGCCGTTGCAGCCGTGGAAGAACGTGTGCTCGAGGTTCAGCCAGTGGCCGGCCTCGTGCGTCGCTGTCTCGCCCCTGTCGTACCGACCGGCGTACCGGTCGGACGTTCCGAGCATCGACTCCCAGTCGACGACGATGCCGTCGAGGTACGAATTGCCCTGCTCGGTGATGCTCGGCAGGTAGGCCCAGCCGAGATAGGCACCGGCAGTCGTCAGATAGATGTTCAGCGTGTCGTCACCGCCCCGGTGGAGCGCCCGCTTCATGTGGTGCTCGGCGCCGCCGGGGTTGGCGTAGTGCCACTGGGCGTTGTTCGTGCGCGTGATGCCCTCGAGCCGGAAGCTGAATCCCGTTCGGACCCCGCCTTCCTGACCGGCGAACGTCCTGTTCAGCACCTGGATCTGAGCATTGATCGCAGTGTTGGACACGTTCCCGATCGCACCGTCGCTCACGACGTGCACCCAGGTCGGAACCGTGACGCGGAAGTTCTCGCCTCCCCGGCCACGCCGATCGGCGGGCACCTCGGCAGCGAGCTGATTCAGCACAGGCTCGCGAACCGTCGCATCGCCGCGCGCCGTCGCCGACACGCCCATGCTGCTGAGGCTGTCGAACAGAGACGTGTCGCAGACCCAGGACGTCTGGGCGGTCGTGGTCGTGCCGCCCAGAGCGGGCGTCACGCCGAGTGCTGCGACGAGCGCAGCGATCACCAATCCGGTGATCAGCGGAGCGCGCCGCCAGGTGATTCTCTTCATAGTTTCCCCCTCGATCTGGCTTGCCCTCGAAGAGTAGCGCTCCGCAACGAGATTTGGATATTCGAGGCCAGATGTAGGGTGGCGCCGTGAAGCTGACGGCCCGAGCCGCGACGATCGAGCTCGCCGAGACGTTCGTGATCGCACGGAGCGCGCAGGACACGGCGGACGTCGTCTATGTCGAGATCGAGCAGGACGGAGTGACCGGTTACGGCGAGGCGGCGCCGATCGAGCGCTACGACCAGTCGGCCGAGTCAGCGCTTGCGTACCTGGACGCGAACGCGGATGCGATTGGCGATGACCCTTGGGCGCTCGAGGAGATCGAGGCCCGGCTGTCGGCGGAGGAGCCCGCGGCGCGCGCCGCGATCGACGCCGCGCTGCACGACCTCCAGGGCAAGCTCGCGGGCGTTCCGGTCTGGCGCCTGCTGGGCCTGCGACGGGTGGGCCCGCCGACCTCGTGGACGATCTGGCTCGGTGACCCCGACGACATGGCCCGGCGCACCGAAGCCGTTGCCGGCCGCTTCAAGCGGCTCAAGCTCAAGCTCGGCGGCGGCGACGGCAAGGACGTCGAACGGGTGCGCGCGGTCCGATCCGTGACCGACCTGCCGCTGATGGTCGACGTCAACGAAGCCTGGTCGGTCGACGAGGCGCTCGAGGCGCTTCCGCAGCTCGCCGAGCTCGGCGTCGAGTATTGCGAGCAGCCGATCCCGGCCCACGATCCCGGCGGTCGGACCCTGAAGGGGCGCTCGCCGATCCCGATCTTCGTCGACGAGGACTGCCACCTCGCCGCCGACGTCCCCGCCTGTGCCGAGCGCGCGCACGGCGTCAACATCAAGCTCGCCAAGTCGGGCGGGATCCGCGAGGCGGTGCGGATCGCCCACGTCGCGCGGGCGCTCGGGCTCGGCGTGATGCTCGGCTGCATGAACGAGTCCGGCCTGGCGATCGCGGCCGGCGCGCAGATCGCGAGCCTGTGCGACCACGTCGACCTCGACGGCAACCTCCTGCTGCGCCACGACCCGTGGCCGGGGATCGAGCTCGTCGACGGCGTCCAACTTCCCTCCGACCGGCCCGGCCTTGGCGTCCGAGAAGCGGTACCTGATCCTCGCTGAGGGCAAGAGCGGCGACGCCCACTACGGGAAGACGATGCGCGGCGTCGTCGACTACAGCCCGCATCCGACCGTGGCGATTCTCGACTCGCAGCGCGTAGGGGAGACGCACAAGGGGATTCCGATTGTCGGCTCGGTCGACGCGGCGTTGCAGTACGTGCCGAACACCGCCTTGGTCGGCGTGGCCACCCAGGGCGGCCGCTTCCCGCCTGCCTGGCGCGACTTGCTCAGAGCCTCGATCGAAGCCCGGCTCGACGTCGAGAGCGGCCTGCACGAGTTCATCTCCGAGGACCCGGAGCTCGTCCAGCTCGCGGAGCACCACGGCGTCGAGCTCCGCGACCTGCGCAAGCCGCCGCCCGACTTGAACGTCCCGACCGGCGAGAACCTGCGGCTCGACGCGAAGACGGTGCTCACCGTCGGCTCGGACTGCGCGATCGGGAAGAAGACGGTGGCGATCGAGCTCGACCGCGAGGCGCGCGCTCGCGGGCTGAAGTCTCAGTTCGTCCCGACCGGCCAGACGGGCGTTGCAATCGCCGGCTGGGGGATCGCCGTCGACGCCGTGGTCGCCGACTTCATCGCCGGGGCCGCGGAGCGGCTCGTGGTCGAAGGAGCGGAGCGGGGGGAGAGCTGCTCTTCGTCGAGGGACAGGGCTCGCTCTCGCACCCGGCGTACTCCGGCGTGACGCTCGGCCTCATGCACGGAGCCGCTCCGCACGCGTACGTCCTCTGCCACGTCGCCGGGGCGACCGAGATCGAGGGCTACCCCGGCTACCCGCTCCCGGCGTTGCGGGAGATCGTCGAGCTCCACGAGCGAGCCTCACTGTCGCTTCGCCCGGCTCGCGTCGCGGCGATCGCGCTCAACACGCGGGCGCTCGGCGAGGACGATGCGCGGGCCGCGGCAAAGGCGGTTCAGGACGAAACCGGCCTGCCGACCGACGATCCGGTCCGCTTCGGCGCCGGTACCGTGTTGGACGCCGTCCTACGCGCCGTGCAATCCTGATGGACGAGGGTCTGGTGAAGAACCGAATCACAACGGCCGCGAGGCTGACGCTGTCGTGTGCGCTCGCCGCGCTCGTGCTGGCCCCTGCCGCCGGCGCGGACATCAGCGTGGGCGTGGCGGACGATCATCCAAAGGAGTCACCAGAGGTCGCCCAGCTCTTCTACGACACGATGAAGGACGTCGGGCTCAACGAGAACCGGATCACGATTCTCTGGGACTCGTCGAGGCCGACGACGATCGAGCACCGCGACGCCGTCGCCCACGCGATCGATGCTGCCGCCGGGGACGGGATCCGCGTCACGCTCGCCCTCTATCCCGAGCGGGCGCGAGCGATCACCGAGGCGTCGAGCGCGCCGGGAGACTTCGCCGCCTGGGCGGCCCTCGTCGCGCGCACGTTCCCGCGGGTGAAGGACTTCATCATCGGCAACGAGCCGAACAAGGCGCGCTTCTGGCAGCCGCAGTTCAACCCGAACGGGAAGGCGGCGGCGTGCATGGCCTACCAGACGCTCCTCGCCGCCTCGTACGACGCGCTGAAGGCCGTCGACCAGAACATCATCGTGATCGGCATGGGGCTCGGCCCGCGGGGAACGGACAATCCGCGCGCTGCCGGCAACCTCTCGATCTCGCCGGTGCGCTGCATCCGCGACATGGGGCGGGCATACCGAGCGAGCAAGCGGAGGCGGCCGATCATGGACGAGCTCAGCTACCACCCGCATCCGGCCGCTGCGACGGACAAGCTCGAGACGGGCTATCCGTGGCCGAACGCCGGCATCCCGAATCTGGGGCGGATCAAGCAGGCGATCTGGGACGCCTTCAACGGCACGGGCCAGCCGACTGTCGAGGAGGCGCGCACGCCGCGCGTCCTTCGTACGCTCAAGCTGAGGCTGAACGAGGTCGGCTGGCAGGTCGGCATCCCGCCCGCCTCACAGAGCGCCTATTTCGGCAAGGAGAGCGTCGTCACGACCGACGAGGGCAACCAGGCGGCGATCTACGGGAACCTGATCCCGTACATCGCATGCGACCCGGCGGTGAAGTCGGCGCTCTTCTTCAACCTCGTCGACGAGGCGAACCTCGATCGCTGGCAGTCGGGGCTCCTGCGGGCGGACTGGACGCGCCGGCCGTCGTACGCGATCGTCAAGGGCTCGATCCAGGCCGGGCAGACGCGCTGTGCGGGCCGCTCGCGTGGCGTGGCGACATGCGATCAAGCCGGTCGGCGTGCGCGTCGGCTTCCTCGGTGGCAGCCGGGCTCGCTCGGAGCGGAACAAGGCCTGGAGCTTCGTCGCCGGCTCGGAGGAGGGCGCGCTCTACACGGCCGGGTCTCTTCCCCGTGCGGCGGCCCGGGAAAGTCTCGCCGGGTGTCCGCGCGATGATCAGGCGCGCGTTGCTGACGAGTCGCGTGCGTGGGGCGGCGCTGAAGTCGAGCGGCAAGCTCGTCGGCGGCTGGGACAAGGTGATCGCGCTCCCCTCGAAGCGCCTCAAGCCCGGCTACTACGTCTACGGGGCGAGGCTCGTCGCCGAGATGAACCTGGCGCGCAAGGCGACGTACATCGGCGTGGCCTTCCGGGTCGGCACTCCGAAACGCTCACGCCGCTGATCTCGCTGTCAGTGGACAACGTGTCGCCGAGGCTGGCACGAATACCCCTCGCCAGAAACCGGAGTCTGACTTCGGGTTTGACACGAACACGTGTTCGTACTACCATGGCGAACACATGTTCGGTCGCATCGTCATCATCGTCCTCGTCGTCACGTTCCTCGGCTGGACGGTCCTGGCCCGGGATGTCGGCAGCGCAGGCAAGGCGCAGGTCTACATCGTGGAGCCCGGAGACACGTTGTGGTCGATCGCGTCAGCGCGATATGCGGGCGACCCGCGGGAAGGCATCTGGAAGCTCCAGCGCCGCAATCAGCTCGCCGGTACGACGATCAGCCCGGGGCAGAAGCTCGTCCTGCCGTAACTAGGCCGCGTCGCCCGACCGAATGTCACCGCTGCGTGCTGCTTAACTAGCTCCATGGACCTCGATCTCGTGTTTCTCGGCACGTCCGGGTCGATGCCCACGGCTCAGCGCGCTCCTGCGGCCCTCCTCCTCCGCAGAAGCGGGGAGCGGCTGCTGTTCGACTGCGGAGAGGGAACCCAGCGCCAGCTGCTCCGCTCGAGCGTCGGCCTGATCGACCTCCGGGAGATCTTCCTCACGCACTACCACGCCGATCACTACCTCGGGCTACCCGGGATGCTCAAGACGTTCGGGCTGCGCGGCCGGGAGGTGCCGATCACGATCTACGGGCCGCCTGGCCTGCGTGACCTGTTCGACGCGCTGCGGCGCATCTTCGGCAAGCTCACCTACACGGTCGAGCTGAAGGAGCTGCGGCCGGGTGACGAGCTGATCCGCGAGGACTACCGGCTCGGGGCGTTCGCCGTCGCGCACGGCGTCTCTGCGGTGGGCTACTCGCTGGTCGAGGACTCTCGGCCCGGGCGGTTCGACGTGCAGGCCGCGGATGCTCTCGGCGTGCCCGAAGGCCCGGAGCGGGGGGCTCTGCAGCGTGGGGAGTCGGTGACGCTCCCGGACGGGCAGACGATCACGCCGGACAAGGTGCTCGGCTCAGCGCGCCCGGGACGCAAGGTGGTCATCGCGGGCGACGGCGGGCCGTCGGAGTCGGTGATCGAGGCTGCCCGCGGGGCCGACGTGCTCGTCCACGAGGCGACGTTCTGCGAGGACGAGCGGGAGCGGGCTCGCGAGACGCAGCACTCGACTGCGCAGGAGGCAGCGGGCGTTGCTCGGGCGGCGGACGTGAAGCTGCTTGCCCTCACGCACCTCTCGAATCGCTACTTCGGCGGCGAGGTCGCGCGCGAGGCCCGGACGATCTTCCCGAGCACGGTCGTCCCGAAGGACTTCGATACGATCGACGTCCGCTTCCAAGAGCGAGGCGGGCCCGAGCTCGTCAAGGGCGGAGTGCTCCAGCGACGTGCCGAGCGCGAGGCAGTGCCGTCGGCCGAGGAGGCGAAGGAATGACGCGAATGGTGCAAGTGGCGATGGCCGGAGACGTCACCGAGGCCGAGGAGCTGCAGACGATCCTGCGCTCGGCCGGGATCGACTCCGAGCTCGAGGTTGCCGTCGACCACCACCCGCGCGAGACCGAGGACGCGCCGCAGAAGGTGCTGGTGGCCGAAGAGTCGCTCGAGGCGGCTCAGCACGCGATCGAGGCGCTCACCGAGCCTGAGGAGCTCGTCGACGAACAGGCCTGATTTCGGGCAGGTCGCGGGCCGCTACGACGAGCTGCGGCCGGCGGACGAGAACTGGTGGGAGCTCTTCGAGCTGCTCGTCCGCGAGGGTGATCTCGTCGGAAGGCGGGTGCTCGACGTGGGATGTGGGACTGGTCGTGCTGCCGCCGCTCTCGCCGAGCGTGGCTCCCGGGTCTGGGGCGTCGAGCCCGAGCCCGAGATGGCGGCTCGCGCGCGCGAGCGTCTGAGCACGGTCAAGGTGGCGCCCGCCGAGCGGCTTCCGTTCAAGGACGGGTGGTTCGACCGGGTGCTGATGTGGCTCGTCGCGCATCTCGTCGACAGGCCGCGGGCCTTCGCAGAGGCCGCGCGCGTGCTGGCCCCGGACGGGCGGCTCGTGATCGCGACCTTCCACTGGGACTACTTCGACGGGCACTGGCTCGGCGCGTTCTTCCCGTCGCTGGAAGCGATCGACCGCGACCAGTTCTCGAAGACGGACGATCTCGCCGGCGAGCTCGAGGCGGCAGGCTTCGGCTCGGTCTCGCACACGCGTCTCAGCCAGCAGTCGTCCGTCGGCCGGAATTCCGCTCTCGAGCGAGTGCGTGAGCGCTACGTCTCGCCGCTGCAGCTCCTGGACGAGGACGAGTACCGATCGGGGCTCGCGCGCATGGAGAAGGTGCTCCCGGCGACGGTCGAGTACACGCTCGAGTGGCTCGTCGCGATCGCCTACAGGTAGCGCTCGAACCAGTCGACGATCCGCTCGAGTCGGTCGATTCGCCGGTCCGGCCGCCCGGTTGCCACGAGAATGTGCGACTCCTCCGGATAGCGCACCATCTCCACCTCACGGCCGAGCCCGCGCAGGATCCCGAAGACGATCTCGGTCTGGTCGGGCGGGCAGCGGAGATCGCCGTCGCACTGCAGGAGGAGCAACGGCGCCTTGTTCCTGTGGATCTGAAAGGCGGGCGAGAGCTCGCGGTAGCGGTCCGGGTCCTCGTGCGGAAAGCGGACGCCGGTGGCGGTCGGCCCGACCCAGGTCGCGAAATCGCACGTGCCGAAGTGCGAGACGAGGTCGGTCACGGGGTTCTCGCTCACTCCCGCGGCGAAGCGAGTCGGGTGATGGCCCAGCAGCCAGTTGACCATGAATCCGCCGTACGAGAGGCCGAGCACGCCGATCCGGTTGCGAGAAGCAAGCCCTCGGCGAATCGCCCAGTCGACCGCTGCGAGCTGTTCCGGAGCGTCGAGCTCACCCCAGTGCCCGCTCAGCGGCCGCGCGAAGGCCTCCCCGTAGCCGACGGATCCCTGGGGGTTCGCATAGATGACGTGGAAGCCCGCGTGTGCGAGCGCGAGGGTCTCCGTGAACGGCACCGGGCCGTAGGCGCTGTACGGGCCACCGTGGATCTTGAGAACCAGCGGAGCGCGGCGCCGGCGGCCGCGGGCAGGCACGAACCACGCATCGATGGGCGGGTGGTTTCGGGCTCGAACGGAGATCCGCTCGGCTTCGATCCGGTGCGGCCGCAACCAGCGACCGCCGTGCGTCGTCAGGCGGCGAAGGCGCCCGCTTGCCACTTCGAAGAGATCCGGCGCGTCTGCGGGCGCCGCAGCATTGACGACCACGCGCCCGCCGCCGACAGCAAGCCCACTACAGACGACCTCTTCGTCCTCGAGAAGCGGGATTGGCTCGCCGTCGAGCGGGAAGCTGTACGGCCGCGACCCGCCGCGGCTCGCGACCAGCGCCACGAGCGTCTCCTCGTCGAGCCAGTGCGCGCGCGGGGCAAAGGCATCCGTCAGCTCGCCGGTGTCGGCGAAAGTGTGGTTGCCAACGGGCCGGTCGAGGCTCTCGTCGAGTCGCCTGAGATTTCGGCCCTCGACGACGAAGAGGCCCACGTTCTCCCAGCCGATCGGGTCGGGCTTGTCATAGCCGATGAGCGCGATCCGGCCGCCGGGTGAGACGTTCAGCGTCCATGCGGGGCCGGGCAGCTTGGGGCCTGGCCGCGCGCTTCCGCCTCGCGCTGCGATCCTGTGGAGCTGCGGGTACTCGATCACTCCCGCCTCGTCCCGCGGATCGGCGAGGAACGCGACCCGGTCGCCCGCCCACGCCGCCTCGCCGACTTCGTAGGCGGGAGACGTCAGGCGCCGAGGCTGCCCGGAGCCGAGTGCAACGACCCAGGCGCTGTGGAACTGGTCGCGGAGGCCGAAACCGTCGAGTCGCCAGGTCAGATCGCGAATCCGCCGCGCGAGCGGCGCCTCGGGATCGCCCACGACGAACCGCTGCTCTCCGCTCGGAGCGATGACGAGGAGGGACCGGCCGTCCGGCGACCAGGAAGCCGAGACCGCGTTGCCCTGGAGCTCGGGCGCCTGCCGAGGCTCCCCGCCCCGGAGCGGCAGGATCCAGGGCTGGAACCGCTCGCTGCGGTCCGAGAGGAAGACGAGCTCGTCTCCACTGGGCGAGAACCGCGGCAACGCGTCGTTCGCGTCGCCGAAGGTGAGCTGCTCGGGGCGTCCTCCCCGGAGCGGCACGCGCCAGAGGCGGCTGCGGTACTTGTCGCCTTCGATCGTCCGGCGGGAGTACGCGACCCAGTCACCGTCCGGCGAAACGGATGCCTGCTGCAGGACGACCTGGCGGCGGATGTCGGTCGGGCGAAAGGGCCGGAGGGCTGGGCTCACCGGGCGATCCTCTCAGAGACAGCCGATGCCAGAAGCGAGCGACCCGCCTATCTGGCTCGGCTGCCCGGATGGCAGCCGTCCGGATCCCCCGCTACAGTGCCGGGCGACCCGAACCCCTTTAACTCGGTCCAGAGAGGCCGGAAAGGAGTCGATTGTCTACGCACGTCCACGAAAAGGTCCTGCTGGACGGCGAGGCGATCCAGCGGAGCCTGACCCGGATCGCGCACGAGATCGTCGAGGGCAACTCCGACCTCGATCGCGTCGCGCTGGTCGGCATCCACACGCGCGGCGTTCCGCTCGCCCAGCGTCTGCGCCGGCTGATCGCCGAGCTCACCGGTCGTGAGGTGCGCCTCGGGTCGGTGGACATCACCTTCTACCGCGACGACGTCCAGGTGCGTGGGGGAGAGGCGCCGATCCACCCGCAGCCGGTCGTCCGCGACACGAAGCTCGACTTCCCGCTCGAAGGAATGACGTGCGTGCTCGTCGACGACGTCCTCTACACGGGGCGCACGATCCGAGCCGCGATCGAGGCGCTCTTCAGCTACGGCCGCCCGGAGCGCGTGCAGCTCGCCTGCCTCGCCGACCGCGGCCACCGAGAGCTTCCCATCCGTCCCGACTACATCGGCAAGAACCTGCCCACCGCCCGCGAGGAGCGCGTGCAGGTTCAGCTCGTCGAGATCGACGAGGTCGACCAGGTCCTGTTGATCCCGTCCAGTGAGGAGTCCCATGGGTGACCTGCACGTGATGCGGGACGATCTGCGCCCGCCCAATCCGCCGCGGAAGCGGCACTTGATCTCGATCGGCGACCTTACCCGCGAGGACGTCGAGCGCCTGCTCGCGACGGCGCGCACCTTCGAGCGCTCGCTCGAGCGGGAGATGAAGAAGCTGCCAACCTTGCGCGGCCGGCTCGTGATCAACGTCTTCTACGAGTCCTCGACGCGAACCTCGTCGAGCTTCGAGCTCGCGGCGAAACGGCTCTCGGCCGACACGATGTCGATCAAGGCCTCGGGCTCGGCCGTCGACAAGGGCGAGTCGCTGAAGGACACGGCGATCACGCTCGGCGCCTACGACCCGGACGTGATCGTGCTGCGCCACCCGCAGATCGGCGCGCCGCAGCTCGTGGCCCGCGTCACCGAGGCGAGGATCATCAACGCCGGCGACGGCAAGCACCAGCACCCCACGCAGGCGCTGCTCGACCTGTACACGATCCAGGAGCAGGTCGGGCGCATCGAGGGGCTGCACGTGGCGATCGTGGGCGACGTCCTGCACTCGCGCGTCGCCCGCTCGAACATCCAGGCGCTCGTCCTGCTCGGCGCGCGGGTCACGCTGGTCGGCCCGCCGCCGCTGATCCCGCGCGGGATCGAGCAGATGGGCTGCGAGACGACGACGGACATCGACGCGATCGGCGCGGCGGACATCGTCTACGTCCTCCGCATGCAGCAAGAGCGCATGCAGGAGGGCGCGAACTACGTCCCGAGCCTCCGCGAGTACACGGCGCGCTGGGGCGTGACGCCCGAGCGGCTGCGCCCGGGGCAGAAGGTCATGCATCCGGGGCCGATGAACCGCGGCGTCGAGATCGACCCGCTCGTCGCCGACGCGGCCGATGCGCTGATCGAGACGCAGGTGCGCGCCGGACTCGTCGTCCGGATGGCCGTCCTCTACGACCTGCTGACGACCGGGCCGAAGGCGGTCACCGCCGAGGTTCCCGTGGAGGTGGCGTGATGCTGACGGCTAAGAACGCCCCCAAGCAGAACCTCGTCGTCCGCGGTGCGCGGGTGCTCGACCCCGTCGAGGGCGTCGACGCACAGATCGACGTGAAGGTCGACGACGGCGTGATCGCCGAGCTCGGCTCGAACCTCGCGGTCAACGGCCACCGCGTGCTCGACGGCACCGGTCTCGTGCTCGCGCCGGCCTTCGTCGATCCCCACGTGCACCTGCGGACGCCCGGCCGTGAGGACGAGGAGACGATCGCGACGGGCACGCAGGCAGCCGCTGCGGGCGGCTACTGCACGATCCTCGCGATGCCGAACACCGAGCCGGTCGTCGACTCGGCGGCTGTGCTCGGCGCGCTCGTCGAGCAGGCCCGCGCCCAGGCCGACGTCCAGGTCGGCTTCCTGGCGGCAATCTCGAAGGGCCAGGAGGGAGCCGAGCTCACGGAGATGGGCGAGCTCGCCGACGAGGGCGCCGCCGGCTTCACCGACGACGGCCGCCCCGTGGTCGCGACCTCGCTCATGTGGCGCGCGCTCCAGTACTCGTCGATCACGAAGCGGCCGCTCGCAGTCCACTGCGAGGACCCGACGCTCTCGCGCGGCGGGCACATGCGCGAGGGAACCGTCTCCGCCGAGCTCGGGATCGGCGGCTGGCCTTCGATCGCGGAGAGCGTGATGGTCGAGCGCGACCTCGCCCTGGCCTCGTACGAGGGCCGGACACTTCACCTGATGCACCTCTCCGCGCGAGCGTCCGTGGAGGCGCTGCGCCGCGCGCATGCCGACGGGATCCGCGCCACGGCCGAGGTCACGCCGCACCACCTCGTGCTGACGGACGAGGCCGTCCGCTCGCTCGACCCGAACGTGAAGATGAACCCTCCGCTCGGCGCGGAGGACGACCGCAAGGCCCTCGTGGAGGGGCTCCGCGACGGGACGATCTCCTGCGTCGCCACCGACCACGCGCCGCACGCGCGGCACGAGAAGGAGGTGCCGTTCGAGGCGGCGCCCTTCGGCGTGACGGGGCTCGAGACCGCGTTCTCCGCGCTCTACACGCACCTCGTCGAGCCGGGCCTCATCCCGCTGGAGACGCTGCTCGAGCGGATGTCGGCAGGGCCGGCACGGGCGTACGGCTTCGATGCGCCGCGAATCGCGGTCGGCGCGCCCGCAAACCTCGTCCTGCTCGACACACAGGCGAGCTGGCAGGTCAGCGAGGAGGCCTTCAAGAGCCGCTCGAAGAACTCCTGGCTGATCGGCGAGAAGCTGCGCGGCCGGGTTCGCGCGACGGTCGCCGCCGGGAGGCTGGTGCACGAGTCATGAAGGGCTTCTTGCTGCTCGAGGACGGCACGGTCTTTCGCGGCGAGTCGGTTGGAGCCGAGGGCTACGCGTTCGGCGAGGCGGTCTTCACGACCGCGATGACCGGCTACCAGGAGGTCGTCACCGACCCGAGCTATGCGGACCAGATCGTCTGCTTCACCGCGGCGATGGTCGGCAACTACGGCGTTGCTCCGGCGCACTCCGAGTCGGGCGCGGCGCACGCGAGGGCCGTCGTCATGCGCGAGGCGCGTGGTCCCGCCTGGACGGACTGGCTTCACGAGAAGGGCGTCGTCGCGCTGACCGGTATCGACACACGCTCGCTCGTCCTCCACCTGCGCCAGGCGGGCGCGATGCGCGCCATGGCGATCGCCGGGGAGGCCTCGCTCGATGAGGGCCTGGCAGCCGTTCGCGCCCAGCCCGAGATGTCCGGCCGAGCGCTCGCGGCGAAGGTGTCGACGCGGGAGCCATACATCTTCTCGGACGCGGGCCGGTCGCAGATCGCCGTCGTCGACTACGGCTGCAAGCGCTCGATCCTGAACCGTCTCGCCTGGGCCGGCGCTGCGGTCACGGTGTATCCGCACAGCGTCGACGCGGACGAGCTCGCCCGCTACGACGGCGTCCTCCTCTCGAACGGCCCCGGCGACCCGAAGCCCCTCGAAGAGGAGCAACTAACACTGGGCAATTTGGTCGGACGGGTGCCGATTCTCGGGATCTGCCTCGGCCATCAGCTGCTCGCCCTCGCAACCGGGCGCAAGACGTTCAAGCTCCCGTTCGGCCATCGGGGCTCGAACCACCCGGTCCTCGAGCGCTCGACGAACCGCGTCCTCGTCACCTCGCAGAACCACGGCTTTGCGGTCGCACCGAGCGACTCGAGCGAGGAGACGCACATCTCGCTCTACGACGGCACCGTCGAAGGCCTCGAGCTGCGCGGCCTGCGCGCCAGGTCGCTCCAGTTCCACCCCGAGGCCGGTCCCGGCCCACACGACGCCTGGGGAGTCATCGACCGCTGGGTCGAGGAGGTGAGCGGGGGCCTTGCCAAAGCGGCATGACATCCACTCGATCTGCCTGATCGGCTCCGGCCCGATCGTGATCGGCCAGGCCTGCGAGTTCGACTACGCGGGCTGCCAGGCGTTGAAGGTGCTCCGCGAGGACGGGTTCAAGACGATCGTCGTCAACTCGAACCCCGCGACGATCATGACCGACCCCGGCTTCGCCGACCGGACCTATCTCGAGCCGCTCGACCTCGAGGGCGTCGCGGGCGTGCTCGACCGGGAACGGCCGGATGCCCTGCTCCCGACGATGGGCGGCCAGACGGCGCTCAACCTCGCCGTCGAGCTCGGTGAGGAGGGAATCCTCGCCGACCTGGGCGTCGAGCTGATCGGCGCTCCGATCGACGTCATCAAGCGGGCCGAGGACCGGGAGCTGTTCCGCGAGACCGTGCGCGACGCGGGTCTCCGCGTGCCGGAGTCGACCATCGTCACCTCGCCCGACGAGCTCCCGGAGGATCTCTCGCTGCCGGTGATCCTGCGGCCGGCCTTCACGCTAGGCGGCCACGGTGGCGGCACGGCCCGTACACCCGAGGAGCTCGAGCGGCTCCTGGAGCGCGCGCTCGCAGAGAGCCCGGTCGGCCAGGTGCTCGTCGAAGAGTCGCTTCTGGGCTGGGACGAGTTCGAGCTCGAACTGATGCGCGACCACGCGGACAACGCCGTCGTGGTGTGCTCGATCGAGAACCTCGACCCGATGGGCGTCCACACGGGCGACTCGGTCACAGTGGCCCCGCAGATGACGCTTTCGGACGCCGCGTACCAGGAGCTCCGCGACGCGGCGATCGCGGTCATCCGCGCCGTGGGAGTCGACTGCGGCGGGTCGAACATCCAGTTCGCGCGGAACCGCGACACGGGCGAGTTGCGCGTGATCGAGATGAACCCCCGCGTGTCGCGGTCGTCAGCGCTCGCGTCGAAGGCGACGGGCTACCCGATCGCCAAGGTTGCCGCGAAACTCGCCGTCGGCTACACGCTCGACGAGATCCCGAACGACCTCACCGGCACCACGCCCGCGAGCTTCGAGCCGACGCTGGACTACGTCGTCGTCAAGTTCCCGCGCTTCGCTTTCGAGAAGTTCCCCGGGGCCGACACGACGCTCGGCACGCAGATGAAGTCCGTCGGGGAGGCGATGGGAATCGGTCGCACCTTCGGCGAGGCCTTCCTCAAGGCGCGCCGCTCGCGCGAGATCGACGGTCTCGACGCCTGGGAGCTCCCGGAGGGGGCGCATCCATGGTTCCGTGCGGAACTCGAGCGCCTCGAGGCCCACGTCGACCATCTCGACGACCTCGTCGCGGACGACTGGATCCGCCTGAAGCGGCTGGGGATCTCCGACGCGGAGATCGCTACGCGCACGGGGACGACCGAGGAGCTCGTCCGCTCGAAACGGCGAGGGTGGGGGGTGAGGCCCGCCTACAAGCGAGTCGACTCCTGCGCCGCCGAGGTCGAGGCGTCCTCCAACTACTTCTATTCGACTTGGGGCGAAGCAGGAGGAGGCAGGCCGAACGGCGACAAACCGCGCGTCGTCATCCTGGGCTCGGGCCCGAACCGGATCGGCCAGGGGATCGAGTTCGACTACTGCTGCGTCCATGCGGCCCAGGCCTTCCGCGCGCTCGGCTACGAGGCCGTGATGGTGAACTGCAACCCGGAGACGGTTTCGACCGACTACGACACGTCGGACCGCCTCTACTTCGAGCCGCTCGGCGCGGAGGAGGTGCTCGAGATCTGCGCCCGCGAGCTCCCCGACGGCGTCGTGATCCAGTTCGGGGGACAGACTCCGCTGAAGCTTGCGCGCGAGATCGAAGCAGAGGGCTGGCGGATCCTGGGGACGCCGTTCGACGCGGTCGACCTCGCGGAGGACCGCGAGCGCTTCGCCGCCCTCTGCGACGAGCTCGACGTCGCCGTGCCCTCGTGGGCCGTCGCGGAAGGGGTCGAGCACGCCGTGTACGTCGCCGAGGCGATTGGCTATCCGGTGCTCGTGCGCCCGTCGTACGTCCTCGGCGGCCGCAACATGCAGGTCTGCTACGACCAACAGGCAGTCGCCGAAGCGGCCCGGACCGGCGAGCGCGTGCTCGTCGACAGCTTCCTCGAGGGTGCGATCGAGATCGACGTCGACGCGCTCTGCGACGGGCAAGAGACGTATGTCGCCGCCGTGATGGAGCACGTGGAGGAGGCGGGCGTGCACTCGGGCGACTCCTCGTGCGTGCTGCCGGCGCCGTCGCTCGACCCGGCGACGCTCGAGCAGATCGAGGACACGGTTCGCCGGCTCGCTCCGGCGCTCGGGGTCGTGGGCCTCGTCAACGTGCAACTCGGAGTGGTCGACGGCGAGGTGTTCGTCATCGAAGCGAACCCGCGGGCCTCGCGAACGGTCCCGTTCGCGAGCAAGGCGATTGGGATCAACCTCGTCGAGGCGGCCTGCAAGCTGGCTGCGGGCGCCCGCCTGTCCGACCTCGACCTGTCCCAAGACAAGGTTTCCGGACAGGTCTCGGTGAAGGCCGCAGTGCTTCCGTTCGCGCGCTTCCCCGGAGCCGACCCGGTGCTCGGCCCGGAGATGCGTTCGACCGGCGAGGTGATGGCGAGCGCGGCCGACCTACCCACTGCTCTGGCAAAGGCCGAGCGAGCCGCAGGGCGCCCCTTGCCGATGGAAGGCACGGCCTTCCTCTCCGTGCGCGACACGGACAAGCCCGCTGCCGTCGAAGTGGCCGAGGCGCTCTCCAAGCTCGGCTTCCGCCTGGTCGCGACCGCCGGCACGGCGCATGCGCTGGCAGCGGCCGGGATCGCCGTCGAGCGCGTGCGAAAGGTCACCGAGCCCGGAGCTGGATCCACCGTCGTCGACCTGATCCGCCGCGGCCACTGCGACCTCGTCGTGAACACGCCCTTCGGCGGCTCGGGAGCGCGGTCGGACGGCTACCTCATCCGCGAGGCGGCGCTTGCATCACGGGTCCCGTGCATCACGACGATGGCCGGCGCGAAGGCGGCCGTGCACGCGATCGCGGACGCCCAGGGCGACCTCGCCGTCTCGTTGCAAGAGCGAATCAGTGCGCAGAAGAGAAGCGCTTAGCGTCGTCGCCAACGAGGCGATCGGCCCTTACACGTTCCTGCGAGTCGAGCGCGGCGGCCTCGATCCGGGCATCCCGGGCCAGTTCTTCATGCTCGAAGCGCCCGGGCGGCTCTTGCCGAGGCCGATGAGCCTCTGCCAGGCGCCCCCCGGCGAGCTGAGCTTCCTGCTCGAGGCCGTCGGCCCGGGAACGCGAGCGCTCGCAGAGACCGAGCCCGGCGATCAGATCCACGTCTTCGGCCCGCTCGGCAACGGGTACCGCCTCGACGTAGACGAACCGATCCTCGTCGGCGGCGGCATCGGAGTCGCCCCGTTCCCGTACCTCTCGGAGCAGCTCGGCGCCCCGCCGGCGATCCTCGGCTTCCGCAGCGAACGGCATGCCGAGGCCGCCGCCCTCGTCCCGAACGCCGAGGTCGTGATCGAGCCCACCCTCGTCACAGACCCCCTGGCCGCCGTGGTGACACAGGGTCACAAGGTTCTTGCGTGCGGGCCGGAGCCGATGCTCGAGGCCGTGCGCGAGCTGGCCCCGGATGCCCAGCTGGCCTGGGAGGCGCCGATGGCCTGCGGCTACGGCGCCTGCTACGGATGCTCCGTGGAGATCGACGGGATCCTGCAGCGCCTCTGCGTCGCCGGGCCAGTGCTGGAGGCGGCGTGATCCTCAACGCCTCAGGTTGCCTGGACGCCCTCGAGGCGCCCGAGGTCGCGCGCGCCCTCGACGCGTTCGTGACGAAGACCGTCACGCCGCTCCCGCGCGAGGGGAACCGTCCCGTTCGCATCGCGGAGACGGACGCCGGCATGCTCAACTCGATCGGTCTCGAGAACCCGGGCGTCGAAGGCCTCCTCGCCGACAAGCTGCCCCGGCTCGCCGAGCTCGGAGTCCCCCTCTGGGTGTCCGTCGGCGGCTTCGCGGCCTCCGATTACGCAGAGATCTGCTCTGCTCTGGAAGAGCGTCCGGAGGTGACCACGATTGAGCTCAACCTCTCGTGTCCGAACGTCGAGGAGGCGCCGGAGAGCGTTGCCGAGATCGTCGCAGCCGCCCGGCCGCAGACTCGAAAGCCCCTCTACGCCAAGCTTTCCCCTGCCGCTACCGACCTGCCCGAGACCGCGCGCGCGGTCCAGGTGGCCGGCGCCGACGGGCTGTCCCTCGTGAACACGATCAAGGGCCTCGCGCTGGACGACAGGACGCTCGAGCCGAAGCTCGGACACGAGCTGGGGGGCTACTCGGGGCCCGCCCTGAAGCCGATCGCACTCGCCGCCGTCTATCAGTGCTACCGGGCGACGGGCCTCCCCATCGTCGGCATGGGAGGTATCTCGACCGGCCGCGATGCGCTCGATTTTCTCGCAGCTGGGGCTTCGAGCATCGCCCTCGGGACGGTCCTCTTCAGCGACCCCGAGGCGCCCGGCCGAGTGCGCCGCGAACTGGCTGAGGAGCTTGAAACGAGGGGTCTCGCGCACGCCGCCGATGCGACCGGCCTCGCGCACGCGGGCAGCACCATTCCTGTTGCCTGATCGGACAATATACGAGTTTAGCGGGCAAAACACGCCGTTTGCACGCCCGCGCCGAGGGGACTAGTATCTCGCGCCGTGGCGGCAACGAAGACTCAGGCAAAGGCCCCTGCCAGGTCGCGAGACCAGCGCATGGAGGCTCTCAAGCGCGCGAACGACATCAGGGTGAAGCGGGCCCAGCTCAAGAAAGATCTGAAGGTGGGGCGCGCGAAGATCGACAAGATCCTGAACAACCCACCCGAGTACGTCGCGACCGCGAAGGTCTTCGACATGCTGATGGCCGTGCCCAAGTTCGGACGGGTGAAGGCGGCGCGTTTCCTGAACCAGGCCCGCATCAGCCAGTCGAAGACGGTGGGAGGCCTCTCCGACCGCCAGCGGACTGAGCTCATTGGGCTCTTCAACCGGTAGCAGCGCCACGCCCGTCTTCGTCGTAACCGGCACCTCAGGTGCGGGGAAAGGCACCCTGGAAAAGGCGCTGCTCGCCCAGATTCCGGAGCTCGAGCTCGCCGTCTCGGCCACCACCCGCGAGCGTCGGGAAGGGGAGGAGGACGGCCGCGAGTACTGGTTCATGCCGGATGAGGAGTTCGACGAGAAGCTGCGCGGCGGCGAGTTTCTCGAGCACGTCGAGTTCCCCTGGGGCCAGCGGTCAGGAACCCTGCGCTCGGAGATCGCGCGCATCAGCGATCGCGGTCGAATCCCGCTGCTCGACCTAGAGCCGATCGGGGCGCTCGAGGTGAAACGCACCGTGCCCGGTGCCGTCACGATCTTCGTGGAGGCGCCGAGCTTCGAGGAGAACGAGCGGCGCCTACGGGCCCGCGCGACCGAGAGCGAGGGAGAGATCGAGGAACGACTCGACCTCGCCCGCGAGCAGCTCGAGCAGGCGGACGAGTTCGACTACAAGATCGTCAACGACGACGTCGACCGCGCGCTCGTCAGGCTCGAGGAAATAGTGAAAAGTCAACTCTCAGCTAGCATGTCCCGTCCATGATTCATCCACGCATCGACCAGCTGCTCGAAAACGTCAACGAGCGTTACGCGCTCGTGATCGTCGCCGCCAAGCGCGCGCGGCAGATCAACAACTACCACCACCAGCTCGGCGAGGGCACGTTCGACGACAACCCGCCGCCGCTCGTGGAGTCGCGCTCGAAGAACTACTTGACGATGGCCCTCGAAGAGATCGCCGAGGGCAAGATCAAGTACACCTACAAGGGCTGACGCCCTTTTCGCTCGCGGCCGCGCCTAGGCCGGCGTCACAACTCGGAAGACCGGGTGCCTGTGCGCCTCTTTGGCGAAACTCTCGATCGGCGCACTCCGCTTGGATTCGAAGAACGGCGCGGTCACCGGCGTCGAGCGCAGATAGGCCCGCAGAACCGGAGCCGCGTGTTCCGGCCCGACCTCCTCGACCTGCACGCGTTCCGTCTTCAGCGCGCGAGTGAGCTCGACCCGGCCCGCCGCCCGGGCGTTCTTGACCCATTCGCGCTCGCCGTACGGCGCGACGAGCCAGCGCTCACCGTCGAGGAACACGAGCGAGACAGGGGTCGAGTAGCGCTTTCCGCTCCTCCGTCCGACGACCGTGAGGACGTGCGTGCGCTTGCCGGCGAGCCCCAGCCGCGCGAGGGGCCTGACGAAGACGTTGAGGAGTCGCCGGAGAGGACGGTTGCGGTACGTCGCGGTCACGGGAGGCCAATTGTCACTGCGGGCAGGCTTGTGCCAGTGGGCAGAATGTCGGCATGGCCCTCGTGCTGCTCGGCGTGACCGGTGGGATCGCTGCCTACAAGGCCTGTGACCTGACGCGCCGGTTCGTCCGTGCCGGACACGAGGTGATCCCGATCGTCACGCAAGGCGGCCGAGCGCTTCGTGACCCGCGAGACCTTCTTTGCGCTCGCGAACCGTTCGGCCGACGAGAGCCCGTATCCGCACCTGGCACGCGCCGACCTGCTCGTGATCGCGCCGCTGACTGCGAACACGCTGGCCAGGCTGGCGCTCGGCCTCGCCGACGACGTTCTGACCGAAGCCGCGCTCGCGCACGACGGCCCCGTTCTCGTGGCGCCGGCGATGAACGACCGGATGTGGGCTCACGCGGCGACCCAGGCGAACGCCGAGCTGCTCCGACAGAGAGGCGTCGTGTTCGTCGGACCGGTCGAGGGCGAGCTGGCCGAAGGCGGGGAGGGCCTCGGGCGGATGGCCGAGCCGGAGGACATCTTCGAGCGCTGCGAGGAGCTGTTGCGCGCATGAGCGGGCTGCTCGCCGGGAAACGGGTACTTGTGACCGCCGGAGGCACACGGGAGCCGCTCGACGCGGTTCGCTACATCGGAAACCGCTCGTCGGGGCGCATGGGCGTCGCGCTTGCCGCCGAGGCAAGGCGGCGAGGCGCCGTCGTGACGCTGATCGCTTCCAACCTGGCCGTGCCGCCGCCCGATGACGTCGAGGTCGTCGAGGCGCCCACGGCGGCCGACGTGGAGAACGAGGCATCGGCGCGCACGGACGCGGACGTCGTCCTGATGGCCGCTGCCATCTCGGACTACCGCCCGGCGGAAACCATGGCCGCGAAACGCCCGAAGGACGAAGAGACGTGGAAAATCGCGCTCGAGCCCACGACGGACGTCCTGAAGCTCCTGGGCGAGCACCGGACAAACGGTCAGGTGCTCGTCGGCTTCGCGGCGGAGACCGGAGAAGGCGGCCTGGACCGCGCGCGCGAGAAGCTCACTACCAAACAGGTGGACTTCATCGTCTACAACGACGTATCCCGTGAAGATGTGGGCTTCGACACAGAGGACAACGAGGTGGTGATCGTCTCCGCCGAGAGCGAGCGGCGCGTGGAGAAGGCGCCGAAGAACGAGATCGCCTCGGCAATACTCGACGAGGTCGAGCACCGACTCTGATGCAAGAGGAGCGCGCCGCAACCGCCCAGTCGGCGGACGTCATCCGCCGCCTCGCCGAGAACCTCGGCAAGGTCGTCCACGCGCCGGCCGAGACGCTCAGGCTCTGCGTCTTGTGCCTCGTCAGCGAGGGGCACATGATCATCGAGGACTTCCCGGGTGTCGGGAAGACGATGCTCGCGAAGGCGATGGCGCGCTCGGTCGACTGCTCCTTCTCGCGGCTCCAGTTCACGCCCGATCTGCTCCCGTCCGACGTCACCGGCGTCAACGTCTTCAACCAGCGCTCGAACGAGTTCGAGTTCCGGCCCGGCCCGATCTTCGCGAACCTCCTCCTCGTCGACGAGATCAACCGCGCCCCACCGAAGACGCAGGCCGCGCTCCTCGAGTGCATGCAGGAGAATCAGGTGACGATCGACGGCGTCAGCTACGCACTCGGGCGCCCCTTCATGGCCATGGCGACGCAGAACCCGATCGAGTACGAGGGCACGTACCCATTGCCGGAAGCGCAGCTCGACCGCTTCACGATGCGGATCGACATCGGCTACCCGCAGCCGGCGCAGGAAGCCCGCATGCTCGCCGAGCAGACGAGCGACCCGCCGCTCGAGGACCTCGAGCCCGTGACGAACGCGACGGGGATCGTCGAGGTGATCGACGAGGCAACCCGCATCTTTGTCGAGGAGAGCCTGCACCGCTACGTGGTCGAGATCGTCCGGCAGACCCGGGACGACCCGCGCCTCTACCTCGGTGCGAGCCCGCGAGCCGGAATCGCGCTCCTGCGCGTCGCCAAGGCCCGCGCACTGGGCGACGAGCGCGACTACGTGCTTCCCGACGACGTGCAGGCCGTCGCCCCCGCGGTGCTCGCACATCGGCTGATCCTCGGCCCCGAAGCCCGTGCCGCAGGGACCCAGCCTTCGCAGCTCGTGCGCGAGGCCGTCGAGCGAACGCACGTCCCTTCCTGAGATGGCCGGGCTGACCGATCGCGGTCGGCTGCTCCTGCTCCTCGCGCTGGGCATCTACGTCGTCGCCTGGGCCTTCGGAAGCCGCTCGCTGTATCCCGCGGCGACGGGCCTCGCGCTGGCCGCGATCGGGGCCAGGATCTGGGTCGCGCTCATCCAGCAGCCGGTCTCGCTGAAGCGGACGATCGGCTCGAAGGAGCCCCTGGAGGGCGACGACGTCACGGTCGGCCTCGAGGCGCATGCGCAGCGCCATCCCGGGCCCCGCTCGCTGGAGGTCTTCGAGAAGATCGGGCGGCTCGGCGAGCGCAGGGTCCAGCTGACGCGGCACGGCCGGCCGCTGCTCGCGCGCTACGTGCTTCCCAACGTGAGGCGTGGCCGCTACCGGTTCGAGGCGGTGCGCGCGGTGTTCGAGGATCCGTTTTCGCTCGCGAAGGCCGAGCTGCACCTGGGCACCGAGTCCGCGCTGCTCGTCTATCCCCGTCTCGTCGAGCTCGAGCGGCTGTTCACCCAGTCGGGCGGTGCGATGCTGTCCGGCGGCCGCGTGCTGCTGCGCCGGACGGCGGGCTACGACCTGCACAGCGTCCGGGAGTACGAGCAAGGCGAGTCGCTTCGGAAGGTGCACTGGCCGACGACGGCGCGCCGCGGGACGCTCATGGTCAAGGAGCTCGAGGACATGCCGCACGACGAGGTCGCAGTGCTCCTCGACGCGCACGAGTCTTCGGTGGTCGGCGACTCCTTCGACGTCCAGGTCCGGGCGGCCGGCTCGATCCTGCGCGCGCAAGCCCTGCGCGGGCGCCGCTCGGTGATCACGATCACGTCGTCTCCGCCGGAGTCGTGCCACGTGGCTTCGTTCGACGGCGAGTGGCGTGTCGCCCTCGAGCTGCTCGCGACGGCGGAGCCGAACGGCACGGAGCCGGTTGCGCGGTTCCTCGACCGCGATGCCTCGGCTGCGTCGCAGGCGGCCGAGCTCGTGGTGGTCACGGGCGCGCTGGACGCGCGGCTGGTCGACGCGCTCCTCCAGCGGGCGTTTGCTCGCCGGCCGACGGCTCTCGTCCTCGTCGAGACGGCGAGCTTCGGGCCTGAGGAGACGGCACCCGCTCGCGATCCCGCACTGCTCAGGCTCCACGCCGCCGGAGTGCCCGTTGCCACTCTTCGCAAGGGGGACGACCTGGCGGCGAAGCTGAGCGGCTTCGAGGAGGCGTACGCGGCCCATGGCTAAGACTGCGGCCTTCTCGCTCTGCCTCGGCCTCCTCTTCGTGTGGAACTGGGCCAGGCTCGAGGAGCCCAGGGCGAGCATCG
Source organism: uncultured Actinomycetes bacterium (assembly GCA_963776955.1). Lineage (GTDB taxonomy): Bacteria > Actinomycetota > Thermoleophilia > Gaiellales > Gaiellaceae > VAXT01. The sequence goes on from CAVZOM010000005.1 coordinate 776,659, forward strand.
GGCCGATGCTGCTGATGGTCCTGCTCGGCACGGCGCCCGCGCTCTTGCCGAGGCTCCGCTGGCGGCTCGGCGCCGCGGCAGTCGCCCTGCTGATCGCCGGCATGATCGCGCTCGACGTCGCGCGGCCCTGGTCGATCGGGAAGATCGCGGGGCGCGCGGGGAGGGGGTTCCTCGACTTCTACGACATCCTCGTCCCGTTCGACGCCGTCGCCCACCCGCTCATGCACGGCGTCGTCCTCCTCGCCGTCTTTCTCTTCACCGCGCTCGCAGCGCTGGCGATCGCCGCGAGGCGTCCACTCTTGGCGGCGCTCGTCCTCGTCGCCGGAGCAGGCTGGCCGGCGACGATCATGCCCGGCGCCGACGACCTCGCCCGCGGCGCATTCGTGCTCGCCGCCGTCCTCGCGCTCGTCGCCTGGCTCAGGCCGGAAACGCGGCGCGCCCCTCCCCAGATCCTCGTCGGGATGGGCATCGTCGTCGTCGCGCTCGTCCTCTCGAGCTCGGGCGCGATCGCGAAGAGCCAGTTCGTCGAGTGGGAGAACTGGGACTTCTACAACAAGCCCGGGAAGCCGGTGAACGTCGAGTACGTGTGGAAGGCGAACTACGACGGAATCGACTTCCCGAAAGACCGGACGCGGGTCTTCACCGTCCAGGCGCCGGCTCGGTCCGTCTACTGGCGGGCGACGACGCTCGACGCCTTCACGGACGATCACTGGGACGAGGATCTGTCGGCGCTCTACGCCCAGGTCCCGTCGAACCCGGTCTTGCTCACGGACGATCCGCTCCTTCCCGCTTCGGCGCGTGACCCCGAGAGCTGGACGCGTGCCGACGTCACGATCGACGCGCTTCGCGACGCCCATCTCGTCGGGCCGAGCCAGCCCGTGCAATACGACTCGCAGGAGATCGACGCCGTGCAGTACGAGATCGGCGGCGTCGCACGTGCGTTCAGGGCTCTCCCGCGAGGCGCGGAGTACACCGTGTGGGGCTTCACGCCGCAGCCGAAGCCGGCGAGGCTGGCCAAGTCTCCGCCGAACTACCCGCCCGAGATCGCCCTCGAGCGGCGCTATCTGCGGCTCGATCACGGAGCCGCCGTGCCTCCGTTCGGCTCGCCGGAGTATCCGGCGTGGGCCGACGCGTACTTCCGCGACAGCTTCGAGGGACAGCGCTACAGCGCGCTCTACGACGAAGCCGTGAGGATCGCCGGCAGGGCGAGGAACCCGTACGCGGCCGCAGTCGCAATCGAGGCGTGGTTCCGCTCGGCCGGCGGCTTCGTCTACGACGAGCACCCTCCACCGGCCGGCGAACTGGCGCCGCTCGTCCATTTCGTGACGAGGTCGCAGCGCGGCTACTGCCAGCATTTCGCCGGGGCGATGGCGTTGATGCTCCGCTACCTCGGGATCCCCGCGCGGGTCGCGGCAGGCTTCTCGAGCGGCGCCTACGACGAGGAACGGAAGCAATGGACGGTCTACGACCGCGACGCGCACACGTGGGTCGAGGTGTGGTTCGCCGGCTACGGGTGGCTCCCGTTCGACCCCACGCCGGGTCGGGGCACGCTCGCGGGGCCGTACACGACCTCCTCGACGAGGTTCGACGCAACCGGAGCGGCCGGAGTTCTCGCGACAAGCGCGATCTTGGGCGGCGCCGCGGAGGCGAGGGGGCTGCTTCGGTTCGAGCTCGCGAATTTGGGACGCGAGGCGCTGACGCCGAATACCGACCCGAGCGAGGCGGCACAGGGCGGATCCAACGTTCAGCAGGACGACGAGCGTGGGCCGGGCACGGCGATCTTCATCGTGCTGGGGGCGCTCGGAGTCGCTCTCCTCTTCGTGCTCGCCAAGCTCGGCCTGCGGCGAAGCCGGTACTTCACCAGCGATCCTCGCCGCATCGCCGCCGCCTGCAGGCGGGAGCTCGTCGAGTTCCTCCGTGACCAGCGGATCGACGTCGCGCCGAGCCTCGGCACGCGCGAGCTGGGAGAGTTTCTCGGCCGGCGCGCAGGCGTGGATGCGACGGAGCTCGCCGACGCGCTCGGGCGGGCTCGGTACGCGCCGCTGGCGAGGGCGCGCGAGGCGGCTCGAGAGGCACGGCACGAGCTCAAGGCAGTGAGGCGTGGCCTGCGCCGGGCGCTTCCACCCGGCCGCCGCCTACGCGGCCTCTTCTCGGTGCGCTCCCTGCTCCCCGACTAGTGCAAGCGATCGTGATGGCGGCGGGTGAGGGCCGGCGCCTGCGCCCGATCACCGAGCGCTGGCCGAAGCCGGTCCTTCCGATCGACGGCCGCGCCGTGGTCGCGACCCTCGTGCAGCAGCTCGCCGGGGAAGGGATCGGTCCCGTCACCGTCGTCACCGGCCACCTGGCCGAGGAGGTCGAAGGGCTCCTGGACGGGCTCGACCTCCAGTTCGTGCGGCAACCGTCGCCGGACGGCTCGGCCGACGCCGTTCGCCGAGCTCTCGAGGCCGGGGCCGGGCTGCCCGCGCTCGTCACGGCCGCGGACACGGTGTTCGGCGATGGAGACCTCGCCCGGGTGGCGGAAACGGGCTCAGCGGCGATCGCATACCGGCGTGATCCGCGCAAGGCCCGGATGGCGATCGAGTCCGGCCTCGTCACGCAGGTCGTCGCCGACGATCCCGCGTTGCCCTTCGCATCGGCGCCGCTCTGGCTCCTGACCGACGAGATCGACCTGAACGGCCTCTCCGGCCCGCCGTTCGAGCTGTCGGCCGCGTTTCAACGGGCGATCGACTCGGGAAAGCCGGTCGCAGCGGTCGAGATCGGCCCGACCCGGGATCTCACCGAGCCAGCCGACCTTGCCCGTGAGAACTTTCCCTATCTTGGGAGCTAGATGAGCGAGACGTACGACCTCTTCCAGCAGGGCCGCGAGCACCTCCAGAAGGGCAGGGCGGCGCAGGCGACCGTCGCGCTCGAGAAGGCGAAGAAGCGTGAGCCCGACAAGGCGTCGATTCGTGAGGCGCTCGGGATCGCGTACTTCCGCATCCAGCGGTACGCCGAGGCAGAGTCGGAGTTCCGCGCGATGCTCGACCTCTCGCCAGCCGACGACTACGCGCACTACGGCCTCGCCCGGGCGCTCGAGAAGCTCGGTCGAAAGGACGAGGCGCGGGGCCACATGAAGCTTGCGAGCTCGCTGCGGCCCGGCAGTGAGGACTACGCCCAGCGGGCCCGCGCGTTGGAGTGAGAGCCGTCGTCCAGCGCGTCGCCGAGGCGCGAGTGCTCGTCGGCGGCCGAGCGGTTGGGGAGATCGGGGCTGGGTTGTGCGTCCTGCTGGGCGTAGCGCGCGGGGACGACCAAGCCGCGGCCGAGCGCCTGGCCGGTCGGATCGCGCGGCTGCGAATCTTCGAAAACGAGGACGGGAAGTTCGACCGGAGCATCCTCGACACCGACGGCACCGCGCTCGTCGTTAGCCAGTTCACGCTGATCGCGGACTCATGCTGTTCCGGGGTCGAACTGCATAGTGAAGAGATCGAAACGGCAGAACGGCTGCCATGCAGAGTGAGCAGGGTCGGCGGCAGGAAAGGCGAGTCGTTCATCTCGCCTGACGAGCAGCGGGAGGCATCCGAAGCGTGGGCGGCGTGCGACTCAAGACAACGATCCTCGAGTGGCACGACGGATCTCGGACCAGCTCCGGCGGCACGATCGACCGGCCTGCCTTCAACGCTCGCGCTGCGAGCCGCTGCCGAGCCGGGCTCACCGGCGGGATGGTCGCCGCGAAGCTCGACCGGCTGACGCGTACCGTCGTCGGCCTCGCGTCGCTGCTCGATGACGCTGCGGAGCACGACTACAACGTGGTCGCGCATCGACCTCGGACTTGATCTGCGCTCGCCCGACGGCGAGCTGGTCGCCGACGTGTTGCGGCTCGGTGGCGCAGTGGGAACGCAAGCGTCGCGGTGACGACTGGGAGGTTGCCAGGCGCAACGCGAACGGGCACGGCGTTCCCAATGGCCGTGCACCCTTCGGCTAGCGGAAGAGGCCGGATGGGCGGTTGGAGATCGAGGAGGCGGAGGCGGCAATGGTGCGGGATGCGTTCCGCCAGCGGGCGTCTGGTGAGCCCTTCGCTGAGATCGGACGGGCGCATGGCTGGTCACACTCGACTGCGCGGCAGATGCTGGCGAACGAGGCGTACCTGGGCATCATTCGCTCGGGCGAATACGTCAACGAGGACGCGCATCCCGCGATCGTCAGCCGCGAGCAGATCGAGGCCGCCAACGTGGCGAGGAGGAAGCGACCGGTGGCAGCGGGGACGCTCAAGCGGGACAGGCTGCTGCTTGGCATCGCGCGTTGCGCGGGCTGCGGCAAGACGTTGAAGGTTCTGCACCGACCGCCGCGGAGGGATGGCTCGTGGGTCGCGTACTACTACTGCAAGGACGGCATGAACGGAGCGGTGTCCGAGCGCGCCTACGTCCACGCGGACGATCTCGAGGATTGCGTGGAGGGGTGGTTCGTGGAGGCGCTGGGAGACCGCCCCGAGGATGATCGACGTGGTCGGAGCAGGGCGCGAGCTGGAACGGGCGCAGGGTGAACAGGCGACGGCGGAGGGCGAACTGTACGCCTACATCGAGGCGGCGTCGGCACTCGATCAGGCGTTGTTCCAGCGCGGCCTGACGGCGCGTGAGCAGCACGTCAAGAGCGCCAGGCCCAGGTGCGCGAACTCTCAGCCGTGCACGACATCCCGCTGGAAGCCTGAGTTCGTTGTGGGACACCTTCACCGTCACCGAGCGCAGGGAGGCTCTCGCCGGGTTCATCTCCTCGTCGAGGTCACCGTGGTGCAGCGGCAATCTCGCCGAGCACGTTCGGATCGTCTGGATCAACGGGGCCACTTGCCTTCCCCGGTCGAGGTCGCGGACGATGAAGCTGGCGTGCGGGTAGCGGCGGCGTAGGACCGTCACGAACGCGCGAACGCCACGTTCAAGAACGGTGGGCGGTACTAGCGCACGACGTGAGCCGCTCACCTGAGCGCCTCTGCCGGTGGTCCCGCGAAGAACTTGTGGTGCGTGACTCGACTCCCGTACAAAACCGTGGAGGGCCGCTCACGGCGGCTCCTGGTCGAGTTCAACGCGAGACCTACCAAACCGGGCCGGACGACATACACAACGGCCCGCCGGAGTGAGTAACAACAGGGCGGGCCGGAAGTCGCGGTACGGGCGCGACCCGGTGAGCACCCGAGCACACAACACGAGTGCGACCGGCAGGGAGGCAACAATAGATGCTCGGGGAGACGGAACGCGCAAACGGCTCAGGCCTCGCGGAAGGCTCCGTGGGCGTTGCCTAGTGCGTGCGACGCCGCCTGCGGCTGTGGCAAGAATGGCGAGCGGGCGGCTTAGTTGCGCTTCGCGCGTTCGAGCGTGTGGCGGACCGTCGCGGGGTGCCAGCGGCGCCGCCGTAGTCGGCAGTCGGGACGCCCTTGCGTGTTCAGAGTGTCGGCGATGGTGCGGAATGGTCGCTCCTGCCCTTCGCGCGCTCGCTGCGATGCGGCCGCACGACGGCCTGAGGCAAGCGTCGGCGGCCGCCCGAGCCTCACGCCCTGCGCCTTCTTCACCGCGAGCGCCTCCCGCGTCCGCTGCGAGATCAGCCGCCGCTCGAACTGCGCGAACGTCGCGAGCATGTTCGCCATCGCCTCGCCCGCCGGCGTCGTCGTGTCGACGGCGCAGTCGAGCGCGACGAGCGCCCAGCGCTGCTTCTGCGCCGTCCCCATCAGCGCGGTGAAGTCGATCATCGAGCGCGAGAGCCGGTCGAGCTTCGCCACCACGAGCGCGTCGCGTCGCCGGCCTCGAGCGCCCGAGCGCCTCCTGGACGCCGGGCCGCTTCAGGTCCTTCGCCGAGAAGCCGGCGTCCTCGATCACCTCGACGAGATGCCAGCCGCGCCGCTCGCACTCGGCGACGATCGCGTGCCGCTGCGCCTCGAGCCCTGCGCCGCTGCTGCTCTGCTCGTCGGTGCTCACGCGGACGTAACCTAGGACTCGCATGGGAGCTATCACCTCCTGTGCCACGACCCCGGCGGTTCCAGCCGCGCGGGGTCATTTCTACGCTACTAGTGTATAGGAAACGTTCGGTTGCTATACGCGAGACGAGCCATGCCGAGGCGCTGCGGTCCGGCGTCAGGTCGCCGCCGGGCGCTCGTTGGCCGACTTCTTGGTATCACCGTGGTCGAAGAACGGCCGCCACTTCGACTCGTCGTCAGCGACGGCAAGCCACTCACTCGCCGCTCGGCGCGTTGCCGCTCCGCTTCGTCGGATTCCTCGGGTTTGAGTTCGACCCAGTCGGTCCAGCCCGCCCCAGAGCAGCCAGAGGGCGTGGCAGTGCTCGTCATCGAGGCTTCGATCCCCTGACACCGCTCATCGCTGCTGACCCGGTTGGCCCGCCCCGCCTCGTACGGCGTGGCGCGTCCGTCCACGAGGTGGTGCCATGGCTTCGACTATCGGTGAGGGCGTCGTGCGCCGAATGGTCAGTCGCAAGCGGAGAGAGGCTAACGGGCCATCGCCGGAGGACCTGCTCGCGCACTCGACGCCACGCCCGCGTCGATCTCGGCGCTGCGGATGCTCGGGGCACGGCTCAGGCGTCGGACACGAGGGCACGCGGCAGACGGTCGGCGCTCGCGGCATCGCTCGACAACGTCGCCGTTGCCTCCGGCGGAGACAGCCGGTGAGCCTTCTGTCCGTCAAGTCGGCCGAGGATAAAGAGAACGTTCGCCATGCGAGGCGAACGTTCGCTATGCCAAGAACTCAACATCCTTGGCAGCCCCAACGGTCGGAGCACAAGGTGCATTCTCAAGGACTTGGTCATGAAGTACCGGTGTTGCGGTGTACTTTCGAGCTTCACCCTGAGTCCCGGGTACACCAACGCACCGTCCCCCCCGGCGAATGCGTGACACCGATAGAGCCCGGTTTCCAGACACTTTCTCGTAGAGCGCAAGTCGTAGGGCTTCTCCTCGCCTCCCGAAAGCCGAGTGAAGCCGACTACGAGAGCGTTGCGCCGAACGCGATAAGAACGGCTATTAGGCTCGTCGCCTGCGTCTCTCACGTTGACGCCGTAAGCGACACCGACGACTGCCCCAACAAGGTTGAGCGTAGCCGAGGGGTGGGGTAGGACCTGCTCGGCGCTCGACCAGCTGCGCGGCTGAGCCACGCTTTTGGGGGAGGTGCGGCGTAGCTATCGCTACAAGAGGTGCAGCTGGAACCCGCGTAGCGGATCTCTTCGTCGTGAAACCAAACTCGGGCGAGTACGCCGTCGCCTTGATGCACAACCACCCCTTCTCGCCCCACTTGTAGCTGCCGTCGTCGCTCGGGCAGGTCTGAGTCACGCGACATGGGTGATGGTGCGGCGGGAATGCATCCCGTGATGCTCCGGCGGACGTGCGCATAGAGGCTAAGCGCAACGACAAGCACCGCCGCCGCCACTGCAAGTACGGCCAAACGCCGCATGGCGAGACGCTATCACCAGCGCCAATGCCTCCAGGGCGATGACCTCCTGCTTCGCTCGTCGGACGGCTCCGCTCCGAGCGCGGTGGGCAGGAAACCGATGAGCCGCTATGGACGTGTCCCGATGGGCGTCTAGCGCGACGAGTCGGACACCGCCTGAACTTGCGGAGCCCCGGCGAGGAAGCTCTGCGGGGTCGTATGCTGGGTGCCGGTGGAGGCCTGGTCGGGCGCTGCACGGTCACGGTCGTGCTCATGCTCTTTCTTGCCGCACTCGGGATTTGGGTCATTGCGGCCGTGGCTTCTCCCGGTTCTTCCGTGAATACATGCGGTGGCGGGAACCAGACCGAGAGCCTCCGCTGCTGTGGGGCCTTAACTGGTTCACCTTGGTGATTTCCGGCGGATGGTCCGTGTCGAGGAACCGGACGATGGTCTGAAAGCGGCACGTGCGTACTTCTTCCGCTTTGTCCTCGCAGTCGTCGGTTTCATAGGAGTGGTGTCACTCTCACGGTAGGACTGTCCACGGCGTTGGACTGAGACCCCCCGGTAAGCATGAATGGGGCACGCCGAGCAGGGGCGTCGGGGCCATACCTGTTCACGCGGTGGGCAGGAACAAAGTAGCCGCTATGGACGTGTCGCGCAGGCCGGTAGGATGATCAGTTTGACTGGGCCGCACCAATTACCATTCCGCTCTGATGAGCCGCCGGGTGGTTGCGACCGCGATAGTCCTGTCGCTACTGGCTCTGGCCCTAATCGGGGGCCTCGCAGCATGGCGCTGGGCTACGGGATCGACACATTTTAATGTGAGCTGAGTGAGCGAGCGGCCGCCTGCTTGACATGAAGCGTTGGGAGATGGTCGATGACCTGCGAAGGGCATTCATGTCCTCGCGTGGAATGACAACATGGAGAACCCCAAGGCGTCTCCTCGGTAAAACCGATCCTTGGTTTCAGCCCGATCTTCGTGGCCGTGGCGTCTGGTGGGAGTATCTGACCGGCCCGGCCCTCGTGGACTGCAGCTTTCTTGGTTTGCGGTTCAGGAATGGGCGACTGACGGGGCGGGGTACGGACGGAGACTCCGCCCTCCGCGGTCCGAAGCCTCGCGGGGGGAGGGGTAAGGACCTGCTCGCGGCCCGAGGACTGCCGACACGACGTCGGCTCCTGCGAGAAAAACCGCTGGGAAACGCGAGCGGCCAAAATCCAGCCTCGGCGTGGCAGGGCAGGCGAGAGGACGCTCGCGCACCCGACCGACTAGTCCTAGTGGCTGACGAGTCCACCATCGACGCGGCCAATCAACGTGCGCTGAGCGTCGCCAGCACTAGCCGGTTGACCGAACGGATCTTCGCGGTGGCGGAACGGGACCCGACGGGCGCTCAACCTGAGCAATCACACGGCCTCGGAAATGAAAGTACTTGATCGCGAGCGTGTGCCCCGCCGGGACGCGGGAGGAGGTGTCGGCGGCAAGAAATCACCCCGGAGGAGCCGAGCGTTGAGGTTATGCCACGGGCCAACATCGGGCCAGTTTGGCCAGACAGTGACCGGTGCTACCGCTGGCTCTTCTTGGGAACTCCGCCATGGACGAACGGCCGATTCGTCGCTTGCAGCAGCACCGAGCCCTGCCGGAGCGCGACGAAAGATCTTCCCGTACCAGCCAGCCGGTGCGACTAACGACACCGCACCCGCCGTCAGCCGTCGGGGACCGGTATTCGACCCAGCGTCGCTCGCGGTCACACCGAGCAGAAGCGTAATAGTCAGTGCAATGCCAGCTCGCCAAGACGGGCCGACCCGGTAGTTCAACGCAGAGATTCGGATCGCTGTTGCGTACTGAGAATACGGTCGACAGGCTCTTTACGAGTCCCCTGGCAGTGGACCCGTAGATGAACTCGTCAAGGGACATTCCGGCACACTGGCCCAGCCGAGCGCGATTGTGCGCGGCCCAAAATGCGGGATGGCAGAGAGGCCGTCAAAGCTCACGCGGGAGGTTGAGGCCGACCTGACGCTCATGCTGAGGGCGTGCCGGTCAAGCTCGCCGCTGCCGCGACCGACGTTTCGCCTCGCTCGGTGCGGCGCTGGCTGAACGAGGGCGACCTCCGCGAGCGCGTGGCCGAGGTCAGAGCGGCTGAGGAAGGAGTTCTTCCGACGCGAGCGGAGGCTGGCTTTGGGTCGACCCCGGTAACAGCCTCATCGGATTCACCAGAGACAAATCGAGAGCGAGCGACTCTATAGCAAGGTCGCAGGCAAAAACTCGCTCCTCCCACCACCATTCACGAACGGAAACCGTTAGGCGCAGAAACGCGGATCTATATACTCAAATCAGGGACCTGCTATGCCCAGCGAACAGTGAGAGAACATCGAAGCCTGTCTCAAAAGTGAGCGGCCCGGATGAGCACGAGCTACCGCCCGACCCCGACCTGGACGACCCTGCCCCCCTGGTCGGGAGACTGTGGCCTAAGCAGAACCTGCAACTCTTGCTTAGCGTCTGCGCCACCGAGGTCACCGCGTTCGACCCGGTTGAGCACCGAGATCACTGTTTCGACGACTACCCGCGTTTCGTGGATGTGACGCAGCGAGCCAAGATTCCTCGGAAGTAGGCCCGCTTCCTGCATCAAGGCGAGTTTGGCCTGCCGCAGAGTCGCGATCAGTCGTTCGGCCCCAAGCACGGCATTGAGATTGTTCTGCGCGCGGCCGTCCTCGCGGAGGTCTCGCATGCGTTCGATCTGCGCATCGAAGGCCTGCAATTGATCCCAGACTTCGCCCTCGGGATCGATCTCGCTGAGGCCTGCAACATTCTTCGTCCGAAAGGCCGCGACGATGCGGCGGCAACTTCGCTCGTCCAGGTCGTACTTGAGGGCGAGCGCGCCCCACGACAGATCGTTGACGAGCCTGTCGCGGCACGATCTCCTTGTTCTCGCTCGCGCTTCTTTGAGTTGGTCAGACCCTTCGGCCTGCCGCGTGCCTTTCGGGAGCAGCCCGCAGCGTCAGCAAGCTCAGTGCCTGCGGACATTTTGGCGGCAGTTGCGCCATCCACCACGAGTGTAATGACCCTCACGCAGGCGACTGTTACGCGTTACCGGCGTGGTTTACGTGATCAAGTCGGGCCGGGGTCTGAGCCCTCGACTAGTTCGAAGCGCCTCATGCATCACGAAGCGGCGCATGCGCCCGCGAAGGTTCCCCATAGTCGGCAACAGCCACTGCCCGCTCGCCGCGTCGGATCCGCTGTTTGCCCGGAACCGACCAGCACCGGGCGACGAGCCGTCGCTGGCCTCCTCGGGATGTCATCGGCCCGGAGCAAACAGGAAGTTGAGACGATTACTGGGGAGGATCATCCAGCGGGTTCTCACCGGCAGCGAGCATCCGCTCCCAGTCACGCGGGTCAGCCTCGTAGAGGATCATCGAGTCCTCGTCGTCCTTGATCAGCTTGCCGCACCGTGAGCACTTCCACTTGTCGGTCACGGCTAGCCGCGCTCCATGCGCGCCAGCACGATCGAGAATCGCCTCGCGCTCGGCTTCTTCCTCGGCCTGGGCCTCCGCCACCGCGTCCAGGTCAACCTCGGACTCAACGGCCTCCCGCACGATCCGAGCCAGCGCGTTCGGTGGCAGCGCCTCGGCCTGGAACTGCCCCGGCTTCTCCGGGTTTTGCGGCAAGCCGTGAACCTGCTCCTCCGTGATGGCGATGGTGCGGAGGCTCAGTGCGTCCGGCTCACCGAGATCGCGGACGAAGGCAGCGAGGTCGTCGGCAACGCGATCCTCGATCACCTGCCCGTGGTGTCGAGGTCACCGATGTAGAGGACGACGGTAGGGCGGTCGGCGTGCACGATCTTCTGCGCCTGCTCGTAGAGCAGCGTGACCGAGTTCATGCCCCCGCCCGAGCGCACGCGCACCGGCAGAGCCCAGCGCAGGCGCGCTCGATCTGAGGGACCAGTGCCCGCCGCCTCGCACCGCACGATGACCCGCTGTCGGCTGGTCGATGTGCAGGTCGCGCTCTGTAGCGCCTGGCCTGCACGCGCACGCCTAGCCAGAATCGGCTGGATCGGTGTAGCCCGCTGCCGATGATCGAGCGCACGGCCCCCTCGTCGCGGATTGCCTCCCACGGCCAGCGTCACCGCGCGCCGACCACGGTTCAGCTTGTCGCCCACGCCATCGGCACCGCCCTTGTCTTGGGGATCGGCAGGCCGAGGCCGATCAGCCGGTAGTAGACCTGGCGAGCGGTGAAGGGCCAGGATCGCGGTACTCGGCAAGCGCCCGGTCAATCGCCTCGACCAGCGGCAGCGTGCACCCCTGCGGCTTCCAGGTGCAAGTCCGAGTGGGCGGCGCCTGCGGTAGTTGCGTTCGCCTCGCTTCGCGGCTTTGCTTCACGGCTTGCCGTGGGGCGGCCTTAGGATCGTCGACAATCAAAAGCACCTCTTCGGTGTAGAGGGCCACGACTCCAGTCCACATAATAAAGCACCGACCGACCAACCACCACAAATCTCGTCTCTTGCCACGTCTGGCCGCTGGCCTGCGGGTGGCTGAGCGGACCACGATGCACATCCACGAAAAGGGCGTGCTCCACCACCCTGCGCCGCTTCTCGACCTTGACGGACAACTCGCTGCCGCCGGTCGGCTGCTTATGCGCGGAGCGCAGAACATCGCCCGCTCGCGCGACCGTCTCAGACAACGATGCGCGCACCAGCCGGTAGGTCGGGACTCGTCGCAGCGGCAGCGCGCCGGTAGCTGCCTGGTCTTGAAGCAGTCCGACGCTTGGCCCTGGTGGATGGCTGCTCTACTGCGCTTGATCCCGCCGGACGCAAGGCTCCACGATTGCCTGGAACGCGAAGGCGGTGGAGGAGGGGGAAGCTCGTGCCGTTCCAGGAGGGGTCGGCTGCTTCATTGACTCAGGGCTTGGTGGAGGGCGCGCAGGACGCGGCGCAGGAGGATGCCGTCCCGGTCGGCGGTGGCCTCGCGGCGCTCATCAGTGAGATGCGGAGCCGGACGTTGCGGTCGGCGCGGATCAGGGGCAGCACCTGGTCAAGATAGGGGGCGCGCGGCTTCATGCGCCGGCAGTTGCACCCGCTCGGCCTCAGCGTCGTAGCGCAGGTTCTCGCTGGGGTCGCCGCTCTCAGATGCGTAGCGGGTCGCCCAGAGCGCGGTGCCGCGGCGCGGTCCTGGAGTCGCCGGCCATCGGGATCGGCTCGACGAGCACCTCGTAGATGAAGCGATGTGCACGCACGACGCGGTTGCCCTGAACGTGGAACGCGCCGTAGCCTCTCGACCAAGCCGCGCCTCCGCCACCGAGCGGCGCTATCGGGACGTTCGCCCGGCTCGACCTTGGCGAAGAAGCGGGCGAGCACTCTCTCCGGGAAAGCCGGTTCACGATTCGCGCCGCTGGACACCTCGAAGGGAAATAGGCCGAGCTTTACCGAAGCCGCTGCGCCGGACGAGGCAGAGCGGCTCTACGAAATCTTCTGCTCCGAACTACTAGCCCTCGGCGTCGACGTAGAGAGAGGGAGCTTCGGCTCCCGCATGCGAGTCGAGCTCGCAAATGACGGCCCGGTGACGATCGTGCTCGACGGCTAGCTTTCGACACGGCGGAGCGGATGAGATCATGGTCTCGTGAAGCGCTTCCTCGTCACGATCAAAGGGTCGAGCTGGGAGGACGTCCTGGACCTGGAGATGCCCCGCGAGCCGAACGAAGGCGATTCGATCCAGACCCAGTACGGGGCCTGCATCGTGACCAACGTGGAGTCGCTGCCGAACACCGAGAAGTACGACGGCAAGATCCTCTGCCGCCTTCCGTAGAGCGGGACGATGCCCTCGACGTGGACTAGTCCTTCGGTGGCGCCTGCAGTTCCGTCGACGCCGCGCGATCGCCGCGCCGCAACTCCCGGCTCCGCTCCGACTCGGCGTTGACCTCGGCGCCGAAGAGGAGCGCGAGGCCGCTGATCCAGAGCCAGGTGAGCATGATGATCACCGCAGCGAGCGACCCCCAGGCCTTGTTGTACGACCCAACTTGGCCGACGAAGACCGCGAAGGCTCCGGAGGCGAGCAGCCAGACGAGCACGCTGGTCACCGTCCCGAGCGTGAGGAAGCTCCAGCGCGGATGGTCGACGTTCGGGCCGAGATAGAGGACGGTCGCGAACACGGCGAGCAGGGCGAGAATCAGGATCGGCCACTGCGCCGTCCACCAGAGCCACTCGACGAGGGTCTCCATGTTGACCGCCGATCCGACCCAGCCCGACAGATGAGGCCCGAGGACGAGCAGGCCGAACGCCAGCACGAAGGCGATCAGCAGCAGGGCAACCATCAGGAGAGCGGTCAGCCTCTGCTTGACGAACCCCCGCGTCTCTTCGCGATCGTACGCCGAGTTCAGCGCCCACATCAGCGTCTGCATCGACCCGGTGAGCGTCCAGAGCGCCAGCACCGAGCCGACCACGATCATCGCCAGCCCGGCATTCGCCTGGCCTTCGGTGATGCGCTCGAGGCTCTGCCGGACGAGCGTCAGCGCCTCCGGCGGAGCGACCGTCTCCAGCCGGTCCACGAGCCTGCCGACGGCGTCCTTGTTTGCGACCAGGCCGAAGACACCGACGGAGATCAACAACAGGGAGGGGATCGCGAGGAACGCGTAGTAGGCGAGCGCGGCCGCCAGGTTCGGAATGTGGTCCTTGATCGACTTCTTGGCGGCGCGGACGTAGATCGCCATGTAGTCGCGCTTCGAGAGGTCGCCGAGCTCCGGGTCGGAGATCTTCGGCTCATCCAGCTCCGGCTGGGGGCGAGGGCTCTCGGCACCACCGTCGCGCTCCGCGTTGCGGGCCCCGCTCTTCTGCGTCTGGCTCATCCGGGTCCTTTTCCCGGTGGCTAGAGCGTGAAACGAGAGGGACGGCCCAGCGGCCGCCCCTCCTGAGAATCAGGCCTAGCGACGCCGGTCGACGGCTGCCTTGAGCTGGCCCTTGGTCATCTTCGATCGGCCCTTGATGCCCATTCGCTTGGCCTCTCTGTAGAGCTGCTCCTTGGTGCGCTCTCTGCCTGTTGCCATGAGTGCCTCCTCTCTCTGATGCCGCCTACCTCACCGCTTCGCCTACTTTCAAACGCGGAAACGTGTGCCCGGGGACGCGCCTGGTTCGCTATCCTGGTTCCACCACATTTCATGCAGTTCGAAATGGGCGCCCCGCGCCCGTTTTTTTTGAGAGGAGCCAGTTGACGGATCTCTATGACAAGGAGCGGAGCCTCTACCGCGAGGTCTCCTCGCGCGTGGAGCGCAGCCTGCCCGAAGTCGAGGTCCTCGCGCTCGAGCTCTCCGGTCCGTCGCGGATGACGGTGTTCGTCGATCATCCGAAGGGCGTTGACCACGGGCTCTGCGAGCGCGTCACTGATGTGCTCCGCGACTACCTGAACGAGTATGCGATCGACGTCTCGTCGCCGGGCTCCGAGCCGCCGCTTCGGCGCCGTCCGCATTTCGAGCGCGCCGTCGGCCGGACCGTGGCCGTTCGCACGGCCGACAAGAAGCGCGTCCGAGGGCAGCTCGTCGATGCCGGTGAGCAGGCGCTGCGCGTCGACTCTGGCAAGGGCGAACCGGTGGAGATCCCGTACGACTCGATCGTGCGAGGCAACCTGATCGAGGAAGGAACAAGATGACCAAGGAGATCATCGAGGCAGTCCGCGTCATCGAGAAGGAGAAGGGAATCGACGGCGAGACCCTGATCCACGCGCTCGAGGACGCTCTGCTCGCCGCCTACAAGAAGACTCCAGGCGCATCGCGCCACGCGTCGGTCGAGCTCGACAACGAGGGTGACTTCCGGGTCTACTCGATCGAGCTTCCGGCGCGACATCGAGGAGCGCCTCATCGAAGAAGCCCGAGAGCGCGCGATCACCGAGCTCGAAGCTCTCGAGGCGGAGAACGGCGAGCGTTCGCACACGCTCATCAACGACGACGACCTCGACATCGACTGGTCGGACGTGGCCGAGGACCAGATCAAGCGCGCGGACGTCACCCCTGACGACTTCGGGCGCATCGCCGCGCAGACGGCGAAGCAGGTCATCCTGCAGCGGATCCGCGAGGCCGAGCGCGAGATGATGTACGACGAGTACGTCGACCGCGTGACGGAGGTCGTGACCGGGATCGTCCAGCAGGCCGGCGACCGGAACAACGTGCTCGTCGACCTGGGCAAGGTCGAGGCGCTGCTCCCGAGATCGGAGCAAGTCGACGGCGAGCGCTACGAGCAGGGCAGCCGCATCAAGGCAGTCATCACGGAGGTTCGCTCCGGGACGAAGGGGCCGCAGGTGATCCTGTCGCGCCGCGATCCCGAGCTGATCCGCACGCTCTTCGAGCTCGAGGTGCCCGAGATCGCCGACGGCCTCGTCGAGATCCGCGGCGTGGCCCGCGAGCCCGGCTACCGGTCGAAGATCGCCGTCGAGTCGCACGCGCAAGGCGTCGACCCGGTCGGAGCCTGCGTCGGCCCGCGAGGCTCGCGCGTCCGCATGGTCGTCTCCGAGCTCCGCGGCGAGAAGATCGACATCATCCCCTGGAACACCGAGCCTGCGCGGTTCATCGCGAAGGCGCTGTCGCCCGCGCGCGTGCGCGAGGTGCTCGTCGACGACGAGACCAAGGAGGCGACGGTCATCGTCCCGGAGGACCAGCTGGCGCTCGCGATCGGCAAGGAGGGGCTCAATGCCCGCCTGGCTGCGCGACTGACCGGTTGGAAGGTGGACATCCAGTCCGACGCGGAGTTCGCCCAGGCCGAGGCCGAGGCGGCCTTCGCCGGCGGCACGGACGGCGAGGAGTTCTCGGGCCGCTGTATCGCGATTCTCGCCAACGGCAAGCGCTGCCCGAACACGTCGGTCCCGGGCTCGCGCTTCTGCGGCATCTCTGCGCATCGCGAGCTCGCCGAGCGCGAGGCTGCCGGCGAGGAGCTCGAGGAACGCAGGTCGTCGGCGGCGTCAGCGACGAGGAAGAGGAGGCGGCCGCTGCCGAGGTCGAGGTCGAGGCTACGGGTGAAGAGCCCGTGGGCGACGGCGAGGCTCAGGAGGAGGCAGCGTCAGAGCCCGAGATCGTTGCCGAGGAGGCCTCGGTGGACGAGCAGCTCGCCGAGAGTGAGGCAGTCGCCGAAGAAGAGCCACCCGCGGATGCCGAGCCCGAGCCAGAAGAGCCTCAGGAAGCTCCCGTCGAGCCCGAGATTCCGGTCGCCGTCGAGGAGGCGCCTTCCGACGAGGAGGATCGGCCCTCCGCCGCGTGAGCTCAGAGCCCGTCAGGACCTGCGCCGGCTGCGGCCGGAAGGCCCCGAAGGGCGAGCTCATCCGGTTCGTCGCCCGCGACGGGACGCTGGCCCCCGGCGCGAAAGAGGCGGGGCGGGGCGCATACACCTGCCGCCGGCTCCAGTGCTTCGAGCGTGCAGTCGCAAACCGAGGTTTCAACCGCACCTTGCGCCGGCCGGTGCGAATCGATTTAGAGCTCGCTCGTCTCTACACTAGAGGGAACGGAAATGGCTGATTCAAAGGGAAACTCGAAGGGAAACCGGCCGAACAGGCCCGTCCGCCCGCGCCAGGCGCCGGGTGGCCGCAAGCGCCGGGTCGTCATCGACAGTGGCGCCGCGCGCCCCCGCCAGGATTCGCGCCAGGCCCGCGAGCGCACCGAGCCGCGGCCGAAAAGCGGGCCGGGCCCCGCGCCGACCGGCCCAGTCACCGTCCCTTCGGGCGTTTCCGTCAAGGATCTGTCCCAGGCGCTCGGCGTCCCGGCGGCCCAGATCATCAAGATCATGATGGGCCTCGGCGAGATGGTCACGATCACGCAGTCGCTCTCCGACGAGGCGGTGCAGCTGATCGCGACCGAGGTCAAGCGCGAGGTCAGCATCAAGCACGTCGCCGAGGAGGATGAGCTCCCGGAGGTCTACGAGGATGCGGAGGAGGATCTCGTCGCGCGACCGCCGGTGGTCACGATCATGGGTCACGTCGACCACGGCAAGACGACGCTCCTCGACGCGATTCGCGAGGCCTCCGTCGTCGAGACCGAGGCCGGCGGCATCACCCAGCACATCGGCGCCTACCAGGCTCAGCACGACGGACGGAAGATCACGTTCCTCGATACCCCGGGCCACGAGGCATTCACGGCGATGCGTGCCCGCGGCGCGAAGGTGACGGACGTCGCCGTGCTCGTCGTCGCAGCCGACGACGGCGTGAAACCGCAGACGCAGGAATCGATTGCCCACGCACGTGCGGCAGAGGTGCCGATCGTCGTCGCGGTGAACAAGATCGACAAGCCCGGCGCCGATCCGCAGCGCGTCCGCCAGGAGCTCGTCAACGAGGATCTCCAGCCCGAGGAGTGGGGCGGGTCGACGCAGTACTCCGATGTGTCCGCCAAGGAGAAGCAGAACCTCGACGACCTCCTCGAGAAGGTGCTCCTCGTCGCCGACGCCGAGCTCGAGCTGAAGGCGAACCCGAAGGCCGAGGCTTCCGGCCCGATCATCGAGTCGCGGCTGGATGTCGGCCGCGGCCCCGTGGCGACCATGCTCGTGCACAGAGGCACCCTTCGGGCGGGCGATGCGATCGTCGCCGGCGACGCCTGGGGCAAGGTGCGCGCCCTGCACACGTATCGCGGCGAGAAGGTCGCGGAAGCGCGGCCCGGCGACCCGATCGAGATCATCGGCTTCGACAAGCCGCCGGCGGCCGGGGAGCACGCGCACGTGGTCGAGAACGACCGCCGGGCGCGCGATCTGGCGCAGACGCGAAGCGAACGCGTCCGCCGCGAGCAGCTCGCCCAGCGCAGGCCGAGCGGCGTCTCGCTGGAATCGCTCTTCTCGGAGATGCAAGAGGGCGCGGTCCAGGACCTCAACATCGTGATCAAGGCGGACGTGGACGGCTCGGTCGAGGCTGCCGTGTCCGAGCTCCAGAAGATCCAGCACCCCGAGGTGCGCGTGAACGTCATCCACACGGGTGTCGGCGGCATCTCCGAGAACGACGTGATGCTGGCGACGGCCTCCACCGCCATGATCGTCGGCTTCAACGTCCGCCCGAACGCGGAAGCGCGCGCCTCCGCCGAGCGCGAGGGCGTCGAGATTCGCACCTACAACGTGATCTACCGCCTCACCGAGGACATCGAGCAGGCCCTCGTCGGGATGCTGAAGCCGGTCACGACCGAGGAGACGCTCGGCGAGGCCGAGGTGCGAGCGCTGTTCCGCGTCTCGCGGCTCGGCACGATCGCCGGCTCGTACGTCACGACCGGCGTCGTGCGCCGAAACGCCAAGGTGCGGGTCGTTCGCGACGGGACCGTGATCTACGACACCACGATCTCGCAGCTCAAGCGCTTCAAGGACGACGTCCGCGAAGTCGAGGAGGGGTTCGAGTGCGGGATCCTTCTCGACGGGTTCAACGACGTGAAGGAAGGCGACGTGCTCGAGGTCTACGAGGTCAAGCAGGTCGAGCGCACAGACCTGAGCGAAGCGCCCACACCCGCGGCGACCTAGGCGGGAACAATGTCGGCATGGCCGCCGGCTACGTAGGGATCCTCTCCGTCGAGCTGCACTTCCCCGAGGCGGGCTCGCTCAAGGGCAAGCGGAAGTTCGTCAAGTCGGCGAAGGCGCAGCTCCAGAACCGCTTCGGAGCTTCCGTCGCCGAGGTCGACCACCACGAGCTCTGGCAGCGCGCCCGGCTGACCGTCGCCTGCGTGGCGCGGGAGCACAACGAGGCCGAGCAGCTGCTCGAGGAGGCGCTCCGCTACCTGAGCGGGCAGGAGTACGAGCTCGTCAGCGCGGAGAAGCAGGTGGTGACAACCGATGACTGAACACGCTACGCGTCCATGTCACGCCGCAGAGGCTGCCCCTTGAGACGGATAGAAACTCCGCGACCGCTGCGAGCTCTTCGATGACTGAACGTATGCGACGCGTGAACGAGGCGATTCGCGAGACGCTGGCGGAAGCGCTACTGGAGCTCAAGGACCCGCGCATCGGGTTCGTCACCGTCACCGGGGTCGACACGTCGCCCGATCTCCGCCAGGCTCGGGTCTACGTCAGCGTCCTGGGTAACGAGCGCAAGCGCCAGAAGACACTCGAGGGTCTCGATTCGGCACACGGCGTGCTCCAGGCCAAGCTCGCGAGCGAGCTGCGCATGAAGCGCACACCGCAGCTCTCCTTTCACTACGACCCCACCATCGAGCAAGGCATGAGAATGTCTCAGCTGATCGACGAGTTGGCCCCGGGAAGGCGAGATGAGCAGGAGACGGAATAGGCTGAACCTCGAACGGGCTGGTCGGCGACCGCAGACGGACGCCGGGCAAAGCCCGTCGCCCTGAAAGGTCGGCATCGCAAGCGATGCCTCAGGATCGATGAGCTCGCCCCAGACGACAACTGACCTCGCAGCCGTAGTCGATGCGATCCGGTCGCACGACCGGTTCCTCGTCACGACGCACGAGAACCCCGACGGCGACGCGCTCGGCTCGCTGCTCGCGGCCAAGCTCGGCCTGGACGCGCTCGGCAAGGACTCCGTCATGTACCTCGCCGGCGAGACTCCCCTGCCACGCGAGTACGCGTGGATGCCGTTCGGAAACCTGCGCCGGGCCGTCCCCGAGGATGCGGCCGGCAGGGTGCTCCTCGCGCTCGATTGCGCCAACGAGAGCCGGCTCGGGCCCGACCCCGAGATCCTGGCGAGCGCCCCGCTCGTCGTGAACGTCGACCACCACCACGACAACTCGCGCTTCGGGGCGGTCAACCTCGTCGTCGCGGATGCGTCTTCGACGGGCGAGATCGTGCGCGACCTCCTGGCCGAGCTCGACGTCGAGCTGACTCCCGACATCGCGGAGGCGATCTACATCGCGCTCGTCACGGACACGGGCCGGTTCCAGTACACGAACACGACTCCGAAGGCCCTGCGCCTGGCCGCCGAACTGGTCGAGGCCGGCGCCGACGTGCACAAGATCTTCCAGGACGTCTACGAGAGCGTGCAGTTCGCGAAGCTCAAGCTGCTGGCCCGCGCTCTGGAACGGGCTCAGATCTACGAGGGCGGACGCCTCGTCGTCTCGTACCTGCTGCGCGACGACTTTTCGGAGGTCGGGGCGGCGGAGCCCTACTCGGAGGGGATCATCGACAACCTCCGCGCCGTCGAGGGCGCCGACATGGCCGCGCTCATTCGCGAGCCTCCGCGTGGCGACGGGCCGGCGCGGCGGATCAGCCTGCGCGCATCGGCGGACGAGATCGATGTGTCGAGGATCGCCCGCGCCTCCGGCGGCGGAGGACACCGCCAGGCGGCCGGCTTCTCCAGCGACGACTCGATCGAAGACATCACCGAGTTCATCCGACGCGAGTTCGCCGCGTCGCGAGATGGCGCGTAAAGGCGCGGCGACTCCCAGCGGGCTCGTCCTCTTCGACAAGCCCGCAGGCCCGTCGTCCTTCGCGATCGTCCGCGACGTCAGGGAGAAGACGGGCGCGCGGGCCGGCCACGCCGGGACGCTCGACCCGTTTGCGACCGGCCTCCTGCTCGTCCTGCTCGGCTCGTTCACGAAGCAGGCGCAGCGCTTCGTGGGCCTTCCCAAGCGGTACGAGACTGCGGTCGACCTGTCCAGGGTGACTTCGACCGGGGACCCCGAGGGTGAGGTCGTCGAGAAGCACGATCCCCCGTCCGAAGCCGAGCTCCTCGAGCGCCTCGAGGCGCTCCGCGGCGAGGTCGACCTGAAGATTCCCGCCGCGTCTGCAGTGAAGATCGGCGGTGAGCGCGCGTACAAGCTCCACCGCAGAGGCGTCGCCGTGGAGATGCCCATGCGTCGGACGAGCGTCTACGAGCTCGAGCTCGTGGGGTACGAGCCTCCGGTTGCACGGCTGGCGATGCGGCTCAGCTCGGGCGGCTACGTCCGGGCCGTTGCGGAGGCGCTCGGCGGGCATTGCGTGAGCCTGAGGCGAACCCACGTCGGCCCCTTCGACGTGGAAGACGCGGACCCCGACCGGATCATCCCCGCCGACGAGGCGCTCGCAGCGCTCGACTCGTGAAGGTCGCGCGGGCGCCGGCAGATCTCGGCACGGGCCCACGGACGGTCGCGCTCGGGACCTTCGACGGCGTCCACCTCGGCCACCGGCTGGTGATCGAGGCCGCTCGGGGTGCGGGGGCCGAGCCGACCGTCGTCACGTTCGATCCGCATCCTCGGACGGCGCTTGGCAACCGGGTCGAGCTCCTCACCTCGCTCGAGCGTCGCCTCGAGCTGCTGGAGGAGCTCGGTGTCGAAGCGGCCCTGGTCGTCAACTTCACGCTCGAGCTCGCGCGGCTCGAGCCGGAGCAGTTCGCCGAGGAGGTGCTCCGGCCGATCGGCGCGCAGACCGTGGTCGCCGGCGAAGACTTCCGTTTCGGTCGCGGGCGCAAGGGAGACCTGGCGCTTCTGGCCCGGCTCAACTTCGAGGCCGTGCCCGTCCCGATTCTCGACGGAGTCTCGTCGACTCGTATCCGCGAGCTGGTCGGCGACGGGGACGTCGAGGCAGCCGCACGCCTGCTCGGGAGGCCGGTCGAAGTCGAAGGGACCGTCGTCACGGGCGACGAACGGGGCGGCACGCTCGGTTTCCCCACCGCGAACCTCGACGTCCGACCGGAGCTGCTCGTGCCGGCGAACGGGATCTACGCCGGGGCTGCCGGCGACCTCCGTGCCGCTGTCTCGATCGGGACGAATCCGCACTACGGCGGACGCGAGCGACGCGTCGAGGCACACCTCCTCGACTTCTCAGGTGACCTCTACGGGCAGCGGCTCCTCGTGCAGCTCTGGGAGCGCCTGCGCGAGGAGGCGGCGTTCGACAGCGAGGACGATCTGATCGCGCAGATCGCCGAGGACGTCGAAGCCGCTCGTAGAGCCAAACCCCCGGACTGAGAGGGAACGAGAGCGCAAGTCTCTGCGCGGTGCGGAATCTATTTCCACATGAGCGAGAAGCAGGAGGCGCTCTCCACGATCGAGACCGTTCGCTGCTTGTCCTGCGGCGCCGCTTACGCCAAACCCTCGACCGGCGGCACGGTTCGCGCCAATCCCGGCTGTCCCGAATGTGGCTACGTCGGCTGGGTGCTCGCGTCGAGGATCACACGACTCGAGCCGCGCCGCTTCTCCGAGGATCGCCCGCGCCGCCAGTCGGCGTGACGGCGCTGACGCCGCCGAAATAGTGGTGGCTGGTCGGCCACGCGCGGACCTCGAAGCCAGCCGACTCGAGCGCGCCGGTCGTCTCCGGGCCGAAGCCCGGCTCCATGTGGACGAGCGAGCCGACGGGGTGGAGACGAGGCCGGTCGATTGCTGCCTGGGGATCGAGATCCTCGTCGAGGATTCCCGCGACGACTTGCAGGAGAGCGCTGCGCAGACGTGTACCACCCGCAGCACCCGCCGCAAGCGCGACGCGGTTGCCGTCGAGCGCGATCGATGGGACCATCATGCTGGCCATCCGGTCGCCCGGCTCGAGCGGTCCCCTGAGCAGGTCGGCCTCGCCCAGCATGCTGTTCAGGTGCATGTCGAGCCCGGGCAGGAAGTCGCCTGAGCCAAGCCCGAGGCTGGTGGTCAGGACACATGCGTTGCCCTCGCCGTCGAGGGCGGAGATGTTCGTCGTGCCGGTCTGGGGGAGCCCTTCGTCCAGGAGCGCGCCGACGACTGCCAGAGCCCGTTCCGACTCGGCGAGATTGCGCAGCTCGACGAGACGCGACAGAGCATGCGGAAAGCCGGACAGCCCGGCGCGCGTCCGAACGGAGTGGCCGCGAAACTCCACCTCCACGGGGTCTTCCCAGCGGGCCTCGTACGTCGCCAAGTCGTGCTCGGTCACGAGGCCGCGCCGCTCCTCCATCAGCTCGAGCAGGGCCCGCGAGATCGTTCCGTCGTAGACGCTTCGCGAACCTTCCTCGGCAAGCGCCTCGAGCGCGACGACGAGCCCCGGCTGGCGGAGCAGGTCGCCCTCGCCGAGGAGCGTTCCCCCGGGCGAGTAGATCCGAGCGCCCTCGTTCATCGTCATCACCGGTGCGAGCATCACGAGGCAGGAGGCGTGGGCGGCGGGCATCGCCACCGCGCCGCGCGCGAGGCGTAACGCCGGCTCGACCAGGCGAGCCCACGGCAACCGGCCGTGCTCCTTCCAGAGCGCCTCGAGCCCGGCAGGCACGCCCGGGACGCCGCAGGAGCCGATCCCCACGGCGTAGTGGACGAGCTCGGTTCCGAAGGGGACTTCGAGCTGGAGCAGGGCCACGGGCTCGCCTTCGCGCCCGAGGCCGGGAACCGCCACGAAGCAGTCGAGGTTCGCCGCGCGGCCGGTCGACGCGTCGAAGTGAATCGCGTGGCCGCCGCCCAGGAGCCCGGTCATCACCGTCTCGGCGACGCAGGAGGCCAGGCTCGCCGCCACGACGGCGTCGGCGGCGCTCCCGCCCTCGGCGAGGATCTCCGCGCCGGCGTCCGCTGTGGCGGGATGGCCCGCGGCAACGGCTCTCATGCGCTGAGCGTAATGCGGCTGCCTATCCTGAGCGCATGCGGAACGTCTGGTGGCTCGCGATCGGAGGCGTCGTCGTCCTCGCCGGGCTCCTGGTCGTGCTCGGGTTCGCACTCCTGCGTGACGACGAGGCGACGGCGGCACCGACGTGACGAGCGAGGCCTGCAAGCCCGCCGAAGCCGCGCCCTCGGCGGGAAACGCGAACGTCGAGGGCAGGGCGCTCGGCAAGGGCTATGCCAGGCAGATCGTGATTCGCGTCACCGACAAGCAGAGCGGGGACCCAGTGCACGGGGCGAAGGTGAGCGTCCGCGGAACGATGGATTGCCCGCACTTCATGCCGCTCTACCAGAAGAACCTGCGAGAGACGGCCAACGGCACCTACAAGGGCGACTACCAGCTGGTCATGCAGGGACATTGGATCTTCAACGTCGTCGTCCGCAGCGAGCGGAGCGGCGCGACGACCGCTTCGTTCCCGGTCACGATCCAGATCCGCGGCTGAGCAGGCGTGTTGCTACCCTAGGGCGCGACCGCAGTCTCGGCCGTGCGCGGCGCTTCCCGCGGCGGGCTTGGATTGCGGACTACGCGTAAGGAGGAACGACCGTTTGACCCTGACGAAGGAAGCAAAGCTGGAGATCATCGGCCGCCACGGGCGGTCCACGGAGGACACGGGCTCGCCCGAAGTGCAGATCGCGCTCCTCACGCAGCGCATCAACGAGCTGACGGAGCACCTGCGCGAACACCCGAAGGACCACTACTCGCGCCGCGGCCTGCTGAAGCTGGTCGGGCGGCGACGGCGGTTTCTGAACTACCTCCAGCGGAAGAACGTCGAGGGATACCGAGAATTGATCAAGGAGCTCGGCCTAAGGCGCTAAGAGCTCGCATTGGCAGGAGGGTGGAAGTTTGAGAGAGCTCCGACGAGCGCGGAGCTGCCCCAAACCTCCACTCTCCACGAAGAAAGTGGAGGACAGATGAGCACGATGACGGAAAGCCTCACCACGGTCTCGGTGACCGTGGGTGAGCAAGAGATGACGTTCGAGGCGGGGAAGCTGGCCAAGCAGGCCGACGGCTCCGTCGTCGTCCGCGCGGGTGACACGATGGTGCTGGCTACCGCCGTCGGGCGGATGGAGGGGCGCGAAGGCGCCGACTTCTTCCCGCTGACGGTGGACGTCGAGGAGCGCATGTACGCCGCCGGGAAGATCCCAGGCGGTTTCTTCAAGCGCGAGGGACGACCCACCGAGCGCGCGATCCTGACCGCTCGGATGATCGACCGCCCGATCCGGCCGCTCTGGCCGAAGGGCTACAAGAACGAGGTGCACGTGGTCTGCACGACGCTGTCGGCCGACCTCGTCACCGCGCACGACATCCTGTGCATCAACGGGGCCTCGGCCGCGCTGATGGTCTCGCCGCTGCCGTTCCTCGGCCCGGTGGGCGCAGTCCGGATCGGACGGGTCGACGGCGAGTTCGTCGTCAACCCGACGCTGCCGGTCGTCGAGGAGGAGAGCACGCTCGACCTGATCGTCGTCGGCTCGAAGGACGCGCTGACGATGATCGAGGCCGGCGCCGACGAAATCCCCGAGGACGAGATCCTCGAGGCCTTCGAGCTCGCGCACCAGGAGATCGTGAAGATCTGCGAGGCGCAGGAGGACCTGCGCCGCCAGGCCGGCAAGCCGAAGTACCTGGATCCCGAGCTCACTTCCGAGCTCGAGTCGCAGCACGCCGGCCGCATCCGTGAGCGGATCGAGGCCGACGGACTGCGCGAGGGTGGCGCGGTCGTCGAGGAGCTCGTCAACGAGCTCGCCACGGAGCTGAGCATGGAGTCGGGCGAGGAGGACATCCTGCGCCAGATCCAGGTTCGCTCGTCGCTCGACGTGATCCTCGAGAGGACACGCCAGGAGGTCGTCGAGCGCTACGTCCACGAGCAGTTCGACGACGACCTGCGCGCGCTGACCGAGGCCGAGCAGGACTCGAAGGAGCTCAAGTCGGCGAAGCGCCAGCTCCTCTTCGACCGGATCATCGAGGAGGTCGAGCTCCCGTTCCCGGTCGGCCCGGCGACGGTCGACGGCGAGGGCCCGGTCGTCAAGGACTCGCTCACGAAGCAGTTCGTCAAGAGGGCCGCCGAGTCGGTGTACAAGCAGCTCGTCCGGCAGAAGATCGCCGTCGACAAGCGGCGTCCCGACGGCCGTGGTGCCGAGGACGTCCGCGAGGTCACCTGCGAGGTCGGCGTCGCGCCGAGGACGCACGGCTCGGCGCTGTTTACCCGCGGCCAGACTCAGATCATGAGCCTGCTCACCCTGGGCACGGCCAAGGAAGGCCAGCGGATCGACGACCTCTCACTGGAGACGGATCGCCGCTACATGCACCACTACAACTTCCCGCCGTACTCGGTCGGGGAGACGGGCTTCATGCGCGGCCCGAAGCGCCGCGACATCGGCCATGGCGCGCTCGCCCAGCGGGCGCTCGAGCCGATGCTCCCGGCGCTCGACGAGTTCCCGTACACCGTCCGGATCGTCTCGGAGACGCTCGAGTCGAACGGCTCGTCCTCAATGGGCTCGGTCTGCGGGTCGACCCTCTCGCTCATGGACGCCGGCGTGCCGATCAAGGCTCCCGTCGGAGGCATCGCGATGGGCCTCGTCAAGGAGGGCGACGACTACGTGATCCTCACGGACATCCAGGGCGCCGAGGATCACCTCGGTGACATGGACTTCAAGGTTGCCGGGTCGCGTGACGGAATCACGGCGCTCCAGATGGACATCAAGATCACCGGCGTCACGCAGGAGATCATGCGGAACGCGCTCGAGCAGGCGAAACAGGCGCGCGAGTTCATCCTCGACAAGATGGGCGAGGCGATCTCCGAGACTCGCACCGAGCTCGCCGATCACGCCCCGCGGATCTCCACGGTCAAGATCGACCCGGAGCAGATCGGGATGGTCATCGGCAAGGGCGGCGAGACGATCCGCTCGCTCGAGGCCGACTACGACGTGCAGATCGACATCGAGGAGGACGGCACGATCCTCATCTACGCGACCGAGGGCGAGAAGGCCAGGGCCGCGATCGAGGCGGTCGAGTCGATCACGAAGGAGCCCGAGGTGGGGGACACCTACACGGGCAAGGTCGTGAAGACGACGGACTTCGGCGCCTTCGTCGAGCTGAAGAAGGGCACGGACGGGCTCCTGCACGTCTCGAACGTCGGCCCAGGGCGGGTCGGCCACATCGAGGACGTGATCTCCCGCGGCGACGTGCTCGACGTCGTCGTCCAGGAGGTCGACAAGGAACGTGGCCGCATCGGCCTCAAGCTCGTCGCGAAGCACGAGAACGGGACGCTCGTCCAGCCGGACGAGCTGATCGAGCGGGCGAAGGACGCCCCGCCCCGCGAGCGGTCCGAGCGCCCACCGAGGCGCGACGGCGGGCGCGGCGGCGACCGGGGCCGGAGCAGAGGCCCCCGCCGCGACGGCTAGCCTCGAGTGATGCTGGAGGGGCGGCCTCGAGCCGCCCCTCCAGCGCGCGCCTCTGTTAACAGGGGGTGCGCACGTTCGGCGTGCCGGCGGGATTGAGAAGGATCGGGCCGCCATCGGGCCCGACGGCTGGAACCACGTCGGTCGGGCGCAAGAGACCGCATCCTGGCCCGTTCAGGAAGATCGGGGTGCCGCCGATCGTCGTCACGGTTCCCGAGGCTGAGAACAGGCCCGTCGTCTGGATCTGGACGGCGTTCGCCGCGTCGATCTGAACTCCGCCGCTCGTGATGCGAACCCTGCCCGTCGGGCCCTCCATCCTCGCCGTCGTGTCGTCGACGATGAGCTTGTAGAGGCCGTTCGGGCTCGTAAACGTCCCGGAGAAGTTCTCTCCGTCTTGACCGTCCTGCCCGTCCTGGCCGTCTACACCGTTCGAGCCGTTGCAGGCGTAGCTCACGCCGTTTGCGGCAGTGAACTTGCTGCCACCGTTCGGACACGCCGGATCGTCACCGGGCGCTAGCGACTCGCTCGTGACGCTGACGCCGTCCTGCCCGTTGACGCCCTCGGTGCTCCAGCTGATCGGGATGTCTCCCGGCTGGCATTCGGTCCGGCCGCTGCCTTCGCCGAGGAGGTAGAGCGTTCCGTTCGAGGGCTTGAAGCACGCGTCGATCTGGCCTGTCGTCGCATGAGCGGCCCGGCCGACGAAGACGGCCGTCGCGAGCGCCGCGCCAAGGACGAACGCGAAGATGGTCCGTCGGAGAAACAGAGTCATGGTCCCCTCCTTTGGTTGTTTTCCGAGCGGAGGGAGGGGCCGTTCCTCCTTGCGCTCGCAACGAGCATGGCAGGGCCGACGATCGACCTCAAGGGGAGCCACTACGATCTGTCCGTGCAGAAGTACGTCCTGAGCGAGCTCGACTCGGGCCAGCGCGTCATCACGGAGCGGATCCCGAGCGTCCGGTCGGTGGCGCTCGGCTTCTGGATCGGAGCCGGCTCGCGTGATGAGACGCCGTCGAGGGCCGGGATCACGCATTTCCTCGAGCACCTCCTCTTCAAGGGGACGCGCTCGTACTCCGCGCAGGAGATCGCCGAGATCTTCGACGGGCTCGGCGGCGAGCTGAACGCGGCCACCTCGCGTGAGCACACGGTCGTCTTCGTCCGCGTCGCCGACCATCACGTCGACAAGGCGCTCGACGTGATGACGGACATGGTCTACGCGCCGGTGTTCGCCGACCTCGACTCCGAGCGCGAGGTCGTGCTCGAGGAGATCGCGATGTACGAGGACACGCCGCACGAGCTCGTCCACGACCTGATGAGCGAGGCGGTGTTCGGCGATCACCCGCTCGGGCGGCCGGTGATCGGCACTGCGGACGTGATCTCCTCGGTCGGCCGGCGGGCACTGTCGAGCTACCACCAGACGATGTACCGGGCCGGCAACGTCGTCGTCGCCGCTGCCGGGCAATCTCAAGCACGACGAGCTCGTGGGGCGTGCTGGAGAAGGCGCAGCGCAAGCAGGCGAAGACCCCGGCACGCGGGCCGCGTCTGCGCTCACCGCTCGTGCGGCCTCCTCGGCCGAGCATTCGCTTCCTGCGGAAGAAGACCGAGCAGTACCACGTGTGCATCGGCGCGCCGGGGATCGCACGCTCCGACAGGCGGCGGTTCACGGCCTCGTTGCTCGACGCGCTGCTCGGCGGCTCCGCGTCGTCGCGCCTCTTCCAGGAGATCCGGGAGAAGCGGGGCATGGCGTACTCGGTCTACACGTTCGCGTCGCAGTACACCGACACGGGGCTGATCGGCTTCTACGTCGGAACGCGGGCGGAGAATCTCGCCGACTGCCTCGAGATCGCGAACGAGCAGATCGCCGAGGTGGCGGAGGGCAAGCTGCGGAAGGGCGAGCTGGAGCGGGCGAAGGAGAACCTGAAGGGACGGATCCTGCTCTCGATGGAGTCGACGTCGAACCGGATGAGCCGGCTCGGGAAGTCGCTGATCACGGACACGGAGCTGCTCTCGATCGACCGGATCGCAGCCGAGATCGACGCTGTCACGCCGGAGTCAGTGGCCGAGCTCGCGTCGGTGCTGCTGACGCCGGAGAAGCTGTCGGCCTCCGGGATCGGGCCGAGCGAGGAGCGCTTCCGGGACGCTTTGAGGCGGATCAAGCCGGAACTGCCCGCCCGCGTCGCAGCGTGAGGGTCGCGCTCTTCGGCCGGGGCGGAAAGGTCGGCTCGGTGCTGGGGCCGGCGCTGGAGGCGACTGGGCACGAGCTCGTCGACCTGAACGAGGCCGAGGCGATGGTCGACTTCACGTCACCCGAGGTGGTCGTGGACAACATCATCCGGGCCCTCGACGCGGGCGTTCCCTGCGTCGTCGGGACGAGCGGCTGGGAGACGGAGAAGGTCGCAGCGAAGGCGGTCGAGGCCGGCTTGCCGGTCTTCTACGCACCGAACTTCGCTCTCGGCGCCGTCCTGATGATGCGCTTCGCCGCGGAAGCAGCGAAGCACCTCCCCCGAGCGGAGATCGTCGAGATGCATCACGAGACGAAGCTCGACGCGCCCTCCGGTACGGCGAAGGCGACGGCGGAGGCAATGGGCGGCGACGTGCCGATCCACTCGATCCGCCTGCCGGGCCTCGTCGCCCACCAGGAAGTGCTCCTCTCAGACACGGGCCAGCTCCTGACCATTCGCCACGACGCCTTCTCCCGCGAGGCGTACGTCCCGGGCGTCCTGCTCGCCCTCGAACGCCTATCCACCTTGCCGGCAGGTCTCACGGTCGGATTGGAGAACCTGCTCGATTAGGATGGCCAACGTGCTCGGCGAGGTTCTGACGGCGATCGTGACGCCGTTCGACAAGGACGGCGCCGTCGACTACGACCGGTTTCGTGCCCTCGCGCGACACGTAATCGACTCCGGAGCCGACGGGCTCGTCGTCGCTGCGACCACGGGCGAGTCCCCGACCCTGACCGACGACGAGAGGCTCGAGCTCTGGGCCGCCTCCGTCGACGAGGTCGGCGAACGCGCCACGGTGATCGCCAGCACCGGCACCTACTCGACCGCTCATTCGGTGCACCTGACCGAGAAGGCGCACGAGCTCGGCGTCGACGGGCTCCTCGTCGTCACGCCGTACTACAACAAGCCCCCGCCGCGCGGGATCGTCGAGCACTTCAAGGCGATCGCGGCGGCCAGCGACAAGCCGATCATCGTCTACAACATCCCGCAGCGAGTCATCGTCAACATCGAGCCCGAGACGATGCTCGAGCTCGCCCAGATCACGACGGTGGCCGCGGTCAAGCAGGCCACGGAGGAGATCGGCCAGGCCCGAAGGATCGTCGAGGAGACCGACCTCGCGCTCTACGCGGGCAGCGACCACCTGGTCTACCCGTTCCTGGAGGTCGGCGGCATCGGCGGCGTGGTCGTCTACGGCAACATCGTCCCCGGCCGGGTCAAGGAGATGATCGATCTCTACAACGAGGGCGACACCGAGACGGCGCGAAGCATCGACGAGGATCTGAAGCCGCTGGTCGACGCCCTCGGCGTCACGATCAACCCGATCCCGGTCAAGGCTGCGCTCAACATGCTCGGGCACGAGGTCGGCGGCGTGCGCCTGCCGCTGGTCGAGGCGACCGAGGACGAGATCACCGAGATCCGCTCAGGCCTCGAGCGTGCGGGGCTCGCCGCGCCGGCGCGGGCCTAGCCGCTTCACAAAGCCGGCGCACATTGACGGGGTGCCCGTTTCCGGGACGGCGACGAGAAGAGAGACCGCACGCCTGGTGGGATCGGCCTACGGTCTCTGTCTCGTGGAATCGAAGCTCTGGGGATCTAGGGCCACTTGATGGCGTTTGGGAGCATCCCAAGCACCACGCCGAACATCCCGAGCCGGTAAAGCCATTCTGACCGCAGCAATGTCGCTCCTTAGACGGATTTGTCGCCGTGAGGCGATGAGCCTCTCTTAGGATGGAGACTGAAATTTCTGCGGCTTCCCCCCTTCGGGTGAGAACGTCTCACCCTTACGGGCAAAGTCAGGCAGAAGACACGGCCGAAAGAGACACTTGACAGGAATGTCCACGATGAGGATCACGCCGCTCGGAGGCCTGGGAGAGGTCGGGAAGAACCTCATGGTCTACGAGTCGGACGGCGAGATCGTGATCGTCGACGCGGGCCTTGCGTTCCCGCGTGACGAGCACCTCGGCGTCGATCTCGTCCTCCCGGACTTTTCGTACCTCCGGGACAACGCGAACCGGGTCCGCGCCGTGCTGCTCACGCACGCGCACGAGGATCACGTCGGCGCGCTTCCGTATCTGATGCGCGAGGTCCCGGTCCCCGAGATCTGGGGCACCCGTTTGACGCTCGGCCTCCTGCAGCCGAAGCTCGACGAGCACGGCCTGGCGCAGGCGACGGAGCTCAAGGAGGCGCGGCCGGAAGGCGGCCCCGTCGAGATCGGGTCCTTCCGCGCGGAGTTCATCCGGATGGCGCACTCGGTCCCGGACACCGTCGCCATCGCGCTCGAGGCCGGTGGCCTGCGGATCCTGCACACCGGCGACTACAAGCTCGACCACACGCCGGTGGACGGGTTGCGCACCGACGTCGGCCGTCTCGCGGACATCGGGAACCGCGGCGTCGATCTGATGCTCGGTGACTCGACGAACGCCGAGCGCCCCGGCTTCACTGGCTCGGAGCGGCTCGTCGGCGAGGCCTTTCGCCAGATCATCCCCGCGCGCCAGGGGCGCGTCCTCGTGGCCAGCTTCGCGTCGAACGTGCACCGGATGCAGCAGGCCGTCGACGTCGCCGTCGAGACGGGACGCAAGGTCTGCATCATCGGCCGCTCGATGCGGAAGAACCTCAACATCGCGCGCAACCTCGGGTACCTCGAGGCGCCGGACGACACCTTCATCCGCCCGTCCGAGCTCGAGGAGCTCGCGCCGCACGAAGCCATGATCCTCTGTACCGGCAGCCAGGGCGAGCCGATGTCGGCGCTGACCCGGATCGCGTACAGCGACCACCCGGCGGTGACCATCGACCGCGGAGACACGGTGATCCTGTCCGCGAAGCCGGTGCCGGGGAACGAGCTTCGCGTCCACGACACGATCAACCGGCTCGCCAAGGGTGGGGCGGAGGTGCTCCACCAGGAGATCGCTCCGGTGCACGTGTCCGGACACGGGAACTCCGAGGAGATCCGGACGATTCTCGGCCTCGTCCGCCCGAAGGCCGTCATGCCCGTGCACGGGGAGTTCCGCATGCTCGCGGCGCACGCGCAGCTGGCCCGGGACGGCGGCGTGCCGGCCGGCTCGATCGTCCTCGCCGAGAACGGCTCCGTGGTCGAGCTCGACGAGCGTGGTCCGCGGATCGTCGATCGCATCGAGACCGGCGTCACCTTCGTCGACGGGCTCGGAGTGGGGGACGTGCGCGACGTGGCGCTCCGCGACCGGCGTCACCTGTCCGAGGACGGGGTGCTCATCGTGGTCGCGACTGTCGGGGCGAACGGCGCGCGGCCACAGGGCACGCCCGAGCTGATCGTGCGCGGCTTCGGCGAGTCGGAGCCGCTGATCAACGAGCTTCGGGACGAGTCGGCTCGGGTCCTGAAGGAGTGCCTGGAACAGGACGTCACGGAGATCAAGTTGCTGCAAGAGCACCTGCACGACGGGCTGGCCCAGCTCGTCTACGACCGCACGGGTAGGCGCCCGATGATCCTCCCGGTCATCGTCGAGGTCTGACCAGCGGGCGCATCGGGCACATCAGTCATAGTGACGATATGAGCACGCTGCGAGCAGAACCCGGGTGGCCCGACCTCCTGGTCGACTACGCGCCGGACGCGAGGACCGCGCAGCGCCTGGTCGCACAGCTTCGGGCGTGCCAGGTCTCGGCGCTCGCGTTCTGCCGGCTGCTGGAGCGGTGGGCCCGCGGAGATGCTGCTCCGTCGACCCCCGGCGGGCGGGAGGCTGCGTTGCGACGCGCCGCCGAGCGAGCCGAGACCGCGCTCTCCGGCCTGGAGGGCCCGCTTGGCCGCTACCTGCTCGAGCTGGAGGCCGACCAGGCCGAAGGCCGCTCGTGGTACGGCGAGCCCGGCCGGGCGGAGCTCGTCGAGTGGCAGCCGGTCCTGAGGCGCGCAGGCGTCCACGCCTCGCCCGTGAGAGTCGCCCAGGCGTACTTGGAGCTCGCCGTGCTCGTCCGCGCCCTCGAGGGCCTGGCTACGGCTGCCCGCATGCGCTCGGCCCCCGAGCCGAGCGATCTCTGGGCGGGACTCTTCGATCTCCGCGAGAACCTCCTCAACGGCGCGCTCGAAGATCTCCGCGCCCTAGCCGCCTAGACAAGTCTCTTCTCGTGGGGCCGAAGGGGTTGGGCGGCCGGCGTCGAACGGAGCGCCCATGGCGCGGCGACGCACGAAACGCGTGCTCAAGCCTCGCGCGCCCTCGCGCGTGAGGAAGACGAGGCGCGCGAAGAAGAAGACCAAGACCCGCGGGCACCACCATCCCGAGCTCGTCGGGCTCGTGCTGGTCGCGTTCGGCCTCTTTCTCGCGACGGTGCTCTGGGCAGGCTGGAACGGCGGCTACGTGGGCGGCTGGATCGGCGACGGGCTCGAGGCGCTCCTGGGCGGGGCTGCCTTCGCCCTGCCGGTCGTGCTCGTCGTCGTCGGCGGCCTGATGGTGGGGCGGAGCGACCTCGTCGACGTGCGGCCCTTCCGCACGGGCCTCTTCGTGCTCGGCATCGGCCTCCTGCTGACCCTCGGCAGCGAGGGTGGCTACGTCGGCACGGTTCTCGGCGATGCGCTCGGCCTGGCAATCGGCGGCACCGGTGTCGCGATCGTCGGCACCCTGGCTATCGTCGCCGGCATCCTGCTGCTCAGCGGCGCCTCCGCCGGCGCGCTGATCCGCCGCGGAGCGGAGGCCGCGCGCCGGTCGCTCGACCGACCGCCTCGCGAGATCGCCGACGAGCCCCCGGAGCTGATTTCGACCGCCAACGTCGCCCCGATCCCGCTCGTCGACGGCGCATCGGAGTACCCGGACGTCGTAGGCACGCGGGACCCCGCGCCGCTGATCCCGTTCCCCGAGCTCGACACCGAGGAGACGCCCGACCGGGAAAGCCTCTTCAACGCCTCGCCTGCCGCGCCCGACTACCGACTGCCGGACCGTGACCTCCTCCGCAAGTCGGGCACGAACGGCGCACAGCCCACCGAAGCGAGCGGCCAAGTCGCTCACGCGCTCGTCCAGGCGCTCTCCGACTTCGGCGTCCAGGCCTCGGTCGTGGGGGAAATCGTCGGCCCCCGCGTGACCCGCTACGAGCTGCAGCTCGCTGCCGGGACGAAGATGTCCAAGGTCTCGGCCCTCAAGGACGACCTCTCCTACGCGCTCGCGACGACCGAGATCCGCATCCTCGCGCCGATTCCCGGCAAGCAAGCTGTCGGCGTCGAGGTCCCCAACCTGACGCCGAACCTCGTCACGCTCGGCGACATCTACGACGACCTGCCGCAAACGGCCAGCCCGCTCGCGGTCTGGCTGGGCAAGGACATCTCCGGAAACGCCGTCTGGACCGACCTTGCCCGCATGCCGCACATCCTCATCGCGGGCACCACGGGCTCCGGAAAGTCCGGCTGCATCAACACGATCCTCACATCCGTCCTGCTCCGCGCGAACCCGGACGAGGTGCGCATGATCCTCATCGACCCGAAGCGGATCGAGCTCAGCTACTACGAGCAGATCCCGCACCTGCTCGCGCCGGTCGTCTCGAGCCCGAAGGAGGCGACGGCGGTGCTCGCCAACGTGATCAACGAGATGGAGCGCCGCTACGAGCACCTGAGCAAGGTTCGCGCCCGCAACCTGCCGGAGGCGAACCGCGCCCTTCGCGAACGGGGCGAGCCGACCTTGCCGTACCTCCTGGTCGTGATCGACGAGCTCGCCGACCTGATGATGATCTCACCGCAGGCCGTCGAGGACGCGATCATCCGCCTCGCGCAGAAGTCGCGCGCCGTCGGCATCCACCTCGTCCTCGCCACGCAGCGCCCATCCGTGGACGTGATCACCGGGATGATCAAGGCGAACGTCCCTTCCCGCATCGCCTTCGCCGTCTCCAGCCAGACGGACTCGCGGGTGATCATCGACCAGGGCGGTGCGGAGAGCCTTCTCGGCCAGGGCGACATGCTCTTCAAGCCGCTGGGCACCTCGCGCATGCAGCGCGTCCAGGGCGCCTATGTGGGCGAGGAGGAGATCGCGCTCGTCGTGGAGCAGTGTCGCGGCCAGCGTGAGCAGGAGCTCGACGCGTCGCTGCTCGAAGCGCCGGAGCCGCCCCCCGAGGAGGCCGACGCAGACGAGGAGTTCGATCCGGACGAGGATCCGCTGCTCGACCGCGCCATCGAGGTCGTCGTCCAGGCCCAGACCGCGTCCACGTCGCTCCTTCAGCGGCGCCTGCGGGTCGGCTACACGCGTGCGGGGCGGCTGATCGACATGCTCGAGCGTCGCGGGATCATCTCCGGCTACGAGGGCTCCAAGCCACGGCGCGTCCTTGTCGACGAGGCCCAGCTCGACCGAGTCCTCAGCTAGCCGCGCACCCTTCGTTTAGCATCGGCCTCTGAATCGAGATGGGTCAATGAGGAGGATGACTTGATCAACAAGCAATGGACGTGGATTCTCGTCGTCGTGTCGGCGCTGTTCCTCATGGTCGGCGCTGCGAGCTGCGGAGGCGACGAAGGAGACGAAGGCGGCGACCAGGTCAAGGTCGGCCTCGTCACCGACACGGGCGGCGTGGACGACCGCGGCTTCAACGAGTTCTCGATCAAGGGCCTCGACAGGGCCGAGAGCGATCTCGACATCGAGAAGCGCGTCTACGTGTCGAACTCGGCCGACGACTACGAGCCGAACCTCCAGGCGGCAGTCGACGACGGAAACGACCTCGTGATCGCAGTCGGCTTCCTGCTCGCGCCGTCGACGATCAAGGTGGCGGCTGCGAACCCGGATGTCTCGTTCGCGGGAGTCGACCACTTCTACGGCGAGCCCGGCGACGCGTCATGCGAGGAATCGAAGACCTGTGCAGTCGAGAACGCGCTCGGCATGCAGTATCCATCCGAGGAGTCCGGATACCTCGCCGGCGTCGTGGCGGCGCTCACGACCGAGAGCAACACGGTGTCCACGGTCGGCGGCATCAAGATCCCGCCGGTCGACAACTGGATCGCCGGCTTCCAGGCGGGCGTGAAGGCCACGAAGCCGAACGTCAAGACGTTGAATGCATACTCGAACGACTTCAACGACGCGGCGAAGTGCAAGGAGATCGCGCTCGACCAGATCCAGAACGGCTCCGACGTCGTGTTCCAGGTTGCGGGCGACTGCGGCCTCGGCGCGATCGACGCGGCCTGCCAAGAGGACGTGACCGCGATCGGCGTCGACGCCGACCAGTCGGCTCAGGGCGACTGTGTGCTCACGAGCGGGCTCAAGCCGCTCGAGGACTCCGTGTTCGGTGTCATCGACGACTTCACCAACGATCAGTACCAGGGTGGGACGAACAAGTTCTTCGGCGTGCAGGACCTGCCCGACGCAGAGTTGCTGGCGCCGTTCAAGGGCGACGTGTCCCAGGAAGTCCAGGATGCCGTCGACAAGGCCGAGGCGGGCCTCAAGGACGGCACGATCGACCCGCCGGCCACACTCGGCTAGCAAGCACACGTAAGGGGGCGGGACACTCGCCCGCCCCCTTACGATGGCGCCACATGGCTGACGAAGCGCCCGTACTCGAGCTGAAGGGCATCACGAAGCGCTTCCCGGGCGTCGTCGCGAACGACTCCGTCGACTTCGACCTGGGGCGCGGCGAGGTGCACGCGCTGCTCGGCGAGAATGGTGCGGGCAAGTCGACCTTGATGAACGTTCTCTACGGTCTGTACCGGCCCGACGAGGGCGAGATCCTGGTCAAGGGCAAGCGAGTTGAGATGAGCTCGCCGCGCGACGCCATCGACCTCGGGGTCGGGATGGTGCACCAGCACTTCATGCTGATCCCGGTGATGACGGTCGCCGAGAACATCGTCCTCGGTGTCGAGCCCTCGAGGCAGAAAGTGCTGCTCGACCAAGACGCGGCAGAAAAACGCGTCGAACAGATCGCTCGGTCGTTCAAGTTCGCCATCGACCCCCATGCCCGAATCGAGAACATCAGTGTCGGCCAGCAGCAGCGGGTCGAGATCCTGAAGGCGCTCTACCGCGGCGCCGAGATCCTGATCCTCGACGAGCCGACCGCGGTCCTGACGCCGCAGGAGGCCCTGGAGCTGTTCGGGATCCTGCGCACGCTGACGCAGGAGGGCATGTCCGTCATCTTCATCAGCCACAAGCTGCACGAGGTGCTGGAGATCGCGGACCGGGTGACGGTCCTTCGCCGGGGAAAGAAGATCGAGACGCTTCCTCGCGAGGGCGCCACGCAGGAGCAGCTTGCGAAACTGATGGTCGGGCGCGAGGTCTTCCTGCGGGTGGACAAGAAGCCGGCCGAGCCAGGGGAGCCGCTCCTCGAGGTCGAGGATCTCCACGTCCTCGACCAGCGTGGGCTACCGGCCGTTCGCGGCGTGTCCCTGGAGGTACGCGGGGGAGAGATCGTCGGCATCGCCGGTGTCGACGGGAACGGCCAGAGCGAGCTGATCGACGCGCTCACCGGCTTGGCGAAGGCTCAAAGCGGCGTCATCCGCATCGCCGGCCAGGAGATCACGCGCGACTCGACCCGCGAGCGCTTCGACGAGGGGATCGGCCACATCCCCGAGGACCGGCAGCACCGGGGGCTCGTCCTCGACTTCACGCTCGCCGAGAACATCGGGCTCCACGAGTACCGGAACGAGCCCAACTCCCGGTTCGGCTGGCTGCGGCCGGGTCGCCTGATTGCAACGGCGCGTCGCCTCCTGAAGGAGTTCGACGTGCGCGGCGGGACGCCGAGCACGCTTGCCTCGGCCCTGTCCGGCGGAAACCAGCAGAAAGTCGTGATCGCCCGTGAGATCGAGCGCGACCCGCGCGTCCTCGTAGCCGGTCAGCCGACGCGAGGGCTCGACGTCGGAGCGATCGAGTTCGTCCACAACCGCCTCGTCACGGAGCGCGACGAGGGCCGCGCCGTCCTGCTCGTCTCGCTCGAGCTGGACGAGATCCTGTCGCTCTCCGACCGCATCCTCGTCATGTTCGGCGGCGAGATCGTCGGCGAGTACGGCCCCGAAGTCTCGGAGGAGGAGCTGGGCGTCGCGATGACCGGCGGGAAACGAGAGGCGGCCGCGTGACGGTCACGCCTCCGGCCCCCGCGCCGGACGTCGAGGAGACCTACTCCCTCCGCTCGAGTCTCTATGAGCGCGCCGGCGGCTTCCTCGTCCCGCTCGCGGCCACGATCCTCGCCTTTCTGATCGGAGGCCTCGTCGTCCTGCTCACCGGTCACAACCCGATCGCGGCCTACAAGGCGATCTTCGAGGGCGCCGGCTTCAGCTTCCCCTACGAGTGGCTGACGGGCCAGGACACGACGGCATCGTCCCGCGACCTGCAACAGACCCTCCGAGCCGCGACTCCGCTGATCCTCTCCGCGCTCGCCGTCGCCTTCGCGTTCCGGTGCGGGCTCTTCAACATCGGCGGCCAGGGCCAGTACTGGGTCGGGTTCATCTTCGCGCTGCTCGTCGGAACGCACCTCGAAGGGCTCAGCCGGCCCCTGCACGTGGGCCTCTGCATCCTGGCCGGGATCCTCGGGGGAGCGTTCTGGGGAGGCATCGCGGGATTTCTCCGCGCCACCGTCGGAGCTCACGAGGTAATCACCACCATCATGCTCAACTGGATCGCGATCTACGTGGGCAAGTGGCTCTTCGAGCTCAACGGGCCGCTGCAGGGGGCGGCTCCGTCGCTTCCTCGCTCGGAGATCATCTTCGACTCGGCGACGCTGTGGATCCTCTGGAAGCCGTACCTCCACTTTGGGCTCCTGATCGCGATCATCGCGCTCTTCATCTACTTCGTCATCCTCAATCGCACGACGCTCGGGTACGAAGTCCGCGCGGTCGGCTTCAACTCCGAAGCGGCGCGCTACAGCGGGATCAGCGTCCGGAGGAACTACTTCCTCGCACTCGCGATCTCGGGAGCCTTTGCCGGCCTGGCGGGCACGGTCGACCTCATCGGCGTGAAGTACGCGGTCGACCAGAGTGACTTCGACACGAACTTCGTCGCGTTCACCGCGATCGCCGTCGCGCTGCTCGGGCGCAACAAGGCGGTCGGCATCTTCTTCGCCGGGCTCCTGTTCGCCGGGCTGAGCACCGGGACGTCGTCGCGCAACCTCGATCCCGAGATCTTCGAGCCGGAGCTCGCGACGAACCTGGCGACGATGATCCAGGCGCTCGTCATCTTCTTCGTCGGCGCCGAGCTCCTGGTCGTCTACATCTGGCGCGCGCGGCGGCATCTCCATCTCCGCAGGACACAGCCTTCCGAGGAGCCGGCTCCGCTGTGATCGATCGCTACAGAAACTTCCGCACCGTCGCCGTGACCGGCATCGTGCTCGGCATCGCGGCGTTCCTGCTCGCGCTGCCGCCGTTCACGATCCGCACGACCCTCGTGCCGCTCATCTTCGGGCTTGCAGGGCTCGCCCTCGGCCTCGCCGCGGTGAGCCAGGGAGAGCGGCGTCTCGGCGGGTTTGCGATCGCGATCGGGTTCCTGGGCACCATCGGAGGCCTCTGGGCCCAGGGCGTCGACCAGACCACCCTGGAGGCAGTGCTGACAGGGGGCCTCGTGGCGTCGACCCTCCGCTTCGCGACACCGCTGGCTTTTGCCGCGATGGGCGGGATCTTCTCCGAGCGCTCAGGCGTCGTGAACATCGGTCTCGAGGGGATGATGCTCATCGGCGCGTTCTTCGCCGTCTGGGGATCGATCTGGAGCGGGAGCTGGGTCGTGGGGGTGCTGATGGCGATGATCTCCGGCGGCCTGCTCGCGCTCATCCACGCCGTGTTCTCGATCCACCTGCGGGCCGATCAGATCGTGAGCGGCTTCGCCGTCAACCTGCTGGCACTGGGGCTCACGGGCTACCTGTACAGCTCCATCTACCCGGACGGAACGCCCACCGAGAGGGTCGACCGGGTGCCCGAGCTCGAGCTCGACTTCCTCGGCAGCGTGCCCGGGATCGGCGACTTC
Source organism: uncultured Actinomycetes bacterium (assembly GCA_963776955.1). Classification (GTDB taxonomy): domain Bacteria; phylum Actinomycetota; class Thermoleophilia; order Gaiellales; family Gaiellaceae; genus VAXT01. Next base: position 816,986 of record CAVZOM010000005.1, read on the forward strand.
CTCGAGCGGGCCTTCGGTGGCCTGAGCCTGCTCGTCTGGCTCATGCTCGTGACCGTCGTCCTCTCCTACGTGGTCCTCTTCAAGACTCCGATCGGGCTGCGCATCCGCTCCGTCGGCGAGCATCCGCGGGCTGCCGACACGGTCGGGATCTCCGTGTTCGGGGTGCGCTACGCCGCCGTCGTCACCTCCGGCGTGCTGGCGGCGCTCGGGGGCGCGTTCCTCTCGATCGGGTTTACCGGCCGGTTCGCCGAGAACATGACCAGCGGGCGCGGGTACATCGCCCTGGCCGCGGTGATCTTCGGGAAGTGGCGGCCGGGGTGGGCCTTCGTGGCCACGCTTCTCTTCGGATTCGGCTTCGCGCTCGCGATCCCGCTCCAGCGCGAGGCGGACATCTCGTCGAACCTGATCTCCACGCTGCCGTATCTCCTGACCCTGATCGCAGTGGCCGGCGTGATCGGCCGTTCGATCCCGCCCGCCGCAGTTGGCCGCCCTTACGTCAAGCAGTAACGGCACGCGTCCCAAGAATCGAGCGGCCGTGTGGTCGCTGATCGTGGGACTGCTCGCCGTGGCGGCGATCCCGGTCGCGATCGTCGTCACGGAGCAACAGGGGGATCTGCGCCTCCTGCACGCGGGCGTTGCGGTGCCCGTCGCCTTCGTGCTCGGCTTCATCGGCATCCGCCTCGCCAAGAGGGCCAGGAGGCGCCTGGAACGGACACTGGGACGGGCGGGAGGCGCGGTCCCGGCCCGCATGGGGCGCGTGCTCTCGTGGCTCGGGGTCTACTTCGCGTTGATCGGAGCGATCGCGCTGGGCGTCTACGCCGTCGAGTATTACCTCTTGTCGTAGACTCCAGGCTCCCCGTGTTCGAGATCGGCAACAGCCTCCGCGAGGCTCGTCTCCGGCAGGGGCTCGACTTCCCGGAGATCGAGCAGGCGACGAAGATTCGCGGCAAGTACCTGCGCGCCCTGGAAGAGGAGCAGTTCGAAGTGCTGCCCGCGCAGACCTACGTCAAGGGCTTCCTGCGCTCGTACGCGGACTACCTCGGGCTCGACGGCCAGCTCTACGTGGACGAATTCAACTCGCGGTACGTCCGCGGGGAGCTCGAGGAAGAGGAGGAGCAGCCGTTTCGCCCGCGGGTCTCCGGCTCCAGCCGAGGCGGATTCCAAGGCAAGGCCGTTCTGTTGACGATGTCGGTCATCGCAGGACTGACGGTCTTCGTCTTCGCCGCCTGGATGTGGGGTGGCAGCCCGGAGCAAGACGTCGTTCCTCCGTTCAACCCGCCGCCGGCGAAGGCCCCGAAGCCGAAGCCGATGGCGAAGCTCGTCGCGTCGAGCGTGGCGGGTGGGGCGTACCTCGTCGTCCGCCGCGGCACGCGCACGAACAAGCCGATCTACTCGGGCACCCTCGAGAGCGGCACGAGGAAGCGGTTCGTCGGCCGACATTTGTGGATCTACGTCTACGCCCCTGCGAACCTGAGGCTGAAGCTCAACGGCCGGCCTCGCGTCGTTCCCGGAGCCGGCACGGGCGTCCGCCGCTGGCTCGAGGTCACGCCGAACCGCGTCTCGGTCGCCCCGTCGATCGGTTGAGCCGCCGATCAGCGGTTCTGGTCACGGGCAGCGAGCTCGTTCGCGGAACGCGCGGTGACGCGAACGGCCCCTTCCTGGCTCAGGAGCTGACCCGGCTCGGGCTGGAACCTGCGCGGATCACGGTGGTCGGCGACGAGCCGGCCGCGCTCGAGGAGGCGATTCGAGAGGGCCTGGACGCGGACCTGCTCGTGACCTCCGGCGGACTGGGGCCGACGCACGACGACCGCACCGTCGAGCTCCTGGCGCGAGCGGCAGGGCTCGCGGCTGTGGTCGAGCCCGAGCTCGAGCGTGAGATCGAGGCCGTCTCGCGGCGGGTTGCGGAACGCTTCAACCGGCCGTACACCGAGTTCGAGCCCGGCGTCCGCAAGCAGGCGACGGTTCCCGCGGGAGGCCGCGTGATCGGGATCGCAGGCACTGCGCCCGGGCTCGTCGTCGAGACGGAGATCGCGGTCGTCGTCGTGCTGCCGGGCCCGCCGCCGGAGTTGCGTCGTCTCTGGCGGGCGGCGCTCGAGGACGAGGCGGTGAAAAGGGTTCTGGGGGGTGCGGAGCCTCCGGAGAGGACGGTGCTGCGGACGTACGGCGTCAGCGAGTCGGCCGTGGCCCAGGCGCTCACCGAGGCCGGAGGCGAGCCCGAGGGCGTCCAGGCGACGATCTGCGCGCACGGCGGCGAGATCTGGACGGAGCTCTTCGGGCCCGCGGAGTCGCTGGCGGGCTCGCTACGGGAGGCGCTCGGACCGGCGGTCTTCGCAGAGGACGACAGGCCGGTGGAGGAGCTCGTGCTCGACCTCGCGCGCGAGCAGGGGCTGACCGTCGCGGCCGCCGAGTCGTGCACGGGCGGGCTCGTCGCCGCGAGGCTGACCTCGGTGCCCGGCGCGAGCGACGTCTTCCGCGGGGGAATCGTGTCCTACGACAACGACGTCAAGCTGGCGCAGCTCGGCGTCCCCGAGAAGACGCTGGCGGCGCACGGCGCAGTCTCCGCCGAGACGGCGGCGGCCATGGCTCGAGGCGCGCGCGAGTCCCTCGGCTCAGACGTGGCCGTCGCCGTCACGGGGATCGCGGGGCCCGGCGGCGGGACTCCGGAGAAGCCCGTCGGGCTCGTCCACCTGAACGCATCGGGCCCAGGCGGGGAACTGGCGCTCGAGCTGAACCTCCCGGGTGACCGCGAGACGATCCGGCGCAGGGCGACCGCCGGCGCGCTCCACCTCCTGCGTGAGCTTCTGACACGAAGCCGTGACACTTCTGGATGACTCCGTCGGGTAGCGTCGAGGGCGATGAGCGCCTGCGCCTCTTCCTCGGCTTCGGTCTGCCCGACACCCCAGCCCGCGAGCTCCAGCGATGGCAGCGCGCTGAGCTTCCCGAACATGGCCTCCGGCCGGTCCCGCGGGACAACTTGCACGTCACGATCGCCTTCCTCGGCTCACGGCCTGCCGGCGAGGTCGGCCCGATCGCAGAGGCCCTGCGCGCGGCCGTCCAGGGCGTCGCTCCGCCCGTGCTCACGCCTGTTCGCTACCGGGAGACCCGCGCTGTCGGCATGGTGGTCTTCGACGACGAGGAGGGCCGGGCGACGCGGATCGCCGAGGACGCCCATCGCCGCCTGGCCGATCTCCGTGTCTACGAGCCCGAGCGACGGCCCTGGCTCCCACATCTCACCGTCGTCCGCTTCCGGGAGCGGCCGCGTCTCAGCCCCTCGATCCCCGCTCTCGGGCCCGTGACGTTGTCCGACGCTGCTGTTTACATGTCTCGACTGCGGCCCTCCGGGGCGCAGTACGAAGTCGTGGAATCGGTTCCACTAGGAGGTGGATGAGGTTGGATCGCGAGCAGTCACTCGACGTCGCCCTCGGCCAGATCGAGCGCCAGTTCGGCAAGGGCTCGGTCATGCGCATGAACGACGCCGCCCACGTCTCGACGGGCGCCGTCTCAACGGGGTCGCTCTCGCTCGACCTCGCCCTCGGAGTGGGGGGCCTTCCACGCGGCCGCATCGTGGAGATCTTCGGCCCGGAGTCCTCGGGCAAGACGACTCTCGTCTATCACGTGATCGCCGAGGCACAGCGACGCGGCGGGATCTGCGCATTCATCGATGCCGAGCACGCGATGGACCCGCAGTACGCGCGCAGGATCGGCGTCAACATCGACGAGCTTCTCGTCTCGCAGCCCGACCACGGGGAACAGGCGCTCGAGATCGCCGAGCTCCTGATCCGCTCGGGCGCGCTCGACGTCGTCGCGGTCGACTCGGTCGCGGCGCTGACGCCGAAGGCCGAGATCGAGGGCGAGATGGGGGACAGCCACGTCGGCCTCCAGGCGCGGCTCATGAGCCAGGCGCTGCGCAAGCTGGCCGGGACGCTGAACCGCACCGACACGATCTGCCTCTTCACGAACCAGCTCCGCGAGAAGATCGGCGTCATGTTCGGCTCACCGGAGACGACTCCCGGCGGCCGCGCGCTCAAGTTCTACTCGTCCGTCCGGCTCGACATCCGCCGCATCGAGACCCTCAAGGAAGGCGTCGAGGCCATCGGCAACCGTGTGCGCGTCAAGGTCGTGAAGAACAAGGTCGCGCCGCCGTTCAAGCAGGCCGAGTTCGACATCATCTACGGCTCGGGAATCTCCTGGGAGGGCACCGTGCTCGAGGCCGGGCTCGACCGGAAGGTCGTCCAGAAGTCGGGCTCCTACTTCAGCTTCGACGAGGAGCGGCTCGGCCAGGGGCGGCAGAACGCGGCCGCCTTCCTGCGGGAACACCCAGATGTGGCCGACAAGATCCTGCACCGGATCCAGTCCGAGCTTGGCGAGGGCGGCCTCGCGTCCGCGCGCCTGCTGCCGGTGGCGGCTCCGGACAAGAAGGCCGAGCCCGCGCCGGAGGAGGCCGAGGCTGTCAAGGAGAAGGTCGCCGCCAAGGGTTAGCCTCCTGCGGGCCCGCCCCCGCGGGCGGGTCGAGGTCGAGCTCGAAGGCGAGCCCTGGCGGACCCTGCCGGCCGAGGTCGTGCTGGCGGCGGGGCTCGACGTCGGCATCGAGATCGACAGGGCGAGAGCGCGACGCCTGAGGAATGAGCTTCGCCGGCACGAGGCGCTTGCCCGGGCTTCACGCTCGCTGGCGCACCGGGACCTTTCGGAGCGGGAGCTCTCGAAACGGCTCGAAGGACACGTCGATGCGGCGACGCGCAAGGAAACCGTCGATCGCCTGGTGGGCGCCGGCGCGGTCGACGATGCGCGGCTCGCGAGAGGACGGGCCGAGTTGCTCGCTCGGCGCGGCGCGGGCGACCTCCTCATTCGCCACGACCTCGACGCGCGCGGAATCGGGATCGAGGACGTCCAGGCTGCTCTGGAGGCCCTGGAGCCGGAACCCGTGCGAGCTCGGCGGATCGTCGAGGCCCGCGGCCGGGGCCTTCGAACTGCTCGCTACCTCGCCCGCAAGGGCTTCTCCGAGGAGTCGATCGAAAGCGTCTGCGAAGAAGCCGTTGCGGAGGATGCCCCTCCGGTTGTACGATGAGTGGGCAACACCTGACATTTTTGCCTGCACACGCGCAGTTTCCGAACGCTTGACCACCTGAAACGACCAGAGAAGCACCTTGATCACGCATAGAGACGACGTTGAAAGGGGCCTGACCGGGACGGTCTGAGCCCCGCTCGTCGCGGCCCATATCGGGCCGCAGCATTCGGACAACTGAGCCGCGCCGGCACGGACTCGAGGAGCGCCATGCTCGTGATTGCGGCAGTTCTGATCACCGTCCTGGTCACCGGCGCCGTCGTGCTGGTCGCGCTGAATCTGTGGAGCGGGTCGAGCGTCGCCGAGGCGCGGCGCGAGGCTGAGACGATCCGGCGCGAGGCGAAGATCGAGGCTCGCGAGGAAGCAGTCCGCCTTCGGGCGGACGTGGAGCGCGAGGTCGGGGAGCAGCGCTCGCGGATCACGAAGATCGAAGAGCGTCTCCTCGCCCGTGAGGATGAGCTCGAACGGCGCCAGAAGGAGCTCGAGCGCCGCGAGCAGGGTCTCGCGGACCGCGAGGTGCACGTCAGGGAGCTCCAGGACGATCTCAAGCAGGCCAAGCAGCGGGAGCTGGAGGAGCTGGAGCGGGTTTCCACGATGACGGTGAGCGAGGCGAAGGCGCGGCTGCTCGCCCAGTCGGAGGAGCTCGTCCGCCACGACCTCGCGCGACGGGTGCGGCAACTCGACGAGGAGGCCCAGGGCGAGGCGAAGCGCCGCGCGCGCAACCTCGTCGCCGACGCGCTTCAGCGCGTCGCGGCCAGCCACGCCGCAGAGACGACCTCTTCGCTGATCGAGCTGCCGTCCGATGACATGAAGGGGCGGATCATCGGCCGCGAGGGACGCAACATCCGCACGCTCGAGCACCTGACCGGTGTGGACGTGATCGTCGACGACACGCCGCAGGCGGTCGTCCTGTCGTCCTTCGACCCGATTCGGCGCGAGATCGCGAAGATGACCCTGCTCAAGCTCGTCGAGGACGGCCGCATCCAGCCCGCCCGAATCGAGGAGATGTATTACCAGTCGAAGGCGGAGATCGACGAGCACATCCTGCAGGCCGGCGAGCAGGCCGTCTTCGAGGCGAACTGCGGCGACTTCCACGAGGAGCTCGTCAAGCTGCTCGGCCGTCTCAACTACCGGACGAGCTACGGCCAGAACGTGCTCAAGCACACGCTCGAGGTCGTTCACCTGGCCGGGCTGATGGCGACGGAGCTCGACGGGAACATCAAGACGGCGAAGCGCGCCGCGATGCTCCACGACGTGGGCAAGGCGGTCACCCACGAGATCGAGGGCTCGCACGCACAGATCTCGACTCAGTACGCGAAGCGCTACGGCGAGGCGCCGGGCGTGGTGCACGCCGTCGAGGCGCACCACTATGAGGTGCAGCCGCAAACGGTGGAAGCCGTGCTCCTGATCGCCGCCGATGCGATCTCGGGCGCTCGCCCAGGAGCGCGGGGCGACAGCCTCGAGAACTACATCAAGCGCCTCGAGGCGCTCGAGGAGCTCGCTGCGAAGAAGAACGGAGTGGAGAAGGTGTACGCGCTCCAGGCGGGTCGGGAGATCCGCGTCATCGTCAAGCCCGCCGAGATCGACGATGACCAGGCGGCTTTGCTCTCACACGAGATCGCGCGCGACATCGAACAGGAGCTCGAGTACCCGGGCCAGATCAAGGTCACGGTGATCCGGGAGTCGCGCGCAACCGAATTCGCCAAGTGAGCCCGGCGGACGAGCCGAGGCTCTACGGAGACCTCGCGCCGTGGTTCCACCTGCTCACCTCGCCGGCCGATTACGCGGAGGAGGCCGAGCTCTACCGGCGCCTGCTGGTCGAGCGCGCGGACGGCCCCGTCGAGACCGTGCTAGAGCTCGGGAGTGGGGGAGGCAACAACGCCTCGCACCTCAAGCGCCACTTCCAGCTCACGCTCGTCGACCGCTCGCCCGGAATGCTCGAGCTCAGCCGCGGGTTGAACCCGGACCTCGAGCACGTCGAGGGCGACATGCGAACGGTTCGTCTCGACCGAGTGTTCGACGCCGTCTTCGTGCACGACGCGCTCGCGTACATCCTCAGCGAGCCGGATCTGCAGGCCGTCTTCGAGACCGCGTTCGTCCATTGCCGTCCGGGCGGCAGCGCGGTCTTCGTCCCCGACTACGTCCAGGAAACATTCGCGCCTCGCACGGATCACGGCGGCCACGACTCTGCGGACGGGCAGCGGGGGCTGCGATACGTCGAATGGATTCGAGCGGACTCCTCCGACGAGACTCGGCACCTCGTCGACTTCGCCTACCTCATCCGCGAGGGCGAGAGCGTCCTCGTCGAGCAGGATCGCCATGTCTGCGGGCTGTTCCCATAGGGCACCTGGCTTCGAGGTCTCGAGGAGGCCAGCTTCGCCGTCGACGTCGTCGAACCGAAGTACGAGGATGAGCCCGCCGGTCAGATCATCTTCGCCTGCCGGCGTAGAGCCTGAGCCGGGCTACGATTCCGTCTCCGTGAAGCGCTACCACGTCACGACGTTCGGGTGCCAGATGAACGCTCACGACTCCGAGCGGATCAAGGGCATGCTCGAGGAGCTGGGACTTGGGGAGGCCGTGTCGCAGGAAGAGGCGGACGTCCTCGTCTTCAACACGTGCACGATCCGGGAGAAGCCGGACCAGCGCTTCGCGGCGCACCTGGGGAACGCGAAGATGCTCAAGCGGGCCGATCCGGAGAAGGTGATCGCCGTCGGCGGCTGCTACGCCGAGGCGCAGCGCGAGCGGCTCTTCGACCTCTATCCGTTCGTGGACGTCGCCTTCGGCCCGGGCACGATCCCACACCTAGCCGAGTGGCTCGGTGCCGGCGGGCAAGCGCCGCGAAGCAGCTTCGGGATCGGTGAGGAGCGCGAGTTCGCCGGCACGCTTCCGATGCACCGCGAGCGCCGGTTCCAGGCCTGGGTGCAGGTTTCGATGGGCTGCAACTCGGTGTGCTCGTACTGCATCGTCCCGGCCGTCCGCGGACGCGAGGTGAGCCGGCGGCCCGGCGAGATCATGGCCGAGGTCACGAGGCTCGCCGCCGAGGGCGTCCGCGAGATCACCCTCCTCGGGCAGAACGTCAACTCCTGGGGGCGCGACCTGCTTCCCGACATCAAGACCGAGTTCGGCGAGCTTCTCCGCGCCTGCGACACGGTCGAAGGCATCGACCGGATCCGCTTCACGAGCCCGCACCCGAAGGACTTCCGGCGCGAAGTGGTCGCCGCGATGGCCGAGTGCGACGCCGTCTGCGAGCACGCGCATCTGCCGCTCCAGTCGGGCTCGACGCGCATCCTGAAGGCGATGCGGCGAACGTACGGCCGCGAGCGCTACCTGCGGCTCGTCGACGAGCTCCGTGCGGCGATTCCCGATCTCGCCCTCACGACCGACATCATCGTCGGCTTCCCCGGCGAGACCGAGCGCGACTTCGAGGAGACGCTCGAGGTGGCCGAGGAGGTCCGCTACGACGGCGCGTTCACGTTCGTCTACTCGCCCCGGCAGGGAACCGAGGCGGCCACGATGCCGGACCAGGTGCCCGAGGAAGCGAAGCGAGAGCGGATCGAGCGGCTCGTCGAGCTCGTCCAGCAGCTCGCACACGAGCGGAACCAGGCGCGCGTCGGAAGGACCGAGGAGGTGCTCGTCGAGGGCCCGAGCCGGACCGATCCTGAAGTCTTGCGCGGCCGCACCCGCCGCAACGTGACGGTCAACTTCGCCGGGACGAGCGCTCCCGGAACCCTCGTCGACGTGCGCATCGAAGCTGCCACGTCGACCACACTGAAGGGCCGAGAGCTCGCAGCCGTTGCAGCGTAGTCGCGACCTCATCTGGGACGGGCTGCTCAACGTCCGCGACCTCGGCGGCCATCCGACCGAGGACGGGGATGAGACGCGCTTCGGGTCGATCGTCCGAGCGGACAGCGTCCGCCAGCTGAGCGACGAGGGCTGGGAAGCGCTCGTCGACTACGGCGTGAAGACCGTCGTCGACCTCCGCGCGAACGAGGAGCTCGAGGCCGACCCGCCGGCGGAGCTCCCGGTCGAGGTGCGCCATGTCCCCTTCATGGAGACCGACCGGAGCGACTGGCAGAAGGTCGAAGGTGAGCTCGACGCCGCCGTGAAGGCTGCGCCCGACGTCGCAAGCGCCACGCGAGACGTCTACCTCATCTTCCTGGAGCACTTCGCTTCGAACGTGGCGGCCGCCGTTCGCGCCGTGGCGGACGCACCCGAAGGCGGCGTAGTCGTCCACTGCGCGGGGGGCAAGGACCGCACCGGGCTCGTCACGGCGTTCCTTCTTCACATCGCGGGCGTCGGCACGGACGAGATCGCCCGGGACTACGCGCTGAGCGAGGAGCGCCTCCGGACGCGGCACGAGGAGTGGCTTGCGAAGGCTCAGTCCGAGGAAGAGCGCGAGCGTGTGAGGCGCATGTCGCAGACGCCTGCCGACTCGATGAAGGGCGTCTTCGAGGAGCTCGAGCGCCGCTACGGCAGTGTCGAGGGTTTCCTCCGGCACGCCGGGCTCACAGACGACGAGCTCGCCCGCGCCCGTTCTCGCCTGCGTGCCTGACACCGTCCTCGCGATCTTCGGCCCGACGGGCTCGGGCAAGAGCGCCGTGGCGGAGGCACTCATCCAGCGGATCCCCGCAGAGATCGTGTCGGCGGACTCGATGCAGCTCTACCGCGGGCTTCCGATCCTCACGAACCAATCTCCGGCGCGGCTCGTCGGCATCTGGCCGCTCGACCACGAAGCCTCGGTCGGCGAGTACCAGGCGCTCGCGCATGCCGCGATCGACGAGATTCTCGAGGAGGGCCGAACGCCGGTCGTCACGGGCGGGACGGGCCTCTATCTGAGGGCCGCCCTTGCCGATCTCTCGCTGCCGTCGCCGCCGGAGCCTGGCGAACGGGAGCGCTGGGAGAAGCTCTACGACGACGAGGGGGCCGAGCGAGCGCACGAGCGGCTCGCCGAGGTCGACCCCGAGGCCGCCGCCGCCGTGCATCCGAACGACCGCAGGCGGGTCGTCCGGAGCCTGGAGCTCGCAGGACGGGACCGGGATCGAGATCGCCTCTGGGCCGACGACACGCGTCACCCGACGCTCGTCTTCGGGCTCGACGTGCCCAAGGAGGAGCTCGACCGCCGCATCGAGGCCCGCACGAGGGCGATGTTCGAGGCAGGCGTGCGAGCCGAGGCAGAGCACGCGCTCGCAACCGGCATCTCGTCGACTGCGGCCTATGCGCACGGCCTCTCCGACATCGCCGACCACTCCGACGACGAGGGTGCGATCGAGGCTCTCGCGGCCCGCACGAGACGGTACGCGGCGTACCAGCGCAAGTGGATGCGGCGGATTCCGGGCCTTGTTAGCCTGCCTGCGAATCGCCCCCCGGGCGAGGTGGCCGATGACATTCTCGAAGTGGCACGGGCTCGGCAACGATTACCTGCTGGTCGAGCGGGCTGAGCTTGCCTGGCCGCTGACGCCCGAGCGCGTGCAGCGGATCTGCGACTACCACTTCGGGGTCGGCTCGGACGGCATCGTCGAGGTCACCTCGGCCAACGGCGACCGCGCCGAAGTCGTGATCTGGAACCCGGACGGCTCGACGGCCGAGCTCTCCGGCAACGGAACGAGGATCGCAGCCCGGTGGCTCGCCAGGCGAAGCGGAGCGGAAACGGTCCGCATCGCCGTCGGCCCGCGAGAGGTCGTCGCCGAGATGCGCGGCGGCAAGCAGGTCGAGATGGACATGGGCCCGGTCGAGGTGGGGGAGCCCGAGACGATCGACGTGGGCGGGAACTCGGTCGAATTCGTGCCCGTCTCGGTCGGCAACCCACACGCGGTCATCCGCCGCGAGCCGGACCGCCAAGAGCTTCTCAGCCTCGGTCCGCTCGTCGAGCGCCACGAGCGGTTCCCGGAGCGGACGAACGTGCAGCTCGTCCGGGTCGACGGGCCAAGTGAGGTGACGGTCGGCGGTCTGGGAACGCGGAGCGGGGGAGACGCTGTCGTCGGGCACGAGCTCGGTGGCGGTCGCCGGAGCCGCCGTCAAGCAGGGCTGGTGCGAGAGCCCTGTCACCGTCCACCTCGCAGGTGGGGATCTGGTCGTCCAACTCGACGAGGCGATGAACGCGCGGCTCGTCGGTCCCGCCGAGGAGATCTGCCGCCTCGAGTTGTCCGAGGAGCTGGAGCTGTGAAGTTCGCCAAGCGGCTCGACGAGGTCCCGCCGTATCTCTTCGCCGAGCTCGAGCGCAAGATAGAGGAGCGGGAGAAGGCCGGCATCGACGTGATCAGCCTCGGAATCGGCGACCCCGACCTGCCGACGCCGGAGCCCGTCGTCGAGGCGCTCGCGCGCGCGGCGCGAAATCCGGGGACGCATCAGTATCCGTCCAACCGCGGCACGGCGGCGTTTCGCACAGCCGTAGCGGACTTCCACAGAGAGCGCTTCGGAGTCGAGCTCGACCCGGATACCGAGGTGATCCCAGTGCTCGGCGGGAAGGAAGGCGTTGCTCACATCGCACTGGCGACGCTCGACCCGGGCGACACAGCGCTCGCGCCGGACCCGGGCTATCCGCCGTACACGTCCGGACCGATCTTCTCGGGAGCCAACGTGCACTACCTGCCCCTCTCCGAGGAGAACGACTTCCTCCCCGACCTCGAGGCGGCTCCTGAGGGACGGCTGCTCTTCCTCAACTACCCGAACAACCCGACGGGCGCGACCGCGGGCGTCGAGTTCTTCGAGCGCGCGGTGGCGTTCGCGCGGAAGCGCAACCTGATCGTCGTCCACGACAACGCCTACTCGGAGATCACCTTCGACGGCTATCGCGCGCCGAGCTTCCTCGAAGCCAAAGGCGCGAGGGAGGTCGGCGTCGAGATCTTCTCGCTCTCGAAGGGGTGGAACATGACGGGCTGGCGCGCCGGCTGGATCGCGGGCAATCCGGAGCTCGTCGAGCGCTACCGTCACTTGAAGACGAATCTCGACTCGGGGATGTTCGAGGCCGTTCAGGCGGCCGCGGTCTCGGCCCTCACGGAAGCGCGCGACTTTCCGCGCCAGATGTCCGAGATCTACCAGCGCCGCCGGGATCTCGTCGCCGACGCACTGCGCGAGATCGGCCTGGAAGTCACTCCTCCGCAGGCCACGCCCTACTTCTGGGCGCGGGTGCCGTCGGGCTACACCTCGGCGTCGTTCGCCGAGCTCGTCCTCGAGGAGGCGAACGTCGTGGTCTCGCCGGGCAACGCCTACGGGCCGAGCGGCGAGGGCTACGTGAGGCTCTCGCTCACCGTTCCCGACGAGCGGCTCCAGGAAGCCGTCTCCCGCATCAAGGCGTCGCTGGTCATACTTCAGCCGTGAGGCAGAGCCAGCCGGACCCGGCTCAGGCCATGGAGCCGGAGCGGGGCTTCATCGTCGCCGTGCTGGGGTCTGACGTCGATCCCGAAGAGGAGCTGGGCGAATTTCGCGAGCTGTCGCGGACCGCCGGCGTCGAGCCCGTGGGCGAGGTCGTCCAGAAGAGGCCCCGGCCAGACCAGAGAAGCTACGTCGGGAAGGGGAAGCTGGCCGAGCTCTCGCGGTCGTTCAAGGATGTGCGGGCCGAGTCTCTCCTCGTCGACGACGACCTGACGCCGGCGCAGCAGCGGAAGCTCGAAGACGCGCTGACAGCACGCGTTGTCGACCGGACGCAGCTGATCCTCGACATCTTCGCGCAGCACGCGAGGAGCGCCGAGGGCAAGCTCCAGGTCGAGCTCGCGCAGCTCGAGTACAACCTCCCGCGCATGCGCGGCATGTGGCAGCACCTCGAACGACTCGGCGGCGGAACAGGAGTCGTCGGCGGTGGGGTCGGGACCCGCGGCCCCGGAGAGAGCCAGCTGGAGACCGACCGTCGGCTCGCGCGACGGCGGATCACGATGCTGAAGCGCCGCCTCAAGGAGCTGAGCAAGCAGCGTGCGACCAGGCGCAAGTCGCGGGAGCAGTCGCAAACTCCGACCGTGGCGCTCGCCGGGTACACGAACGTCGGCAAGTCGACCCTGCTCAACGCGCTGACCGGTGCAGAGGTGTCCGTGCACAACCGTCTCTTCGAGACGCTCGACCCGACGACGCGAGGTTTCGAGCACGACGGGCGCCGCTACCTCGTCACGGACACGGTCGGTTTCATCCGGCGCCTTCCCCACCAGCTGGTGGAGGGGTTCGCCGCGACGCTCGAGGAGACGCTTGCGGCCGACCTCGTCCTGCACGTCGTCGACGCCTCTGCCCGGAGGAGCGCATGGAGGAGATGCTGGCGGCCGTCGACGCCGTGCTCGCGGAGGTCGGCGCCGACGAGATGCCCGTTCAGATCGTGCTCAACAAGGTCGATCTCGCCGATCCACTGAAGCGGCGCCGTCTCACGAACCGCTTCCCGGGCGCGCCGCAGGTCTCCGCCCGAACGGGCGAGGGGCTCGACGAGCTGCGCGCGACGGTCGCAGGGCTCTTCGGCGAACGGTTCGAGGCGGTCCGGCTCCTGATCCCGTACGAGGCCGGCGACAAGCTCGCCGAGCTGTACGAGCTCGGCGCGCCGGTCGACGAGAGGACCGACCGGCCGGACGGCGTCTTCGTCCGGGCGCGTCTCGGCCACGCCGACCTCCGGCGGTTCGCCTCCTTCCTCGTCCTGGAGGAGGATGAGGCGTCTCAGGGCACGCGCCGGTGACAGAGCTCCTCATCCAGCGGTTGCGCGACGACGCGGTCGTCCCCAGGAAGGCCTACGAAGGAGACGCGGGCCTCGACCTCGCCGCGTGCGACCGTGTCGAGATTGCCCCCGGTGAGCGTGCGCTCGTCGGAACGGGCCTGGCGGTCGCGATCCCGGAGGGACATGCAGGCTTCGTCCAGCCCCGGTCCGGGCTCGCTGCCAACCACGGAATCACCGTCCTCAACACACCCGGCCTCATCGATTCCGGATATCGCGGAGAGGTGCGCGTCATCCTGCACAACGCGGACGGCGCTGCGACCTTCGTCGTGGAGCCGGGCATGCGGATCGCGCAACTCGTCGTCGTCCCACTCGCAGAGATCTCGCCCGTCGAGGTGGAGGGCTTGCCGGAGACGGAGCGCGGCGCGCGGGGCACCGGCTCTTCGGGCCACTGATGTCGACCGAGCCGAGAATCCGCGTGTCGGCGATCCTGCGCTGGGGCGGGCGGATCCTGCTCTGCCGCCACGAGAAGGCCGGGCGAGCCTACTGGCTCCTTCCCGGCGGCGGAGTGAACTCCGGGGAGAGCCTCGTGCGCGCGCTGCATCGTGAGCTCGCCGAGGAGGTCGGTGTGACGGACGAGATCCCGGTCGAGGGACCGGTTGCGATCGTCGACTCGATCGCCCCGGTGCGCAGCTTCGCCGCGAAGCACGTCGTGCACATCATCTTCTCGGGCGACCTCGAGGGCCGGTCGCTGGAGGCGGTCACGTCGCAGGACGCCGCCGTCCGGGGACACCGGCTGTTCGACGTGGCCGAGCTGGACGAGATCGTGCTCCACCCGCCTATCCAGCGCTTCCTGGCCCGCTGGCGCCCAGGGGACCCAGTGGTCTATCTTGGCCCGCTCTGGGTCCCGTAGAGGCTCTGAGCGCCTCCTGCGGCCTTTCGACACGCTTCCAGCACAGACACGCGCGAACCTCGCCGCTAGGATCGAAAGTGGCGGGTGGTAAGCGGTGGCCCACGCGCGCGCGTGAACTAGAAGCGGCCGCCTCGGGATCTGGCGCGCGCCGCTGAGACGAGGTGGGCTTCCTGCTCGAGATCGTCTTCCAGGGGCTCCAGCTCCGCGGCCTCTCCGAGTCGATGCTCGAGGGCGCGTGCGAGGAGCCAGTCGGCGAGCCACGGGTTCCGTGGCAGCAGGGGACCGTGAAGGTATGTACCGACCGCGGAGCCGACTCGCGCACCCTCGAATCCGCTCTGACCGTCGTTTCCGAACCCCGCCACGACGCGGCCGAGCGGCCGCGCATCCGCATCGAGCCGCGTGATGCCGGCGTGATTCTCGAACCCTGCCAACGTCCGCCGAACGCCGGGCTCGAGCTCGCACTCGAGCAGGCAGTCGCCGATCATCCGCCGGTCGCCGGCCACCGTGTGGAGCGGAAAGAGGCCCACCCCGGGCAGCTCCTTGCCGCTTCGCCCGCGGTAGAAGCGCCCCAGGAGCTGGTAGCCGCCGCAGACCGCGAGCACTGCCGTACCCCCGGCTACGGCCTCCTGGACGGCGTCAGCCCTCGCCGCTAGATCCGGCGCGATCAACGCTTGCTCCCGGTCCTGGCCTCCCCCGATGTAGAGCAGGTCGTGCTTTCCGGCCCGCAGCTCGTCGCCGACGCTGACCGGCTCGACCGTCAGCTCCAGGCCCCGCCGGGCAGTCCGGTGCTCGAAGACCGCGATGTTCCCCCGGTCGGCATAGATGTTCAGGTACTCGGGGTAGAGGTGTCCGACGCGGATCGTCGTCATGCGGCTCGCTCCCAGTACGGCCGCGCCAGGCCTCGCTCCGACACGATCTCTTGCAAGCCGAGCATCGCCGTGTAGGTGGGGAGGAGGACGAGGTCCTCGCCGGCGGGTGTCAGCTCCAGCCCCCAATCCAGGGCCTGCTCGAGTGACGGCACGACCTCGATCGCGCCCTCTGGAAAGCCTCCGTACTTGCAGCGCAACGCCATCTCGGCGGCACGGTCGCCGCTGACGATCACCCGCTCCAGGCCGTGGAGGAGCGGCTCCCAGTCCACGTCCCAGATCCACGACACGTCGCGCCCGTCCGCAATCGCGTCGTTCAGGGCCAGGACGGCCAGCTTCGGGGCTCCGCCGCCGACGAGCGTCCGAACCGCCTCGTTCGCCCCCGCGGGATTCTTGACGAGGAGGAGCAAGAGCCTGCGATCGCCGACCGCAATCCGCTCGAACCGGCCGAAGGCGGCTCCAAAGCGCTCCAATCCGGCCTTCACCTCCTCGAGCGGTGTCTCCAGCGCCAGCGCGAGCGACGCAGCCGCCAACGCGTTGTAGACGTTGTACAGCCCGGGGACCGAGAGCTGGATGCCCACTTCCCCCGTCGGTGCGACAAGCGTGAAGTCGACGCCGTCCAACCCGCGCAGCTCGACGGCGCGGCCCACGACGTCGAGCGCGGGCCGGCCATGCCCGCAGGCAGGACAGCGGTACTCCCCGAGGTGGCCCACATAGGCGGCGGAATACTCGTAGGGCTGTCCGCAGCGCAAGCACCACTTCGAGTCGGCCGCATGCTGGAGCTCCGCGGCGGAATGTCGTGGATCGTCGAGCCCGAAGACGAGCGAGCCCGGGCGCTCCCGGGCGAGGTCGCCGACCTGCGGGTCGTCCCCGTTCACCACGAGGATCGCCTCCGCCGTCAGCTCGCGGGCGGTCTCGCGCCAGCGCTCCGCAAGGTGCTCGAGCTCGCCGTAACGGTCGAGCTGGTCGCGGAAGAGATTTCCCAGACAGACGACCCTCGGACAGGCCCGTCGCGCGATCTCGGGCAGGGCAGCTTCGTCCACCTCGAACAGGCCGAGCTCGGCGCCCTTCGCGGCGAGAAGCGTCGACGTGACCCCCGACACGAGGTTCGCGCCCGAGGCGTTGTGCGCCAGGCGCACCCGCCGGGAGAGAATCTCTCTGACCATTGCCGCAGTGGTCGTCTTGCCGTTCGTGGCAGAGATCAGCACGCAACCGAGGGGAAGACGCCGCGCGAGACGGTCGAGAGCGCTCGGATCGATCGCCGAGATCACCTTTCCGGGCACGGTCGTGCCGCCGCCCGCGCGTACGAGCCGCGAGAGACTCGCCGCAGCGCGAGCAGCGGCGATCCCGACGGGAAGGGGGACACGCACCTTCATTATGTGAGCGTAGCCGGGAGGAGCCGATGGCTCCCTTGAACGAGTGAACCTGCGGAGCCTCACCCCGAAGGGTGATGAGCACGCTGCGGCCGAAACCTACGGTGCAACCAAGTTTCAAGTGGACATCTGCGGCTCTCGCGCCCCCATGTGCGCGGAAAGGGAGAGGGAATGTCACGACAGAACTGCGGCGCTCACGGCACTCGTTCGAGTGCTCTCTGGGGGACGGGAAATCGCGGCGACGATTCGCGCGCCAACGCGCTCTGGGGCAAAGGCGGTCGGTTTCTCGGCGCGATCCTGATCATGCTGCTCCTCACCGCGGTGCCGCTGGCCGCCGCCGATGACGGCCGCAGGCACCGGGCACCGGGACAGGCCGCGTCGTACCTCGACCCACTCCTCGAAGCGAAGGCGCACACGACGCCGAACGCCTACGTCAAGGTGATCATCCAGAGCGACCGCAGCACGTCCGCTGCGGCCAACGCGTTCCAGGAGGCCGGGAGCACGGACGGCGGTCGGACCGCTCACGAGCAGATGAAGGACCAGTACGAGTTCCTCACCGCCGTCTCGGTCACGATCAAGGCCAAGAAGGTCCTGGCCCTGGCGAGAATCCCCGGCCTGACGATCACGAGCGACGCGACGATCGAGCTGGCGACGGCGCCCACCTCGAATCAGGTCTGGCCGACGGCCTCGGGTGTGCGCCCGCTGTGGAGCGAGTCCGGTTCTCAGAACATGCCGACGATCGCGATCGTCGACTCAGGCATCGACCGGAGCCACCCGTGCTTCAGCGGCGGCGGGCGGATCCTGCGACGCGAAGTCCTGACGACACTGCCGCAGTCGAGTAGCTCGGAGGACACGCGAGGTCACGGCACCTTCGTCGCGGGCATTGCGGCGTGCCAGGCGGCCGGCTACGCCGGCGCAGCTCCAGATGCCAAGCTCGTCGACCTGGACGTGATGGACGACAACGGCATGGCGCGCACGAGCGACGTCATCGCCGCGGCGGAGTGGATCTATCAACATCGCGCCGAGTACAACATCAAGGTCGCAAACTTCTCGCTCCACTCGAGCCTGCCGAGCAACTTCACGGAAGATCCGCTCGACAAGGCGGTCGAGAAGCTCTGGTTCAGCGGGGTCACGGTCGTCGCGGCAGCGGGCAACTACGGCAGCGCCACCGGCCCGAGCGGCGTCCCGTTTGCTCCAGGCAATGACCCCTTCGTGATTACCGTCGGCGCGATCGACCTCGAGGGATCGGTCAGCGTCCAGAGGCACGAGACTCCGAACTGGTCGGCCTACGGCTACACGCACGACGGCTTTCGGAAGCCGGAGATCTCGGCCGCCGGGCGCTACATGATCGGCCCCGTCTCTGCGAACGCCACGCTCAAGCTCGCCAAGCCCGAAAACGTGGTGGCGCCTACCTACATGAGGCTCTCCGGCACGTCGTTCGCCTCCCCGGTCGTCGCCGGCGCGGCTGCCCACGTGTTGGCACGTCATCCGAACTGGACTCCGGACATGGTCAAGGGCGCGCTCATGGCGACGGCGCGCTTCATACCGGAGGAGGGGCTGACGGGCGCCGCCGGCGTCGGCGAGGTCAATGCTTTTCGTGCCGCGACAAGGTCGACTGCTCCGAACCCGAACCTCGCGCTCAATCAGTTTGTCGGGCTCGATCCCGTGACCGGCGCGACGGTCTTCGACGCGGTGACCTGGACGGACTCGGCCGAGGCCGACGCGAGCTGGAGTGACGTGACGTGGACTGACGTCAGCTGGAGTGACACGTCATGGTCTTCCGTGAGCTGGTCGGACGTCTCGTGGAGCGATGTTTCCTGGAGCGATGTCACCTGGAGCGACGTGCTGGCAGTGGAAGCCGTCAGCTGGGAGGACGCCGCCGACGGCGAGGTCGCCCCGCCGGCGGGGACGGCGCTGACGATGACGCCGGAGGAAGAAGCGGCGGCGCTCGGAGATCCGCTCCTCGGCCTCAGCCCGTAGCGCAGCCAAGCCCCTCTCCCCATGACCGCACTGCAGACAGGTGCCGGGCGACCATTCCCGGCCCTTGGCTCACTCGGCCGGGGGATGCCGGGGCCTATGAGCGCCCCTACGTTGAGACCTGGAGCCATCGTTCCCCTGCGGCTCCGCGCGACCAGGAGAGACTCCACATGCGGCAAGAGCGACCGATCGTGAGCCGGCCGTGAGCGCGGTCCCCACCGAGCTCGAGTTCGGTGAGCGTCCCGATCCGGGCTCGCGCGGCCGACGCCTCTCGATCTCGGCGACGATCTACCTCGGCGCGATCACCGCCATCGCCATGCTCGTCGCGCTGCCGTTCTTGGGACGATTCCAGAGCGCGCAGTACAGCACCGCCACCTGGCTCACGTTCGGGCTCCTCGCCGCCGGCGCGGCCGTCGCGCAGGTCGCCCTCGTCAAGACTCCGAGAAACCAGTCCTACCACGCGACGAACGTCTTCCTGATCCCGGCGATCCTGCTTCTGCCGCCGGAGCTCGTCGTCGTGATCGCCGTCCTCCAGCACATCCCGGCCTGGCTGAAGAACCGAACCGCCTGGTACCGCGAGTGCTTCAACATCTGCAACTACGTCATCGCGACCATCGCGGCGTGGGGGACGGTCCGCCTGATCCTGAACGCCGACGTCCTGATCCCGAACGACGACGTCCGCTTCGCAGTCGCGGGTGCGGCCTGCTCGCTCGTGCTCGTCGGCCTGAACCACGCGATGCTGGCGCCGATGCTCCTGCTCGGCCATGGACACTCGATCCGCGCGTCGGGCCTCTTCTCGTTCCATGGGCTCTCGACAGAGCTCGTGCTGGCCGCGCTCGGCGTCGTGTTGGCGACGTTCTGGTACGCGAACCCGTGGTTGATCCCGTTCGCAGTGGCCCCGGTGCTCCTCATCCACCGCTCGCTTTCGGTGCCGCGGCTCCAGGCCGAAGCGCGGGTCGACCCGAAGACGGGGCTGTTCAACGCCCGCCACTTCGGGCTGGCGCTGAGCGACGAGATCGTCCGAGCGCAGCGCTTCAACCGGCCGCTGTCGTTGATCATGGCCGACCTCGACCTGCTTCGCGACATCAACAACTCGTACGGTCACCTGGCCGGCGACGCGGTGCTCAAGGGTATCGCCCAGGTGTTTCGAACGCACCTGCGGCACTACGACGTCCCCGCCCGCTTCGGCGGCGAGGAGTTCAGCATCCTCCTGCCGGAGACGACCGCCGAGGAAGCGCTAGAGATCGCGGAGCGGATCAGGCGCGAGGTCGCGGACCGCGCATTCGACGTCGAGACGTCGAGCCAGCCGATCCGCGCGACGGTCTCGATCGGCGTCGCCACGTATCCACGGGATGGACAAGACGCCAACGAGCTCATCCACCAGGCCGACCTCGCGGTCTACAGGGCCAAGCTCCAGGGCCGGAACCGCGTCCTCGACGCGAGCTCCGAGCCGCTGGCCGTTCCAGTCGACCGGAAGCCGCGGCTGGTCGCTGTGCCCGAGAGCTCCGACCACATCGAGCCGCTCCCGCCGGCAGTCGAGCTGATCCCGCCGGAGGAGCGGCGCCATCCCCGGACGCACGCCGTCCACGGCCCACGGTTCCTCTCCCTGTCGCGACGACTCGCCGTCCTCGTCGGGCTCGTCGCCTTCGTCGGCGTCACCGCGGGTGTGCTCGGGATCATCTTCGGGTCGAATCAGGACGTCTTCGCCCTGATCGCGCTCGTCGTCCTCGTCGGCTTCGGACAGGCGCTTGCGATCGAGGTCGACGACGGAGGCTCGATCTCCGTGAGCGCCGTGGGCTCACTCGCCGGCGCGGCCCTCTTCGGGCCCAGGGCGGCTCTCGTGTTGGCGGCGACGACCGCCATCGTCGAGTGGAGCGCCCGCCGCTCGGAGCTTCACCGAGTCTTGTTCAACGTTGGCGCCCTGTCGCTTTCGTCCTTGGCGGCGGCCGCAGTCTTCACCGCCGGCTTCGAGGGTACAGTCGGCGAGTTCGTGACGGTCGCTGCCGGGTTCGGCGCGGGCCTGGCGTACTTCGCGGTCAACACCGGCCTGCTGAGCATCGCGATCTCGATGGAGGGGCACGAGCGAGTCTGGCGCGTCTGGCAGGAGCGCTTCGCATGGCTGACCCCGCACTGGATCGTGTACGGCTTCGTCGGCGGCGTGATGGCGATCGCCTACCACGCGGCGGGCCTCTACGCGCTCGCGGTGTTCGCAGTGCCGCTGCTCCTGATGCGCAAGACGCAGGAGGCCTACCTCCGACACACACAGCGCAGTGCTCAGAAGCTTCGCGCAGCCGCGGAGACGATCCAGAGCCAGAACGTCTCGCTCGAGCAGGCGAACCGACTCCTCCGGGAGCGCTCGACGGCAGCGATGGAGAGCCTCTCGGCGACGGTGGACGCCCGCGACGCCTACACGGCGGGCCACTCGCGGCGCGTGCAGCAGCTCGCGCTGGCGATCGGCCGGGAGCTCGGGCTCTCTCAGGCCGAGCTCGATCTCCTCGGGCACGCGGCGCTCTTCCACGACATCGGCAAGCTCGCCGTCCCGGACGCGATCCTTCTGAAGCCGACAGTTCTCACCGACGAGGAATGGTCCCTCATGCAGCGGCACTCCGACGAGGGCGCGCGCATCATCGACCGGCTCGGTTTCCTCAACGACGCCGTCCCCGCGATCCGTCACCACCACGAGCGATTCGACGGAACCGGCTATCCCGACGGGCTCAAGGGGGAGGACATCCCACTCGGCGCCCGCATCATCCACGTCGCCGACGCGCTCGACTCGATGCTCACAACCCGCATCTACCGAGCCGCACGCCCCGCGACGGAGGCGATGGAGGAGCTGAAGCGAGCCGCGGGGAATCAGTTGTGCCCCCGCTGCGTCGACGCTCTCGAGCGCGTGCTTCCGCCGGACATCCTGGTCGACGAGGCGGCGCGGCACCAGCTGCTGGCCGCCTCGTAGAGCCATTCCAGTTTCCTAGGGCGTCTTTGCAAGACGTCGATTCTGTTCTATTCTTCTTGCCATGCCCCAGAAACGCCGGCCACCGAAGGCCGTGCGACGCATCGATCCGGCCAAGCTGGCGGAGTTCCAGGCCGGAATCCGTAAGCGCTACTCGGACGAGGACATCCTCGAGCAGCTGCGCGCGTCGGCGGAGCGCATGGGCCGCTCGCCGACGATGCGCGAGTTCGAGGACGATCCGGAGACGACCGTCCATCCGCAGACCGTCATCCAGCATTTCGGCAGCTGGAACGAGGCGAAGCGCAAGGCGGGCCTCGTCCCGCGGCGCTTTGCGCAGCCCGCGGACCTGATCCGGCAGCTACGCGAGTTGGGGGACGAGCTCGGACGTCCCCCGACCGCGAGGGACCTCGACGAGCGACGCGACTCGATGCCGTCCAAGTCGCTCTACTGGCACATGTTCGGCTCGCTCAAGAACGCGCTCCGCGAGGCCGGCTTCGACGTGCCGGTGGGGGAGGAGAGGCTCGAGCGCGCGATCGACCAGGGAGTCGGCCTGGCTCGCGACCTCGGCAGGCTGCCCAAGTTCGCGGACTGGAAGGAGGCCCGGCGGAAGGACCCGGACCTGATGAGCGAGTGGCAGGTCTACCGCATGCTCGAGCCCGGGGGAGGGGTGTTGGCCGCCCGCGCCGGCGAAGCCGACACTGGCTCTTCTGGTCGGCGCCGCCGAGTCGGCGCCTGGGCAACGTTCCAGTACCTCGTCCGCGAGCGGCTGCTCGAGGAGGGGATGGAGGTGTCGCCGGAGGGCTCGCTCAAGCGGCGGCGAGCGCAGCGAGCCGCTGGAGGCACGTCGCGCCCTCGTGCGGCGAGCGCACGGCCGGCAGGGACTGCTCCTCGAAAGCGCGGTCGGGGCTGAAGCGGGTCGCGCGCCGGCGCTTCCCGTCGATCAGCGGAACGACGATCCCGTCCGGTAGCGCCCGCTTTCGCAGCTTGAGACCCAGGTAGCGCTCCGCGACTTCGAGCGCGTGCTTCGTCGAGGCGAAGAACGCCTCGTTCCGTACCCTCACCGAGCCAGAGCGGCCGGCCGACGCTCCGCGCGATGAAGACCGTGTCGGGGCGCCGCTCGTCGAACCAGGCGGTCGCCATCGAGCCGGTGAGCTCCTCGAATGCTTCCCGGGTCGCGCCCAGCTCGTCCACGAGCGCGAAAATCGCCTCGGTGTCGACCGTCATCTGCGGCTCCTGCCTCGTGAATCCGTGGCGGGCGAAGATCTCGTCGTCGTTGAGGATGATCCCGTTGTGGACGCCGACCACGGCGCCGTGCCGAACGGGATGGTTGTTGGCGGCGATCCGGGGATGGCCCTTCGTGTAGTCGCGCACGTGGATCAGCGCCTGCAGGGCCTCGGGGGGCACCGCGATGTGCTCCAGGAGCTGACTCGCGCCCGAGCGCTGCTTGTGCACATTGAAGGCTCCGGCCGGCGGGCGATAGGCATAGCCGACCGCGTCGGCTCCGCGCTCTGCGATCGCCGCGAGCAGCGCTTGAGCCGCGAGCGTCCTGTCGATTTCGCTCGCGCGACTGAGGCTGTATCCGGCGATTCCACACATGACGATGAGATCGTAGAAACCCTGCTGGACGAGCCTGGCCTTCGTGTCCAGCGGGCTCCTTCCTCTCTTTTCGACGCGGAACGGGGCCGTGAGTTAGAGCCAACCATCCCTCGATCGAGGGTACTCGACTAAGCCGCCCCCGCCCGGCGACCGATACACGGCTTGCATGGCCCGGCCACTGCGTAAACAAACGCGCGACGAAGAGCCCGCCTCTGAGCCCAAGCTCGAGGTGGTTCCGGATCCCGTGGGCCTCGACGAGCCCGTGGAGGTCGAGGAGAAGGACCCGTATGACGGCGTCGCCGCGGTTACCCAGGATCCGCTGAAGCTCTACGTCCGTCAGATCGGCGACGGCCCGCTGCTGACTCGCCTGGAGGAGCGCGAGCTTGCCCGCCGCAAGGACGCGGGCGACGAGGCGGCGAAGCGCCGCTTGATCGAGTGCAACCTCCGGCTCGTGATGTCGATCACGCGGAACTACACGAAGGCCGGTGTGCCGCTGCTCGACCTGATCCAAGAGGGGAACCTCGGCCTGATCCGCGCCGTCGAGAAGTTCGACTACAAGCTCGGGTTCAAGCTTTCGACCTACGCCACGTGGTGGATCCGACAGGCCGTCACGCGTGCGCTCGCCGACCAGGGACGGACGATCCGTCTGCCCGTCCATGTCGCCGAGCAGACGCGGAAGGTGCTGCGTGCACGCCGCGTCTTGGCGCAGAAGCTGAACCGTGATCCGCTCGTCCGGGAGATCGCGAAGGAAGCCGGGTTCACGCCCGAGCGCGTCCAGGAGCTTCTCGACCTGGTCGAAGACCCGGTGAGCCTCGAGACGCCGGTGGGGGACGGGGAAAGCATCTACAGCGACCTGATCGAGGACACGAAGTCGGATCAGCCCGACGCCGCCACCGCCAAGATGATCCGCTCGCACGAACTGGCAGGTGCGCTCCGGCGGCTGAGCCCGCGCATGCGCCGCGTCCTCGCGCTGCGGTTCGGCCTCGACGGCGAGACGCCGCAAACCCTCGAGCAGGTCGGAATCGGCCTCGGCATCACCCGCGAGCGGGTGCGCCAGCTCGAGTCACGCGCACTCCGCGACCTCAGACAGGCCGCGCCGGGCCTCCAGCTCTACCTCGAGAACGAGTAACCGTCTAGCCGGCGATCGATTCCATCTCGCGCAGCTTCGAGAGGCGGCGCAGAGCATGGACTTCGATCTGGCGGACGCGCTCGCGGGTGAGGCCGAGCGTGCGGCCGATCTCCTCGAGCGTCTTCGGCTCGGCGTCGGCCAGGCCGTAGCGGAGCGCGATCACCTTTCGCTCGCGGTCGGAGAGCGCCGCGAGGCCCCGAATGAGCGCCTGGCTGCGCAGCGTGATCTCGACCTCGTCCTCGGGTGACGGCCCGTCGCCGGCGACGAAGTCTCCGAAGACGGCGTCCTCCTGCTCGCCGACCGGTTGGTCGAGGCTGGTCGACGCCCGCGCCGCGGCTTTCACCTCGCGCGCCTGCTCGACGGGCAGGCTGGCCTCCTCGGCGATCTCGTCGAGCGTCGGCTCGCGGCCGAGCTGCGTCCAGAGGAGCCGCTCCGCCTTGTTCATCTTCTGCAGCCGCTCGACGATGTGGACGGGCATCCGGATCGTCCGAGCCTTGTCCGCGAGCGCACGGGCCACGGCCTGCCGAATCCACCAGGTTGCATAGGTGGAGAACTTGTAGCCGCGCCGCCAGTCGAACTTCTCGACTGCGCGGATCAGCCCGAGCGTGCCTTCCTGAATCAGGTCGAGGAACGGCAGCCCCTGGTTGCGGTAGTTCTTCGCGATCGAAACGACCAGGCGGAGATTGGACTGAATCATCCGCTGCTTCGCCTCGGGGTCGCCGCGCTCGATGCGCTTCGACAGCTCGACCTCCTGCGCGGCGGTCAGGAGCGCGTGACGGCCGGCCTCGCGCAGGAACAGCTGAAGGGCGTCGGTGGTCGTCTCGTACACGACCGGCTGGGGCGGCGGAGGCGCTTCTTCCTTCTCCTCGACGATGTCGATCCCGCGCTGCTCGAGCTCGCGGCGCAAAGCCTCGGCCTCGAGCTCGCCCAACTCATGCGCCTCGACGAGCTCCGCTAGCTCGGATGCACGAATCGACCCGGCTTGCTCAGCCGTCTCGATGACTTGCCGCACGTCCTCGGCGCCGAGGACGCTCTCGATTTCAACGGTCATTCAGGTTCGGGTTCTTCCTACCAGGGCGATCAGGAGATGAAACACGATAGCTCCTGGCGTAGCAAGGCGTTTGCTGGCTCCAGCCGATGCACGGTAACCGTAGTTATGTCAAGTTCGAGCAATTTCGACTAACTCGCGCTCTTCCCTCCTCCCGCCAACCGGAAGCGGGCTCGCTGCAGCTCTTAGGTTCATGAGCCGGCGCGCGCTTGCACCGGCCGGCGAAATTTCCCCAGGCTTGTCCACAGAACGGGCTAACGACTGTGGAAAATGTTGAAAACTGAATTTTTTGCAAATTGCGAGGTCGGCGTTCCGACAGGTCTTGAACGGACGACTCGCCGCCTCTACTGTGCCGTTTGCGCCGAGCACGGAACGCGAGTAGGTCGAAGCTCCACCGGGCGGCTGTAGGCGGAAGCCGAAAGTTGGTCGGAGGAGCGGACGAAAGCGAAACCGGCTCGGCGAATTTTTTTGGTCCAATTTCGCGCGAGGCGTCGAAATTGCGAGCGACGCGCCTCCGGCGTTGGGCGACAGGCAAGCGCGCGCCGGCCGGATAAACTCGGCCCTCGATGAGCTTCCACCTGCGACCGCCGAGCATCGACAAGGGCGTCTCGGCCTTCCTTTGGGCCTTCGGGTTCTTCCTCTACCTGTGGCTCGGCATGCTCTCCGTCGGCGTCGGCGCAGGCACGTCCTTCATCCTCGCCGCCGTCGCGGGCGGTGCGATCTTCCTCTTCATCAGGATCTACGGCGAGGACCGGCCCACTAGGGCCTGAGCACGCCGACGCCGACCCGGCGATGGTCGCCGGAGAGGGCGTTCAGAAGCAGGCGCGCAAGCTCCTCGCCGATCGCCTGCCGGAGCCGGAGAGCAGCCGGTGGCTCAACGTGCTCCAAGCTGTTCATGCGAGCGCAGTGCTCGAGAATGAGCGCCATCGCGCGTTGCTGCGGCTCTGCGGCATTCATGTCCCGGGTATCGGCGCGTGCACACGGCCCGAGAATCCCCCCCGGGAGTGAGCGCCGACGACCCGAGTCTGCGCCGAGCTGTCGGAACCAGCCTTATTTCTTTGCGGGCTCGCCGGGCCTCGGCTCCGGCTCCGGATCGGGCGCGGCAGAGTCGTCGTCGTCGAGCCTGACGCGACGATCCTCCTCCAGCCTCCCGTCGCCGTCCGGCGCAACCGGCCTTTGCGCCCCCGCTGCAGGCACGCCCCTCGTCCGGGCGGTCCTGGGTCCGGTCGTGTCGAACGTGAGGCCGAAGACAAGGCCGATGCCGAACGCGATCGCCGGGATCATGAGACCGAGATCAGTGACGAGGCTCTCGAGGCCGAGGTCGTCCGTCCAGCCTCGCACATGCTGCCCGAGCCACTCCTCCCCCGGCTCTTGGTCCGCCAGGATCCAGCCACCGGCCACGAGCGCCGGCAGGAACCCGAGCAGGAAGACGTTCGGCGAGATGCGGGGCCACCCCCACTTCGTCCAACCGCCGAGCAACTGGGAAAGCGCGATTACGAGCCCGCCGGCAGCGACCACGCCAAACGCGCCCCAGTACTCGCCCGCCGAAGCTTCGGACGGGTCGTCGGGAAGGATCTGCGTGGCGAGCCAGAGGAGCACGCCTGCCGCAGCAACCCCGATAAGCGTCAGAGTTGCTCTCGTCAAGCCGTACATGCGACCACCTCCACCCCGGTCCCTTGCCCACTGCGACCGGTTTCTAGTCGAGGAGCATGCGTCGCGCGTCGAAGCTGCCCGATTCCAGCTCATCGCGGAAGTCGGCGACGGTACGCGGCAGGTCGGCGGCGAAGAGGTGCGGTATGACGCCGATTTCCCGGTCATTGTGGAACGGGAGGTCGACATGCTCGTGCGAGACGAGGTTCACTGAGAAGCGGTTGCAGGCGGGGCAGCGCACGGCGAGGCCGATCGTCCCGTCGCCGGGAGCCAGGAGAAAGAAGGACGAGGGAAACACCGGACGCGGTCGATCCTCCGGGTAACAGAAGAAGCTCCAGGGCCACTCGCCCGCCAGGATCTTCCGCACTGCGAGGTCGGAGAGCTCGGAGGCGACGTCCTCGAAGCGCGCGGTCATGAGATTCAAGAACCGCTCCTCGGCCAGGCCCAGAGGAGCCCAGTCGAGCTCGGAGTCGGAGACGAGGCCCGGATGCTCCTCCCCGCACGGGCAGTCGAAGACGACGTGGAAGACGGCAGGATGCTCGGCACCGGGCAGCCGGTCGAGCACACGGAAGCTGGACAGGCTGACCCGAGTCTCGCCTCGACTGGGGCAGGCGAACGTGTACCGCGTGGTGAGCGCGTCGTACATGCCTCTCTAGACGTTCTAATCGGCGCGCCGGACGACTCTCTTGAAATCCGGTGCCGGGCTTCAGCCTGGCTCAGGCGAGCCTAGTAGTGGATCAGCGAGAAGACGTCGTAATCGGCGATCTTCTCGCGTCCCTCGAGGAAATCCAGCTCGATGATGAACTGGATCCCGACAACTTCGCCGCCGAGCTGCTCCACGAGCTCCGCCATCGCCTTCGAGGTGCCTCCCGTGGCCAGGACGTCGTCGTGGATGATCACGCGGGCACCGTTCTCGAACGCGTCGGACTGGAGCTCCAGCTTGTTCTTGCCGTACTCGAGCGCGTATTCCTGGCTGATCGTCTCGAGCGGCAGCTTGCCGGGGCGTCGCGCGGGCACGAACCCGCACCCGAGCTTGTAGGCGATCGCCGAGCCGATGAAGAAGCCCCGCGCCTCTCCCCCGACGACGATGTCCGGCTTGCGCTCCTCGGCCCAGTCGCCGAGCTGGTCGATCGTCTCTCTGAGCGCCTCCGGATCCGCGAGCAACGGCATGATGTCCCTGAAGATGACGCCCTTCTCGGGCCAGTCGGGAACGTCCCGAACCTTCGACTTCAGCCAATCGACGCCGGTCGCGGCCATCAGCTCGACGCCACCTGCCTGAGGGCACGCCAGAAGAGGAGCTGCGAAAGCTCCTGGCTGAGCTCGGCAAGCGTGCGGAGGTCGTCGAGAGCCGCCTCTCGGCGGTCCGCGTTCCGGCCCCGGAGCGTCGGCCCGACCAGCTGATCCAGCAGCGCGGCCTCGCGGTCCGCGGACGAGCGAAACGCACGCAGGTTCCTCGCCCCGATGCCGAACGACGCCAGGTGTGTGCAGACTGCGGCGATCTCGACATCCCCCGCCGAGTAGCGCTTCTCCGCCCCACTCCCCCGCGCCTCCAGGAGCCCGTACTCCTCGAGCTCGCGAAGGAGCTGCGGCGTCGCGCCGGAGCGCTCCAGAAGCTCCCTGGCGCTGAGCTCCTCCTCCGGGCCAGTCAGTCCCGCCGCACGCTTGCGGCGACGGGACTTGCTTGCCGCCGGCGATGCCAGCTCCTGCCGGATCACGCGCAGAGGGAGGAACTCATCGCGCTGCAGGCGCAGGATCGTCCGCAGCCGCTCGACGGCGTCCTCGTCGAAGAGCCGGTAGCCGCCCTGCGTCCGCTTCGGCGCGACCAGGCCCTGCTCCTCGAGATAGCGGATCTTGGAGATCGAGACGTCGGGAAACTCGTCCCGGAGCCGGCGGCACACGGCGCCGATGTGCTCGAGCCCGTTCCGCCTCGATGTCTCGGGTGCGGCGCTCATGAGAGGAAGGTCAGCTTGTACTTGCCGATCTGCAACTCGTCCCCGTCCTCGAGCGGCCCTGTCTCGATGCGACGCCGGTTGAGGAACGTGCCGTTCAGGCTCCCCTTGTCCTCGATGAAGAATTGACCGTCGCGGCGGACGACTTGTGCGTGGCGCCGCGAAACGGTGACGTCGTCCAGGAAGACGTCGCAATCGGGCGAGCGGCCGACCGACGTCTCGTCCTTCTCGAGCAGGAAGTGCTCGCCGGCACGACCGCCACCGGAGCGGACGACGAGCGCCGGCCCTTCCGTCTTGATCTCGTCGAGCATCGCCGCGGCGTCGTCTTCGCCCTCTTCGGGCGTGTAGCTCATGGTCGTGTCGGAGCCGGCCTCGTCACGCACGAGCAGAGCTCCGCACTTCGCGCAGTAGTTGGCGGCCTCCGGGTTCTGGAAGCCGCACTCGGGGCAGTAGACGTGGCTCAAGCGCCTTCCTCGACGGGAGGCGCCGCCTTTCCGGCCAGGATGTTCGCGAGCCGGTCGACGTCGACCTCCTCGAGCACGCTCCTCCCCTCCGACTGCTGGAGCCGTGCCACGAGCTCCGTCCGCAGCATGTCGATTCGCCCGTGCAGCAGGCGGCGCCGATAGGACACCTCCTGTTCCTCTTCCGTGAGGCGGTCGATCAGCGCCTTGAGATCGGCGTCCGACATCGAAGCCAGGTCTGGATACGGTTCCACGCAGTCAGCCTTTCGTTCGGGGGAGGTGAGCGCAGCAAGTAAACCAGCCGCGCGGCAAAGGTTCAACCTCAGCTTGAGATTTCCACCTCGTCGCGAAGGACTTCCTCGACGAGCGCCCGCAGCTCGGTCTCGAGCTCGTTCGAGGCTTTCTCGTCGCGTCCCTCGGCGTAGATGTGGACGAGGGGCTCGTCCGGATCGGGCAGCACCTGTGCCCAACCACGGCGGTCCTTGATCTTGATCCCGTCGAGGAGGTCGAGGTCCCGCCCCTTGAGCCGTTCGGTGAGAACACGCATCACGGCGCCCTTGCGCGACCACGGGCATGGCAGCTGTCGGTGGACAAGCGTCGAGTGCGGCAGTTCGGAGACGAGCGACGAGAGCGGCTGACGCACGGGCGCCAGAAGCTCGAGGAGCTTGCACAAGCTCGCCATCGCGTCGTAGGCCGGAAGGAAGTCGGGGAAGACGTAGCCGCCGCCGACGGCGCCCGCGAAGATGACGCCGTCCTCGGCCGCGACCTTCGTCAGCTCGCTCAGCGAGGCCGGCGTCCGGATCACCTGGAGCCCGCTGCCCTTGACGATCTGGTCGACCTGGCTCGTGACGGTCACGGGGAACGCGAGCTTCCCTCGGCGGCCGTCGGAGCCGATGAGCCTGAGGTAGAGGAGCAGAGCCTGTTCGACGGGGATCTCGTGGCCGCTCTCGTCGATCAGATAGAGGCGTTCCGCGGCTCGGTCGAAGACGACGCCCAGGTCCGCCCCGACGGCGGTGACGAGCTTCTTCGCCTGTCCGATCAGCCCGCGGAGGCTCGCGCTACCTCCACCCCCCTCCAACGGTGCGAAAGCGTGCGCGGAGACGGCTTCGACTCCCAGCGGGCCGAGCACGAGCGGGAGCACGAGCGATGCGGCCGAATAGCC
This sequence comes from uncultured Actinomycetes bacterium, assembly GCA_963776955.1. Lineage (GTDB taxonomy): Bacteria > Actinomycetota > Thermoleophilia > Gaiellales > Gaiellaceae > VAXT01. The sequence goes on from CAVZOM010000005.1 coordinate 847,742, forward strand.
GTAGTCGACGACGATCCGGAGCTCCCGCTCCCGGATCGCCTCCTGGTCGAGCGTTCCGAGCAAGTCCTCGGCGTAGCTCTCCCGGGCGCGCACGGGATAGTCGACGTTTCCGACCCCGGTCGCGGCGGAGCGCCGCAGCTCGCCGCGGGTGAAGTGCTTCTCGATCTCCTTCTGGAGCGCTGCGCTCATCTGGATCCCGGGCTCCTCGAAGAAGCGGATCTGCGCTGCCTCCGGGTCTGCCGCGTCGAAGCCGACGTGGAAGCCGGCCGCGTAGTCGTGCGTCTTCAGGAGGTGCCGCCCGACCGCGCTCGGCAGCGCGCGTAGGTCCGCGATGCCGACGCCGGTCGAGTTGAGGCCGGCGATCATCGCGCGCTCGAGCATCCGGCACGAGGCTGAGGCCTCCCGGCTCGCCACCACCTTCGCCCCGCGCGGGAGCGCAGTCCCGAAGGCCACCGCGAGCCTGGTGGCGACCTCGGGCGTCAGATCGACGTTGACGAGGCCGGAGACGCTGTCGCGCTCGAAGAGACGCGAGGACGCGCGTGTCTCCCAGATCAGGCTCTCGTAGATCTGCGCGCCGCTCTCGACCTCCTTGTACGGGTAGACCCGCACGCCGGGCATGAGCACGCTCTCCTCGCCGATCTTCACCTCGTCGCCGATCGCGACCCCTTCCTGCAACCGTGCGTGCGCGCGGATGTCACACGAGCGCCCGACGATTGCACCCTCGACGAGGGCCCCCCGGCCGATGTGCGTCGATGCGTCGACCACGGAGCGCACCGTCCTGGCGCCCTCGAGCACCGTCACGCTGGCGGAGAGAACGGAGTACGGGCCGACGTGCGCCTCCCGGGCGATTCGACAGTAGTTCGAGACGAGCGCCGGGCCCTCGACCTGGTCGAGGTCCTCGAGCTCGACCCCCTCGCCCAGCCAGATGTTCCCGCGCAGTCGGATGCCGGGGATGGCGAGGTTCACGTCGCCTTCCAGGGCGTCGAAGTTCGCTTGCCGGTACTGGTCGAGGTTGCCGATGTCCTGCCAGTAGCCCTCCATCGGCATGCCGTACAGCGGCCGGCCCATCTCCAGGAGGAGCGGGAAGAGCTCCTTCGAGAAGTCGTACGGGCGGTCGGTCGGTACGTGCTGGAGCACCTCGGGCTCGAGGACGTAGACACCCGTGTTGATGGTGTCGGAGAAGACCTGACCCCAGGACGGCTTCTCGAGGAAGCGCTCGATTCGGCCGTCGTCGTCCGTGACCACGATGCCGAACTCGAGCGGATTCTCGACCGACTTGAGCCCGATCGTGACTGCGGCGCCTTGCTTCTTGTGGAACTCGACGAGCTTGCCGAGGTCGAAGTCGCACAGCGCGTCGCCGGAGATGACCAGGAACGTGTCGTCGAGCTTGTCGGCTGCGGCCCGGACCGAGCCTGCAGTGCCGAGTGGCGACTCCTCGACCGAGTACTCGATGTTCAAGCCCATCGTCTCCCCGTCCCCGAAGTAGCTGCGAATCGCCTGCGGCAGGAAGGCGACGGTGACGATGACGTCCTCGAAGCCGTGCTCGCGGAGCAGCTCGACGATGTGCTCCATACAGGGCTTGCCGACGATCGGGACCATCGGCTTGGGCTGGTTCGACGTCAGCGGGCGAAGCCGCGTGCCCTCGCCGCCCGCCATGACGACGGCCTTCATCGACGCATCACCTTCTGCGCGGAATAGAGGTACTGAGCGCCGGCGGCGAGTGCGAGCACGACACCCGTCCAGAAGATCCACAGCGGCCAGTCGGTGCCTTCGTGCGTGACCATCACGAAAGCAAGCGACGCGTACAGGATCCAGGTGGCGAGCTTGCCGAGGAAGTTGACGTCGAGCTCGTAGCCGCGCGGCATGAGCAGCTTGTACCCGCCGATGAGCAAAGCGTCCCGGGCGAGCACGAGCGCGAGCGCCACCCAGGGAAGGCGGTGATGGACGGCGACGAGGAGGATCACGGCCGCGTCGATCATCAGCCGGTCGGCCAGCGGGTCGGCGACCTTGCCGAACTGGGACTCGACATGCCACTTGCGCGCGAGCCAGCCGTCGAGCTGGTCGGTGATCGCGGCGACGGCGAAGACGATGGCTGCCGGCCAGCTATATCCACCGTCAGCGAGGACCAGGAGCACGATGAAGACCGGGATCAGCGCCAGCCGCAGGATCGTCAGCGCGTTCGGAAGCTGCGCGAGCGGAGCGGAGACCGCGGGAGCGGACATCTAGAGAAGGATAGAACCGCTGGGTCGTTTGTCGCGGATTTGCTCGACTTTCGCATCCATACCCACCAGCTCTTGGTGCCTCGGGGGAACCTCCCGGTTCCCCCGAACCCCCTCCCCCGGTCCGCTCCGCGGACAGGCGCTCCGCGCCGGGGAGAGGTTGGCTGTACCGAATTTAGACGCGGTTCCGGGCTGATAGCGTCGCGCTCGTGGTGAAGCGCTTGACGATCCCGGGCTTCGTCAACGCGCACAGCCACGCCTTCCAGCGCGCCCTACGCGGCCGCACCGAAGGCGGCGACTTCTGGGCATGGCGCGACGCGATGCTCGCCCTCGCCGACGAGCAGGGCCCCGAGCGCGTCCGCGCCGAGTACGAGCAGGTCTATCGCGAGATGCTCGCCGCTGGATACACCGCGGTCGGCGAGTTCCACTACCTCGGCTTCGAGCAGGCGCTCGCGGCGGCGGAGGCCGCCGACGCGGCCGGCATCACGTTCGTCCTCCTCTACGCCGCGTACGCCCGAGGCGGCCTCGACCGCTTTCGCCAGCCCTCCGCCGCCGAGTACCTGACCCAGGTCGAACGCCTCAGGGAGCACGGAATCCGGGTCGGCCTTGCCCCCCACTCCGTCCGCGCGTGCCCGCCGGACTGGCTCGAGGAGATCGGTCGCTACGCCGACGAGCACTCTCTGCCGCTCCACGTGCACGCCGACGAGCAGCCACGCGAAGTCGACGAGTGCGTCGAGGAACACGGAGTCCGTCCCATCGAGCTTCTCGCCCGCACCGGCTGCCTCGGTCCGCGCACGACGATCGTCCACGCCACGCACGCGTCCGACCGCGAGCTCGACCTGCTCGCGGAGGCCGGCGCGCGAATCTGCGCCTGCCTCACGACCGAGGCCAACCTCGGGGACGGCTTCCTCGCCGTTGAACGCGTCTGCGAGCGGAGCATCGGCCTGTGCATCGGCTCCGACTCGAACGTGCGGATCGACCCGCTGGAGGAGCTGCGAGAGCTCGAGGGCATCGCCCGGCGGCGCACCCTGCGCCGAAACGTGATCGCGCCGGACACGCTGCTGTGCTTCGGTGCGGACGAGGGCGCGGCCGCGCTCGGGCTCGAGAGCTGGCCCGACGTGGAGGTCGACCTCGAGCACGCCTCCCTCGCAGGCATCGACGAGTCCGACGCGTTCGCCGCGCTCGTCTTCGGCTGCTCGGCCGACGTCTTCGTCTAGGAGGGTCTGGCGCGATATTGCTCGTCGACGGGGTGCGATGCTCGTTCCGAGACCGCGGACGCAGGGAGCGCCGGTAATCCCCATTACCGGGGCGACTGAGGACCCGGTATCGGGGCGAGCAGCGCGGCCCCGGCGGCTCAGACCATATTGCGCCAGACCCTCCCTACAGGATCCTCACGCCGAGGGCGCTCGCGGCGAGCTCGACCGCGAGCTCGGCAGTCGTGTTCTCGTGATCGCGAATCGGGTTCACTTCGACGAGCTCCAACGAGTCGAGGACGCCCGCCTCGGCGACGAGCTCGAGGGCGAGGTGTGCCTCCCGGTAGGAGAGGCCTCCCCGAACCGGGGCTCCGACGCCGGGCGCGACCTCCGGATCGACGACGTCGAGGTCGACCGACACGTGGACGAACGCGCCGCCACCGATCTGCTCGAGGGCCTCGTCCATGACGGGCTCGACTCCGCGGCGGTCGAGATCACTGATCGTGTAGACGGCCACGCCGAGCTCGCGCACGAGAGCCTGCTCGCCCGGATCGAGCGAGCGCACCCCGACTAGGGCCACTCGGTTCGGGTCGACCGCCGGCAGTCGTAGCCCGTCGTTCGAGAAGCTCTCGCCGCACACGCCGAGAACCGCGGCCAGGGGCATGCCGTGCACGTTTCCGCTCGGCGTCGTCTCAGGTGTGTTCAGGTCACCGTGCGCATCGAGCCAGAGCACCCCGCCGGGACCAGAGGCGGCGAGACCGCTCATCGTGCCGATCGCAATCGAGTGGTCACCGCCGAGAACGAGCGGCGTCAGGCCGTCGCTCCGGGCGCGTTCGACTTCACCTGCGATGCGGCCGCAGGTCTCGAGGATCGCGTCCAGGAAACGCGCCCTTTCGTCGCCCGTCGCCCGCGTCTCGGCGAGAGGGGCTTCGACGTTGCCTCGATCCTCGACCTCGATTCCGGCCCCGAGCAGCCGATCGCTCAATCCCGCGTAGCGGATTGCCGAGGGCCCCATGTCGACGCCTCGGCGACCCGCGCCGAGGTCGAGCGCGGCTCCGATGATCGCCACGCGGGTCGGCACAGGCACAGCGTAAGCCGTCGGCGCCTACGTGTCTCTGTCCGGGTCGACCTCGTCCGCCCGGCGGCGGATCTCCTCTGCCTTGGCCTGCTCCTGCTCGGCCTGTTGGGCCTGCTCCTCGGCGAGCGACGCCCGTTCGGCCGCTCGGGAGGTGTTGCGGTCGGCCTCGCGACGAAGGTCCGCAGCCTCGCTGCGCTTGCTGTCGAGCTGCCGCTCCCTTGCTCTGCGACCGCCCACGACGATGATCCCGACGAGCAGGATGACCGCCACGATGATCAGCACGATCACCCAGGTGTCCATGGTCCTCCTCTCTCTCGACCGGCGAGTATGCCCGGCCCTCGGCGAGACGAAACGACGGGGGCCTAGTAGCCGCTCAGCGGATCCCGGTCCGCCGCCTTGCTCTCATCTTCGGCGACCTCGGAATCCGTCGTCGTCTCCTCTTCCTCAGCTGCGCCCTCGGATTCGCGTTCCTGTTCGCGCTCGCTCACTCGTTCCTCCTCAGCAGGTATCTGAGCCTTTCTATACAGGATAGGGGCCGGAGTCGCCCCCTAAGGTCATCTGGGCGTTTCCTCCCCTGGGAGGGGAGACTCGTAGGGAAGGAAGCTGCCTTTTCCGCAGACCGCAGAGTTGCGCCGCAAGGACTCCGGCCCTGGCGACATTGTGCCTGTCGCGGCCTGGGCTGAAACGTGTGAACCGTGCGCAGATGACGGACCGGGGAGACAGGGCAGCCCGGTACCTCAAAGCCCATCCCGCTCACGCTGTAACGGCTTATCTGTTGTCTACAGAAGTAAAGGAGGACCGAGGCCAGTCTCCCCTGATTGGTACCTCTGCCGCCAGGAGAATGACCTCCCGTCCATGACCCCGGTCCTCGGATTGCATTCTTGCCGTTTGTGGCGCAGTCCTAAACACGCGGTTACGTCTCGCGCAGTGGCCGCTCTACCAAAAGCCCCGCCTGCGCGGGGCTTTCTCAATCGGGGCGCCGAGATTTGAACTCGGGACCTCTAGTCCCCCAGACTAGCGCGCTAACCAGGCTGCGCCACGCCCCGCGACAGGCCGATTCTAGCGGCCTTCGCCGAGCCTCTTGTAGAGCCGGTCGATGAGCGCCGGCATCTCCTCGAGCCGCTCGGTGATCACGCGCAGGCGGTACTCGCGGAAGTGCTCCGGCTCGACGTTCAGCGCCGACGCGAGCGAGCGCACGATGTCGTTCGAAGGCACCGGCCGATTGCCGTGCACGAGGTGATTGAGGTAGCCGGCGGAGAGCTTGGTCTTCGACGCGAGGCCGCGGTACGTCATGCCGTTCTCGGTCATCAAGCGCTCGAGCGTCTCTCCGAAGGGGTCCTCGCTGAAGCGCCGGCGACGGGCCATCAGCGCAAGCTTGTCAGGTCGTCGATGGCCACGCGCCGCTCCTCACCCGTCTCTCGCACGCGCACGTCGACGGCGCCGTCGTCGAGCGTCTTCTTGCCGACGGTCACGCGGACCGGCACGCCGATCAGGTCGGCGTCGGCGAACTTCTCGCCCGCGCGCTGATCGCGGTCGTCCAGCAGTACCTCGTCTCCGGCTTCGTCCAGCTTCCTCGCGACCCCCTCTGCCCGCTCCTCGAGGCCCGGTAGCGCGATCAAGTGCACATCGTACGGGGCGACACTACGCGGCCACTTGATGCCGTGCTCGTCGTGGTGCTGCTCGACGATCGCCGCCATCGTCCGCGCAGGCCCGATCCCGTAGCAGCCCATGATCATGGGCTTCTCGGTGCCGTCCTCGTCGAGGAAGGTCGCGCCAAGCGGCTCGCTGTAGTAGGAGCCGAGCTTGAAGATGTGACCGACCTCGATCGCCGTCTGGAGCCGCAGCTTCCCGTCGCAGTTCGGGCAAGTGTCGCCCTCCTTGACTTCACGGAGGTTCGCGAACCGCGCCTCGAAGTCGCGCCCCGCCTGCTACGCCGCGCAGATGCCATCCCGTGCGGTTTGCGCCGACCACGAACTGACCCTCGCGAAGCGCCTCGTCCGCGATCACCTCGACGCCAACTCCGACGGGCCCGATCGAGCCCGCGTCAGCTCCGAACGTCTCCCGGATCTCGTCCTCGCTCGCAGGCCGGAACGCTTCTCCCAGCGCCTCGAAGATCTTCACGTCGTGGAGGCGGTCGTCTCCGCGGATCAGCGCCAGCACGACGCGGCCGTCGGCGACCACGGGCATCGCCTTCGACGTTGCCGCGGGATCGATCTCGAGGAACTGCGCCAGGGCTTCGATCGTGGTCGCACCCGGCGTCTCGATTTCGGCCGGCGCATCGACCGCCTCTGGGAACTCGGGCGGACGAGGAATCCCGCGGGCGATCTCGAGGTCGGCCGCGTAGTCACCGTTCTCGCAGGTGACGAGTGTGTTCTCGCCCGTTGCCGCAGGCGCGAGGTAGTCCATGCTTTCGCTGCCACCCATCATTCCCGACTCGGCCTCGACGGCGTACACCTCGAGCTCACAGCGCTCGAAGATTCGGTCGTACGCGCCTTTGTTCAGCCAGAAGCTCTTGTCGAGACCCTCCTCGTCGCGGTCGAATGAATACGAGTCCTTCATGATGAACTCGCGGACCCGGAGCAGACCGGCTCGCGGTCGCGGCTCGTCGCGCTCCTTCGTCTGGAAGTGGTAGAGCATGTGCGGGAGGTCGCGGTACGACTGGATCTCCCTGGCGTGGAACGCGACGGTCTCCTCGTGCGTCATGGGCAGCACGAACTCCCGGTCGTTGCGGTCGTGGAGCTTGAAGACCTCCGGGATCGAGTACCTGCCGCTCGTCTTCCAGAGCTCGGCCGGGGTCAGGACCGGCATCAGCATCTCCTGTGAGCCGATCGCGTCCATCTCCTCGCGGATGATCTGGACGACCTTCTCGTGCACCCGCCAGCCGAGCGGCATGAAGGTCCAGACTCCCGCGCTGACCTGCCTGATGAAGCCGCCGCGGACGAGCAGCTTGTGGCTGACCGCCTCGGCGTCCGCGGGGTCGTCGCGAAGGGTCGGAAAGAAGAGCTGGGTGGCCCGGCGCACCATGGTCTCGAACCCTAGTCGAGCGGAATCTCGGAGGCTTCCGCCATCGCGAGCGCGGCCGGCTTCGCCATCTTCAGGCGCTTCGGCCGGCGCATGCCAGACGCGATCCACTCGTCGATCTCGCGGAAGAGCTCGTCGATGAGCGCCTCGGAGGAGACCTTCTTCAGCACGTGGCCGTGGCCGTAGATGAAGCCCACGTCTCGCCCCCCCGCGATGCCGAAGTCGGCGTCGCCCGCCTCTCCGGGCCCGTTGACGGCGCAGCCCATGACGGCGACCTCGAACGCCTGCGGATAGTTCTTGAGCCTGGACTCGACCTCGACCGCGAGCTTCTCGACGCCGACGTTGTCCCGACCACAGGAGGGACAGGCGATCATGACCGGCCCTCGCTCCCGGAGCCCGAGCGCCTTCAGGATCTCCCAGGCGACCTCGACCTCCTTCACGGGATCCGCAGTCAAGGAGACGCGAAGCGTGTCGCCGATGCCGTCCGCGAGCAGCGAGCCGATCCCCACCGCGCTCTTGATCGAGCCCGCGAACGACGTCCCCGCTTCGGTCACGCCCAGGTGGAGCGGGTACGGCACGCGTTCCGACAGCATGCGGTAGGCGCGGATCATCGTCGGCACGTGCGTCGACTTGACCGAGATCTTGAAGTCGCGGTAGTCGAGCCGCTCGAGAAGCTCGACCTCCTCCAGGGCGGCCGCGACGAGCGCCTCGGCCTGGTCATCGGTGCGCGAGCTCGTGGAGGTGCTTCGGGAAGCGAGCCGGAGTTGGCGCCGATCCGCATCGGGATCCCTGCCGTTCGCGCCGCCTCGACGACCTGCGCCACCCTCTCGGGGCCGCCGATGTTGCCCGGATTGATGCGCACCGCCGCGACACCTGCGTCGATCGCCCGAAGCGCGAGGCTGGCGTTGAAATGGATGTCGGCGATCACGGGGATCGGCGAGAGGCGGACGATCTTCTTCAGCGCCTCGGCGTCCTCGATCTTCGGGACCGCGCACCGGACGATCTCGCACCCAGCGGACGCGAGCTGCAGCGATCTGGGCCGTCGTCGCGGGGACGTCGTGCGTCGGCGTGAGGGTCATCGACTGCACGACGACGGGCGCGCCGCCGCCGATCTCGACGTTGCCGACCTTGATCGATCGCTCGCTGGCCATCAGTTGCCGCTGGCCATCAGTTGCCGAAGTTCCCGATGTCGTTCGAGAGCCCGATGAAGAAGAGGAGAAGGACGAGCGCGATCCCGACCGCGGAGACGCGCTCGTAGACCTCCCGTCCAACCGCCCGGCCACGGGCACCTTCGACGATCGAGAACGCGATGTGACCCCCGTCGAGCGGGAGCAGCGGAAGCAGGTTGAGCAACGCGAGCGAGAGGCTCAGCAGCCCGAGCACCCAGAGGTACGTCTGCGTGCCGCGCTCGAGCGCCTCGGACGACCCTTCCACGATCCCGACCGGGCTCGAGACCTCCTTGCGGCTGCCTTGGACGAGACGCGCAAGCGAGGCTCCGATCTCCCTCGTGATCACAGCCGTCAGGCGAAGGGACTCCCACGTCGCCTGCGGGATCGAGAGCTGCTCCTGCTCTCGGGGCCGGGTGGGCCGGAGCGACTTCGTCTCCCCGTCGCGCCGAACGACGAGCGTGACCGGGCGGCCCTCCGAGTCCCCGATCAGGGCCGGGACGTCGCTCACGGACTGCACCGGCGCACCGTTGATGCTCACGATCCGGTCGCCCGTCATGAGGCCCATCGTCGAAGCCGGGTAGTCGGCGCGTACGTCTTGCACGACCGGAGCGTCCGTCTGCATCGAGAAGCCGAGCCGATACCCCCCGCTCCCGATCACGAACAGTGCCGCGAAAATGATGATTGCGAAGAGGAGGTTCGTTCCCGGCCCGGCGAAGATGACGAGCACCTTCTTCCAGGTCCGCTGTCGCCAGTAGGCGTCGGAGCCGAGACCGTCTTTCAGCTCGTTCAGCCCGCGCCGGGCGGCCTTCTTCGCCCCACTGCTCACCGAGGCTTCCTCGAGTGCCTGCTCGAGCTCGGTGAGAAGGGGACGCGCGCCTTCCATGTCGCCTTCCTCGAACTTGCGCTTGAGCCGCTCCATTGGGGCCAGAAGCTGGGGTGCCTCCGCCTTTGCCGGGCCGAAGAACGTTTCCAGGTCCGAAGGCGCCGGCCTGTGCATCCCGGGGATCTTCACGTATCCGCCGAGTGGAATTGCGCCGATTCCGTACTCGATTCCCTTGCGCTTGACCTTGACCAGTGCCGGCGGGAAGCCGAGATAGAAGCGCCGCGGGCTCATCCCGACCGCCCTGGCGCTGAAGAAGTGGCCCGCCTCGTGGATGAGCACGAGCAAGCCCAGGCCCAGGATCGCGACGAAGATGTTCACCGGACGAGCGCACCCGCTGCTTGCTCGGCGAGCCGGCGCGCATCGGCATCTGCCTCCACGAGCGCGTCGAGATCCGGTGCCGGAGCACCGTCGACCGCGGCGAGCGACTCCTCGACGACGCCGGCGATGCGCAGGAACGGCAGGCGCCCGGCGAGAAACGCGGCCACGGCCACCTCGTTCGCAGCGTTGTAGGCGCACGGATAGGTGCCGCCGGACTCGCCCGCCCGGCGCGCCAATACGAGGAGCGGGAACGTCTCGAGGTCGGGAGGCTCGAACTCCAGCGTCAGCCCTTCGGTGAAGTCGAGCGGCGCGACCGGCGTGGCGGCGCGTTCGGGGTATGTGAGCGCGAACGAGATCGGCACTCGCATGTCCGGGTGCCCGAGATGGGCGATCGCCGCACCGTCCCGGAAGCGCGCGAGCGCGTGGACGACCGAGGTCGGATGGACGACCACCTCGATCCGCTCGTACGGCAGGCCGAACAGGAAGTGCGCCTCGATGAGCTCGAGGCCCTTGTTGGCGAGCGTTGCGGAATCGATCGTGATCTTCGGCCCCATGCGCCAGGTCGGGTGCGCGAGGGCATCGGCTCGCGTGACATTTGCGAGTTGCTCCTTGGTTCGACCCCGGAAGGGCCCGCCCGACGCGGTGAGAACGACCGAGTGGACGGTCTCGACGGGTCGGCCTTCGAGGCACTGGTAGAGCGCAGAGTGCTCGCTGTCGACGGGCAGGAGGAGCCCTCCCCCACGCTCCCGAGCCGCGAGTGCGAGGTCGCCGGCGGCCACGAGGCTCTCCTTGTTCGCGAGAGCGAGCGTGACGCCGCGCTCGAGCGCCCAGAGGGTCGCGGGAAGGCCGGCGAAGCCGACAACGGCATTGAGCACGACGTCCGGCATCGGCCTCGTCGAGTAGCGCGGCGAGATCTCCCCCGACCTGGACGTGCTCGACTTCGCGCTCTGCTGCGAGGTCGCCGAGGTCGTTCGCGCCGGACGCGAGTGCGCACGCCTCGAGCTCGGGATTGGCGTCGATGACCTCGAGCGCCTGACGCCCGATCGACCCTGTGGCGCCGAGGACCGCGATTCTTTTCACGCTCAAAGTGTACGGGGGAGATTCCGTGTCAGTTTTGGCACAACTGCATCAACCATGGGCGCGAATTTCCTGGATACGATGAAGTCGGGTGGTGGTCCGCGGCGGCCCAGGTGAGATTCAGGATCAGTTCAACCGCTCGGCTCGCGGCCCCCGTTGGGAAACAGGATCGGTGATCAGGCGGCCCCGAAGGCCGCGATCATGTAGAACGCGGCCGCGAAGGTGAACAGGAGCGCGTCGATCCGGTCGAGCACTCCTCCGTGACCGCCGAGGAGGCGTCCCGAGTCCTTCACCTCGGCATCGCGCTTCAGCGCCGACTCGAACAGGTCGCCCAGTGGAGCCACGATCGCGATCACAGCGCCCAGCGCGAGCGACTCCGGGATCGAGAGGAAGCTCTGCTCGTAGAGCGCGATGAAGGTCACGGCGATGGTCGCCAGCGTCCCCGCGATGAGGCCTTCCCATGTCTTGCCGGGCGACACCGTCGGGGCCAGCTTGTGTCGACCCAGGAGAAGTCCGCCGAAGTACGCGGCAGCGTCGCCGGCCCACACGGCGAGCAGCACGGTGTACACCGCCAGTGCCCCGTGCTCGTCGATGTCCCGCAGCAGCAGAGCATGCGCGAGCCCGAGGCCGACCCACGCCACCCCGAGGATCGTCACCGCCACTGACACCGTCGAGATTCCGCCCTTGATCAGGAAGGCGACCAGCAGCGTGCCCAGGAGCCCCGCCAACGCCCATTCGGTCCCGCCCATGGTCGCGCCCAGGAGAGTCGCGAGCGCACCGAGGTAGCCCGCGAGCACTACCGGCCGGAGCGTACGCGTCATCCAGTACAGCTCGTGCAGCGCGACGAGCGCTCCCACGGCCACCAGCCCGAACATCGGCCAGCCTCCGAGGAAGACGACCCACAGGACGAGCGGAATCCCGACGACGGCGACGAGTATCCGCGACCAGAAACCGGTCATCGGCCGCCAAAGCGTCGTCGCCTGCCCGCGTAGGACGCAACCGCGCCCCGCAGGTCATCCTCACCGAAGTCCGGCCAGAGCGTCTCTACGAAGACGAGCTCCGAGTAGGCCAGTTGCCAGAGGAGGAAGTTCGAGACTCGCTGCTCGCCCGAGGTCCGGATGACGAGGTCCGGGTCGGGCATGTCCGGAGCGTAGAGGTAAACGGCAAGGACGTCCTCGTCGACCTCGTCCGCGCTGATGCCGGACGCGATCATCGCCCGCGCCGCGTCCGCGAGCTCGGCGCGGCCCCCATAGTCGAAAGCGATCCACAGCTGAAGCCGATTCCGGGCAGCCGTCTCGTACTCGAGAGCGGCCATCCGCCCCTGGAGCTCCTCGGGGGCTCGGTCCCGGCGGCCGATGAAGCGGGTCCGGACCCCCTGCTCCGCAAGGTCCGGCAGCTCGCGGTCGATCGTCTCGCGAAAGATCTCCATCAGCGAGTCGACCTCGGCGGGCGGACGAAGCCAGTTCTCGGTCGAGAAGGCATAGACCGTCAACGATTCGATCCCGAGGTCAATCGCCGCCTCGACCGTGCGCCGCAGTGCCCGGGTCCCCTCGCGGTGGCCGGCCTCGACGGGAAGCTCGCGCGCCTCCGCCCAGCGCCCGTTCCCGTCCAGGATGATCGCGACGGATCGAGGAACCTCCCCGGGCTCAACGGCTGATGGTTCGCGTCGCAGAATCCGCCTCAGGAACGAGGGACGCTCGATCCCAACGACGAGCTTCCGCGTCGACACTAAACCTCGGTGATCTCGGCTTCCTTGCGCTTCAAGAGGTCGTCGATCTTGCCCGTGTGCTCGTCGGTGAGCTTCTGCACGCGCTCCTCGGCACGGCGCTCGTCGTCCTCGCCGACGTCGCCCTTCGTCTTCAGCTCCTTGAGGTGCTTGTCGACGTCGCGGCGCACGTTCCGGATCGCGACCTTCCCGTCCTCGGCGAGCTGGCGCACGATCTTCACGAGCTCGTTGCGGCGCTCCTCGGTCAGCTGCGGGATCGGGAGGCGGATCATCTTGCCGTCGTTCGACGGGGTCAGCCCGAGGTCGGACTCCTGGATCGCCCGCTCGATCTCCTTGATCGAGGTCGGATCGAACGGTTGCACCGTCAGCATCCTCGGCTCGGGCACGTTGATCGTCGCCAGCTGCTTGAGCGGAGTCGCCTGCCCGTAGTAGTCCACGGTGATGCGGTCGAGCAGCGCGGCCGATGCGCGGCCGGTGCGGATGGTGTTGAACTCGACCTGCGTCGACTCGACGGACTTGTCCATCCGCCGCGTCGCGTCCTGGATGAAATCGTCGATCCCGCCGTTCACGCCTTCTCCTTGTCCGGGGTCCGGATGATTGTGCCGACCCGCTCGCCCGAAAGCACGCGCTTGAGGTTCTTGTCCTCGAGCCCAAAGACGTAGATCGGGAGCCCGTTCTCCATGCAGAGCGTAAGGGCGGTCGTGTCCATCACCTGCAGCCCTCGCTCGATCGCCTGAAGGTGCGTGAGCTCAGGCAGGAGCTCTGCGCTCGGGTCCTCGTTGGGATCAGCGTCGTAGACCCCGTCGACGGCGTGCTTCGCCATCAGGATCGCGTCGGCCCCCACCTCGAGTGCACGAAGCGCCGCCGCGGTGTCCGTCGTGAAGAACGGGTTGCCGGTGCCGGCCGCGAAGATCACGATGCGACCCTTCTCGAGGTGCCTCATCCCGCGCCGCCGGATGTACGGCTCGGCGACCTCGGCGACGCCGATCGCGGACAGGATCCTCGTGTGCGCGCCCAGGCGCTCGAGGACGTCTTGCAAGGCAAGAGCGTTGAGAAGCGTCGCGAGCATCCCTGCATAGTCGGCGGTCGCCCGATCCATCCCCTCCGCGGCCGCGGACATGCCGCGATAGATGTTTCCCGCGCCGACGACGACGCCGATCTCGACGCCGGTCTTCTGGCACTCGACAATTTCCTCGGCGATCTTCTCGATCACCGGGAGCTCGAGCCCGAACTCCTTCTCGCCCATGAGGGCCTCACCGGAGAGCTTCAGGAGGATGCGGTGGAACGGCGCGGAGCCCTCGACAGGCGTGGCCACGCTCTCCTCCTCGCGGACCGTCACTCGGCCAGGGCGTAGCGCTCGTACTCGAGCACCTTGAGCCCTTCCTCGTCGAGCGCCTGGGCCACGGTCTTCTTCGGCTCGTGGATCCACGCCTGGTCGGCGAGAACGGTTTCGGCGAAGAAGCGCTTGCCGAGCATGCCCTCGACGATCTTCTCGCGAGCCTGCTCCGGCTTCGACTCCACCTCGGGGAGCTTCTCGTACACGGACCGCTCGTTCGCGACCTCATCTTCGGGGACGTCGTCCCGAGTCGCGTAGCGCGGCGCGGCGAACGCGATGTGCATCGCGAGCCGGCGGGCGGCCTCGGGTGAGCCCTCCGCCTTGACGAGGACGCCGATCTTGTTGGCCGGCGGATGGACGTAGGCGGCGATCGCCTCTCCGCTCGCGCTCTCGAAGCGCGACGCGCCCCGGACGATGATGTTCTCGCCGATCTTCCCGATCAGCTCCTTGCGGTCGTCCTCGAGGCCCTCGACCGCGTGAGGCCCGTCCTTCTCGACGGCGTCCAGGACGCGCTCCGCAAAGGCGCGGAATTCCTCGTTCTTGGAGACGGGCTCCGTCTCGGAGCCGACGGCGACGATGGTGCCCTTCGAGTCGTCGAGCCGCGTCAGGACGATGCCTTCGGGCGTCTCGTTCCCCGCACGCTTGCTCGCCGAGGCCATGCCGCGCTCGCGGAGAAGCTGCTTGGCGGCCTCGAGATCGCCCTCCGCGTCCTGGAGGGCGCGCTTGCAGTCCATCATCGGCGCGCCTGTCATCTCGCGCAGCTGTTTGACGAGATCTGCGGTGATCTCCGTCATTCGGCGGGCACCTCCTCTGCCGGCGCCCCCGCCTTCGGGGTCGCCTCGGCGCTCTCGCCGTGCGGCAGCTGCTCGTCGGCCGGTGCCTCGGCCTTCGCCGTCTCCTCGGCGCTCTCGCCCTGCGACAGCTGCTCGTCGGCCGGTATCTGTTCGGCCGGCGGCTCGGCCTCACCGGCCGGGGGCGGCGGAGCGGCGAACTCCTCCGGCTTCACCTTCTGCTTCCCGGCCTCCATCGAGTCCGCAATCGTCCTGATGACGAGATCGCACGACTTGATCGCGTCGTCGTTCCCCGGCACCACGTAGTCGGCCTCGTCGGGATCGCAGTTGGTGTCGACGAGCGCGATCACCGGGAGACCGAGGCGCTTCGCCTCGCGCACGGCGATCGCCTCCTTGCGCAGGTCGATGACGAGCAGGGCATCCGGCTGCCGCTTCATGTCGGCGACACCGCCGAGGTGGCTTTCCAGCCGTTCGAGCTCCGCGAGCATGGAGATTCGCTCCTTGGGGGGCAGCAGTTCGAGCTGGCCCTCCTCGTTCAGCCGGCGCAGCTCGTGCAGCCGGTCGATCCGGGCGGAGATCGTGCGCCAGTTCGTGAGCAGGCCGCCGAGCCAGCGATGGTTCACGTACGGCATCCCGACTCGCTTCGCCTGCTCCTCGATCGAGTCCTGGGCCTGCTTCTTCGTGCCGACGAAGAGAACGGATCCTCCCCGCTCGGCGAGGTTGCGGGCAAAAGCCGCCGCCTCTTCCAGCAGCTGCTGCGTCTGCTCGAGATTGATGATGTAGATCCCCCCGCGCTCGCCGAAGATGAAGCGGCGCATCTTGGGATCCCAGCGTCGAGTCTGGTGACCGAAGTGCACTCCGGCCTCCAGGAGCTCCCGCATCGATACGGCTGCCACGTCTTGCCTCCTGTTGGTTGGTGTCGGTACAGCCGGCGGAGGCGGATGGAACCGCCGGAATCAGCGGCACCACCACCCGCGCGTCGCGCCGGGACGGTTACACGGTCGGTGCAGTCTAGCGGGAGTCGGACGGGTATTCGAGCTCTGCCTAGAGCGCCGAAATGCAGGCCACGGCCCAGCTCACGCTCACGTATGTGCTCCACGAGCGCTGAGGCGCTCCAGGTATCCCACCAGGTCGCCGGGGAGCTGGGACTCGACCTCCACGCGCTCGTTCGTGAACGGATGAGTGAAGGCGAGCCGGTTCGCATGCAGGAACTGGCGGCCGAGCTCCGGCGCCGGGACGCCGTAGACGGGATCCCCGACGACCGGCAGGTCGATCGCCGCGAGATGGACTCGGATCTGGTGGGTTCGTCCCGTCTCCAGTCGCACGTCGAGCAGGGCATGGCCGCCGAGCAGCTCGGCGACTTCGAAGTGCGTCACGGCCTCCCGCGGAGTGTCCGTGTCGAGCGAGTGGCGAGTCGGATCGTCCCGGTCGCGTCCGATCGGAGCGTCGATTCGGCCGCGCCAGGAGCGAGGGCGGCCGCGAACGAGCGCGACGTAGCTCCTCTCGACCTGGCGCTCGCGGATCTGCTGCTGCAGGCGCTCGTATGCCTCATCCGAGCGGGCGACGACCAGCAAGCCCGAGGTGTCGCGGTCGAGTCGATGGACGATCCCGGGCCGGTCCTCGTCCCCGCCGGCGACCTGCCCCACGAGCCCGTGGACGAGCGTCCCCGAGGAGTGGCCTGCTCCCGGGTGCACGACGACGCCGGCGGGCTTGTCGACCACGAGCAGGTGCTCGTCCTCGTAGGCGATCCGAAACGGGACGTCTTCGGGTTCGACGAGGGCCGCGGCCGGCTCCGGAAGCGTGACCTCGACCTCCTCCCCACCCTCGAGCCGGTAGCTCTTGGCTCGGGCGACCCCGTCGACGCGCACGGCACCTTCGGCCAGCAGTCGCTCGGCCGCCGAGCGCGAGCCGATCTCGGGAAGCTCCGCGAGAAAGCGGTCGAGCCGCCCGCCCGCCGCGTCGTCAGGGACGCGGACGGTGTGACTCGGGGACGGGCTGCGGTCGGTCATGCCCCCGCTGTGGGAGGAGCAAGGCGCCGAGCAGGACGAGCACTCCGAGGACGATGAAGCTGTCGGCGAGGTTGAACGCGGGCCAGTAGCGGACGTCGATGAAATCGGTCACGTGACCCAGCCGGACCCGGTCGGTGAGGTTCGAGGCGCTCCCGCCGATCAACAGGCCGAGCGCGATCGGCAAGACCGGGTGCCGCGACCCGGACCGGGCGAAGAAAAACAGCATCCAGCCCACGGCAACCGCGGTCAGCACGGTCACGATCGGCGTCGCGTTGGCGAAGAGGCCGAAGGCGATCCCCGAGTTCTGCACGTGGTGGATCGAGAGCGGCCCCGCGATGTGCCGCTCGGCGTCGAGGGCGAGGTTGCTCGAGACGATGTGCTTCGTGATCTGGTCTCCGGCGAGGGCGGCGATCGCGATCGCGAGGAGCCCGCTCCACTGCTGCACGCGGGCCGCGAGCGAGCGCTGTGCCCCCGCGACCGGGGTCAGGGCGTCGGTCGACGAGCCGACGCGAACGTCGACGCGCCTTGCGGGCTCGCTCAACGGCGCTCCTGGAGCCGTTTACAGTCGATGCAGTACGTCGCCCATGGAATCGCTGTGAGTCGCTCCTCCGCGATCGGCTGGCCGCAGTTCACGCACGTCCCGTATGTGCCTTCCTCGATCCGCTTGAGCGCGCCCTCGATCTCCCCGAGCACGTGCTCGGAGTTCTCCTCGAGCGTGTAGTCGATCTCGCGGTCGAGCGTGGCCGTCGCCGTCTCGGCGATGTGGTTGTCGGTCGTCTCGTCCTGGGTCTCGTCCTCGATCGAGCCGGGATTCTCCTTGTGCAGGTACTCGATCGCGTCGACCACGCGGCGGCGCTCCTCTTCGAGGAGCTGCTTGAAGTGCTCGACGTCGACCGCCATGCCCGAAAGTCTACTCAGGCTCTAGGCGGCCTCTGCCGCCTCGTCCTCTCCGTCCTCCTCCTCGACTATGGCGAGCGCAGAGCGGAGAAGCGACCGGATCCGACTTGCCTCGCCGCGCAAGTGTTCGCGCTCCCCGAGAGCACGCTGCGTGATGAGCCGAGCCTCGGCGTGGGCCTGGGTCAGGAGCACGTCCGCCTCGCGGCGGGCCTGGTCCTTGAGCTCCTGTGCGCTCCGTTCGGCCGAGACGAGTGTCTTGCGGAGAAGCGTTTCCAGATCGCGGTAACGCGCGATGTCCGACTCGAGGCGCTCGAGCTTGTCCTCCAGGTCGGCCCGTTCGCGCCACACTTCCTCGAAGCTCACGACGATCTCCTCGAGCAGCCGGTCGGTCGTGCTCTGCCGGTAGCCCCAGAAGCCCTTTGCGAGCTTGACATGACGGATTTCAACAGGGGTGAGGGCCATTGTTCACCTCCCTTCTCAGAATCGGTCGAGGATGGACATCAGAACGGCGCGGATGAAGTAGAGGCTGAAGATGGCGACGATCGGCGACAGGTCGATCGGGCCGAGGGACGGGAGGATGCGCCGGAAAATGCGCAGGTACGGCTCACAGACGTCGTAGAGGAAGCGCTGGATCCGGTTCAGCCACGGCGAGTAGGGAATCCGGATCCAGGACATGAGGATGTACGCGAAGATCAGGAGGATGTAGACAGCGATGAAGACGCTGATGAAGTCCTGGATCCTCGAGATCGCGTCGGCAAGCACAAGCGCTCCGCCCATGCGGCGGACTTCGGCTCTAGGAGCGGGGTTCCTCTAGGCCTGGTTGAAGAAACCGCCGCGCTCGAGGAGCCTGGCTCGCTCTTCGGCGGAGACCTCGACGTTTCGCGGCGTGAGCAGGAAGACCTTGTCGGCGACGCGCTGCATGCCGCCGTCGAGCGCGTATGTCAGGCCGCTTCCGAAGTCGATCAGCCGCTTGGAGAGATCCGCGTCGGAGCCCTGCAGGTTGAGGATGACCGGCGTGCCCTCCTTGAACTTGTCGGCGATCTGCTGGGCATCGTTGAAGCTGCGCGGGATGACCAGGTGGACGCGGACCGCGGCATCGCCGGGCGCGGCCTGGACGGCGCGGGGCCGCGGGCGCAGCACGGCCGTCTTCCGCCGCCTCGCTCGGGCTCGGGATCGGTCCAGTCCTCGAACTCGCCCTTTCCACGACGTCGCGGTGAGAGCCGGCGCACGTTCGGGCGTTCGCTGTACGAGCGCTCGAGCTCCTCGTTGGTGACGTAGCCGTCCTCGTCCCAGTCCTCGTCCTCTTCGGCGATTCCGAAGTAGACGAGAGTGCGGTTCCAGACGTCTGCGAAGCCCATAGCGGCAGGAATGTTAACCCTGATACAGCACCGAGCCTATTCGGATCATGGTCGCACCCTCCTGCGCGGCGACCTTGTAATCCTGGCTCGTACCCATTGAAAGCTCGGTCAGCCCGTGTTCTTGCGCCAATTCACGCAGTTTGCGGAAGTAGGGCCGCGATTCTTCGGCGTTCTCCGCCGCGGGCGGCATCGTGGACAGCCCGCGCACATCCGGGTACAGCTCGAGGTAGCGCGGCAAGTCTCGGGGGGCGATCCCGGACTTCGTGTCCTCGCCGGCGAGGTTGACCTGGACGAGCGCCGGGATCTCGAGACGCTGCGCCGCCGACTCCGAGTCGAGCGAGTGGACGAGCTCGCACAGGCGGTTCACGACCTTCGCCTTACGGCTCTGCAGGTGGCCGATGAAGTGCCACCGGAACGCGTCCCCGTGCGCAGCGTACTTCGCCTCGAGGTCCTGGGCGCGGTTCTCGCCCACGACCTCGATCCCCGCGTCGGCCAGAACCGCCATCTCCTCGGCGGAGACGTACTTCGTCGCGGCGACGATGGTCACGGCCGGCCCGACCTCGTCCCGCACGCGCTCGTAGCGAGCGCGCACGGCCTCAGCGGACAAGCCCGAGGACACCCTGCGTCCCGCGCGGCCTGCCCGTGCGGCGCTCGGAGAAGAAGAGATCGTCTCGGCAACGTGTGCACAGATCGATGCGCTCCACGCTCGTCGCGCCCGCGCGCTCGGGCCGCCTTCTCGGCCGCCGTCCAGAGGTCGAGCTTCCCGTTCTCGACGATGCCACGGCCGAAGCGGTCTCGGAACCTGCCCGCGACGTCCTCCCCCACCTCGTAGCAGCACGGCCCGATCGCCGGCCCGACGACCGCTGAGAGCCGGTTTCCGAGCGGGCCGGCCGTGGCCTCGACGATGCCATCCGCCAGGCCGCGCCAGCCGGCATGGATGACGGCGAGCGCCGGTGCACCGCCGTTCGCGCGGGCGAGAGCCATCAGCACGCAGTCGGCGCCCAGGGCGAGCATGGGAGTGTCCGGCTCGTCCGTCCAGAGGCCGTCGCCGGGAACGCCTCGCGAGCCCGCCTCGGCCCGGTTGACGACGGTCGAGTGCGTCTGGAAACCGATGGTGAGCCGCTCCTCGTCCGCGCCGATCGTCGCGCACAGGCGCCGCCGGTTCTCGTCCACGTGCGACACGTCGTCGCCGGTCCTGCGGCCGAGGTTGAGCGACTCGAAAGGCCCCTCGCTCACGCCTCCACGCCGGGTCGAGAAGACGACCTCGCAGCCCGACGCGCTCCAGCGGAAGACGGGAAGGCTCATGACTGCTCGACGAGCTCCCGCGCCGCCCGGAGCTCGGACTCCTTCCCGTCCAGCTCGCCGTTCAGCTTCCTGCGCCGCAGCTCGTCGAGGATCTCCCCCACTCGCGGCGACTCGCCCAGGCCCAGCTCGGCGATGTCGGCGCCGGTGACCTCGAGGCGCATGCCGCGCAGCCGTTCGAAGTAGTCGTGCAGCTTCGGGGAGTCGGTGAGCGCGAGGGCGAACAGGGGAGCATCGGGGTCGCGTGGCTCGGCGAGGGCGACGACGTCTGCCGGACCACCCTGGAGGCCTTGCGCGATCCTGGGGCCCTCGACGACCGCGCCTGCAATCTGTTGCCCGTCGGGCCGTCGCACCTTCAGGCCGTCGAGCCAGTCGGAGATCTCCTCGGGAGGGATCCTTCGAGCCAGTGCCTCCAGCCCGAGCCTCCAAGCGGGGATCCCGAGGCCGTACCGCTGGTTGAGCTCGCGGAGCCGGTCGAAGAGTCGCACCGCTTCGTCGTCGGCGACCACGTGCGGATGCACCTCCTTCTCGGCTCCGAGCTCGGCCAGCCGCGGGATCGCATGGCTGACGTCGCCTTCTTCCAGGAGCGCCATCAGCTCGTCGCGCAGGCGCGCTCCGGAGAGGTCGCCCACGTGCCCCGTTTCGATGCACTGCCGGGCCAGCTCCACGGTGTGCTCGTCCATGCGGAACCCGTACCGGTCCTCGTAGCGAATCGCGCGCAGGATCCTCGTCGGGTCGTCGATGAACGACCTGTCGTGCAGAACGCGGATCCGGCCCGCCTCCAGGTCGGCACGGCCCTCGAACGGATCGACGAGCTCGCCGAGGTTCTCGCCCTTCAGCGAGACGGCCATCGCGTTGATCGTGAAGTCGCGCCGGTGGAGGTCTTCCTCGATCGTCCCGGCTCGACGGTGGGCAGAGCCGCCGGCGCGTGGTACGTCTCGCTACGGGCGGTCACGAGGTCGAGCCGCTCGTCGTCGCCGTAGAGGACGACCGCGGTTCCGAACTTCTTGTGCGCGCGGACCGCGCCGTTCAGCTCCTGCGCGACGGCGCGGGCCAGCTCGATCGCGTCCCCCTCGACGACGACGTCCACGTCGAAGTTGCGCTCCCCGAGCAGGATGTCGCGCACGGTTCCGCCGACCAGGTACACGCCGTCGTACGGCTCGTCGACGGCGACGATCGCGTCGAGCGCGGGCGCGATGCTCTTCGGGAGCTCGAGCGTCGTCATGGCGTGGTCATTCTGCCTCGCGCGTTGGCGCACTTCTGGCGCACTCTCGCGCCAGACACGCGCGCGCTTCCCCGATACGATCGAATCGGGGAGGAGGTCGTGGGTACCAGCGGCCAGGGACGGCGCTGGACATGGCTAAAAGGGTCAGGCGAGAGCGATCGCTTCGATCTCGACGAGCGCGCCTGACGGAAGAGCGCCGACTTCGATCGTCGACCGCGCCGGCGGTGTGTCGCCGATGCGACCCGCATACACCTCGTTCATCCCCTGGAAATCGCTCAGCGAGGCCAGGAACACCGTCGTCTTCACGATCCGGTCGAGACTGCTGCCGGCTTCGGTCAGGATCGCCTCGAGGTTGTCGATCGTCTGCTCGGTCTGCGCCTTGATCCCGGGCCCGACGACCTCGGTGCTCCCCGGCTCGAACCCGAGCTGGCCCGCGACGAACACGAGCCCGTTCGCCTTGATCGCCTGCGAGTAGGGCGCGCCCTGGAACGGCGCCGGAGCCTTCTCGGTCCGTACGACGGTCTTTCCGTCCATCGTCACTCCTTCCGTTTCCGTGGCCGGCCGGCCTGAGCGAGGGCCACGCCGAGCGCCTTGAAAATCGCCTCCAGGACGTGCTGGGGGTCGTCTCCGTCGATGAGCCGCACGTGGAGTGTGAGGCCGCCACCCTCGGCGAGCTCGTGCAGGAAGCTCGCGACGAGGTCGGTCCCGAGCCCGCCGACCCTCGCCTCCGACAGGTCGACGTTCGAGACGACGAGTGGCCGCCCGGACGCCTCGAGGACGATGTGCGCCAACGCGTCGTCCGCCGCAGCCACTGCCGACCCATGGCCTCTGACGCTCGTCGGCCGAGAGCGGACCGCGCAGCGCCTCGCCGAACGCCTTCCCCGCAGCCCCGACCTCGGCGCCCCCGGTCTCGGGCGCTAGCTGAAGCTCGATGTCGAGCGAGCCGTAGCGAGCGACGAGCCCGAGCAGGTGGTCGAGCACGGGCAGGCCGGTGCCGACGTTGCTCTCGCCCGTGCCGTCGAGCGACACACGGACGCGCACGTCCTCTCTCTGACTCACCCGGTCGGGGGAGGCCATCCCTCGAATCAGGGTACCGCACCCCACCGCCCAGGCCGACGACGGACAGGAGCCCTTTCCCGCTCCCCGTGCGGCCTACATGACCACTTTCACCAGTCATTTTCCGCGTCTCGTGGCGCTCATCGTCGCGGCCCTGGCAGCGGCGGCGATTCTCGCTCCGAGCGGCTCGACGAGCCGTCCCGCGGTCAGCCGCGCCGTCGTCGGGTTCGAGTCGAACGCCGAGCTGGCCGAGGCCCTCGAAGCGGTTCCCCGGCGCCAAGATCGTCCGACGCCTTCCGCACATGAAGACCGTCGAGGTCGAGCTCCCGGGGCACGCGGCGGAGCTGCACGGCCTGCCGGGCATCGCCTACGCGCACCGGCCGCGGCTGCGCACGAGCAAGGTCGAGCCGGCCCTGGCCGCCGTCTTCCGCCCCGGCCTCCCCTACGAGTGGCAGTACGTCGCGACGAGGGTGAACGAGGTGCCCGAGGACGTCCTGCGGGCGGCGAGCGCGATCAAGATCGCCGTCATCGACACGGGGGTCGACCTCACCCACCCCGACATCGCCGCCAAGAGGCCCGAGACCTGGGACATCGTCCACCGCCGCACGAACGCGCAGGACCGCGACGGCCACGGGACGTTCGTCTCGGCGCTCGCCGCCGGGTCGAGCACGAACGGCGACGGGATCGCCGGATTCGGCGGAGACGCGCAGCTGCTCGTCGTCAAGGCGATCGGCGCGGATGGCAGCTTCAGCGACGTCGACGAGGCGGCCGGGATCGTCTACGCGGTCGACCACGGCGCCAAGATCATCAACCTGAGCATCGGAGGCGAAGGAGCGTCGGCGCTGGAAACGCGGGCGATCCAGTACGCGGCGAGCCGCAACGTCCTCCTCGTCGCAGCCGCCGGCAACGAGTACGAGGAAGGGAACCCGATCGAGTATCCGGCCGCCGCGCTCCAGCCCGTGGGCTCAAAAGGTCAGGGCGGCTTCGGCCTCTCGGTCGCCGCGAGCACGATGTCCGGCAGGCGGGCGCACTTCTCGAACACGGGCACGCAGATCTCGCTCGCCGCGCCTGGAGACAACGTCTTCGGGGCCGTCGCGGCGGGCTCGTCACGCGAGTACTGGCCGCGCTACCCGCTACCCGGCTCGACGGCCGGCCTCTACGGGTGGTCGAGCGGCACCTCGTTCTCGACTCCGGAAGTCGCCGGTGCCGCAGCCCTCGTCTGGGCCGCCAACCCCGGGCTGACCGCCCAGCAGGTCTCCGGAATCCTCAAGGCGACCGCGTCGGGCCGCGGAAAGTGGAGCCCGCAGCTCGGCTACGGCGTGATCGACGTCGCTGCGGCAGTCGCCGCCGCCCGGGGTCAGGCCGTCAAGGAGCGCGTCCAAGCCGGCTCATGGCTGAGCCTCCGCCGAGTGGGCGAACGGACGGCTCGCAACACTCGTCAGAAGCGCGGGCTTCGAGGCGTGCGCATCGCAGTCCATCTACGTTCGAGCGCGCCGACCGTGACACCCGATTACCGCCTGATCACGCTTCAGGTTCGCCTCGGCAAGAGCTGGCACCGCCTCGCGCGGACGACGACCCGTCTCGGCGGCGGCATCCGCTGGCGAGTCGGCCTCGAGCCCGGCCGGTACGTCGTGCGCGCGATCTACCGCGGCCGCTGGGACATGCACGGCGCGATTCGGCTCAAGCCGATCACCGTCCGCTAAGCGGGGACGCGTTCGATGCGCGCACCCAGGGCACGGAGCCGCTCGTCGATCCGCTCGTAGCCCTTGTCGATCTGGTAGACGGCGCCGATCGTCGACTCGCCGTCCGCGCAGAGCCCGGCGAGTAGCATCGACATCCCGGCGCGGATGTCCGGGCTCTCCATCCGCTGGCCGCGGAGCTTCGTCGGGCCGGTCACCACCGCGCGATGCGGGTCGCAGAGGATGATCCGGGCGCCCATCGAAACGAGCTTGTCCGTGAAGAACAGCCTGTTCTCGAACATCTTCTCGAAGAGCAGGACGGTTCCCCGAGCCTGCGTGGCAACCGTCAGGGCGATCGACGTGCAGTCCGACGGGAACGCCGGCCAGGGCCCGTCTTCGATCTTCGGAATGTGCCCGCCGATGTCGTCCTCGATGTAGAGCTCCTGGCCGGGCGGGACGTGCACGGTGCCGTCCCCGAGCTCCACGCGTACGCCGAGCCGGGCGAAGGTCGGCAGGATCGAGATCAGGTCTTCCGTCCTGACGCCGTCGATGGTGACGTCTCCGCCCGTGACCGCCGCGAGGCCGATGAAGCTCGCAACCTCGACATGATCCGGGCCGATCGTCCACTCGCCGCCGCGGAGCGAGTCGACTCCCTCGACGCGCAGGACGTTCGACTCGATGCCCTCGATCCTCGCGCCCAGCGAGCCGAGGAAGCGGCAGAGATCTTGCACGTGAGGCTCGCAGGCGGCATTGCCGATCACCGTGCTCCCCGGTGTGAGGGCGGCCGCCATGACGATGTTCTCCGTCGCCATGACGCTTGCCTCGTCCAGGAACACCCCCGCAGCCCGAAGGCCGTCCGTTCGCATCTCGTAGGCGTCGTCGGCTTCGACCTCGGCCCCGAGCGTCGTGAAGCCGTGGATGTGCGGATCGAGCCGCCTGCGGCCGATGACGTCCCCGCCGGGGGGCGCCACGACCGCGCTGCCTGCGCGCACGAGCAGCGGGCCGGCAAGCAAGAACGACGCCCGCATCTGCGAGCAGAGCTCGCTGTCGAGCTCGGTGGTGCGGATGTCCGCCACGTGCACGCGAACGTCGTTCGGCCCGATCCACTCGACGTCGGCGCCGAGGTCCGCCAGGAGGGCGAGCATCGTGTCGACGTCGCGGATGCGCGGAACGTTGTGGAGCGTCACGGGCTCGCTCGTGAGCACACAGGCCGCGAGGATCGGCAGGACGCCGTTCTTGTTCCCAGCCGCGCGGACACGACCCTTCAGAGGCTGTCCGCCCTCGATCACGAAGGACTCCATCAGCGCGTCGGCGACGAGGGTCTCGGTCATGAAGGGGGCTATCGTACCCATCGCCTTGGAGATCTCACGAGACCGCGCCTGGGACACGCTAACTCGTTACACGAAGAGCGAAGCGCTCCTGCGGCACGCGCTCGCCGTCGAGGCCGCGGTGGGCGCATATGCACGGAAATTCGACGAAGACGAGGAGCTCTGGGGCGTCACGGCACTCCTCCACGACTTCGACTACGAGATCCATCCGACTCTCGACAAGCACCCGCAGGACGGAGCGCCGATCCTCCGCGAGGAGGGCTATCCGGAGGTTGTGATCGAAGGGATCCTGTCGCACGCCGAGCACCTGGGGATGCCGCGCGACACGCTGATGAAGAAGACCCTCTTCGCCTGCGACGAGCTCTGCGGGTTCATCCACGCGTGCGGTCTCGTGCGGCCGGACGGGATCGAGACGCTCGAGCCGAAGTCGGTCAAGAAGAAGCTGAAGCAGCCGTCGTTCGCGGCCGGCGTCCACCGCGACGAGGTCTACGCGGGCGCCGAGGAGCTCGGCGTGGAGCTGGACGACCACATCCGGTTCGTGACCGAGGCGATGCGGCCGATCGCCGGCGAGCTCGGCCTACGAAAGTCCGCCGAGCAGGCGCTCTAGGTCGTCCTCGCTCGTCCAGTAGCCGCACGAGACTCGGATCAGGTTGCGGCCGGGAAGCTCCCGGACGATCACGTCCCGTTCCCGAAGGCGTTCCACGGTCTCCACGGGATCGCCGGCAGGACGGAAGGAGACGAGGCCCGCCTGGTCCGGCTTCGTGATGACGTCGAAGCGCTCGGAAAGCGCGGCACGGCAGGCGGCCGCCATCTCGGCGACCCGGTCGAAACGCCACTCGGGCGCCGTCTCGAGCGCTGCCGAGAGGCCGGCCAGCGAGGGCGTCCCGATCCAGCCGCTGTCGAAGCGCTCCGCACCCTCGCGGAGGACGTAGGTGCCGTCCGGCCAGTGCTCGGTCTGCGCGAAGTAGCTCGGCAGCGCCACCCGCAGCTCGTCCGGCTTCGCGACGACGAGAGCGCCGGTGACGTCGGGCCCACAGAGCCACTTCTGGCACGAGATCGCGTAGTAGTCGAACGCGCCGGCTTCGACCGGGATCGCCCCGGCCGACTGCGCACCGTCGACGAGAATCGGCAGGCCGGTCTCCGCCTTGATCCGCTCCGGCTCGAGCGAGTTGCCGCTCACCCACGAGACGTGGGAAACCGCGATCAGCTTCGTCCGGTCGGTGACCGCGTCGAGGATGCGGTCCTCCGGCGCCGTCACCACACGCGCAACGGACGCGGCGAGCGGGCCGATGAGGCCGAAGTGCTCCACGTCGCTCGTCACGATCTCGTCGTCAGGACCGAGGTCGAGCCCCGCCAGCACGATGTTGCAGCCGTCGGTCGTCGATCTCGTGAGCGCGACCTGCGACGGCTCCACCGAGAGCGCCGCCGCGAGCTTCTCGCGCACGACGGCACGCATCTCGAGCGCACGGGAGAAGTACGGATCGCCGCCGCGACCCTGCGCGGCGTCGACGAGCTGCTCGGCGACCATCGCCTCGACCGTCGAGCGCGCGAGTGGGCCGTTCGTGCCCGCGTTGAGGTAGGCGAACCGGTCGAAGACCGGGAACGACGCGCGTACTTCTTCGAAGGAAGGAGCCAAGGCCGGCACTAGTGTAGGAGCCCCATGCGCGTCCTCCTCGCCGACCCGCCGGCCTTCACGCCGCAGTACGACCACGCGCTCGCCTCGGCGCTCGCACGCGCCGGCGCGGAAGTGGAGCTCGTCACGTCGCCGTTTCGCTTCGGCGATCCGCCCGAGCCGGACGGGTATCGGCGCACAGAGCTCTTCTACCCGGTGAGCTCGCGTCTCTTTCGGCGCTCCCGGCTGCGAATCCCGGTGAAGCTCGTCGAGCACCCGGTCGGGCTTCTGCGACTGCGACGCCGCCACGCGGACGTCGCACACCTGCAATGGCTCGCGGCCCCCGAGCTCGACGACCGCATCCTGCGCCTTCGCGAGCCGCTCGTCTTCACCGCGCACGACCTCCTGCCCCGCCGAACCGCGGAGAAGCGGGATCTCTGGCGACGACTCTTCGGCCGGTTCGAGCGCATCGTCGTGCACAGCGAGCGCGGTCTCGAACAACTCGCCGAGCTGGCCGACGCCGAGCGGCTTCGCGTGATCCCGCATCCCGTCTTCCCGAGCGACCCGCCGCGAACGGACGACGGGCGCACGCTTCTCTCGTTGGGGATCATCCGTGCGTACAAGGGGATCGGAGACGCGATCGAGGCTACGAAGGGCATCGAGGGCGCACGCCTGCTCGTTGCAGGGGACCCGCTGGAGAGCATCGAGACGTACCGGGTAGCCGCGGGCGAGCGGGCCGAGTGGCGCCTCGGCTATCTCTCCAACGGGGAGGTCGACCGGGCGCTCGGCGACGCAACGGTCGCGCTCTTTCCCTATCGCCCCGAGATCGACCAGAGTGGGGCGCTGCTCCGGGCGCTGGGCGCAGGCGTGCCGGTCGTCGCATACGACGTGGGAGGCCTCGCCGAGCCGGTTCGGCGCTTCGGCGCGGGCCTAGTGGTCCCCGGCGGTGACGTGGAGGCTCTGACCGAGGCCGCCCGCGTGCTGCTCGACGAGCCCGCGGCGCTCGAGGAAGCGCGCGCCGGCGCCGTGCGCGCGAAACGGGAGCTGACCTGGGACGCCTCGGCGCGCGCGCACCTCGACGTCTACCGGGAGCTCATGTGACCTTCGAGGACGTCATTCGGCGCCAGCTCGATCTCTTCGAGAGCGAGCATGCCGATCTGATCGCCGAGTGCGAGGAGGCGGAGCGAGCCTACGACGCGGCCGATCGCGACGAGGCCGAGGAGCGCTACGGGGATTACGTCGATCTCGTCGAGACCGGAACGGAGGAGCTGGCGGCGCTCCGCGACCACTTCGCGTCGACGATGACGGCCGAGGCTGCCGATCGAGTACGAGGCCGAGTTCAACCGCGCCGTGCTCGCCCGGTTGCCGCGCTTCGCGCTGGAGATCGAAGAGCTCTAACCCGCGTTCGTGAACTGCCCGCAACTGGGGGTGTCGTCCATCGCCTCTTCGATCTCAGGCGACCTCTCTCCAATGCCGTCGAAGAACGCGCCGGCAGCCTGGAGGTTCTTCTCGACGTCGTTGCTGAGCACACCGACGCCGCTCCTGAGCGAATCACCGTCTTGCGTCGAGAGCTCCTCGGCTCGGCCAACTGCGCGAGCGAAGCTCTGCTGCACCTTCTCGAGAGCTGAGACGAGCTCGCTCTGGAGCGCTTGCCCTTCCTCGGTGTCCGGCGGCCCCGCGCTCTTGACCTCGTCCACCAGCTCCGGGAGCTCTGTTCGGCGTCCTCGAGGAACCGATGTACTTCTCCTTCACGTTCTCCAGATCCCTCGTGTTCTCCATCGCCGGCCTGAGGGCCTCGCTGCCGGCTTGGAGGCTCTTCCCCCACTCGTCGAGCGCGCCACAGACGGTCGCCGCCCATTCGTCCGACGGACGAGCTGCCGCCACCATCGCCCCCGCCACAGCCGGCTGCCGCGAGTGCGAGCACCACACACAGGACGCCGAGAGCGCGGGGGAGGCTCACTGAAACGATGCTATCGGTGGCCGAAGTGATGCGCGTCCGGGAGAGCCGAGACGAGGTCGGCCGCGCCCGAGAGCTTGCGCGCGATCGGAGCGAGCGTCTCGAGCTTGCGGACGACGACGTTCTGGTTGCGCTCGACCCGCTCGAAGCGGCCGTGCGCGAGGATCAGCGGCTCGCCGCGGACGATCGCGCGGTGCTGCTCGTAGACCTGCGGCGGGACGATCAGGTTCACCTGGCCGAACTCGTCCTCGAGCAGCATGAAGACGACGCCTTTCGCGGTCGCCGGCCGCTGTCGGGCCACGGCCATCCCCGCCACGGCCACTCGAGCCCTGTCCGGTGCCTGGCACAGGTCATGGCTGGAAAGGACACTGGCCGGAAGGTGCGGGCGCAGGAGCTCCATCGGATGCGTGCCGACGGAGAGGCTCGTCTGGCGGTAGTCGCGAGCATCCGCTCCCACTCGGTCTGCTCGCGGAAGGTCGGGCGTCTCGGCGGTCGGGTCGAGCGGCAGCGCGAGCTGGCGCTCCTCGCCGCCCGAGCCGGGAACGCTCTCCGAGCGCGGCACGAGCCCGAGCTCCCAGAGCAGCGCGCGCCGGGACTCGCCCAGCGAGTCGCAGGCGCCCGAGGCGATCAGGCTCTCGAGCCCGTCGTGGCGAGATCGACGTGCGCTGCGCGAGCTAGACGACGTCCTCGAACGGGCCGCCGCCGAGCGCTCTGCGGCCAGCGCCTTCGCGTCGTCGCTCGCCGATCGATCGCCACGTACTCGAGCCCGATCCGAACCACCCCTCGTGACACGGTGTCACTCAAGCTCGACGGTGCATTTCGCCTGGCTCAGGTTCACGTCCGGCGGCCGCACCTCCACCCCACGCCGCTGCGCGTCGCGGACGAGGCTCGCCGGCGGGTAGAAGCCCATCGGCTGCGCATTCAGGAGCGCGCAGAGGAACTCGGCCGGATAGTGGTGCCGCAGCCACGCCGACTGGTAGGCGAGCAGGCCGAACGCGGCCGCGTGCGACTTCGGGAAGCCGAAGCCCGAGAAGCCGACGAGCTTGTCGTAGACCGCGTCGGCGAGCTTCGCGTCGACGCCCTTCGCGACGCGCGCCCTCGACGAACCGCCCGCGAAACGCCTCGATCGCCTCCTCGCTCCGCTTGCGGCTCATCGCGCGCCGCAGCCCCTCCGCCTCCCCCACGCTGAACCCCGCGAGCGCGATCGCCACCTCGAGCACCTGGTCCTGGAAGACGACGACGCCCGAGCGTCTCGCGCAGCGGCTCGGCGAGGAGCGGATGGTCGACCGGCGGGACGAAGCTCGGGTCCTCGCGCAGCCGCTGGCGGTGGTCGATGTACGGATGGACGGCCTTGCCCTGGATCGGCCCCGGCCGGACGAGCGCGACCTGGACAGTGAGGTCGTCGAGGTTCTCCGGGCGCGTGCGGAGCAGGCTCTGCATCTGCGCGCGGCTCTCGATCTGGAAGTCGCCGACGGTGTCGGCGCGCTGGATCTCGTCGTAGACCTCGGGGTCGTCGAGCGGGATTCGGGAGAGGTCGATCGTCTCGCCGCGGAGGGTCGGCGATCTGGACGACGCAGTCCTCGACCGCCGAGAGCATGCCGAGCCCGAGCAGGTCGATCTTGAGGAAGCCCGCATCGGCGCACGAGTCCTTGTCCCACTGGCAGATCTGGCGCCCCTCCATCGCGGCGGGCTGCACCGGGACGAGGTCGACGAGCGGGCGGCTCGAGATGACCATCCCGCCCGGGTGCTGCGAGATGTGCCGCGGGAGGCCGGCGATCTCCTTCGAGAGCACGCCGAGGGCCCGCCAGCGGCGCGAGCGGAGCTTCGCGTCGCCGTCGGGGAGCTTCGCGATCTCCTCCGCGACCCGCTTCGGGCTTCCCTCGGTGACCCGCGCGAGCCGTTCGAGCTCGGCGAACGGAAGGCCGAGCGCCTTGCCGAGGTCGCGGATCGCGCCGCGCGAGCGGTAGGTCGAGAAGCTCGCGACGAGCGCGGCGTGCTCGTGCCCGTAGCGCTCGGTGAGCGCGACGATCAGCTTCTCGCGGATGTCGCGCGGGAAGTCGAGGTCGATGTCGGGCACCGAGTCGAGCTCGCGGTTCAGGAAGCGGCCCAGCGAGAGGCCGGCCGCGACGGGATCGACGTGCGAGAGCCCGGTCAGGTAGCAGACGAGCGAGCCGACCGAGCTGCCGCGACCCGCGCCCGGGCGGAAGCGAATGGCGCGGCGACTCCCGTCCGCGCACCTCGCGCGCGACCTCGGCAGCGAGCTCGAGCACCTCCCAGTGGAGCAGGAAGAACCCGGCGAGGCCGAGCTCGCCGATCAGCGCGAGCTCCTCCTCCAGCCGGGCCCTCGCCTGCCTTGTAACCAGTGTTACTTGCGGTAGCGGGCCTCGAAGGCGCGGTTGCAGACCCGGGTCAGCTCGGCGATCGCGGGCTCGTCGCGGTCGGAGAAGTCCGGGTAGCGATAGCCGAGCTCCTGCGTGAGGTCGAACTCCAGGCGCTCGGCGAGCTCGGCGGTGCGCGCGACGGCATCCCGGTCGAGCGGGAACCGCTCGAAGACCTGCTCCTGGGTCATGAGGACGGCACTCGTGGTTGCCGCGCCGCTCCTGCTCTGCGCTCTCGAGCGAGCCTCGATGCCGGATCGCGACCATCGCGTCCTGGAGCAGCGCCCGCCTCCGGTTGTGCGCGTGCACGTTGCCCGTGACGACGGTCTGCACGCCGATCGTCTCCGCCAGCTGTCGCAGCCTGTTGTTGCGACGCGCGTCGCCTCGCTCGTAGGGCCGCTGGAGCTCGACGAAGAAGCGGTCCCGCCCGAAGACAGCGGCCAGCTCGGCTGCGCCGTTCGCATTCCTGACCGCGAGCCCGTCCCGCGCGCAGCCCGAGAGGCAGATCAGCCCTTCATGGTGTGCCGCGAACAGGTGCCGGTCGAGGCTCGGCGGGACCGGCTCCGTCGGCTTGGGCCGAGTGTCCGCATGTGCTGCGGTCAGGAGTCGGCAGAGATTCGCGTATCCCCGCGGCGTCTCGACGAGCAGCGTGACGTGCGAACCATCGGAGAGCGTCACCTCCGCGCCGGTGATCGGCCGCACGCCGAACGCCTTCGCCGCGTGCGCGAACTCGAGCGAGCCGTAGACGCCGTCGTGGTCGGTGAGCGCGAGCGCCTCGTAGCCGAGCTCCGCCGCCCGCGCGGCGAGCTCCTCAGGGTGCGAAGCGCCGTCGAGGAACGAATAGGCTGAATGGCAATGAAGCTCGACGAAGGCCATGCGATCTTCCTAGGCCCCGGCGAGGGCGAGGCGATTCCCGGAGAGCACCGGGACTTCGTGGTCAAGGCCGAGCGCGACGAGTTCGAAGTGATCGAGTTCGACGTGCGATCCCGAGTTCGCCGCCGTCGCCGCCGCACGTCCACGAGAAGCAACCGACTCGTTCTTCATCCTCGAAGGCGAGATCGAGTTCACGATCGGCGAGGAGACCGTCCGCGCAGGCCCGGGCTCCTTCGTCGCCGCCCCGCCGGGAATCCGGCACGGCTTCCGCAATCCTGGCCCCGGCCGCGCCCGCATTCTCAACGTCCAAGCACCCTCTGGAGGCTTCGTCGGGCGAGTGAGGCGCGCCGCAACCCGCGACACGGAGGAATAGATGAACCCGAGAGCACGCTACGACGAGATCGCCGACGACCTCGCTGCCCGCGACCCGAACGTCGAGCTGAGCCAGATGATGGGCATGCCGTGCATCAAGTCCGGCGGCAAGATGGTGATCGGCTACGAGCGCAGCGGCGAGATGGTCTTCAAGCTGCCCGACGACGCCGAGCACGAAAAGGCGCTCGGGCTCGACGGCGCGAAGCTCTTCGACCCCTCCGGCAAGGGGAAGCCGTTCAAGGAGTGGGTGCAGGTGCCCTACGCTCACGAGAGCGAGTGGCCCAAGCTCGCGGGCACCGCGCTCAAACTCCGCGCTGGCTGAACCAGCTGCCGGCTTCCTCGTCCCGGTAGACGACGGCATTCTCGCCGCCTTCCAGGACCACATCGAAGTACCTCCGCTGCACCGGCTCCTCGGTCCACCAGCGATCGACGACGCGCCACTCCTCGCGAACGAGCGCTACGCCTCTGCGGTTGACCCTCCGCGGCGCCCCGTCGAGCTCAGGCTCGACTTGGACCGGCCGCGGCGCGTTCAGTCGTCCCGCGCTTCGCACGGGTGTGCCCATGGTTCTCCCGTGGACCTCCTCCTTCTCACCTTCGCGCGTCCCATCACCTCGTGGGCTGCGCTCGGGCAAAGGCCGGTTCCGCCCGCCGACGCCGACTCGCGACCCAGCTGGCTCAGGAGCGGTCATTCATCTCTTGCGACCAGTAGCGCCCGTTGCTCGGGAATGCGCGACCAGGGCGCTACTTCTACGACCGTGCAGACACCTCCCTCTCCGGTGCTCGCCTTCACCTGCCGGAGACCTTCCCGCAGCATCCCCTGCAGCTCGTCGCCCTCCGGCCGGACGAGTGCCAGCTGCTGCCCGCCCGACTCGGTGAGCTCGAGCGCCTCGAGCTTCAGCTTCAACACCGGCGCCGGCAGCTCGGCCAGCTTGGGGCCGAGCGCCGTGCGGAGGCGGCCGGCGTCCGCGAACGGCTCGCGCAGCGTGAGCTGACGTCGCCAGGACCCGCCGCCGACGAGCGTCGCCGACAGTGCGACCTTCCGCAGGAACCGCTCGCCCCGCTCCGATCGGCTCGAGCAGACGATCGACCAGGACCGCGAGCGCACGCCGCAATGTGAGCTCGTTCCCGATCGCCTCGGGAAACTCGAGCGTCTCGACGATCTCGGCAGGGGCCCGTCTCCCCCGCACCCGCCCGCGGTCCCGTCCTCTCGCCAGGCTCCAGGCGCGCCGCCCGTCCGGCCCCAGTCGTTCGGCTACGGCGCCGCCCGGAAGCCCAGCAAGCTCACCGACCTTGCGCACGCCGAGCTCCTCGAGCTCGCGTCGCCGCTGCTCAGCGAGAGGAAGCAGCGTCGAGCGGAAGAGGCGCGAGGAACTCGCGCGTGCGCTCGTCGGCAACGATCAATACCTGCCCGGGGCGCGCCACGTTCGCCGCAGCGAGTGCGGCAAACCTGCGCCCGGCCGCGCCGGCGCGTGGATCCCAGGCAGAGCCGACGGCGGCGAGGGCGCGCGAGAGCGCCGCCTCCACGCCGCCGTAAAGACGTTCGACGCCACGGGTCTCGAAGTAGACGCAGCCGAGGTCGGCCGACTCGACCGCGATCCCGCAGTCCTCGAGCCGCCGCAGGATCTCCTCCCAGGCCTGCTCGGCCGCGGATGGATCCTGGTCGACGAGGACGAGCTCCGGGCACGTCGCGAGCGCCTCCCCCATGCGCATGCCCGGCTTGACCCCCTTGGCCTCGGCCGCGGCGGTGACCGGGCCGAGCAGCGGCTCCTCGCCCTCGGCGGGCGCGAGCGCTGCGGGGAGCAGGGCAAGACTCGGCCGCGCACGCAGCGCCGCGCGCAGCTCGAAGCCCGGAATCAGGATGCAGGCGACCATCGAACGTATGTTCTACACGAACACATGTTCGCTGTCAAGATCTGGAAGATAGCCGTTTGTGAGCCTTCTTCGTGACGTAATCGAGTCCGACCTGCCGGTCTTCTTCGAGCACCAGCGGGATCCGGAGGCCGACGCGATGGCCGACTTCCCCGCTCGGGACCGCGAGGCCTTCGACGCGCACTGGGAGCGGATCCTCGCCGACGAGACGCTCACGCCAGAAGACGATCGTCTTCGAGGGGCAGGTCGCCGGCAACGTCGGCAGCTGGGAGCAGGACGGGCGGCGGCTCGTCGGCTACTGGCTCGGACGGGAGTTCTGGGGCAAGGGACTCGCCACGAAGGCCCTCGCCGAGCTCGTCCAGGAGCTCGGCACGCGCCCGCTGTACGCATACGTCGCGAAGACGAACGTCGGCTCGATCAGAGTGCTCGAGAAGTGCGGATTCGTCCGCTCAGAAGAGGACGAGGACCTCTACAAGCTCGCCTAGAGCTCTCCCGGCTTCGCGTAGCGGTAGAAGAACCGGCCGAGGCCGCCCTCGTTGATCGCGTTCATGAGCGCGAGGTGAGCCTCGAGCAGGCGCGCGTTCTCCAGGCCGCCGGCCGAGACGGGCTCGTAGCCCGCGTCGCGGCTCAGCTGCTTCGTGACCTCGACCGCGCCGTCCTCGGCCGCGTAGAGGTTGCTCGGCTTCACCCGCTGTGCGTCGACCTCGTCGTAGACCGCCGCGTAATTGCAGTTGAACGATTTTGCTACAGGACCGCCGACGTGCGACTTCACCTCGTGCGCGAGCGACTCGAAGCCCTCGGCTCGTCCCGTGAACGCGTTCGTCGCGTCGATGACGACCTGGCTGCCGATTCCCGTGACCTTGCCCAACGCGTCGGCGATCACATTCGAGCGCACGGCGACGAGGATCACGTCCGCATCGGAGACATCACCGCCGT
Organism: uncultured Actinomycetes bacterium; assembly: GCA_963776955.1. Lineage (GTDB taxonomy): Bacteria > Actinomycetota > Thermoleophilia > Gaiellales > Gaiellaceae > VAXT01. The sequence goes on from CAVZOM010000005.1 coordinate 883,404, forward strand.
CGCTTCCGAGCTCGGTCACCTCGTGGCCGGCGCTTCGCCAGCGCTTGGCCAGCCCTCCGCCGACGTTCCCCCTGCCGATCGTCGCGATCTTCATGACTCTCCTTTCGTGATCTCGGCCGCGCCGTCCACCATTCGGGACAAACGAGGCACGACGTCGAGGATTCCCACCTGCGCGCAGAATGCGATGTCCTCTTCGAGGCCCGGCGGGCCGTACGTGCGGGCCAGGAGGCCCTCGTGCGGATCCGGCCAGGCGCGAGCAATCGACTCCGCCGCCTTCGCCGAATCCGACGGCTCTCCGCCGAGAAGCTGGACGATCCGCCCCGCGCAGTAGGCGTCGTCGAGTGCGAACTGGCCGTGGAAGCCGGCACAAATGATCGCCACGTCCTCCCCACGCCCTCGCGCCGCGGCCGCTACCGCGTCGAGGTTGAGCAGGCTCCCGAGCAGCACCTCCTCCGAGCGAGCGGCGGTCTCGAGAATGGCGCGCGTCCCATTCGTGGTCGAGAAGATGACCGTCTTCTCTCGCGGCTCGCCCAGGAACTCCCGCGGCGAGGCGCCGACGTCGAAGCCTTCGATCTTCACGGCGCTCCTCTCCCCGCCCAGCAGCCCCTCGCCCAGACGCGCTCTCAGTGCACGCGCCTCCTCGATCTCGGCGCAGCAGTAGACGGGCTCGTAGCCGGAGGCGAGCGCCTGCGCGATCGTCGACGTCGCCCGGAGGACGTCCACGACGATGCCGACGGGAGCTCCCGCCGCCTCGGCCGGCGTAAAGGCGACGTGGACGCGCATCGCGGCACTACGCTACCCCGGTGGCCGAGGGGACGATGTACTGCTACCGGCATCCGGACCGGGAGACGGGGGTCTCGTGCTCCGAGTGCGGCCGCGGCATCTGCCCCGACTGCATGGTCTTCGCGCCCGTCGGGATCCGCTGCCCCGATCACGCCGGAGTAGCACAGGGCACCGCGAAAGTGACCACGGGCGTGCGCCGTGCGGCCTACGAGGGCACCGGCGCGCTCGTCACGAAGACGCTGATCGCGATCAACGTCCTCGTGTTCTTCATGAACCTCGCGCAGGGCTCGACGCTCAGCCGCGTCTCGGGGTCGCTCTTCGAGAGAGGCGCCCTCTACATCGGCTCGCCCTTCACCAGCGGGCTCGCGGACGGCGAGTGGTGGCGTCTGATCACCTCGGCGTTCCTGCACGCCAGCCTCATTCACCTGGGGATGAACATGCTCGTGCTCTGGATCGTCGGATCTCCGGTCGAGCAGGCGATCGGGCGAGGACGGTTCCTGGCCCTCTACTTCGTGTCCGGTCTCGCCGGCTCGGCGGGTGCGCTGCTCTTCGACCCAAATGCCATCACGGTCGGTGCGTCGGGCGCCATCTACGGGATTCTGGGCGCTGCGCTCGTGCTCGAGTCGCAAGGGAACCACGTTCTCGGGGGCCAAGCGTTCGGACTGATCGTCTTCAACCTCGTGCTGACGTTCGCGATCCCGAACATCTCCATTGGAGGCCACCTCGGCGGCCTCGCCGGCGGTGCCCTGGCCATGCTCGCCCTTTCGCGGTTCGGACGCACGCATGCGATCTACGGGCGGCCGGGGCTGGTCGGAGTCATAGGGCTGATCGCGGTCGGGCTCGCAAGCGTGCTCGTGGCCTACGCGCGCGTTCAGGGCGTTACGTAGATCCGGTCAGCCGCCCGTCGCGACCGCCTCGATGCCGGACTCCTTGAGTGAAGCCTGCGCCGCCGCGAGGCGCGCGAGCGGCACTCGGTACGGCGAGCAGGAGACGTAGTCGAGGCCGAGGCGGTGGCAGAACGCGACCGACTCGGGCTCGCCGCCGTGCTCGCCGCAGATGCCCATCTTCATGTCCTCCTTGACGCTGCGGCCCCGCTCGACGGCGATTTGCATCAGGTCCCCCACCCCGCTCTGGTCGAGCGTCTCGAACGGGTTCCGCTCGAGGACGCCGTCCTCGAGGTAGCGCGTGAGGAACTTGCCCTCCGCGTCGTCGCGGGAGAACCCGAGCGCCGTCTGCGTGAGGTCGTTCGTCCCGAACGAGAAGAAGTCGGCGTGCTCGGCGATCTCGTCGGCGCGGATGCATGCACGCGGGAGCTCGATCATCGTCCCGATGAGGTACTCGGCCTCCTGCTCCTCGGCGGCGGTCGCGACGGTGATCGCGCGCAGCCGCTTCAGCTCCTCGCCGAAGCCGACCAGCGGGTGCATGATCTCGACCAGCGGCGCGAGGCCGGTGCGCTCCTCCACCGCGACGGCGGCGCGCAGGATCGCCTTCACCTGCATCTCGTAGATCTCGGGCCACATGAGCCCCAGGCGGCAGCCGCGCGTCCCGAGCATCGGGTTCGACTCCTGCAACGCACGGATCCGCTCCCTCATTCGGTCGTCGGTGGCCTCGTCGAGGGCGGGCAGGAACTCGTGGAGCGGCGGGTCGAGCAGCCTGATCGTGACCGGGAGACCCGCCATCGCCTCGAAGATCCCCTCGAAGTCGGCCTGCTGGTGGGGCAAGAGCTTCTCGAGGGCGCGGCGGCGCTCCTCCTCGCCCGAGGCCATGATCATCTCCCGGACCAACGGGAGCCGGTCCTCGGCCATGAACATGTGCTCGGTGCGGCAGAGGCCGATGCCTTGCGCGCCGAACTCGCGGGCCTTCGCCGCGTCCTCGGGCGTGTCGGCGTTCGCGCGCACCTTCAGCCGGCGCATCTGGTCGGCCCAGCCGAGGATCGTCTCGAAGTCCTCGTTGATCTGAGGCGGGACGAGGGGCACCGAGCCCAGGATCACGCGGCCCGTGCCGCCGTCGATCGTGAGCAGGTCGCCCTCGCCGAGGTCGTGGCCGTTGAGCGAAGCCTTCTTCGCCGCCACGTCGACGGAAAGCGCCTCGCAGCCCGCGACGCACGGCTTGCCCATCCCGCGGGCGACGACTGCGGCGTGGGACGTCATGCCGCCGTGGGCCGTGAGGATCCCCTTCGCGGCGATCATTCCGTGGATGTCGTCCGGGGTCGTCTCCCAGCGGACGAGGATCACGTCGTCGCCGCTCGTGCCTCGCTCGACGGCCGTGTCGGCGTCGAAGACGATCTTCCCGGAGGCCGCTCCCGGCGATGCGTTCAGGCCCTGGGCGATCACGTCGACGCTCGCGGTCGGATCGATCATGGGATGCAGGAGCTGGTCGAGCTGGCCCGAGTCGATGCGCACGACTGCGTCCTCGCGGGAGATGAGGCCCTCCTCGACCATGTCGACGGCAGACTTCAGCGCCGCTGCGGCGGTTCGCTTTGCGCTGCGGGTCTGGAGGAGGTAGAGCCGCCCGTCCTCGACGGTGAACTCGATGTCCTGCACGTCGCGGTAGTGCTCCTCGAGGCGGCGCATCGTCTCCGTGAGTTGCTCGAACGCCTCTGGGAGCGCCTTCTCCATCTCGGCCAGGTGCTCGGGTGTGCGGATGCCGGCGACGACGTCCTCGCCCTGGGCGTCGACCAGGAACTCACCGTAGAGCCCGGCCTCGCCCGTCGAGGGATCGCGCGTGAAGGCGACGCCGGTCCCGGACTGCTCGCCCTTGTTCCCAAAGACCATCTGGACGACGTTGACCGCCGTGCCCAGGTCGTCGGGGATGTGGTGCGCGCGCCGATAGACCTGCGCCCGCGGGGTCTCCCACGAGTCGAAAACGCCTCTTACGGCCCGGGTGAGCTGGTCACGGGCGTCCTGCGGGAACTGCGCTCCGGTCTCGCGTTCGTAGGACGCCTTGTAGGTCTCGACCAGCTCGGCCAGGTCTTCGGCGGACAAGTCGACGTCCTGGGACGCGCCGCGCTCGTTCTTCAACCTGGTCAGCGAATCCTCGAACAGGTGGTCGGCGATCCCGTCCACGACCTCGCCGTACATCTGGATCAGGCGGCGATAGGAGTCGTTCGCGAACCGCGGGTTGCCCGTGCGCTCGGCGAGCCCCTTGACGGCGTCGTCGTTCAGGCCGAGGTTCAGAATCGTGTCCATCATCCCGGGCATCGAGACCGCCGCTCCGGAGCGGACGGAGACGAGCAGCGGATCCGCGGGATCGCCGAACCTCTTGCCGGTCTTCTCCTCGAGCCTTTCCAGGTGCTCGTCGACCTCGTCCTCGAGCCCGTCGGGGAGCTCGCTGCCGGCAGCCATGTAGGCGCGGCAGGCGTCCGTCGTGATCGTGAAACCCGCCGGGACCGGGACGCCGAGCTGCGTCATCTCGGCAAGGCCGATCCCCTTGCCGCCGAGAAGCTCGCGCCCGCCCTCGGAGGGCTCGTCGAAGTCGTAGACGAAGCGAGTCGCGCTCACCACAGAATCTTCCCACAGGAGCAGGGAATTAGGCGATCCGGGCTCGGCGATCGGCGAGCCAGGCGAGCGCGCGCAACCCGAGCCAGACGGGCGTGAGCAGGACATAGAAGACGAGCAGCGCCAGGCCCATAATCGAGAACCAGGTCGCCCACCGCCAGGCGGGCACAGGTGGCTTCGGCGTGATCACGGTTTCCAGTATTCCCGGTCGGGAAGGATCAGCGCGTGAGGAGGGCCGCCGTCCTCGCCGCGAGTCTCGCCGCCGTCGCGGTCGCCACTGGAGGTGGCTCGGCGCCGGCCGCGAGCACAGCCTGCCCCTATCCGGCGCAGGTCTTCGTCTACGGCCAGAACGGCTGGAAGACACTGACGGAGGCGCTCGCCGCCAACCAGACCCCCTGCGCGCACTACTACATCGTCCTGACCGCGCTCGAGTCGGACAAGACGCGGCCGCGCGGACGGGCCGCCGTCGATTTCATCCACTCGAAAGGCCCGAACTTCCACGCGCTCGCCGAGTTCAACTGGACGGGCTGGTCGAGAGCCAGAGGCCGGCCACGTGGTACGCCAAAGGTGTGAGCTTCCGCCAGAAGATGGTTGCCGCCGGGTACGACCCGGCGCGGGACACCTGGGCGATCAACGAGCTCTCGTCGGCGCTCCGGACGAAGCCGCTCGCGCGCTCGAAGGCCCGCGAGGCGATGCGCGGCCTCTTCACGGGGCCGCGCGGTGCGCCGCGGCAACAGGGTGCCGTCTTCATCGTCGGGACGGGCCAGAACCGACGCAACTTCGCGCCGTACAAGGCGCAGCAGCAAGGCTGGCTCTCCGACGCAGCGTGGTGGACCGCGGTCTCGCCGTACGTCGCCTGGTGGGGCCAGGAGGCATACGCGAGCTGCAGGCTCGTCTGCGTGCCACGTTCGAAGATCGCCGACCGGTCACGGGCGATCAACGAGTTCGTGCAGCATCCGGCACGGCTCGCGTTCGCCCCGAACGCCCCGCCGCAGACGGGAGCGGCGAAAGCGCTCCTCGACCGCGCGTACTTCCCGCTGATGACCGCGTACTGGAACGACGTCAAGGGTTACGGCGGCAACCGGCTCACGCTCGGCCAGATCCAGGCGTTCGCGAGCCTCGGGGTCTACGCCGCCCGCGCCTGGGCGATCCGAAACCCGTATCCCGACGGTCGACTCGGCTTCGCGTGGAACGAGCATCCGCCCGGTGTCACGGTCGAGCAGAGGCAGGCGCTGGCGACGCGGATCGCGCAGTCGATCCAGGGCGCCTACGGCGACGGCGGCACCGCAGGAAAAGCGTGCGGCCCGACCGCCGCGTACGCCTGGTGCAAGGAAGCGGTGGCAGGCGCCCAGTTCAATCCGGGCTGGGCGACGTTCGCTACGTGGTAGCGGCTTCGGCCTGTCGCTGCTCGACGAGGCGGATGACGCGCGCGGCGGTCTCCTCGATCGAGAGCTCCGTCGTGTCGATCACCGGGCAGCCGAGACGGCGCTGGACGGCCTCGGCCTGCTCGAGCTCCTCGTAGACCTCGAGCAGCTTCGAGTAGCGGTGGTTCGAGCCACCCATGCGCCGTGAGCGGTTCTTGCGGATCTCGGCGAGCCGCTTGGCGTCGATCTTCAGGCCGACGATCTTCGTCGGGTCGAGCTCGAAGAGCTCCTTCGGCGGGTCGATGCCCTTGACCAGCGGGACGTTCGCCGCCCGGTGGCCCAGGTAGCCGAGGTAGATCGACAGCGGCGTCTTCGAGGTTCGGGACACGCCGACGAGGACGATGTCTGCATCGCGCAGCCCGCCTGCCATGCCGTCGTCGTACTTGACCGCGAACTCGATCGCCTCCATCCGCCGGAAGTAGGTCTCGTCGAGCGCGTGCCGGCCTCCGGGCTGCATCTTGGCGGCCATGCCCGAGACCTTGGCCACGGCCTCGATCGGCTGGCCCAGGAGGTCGCAGTAGTGGAGGCGCGCCCGGCGGCAGAGCGTTCGCATCTGATCGCGCAGGTCGCGGCCGACCAGCGTGTAGACGACGACAGCTGGGCGCCCCTTCGCCCGCCGCACGATGTGCTCCAGGTCGGCCACGTTCTCGACCATCGGGTGCCGGATCTCCTCGAACGGCTGCTCGGGGAACTGTGCCTCCAGGGCATGCACGATTCGCGTGGCCGTCTCGCCCGTGGAGTCGGACACGACGTGCAGCTCGACCGGCTGGGCCGTCACGCGGTCAGGGTATCGCCCGCCTCGAGCCGGGGGTTTTCTGCGGCCTGTCTCTCAAGACCCCCGGCCTCGAACGGCGGTCGCCGATCAGATCGGCGAATGGAGACGAGTGCGGCCGCTCGCCTCCGACAGCGACGCGCAACATCCGTATGCCGGAGGGCAGGATTCGCAGCGCCGCATGCCCTTAAGACCGGCGTTTCGGCGGAAACTTTGATCGCCCGTTCGAGTGCGCCGTTGCGAGAGAACCTACTCTTAACTACGCGGAATTTGCGAAAGCTCGCCCAGGCGGCCGAGCGTTTCGCGGACGTTCAGCAGCAGACGCAGTCGGTTCGCGCGCACGGCTCGATCCTCCGCCATCACCAGCACGTCCTCGAAGAAGCGGTCGAGGAGCGGCCCGAGCTCGGCGGCCGATTCGACAGCCGCCCCGAAGTCTCCTGCGTCGAGGGCGGCCGCGATCTCCGCGTCGACGCGTTCCAGTGCATGTGCAACCTCGGTCTCGGCTTCTTCCATCAGGAGCGCCGGGTCAAGAGCGTCCGCGGCGCCCTCCTCCTTCTCCGCGAGCCGGCTCGCGCGCGTGTACGCGGTGTGGATCGGCGCGAACCGCTCCTCGGGCAGCCCGGCGAGCGCCTGGGCGAGGAGCGCCACGCCACCGAGGTCGCGAACCGATGCCCGGCGAGCCGCCCGCACGTACTCGACCGGCGCCTCCAGCAACCCCTCGAATCGCTCCTCGACGAACTCGGCCACCTCCGGGTCCATCAGCTCGCGCGGAACCGACAGGTTGCCCTCCGTCGCCAGCCGGTCGAGCCCGATCGCCGCGCGGCGTAACCCGTAGGGGTCGCGCGAGCCGGTCGGCCTGTGCCCGAGGCCGAACGAGACGTTGAGCGTGTCGATCTTGTCGGCGGCGGAAAGGACACGCCCCGTCTCGGTCTGCGGCAGCGGCGCATCCGCTCCGTCGGGCAGGTACTGCTCGTCGATCGCCGCGCTCACCGCCTCGGGGTAGCCGGCGAGCCGCGCGTACTCGCCGCCGATGTGACCTTCGAGCTCCGTGAACTCTCGCACGAGCTCCGATGCCTGGTCTGCCTTCGCGAGCCGCGCCGCCTCGAGCGCCGCCTCGCCGCCGCCGAGAGCCTCGACGAGCTTCGTCAGCCGCTCCGTCTTGTCCGCGAAGGAGCCCGCGCCCTTGAAGAACGTGATCGAGCCCAGGCGCTCGGCGAGGTTGTCGATCCCGACCTTGACGTCGCGCTCGAACGTGAACGACGCGTCCTCGAGGCGGCCCTCGACGACGTTCTCGACTCCGGCGCGCACAATGTCCCGGGCGCCGCCGTTCGCGACGAAGGCGAAGCGGTTCTCGCCGAGGGGAAACGCCCGGATGTGATGCTGGATCGTCGTCTCGACGACCCGGCTCGGAAGCTGCAGGTAACGCTCGTCGAACCGGCCCTCGATCACGACCGGCTTCTCGGCGAGGAAGACGACCTCGGCCAGGACGCCGTGCGGGTCGGTCCAGCCGCCGAGGTCGTCCAGCGCGTCGACGATCTGCTTCCGCCGCTCGAGCGCGTCCGGCTCGACATCCGCCTTACGCAGCGTCTCAGCGTACGACGACGCATCGGGAATCTCGAGGGGGCCGGAGCTGAATCTATGGCCGTAGGAGCTCTCGCCGACGACCTTCGCCGAGTCGATCAGCGCCAGCCGCCAGCGAACAGGTCGCGGAAAGCGAAGTCCGGAATCGTCCCAGCGCATGGTCTTCGAGAAGCCGAGCCCGCGCACCATCTCGTCCACCTGCCCCGGAAGCATCTCCGCGAGCGGCCTGCCGGGCTTCTCGACCCCGAGAAAGCCGTCCCGCTCCTCGAGCTCCTCGACCGCCACGTCGTGGCGCTTGGCGAAACCCTCGGCCGCCTTGTCCTTCATCGCAACCGGCGGGCCTTTGACCCACTCGTCCGCCGTGCGCTCGGAAACGTCCTCGCACAGGACTGCGAGCCGTCGCGGAGTGATCAGTACGCGGCTCGGCTCGACACCGAGGAGGCGCCGGCAGAGCTCTGGCAGCTGGCTCTCCGCCTCGCGGCACGCCGCCGCCGGCAGCTCCTCGCAACCGATCTCAACCAGGACTGTCGCCATCGGCTCCCACGTAGAGCTGAGCGAAGCGGCGCGCAAGCTTCCTCACGCGGCCGATGTACGCGGCGCGCTCGGTCACAGAGACGGCGCCGCGGGCATCGAGCAGGTTGAACGCGTGCGACGACTTCAGCACCTGGTCGTAGGCCGGAAGCGGCAGCTCCTTGTCGAGGAGCCCCTCGGCCTCCGCCTCGTGCTCGTCGAAGCGGCGCTGGAGGACGTCGACCGGCGCCTCCTCGTAGTTGTACTGGGACCACTGGCGCTCGCTCTCGCGGTACACGTCGCCCCAGGACACGCCGGGCGCCCACTCGAGCTCGAACACCGACCTCTTGCCCTGCATGAAGAGCGCAAGGCGCTCCAGCCCGTACGTCATCTCGGCCGGGACGATCTCCAGGTCGATCCCGCCCAGCTGCTGGAAGTACGTGAACTGCGTGACCTCCATCGCGTCGCACCACACCTCCCAGCCGAGGCCCCAGGCGCCGAGTGTCGGCTGCTCCCAGTCGTCCTCGACGAGGCGGATGTCGTGCTTCCGCAGATCGATCCCGAGGGCCTCGAGCGAGCCGAAGTACTGGTCGAGCACGTCGTCGGGCGCCGGCTTGAGGATCACCTGGTACTGAAAGTAGTGCTGGAAGCGGAACGGGTTCTCGCCGTAGCGCCCGTCCATGGGCCGGATGACCGGCTCGACGTAGGCCGCCCGCCATTCGGGGAGGCTCGGGTCGAGTACGCGGATGAACGTGGCCGGGTTGGAGGTTCCCGCCCCCAGCTCGGTGTGGTACGGCTGCATGATCACCGCGCCGCGCTCGCCCCAGTACGCGTTCAGCGCGCCGATCATCTCCTGGAAGTTCACGCGGCGAAGACTACGGAACGGGCTCGACGGGAATGACTCCGGCATGGAGAAGGAAGTCCAGGTCGAGCGGGTCGAGGCCTACAAGACGAAGTCGGGGAACACACGCTTCGTTCTTCGCGACGAGCACGGCAACGAGTACACGACGTTCAAGGAGGACATCGCCCGGCAGGCGGTGGCCGCCGAAGGCAAACGCGCGAAGATCGAGTTCCACGAGCAGCAGCGAAACGGTTTCACGAACGTCTACCTCGACGGGGTCGAGCCGCTCGAGGAAACTGTCGAGGAGCACCGCGACACCGACGAGGCCGCCTGGGAGGTCGCCGTCGAGGCGACTCCGTGGCTCGTCGGCACGAGCGAGCCGAGCAAGCCGATTCCGGCCAAGGAGCTGTTCGCGCGCCTGAAGCCGTTCCAGGAAGAGGTCGCCGAGGACATCCGCCGCGACGGCGAGGAGTGAGCTAGGCGCGGGCGGCGAGCGTCCTGAGGCGGAAGCCGCCGTGGTACTCGTACGACGACGTGATCACGCGGAGTGCCTCGCGGGCTGCCCGCGTCGAGATCGCCGCGTCGGCGAGCGGCGACCCGAGCAGGCCCTCGATCCCGGCGATGCCCTCTCCTGAGAGCGGAAGGGAGTCGGCTCCGCAGCGCTCGCAGACCGCCCCGCCCGCGCGCGGCGAGTAGCCGACGAGCGGCCCCTCCGCCCCACACTCCGCGCAGCTCGTCAGGTGCGGCAGGTACCCCGACAGCCAGAGCAGCTTCAGCTGGAACGAGAGGACGAGCGGATCGATCGCCGGCTCTGCTGCCTGCTCGTTCCGTTCGTCGAGGGCGTCCAGGAAGCGCGTCAGAGCTTCGAACGCCTTCGGGTTCCGCTCCTGCTCCACGAACAGCCGGAGCATCGCCTCGAGCCCGACGAGCCCGACCGCGAGCCGGTACGGATCCTCGCGGGCCCCGCTGTGGGGCCGGACGAGCGACGCCCCGGTCACCGTCGCCAGCTCGCCGCTTCCCTGATGCAGCATCAGCTCGACGTGGCTCAGCGGCTCGAGCCGCGCCCCGAAGCGCGACTTCGTGCGCCGGATGCCCTTCGCGACCGCTCCCACGCGACCCCGCTCGAGCGTGTAGACGTGGAGGACGCGATCCGCCTCGCCGAAACGGAGCGAGCGCAGGACGACGGCCTCCGTCTTGTAGCCGCGTCCCGCCATCGCAAGAAGTCTAGAGACGGCTACTGTCGGGAACAGACGGGCCGATGCCGGAGATCACGATCTACACGACACGTTGGTGCGGCTACTGCATCCGCGCGAAGATCCTGCTCGACTCGGCGGGTCTCGCGTACGAGGAGGTCAGCCTCGACGACGACCCTCATTTCCGCCAGCACCTCTTCGACCTCACCGGCGGCTGGACGGTCCCGCAGATCGTGATCGACGGAACGCCTATCGGCGGGTACGTGGAGCTCTGGAAGCTCGAGCGAGACGGGAAGCTGGCGGCCTAGCCGGCGAGCGCGGGCCAGAGGTCCGACGTCCAGTCGGGGCCACCGGCCTCGAGCACGTAGATGCGGCCGTCGACGAGGAAGCGGATGGCGCACATCGACTCCTCCTCGACCCACTTCTCGACCTCGCGAAGCAGCACTGCCAGATCGTTCGGGGCCGACGAAACTTCCGCGCTGACGACGTTGACCTCGTCGTTGTTGAGGAGCGAGGCGTATCTCTTGTGCCCGAGGCGCCGCGTGAGCCGCACGGCCGCGGCGAAGTCCGGAACCTCGAAGTGCACGGGCTCGGGCGCGTCCGGGGTCATCGGCAATCCGCCTCGGCGGCGCGAAGAACGACTGTGAGGTCGTCACGGACCCGTTCCAGCGCATCGACCTCGATGCCCTCCGCGGGTCTCGGATCGAGCATCGCGAGGGCATCCTCGACGGCCCGCAGCGCGTGCTTGACGCGGAACCGGTGACGGTCAGCGGCGCCGGAGCGGGGAGGCGTCCGGGAATCGCCGCCGACCTGGACCGGATCGCGCTGAGCGATGTTGTGACCCCATGCGTCCGGGCGCGAATCCATGGCAGGAGGATCGCCGAGCGGACCGCGCGGCCGCCTGACCCAGTTGGGTCAAGTCCCGAACTCCAGCGGCGCTAGCGAATCTGAACCGGCGTGCCGACGGGCATCAGCCGGAAGAGGCGCAGGATCGGCCCGTTGCGCATGCGGACGCAGCCGTGAGAGACGCGGCCCGGGAGGATTCCAGGCGCGTTCGTGCCGTGGATGCCGATGAACCCGCCGCCGGGCCAGTCCGTCAGAACGGCCGAGCGGGCGTTCAAGCCGAAGGCTCGCGGGCCGTACGACGGCGCCCAGTAACCCGAGAGCTTCTCGCGCACGTAGAAATCGCCGCGCGGTGTCGGATAGTGCGACTGCCCGACCCCGATGATCGTGCGGAAGATCGGCCGCCCGCGGTTATAGAGCGTCGCACGCAGCGTGCTATGGCTGATCACGAGCCGCTTGCGAGTCTTGTTGAAGGCGGTCAGCGCACCACGCGGCACCCAGCCCGTCGATCCATTCGGAAGGATCGCCAGCCGGATCCTGACCCAGGTCTTTCCGTTCTTGTAACGAACGCCTTCCAGCACCTGAACCGCGTTTCGATAGCGCTCCGGCGTGCGGAACTGGATGCGCGACAGGGCTCGCCCCGAGTAGGACGGACGGCTGCGCGCGATCGTGCGGTGCCTGACGAAGGCCCAGCGGTAGGTCTCCTCGGCCCGATCGCTCAGGAGGAAGCGCTCCGCTCCAGCAGGAAGCGGCTGCCCGTGAGGTCGCTCCGTCGCCGGGACGACGGCGCTCGGCGCAAAGGCGGCACAGACGGCCGCGGCGAACGCGACGGCTACCAGCCGCCGCAGTGTGCTTTTCCAGGAGGTCATACCGGGCTAAGCGCGCGAGATTCTAGCGTCGATATCCGGACGCTCGCAGAGAAGCCTGAAGAGACGCTTAAAGGATCGTTACCGGCGTCCCGAGCGGCATCAGCCGGGCGAGGCCTGAAAACGGCAGGGTTCGGCATGCGCACGCAGCCGTGCGAGACGCGCCCGGGCAGGATCCCCGGCTGATTCGTGCCGTGAATCCCGATGAAGCCGCCCCCCGGCCAGTCGGTGAGGACGTTCGAGCGCGCGTTCGTGCCGAAAGCGATCGGCCCGTAGATCAGGTCGGAGAAGCCCGTGATGCGCTCGCGTACGTAGAACTCGCCGGCCGGCGTCGGCCAGTACGGCTTTCCAACTCCGACGCGCGACCTGAAGATCGCCACACCGCGCCGGTAGAGCGTCGCGGAGAAGAGCCGGCGGTCGATCACGAGGTGCGTCCAGATCTTGCTGTACCGGCCGAGGGCCCCCCGCGGGACCCACCCCGTCGAGCCGTTCGGAAGAATCGGGAGTCGAACGCGCACCCAGTACTCGCCGCGCTTGTTGATCTGCCCCTCGAGGGCCTGTACGAGATTCTGTGTCTTCTCAGGGGTGAGCGGCTTGAGCCGGGTGATGATCTTGGCGCTCGCGCTGGGACGAGCCCGGGCCGGGATCTTGGTCTCGACGAAGGCCCACCGCGACATCCCCCGAGGTCCGTTCAGCGCGAAGGGATCATTCGGACCCTTCGGCGACGAGGGCGTGACGTAGACGAGGAAGCTCCTCGGCCGAGCGTAGGCTTGCGGGAGGTCGTGCGTCTTTGCGGTGAAGGTCAGGAGATGCTCGCCGACCTGGTGCTCTGCCGGCGTCCACGCCACCGTCGCGAGCCCAGGCCTCCCGTAGGCCGAGGTGAACGAGACGCCGGGCGGAAGAGGCCGCTTGTCGATGAGCACGAGCTGCGTCTCGGAGCTCATCGCGGCGAGCTCGATCGTGAGTGGCTGGCCGGCCTCGACCGTGAACACGGTGCCGTCCGCCGGCGTGGGTGTCTGCCAGCGAAGAGTGAGGTTCGGCCCGCGCGCCGTTCCCGCGGCGGCAGCGACCGTGACGACGAGCGCCGTGAGCGCCGCAATCAGTGCCGCTGTCCTCGTGAGCCGTCTATTCATCATTGTTCAAAGTGTGCCCGAGAAATGCGACGGGGCGACTCGAAGTCGCCCCGTCCGTACTTTCGTGCCTGCGGGCCTAGCCGGTGAACGGCGGCCTGGTGAAGCGCACGCCGCGTGCCTTCTTGACCCTCTTGCACTTGCCCCTGACTCGCTTCGTGCCCTTGGGGCACTTCTTCGCCTTCGGCTTGCGGTACTGGTCGATCGCGGCCGACTTGTGGAGCGACGTCACGCCATGCACTGCCACGACGCGCTTCGCCTTCTCCACGGCCTGGCCCGCGCCGGTGGCGGCGTAGCCAAGCCCACCGACCGAAGCAAGCGCTGTCAGCACGCCTACCGCAAGCGCGCCGGCGAAGGCAACGCGGAACGAGCCCGCCCGCGCATCGCGATGAGACCGCACACGCGTTTCGAGCTTGTGCACCAGCTCGCGGCTCGGCTCGGGCCGATTCGACCTGAGCTCGGCCTCGAGGCCGGCTTCCGGATTTCTTCGCCAAGATCGCATTCCTACAAGTCCTCCCACCTTCGATTTCGTCTTGCACCAGTACTACTGGCCTGCCTGCGATTTCCTTACAGGGGGTACCGAATCGCCTTCCAGCTGCGTGCGAAGCCTGCCGAGCGCACGGTGGAGAGCGACTTCGACGGCATTCGTCTTGGCACCCTGGAGCTCGGCGATCTGACGGGCGGTGAGGTCGGCGCCGTAGCGGAGCGCAATCAGGTCCCGGTCACGCTCCTCCAGCCGGCCCACGGCTCCGGAAAGGGCGATCCGACGCAGCGCGTCGTCCTCGAGGTCGCGGTGGTCGGCCGCCTCGACGACCTCGCTCGCCAGCTCGAGGGAGGCAGGCCTGCCTTCGACGCAGCGTCGCGCGATCCCGATCAGCCAGGCGATCGGCTCGCCTTTGCTCGAGTCGTAGCTCTTCTTGTAGCGGAGGGCCCGCTCGAAGGTCTCGCTCGTCAGGTCCTCGGCGTCCGGGCCGTCGCCTACGCGGTAGGCGACGTAGGCATAGACGCGCTTGATGAGCGCCTCCGGGTTGGCGAGCGGGTCAACGCGGAACATCGCCCACCTCGTCGAAGTCGGAGCTCGCGTACCGGTTCCTCGCCAGCGCCTCGGCGAGCGCCCGCCGCGACTCCTCGCCGGTCGTCACCGTGGAGAGGTCGTACCAGAGCCTCCAATCGCCGTCGTCCTTCGAGATCGCCTCGCGGTAGTGCTCCTCGGCTGCTGCGGTCTCGCCTTGCTCCGCAGCGACGTCTCCGAGGTGGCGCCACGGCTCGGGCGACCACCACCACCAGTCGCTCGCCTTCCGCGCCTGCGACCGAGCCTCCTCGTAATCCCCTTTGGTGAATGCCCGCTCGCTCGACGCGAGGGCGCTCGCGCCGACCACGCCGACGAAGGCCACGACCGTGAGCAGGAGCGCGGCCACGACCCCGCCGGCCCGCACCCTCGGCGAGAGCGGCGCGGGATCGTCTCGTGGATCCGCTGCCGCGAGCAGGGCTGCTGCGATTGCGAGCGCCGCGAGGGTTACCGCTGCCATCTCCCAGTCCCAGTCGACGCCGGCGTGCACGAGGTACGCCGCATAGGCCGCAAGCGCGGCCGGGACGAGCGGGGTGCCGCGAGCTCGGACGGCCGCCACGAGCGGAGCACCGAGCGCGAGCAGTAGGAGCGCGAGCCCGAGCGGCCCGGACTCGGCCAGGACCTCGAGGTACAGGCTGTGCGCGTCGCGAACCTTGTGCTGGATCGGCCGGTGCTCGTTCCAGTACTGCTCGTACGTCCCCGGCCCCGAGCCGAGGACCGGGTTCTCCTCGTAGTCGCGCCACGCCTCTTCCCAGAGCTCGGCGCGATAGCTCCCGGAGAACGTGAACAGCCGCTCCTGCAGATCCACGGGATTCTCGTCCGAGGTCGTCGTGAACGCGTCGTAGCCCTTTTCCGCGAGGGTAACCGGCCCTCCGTACCGCACGAAGACGACGAGGAGCGCCGCCACCGCCACGCCGACGAGCGCCCCTGCGAACAACATCCTTGCCTGCCGTGAAGGGGCGGCTCCTCGCCCCGCGACCCAGAACAGGGCACCCGCGAGCGCGGAGGCGCCCGCCAGCACGAGCAGGTACACCGCGAGCCGGTGCCCGTCGTCGGAAGCGGCGGTGAGCGGCGCGTCGGTCCGCGTCAGCGCGTCCTGGTGCGACGAGAGCAGGACGGCGAGCGCCGAGGGTGCCGCGAGGACCAGCCCGCCCGCGAGCAGCTGTAGTCGACGCGGGTCGACGGCCACCGCGGCGGCGAGGCCGATCGCACCTGCGATCCAGGCGCCCCGGCTGAACGTGAAGTACACGGTCGAGAAGAGGAGGGGCAGGGTCGCGGCGGAGAGTGTCCGTGCCGCCAGCGTCTGGGCCCGGGTCGCGAAACCGAGCGCGAGCAGCGCACCCATCACCGCGAAGACCCCGAGGGCGTTCCAGTAGGTCAGCGGCTCCTCGAGCCGGTAGGTGGCAACGGGGTCGAAGACGCCCAGGCGCTCCGGGAAGAGCCGGGTGAGCAGCCCGTAGCCCGCGGCCAGGAAGATGGCCGTGAAGGTCGCCGCGAGGACCAGCGCCACCGTGGCTCGGCGGACCACGGCGAGCAGCGCAGCGAACGCGGACACGTACAGAAGAGCGCGCTGCCCCTCGAGGATGGTTGCCGAGCGGTCGTCGCTCCACAGCAGCGCGAGCCAGGTCCAGGCCGCGAGCCCTGCCAACCCGCCGAGCGAGGCGAGACCGAGGCCGGACGGTCGAAGCGCGGTCCCGAGAACGAGCAGCGCGGCGAGCAAGACGAGCGAGACGAGCGCACCCCACGCCCACGCGGTCGGAAAGTAGCCGCCGCTTGCGAACGCAATCAGCGCCAGTCCGAGCGTCAGGCCGAGGCCGACGCCAATGCGCCCCGCGTCGAATCGCGCACGCGGCGCGTCCGCCGTCATCTCAGCCAGTTCGGCACCTCCCTCAGAGGGTAGATGCGTTCCCGGCCGATGAACGCCGGAGGGCCGGTGAACCGGCCTCCGCAGGTAGCTGCCTACACCTGGCAGGCGGGGCAGTACCACGTCCCGCGCCCCGCGACACGCGTCTTCTCGATCGCGTGGCCGCACCGCGCGCACGGCTCTCCTTCTCGGCCGTACACCCGGAACTCGGCCTGCATCGAGCCCTCGGCGCCGTCGGCCGCGCGATAGTCGCGGAGAGTGGCGCCCTGCCGCGCGATCCCGAGCCGAAGCGCCCGCCGAATGCCGCGCACGAGCGCGCCGAGCTCCTCCTGCGTGAGCTCGTTTCCCGGTCGGAGGGGATGAAGCCGCGCCCACCACAGCGCCTCGTCGGCGTAGATGTTCCCGACGCCGGCGAAGAGACGCTGGTCGAGGACGACCGCCTTCAGTGGCGCCCGACGCCGGGCGATCCGGTCGGCGAGCGAGCGCGCGGAGAGCGACCGGCCGAGCGGCTCTGCGCCGATCCGCTCCGCGAGGTACGGCTCGAGCTCGCCCGGCTCCAGTAACAGCCAGGTTCCGAAGCGGCGAACGTCTCGGTAGGCGACGTCCGATCCGTTGTCTAATCTGACGACAGCCCTGCGGTACGGGTCGTCGGCCACGGCCTCGTTCTGCACGAGCAACAGGCTCCCAGTCATCCGGAGGTGGATCAGGAGAACCCGACCCGATTCGAACCGAACAACCAAATACTTTCCCCGACGCTCGAGCGACTCGACCCGCTCCCCTGCGAGCTCGGCGGCGACCTCCCGCGGATCGAAAGGCCGGGTGAGCCGCGGGTCTTGGATCTCCACCGTCTCGAACGTGCGACCGACGAGATGCGGCTCGAGGCCGACCCTTATCGTCTCGACCTCCGGCAGCTCAGGCATGGCCGGAGCGTAGCGGTGGACAGGAGCGTCTAGGCCAGCGTCTCGAGAACGATCGGCCGCGGCGGCTGGGGCTCGTCGGCGATCGAGATCAGCCCACGGATCTGCCCCAGGGCCTGCTCGGCGGCCGCCTCGTCCCGGACGTGAACCGCGGCGAGGACCTGACCCGTCTCGACCTCGTCGCCCCGCTTGGCGAAGCAGCGGACCCCGACTGCGTGGTCGATGTCGTCCTCCTTCGTGCGACGGCCAGCGCCGAGGTCGAGCGCAACGCGGCCGAGCCCGAGCGCGGAGACCTCGGTGACGAAGCCCGCGCGATCCGCAGTCAGCTCGAGCATGACTGGAGCTTGCGGCAGAACGTCGAGCGACGGGTTGCCGCCCTGCGCCGAGATCCACCGCTCGTACGCCTCGAGTGCCGAGCCGTCGTCGATCGCCGCTTCGGCGCGCTTCGCAGCCTTCGTCGGCGTCGATCCCGAGGTCGGAGAGCGAGAGGAGGCGTCCCGCCGCCTGCACGGCGAGCGAGAACAGGTCGGGCGGCGCATCGCCTCCCGCGAGGAGGGTCCGCGCCTCCTCGATCTCGATCGCGTTCCCGATCGCCCACCCGAGCGGCTGGTCCATGTCGGTGAGCAGGGCGACGACGTTCCGCTCCGCACCGCGGCCCAGCTCGATCATCGCCTCGGCAAGCATCCGGGCGTCCGCGAGCGACTTCATGAAGGCGCCGTCGCCAACCTTCACGTCCAGGACGATCGCCTCGGCGCCGGCGGCGATCTTCTTGGACATGATGCTGGCGGCGATCAGCGGGATGCTGTCGACCGTGGCAGTCACGTCGCGGAGCGCGTACAGCCGCTTGTCGGCGGGGACGAGGTCGGGTGACTGCCCGATGATCGCGAGGCCGACGTCGCGCACCTGTTGCACGAACTCCTGGTTCGAGAGCTCGACGCGAAACCCGGGTATGGACTCCAGCTTGTCCAGCGTGCCGCCTGTGTGGCCGAGCCCGCGGCCGCTCATCTTTCCGAACGGCACGCCGCATGCGGCGACGAGCGGCCCGACGACGATCGAGGTCTTGTCCCCAACCCCGCCCGTCGAGTGCTTGTCGACCACCGAGCGTCCGAGCTCGGACTTGAGGTCGAGCGTGGAGCCGCTGCGGACGAAAGCGTCGGTCAGCGCAAGCGTCTCCTCGGCCGTGAGCCCCTTGAAGTAGACCGCCATGCAGAAGGCGGCGAGCTGATAGTCGGGGATCTCGCCGCTGGCGTGGCCGAGCACGAGCTCGCTGATCTCGTCCGGCGTCAGGCGTCCGCCGTCGCGCTTGCGCTCGATGAGCTCCGCGGGCCTGATCAACCTAGCGCTCGACGATCGACTCGCCCGGTATGCCGCGGCGCGGCGCCTTGCCGCCCAGCCAGGCGTTCACCGTCGCGCCCACGTCCGCGAACTCACCTTCGTGGATGCGGCCGGCCGCATTTCGGCCTTCGACGTAGCCGAGCAGGAGGGCGTGCTCCCGCGAGTGGTCGGTCGACGGAGTCGTCGGGTCGCACCCATGGTCGGACGTGATGATCAGGAGGTCACCTTCCCGGAGGGCAGCCAGGAGGTCGGGTAGCCGGCGATCGAAGTCCTGGAGGCACCGGTGGAAATTGACCGGATCGTTCCGGTGTCCCCAGAGCATGTCCGTCTCGACGAGGTTCGTGAAGACGAATCCCTCGTCGAGCTCGCTCAGGAGCTTTTCGGTCTGGTTGATTCCCTCGACGTTCGAGCGGGTCGGGTGCGACTCGTCGATGTCGACGCCGGCGAAGATGTCGCGGATCTTTCCGACGGCGTGCACCTGCTTGCCAGCTTCGCGGACGAGCGTCAGGTAGTTCGGCTGCTTCGGCCTCAGCGACCAGTCGTGCCGGTCCGGAGTCCTGACGTAGTTCCCGGGCTCTCCCTCGAATGGCCTGGCGATGACGCGCCCGACCGCGTGCTTCCCGGTCAGGATCTCTCGGGCCATCTCACAGCCCCTGTAGAGCTCTTCGAGCGGGATCGTGTCGACGTGGGCGGCGATCTGGAACACCGAGTCCGCCGACGTGTAGACGATCCACTTCCCCGTCCGCTGGTGCTCCTCGCCGAGCTCCTCGATGATCTCGGTCCCGGAAGCAGCCTTGTTCCCGAGAACCCCTCGCCCCGTCTGGTGCATGAACGGGTCGAGCACGTCGAACGGGAAGCCGTGCGGGTAGGTCGGCAGCGCCTGGGGCGTGACGATTCCCATCAGCTCCCAGTGGCCGGTCGTCGTGTCCTTGCCCTTCGATCGCTCGACGAGCCGGCCGGCGACGGCAGGCGCCCCGGGCTGCGGCGGGCAGCCCTCGAGCGCCTTGACGTTGCCGAGCCCGAAGGCCTCGAGGTTGGGGAGATCGAGCCCGCCGACGGCGCGCGCGACGTTCCCCAACGTATCGGATCCTTCGTCTCCGAACTCGGCTGCGTCAGGCAGCTCGCCCGCGCCCACCGCGTCCAGCACGATGACGCATGCGCGGGACATAGGGCTATTCTAGGTTGGTCATGGATTCCGTCCTCGGCCTACTCGGACTACTGCTCTACGTGGTCGCAGTAATCTCCTTCGCCGCCGGCGTGACCTGGCTCGTCGTCAGGTTGTTCCCGACGAAGGAGAAGAAGAAGGCCGACGCGGCCGCGACGTAGCCCGCTCAGACCGGCGACAGCGGTAGGACGTCCTCGAGCGGTGCGTACTCCAGATCGTGTGCCTCCGCGACCGCCTCGTAGGTGATCTTTCCGTGGAGGACGTTCACACCGCGGGCGAGTGACGGGTCGCGCGCGACGGCTTCGGGCAGGCCGTGGTCGGCGATCGCCTCGACGTACGGGAGCGTCGCGTTCGTGAGCGCCTTCGTGGCGGTGATCGGGACCGCCCCGGGCATGTTCGTGACGCAGTAGTGCGTGACGCCGTCGACGAGGTACACCGGCTCGGAATGGGTCGTCGGCTTCGCGGTCTCGAAGCAGCCGCCCTGGTCGATCGCCACGTCTGCGATTACCGAGCCCTCCTTCATGCCGGCGACCATCTCGCGGGTGACGAGCTTCGGTGCGAGGGCGCCCGGGATCAGCACCGCGCCGATCACGACGTCCGCGTCGGCCAGCGACTCCTCGATCTGCAGGCTCGACGACATCAGGAGCGTGACGCGGGCGCCCAGGACCTCCTCGAGGCCTCGCATCCGGTCGATGGAGCGCTCGACGATCGTCACGTTGGCGCCGAGCCCGAGCGCGATGACGGCGGAGTTGTAGCCCACCATCCCACCGCCGATGACGACGACCTTGCCGGGTGCGACGCCCGGAACACCGCCGAGCAGAAGACCGCGGCCACCGAGAGGCTTCTCGAGGAAGTAGGCGCCCGCCTGCGCCGCGAGCCTGCCGGCGATCTCGCTCATCGGGCGCCAGCAAGGGCAGAGCGCGATTGCTCGTTTCGACTGTCTCGTAGGCGACCGACGAGATGCCGCTCTCGACGAGCGCGCGCGTCAGGTCCTCGTCGGCGGCGAGGTGGAGATACGTGAAGAGGACGAGCCCCTCGCGGAGCCGGTCGTACTCGGCAGCGATCGGCTCCTTGACCTTGAGTAGGAGCTCGGTCTCGCCCCACACGTCGTCCACCGAGCCGATCTGCGCGCCAACGCTCTCGTAGGTGGAGTCGGGGAACGCGCTGCCCTCCCCGGCTCCCCGTTCCACGAGCACGTCGTGCCCGCGCTGGGCGAGCTCGCGCGCACCGGCCGGCGTGAGGGCGACCCGGTATTCGTCGGGCTTGATCTCCTTGGCGACGCCGATTCTCATCGTGAGCCGGGCAACCTTACCTTCCGCATTGTTGGCACATTCTCGCTGCACACACGCGCGATTTTCGTCGATAGGCTGAAACCGGAGGGTGGCACGCGGCCGGCCCCGGGCGGGATGTCCGGAACGGTCAGGTCCGCGCGAGTCGCTCGATCAGGCCGCGTTCTTCGTCGCCCAGCCAGGGCGGTTCGCCGGCGGCCGCGTTTTCGCGCACGTGGTCGGGATTTCCCGAGGCAGGGATCACGACGTCGATCCGCTCGTCGGAGAGCGCCCACTTGAGCAGCGCCTGAGGCCAGGTCGTGATCCCGAAGTCGCGGAGCGGCGCCAGGGCTTCGGCCCGAGGTGGATTGGGCAGCCGTGACTTGTCGCCGAGCGGACGCATCACGATCACCGCGACGCCCAGCTCCTTCGCGAGCGGCAGCAGCTCGCGCTCGCACTCCCGCTCCAGAGGGTTGTACGGGACCTGGAGCGTCGAGAACCGCCCGGTCCGGAGCGCGCGGGCAAGCTCCGGGAACGCCGAGGCCTGCCAGTGCGTGACGCCGAGCCGGTCGATCCGGCCGGCATCGCGCTCGGCCTCGAGCCACGGCAGGTGCTGCTCCCACGAGACGAGGTTGTGAACCTGCTCGATCTCCACCCTGTCGAACCACGTCAGCTGATCCTCGATCTGCTGTCGGCCTTCCTCCACTGAGCCCGTCCAGATCTTCGTCGCGACGGTCGCCTCACCCCGGCGCGGGTCGAGGGCGAGGCCGAGCGCTTTCTCCGAGCCGTACATCGGAGACGTGTCGAAGAGGCGGTAACCCTCCTCCAAAGCCGCGCCGACGACGACCCCCGCCAGGTCGGCGTCGTCCTGGAAGGTGCTCCATGTTCCCAGCCCGATGACGGGCCCTAGGCCGCGTTCCTCCACTACGCCAGTAGCTTCCGCGCGAGCCGTCCCGCCGCGAAGGCCGAAGCGAAGAACCATGGGTCGTCCTCCGGCCCGCGCCCCATGTGATCGAGGATCAGCCCCTCGCAGCGTTCCTGCCAGCCGGTCACATCGACCTCCTCGCGATCGACGAGCCACTCCGGCGCCTCCAGTCCGGCGGGCCAGGCGACCGAGACTTCGCCGAGGGCGAGATCGAGCACGGCTCGGGTGTGGTGTGAGACGCCTCGGTGCCGCTCGCGGGAGTCTCCCTCGGACACGCGCACCGCTAGGACGGGAGATCCGGAAAGGGCGATCGCGGTGTTGGCGGCTTCCGCGGCGGCCGCTCCCCCATGCCCCAGGGCCGAGCCGGTCCCGACGATTCCCGGGCCGAGGCCGCAGACGACCACGTCGATCCCGCTCGCGGCGGTCCACGCAAGCGCGGAAGGAACGCTCACGGCCTGCGCGTCCGCGTCGAAGCAGGCGCCTGTCGCGACAGTGACCTCGACGAGCCCCCGCTCCTTCAGCACGCGGAGCGAGTCGGAGAGCGAGACCGGCAGTGCGCCCCCGGGAAGCTGGACGTACGCCACTCGCACGCCCTCCCCCACGCCGGCGACGGCGGGAGCGACCTGCGAGTGGAGCGAGCAGCACACGACCGGCATGCCCTCCAGCGTCTTCGCGAGCTCTCCGTCCTCCTCGACGAAGCGAACGGCCTGCTGCACCGGTGAGTACGGGAGCGTCATGACGTGCGCCCCAGGCTCGGGAGCCAGCTCTAACCCGCGAGTCAGGTTCGCGTAGAGGATGTCGAACCCGCCGGAGCCGAGCTCGAGCTCGCGAGCCTGGACGTTGACCAGGACCTCGTCGCCGAGCTCGACGGGGCCGGTTGTCCGCGGGTACGAGACGCACGGCTCCCCGTCGACCTCGATCCGGTCGAGCCCGTCGAGGCGCTCGACGACTGCGGTGACCGTCCCGCGCCTCAGGCTAAGCGGCATCCGTCTCGCGCGCGACATCGACGAGCGCGAGGGTCACGTCGACCATTCGCTCGAGATCCGAGGCGGCGATGTGCTCGTCCGGCGTGTGGATGTCGGCCATCCCGTTCGCGAGGTTCACGCAGGCGAGGCCGCGCTCGTTGAATACGTTGGCGTCTGCCGCGCCGCCGCTGAGGTTGAAGGACGGCTCGTACCCTGAGCGCTCGAGACCCGAGCGGGCGATACGCACCGCAAGGTCGTCGCGCTTGAACCGGTAGCCGTTGTAGCTCTTGTGCACCTCGGTCTCGACCTCGCACTCCTCGAGCCCGGCGGCGAACGTCGCCGCTTCGAGCATCTCGCGGACGAGGTCGGCGAGCTTCTGCGGGTCATGAGAGCGAGCCTCGGCGAGAAACGAGCACCACTCGGGGACGATGTTTCCCGCGGTGCCGCCGCTGATGAGGCCGACGTTCGCAGTCGAGTCCTCGTCGACGCGGCCGAGCTTGAAGTCGGCGATCGCCTTCGCGGCGGCCGCGATCGCCGATCGGCCCTCCTCGGGATACATGCCCGCGTGGGCAGCCCGGCCGTGGAACCTGACCTCCATCGAGTGCGCGTACGGGGCCCCGAGGATCACCTCGCCGATCGGCGCTGCCTGGTCGTAGACGTAGCCGATCCGCGCACGCAGCTGCTCATGATCGAAGGCGGCCGCGCCGTGCAGGCCGGTCTCTTCCTTCGGCGTGAAGAGAAGCTCGATTCCCCCATGCGGCCGGTTCTCGGCGAGCAGCCGGCGGGTCGCCTCGAGCATGACCGCTACCGCAGCCTTGTTGTCGGCGCCGAGGATCGTGCCCGCCGCGTTGCGGATGACGCCGTCCTCGTTGACGGGCTCGATCCCCGCCTCGGGCGGGACGGTGTCCAGGTGGGCGCAAAAGAAGAGCGGCGTCCCGCCGTCGGTCGCGTCCACCCGCGCGTAGAGGTTCCCCGCGGTCGAGCCGATGCGAGCGCCGGCGTCGTCTTCGCTCACGTCTAGCCCGAGGTCGCGCATGTACGCAGCGACCCGGTCCGCAACTGCGCGCTCCTCACCCGGCGGGCTCGGTAGCTCGGCTAGCTCGGTGAAGAGCGAGACGACGTCGTCCACGCGGCGATCTTAGGTGTGCTGCATAGACTCGGCGCCCATGGACGACCGGCAACCGGGCGAGACGATCGTCATCAGAAACGTCCACGGGGGGCGGCCGATCGGCGCCATGCCGGTGCGCGTCGTATCCACGGACGACGACCTTCCTGTCGTCTGGCTCCCAGGTGGCGCGCCCGTGATGCGTCCCGGGATCGACGGGCGTTTCGTCCGCGAAGTGCCGGCTGAGGAACGGTACAGGTCCACGGAACGAACGCCTGTCCTGCACCACTGGCAGGGCGAGGGCATCCTGATCCTGGGCCGGCCCGGGCGCGCCCACTCGATCTGGCTCTTCTGGGAGGACGCAGAATTCGCCGGCTGGTACGTGAATCTCGAAGCACCTTGGCGTCCGAGCCGAATCGGTTTTGACACACGGGATCACTCGCTCGACCTCTGGATCGAGCGAGACGGCTCGTGGCACTGGAAAGACGAGCACGAGCTCGAGGTCGCCGTCGAACACGGCTTCTTCAGCCCCCACGCGGCGGCCGACTTCCGAGGCGAAGGCGAGCGAGTTATCGAGGAATGGCCCTTTCCGACCGGATGGGAGGACTGGCGTCCCGACCCGTCATGGACCGTTCCCGCTCTTCCTGAGGAGTGGGACGAGCTCTAGGCGGAGGCGGCTGTCGGCACGGCGGCGCTGGTTCGCTCCTGCGATCGAGCGAGGGCGGCTCCGACGAAGTCGCGGAAGAGCGGCGCAGGGCGAGTCGGACGCGACTTGAACTCGGGATGGAACTGGCTCGCGACGAACCACGGGTGATCGGGCAGCTCGATCACCTCGACGAGGCGTCCACCCTGGAACGTCCCGGAGACGACGAGCCCGGCCTTCACGAGCTGGTCGCGAAAGTCGTTGTTGACCTCGTAGCGGTGACGATGCCGCTCGAGCACGATCGCCTGGCCGCCGTACGTCTCACGCGCTCGCGTCCCCTCTGTGAGCTCGACGGCCTGCGCCCCGAGCCGCATCGTCCCGCCCAGGTCCTCGATCTCCTTCTGCTCCGGCAAGAGGTCGATCACCGGGTACGGCGTCTCGGGATCCATCTCCGTCGAGTTCGCTCCGTCCAGGCCGACGATGTGACGAGCGAACTCGGAGATCGCGACGTGCATGCCGAGGCAGATCCCGAGGTACGGAATCCCGCGCTCGCGGGCGACTCGGCAGGCGAGGATCTTCCCCTCCCAGCCGCGTGAGCCGAACCCACCGGGGATCAGGACGCCGTCGACGCCCTCGAGCTCGGCCTCCGCTTCCTCCAGCGACATCCCTTCGGCGTCGATCCAGCTGACGCGAATCCCGCAGCCGTGATGAATGCCGGCGTGCTTGAGCGCCTCGTGCACCGAGAGGTACGCGTCGTGCAGCTTCACGTACTTGCCGACGAGCCCGATCTTGACCTCGCCCTGGCGCCGCCCGATGCGCTTGGTCAGCTCGCCCCACTCCCCGAGGTCCGCGGCAGGCGTGCGGAGCCCGAGCTTCTCGCAGACCATCTCGTCGAGCCCCTCGGCCTGAAGCTCCTCTGGAACGAGGTAGACGTCCGGCACGTCTCGGTTGACGACGACTGCCTCAGGCTCGAGGTCCGCGAACATCGCGATCTTGTCGCGGACGTCGCTTGAGAGCTCGTCCTTCGTGCGGCAGACGACGATGTCCGGGTGAATACCGATCCGCCTGAGCTCGTTGACGGAGTGCTGAGTCGGCTTCGTCTTCAGCTCACCGGCCGAGTCGACGAACGGGACGTAGGTGACGTGCAGGTAGAGCACGTTCTCGGGTCCCGCCTCTCGGCGGAACTGGCGGATCGCCTCGAGGAAGGGGAGCGACTCGATATCGCCGACCGTGCCGCCGACCTCGCTGATCACGACGTCTGTCGGCGTCGCGTCGGACGCGCGGCGGATTCGCTCCTTGATCTCGTTCGTGATGTGCGGGATGACCTGGACGGTCGACCCGAGGTACTCGCCTTTCCGCTCTTTGCGAAGCACCGAATACCAGATCGAGCCAGAAGTGTGGTTCGCGTTCCGCGAGAGGTTTTCGTCGATGAACCGCTCGTAGTGGCCGATGTCGAGGTCGGTCTCCGCCCCGTCCTCGGTCACGAACACTTCACCGTGCTGGAACGGGCTCATCGTGCCGGGATCGACGTTGATGTACGGGTCGAACTTCTGCACCTGCACGCTGAGGCCGCGCGCTTTCAGGAGGCGCCCGAGCGACGAGGCGGTGATGCCCTTCCCGAGGGACGACACGACTCCACCGGTGACGAAGACGTACTTCGTGGACGTCACGGCTGCCGCCCGAGGCGGTCGAGGGTGCGTAGGCCCGGCGTGCGCTCGATCAGTCCGCCGAGAGAGCGTCGTTCACCGAGGAGGTTGAGCCCGGCCAGCGCCCCGATCGCCAGCCACCGGCTCTTTCCCGTGAGTCGACTCACGGAACTCAAGCCTAGCAGCGCCCCCAGCGCGTTCGACCCTGAGTCTCCAAGCATCACCTTCTCGCGAAGATCGTATGGAAGTAGCAGGACGGCGGTTCCGGCGGGCGCGCCGAGGAGCGGAGCCGCGACGAGATAGGCCTTGAGCGCGCGCCCCGGCTTCGTGTCGAGCTGGTTCACGAAGTTGGCGGCGAGGCCGACGAGCAGCGCACCGGAGAGCTTCCGCGTCGCGAGCAGGCCGGCGAGCGGAATGCCGACGAGCTTCAGGACCCCGGTCGTCCGCCCTGCCCCGAGATGGCCGCGGAACCCGCGTTCCGGGCCGGACCACAAGTCGTCCGCGAGACCGATCGCCGCGACGGCCGCGACCGCCGGGCTCCTCCGGAGCCCCACGACCCACCCGATGAGCGGCAGCCTGAGCCCGCGGTGATTGATGCCCAAGGGCCCGCAGGCGAGCGCGGCGTCGAGCAGCTGACGCCCACGGTGCGCGAAACCACCGAGGTCTCGCCCCGTCTCCTCGTGAGAAAGCGGGAGCTCGATCTCCGAGATGCGCAGCCCGGCACGGGCAGCGTCGACGGTCATCCGCACCTCGCACCCGAAGCCTGCCGCGAGCGGAAAACAGTGCTCCCGAGCCTCACGGGAGAGCCGCCGCTGGCCGGACAACGGCTCCCGAGCGACGAATCCCGAACAGGCCTCGATCAGCTCACGAGCCGCCCGCTTCGCGATCCCGAAGCCGCCGCCGCGGCGCTCCGCGAAGACCGCGACTGCCAGGTCCCCATTCGCCTCGACGAGCGGGGCGAGGTCGCCGACGAGGTCGGCGTCGGCGAGCAGCAGGTCGCCTTCGGGTGCGTCCTTCTCGGCGATCGTGAGCGCCTGTCCCTTGCCGCGGCGTGGGAGTGACACGACCCGTGCGCCGGCCCGTTGGGCCTCGGCCGCCGTCGCATCCCGGGAACCGTCGTCGGCAACGATCAGCTCGGAGGTGGGAAACCGTTCCTTGAGCGCCGCGACCGTCGCAGCGATCGTGTGCTCCTCGTCGCGCGCGGCGACGAGGATCGCGGCCGGGTCAGCCACTCGGCTGCGCCTCGATCGGCGGGACGATGCCGTCGTCGGCGGCATCCTTGAGCCCGTAGTTCCCGATCGAGGTTCCCGAGAGGAGCAGCGCGAGCGCGAGCTTTCCCGCCGGAGCCTCGATGTCGTCGACCGTCGAGAGCCCCGCCTCGCTCCAGGTGCGGACCGCGGACGCGCTCACGGTCGACGGCTCGACCCCGATCGTCGGAACGTCCATCTCGGCAAGCCCCCGGTAGAAGCCCTTGAGGAAGAGCGCCGTCTCGCCCTGCTGCGCCTTCACCGTGCGAGCTATGACGACGCCGTCGACAGGACCGCGGAAGCTGCCTGACTTCTCCTCCACGATCAGCGGCGTGAGCGCGTCCCAGGCCGGCGTCTCGCCGCCGTCCACGAGCTCGCGGGCCAGCTCGCCGCCGAGCTCCTCGAGCCCCCCCGCCCGGTACTGGGCCAGTTCGCCGTCCAGCAAGCTCTCGATCCGAGTCCCCTCGATCGGCACTTTCAAGGCTCGGACCCGCACGGGCGACCCCGAGCCCGAGTCCTCGACCGCGCGCTCGACGTGGCGACGCACCGCGGGATCCACCGGCCCGACGAAGGCGATCGCGATGCGCTTCCCGGCCAGGCGATCCGCGATGAGGGCCGGGTACGCGTTCTCGACGAAGTCCTGGAACGCCTTCTGCTCGCGTGAGCCGGTCGCCCGCCGCTCGCTGGCTGCATCGAGTTGGGCCTCGAGCCGGTTGACGTCGCTCTGCAGGCTCTGCTTCTCGGCGTCGTCCACTTTGCCGCTCATGGCGACGCCGACCAGGATCCCGATCAGGAGCGCGACGAAGACCGCCGCGAGCGAAGCCACGTGATAGCGAAGGTCGAACATGAGTCAGAGACTGGCAGCAGTCTGGCAAAGGGCATGCAGGCGGGCGAGCGCTTGCCGTGGTAACGAGCGCAGACCCTCGGCCACGATCCGCCATCCAGGGGCCTCGACGACGAGGGTGGCTCGCGTGTTCCCTTCCGATGCCGGCTCGAGCCGGATGTCCGCGTCGAAGGCCTGCTGGATGTCGTGCCAGGCGAAGCGCAGTCCGGGCTCGACCTTGGTGACGACGATCAAGCCTTCGCCCCCGGGGCGCCGGAGGAGGCCGGGCGCGTGGCTGCGGACAACCTGCCAGCGAGCGCCTTCCGCGAGCCCGCGACGATCGGGCCGGATCGTCGTGTAGCCCGGCCACCAGTCGGCCAGGTGACGCGGCTCGGCGAGTAGCTCCCAAACGTCGCCCCGGATGGCCATCAGCTCCCGTTGCTCCTCGATTCGCACCGCCCGATTGTCACGTTTCCGGCTCGAAGCGGTCACCCACGCGTGCGGATTTCCTCACTACGATCGAATCGGGGAGGAGGTTGGCTGTACCTATCTACCGCGGCTAGCGGAAGTATCCGTCCGAGCTAGCGGAGGCCGAGGAGCTCGAGGAGCCGGTCGCCGAGAAGGTCGATCAGCTCCCGCAGGTCCGGGGACACGAGCACCGCCACCAGGATCGCGCCGAGGCCGGCCGCGATGAACGCGACCAGCGGCCCAACGCCGACCTGGCGGCTCACCAGCCGCGAGACGCCCCTCGCGTCGACGAGGAGCTCCCCAACGCGCAGCCTCGTCAGAAACGTGGACGACATCCCCGCTCGGTTCCGCTCGAGGAACTCGATCATGTTGAAGTGGGTGCCGACCGCGACGATCAGCTCGGCGCCCTTCTCGTACGCGAGCAGAAGCGCCATGTCCTCGCTGATGCCCGCCGCCCGGACGACCTCGTACTCGAGGCCGAGCCGGTCTGCTCGCGCCGCACCCGGGGCGTCGCCTCCCTCATACGCATGAACGAGGAGCTCTGCTCCGCATCGAAGCGCGTCGTCCGAGACCGAGTCCATGTCCCCGACGATCACGTCCGGCGTGTAACCGGCCTCGAGCATCGCGTCCGCGCCGCCGTCGACTCCGATCAGCACCGGCTTGAAGTCCCTGATGTACGGCCGCACGATGCGAAGGTCTCGCTTGTGCCCGGGCCCGCGCGCCACGACGAGCGCGTGCCGGTCGCGAAAGCGGGTCCGCAGCACCGGGAAGTCGACTCCTTCAGAGAGGAAGCGGCCCTCCTCGCGCAGGTAGCGCATCGTGTTGTCGGCGAACGACTCGAGCGCATCGGTCACCCGGCTGCGCTGCTCGGCGAGCGCCGCCTCGAGCTCTTCGGCTTCGAGGGCGCGGCCCGCGGCGAGACATGTTCCATTCCGAAAGAGTTGTGCGCCGCGCACGGTCAGGAGCTCGCCGTCGTCGACCTCGTCGAAGAGCGGCGCGTCGGGAGCGTCGATCAGCCGCACGCCACCGCGCACGAGCAGGAGCGGCCCGGGGTTCGGAAAGCGCCCCGACTGGGAGGGCGCGACGTTCACGACGACACGGACTCCCGACTCCAGGAGCTCTTCGGCCGAGACGCGATCCAGGTCGGTGTGATCGATGATCGCGACGTCCTCCGGCTTCAGCCGCCGCACGAGGTTCTTCGTCCGCCGGTCGAGCCGAGCCGGCCCCGTGTGCTCGACGAAGGTACGCAACGTGGTCATCGCACTGTCTGCAGGAACTCTTGCCCGCCGAGCATACGGCGAATCTCCTCCTGCCTCCGGTCGTCGTCCAGGACCTCGATTCGCGTATGCGTCGGATCGCCGGGAACCTTCTCGACGCTGAAGTGGCGATCGGCGACGCTCGCGATCTGCGGCAGATGGGTGATGGTGATCACCTGCGCTCGCTCGGCGAGGCGGCGCAACGTCTCCGCGACCGCGTGCGCCGTCTGGCCGCCGATCCCGGCGTCGATCTCGTCGAAGACGAGCGTCGTCCCACCGCCGACGGCCGCGATCGCAAGCGCGATCCGGGAGAGCTCTCCCCCGGAGGCCGTCTCCGCGACGGGCGCGAAGGGCAGGCCCTGGTTCGGCCGGATCAGAAACGCAACAGCGTCGGCGCCACTCGAGCCGGGATCGCGCTCCTCCACCTCGACACGGAACTCGCCCTCGCCGAGGCCGATCCCCTGGAGCTCCGCTTCGACCGCCCTCGCGAAGGGCTCGGCCGCGGTGCGGCGGTCCCTCGCCAGCCGCTTCGTCAGGCTCTGAGCCTTCTGCTCGGCTTCAGCGACCGCTGCGGCTGCCGCTTCGACGGGATTCGCCCCTCCCTCGAGGGCCGCAAGCTCCGCGCGCGCCTCGCCGGCACGCGCGAGAAGCTCGGCATACGTCTCGCACCTGAAGCGCCGCTTCGTGTCGGCGATCCGGTCTAGCTCGGACTCCACCTGCTCCAGCCGGTCCGGCTCAGCCTCCAGGGAGTCGAGGAAGCCGCGCAGCTCGAGCGCCGTCTCCCCCAGGCTCAGCTCGACGTCTCGCAGCTCGCCCGCCGCGCGCGCGAGCTCTGGCGCGATCTCGCTCACGCCGGCGAGTGCCCGCTCGGCCCTGCCGACGAGTGCCGCGGCGCCGTCCCCATCCTCGGGCGCCAGCGCCTGCGCTGCCTGGCCGGCGGCTTCCGCGAGCTCGGTCACGTGTCGCAGGCGCTCGCGTTCCACCCGGAAAGCGTCCTCGCCATCCGGTTCCAGGCCCTCCGTGTCCTCGACGAGCGCCTGGAGCTCCGTAAGGCGCGACTCTTCCTCCGCTGCCCCTTGGCTCAGCTCGTCATGGCGACGACGGGCAACTCCGAGCGCCCGCCATGCGGCCCGGAGCTCCAAGCGCAGGCGGAGCTGGTCATCCCCGACGAACGAGTCGAGGACGTCGAGCTGGTACGAGGGCCTGGCCAGTCGGCGTTGCTCGAACTGCCCGGACATGGACAGCAGGCGCTCGCCGGCGGCAGCGAGATCTTCGCGGGCGGCGCTTCGGCCCCAGGCGTACGCTCGCGTCCGGCCGTCGGCGAACACGCGGCGGGCGATCACGAGCCCCTCCTCGTCCTCGGGCCGGAGCTCGGCGAGAGTCTCGAGCCCCTCCTCGTCGAAAAGTCCCGGCGGCAAGTCGAACTCGGCCTCGACGTAAGCCTCCTCGGCCCCGGGCCCGACGAAGCTCGAGTCGCCTTTCGCGCCGAGCAGGAGCCCGATCGCCTGCGCGAGGATCGTCTTCCCGGCACCCGTCTCCCCGGTGATCGCGTTCAGGCCGGGTCCCAGCTCGAGGTCCGCCTCGCGAATGAGGACGAGGTTCTCGATGCGCAGCCTACGAACCAAAGGTCTCTCCGTAGCGGCGAAAGAAGGTCGCCTCCGGCAGGTGGGCGAGGAGCGACCACTGCTCGCCGAGACGAGCTATGACGCGGTCGCCGGAGCCGAGCTCGGCGATGGGGCGACCGTCGACGAGCACCTGCGCGTTGACGTCGACTGTGCGGTTCTCGACCTCGACGTCGCGGCCGCGCGGCACGACGAGCGGTCGAGCGTGGAGCGAGTGTGGAGCGATGAAGGTCACGGCTTGGGCGTCGAGGCCCCAGACCAGGACGGGGCCGCCGTTCGAGAGGTTGTAGCCAGTCGACCCTGAGGGCGTCGAGCAGATCACGCCGTCGCACGGCAGCTCGCCGAGGTCCTCCCCACCCACAGCCCAACCGAGCTCGACCATGCGGCCGACCATCGAGCTCGCGACGACGACATCGTTCACCGCGAGGTGCTGCTGCCCGGCGACTTCCGCGTCGAGGGTCGGTAGCTCGGCGACGACATACTCACCTGAGAACACGCGCGCGAGGCCGTCCTCGAGCCCCTTGGCGGAGATCGAGGTCAGGAAGCCCACCTCGCCGAAGTTGACGCCGATCACGGGAGTCCCGCTGCCGAGTGCCCGCTGAAGCGCCCGGAGCATCGTGCCGTCACCGCCGAGGACGACGACGATGTCGGCCTTCGCAGGGTCGCCGTCGGCATCACGCTCGTGCTTCTCCGCCTCGTCCGCCGGGTAGATCAGCTCGACGCCGGCCCCGCCGGCGACTCGCTCCAGCTGCCCGAGCGCCTCGCCGATCGCCTCGGGCCTCCCGTGCGTGACGACGAGCGCCCTGCGGACCGGCTCAACCAACGGCGTCTTCGATCCAGTCGTCGAGCTCATCTGGGAGTGTCGGGTCTTCGCGGTGGACGAGTTGGAGGAAGAACTCTCGATTCCCCTTCGGGCCGGGGAGCCCCGAGTCTACGACCCCGACCGTTTCGGCAGACCACTCGAGGGCCGACTCTGCGACCTCCCTCAGCACGCGACGGTGGACGTCCGGGTCGCGGACGACACCGCCCTTTCCGACCTGCTCGCGACCCGCCTCGAACTGCGGCTTGACGAGGACGACCGCCTCCCATCCCGACCTGGCAAGCCCGAGCGCCGGAGGCAGAGCGGTGCGGACGCTGATGAACGAGACGTCGCAGGTCACGAGGTCGGGCGCGAACGGCAGCTCGGTCACGCCGCGCACGTTCGTCTGGTCGAGCACGGTCACCCTGGGGTCGGTCCGCACGCGCTCGTGGAGCTGGCCACGACCCACGTCGAGCGCGATCACGCGGGCCACGCCTCGCTGGAGGAGCACGTCCGTGAAGCCTCCCGTGGAAGCGCCGACGTCGAGCGCATCGCGCCCTTCGACGTCGATCTCGAGCTGGTCGAGTGCGTGCGCAAGCTTCTCGCCGCCGCGGGAGACGTAGCGTGGAGGCCCCTCGACGACGAGCTCCGCACGCTCGTCGATCTGCTCGCCGGCCTTCGAGTGTCCCTGGACGCGACCGGCCATGACGAGCGCCTGAGCCTGGGCACGGCTCTCGGCGAGACCGCGCTCAACGAGCAGCACGTCAAGGCGCTTGCGCACAGCCGGAGGCTAGCTTGCCGCAGCCCGCTCTTTTAGGCCCGGAAACGCAGGGTGCTCGCAACCATGCGCGAGGCCGCATTCCTCCATTGTCGTCCCCGTCGTAGAGGGGCGTGAAATGCTGCCCCCCGTGTGGCCTGGGTGAGGCCTGGAACTGTTGTCCGGCTAGGCAGCGCGACTACGCTCCACTCGGAGAATGAGATAAGCATTGGCTGAAGGCGTGCCGAGCTCGACCAACTCAAGCAGAACCAAGCGAGTAGTCGGCGTCGTGCTCTTCCTCGTCGTTACCGCCTGCTGGGTGTTCGTGTTCGCGGGCTTGGATCTGGGCTGGCTTGACCCGAGTGTTGCAGCCTTCGCGATCGCAGCTGGCTTATCGGCCGTCAGCGTCGTCGTGACCGGCTATCTCGGGCGAGCAAAGGACGCACTCTGGCTCGGGTGGATTCCTGGGACGGCGATGGTGGCAGCGGGAATTGCGATGACTCCCGAGCCGGGCGGGAATGAATCCGGATGGAGCCTGATCTTCTTCGGCGGCCTGACGCTGATCCCGGGTTGGCCGCTTTATTTCTTCCCCCTGATTGCCGTCGGTGCCTACATTCGTAGTAAGCAAGCGAAGAGGCTCACCCCGGAATCGAGCGTCTTGCCGCTGTAGGAACTGGACGGCTGTGACGACCGTTCGCGGACGGAGCGCACTGCTACGCAAGCGTCAAGATCGCCGAAGGCGTCCCCGTGACCCAGGTAGCGGCGCAGCTCGGACACTCGCGGAACTCGCTCACGTTGGACACGTATTTGCACGTGATTTGTCGCCGACTGAGCCGTGCTGGTGTGGCCCCGGTGAGGCCTAGAGGCTTGCCGGGGCCGCTAATTCCCTGCAAATCCGCTAGTGCGCCCTTTTAGGCCCGAAAGGAGCTCGTCCAGCAGGGCCGTGTCGGCAGGGATCTCCGTCAGCCGGGCTCGCGCGCGGCTCTCGATCTCGTCGGCGAGGCTCGCTGCTCCGTCCGGCCCGAGCTCGGCCGCGAGCCCGTCACCGTCGAGGACGTCGTCGACGACCTGGTACAGGAGCCCGAAGTCGGCCGCGAAGCCTCGCCAGGCCGCCTGCTCGGCGTCGGCCACCTCCGCTACGGCGAGGGCACTGCCGACGGCCGCCTCGAACAACCGCCCCGTCTTCAGCGAGTTACGCCGTGCGAGGTCGTCGCCTCCTCCGCGGACGTCGTCGTACTGCCCGCCGATCATCCCGATGGTCGCCCGGGAGAGCTCGCGCGCCACAGCGGGAGTCGGGTACGACAGCGCCAGCTCGAAGGCCTGCGCGAGAAGGGCGTCCCCGTTCAGGATCGCCGTCGCCTCGTCGAACTGCACGTGCGAGGTCGCACGTCCGCGTCGAACTTCGTCGTCGTCGAGCGCCGGCAGGTCGTCGTGGACCATGCCGAACGTGTGAACGAGCTCGACCGCGGCCCCCGCCGGCAGAAGCTCTTCCGGCCTCGCGCCCATCGCCTCGCCGCCGGCGAGACAGAGCAGCGGCCGGATCCGCTTGCCGCCCCCGTCGAGGCTGTAGCGCATCGCGTCGGTCAGCGCGCCGAGCTCGTCCGCGAACGGGAGCCCTTCGAGGTACTCCTCGATCAGGAGCCGGTGGTCGCCGAGACTATTCACCGGCGTCGCGTCGCGCCTGCTCGAGCTCGACCTCGACCTGCTTGGCGATGTCGGCGAGCTCTCCGAGGATGTCGATCGCGGCCTCTGGATCGTCGGTCGCCTCGAGTCGCTCCCGGGACTTCTCCAGTCGCTCGAGCAGCTCCTCGGCTCGCTTCAGCGATTCCTCGGCGCTCATGCGGCCCTCTCTCGCGCGATGCGGCCCAGGATGCCGTTGACGAGTCGTCCCGCCTCGTCCGATGCGTACCGCTTGGCCAGCGTGACCGCCTCGTCGATCGCGACCTCGACCGGGACCTCGGCCTGCTCGAGCTCGTGGATTCCAATGCGGAGGACGTTTCGCTCGAGGGCTCCCAGCCGGTCGGCAGGCCAACCCTCCGACGCCTCGCTGAGCTCCTTGTCGAGCTCGTCGGCCCGAGCTGCCACGGCCTCCGCGAGCTCACGCGCGAACGGATCGATCTCGCCCTCGTACAGCGAGGCGAGCGGCTGGCCGGTCACGTCCCACTGGTAGAGCAGGAACAGAGCCGTGCGGCGGGCTGCTCGGCGGCCGCTCACGCGCTCATCGCGGGCAGGCGCCTGCCCGCCTCTTCCAGGAAGCCGGTCGAATAGCGACCGCTCGCGAACTCCTCGGTACGGAGGATGTCGCGGGCGGCTGCCGCAGTCGTCGGCACCCCCACGACCTCGAGCTCGGCAAGCGCGCGAAGCGCACGGTCGATCGCCGACGGCCGGTCCGAGTCCCAGACGATGACCTTGGCGAGGAGCGAGTCATAGTTCGGTGGAACCACGGCCCCATCCTCGATGTGCGTGTCGACGCGCACTCCAGGCCCCAGCGGTGGACGGAAGCGCTCGATTCGCCCAGGGACGGGGAGGAAGTCACGCGCTGGGTCCTCCGCGTTGATCCGGATCTCGATCGCATGCCCGCTGCGCTCGGCACGGCCGGTCGTGGTGAGAGTCTCGCCGGCCGCGACCCGCAGCTGCTCACGGACGAGGTCGATCCCCGTGACCAGCTCGCTGACCGGGTGCTCGACCTGGAGCCTGGCGTTGAGTTCGATGAAGTAGAACGAGCCGCCGCTCCCGAGGATGAACTCGAAGGTCCCTGCGTTGCGGTAGTCGACCGCGCGCGCGGCCCGCTCGGCAGCATCCTCCATCGCCGCCCGTGTGTCGTCGTCGAGCGCCGGGGACGGAGACTCCTCGATCAGCTTCTGATGCCGCCGCTGGATCGAGCACTCGCGCTCGCCGAGGGTCAGCACACCGCCCTGGCCGTCGGCGAGCACCTGAATCTCGACGTGCCTCGCGGGCACGATCGCCTTCTCGACATAGAGCGCGGGCTCGCCGAACGCGGCCTGGGCCTCGGCCGCGGCGGTCTGGAAGGCGGCCTCGAGCTCATCGGGGTCGCGGACGAGGCGCATCCCCTTTCCTCCGCCGCCGGCGACCGCCTTGAGCAGCACGGGGTAGCCGGCGTCGTCCGCCGCCACCCTCGCCTCGTCGAGGCTCGTCGCCGTGAGCGTGCCCGGCACGAGCGGCACGCCGGCCGCATCCATCTCCTGCTTCGCCACCGCCTTGTCGCCCATGCGCGTCATCGTCTCGGCGCTCGGTCCGACGAAGACGAGGTCGTTCTCGGCGCACGCCTGAGCAAACGCCGGGTTCTCGGCGAGGAAGCCCCAGCCCGGATGGATCGCCTCGGAGCGGGTCGTGGCGGCGGCCGCGATGATCGACGGGATCTTGAGGTAGCTCTCAGCCGGCGGCGCCGGACCGATGCAGACGGCGCGGTCGGCAAGCCGCGTGTGCAGCGCTCCCTCGTCTGCCGTCGAGTAGACGGCCACCGCTTCGATCCCAAGTTCGTGGAGGGCGCGGATGACGCGGACGGCGACCTCGCCGCGATTCGCGATCAGGACGCGGTTAAAGGGCATCCAACGGGCGAGCGAGGACGGGCTCGAGATCGAACAGCGCCTGGCCGTACTCGACCGCCTGGCCGTTCTGGACATGGATCCGTCGGACGACGCCCTCGACCTCGGCCTTGACCTCGTTCATCAGCTTCATCGCCTCGAGAATGCAGAGCGTCTGACCGGGGGCGACCGCATCGCCTTCTTCCACGAACGGCGGCGCGCCCGGCTGCGGCGCGCGGTAGAAGGTGCCGACCATCGGGGCCTCGATGCGTATCCCGCCGTCCGTCGAAAGCTCGGCCGCCGGCTCGGCCTCCGCCGGCCCGGCCTCCGGTGCGACTGCCCCAGGTTGCGCGCCTTCCAGGGGAACGCGGTCTTCCGTCCGCCGGACCGAGACCCGCGTCCCCTCCTCTTCGACCGCGATCTCCGCGATCCCCGTGTCCTGCACGATGCGCACGATCTCGCGAATGCGCTCGGCCCTGGTCTGGTCGACTCCCCCGCGGAGCAGGGTGTCCTCGCCGCTCGACCGATCTCGGATCGCTCGTAGCAGCGGCTCCGCCTCGTCCCCGAACAGCGCGAGCAGGAGCAGCTCCTCCTCGCTGGCGGCAAGGCCGGCCGCGTCCTCGCGGATGTCGTCGAGGTCCTGTGCAGGCTCCTCGGCGTCGATCCCCTCGGAGACGAGCGAGACGGCACGCTGCACGGTCTGGTCGATCGGCCCCGGCGGTGACCCGAAGCGTCCGTCGAGGAGAGCGCGCAGCTCATCGACCACGGTCTGGTAGCGGCTCGCCGAGAGGACATGGACGATCGCCTGGGACGCGAGGATCTGCCCGATGGGCGCGGCCACAGGCGGCGACCCTGCCTCCTTGCGAATCGCTGCGAGCTCGTCGAGGACGTCGTCGAGTCGGTCGCTCGCGCCGTGCGCTCGGAGCCGCGTGTCGATCGCCGCGACAAGGCCCGCGGGCAGCTCGTGCTGCGCGGCTCGGACGGCGATGTGAGGGGCGAGCGGCGTCACCGGGTCGTCGCCGATGAACTGGTCCACGATTTCCGCCGCCTGCCAGAGCTTGTCGACGCTCACGCCCGTGTCCATCCCGGCGCCCGCGAGCGCGCTGGCCAGCCCTTCGCCTGACACTCGGTGAAGCGTGAGCGCGATCGGGTAGACGGCGCAGGCAATGAGGTCCGCCCCGGCCCGTGCCGCCTCGAGCGCTGCGGCTAGGCCACTGCCGCCGGCCCCCTGGCAGTAGAGCCCGACGGGGAGGCCGCTTCCCTCGGCGAGCGCGGTGACGAGCTCGTTGGCGCGGTGCGGCTCGAGAGCTCCGGACGGGTCGTGCAGGAGGACGCGCGCCGCTCCGAGATCGGGCAGCTTCTTCGCCTGCTCGACGAGCTGGGTCTCGCCGTCGCGGCCGGGGCTGTAGATGAGCCCCGCGTCGAACTCCCGGTCCGCTGCGACGATCGCCTCGCCCGCCTCGCGGAGGTTCGACACGTCGTTCAACGGATCCTCGAGCCGGAAGACGTCGATTCCGCTCTCCGCCGCGCTGGCGACGAACCGCTTGGCGAAATCTCCACCCACGGGGTGAGAACCGACGAGGAAGCGCCCACGGAGCGCCATGCCGAGCGGCGTCTTCGTCCTCGCCTTGAGCGCCCTGATTCGCTCCCACGGGCTCTCGACGCCACGGCGCACGGCCGTGTCGAAGACGCCGCCGCCGGAAACCTCGAGGTACGCGAAGCCGACTCCATCCAGGAGCTCGGCCAGACGCAGGAGGTCGGCCGTCGGCATCCGGTCGGCAAGTGGCTCCTGGCTGAGCAGGCGGATCGTGGTGTCGACGAGTGCGGGCACGACCAGAGGGTAACGCCCCGAAGCTCCTGGGAAGCGTCGCCGCGACCTCCGAGGACGCTGTTTATGAGGGAGGTACGCCGGACCCCCTCCCGCTGACGAGCCTATTTGGGATCGAGTGACGCGTGGGTCACGGAACTGCGCCGATCCGATCGCGGGGATTGAGAGCGAGGCGTCCGGCTAGGCGCGCGAGATATAGCGGCCTTCGCGCGGGTCGACCTTGATCCGGTCGCCGATGTTCACGAAGAGCGGCACCTGCACCATCGCCCCGGTCTCGAGCTTGGCGGGCTTCGTCACGTTCGAGACGGTGTCGCCTTTGACCCCCGGCTCGGTCTCGGCGACCGAGAGCTCGATCGACGACGGGAGCTGGAGGCCGGACGGCTTGCCGTCGACGGTGAGGATCTGCACGGAGGTCGACGGCGGGATGTACGCGAGCTCCTCGGCCACCGATTTGCGGGGGAGCGAGAACTGCTCGTACGTCTCGTCCTCCATGAAGACGACGTCGTCGCCCGAGTCGTAGAGGTACTGCGCGCTCTTCACCTCGGTATGCATCCGCTGGAACTTCTCGCCGGCGCGGAAGGTCCGGTCGACGACTGCACCCGAGTCGATGTTCTTCACCTTGGTGCGGACGAAAGCCCCTCCCTTGCCGGGCTTCACGTGCTGGAACTCGACGATGCGCCAGACGCCACCGTCGATCTCGATGTGCATCCCGTTCTTGAACTGATTCGTGTTGACGGTCTCGGCCACGCCGGAAAGTTAGCGGTCACCGGCAAAGCCGGCCGACCTCTTATGGTCGGCGCCGTAAGCGGCGCCTTAGTCGAGAATGACCAGGTCCTTGCGATACGCGGTGAGGATCTCCGGCCCCTCGTCTTGGACGATCACGAGATCCTCGATCCTGATTCCGCCGAGGCCGGTGAGGTAGATGCCGGGCTCCACGGTGACGACGTTGCCCACCGCGAGCGTGCTCCGCGACTCCTGCGCGAGTCTCGGGTCCTCGTGGACGAGCAGGCCCACGCCGTGGCCGAGACCGTGTCCGAACGCCTCGCCGAAGCCGGCCGCCTCGATGCGGTCGCGCGCCGCCGAGTCGACGCCCGGCCCGGACGCACCTGGGCGGACGGCCTCGAGCCCGGCGAGTTGCGCATCGAGACAGACCTCGTAGGCGCGCATGAGCTCGTCCGGGAGCGGACCGGTCGCGAAGGTTCGTGTGCAGTCGGAGCAGTAGCCGTCGACCACGCAGCCCGCGTCGACGATCACAGTCTCGTCCTTCTCGACGCGCCGATCGCCGGGAACGGTGTGCGGCTTCGCCGCATTCGCGCCCGAGGCGACGAGCACCGGGAACGACACGCCGTCCGCATTCGAGTCGTGCAGGAACGTCTCGAAGCGCCACGCGAGCTCCTTCTCGGTCCTGCCGACGACGTCGCCCTCGTCGGCGAAGCGTTCGAAGGCGATGTTCACTGCGTTCGCAGCGCGGCGGATCGCGTCCAGCTCGTTCTCGTCCTTGACGACTCTGAGCTCCTCCACGAGCCCGTACGTCGGGACCGGCTCGACGCCGCCGGCGTGGAGGCGTGAGTAACGCTCGAAGGTGAGCGAGGTAGCTTCGAAGCCGATCCGGCCCGAGAGCAGCTCGGACAGCGTCTGGAAGAGGTCGCGCTTCGCGTCGACAAAATCCGCTCCTTCGACCGCGCGAGCGCTCTCCGCGTAGCGGTAGTCGGTGAAGACCTGTACGCGCTCATCGTCGACGAGGAGAGCGGCGTTCGAGCTCGCGAGCCCCGAGAGATAGCGCACGTTCGCGGGGTCGGACACGAGCAGCGGCTGCTCGAGCTTCTCACGCAACCTGTCGACCCGCTCGTTCACGTTTGCTCCGCGAGCCAGGCAAGCGCATCGAGGTAGCCGTCCGGCCCACGTCCGAGGACCCGCCGGGCCGCGAGATCGGCGACGACGGAGTGATGGCGCCACTCCTCTTCGCGCTCCTCGGGGTTCGAGAGATGCACCTCGACGATCGGCCCCGGAAAGATCTCGAGCGCGTCGCGGATCGCGTAGCTGTAGTGCGTCCACGCGCCCGGGTTCACGATTATCCCTTCGGCCCATTCCAGCGAGTCGTGGCAGAAGCCGACGTACTCGCCCTCGCTGTTCGTCTGCCGGCAGCGGGCCGTGTGCCCGAGCTCTTCCGCCCAGCTGTCGATCTTCTGCTCGAGCTCGCGCAGCGAGAGCCCGCCGTAGAGCACGGGATCGCGGCGCTCGAGAACGTCGAGGTTGACCCCGTTGAGGACGTCGACGCGCATCCGGGCAAGACTAGTCGGCGATCAGCTCGTCGAGCGACCGTCGCACGTCGGCTTCAGGAACTTGCGTCACGTACCCACCCTCGTCGCCGAGCAGCACGAGGTTGAGCTCGCCTTTCTTGTCGCGAAGGAGCGCCTGCCAGGCCCGGTCGCGGTCCGCCCGTACCGGTTGCGGCGCGAGCACCTCTTCGACGACGTCGGTCGGCCGGCCCGAGAGCCGCAGAGCAGCGAGGAGCCCGAGTGCGACCGCGTCGCCGTGCCGCAGCTCGTAGCCCGTGGCCGCCTCGAGCGCGTGCGCGAATGTGTGACCGAGGTTGAGGATCGAACGCCGTCCCTCACGCTCGTACGGATCGGAGAGGACGACTGCCGACTTGAAGGCAGCGCACGCCTGGATCATCTGCTCCTCTGGAAGCGTCCAGAACGGGGTGTTCGCGAGGAGCCCGGTCTTGACGACCTCGGCCATCCCAGCCCTACGTTCCTCGTCAGGCAGCGTGGTGAGGAAGCTCGGATTTACGAAGACCTGCCGAGGGAAGTGGAACGCGCCCGCGAGGTTCTTTCCCTCGGCGGTGTTGATCCCGGTCTTCCCGCCGATCGCGGCGTCGACCATTCCGACGAGCGTGGTCGGGACGGCAACCCACCGGACACCGCGGAGATGCGTCGCGGCAACGAAGCCCGCGACGTCGGTCGTCGATCCCCCGCCGAAGCCGACGATCCAGCCATCTCTTCCGATCTCGAGCTTACTCCAGAGCTGCTCGACGACGGCCAGCGTCTTGGCCTCCTCTCCGCTCGGGACCAGATGAGTCGAGACCGGCGGACGCAGGAGCTGGAGCTCGTGGAGGCCGGCGACTCGCTCGTCGGCGATCACGGCTGCGTTGTCGTAGGGGACGCGACCCGAGAACAAGGCGATCTCGAGCGAAGCGAGCAGGAGGGACTGTGCGTCCCCGCCTGAGCCGTCCGCGATCACGTCGTAGATCTCGAGGCGCTCCGCGTGGAGCCGTTCGAACGCCTCGCGATCTCGGGCAAGCGGCCGACCGGAGCCGCTGACCCGCGACCAGGCCGTGTCAACGTCGACCGGGATCCAGACGACGAACGCCGTGCGTGCCAGCCACTCCCGCGTCGCCTCAGAAAGAACCGCTCCCCCGCCGAGGGCGATCACCGCCGTCGGGCCTGCGAGCGCCTCCGCAACGACCTGCTCCTCGATCCGGCGGAACTCCGGCTCGCCGCGCTCGAACAGCTCGCCGATCGGCCCGAAGCGGTTCTCGATCTCTTGGTCGGTGTCGACGAACGGCCGGTGCGTGAGCCGGGCCAGCTCCCGCCCGAGCCTCGACTTTCCCGCCCCCATGAAGCCGATGAGGGCGAGGTGCTTGTCTACCGCGCCGACCACGGGATGCGCTCGAGATAGGCGCGATGCGCGGCGACGAAGTCCCCGATAGCGTCGCCGCCGAACTTCTCACGCGCCGCGCGCGCGAGCTCGAATGCGACCGAGGCCTCCGCGACCACCGAGAGCGCCTCGACGGCAGCGACGTCGCTCCGCTCCACGAGCGCCTCGGCAGGCTCGCCGGTCTCCAGGTCCGCGGACTGCAGCGGTCGCATGAGTGTTGGCAACGGCTTCATGGCCGCGCGGACGACGATCTCCTCGCCATTCGAGACGCCGCCCTCGATGCCCCCGGCACGGTTCGTCTTGCGGTAGTAGCCGCGGTCGTCGCGAAAGATCTCGTCGTGGGCCGAAGAGCCGCGCTCGACGGCCAGGGCGAAGCCGTCGCCGACCTCCACGCCTTTGACTGCCTGGATCCCCATCATGGCGGCGGCGAGGCGAGCGTCGAGGCGGTCGTCCTTCGTCGCATACGAACCCAGGCCCGGCGGAGCTCCGCTTGCCCGAATCTCGACGACGCCGCCGACGGTGTCGCGGTCGGCCTTCGCCGAGTCGACGTCGCCCATCTCGAGCACCGAGCCGGCGACTTCGACGCCGATCTCGGCCAGCAGCGCCTTCGCGATCGCGCCCGCCGCAACCGTGAGTGCCGTCTGGCGGGCGCTCGCGCGCTCGAGTGCGTTGCGCGCGTCCGCGTGGCCGTACTTGAGCGATCCGGCGAGGTCCGCATGGCCCGGGCGTGGAAGTGTCACGGGCTTCGTGCCCTTGCCGCTCGGCTCGCCTTCCGGCGGCCAGGGGCTCATCCCCCACTCCCAGTTCGCGTGGTCGCGGTTCTGAACGAGCAATGCCAGTGGTGTCCCGAGCGTTCGTCCGTGGCGCAGGCCGGCGAGGACTTCGACCCGATCCTGCTCGAGCTGCTGGCGCGGGCTCCGGCCGTAGCCCTGCTGGCGCCGTGCGAGGTCGGCGTCGATCGCGCCGCGGTCGAGCATGAGCCCTGCCGGGAGGCCACTCAAGATTCCCACTAGCGCAGGACCGTGCGACTCACCTGCGGTAGCAAGCCGGAGCGTCACGTCTCCAAGCCTACGGCGCGACGCATCACTTCGACCGGCGCCGAGACACCGGTCCAGATCTCGAAAGACGCCGCGCCCTGTGCGACGAGAACCTCCAGTCCGCTCACGACGTTCGCATCGCGCGCTGCCGTCGCGGTTGCGGTCTCCGGATACGGCAGGTCGACCAGCGTCTGGCCCGCACCGAGTTCGACGACTACTTCGTCGCGCTCCGACGTCGCGTTGACGACGAGATCCGCATCGGCCACATCGGGAGGCCACTCGCCTCGCCGCGAGAAGACCCGCGCAGCCGGCAGCGCCTCGCGGAAGGCCTGCGCGGCTCCTCCGTCGCCGACGATCACAGGTCGCTTCGACGGAAGCCCGTCGAGAATCGCGGCATCTGTCGAGTGGCCGAGGATGCGCCCGTCCTCGAAGACGAGCGTATTCACCGAATCGAGATCGGTCACGGAAACGGCCGCCGCTGCCTCCTTGTGCGGAGTCGTCACGTTC
The DNA here is from genome assembly GCA_963776955.1 of uncultured Actinomycetes bacterium. Lineage (GTDB taxonomy): Bacteria > Actinomycetota > Thermoleophilia > Gaiellales > Gaiellaceae > VAXT01. The sequence continues at coordinate 927,295 of CAVZOM010000005.1, forward strand.
GCGCCGGCAAAGCCGGCGGCGGCGAGGCCGCGGACAACAGTCTCGAACTGCTCTGGAGCGACATCACACGCGACGTAAGCCCAGTCGAGGCCACGTGCCGCGAACGCTGCGTTCTGCATCACCGGCGAAAGCGAGTCGGCGACAGGCTGGCCGAGCAGCGCGACCAGCCGCGTTCGGCCCGAGATCATCCGACGCCGTGTTCGGCCAGGTAGGCGGTGAACTCCTGCTCGCTCGCGGTGAAGAAGTGGTGCACCTTGTCGGCCTTGCGTACGAAAAAGAGGTAGTCGGTCTTCGCTGGATGCGCCGCGGCTTGCATCGACGCGAGCCCTGGGTTCGCGATCGGCGTCGGGGGCAGGCCGAGAATGTTCGCGTTTCGCGTGTTGTACGGGTTGTCGCTATCCAGGTGCGACTGCCGCAGAGGCTCCGTCGGAGGCACGTGCAGCCCGTAGCGCGTCGTGGCGTCGATGCCGAGGTTCATCCCGGCCTTCAGCCGGTTGTAGATCACGGCCGCCACGAGCGCGCGCTCCTCAGGCGCGATCACCTCCTTCTCGACGAGCGACGCGATGATCAGAACGTCGTAGGGCGTCAGGTTCTTCGACTTTGCGTAGGCGAGGTCGACCTTGGCCCAGTTGTCCTGAAATGCTCGGAGCTGCTGGTTGACGAGCTGTCGCGACCTCGTTTGGGGCTCGAACTGGTACGTCGACGGAAAGAGGAAGCCCTCCAAGTTGCGCCTTTTGCCGTCCTCCGCGAACTTCGCCGGGATCTTCGAGCGCGCCGTCGCGGCGAGATAGGCCGTCGACGAGAGGCGCGGGTTGATCTTGCGCTTGTCCCGGGCGATCTCATTCACCGCCTTGATGCGCGCGGCCATCTGTTCTCGGGTGAACCCCTCCGGGAAGATGATCTTGAGGGTGGGCGGAGCCGCCGGGAGCGCGGGCTTCGGCTTCTCGCCGTTGTCGCCGACGCTTCCGAGCGCGGTCATGACCAGCCAGGCGGCCAGGCCGAGGCCGCCCGCGAGCACGACGAGCGCGATCACCCGCCGCGCCACGATCCGGCCTCGCGAGGGCGGCTGACGGTGCCGCGACGGCGACTCTCTCAGCGGGACGCGCTGCTCGACCATGTCAGGTAGCTGGACAGGAGATGAGCTGCGGCGACGGAGTCGGTGGCATGGGCGGTGTCGCCGGTCTGTTCGGCCAGGTCGGTCGTGAATCGCTCGTCGAAGGTCTCCACGGGCACGGCGAGAGTCTCGCGGAGGCGACTGACGAACTGCTCGGTCTCACGCGCCTGCTCGCCCTGCGTGCCGCGCATCGTGAGCGGCAGGCCGACGACGACACGCTCGGCCTCATGCTCCGTGACGAGCTCGGCGATCCGGCCGAGCCCTGTGTCGCTGCCCGCACGCTCGACGACCTCGAGAGGGCGCGCGACCGCCCCGGTCGGGTCGGAGATTGCGACGCCGGTGCGCGCAGAGCCGTAGTCCAGGGCGATGACCTTCAACCGATTGCCGAGGCTATCTCGCTCTTCGCAATCTCGTAGGCCTCGGGAAGCCCGTCCGGGTTCTTACCGCCCGCCTCGGCGAGGTCCGGGCGCCCTCCTCCTCCGCCGCCGATCTTCTTCGCCGGCTCTTTCACGATCACAGTCGCGTCGGCCCCCTGCTCGACGAGCGACTTGTCGAGATTGACGACGAGGTATGCGCGGCCGTCGTCGACCGAGCCGAGGACGACAGCGCTCGCCTGCTTCGACTGGCGAAGCTGGTCCGAGAGGTCCCGGAGCTCCGAGCCCTTCATCGCCTTCACCTCGGCGACGACGATCCCGTCCTCCTCTTCGCGGACCGTCACCTCGGCTTCGGCTGTCTTCGCCGGCTTGCTCGATTCCTTGCGCGCACGCACCAGTTCTGCTCGGAGCTCTTCCGCCTCGTGGCGTCTTGCCGTGAAGGTAGCGCGTACGCACCGGCCGAGGTCAGCGCCTCGATACGACGCGCGCCCGACCCGACCGACGACTCGGAGACGAGCACGAACGGCCCGATCTCAGCGGTCCAGCGCACGTGGGTGCCGCCGCACAGCTCGCGCGAGAACTCCGGGATCTCGACGACACGCACCTCGTCGCCGTACTTCTCGCCGAAAAGCATCATCGCCCCGAGGTTCCGCGCCTCGTCGATCGGGGTCACGAAAGCGTGCACCGGCAGATTCTCGAAGACCTTCTCGTTCACGATCCGGGTGACGCGCTCACGCTCCTCGGCCGTCATCGCCTGGCCGTGCGTGAAGTCGAAGCGGAGCTTGTCAGGGCGTACGGCCGATCCCGCCTGGCGTACGTGGTCGCCGAGGACGTCTCGAAGCGCCTGATGAAGCAGGTGGGTCGCCGTGTGGTTCGCCATCGTCGGGAACCGCGACGTTCCATGGCACGACGGCCTTGACGCGGTCGCCCGCAGCGAAGCCCTCGCCCCTGAAGAGCAGGGCCTGGTCTTCGCCGATCCGGTACGCCTCTTCGAGTTGGGCGCGGGCACTCGTCTCCTCGTGTTCGATGAAGCCGGTGTCGCTGACCTGTCCGCCCCCGGCCGGGTAGAAGGGCGACTCGCGGAGCTTGGCCAGAAAATCCCCGTCGCCAAGCTCCTCGAGCGCGCCGATCTGGGTCAGCACCTCGGTCTTCTCGTAGCCGACGAACTCGGTCTGGAAGCCGGCCTTCTCGGCGAACTCGACGGCTCTCGCCTCGGCACGACCCGCGCCGGCCCGTGAGCGCTCGCGCTGCTCGGCCATCAGGCGCGTGAATGTCTCCTCGTCGATCGTGAGCCCGCGCTCGATCGCGAGCTCCGCGTCAGCTCGAGCGGGAAGCCGTACGTGTCGTGGAGGAGGAAGGCGTCCTCGCCGGAGATCGCGCCTTTCGCGGCGATTTCCTCGAAGAGCTTCAGGCCACGCTCGAGTGTCTGCGAGAAACGCTCCTCTTCCGCCTTGACGATCTCCCGGATTCGCTCTCGGTGCTCGACAAGCTCCGGGTACCACGGGGCCATCTGCTCGCTGACGATGTCGGTGATCCGCCAGAGGTCGGCGAGCCCGATGCTCTGCGCCTGCTGGACTGCGCGGCGGATGATGCGGCGGAGGACGTAGCCTCGCCCCTCGTTCGACGGCACGACGCCGTCGCCGACGAGGAACGTCATCCCACGGCCGTGGTCGGCGAGGATGCGGTGCGCTTTCGTCGCCTTCTCGGACTCGCCGTACGCGACTCCGCTCTCGCCCGCGATCCAGTCCATGATCGCCTGGAAGCCGTCGGTGTCGTAGACGGAGATGACGTCCTGGAGGACCGATCGCGGCACGCTCGAATCCCATGCCCGTGTCGACGTTCTGTTTCGGCAGCGGCGTGACCGTGCCGTCCTCGTGTAGCTCGAACTCCATGAAGACGAGGTTCCAGAACTCGATGAACCGCTCGCACTCGCAGCCGGGGGCGCACTCGGGGCGCAGGCAGCCGACCTCCTCGCCGCGGTCGTAGAAGAGCTCCGTGTCCGGGCCGCAGGGGCCAGGCCCGCCGACCGACCAGAAGTTGTGCGAGCGGTCGAGCCGGACGATCCGCTCGGGCGGCATGCCTTTGGCCTCCCAGAGCCGTACCGCCTCTTCGTCCTCGCCGAGCCCGAGCTCGGGATCACCCGCAAAAACGGTGACCCAGAACTTGGCGGGGTCGACCTGCATGTGGTCGAAGACGAACTCCCACGCGAAGTCGATCGCCCCTTCCTTGAAGTACTCGCCGAACGAGAAGTTGCCGAGCATCTCGAAGAACGTGAGGTGGAACGTGTCGAGCCCGACCTCGTCGATGTCCGGCGTGCGGAAGACCTTCTGGACGGTCGTGAGGAGCGGCGCCGGGGGCATTTCGCGGCCGAGGAAGTACGGCATCAGCGGCTGCATGCCCGCGCTATTGAGCAGGGTCGAGTGATCCCACTCGGGCGGGACGAGAGAGCCGGATGGGTGGCGCTTGTGGCCCTTCGACTCGAAGAACCTCAGGAACCCCTCGCGGAGCTCCGCTGTAGTGCGCATGCGGCTGATTGTACGAGTCGCACTTTCGGCGCAGCCGCGTCACAGACGTGCGCGAATTTCCTCGTTACGATCGAAGCGGGGAGGAGGTGGACTGTGCCTTAAGAAGGCGGGCCGCGAATCAGCCGCCAGCGGCGCGCTTCTTCGTCGCGGCGCCGATCTCGGCCTCCTCGATCGCGATCTCCTCGCGGATCTTCTCGAGCGCCCGGCGGATGAGCCGCGACACGTGCATCTGCGAGATCCCAACCTGCTGGGCGATCTGCGACTGGGTCAGCCCCTCGAAGAACCGAAGATGGAGGATCTTCCGCTCCCGCTCGTCGAGCACGCGGAACCCTGGCGCGAGCACGGCCCGGTCCTCCGAGACCTCGTACTGGGGTTCCTCGGCGCCGAGCGACTCGAGCGGATCGAGCTCGCCCGAATCGTCTTGGCCGCCGCCCGTCGACAGAGACACGGAGCTGTACGCCCGCCCGCTCTCGAGAGCCTCGACCACCAGCTCCTCCTCGGCGCCGGCCGCCTTGGCGAGCTCCGGGATCGTCGGCGAACGACCCAGCTCGACCGTCTGCTCCTCGATGAGCTTCGACAACTGCACGTTGAGCTCCTGGAGCCCGCGCGGCACCCGCACGGACCAGCCCTTGTCGCGGAAGTGCCGCTTGATCTCCCCGATGATGTTGGGCGTCGCGTATGTCGTCAGCTCGACTCCCCGGTCGACATCGAAGCGGTCGATCGCCTTGATCAGTCCGATCGCCCCGATCTGGACGAGATCGTCGAGCTGCTCGCCGCGGTACGAGTACCGCCGGGCGAGCGACCGTACGAGCGACATGTATTGCTCGATCAGCTGCTCGCGCGCCGCGAGATCTCCGTCCTCGTGGTAGCGACGGAGGAGGGTCTTGTCGTCGATGCTCGTCATGCCGGGCGCACCTCGACCGCCTTGGTCAGCTTCACCCAGTCGCCGTCGTCTCCAGACGTAAGCTCGACGTCGTCGACCAGGGTGTCGAGAATGCGCCGCAGACCGACGTCTTCTCCCTCGGCCGCCTCCAGCTCCGCCCGCACGCCGTCTCGCATCGGTCCGATCGCGGTAACGATCCCTTCCTCGGTCAAGCTGACGGCGATCGTCACGGACTCCTGTTCGCGCACCCGCTCGAGGACGGCATCGAGCGCGAGCTGCAGGTCCTCGAGATGCTCGATCGTCAGGTTGAGCCGGATCCCGAGCCCGCCCAGCACGAGATGCGCGACGCTGTAGAGCGCGCGGTCACGAGGGATGGTCAGCGTGATCTGGTCAGGGGCCACGGCGAGTCTTCCTCTCCACGTGAATAACGGCGGGCCTGGGCATGAAGTTTCGCGTCAACGCGCGCTCGAGTCGATCGTTCCGGAGCCGACCACGGCGTCTCCTTCGTAGACGACGGCGGTCTGCCCGGAGGCAACTCCGTACGCCGGCTCATCGAACCGAAGGCGGAAGCCGTCAGGCGTGCGCTCCACCTCGGCGGGGATCGCGGGTGAGCGGTAGCGAAGCTTGGCGTCCCCTCTCGTCACCGACGCGAACAGCCGTCCCGACGCGTCCACTGTGCGTCGCGCGAGTGCTTCCCGAGGGCCGACGACAACCGTGTTGGTCGCAGGATCGGCCCCCAGCGCGTACGTCGCCTGTCCCGTCGACACGCCGAGGCCCCGGCGCTGGCCGGGGGTGAACCGCCAGAAACCGTCGTGGCTTCCAACCGTGCCGCCTGCCTCGTCGAGGATCCGACCGGGTCGCGCAGGTAGCCCGTGCCGCTCGAGAAACTCGCGGTAGTCGGCCCCGCCCAGGAAGCACGCCTCCTGGCTCTCGGGGCGGCGCGCCACGGAAAGCCCGGCCCGCTCCGCCTCCGATCGAGTCTCGTCCTTCGACTGCTCCCCGAGGGGGAACCAGAGCCGCTCCAGGTGCCGCGGGTCGAGCCGGGCGAGCATGTACGACTGATCCTTGTCGGGGTCGGCAGCCCGGGCGAGCAGGAGCCGGCCCCGGTGCTCGGCGATCCGGGCATAGTGGCCGGTCGCGAGCCTCGACGCCCCCGCGCGCCTCGCAAAGGCGAGCAGCTGCGCAAAGCGGAAGCTCCCGTTGCAGCGCGTGCACGGATTCGGGGTTTCTCCGCGGGCGTACCCGTCGACGAAGGGCTGCACGATCGCCAGGCGAAATGCCTCCCGCGCATCGAGCGTCACGTGCGGGATTCCCCGCGAATGGCAAAGCTCTCTCGCTGCAATCACCGCCTCGGGCGAACAGCAGGCCCGCTCAGAGGCCGGAGCCTGGGGGTCGATCCAGAGCCGGAGGGTCACGCCGACAGCAGCCGTGCCGGCCCGGAGGAGCGCAACCGCGCTGTCGACGCCTCCGCTCATCGCGACGGCGACCCGCCCTGGATTCGGCTCCGCCTGGAAGATCGGCCCGATCGCGTTGGCGAGCGCGTCGACGGCCAGGCGCTCTCCGCTCACGGCCGCAGCCTCGAGCAGCGTCAGGCCGACGAGCGACCGGTCGAGACCGTCCGCGTCTGCCTCGACGACCCTGTCTCCGTCGACCGCGAGCTGCACGCAGGCCCACTCGCCGCCACGGGTCGCATCTCCGGTGACCTCGATCATTTAGTCAGGCTAGCTTTCTGCGGCTTTCAGCGAGCAGCGCACCGAGAGCTAGACTCGGGGGGTGCTCGACCCTGTGCGTGGTCCGTTCGCACAATGTTGAACCAACATCAACGCTAAGGGAGCTCGAGTCCGGCGAGCCTCAGGGCAAAGTCGGCAGGGCACCCACCTGGTTCGTCCAGGTTCGCAACGCGGCGGGTCATCGGCAGGGTGGGGCACTTTCTTCTTTCGGTCTCGGAGCTGGGTTCCCCTTTGGCTCGCGTCGCTCGAGACGGCGCGTAACGAGTTCACGCGACGACTATTCCACGGCCTCGGAGCGAGCATAGGCCCAGCGAATCGTCGCAGGACGCTCGATTCCGAGGGTCTGCGAGAGGTACGGCGTCAGCGCGAATCGCACTCCCCGGGGTGCAAGGCCCGTCCCGATCACCTGCGTGAGCACGTCCTGGTCGCGGAAGCCGATGTAGATCTTCGACCCGCACGGGATCACGGGGTCGGTGATGCCGAGCGTCTTGGGGCCGAGACGAACGCCACACGCCGTCGTCGTGCCCTCGACCTCGAGGTCCATCGGCGCCGCGCGGGCCTGGTACCAGTCGCCGACCCGCTCGGGCAGTTCGCCGCCGGAAGACGAGCCGTCGCGAGACGCGATCGCGAGCCCGACGACGACGGCGAGGAGTGCGACGGCAGCGAGCGCGATTCCTCGTTGTGCAAACTTCGGAGACAACGTCTTACGCTGCCTGAAAGAGCTCTCCGAACGACTCTCGCCCGAGGTCGTCGAGCTCCAACGGCAACTGTCCCCCGGCGCTCACGTACTGGCCGAGATGCACGAGCGCGAAACGCGCGCGCGGGGACGGAACTTCCGCCCAGCGTCCTTCCCTACCGCTCCTCTTCACGGTCACCCTCGGCCGGCGGCTCGGGCCGCCGATCGTACGGGCCGAAGAGGATCCAGCGGCGCCGTGGCCGAGGCTGTAGAGGCTCCAGGCGGTGCACGGTGCGCCGCTCCTCCCCGGCCCCGAACTTCGTCGGCGCCGTCTCGGTGGGAGTCTCGGGCTCGGCGGGTGGTGCCTCTCCCGCACGCGGGGCGACGATCGTCTCTTCTTCCACCGGCGGTGGTGGCGGTGGTGGCGGGACGTCCTCGATCACCTCCTGCGCGGGTGGCGGGGGTGGCGGCGGTGGCGGCACATCCTCGACGATCTCTTCCGGGGCTGCAGGCGCGACAGCGTCGACTCGGCTGAAAGCGAGCTGAGTCTGCCGCCAGGCGAAGTACTCGATGAGGGCGACGAGCAGCCAGCCCACCGTCATCACGAGAATGATGAGCGCCGGGCTCAGGTCCGCAAACCCCACGACGACTGCGAGCAGGACCAGGAAGCCCGCTTCGAGTACGAATCTCGGCCCGACTGCAGCTGGCATGCGACTTGAAGGTTACTTCTTCTTCGGTGGCGCGAGCTGGACTCCCAGCTCGTCCAGCTGCTCCTTCGGGACGTCGCTCGGTGCCCCGCTCATCGGGTCGAACCCGGCCTGGTTCTTCGGGAAGGCGATGACGTCCCTGAGGTTTGGCTCGCGCGCGAGGACCATCATGGCCCTATCGATCCCGGGAGCAATGCCTCCGTGCGGTGGCGCTCCCATCCCAAGCGCGTCTAGGAGGAAGCCGAAGCGCGAACGCTGCTCTTCTGGCGAGATGTCCAGTAGGTCGAAGACGCGTGACTGAACCTCGCGCCGGTGGATCCTGATCGAGCCCGATCCCAGCTCGTTGCCGTTCACGACGAAGTCGTAAGCCTGGGCGATGGCCCGGCCCGGATCCTTCTCGAGCATCGGCTCGGACTCAGGTGTCGGAGCGGTGAACGGATGGTGGTTTGCCTTCCAGCGCTGCTCGTCTTCGTCCCAGTCGAACATCGGGAAGTCCGTCACCCACAGCGGGCGCCAAACGGCCTCGTCGATCAGGCCGAGCTGGTTGCCCAGGCGCAGCCTCACGTTTCCGAGCACGCGCGCCACGATCTCGGGTCGGTCGGCGCCGAACAGCACCGTCGTCGCGGGCTCGCCTCGAAAGATCGTCAGCTCCTCCTGCGAGAGGAACTTGGCGATCGGCGAGCGCGGCTCCCCGTCCTCCCCGTACACGATGTAGGCGAGACCCTTTGCCCCCCATTCCTTCGCGAACTCTTCGAGCTTCTCGAGCTCCGCGCGCGAGAGCTCTTGCGGGACCCGCAGGAAGCGGACCGCCGGAGCGCCTGCGAACACCTTGAAGTCGGAGCTCCGAGTCGCCTCAGTTGCATCCTCGATCTCGAGCCCGAAGCGCAGGTCGGGTTTGTCCGAGCCGTAACGCAGCATCGCTTCGGAGTACGGCATCCGCGGGAACGGCGTCGGCAGCTCTTGGCCGATGGTCTCGCGCCAGACGGCGGCGAACGTGCGCTCGATGAGCTCGAAGATGTACTCCCGGTCCGGAAACGCCATCTCGAGGTCGAGCTGGGTCAGCTCCTGGACTCGGTCCGCGCGTACATCCTCGTCCCTGAAGCATCGGGCGATCTGGTAGTAGCGCTCGAAGCCGCTGATCACGAGCAGCTGCTTGTAGATCTGCGGCGACTGAGGCAGGGCGAAGAACCGCCCCTTCTGGAGTCTCGTCGGCACCAGGAAATCACGTGCTCCTTCGGGCGTCGGCTTCGCCATGATCGGCGTCTCGATGTCGACGAAGCCCGCGGCCTCCATCTCACGGCGGATGATCGAGACTGCCTTGGCACGGAGCCGGATGTTTCGCTGCAGGCGCTCGCGCCGGAGGTCGAGCCAGCGGTAGCGGATGCGCAGGGTCTCGTCGACGTTCTCCTCGTCGAGCTGGAACGGCAGCGGAGGGCTCGTCGAGACGACCTCGAGCTCGTCGACCTGGATCTCGACCTCCCCGGTGGGCAGGTTCGGGTTGACGTTCTCCGGGTCGCGGGCGGCGACCTCGCCCGTCGCGCGCAGGACGAACTCGTTGCGGATGTCGTGCGCCGCTGCGGCCGCATCGGGCGACCGCTCGGGGTTGACGACGAGCTGCCCGATCCCCGTCGAGTCGCGCAGGTCGATGAAGACGAGCCCTCCGTGGTCGCGGCGGCGCGCGACCCAGCCCGCAACCGTGTGACGCTCGCCGACGTGCGCGGGCCTGAGCTCACCCGCCCCGACATCGCGCCAGGTCACAGGGCCCGCACCGCCTCCGAGATGGACGCGTATTCCTCGTCCTTCTCACCTGTGCGCCGGACTGTGGCGCCATCGGAGCTCACGATCACGGTCACGTCGGCGCGGAGCCTGCCCGCCTGCGTGAGCTGGCCCCTCAACGAGCGCTTCGCATAGTCGGTCTCCGCGGCTCGACCGTCCCGCCTCAGTTCGGCCATCGCAGCGAGGACGGACGGCCGCGACTCCTCGTCCTCGACTGCGAAGAAGACGTCGATCTCGGGCGGCTCGGCCTCCATGCCCTGCTCCTGCAGCGAGAGAACGAGCCGCTCGATACCGCTCGCGATGCCGACCGCCGGCGTCGGCGGGCCGCCGATCTCCTCGATCAGGTAGTCGTACCGCCCGCCGCCGGCAAGGGACAGCTGAGCCCCGAGCGCGTCGGCCAAAAACTCGAAGGTCGTCCGCGTGTAGTAGTCGAGCCCGCGCACGAGCGTTGGAACGAGCGTGTACTCGACTCCGTACGCGTCCAGATATCGCCTCACCGCGTCGAAGTGCGCCTGGCACTCGTCGCAGAGCGACTCGCCGATCTTCGGCGCCTGCACGAGGGCGCCCTGGACCGCCTCGGGCTTCTGTGGCAGGTTGTCGAAGACACGCAGCGGGCTCGTATTGCGCTTCGCGCGCGTGTCCTCGTCGAGCTCCCCTTCGTGCTCGTCGAGCCAGGCGTTCAGCCGCTCCAGGTACGCCGGGCGGCAGTTTCGGTCGCCGATCGAGTTCAGCTCGAGCCAGGCGCCCTGGATCCCGAGCCGGCGCAGGAGCTCGTCGAAGAACTGGATGATCTCAGCGTCGATCGCCGCGTCGTCGGAGCCCATGGCCTCGATGTTCAGTTGCCAGAACTCCCGGAACTTCCCCCGCTGCGGCGCGGAGTAGCGGTAGTTCGGGCCGATCGAGTACGTCTTCACGGGCTGCGGCTCGCGGTGGAGACCATGCTCGATGTACGCGCGCGCGACCGAGGCCGTTGCCTCTGGCCGCAAAGTCAGAGACCTGTCGCCTCGGTCGGTGAACGTGTACATCTCCTTTTGCACGACGTCCGAGCCCGCGCCGGAGGTCCGCGCGAAGAGCTCCGTGTCCTCGAAGATCGGCGTCGTGATCCGCCGGTACCCGTACGCCGCGCAGAGGTCCTCCGCCTCGCGGATCACCCGTTCCCACAGCGGCTGCTGCGCGGGAAGGATGTCCTGCGTTCCTCTCGGGGCCTCGAATTTCGGCATCGCGCGAGTCTAACCGCGGCTCTTGCGCCCTCCTGGGGCGGGGTAGGATCGGCGAGTGCGTAGCTGGCGGCTGCCCGAGATCGAGACACCGGACGGAAGCCGGTCGCCAGTCGTCCTCCACTCGGACGACGAGGCCCGAGCCGTGCTCATCGGCCTCAATCCGGGCCAGGAGCTCGGAGACCACCAGGTGAAGGAGCACGCCTTCATCGTCGTCGTCGACGGCACGGCGCGCATCGAGGCCAGAGGTGAGGCGATCGAGGCGGACGCCGGAACGCTGGTCGCCTTCGAGCCGGACGAGCGCCACGTCATCGCGAGCGACTCGGGCGCCAAGATCCTGCTCCTGCTCGCGCCGTGGCCCGGCGAGGGTCACTACCGCGGCGGCGGCGGCCGCCCGGCCGATTAGCGCTTCTGGTCGCCCCAGCGGCGGCGGTACGAGCGGTACAGGACCGCGTCCATCACGTAGCTGAACGGCAGGAAGATCAGCAGGAGGAAGAGCGTTCGGACGAGACTCGTCAAGATCGGCTCGCCGCGCTCGAGGAGCCGGATCGTGATGAACATGAGTGGGCCGAAGATGAGCGCGCGCCGGCCGACGCGAGTCCAGGACGGAGGGTCGATAACGCGCCCCCTGGCGGGAGCAGGTCGCTTGTCCTTTCGGTCGGCTGCCTTGGTCTTCGCCTCCTCGGGCTCGACCTCGACCTCGCGACCTTCCTCGTCGACGTAGACGTACTCGTACTCGTGGCGACGCTCCTTCTGGCGTCGCCGGCGCTGCTTCCGACTGGGCACGGGGCTAGCCTAGCGCCGGTAGACGAGCCGGCCCGAGCGCACAACAGCGGTCACGAGCTCGCCGCCGACGTGGTACGCGAAGTGCCTCCAGTCGGGCGCGTCGAGCAGGACGACGTCGGCGTCGAACCCGGGCGCGAGCCGCCCGAGCCGATCCGCGCGACCCAGCACGTAGGCAGCGTTGACGGTGATCGCGTTGAGGGCCTCTGCCGGCGAGAGCCGAAGCTGCGTGCAGGCCAGCGACGCGACGAGCGGTAGGGACTCGCAAAAGGCGCTGCCGGGGTTGAAGTCGGTGGCAAGCGCCAGGGCGCCGCCGGCGTCGACGAGCTCGCGGGCACGCGGCATCGGACGCCCGAGAACGAGCGCCGCTACCGGCAGGACGACTCCGACGACCTCGCTCACCGCGAGCCGGCGGATGCCCTCCTCGCCAGTCGCCTCGAGATGGTCGATGGAGCGGGCGCCCAACTCGATCGCGAGCCCGATCGTGCCCTGCTCGGAGAATTGGTCCGCGTGCAGCCGGAGCACGAGACCTGCTTCTCGGCATGCCTCCAGGTACCGCCGTGCCTGTTCGACCGTGAACGCGCCGCGCTCGACGAAGACGTCCGCAGCCTCGGCGATGCGCGCAGCCTCCGGCAGGACCTCGGCGATTGAGAAGTCCAGATACGCGTCCGCGTCGTCGTGCTCGGGTGGGACGGCGTGCGCTCCCAACCAAGTCGGAACGCCACCTTCGGCGCTGATCGCTCGCAGCGAGGCGAGCTCGGTCTCGAGGTCGAGCCCGTACCCCGACTTCCCCTCGAAGGTTGTTGTCCCCGCACGGAGCATCCACGCGCGATGTCGCCGGACCGCTACCCGAAGGGCCTCCTCGCCGGCCGACCGGGTCGCGGCGACGGTCGACAGGATCCCCCCACCCGCGGCGTGGAGCTCCTCGTAGGTCGCACCGCGAGCCCGAAGCTCGAACTCGGCGACACGGTCGCCCGCAAAGCAGACATGCGTGTGACAGTCGACGAAGCCCGGCAGTGCGCAGAGGCCTCGCCCGTCGACCTCCTCCACGTCTCCGTCGAGATCATGCAGGTCGCCCATGCGGCCGACGTCCGTGATGCGACCGCCCGCGCAGAGGACGTACGCATCCTCGAGGACCTGGACCTGGCCGAGCGAGGGACCGCGGAGCGGCGCCTCGACCCCGGCCGAGGTGACGGCTTGCGCCAGGTCGCGCACGAGCAGGCGCGACGGCTCGGCGGTGGAGCTCACTCGGAGCCGGCAGGCGGCATCGGCGGCGCGAGCCCGCCTTGCGCAGCCGCTTCGACGGCGTCCTCGTAGCCCGCGTCGACGTGCCGGAGGACCCCGGTTGCCGGATCAGTGGTCAGCACCCGCTCGAGACGCTCGCCCATCTCATCGGTGCCGTCGGCGACCACGACCATCCCCGCGTGGATCGAGTTCCCGATCCCTACGCCGCCGCCGTGATGGACGCTGACCCACGTCGCACCCGCCGCCACGTTGACGAGCGCGTTCAGGATCGGCCAGTCGGCGATCGCGTCGGAGCCGTCGCGCATCGCCTCGGTTTCCCGGTACGGCGAGGCAACCGAGCCCGAGTCGAGATGGTCGCGACCGATCACGACCGGGGCCTTGACCTTCCCGGATCGCACGAGCTCGTTGATCGCGAGCCCCGCCCGCGCGCGGTCGCCCAGCCCGAGCCAGCAGATGCGAGCGGGCAGGCCCTGGAACTGCACGCGCTCGGGAGCCAGCTCGAGCCAGCGCTGGAGGAGCACGTCGTCGGGAAACAGCTCCTTGAGCGCGGCGTCGATCGCCGCGATGTCGCCCTCGTCTCCCGAGAGCGCGGCCCATCGAAAGGGACCGATCCCGCGGCAGAAGAGCGGCCGGATATACGCCGGGACGAAGCCCGGATATGTGAACGCATCTCCTACGCCGGCCTCATAGGCCTCCCCTCGAAGATTGTTGCCATAATCGAAAACATAGCTTCCGGCTCGGACGTACTCGATGAGCGCCGAGACATGACGGGCTATGGACTCGCGAGCCCGGCGGAGATACTCGTCTGCGTCGCGCGCTCGGAGCTCGGCGGCGTCCTCTACCGAGAGCCCCGCCGGGACGTATCCCTCGAGCGGATCGTGCGCTGCGGTCTGATCCGTCACGAGATCGAAGTGCGTCCCCTGTCGGACCAGCTCGGGCACGACGTCGGCAGCGTTGCCGAGCAAGCCCACCGAGAGCGGACGTCCCTCCTCTGCCGCGTCCCGAACCAGCTTCACGGCCTCGTCGAGCGACTCGGTCGACCGGTCGAGATATCCCGTTTCCAGCCGGCGCTCGATCCGGGTCGGGTCGACCTCGACGCACAGGATCGCCGCACCCGCCATCGTCGCCGCGAGCGGCTGCGCGCCGCCCATGCCTCCAAGTCCGGCCGTGAGGATCGTCCGCCCGCTCAGATCAGCCGCCCCGAAGTGCCGCTCGCCTGCCGCCGCGAACGTCTGGTACGTGCCCTGCAGGATCCCTTGAGTCCCGATGTAGATCCAGCTCCCGGCGGTCATCTGGCCGAACATCGTCAGCCCCTCCGCCTCGAGCCGCCGAAACTCGTCCCAGGTCGCCCAGCGTGGAACCAGGAGCGCGTTCGCGATCAGGACCCGCGGCGCGCCGGGATGAGTCCGCAAGACGCCGACAGGCTTGCCGCTCTGGACGAGGAGCGTCTCGTCGTCTCCGAGCGTGAGCAGGGAACGAACGATCGCTCGGAGCGCCTCGTGGTTCCGCGCCGCTTTGCCGGAGCCGCCGTAGACGACGAGCTCCTGAGGCCGCTCGGCGACGTCGGGGTCGAGGTTGTTGAGCAACATTCGAAGCGGGGCCTCGGTCGACCACGAGCGCGCGTTCAGATCCGTCCCTCGAGGAGCGCGAACGCTCGACAGGTCGCCGCAGAGAGCTTCGACCGCCTGCTCGAGCGTGCCCACGGCGGTCATGTCTGTTTGCTCTCCTCTTCCTCGATGCGCTTCTGGAACCTCCACCAGCTGTAGCTCGTCGCGACGAGGAAGAACAAGATCGCGATCGTCAGCCCGCCGACCTCCCGTTGCTCGTCATCCCACCGCGGGAGCACGGCGCCACCGGTCGCCCAGACGATCAGGACGAAGAGAATCGAGAGCACCCCGTAGAAGATCGCGCTGTCTCTGAACGGCCGCTTGGGAAGTGGGGCCTGGGCTCTGCTCATTCGAGGTCTCCGACCGCGCTCTCGATCGCGCCGAGAGCCGAACCGTCTCGAATCGCGACCGCGACGGCCTCGATGTCGTCCGCGAGTGATCGGTCGTCCCCCAGGCGCGGAGAGATCGACCGGACGAGATCACGCGCGGCACGGCCGCCGACGCCCGGCTTCAAGGGAGCGTAGAACTCGACCGCCTGCGCTCCGGCGAGCAGCTCGATCGCGACGACGCGCTCGGCGTTTGCGAGGACCTGCCATGCCTTCAAGCCAGAGGCATTGCCCATCGAGACGTGGTCCTCTTGCCCCGCGCTCGTCGGAATGGAGTCGACGCTCGCCGGGTGACAGAGAGCCTTGTTCTCGCTCACGAGCGAGGCTGCGACGTACTGGGGGATCATGAACCCCGAGTTGAGCCCGCCGTCCGTCGCGAGGAATGCCGGCAAGCCGCCGGAAAGCGCGGGGTTCACGAGCCGCTCGGTCCGTCGCTCGGAGATGCTCGCCAGCTCGCTGACAGCCATCGCAAGCGCGTCGAGGGCGAATGCGACCGGCTGGCCGTGGAAGTTGCCGTTGGCGAGCATCGTCCCTTGCTCGGCGAAGACGAGCGGATTGTCCGTTGCTGCGTTCAGCTCGGCGGCGGCGGTTCGCTCGACGTAGGCAAGCAGGTCGCGGGACGCGCCGTGCACCTGCGCGGCGCAGCGCAGCGAGTACGCGTCCTGGACGCGGTCGCACCAGCGATGGGCCTCGACGATCGCCGAATCGGTGAGCAGGCGGAGGATGTTCGACGCCGACGCCGCCTGCCCCGGCAGGGCACGCAGCTCGTGGATGCTGGGAAGGAAGCTCTCTCGCGACCCCTGCAGTGCTTCGACTGACAGAGCGCAGGCGAAGTCCGCGGCCTTCGCGAGCCTCGTCGCCCGCACGACCCCGAGCGCCGCGAACGCGCCCATGAACTGCGTGCCGTTCACGAGTGACAGTCCTTCCTTCGCCTGCAGCCGCAGCGGCTCCAACCCGGCCCGGGCGAGCGCATCCGCCCCGGAGAGCAGCTCGCCCTGAACGCGCGCTCGTCCTTCGCCCACGAGCGGAAGCGCCAGATGGGCCAACGGCGCGAGGTCGCCACTCGCACCGACGGACCCCCGGCTCGGGACCTCCGGGATCACGTCGCTGCCGAGGCACTCGAGCAGGAGCTCGGCCACGTCGACGCGTGCGCCCGAATACCCCTTGGCGAGCGCGTTCGCGCGCATGAGCATCGCCGCGCGGACGATCTCCTCGGGGTACGGCTCGCCCACGCCGCAGGCGTGACTCCGGAGCAGGCGGAGCTGCAGCTCCTCGGCCAGCTCGCCGGGCACACGGGTCGACACGAAGCGGCCGAAGCCGGTCGTGACCCCGTAAGTGGGCTCGTCGGAGGCGAGCGCCTCCTCGACCACGGCCCGAGCCGCGGCCATCTTCTCCCGGGCCGATTCGTCGAGCTCAACGCCTTCGTGCCCGACGGCTACCTCCCAGACGTCGGCGAGGGTGAGGTCCTCACCCGTCAGGCGGACCGCGGTCGTCCGGGCCATGACGGCGAGTCTAGCCTCCACCCTCGAGATGGCAGAACCGGTGACGACCGGGCTCGCGACGGCTCGCGCAGAGGAAGCACCTCGACCGGAGACCGCGCTTTCCCTCCTTCGGCGGCGGAATTTCCGGCGCGCCTACGGAGCGGTTGCGATCAGCGAGCTCGGAGACGCGTTCCAGTACATCGCACTCATGTGGTTCGCCCTCGTGGCTGGTGGGCCGCTCGGTGTCATTGCCGTGCGGCTCGCCGACAGTGTCCCGGCGATCCTCTTCGGCTTCCACGGCGGAGTGGTCGCCGACCGGTGGGACCGGCGTCGCGTGATGATCGGCGCAGATCTCGCCCGGGGCCTCGTGCTCGTGCCCGTCGCGATCGCCGGGCTCACGGGTCATCTCCCGCTGGCCACGCTCGTTGCCGCCGCCTTCGTGATCACGACTGCGACGAGCTACTTCGACCCGGCATACGGAGGCCTCCTTCCGAGACTCGTCGACCGGCGGAACGTCCAACAGGCCAACGGGCTCGTCCGCGCGACGGCGGACGCGCTGTCGGTCGGCGGCTGGGCTCTCGCCGGGCTGCTCCTGACGGTGCTGCCGATCAGCGCATTCTTCGCGCTGAACGCAGCGTCGTTCTTCGTCTCGGCGGTGATGCTCGCCGGCGTTCGAACGCGCGGCGAATCAAGCCACGCGGCTGAGCGGCCACGGATCCGCGAAGGCTTCGCAGTTCTGAGGCCGAGGCCTGCCCTCGCTGCGTCGGTGGCGGTGCTCGGGGTCGCAGTCACCATTTCCTCGGGCACGTGGATCGTCGGCGTGCCCGAGCTCGTCCGCTCGACGCTTGGTCTCGGAGCCGGGAGCTTCTCGCTGGTCGCCGCCGCGTACGCCCTCGGCTCGATCTGCGCCGGCCTTGCCCTTGCACGCTTTCCGGTGCGACGGAAGGCGCGCGCGAGCATGCTCGCCTGGGTGCTCTACCTGCCTTCCTATGGGCTGTTCGCGATCGCTGGCTCGCTCGAGGTCGCACTGCTCGCCGGAGTCGTTTCCGGAATCGCGCAGGGGTCGTCGTGGGTCCTGATCAACTCGGCGGCTCAGGAGGAGGTGCCCGACCGATTCCTGGGGCGGGTCACCGGGCTGATCGCGCTCGTCCACCGCGGGGCGCATGCCACGGGGCTGCTCTTCATCTCCCCGCTGTTCGCAGTCGCCGCGCCGTCGGGAGTCTTCGCCGCTGCGGCGGTCGCGATTCCACTCACGGGACTGGCCGGGCTCCTCGTCAGCCGAGCAGCCGAAGCTCGAGGACGCGTGACGAGTCGAAGCCGTCGATCCTGAGCATCGCACCAGCCGCTGCGGCGGCCGCACCCGCCGGCATCAGGCCAACGAGCTCGGAGCCCACGACCTCGGCTGCGCGGGCCTCGGCTTCCTCCTCGATGCGGGCCACGATCTCGTGCAGCGCCGCGGCCTCCCAGTCTTCGACGTTCATGCTCACCTGGGCGAGGCCGGAGCTCGGCAGGTCGAGCCCGAGAGCTCGCACGCCCGGGAACCCGCCGACGCCTTCACGAACGGCCGCCGCGATCTCCTTCGCCGCCTCGAGCTCGCCACGCAGGTTCACGTTGAAGGCGATCAGGGGCCGGCGGGCGCCGACGAGCACCGCGCCGGCCGATTCGTGCAGCCTAGGCGGGCCGACGTCTGGCGAGAGCTCACCCGCGTCGATCCGTCTCTGCAGCTCCTCCGGGCCGCCGCGACGGAAGAACGCCGGGCCGCGGCCGTCCGCAAGCTCCCCGTAGAGAAACACCGGTAGACCGAGCTCGTCACCGACCCGGCCGGCGAGCTCGGTGGCCGCTTCGCGGGCCCTCGGCATGTCCTCGGGACGGATAGGCACGAGCGGCACG
Organism: uncultured Actinomycetes bacterium; assembly: GCA_963776955.1. Taxonomy (GTDB): domain Bacteria; phylum Actinomycetota; class Thermoleophilia; order Gaiellales; family Gaiellaceae; genus VAXT01. Next base: position 945,689 of record CAVZOM010000005.1, read on the forward strand.
ACGTCGGCGGCTCCGATCCTCGGATGCGCACCTACATGCCGACGAAGATCGATCCGTTCGCGGGCACAGGCGATCCCTGCGAGGAGCGCGGAGACGAGTTGATCATCTTGGCCCACGAGAGTGAAGACGGAGCGGTTGTGGTCGGCGTCGGCATGAATGTCGAGGAGATCCGCCTTCTCGCCGAGCACGGAGCCCAGCGCGTCGATCGTCGAAGAATCGCGCCCTTCGGAGAAGTTGGGAACCGATTCGAGCGGCAACCGCACGCGCGTACTGTAGGGAGAGCCAGCGAGGTCGTCAGAAGGGCGGCGGAGCCTCGGCGATCGGTGTTTGAAGCATCCCTGGGAGGGAACCACTTCTACCCCACGAGCGTTACACGCAAAATCGAGGAGAGAAGGGGTTTGAGATGGCTGACATCGATAGGTTCTCCGAGCGATTGGTCGATCTCGCAGAACGATTTGCCGACGTGACCGATGCCGCGCAGGGACGTGGCAATCGGCAGGGAGGCATCGGGCCGCGCTGGTTCTTGGTCCCTGCGGCAGCTGCGGGAATGTATTTGTTGGGTGCCAACGGCTCTCTGAGACGTCAGGCAGGGAACGTCGCCAAGCAGGCAAAGGACCGGGCGGCTGACTTGCCGGACGATCTGATGACCCGAGTGCATAAGGCGACTCGGAAGCCGACAACGGCTCGTTCCAATGGCCGTTCGACGAGCAGATCGACCGGGCGGACACGGAGCCGGCGCCGCCGCACCACGCAGACCAGCTCGACTCGTTAGAAGGACGAAGAGAGGAAGGGTCGCGTTCCGCGCATAGGCGGAGCGCGGCCCGAAGCATCGCGCGCTTCCAGAACTACCCTTGTGGTGTGAAGGCGTACTACGACGCGCGCGCTCCGGAGTACGACGACTGGTACCTCGGAACCGGTTTGTACGCGGACCGAGAGCGGCCAGGCTGGGAACAGGAGCTCGACGGGCTCGTTGAAGCGATCAAAACGCTGCCGCCTGCGCGCACGATCGACGTCGCGTGTGGCACCGGCTTCCTCACGCGCCATCTCCGGGGCGAGATCGTCGGCATCGACTCGAGCGACAGGATGCTGGCGATTGCGCAAGAGCGCGTGCCCGCCGGCCGCTTCCTCTCCGCCGACGCACTCGACCTCCCCTTCGAGGACGGATCCTTCGACCGCCTCTTCACCGGCCATTTCTACGGGCACCTCGAGGATCGCGAACGCGACAGGTTCCTGGGCGAAGCCAGACGGGTAGCGCGCGAACTCGTCGTCGTCGACTCGTCACTCGAGCACTCCCCGGTCGCCGAAGAGTTCCAGCAGCGGGTCCTCAAAGATGGGTCGCACTGGGAGGTCTACAAGCGCTACTTCACGGGCGAGACGCTTGCGGACGAGCTCGGCGGCGGCGAGACGCTCTTCGCAGGGCACTGGTTCGTCGTCGTGAGCTCTCGGGCTTGACGCGGCGTCGCTCGTCGTACCGCTCGCTCGCCTCGCTCCAGGGCGACAATCGCCGTTGCCGTGCTTGCGCAGAGGCCGGCTACCCGATCGAGTCGCTACCGGTCCTCGAGGGGGACGAGGGAAAGAAGGCGTACATCCTCGGCCAGGCTCCGGGGGTCGTCGAAGGTGAGGAGCGCCGCCCATGGCGTGGGCGCGCCGGCCAGACGTTGCGCCGGTGGCTCGACCTCGGGGAGGACGAGTTCTACGCGACGTTCTACTGCGCGTCGGTGACGCGGTGCTACCCGGGGCGCGCGCTCGGAGGAGGCGGCGACCGCACGCCAACGGTTCACGAGCAGGAGCTGTGCTCCTTCTGGCGCGAGTGGGAGCTCCGGCTCCTTCGACCGCGGCTAATCGTGCCGGTCGGTGGGCTCGCGATCCGGCGACTACTCGGGATGACGAGCCTCGATGCTTCGGTCGGCGAACGCTTCGAGCACGACGAGGCGGTTGTCGTTCCCCTCCCACATCCGTCCGGCGTGAGCCGGTGGATGAACGCGGCCGAGAATCGAGCGCGGGTCGAGCGGGCCGTCGAGCGCATCCACGCCGAGCTCCGCTCGCTCGACACGTCTTAAATTCGGTACCCCCAACCTCCTCCCCACTGCGATCCTAGTGAGGAAATCGTCACGCGTGGGTGACGCAATCGGGCCGAAACTGTGACTTCTACTTCCGGCCGACGACGGTCATTCGGCGCCCTTCATGTTCCGGCGTCAGCGGCTCGCCGTCGTCCCCGTACGCGACCGCCTCGCGGAAGCCGGCGCCGAGTAGCCAGTCGCGGAGCTCGGCCGGCGTGAACATCCGGACCGAGAACTCGAACGTGCGCTCTTTCCCGTCGCGGATGATCGTCCGCTCGTCGAGAGACCGGCTCGTCTGGATGTCGAACCGATGGCGGTCGATCATCTTGTCCCCGCCACGCTCCGTGACCGTCTCGGCCGCGTACACCTGGAACAGACGCAGAAGGTTGTTCATCTCGACGGCGAACAGCCCGCCCGGCCTCAACGCTCGGTACGCCTCGGCGAGCACCTGCCGGTTCTCGTCGTCGCTGAAGTAGCCGAACGACGTGAACCAGCACAGGACGCGATCGAATCGCTCCGACCAGGGCAGCGAGCGCATGTCGCCCTCGACGTACTCGATCTCCACCCCACGCTCGACGGCATCTTTCCGGGCCAGCTCGAGGAAGTACGGCGTCGCGTCGAGCCCGGTCACCTGCACGCCGCGCTCGGCGAGCGGATTCGCGATCCGCCCGTGCCCGCACGCGAGGTCCAGGAGCTCCATTCCCGGCTCGAGCTCGAGCAGCTTCCAGACGAGCTCGACCTCGGCGGCCGTCCGCTCCGGCGTGAGCAGCTCCTCGTAGAAGTAGAGGTAGTCGTCGTCGAAGGCCGCCTCGCGTGGGAACTCCGTCTCCATCGCCGCAAGTCTCGCGGCGGCCGAGAACGCGACGCAAGTAGCGAAGGCTAGATTTCGGCTGTGGCAACGCGACCAACGCCGTATCGACAGACATTCGTCCGCCTGCTCGGATTCCTCAAGCCGTACAAGTGGTCGCTGATCGTCTCGATCCTGCTCGCGGTCGGTTCGCAGGCGGCCGCGATGGGAATCGCATGGCTGACCGGCGCCGGGCTCGAGAAAGCACTGACGGCGCCAACGGCGCGCGAGCTGTACGTCATCGCCGGGCTCGTCGTCGCCGTCGGATCGGCCCGCGCGCTCTTCATGTCCGGCCGCCGGCTGATCTCCGGGCGCCAGGCGCTCGGCGTCGAGTTCGACATGCGCAACGCCCTCTACGCGAAGCTCCTCCGTCTGTCGTTCGGCTTCTACGACCGCCACCAGACGGGCCAGCTCCTCTCCCGCGCGACGGTCGACCTTCAGACCGTGCGCTTCTTCCTCGGCTACGGCCTCGTCTTCTTCTTCCAGAACGTCCTGACGATCGTCGGAGCCACGGCGATCATGTTCATCGTCAATTGGCGCCTGGCGCTCGTCGCGACCGCGGTCACGCCGCTGATCGTGATCTTTGCCTACCGCTACTCGAGCGTCGCCCACCCGGTCCTACGAGACGTTCAGCAGAAGATGGCTGACGTTTCCACCGTCGCCGAGGAGAACATCGTCGGCGTCCACGTCGTCAAGTCGTTTGCGCAGGAGCGGAACGAGCTCGACAAGTTCTCCGACCGAACCGAGCGGGTCTTCGCACGCAGCATCGACGCGAACAAGCAGCGCGCGCTCTACGTGCCCCTGCTCTCGTTCCTGCCGCTGATCATGCAGGCGGGCGTCCTGCTCGTCGGCGGCCGGATGGTCGCCAACGGGACACTCGACTTCGGGGCGTTCTTCTTCTTCAACATCCTCGTCGTGATGCTCGTCATGCCGCTCCGCATGCTCGGGATGTGGGTCGGCCAGTCCCAGCGCGCGACCGCATCCGGTGAACGGATCTTCGAGGTCATGGACGAGCCCGAGGAGATCTCGGAGAAGGCGGATGCAAGGGAGATACCGCCGGGTGACGGGCAGATTCGCTACGAGCACGTCACCTTCGAGTACGCAGCCGGTCGTCCGGTCCTGCACGACATCGACCTCGAGCTCGAGCCCGGCAAGACGGTCGCGCTGATCGGCCACACGGGCTCGGGCAAGACGACGCTCGCCTCGCTCGTGCCTCGCTTCTACGACGTGACGGAAGGCCGGCTGACGATCGACGGCGCCGACGTACGCGACGTGAAGCTCCAGTCGCTGCGGCGCGAGATCGGGATCGTCTCCCAGGATCCGTTCCTCTTCTCGGCGACGGTGCGCGAGAACATCGCTTTCGGCCGGCCGGACGCGACCGACGAGGACGTCGCGCGCGCGGCGAGGCTCGCTCAGGCGCACGAGTTCATCGAGCGGCTCCCGGAAGGCTACGAGTCGGTAATCGGCGAGCGCGGCATCACGCTCTCCGGCGGCCAAAGGCAGCGGCTGGCGATCGCCCGCGCGCTCGTGATGGAGCCGCGGATTCTGCTTCTCGACGACGCGACCGCCTCCGTGGACGCGACGACCGAGGCGAAGATCCGTCTCGGATTGCGCGAGGCGATGAAGGGGCGGACGACGATCATCATCGCCCACCGCCTCTCCACGATCTCGCTCGCCGACGAGCTCGTGGTGCTCGACGCCGGCCGCATCGTCGGCCGAGGCACGGACGAGGAGCTCCTCCAGACGAACGCCGTCTACCGCGACATCCACGAGCACGGCCTGCTCGAGCGCGAGTTCGCGGAGCGCGTGGAGGCGCGAGCGGGATGAGAGTCTGGCAGCCCGGAGGGCACCTCACGCGGCAGCGCGACGCGAAGGTCGAGGACTGGTCGTGGCAGCAGACGGCCAGGCGGGTCAAGACGCTCGCGATGCTCGCCGCGCCGTACAAGCGCCAGACGGCGCTCGCGCTCTTCTTCCTGTTCGCTGCCACCGTCACGGCGCTCGCTCCGCCATACCTCGCCAAGATCGCGATCGACGACGGCATCCGCGAACAGGATCTCCGCGTCCTGACGATCGTCGTGGCGCTCTTCGTGGTTGCCGGCGTGCTGAGCCTCGTGACGAGCGCCGCGCAGACGTACTTCACCGGGTGGACTGGCGAGCGGATCCTCGCCGACCTGCGGAACAAGCTCTTCCGGCACCTGCAGCGGCTGTCACTCGGCTACTACGAGCGCAACCGCGCCGGCGTCATCATCAGCCGGCTCACGAACGACGTCGAGGCGCTCGATCAGCTCGTGACCGACGGCGTGACGACGCTCGTTCAGAGCACGCTCTTCCTGCTGGGCACGTCGGTGATCCTGTTCCTCCTCGACTGGCGGCTCGCGCTCGCGACGCTGACCGTGATGCCGCTCATGTTCATCGCGACGGCCTTCTTCCGGATCTATTCGGCGCGCGCCTACCGGGCGGTGCGCGAGCGGCTCGGGCTCGTGACGGCGACGCTCGCGGAAGACATCGGCGGCATGCGCGTCATCCAGGCGTTTCGTCGCGAGCAGACGAACGACCGGCTCTTCCGCGAGGTCAACTCGCACTACCGGGAGGCCAACCAGCAAACCGTCGTCCTCAACGGGCTCTACTTCCCGTTCGTCGACTTCCTCTCGGCGCTTGCGACCGCGATCGTCCTCGGCTACGGCGGCTATCTCGCGTTCCAGGGCAGCGTCGAGGTCGGCACGCTCCTCGCGTTCGTCCTCTACCTGTCCAACTTCTTCGACCCGGTCCAGCAGCTCTCGCAGCTCTACAACACGTTCCTCTCCGCCGTCGCGGCGCTCGACAAGATCATGGACGTGATGGAAGAGGAGCCCGAGGTCCGCGACAAGGTCGGCGCGCGCGACCTCGACCGGATCAAGGGCGACGTCGGCTTCGAGAACGTCCGATTCGGCTACGGCGACGGGCCCGAGGTCCTACATGGCATCGACCTCGACGTTCCCGCAGGAACGACGGTCGCCCTCGTCGGACATACCGGCGCGGGCAAGTCGACGATCGCGAAGCTTCTCGCGCGCTTCTACGACCCGCGCGACGGGCGGATCACGATCGACGGCGTCGACCTCCGGGACGTCACGCAGGCGTCCCTCCGGCGCCAGCTCGGCGTCGTGCCTCAGGAAGGCTTCCTGTTCGCGGGCACCGTCCGGGACAACATCGCGTTCGGCCGGCCGGACGCCGACCCGTCGGAAGTGGCCGCGGCGGCGAAAGCGGTCGGGGCACACGAGTTCGTCCTCGCCCTCGAGGACGGCTACGAGACGGAGCTCCAGGAGCGCGGGACCCGGCTCTCGCTCGGTCAGCGCCAGCTCGTCGCCTTCGCCCGCGCCCTGCTCGCAGACCCGCGGATCCTGATCCTCGACGAGGCGACCTCCTCCGTCGACATCGGCACCGAGCGCCGCATCGAGAGCGCGCTCCGGAAACTGCTCGCCGACCGGACCGCGTTCGTCATCGCCCATCGTCTCTCCACGATCCGCGACGCCGACCTGATCGTCGTCCTCGAGCACGGCCAGGTCGTCGAGCAGGGCACGCACGACGAACTGATGGCCAAGCGCGGCCTGTACACCTCGCTCTACGGAGACTGGGCCGAAGTCGCGTGAGGCGTTGCCCTTGCGGCTGACAACCGAGCGGCTGCTGCTGCGGCCGCCGGCACTCGCTGACCTCCAGGCCTGGCATGCGATCTACGCCGACGCGGAGGAGGTCTGGTACGGGGCGCCGCGCTCCTCGATGGCCGAGAACAGGGAGAAGCTCTTGCGCCAGATCGCCCAGCACGAGCAGCACGGCTTCGCGATGTTCTCGGTCGAGTTGCTCGGCGACGGCGACATGATCGGCTCGGCGGGCCTCCAGCACCTCGACGGAGGCTCCGAGGTCGAGGTCGGCTACCGCTTCCTGAAGGAGCACTGGGGCCGGGGCTACGCGACCGAGTCCGCCCTGACTTTGATCGCCTTCGCCTTCGGTGAGCTTGGTCTCGACCGGATCGTCGCGGTCGCGCTCGAGACCAACGTGGCTTCGAGGCGCGTGCTCGAGAAGTGCGGAATGACCGAGGTCGGTCTCACTCACGTCTACGGGCTCGAGCACGTGAAGTACGCCATAGACCGCTAGAATTCGGCTTCGTTGCGGGGTCGTCTAATGGTAGGACGCCCGGCTCTGGACCGGGTAGTCTAGGTTCGAATCCTAGCCCCGCAGCTTGAAAACGCCCTGCTCAAGCAGGGTTTTTCGTTTCATGCCAGTCCGAGCCGCCCTCTTCTCCTACTTCGAGCTCGACGACCTGCCCAGGCTGATGAACGCGATCGCCGGCTCGGGAATGCCCCCCGGTGTCCGCGTCCACATCGGCACCTACGGGGTGAACGAGGAGGCAAGCATCGCCGTCCACACGTATCAGCAGGGACGCTACTCGCCGATGTTCAAGGCGGAGGTTCGCACACAGGCCTGGGAGCGGCGACGCCTGACGCCGGCCGAGGAGCGGAAAGTCAGCCGCCGGTTCTCGGGCCGCATTCCCGACGAGCCGGCCCTGCTCCGGCTCTCGACGGCGCAACGCACGGGCTGGGGCATCGAGCTCGGCCGTAGGTACCGCGACACCATCCGGCACGCACGCCGCGCCGGCATCGTCGTCGATTCTTGGCAGCTCGACGAGTTGGGTACGCAGCTTGCCGGCGCGCAGGGCCGCCAGCACCGGGAGTTCGTCCGCGGAGTCCTGCAGGGGATGACCTTCGGCCGCCGCGTGCTCGGCGACAACGAGGGGAAGGGCTTCGTCTGGGCCACGCGACGAGCTCTCAATCTCGCCCGGCTCCCGGTCAATGCCGAGTTGAGAGCCTTCTGGCAGCAGCTCGAGCGAGCGTCGTTCCGAATCGTCGGCGAGGAGTTTCCCGATTTCACGGGCGATCCCGCGCGGGCCGCCCGGACGCAGGCCGACGGGCAGCGGTCACTCGCCTCCGGCGGACCCGGTACGACGGCGGCTGGCCGGCCGCTACGTGGCGGGAATGAGCCCCGGCTACCGCATCGGCACCGGCCTCGGAGGCAACGTGAACGGCTGGTCGCGCGCCCGTGTGAACCAGTGGCGAAACTCATACGTCGCGGAGCGGGAAAGGCTCGGCGTGGCTGGATTCGGCGAGTTCCACTTCGTGTTCGAGAACAGCCGGACGTTCGTGATGGTGGACGCATCCCGCGCCGTCGCGCGCGGGATGGGCCTGATCTAACTCTTTCGAGGGACGTGCGCCCCAATCTCCGGGCCGATATCCGGAGAGGTTTCCGGAAGGAATCGACGGGAACGGCATCTATGACAGCGATGACTGCGACAACCCTGGGCACGGTCCTCCTGGTCGTCAGCGTGCTGCTCCTGGTCTGGGGCTTTCCGAACCTCCCCAAGCGCTAGAAGCTTCTAAACGGCTGCCGCTTGTGCGAGAGCGCTCCTCTCGTAAGAGTTGAGCCATGGCTGGCTCGACCCGCAGCGGGACGCGCCTTCGCGTCGCGCTCTTCCTCGCGGTGGGCTTCGCGATGACCGGCATCGGCCTGGTCGCGTACGGCACCGACGTGTTCAAGGACCTCGACCTGCGGTCGGTCGACGCGCGGTTCACGATCCGGGGGGAGGAGCCCGCGCCGGAGGACATCGTGATCGTGAAGGTCGACGACAAGACCTTCAACGTCGAGCAGAGGCGCTGGGAGGAGTTTCGGGAGCTCCACGCAGAGTTGATCGACCGGCTGAAGGCGGACGGGGCGAATGTGATCGCGTACGACGTGCAGTTCACGGAGCCCTCTCTCGACGAGGAAGCCGACAACAAGCTGATCGAGGCGGTCACCGCTGCCGGCAACGTCGTCCTCGCGACGACCGAGGTCGGGCCCAACGGCGAGACATCCGTCTTCGGCGGCGACGACGTCGTGCGGGAGATCAACGCGCGCGTCGGCAACGGGAACTTCCCGCCCGACCCCGGCGGCTACGACCGTCGCATGCGCCACGAGATCGACAACCTGAAGACATTCGCCGTCGCCACCGTCGAACGAGCCACGGGAAAGCCGGTGCCGAAGTTCGACACGACCTGGATCGACTACCACGGGCCTGTCGAGACCTTCTCGACGATCTCGTACACGGACGCGCTTCGAGGCAAGTTCGAGCCGGGCTTCTTCAAGGACAAGATCGTCGTCGTCGGGCCGTGGGCATCGACCTTCCAGGATCTCCACCCGGTCTCCTTCGGAAGCGACCTCATGCCCGGCCCCGAGATCCAGGCGAACGCGATCTCGACCATCCGCCGGAACACGCCGCTGAACAGCGTCCCGATCTGGGTGAACGTGGCGCTGATCGCGTTGTTGGGGATGCTCTCGCCGCTGTCGGGCTTGCGGTTCGCGCTCAGGGGCACGCTCGTGATCTCGCTCGTCGCCGCCGCGGGCTACGCGCTCCTCACCCAGTTCGCCTTCAACCAGGGATGGATCCTCTCGTTCGTCTATCCGTTCGGGACGCTCGTGCTGTCCTCTGTAGGCGCGCTTGGCGCCCATTACCTGCTCGCCGCGTTCGAGCGTGAGCGCGTACGGGACGTCTTCTCGCGCTTCGTGCCCGAGGCAGTCGTCGAGCAGGTGCTCGCGCGAACCGACTCGGACCTCCGGCTCGGAGGCGTCTCGCTCGAGAGCACCGTCATGTTCACCGACCTGCGCGGCTTCACGACGTTCTCGGAGTCGCTCCCGCCGGCGCGCGTGATCGAGTGCCTCAACGTCTACCTCTCGGAGATGACCGATGCGATCCTCGACCACGGCGGCACCCTCGTCTCCTACGAGGGCGACGGGATCATGGCCGTCTTCGGTGCCCCGATCGAGCAGCCGGACCATGCCGACCGGGCGATCGCAGCATCGCGCGAGATGCTCACCGAGCGCCTCCCGAAGTGGAACACGTGGCTGCGCGAACAGGACGTGAGCGACGGCTTCAAGATGGGGATCGGCCTCAACACGGGCATGGTCGTCTCGGGGAACGTCGGCTCCGAGCGGCGCCTCGAGTACACGGCGATCGGCGACACGACGAACACCGCCTCGCGCCTCCAGGGGATGACGAAAGGCCAGTCGCACCACCTCTACATCTCCGACACGACGCGCGAGCGGCTCCAGGCCGAGGTCGAGGACCTCGTTTTCATCGACGAGTTCGAGGTCCGCGGGCGCCAGCAGCCGGTGAAGATCTGGTCGCTCGACGCGGCTAGCGACGCGGCGTTCGAAGAGCGGAAAGCCGGCGGCTACGCGCCGGGCGCCTTGGCCAAGTAGCTCCGGCCGGCCCGGACACGGACGCTCCTGCGAGCGCGGAAATCCTGGACGAGGACGATGCCGCTCGTCACTCGTGTGAGCGTTCCATCGCAGCGGTCGAGGACGAGCCACTTCGTTCCGCGCACGGTCGCCGAGCTGTAGCGCCCGCGGGACGTGAACCGGCCCTTGCCGTTGCCCCACAGCCTTCGCACCGGACGCTTCCGTTTGGCGTCGGTGCCGAGAGTGCTGAGCGAGCGGCGGCCGCAGTTCCGGAAGTTGCCCCCGTCGAGGCGAAGCGTCGTGAACGCGTTCCGCGCGCGCTTCTGGAGGATCGTGAAGAGGCCCTGGTAGAACTGGCTCGAGTTCACCTTCCCGCCGCCGAGGCCCGAGCTCAGGCTGACGACGCCCTTGGTCGTGTCGACCTGGGAGCCGACCGGGATCTCGGTCACCCCCTCGAGCTCGATGAACTTGCTCTCGCCCGGCCGCCTGATCATCACCTTGCCGCTCACGGCTCTGACGCCGACGATGACCCCGGGCTGGGGGGTCTGGGCGATGTCGACGTCGCACTCGGCGAGATCGTCGGCCGAGATGTCGCCCGGCGCCGTTGCGTCGGCGTCAACGACGTTCGTCAGGTCTTCGTCCCCAGCTTTGAACGAGCCGCCGTACATCCAGCGCTCGCCCGGGTCGAGCTGGTTGTTGCCGTTCGTGTCTCCACTCTCGAGCTGGGGCGTGAAATCGTCGGCCGAGTCCAGTGGGGTTCCAGCGTCGGCGCCGATCGCGACGCTGGTGAAGACCACGTCGCCCGTGTTCGCGAGGACGACCTCGATGTCGATCGTCGCGCCGGCCTGCACGCGCTTGGGCGAGCATCTCTGCGTGAGCTCGATCGCGGCCGCCTGCTGACGCTGAGATGCACCCAGGGCAGCGCTCGCCACCGTGAGGATGACGGCGCCCGCCGTCAGCGCAGCGGCCAACGCAACGCGGGGCGCCAGGCGTTTCACGGATGAGCGCGTGGATTGACTCAAGTGCCGCAGACCCTCCTCTTTGAGCGGCAGCGCAGGAGCTTGGTTTTACACACTTTCCAGAATCGGCGCAACGGAGGAGCTTGAGCGTCGTCCGCGAATCGGTGTAGGCTCCCGCTTCCTTTATGAGGGTTCCAGGAATCCCAGACATCGGCCCCCTGCCGCCACTGGCGGACACGGGGCGTCGCTCGTTCGTCGAATTGCTCGGCACTTTCGCGCTCGTCTTCTTCGGAGCGGGCACGATCATGTCGGTCGGCCCCGCGGCGGACGCAGGGACGCTGGAGGTCGCGCTCGCGCACGGCCTCGTGATCGCGGTGATGGTCTCGGCCGTCGGCCACATCTCCGGCGGCCACTTCAACCCGGCGATCACATTCGGCTTCATCTTGACGCGGCGGATATCGGCGCTGCTCGGTTTGGCCTACTGGGTCGCCCAGTTCGCCGGCGCCGTGCTGGCCGCGCTGCTGCTCCGGTGGATCTTCCCCGCAGCGACTCGGGACGCGACGAATCTCGGCGCGCCGGCGGTACGCGGGATCGACATCGGCCCCGCGCTCGTCGTCGAGGCGATGCTCACGTTCTTCCTCGTCTGGGTCGTGTTCGCGATGACGACCGACCCGCGCAGTACGTACACCGCGATCGCGGGCCTTGCGATCGGCTTCGTGATCGTCTTCGACATCCTCCTGGGCTACTCGCTCACAGGCGCGATGATGAACCCGGCTCGGGCGTTCGGGCCTGAGCTGATCGCGAGTTCATGGGACGACTTCTGGATCTGGTACGTCGGCCCGATGGCAGGCGGTGCGATCGCGGCGCTCCTCTACGACGAGCTCTACCTGCGCCCGATGGAGCCGGTGCCGGTCGGCCCGCCGGCGACGGGTGTCGTCGAGCCAGGGCCGGGCGCCGCAGCCCGCGAGCCCTAGTCCGACTCTGGCTTCCGGTCCTGAGGCGTCCCGCCGGGGCCGCTCATGACGACGCCGTCCTGCTCCACCACGTCGCGCGGATCGGCGGTCCGGTAGTCCTCGGACTGCATCCCGCCGCGGGGGTAGTCCTGGCGGTCGAGCGGGCTCCCCTCGGGCTCGCCTCGAAGCTTTCTCAGCAGCTTGTCCAGCACATGCCGCTCCCTAGATGCCGACGCTACAATTCGAACCCCGGCGCATTCGTCTAGTGGCCTAGGACACCGCCCTCTCACGGCGGCGGCCGGGCAACCGCGTCAGATCCGCTCGCTTCGCTCGCATGACGATCTGTCGCGGAGGATTCTTGGCGGGCAGAAATCCCGGGCTTGGCTGCCGTCATGCCGCCAGCCAAGCCCGGTACGCGCGGCTACAATCGCCCGAGCGGCGCATTCGTCTAGTGGCCTAGGACACCGCCCTCTCACGGCGGCGGCACGGGTTCGAATCCCGTATGCGCCTTCCTACTGCGCTTCGCCTCGCCGATTTCGCTCAACGACGCGGGGTGAGGCGTGCCAGGGATGCGCCGAAAGTCGGGCGCGTGCTACCACCGGTGCTACCACCGAGACACGTCCGAAAGGGCGTCTAGGCTGAGCGGCGAGCACGCCTACGCTCGACGTCGGGCCGGGTCGCCGGCAGCACCTACCGCGCGGAGGCGTTCGGCTCGCCACCCGGCCCGTCCCCCGGTAGTTGCTCCCACGGGTTCGAGGTCTCGCGCTTGTTTGTCTCCGAGCGCGGAACAGGTAGTAGCCGACCGTCGTGCCCTTGACCGCCACGTTCTGGCCTGAGGACATCCAAATTGGGGGGCACCCCGGGGTCGCCTCTCTTGAGCCACCGCTTCGAGTCTCACGCGTTCGCGACGACGAGGCACTGCGCTGTTGCCGATCTGCTCTTTCTTTCTAGCTGAGGGCTAGAGACGAGCGCGCCGACTACGCGCTCGCGCCGCTTCGCGTTCGCGGCCTCGCGCGGGTCGCTCTTCACGCTGACCTTGTAATGCTCGGACGCCTGTCCCTCGCGCTCAACCGGGCGCGGACGCGGGCCGTTCGGCTCGCGGCGTAGCCGCGATATGATCGCTGAATGACATCGTCGGTAAAGCGGCTGCTCAGCCGCGTGAGGCTCGGTGAGCGACGGCGCGCTCGCGAGCTAGAGAAGCTGCACAATCCGAAGGACGCCACGGACGCCACCGGAATGTTCGGTCCCCGCGCACGGGCGCGTTCAAGTCGGCTTCTACACGCAGACACGCCGATCGACGACGGCCGCCCTCGGCATTAGCTTCGCGGACGACCCAACCACCGGGTGTCCGGCACCCGACGGCTAATTTCTAAGCAGCGTTTCTGAACTTGTCGCGGCTTTGTGACCCTTTCTCGACAAAGACGAACGAGCCGTTGACAAGCTCCCAGCCCTCGTGACAAACGGAGTTCAGGACGGCGACAGGGTCGTTTGTCTTTTGCGTTTGGCGGCTGCGCGCACGTACACGCACGTACTTGGCGACGAAGCCGAACTCGACTATGCGCTCTTGCTCGACGCATCTGCCTAGACGTGCGAGCCGTGCTCCGGGGTGCCAACACCGTGCTACCACCGGCCGTAAAACCCGCCGATTAGCAGAGGGGTCTTAGTCCCGTATGCGCGTTTTCGCGCGGAGCGCGAAAAAGTGAGCCCACGGCGCAGCCATGGGGGCGAACCGACGCAGAGGAGCGGCGCGAGCCTGCTAGCCGGGTCTGCGATCTCCCGTTGGCTCCTGGGTCGCGTGGAGCGCGAAAGAGTGAGCCCACGGCGAAGCCTGGGGCGAACCGGGGCAGAGCGGGATGGGCGCGAGACGGCTCGACTGCTCTTTCATGGGCGCCGTTCGACGGGCCGCGGGTCGCTCAAGACGGCAGCCATCCCTCCCGGTAGGCCACCCGCTCCTCCGGGCCGAAGCGGGCGTAGGCCTCGTCCGGATTCGACGTCTCCTCGGGCACACACGCCCCGTGCTTCGCGGCCACGTCGTTCACGGCGTAGACGACTTCGAAGGCGCTGGCTCGGCTGCCGGCCATGACGATCACGCACGGCCCGTCACCGGCGCCGACGAAGGTGTGTTTCGTCCACGGCGGGCAGTGGACGAAGTCCCAGGCCGTCAGGCGGCGCTCCTCGCCTTCGATCACGAGCACGCACTCGCCGGAGACGACGAGGAAGTCCTCCTGGCCCCGCTCGCCGTGGTACAGGCCGCGCTGGCCGGGCGAGAGAATCTGGATGCGAAAGCCGAGGTCGGTCCACTCCTGCCGCCCTTCGAAGTCCGTGTCCTGCCCGCGCTCCTCGCTTTGGATCCACGACACGTCACGCGCGTTGACGACGAACCAGCCCTCGCTCTCGGCCACCAGACCAGCTTCAGTCTTCTTCAGCTGCGCTTCGGGGACGGAGGACGTCGGTGCGGGCTTGCTTTCCTCGATCACGCGTAACTCCCCTGGGTAGTAGGTACGCCCCGCGGAATGTGGGTCACTCCCCCGGCGCGCGATAGCCGATGCTCTTGCCCTTCGCCAGCGCCTCGAGGGTCTCCTCAACGGTCATCAGGACGGTGGTCTCGACCGAGGCGAGCGCGCCGCCCGCTGCGATCGCGAGAGCGACGCCCGACATCGAGACGTTGTCAGGCGCCTCGATGATCGCGTGACCGTCGTATTTGCCGAATCCGTACCAAAAGCCGTGAAGTGTGCCCCCGACGCCCTCGATGTACTCGCGCGCGGCGTCACGCCGGTCTTCGGGGTTCTGCATCAACCGTGACCAGGTTTCTGGCGTGTAGCTGAATCGCATGAGGTAGAACGGCATGGCGCCTCCTGTTCGTTGAGGGGTTCTTCTCCGGATCGATCGCGTTGAATCCTCTCGCAGATACCCTCGGCTCGATGGAGAAGCGCACGCTGGGACCGCTGGAGGTGTCCGTCGTCGGCCTCGGCTGCAACAACTTCGGGCGGCGTGTCGACGAACAGGGGACGCGCGCGGTCGTGGACGCGGCGCTCGACGCAGGCGTGACGTTCTTCGACACGGCCGAGAGCTACGGAGACGGTCGGAGCGAATCGTTCCTCGGGCAGGCCCTTCGGGGGCGGCGGGAGCGGGTCGTCCTGGCCACGAAGTTCGGCGGCGCCCCGGCCGAGGGACGAGGGTCGCGCGAGGAGATCAGGCGGGCACTCGAGGGAAGCCTTCAGCGACTCCAGACCGACTACGTCGATCTCTACCAGCACCACCGAGAGGATCACGCGACGGTGCTCGCCGAGACGATCGAGACGCTCGACGAGCTCGTCCGCGAGGGGAAAATCCGCGCCTACGGCACGTCCAACTACTCTCCGGCGAAGCTCGAAGAGGCAGCCGGGCTCGCGCGAGAGGCGTACGTCTCCGAGCAGAGCAAGTACTCATGGCTCGAGCGCGCTGCCGAGGAGGAGCTCCTCCCGACGTGCCGACGCCTCGGCCTCGGCTTCATCCCCTACTTCCCGCTCGCGAGCGGGCTCCTGACCGGCAAGTACCGGCGCGGCGAGCCCGCACCCGAGGGAACGCGACTCCATGGGCGCGAGATCGACGACGTCGAGCACGACCGCATCGAGGCGCTGGAGGGATTTGCCAGGGAACGCGGCGTGACGCTGCTCGAGGTCGCGATCGGAGGCTTGGCCGCGCAAGAGCCGGTGGCTTCGGTGATTGCGGGCGCGACGAAGCCCGAGCAGGTCCGCACGAACGCGGCGGCCGGCGACTGGCGACCCTCCCCTGACGACCTCGAAGCGATCCAGGCGCTCTAGGAGTGCCCTGACGAACTACACCGAGTTTTTTACGATCTCCTCGGCTTCGCCGAACTTGTCCACCACGAAGTAGCCGGTTCGTCGTTCGACGATGCGCTCGATCTCGGGATTTTCGTGTCCTTCCAGGACGACGAAGCGGTCGTCCTGGGTGCGCACGCCGTCGTACTCCGCAAGCGTCAAGCTGATCAGGCCGCTGCAGCCTTCCCGGCCGCACTCGCAGAGGACTTCGAGCACCCCGTCGGCACTCGGGTCGGCCTCCTCGGCCTGCTGAATCTCGGAGTTGGCCGCACGGAACACTGCTTCGTTCTTCGCGATCCGCTCGTCGCGCGCGTCCATGCGCGTGAGTCTACGCCCAGGTGCCTTCCGAGCGCTTACGCCGGGGTCGGCGGAGTTGGTTGCGCCGCGGGCGTCTCTTTCACGGCGCGGAGCCGGAAGTAGAGGAGCGTCAGCACCGTCGCCGTGAACGGCGCGGTCAGCGCGCCGGAGATGAACTGGGACAAGAAGCTCTGGAGCCAGTCGGCGAGCGGCGCGAGGACGATGCTGAGGACGATGTTGAAGCCGAGCAGCAGCAAGATCACGAGCACGATGACGCCGAATACGCCCCAGCCATAGCCGCGGACGAGCTCTCTGCTGCGGCTGAACGCTTCGCCCGCGCTCTTGTTCTCCAGAACCACGACCGGGACGATCACCGCCCACCACGTCAGGAGCACGAGCCCCGGGACGATCAGCAGGATGAGCCCGAGCACGATGCCGAGCCCGGCGAGGATCGCAGCGACGGCAACGGACGTGAGTTGTGCGCGCGCCTGGCCGAACGTGTCGGCAAGCGACAGATCGGCCCGCCCGTCGCGGACGTCATCCACCGCCTTCACGAGCGCGGCCTGGAGCCAGAAGAAGGCGACGAGTGAGATCACGGCGCCCAACAGCGCAGCGAGCCACAACTCGAAGACCACCCCGAGGAGAACCGCGATCAGAGCGACTGCGGCGTAGACGACGAACGAGAAGGTCAGCAGGTGCTGCCAGTGGCGCTTGTAGACGCCCCAGGCCTCGCCGATCACTCCGCTCGTCGGGTTCATGTCCGCGAGACCCTACGTTCCGGCGCCAAGCGACACAACCTGGCGCACCGTTCCCGCCCGCTGATGGCGTGCCTCGATGCCGAGCTCGCCTCCATCCGGCGCCTCGATCACCCACTCGAGCTTCACGAGGTCGCTGGTCGCGTCGTCAGCGCCCCACCAGAGGAAGCTCCGGCGATGCACGCGCCCGGTGAGCTGGCCCGCTTCGGTCCTTCGCTCGCCCGCCACGAGCTCTGCGCCCTCGGGCAGCGTCAGCTCGATCTCGAGCGGCCGCACAGCCTTGCGCTCGAGCGCCTTCTCGGTCACCTGCGTGGGAAGCCAACCCGTGTTCTGCAGCACGAGCTTCACCTTGTGCGCTCCGTTCCCCACGCTCTCCACGTCGAGCGACTTCAACTCGAGCCGCGGCGAGATCAGCAGGTGCCAGAGAGCCCAGTCCGAGTGCGGCGCGATCTCCTGCTCCAAGAGCTGCGGCGGAACGTTGCCCCAGCAGTACATGACGTCCCAGCCACCCAGCTCGACCTTGCCGAGCTGAGGATGGTCGAACTCATACCAGTCGACGTAGCCCTTGCCGTCGAGCGCCTCGTCGTTCCAGCGGAGCAGCTTCAGGTCGTCCTCGACGGGATGCTCCTTCAGCCATTCGATGTAGCCGTAGTCCTCGATCCCGGCCTGGCGCTGCGGGCTCCAGAACTCGGTCGTCCACGAGAAAACCCCGAGGTGGTCGTAGAACCAGTCACTCGTCGAGCCCGTGATCGACTCCTTCGGGTCGTACTTGAACTCATGGAAGATCGAGATCGCGGGATACCCGGTGCGCTTCGTCGCCTCGTCGCCGATCAACTTGAACGCGCGAAGGTCCGGCGTCGGGAAATGCTCGTCGTCGTGGCCGCCGTACGGGCGAAGATGCACGCCTGAGAACGTGTGGTACGCGACGTAGCCGGTGATGTTCGGCCGCGCGACGATCGCCTCCATGTGCGCCCGCGTCTCCGGCTCGGAGAGCGGGAACGGCCCCGCGCCGGGCTGAGCGCCCTCCGGCTGCCACTCGACGGGAAAGTTGCGGTTCAGGTCCAGGCCCTCGAGGGGCGGCGCGATCTTGATCGTCACGCCGTCGAAGTTGCGGATCAGACCTTCCCAGAGCAGTCGGTAGAACGTCCCGTCCTCCGGGCCTTCGTCAGGGTCGCGCGGGACCATCAGCCGCGACTCGTCCGGGTGGGATTTCCAGGCGCCGTTTGGATCCTCGAGGCGCATCATCAGGATCCGCCCGTCCCCGTCGATGTCCTCCTCGTACAGGCCGTCTTGCTCATCGAGCCGCGGGTAGGGCCGGACACTGGAGCGGACGAACTTCGGGCGGTCGGCGAGCGCGAGCTCCGCGCCGTCCGGGTTCAGGCGCGGGACGACGTAGAACGCGCGCGTGTCCAGGCAGCGCGTAACCTTCTCGTCGCTTCCGTAGCCTCGCAGCAGCTTGTCGAGGAGGTGCAACGCGGCGGTGCAGCCGGTGACCTCGAGCGCGTGGATGTTCGCCTCGACGAGCATTGCCGGCTTGTCCAGGTCGGCCCCGGTGTCGAAGCGCGTCACCGTCGCCAGCCAGATGTCGCGCCCTTCGAACGACTTTCCGATGCTCTCCAGGTGGAACACCTCGGGCCGTTCCTCGGCCCAGCCCTGGAGGATCTCCGTCAGCTCGTCGTACCGGTGGAACCGGTCGAAGGCGACGTCAGGCACTGAGCTCAGAGACGAGCGGCTCCGTGTCGAGCGGATCGAAGCCGATCCGCGCTGCGATCTCCTCGCTCGAGGGTCGCGTTCCCTCGGTGAACAAGGCCCGCAGGCGCTCGCCGGTCTCCGCAGAGCGCCACCACTCCGGCCCGACCTCTTGCGCCAGGTGCTCGCGGAGTTGCGCCGAGCGAATCCACGCCCGCAGGTAGTCGGCCGAGTAGAAGCCCGCGTCCATGTCGGCGAGGAACCCGTCGGATCGATACCGGACGCCCGTTGCCTCGCTGAGCCTCTCGGAGTACCCGTCCGGAGTGCCCCCGTCCTCGTGGAAGCGATCCCAGAAGGCGAGCTCGAACACGAGCTTCGCCGCGTACCGCCGGTACAGCAGCGCCTCGAGGAAGACCGTCGCCTCGGCATTTCGCTGCGCCTCGTCGTCCGAGAGGCCGAAGTGCTCGGAGTGCCACGCGGGCTCGCGCGAGATCGCCTCCAGCACGAACGAGTAGATCTCGGTCAGCGCGTGGTCGCGCGAGAGGTTGCGGAACGTGTACGGGAGCTGCGGGTCGACGCCGGCGTAGTGCAGCGCATGGCCCGCCTCGTGCAGGAACGCCTGGTAGTCGTGGAGCCCGCCCTGGGCCCGGGTGATCAGGTGGACGACGTTCGGAGCGTCCGAGGCGATGACGCAGGCGCGCGGAGACTTCTGTGGACGGTCGTCGAGGTCGAGCTTGATGCTCTTCTCGTTGGCGAGGTCGAAGCCGAGGTGGGAGAGCGTCGCGAGGCAGACCTCGACCGAGCGCTCCTTCGTGTACGTCGACTCCAGCGGCGAGAGCCGGCGCATGTACCCCATGTGGTACGAGGTCGGAATCTCCTCGCGCTCGTCGCCGAGGAGCGCCTCGAACCAGCGGTCGCGAAGCGTGGCGAAGGCGCCGGCGCTGTCCTCGCTCGCCTGGCGAAGGCGCTCCGCGAGGGCGCGCACGGAGATGCCCTTCTCCTCTTCGTTTCGCTCGACGGGATCGGCGATTCCGGAGAGCTCGGCGGCGAGAGCGTTGTCGTCACGAAGGAGCTCGCGGCGCGTGTCGTTGAACGTGGCCGATGCGTCGCCCTGCAGGGTGCCGAGCTCCTCTCGATCTCGATACGCAGGCAGAACGGCGAGCTTCGCCTGGGCCGTCCGCAGCGGCATCTCCTCGCCCTTGAAGGTGACGCGCTCGGCGAGGATGGCGTTCTCGAGCTCGTCCTTTCGTTCCGAGAGCTCTCGGTCGGCGAGGCCGGCCTCGCATTCCTTGCGGAGCCGATAGAGCCGCTCGTGCTCCTCGCCGTCGGCCTGCTCCTCCGCCGCGCGCAGCGCCTCGAGCTGGTCGCGGCTGAAGAGATCGGCATAGCGAGCGACGATCTCGGCGCGCTCGGAGACCTCTTTCTCCCCGACACGGACTGCCCGAACCTCCTCGGCTCGCTCGAAGATGTACGTCCGCAGGCGGTCCTCGTACTCCGCCGGGCTGCGAACCGTGGCCACGCTGGTCATCCGCGGGACACTACACATGTCGCGCGAATATCGCAGGCGATATTGAACCTACTGCCGAACCGGCCGAGAGGCGAGGCGGCGGACCGTCTCGGTCAGCACCTCGAGCTCGAACGGCTTGCGGATGAACCCGTCCACGCCTTCCTCGTCGGGCGGGTCTGCCTCGGATGTGCCGCTGAGCAGGCAGATTGCTGCCTCCGGGCGCTGGGCACGCAGAATCGGCAGCAGCTCCGTGCCGTGCCGGTCTCCGACGTGCAGGTCGAGGAGCACAACGTCCACAGGTTCTTCGGCCACGAGTTCGGCGGCGCGCTGGATCGTCCCGGCATCGAGCACGCGGTAGCCCTCGAGCTCGAGATTGATACGGCAGAGCATCCGCAGAGACGCGTCGTCCTCGACCACGAGCACGGTTGCGGGGGTGTCCCCGTTCATAGGCATACGAACATCGATTTCGACTACTAGACGCGGAAACAGGACTCGGTCTTTCGCTCTGCCCGCCGAGAAAATGCGGTGTTTGCGGGCATTTGTGCCTTGAGCGCGTACCCATAACGGGGGATGGGGCGTTTGTGTCTTCAGAGTGGTAAATCGCCCGGATCAGCCCGAGCGCGTCTTGACGTTGCTGCAGAAGACCTCTCCGCCCCAGCCGACGCCTAGCTTCCGGGCCCGGGCGTGGCGCGAGTTCCAGCGGGCGCTCGACCCACTGGCCTCGCCTAAGCCGCTACCGCCTGCGCACGCCTGATCCGCTCGAGCGTCTTCTCACGACCGAGCAGCTCGATGCTCTCGAAGAGGCCGGGTGAGACCTTCGAGCCCGTCACCGCGACCCGGATCGGCTGGAACGCTTCGCGCGGCTTCAGGCCGAGCTGATCCGAGAGTGCTCGCAGCGCCTCCTCGATCGTGGCGGTCGTGAAGGGATCGACCTCGGCGAGCGCTCGCTCGGCCTCTTCGAGCACGCGGCCGTCGAGGAGAGCCGGGTCCGGCTCGACGGTGCGGAAAAGGAACCCGGCGAACTCGGGATAGTCCGAGAGCTTGGCGATCTTCTCCTGGACGAGCGGCACCGTCGCGCGCACGAGCTGCTCGTCCCAGTCGACGCCCTGCTCACGGAGATACTCGACCAACCGGTTCCCGTACTCCTCGGGCGAGAGCGCGCGCAGGTAGATGCCGTTGAAGTGGTCGAGCTTCTGGAAGTCGAAGACCGCCGGACTCGCGCCCACCCGCTCGAGGGTGAACCGCTCGACGAGCTCGGCGATGCTCATGATCTCGGTGCGATCGTCGTAGCTCCAGCCGAGCAGCGCGAGGAAGTTGACGAGCGCCTCCGGGAGGTAGCCCTCGGCGCGGAACTCCTCGGCTGTGACCGCGCCGTGTCGCTTCGAGTAGCTTCTTGCCGTCGGGGCCCAGAATGTTGGCCAGGTGCCCGTACTGAGGCAGCGGGGCGCCGAGGCCCTGCAGGATCTGGATCTGCTTCGGCGTGTTCGAGATGTGGTCGTCGCCGCGCAGGACGTGCGTGATCCCGTCGAGCCAGTCCTCGACCGGCGATGCGAAGTTATAGGTCGGCCGGCCGTCGGCGCGGACGATGACGAGGTCCTCGATCTTTTCGTTCGGGTACTCGATCCGCCCGCGAATGAGGTCGTCCCAGGCGGTGATGCCCTCGTCGGGCATCCGCATCCGGATCGCCCCCTCGTCCTCGTACGCCTTCTCCTCCTCGAGAAGACGCTGCGCCTCCTTGCGGCAGTGCTCCATGCGGTCGAGCTGAAAGGTGAGCTCGCCGTCCCAGTCCATGCCGAGCCAGCGCAGCGACTCTTGGATCTGATCCGTCGCGTCTTCCACCTCGCGGCTCGTGTCCGTGTTCTCGATCCGCAGGCGGAACTCGCCGCCCTCGTGGCGCGCGAAGAGCCAGTTGAAGAGCGCCGTGTGGACGTTCCCGATGTGGAGGTAGCCGGTCGGGCTCGGGGCGAAGCGGACGACTGGGGGCACGGGGATATCGTAGGCGCGTGCTGATCGGAGCTCACGTTTCGTCGTCCGGCGGGATCCATACGGCCATCGACCGGGCCGAGGCGATGGAGGCCGAGTCGGTGCAGGTGTTCACGCAGAGCCCGCGGACCTGGCGGCCGACGAACCACCCGCCGGAGAACTTCGAGCGCTTCAAGGAGCGGCGGGCGGAGGCCGGAATCGACGGCGTGCTCTGCCACGCGGTCTATCTCGTCAACCTCGCGAGCCCCAAGAACGACTTCTATGAGAAATCCGTCGCGGCTATGGCCAACACGCTCGACGTCGCGCGCGGAATCGAGGCGGACGGCGTCGTCTTTCATATCGGCTCGCACCTCGGCGCGGGGATGGAGGAAGGGCTGGACAGGGTCGTTGCGGCGATGCGGGTGCTGCTCGACCGCAGCTCCGAGACGACCTGGCTCCTGATGGAAAATTCGGCCGGATCAGGTGACACGATCGGCCGATCGATCGAGGAGTTGGCGCTCGTCTTCGAGCAACTGGGCCGCCATCCGCGGCTCGGCGTCTGCCTCGATTCGTGCCACCTCTACGCGTCCGGCTACGACGTGACCGACGAGGCTGCGCTCGACGCCGTGCTCGACGAGCTCGACCGCGAGCTCGGCCTCGACCGGCTGCGCGCGCTGCACGTGAACGACTCGAAAACGCCGTTGGGCTCGAACGTCGATCGCCACGACAACGTCGGCGAAGGGCTCCTGGGCGAGAAGCTCGGCGTCTTCCTCGGAAACCCGCGACTCCAGGGGCTGCCGGCGATCCTCGAGGTGCCGGGCCCGGACGGCCACGGCCCGGACGCGACCCAGATCGCAGCGACGAAGGAGCTCCACGCCCGCTGGGCCGGGAAGGTCAGGTCCTAACCAGACAGGCCCCCCGGGGTCCGGCCGCGGGCCTCCCTCCGGTTTCAGCCTATTCGGGAAATTCGCGCATGTCTGTAACCGGACCGAGGCGAAAGTGCGCCAACGAAAAGCGCCTAGTCAGGCGCTCGGCCGTACCTGAGCGAAGATCCGGAAGCTCGGCTCGCCGAGCGGCAGCTCGTGGAACTCCGGATTGACGCACCCGAGGTCGTCCTCGCGCCCCTCGTAGCAGCTCTCGACCTCGACCCTGCACATCGGCAACGGCAGTTTGCTCGCCCGCACCGCGCCGAATTCGCCCCGCTCCTCGGCCTCGAGCATCAGCAGCAGGTCGATCTCGACGCCGAACACCTTCTGCATGCACCCGACATAGGTCCGCCCCACTTCGACGAACGAGTAGAGGAACGGACAGGCCCTTTCGACGCACGCCGACGGGTAGACCACCTTGTCGCAATGAATGTCGCAGCGCCTGCACTCGACCTCGTCCTGTGGATGGAGAGGGAGCTCTTGCGGAACGACTTGTAGACGCCGCATCGCCCGCACATTGTCGGCACGGAGCACGCCGTCCGCAAGACTTGACATCGACGCCGCGAGTCGCTAGAGGGCTCGGCGGAACATTGCTCGTCGCAGGGCCGCGATGCTCGTTCCGAGACCGCGGACGAGGGAGCTCGGTAGTCGTCCCTACCGGCGGCGACTGAGGACCCGGTATCGGGGCGCTGAGGCGTCGCTTGCGACGCCAACTAAGAGATCCTGGCGGTTTGCCCCAGGATCGCTTCGACGCGGCCCGGCGACTCAGACCATGTTTCGCCGAGCCCTCTTATGCGGCGAGGCGCTCGGCGATGTTGAGGACGTCCATTTGCGTGAACGCCTGGTGGTCGGGCTCGCCCACCTTGTCGTTCTCGTCCGCGCGAAACCAGAGGGCCTGCACGCTCGTCATCCCGAGCTCGTTCGACCCGTGTACGTCCTCGTAGAGACGGTCGCCGACAAACATCGCTTCGCTCGCATCGACCTCCAGCGCGTCGAGTGCCCGCTCGAAGATCTCCGGGTGCGGCTTGCGCTTGCCGAGCTCCGAGGAGAAGACGGCGAAGTCCATCCGCTCGGCAATCCCCATCTGCTCGAGGTCGCGGTGCAACAGCCAGGCCGGGTCGAACGCGTTCGAGACGAGGCCGAGCTTCAGCCCGCGCGAGCGAAGCGCCTCCAAGAGCGCGTGCGTCGTCGCGCCGAGCCGGCGTGAGGGCTCCCACGCGGCATGCTCGGCTTCGAGGAAGCGACCGAGCTCCTCGTCCGAGACCTCCACGTCGAAGTGCCCGAGCAGCTCCCGGATGAGGCCGGGGTACTCGATCTCCTCGAGCGTTCCCGGGACCCAGAACAGCGGCAGGTAGTGCTCCGTGAAGTGCGCGGTCATCCCGTCGACGTCCAGCGAACCATCCCGCCCGAGTGCCTCGATTCCAGCCCGATGCCCGGCCTCGACCAGGCCCGAATCGAACTCGAACTGCATGAGCGTGTCGCCCCAGTCGAAGCAGACTGCGCGGAGCATCCCGGTAACCTAGCCGCGTGGCGCGAAAGATCCTCTGGGCCCTGCTCGCCCTCGCGCCGATCACGATCTTCATCGACTACGTCCTGCACCCGGGCGATGTCACGTTGTTCGTCCTCTCCGCCCTGGCGCTGATTCCGCTCGCGTGGCTGATCGGAGAGGCGACCGAGCACGCGGCTCATCACACAGGCCCCGGCATCGGCGGCTTCCTCAACGCGACGTTCGGGAACGCGCCCGAGCTGATCATCGCTCTCTTTGCCGTGTCTCGAGGCCTCGAGGAGGTCGTGCGCGGCTCCCTGACGGGAAGCGTCGTCGGAAATCTTCTCCTGGTCCTCGGTTTCTCACTGCTCTTCGGCGGCCGTGGGGAGATCGACCGGGAGTCGAGCTTCACGTCCCTCGTGCTGATCGCGATCGCGACGCTCCTCCTCCTCATCCCGTCGATTCCCGGCTGGGACGGCGATCCGAACCGCGACTCGCTCGCCGTGCTCTCGGTCCCGGTCTCGATCGTGCTCCTCCTGCTCTACCTCGTCGTCACCTGGCTTGCGCTGCGCCGGCACCGGGAGCTGCATCTGCGCGAGGAGCCTTCCAACGCAGCCGCCTGGTCCTTGCGGGTTGCGCTTGCGGTGCTCGGGGTGGCAACGGTCGCCACGGCGCTGATCGCGGAAGCGCTCGTCGGCTCGCTCGAGACCTTCGCCCACGACGCCGGCCTGAGCGAGTTCTTCGTCGCCGCCGTGATCGTCGCGATCGTGGGCAACGCGGCCGAGCACGGCGGCGCCGTCGTCGTCGCCTACCGCGGCCGGATCAAGCTGGCCGCGGAAATAGCACTCGCCTCGAGCGCTCAGGTCGCCGTCTTCCTGATACCGGCCGTCGCCCTGCTCTCCTGGCTCATCGACCCGCTCGCACTGTCGTTCCGAGTCGTCGAGCTCGCCGTCGTCGCGCTTGCCACGGTCCTGACCGCGGCGCTCCTCGCACAGGGCCAGTCGAGCCGTGCACGAGGCGTCGTCCTGATTGCGGCCTACGTGCTGGCCGCGCTCGCGTTCTTCCTCGCCGGCACGCGCTGAACGCCGAGCCCGCGGGAGATCGCACCGATCGCTTGTTCGATGTCTTCGTCCGTGATCCCGAGGTGGGTAACCGCCCGTAGCAGGCCTGGAAGCAGCGTCCCGGACACTCGGACGCCTTCGCCGAGCAAGCGCTCGATCGCCTCGCCGACGTCAAGCCCCAGTGCGCCGACGTCGACTTGGACGAAGTTCGTCTCCACCTGCTGGAGGTCGACGGGGACGCCGGCCTCGCGCAAACCCTCCGCGAGACGGCGGGCGCGTGCATGGTCGTCGGCCAGCCGGTCGACGTGGTGGTCGAGCGCGTAGACGCATGCCGCGGCGACGATCCCAGCCTGCCGCATCGCACCGCCGAACTGGTGCTTGTAGCGCCTCGCCCGCAGCATCCGCTCCGCGGAGCCGGCCACGATCGCGCCCAGCGGGCAGCCGAGGCCTTTGGAGAAGCAGATCGTCACGGTGTCGCCGTGTCCCGCAATCGCCGCAGGCGCCTCGCCGCTGGCGACCGCCGCGTTGAAGAGCCGGGCGCCGTCGATGTGCAGGCTCAGCCCGAGCTCGCGGCACGTGTCCGCCATCGCCTCGATCTCGGCGAGCGGCCAGACCCGGCCGCCGGAAGAGTTATGCGTGTTCTCGATCGCGACGATCCTCGTCGTCGGCACGTGGCCGAGGTCGCCGCGGCGCGCCGCCGCGCGCACCTGGTCGGTCGTGAACCGGCCGGCCTCGGCGGGCAGCGGGCGCGTCATGAGGCCGGCATGCACTGCCGGGCCGCCCAGCTCCGCGATCAGGATGTGCGCGTTCTCCTCGGCGATCAGCTCGTCGCCGGGCTCGCCGAGCACGCGCAGAGCGATCTCGTTGGCCATGGTGGCCGTGGGGACGAACACCGAGTCCTCCTGGCCGAGAATGTCCGCGGCCCGACGCTCGAGCTCGTTGACGGTCGGGTCCTCCCGCAGCTGCTCGTCGCCGACCTGCGCGCTCGCGATCGCCTCCCGCATGGCCGGAGTCGGCTTCGACGCCGTATCGGAGCGGAGGTCGATCATCGCCTCCGGGAGGCTAGCTGCGGGGACCCGAGAAGCTCGGGTACTGATCAGTGAGGACCATCAGGTACCCGTACGTCTGCGCCTCGTAGCGGAGGCAGTACGCGGACAGGTCGCGCATCCCTTTCGGCATGCGCCCGATGACGAGGGCGATGAACCAGCCGATGAACGCGACGAACATCATCACGAGCAAGAAGACGTATGCGACGACGAAGGCCGGGATCGCGAGGATGAGCCGGAAGAACGTCACCACGCGGCGCTGCGGGTCGGGCCCGTCGATCTCGAGGTCGACCGGATGGCTGCCGAGACGGCCGAAGAACGTCGGGTACGGATTCGAGACGAGGAGCATGTACGAGAGGACGTGGGTCCGGTATCGGAGCGCGCGCGCAAGCAGGTGGTGCATGTCCTCGGGCGTGCGGCCCCTGATGAGCACCGCGAACCAGTTGACGACCACCAAGACCATGATCAGGAAGCCCCAGGCGTACTGCCAGGCGAGATGCGGAATCAGCAGAAGGATCCGGAAGAAGACGGTCAGCCGCGAGCGCTTGAGGTCGTCGAAGACGGTCAGCCTGATCGGGTGCGGGCTCGGTGGGACGGTTGACTGCGGCGTGCGGTCGGTGAAGGGCGATTCCGCGTCGGGAGGCTGCTCGCTCATTGACAGGAGGCGATCCTAACGGGGCACCCCCCGAGAGGGATCGACGACGAGCCGCTTCGAGCCGATGGTGATCAGGAACTCGATTGGAGGGCTGCATGAACGTCGCTGTCTCTCTGTGGCACCTCGTCCAGGAGGATCGACTCGTTCGCTGGGCTACCTACGCAACCGCGGGGATCCTCTGGTTCGCGATCGCATGGGCCGACCTGCGCGTGCTCGTGGTGGGCATGGCGCTCATCGGGGGAGTGCTCTGGTGGCTCCGCCGCCAGCGGGAGCGCCGCGGCTGGTTCCAGGAGCGCGAAATCGACATCGACCTCTTGTAGTTGCTAGGCGCCCTTCTGGGCTTCCAGCTGTCTGGCTGCGCTAGGCTCGGTTGAGAGGTCTGGATGCTCCTCGAAGAGGTAGCGGACGACCGCCCGCTTCGCCGCCTTCACCTCGTCCACCCGGCCCACCGGCCGTCCGTGCGGCGCCTCCTTGATCACCTCGGGCCGCTCGGCGGCATCCCGGACGATCTCCAGCATCGCCTCGACGAAGTCGTCGAGCGTCTCCTTCGCCTCGGTCTCGGTCGGCTCGATCATCAGGGCCTCGGGAACGTTGAGCGGGAAGTAGATCGTCGGCGGGTGGAAGTCGTAGTCCATCAGCCGCTTCGCGACGTCGAGCGCGGTGACGCCGTGCTCGCGCTTGAGCTTCCGCGCCGAGAGTACGAACTCGTGCATGCAGAGCCGGTCGAACGGGAGCTCGTAGGCGTCCTTGAGACGCGCGAGGAGGTAATTGGCGTTCAGGACCGCCACCTCCGACATCCCTCGCAGCCCAGCCCCGAAGGACCGGATGTACGCATACGAGCGGACGAAGACCCCGAACGGCCCGCAGAACCCGCGCACCTTGCCGATCGTCTGCGGACGGTCGAAGTCGAGCCGGAACGCCTCGTCGTCGCGCACGACGGCCGGCACCGGCAGGAACGGCTCGAGCCGCTCCCGGACCGCGATCGGCCCGCCTCCGGGACCGCCCCCGCCGTGCGGCTGCGAGAACGTCTTGTGCAGGTTGAAGTGGACGATGTCGAAGCCCATGTCCCCCGGACGCGAGATCCCGCAGACGGCGTTCAGGTTCGCGCCGTCGTAGTACATGAGCGCGCCGACGCTGTGGAAGATCTCCTCGATCTCCTCGATGTTCTCGTCGAAGAGCCCGAGCGTCGACGGGTTCGTCAGCATCAGCCCGGCGGTGTGCTCGTCGACCTTGCCGCGGAGATCCTCGACGTCGATGTTCCCGCGCGCGTCGGTTTGCACCGGCGTGACCTCGTAGCCGGCCATCGTCACGCTCGCGGGGTTCGTGCCGTGCGCGGTGTCCGGGATCACGATTTTGCGGCGCGCGTCGGCCTCGCCGCGGTCCGCGAAGTAGGCGCGCATGAGCAGGAGCCCGGTCAGCTCACCCTGCGAGCCGGCTGCCGGCTGGAGCGAGACCGCTGGGAGCCCCGCGACCTCGGCCAGGATCTCCTGGAGGCGCCACATGAGCTCGAGCGCTCCCTGCGACCCCTCTTCCTCCTGGAGCGGATGCAGGTCGCGGAACCCGGGAAGGTTGACGACTCGCTCGTTGACCCGGGGGTTGTGCTTCATCGTGCACGAGCCGAGCGGGTAGAAGCCGGTGTCGACGCCGAACGTCCGCGCCGACAGGCGCGCGAAGTGCCGGACGACCTCGGGCTCGGCGATCTCGGGCAGGCGCGGCGGCCGCTCACGACGGAGCTCGTCCGGCACTTCGGGTATCGGCAGGGCGACCCGCGGCAGGCTCGACGCGCGACGGCCCTTTTGCGACTGCTCGTAGATGAGCTTCACGCGGCGAGCACCTCGGCGAGCCGGTCGATGTCGGCCTCGGTCCGCTTCTCGGTCAGGCACACGAGGAGCGCGTCCTCCATGCCTGCGTAGTCGCGCTTCAACGCGTAGCCGGGATGGACGCCCTGCGCTCGAGCGGCCCGGATGACCTCCTCGGCCGGCCGTCCGACGCGGATGGCAAACTCTTTGAACGTTGCCTGATCTGGAAACAGAAGTGGTTGCCCGAGCCGCTCCTTCGCATGGGCGGCGAGGGCCATGCAGATCTCCCCCTGCTCCCGCAGACCCTGTGGGCCCAGCCACGCGAGATGGACGAGCCCGGCCAGCGCGAGGAGCGTCTGGTTCGTGGTGATGTTCGAGGTCGCCTTCTCGCGGCGGATGTGCTGCTCGCGGGTCTGCAGCGTCAGGACATAGGCGCGCCGGCCTTCGACGTCGGTCGTCTCACCGACGATCCGGCCGGGCATGCGCCGCACATACTCCGAGCGCGCGGCCATGAAGCCGTAGTGCGGTCCGCCGTACGACTGGTAGTTGCCTGCCGACTGGCCTTCGCCGATCGCAATCGAGCAGCCGTACGCTCCGGGTGCCTCGAGCACTCCGAGCGAGACGGGGTCGACGTGGGCGACGGGGAGCGCACCGGCGTCGTTCGCGGCGGCAGCGAGGTCGGGCGCCGGCTCGAGGCAGCCGAAAAAGTTGGGCTGCTGGAAGATGACGCAGGCGGCGTCGCGAGCGGCCTCGCCCACCTCGTCCGGGTCGGTCACGCCGTCGCGGTGCGGCACCTCGACGACCTCGAGACCGAAGCCGGGCGCGAAGGTCTTCACGACCTGGCGCACCTGCGGGCTCAGCGTCTCGGCGAGGACGACGCGCGAGCGACCGGTCACGTGCTTCGCGACGTAGCAGGCGTCTGCCGCCACCGTCGTCCCGTCGTAGCCCGAGGCGTTCGACACGTCCATGCCGGTGAGCTCGCAGATCGCGGTCTGGTATTCGAAGATCGCCTGCAGGACGCCCTGGCTCATCTCGGGCTGGTACGGCGTGTAGCCGGTGAGGAACTCCCCACGCTGCAGGACTGCGTCGACGACGGCAGGCACGTAGTGGTCGTAGACGCCCGCGCCGAGGAACGAGAGCTCCTGCCCCGTGTGGACGTTCCGTGCCGCCAGCTCTTCGAGGTGCGAGACGATCTCCTGCTCGGAGAGCGCGGGCTCGAGGTCGAGGTCGCCCTGGAAGCGCACGCCGGCCGGAATGTCGCGGAAGAGGTCCTCGATCGACTCGACGCCGATCGCCGCGAGCATTTCGTCGCGGTCGCGCTCGGTCAGAGAGAGAAGCTCACTGCTGCGCGACGAAGCTCTCGTAGCCGGCCGCATCCATCAGGCCCCCGACCTCCGCCGGCTCCGTGAGGCGAATGCGGACGAGCCAACCTTCGCCGTAGGCATCCGCGTTCACGGTCTCGGGCTCCGCGACGACCTTCTGGTTGACCTCGACGACGACGCCGGAGAGCGGCGAGATGAGGTCGGACACCGCCTTCACGGACTCGACTTCGCCGTAGGACGCGCCCTGCGCGATCTCTGCCCCTTCCTCGGGCGGCTCGAAGTGGACGAGCTCGCCGAGCGAGTCCTGGGCGAACCACGTGATGCCGAGCACGGCCTCGTCCCCCTCGATGCGCGCCCAGTCGTGCTCTTGGTTGTAGCGAAGGTCGGCGGGATAGCTCTCGTCGGGCACTTACTCCTCCCTCTTGTAGATGGGCTTCTTGACGACCTCGGCCCCGTGCTCGCGTCCCCGGACGTCGATCGTGAGGGTCGAGCCGGGCTCGGCGTGCCCGGCTTTCACGTAGCCCATTCCGATCCCGCGATCGAGCATCGGCGAATGCGAGCCCGAGGTGACCTCGCCGCCCTCTGCGATCGCCATGCCCTGCCGGGGGATCCCGGAGCCCATGACGAAGGCGACGAGTCTTCGCTCCGGGCCTTCGGCCTTGATCCGCCGCAACTCCTCGGCGCCGATGAACTCCGTGTCCAGTGCGCAGACCCAGCCGAGGCCCGCCGAGATGGCATCGGTATCGGGCCCGATGTCGTTGCCGTGGAGCGGGTAGCAGACCTCGAGGCGGAGCGTGTCGCGCGCGCCGAGCCCGCAAGGCGTCGCGCCGCGTGCGAGAACGGCGTCCCACAGTGCCGACGCGTCCTCGGCCATGGCCATCAGCTCGACACCCTTCTCGCCCGTGTAGCCGGTGCGGTTGATCATCACCTCGATCCCATCGAGCTCGCCCATCTCGAACGTGAACGCAGGCGCCTCGGGCAGACCGAGGCGCTCGAGCGAGCGCGGCCCTTGCACCGCAAGCAGCGCATAGTCGTCGGACACGTCACGGACGTCGGAGCCCCGGTGCTCGCGATCCTTGATCCACTCGAAGTCGCCCTCCCGGTTCGCGGCGTTGACGACCAGGAGGTAGCGGCCGGCCTCGACCCGGTAGACGATCAGGTCGTCGACGATGCCGCCCGCCTCGTTCGTCAGCAGGGTGTACTGCGCCCCGCCGACCTCGACCTTGTCGATGTCGTTCGAAAGCAGCGACTGGAGCAGTTTCCGGGCGGTCGGCCCCTCGACGTCGAACTCCCCCATGTGGGACACGTCGAACACGCCGCAGTCCTCGCGGACGGCGCGATGCTCCGGGATGACGCCGTCGTACTGGACCGGCATTTCCCATCCGGCGAAGGGCACCATCCGGGCGCCCGACGCGACGTGGCGCTCGTAGAGCGGTGTCCGCAGCAGCGTCTGCATGCGCGACGGATGCTAATGCTGAGGCACCGACGCGGCGGTGCCGACCACGAGGCCGTGCCGACTTTAGGTCGGTCAGCCGCCCGCAAACGGGCAGCTGACCGAGCCACTGGCGGGCCGGGTAAGCCCGC
This sequence comes from uncultured Actinomycetes bacterium, assembly GCA_963776955.1. Classification (GTDB taxonomy): domain Bacteria; phylum Actinomycetota; class Thermoleophilia; order Gaiellales; family Gaiellaceae; genus VAXT01. Next base: position 977,660 of record CAVZOM010000005.1, read on the forward strand.
CGGGAGGGCATGGACCGACGTACCTCGCGGTCCGATTCCTAAACGGTGCGGCGCTGGGGAGCTAGGAGTCGCGTAGGAAGGACGGAACTTCGAGCACGTCCTCGGGTACCTCGAAGGCGCCCTCGTCCGCCGGCCTCATGCGCCGCTCCGCGGGCTCTTCCTCGGGCCGCTGCTCACGGCGGCGGCGCCGGTACCGCTCGGGTCCGAAGCCCGTCGCGATCACTGTCACGCGCACCTCGTCCTTCGCGCCGGGGTCGATGACGGCGCCGAAGATGACGTTCGCGTTCTGGTCGGCCGCTCCCGTCACGACCTCCGCGGCCTCGTTGACCTCGAAGAGGCCCATGTCAGGGCCGCCCGTGACGTTGAGAAGGATCCCGGTGGCGCCCTCGATCGACGCTTCGAGGAGTGGCGAGGAGACAGCCATCCGCGCCGCCTCGCCGGCGCGGTTCTCGCCGGACGCGATGCCGATGCCCATCAGCGCCGAGCCGGCGTCGCGCATGATCGTGCGCACGTCGGCGAAGTCGAGGTTGACGAGCCCGGGAATCGTGATCAGGTCGGTGATCCCCTGGACGCCTTGGCGGAGGACATCGTCGGCCATGCGGAAGGCGTCGACGATGGACGTGTCCTTGTCGACCACCTGCAACAGGCGGTCGTTCTCGATCACGATCAGCGTGTCGACGTTCTCGCGCAGCTCGCGGATGCCGAGCTCGGCCTGCTCCGCGCGCTTGCGGCCCTCGAACGAGAACGGACGAGTCACGACGCCGACCGTGATCGCCTCGAGCTCGCGCGAGATCTCGGCCACGGTGGGCGCGCCACCCGTCCCGGTGCCGCCGCCCTCGCCGGCGGTGACGAAGACCATGTCGGCGCCCTTCAGCGCCTCCTTCAGCTCGTCGCGGCTCTCGTGTGCGGCGACCTTCCCCACCTCGGGGTTCGCGCCCGCGCCGAGACCGCGCGTCGAGTCGGTGCCGATCTGGAGCTTCACGTCGGCGTCCGTCATCAGGAGCGCCTGGGCGTCGGTATTGACGGCGATGAACTCGCAGCCGGTCAGCCCGGCGTCGACCATGCGGTTGACGGCGTTCGAGCCGCCGCCGCCGACGCCGACGACCTTGAGGACTGCGAGGAATTTCTGGGACGGATCACGCATGCTCATGAGTCTGGAACCTCAACCTTTAGTGGAGCGTAGGGTAGGCCGGACGTAAGACGGCCCCCAGACTACGCAGGGATTTCCCGGCTGTCAACGCCAGATCATGCATTTGACTATAAGGCTCAACCTGAGACTTGAGGGTTACTGAGCGACGGCCCGCTCGGGAACGCTCACGTCGACGTACTGGGCGCCCGGCCCGACCAGGTCGAGGACGCGCTGTGCCACCGCGAGCTGGAGAGCAAGGTCGTCGGCGGCCCCGAGACGTACCTCGGTCCCGCTTCGGAGCACGATCGTCAGCTCCCCATCATCTGCTGCTCGGGCCTCGGCCACGCGCTCGAAGAAGCCCCCGTCTGCCGACAGCGCGCGCCCGAGCAGACGTGACGGCGCCAGGCCCTCCTCGGCATCGAGCAGATCACCATCGCCGGGAACGGCGGCGTCGGCGATCCAGATCCGAGGCAGCGACCAGGCGGACGGATCCTCGAGCTCCTGCAGCACGCGCCCTCGCTCCGTGACGAGCCACGCCTGCGAGCCCTTTCTCAGCACGGCCACGGGGCGCTCCGCGGAGACGACGATCTTGGCCGTGTGCGGAAAGGCCCGGTCGTACGAGACGAGGCTCACGTCCGGAAGCGCTCGGAGGCGCCGGTCGATCGCGGCAGCGTCCAGCGAGAGAAGGCTCATCCCCTCGAGCGGAGCGAGTGCTGCGTCCACGCGCTCTACGACCGAGGGGCGTGCCCCCGCGACCTCGACCTTCTGCACCGCGAACATCGAGGTGCCTCGAGCCGCGAGGTAGGCCCCGACCGTCAGTGCGACGAGCGCGAACCCGATGAGGAGCGACCGGCCCGAGGGAAGGATCCGCGCGAGCGGGAGCCCGAGCGAGACCGGCCCGCTCGGAAGTGGCAGGACAGCGGTGCGGGACGTTGGGGTGCGGGCCGCCGGCACTCAGCCCAGTTCGGCGTCCGGGCTCGAAGCCCTACGAGGGTTTGGCGTGAGACCGCTCGTCGCCGGGGTGCGATGGTCGTTCCCTCGCAATGGCGCTCGCCGCTTGGCGGCTCACGGGAGGCCGCGTACCCGTAGGTACGTGGCCGACTGAGGACGCCGCGAGGGGGCGAGCAGCGCGGCCCGGCGGCTCAGCTGTCTTGCGCCAAGCCCTCGTTAAAGCGTCTCGCCGGCTGGCGGGAGCTCGAGGCCGCCCAACAGGCGCACTTCGTGCTCGAGCTCGACGCCGAACTCCTCGAGCGCGCGCCGGCGAGCCTCGGCCATGAGCGACAGGGCCTCGGCCGCGCGGGCGTCACCGGCGTTCTCGATGAAGTTCGCGTGCCTGGGCGAGATTTGCGCACCACCGATGCGGTGACCCCGCAATCCGCACGCCTCAAGCATCCGGCCCGCGGAAAGCTCGTGATCCGGGTTCTTGAAGACGCTTCCGAAGGTGCGCTTGTTCGTCGGCTGTGCGGCCTTCCTGAGGGCCTGGAGCTCGGCGACCGTCTCTTTGATCTGTTCCGGGGGCTTCGGCTCGAGCCTGAACTCGGCGCGGGCGACCACCTCCCCGGGTCGCAGCGCCGAGCGCCGATACTCGAGCCCGAGCTCCTCGCCGGTTCGCCATCCGGTGCCCTCCGCCGACACGACGAGGGCACGCTCGAGGATTTCCGACCAGTCGCTCCCGTAGGCGCCGGCATTCATCTGCACCCCGCCTCCAATCGTGCCGGGGATCGCGCAGGCGAACTCGAAGCCTCCCAGCCCGGCCGCGCGTGCCCGATGGAGGCAGACCGCGTTCGTGGCTCCTCCTCCGGCCGCGAGCAGCCCGTCCTCGGTCGCGGCGGCGGCGAGCTCTCCCTCGAGCCGAAGCGCGAGCGCGTCCACGCCCTCGTCGGCGATCAGGAGGTTCGAGCCGAGGCCGATCGTGATCACCTCCAGCCCCTCCGCCGCCGCCCAGGCGAGGTTCTCTTCGAGCTCCTCGACTGCCTGCGGGCGAGCGAACCGCTTCGCCGGGCCACCGATCCCGACCGTCGTCAACTTCCCGAGCGGCACGTTCTCCTCGATCGTCACGCCAACCTTTCGACGAGGAGCGGCACGGCGCGGTCGACGTCACCGGCACCGACGGTGAGCGCGACGTCGCCGGCCCGTGCACGGCCTGCGAGGAAGACGACCCCCTGCTCGATGGTCGGCGTCCAGCCGACGGTGATGCCTGGTCGCACCTCGGCCAGCGCGTCGACGACGAGCTTGCCGGAGACGCCCTCGGCGGGCTCCTCGCGGGCACCGTAGATCTCGGTCACTGCGACCACATCGGCGCCGGCGAGCGCGGTCGCCAGCTCGCGGACGAGATGACGCGTGCGCGAGTACAGGTGCGGCTGGAAGAGGACGAGGACGCGGCCGCCGTCCCGGACCGCCTCGATCGTCGCCGCGATCTCGGCCGGGTGGTGCGCGTAGTCGTCGAGCACCTGCACGCCGCCAGATTCGCCGTGCGGCTCGAGACGCCGGCCCGCGCCGGTGAACTCCGCGAGGTGCGTGCGCGCCTCGTCCGAAGCGACTCCGGCGAGCTCCAGGGCCGCGAGCGCCGCGGCGGCGTTGCGCCGGTTGTGCTCGCCCGGGACCCGGAGCTGGAAGTCCGCCGGTGCCAGCTCGTCAGCCCGGACGACCTGCGGCACCTCGGCCAGCCAGCGCTCGAAGAGCTCCTCGACCTCGGCGCGCGACGCGAACTCGGAATGGTGATCGAGGTCGACGTTCGTGACGACGGCGATCTTGGGCCGCAGCCGCTCGATCGTCCGGTCCGACTCGTCGCCCTCGACGACGAGCCAGCCGGAGCCGGCGCGAGCGTTGCCGCCGAGCTGCGAGATCTCGCCCCCGATCAGGAACGACGGGTCGCGACCCGCGCGGTCGAGGACGAACGCGATCATCCCCGCCGTCGTCGTCTTGCCGTGCGCGCCCGAGACGACGATCGAGTCCTGGAGCGCCACGAGCTCGGCGAGGAACTCCGCCCGGCTCGTGAAGCCATGTCCGAGGGACTGTCCCTCGGACAGGTAGGCGCTGGACACGACTGCTTCGAAGCCGTCCGGCGCAGCCTCGACCTGCTGAGACACCGTGACCGGGATCCCGGCGGCTCGGACATATTCGAGGTACGGCGTCTCGTAACGGTCCCAGCCGGCGACCTCCGCCCCCCACGCCTTCGCGAGCACCGCATACCCCGAGAGCCCCGCGCCGCCGATGCCGACGAACCAGAGCTTCCGCTCAGCCAGCGAGGGCAAGGAGCTCCTCGGCGATCTCATCGGCGGCGTCGGGTCGCGCGACGCGCTTCATCGCATCGCCCATCTCCTTCAGGCGCTGCGCATCGCCGATCAGCGACCTGGCGAGATCGGCGACGCGCCCCAGCTCGGTCTCGGGTACGGTGATCGCGCCCCCGGCCCGCTCGAAGAACTGCGCGTTCTTCGCCTGGTGGTCGGCGGTCGCGAACGGGTAGGGCACGAGGATCGCTGGTTTGGCCGCGGCGGCGAGCTCCCATACCGCCCCGCCCGAACGCGAGAGGATGAGGTCGGCCGCGCCGAGAGCGGCGCCGAACTCGTCGGTGAACGGCACGAGCTTGTAGTCCGCGCGGGTGACTCGATCCTTCAGCCGCTCGAACTCGCGCTCCCCCGTGAGGTGGAGGATTGCGGGACCCGTAGCGCCGAAGCTTTCGACGACGATGTCGTTCAGGCTCGCCGCTCCCTGGCTCCCGCCGTGCACGAGCAGGACGCGCGCGCGAGGCGGCAGGTCGAACACGCGGCGTCCTTCCGCCTTCGCTGTCGAGCGATTGCGGGCCGGGATCGGGCGGCCGGTCACGCGGTACTTCGCTCCCTCACGCCCCTCGATGGGAAACGAGAGGAAGACCCGCTTCGCGAACGGCGCCGCGAGCCGGTTGGCGAGACCAAGGTGCGCGTCAGCCTCCATCAGCGCCGCGGGAATGTCCAGCCGGGAAGCCGCGTAGACCATCGGCCCCGCGACGTAGCCTCCGCCGCCGAGGACCATGTCGGGCTCTCGCTCCCGCAGGATCCGCTTGCAGGCGCGCGGGGCTCGCATCGCTCGGCCTAGCGCCGCCAGCTGGGCTGGACCCGGCCGCCGCGGCAGCCCGGAGACCCGAAACGTGTCGAGCTCGAAGCCTGCCTCAGGAACGAGCCGCGCTTCGACTCGATCCGGCGACCCGGCGAAGGTCACCTTGGCGCCCCGTGCGACGAGCGCCTCCGCGACCGCGAGCGACGGCAGCACGTGGCCGGCCGTCCCCCCGGCTGCGATCAGGCACTTGAGCCCTAGCTGCTCCGCCATGCCCTGCGATGTTAAGGAGGACGCCCACTGCAGCGAGCGATACGACGAGGCTCGACCCGCCGTAGGAGACGAATGGGAGCGTGATTCCGGTCAGCGGCGCGAGTCCGAGCACCGCCGCGAGGTTGATCAGAGCCTGTCCGGCCACGAGCGTCGTCAAGCCGGCCGCGAGCCGCTTGCCGAACGGGTCTCGGCAACGGAGCGCGACGCGAAGGCCGGCGTAGGCGAACGCGACATAGGCGGCGATCGTCAGCGTCGCCCCGAGCAGGCCGAGCTCCTCGCCGATCGTCGCGAAGATCATGTCCGTGTGCGCCTCGGGCAGGTAGTTGTTCTTGAGCACGCCCTGACCGATCCCGGTCCCGAAGATCCCGCCCGAGCCGATGCCCATGATCCCCTGCAGCGTCTGATACCCCGCGCCCTGCGGGTCGTGGCCGGGATCGAGGAAGCTGAAGAACCGCGCGCGCCGGTAGGGCTCGAACCAGATCGCCGCCATCGCGAGAGCGACCGCGATCGCTCCCCCACCCGCCAGCACTCTGAGCGGCACGCCCGAGACGACCAGGATCGAGCCGAGGATGAACGCGATCGAGATCACCGTTCCGAGGTCGGGCTCCAGCAGGATCAGGCCTGCGAACAGCCCCGTAGTGATGCCGATCGGCCTCGCGAGCTCCTTCAGCGTCTGCGGAGGCTTTCGCCGCGCGAGGTACGCAGCCGCCCAGATCGCGAGGCTGATCTTCGCGAGCTCCGAGGGCTGGAAGGTCAGAGAGCCGACTCCGAGCCAGCGGCGGGCGCCGTTCACTTCCTGGCCGACGACGAGCACGGCCGCGCAGAGGGCGAGGCTCGTCAGCATCAGCACCGGAGCGAGATAGCGCAGGGCGCGGTAGTCGGTGCGCATGGCGACCAGCAGCAGGACGACGCCGATCGCGGCGTAGATCGATTCGCGCTTGAGGTAGAAGACCGGGTCGCCCCCGCCGAGCGCGGCCGGCGCGGAGGTCGCGCTGTAGACCATGACGAGCCCGAACGCCGTCAGGCCGAGCGTGACGAGGACGAGGATGTGGGAGTCGAGCTGGCCCTTCTTCACGGGGCCACCTCGGCGACGATGCGGCGGAACGTGTCGCCGCGCTCTTCGAAGTCGTGAAACTGGTCGTAGCTCGCGCAGGCGGGCGCCAGGAGCACGACCTCACCGGCCTTCGCGTTCCTCGCCGCTGACTGGATCGCGGTCTCGAGGTCGCCGCTCACCTCGTGGTCGACGCCTGCGAGCTCGAGCGCCACCGCGATCTCGGCGGCAGTCTCGCCGATCAGGTAGGCACGCTTGACGCGGCCGGCCATGTCGAGTGCGAGCTCCGTGTAGCTCTCGCCCTTCCCGCGGCCGCCGAGGATCATGTGCAGCGGCTCGTCGTAGGCGACGACGGCCCGCCGGGCGGCGGCCGTGTTCGTCGCCTTCGAATCGTTCACGTAGCGAACGCCGGCGGCCTCGGCCACGGGCTCGAGCCGGTGCGCGACGCCCGGGAACGTCTCGAGCGCCTCGGCGATGCGCACGTCGGAGATGCCGAGAGCCCGGGCAGCTGCTGTCGCCGCCGCGGCGTTCTCGCGGTTGTGGGCACCGGGGATCAGAGGGTCCGCGGGCAGCGGGTCGCTCGGCTCGAACTCGATCCGCTCTGCCCGGCCCGGAACGTCGTCGAACCCGGCGGGTACCACCGCCTTGTCCGCCTCGTTCTGGTTCTCGAAGATCCGGAGCTTCGCGTTCCGGTAGGCCTCGATCGACCCGTGACGGTCGAGATGGTCGGGCTCGAGGTTGAGCAGCACCGCAACGTGCGGCCTGAACTCGTGGATGTCCTCCAGCTGGAAGCTGGAGACCTCGCAGACGACGACCTCGCCCGGCGCAATCTTCCCGTCGAGGTCGCAGAGCGCACGGCCGACGTTGCCGGCGACGGGCGCGCCCAGCATCACGCCCAGCAGCTCGCTCGTCGTCGTCTTGCCGTTCGTCCCCGTGACGCCGACGATCGGGTTTCCGAGCAGCCGCGCTCCCAGCTCGAGCTCGCTCCAGACCGGAATGCCGCGAGCACGCGCAGCCTCGACGAGCGGTGCCTCGCCTGGCACTCCCGGGCTCTTGATGAGTGTCGCGACGCCGTCGAGCAATTGCTCCTCCTCGGTCCCGAGATGAACTTCGACGCCGGCCTCGGCAAGCCTGCCCATGTCCAGGCCCGACGACGCATCGACTCCGATCACCTCCTCCCCGCGTCGCCGGAGCGCGAAGGCCGCCGCCTGCCCCGAGCGCGCGAGGCCCAGGACGAGAAAGCTCATCTCAGAGAGCGGAAGTCGAGGTAGAAGCGGTAGTAGAACGCGAACGCCGCGGCGCACATGATCGCCGCGAGGATCCAGAAGCGGACCATGATCTTCGTCTCGGACCAGGCTTTCATCTCGAAGTGGTGGTGGATCGGCGCCATCAGGAAGAGCCGCCGGCCCCAATATTTGAACGAGACGACCTGCAGGATGACCGAGACCGCCTCGACGACGAAGATCCCGCCGATCAGAAGGAGGAGCAGCTCGGTCTTCGTCATCACCGCAAAGGCGCCGATCGCGCCGCCGATCGCCATCGAGCCCGTGTCGCCCATGAAGACGTCGGCCGGAAACACGCTGTACCAGAGGAAACCGATTGCCCCGCCCGCGAGCGCAGCGCCGAGGATGGCCAGATCCTGGGAAGACGCGTCACGAAGCTCGGTCGCGCTCGCGGAGCGGATCCAGGTGACGATGTTCATCGCCGTGAAGGTGATCAGGGCGATGATTCCGACCCCGACCGCCAGCCCGTCGATGCCGTCGGTCAGGTTGGCTCCGTTCGCCGCTCCCGCGATGATCAGGAACAGAAGCACGAAGAAGCCGAACGAGAGCCCGACCTTCCAATCGAGCACCGGCGCGTAGACCGATCTCGACAGGCTCATGTCGCTGACAGACCAGCCCACGCCGGCCGTGATCAGCGCTAGGAAGAGGAGCTTCCACCGCCCCGGAAGACCGAGCGAGCGTCGGTGCCGGACCTTGATGAAGTCGTCGGCGAAGCCGATCGCAGCGCAGCCGAGCGTGACGAAGAAGACGGTCAGGCCGGCCTGCGTGTAGCGGCTCAGCACGAGGAACGGCACGATCATCGAGAACACGATCAGGAGGCCGCCCATGGTCGGCGTCCCCTGCTTCAGGTGGTGCCCGGCCGGGCCCTCCTCGCGGATGTGCTGGCCGTACTCCTCGCGGCGCAGGAAATCGATGAACTTCGGGCCCGCGAGGATCGAGATCGCCATCGAGAAGATGGCCGCCGCGAGAACGCGTTCCACTAGGCGGGGACTCCGGTGAGTGCTTCGGCTACGACCTCGAGCCCGACGGCGCGCGAGCCCTTCACCAGGACGATGTCGCCCGGCTGGACGAGCTCGGTCACCTTGGCGGCGGCCTCGGCCGCGTCTCGCGCGTGCTCGCCTCCGTAGTCGCGCGCCAGCTCGCCGACCGAGAGGACCGCGTCGATGCCGAGGGCCCTGACGAGCTCGCCCACGTCGCGATGGTATTCCGGCGCCGTCGGCCCCAGCTCGGCCATGTCCCCGAGCACCGCGACCTTGCGCCCATCGTGCTCCGCAAGGTGCTCGAGGGCGGCCCGCATCGACGCCGGGTTCGCGTTGTAGGCGTCGTTGATCAGCAGGCCGCCGCCTGGGAGCGGAGATTCCTCGCCACGCCAGCGAGACAGCTCGACGTCAACCCTTCCTTCCGGGAACGGCAGGCCGAGCGCGCGGGTCGCGAGGAGCGCCGCGACGGCGTTCTGCGCCTGGTGGCGGGCGGTGAACGGAAACTCGAGCTCGAGCCGGTCGCCTGCGAGCGAGAAGACGACCCGACTGCCGTCGTCGATGCGCTCGAACGACTCCACGTTCTCCGGGCCGAAGCGGTGGATCTCGATGTCGCCGCGATCGATGTACGGCTCGAGGAGCGGATCGTCTGGCACGATCGCCGCTCCGCCCTCGGGCAACGACGCCACGACCTCGGCCTTGGCCTCCGCCACCTTCTCGACCGTGCCGAGCAGCTCGAGGTGCACCGGGCCGATGCTCGTGATCACGCCGACCTGCGGCCGGGCGATCGCGCAGAGCTCAGCGATCTGGCCGATCCCGCGCATGCCCATCTCGCAGACGACGACCTCGGTGTCCTCGTCGATTCGCGTCAGCGTCAGCGGAAGGCCGATCTCGTTGTTGTGCCCGCCCTCGGCGGCGACGGTCTTCGCGTGTGGCCGGCACATCGCGGCGAGGATGTCTTTCGTCGAGGTCTTGCCTGTAGACCCCGTGATCCCGACCACGCGGGCCGAGCTGCGACCCCGGACGGCGCTGCCGATCGCCGCGAGCCCGGCGAAAGCATCCTCCGGGACGAGCGTCGCCGCAGCTCCCCGCGCGAAAGCATGGCGCGTGAAGTCCTCGCCGCCGCCGACTGCGACGAACAGGTCGCCCTCCTCGATCCGGCGCGAGTCGACCTGGACGCCGGTCACCTCCTCGGCCCAGGGCGCGGCGTCGAGCCTTCCTGGGCAGAGCGCTGCGATCTCTTCGAGCGAGAGGGGGATCACTTCGTGGCCGCCCCGAGCCTCCTCAGAGCTTCCCGTGCGACTTCTCGGTCATCGAAGGGAACTGTTCGGTCGCGGAACTGCTGCCCCTGCTCGTGCCCTTTTCCCGCGATCACGACCACGTCACCCGGCTCGGCGATCTCCACGGCGTGCGCGATAGCGGCCCGGCGGTCCTGGATGATCTCGGCGTCGCCGTCGATGCCCGCGACGATCTCGTCGATGATCGCCCCGGGGTCCTCGCTCCGGGGGTTGTCGGAGGTGACGATCGGGACGTCGGCGAGCTCCGCCGCGATGCGTCCCATCAGCGGGCGCTTCTCGCGGTCGCGGTCACCGCCGCACCCGAAGACGCAGATCAGCTTGCCGGAGTCGAGTTCGCGCGCCGTGACGAGGACGTTCTCCAGCGAGTCGGGCGTATGCGCGTAGTCGACCAGGACCGTGAACGGCTGCCCCTCGTCAACGGTCTCGAAGCGTCCGGGGACGCCTTCCAGTGCCTCGAGACCACGCGCGATTGCGTCGTCGTCGATCCCGAGCAGGCGGGAGCTGGCCATTGCGGCGAGGGCGTTCTCGACGTTGAAGTGGCCCTTGAGCTTGAGGTCGATGCTCTCGAGCGCATCGGGGCGGAGCTCCGCGTCGTCGGCGAAGCCGTACGTGAGCGCGTCCGGCCGGTCCTCCGCCAGCTTGCGGCCCCACGGGTCGCCGATGTTGATCGCCGCCGGGGGGCGGTCCTCGAGAAACAGGCGGCGCTTCGCCTCGAAGTAGTTCTCCATCGTCCCGTGGAGGTCGAGATGGTCCTGCGTCAGGTTCGTGAACGCGAGTGACTTGAAGGGAATGCCCTCCAGGCGGCCGAGCTGCGAGCCGTGCGAGGTCGCCTCCATGGCGGCGCTGCGGTCGCCGGCGTCGAGCATCCGGCGGAAGGCGCGGTGAAGGTCGATCGCCTCCGGGGTCGTGCGGATCGCGGCGTGCGGCTCGCCGCCGATCCGCGTTTCAATCGTACCGAGCAGGCCCGGCTTGCGGCCCGCCGCGCCGAGGATCGAGTAGAGCATGAAGGCGGTCGTCGTCTTGCCGTTCGTGCCGGTGACAGCCGCGATCTCCAGCTCCTCGGCGGGCCGCCCGAAGAACACCGGAGCCGCCTGCGCCATCGCCAGCCTGGAGTCGTCGACGACAAGCTGGGGCACCCGCGAGGCCACGGGGTGCTCGACGACGAGCGCCGCGGCCCCGGAGTCGATCGCACGCCCCGCGAGCTCGTGCCCGTCGAACCGCTCCCCGCGCACGCAGAAGAAGAGCGCGCCGGGCTCGACCGCACGCGTGTCGTAGGCGAGATCCGTGATCTCAACGGCCAGGTCCCCGACGACCTGGCTCGGGGAGAGGCTCTCTGCGATGCGCTTTAGCTCCACTGGGGCCGCGGCGAGCCTAGCAATGCGGCCTGTCGCTACTGCGCGGGGAGTGTCTCGGGTGCGTCGGGCGGGATTTCCAGGTACTGCAGGTCGAAGCCCGCGATCTGCTGGAATGCCGGGGCCGCGACGACGCCGCCCCAGATCGACGACGCTGGCTCGTCGACGGTGACGAGGATCACCAGGCGCGGATTCTTCGCCGGGACGATGCCGACGAACGAGGCGACGTAGCGCGAGGTCGAGTACCCGCCGTCGGGATCCGGCTTGGCCGCGGTTCCGGTTTTCCCGGCCACGGTGTACCCGGGAAGCTGCGCCTCCTGCCCGGTTCCCTCGATCACGACATCCTCCATCATCCGCAGCACCTGACGCGAGACCCGCGGCGTCAGGATCCGGCGCGCGCGGACAGCCGGCCGGCCCTTGCTGCCGACCCGCTCCACGAGGTGCGGCTGGAGCCAGACGCCGTCGTTGGCGACGGTCCCGTAGGCGGCCGCCATCTGCACGGGCGTGATCGCGATCCCGTGCCCGATCGGCAGCGTGCCGATGGTCGAGCCCGACCAGCGGTCGAGCGGCGGGACGATCCCCCGCGTCTCTCCCGGGAAGTCGATCCCGGTCTTGTGGCCGAACCCGAAGCGGCCGATCCACTCGGAGAGCTTCTGCGGCCCCAGCAGCTGCGCGAGGGTGATCGTCCCGACGTTCGACGAGTGCGAGATGATCTGGTCGACCGTCATCCGCTCGGTTCCGCGGGAGTGCGCGTCGTGGATGACCCGGTCCGAGACCTGGATCGAGTACGGCAGCGTGAACGCGGAGTGCGGCGTGACGAGCCCCTCGGACAGCGCCGCGCTCACAGTCACGAGCTTGAACGTCGAGCCCGGCTCGTACGTGTCCGTGACGGCCCGGTTGCGCTGCCGGTCCTTGGGAACGACGGGGAAGCGGTTCGCGTCGTACCCGCGCTCGACCGCCATCGCGAGGATGCCACCCGTGCGCGGGTCGAGGACGATCGCCGACGCCGCCTGCGCCTGGAAGCGGTCGATCGTTCGCCGCAACACGGCCTCGGCCTGAGCCTGGATCGAGTGGTCGATCGTGAGCTGGACGTTCTGACCTTCCTCAGCGGCCGTCGACGAGAGGATGTCGATCGCCCGGCCCGTCGGGTCGCGGATGATCGTCTCGCTCCCCTCCTTGCCGGCGAGCACCCTCTCGAGCCCCAGCTCGAGGCCCGCGAGGCCGTGATTGTCGAGGCCCGCGTAGCCGAGCACCTGTGAGGCGACGTGGTTCAGTGGATAGACGCGCTGCTCCTCGTCCAGGAAGCCGAGCCCGACGATTCCCGCCTGCTTCAGGATCGCGACGCGCTCGGGATCGACCTTGCGCGCGATGTAGACGAAGCCTTTCGACCGATCGGAGAGCGCGAGCTGAATCTCCTCCCGATCCAGCTTCAGCGTCTTGGCGACGAGCGCTGCGGTCGCCGCGGGGTCACGGATCTGCTTCGGATTCGCGTAGACGGTCGTCGCCTGGCGCCCGATCGCGAGCTGGACTCCCGTGCGGTCGAACATCGCGCCGCGGCCGGCGGGGTCGACGATCGTCGCCTTGTGCTGGCCGGCGGCCAGCCGCTCGTAGCTTCCCGCGCGCACGCCCTGGAGCCAGGCGGCCCGCACGAACATGGCCGCGAAGGCGAGGACGAAGATCGTCAGGACGAGCCGGATTCGCCTGTTGGCCAGCTTCATCGGCGAAGGTCGAGGTAGGTCCAGCTCTCCGGCGTGGCCGGGGCAAGGCCAAGGCGGTCACTCGCGACCGCGACGATGCGGCCCGAGGCGGCGCGAGCGGCGATCTCGGTGCTGAGCTGCGCGTTGTCGGCCCGAAGTTGGGTCCGCTCGTGCCCGAGCTCGTCGAGCTGCACGTTCAGCCGGAGCACGGCGACGTTGAGCGCCACGACCCCCGCGAGCAGCACGCCCACGACGCCGATCCAGACGACGCCGCCCGCGACCCGGCGCCTCGAGGCGGGCTTGCGGGCAGCCTTGGGCTTCGGCCTGGCACGCGTGCGCGACGGGGCGGGCAGGGCGCGGGCTGCCGCTGCTCTCGCCATCAGTGCCCCTAAGCCTTCTGGGCGGCGCGCAGCCTGGCCGATGCCGCACGGGGGTTGTGGGCCAGCTCGTGCGAGCTCGGCCTGATTGCCTTCCGGTTCAGCCGCCGCAGCTCGGGCTCGCGCCCGCAGACGCAGACCGGGAAGTCGGGCGGGCAGACGCAACCGCGCTCGAGCTTCTGGAAGAAGCGCTTGACGATCCGGTCTTCGAGCGAGTGGAACGCGATCACGGCGAGCCGTCCGCCGGGACGAAGCATCTCGAGCGCGGCCGGCAGCGCCTCCTCGAGCTCGCCGAGCTCGTCGTTGACGGCGATCCGAAGCGCCTGGAACACCCGCCTCGCCGGATGTCCGTCACCGAACCGCGCCGGGGCGGGGATCGCCGAGCGGATGATCTCGACGAGCTCGCCGGTGCGCTCGATCGGCTCCTTCCTCCGGCGGCGGCCGATCGCCCGCGCGATCTGCTTCGCGTAGCGCTCCTCGCCGTACTGCCGGAAGATGGTCGTCAGCTCCCGCTCGGAGGCCTCGTTCACTAGGTCGGCGGCGGAAAGCTCTGCCGTCGGATCCATGCGCATGTCGAGCGGCGCGTCGACGGCATACGAGAAGCCGCGCTCGGGGCGGTCGATCTGCATGCTCGAGACGCCGAGGTCGAGCAGGATCGCGTCGGCATGGACGCCGTTCTCCGCCAGCTGGTCGAGGACGACGGAGGCTTCGCCGCGCAGGAAGCGCGACTGCACTCCCGCGTGGCGGCGGAAGCCTTCGAAGTACGGCCGAACGGTCGGGTCGCGGTCGATCGCGATGAAGCGTCCCTCGCCTGTCAGGTCGGCGGCGAGGACAGCCGCGTGCCCGCCGGCGCCGAAGGTGGCGTCGACGACGGTGTGCCCCGGCTCGATCGCGAGGAGCTCTCGCACCTCCTCGGCGAGGACGGGAACGTGATCAGTCTCGTTTGGTTGCAAGACGTTCGGCAACATCTTCTGCGCTCCCTTCCACCTCTTTCAGCTCCTTGCGCCATGCGGCGCTGTCCCAGATCTCCAGGTGGTCCCTCACTCCGGCGACGATGACGTTCCGGCCGAGCCCTCCGTGCTGGATCAGGGCGGCCGGAATCATCACGCGGCCCTGCCTGTCGAGCTCGGCCTCGGTCGCGCCGGAAAAGAAGAATCGCTGCATCCGCCGCCCCTCTTTGCTGAGCGGATCCAGGTCGGCGAGCCGCGACTCGACCAGGTTGTCCCAGTCGTCCCGGCGGTAGGCGTACAGGCACCCGTCCATGCCGCGCGTGAGCACGACGCCGGTCGCAAACGCCGTCCGAAACTTCGCCGGCAGCGTGAGCCGGTTCTTGTCGTCGATCGTGTGCTCGTGTTCTCCGAGAAGCATTTCTGGGGCTGCGTGGTCGATTCCACGTTGCCCCACTTTAAACCACAACGGTCCACTTCGCAAGCCTTATGGACCACTCATGCCCCGCCTCGTCATTGCCGCAGCGCCTCGGTTGGACGCGAAGGCAAGCGCCCTTTCGAGACGATCGCCTCGAGCAAGGGCGAAGGCCAAGGCGGCGGCGAAGGAATCGCCCGCCCCGTACGCGTCCCTGATCGGCCCTGGAAGCGGGGCCGCGTCGAACGAGCCCTCCCGGGTTCCGGCTCTGAAAGTACCGCCTTCTGACCCTCTGGTCGTGACGACGACCTTCGGCTCCGGCTCGATCTGACCGGGCTCGTACGCCTCCTCCGGATCGGTTGCGCTGTGGACGAGCACGTCCAGATCGACGCCGGCCGCTGCAAGCGTGGGCAGCTCGCGCGCGGTGGCGACAAGAACGTGGGCCCGTCGTGCCGCGTGCAGTGCATCGGCGTCCCCGGCGCTGAAGTACGCGGCGTCGATCTCCGCCAGCTCGCCCCAAGGCAGCGGGTCGCTTCCGTGGGGGTGGAGCTTGTCGCCGACGATGGTGATCGTTCGCTCGCCGTTCGGCTCGAGGTAGGTGAATCCGAGGCGCTGAGGCTCGTCTCTCACAGCCGCGTGGACGCGGAGACCGAGCTCCTCGAGCGCGTCGCCGGCCGCCTGCCCGGTCTCGTCGTTGCCCACAGCGACGAAGAAGTCGCAAGTTCCCGCGAGCCTCAGCAACTCCGTGGCGGCAACAGATCCTCCGCCGGCCGGCTCGACCCAGGACTCGAGCGCGTGGATGATCTCGCCCGGCTTCGGCAGCCGCTCGACGGCGGCGAAGCGCACCCACTCGAGATGTCCGACGACTGCCGTCCTCACATTCCCAGCCTCCCCTGCGTTAGAGAAGATGATGGCTCCGGTGTCAGTACCGCCGTTCGAATCTTTCTACGAGGAGCATCGCGACGCGGTGCTGCGCGAGTTGCGCCGCCTGCTGGGGCGCGAGGCGGCCGAAGACGCCTACCAGGAGACCTTCCTGCGGGCCCTGCGGGCTTACGCACGGCTGCAGCACGCGGACAACCTGCGCGCCTGGGTGATGACGATCGCGCGCCGAGTTGCCGTCGACCATCATCGGCGCCGGGAGGCGACGCCGGATCCGGCCGAGCCGTCTCGCGACGACCGCCCTGCGTACGCCGAGCTCGGCGACCTCGCCGACGGTCTGCCACGCAAGGAGCGCGCAGCCGTGGTGCTGCGCTACGGCTACGACCTTTCCTACGCCGCGATCGGCGCCGCTCTCGGGTCGAGTGAGGACGCGGCCCGCCAGGCAACGTCCTCAGGCGTCCGAAGACTCCGAAGGAGGATGCAATGACCGTCTCCCGCACCCTGGACCGCCGGTTCCGTGAGGCCGCTGCCGCCGCCGGCCTGCTCGACGTCGCCTACGACCTGGCCGACAGCCCGGTCGGGACCCTGCTCGTCGCGACGACGGACCGCGGCCTTTGCCGGATCTCCTTCGACCCACAGCCCGACCATGAGGTCGAGCTCCTCGCGCAGGCCTTCGGCGTCAAGGTCCTCCGAGCGGCGAAGCCGGTCGATCCGGTCCGGCGGCAGCTCGACGAGTACTTCGACGGCTCACGCACCTCCTTCGAGCTTCCCGTCGACCTCCGGCAGTCCGCGCCGTTCAGCCGGACGGTCCTGCAGAAGCTCGCCCGTGTCCCCTACGGCGAGGTGACGACCTACGGAGCGCTCGCGCGCGCCGCCGACCGACCCCAGGCTGCACGCGCCGTGGGCACGGTCATGAATCGGAACCCGATCCCGATCGTCCTCCCTTGCCACCGCGTCGTCGGGTCCAACGGCTCCCTTGTCGGCTATGCGGGCGGATTGGAGCGCAAAGAGCAGCTCCTCAAGCTCGAGGGCGCGCTCGACGACACGCTGATCTAGGCATTTCGGCTTAGTCGCCGAGGAGGCAGTAGCCGACGCCCCAGACGTTCCGGACGTAGTCACCACCCAGCCGCCGGCGGAGGCGCGAGGCGTGCGAGTCGAGCGTTCGCGTCCGGCCGTGCGACCGGAAGCCCCAGACGTCGCGGAGGAGCTCGTCCTTCGTGAACACCCGCTGCGGGTCGCTTGCCAGCTTGACGAGAAGCTCGTACTCCTTGGTCGGCAAGAGCACACGCTCACCGGCGACGGTCACGCGCCTCGTCGGCCGGTCGATCTCGAGCTCTCCCGCAGCGAGCCATTCCGACTCGGGCGGCGCAGCGCGACGTAGCACAGCTCGGATTCGGGCCACGAGCTCGTCGTAATGAAACGGCCGGTCCAGGTAGTCGTCGCAGCCGCGGTCGAATGCGCGCACGCGGTCGACCGGATCCGACTCCTGGCTCCCGAGCAGGATGACTGGCACCTCGCGCCCCCACGAGCTTCCCGGCCGGCCCTCGCGGAGCCGCCGGCAGAGCTCGAGCGCCTCAGGGTCGCCGATCAGCACGAGATCGGGGCGTGCAACCTCGACGAGGTCGATCGTCTCGCCGTTGTCGGCGCCGACGACGTCGAATCCGTCCTGGATCAAGTGGCGCTCGAGGAAGCTGCGGGTCGCCTCCTCCGGCTCGGTGAGCAGCAGCGCACTTGGCATGGGACGCCGACGCTAGCGCCGTCTCTGCGGCGCCGCCAGATGTCCATTGCTGCGAGTTTGTGCCGAACCTTCGACAGCGCGCCTTAGCGGCCACGCCTCTTGCAGTCAGCCTGATCAGATCCGTCCCGAGCGAAACACGCCCCACAGGAGCCACAGGCCGAGCACGCCCGCGATGAAGAAGCCGAACGCCGAGACGACGTTCAGGCCCAGCACCTGCGGGCCGGTGGTGGCGAAGACCCCGATCAGGCTCGAGCCGATCAGCCCGGCGGCGACGACGAAGGCGATGATCAGGCGGTTGAAGGCGACATCGAGCTTGTGCATGAACTCGTCCAGCCCTTTGTGGACGAAGCCGACCTCGATCTGGCCGTCTCGCATCTGCTCCAGGATGTCGTGCAACTGATGCGGGTAGTCGGCGAAGACCGACGCGAGCTTGAGCGACTCGCGCCGGGCGCGCGAAGCCACGCGCTGTGGCGTGTAGCGGCTTATGAGCAGGTTGCGGGCGTACGGCTTCGCAACTTCGAAGACGTTGAAGTCCGGGTACAGCTCGATGCCGACGGACGCGAGGGTCGCGACCGCCTTGTCGAGGATGATGAACCGGGTGGGCAGCCTCAGGTTGAGCGAGTAGATGACGCCGAAGACCTCGCGAATCACCTGCTGCGGGTCGATCTCCGACAGCCGGGCGCCGTAGTAGCGGTAGTAGAAGTCGCCGATCTCGTTGCGGAATTCCTCTTCGCGTTCCTTCGGATAGCGGACACCGAGGTCGGCGAGGTGCTTCGGGATGTCCTCGACGTTCTCGTTGGCAACGTCGATGAAGAGCCGCGTCGCCTTGGAGATGTCGTCGTCCGTGAGCTTCCCGGCCAGTCCGAAGTCGACGAGCCCGATCAGGTCGGGCCGGATGACGAGGATGTTCGCCGGATGCGGGTCACCATGGAAGAAGCCGTCCCGGAAGATCATCGTCATCCAGGCCTCGGCGACCACCTCCGCGAGGCGCTTCCGCTCATCGAGCGAATAACCGGTCTCGTCGATGTCGGCGAGCTGGGTGCCTTCGATGAACTCGAGAGTGAGGACGCGCGCTCTGGAATACGTCCAATAGACGCGAGGGATCCGGACGTGCGGGTGGCCCGCGAAGTTGCGGTGGAGCTGCTCCGCGTTTCGGCCCTCGAGGCGGTAGTCCAGCTCCTGGCGGATCGCACGGGCGAACTCGTCGACGACCTCGCGTACGTCCACGAAGTCGAGCGCGCGGACCCGCTCCTTGGCGAGTCGCGCAGCCTGGTAGAGGAGGCCGAGGTCGGCTTCGATCTGCTCCGGCGCGCCGGGTCGCTGGACCTTGACGGCGACGGTGTGGCCGTTGGGCAGGACCGCTCGGTGGACCTGGCCGATCGAGGCGGCGGCCAGGGGCTCACGGTCGAACTCGAGGAAGAGGCGCTCGATCGGCTGGCCGAGCTCTTCCTGGATCACGCGCTCGACGTGCTCGTACGCGAAGGGGCGCACGTCGTCCTGGAGGCCGCGTAGCTCGGCGATGATGTCCGGCGGCAGGACGTCCGGCCGCATGGAGAGCAGCTGGCCGAACTTGACGAAGGTCGGGCCGAGTTCGTCGAGGAGCTCGCGCAGGTGTTGGCCTCGCTGCGACGGCGTCCCTTCGAGGATCTCTCCGTTCCGGCGCCCGGGTAGCAGGTCGGTCAGCTTGTGGCGCTCGAAGAAGTAGCCGAACCCGTGCCGAACGGCGACCTGGGCGATCTCGGTCAGTCGGCCGAGGTTACGAGTCTTCGGCGGTGCCTGGGCCATGACCCAAAGTGTTCCACGTACGGCGGGCAAGCCCTGTCCGAGGGCCAGTCCCCCGTGCCTCGAGCTACTAGGGACAGGCCCTCGTACTGCCGCGCACAAGGGACTGTCCCTCGTTCGGGAGAGACACGCCGCTCCAGGGCCACTCGTCTGCGCGGTGGCACAAACCGGCGCGTACAGGGTTGTTCATCACGTACAGCGAGGCCGCTGCCATGTGCTCTTCACTGGCGATGACGTAGGACTGAAAGCGACCTTCGAACAGGTGGCCACGCCGCTTGTGTCGAGCGTTGAACCGCTGCGCATAGAGCCCGTTCAACCGGTGCATTCCACGCGACATGGATTCGCGAGTGGCTTCCAGAAGGAGGTGATAGTGGGTCGTCATCAAGCAGTACGCGTGACAGATCCAGAAGAACCCGGTCGCACACCGCGTCAACTCTTCGACGAACTCCCATCGATCAACGTCGTCGCGGAAGAGCGCTGTGCCGTCCACTGCGCGCGCCGTCACATGGAAGAAGCCGTCCTCGAGAAGATTGCGCGGGAGCCTGGCCACAGCCGACTGATAGCTCGAACGGCGTCAAGCACATCTGAATGCATCAGTTCCGGGTCGAAGCTGACGCAGCTCCATGACAAGGGACTGTCCCTTGTTTCTAATGCGACGGGGGACTGGCCCTAGTGCGAAGGCGGCACGTCGCTGCTCGGCTCGCCCTCCACGAGGCGGAGGCGGTGCTCGAGTTGGGCGACTCGGAGCTCGAGCTCTTCGAAGTCCGAGCGCGAGACCAAACCGAACTGCTGGAAGAGGCCTTCGAGACCGGCGCCTGCCCGCTCGCTGAAGCGCACCGCTTCCCCGCGCCAGCGGTGCGTCGTCTGCTCGATCAGCTCCCTCGCCTCGTCGCGGCGCATGCCGCCGGCTCTGGCGAGATCCTCGGCCAGTGCGTCGGCCCGCTCGGCGGTCAGAGCGACCGCGCCGAGTGCGGCCAGGCCGACTCGCTCGAGCGCGTCGACGACCGAGTTGTCGCTGTGACTACCTTGGTCGTCCATGCGGCTTGGCGCGACGACGCTGGCGGCGTTTCTCCCGCTTCGACTGAGCCGCCCCCGCGGGCGCGGGGGCAGGTGCAGCCGTCGGCTCGGGGAGCAGTCCGCCCGTGAGGCTCGGCGCCGGCTCGGCCGCGGCAGCCTGCTCCGCCTGCTCGAGCGCGAGCGCCCCCGTGTCGACCGCCGGGCCACCCACCGGAGCACGTGGCCGCCGCCGGACGGGCTTTCCGCCATCCGGCTCGGGGCCTTCCTCCTCCGGCTGCTCCGTGCGCCGCGCGAACTGAGGATCGCGCTCCATGAGCTGGGTCAGCAGCGGCGTCGCGATGAAGATCGTCGACGTTGCGCCGATCGTGATGCCGACGATGATCGCGAACGCAAAGTCCTGCAGCGTCTCGCCGCCGAAGATGAACAGCGAGATGATCGGGAGCAGCGTGATCACCGAGGTGACGATCGACCGCCTCAGCACCTCCGAGACCGACACGTTCGCGATCGTCGCGATGGTCGACCGCGGCATCAGCCTGATGTTCTCGCGCACGCGGTCGAACACGATGATCGTGTCGTAGACCGAGTAACCGAGGATGGTTAACACCGCGGCGACCGTCGAAACCGTCACCTCCCGGCCGGAGATCGCGTAGACCCCCGCCACGATCGGGATGTCGCTCAGCAGCGTGCGCAGGATGGGGACGGCGAACCGCCACCGGTAGCGAATCGTCACGTAGAGGGCGATCAGCGCGAACGAGACGATGACCGCGACGATCGCGCCGCGGAGGATCTGGCGGCTGAAGCTCGCGGAGACGTTCTTCGCCCCGTAGTGGGTCGCCTGGAGCTCGCTCTCGAGGCCGGTGCGAAGCTCGTCCCCTTCCTCAGGAGTGAGCGACTCCGTTCGCAGGCGGAAGCTCCTGAACTTCTCGTCGGTCTCTGTCCCCTTGCCCTGGATCAGAGCCTTGCCCAGCTCGGGGTTGATCGCGCGAGCGTCGGCGCGCACGGTCTCGACGAGTTGCGGCGTCGGCGTGTCGAAGGTGACCTGCGTGCCGCCCTTGAAGTCGATCCCGAGATTCAGGCCCTTGACGCCGATGGCGACGAAGCTGAGCACCACCGCGACGACCGAGAGCGAGAGATACAGGCGCCGCCGGGTGACAACGTCGATTCGCTGCCACTTGGGGATCTCGGTCGCGGTCGCGCCCATGAACCGCGGGTCCTCGAACCACTTGAAGCCGGCGAGCAGACCGAGCAGCGCGCGCGTGGCGAACACGGCAGTGACCAGCGAGATCAGCGTTCCGACCAGGAGCATGAGCGCGAAGCCCTTGACCCCGGCGGTCGCGATCAGGAACAGGACGAGCGCCGTGATACACGTCACGACGTTCGCGTCGATGATCGTGTGGAAGCCCTTCTGGTAGCCACCTGCGATCGCGGCCCGTACGGATTTGCCCGCACGGACCTCTTCTTTGATGCGTTCGAAGATGACCACGTTCGCGTCAGCTGCGACTCCGATCGTGAGGATGAGGCCCGCGATTCCGGGGAGGGTGAGCGTGACGTTGAGCAGCAATACGGCCGCGTACAGGAAGGCGACGTAGATGCCGAGGCCGATCACTGCGACGACTCCGAGGAAGCGGTAGAGGACGAGCAGGAAGAGCGCAACGACGATCAGGCCGCCGATCGCCGCCAGCTTCGCCTCCTGGAGCGAGTCCTTCCCGAGCGTGGCCGAGATGTTCGTCTGCGAGATCGTGACGAGCTTGAACGGCAGCGTTCCCGAGCGAAGGACGATGGCGAGGTCCTTCGCCTCCTGGATGGAGACGCCAGTGATGATCGCGCCGTTGTTGCCCGGGATGCCGGCCGGGTTGTCGTCGAAGTCGACGGTCGGCGCCGACTGGATCACGCGGTCGAGCACGATCGCGAACTGCTGGTTCGCCACGTCGTTCTGGTCCTTGTCGGTGATGCCGAGCCGGTTCGCCTTCGCTCGTCCGCGCTCGACGAGCCTGCGGGTGATCTCCTCGAACCGGTCCGCCCCCCTGTCCGTGAACTGCATGGTCACGACCGGCTCGTTGGTCCGGCCCGCGCCGGAGTCGAAGTCCTGCCTCGTTCCCTTCCGCTCGAGATCGTCGCCGGACATCTCCGGGATCGGGCCGTTGCCGAGCTCGTCCTCCGGGTCGTAGCGGAAGAGGTAGTACTGGGTTCGGTCGGGCGCCTCGGCGAGCCCGGGGCAGTACCGCTGGGCCTGGCCACACGTGGTGACGACCATGTTCTCCGGGACGAGGAGGAGCTTCGTCCCCTTCGGCAGCTCGCCCTTCTCGGGGCGATTCTTCTTCACGTACGGAGAGGCGAGGACAGCCTGGCGCGTCGACTTGGGGCCGACGACGAGCTTGTACTCGGTCCGGTTGCCCTTCTTGGTTCCCTTGACCAGGTAGTACGACGACGGCTCGCCTTCCTTGGCGGCGGTCTGCTGGCTCACGAGGAGGTCGAAGAGCGAGTCGCGCGGTAGCACGTCGCCCTGAGTGTTCAGTGACGCACCCGGAACGAGATCGCCCTGGAGGTCGTACAGCTCCAGCTTCGCGGTCTGGCCGATCAGGTCGGCCGCGCGCTCCTGGTCGTCGACGCCGGGGAGCTCGATGACGATCTGGTTGTCCCCTTGCTTGCGGATCTCGGGCTCGGCGACACCGGTCGAGTTGATGCGGTCGTTGATGATCGTGACCGCGTCGTCCAACCCTTCCTCGTCGACCGTCTGGCCCTTTTCGGGGACCGCTTCCTTGACGACTTCGAGGCCGCCCTGGAGGTCGAGGCCGAGGGTCGGTGACTTCTGGAGCGGCGAGCCGGGAGCCGCGAGCACGGCAACGCCGATCAGGGCCGCAAGAATGAGGCCCATCAGGATCAGATAGGAGCGTCGTTCGTTCAAATCGTGCTCGCCCTAGGGTAGCGGCGTCTCCGCGTCTTTTGCAGGTTCCAACGCTTGCTCGGAGCGAGCCGTGACGGCGCTCTTCGCCAGCCGGACCTGCGTGTTCGGAGCGATCTCGAGCACGACGTGGTTGTCGCCGGCCTCGCGAATCGTCCCGAACAGGCCCCCGATCGTCATCACCTCGTCACCCGGCTCGAGCGACGACAGGAGCTGCTGCTGGACCTGGCGCCGCCTGCGCTGGGGCATCACGATCAGCACCCAGAACAGGACGATCATCGCGCCGAAGAAGATGAGTGGGATCACGCGGCCTCCGGGGTCATGCGCTCGAGCGCTTCGGCCTTGAATGTTGCCAGCTTGCCGTTCTCGATCGCAGCACGTGCTCCTGCGGTGAGGTCGAGCAGGAACCGGAGGTTGTGCAGTGTCAGCAGACGGAGCCCGAGCAGCTCTTGCTGATTGACCAGGTGCCTGATGTACGCGCGCGTGAACCTGGAGCACGCCGGGCAGTCGCAGGAGTCGTCGAGCGGGGCCTGATCCCGGGCGAAGCGGGCGTTCTTCAGGTTGAGCCTGCCGGTGGAGGTGATCGCGGTGCCGGTGCGGCCCATGCGCGTGGGCAGCACGCAGTCGAACATGTCCACGCCTCGCTCGATGACCTCGAGGATGCCCTCCGGATCCCCGATGCCCATGAAGTAGCGCGGCTTGTCGGCCGGAAGGAGCGGCGCCGCGTCGGCGACCGTCTCGAACATCGGGTCACGCTCCTCCCCCACGCTCAGCCCGCCGAGCGCGTGCCCGTCGAAATCGAGCTCGACGATCTCCTCGATCGACCGGCGGCGGAGCTCTGGATCGGTCGCGCCCTGGGCGATTCCGAACAGGAGCTGGCCCTCGGCCCGCGGCGCCGTTCGCTGCCGCGCGGCCCAGAGCGTCGTCAGGCGCACGGCCTCCGCGAGCTCGTCGCGCGAGCCGCCCGCCGGCGCGCAGACGTCGAGGCACATGGCGATGTCCGAGCCGAGCTTGGCCTGGATCGCGGCCACCGCCTCCGGCGTGAAGCGAATCCTCAGTGCCGTCGTAGACGGAGCGGAAGGTCACGCCCTCGTCGGTGACGGTCGTGATCGTGTCGCGGAGCGAGAAGACCTGGAAGCCACCGGAGTCGGTGAGGATCGGCCCCTGCCAGCCCATGAAGCTGTGGAGGCCGCCGTGCTCGGCGATCACGTCCTCTCCGGGCCGGAAGTGCAGGTGGTACGTGTTGCCGAGAACGATCTCGGCGCCGAGCGCGCGCACCTCGTCCGGGTCGAGCATCTTCACGGTCGCCTTCGTCCCGACGGGCATGAACGCGGGCGTGCGCACTTCGCCGTGCGCGGTCGCGATGCACGCCGGCGCGCGCCTCGCCTTCAGTCGCTTCGATGCGGAAGCTCACAGGATCAGCATCGCATCGCCGAACGAGTAGAAGCGGTAGCGCTCCTCGATCGCAAGCTCGTAGAGGCGGCGCGTCTCCTCGACCCCGGCGAAGGCCATCACGAGCGCGAGCAGCGTCGACCCGGGCAGGTGGAAGTTCGTCAGCAGCGCGTCCGTGCGACGGAACTCGAAGCCCGGCGTGATGAAGAGGTCCGTGCGGCCGACGAGCGGCCTTCCCAAGGCCAGCGACTCGAGCACACGAACCGTCGTCGTGCCGACCGCGAGCACGCGCTCGGCTCCGCGGATCCGCTCCCACGCCTCCTCCCCCACCTCGTAGCGCTCGGTGTGGATGAGGGTGGTCGCCCAGGTCCTCGACCGTCACCGGACGGAACGTGTCGAGACCGACGTGGAGCGTGACGCGCTCGACGTCGAGCCTGGCCAGAAGCTCCGGCGTGAAGTGGAGCCCGGCGGTCGGCGCCGCGGCCGAGCCATCGTCGCTCTGCGTAGACGGTCTGGTAGCGCTCCGGGTCGGCGAGCGGCTCGGTGATGTACGGCGGGAGCGGCGCCTCACCCGCAGGCTCGCCCTCCAGCCGCAGGCGCCAGCGGCCCTCGCCCAGGTGCTCGATCAGCTCGACCGGCCCCAGCCGTTGCCCGGGCCGCAGCTTCTTCGTCGGCCGCGCAAGCGCTTCCCACTCCCCGGCTCCGTTCAACGGCTCGAGGAGGAGAACCTCGGCCTCGCCGCCGGTCGCCCGCGCCAGTCGCAGCCGCGCCGGCACGACACGCGTGTCGTTGACCACGACCAGCTCCCCGCGCAGCTCCTCCGTCAGCTCACGGAACCTGCGGTGGCGGACGTCGCCGCTACCGCGGTCGTACACCA
Source organism: uncultured Actinomycetes bacterium (assembly GCA_963776955.1). GTDB lineage: Bacteria > Actinomycetota > Thermoleophilia > Gaiellales > Gaiellaceae > VAXT01. The sequence goes on from CAVZOM010000005.1 coordinate 1,003,078, forward strand.
GCAGCCGAGACTCGTCGCGACGCTCGGCGGGGTGCTGCGCGATCAGCTCCTCGGGCAGCGAGTACTCGAGCTCGGATCGCTTCATCCGAGGCGAACGCTAGCGTTCCCGCGCATGGACGAAGCAGCGATGGCACGGGCAAAAGTGCGGCTCGAGCAGGCCGCCGAAGGACGCAACGCGCAGGGCAACGTCGACGCGGCTCTCGAACGGGCCCGCGCGCAGGTCGAGGCGCTCGCCGAGCTCGCCGCGCAGCTCGAGACGACCATCCCGGGCCGGGTCGAGGACGCAGTTCGCGAGGGCGTTCGCACCGAGGCTGCTCCGGTCGGCCGTCAGTTGGCAGAAGTACGGGGTCTCGCAGGGCAGACGATCCGCCGCCTAGAGGGGCTCGAGAACGACCTCCTCGCCGAGCGGCACGCCCGCGTCGATGATCTGGCCCTGCTCGTCGACCTCATCTCGTCGGGCTGGAACGGCGTCGACCAACGGCTCGCGCGGATGGAGAAGAAGCTCGAGACGGACGGCCGCGCCGAGCTCTACCGGATCGACGAGCGCAAGGCCGGCTGACCAACCGGTCGAGCGACACGCTCGCGAACGACTCCCTGGGGAGGGCCTAGAACCTAGAAGAATACGCGGCGATGACGCTCGCGCAGCTCGCCGTCACGATCACCGTGCTGGGGATCCTCGGCCTGGTCGCGAGCCGCTTCGGGCTCTCCGCGATCCCGGCCTACCTGCTCGCAGGGTTGCTCCTCGGCCCGAACGAGCCGAAGTTCCTCTCTTTGATCGAGACGTCCGAGGTGACGGACTTCGTCGCGGAGATCGGCCTCGTGTTCCTGCTCTTCTTCCTCGGCCTCGAGTTCACGCTCGGCAGGCTCGCGCGCAGTCGCCGTCATGCCCTGGTCGGCGGGACGATCGATTTCGCGGTGAACGCCGGCCTCGGCCTGTTGGTCGGCGTGGCTGCCTTCGGGCTCAGCTTCCCGGCGCTGATCCTGGCCTCGGCGATCTACGTCTCCTCGAGCGCAGTCACGGTCAAGGGGCTGATCGACTTTCGGCGACTCGCGGACGACGAGACCGACCTCGTGCTGGCGATCCTCGTCGCCGAGGACCTCGTGATCGCATTCGCGCTCGGCTTTGCTGCGGGCGGCGGCGCGGCTTCCGAGACGCTCGTCACGCTCGCGAAGGCGATCGGCTTCATCACGGCGTCCCTGGCTGCTTCGAAGTGGCTCGCCCGCACACTCGACCGGATCCTCGACCGGCTTCCGCGCGAGTTCTTCCTGCTCGCCGTGTTCGCATTCCTCACCGGCATGGCCGCCTTGGGCGCCGAGCTCGGCGTATCCGAGGCGATCGGGGCGCTGATGGCCGGCGTCGTCCTCTCCGAGACCTCGGTGCGTGAGGAGATCGAGGAGCGCTTCTTCAGCTTCCGAGACGTCTTCGCGGCCCTGTTCTTCTTCACGTTCGGCCTGGCGATCGACGTGTCGGCGGTGCGCAGCGTCGGCTGGATCGTGGCGCTCGCCGTCATGGTCACGGTCGTCGGCAAGATCGCGGGCGGCTATGCGGCCGGTGCCATCGGCGGGCTGAATCCGCGCCAGAGCTTCAACGTCGGCGTCGCGCTCATCGCGCACGGCGAGTTCACCGTGATCCTCGCCCAGCTCGCTACGGAGAACCCAGCGATTTCGGGTGACGACAGCGCTCAGCTGACCGCGTTTGCCGGCCTGTACGTCCTGGTTACGGCGACGATCGGCGTCGTCCTGATGAAAGAGTCGAAGGTCATCGGCCGCCGAGTGTTCCGCCCGCCTAAACTGAGCGAAGCGAACTGATGCCGGTCGACCTGCAAGAGACCCGTCTGCCCGGTGTGGGGACGAAGTTCACCATCCGCCCGGCGGCGGGCGGGCGGCTGTCGATCATCGTCCACAACGACGGCAAGCGCGAGCTGTACTGGTTCCGTCGCGCCGACCAGGACGAGCCGGATGCCGTGATCACGCTCGACGACGACGAGTCCCGTCAGCTCGGCGCGGTGATCGGAGGCGCCTATGAGCGCCCGAAGATCGTCGAAGACCTGGAGATGGCGCTCGGGGAGATGCATATCGAGTGGATCCGCGTGCCGGACTCGAGCCCGTGGATCGGCAAGTCGCTCGCCGAGGCAGGCTTCCGCGCGAAGCTCGGCATCACTGTGATCGCGATTCTTCGGGAGCCCGAATCGGTCTCCGGCGCGCGGCCGGAGGACGTCGTGCAGCAAGACGACACGCTCGTCACGGTCGGTCGGGCCGGCCAGTACCCGCTCTTCCGGAAGATGCTGGCGGGCGAGCCCGTCGAGTCCTCCTGATGCCTGACGACTACCCGACGGTGACGCCGTACCTCTATTACGAGGACGCCGCAGCCGCGATGGACTGGCTCGTCAAGGCTTTCGGGTTCGAAGAGCGGATGCGAATGGAGAACGACCAGGGACGGGTCGGTCACGGGGAGCTCGTCATCGGCGACGGCCTGGTCATGGTCGGCGAGCCCGGCGGCGGGCTACGAGAACCCGAACAAGCGAGGCGGGCGCGCGACCGCCGGAATCAACGTCTACGTCGACGACGTGGACGCCCACTACGAGCGGGCGAAGGCCGCCGGCGCGAAGATCAACGAGGAGCCATCAGACCAGAGGTACGGGGACCGCCGCTACATCGCGGAGGACCTGGAAGGACACGACTGGTTCTTCTCGCAGCCCCTGGGCTAGGCCACTAGACGTGGGGGGCTGTGCTCCACCGGTTCGCGCCGCTCCGCGGCACTCACTTTTTCGGCGTGCGCCGAAAAAGGGCTTTTCTCGCAACCCCTGAGCTAGTACGCCAGGTGCGCGGGTAGCACGAGCTCGAAGCGGCTTCCGCGACCAAGCTCGCTGTTCAGCTCGATCCGGCCGCCGAGGGCGAGCGCGAGCTCCTTCGCAATCGCGAGGCCGAGCCCGGTTCCCTTCCCGTCGTGCGTCCAGAAGGGCCGGAAGATGCGCTCTTGCTCCTCGAGCCCGATGCCCGGGCCCGTGTCCTCGACCGCGACGTGAATCAGCCCGTTCTCGGCATGCAATCGGAGGTCGACCCGTCCGCCGTCCGGGTCCAGCGAAACGCGTTCGCGAGCAGGTTCGTGATGATCTGCAGCACACGATCGCCGTCGGTGACGATTACGGGCTCGGCGGCGATCGCCTGGGTGTAATCGATGTCGCGGCTCTTCGCCTCCTCACCGAACACCGCGTAGGCCTGCTCGAGCAGCTGCGCCATATCGACTTCCTCACGGAGCACGGTGAACCTGCGCATGTCGAGCTTGGCGAGATCGAGGACGTCGCCCACGAGCCGTTCGAGCCTCCCGCCCTCTTGGGCGATCACGTTCAGTGAGGCCGTGCGAGTCTCCGGATCCTCGACGAGCCCCTCGCGCAACGCCTCGACGTGCCCGCGAATAGCCGTCAGGGGAGTGCGGAGCTCGTGCGACACCGTCATCAAGAAGTTCCGCTCGAGCTCCTCTGCCTCCGCCAGACGCGCGGTCATCTGCCGGAAGGAGTCGGCAAGGTCGGCGATCTCGTCGCGGCCCGGGACATCGGGCACATTCGTGTCGTAGTGGCCCTCGGCGATCTCATCGGCAGCCGCGGCGAGCTGGCGGACCGGCCTCGTGATGCGCCCGGACAGGTACCAGGCGAGAATCGCCGTCACGATCAGGCCTACGGCGAGCGCGATCGCGAGCCGCGCCATGAGCCGCATCGCCTGGTCGCTGAGCTGCGCCTCAGGTTTCGCAACGATGAGCGATCCGACCTGCTCTTCCTCGAGAAAGAGTGGATGGGCGACGGCGAGGAGGTTCCTGTCCTCCCCCGGAGGCGTGAATTCGAACTCCACGGTCTCACCGCTTTCGAGCGCCTGGGCGTCGACAGCGCCTCTCGGAAGCTTTCGCAGGCCCGTGGGCTGCCCGGAAAAGATCTCCAGGCCGGTGTAGTAGAGGCGGTTGCCGCTCGCCGCCTCGAGCCTGCGCGCGGCGAAGAACGGCGGATCCGTCCCACTCTCCTGGGACCGCTCCGCCTGCCGCGCGTAGAGCTGGGTCAGCCCCGCGGCCTCTCGTCGAAGCTCTTCCTGGGCCTGGTCCTGCGTGTAGCTGCGAAAGAGCCCGAACGCGATCAGCGTCGAGACGAGGCCGGTCAGCGCGATCCCGGCGAGAAAGAGCGCCGGCAAGCGAAAGCGCAGCGACCTAAACATGAGTGGACATAGGAGGGGGCGGTCTGTCGGGCTTCGCCCTCGCGACCGTTCCTTTTGAGGTTTTGGCGCTCACTGACGCCACCTCCTACTACGCCGTAGCGGCGGTTTCCTTGGCCGGCGACACCTTGTAGCCGACGCCCCACACCGTGACGATCGGTGAAGCTTCGCCGAGCTTGCGGCGCAGCTGGCGAACGTGCACGTCGACCGTCCGCGTGTCGCCGGCGAAGGTGTAGCCCCAGACCCGCTCGAGCAACTGGTCGCGGGTGAGGACGAGCCCGCGGTGGTCGAGCAGCTCCCAGAGCAGGTCGAACTCCTTGGGCGCCAGCTTGATCTCCTCGTCGCCGACCTTGACCTCGCGACGCCCCGCATCGACGTGGAGATCGCCGTGCTCGAGGACCGCGCTCGCGACCTCCTTGCGGTCGGGCGTCGAGCGGCGAAGGATCGACTTCACGCGGGCGACGAGCTCGCGCGGGTTGAACGGCTTCGTCAGGTAGTCGTCGGCCCCGACCTCGAGCCCGATGATCTTGTCGACGTCCTCGTCGCGCGCGGTGAGCATGAGGATCGGCACTTCGGAGCGGCGGCGGAGACGGCGGCAGACCTCGATCCCGTCAATGTCCGGGAGCATCAGGTCGAGCACGATCAGCGACGGCTGCTGGTCCTCGGCCTTCGTCAAGGCGTCCTCCCCAGTCTCGGCGACGTGCACGTCGTAGCCGGCGTTCTTCAGGTACAGCGAGACGAAGGAGGCGATCGAGGCCTCGTCTTCGACTACCAGCACTGTCTGCGGAGTGGTCAGAGGCACCACCTCAGGATGCCAGAGAGGCCGCTATCCCGGTGGAGAGCCGACCAGCTCGAAGGTAGCCGGGTCGTCCGGAAGCGAGTGATACGGCTCGTCATTCAAGGACCAGACGCCGTCGTAGAAGATCTTCGCGCTCACGTCGCCGACGCCGTCTAGCGTCACCCGGCCGCGGGCGATCGCGCTGATGAACATCGCCTTGCCCTCGGCTCGGAGCTCGAACTGCGCGCCGATCAGGCGGAAGCGCAGGTTCTTGCCGCGGTAGACAGTCGTCTTCTCGTTGCGATAGATGGTCTTCGTCGAGCCGTAGACGATCGGTCGCTTCGCGTCGTACGGCCTGGGATCGGTGATCGTGAGCCGTCCGTTCAGACGGCCCGTCATGCTGCCCCGCGCGTTCAGCTGCACGATTCCGCGCGCCTCGCGGATCGACAGCGTGCCGTTGTTGGCAGGCGGAGACGTCCGCGTGTAGGCAGCCGCTGGAATGACGAGCGCGATCAGGCAGGTGACGAGGAGCTTCCGCATCAGTAGCCCAAGTATGGAGCCTCACATTGTGCCCGGAATGAGGGACTTGTAAGGAATCCGTTAGCGTCAGCGCCGTGCACGAACTGGTCGATTTCGGCGCGATCGTGCTGGTCGTCTCGGCGGGCGTTCTGCTCGCCCTGCTCGTGCACAAGCTCACGGCCCGCTACCCGATCCCGGCCCCGGCGCTCTTCCTCGTCGCGGCGCTCGCGCTGCCGGTCGCTCTCCAGGACATTCGGACGGTCGAGCGAATCGGGGTCGTCGCCCTGATCATGATCCTCTTCGACGGCGGCATGGACATCGGGTGGCGGCGCTTCCGGCGGGCCGTCGTCCCCATCGCGTCCCTTGGAATAATCGGCACCTTCACGACCGCGCTGGTCATCGCGGGCTGCGCCCACTACCTTCTCGACTTCAGCTGGACGACGGCGGGGATCCTCGGCGCAGCGCTCGCCCCGACGGACCCGGCGGTGCTCTTCTCGATCCTCGGCAACAAGGAGATCGGCGGACGGACGGGCACGATCCTCGAGGGTGAGGCGGGCGTCAACGACCCGGTGGGGATCGCGCTCATGATCGGCATGCTGGAGTTCGCGACCGCCGACGACGGGTCACTGTGGACCATCGTCCAGGAGTTCGCGCTCGAGATGAGTGTCGGCCTGGCCGTTGGCGTCGCCGGGACCGGGCTGCTCGTGCTGTTCATCCGGCGCGTGCACCTTCCGGACGAGGGTCTGTACCCGCTGCGAACACTGGCCGCTGCCGGCCTGATCTACGGGCTCGCGTCCGTCGCGGGCGGGTCCGGCTTCCTCGCCGTCTTCATCGCGGGCCTGATCCTCGGCGACCTCGATCTGCCGCACAAGCGGGAGATCCGCCGCTTTCACATTGCGCTGGCGAGCCTGGCGGAGATCGTCGTCTTCGTCGCGCTCGGGCTGACGGTGAGCGTGAGCCAGTTGTTCGAGAACGACGTCTGGCTGGACGGCCTGATCCTGGCAATTGCGCTCGCCTTCGTCGCGCGTCCGCTCGGATTGGCGCCATTGCTTGCGCCGATGCGATTGCGCATGGGCGAGAAGCTGTTCATCGCCTGGGGCGGGCTCAAGGGCGCCGTCCCGATCCTCCTCGCCGCGTTCGCGCTCCTGGCCGAGGTAGACGACGCGCAACGCATCTACGAGATCGTCTTCGTCGTCGTGACGTTCTCCGTCATCGTGCAGGGAGCGAGCATCCCGTTCGTCGCCTCGCGCCTCGGCGTTCGGATGCGGTCGACCGGCTGATGACGGCGCTCGCCCTCGTCCTCGCGCTCGCCACGCCTTCACTTCACGACCTTCGCGCGACGAACGGGTCGCGTCCGTTCGCCGGGGACGGTCGGCTCCTGACGACTGTCTCCCCGAACGGCGACGGGTTCCGTGACCGCGCGATCGTCAGCTTCCGGCTCGACCGCGCGGCGACGGTGACGTTGGACGTCCTGCGCACCGACACGCTTCGGCCCGGCCGAGCAACCAACACGGTCTGGAGCGCGACTCGGCGGCTCCGGGCGGGGCGGCGGCAGATCGTCTGGCGGCCCGCTCGCAACACGGAGCCGCGCACGTACGTCCTCCGGCTTCGGGCCGGTCGCCGGGTCTACATGAACTTCCCGGGCAAGCGTCGCCGCGCCCCGGTAGTGCGAGTCCTCGGGGTCGAGGCCGGATTCCCGCGGCGGAGCTACGCCTTCGGAGAGCAGGCCGACCTCCGCATCGCAACGGACGCCCCGTCGCTTCGCCTCCAGGTCTTCTACTACTCGAGCCAGGCGCTCCGGCGCGGGCGGGACTTCCGAACTTCGGGCACGGCGATGACGAGCCCGATTCGCATCGACTGGCGAAGCCACCGGGACGCCCCCGGCGCGTTGCGGGTGGTCCGGGCCGGTGACTGGCCGAGCGGCCTCTACTTCCTGCGGCTCAGCGCTCCCGACGGGCGAGTCGGCTACGCGCCGTTCGTGGTCAAGCGGATCACGCCCCGGTCACGCGTGGCCGTCGTGCTGTCGACGAACACGTGGCAGGCGTACAACTTCTGGGACGAGAACGGCGACGGGTGGGGCGACAGCTGGTACGTGAGCAGCTCGACGCGGAGCGTCGACCTGGCGCGGCCCTTCCTCGATTTCGGCGTGCCCTTTCGATTCCGGGACTGGGATCTCGACTTCATCGCCTGGCTGAACCGGACGTCGAAGCAGGTCGACTTCCTCACGGACGACGACCTGGATGCATTCCCCGGTGGTGACGAGCTCGCGGCGGCATACGACCTCGTCGTCTTCCCGGGCCATGCCGAGTACGTGACGGAGCACGCGTACGACGTCGTCGAGCGGTACCGGGACCGCGGCGGCAATCTCATGTTCCTCTCGGCGAACAATTTCTTCTGGCAGGTGCGGCGCAACGGGAGGCGGTTGACGAAGGTGGCGCTCTGGCGCCGCGTCGGGCGCCCGGAAGCGTCGCTCGTCGGCGTCCAGTACGTCGCAAGCGACTACGGTGGCCGGCAAGCGGGTTACATCGTCCGCGAGTCCTCCTGGGCATTCGAGGGGACCGGCCTCGGCAACGGGGATCGCTTCGGCCGCTACGGGTTCGAGATCGACGCGCGATCGCCGGTATCGCCACCCGGCACGCAGGTTCTCGCGTCGATTCCGAACTTGATGGGCTCCCGGTCGGCCGAGATGACCTACTACGAGACGCCGGCGGGCGCAAAGGTCTTCGCCGCGGGCACGCTCAACTTCGCGGCGTCGCTCGGCGACCCGGCCGTCGCCCGCCTGGTCGAGAACGTCTGGACGCGCCTGTCACGCCCGTAACGAGGGACAGGCCCTTGTCCTACCGTCGCCCGTAACGAGGGACAGGCCCTTGTCCTGCCCGTAACGAGGGACAGGCCCTTGTCCTGCCCGTAACGAGGGACAGGCCCTTGTCTTTGCCGTAACGAGGGACAGGCCCTCGTTACGTGTCGTACTTGTAGAAGCCCTCGCCGCTCTTGCGGCCGAGGCGGCCTTCGGCGGCCATTGCGCGCAGGCTTTCCGGCGGCTTGGCGCGCTCGTCGCCGGTAGCGTCGTACATCGCCTCGGCGGCGTGGATGTGGATGTCGATCCCCACGAGGTCGACGAGGGCGCAGGGCCCCATCGGCCAGCCGACGCCCATGGTCATGGCCTTGTCGAGGTCCTCAGGCGTGATCCCCTCGTCGAGCAGCCTGATGCACTCGTTGAGGGTCGGCACGAGCACCCGGTTGACGATGAACCCCGGTGTGTCGTTCGCGCGCACCGGCTGCTTCCCGGCCTGCTCGGCCCACGCATAGGCCGCCTCCACGGCTTCGTCGGAGCTCTGCTCGGCGCGGATGATCTCGACGAGCGGGAGCACCGGCGCGGGGTTGAAGAAGTGCATGCCGAGAACGCGCTCCGGATGCTCGGTCGCGGCGGCGATCTCGTGGATCGGGATCGCCGACGTGTTCGAGGCGAGGATCGCGTCCGACCGGACGATGCGCTCGAGCTCGGCGAAGGTCTCGCGCTTCGGCTCGAGCTCCTCGACGATCGCCTCGATCACGAGGTCGCAACCCGCCAGGTCCTCGAGCTCCGTCGTGAGCGTCAGCCGATCGAGCGCGGCATCCCTCTCCTGCGCGGTCAGCCTGCCCTTCTCGACCGCGCGGCCGAGGTAGTGCTCGATCGTCCCACGCGCGCGCTCGCAGAGCTCGTTGCTCACCTCGCGGCCGATCGTCTCGAATCCGGCCTGCGCGGAGACCTGGGCGATGCCCGCGCCCATCGTCCCCAAGCCCACCACTCCCACCCGACGAATCACGAGCGCGATGCTAACTGGAAGAACCTGGGACTCTCCTGCGTCTAGTGCTCACATGACGCGGTTTCTCCTCGCTTTCCTCATCCTCGGCCTCTTCGCGCTGGCCATGGCCGGCGCATGCCTCGAGGCCGTGAGAGGAAAGCGCCCGGCGATCCTTTCCCGCCGGGCCCCCGCGATCGCCTAGACAACCCGGTCGTCGCTGCGTCGCGGCAACGCGGCGGCGACCGGGCCTAGGACTGCCGATCCCGCAGAATCTCGCCATGCCGTTCAAGGACGACTTCATCGCGCGCTTTCGGTGGATCGATGGGCACGCCGACATCCTCGGGCTTCTCGCAGACGGGGAGCTCCTTGCCGGAGCCGTCAGGGCTCTTGCCGAGCCGTTCGAGAGTGAGCGAATCACCAAGGTGGCCGCGGTCGAGGCTCGAGGTTTCATCCTCGGAGCAGGCGTCGCCCTCGCCATCGGTGCCGGGCTCGTTCCCATCCGGAAGCCGGGCTCGATCCACGCCGGCTCCAAGGTCGAGCGCGTGACGAGCCCCGACTGGCGTGGCCGGGAGAGCATCCTCCGCCTGCAGCGGTCGACTCTCGCGGAGGATGACTCGGTCCTGCTCGTGGACGATTGGGCCGAGACGGGCAGCCAGGCAATCGCCTCGCGGTCTCTCATCGAAGACTGTGGCGCCTCATACGCGGGCCTCTCGCTCCTGGTCGATCAGCTTCCGGACGAAGTGCGCGCAGCACTGACGCCGGTTCGCGCCGTCGTGCAGGCCGATGAGCTGCCGCCCGGCGGCTAGACCTCGAGGGATTCCGATTCGAGAACGAGTGCGGTCATGCCAGTGTCCGAGCCGGACTCGTGTTCCTCGCCCGGCTCCCAGAGGACTCCCTCGCCGGCTGCGATCGCTTCGCGGGTTCCGTCGGCGCCGCTGACCCAGCCGGTACCCCTGACGACGACGAAGAGCTGAGGAACGATCGCCGGATGCCGGGCAACGACGCCTCCGGGGCCGATCTCGATCACGACCGCGTGTGCTCGTGGAGCGAGGCGTTTCACGCGCGCGCTCACGCTTCCCGCCGCGGTCACCTCCCGTTCCCCTTGGAGACCCACTCGCCTCATGCAGCCTCCTGGATCAGGCGGCACGCCTCGGCGAACTGCTCCTCGCTGAGCCGGATATGCGAATGACGCCAAATGCTCTGCGGAAAGATCCCGGCGGCCTCGACCGGCGGCGCATCGTGGAGGTCACCGACGACCGTCAGCGGTCTGAGTGGGAACCGCCAGGCCCAGCGCATCCGCCCGGGATCGTTCTCCGGATCGCCGACCACTTCGACGACACCGAAGATCGCCTGCCAGACAGCGGCATAGAGGATCGCGTCGTCTCCCTTCTGAATGGACGGCCGCTTGCTGGACGAATGTCGCCGGATGTCCTCCCGGTTCACGCGTGCGTCGAGTGGGCTCTCGCCCCGACCGCGGATCAGGAGCCAGTGCGTCAGAGCTTCTCGATGACAGCGGCGATCGCCTGGCCGAAGCCGATGCACATCGTCGCCACGCCGTAACGGCCGTCGCGCCGCTCGAGCTCGTTGACCAGCGTCGCGGTGATCCGCGCACCGGTCGCGCCGAGTGGATGACCGAGCGAGATGCCGCCGCCGTTCGGGTTCACGTCGCCCATCCGGTCCTGGAGGCCCGCATCGCGCACGAACTGGAGAACCACCGACGCGAATGCCTCGTTGACCTCGATCACCGACACGTCGTCCCAGCCGATCCCGGCCCGCTTCAGCGCCGCATCGCTCGCCTGCGGGTTGCCGTGCAGCATCCGGTACGGATCGACGCCCGAGAGCCCGAAGGACACGAAGCGCGCCCGCGGCTCGAGTCCGAGCTCAGACGCCTTGCGTTCGCTCGCGATCAGGACCCCCGCCGCGCCGTCGCAGATCTGGCTCGAGTTCCCGGCCGTGACCTTGCCCTCGGGCAGGAACGCGGGGTTGAGGCCGGCGAGCGCCTCGGCGGACGTCTCGCGCCTGGGCGTCTCGTCGACCGCGAACAGCGTCCCGACGTGTGGGTTCTGAACCTCGACCGGGACGATCTCGTTCTCGAAGCGCCCCTGGTCGATCGCCGAGATCGCCCGACGGTGCGACTCGAGTGAGAACTCGTCCAGCTCCTCGCGCGAGAGCTTCCACTCGTCGGCAATCGCCTCGGCCGACATCCCCTGCGGCACGATCTGCCAGCGCTCCAGCAGCTTGTCCGACAGGTCGCCGCCGTTCGAGCCCATCGGCACCCGGGACATCATCTCGACGCCCGCCGAGACGACGAGGTCGAGCTGGCCCGACCAGATCGCCGCGGCTGCGTTGAAGTTGGTCTGCATCGACGAGCCGCATTGACGATCCACTGTCGTCCCGGCCACCGTCTCCGGCCAGCCGGCGACCATGGGCACCATTCGGCCGATGTTCCAGCCCTGCTCGCCGATCTGCGTCACGCAGCCGAGCTGGACGTCCTCGACCTCGCCCGGGTCGACGTCGTGGCGCGCCAGCAACCCGTTCAGGACCTGAGCCGCGAGCTCGTCGCCGCGAATCGAGGACAGCGTCCCGTTCTTCTTGCCGATCGGCGAGCGAACCGCGTCGACGATCAGCGCATCAGAAGTCCACGTGGCCACAACTTCAGTGTAGGGGGCTAGGCTTGGGTCGTGACCCGGTTCGCGTGCCTGCTCGCCGTCGTCGCGTTCGTTGCGAGTGGATCGCTCTCGTGTTCGTCGTCGACGGAGAGCTCCGGGTCGACCACGGAGCAGACGACGCAGGAGACCACCGCGCAGACCGAGACCACAGCTGTCCCGCCGCCACCACCTCCTCCGCCGGCGAGACCACCGTCGGCAGCCAAGCGCAAGCGCGTCTACGCGGAGCTCGCCCGCCTGCGTGATCGCGGCGTCACGGACTCCGCCGTCTACCGGCAAGTCGCGCGCCGGGAGAACATCGACGTCGACAGCGTGATCCTGATCGAGCGCGAGGGCTCGTTGAAACGTTGGAAGCTGCCCGCGGCACCGGCGCTCCCCAACGCGGCGGTTCGCACGCCTCCGTCACGAGGGGCCGCGACTCGCCTTCGGTCGAGTGAGCGCTGCAGCTCGAACGCGCCGCGCACGGGAATCGCCCGCCTACGCTGGCGCCCGGTCCGGCGGCCGGGGAGAACGCAGTGGATCGCGGTCACCATCTTCCTGCGCGGGTTCGCCCTGGGGAGCTTCGAGGCATCGCGCCCGCTCGCGAACGGCGTCGCGTCGTTCGAGTGGCGGCGCGTGCACGGGCAGGCGATCCACTACTGGCGGGTGATCACGCGCGACCGGAACGGCCGCTGGCTCGGGAGCGCCACGGGGAGCTTCACGGGGCCGACCTGCATCGCCGAGTTCCAGCCGTAGCTTCCAGGCCAACCGTGGAAGATCTCAGGCACGGCTTCCGTCTGGTGGATGGAGGTTTCGCCCACGATTTCTCGTGAAACTCGCTCAAACCTCTTGAAATCTCGCTGACATGTGGCAGAATCGACGCGAACTGCGGAAGCCGGGGGGACCGTTTCTAGCCGGGAGGTCGGCAATGCAGTGGCAGCACCGCGCGGAATCCCCCCAGCGGGGAAGCTCTTCACGTCGGTGGCGGATCGGCGGACTCCTCTTCACCGCCGCCATGGCACTCATGATCGCGTCCTCGGGGTACGCGGGCATCAGCGACATCAACCCCGACACATCTGACAACGGCAATGCGAACGCGTCATCGGGCGGCCGGGTGAACGGTCTCGCGAACGCGTCCGGTAACAACCAGGTCTACTACGCCGCCAGCGAGTACGGCGGGATCTTCAAGACCACGGACGGCGGCAACAACTGGGCGCGCCTGAACGCGTTCCTGCCGGTGATGGCGTGGGACGTCGAGGTCGACCCGAGCAACAACAACAGGGTCTATGCGACCTCGTGGTACGACGGCCGCGTCAACTCGCTCGCCGGCATCCAGGTCAGCACCGACGCCGGAGCGACCTGGACGAAGCCGGCAACGTCGACTCCGCCGGGGCCTTACAACTGCGCGCAGGTCCGCAAGGACGAGTCGACGGCGTTCGGCATCGCAGTCGAGCCCGGCGCCAACCAGAACGTCTACATCGGGACGAACTGCGGCGTTGCGAGGAGCACCGACTCCGGCGTGACGTGGACCTTCGTCGACCCGACTCCGGCCACGGCGGCCGGCGACGTCTGGGACGTCGTCGCCCAGAGCGGCGGCCTCGTCGACGTCTGCGGCGCCGACGGCCACCTGCGCTCGACTGACGGCGGCGTGAACTGGACAGCGGACGCCGGGCTCGGCATTCCGACCGGCCGGTGCTCGATCGCCGCCTCCCCTGACGAGTCATACGTGCTCTTCGTCGTTGCATCCGACGACTTCGTGTACGAAACCGACGACGCCGGCGCTACCTGGACGCAGCTCGGCCAGAACGGAAACCAGGGGCGAATTCCGTTCGTCGAGACGAACCAGCGCTCGAACTCAGGGATGACGAACCGCTTCTCCCTTTGGTACTCGGACACCCAGCTCTTCCGCGGCGACTGCACGACGCCGACTCCGCCGGCTCAAGGCGGCGCGAACCGCTGCGGGAACCCGAGCGGTTACGCCAACCAGCAAACCGGCGCCCACTGGGATGCCGGTGCGCTCGTCTTCGACAGCGCGGTGGCTGTCGATTCGTGTCCGATGATCTACTCCTCGGACGGCGGCGTGCATCGCAGAATCGCGGGCTGCGAAAGCCCGACCTGGACCCGCTCGAACGTCGGCCTCCACGCCCTGTTCATCTGGTCTGGCGACGGTGCCAGCCAGGCCGGGAACGCGAACGAGGATCTCCTTTTCGGGCTCCAAGACAACGGGAACTTCGCGACCACGAACGGCGGAGCGGGGTCCCCGACTTGGACCAACCCGAATTGCTGCGACACGTTCGACGTCCTCGCCGACCCGGCCTGGGAGCTCGGCAGCGTCTGCTGCTTCCAGGCTCCGACACGGTTCAACCAACTCCAGCTCGCAGGTCCCGGCTATACGGGCGCGGCGCAGATCAACACCTACCCCGGCAGCGGGGGTCTCCCGGGCTTCACCTACGGGCACCGTCTGGCCCAGTTCGGCCCCGACGACGTGGCGATGATCATGTCCGACGGGATCTACGTCACGAACGACATCAACGCGAATCCGATCGTCTGGTCGGCATTGGCGGCCTTCCCCGGCGGCGGGGGCGGTCCCTGCGGGATCCAGGCGTCCGTCACCGGCGGCAACGTCACGTTCGTCGTGCAGTCCGGTCAGTGCACGAGCCGCGCCGGCGACCAGGTCTTCACGTACGCCGGCACCGGCGGCGCGGGGACCTGGAACCGCATCGACAACAACGACGGCCTGACCGGCGGTTTCGGAATCGTCGCCGTCGACCCCAACAACCCCAACAACCTCTATGCATCGAATCTGAACGCGGCGGGCCCGCAAATGGTCTTCTCGACCGACGGCGGCACCAACTGGACGAACGATCCGGAGCTCGACACGCTGATGACGGCCAACGGGACCTTCCGGTACCGGAATCAGCGGGGGCCCGCGACGAACCGCGGCGGTGCCGGGGCAGGCTTCATCGGGTATTCGCAGCCGACGCTCCTCGCCTACGACCCGGAGAACAGCAACTTCCTGGTCGCGGGCAGTGTCGACGCGGGGATCTTCCTCAGCGTCGACAACGGCACCAACTGGAGTCTCGTCACCGACCCGAACGCTGCCAGCAAGCCCCACCTGCCCAGGCCGCGTGACGCGTTCTTCGACCACGAGCCTGTCACCCAACTCGGCATCTACGTGTTCACGCAGGGCCGAGGCGTCTGGCGGCTTACCTTCCAGCTGCCGACCGCCGAAGCCGGCGGCCCGTACGTCACGAATGAAGGGACGGACGTGGTGCTGGATGCGAGCGGGTCGACCGACCCGGATGGCGGCCCGTTGACGTACGCGTGGGACTTCGACAACGACGGGCAGTACGACGACGCAATCGGCGTCTCCCCGACGTTCACTCTCGTCGGCCAGGACGGCGTCTATCCGATCTCGGTCAAGGCGACCGATCCCGACGGCGGCTATGACACCGACTCGGGCACGGTCACCGTCAACAACGTCGCTCCGACCGTCGAGAACCTGGCCTCGAACGGCCCGAAGGCCGAGAACTCGCCGATCACAGTCACCGGCCTGATCAGGGATGCAGGCTGGCTCGAGAACCTGACCGCGACCGTGGACTGGGACGACGGGACTGCCGTGCAGAACATCACGGGCGTGCTCGAGAACATCAGGCCCGATGCGACGCTGACGTTCAGCGTTCCGCACACCTACGGCGACGACGGAGTGTTCAACGCCGAGGTCTGCGGCTACGACGACGACACCTCGACCTGTCAGACGATCGCGCTCACGATCACGAATGTGAACCCGACGGCAGACATCGACGTGTCCGGAGCGACCGATGTCAACGGCAAGCCGACGATCTTCGGTCAGGCGGATTCGCCGGTCACGTTCAACGGAGACATGACGGATCCAGGCAGCGACGACCTCGTCGCCACCTGGGTGTGGGGCGATGGGACACCGAACACGGTGACCACGTATCTCAACGATCCGCTCATCAACCCGGACCCGGATCCGAGCCCGACGATCAACCCGCGCGACGTAACGGACACGCAAATGCACACGTTCGGCGATGCGTGTCTCTACACGTCGAACTTCTCCTCGGCGGACGACGACGCCGGCTTCTCGCCGATCGACACGGTCAACGTGCTCATCGTTGGGAACGGCACCGAGCGGATGATGTCCGAGCACTGGCGGCATGAGTACACGAAGCCAGACGACTCGCAATTCACCATCGCCGAGCTCGAGTGCTACCTGGAGATCGTCGGCTACGTGAGCCTGGTCTTCGAC
This sequence comes from uncultured Actinomycetes bacterium, assembly GCA_963776955.1. Taxonomy (GTDB): domain Bacteria; phylum Actinomycetota; class Thermoleophilia; order Gaiellales; family Gaiellaceae; genus VAXT01. The sequence continues at coordinate 1,019,272 of CAVZOM010000005.1, forward strand.
GAGACGCGCGACGCATCGACGATTGCACTCGCGGCCGGTGTCCTCTCCTTGCAGGAGCCGCCGAACAACCTGGAGCTCCGGCAACTGGACGCGGAGCTGCTCGCCGCGTGGCTGAACCTCGCCAACGGAACCATCGGCTGGAATCAGCTGATCGACACCGACAAGGACGGGTTGCCCGACACGCCGTTCCATACGGTCATGGCAGCCGCAGAGGCCGTGCGGAACGACCCGGCCTCGACGAAGGAGCAGCGCATCGACCAGCGAGACCTGCTCAGGCGTGTCAACCGCGGAGCGGCATAGAGAGAGCAAGTAGAAGTGGGGCCGGACGTTTGTCCGGCCCCACTTTCTTTCTGGAAGGCCTCAGACCACGGAGTAGAGGCGCCACGAACCGACGCCCTTGAGCTCGTGCTCTCCGCGGTCCTCGAACTCGATCCCGGAGCCCGCGACGAGATCCTTGACGGTGCTCGAGACGAGCACCTCCCTCTGCGTAGCCAGGGCCGCGACCCTTGCTCCCACGTTGACCGCGAGCCCCGCGATCTTGTCTCCGCGGATCTCGCACACGCCCGTATGCAATCCGGCACGGATTTCGAGATCGAGCTCGCCCACCATGTCGTTGATCGCCAGCGCGCAGCGAATCGCGCGCACGGGGCCGTCGAAGGAGGCGAAGAAGCCGTCACCGGCTGTGTCGAGCTCCCGCCCTCTGTACAGGTCGAGACAGCGGCGAATCATCGCGTCGTGGCTCTCGAGCGTTTCGCGCCAACGGCGGTCGCCGAGCTCGACAGCGCGTTCGGTCGAGCCGACGATGTCGGTGAAGAGGACCGTCGAGAGCACGGTCTCGGGCTCGGCCTTGCCGGTCGCCGTCGGGAGAAACAGCTCAATCTCGGAAAGCGTCTGCTCGACACCGTCGACGAAAATCGATCCGCGACCGGGAATTTCGACGCGCCGTGCGCCCGCAATTCGCTCGGTCATGAACTCTGCATCCGTGCGCGTGGTCGCGCGGTGGAGGATCAGCACCGGCACTCGGATTGCGGGCAGGACATCGCGGACGTCGACCTCCATCGCCATCCGGTGGATCGTGAGCGCGGCACCTGGGCTGGCGGCGCAGCGCATCGTCTCGCAGAACCACTCGAACGTGGCCTTGTCATCCGCGAGCTCGGGCCAGCTCTCGGCGAACTGCCTCTCGAGGAACGGCCGAGTCCCCCAACCCTGTTCCATCTCGTCCATCTGACGCTGCCACTCGGCCTCGGGTTCGCCGATCGGATAGTCGGCTGCGGCCGTGCCGCGCGCAAACGGGCTCCAGAGCACCATGGCAGCGACGCGCTCTGGATACGTCGCCGCGAAGAGCGTGGCCATCGCTCCCGCCTCTCCGGTGGCGATCAGGGCTGCGCGTCTCGAGCCGGCTGCGTCCATGACTGCCCGGATGTCGTCCATTCGCGCTTCCAACGTGGCCACGTCCCGCGGCCGGTCGGAGAGACCGATGCCCCGCCGATCGAAGCGAATCAGCCGGCCGAGCGAGGCGAGCCGCTCGAAGAAGCCCGCAACCACGGGGTGCTCCAGCACGTGGGTCAGGTGTGAGACGTACCCCGGGGCGAACACGAGGTCGAGGCCGCCTGCTCCGACCATGTGGTAGGCGATGTTGACATCGCCGCTGCGGGCGTACTGGACGTCCGGGACACCTTTCCTCGGCTCGCTAGTCATTCCCCGACCGCATAGAGCCTCCAACTCCCTGGCACGCCCTTCAACTCGTGCTCCCCGCGGTCCTCGAAGCGAATCGCCGAGCCGGCCACGAGGTCCCTCACGGTCGACGAGACGAGCACCTCGCCCGGTTCTGCGAGCGACGCGATCCTCGCGCCCGTCGGAATCGCAATCCCGCCGAGCTTGCCGTCGACGCGCTCGCACTCTCCGGTGTGCAATCCGGCACGGACCTCGAGGTTGAGCGCCGTAAGCCCTTCGCGAATCGCGAGCGCACACTCGATGGCGCGTCCGGGACCGTCGAACGTGGCGAAGAAGCCGTCGCCGGTCGTGTCGACCTCCTCGCCGCGGAAGCGCACGAGCTCCCCGCGCACGATCGTGTGGTGGCGCCCGAGCAGCTCGCTCCACGCGACGTCGCCGATCTCCGCCGCGCGCTCGGTGGAGCCGACGATGTCGGTGAAGAGCACTGTCGCCAGGACACGATCGGGCTCGCGGGGCGTCGACAGGTTCCCGAGGAACTCGTGCGTCTCGCGGAGCAGGACGGCGTTGTGCTCGGGATCGGCCCAGCTGAACCAGTCGTGGAGCCCTTCCACCTCGAGGTGCCGTGACCCGGCGACTCTCTCCGCAACGTAGGCGGCCTCATCGCGCATTTCCTCGCGGTGGAGCACCAGCGTCGGTGCGCGTACTGCCCCGAGCACTTCGCGCACATCGCCCTCCATGGACATGCGGTGAAACGCGACGGCCTCGGCAGGGCTGGCACTGCGGCGCATGTACCACACGAACCAGTCGAGCCACTCCTCGTTCTGGGCGCCGAATGGGCTCAAGCGCTGCGCACGTTCGACGAGGTAGTCGCGATCGCCCCAGCGGTCGCGGATCGCGCGGAGCTCCTGCCGCCAGACCTCCTCGGTCGGAGCCCACGGGTAGTCCGGGGCCCACAGGCCGCGGGCCGTCGGGTCGTAGAGAACGAGAGCGCTCGTCCGCTCCGGGTACGTGGCGGCGAAGAGCAAGGCGATCCGGGATCCCTCCTGGGCCGCCCAGAGCACGGCGCGCTCCGAATCGGCCGCGTCCATCACGGCACGGATGTCGTCCATCCGCGTCTCCAGCGTGGGTACCTGTCGGACCGGGTCCGAGAGCCCACTTCCGCGCTTGTCGAAGAGGATCACCCGGGCGAACGTCGAGAGCCCGTCGACGTGATCGACGAAGAGCGGCATGTCCCAGCCCGCGAGCAGGTCGGCGAGCGTTCCGCGAACGAAGACCAGGTCGGTCGGGCCTTCGCCCACAACCTGGTACGCGATCGCGACGTCCCCGCTGCGCGCGTACTGAACGTCAGGAATTTCCACCGTCAAGAGTGTCCCACTACGACGGCGAGACGGCGAACAGGCGCCACTTGCCCGGAACACCCTTCAGCTCGTGAGCGCCCCGGTCCTCGAACTCGATCCCCGAGCCGGCAACGAGATCCTTGACCGTGCTCGAGACCAGCACTTCGCCGGGCCCAGCGACCGCGGATACGCGCGCGCCCATCGAGACCGCGATCCCTGCGACCTTGCCGTCGTGCACTTCGCATTCGCCGGTGTGGACGCCGGCGCGAATCCCGAGCCCGAACTCGCGCACGCCGGCAACGATCGACTGCGCGGCGCGGATCGCCCGAGCGGGGCCGTCGAAGGTCGCGAAGAAGCCGTCACCTGCGGTGTCGATCTCCACGCCGCGAAAGCGCGCGAGCTCTCGACGCACGATCTCGTGGTGACCTGAGAGGAGCTCGCGCCAGGCCCGGTCGCCGAGCGCCGCGGCGCGCTCGGTCGAGCCGACGAGATCGGTGAACAGGACGGTCACGAGAACCGAATCGGGAATCTGCTGTCGAGGAGCTCCCTCCAGGAACGCATCGATCGCCTCGAGGACGAAGTCGTTCTCCATGATCGCCAGGCCCTCGCCGGGCACGACGAGAAACTCGCAGTCCGGGATCGCCTCGGCGACCCCGAACGCTGCCTCCCGTCCCCGCTCCTTGGTGAGAACCAGTACCGGGACCCGAATTGCCGGCAGGACGTCGGTCACGTCCAGGTCAACAGCCATGCGGGTAAAGGCCACCCACGAGCTCGGGCTCGACGTCAGCCGGTGATGCCACACGAACCAGTAGAGGTACTGGGGATCGTCCGCCCACTGTGGATTCAGTTCACGCGCCATCTCCTCGAGCATCTCTCGACTCTCGAAGGTCGACCGGTCCTCTTCGATGCCGGCCTGCGTCAGCGCCGCCCGCCGCCCCTCGGGTGAAGCGCGCGCATAGGGCATGTACAGGATCAGACGTTCGACACGCTCGGGGTAGGAGGCGGCGAAGAGCGCACATGTCGCAGCCGACTCGCCGATCGCAAGCACGGGTGATCGCTCGATTCCAACGGAGTCCATGACGGCGCGAACGTCATCGACTCTCGACTCGATGGTGTAGCTGCGAGGGCGGTCCCAAAGGCCGACGCCACGAGGGTTGATCAGGGTGACGCGCCGGCCTTCGGCAAGTCGCCCGCAAAACTCGGTGAACCGAGGTTGATACCAAAGCGTGAAGAGATTCGAGAGGAACGGCAGGAACACGAGGTCGGAGGAACCAGTTCCGACTTCCTGATAGGCGATCGAGACGTCTCCACTCCGGGCGTAGCTGACGTCGGGAACATCCACGGACGTATCCTCCCATCGTGGCCGCGACCGCAACAGAGCGGAAGCTCTTGATCGGCGGGGAGTGGGTCGAGACCGGCGATTGGCTCGAGGTTCGATCGCCCTACTCCGGGGACGTGGTCGGGCGCGTGGCGAAGGCCGGTCCGGACGAGGCGAAGGCCGCGATCGACGCGGCTGAGAAGGCCATGGCGGAACCGCTGCCGGCGCACAAACGCGCGGAGATCCTCGTCAAGGTCGTCGCCGGGATCGCCCGGCGGCACGACGAGATCGCACGCCAGATCTCGGCCGAGGCCGGCAAGCCGATCAAGGCGGCCAAGGTCGAGACCAGCCGGGCCATGTCCACGTACACGTTCGCCGCCCTCGAGGCCCGCAAGCTTGCCGGCGAGATGGTGCCGATGGACGCGTCCCAGGCCGGCGAGGGCAAGCTCGCGTTCACCCTGCGCGAACCGATCGGGATCGTCGGCGCGATCAGCCCGTTCAACTTCCCGCTCAACCTCGTGGCGCACAAGATCGCGGCATCGCTCGCGGCCGGCTGCGCCGTCGTCCTCAAGCCGGCGAGCCAAACGCCACTCTCGGCGCTCACACTCGCCGAGCTCGAGCACGAAGCGGGGCTGCCCCCAGGCTGGCTCAACGTCCTCGTCGGGCCGGCGAGCGAGATCGGGGACGTCCTCGTCGAGGACGAGCGTGTGCGGGCAATCACGTTCACGGGCTCCTCGGAGGTCGGCTGGAAGCTGCGCGAGCGTGCCCCGAAGAAGAAAGTGCTACTCGAGCTCGGGAATGCGACCCCGGTGATCGTCCACGGCGACGCCGACCTCGACGAGGCAGCGTCCAAGCTCGCCTCGAACGCGTTCTCGTTCGCGGGCCAGAGCTGCATCTCGGTCCAGCGGATCTACGTCCAGAAGTGGGCCTACGACGAGTTCGTCGCCCGCTTCGTGCCCCAGGTCGACGACCTCGTGGTGGGCGACCCGGCCGACGAGCAGACCGACGTCGGCCCGGTGATCGACGACGACGCCCGCGAGCGGATCCTGAGCTGGATCGAAGAAGCCCGCGACGGCGGCGCGGAGATCCTCGCGGGCGGCGGGCCTGAGGGCGATCTCATCCAGCCGACCGTGATCGCCAACGCGACGCTCGACATGAAGGTCTGCCGCGAAGAGGTGTTCGGGCCGGTCGTCGTCCTCGACTCGTACGAGTCGCTCGACGAGGCGATCGCCCTCGCCAACGGCACGCGCTACGGCCTCCAGGCCGGCATCTTCACGGCGGACATCCGGGGCGCGCTCCGCGCCGCGCAGAAGCTCGAGTTCGGCGGAGTCACGGTCAACGAGGCGCCGACCTTCCGGGCCGACCAGATGCCCTACGGCGGCGTCAAGGATTCGGGCAACACGCGCGAGGGACCGGCGTACGCCGTACGCGAGCTCACCGAAGAGCGCGTCGTCGTGATCGATCTGTAACGAGGGACAGTCCCTTGTAACGGTCACTACGAGGGACTGGCCCTGGCCTCCTGGTTTGCCGGCCACGAGGCGGGAACTTGACGAACATGATCGGCGTGACGCTCGCTCTGGTCGTAATCGGAGTCGTCTTCCTCTTCATCGTTCCCTGGGTCGGGATCGCCGCGGGGATCGTCGGCGTCGTGCTCCTGGTGCTCTTCCTCGCAGGCTTCGGCAAGCGCGCCGCCGAAGGTCGGCCCTGGGCGGGCTTGGCGGGACCTGGTCTGAGTCGCCGGGCCGCGCTGCTCGCCCCGATACCGGGTCCTAGTCGCCCCGGTAGGGGGTTCTACCGGGGCTCCCTGCGTCCGCGGTCTCGGCACGAGCATCGCACCCCGGCAACGAGCAATGTCCCGCCAAGCCCGCCCTGTTGGTCATATAGACTCGCGCCGCCCGATGGCACGACTCTCCCTGCCCGACATCTTCCGCAAGCGGCCCGCGGAGGGGACTCCCGAGAGCGGTCCCCCGACGCCGGCCAAGGCCCCCCGACTGCCCTCACCAGGGGTGCTCAGGCGGGAACGGCGCGCACTGGTCCGGACGCGAGAGGAACGGATCCGCGACCTCGGCGGGCTGATGCTGGAGATGTACCGGCGAGACCAGTTCAAGCAGGACCTGCTCATCGAGCAGTGCCTCGAGGTGATTTCGGTCGAGGAGCGCCTCCGCGAGATCGACGGCCTGCTCGAGGCGAACGCCGAGGCGCGTCGCCAGGGCGTCGGCGTTCGCTGCACCTGTGGCGCGCCGATCCAGTTGGGATCGCACTTCTGCGCCAACTGCGGCCGTCCCGTCGGCGAGGAGCCTGTCGTCGCGTGCCCCAACTGCAGCAACGCCATTCCGGCCGACGCTCAGTTCTGCGCGAACTGCGGAACGCCGGTTCCCGAGAGCACGCGACAAGCACAGGGACAGGGCGACGGCGAGCAGACGATGTACCAGCAGCCGGAGCGTTCGGGCGAGCCCTGGGAAGGCTAACTCGTGGGCCTTCCTCCCGAGCCGCCGCCCGACGAGCGACCCCCGCCAGCACCGCCGATCGGCGCAGAAGGCGGCGAGTGTCCTCGCTGTGGGACGCCGTACGAGCCGTTCCAGGAGTACTGCCTCGAATGCGGCCTGCGCCTTCCGGTTACGAGCGGCCTCATCCCGGTTCTCTCGACCGCTTGGCGTCGGCGCGTGGCCTGGTACCCCGGGGACTGGATCTGGCCCGTCCTGGGACTTCTGATCGTCGCCGCGCTGGCGTCGGCGATCGCGATCCTCGCGACGACGGACAACGGCAACGAGACGAGCACCAGAGCCGCGACAGGCCCGCCGGTGCCGACCGTGGGCGGCCCTCCGCCACCAACGACCGACACCTCGCCGACGCCGACGGTGCCCACAGCGACCGACGGGACCACGACCGAGGAACTACCGCCTCCTCCGCCTCCGGTCACCGAAGAGGTGATCGAGTGGCCTGCCGGCCAGAACGGCTGGACGATCGTGCTCGCATCGATTCCGGAGAGCTCGGGCCGCTCAGTGGCTCAGCGTGAGGCCAACGAGGCGATCGGTGCCGGCCTCACCGAGGTGGGAGTCCTGGAATCATCGCTGTACTCGAGCCTGCACCCGGGCTACTTCGTCGTCTTCACCGGGATCTACAACTCGGAGCGCGAGGCCCGGCAGGCGCTCGACACGGCCAAGGGGAGCTACCCCCAGGCTTACGCTCGGCAAATTACTCAGTAAGGGGAGATCCCGGCCCCAAATCCAACCGGCAAGTCGTGCCGCTCGGCCCCCACGCGAAGCGTAGGGGGCCCTCCACTGTGTCCACTCACTTAAGCAGCGACTTTGGAGCGTTCCAGGTGCTGGTGCGACGGGCAGTAGTCCCGCTCCGGCAGGGGCGTCCGCTGGCACGGCTTGCCCTTGCGGGTCGTCGCATGGCAGCGGGGAACCCCGCCGTCGAAGGCGCCGGCCTCGATCTGCTCCTCGATGAACGCGACCGCTGCGGCGACGCCCTCGTTGACCGCCCAGGCGACCTGTGCCTGCGCCGTGATCGGGAAATAGCGCCGGATGTCCTGGAAGAGGGAGCGCTCCGGCTTCGCGAAGTACTGCGGGTCGCGCGCCAGCCGCTCCATCGTCTGCTCGCAGGCCTCGAGCACAGCCTTCCGGTACTCGGCCTGCTCCCTGAGCGTCACGTACGGATCGACCAGGTCCTTGACCGAGCGATAAATGGCTCGCGAGTACTGATACATACAGTGCTGGATGTGGCGGGCTCTCTCGTCCATGCCAAGTGTGCCTCTCACCTTGTTAATCCCCCGCAAAGCTCTGTTAACCGTGGATTAATCTCTCTCCACCCTCTCTGCGAGGCGCACTCTAACGCCTCCCGGCCGGTGTTACAAACTCTCCGCCGTTGTTCTCAACGCTGACAACTTCTCCGGATCGGAGAGAATAGGCTCGGGACGCATGTCGCACGACACCGACAAGCTCATCCGCCAGCTCTCGCTCGTCGCCTTCCTGATGGCCGAGCGGCGTCCTCTGACCGCCCGTGACGTGAAGCAGAACGTCGAGGGCTACCAGGAGATGTCCGACGAGGCGTTCGCGCGACGTTTCTACTCCGACCGGGCCGAGCTGCTCGCGCTCGGGGTCCCGCTCGACTCACAACGAGACGAGTTCACCGGCGAGGAGCTCTACCGGCTGAGCTCGGAGCGCTACTTCCTGCCGCCGCTGGAGCTGACGGACGAGGAGCTCGCCGCGCTCCAAACGTGTCTGTACCTCCTCGAGGGCCAATTCGCCTACGCGGAGCCGCTTCGCCTCGCGCTGCAGAACCTTGCTCTCGGCCGCCCCGGCTTCGAAGACGCGCCCACCGAGACCGCGCGCTCCGTCGAGCTCCACGACCCCGGCTACTCGCCCGAGCTTCCTGGACGGCTGGCGAAGCTCGAAGGCGCGATCTCCAAGAGCCGCACACTGAAGTTCGACTACTGGTCGATCGTGCGCGACGAGCAGCGGGAGCGAACCGTGAACCCGTACGCGCTGCTCTTCGACCGGGGACAGTGGTACGTGGTCGGGCTCGACCTCGACGACGAGAAGATGAAGACGTTCCGCGTGTCGAGGATGCGCGGCGACATCCGGCTCGCGACGCGCCGCGAACGAGACTTCCGCCTAACCGAGAGCTTCGACGCCGACCAGTACCGACAGGGGCCGCCGTGGCAGGTTGGCGATACGAAAGGGGAAGCGCAGATCCAGGTCGGCGGCGACACCGCCTGGTGGGTTGACCGGCTCTACGGGCGCTTCGGGAAGATCGAGGACGACGTCTTCGTCACGGACTACTCGGATCTCGGGCAGCTCTCCTCCTGGATCCTCCGCCAGGACGGCCGGGCAGTTCCGCTCGCGCCGCCCGAGCTTCGGCGGCTGGTCCGCGCCGACCTGGAGCTCGTTCACAAGCGCCACGAAGGGCGCCTGCCGAGGATCGCCGCCGAATCTGCGGAAACCGTCGCCGAGGCCGAGGAGCGCCCGGCGAGCCCTGTGCCTCCGGAGCGCTTCGGCCTGCTTCAGGCACTCCTCGCCTACCTGCTCGACCGCTGCGGCGACGACACGCATGCGGTGCTCCCCGCATCGGAGATCACCGACCGCTTCAACATCCCCCCGGAGTCGCTCGAGGAGCACCTGCAGCTGCTCAACCTCGTCAACTTCGGCGGCGGGTGCTACGCCGTCTACACGGAGCTCCAGGACGGCCGCGTGCACGTGGAGAAAGAGCTCTTCGGGGACACGTTCCGCTCGCCGCCGCGCCTGACACCGCTCGAGGCCCGCGCGATCCGGCTCGCTCTCGAGTTCGTGGGCCCGATGATCGCGGCCGACGCGCACACACCACTCGAGCGGGTCCGTCGGAAGCTCGAGGAGACGTTCGGCGAGTTCGACCTCGGCCAGGCGGCCGAGCACAAGTCGGCCCGGGCCGAGGAGAAGCTCGTCGGAACGCTCAGCGACGGTATCCGCCGGCAGCGGCTCGTCGAGATCGAGTACCAGAAGGAGGGCGAGGAGACGCTCTCGACGCGGCTCGTCGAGCCGTACGTCATCGAGCGGGAGCTGCCCTACTGGTACGTCCACACCTGGGATCGCACCCGCGACGCCCAGCGATCCTTCCGGCTCGACCGTATGCGCAGCGCGAAGCTCCAGCGCGAGGGCTTCGAGCCTCGCGAGGGGTTCCGGCCCGACCGGCTGAGCAGCGCCGCCGTCGCCGCGCGCATCTGGTACTCCAAGAAGATCGGGCGCTGGAAGGTCGAGGAGGGAGCGCAGCCGCTGTCCGACGGCGCAGCGCTCTCCGAGAAGGCGGTCGGCAGCGAGGAGTGGCTCGTCGGCGAGATCCTCGGCGACCGCGGCGAGGCCGTGCTGCTCGAGCCGGAGAACCTCCGGAAGCAGGTCGCCCGGCGGGCGAAGTCGCTGGCACGCGAGCTGAAGGTCAGCCGGATCGCCGCGAAGGCCTAGGGCGAGTCTTAGCCCGGCCCCCACGCGAAGCGTAGGGGTCCCCCTTCTATCTCCACTAACTTTCCACCGGCAGGACAAGCGCGAACGTGGCGCCCTCGTCGGGGACCGAATGCACCTCGAGCGTGCCACCGTGTGCGTGCGCGATCGACCTGGCGATGAACAACCCGAGCCCGGTCCCGGGCTTGGCGTGCTCGCCGCTCACGCGACCGAACTTCTCGAAGATGAGCACGTGGTGCTCGGAAGCGACGCCCGGCCCGCGGTCGCGAACCTCGATTCTGAGCTTGCCGTTCTCGGCGAAGGCCTCGACGTCGACCGCAGCGCCGGCGGGTGAATACTTGACCGCGTTGTCGATGAGGTTCGTGATCACCTGCCGCAGCCGATCACGGTCTCCGCGCAAACGAGGAAGCGGCTCCTCGACGCGGGCATGGACGGCCACCTCGTCCTGCCCGCTCTCGGCGAGCGCCGACGACTCTCGGATCAGCTCGCCGACGTCGACGTCGCGCGAACGAGTAGCTGAAGCTGCCGGACTCGATTCGGGACGTGTCCAGCACGTCACCCACGAGATCGGCGAGACGCTTCGTCTCGTGCTCGATGAGCGCGAGGAACGACTCGCGCTGATCCGGCGACAACTCACGCCAGCGCGCACGCAGAGTCGTCGCCGACCCGATGACGGCGGCCATCGGGCTCCGCAGCTCATGGGAGACGAGCGACACGAAGTCGGCGCGCAGGGCCGAGAGCTTGCGCAGCTCCTCGACCGTCGCGCGCTCCGCCTCGTACGCGCGGATGTTCTGCACGGTGCCGCCGAGAAAGCTTCCGAGCAGCGACAGGAGCTCGACCTCGTCCTCGCTGAACGAGTCGGGCTCGACGCGGGCGAGCGAGATCATCCCGATGCTGCGTCCGCCCAAGAGCAGCGGCGCCGCGACGCGGCAGCGCAGCCCGAGCGACACGAACACCGCCTCTTCCGGGTAGCGCTGGTCGTCCATATCGGGCCGGTAGATCACCTGCCCTCTGTCCATCACGTCGCCGAGAAGCGAGCCAGCGACCTCCTGGCGGCTTCCGGGAGGGAACGCGGTCTCGGCTCCGGCCCCTGTGGCCGCGATCACGCGGGCGACCCCTTCGTCCGCGAGCACGATCGCCGTCCGGTCGAACGGCATGAGCCCGCGGAGCTCCCGGATGAACGCGGCGAAGGCCTCCTCGATCTCGAGCGACGAGCCGAGCGCGCGGGCACAGCGATTCGAGGCGTCGAGAAGGTCGACCCTGCGGCCGAGCTGATCGCGGAGCCGCTCCGCCTCGTCGGCCCGCTCCTCTGCCACCGCGGTCTCACCAGCGAGACGGTTGAGGAGCCAGCCAATGACCGCGCCCATGACGAGGAGCAGCGCGCCGATCGCGAGGGCCATCGTCACTCAGCGCGCCTCGTCGAGCCGAGCAAGGGCCCACTCGGCGTGCTCGCGCAAGAGCGAATCGCCTCCGGCCGCATACGCCTCGGCCGCCGGCCGGAGCTCAGGGCTGGCGGAGTTCCCAACGGCGACGAGGGCGTTCCGCCGCAGGTAGCGCGGATCCTTCCGCGGGAAGTAGAGCCGCTCGTATCGGGTGCGAAGCTCTTCATCGGAGAGCTCGAGCCACTCGACGAGCGAGACGTGCGGCTCCGCGCCGGCGGGAATCGTCTCGCCGGTGCGGCGCTTTTCGACTCCGCGGTTCCATGGGCAAACGTCCTGGCAGATGTCGCAGCCGTAGACCTGCGCACCCATCTCGGCTGCGGTACTCCTCGGGGATCGGCCCCGGAGCCTGGCTCCAGTACGAGAGACAGCGTGTCGAGTCGAGCGTCCCCGGATCGTCGAGGGCGCCGGTCGGGCAGGCCTCGATGCAGAGCGTGCAGGAGCCGCAGTCGAGCGGGAGACGAGGCGTCGTCTCGAGCTCGGCTTCGGTGACGAGCGTCCCGAGCACGACCCACGAACCGTGTCGGCGCGTGATCAGCATCGTGTTCTTCCCGTAGAATCCGACGCCAGAGCGCGCAGCGGCCTCGCGGTCGACGTGGTCGTTTTCGTCGACGAGCACGCGGTACTCGCCTCCAAGCCTTCGCCCGAGCGCGTCGAGCCTCTCCCGCAGGTCGGCGTATGCGTCGAACCACGTGTAGCGCGGCAGCCTCCCCTCGCCCGGCTCCCGGTCGGTCTCCGGCGCGTAGTAGCAGAGAGCCGCCGAGATCACCGTGCGCGCTCCCGGGAGGAGCGACTCAGGGTGACATGAGATTTCGGGTCGCGCCATCGTGAAGCGCATGTCGGCGAAGAGCCCTTGCTCGCGGCGCTCGCGGATGTGCCGCTCGGTGTCCTCGTACGGCTCGGCGGGCGTGGCGCCGATCGCGTCGATACCGAGCTCCGCGGCGAGGCCCTCGAGTTCCAGTGTCGTCACAAGGTCATTGTCCCCCACAGTGAGCGCGCGCCTTACCGACTTAGTAACACAGTGTTGCTTGGTTACGATCGCCGGCCGTGAAGGCGATTCGAATTCACGAAGACGGTGGCCCCGAAGTCCTCCGCTACGAGGACGCGCCGGATCCCGTGCCGGGCGAGGGCGAGGTCCTCATCGAGCTGCGCGCCGCGTCGCTGAACCACCTGGACCTCTGGGTGCGGAAAGGGCTGCCGTCAGTGCCCAAGCCGCGGATCCTCGGCGCGGACGGAGCCGGAGTGGTCGACGGCGAACGCGTCGTGATCAACCCCGGCATCGAGCACGGCGACAAGATCACGGTCATCGGCGAGCACATGGACGGCACGCACGCCGAATTGATCGCCGTTCCGCGGGAGAACGTCTATCCCATCCCTGACGGGATGAGCTTCGAGGAGGCGGCCGCCTTCCCGCTCGTCTTCGAGACCGCGTACCGGATGCTCGTCACGAAGGCGGGCTTGCGGGAGGGCGAATGGGTGCTCCTCTGGGGGATCGGAAGCGGGATCGCCACCGCTGCGAACTCGATCGCCAAGGCACTCGGCGCACGCACGATCGTCACCTCCTCGAGCGACGAGAAGCTCGGCCCGCGTCGAGGCGGACGTGAAGGTGAACCACGGCAGCGAGGACGTGGTCGAGGCGGTCAAGGACGCGACCGCGGGAGCCGGAGCCGACGTCGTGGTCGAGCACGTCGGCGAGGCGACCTGGCAGCGAACGCTCCAGGCTGTCCGCCAGGGCGGCCGCGTCGCGGTCTGCGGTGCCACGACCGGCCCCAACCCGCCGGCAGCCCTCCACCGCATCTGGTGGAAGCAGCTCACCATCTACGGCTCGACGATGGGGACGAAGGAAGACTTCGAGGGCGCCTACGAACTCATTGCCGGCGGCAACGCCCGCCCGGTCGTCGACGAGGTCTTTCCTCTCGCCGAGGCACGAGCAGCCCACGAGCGCATGGAAGCCGGCGAGCAGCTCGGCAAGATCGTGCTCAGGATTCCCGAGTAGCCGAGCGGTACTCGGCCGACTGCTCGACGAGCGCGGCGAAGAGGGTGTAGTCCTCGCCCTCCTCGGGATGCCAGAGGACGCCGACCGCGAACCGATGCGTCGGATCCTCGACGGCCTCGATCGTTCCGTCCTCGGCCCACGCCGCCTCGCGGAGACCCTCGCCGAGCCGGCCGAACCCCTGGTGGTGGGAGGACTTGACCGGCGCGCGTTCGCCGAGGATCTCGCCGATCCGTGAATCGGGCTTCACGATCACCTCGTGGTCAGCCATCATCGGCTCCACGTGCCGGTGCCGGTCGTGCCCTACGAGCTCCGGCAGATGCTGGACGAGATCGCCTCCGCGAGCGACGTTCAGCAACTGGCTCCCGCGGCAAACGGCCAAGACAGGCATGTCTCGGGCCAAAGCGGCCTGGAGGAGCGCTAGCTCGCCCCTGTCGCGCTCCGCGACGATCCCTGTCGTCTCGGGATGGGGATCGGCGTCGTAGTGCTCGGGGTCGAGATCGCCGCCCCCCGAGAAGATGATCCCGTCGAGGACGTCGAGTGTCCCCTCGATCGAGTCGTCGCTGGGAGGAACGAGCAGCGGGCGCCCTCCTGCCTGCTCCACGGCCCTGACATAAGCGAGCGGCGTGAAGGCCGCCAACTCGGTCCAACCGCCCCAGCTCGCTTCCTCGGCGTACGTCGTGATGCCGATCATCGGCCGCATGCGCTACCCGAAGATACCCTTTGGGAAGGGTCGGTTTTCGAAAGGGACAGTCAAACGTGGCCAAGCTAAGGAGTCGGGACCCGGCGCGGGTTCGGATTCTGCCCGCCCCGCTTGGATGACCCAGATATGTCAGGCCGTTCATGGCCAGACGGAGTTACCGTCCGCCTGTACGCGCTATCTTGAAAGTTCTGGTCGGCCCCCTCTTCTCGCTCATGCGGCCACCGAGGTAAACCGATGCTGAAGTTCGACGACAGCTGATGGAAAAAAGCAAGACGATTCTGATCTGCGACGACGAGCCTGCGCTCCGCGAGCTCATTCGCGCATCGCTCGACGATGGGTATCTCTTCGCGGAAGCAAGCGACGGCGTGACCGCGCTCGAGCTGGCGCGCGAGGTCGAGCCGGACGTCGTCGTCCTCGACCTGATGCTGCCCCGGCTCGGCGGCCTCGAGGTGCTCGCGCGCTTCCGTGCCGACGAGCACTTGCGCGACATACCGGTGCTTGTGATTACTGCGTGGAACGAGACGCGAGAGGACGTACTCGCAGCAGGTGCCGCCGAGTTCGCGTTGAAGCCGTTCGACCCGGACGCCCTCAAGGCGTCGATCGAAAGGCTCCTCGAAGCAGCATGAGACGCCTCTCACTCCAGCACCGAATGGTCGCAGCGAGCGCGCTGCTCGCGCTCGTCGTCGGTGGTGTCTTCATCGCGCTCATCCTCGCGCTGTCCGATTTGCATGCAGCAAGAGAACAGGAAGCACGCTCGAAGCAGGTAGCCGCCGCTGCGTTCGCGCTCCAGAGCCACGTTCAGGACGCCGAGTCGTCCCTGCGCGGATACGCTTTCAGCGGGGGCCGTGGGTTTCTCCCCGCCTACACGAACGCGATGCGGCAGCTACCCGGGAGCCTCGACAACTTCGCCGCGGTCACCGAGCGTGAGGCTCGGCAAAGACGGCAGGCCAGGCTACTAGTCCTCTTGATCCGTCAGTACCGGAGCGAGTATTTCGGCCCCGTGTTGAGGCTCGCGAGGGACCGCCGCCTCGGGGCCGCGCGGGCCGCGGCGAGGCAGGAGGGCGCGGCCCGGCTCACCGAGATTCGGGACGAGTTCACGAAGTTCCTCGACGCGGAGAGCCGCCTGACCGCCGAGCGCAAGCGTTCGGCCGACGCGAAGTCGAGACAGGCGATCCAGCTCGGGGTCGCTGGCCTGGCCCTGTCATCGGCCCTGATTCTCCTCTTCGGCTTCTACTTGTCCCGGTCGATCGCGCGGCCGGTTCGAGAGGCGGCTGTAGGAGCGACCCAGCTTGCCGCGGGCGACCTTTCTCGCCGTCTCTCACAGAGCGGGCCCGGCGAGGTCGGCGAGCTCACCACCGCGTTCAACCGGATGGCCGAGAGTCTTCAGCGGGCCAGGGACGAGCTGGAGGATCAAAACCGGCAGCTCCGCGACAGCGAACGGCTGAAGTCGGATCTCGTGAACACGGTCTCGCACGAGCTGCGGACGCCGCTGTCCGGCGTGCTCGGCTTCACAAAGCTGCTTCTTACGCGAGAATTCGACACCGAGACCCGTCGGCACTACCTCGGCATCGTCGATGCGCAGGCACGCCGACTGTCCCAGCTCATCGACGACTTCCTCGACGTCCGCACCATCGAGGAGGGACGCTTCGAGCGCGCCCGCGAGGTCGTCGACCTGGGAGTGCTCCTGCGCGACGAGGCTACGCTCTACAGCCTCCAGAGCGAGAAGCACGAGCTCGCGCTCGACCTGCCAGAGACGCCGTTGCCCGTCCTCGGGAACGCCGACCGCCTCCGGCAGGTGATCGGGAACCTGCTCTCGAATGCAATCAAGTACTCGCCTCAAGGCGGTCGCGTCAAGGTGACCGCCGGGGTGCACGGCGACGCTATCCGTGTCGAGGTGCAGGACGAAGGCATCGGCATCCCTGCGGAGCAGCAAGCACGGATCTTCACGAAGTTCTTCCGCGCGGACGCGGCGGCGAGCGGCATCACCGGCACGGGGCTCGGACTCGCCGTCTCGCGAGACATCATCGAGTCCCACGGCGGGCAGATAGGCTTTTTCAGCACCGAGGGCGAGGGGACTACCTTCTTCGTCGAGTTGCCCGGCGGAGACGGTGTCCCTGATCAGCGGCAAGGAAATCAGGCCGATCGGCCTAAAGAGAGGACGAAGCAATGAAACACAAGCTCATGCTCGCTTTCGCAATGCTCGGGTTCGCCCTGATCACGGGCGCGATCACGCACGACTCGTCAGCGTTGAACCCGCCCGGTGGGACGATCCGCATCACAGCCCGCGACTTCCAGGTCGCGCTGGACAACCGAGGCCCCTCGAGGCGAGGCACGGGCGACGTCTTGCTCATTCGCCAGCTCCTGTTCAACAAGGGGATCACCCAGAAGGCGATCGGCCATTCGGACATCGTCTGCACCTATACGGGATCGCGGTCCCGCCAGTGCAACGGGACGTATTTCCTCCCGAAGGGCAAGATCGTCGTCTCGGGCTCTCTTCGCTACCGCGGGTTCTTCAAGCTCGCAGTCGTCGGCGGAACGGACCTCTACGACAACGTGCGGGGTTCGGTCTCCGGCACGCAGCTGGCCCGAGGCCCGCGGCGCGAGCTCTTGGTCTTCCGCCTGAACGTCTGACGCGAGAGAATCCGCGGTGCCTTGGGCTGCATCAAGGACCCGGAGGGAGCAGAAGCCCTGGTCGTCGGCCAGACGGCCGACTTCACCGGCGCGCGCGTGCTCGAGGTCGGCTGCGGCGACGGCCGGCTGACCTGGCTCTACGCGCCGCGGGCGGAGAGCATCCTCGGCATCGATCCCGACGAGGAGCAGATCTCGCTCGCACGCTCGGCGACACCGCCGGAGGTGGCCGACCGGGTGCGGTTCGAGGTCGGCGAGGCGGAAGATCTTTCGAGGACCGCGGTCTTCGACATCGCATTCCTCAGCTGGTCGTTGTGATGAATCGAGCCTGAGGGCGTCGTGCACGCCCTACGGCAGATCCATCAGGCGCTCGTTCCCGGCGGAATCCTCCTGGACATGCATCCGATCCCGCCTTCGACGCGCGCTGAGGTTCAGGGCATGAGCCTCGGCGAGTTCGACGACTCCGAGTTCATGCAGATCGTCGCGAACGCCGAGGCCGACCTCGAGCGCACCGGGCTCTTCACACAGGAGTCGGAGGTCGAGTACGACTACCTGGAGCGATACGACGACCCGGCCGAGATGCTCGAGGACATCCGCGAGGACTGGGAGACCTGCCGGGTCCCCCCGGACCTGGAGAAGCGGATCCTCGATGCCGAAGGCCCGGTCGACATCTGGGAGCGGGTCGTCCTACGCCGCTTTAGCCGAAACCCAGGATGAACTTCGCGTCCTCGGACATGCGCTCCGGCGTCCAGGGCGGATCCCAGGTCAGCTCGACCTCGACGTCCTCCACGCCTTCGACGGCAGCGGTGGCGTCGTGGATCCCCTCCTGGATCATCGGCCCGGCGGGACAGCCCATTGACGTGAGGCTGTGGATGACCTTGACCTTCGGGCCCTCGACCTCCACGTCGTAGAGCAGCCCGAGCTCGACGATGTCCATCCCGAGCTCGGGATCCTCGACGCCGCGTAGCGCCTCGGTGACGTCTTCTTTCGTGACCACGTCCCCAGGCTACAAGAGCCGCACTTCCTCGCGTCGTTCTCGCGCGAAGAAGTGGATGCCGTCGACGAAACGAACCCAGTTGCACCGGGTGCACATGACGAGCGAGTGGGTGCGCGCGCTGTCGGCGAGGTAGCGGACACCGCGTAGGAGGTCGCCGTTCGAGACCCCCGTCGCGGCGACGATCACCTCGCTCGGCGCGAGGTCGTCGATGGAGAAGACCTGCTCGATGTCGTCGATCCCCTGCTCCTTGGCCCGATCGATCTCACCGCGCGTCGTAGGCCAGAGCTGAGCCTGCATCTCGCCGCCGAGGCAGCGGAGCGCTGCGGCCGTCAGCACAGCCTGGCGCGTCCCGCCGATGCCGATCGCCAGGTGGTCGTTCGTGCCGCGGATCGCCGCCGAGATGGACGCCGTCACGTCGCCGTCCTGGATCAGCTTGATGCGCGCCCCCGCGACGCGGATCTCCTCGATCAGGTCGTGGTGCCGAGGGCGGTCGAGGACGATCGTGGTGACGTCGGCGACCCGGCGTCCGAAAGCTGCTGCGATCGCCTCGACGTTGTCGGCGACAGGGCGCCTGAGATCGATCTTGCCGCGCGCGACGGGGCCGACGGCCATCTTCCGCATGTACATGTCCGGAAAGGTCGGGAACGAGCCCCGTGGGCCGGCGGCGATCATCGACATCGCCCCGTTCCCCCCGCGGGCGACGATCCCGGCGCCCTCCAGCGGGTCGAGCGCCAGGTCGGCGGCCTCGCCCCCAGTGCCGATGAGCGCCCCTGCGGCGAGGTTGTCGGCTTCTTCGCTCGCACCGATCACGATGGTGCCGTCGACCGGAAGCTGGTCGAGCGCTTCGTGCATGCCGGCGCAGCCGGCCTCGAGCGCTCCGTCCTCGTCGGCCCGTCCGAGCCAGCGCGCGCTGGCCAGCGCGGAGCGCTCCGTCACGCGCGCATAGCTTTCGCAGAGGCACGGCGGTCTCGTGGCCTCCGCCTGGTCGGGCACGGCCTCGACGGCGCGGGCCATCAGACCTTTTGCAGGCGATCTGCGGCGCCCAGCACGAGCTCCATCACGGCCGAGGTCGCCCCTTCGCGGTCGTTGTTGCGAATCACGGGCACACCTTCTCTCTCCGCCCGCTCGACGATGTAGTCCTGGAGGTAGCGGATGTCGGAGAGCCGCTCCAGGTACTTGTCCAGCGAGCGCGCCCCGTCCGAGGCGATGTCGCGGATCCAGAAGTGGCTCGCATGCGCTTCCTCGCTGTCGATGGCGAGGATGCAGTGGACAACGAGTGCGTCCTCGATCGGGGCGATCATGCCCGGCACGAGGTGGACACCCTCGAGCACCGTCGACCAGCCCTCGGCGAGCGAGCGCTCGATCGCCGCGTTGACGCCGACGAGCACGTTGCGGGTCTGGTCGAGGAACCCGTGCAGGAGCGCGTCGACCTCCTCCTCGACGCTCTTGAGCCCCTTCCCCGCCTCGAAGCTCGAGTAGTGGATCGAGGGCATGAACTCCGGGCTGAAGAAAGCCCGCATCGTCTGGCGGACGAAGTCGGTGGAGGTCACGCGTGTGATCCCGAGCCGGTAGGCGACCTCGGTCGCGACGGTCGACTTCCCGGTGCCCGTCGCGCCGCCGATGAGGACGATGATCGGCATGTCGAGCTCCTCGAGCTCGCGGTAACGGCGAAGGCGCCCGGCAGCTTTCTCGCCCTCATCCTCGCCCAACACCTCGACTGCCAGCTCCTGGAGCCGGTCCATGCCGACCGTGTCCTGCTTGCGGTCGAAGAGATCCCTCTCGACCCGGCGGGCCATCTCGTGCGCGCGCACGGCCGAGACGCCGACGCGCATCAGCGCTCTCGCCATCAGCCCCTTCGAGTACGGCTCGTCGCCGCCCAGAGGCAGCGGGTCGGTGCGGCGTCGCTCGCTCATCGGGCCACCGGCTGCGCGGCCGCAGCTTCACCGAGCGCCAGCAGCTGCTCGTCGAGGTCGGGCTCACCCGGGAGGGACACGACCTCATTCTCCGCGAACACGACCTTCGCGTCGCGCTCGGCTGCGGCCTCGGCGACCACGTCGATCGCGGCCGCCTTGATCTCGGTCAGGTACACGTCGGCGTCGATCTGCTCCAACTCCTCGCGAAGCGCCGCTCGGTTGGCGAGGTTGCGGGAGACGTGGACGACGTCTGCGTCGAGGTGGTCGACCGGGGCGGGGCCGGTCGTGAAGACGGCCACACGGCGCCCGGAGATCGACTCGACCGGGCTCAGGCGCAGCTCGACGCGGAGCACGGGCACGTCCTTGAGCTCCCGGAGCGGCGCCGGGTCCACCGCCGCCCACGAGGAGCACGAGGTCCGAGACGAGCACGCGGTAGGCGTTGAGATAGGTCGTCGCGTCCTGTCCCGGCCCGACGACGAGGATCCGTCCGTTGACGGCTACGGGCGGAATCGCCGCACCGCTGCCGTCGAAGATCGCGAGCTCCGGGGCACGCTCCTCGACCAGCTCGGCGCCCCTGTGCACGTTCGACGTGAATACCTGGCCTGCCAGTCCTCCACCGGCGCGGCGACAGCCGATGGTCGGAACGCCGGCGAGGGCGGCGGTCTCGAGGTAGTCGGAGGCAGCGTGGCGGCCGGCCCGGGAGATCTCCAGGAGCGACTCGACGGTCGGAGCGACCTCGACGATCTCGGGCTCGGCAGGGCCCCCTCGCCCCATGGAGACGACGATCACGTCCAGGCGCTCGGAGAGGAGCCTCGCCAGGTGGCCCGTGACCGCCGTTTTGCCGATGCGCTTGCCGGTCCCGACCACGGCGAGCGAAGGCACGCTGCCGAACCGCTCGTACTCAGGCGGCTCGAAGCTGAAGTCCGGCCCCACGTATCGCAGCCCGTGTGCGAGAGCGCGGCTTGCCCACAGCATCCGCTCACGCGGGCCGAGCACCGGCTCGTCCGAGAGGTCGACGATGACCTCGACCTCGGCCGCGACCTCGTCGAGCGACTCGAGCATCGTCAAGCCGTACTCCTCCCCACCGCGGAGCTTCTCTCCGCCACCGACGAGGATCGCTCCCACGAAGTCGAACGGCAGCTCGGCCAGCGCGTCTCTGACAACGTCGACGTGGTGCTCGCCGTCGATGAGCGCAATCGCTTTCACCGCGTCGTCACCTCGTCGTCGATCCGCGCCGTGTACTTCTCGAACGCGAGCGTGTCGGTCGAGAACTGAATGATCTTCTCCTGCCCGTGGAAGGGGTACTTGCGCCAGACGTCTACGTGCGAGCCCGTGACCTCGACGACGTTGTAGCAGGGCCTCGTGTTCCCCCTGAGCCGGAGCGACGAGACCGTGCCCGTGTTGACGACGAAGAGATCCTCGAGCCGCCAGGCGTACGGCACGTGCTTGTGACCGGAGAGGACCAGGTCGACCCCCGCGCGCTGGAGGCACTCGATCGCATCGCCCGCGTCATAGACCACGTTGCGCTCGCGCCCCGTGCCCGGGACCGGGAGCAGGTGGTGGTGGAGGACGAAGATCCGCAGGTCGGCCGGCGCCTCGAACTGCTCCTCGATCCAGCGGTAGCGGCCTCGCCCGATCTGGCCGTTGTCGAGGTCGGGCTCCGTCGAGTCGACGGCGACGACGGTCACGCCGTCAACGCGCAGGACGGAGTTGCGCTCGCCGAACATGTCCTCGAAGTGGACGTACCCCACGTTCCGGGAGTCGTGGTTGCCCGGGACGACCACGAAGGACTCGCACTCGATCCGGTCGAGATAGGACTTCGCCTGCGCGAACTCCTGCTTGAAACCGAACGTCGTCAGGTCGCCCGTGCAGA
Source organism: uncultured Actinomycetes bacterium (assembly GCA_963776955.1). Classification (GTDB taxonomy): domain Bacteria; phylum Actinomycetota; class Thermoleophilia; order Gaiellales; family Gaiellaceae; genus VAXT01. The sequence goes on from CAVZOM010000005.1 coordinate 1,041,083, forward strand.
TCACCAGATCGGGGCCGAGGTCGTTGATCTCGCCGATCGCGCGCTCCATGAGGCTGGGCATGAAGTGCGGCCCGCCGCAGTGGATGTCCGAGAGGTGAGCGATCTGGAACGTGCGGTCGGCCGCCGGCATGGTCGAAGTGTACGCCCGAGTCGCGGCTGCTGGCCTATCCGAGGCCGTTGCTATCCTGAATTCAGATGGCCTCAGAAACGCCTGATTTCCAGGCATATTGCGGGACCGGCACGCCACGCTTCGCAAACGACGTAGAGGTCGAGTGCGCGAAGCTCCTCGACTACTACCGCGTCCCCTGGGAGTACGAGCCCAGGGCGTTCGTGCTGGAGCAGGCCGAGGACGGGACGATCGTCGAGGCTTTCAGGCCGGACTTCTACCTGCCGGAGCAGGACCTCTACCTCGAGGTGACGGTCATGAAGCAGTCGCTCGTGACGCGGAAGAACCGGAAGCTGCGCAAAGTGCGGGAGCTCTACCCGGACGTGAAGGTGAAGCTCTTCTACAAACGCGACATTCAGCGCCTGGCCGAGCGATACAGACTAGACCTCGCATCGTAGAACTCGACCCCCTCGGTGAGATCTATCTCACGGCGGAGGAGATCCAGGCGCGCGTCGCCGAGCTCGGCGCGGAGATCGCCCGCGACTACGCGGGGCGCGAGCCCATCCTCGTCTCCTCGCTGAAGACGAGCGTCTTCTTCCTGGCCGACCTGTCGCGCGCGATTCCGATCCCGCATGCGATCGACTTCATCGCACTCGCGGCCTACGGCGGCCGGAGCCCGCAGTCGGGCGTGCGGCTCATCAAGGACCTCGACCTGTCGATCACCGGCCGCGACGTGCTCCTCGTCGAGGACGTGGTCGACACCGGGCTCACGCTCAACTACGTGTGCCGGACACTGTCTCTGCGAGAGCCGGCGTCCCTCGCGGCGGTGACGTTCCTCGACCGCCCCTACCGCAGGCTCGTCGACGACCTACCGGTCCGCTACCTGGGCTTCACGGTGCCGGACGAGTTCTTCGTCGGCTACGGGTTCGACCTCGACGAGCGTTACAGGCACCTTCCCAACCTGCACCTCGCCAGGCTTAGCTAGTCGTCAGCGGCGATCAGAGGTAACCCAGGGGATCGACGGCCGAGCCGTTGACCCGGACTTCGTAATGGAGATGCGGGCCGAAGCAGTGGCCCGTGCACCCCACGTAGCCGAGCACCTGGCCCTGCGAGACGGTTCCCCCACCCACGCCGATGCTCGACATGTGCGCGTAGGCAGTCGAGAGCCCGCCGCCGTGGTCGACGATCACGAAGTTCCCGTAGCCGCCCATCCAGCCCGAGAAGATGACCGTCCCGCTCGCCGAGGCCGCGATCGGCGTCCCGTACCCGGCCCCGATGTCGATCCCCATGTGCATCCGCCCCCAGCGCATGCCGTACCCGCTCACGACCGGGCCGCTGACGGGCCAGATGAGCCCGCTGGAGGAGGGCGTCGAGTCGTAGCTCGTGGAGCCTGAAGACTGGATCGTCGCCGTCACCTGCGCGTTCGCGGCGAGGAGCCCGGCCACCTCGTGGAGGTACTCGGCCTTGCTCGCCTTGACATCCTCGAGCCGCTCCCGCTTCTGGCCTTTCGCCTGTGACAGGCCCTGCTCGCTGATCAGGAGACGCTCCTTCTCGGCGCGCACTTCGGCCGTCCGTGCCGCGATCGTCCGCGTCACCGTCTCGACCCTCGCCTTCGTGACCTTCGTCGCCTCGCGCGCGTTGTACATCCGGTCCTTCGCGTTGCCGACCTGAGTCGAGATCTGCGCATCCTGGGCCCCGATGTCCTGGACGAAGTCGAGCTGCTCCAGGAACTCGCTGATGCTGTCGGATGTGAGGAAGACGTCGACCGCCGTCGGGTCTTCGCCCTCGTAGAGCTCGATGAGCCGCAGGTTGAGGCGGTGCACGGAGACGTCGTACTCGCGCTTGAGGAAGTTCAGCTGCTGCGTCTGGAAGCGGAAGAGCCGCAGGACGCGATTGAGCTTCTCCTGCTGGAGCCGCAGGTCGTGCTCGAGCGTCTCGAGCTGGACGGAGACCCCGCTGACCTCGTGCTCGAGCTCACGGATCTCGGCCTCGATCGAGCCGATCTCGGCGCTCAGCCGCGCTTCCTCGGCCTGGGCGCTGGCGATCTTCTGCTGGAGCGATTCCAGCCGGTCCGCACTCGCGGGCGTGCCCAGCGAGGCTGCGAGCAGAATGAGCGAGAGAAGTAGGCCGAGTGCGAGCCGACGCATGGGGTCTGGTTCGGGACAGGGGATTTCGTCCCTGCCCGGCGAAAAGTTGCTGCATTTTAGCGTTTCCTGAGGACGAACCTAATCGCGGGGCACTTCGGTGCCCGAATCCGGGGTCTCGACGCGAGTCGGCTGAACCTCGAGTTTCGCTCTGCCTATGCGCTCCTGAGCGTCAATCGTGACCTTCGCCATCTCGGCTTCCTTGGCCTGCACCTCGTCGTCGATCTGCTTGATCCGTGCCTTGAGCTCGTTCACGGCGGCCTCGTCTTCGGCGTAGGCTGCTTCCCCCAGTTGGCGAACACGGTCGCGCCGGTCGAGCACCAGCGGCGACGTCTCACGGCGCAGCCTCGCAAGCTCCATTCGGGCATTGCCGTGCGCGGCGACGGTCTCGACGACAGCGCGGCCGCGGCCCCGGACGGAGTCGAGACCCTTGAGCGAGGCTTGCGTCACGGTTCCGGTCTCGCCCGGAAGCCGCCTGGCCTGAGCGACGAGCGCCGCCGCCACGAGGCCTGTCAGCCCGAGGACGATCAGCGCCCACGGCCAGGCCCCGGCGGCAAGGAGGCCGATCGCCACGACCACGCCCAGTACGGTCAGGAGGAAGAGGACCGACGAGGGCGGAACGCCGAAGAGGCGCCGCTCAGCCACCTGAGGCTCGACCGGCGCCGGGGCCGGCTCGGTCGGCGGTACCTCGGCGACGACGGTGTCGCCCGACGCGACTGGAGCGCCGCATTCGGAACAGAACTTGCTGTTCGACGGCAACTCGTTGCCGCAGCTCTGACACTTAGCCTCGGGCACTCACGCGCTCCTCTCTCGACTCGGTTCTCAGCTCCAGGGACCGCAGCACTTCCGCTACCCGCGTGCGCAACGGGCCGACCAGCTCTCGGTAGTCGTCGTCGGAGATCTTGCCGGTTCGGTGGTCGAACTCGAGCTCCTTGAGCGCGGCGAGCGCCCGGTCTCGCTCCTCGGCTAGCTCCAGTGCCCGGCGCTCGAGCGCGCTCGGCGCCGCCAGCACGTCTTGCTCGGGCTCGGGCTCGCGGAGGAAGGGGAGGGCCACGTAGGCGACGCACGCGAGGGCGAGCACGGCGCCGGCGACCAAGGCCAGGACGGTCATGCCCGGGCGAACGCGCGCAGCTCGCGGTAGCGCTCGGCCAGGCGACGCTGCTCGGCCGCGTTCGGCCACAGCGCGATCACCGAGCCGATCAGAAACACGAGCCCGGCCAGCCAGATCAGGTTCACGAGCGGCTTGACGAACACCTTGAACACCACCGAGCTGTTGGCGTTGATCTGGTCGGTGATCACGAAGAGGTCCTCGCCGGTGAGGTAGTCGCTTCTGATGCCGACCTCGTTCGAGACCTGGTCTTCCGCGCGGTAGCGGTTCTTTCCGGCCTCCAGCGTCCCGAGGGAGTCGCCGCCCTTTCGGACGTCGACGACTGCCCGGATCTCGTCCGCGTTCGGGCCGTCACGCTGAGCCAGTCGCCGATACGTGAGGTCATAACCGCCGACGGCCATCGTCTGCCCGGGGCTGAGCGTTTGCTCCCGCACCGTGTCGTAGGCGCTGGAGCCGACGACGCCGATCGCGAGCACGACGATCGAGGCATGGACGACGTAGCCGCCGTAACGCCGCCGGTTGCGCGCGATCAGCTCCGCGAACGCCGCCGGCCACGAACCACCGGTCAACGCCCGCCGCGCACGGGTCCCGCGCACGAACTCGTAGCCGATCGAGGCCAGCACGAACGCGGAGAAGGTGTACGCGACGAGCCCGACCCACGACGAGCCCGCACCGAGCAGGAGCAGGACGACCCCGCAGGCGAGCGCGATCCCGGCCGGCCAGAGGAAGCTCCGGCCCAGGGAGCGCAGCGACGCTCTCCGCCACGCGACGAGCGGGCCGATCGCCATCAGCAGGAGCAGCGGCAGGCCGAAGACCCGCAGGAAGAAGTTGTAGTACGGGGCGCCGACCGTGATCTGCTCTCCGCGCACTGCGTCGGAGAGGATCGGGAACACCACGCCCCAGAGGATCGTCAGACAGAGAGCGACGAGGAGCAGGTTGTTGTAGAGGAAGCTCGCCTCCCGCGAGATCAGCGACTCCATGCGCGTCTTCGAGCGGAGCAGCGGCAGGCGGGAGCCGATGAGGAACGCCGAGCCCAGGACGACGAGGCAGATGAACCCGAGGAACCAGGGCCCGAGCGGGCTCTGCGTGAAGGAGTGGATCGAGCTGACGATGCCCGAGCGCGTGAGGAACGTCCCGAAGAGCGCGAGGCAGAAAGCGAGCACGACGAGGAGGACGTTCCAGACCTTCAGCATCCCGCGCTTCTCCTGGATCATCACCGAGTGCAGGAAGGCCGTCGCGGCGAGCCACGGCATCAGCGCCGCGTTCTCGACGGGGTCCCAGGCGTAGTAGCCGCCCCAGCCAACCTCGACGTACGCCCAGTGCGCGCCCAGGAGCTGCCCGATGCCCAGCGCGGTCCAGGCGAAGAGGGTCCAGCGTCGCGTGGCGACTATCCAGAGCTCGTCCGTCCGCCGCGCGAGCAGGGCGCCCATGGCGAAGGCGAACGGGATCGTCAGCCCGACGTAGCCGAGATAGAGCATCGGCGGGTGGATCATCATGTACGGGTTCTGGAGGCTCGGGTTGAGGCCCCCGCCGTCAGCCGGCGCCAGCTGCGTCGCGAACGGGCTCGAGACGGCCACGAGCATGAACGCGAAGAACGTGATGACCAGCCCGAGGACCGGCACGACCCACGCGAGGAGGTCCGCCCCGGTCCGGCGGCCGAAAGCCACCGCGATGGCGGAGAAGCCGGTCAGCACCAGCAGCCAGAGGAGCAGCGAGCCCTCCTGGCCGCCCCAGAACGCCGAGATCGTGTACGGAGTCGGGAGCTCGCGGCTCGTGTGGTCGGCGACGTACGTGAACGAGAAGTCGTTCCGCAGGAGCGCGGCCAGCAGCACTGCGGAGGCGACCGCGGCGGCGGCGAAGGCGGCCAGCAGCGCGTTCTGCGCCGAGCCGGCCAGGCGCCGGCGCCGTGTCCACGCCGCGTACGAGCCGGCGACGAGCGCGTAGACCGCGAGGCCGAGACAGAGGATGAGCGCGGCGCGGCCGAGCTCGGGCATCAGGTGTCGTTCTTCGCCGTGTACTTCGACGGGCACTTCGTGCGCATCGAGTCCTTCTTCGCGACGAAGACGCCGTTCTCGAGCCGTCCCTCCATGCGCAGCTCGCGACCGGTCTTGAACTGGTCGGGGACGGATCCGCGATAGACGACGGGCACGCTCGCGCCGCCCTTGACGTCTTGCAGGTCGAAGCGCAGGCCGCCAGCCGCGTGACCGTCACCCGTAGGCGTCCCGACGACCCTGCCGACGAGCGCTACCTCTCCCGTGCGTCCCTCGAGCTGGCTCGGCTGGACCGACGGGGTGCCGCCGGCGACCGACACGTAGAGCAGGAAGATCGCGAGCACAGCGGCTACCGAGAGCGCGATGACGAGCCGGACTGGGCTAGGACGAGCCACGCCCCAAGTCTAGCCCCGGGTTTCGGAAGCCCAGACGGTTACGCGGCGCGGCGTACGGGCGTTTCCTGGCGGGGCGGAATCCGGTAGCCGTGGTCCTCGCACAGGCTCCCCGGCGACTCCTCGGTCAGGGCGTCGCAGTACCCCTTGCCGTACGCAGCCCGCATGAAGGCGGCCACGACGTCGAGATTCCAGTCCTCGACGTCGGCTGCTTCACGCCAGAGGTCGGCGAGGCGGAGGTCGATGTCCAGCTCCAGGAGGTCGATTCGGGTTGGGCGCTTTGGCATGCTCAAGATCGTAGGACCGCGGTCGGACGGACTGGCTCTGCGTTACGTTGACGCCGTGGGAAAGCTTCGATTCGGGCCTGCCCGGGTGCCCTCGCGCGAGTCGCCGCAGAAGGCGATCGATCTCCTTCGTGAGCGCGGTTACACGGCGTGCGAGATCGACTTCGCGACCGGGTTCTGGATGGACTATTCGTGGGCCGAGGAGCTCGGGAAGCTCGCACGGCGCCATCGGATCGCGCTTTCGTTGCACGCGCCGATCGCGGGCTTCATGGGCCATGTCGAGAAGGACCGAAAGCACGGGATGGCGACCGGCATGCTCGACCACTCGGCTGGAATCGCGAAAGTGGCGGGTGCCGAGCCGGTGGTCTTCCACCCCGGCTTCCTGCTCGGCAGGACGCGAAAGCAGACGGTCTCCTCGGTCGTCTCGCAGCTCGCCGGCCTCCGCAAACGCCTCGAGGGCAAGGAGCGAGGAGTGCCCTTCGGCGTCGAGGTCATGGGCCGCGTCAACGACTTCGGCAGCCTCCACGATGTGATCGCGATCTCCTCACGCCTCGACTGGATGCGCCCCGTGATCGACTTCGCACACCTGCACGCGACCTCCGACGGTGCGTTCACGACGGTGAAGGCGTTCCATGACGTCCTCTCGGCCGCGAACCGCGTCCTCCCGCGCGGGGCACCCTTCCACATCCATTTCTCGGACATCGCCTACGCGAACCGGAACGAGACCAAGCACCTGCCTTACGGCGAGGGAACGCTGCGGGCCGAGCCGCTCGCGAAGGCGCTTGCCCGCTTCTCACGCCCGGCGACGGTGATCAGCGAATCGCCGAGCGAGGAGTCACATCAGGCGATTCGTGCCGAGCTCTTCGGGGTGTTGAGAAGCGCTTCGCGACGGGCGTCCAAGGCAGTCGCCTCATCCTCGCGATCGCGATCGCGCAGGAACTGAGCGAAGTTCCCCAGGATCTCGTCCTCGACCAGGCGGAACTCGGTGTCCGCAAGCGTCTCGAGCGCCTCGCCGAAGAGCGCCTCGGCGTCCTCGTGCCGGCCCTGCGCCGCGCGCACCATTGCCAGCGAGCAGGCCGTCGTCGCACGTGATGTGACGTCGAGCGGCCCCACGGTCTCGCGTGCGTCGTACGCGAAGCGCTCGGCCTCCTCGACTCGACCGCGGTCCAGGAGCAGCTCGGCGAGCCCACGCTGGCTCTCGCACAGCGTCGCCCGGTCGCCGATCGGCTTGAGAAGCCGAATCGACTCGCGGAACCGCTTCTCGCCCTTCTCGACGTCGCCGCTCTCCCAGGCCACCCAGGCGCCCATGTTCAGCGCTCGAGCGACGGCCCACACGGCGCCGGCCTCCGAGAAGAGACGCTGAGCCTCCTGGATTGCCGTCTCGGCCTGCTCGAGATGCCCCCGGCTCACGTAGATCTTCGACCAGGCGAGCAGCACCCGGGCGCGAGGAGCGATGGTGCCGCTCTCCTCGGCAAGCTCGCGGGCGAGCTCGAGCTTGGCCTCGGCCTCGTCGAGGTCGAGCATCGCTGAGAGCGTTTCAGCCCGAGTGAGCAGGGCGACGCTTTCGAGGTCCTTCCGCCCGGCCGCCCGCGCAACCTCCATCTGCTGCCTGAGGTAGGTCTCCGCCTCCCCCAGATGGCCCCTCCAGTACGACGCATGCCAGCGGACACGGAGGGCGTCGAATCGGGCTGCGGGGTCGGAATCGCCGATCGCCGCGAGTGCCTCATCCGCGACCTCAGCGGCGCGGAGCGGATCGGCCTCGCGCATGAGGATCATGTCTGCCAGCCCGGCGAGCGCCTTACCCTCGAGGAGTCGGTCGCCGATGCGAGCCGCCTCTTCGCGGACGGGCTCCATCTCGCGCGCAACTGCCGGCAGATCGTCAAGCCGCCAGGCCGCCTTTGCGGCCAGGTACCTGCGCTCGAGAGTCGGCTCGAGCTCCACCGCGCGCAGGAACGCGTTGCGCGCAGCTTGGTTCGCCTCGCGGGCGAGGGCGCGCCGGCCGGCTTCCTGCAGCGTCGCTGCGGCCTCACGGGCGAGGTCGGCCGGCGGAGCGCCGTCGAGGTCTGCGAGCAGCGACGCGGCGTGGTCGAGGTGGTGGGCGCGAATCTCGAGCAGCTCGTCGCCGGCCCGTTCGCCCAGCCACTCGGCAAAGCGCGCATGGTGAGCCGCGCGAGCCGACTTCGTCAGGCTGGCGTAGGCGACGTCCCGGATGAGGACGTGCTTGAAGCGATAGGCCGTCTCGTTCGAGAGGGAGGACTTGGGCTCGTGGATCACGAGGTCGCGCAGCTGGAGGTCCTCGAGCGCGTCCTCGACGCTTTCGCCGTTCGAGAGATGCTGGATCGCGCCGGCCCAGAAGCCGCGGCCGATGATCGACGCACGCTGGAGCACGGCCTTGGATTGCGGCTCGAGCCGGTCGATGCGCGCGGCGATCAGCGCCTGCAGCGTGTCGGGAATCCCAGCGGTGGCCTGTTCCTCCCCGAACTCGGCCACGGTCAGCATGACCTCCTCGAGGAAGAGCGGGTTGCCCTCGGTCTTCGCGAGCAGCGCCTTGCGGGTCTTGGTGGAGAGGTCGTCACCGCCGGAGAGCGCATCGATCAACTGCTCGCTGTCGGCCGCGCCGAGCGGCTCGAGCTCGATCGACGTCGCCCGTACGCGCCCCCCGCCCCAATTCGTGCTGACGTCGAGGAGCTCAGGGCGAGCGAGGCAGACGATCAGCAGCGAGCCGTCCTTGACCCAGTCGGTCATGTGCTCGATCAGCTCGAGCAGCGGGTCCTCGGCCCAGTGGATGTCTTCGAACACGAGGACGAGAGGCTGCGTCTGCGCCATCAGCTGGGCCCACTCGCGCGCGGCCCACGAGATCTCCTGCTGGCTCCGCTCGCCGTGAACCGCCTCGAGGACGCCGCTCGCCAGGCCGAGCAGGTCGGCCACCGCCTCGGCGGGGCAGCACTGGCGCAGCTTCTCGATCGCGACGTCGAGCGGGTCGTCGTCGGCGATGTCGGCGGCGCCCTTCACCATCTCGGCGAGGGGCCAGTACGTGATGCTCTCGCCGTACGGAAGGCAGCGGCCCTTGAGGACCGTCGCACCCTCGAGCGAGGCGAGGAACTCGTTGACGAGGCGGCTCTTGCCGACGCCTGGCTCGCCGTAGATCGTGAAGAGGTGCGCCCGGCGGTCGCGAACGGAGCGGGCGAAGGTGTTCCCGAGAAGCTCCAGCTCATGGTCGCGCCCGACGAGCGGGGTGACGGCAACACGGGCTGGGGAACGCCCGTCGGCGCTGAGCGCCGCCCAGACCCACACCGGGTCCTGGAGTCCGCGGACCTCGACCGGGCCGATGTCGTCGACCTCGACGCGCCCGAGGGTCAGCCTGTGCACGCCGGGACCGATCAGGACCTGGCCGGGCTCGGCGACCTGCTGGAGCCGCGCCGCGAGGTTGACCGCCTCACCGGTCGCGAACGTGGAGTCGCCCGCACCGGTCACGACCTCGCCGGCCTCGATGCCGATCCGCGCCTGGAGCTCGAGCTCCTCGATGCTCTTGAGGGTCTCCAGACCGGCCCGAACTGCACGCTCGGCGTCATCCTCGTGTGCGGTCGGAATGCCGAAGGCGGCCATCACCGCGTCGCCCGCGAACTTCTCGACGGTGCCGCCGTGGCTCTCGATGCAGCGGGAGACCTGGTCGAAGAAGCGCGTCACGCGGCGGCGGACGACCTCTGGATCGCTCGCGGAGACGAGCGAGGTCGAGTCGACGAGGTCGACAAAGAGCACGGTTGCGAGTTTGCGTTCCACGAAGGTCTAAGTGTAAGAACGAACGGGGCGCGTTTAGCATCCCGGTCGGTGCTCGATCCGAAGGTCTTCAAGGCATACGACGTTCGCGGGATCTACCCGTCCGAGATCGACGAGGAGGGAGGCCGCGCGATCGGTCGCGCCTACGTCGAGCAGTTCGAGCCGAAGGAGATCGCGGTCGGGCGAGACATGCGAGTCTCGTCCCCCTCGATGGCGAAGGCTGTGATCGAGGGGGCAACGGCCGCCGGGGCGAACGTCGTCGACATCGGGCTCGTCGGCACCGAGATGACCTATTTCGCCGTCGGCGACCTCGGCCTCGACGGGGGCATCCAGGTCACCGCCTCGCACAACCCGAAGGAGTACACGGGCATGAAGATCGTCCGCCGGGGCGCGATGCCCGTCGGCGGCGACTCGGGCCTCCTCGAGATCCGTGACCGGGCCGTCCCAAGTGCCGAGAGTCACGAGGGACAGTCCCTCGGAACGGTCCGGGAGGAAGATGTCTTTCCGGGCTACGTCGACAAGATCCTGTCTTTCGTCGACCCGGATCTGATCGAGCGGCGGCGGGTCGTGATCGACGCGGCGAACGGGATGGCCGGCGTCATGCTGCCGCCGGTCCTGGAGCGAATCGAGATCGACGCGGTCCCCTACTTCTTCGAGCCCGACGGGACCTTCCCGAACCACGAGCCGAACCCACTGCTCCCCGAGAACCGCGAGTTCGTGATCTCGAAGGTGCTCGAGGACGAGGCGGAGCTGGGCGTGGCCTTCGACGGCGACGCCGATCGCTGCTTCTTCATCGACGACACGGGCGAGTTCGTGCCGGGCGACTTCGTCACCGCTCTCCTCGCCGAGTCGATGCTGGAGAAGTACCCGGGCGAGAAGATCATCTACGACGTCCGCGCGAGCTGGGCCGTGCGCGAGACGATCGAGCGCGCCGGCGGCATCCCACTGATCAACCGCGTCGGCCACGCCTTCATCAAGCAGCGGATGCGCGAGGAGGACGCCGTCTTCGCAGGCGAGGTCTCCGGCCACTACTACTTCCGCGACTTCTACCAGGCCGATTCCGGCGTCATCCCCTTCCTGCTCGTGCTGGAGCTCGTCTCCAAGCGCGGGAAGCGACTGTCCGAGCTGCTGCGGCCGTATCGGGAGAAGTACTTCCTGACCGGCGAGATCAACGTGCCGGTCGCGGACGTCGCGGTGAAGCTCCAGGAGATCAAGGAGCGCTTCGGCGGCGAGGGCGAGGTTTCGCACCTCGACGGGATCTCGATCGAGGCCGAGGACTGGCATCTGAACGTGCGGCCCTCGAACACCGAGCCGTTGCTCCGGTTGAACCTCGAAGCGCGCTCCAAGGAGCTGATGGAGCGGAAGCGCGACGAGGTGCTCGCCGTCCTGCGCTGAGGCCGCTTCGCTCCCGTTAGCATCGCCTCGTGACCGTCGAGCTCCAGCTCGGGCACGAGACCGACCGCAGGCCCCCGTTCAAGTACTCGGCGTTCACGCGGGTCGGCTTCTCGGACACCGATGCGCAGGGCATCGTCTACTACGGCCGCTACCTCCCCTACTTCGACCTTGCGCGCGTCGAGTACCACCGGAACCTCGACATGCTGCGGATGGACGTCAGCGGCGAGTTCGTCATGCGCGCCTCGAGCATCGAGTACCACGCACCTGCCCGCTTCGACGACCTGCTCGAGGTCTTCATCCGCGTCGCCCGCATCGGGCGGACGAGCGCGACATACGAGATGGCGGCCTATCGCGTCGAGGACGACGTGCTGATGGTGACCGCGACGCAGACACTCGTCCTGGTCGACCTTCAGGAGCGCAAGGCATGCGCGATCCCGGACGAGGTTCGCCGGCAGATCCGCGCCTTCGAAGGCGCGGACGCTGAAGTCTGATGCCCGAGGGACTGTCCCTCGGTGCTCGATCTCGTCCAAGGGACTGTCCCTGGTATCGATCCGTCCAAGGGACTGTCCCTGGTATCGATCCGTTCAAGGGACTGTCCCTGTAGAGGCCGCGGCGGGCGCGGAGCCGTCTATCCCTCGTTCGAGCTACCCCTCTCGTTCGGGGGATGATCCCTCGATCGAGTGAAAGTGAGTGGACACAGAAGGGGGCGCCTCGGGCTTCGCCCTTGCCGCCTCGATTCTGGTGAGATAGATCCATGAGAGTTCACGTGATCAGCGACATGGAGGGCGTCTCCGGCATCGCTCGAAGGGAACAGACGAACGCCGGGATGGCCATGTTCGAGGAGGGCCGCAAGCTCTACACGCAGGACATCAACGCCGCCGTGCGCGGCGCGAAGGCGGCGGGCGCGACCGAGATCGTGGTCGTCGACTGCCACGGGGCCGGCGAGGGGTTCACGTTCAACTCGCTGATCGCAGAAGACCTCGACCCGGCGTGCGAGTTCGTCGTCCAGGAGGAGTGGACGGGCTATACGGAGTTCCTGGAGCAAGGTTGCGACGCTGCCCTGTTCGTCGGCATGCACGCGATGGACGGCACGCGGGAAGGCGTCCTGAACCACACCGTGTCCAGCCGTGAGTGGCAGAACCTGTGGTTCAACGGTACGCGGGTCGGCGAGACCGGGATCAACGCGGCGCTCTGCGGCAACTGGGGATGCCCGGTCCTGCTCGTCACGGGCGACGATGCCAGTTGCCGGGAGGCGACCGCACTCCTCGGCAACGACCTGACGACGGTCTCCGTGAAACGCGGCCTCGGACAGACGAGCGCGCGCATGCTCGTGCCTGCTCGCGCCCGCCAGTTGATCGAGGAGGGCGCCCGGAATGCGCTCTCCGACCTGAAGGCGGTCGATCCGTACGACCCGGGCAAGCCGTGCGAGGTCAAGGTCGAGTTCAAGTCGACCGCGCCACCACAGAAGCTGCGGTTCCAGCACGGCGTCGAGATCGTCGACGACCGCACGATCGTCTCCCGCGCCGACGACTGGTGGTCGGCGTGGAAGCAGTTCTTCTTCCATTAACGCTTGACGGCCACAATCGCCGAGGAGTCCGGCGTCGTCAGGACCTCGGTCGCCATCAGGGCGTCGTTCCCGAGCCAGAACTCGCGAAGCGCATCCGGCCAGTCGGGCGAGTCCGCAGGCCAGAGGTGCTCCGGGGTCAGGTTGTCCATCGCGAGGACACCTCCAGCGGCGACGAGTTGGAGCGCGCGCTCGCTCTCGGCGCGCATCTGGAGGGGCGGGCTGCGTTTCCATCCTCCTCCGTCGAAGAACAACAGATCGAACGGCGCCTCCGCAGGGAGCACCTCGTGCCAGTCGCCGTGGAGGACGCGTACGTTCGGAACGTCCCCGAATAGCCGCGCGCAGGCGGCGGCGCGATCGTCATCGGCCTCGACGGTGACGAAGGACGCCTCCGGCCCCATCGCGGACACGATCCACGCGGAGCCGACTCCCGTTCCGGTGCCGATCTCGGCCAACCTGCCGCGCGGCCGAGACGCAGCGAGCACGGCGAGCAGCCGCCCGACCTCCCGGATCGAGGAGCGCTCGAAGCGCATCGCGGTCGCGAGCGCCTCCGCGCGGTGAACCAGCTCAGGAGCTTCCGCTACGACGGTGTGACTCTATAAGCGTCGAACACCGCCTCGACGTTGCGCAGCGACGTCAGCAGCGTCCGTAGCGCCTTCACGTCGCCGAGCTCGGCCGTGTACCAGTTCTTGGCGAGCTGGTCCTCGACAGTCCCGCCGTACGAGACGATGTTCGCGCCGTGCTCGGCAAAGGTCCGGGCGACGTCCTCGAGCAGACGCGGCCGGTCCCACGCGTCGACGGCGATCTGGACGTAGAAGCTCTTCGTCGAGCCGCCGTCCCACTCGACCTCCGTGAAGCGCTCGGGGCTGCGCATCAGCGTCTTCACGTTCGGGCAGTCCTTCCGGTGGATCGTGATCCCCTTGCCCAGCGAGATGTAGCCGACGATCTCGTCGCTCGGAACCGGCGTGCAGCACTTCGCGAGCCGGACGAGGACGTCCTCGACGCCCGTGACGGTGATCCCCAGGTCGCCGCTGGGCGTCGTCTGGGTCTTCGGCTTGAGCGGGACCGCTTCTTCCTCGGCGACCTCCGCCGTCTTCAGCCGCGTCAGCACCTTCTTGACGATCTGGCCGGTCTGCAGCTTGCCCGAGCCGAGCGCGATGTAGAAATCCTCGGCCTTCTTGAACCCGGTCTCGCGGATCACTTGCGCCAAGACGGCCGAACCGACGAGCTTGCGGTACGGCAACCTCTGCGCCTTCAGCGCCTGCTCGAGCGCGTCACGGCCCTTCTGCTCGGTGTCCTCACGCGTCTCACGCGAGAACCACTGGCGGATCTTGTTGCGGGCACGGGTTGATCGCGCGAGCGTCATCCAGTCGCGCGAGGGGCCGCGGCCGGCCTTCGACGTCAGGATCTCGACGAAGTCGCCACTGTGCAGCGTGTAGTGGAGCGGGACGATCCGCCCGTTGACCTTGGCGCCGACGGTGCGGTGCCCGACATCGGTGTGCACCGAGTACGCGAAGTCGATCGGCGTCGCTCCCGCGGGCAGCGTCTTGACCTCGCCCTTCGGCGTGAAGACGTAGACCTCGTCGTCGAAGAGATCCGTGCGGAAGCTCTTGATGAACTCGCGTGGGTCGGCCTCGTCCTCCCCCCACTCCATGAGCTGCTTGACCCAGGCGAGCCAGTCCTCGTCGGCCGTCTGCTTCGTCTTCTTGTTTCCGCGCTTGTAGAGCCAGTGCGCCGCGATCCCGAGCTCCGCCTCGCGGTGCATCTCGCGCGTGCGAATCTGGATCTCCAGCGGGCTCCCCGCCGGCCCGATCACCGTGGTATGCAGCGCGCGGTAGCCATTGAACTTCGGCATCGCGACGTAGTCCTTGAAGCGGCCCGGCATCGGCTTCCAGAGGGCGTGGATGAGCCCGAGCGCGCCGTAGCAGTCGCGCGTCCCCTCCTCACCGTCGCGCTCGACGATGACGCGCATGGCCGTGAGGTCGTAGATCTCATTGAACTCGCGGCCCTTCTTCGACATCTTGTCGTAGATCGAATAGGAGTGCTTCGCGCGGCCTGCGATCTCCGCCGGGATCGCGACCTTGTCGAGCTCTTTCGTGAGCACGATCGCCGCTTCGTTCACGTGCTCCTCGCGGTCGGCACGGCGCTCCGCGACCATCGCCTCGATTTCGGCGTACTTGCGGGGATGGAGCGCCTGGAAGGCGAGGTCCTCCAGCTCCCACTTGATCTTGTGGATACCGAGGCGGTGCGCGAGCGGCCCGTAGATCTCGAGCGTCTCGCGCGCCTTCTGCACTTGCTTCTGCCGCCCGAGGTACTCGAGCGTCCGCATGTTGTGGAGGCGGTCGGCGAGCTTGATGAGGATGACCCGAACGTCGTGGGCCATCGCGACGATCATCTTTCGGTAGTTCTCGGCCTCGGCGTGTTCGCGGCTCTGGAACTGGATCCGCGTCAGCTTCGTCACGCCCTCGACGAGGTTCGCGATCTCTTCGCCGAACTCCACGCGGACCGCGTCGGCGACAACGTCGGTGTCCTCGACGACGTCGTGGAGGAGCGCAGCCGCGATCGTCTCGTCGTCGAGGCGCAGCTCGGCGCAGATCTTGGCGACCCCGAACGGGTGGTGGATGAACGGCTCGCCCGACCGGCGCTCCTGGCCCTCGTGGGCCCGCGAGGCGAAGTCGAAGGCGCGGGCGAGGAGCTCGCGGTCAGGCTCCGCGTTGTAGGTCGAGACCTCGGCGATCAGCTCCTCGAAGAGGTCTTCGTGTCGTTCTCGAGCCTCGATCGTCGCCATACTGAAATTGTAGTTAGGTCGTCTTCCGACACGTTCTTCCCCGCATTGCGGGTAGAGGACTCGGCGTTTGGGTACAGAAGAGTTGCCGCCTGTGCTCAAACGACACCTCAAACGACGCCGGACGATGGCGGGGCTTCTGCGCCTGTTGATCGTCCTCTCTGCCTCGCACCGGCCGCTCGCGAGCTAGCACCGGCTGCGTAGCATCGGCCGATGGGACAGCGCGGCCGCACCGTGCTCCTCGGCCTGTCGGTCGGCCTCGTCCTGGCCGACTCCTCGGTCGTCACGCTCGCGCTGCCGCAGATCCTGGCCGAGTTCGACGTCGAGGTGGCGACTCTGGCCTGGGCCCTGACGTCGTTCAACCTCGCCCTCGCCCTCTCCGCGCTGCCGGCGGCGTACCTCGCGCGCCGCAGGCCGACGCTCGTGTTCGGGATCGGCGTAGTCGTCTTCGCGGCGGCGTCGTTGGCCTGCGCCTTCGCCTCCTCGTTCGGCATGCTCGTCGGCGCGCGGGCGATCCAGGGGGTCGCGGGCGCGGCAGTGGTCTGCGCGGCTCTGGACCTGCTCTCGAACGTGATGGAGTCCGAAGCGCGGGCCGCGCGTGTGTGGGCCCTCGCCGGAGTGCTCGGCGCGTCGCTCGGCCCCGCGGCCGGCGGGATCCTCACTCAGGCCCTCGGCTGGGAGTCGATCTTCGTCGTCCAGGCGCCGGTGATCCTCGTCGCGCTTCTCGTCCTCCGCGGAATGCGCGTGGAGCCCGTGCCCGAGCCTGCGGGTCGGCCGCACGTGGCCGCGAATGCTGCGCTCCTCCTCATCTCGGGCGCGCTCGTGGCAGCGCTCTTCCTGCTCGTGATCCTGCTCATCAACGGCTGGCGCATCGAGCCGCTGGCGGCCGGGTTGGTCGTGACGGTGATGCCGATCGCGGCGATCGGCGCAGCGCAGTTCGGCGGTCGCATCACACCGCTCTGGGCTCGTGCTGCCTCCGGCGCGATCCTGATCTCGGGCGGCCTGGCGGCCCTCGGGTGGCTGCCGCACGCGGGAGCCGCGTGGACCGTTCCACCTCAGCTCGCGATCGGCGCCGGCCTGGGGCTCGCCCTCTCGGCTCTCACCGAACGCGCACTCGCGGGGCGCTCGGCCCAGGCCGTGCACGGCGGCTGGACGATCGCCGCCAGGCACGCAGGCGTCGTGCTCGGCCTCCTGCTGCTGACGCCGATCTTCACCACGGATCTCGAGCGCAACGAGGAGGACGCGCTCGCAGCGGGCACCTCCGTGGTCCTCGACAGCCGGATCCCGCCGCTCGAGAAGCTCGGAGTCGCCCGCGACGTCGTGGTCGCCGTCGACGAGGCACGACTCGAGGCGCGGATCCCCGACGTCGAGGCGGTCGTCGACCATGCCGACGACCCCGCGTACCGGGAGCTCGGCTCGGAGCTCCAGGATCAGCTCGACCGCGCGGTCACCAACGCGTTCTCGCGCTCGTTCCTCGTCGCCGCCTTCCTGGGCTTGCTCGCGCTGATCCCGATCCTGATCGGGCGCCGGGACGTGACGCTCTGATGCGCGCGGTCGCAGGAGCGGTAGCCGTCTCAGTGGCGCTCGTCGTCGCCTACCTCGCTCTCGGCGGAGCGTCCTACGCGCCGGCCCAGGTGGCCGACCCGTGCGTAGCGCGCGACTGGCGCGATCCGCAAGGCGTCGAGGCGGTCGTCGAGCAGGTCGTGCTCTCGGGCCTCGACGGCGCCGCCTGCGAGCTCGGCGTCACGCGCGAGGAGATGGTGCTCGCCCTGTCGGATGCAGAGTCGCGCGAGCAGTTCGCGCAGGATCACGGGATCTCGAACGAGCGACTGGAAGAGCTCGTGCGAGACGGGGTGCTGCGGGCAATCGAGGACGCCGAGCAGGCCGATGCGCTCAATTCGACGGTCGCAGGCATCCTGCGGGAGATCGCTCGGCGGATCCCGATCGACGAGCTGCTCGACCTGCTCGACGACCTCCCGACTTTTTAGGCTGCGCGGGGTAGCGCGGGCTCCTCGAGCATCGCGCGGAACGCCTCGGATTCGAGCAGCGGCCTCCTGACGTTCACCTCGCCGGTCAGGCCGAGCTCGGCGAAGACGGCAGTGGCCTCGGCGGAGCGCTCGGCCTCGGCCAGACGCCACTGCGCAGCGAGCCACTCCCGCAGGCCCTCGTAGCCGTCGTGCGCGTCGAGCACGCGCCTGACGACCAGCTGCGGCGCGACGGTGCCGTTCCAGTGGTTCTCCTCGAGCCGGAAGACGACGTCGTAGCGGCCCTGGCGCCGGAACCGGTCGAGCTGCGCGCCGAGCCCGAATGCGATCGCGCTGCCCGAGTCTCGGTCTCGCTCCTTGACGCGAAACCGAAGATGCTTCCCGTCGCCCACTGCCGAGAGCTCGCCGAGCTCGCAGGATGGGAGAAGCAGCGTTACGCCGGGATTCCCGAGACCGAACGGAGCCAGCCGGCGCAGCTCGCCGCAGAGCTCGAGCGTGAGCTCGCGTGCCGGCGACCACCGCGTCGACGATCGTCCGCGGTCGGAGGTCGTCGTCGGTGAGCACCGAGTCGGCGTGCGCCGCGAACGCCTCGGAGAAGGCGTCCACGTTCTCGGGGCGGATCGAGAGGCCGGCTGCCGCGCGATGGCCACCGAACCGTTCCAGGTGCCCGGCGGACGCGGCGAGGCCGCCGTGCAGGTCGAAGGCGCCTGGGGAGCGCCCCGAGCCCTTCCACTCGTCGGCCGCGCCCGCGATCAGGACGACCGGCCGGTGGAAGCGCTCGACGAGCCGCGAGGCGACGATCCCGATCACGCCCTCGTGCCAGCCCTCGTCGGCGAGCACGTAGCCACGCCGTCGCTGCTTCGCCTCGGGCCATGCGTCGACCTTCGCGAGCGCGTCGCGCAGGATCCGGTCTTCGACTCCCTGCCGCTCGCGGTTCAGCTCCTCGAGCTGGTGCGCGAGGCGGCCGGCCTCGTCCTTGTCTTCGGTGAGCAGAAGCTCGAGCGCCGCTCCGGGCCGGCACAGTCGTCCCGACGCGTTGATGCGCGGCGCCAGCCGGAACCCGACGGCGCCCTCGTCGACCCGCGCAGGATCGACGCGGGCAGCCTTCATCAGGGCGCGTAGACCCGGCTTCTGCGTCCGTGCGAGCGCGCGAAGACCAGCGAGAGCCAGGGCGCGGTTCTCGTCCACGAGCGGGACAACGTCCGAGATCGTCGCCACCGCGACCAGGTCGAGGTGGCGCGTGAGCGCTTCGTGACCCGGCCCCAGGAGCGCCTCGCCGAGCTTGTAGACGACTCCCGTGCCGCAGAGCTCCGGGAACGGATACTCGGACGGCCTCGTCGCCACCACCGGACAGTCGGGCAGCGTCTCGCCCGGGCGGTGGTGGTCCGTGACGACGACCTCGAGCCCTAGCGCCCGAGCCTCGGCGATCTCCTGCACTGCCGTGACACCGCAGTCGACGGTGAGCACGAGGCCGCAGCCTTCGTCGGCCAGCCGGGCAAGCGTCTCGCGCTGGACGCCGTAGCCCTCCTCGAAGCGGCTCGGCAGGTGCCAGCCGACGTCGGCGCCGAGCTCGCGCAGGACGAGAACAGCCAGCGCCGTCGCGCAGATGCCGTCTGCGTCGTAGTCCCCGTGCACGCAGATCCGCTTGCCGCCGGCGATCGCGGACTTGACCGACTCGACTGCGCCTGCCATGTCACCGAGCAGGAATGGGTCGTGAGCAGGCATTTCTCCGGCCAGGAAGACACGGGCGGCCTCCGAGTCGCCGTACCCGCGACGAACGAGCACGCGAGCAGTGGTCTCGCTGATCTCGAGTGCCTCCGACAGGGCTCTCGCCTCGCTCTGCGGGCACGGTTTGACCGACCAATCCATAGCCCGGCCACGGTACGGAGGCGGTCGGACGGCGACTTTTGCGCGGGCGCCGCCTTTCTCGGTTTCCTGGCGCGTCGCTGAGCGCCTGTATGCGAGTGGGACAGTGTTAGCCACACGGCCCGCTCGCAGGAAGGCGGTCAGCGGCGCGAGGCGGCGGGCGGAGCCGGGCTTCGCCCGGCGGGAGCCCGACGCCGGCCAGGGAAGCGAGAGACCCAATCCATAGCCGGGCCACGGCACGGAGGCGGTCGGACAGCCTTGAGGCATGCCTTGAGGCAGGGTCATGCATGTCTATCCTTGGTGGGATGACGGTCGAGGCGAATTACTCCTCCGGCGGGGACTACATGGTCGAGTTCCTCGGGTACCGGTTCGCCTTCAACGCCGACGACTTCGAGGAGCGCGTGACCTCGGCGGCGGTCAAGCTCGGGCTCGTCGAGCGCAACGACCTCGACGAGGACGAGGTCGCCGATCTGGTCGAGCTCGCTGCCGACGGCAGGATCGACGAGCCGCGGAGCTCGCTCGGCCGCTATCTCATGCGCCACTGGGAGCAGCTCTCGCTGGTCAAAGGCGAGTCGCTCGTCTACTGGCTCCGGAAGCTCGTCTTCCGCGGCGCCTGGCTCGACCACCGCGTCAAGGAGGGGCTGCTCGACGTGGACTGGGACGAACAGGCGGGCGAGTTCGCCTACCGGGACCCCCGCGGAGACCGCGCCCTGCTCGAGCTCGCCCCCGTGCCCTCGTGGCACGAAGTGCAGTTCAGGCGCTAGATCGATTCACCCTTCGAATCACCCCTTCTAGCCTGTTTTTGCCTCGCTTACTGGTGCTACTTTTTCGGCAGAGAGGAGCAAAATTGGCACAGGCGGCCGTACAACCGGCTGCGGCGATGCTGCAGGAGGCACGGGGGCTCCTGCTCAGGGGCTGGTCTCGCGGTGCGCAGGCACGGGACGGACACGGCCAAGTCGTCCTGCCGTGGAGCGACGAGGCTGCCTCGTGGTCGCTCCTCGGAGCACTGCTCGCGACCTGGCAGGTCCACGACATGGAGGACGAGGACTTCGTCGCTCACCGCGCCGATGCGCGCGCCCTCGGCGATGCGACCCAAGCTCTCGGCGAGGCGACCGGGACTGCTGCGCTCGACCAGTGGAACGACGCCGATGGGCGAAACGTCGGCGACGTCGTGGAGGCGGTGGAAAGCGCCCTCGCCATTCTCGACGGCTCCGTTTAGAAGAGCGCTTCTTCGGCCTTCGTAGCGCCGACGTGCTCGCGGCCGAGCTTCGTCACGACCCGGCCGCGCGGGGTCCTCTGGATGAAGCCGAGCTGGAGCAAGTACGGCTCGTAGACGTCCTCGACCGTGTCCGGCTCCTCGCCGAGCGCGACCGCGAGCGTGGAGAGACCGACGGGCCCGCCGTCGAAGCGCTCGACGATCGCCCGCAAGAGCTCCCGGTCGGTTCGCTCGAGGCCGTATCCGTCGACCTCCAGCAGCTCGAGCGCCTCGGAGGCAACCTCCGGCGTGATCACGCCCTGGTGGCGCACCTCGGCCACGTCCCGTACCCGTCGGAGGATGCGGTTCGAGACGCGAGGCGTCCCGCGAGAGCGCGCTGCGATCTGGTCGGCCGCGTCACCCTCGATCTCGACGCCGAGGATTCCCGCGCTCCGCCGGACGATGACTCCCAGGTCGGCGGCCTCGTAGTACTCGAGCCGGAAGGTCATCCCGAAGCGATCGCGGAGCGGAGTCGTCAACAGGCCGGTGCGAGTCGTGGCGCCGACGAGCGTGAAGGGGGGCACCTCGAGCGTCAGCGTGCGGGCGGCGTGGCCCTGGCCGACGACGATGTCGAGCCGGAAATCCTCGAGCGCCGGGTAGAGCACCTCCTCGACCGCGCTCGACAGCCGGTGGATCTCGTCGATGAAGAGGACGTCGCGCGGCTCGAGCGCCGTCAGGATCGCCGCCATGTCGCCCTTCCGCTCGAGCGCGGGGCCGGCGACGCAGCGGATGCCCACGCCGAGCTCCTCGCGGACGATGTACGCGAGGCTCGTCTTGCCGAGCCCGGGCGGCCCGACCAGCAGCACGTGGTCGAGCGGCTCCGCCCTCGCGCGGGCGGCCTGCAGCGCGATGTCGAGCTGCTCCTTGACCCGCTCCTGCCCGACGAACTCGTCGAGCTTCCGCGGGCGCAGCGACTGCTCGAGCTCGTCCTCCTCGGGCTTGAGAGCGGGCGCCAGGAACTGCTCCGTCATGCGGCCCTCAGCGCCTCGCGCACGCGTTCCTCGGGCGGCAGCCCCGGATCGGTGCCTGCCAGCGCGCGCTCGGCCTCGATCGCCGAGTAGCCCAGCTCGACGAGCGCGTCGCGCGCGACGAAGTCGGTGGACCCGTCGGGCACGACCTGCTCGAGGCCGAGCTTCTCCTTCAGCTCGAGGACGACTCGCTCGGCCGTCTTCTTGCCGACGCCGGGAATCGCCACGAAACGCGTGATGTCGCCGAGGACGATCGCCTTTCGCAACTCTGCGGGCGTCGAGCCGGAGACGATCAGGAGCGCGACCTTCGGCCCGACCCCGGACACGGACAGGAGCTGCTCGAAGAGCTCGCGCTCGGCCGGCTCCGCGAAGCCATAGAGCTGGAGCACGTCCTCGCGCACGTGGAGATACGTGTCGAACGTGACCTCGCGCCCCTCCTTCGCCTTCTGGTGGGCCCGGTCGGTGACGCGCAGCGAATAGCCCACCCCGCCGACGTCGAGCACGATCCCGTCCGCGGTGCGCGCGACGGGAGTGCCTGTCAGGCGTGCGATCACGCTCCGACGGCCTTCAGCAGCGGTGGCGCCAGCGCGTGGCAGATGCCGACTGCGAGGGCGTCTGCGGCATGGTCGGGCGTGGGAGGCGAGTCGAGCCGGAGGATCGCCTGCACCATGCGCTGCATCTGGGCCTTCTCGGCCCGGCCGTAGCCGCACACGGCCTGCTTGACACGCGTCGGCGCGTACTCAGCGCACTCGACTCCGGCCAGCGCGGCCGCGACGAGGACGGCTCCCCGTGCCTGGCCGACGGAGAGCGCGGTGCGGGCGTCGACGCCGACGAAGGACTCCTCGATTGCGACGGCATCCGGCGCCGCCTGATCGATGAGCGTGGTGACGGCGTCGAAGATCGTCTTCAGGCGTGCCTCGGGGCGGTCGGACGCGGGGGTCTTCCACCACCCGTAGTCGAGTGCCCGTACCCGCCCGCCGTTTTCTTGGACGATGCCGTACCCGCATGCAGCCGTGCCCGGATCGATTCCGAGAACCTTCACGGGTCGAGGTTAGGCACCGGATCGGACGTTCCTGCCTCGAAAACCGGTTTGCCCTCTTTCGCGTACCGCACGAATGGACTACCCTGCACGGAGGGGAGGCTGGGGAGTGAGAGCACGTCACATAGCCGCAGTGACGATGGCTGCCGCGATCTGCGCGCTCGTAGGCGCTGCGGCAAACCCGATTGGGGCTTCAGGGCCGCCGCCACTCCAGGTGCTGACTGCCGAGGTCAACGACGACTACACGATCGAGTTGCGCGACCCCGACGGCCTCTTGATCAACGAGTTCCCCGGGATCCAGGCTGATACGTACATCGTCGAGGTCGACGACAACTCGAGCTTCCACAACTTCCATCTCGACGGCCCGGCGCTCGTCTCATGCGCCTCCGGAACCGGACTGCGCGACGACGGAGGACGGCATGGGGCACGAGACCTGGACGGTCGTGTTCCAACCGGACGCGGCGAACTATCATCTGCGACCCGCATCCCGGGGTCATGGAGAAGATTTCATGGTCTTCGGCGGTGGCCCGCCGCCGCCGCCACCTCCTCCGCCGCCGCCGCCGCCGCCACCACCGCCGCCTCCACCGCCACCGCCGCCTCCACCGCCACCGCCGCCTCCGCCCGGATGCCCCGTCGGCTCGACGATCGTCGACATCACAGATTTCGCCTTCACCCCTCCGACGGTGAACATCGCGCCGGGCGGGACCGTTTGCTGGCGAAATCACGGGAGCGTTCGCGCACACGGCCACGTCGGATTCTCCAGGGATCTTCGACTCGGGCAACATCGACCCGGGCGGGACTTACTCGTTCACGTTCAACACCGTGGGGAGCTACGCGTACCACTGCACGCCGCACCCGCAGATGATGGGGACGGTCAACGTCAGCACCGGCCCGCCACCGCCCCCGCCTCCTCCCCCGCCCCCACCGCCGCCGCCCCCTCCGCCACCACCTGTTCCGCCGGGCGCGCTCGTCGCGACCGTCGGCACGAACGACGGCACCGACATCACGCTCACGATGAACGGCCAGGCCGTGACTCACCTGACCGCGGGCGTCTACGAGATCCAGGTGCGCGACCGCTCGCGCTTCCACAACTTCCACCTGAGAGGCCCGGGGGTCGACCAGACGACGGACGTCGAGTTCGTCGGCACGCAGACCTGGACGGTGACGCTCACGGACGGCGTCTACACGTTCACCTGCGACCCCCACGCGAGCACCATGCGGGGCCAGTTCTCGGTCGGCTCTGCTCAGCTACCGCCCCCACCCCCTCCGCCGCCCCCCGCCCAGGCGAGGTGCAGGGTGCCGAGAGTCGTCGGCACGCGCCTTCCCGTCGCGAGACGCGCGATCGTCCGTGCGCGGTGCCGCGTCGGACGGGTCCGTCGAGCTCGATCCCGGAAGGCACGAGGGCGCGTCGTCTCGCAGAGCCCGCGCCCGGGCGTCAGGCGGCCACGAGGAACGCGCGTGAACCTCGTGGTCAGCCGCGGCCGCCGGTAGGGAAGGCTTTCCGGAGGCTTTACCCGGGCGTTAATCGCCCCGCTCTACCTTCCCGGTCCTAAGACCATCGTCCAATTGCGGGCCGGACCGGATCCCGGCCACTCTGCCCGCTCGACACGAACTTTCAAGGAGGGGAACTCCCGATGAAGCCTGCTCGCCTGCTCGTTCTCGCCGTGCTCGCGGCCCTGATCGCAATCGTCCCAGCCTCGCTGCATGCTGCGGCCGGATCTCCCCAGGAGCCCACGGTCGAGACACTCGTCGGAACCGTCGGCCCAGCAGCGACGATCACCCTCCGGCACCAGGACGGGCGCGCCGTGACGCAGCTCCAGCCGGGCTCGTACGTCATCGAGGTCAGCGACCAGAGCGCCTCGCACAACTTTCACCTGAGCGGCCCCGGCGTCAACCAGTCCACCCAGGTCTCCTGGACGGGAACGGTGACCTGGAACGTGACGTTCTCGGCGGGCACCTACACGTTCGTCTGCGACCCGCACAACGACTTCATGAACGGCTCGTTCTCGGTCGGCTCCGGGCCGCCGCCTCCACCTCCGCCTCCCCCGCCGGGCGAGCTCGTGCTTACGGGTTTCGTGGGGCCGGGCTACGACATCGGGCTGCGCGACGCTCAGGGCAACGACGTCAACGGCCGCCAGATCCCGGCCGGCAATTACCGGATCGAGATCTACGACTACTCCAACATCCACAACTTCGAGCTGAAGGGCGACGACTTCGACGAGGAGACCGAGGAGGAGTGGTCCGGCCACGTCACGTGGTACGCCACGTTCCGCCCGGGCGAGGAAGTCGAGTACGAGTGCGACCCGCACCACGACTTCATGTACGGCTCGTTCACGGTCAGCACGACGGCCCCGCCGCCGCCTCCTCCGCCGCCGCCACCGCCGCCGCCGCCTCCGCCACCCCCGCCGCCTCCGCCACCGCCTCCGCCTCCACCCCCACCGCCGCGCCCCGCCGCCGCCACCCTCCGGTGGGACGCTGATCGGCACCGTCCGCGCGAACGCGACCATCGACCTGAAGCACAGCGACGGCACGCCGGTCACGCAGCTCCAGGCCGGCACCTACTCGATCGAGGTTCATGACGAGACGGGCTCGCACAACTTCCACCTGAACGGGCCGGGCGTCGACAACTCGACGCAGGTCTCCTGGAGCGGCGTCGTCACCTGGACGGTCACCTTCACGGCCGGCACCTACACCTTCGTGTGCGACCCGCACAACGAGTTCATGAACGGCTCGTTCACGGTCGGCCAGGGCCCGCCGCCGCCCCCGCCTCCGCCTCCGCCGCCACCACCTCCTCCGCCGCCTCCTCCCCGCCGCCGCCTCCACCGCCTCCTCCCGCCGGCGGGACGCTGGTCGCCACGGTGCGCGCGAACGCGACGATCGACCTGCGGCACCCGGACGGCTCACAGGTAACCCAGGTCCAGCCCGGCACGTACACGATCCAGGTCAACGACGAGACCGGCTCGCACAACTTCCACCTGAGCGGCCCCGGCGTCGACCGCTCGACGCAAGTCACCTGGAGCGGCACCGTCACATGGACGGTCACGCTCGCGGCCGGAACGTACACCTACGTCTGCGACCCGCACAACGACTTCATGCGCGGCTCGTTCTCGGTCGCGGCCGGCCCGCCGCCTCCGCCTCCCCCGCCGCCTCCCCCACCCCCGCCGCCTCCGCCGCCTCCCCCACCGGCCACGCCCGGCGTCCTGATCGCAACCGTGCGCGCCAACTACACGATCGACGTGAAGACCCCCTCCGGCCAGAAGGTCGAGACCGTCAAGCCAGGCGCGTACACGATCGAGGTGCGGGACCAGTCGAACGAGCACAACTTCCACCTGCAGGGCCCGAACGTGAACAAGACCTCGACCCTCGGCTTCGTCGGCACGCAGAAGTGGTCGGTGACGCTCTCGAGCGGCACGTATCGCTACCAGTGCGATCCCCACGCCACGGTCATGAAGGGGGCCCTCAGGGTCACCGAGGCCGCCGTGAAGAAGACGAAGGTCAGCGGATTCAAGGTTCGGCGCTCCGGCCGCCGGGCAATCGTCCGCGTGAATGTCGATCAGGCGGTCAAAGTGCGCATCCAGCTGCTGCGGCGCTCGAGAGTCGTCTCGAGCTTCTCCGGCAAGCTCCGCGCGGGGACGAACGTCAAGCGGCTGCGCGCCAAGAAGCCCGGCCGGCACGTCGTCCGTCTCGTGCTGATCGAGAACGGCTCCCAGCGCACAATCGCACGCCCAGTGCGCTTTTAGGGGGAGCGGAGCCCGGCCGTCCCACTCCCCTCCGGGGCGGCCGGTTTCTCCGCTAGCCTCTTACGCGATGCGGCGACGTGCGCTCCTCGTCGGCCTGTTCACGGGGCTGGCTGCCCTCGCTGCTTGCAGCCAGCTTGCCGGTGCGCAGGCGCTCGAGCGGATCCGGATCTCGGACCCCGCGCGGCAGCAACACCAGCTTCCCGCCGGTCTCCTCGTCGAGCTCGCATCGCCGGCTGAGTACAACCGGGAGTTCGCATCCGGTGAGTCGGGTCGCTGGGTCGGGCCCCGCTATGAGGAGCGCGGGAATCCAGGAAACGCCGGCCTCGCGTCCCTCGCCTGGAGTGTGACCTTCGATCAGCGCGAAGGCGATGAACAGGCCGTCTCTGCCGCGAACGTCGTCCATACCGACTGGGCACGCGACCAGCGTGGCGGCCTCTCCGTCCCGCACGTCGTCGGCAACCGCCACCTCGGGACGATCCTCGGCTACTACCACATGATGTCGCCCGCGGCACCGAACGACGCCCGCTTCGAGGGTGTCCTGGCGTTTCCGCTGGATGCGAACCTCCATGCGGTCGTCCGCTTCGAGGCGCTCGAGCCGCCGGCCGATTCATTCCTGGTCAAAGGCACCGTCGTCGGAAAGTCGTGGAACCGGGGACAGATCCTGCTGGCCCTGTCCGGAGTGCGTCTCCACGGGAATCTTCCGCCCAAGATCGTGGCGGCGCGGGCCGTCGAGCGAGGCCGCTTCGTGCGGGGCAAGGTCGTCGACCGGTTCCTGGACTCGGTGCTCGGGGCACGTGTCTCCCTCGAGCGGCTCGCGGGCGGTAGCTGGACAAGGGTCTCCAGTGGCAAGACGGATCAGCGGGGCTTCTACACGCTGCGGACGAAGAAGCGGGGGACGTACCGCGTGACGGCTCGCCTGGCCGGCTTCACGGTCATGAGCCGCGAGATCAGAGCCGGCCGGCGCTAAGACGCGACAGCTTCGAGGACGCGCTCGGGGATGTCGAAGTTCGAGTAGACGGCCTGGACATCGTCGTTGTCCTCGAGCTCGTCCATCAGGCGCACGACCTTGCGGGCCATGGCCTCGTCCTCGATCTCGACGTACGTCTTCGGCACCATCGTCGACTCCGCCGAGTCGATCGAGACGCCGGCCTCCTCCAGGGCGGCCCGGACGGCGTGCAGGGCCTCCGGCGCGGTAGTGACGCGGTATGAGGACTCATCGGCCTCGACATCTTCGGCGCCGGCATCCGCAGCAGTCATCATCAGCTCGTCCTCGTCCGCGGAGCCGTCGACGAGGATCACACCCTTGCGCTCGAAGAGCCAGGCGACCGAGCCCGACTCGCCGAGGTTGCCGTCGTTCTTCGTGAAGGCTGAACGGACGTCGGCGGCGGTGCGGTTCCGGTTGTCGGTCAGCGCCTCGAGGAAGAGCGCGACGCCGCCGGGGCCGTAGCCCTCGTAGGTCACCGTCTCGTACGCGGCGGCGTCCGCGCCCGTCCCTGATCCCTTGGCGATCGCCCGCGCGATGTTGTCCCGCGGCATCGAGGCCTCGCGCGCCTTTTCGATCGCGTTTTGCAGCGCGAGATTCCCGGCGGGATCGGGCCCGCCGTCGCGCGCGGCGACGATGATCGCCCTGGTCAGCTTGGAGAAGAGCTGGCCTCGCTTCGCGTCGGTCGCGCCCTTCTTCCGCTTGATCGATGCCCACTTGCTATGTCCGGACAAGGCTCGCCTCCCTGACGGCGTCGAGGAAGAGCTCGTGGACGCGCGTGTCGTCCGTGAGCTCGGGATGGAACGTAGCGACGAGGAAGCGCCCCTGCTTGAGGAGGACGGGCTCGCCGTCGAGCTCGCCGAGGACCTCCACGTCCCCGCCGGAGCGCTCGACCCGCGGTGCACGTATGAAAACTCCACGCAGAGGCTTCTCGTCGCCGACGAGATCGAGGTCGGCCTCGAAGCTCGCGACCTGGCGCCCGTAGGCGTTACGAGCGACGTCCACGTCGACGAGGCCGAGGTGCTCGCGGTCGAGCACGATCAGCCCCGCGCAGGTGCCGAGCACCGGCTGCTCGAAGCGCCTGATCGCATCCTCGAGCCCGTAGAGGCGCATGAGGCGCATGAACGTCGTCGACTCGCCCCCGGGGATCACGAGGCCGTCGAGCCCTTCGAGCTGCTCGGGCTTGCGCACCTCGACCGGCTCCGCGCCGAGCCGCCGCAGCATGGCCGCGTGCTCGCGGAAGTTCCCCTGCAGGGCCAGGACGCCGATTCTCATGCTCGAAATTCTAGTTTCGTCTACAGAAGCTCGGCGCCGGCCATGGTGGCGCAGCTTCAGAGAGCTACCAGCCGCGGGTTTCGAGCAACTCCTCGGGCGGGATCCCGGCGGCCGAGAGACCCGTCATCGCATCGCCCAGGCCCTGCGAGACGCGCGCCAGGACGTCGGCGTCCTCGAAGTGCGTCGTCGCCTCGACGATCGCCTTCGCCCGCTCGGAGGGGTTCGTCCGACTTGAAGATGCCCGAGCCGACGAAGACGCCGTCGGCGCCGAGCTGCATGCAGAGCGCGGCGTCTGCGGGCGTCGCGATCCCGCCGGCGGTAAAGGTCACGACCGGGAGCTTGCCGTTCTCGGCGACCCACTTGACGAGCTCGACGGAGCCCGCAGCTCCTTCGCCTCCGAGTAGAGCTCCTCCTCGGGCATCGCGCCGAGCCGCTTGATCGAGCCGAAGACCGCGCGCATGTGCGTGACGGCGTTGACGATGTCGCCGGTGCCGGCCTCGCCCTTCGTGCGGATCATCGCCGCGCCCTCGGCGATCCGGCGAAGAGCCTCGCCGAGGTTCGTGCAGCCGCAGACGAAGGGGACGGTGAAGCGCCACTTGTCGATGTGGTTCGCCTGTCGGCCGGCGTCAGCACCTCGCTCTCGTCGATGTAGTCGACTTCGAGCGCCTCGAGGATCTGCGCCTCGACGAAGTGTCCGATGCGGGCCTTGGCCATGACCGGGATCGTCACGGCCTCCTGGATCTCGCGGATCTTGTCCGGATCGGCCATGCGCGCGACCCCGCCCTCGGCGCGGATGTCGGCCGGGACGCGCTCGAGCGCCATCACCGCGCACGCGCCCGCGTCCTCGGCGATCGTGCGCCTGCTCGGCGTCGTGACGTCCATGATCACGCCGCCCTTGAGCATCTCGGCGAGCCCGCTCTTGACGCGCATCGTGCCGATCTCGGCCATCGCTCAGAGTCTAGCTAGGGCGAAAGGCTGAACCGATCGCGTACCCGGCCGTGGAGATTCACAACCGACACGTCCAGCCGGTCGGCGCCGATCGACACGGAGAGGAAGCCGTGCTCGTGACGGCGACGGACGCGCGGCGGATAGGACGAAGGGCAGCTGCTGATCCTGTACAGGCCGGCTCCACCACCGCCGTGGACGACGTAAGTGACTCCGCCTCGGCCCGCGAACCGCTGGTAATTGTGGTCGTGTCCCGAGAGGACGAGCTGCACGCCGTAGCGCTCGAAGAGCGGAACCCAGCGCTGTTGGACGGTGCTGCTACCGGCGTGACCGCCGCACGTGTAGGGCGGGTGGTGGAAGACGGCGATCTTCCAGGTCGAGGTCGACTCCGAAAGCTGCTTCTCGAGCCAAACAGTCTGCCGGTCGGTGATGGCGTTCGAGTTCAGGAGGAAGAGCTGCGCGTCGCCGAGCCTGCGCGTGTAGTACGGCCCGGGCATCCCCAGCGTCCGAAACTGGTATTGCCCTCGCCTGACCACGTAGTCGTGGTTCCCGAGCACTCCGGCGATTCTCAGCCCGGCGGGCCCGGCCCAGCCGAAGCTACGGCGCCAGTTCTCACGAAAGCGCGCCGGGCTTTCCGTGTAGTCGTTGTCCCCGAGGGTGACGAGCATGTTGGCCGGGTTCCGCGACTCGTGGCTCTTCATCCGGAGGCCGAGCGACAGCTCCCGGGAGCCGCCGACGCCGAAGTCGCCCACTGCGAGAAAGCCCACGCGGACCTCGGCCCCGGACGAGCCCGTGAGGGCGAGCACGAAGACACAGAGGAAGGGAACCCCACGCACACAGGAGTCCTAGCACGAGGCTCCATGAGTAGCCGTTAGGCCGTAAGCGACGAGCGGCCACCGCGCACCGAAGAAAGGAGGGACCGGGTCGGCTCCTGCGGCAAAGCCTCCCCGGCCCCATGTCATGCCGCAGAAATCATGGCTACCCCTTACGCCGAGGGGACACTTCCAATTATGCGTGTCGACTGAGATTCCTGCGTCCCCCGTTCAAGCTATGCGAGCTGAAGGCGCGAAAGCCACTCTCGTACCGCCGCGGCGACGGCCTCGAGGTCTGCCTTGAGGTTGTGGTCGCCGGGGACCTTCGCCACCTCGCGAACTGGGCCCGGTGGAGGCATCCCGAACCGGTCGCGCTCACCCTGGACGACGAGGGTCGGCACCGCTACGGCGTAAAGCTCGGGGAGACGGCTCTGCGGCGGCTTGCCGCGGCGCGGCGGCTCGAGCGGGAAAGCGAGGCAGAGCACGGCGACGGCGCCGGTCTCCTCCACCGTGCGGCAGGCGACACGCGCGCCCATCGAGCGACCCCCGACGATGATCGGCAGGCCGGCGAGCTCGCGCTCGCGGAGCTGCTCGACGACGGCGACCCAGGCCGCATCCAGCTGCGGCGCGCGGGGCGGAGCGCGCCGGCCCGATACGCGATAGGGCTGCTCGACCAGGGCGACGGACATCCCCTCCGAGAGGGCCGCGTCGCGCGCCGCCACGAGATCAGGTGCCTCGACGCCGCCGGCGGCGCCGTGGCCGAGGACGAGAGCCGCGCGTGGCTCGTCGGCGCCGTGCAAGTGGGCACGCGCCGGGCCGTGTGGCGTTTCGAACTCGAGGACGCTCAGCGCAGCTCCTTCGGCGTCATGGCTGGCACATCGCCGGAGGTTTACCGGAAGTCGTCGATCCCGATGCCGCCGGAATGGCCCCAGCCATACTTGGCAAGGTGCCCCCAGCAGTCAGGCTTGCTGCCGTCAACATCCGTAACGCCGTAGGCGTCGGCGAGCTGACGGGCACTGACGACGTCGCCCGACCAGCGCTGCACATCGGGGTCCGCGACCATGGCTGCGACACCACGGGCAACGTAGGTCGGTGACTCGGAGATACCGAACTCCGGAGTCTCGTCGAGCGCGTCCCGCCACGCCTCCTCGGTGACACCGAAGTTCTCCAACATCTTCTCGGACCGCAACCACCCTGGGGTGACTCCAACCGCGGTCACCGGATGGTCTGCCAGCTCCGCTGCCAACCCGGTGACGATGCGGGATACGTTGGCCTTGACCAAGTCGTAGTAGAAGCCCACGTTGTGGCGGAACTGCTCGTTGGCGGCGCGAGTGCCATCCGTCATCTCGACGACGAGTCCCCCAGTGCCGGAATGTTCGGCGCTGCCCAACATGAGTGGAATCGCATGATGGCTCGTCACCAGGTGCGTCCACACTCCCATATGCAGCATCCGCAGACCTCCGGACAGGTCGTGCTCCCACAACGGCTTGTCCCACTGCATGTACCGGTCGCCACCGAAAATGTCGTTGACGAGCACGTCCAGTCGACCCTGCTCCGTTTCGATTCGCTGCACCAATGCGGCGACGGCGTCGACATCCTCGTGGTCGACCACCAAGGCGCTTCCGCTGCCACTCACCGCGCCAATTAGATCTCCGGTCTCCTCGATCGTCTCGGGCCGGTCGATCTCCGAGCGTCCCGAGGCACGGCTGCTCCGCCCAGTCGCGTACACGTAGGCGCCGGCGCGCGCGAGCTCCACCGCAATCGCCCGTCCAGCGCCCCTGGTCGCCCCTGCGACGAGAGCTACCCGGCCGGCCAGTGAGCGGTGAGCGGTCATGGCTTGGCGCGACCGACGCTTCTTCGTTGCAGCTGCCATGCAGCAGCGACGGCATCCTCGATGGCGTTCCTCTGGCCGTGCCTGATGTCCGCGACCACCATCATGTGCTTGGCGAAACGCTTGGGTACCGAGAATGTCTCGGGGAAGAAGCTGACGAGAGCGTCTCTGTCCTCGAACTCCGTGCGTACCACCACGTGGTCGTCGTCCAGTTGCCGGGCGACCAATCTGCCCTGGTACCGCCAGTGCACGAGACCGTCCTTTGTCTGCTCCCGAACCCCGTCGAGCTTCGCGGTGTGCTTTGACAGGTCGCTGATGCGCACCCGACCAATTGTGCCGACCTGTCTGCGCCGCGGGCTACTGAAACAGCGTGAGGTCGGGCTCGCGCTCGCCGCGCAGCAGAGCGAGATCGACCTCGACGCAGCGGATCCCTCGCGACTCCGCGAGTGCAATCGCCTGCGGCTTCAGCTTCTGCGCCGCGAGGATGCCGCGGCACGCGGCCTTCGCCGGGTCCTCGCGGATGAAGCCAAGGTAGCGCGTCAGCTGCTCAACCGCGTCGATCGTGCCAATTCGCTTGATCTCGACGGCGACCCACTCGCCCGCCTCGTCGCGGCACATCAGGTCGACCGGCCCGACCTCGGTCGCCCACTCGCGCTTCACGAGGGTCAGCTCCTCGCCAAGCGCGACCGGCGACGAGGCGAGCTCGAGCTGCAAGTCGCGCTCGACGCCGTCCTTCTGCAGTGCCGCCGACTCGCCCATATCGTGCATGACGTCGCTCACGACCTCGGCGAGGCGGATCTCGAGCACGTCCTCCGTCTTCGGCTTGCGAACAAGCAGCGTCTCGCCGAGCTCTTCGATGTGCGTTGGCCCCGTCATCCAGTTCAACGGCTTGAAGCCGCCCGCGTCGTCGTGCACAAGCACGGAGCCGTCCGACTTGAGGATGAGCAACCGCACCGCCTCCGGCAAAACGGCGGTGAGGCGGCCGGTGTACCGGACCTCGCACCGGGCAACGAGCAGTCGCATCGCCGCCACCCTATTGCCCTTTTCGGACAGGTCTTGTCCAAGCAGGAGCCGGCGCGGCTCCGGTCGCCTGGGCGGCGACCGTCGCATTCTCCGCCGCTGACCGCGGCGGAGAATGGGCCCGCCTGGATTCGAACCAGGGACCAACGGATTATGAGTCCGCTGCTCTGACCAGCTGAGCTACGGGCCCGACCGGGCAAGGGTAGCCCAGCGTCCAGCCACCGACGATTCCGGACCTGGCCGGTGCCTGGCACCGGACATGTCTCGTTGGGCACGAGTAGCGATGCAGCCTCTGGCGGGCGCCGCTAACATCGGCGCCGGTGAAGGTCTTCCAGCACGAGAGACGGCTGAGGACAACCGGGGGTCTCTCGGTGCGAGATATCACCGATGACGTCCAGGAGGCCGTGAAGGAGAGCGGGGTGCGCGACGGGATCGTCTGCGTGTACTCGCCGCACACCACCTGCTGCGTGCGCGTCAACGAGTTCGAGGACGGGTTCCTCGACGACTTCACCGCCCTCCTCAAGAGCCTCGTCCCGAGCGACAAGTACTACGCGCACGACGACTGGGAGCGCCGCACGGAGAACATCTGCGAGGAGGACATGAGCGTCGGCAACGGCCATTCGCACTGCATGTCGATGCTGCTCGGCTCGGCCGGCGAGGCGATCCCGGTCCGCGATGGCGAGCTCTGTCTCGGCACCTGGCAGCGCGTGCTCTTCCTCGAGCTCGACCGCGAGCGCGAGCGACGCTGGATCGTCCAGGTCGTCGGAACCTAGTCGCCCAACTCGAAGATTTCGAAGTCTTTCCCGATCACGGGTTGAGCCACGTTGTAGACCGGGACCTCGCCGATCTGGCCCTTGAACCTGCCCATGTGGCCGTGGCCATGGAAGACGATGTCGGGCCGGTGCTGCGCGATCGGGACCGCGAGTCGGTCCGAGCCGAGGAACGCCCAGATCCCGGGCGGCTCGCCCTCGAGCGTCGCACTCGTCGGCGCGTAGTGGAGGAGCGCGATGCGCACGTCGCACGCCGCGATCTCGTCCAGCCCACGGGCGAGCCCCTCCACCTCGTCGGTGGTCTCGGCGTAGACCCTTCGTAACGAGGGCTCGCCGAAGTCGGGGAGGGCGGAGTCCGGGAAGCCGCCGACAAACCCCTTGACGCCCGCCACGCCGACCGACGTCTCCCCCACCTCGACCACGGCGGACTCCTTGTCGAGCATGCGGATGCCGGCCTGGCTCAGGACCTCCGTGAGCTCGTCGCAGCGGTTTCCGTGCCAGTCGTGGTTCCCGAGGACGGCAAACACCGGCGTCTCGAGCCCCTGCACGGCCTCGACGAGAGCGCCGACCTCCTTCGGGTCGCCGTGAAGCGTCAGGTCGCCGGCGAGGAGGATCAGATCGGCCTCTCGTCCCGCGTCCGCGAAGACGCCTACGAGCCGCTCGTCACCCGGCCCACCGGCATGGATGTCACCCGCTGCGGCAACCCTGATCACAGGCGAACTGTTCCATGCGGAGCCTTCGCGGGTAACACGCACCCGTGGCCGAGTTCGACGACCTGCTCGAGACCCTGAAGAAGGCGGCAGCCGCCTTGCGTGAGGCGGACGTTCCGTTCCTGCTCGGCGGTGGCCTGGCCGCATGGGCACGCGGCGGCCCCGAGACCGAGCACGACCTCGACCTGATGGTCAGGCCGGAGGACGGAGAACGCGGCCTGAAGGCTCTGGAAGAAGCAGGCTTCCGTCCCGAGGACCCGCCCGAGGAGTGGCTCTACAAGGCCTGGGACGGCGACGTCATGGTCGACATCATCTTCGAGCCTTCCGGGGGCCCGGTCGACGACGCGATGTTCGAGCGAGCCGAGGAGATCGACGTCCATGCGGTGACGATGAAGGTCATGGCGCTCCAAGACGTGATGGTCACGAAGCTCCTCTCCCTCCGGGAACACGAGGTCGACTACGAGAGCGTCCTCGAGATCGCGCGCGCGCTACGCGAGCAGATCGACTGGGACGAGGTCTGGCGCCGGACGAGCCACTCGCCGTACGCCCGCACGCTCTTCTACCTCGCCGAGGAGCTCGGGATCCTCGACGAGCGACGGACAGATCAGCCCCAAAGTGCGATGACCGAGACCGGGTAGCCCGTCTTCGCGGTCCGCTCGCACTCCGGCTAAATCTCGGTTCGGGCTCGGTTAAGCGTTCCCAACCGCCTCTACAACTCGCTCGTCCAGTAAACGAGGTCGTAGGACCGATGGCCAATTGCGACCTGGACCAGGTCGCTGCCACCCTCGGCCGCGACCTGAATCACGGCAATCCACAGGAGGATTCACCATGCTTCGCATCACCGCTCTACTCGCCGTCGCCGCCACCGCGCTCGCGCTCGTGGCCTCGATCGGCGCTGCGCCGGCCGCGCCCGTGAAGCTCTCGGGCTCTGTCGGCCCGGGCGAGACGATCGTGCTCAAGAAGGGCTCGGCCAAGGCCAAGACCCTGAAGGCCGGCCGGTACACGATCGTCGTCAGCGACCGCTCCTCGGAGCACAACTTCCGCCTCCGCGGACCGGTCAGCCGGCAGATCACCGGCATCGCCCAGACGGGCACGAAGTCGGTCACGCTGAACCTGAAGCCGGGCCGCTACACCTACGTGTGCGACCCGCACGCCGGCGACATGATCGGCAGCTTCCGCGTCGTCAGGTAGCAGGTAGCACGTTCCTGGGGCGCCGCTGGCGGTGCGGGGCCGGAGGGCACAGTATTCGCAATACGGGCCCGGAGAGCACCGCGCTGCCAGCGGCGCCAGCGCGCCCCGGAGGCCGGCTCCGCCGGCCGGTAGGGGCCGCCGGCCAGGGGCGTGCTAGATCGGCTCAGATTCGACGATCCAGAGGCGCCCGTCTCCGCACTCGACGGAACGGGCGCCTTTGCCTGGGTCGGTGAGGCTCGTTCGGAGCAGCTTCAGCCGCTCGCCGTCGACCTCCGCGATCGGCCCTTCGACGTCGCCGGCGCCGAACATGTGGCGCCAGGCGCGCACCTGGTTGTGGATCCCGCGCGCGGTCTGGGACCAGTCGACCGTCGCGTAGTCCTCCTCGAACAGCCCGGCCCAGCTGACGCCCTCCGTCGACTGTGGATCGCCGGGATCACCTGCCTCCAGCCGCTCGAAGACCCTGGGCAGCATCTCCAGCGAGTTCTGGACCACCTTGGGACCGAACTCCTCGATCCAGCAGTCGGTGTCCTCGAGTGGGACCTTCGACTGGGCGAGGATCGGCCCTGTGTCGAGCTCGGCGTCCATCCGGTGCCACGTTGCGCCGAGCTCCGTGTCCCCCTCGCGGAAAGCCCACGCGAGCGGATACGGGCCACGGTGCCTCGGCAGGAACGCGGGATGGTTGTTCACCGAGCCGAGGCGAGGCACGTCGAGCGCCTCCTGAGGGAGCTTCCAGTTGAAGCCCCAGCAGAGCACCACGTCGAGGTCGAGGCCGCGGAAGAGCGGCGCGACGTCCTCCTTCCTCCGCGCAAAGACCAGGTTGACGCCTCCGGGTGCGTTCCGGTCGGTCACGTCTCCCCAGGGCGGTGGCGGACGCTCGTCGCCCGGCGGCTTCCGGCTCATCAGCCACACGACCGGCTCGTGCCCGAGCTCGCGAAGCTTCCCGACGAGGGGCAAGACCACCGGATACACGTTCGAGATGAGCCCGACTCGGTGTCCCACCGGATTACCGCGTCAGTGGGACGATGTACCGAGCACGACGAGAGCCAGGTGCCGAAGCTGCACGCGCCAACAGTAGCGACCTTGCCGGTTAGGCTACGACCGTGGTCATCGGGATCAGCCTGCTTGCCCTGCTCCTGCTGCTGGCGCTGGCGGTCGTGGTCCTCTACAACCGCCTCGTCCGCCTGCGCAACCGCGCCGAGAACTCGTGGGCCCAGGTCGACGTCCAGCTCAGGCGCCGTTGGGACCTGATCCCGAACCTCGTCGAGACGGTCAAGGGCTACGCGTCCCACGAGCGGGCGACCTTCGAGGAAGTCACGAAGGCGCGCACGGCGGCCCAACAGGCTCAGGGCCCCGAGGAGCAGGCGAAGGCGGAGAACATGCTGACCGCAGCGCTCGGCCGCCTGTTCGCCGTCGCGGAGGACTACCCCGAGCTCCGGGCGACCGAGAACTTCCAGCAGCTCCAAGGGCAGCTCGCCGAGGTGGAGCAGAACATCGTCATCTCGCGCCAGGTCTACAACGACGCCGTCCTCTCGTACGACAACGCGCTCGAGACGGTGCCGACGAACATCGTCGCCGGGGTGTTCAACTTCACTCCGCGCGAATACTTCGAGACGGAAGGCACCACACGAGAGGCGCCGTCCGTCCAGTTCTCCACCTGAGCCGGCACGCCGGATTCGTCCTCGCGCTCGCCGCGGCATTCCTGCTCGCGCCGGCGACCGCCTCGGCGAAGTCCTACTCCCTCCCCAACGCCGACGTCCTGGTCCACGTCCAGCCGAACGGGACGCTTCTCGTGCGCGAGGTGATCACCTTCGACTTCTCCGATTCGTTCAGCGGGGCCTACCGCGACATTCCTCTCCGCGGGGGCGAGACGATCACCGACGTCTCGGTCAGCGAAGGAGGCACCATGTACCGCCCGGGAGCGAACACGAAGCTCGGCGGCTTCGGCCTGCCGGACAGCTTCGG
The DNA here is from genome assembly GCA_963776955.1 of uncultured Actinomycetes bacterium. Classification (GTDB taxonomy): domain Bacteria; phylum Actinomycetota; class Thermoleophilia; order Gaiellales; family Gaiellaceae; genus VAXT01. The sequence continues at coordinate 1,078,980 of CAVZOM010000005.1, forward strand.
CGTGACCGGGATCGACAACGGCCTCCGCATCGTGTGGCACTACGCGGCGACCAACGAGCGGCGCACCTTTACGATCTCGTACCGGTTCCGCGGGCTCACCGTCGCCTACGACGACGTCGTCGACGTGAACCTGCGCGTCTGGGGCGAGCACTGGCCCGAAGGCCTGGGGAATCTCACGTCGACGATTCTCCTCCCGAGCCGGGCCCAGCTCTCCCCCTCGTACCGCGTCTGGGGAAGCCCCGCCTGGGTTCGCGGTGTCGTCGCGCGCGCGCCGGACCGGACGACGCTCCAGGCGGTCCAGATCCCGGCTCACCAGTTCGTCGAGCACCGCGTGGTCTTTCCGCGGGAACTGCTCGCGTCGACGGGCGGGGCGCAGGTCCGCTCCGGCAACGCCCTCGGGCGGATCACCGCGGAGGAGGTCGCATCGCAGCGCGCGTACGAGCAGGACCACGAGAAGCTCGAGGACGCAAAGGAGCACCCGGGCCGGACGATCCTGGCACTGCTCGGGCTCGGGCTACTGCCGGCCCTCGGGGTCATCGGCCTCGTGTGGCTCCTCTACGGGCGCGAACATCGAACCGGCTACGACCGCGAGTACGAGCAGGCGCCTCCGACAGAGACCGAGCCGGCCCTCATTCCCTCGCTCGTCAGGCAGGAGACGGCGCCCGGGCTCGAACGAGTTCACCGCGACGCTCTTCGACCTCATTCGCCGCGGGCGCTACAAGGCAACGCCGGTGACGACCGAGCGCCCGGTCTGGGGAGGTATTCGCCACGAGGACGTTGCCGACCTCCACGTGGAGCTCGCCGACGAGGCGGTGCCGATGGCCTCGTTCGAGGCGCCCGTCGTGCAGGTCGTCGACGACGTCGTGGGCACCGAGGGGGCCCGACTCTCGCGGTTCCGTGACTCGATCGAGGCCGACCGCGAGACGAACAGCAAGCTCTTCAAGGACTTCAAGTCGAAGGTGACCTCGGCGATCGACGAGCGCGGCTGGTTCCTGAGCCAGGGCCTCGTCCTCATCATCGTCGCGCTCGTGTTGTTCGGGCTCATTGCCGTGGTCCTGCTGTGGGCCGGGATCCACGGGTGGCGGACCGCCGCGCCGCGCTGGAACGACGTTCTGCTGGTCGCACTCGGAGGCTGCGCAGCGGCGAACGCCATCGCCCTCGTGATCGCAGCCGCGCGGCCGCCTCTCTGGCGGCGCCGGACGAAAGTCGGCCAGACCGAGGCCGAGCGCTGGGAGGCGTTCCGCCGCTACCTGACGGACTTCCCGCGCCTCCAGGAGGCACCCCCAGCCACGCTCGAGCTCTGGGAGCGCTACCTCGTCTACGGCATCGCCTTCGGGATCGCGGAACGCATCCTGCAGGGCGCGCATCTGCATATGCCCGAGGCGCTCCACGAACAGAGCTCGATCTACTGGATCAGCCCGAACGGCGACCTCGGCTCGGGCCCGACTGCACTCGGGATCGGCGACCTCTCGTCGGGGTTCGGCTCCGCACTCGCGCCACCCGGCTCCAGCGGCGGCGGAGGAGGCTTCTCCGGCGGTGGTGGAGGCGGCGGTGGTGGTGGAGGCGGCGGCGCCTGGTAGCTACAGCGGCTTGGAGCACGGCGCTAACAGACGGAGGCCGCCACAAGGGCGGCCTCCGTCGTTCAATTGAGAAAGGGTCGGCGCTAGACGAGCGCCTTCCAGAACACCTTGACGTCCTCAGCAGGGAACGTCTCGGTCTCGAACACCTCGAGCTTCGCGATCTTGCCGAGGACGCGGAAAGCGGCCTCGAGATCCGGATACTCGAAGATGCCGAGATACTCCCACGGGCCCATGACTGCGAGGAAGCGCTCGACAGTGCCGCCCTCGTCCTCGACGATCTTGTGGATCTGGTCGAAGTACTCAGGGGTCTTCTCGAGGTGCTCCCGCGCGGCCGGCACGATCCTGAAGAGCCCGACATACGTAAACATCATTCACCTCACTGCTTTGGGGGACATCGCCTAGAGCCCCTTCCGGAGCAGTTTTTCTCCCGCGGGATCCAGAAGCATCCGCGAATTCTCTGGATCGGGCTGCTCGAAACTACGCTTGACAGCCTTGCTCCGAACGAGCTCTCAGGCGGGAGACAGCGTGAGCGTGATGCCGCCGGTGTTTGCGCCCTGCGGATCGACGACGATCGAGTACTGCCCCGTCACGGACAGGGTCGCCGTCATCGTCGCGCCGAATGTCCCGACCAGGATCGGGGGGACCATGTTCGTGCCGTCGGGCTTGAGAAGGGAGATCCTCGCGCCGCAGCACGACGACCCTCCGAGCGTGACGTTGCTCAGGCGGAGGTTGACCCGCTGGCCCGCCGTCCCGGCGAAGCCGAGCGTTGCGTTCTGGCCGGGGACGGGGCCAAGAGCGAGGCTGATCGGCGGCCCTCCGATCGCGATCGACCCGCTCAGGTCGGGCGGGACGTCGTACAGGGTCAACGTCATCGACCCGACATCGGTCCCCTGCGGATCGACGAGGATCGTGTAGAAGCCCGCGACGGGGAGCGAGCGCGTGTCGAGGAAGCCGCCGCTCGTCCCGACCGGAGTCGCATAGACGAGCGTCGAGCCGTCGGGCTTCAGGATCGAGACCCGGGCGGAGCAGCAGCTCGAGGTCCCGATCGAGACCTGGCTCATGCGGAGAGCGATCCGCTGGCCGAGCGCACCGTAGAACGACACGACCCCGTTTTGGCCCGGAACGGGGCCGATCGACACGTTCACCGGCTGGCCGCCGGGGGTGATCGAAGCGTTCACGTCGGCCGGCACGTCGTAGAGGGTCAGCGTCATCGAGCCGAGGTCGGCCAGCTGCGGATCGACGAGGATCGAGTACGTGCCGCTCGCCGGCAGGGTTCGGGTGTCGAGGAAGCCGCCGCTCGTCCCGACCGGCGTCGGGAAGACCAGCGTCGTTCCGTCCGGCTTGAGGATCGAGACGCGGGCCGAGCAGCAGGTCGACGTCCCGATCGTGACGTTGCTCAGGCGCAGGCTCACCCGGCGGCCGGCGACGCCGTCGAACGTGAGGCTCGCGTTCTGTCCGGGAACGGGCCCGAGGGAAACCGTCACGGGCGCCCCGCCAGGGGTGATCGAGCCGGTGAGGTCGGGCGGTACCTCGTAGAGCGCGAGCGTCATCGCTCCGGTCGCCGTCCCCTGCGGGTCGACAAGGATTCGGTAGCGCCCGCTCGCAGGGAGCGTGCGGGTGTCGAAGAAGCCGCCGTTCGTACCCAGGAGCACCTCGGGGGCGAGATTCGTCCCGTCCGGCTTCGCGACCTTCAGCTTCGTCGAGCAACACGGCGAGCTTCCGATCGTCACCCCGCTCAGGCGGAGGCTGATCCGCTGTCCGGCCTGGCCGTCGAAGAAGAGCCAGGCGTTCTCTCCGGGTGAGTGGGTGGTTACCGTGACCGGCGACCCGCCGGGCGCGATGTCGTAGCTCTGGTTGGCGACCGCGGAAACGGTCTGGGTATCGGTGGCGCCGCCTGCTGTGGCTGTCACGGCGAGGTTGATCGCTCCGGCCGCCGGCGTGTAGAGCGTCGTGAACAGTCCGTCGCCTCTCGGCTCGAGGGCGAACGGGCTCCCGTTCAGCGTCGCGCTGAGCGAGACCCCGGCCGGAGAGCCGCACGCGGTGGCGAGAGCCCGGATCTCGAGCGGCTGGCCTGCGCTGAGCTCGGCTCCCGACACCGGCGAGTCGATCCACGCCTGCGGCGAGCCCGCGCACCTGGCGGCGTGGTCCACGTTCAGGCGGCCGGCCGTCCTCGATGCTGCATTCAGCGTGCTGACCGGATCGACGGCGCGCAGGAGCAGCGCCTTCAGCCCGACTCCGGTTGCCCCCGGGAACGCGGCCCGTGCGAGCGCGGCAGCACCCGAGACCTGTGGGGCGGCCATCGAGGTCCCGTCGGCGAAGCGATACGTCACGCCGGTCCAGGTCGAGTAGATATTCGTTCCGGGGGCCGAGAGATCCACGGTCCGCGTCCCGTAGTTCGAGAACCAGGCCTTCCGGTCGAACTGGTCGCTCGCGCCGACGACGAGGACGTTCGGCACCTCGTAGCCGGCCGGATAGAAGGGCTCGGCATCCGTGTTCGTGAAGTCGTTGCCGGCGGCTGCGACGAAGAGCTCCCCGCTCGTATCGGTCTGCTCGATCGCATCGAGGAGCGCCTGCGAGAAGTCTCCGCCTCCCCACGAGTTGTTCAGGATCGGGACGCCCTTCGCCCTCGCGTAGAGGATCGCGCTGATCGCGTCCGCGGTCGTGCCGGATCCGTCCGCGCCGAGGAACTTGAGGGGCATGATCTTCGAGCTCCACGTCACGCCGGCGACGCCGAAGCCGTTGTTGCCTGTAGCGGCAACTGTTCCCGAGACGTGCGTGCCGTGCCCGTTGTCGTCCGCGGGGTTGTTGTCGCCGTTCGCGAAATCCCATCCGCGCCAGTCGTCGACGTAGCCGTTGCCGTCGTCGTCGATGCCGTTCGTCCGGCACCCAGAGCAGTCCTCGCCCTCGTTGACCCACGCGTTCTGGGCGAGATCGGGATGCGTCGTGTCGACGCCGGTGTCGATCACTGCGACGACGACGTCGGGGCTGCCGGTGGAGACCGACCACGCCGCTGGGGCATCGATGTCGGCGTCCGGGGTGCCCGCGGTCCAGTTCACGGTCTGACCGGAGTTGTGTAGGCCCCAGAGCCGCGAAAAGAACGGATCGTTCGGCATTACCTCGGCCGCGTGGAGGATGAAGTTCGGTTCCGCGTACGCGACGCGTGGATCTCGGTTCAGCGTCTCGATCGTCTCCGCCCCGGTTCCCGGTGCGACCGAGACGACCGCGCCATGAATCGAGGCGAACGACCTGGTCGGCTTGGCGTCGGCGTCCGCCAGGACGTCGGCCTGCGCCGGCGCGGACACGCCTGTACGGAAGCCGACGAGGATCGATCCCGCCTCGGCCCGCCTACCTGAATGCGCGCTCGCTCCGCTCGCCACGCTCGTGACGGCCACGGCGACGAGCGCCGAAGCAAGGGCTGCGGCCAGGAGTAGGCGTTGTGCGAGGCGATCGCGCATGCGGTTAAGGGCTCACCGCCCCCGCCACCGGAAGCGCTAAGCCCTACTCTCACCGTAGGCGCGAAACGCCGAACTGCCATCCCTCGCACGAGTGTCTGGCAGAGTCGAGGCCGTGGTTACCCAGGCGGATAGGGCGGTACGCTTCGCGGAGCTTCACGCCGGAGAGCCGTTCGTGATCCCGAATCCATGGGACGCCGGCTCTGCGCGCGTGCTCGCGACACTCGGGTTCAAGGCGCTTGCGACGACGAGCTCCGGCTTCGCGTTCACGCTCGGACGCCTGGACGGAAGGGTCACGCTCGACGAGGTCGCCGAGCACGTCGAAGCACTCGTCCACGCCACCGACCTCCCGGTCTCCGTCGACCTCGAGAACGGCTACGGCGCCGACCCCGAGAGCGCGGCCCGCGCGATCGCGCAGGCTGCTCAGGTGGGCGCCGTCGGCGGCTCGATCGAGGACTGGGACCCGGCCGGTCATCTGTACGAGCTGCCGCATGCGGTCGACCGCGTCGCCGCCGCGGTCGAGGCGGCGCGCGGCCTCGGCTGGCCGTTCACGCTGACGGCCCGAGCCGAGAACCACATTCGCGGCAACCCCGATCTCGACGACACCATCGCGCGCCTGCAAGCGTATGAGCAGGCGGGCGCCGACGTCCTCTATGCACCGGGCCTGCAGACCATCGAGCAGATCCGGGTGGTCTCCGACGCCGTGACGAACCCGGTGAACGTGCTCGCGCGGCCCGACCTGACGATGGCCGAGATCGTGGACGCCGGTGCCCAACGGGTCAGCGTGGGCGGTGCGTTGACCTGGGCGGCAATGAATTCCTTCGTGTCGGCGGCCACGCAGATCCGCGACGACGGTGATTTCTCCGCTCTGGGAGACGGATCCCGCGTCCAGGACTGGCTCGGGCGCTAACGGGTACAAGAGCACCATGCGGTTCCGGAGAGGAGCGCGGCTCGACACGGGCCAGGTCACCGACGTTCGCGGCCGGCGGATGGGAGGCGGCGGCCTGGCGATGGGCGGCGGAGGCGTCGGTCTCGCCGTCCTCGTGATCTACCTCCTCGTCTCCGCGCTCTCGGGTGAAGGCGGGCTCGGAGGCCAGCTCGCGCCGCTCGAGGATCAACGCGTCGGCCAGGGGGACACACCGTCGGAGATCTCGAACGAATGCCAGACCGGCGAGGACGCGAACACGCGCCAGGACTGCCGCATCGTCGGAGTCGTGAACAGCGTCCAGAAGTTCTGGGAAGGCGTCTTCGCGAACAGCAGCAGGCAGTACCCGTACGCCGACACCGTGTTCTTCACCGACCAGGTGCAAACCGGTTGCGGGTTCGCGAGCTCTCAGGTCGGCCCCTTCTACTGTCCCGCCGACCAGCAGGTCTACATCGACCTAGGCTTTTTCGACGAGCTCCAGTCCCGCTTCGGGGCGGGCGCCGGCCCGTTCGCGCAGGCTTATGTCCTCGCGCACGAGTACGGCCACCACGTGCAGAACCAGCTCGGCGTCCTGGAGAGCATCCGCGGTGACCGGCAGGGCCCGGAGAGCAAAGCCGTGCGGGCGGAGCTCCAGGCCGACTGCTACGCCGGGATCTGGGCTGCGAACGCCAGGTCCACCGGCCTGATCGAGGAACTGACGCAGGCCGACATCAACGAGGGCCTCGACGCGGCGAGCGCGATCGGCGACGACCGCATCCAGGAGCAGACCCAGGGCCAGGTGACCCCGGAGACGTGGACGCACGGCTCCTCCGAGCAGCGCCGCCGTTGGTTCTCTCGCGGCTACGAGAACGGCAAGCCCGCGGCTTGCGACACATTCTCAGGCTCGATCTGAGCGCAGCCAGCCGGCGACGAACGCAGCCTCGAGAGCCGCGTCGAGGAGGTACACCTTCGAGATCCGCCCGCGAAGCGAGAACACGACGTCGACGAGCCCCAGGCCCGCGGCAGAGCCCACGGCCAGGAGCTCGAGCTCACGGGTGATTCGGTTGCGGTTCTCCGAGAGCAGCAGCACACCCCCGACGATGCCGACCAGGACGCCGACGGTCTGCGCGAGCCAGAAGTCCGCTTTGGGCCCGGTCACGCGCTCGAAGCTGGCGCGGTCGAGGAGCGGCCAGATCCCCGTCGAGAGGAAGTAGGCCCCCTGCGCCCGAGCGACCCGCGATCTCGTCGGTTTTGCCGCCATACGACTTCGGTTCCCGCGAGCGGCGCAAGTTAGGCTCGGTGGGACGCCGGCGTCAGTTGGCGGTGAGTGCGTAGGTCGGGTTCAGCGCGTCGTACACGGAGCGAAGCCCACGCTCGCTGTCCTGGAAGGCCGTCACCACTTCCGGGTCGAACTGCTTGCCCGCCTGGGCGGCGATCTCGGTGACGGCATCGCGCCAGCGCCGAGCCTTGCGGTACGGCCGGTCGCTCGTCATCGCGTCGAGCGAATCCGCGACCGAGAAGATGCGCGCGCCAAGTGGAATTTCCAAGCCCCGCAAGCCGTCGGGATATCCACCGCCATCCCAACGCTCGTGATGGGAACGCACGACACGCGCCCCCTCTCCACGCAAGAGTGCGGCGTCGCCGATCATCTGCTCGCCGAGGATCGTGTGCGTCTCGAGGAGCCGTCGCTCCGCGGTCGTGAGCGGATCTCGCTTCCTGAGTATGCGGTCGGGAATTCCGATCTTGCCCACGTCGTGCAGGATGAAGCCGTACTCGAGGGTCGGCTCTTCGAGAGCGGCGCTGCTGACTGCGCCCGTGAGCTCGGTCGCGTAGCGTCGAACGCGCTCCGAATGCGCTCCTGTGAGCCCGTCCTTCGACTCGAGCGCTCGAGCGAGAGCAACCACCGTCTCCCGTGACGCCTCCTGCAGAAGCCCGCGCTGGGCGCGCTCGATCTCGACCAGTCGACGGAAGTCCTGCGCGTACAGGAGGAGCTGCTCGGCCTTGAGAGCCGACCTTCGGAAGGGCCGCTCGAGCGTCGCCTGCTCTCCCAGCCGCTCCACGATCGAGAGCAGCGCTAGCGGGCTGAACGGCTTGCTGAGCAGGGCGTCGGCCCCGACGTCGGAGACGGTCTCCTCGGAGACCTCGCTGCCGGTGAGCAGAAGGATGGGAATTCCCCGTGTGGACGAATCGGCCTTGAGCGACCGGCAGTAGTCCAGCCCGTCGACGACCGGCATGGCCACGTCGAGGACGAGCACGTCGGGGTGTTGCAATTCGATCATCCGGGAAGCGACGGTTGCGCTGTCCGCTTCCTGGACGTGGATATGAGCGAGCTCGAAGGAGGTACGCAGGAGCGCCCGGAGATTCGGGTCGTCGTCGACTACCAAGACGGAGAGCGGCTCCTCGATTCGGCGCACGACCTCCGCAGCTTCTGCGGACTCCGCGAACGCGTTCGCCGGGCCAGTCGCTCGCTGAGCCCCGAGCCGGGCGGGCTGCGCAGCCTCGTCGACTTCGGAGAGCCGCCGGAAGGCGACTAGGACGAAAGCGAGGAGAGCTGACCAGATAAGGATTCCGAGAACTGTCCAAAGCGTCCAGGACGGCACTGCTCTTCCTTCTTTCGGAGGAGACGGTATGCGTCACCGCAGACGCTCATTCCAGCCACAGTCACGGAATTCCTTCCGGGTGAGACACCACCGACGTCGGCGGGACTTCCCCAGGCGGTCCGAGAAACGAGCACGTGCCCATATTCCACAGGTTAGGTAGGACCACCCGCAATCCCTCCGATGGGGGAGGTCTACCTCCGGCCGACGAGCAGGTTGACCCGGAAACCTTGGCGACGAACTGCGCCAGGCCTCGGATTCTGCGCGATGACTCGGCCGCGCAGTGATCGCCTGGAGCGAACACGCCGCACTCGGCCGACGGAGCAGTTGGCCCTGCGGATCCGCTGTCTTGCGGCTGCAAGGCGCAAGCCGATGACGCGTGGGACGCGGCATCGAGCCGGTGGTGGTGGAGGCGGGGGCGGAGGTGGAGGTGGAGGCGGAGGTGGAGGTGGCGGCGGAGGTGGAGGCGGAGGTGGCGGAGGCGGAGGTGGCGGCGGAGGTGGCGGCGGAGGTGGTGGCGGAGGCGGCGGTGGTGGAGGCGGAGGCGGAGGAGGAGGCCCAGCGATGTTCACCCGGCCGATCGCATTCCCAAAACCGATGCAGAACCACATGTTTCCGTCCGGCCCGGCAGTGATCCCGAACGGGTAATCCGTGGTGTCGAAGGTCTCCCCCACCTGGCCGTTGACGTCGATCACGCCGACGTTGCTCGTGTCGTTCTCGGTGAACCACAGCCGGTTTCCGGAGGGCGCAGCTGCGATTCCGGCAATCCCGCCGAAATCGCCCGGGACCGGGTACTCCGTGATCGTGCCCTGCGGCGTGATCTTCCCGATGTTCCGTCCGGCGAGCTCCGTGAACCAGAGATTCCCGTCCGGGCCGGGGGCGATGTCCCAGGGAAGCGCCTGCACGGTCTCGATCGGGAACTCCGTCTGATTCTCGGGGTCGTCCGGATCCAGGCGGACGATGTTGTTCCCGATCTCTTCCGTGAACCAGACGTTCCCGTCGGGGCCGGTCGTGATGTGAGTGGGGAACTGGCCGATCCCGCTCGGGTACTCGGTGACGTTGCCGTTCTGGTCGATCATCGCGACCTGGTCGACGTTCTCCTCCGTGAACCAGAAGGTGCCGTCGGGCATGGCCGTGATGTCCCAGGGCTGAGCGTTCGGTGTCGGGATCTCGTGCTCGGTGATCGTGCCGGTCGGTGTGATCCGGCCGATCTTGTTCGCGATTCGTTCGGTGAACCACAGGTTGCCGTCGGCGCCGAGCGTGATCCCGTACGGCTGGCTGTCAGGATCGTCGAGCTCGAACTCGGTGATCGTGCCGGTCGGCGTGATCCGGCCGATCGCTCCTCGCCACGACTCCGTGAACCAGAGGTTCCCGTCGGGGCCGGCGACGATCGTGTAGGGGCGGCTTTCCGGGTGCGGCAGCGGGAACTCGGTGACGGTCGCCGGCGTTGCGGGCGCGTCCACGTCCGTGCTCGGCAAACCGAGCAGAGCGAGCGGGAGCGCGAAGGAAACCAGCGCCGAGCCAACCCATCCCCTCAAATGCGGCTCTCCCTTGGTCGATCACCTGGAAATCTAGCCCGCTCGGATGAGCATGCCTAGATGCGCCTCTTCAGGAGCCCGAAGACGCCCCGGATGACTTCGCGCTGCACCTGCCTGCCCGTGCTGGACTTGAGGAAGTCCCCGAGCGCGCCTGAATCTTGGGAAGCCTTCGCCGCCTTCTTCCGATGCGGCGCTTCCTTCACGGGCGCATCGGGTTCCGCGGCCTGGTCGAGACGGTCGGCGAGCAGCTCCCGCGCGCTCTGGGCATCGGTTCGAGTCCCGTACTTCGCATAGAGAGGCGACGCCTTCGCGGCCGACTCGACATCGTCCGCGGCCCCCATCAGCGACCGGGGCGGACGCATCTTCGTGTGGACGACCGGCGTCGGAACGCCTGACTCGGAGAGGATCGTCACGGCCGCCTCCCCCGTTCCGAGCTGCTGGAGGAGCCCTTCCAGATCGTAGAAATCGGAGGTCGGGAACGTCCGGACGGCTGCCCTCAGGGCCGCCGCGTCATCGGGCGTAAATGCCCGGAGCGCATGCTGCACGCGGTTCCCCAGCTGCGCGAGAACATCTTCATGGATGTCCTTTGGCGTCTGCGTGACGAAGAAGACGCCGACGCCTTTCGAACGGATCAGCCGCACCGTCTGCGTGACCGACTCCACGAAGGCGTCGGTTACGTCGTCGAAGAGCAGATGCGCCTCGTCGAAGAAGAAGACGAGCTTCGGCTTCTCGAGATCGCCCACCTCCGGGAGCGTCTCGAAGAGCTCCGCGACCAGCCACATCAGCGCGGTCGACCACAATCTCGGCTTGTCTTGCACGGCCGGCAGCTCGAGGCACGAGATCACTCCGCGGCCATCGGGCGTCGTGCGAAGCAGGTCGTTGACGTCGAACTGCGGCTCCCCAAAGAGCTCGTTGCCGCCGCCGTCCTCGAGCCCGACGAGCGCACGGAGCAGGACGCCGACGGTCTGCGACGCGAGCCCGCCGATGCCCTCGAGCTCGTTCTTGCCGTCGTCCGAGGCGAGGAAGGTCAGGAGGACCCGGAGGTCGGAGAGGTCCAGGAGTGGCAGCCCCTTCTGGTCGGCGTAGTGGAAGACGAGCGCCAGGCTCTGCTCCTGGGTCTCGTTCGACTCCAGCACCTTCGCCAGGAGCTGCGGGCCGAAGTCCGACACGGTTGCTCGGATCGGCACGCCCGGGCCAATTCCGCCGAGCGAGAGGTACTCCACCGGGTAGCCGGTAGGAGTGAACTCGAGGCCGAGCTCCGAGGCTCGCTTGCCAGCAGGGCTGTCCGGGTCGCCAGGCGTCGATATGCCGGACAGGTCGCCCTTCACGTCGGCTGCGAAGACCGCGACACCGGCCTCCGAGAACTGCTCGGCCATGAGCTGCAGCGTCCTCGTCTTGCCCGTTCCGGTTGCTCCGGCGATGAGGCCGTGCCGGTTCGTCATCTTGAGCGGGACCCTCACGTCGGCGCCCGGGACGAGCTCGCCTTCGTGAACGCCTCCACCGAGCTCGAGCGCCGCGCCGTCAGTCGCGTACGCCTCGGCGATCGTCGTGCCGAAGTCGGCCTTGGGGTCGATCTTCGTCCGCTCGCTCAAGGGACACAACGTACTAGCCCCAGGCCGAGAATGACCCGAACATGCGGCGCCTTCGCGAGCTCGCCGAGCGCGGTCAAGCCGAGCTGGACGCCCGCAGGCGCGCGGAAGCATCCAGCGGCGACTAGCCGCGCTGAGCCGCGGCTCTAACGAGTCACAGCGCCGTCCATGCGCTCGCGTTTCGCCGCACGCAGGCGTGCGACGACGCGGCCGGCATCCTCCGGAGCGACGACGAGCACAGCTTCGGCGAGGGGAAAATCGTCCGGACTGACAAGGACTCGCATCGTCGGACGCACGGCAACGGGGCTGACCCACTCGTTGCCCCACTCTCGCCGGAAGGTTGCGCGAGGCAAGCAGTACATGGCGCCTCGCGTCCAGGGAACCGACGCCTCCGGGGCCTCGGCAAAGATCACGAACATGTAGTGACGACGTAGGCGTGGCGGCCTCCCGCGGTGCATGCAGGCCGTGAAGACGCCCTCCACCTGCCGGCGCGAGACGACGGCGTAGAAGAGCGGCCAGATCCCGTCGTCTGTAGCCACCACTGCGTGAAGCTCCGTGCCGAAGTCGTGCGCCGGCCTCGGCTCGAGCACCTCCATGTCTGTGTCGTTCGATCCGTGCAGCAGGACGTCATGTTCGAGTACGAGGTACGTCAAGAGCTCATGAGCGGGATACGGACACATGGAGGCGTCGATGGTCCCGTCGCCGGCGCTCGCGGTGGAGATCACCTCCTCGAACGCCTTCTGCCGCGCGGCGTTGACGACATACGGCGGGCCCTCGGTGGCGCCGGCGTCGATACCGAGGCGCTCGCAGACGCGCCAAAGTCGGACCATGAGCCCGCGCTGCACGGCCAGGGCCATACGTCTCCCCAAGGGCCCCGTACGCCGCATCGGCTGCGTCAAGCGCGCGCCTCGGCAACTGCCGAGCGGATGCGCGCGGCGCCGTTCTCGAGGATCAAGTCACCGTGGGGGATGATGACGCGCTCGATCGGGAGGTCGGCGAGCGCATCGAGCGCCGGGAGCAGGCGCTCGGGATCGGCATCGTCGACGAAGACGTGGAGACGGCCTCCCGTACCGCTGAGGACGTCGCCGCTGACAAGCGTCGCGTGCTCGCGGATGAAGAACATGACCTGCTGCGGCTCGCCGTCGAGTTCGATCGCCTCGACGCCACGTGGCAGCTCATCCGTCGTCGCCGGGTTCGGAATCTTCCCCCAGACGGCCTTCGGAGGAGCCCAGACCGAGGCGCCGTAGCGCTCGACGAAGTCGGCGGTGCCACGGTAGTGCGCGCCTTGGGTGAGCAGCACGCGCACCGGTTTGCCGTGCGGGTCGAAGTCGTCGCCGGGGGGAAGGAACGGGTCGATCAGGACGACCTCGTCGTCCGTCTCATAGCGGACGACAGGGACCTCCTCGGGCCAGTTCTCGGACGGCTCCCAGTCGGGGTGCGGCGAGAGCCACCAGGTCAGCTCGGTCACAAGTGGAGAGTAGGCGACGGGCGGACGCCTAAGCGCCCGCCCGTGGGTATTCCGCCTACGGTCGTTCGACGATCTCGGTCGTCGCGTCCGGGAATCTCACGCTGTCCTCGCCGCCCGCGAGGCTGAAGTCGGAGAGATCCACTCCGAAGGAGCCCGTCGAGCCGATCGATGTGCCACCAGATGGCGTTGGAGCCATGTTTCCGGCGCAACCACCGGCTGCCGGGCCGCGATGCCCCATCAACCGCAGCGGCTCGATGAGGTTGGCGAAGCCGGGGTTGACCGCCGTCGACCCACTCTGGTTCCCTCGCCGCCCCCCAGATCCGCGGAGCCTCGACCGCGGCCTGAAGCGCCATGTCGTACTCGAGGACATTCAGGACGACATTGAGCACGACGCTCGGGATGAAGTCGCCCGAGTAGGTGCCGGTGCCCATGAACGGCTCGCCGTCCTTCATGACGAGCGTCGGCGCCATGCTCCCCATCGGGCGCTTCCCCCGGCCGCGTCGTTCGCGCCGGGATTCCCTGTTGCAGGGTTCCTCAGCGGCGTCGGAAGGTTGAACAGGGTCAGGCTGTCATTGAGCAGGAACCCGTACCCGGGAACCATGATCCCGCTCCCGAACGCGTCGGCCAGGGTCGAGGTCATCACAACGACGTTGCCCCAGCGGTCGATGATCGAGAAGTGGGTCGTATCACCGCCCTCCTCGCCGGCCGACTCGACCGGAGATTGGTTGCCGTATGCGAACGGGTCGCCGGGCAGAACCGGGTTGCACATAACGGTCTCGCGCTGGATCAGTTCGCTGCGATCGGCCAAGTAGTCGTGCGTGAGCAAGATCGAGGCCGGCACATTCGTGTACCGCTCGTCGCCGATCCACATATCGCGATCGGCAAAGGCGAGACGAATCGCCTCGATGAACACGTGCAGCGAGTTTCGCGTGCCGAACCCCCACGGATACCCTGCGTTGTCAGGATGGCGGGAACTCACGGATCAGGCCGAGCGACTCGAGCATGACGACACCACCGTTCGTCGCCGGGCCGGGACCGAGCACGTCGTAGTTGCCGTACTGGAGCGAAAGCGGTTCCTCGACCTCGATCGAGTAGCCGGCGAGATCGTCCGCAGTCATCCGGCCTTCGCGACCGGCTGTCGTCGCGCGCCGCTGAGCCGTCACGATCGCGTCGGCGATCTCTCCCTCGTAGAACGCCGAGGTCCCCTCCTCGGCCAGCAGCCTCAACGTGCGTGCCAGGTCGGTCTGAACCAGCACGTCGCCCTGCTGGAGGGGCGTCCCGTTCGGGCGGTGGAACAGGGCATTCGTCTCCGGGAACGCTCTCGACCGCGGATCGTTGCTTGCCAGCGCGAGGAAGAAGCCGACCGGAAAGCCGTCGTCGGCGTAGCCGATAGCCGGCTCGAGGGAGTCGGCAAGCGAGCGAGTGCCCCAACGGTCGAGCATGTACTCGACCGCTCGGAGCGTGCCCGGAACGCCGACGGCGTATCCGTTCGGCCCAACCTGAGCGCGTGTTCGTCCGCTGTACGTCGTCGGTTGGTCGCCGCCGGTGGGTCTCACGCGCGTCGATTGCGAACACGTCGCCAGTTGCGCCGTCGCGGACGAGGACGTTCGAGCCGCCGCCGATTCCAGCCAGTTCTGGCTGCGTCACATTGAGGACGAACTGGACCGCCGCAGCGGCGTCGAAAGCATTGCCGCCGCTTCGGAGGACCTCGACGCCGACCTGCGTGGCGAGCGGATGATCCGTGGCGACGACGCCGTCAGCCGTGTACCGGTTCACGTACAGCTCGCGCTCGCGCGAATTCGGCGCGACGTCCCATTCGGCGGGCGCCGAATCGGTCACGACGGCGCGAAGCGTGTGATTGCCCGGCGTCGCGAGAGCAATCGAGAAGCTGACCGGCACCATCGAATTGGGAGGAACGAGCACGTCTCTGCTATCCAGTGCAGCCGTTCCGTCTAGGAGCTCAACCGTGACGTACGCGCCGACGTCCCCGCGGGACCTCGGCGACCATTGCGACCGCTTCGAAGGCATGCGTCCGGACGAGATCTTCGGGCACGTCGATCTGCGTCACCGTCAGATCGGGCCGCCGTAAGACGACCGTTTCCGCCTCGAGGTTCTGTTGGGGCCGCGCGTCGATATGAGCGAGCACCTCGATCCGGTCACCTCGCTCGCGACCGGCGAGCGGGATCGTCGCGACGCCGTCCTCGACTGGAACGTCGAAGAAGTTGCGGGTCTCGACGCCACCGCCGGGCAGCCGGCCTTCACCTGCACGTACTCGAGCATCGCCACCTGGGTGGGCCCGTCGACGCGAAGTGCGAGATCGGTCTGTGCCGGCGCGTAAAGCGCTTCCACCTGGATCGCATACGGATCGTCCCCGGCCGCGCTGGCCCTGGGGACACCGGCTCCGAACACGGTGGCCGCTGCGAAGAAGAGGAGGGCGAGAGCGAGCTTCCCGCTTCCCCCGAGTCTGTTTGCCGCAGCTCGTCGTGGTTTCATGACTCGACCTCCTTGGTCGGATAGACGGGAGGAGCATGCGGCGGGGCTCTCACGCGTCGCTCATACGCGGCTCACGCGGCTCTCCGCCGCTGACCGCGGCGTACGGCAAGAGCCGAAGGCGGGCTCGGCCGCCTGGACGGCGGCCATACGCATTTCCCGCCGCTGACTGCGGCGGGAAATGGAGGCGGCGGGAATCGAACCCGCGTCCGCTGTCGCACCGAGCTGAACGTCTACAAGCTTAGGTTCCCTTGAATTTCGCCCGCCGGCCGGTGGGAACCAACCTACCGCCGGGCTAGCCATCCTTTGGTGTCGCGCTTCGGGCGATTGGCTCTCCCTAGGCGCCGAGCCCGTTTTCTGACACCGCTACCCGAGCCACGGGCCGAGCTCGGAGCGATGCGCCTCACTGTGGTTTAAGCAGCGAGAGCGAGTGCGTTTTCGTTCTTCGCACTTGCGTTTTGTCCCGGTTGTTTTACGAGGCCGACCGGGGACCTCGGCTTGCAGCTCAACCGGAGAATCGACCACGTCGAAACCTGATCGCCCCCGTATGTTGCTCGTATTGTAGCCGCGTGCACGAGATCCACCTTTGCGCCGACGAGGGCGACGAGGAAGCCTCGCTCGCGATCTACAACGAGATCTGGCCCCTCGACGCGATCACGATGGACGAGGTTCGCTCGTTCAAGTCGCAGACGATCGCGTACGCCGACTTCCTCGGCTCCGGAGGCTCTGCGGCGGTCGCCCTGATGAATCGACGCCCCGACGTCGGATACGTGATCCTGACGGTGCTCCCCGGAGAACGCGGCCGCGGGCTCGGTACGGCGCTGTACCGCACCGTGTCGACCTGGCTCTCGGCGAAGGAGATCACGGAGATCGAGGCACCGGTGCCGGAAGACGACGAGGAAAGCCTGGCGTTCGCTCTTGGCCGCGGCTTCCGCGAGGTCGAGCGAGAGAGACGCATGATCCTCGACCTTGCCGCGCTCGAGCCTCAGCCTGTCGCTGCTCCGGAAGGGATCGAGATCTCCACGTGGGCGGAACAGTCCGGATCTCATCCGTGGGATCTACGACGTCGCGTGCGAGGCGGAGCCGGACGTGCCAGGCGCCGAGAACGACCGGATGAAGACCTTCGAGGACTGGCTCGCGCAGGACATGCAGGGCTCCGGCGATCGAGCCGACGCCACGTTCGTCGCTCTCGCCGGCGACGAGGTCGTGGGCTATGCGAAATTCAGCCTGACCGCAGCTCAGCCCGAGACCGCCCACCACGACATGACCGGCGTGAAGCGCGCGTGGCGCGGGCGCGGGATCGCGGGGGCACTGAAACTCGCGCAGATCTCGTGGGCCAAGGACCAGGGATATCAGCGGCTCGTGACGCAGAACGAGGTTCGCAACGAGCCCATCCGGCGGCTCAACGAGCGCCTCGGGTACCGCGAGGCGCCCGGCCGGATCCTCGTCAGCGGGCCGCTCGCAACGGACGCATGATGCTCGTCCTCTTCGACGTCGACAAGACGCTCTTCCTGAACAGCGACCCGCTGATGGGTCAGGCGACGACAGACGCCATCGAGACGGTCTGGGGACGAAAGGTGCCCGGGGATGCCATTCGCGGCGTGAACCATGCTGGGCAGACCGCAACCCGAATCGCCCGCGAGATCCTGCGCCTCGAGGGGCTGAGCGACGAGGAGATCGACCCGCGCCTCCAACGGTGGTGCGAGGAGGCCTCTGCCCGCTACCTCGACCTGCTCGACGAGGCGGACACGTCCGACTGGCGAGCTCCCGAGGGCACCGCCGAGGCTCTGTCCCAGATCGAGCACCGGGCGCTCCTCACGGGCAACCCCGAGCTCGTCGCAAGGGCTCGGATGGAGAAGCTCGGCCTCGCCGAATTCTTTCCGCCCGGCCAGGGCGCGTTCGGCTGCGACGCCGAGGAACGCGTCGAGCTGATCGACATCGCACGGAAGCGCGCCGGCGACTGGCCTCGGGAGCTGACCGTTGCCGTCGGCGACACCGAGGCCGACGTCACGGGAGCCCGCCGGGCGGGAATCCGCGTGATCGGCTTCGGTGCCGACCCGGCCCTGGCGGAGGCGGACGCCGTAGTCACTTCGATGAGCGATCTGCCTCGCGCGGTTGCCGCCTTCGAGGGCACAGCGTCGGCTTCATAGGCTGTTTCGCGCCGTACACTTCGGACGTGAAGCAGATCTGGACCGGACGTATGGCGCAGGCGGCCGGGAAGTACGGCGAGCACGCGCCGATGGCCGCCGTCTGCTGTAACGCCTGCCGGACCTGCGTCACGACGAACGTCCTGACGCTGCTCACGGGCGCGGTCGCAGGAGCCGCAGTGCTCGTCGTCCGCTTCGTCCGCAGGCTCTCCCCCAGGCCGACCTAGCGCCGCGACTTGAGAGCGCGCTCGATCTGGCGGTCCGCTTCCCGCTTCGCGAGCTCGCGCCGCTTGTCGCGCTGCTCCTTGCCGCGGGCGAGCGCGATCTCGACCTTCGCGCGGCCGTTCTTGAAGTAGAGGCGGACGGGCACGAGCGTCAGCCCCTTCTCGCGCACCTTGCCGTAGAGCGAGTCGAGCTCCCGTCGATGCAGGAGGAGCTTGCGGTCGCGCTCGGGCTCATGGTTCTGAATGCCGGCCTGCTCGTAGGTGTCGATGTGCGCCCCGACGAGCCAGGCCTCGCCGTCTCGCACGTCCGCGTAGGACTGCTGCAGGCTGACGCGTCCCTCGCGGAGGGACTTCACCTCGCTTCCGCTCAGCACGATGCCCGCCTCGAAGCGCTCGAGGAAGTGGTAGTCGTGCCGCGCCTTGCGGTTCTCAGCGATCGGCTTCTCGCCTGCCATACGTCGATTGTAGGTTCGGGTGCGTAGGCCGATCTGCTTGCATTCACTGCGATATGCGTCGCGCGCCGATCGCCACGGCGGTCCTGCTGGTCGCCCTGGTGGCAGCGCCGGGCGCCGCGGCGCACGCGACCCTGCAGCAGTCCACGCCGGGCAACAACTCGATCGTCCGCCAGAGCCCGCCCGAGGTCACGCTGCAGTTCAGCGAGGCGGTCGAGACCGCGTTCGGCTCGATCCGCGTCTACGACTGCGGCGGCTCGCGCGTGGACTCGGGAAAGATCATCCGGCCCGAGCAACAGCTCGGTCTCGGTCGAGATCGGCCGGCGGCTGCCCGCCGGGACGTACACCGTCACCTGGCGCGTGATCTCGGCGGACGCTCATCCGGTCGCGGGCGCGTTCGTCTTCCACGTCAAGTCGGCGAGCGCCGGGCGGCGAGTGCGAGAGCGTCTTCGGCGAGGGCACGCCGGGCTCGATCGACGCTCTCTTCAAGTTCATGCGTGCCCTCGACTTCGCGCTGATCCTGCTCGTCGTCGGCGGCGCGGCCGCGCTCGCGCTCGTCCTTCGCTCAGCGGCTTTCGAGCTCCGCGCTCGCCTCTACCGCATCCTGGCGGGCCTCGCGGTCGGGCTCGTCGATCGCCGGATTCCTGTGCATCGTCCTGCAGGGAGCCCTGGCCGGAGGGTTCGGCCTGCAGCGAGGCGTTCCGCTGGGACACCGTCGACTCGGTGCTCCAGACCCGGTTCGGCAAGGCGTTTCTCTGGCAGCTCGGCCTCGCCGCGTGATCGCTCCTGTCGCGTTCTTCGCCGGCCGCGCCCGCACTCGCACGCTCGGCCTGGCTCGTCCTCGTTCCCGCGCTGCTCCTGCTGCCGACGATCGCGGCGGCGGGCCACGCCCGCACGAGCGGGCGCGATCGCGCTCGATCGCCGACGTCGTGCACGTCGCGGCGGCGTCGGTGTGGGTCGGCGGGCTGGCCTTCACGGTGCTCGCTCTCCTCCTGGCAGGAGCGGATCGCTGGCCGCTGGCGGCCCGAGCCGTTCCCGTCTTCTCGATCCTGGCGGTCGGCGCTCGGTCGTGACGCTGATCCGGCGGGAAGCTTCCGCGGCTACCAGGAGGTCCAGGCCTTCCACGGGCTCTGGGACACGACCTACGGCGAGCTCCTGCTGGTCAAGATCGGGCTCGTTCTGCCGCTCCTGGCTCTCGGGGCCTACAACAACCGCTTCGCCGTCCCGAGGCTGAAGCGGCAGATCGCCTCGGCGCTCGAGCAGCGCAGGTTCCTCCGTGCGGCGGGCGCCGAGCTCGCGATCATGGCCGTGATCGTCAGCGTGACCGCAGTGCTCGTGACGGAGCCGCCGGCGAAGGCGTCCGTCAAGCCGCCGAAGTACATCACCGACACCGTCCCGATCGGCAACCTCGAGGTGAACTACACGATCGAGCCCGCGAAGGCGGGCCCGAACGTGATCCACCTCTACTTCTTCAGCGGAGCCGGCGTCCCGGCGAACGTCGACGACGCTAAGCTCTCGGCAACGCTTCCGAGCCAGGGCCTCGGCCCGATTCGGATCCCGCTGCAGAGGATCGTCCCCAGCCACTACACGACTCCCGCCGGGTGTCTTCCCGCAGCCGGGCGAGTGGCAGGTCACGATCGAAGCGAGCCGAGGCGAGTTCGAGGCACTGACCCAAACCGTCACCGTCCCAATCAGAGAGGGCTGAGATGAAGAGAGCAGCGTTGCTCGTCGTTGCCGCAATCGGGCTCGTGCTCGCGCCCCAGGCCGGCGCTCACGCGGAGATCACGCCCGAGAGGGTTCCTGCCAACAGCGACTCCACGTTCGTGCTCAGCGTCGAGGGCGAGGAGAGCTCTCCGACCGTCAAGGTCGCGATGCAGCTGCCCGCCGGGATGCCGAACGTGAAGGCTCGTGCCCGTCCCCGGCTGGCAACTCAACGTTGGCCGGCCGGGTGATCACCTGGACGGGCGGAAGGATTCCGCAGGGCGAGATCGGCGAGTTCGAGATCAGCGGCCCAGTTCCCCGAACACGCCGGGCAGGACGCTGACGTTCCCGACCGTTCAGACCTACGGCAACGGGACGGTCGTCCGCTGGATCGGCGCCCCGTGCCTCGGACACGCCTGCTCCGACGATCCGGCTGACGGCAGCGAGGGCCCACCACCGCCTCCACCTCCGGTAACTCCGCCTCCCCCCGACCACGACCACTGCTGCGAGCGAGTCCGATGACGACGACGGGGTCGACGGGCTGGCTGATCGGCGCCGTCGTCCTCGTCGTCCTGGTCGGGGCCGGCCGTCGCGCTCCTCTGGAGGCGTCGTCAGTTGAGAAGGGCACTCGGAATCGCAGCCCTCCTGGCTTGCGTCCTCGCCGCCGGCGCCGAGGCCCACTTCGGCACGGGAAGCTGGGCTACCGCTCGACGATCGAGTGCGCTCGAAGCCGCGTGTCGAGGGGTCTCCAGGTGAAGGTCCTCTACGGCGACGACCAGGTCTGGATGGACAACCGCAGCGGCAAGACGATCGTCATCGACGGCTACGGCGGCGAGCCGTACCTGCGCTTCGCGCCGCCGGGATCTTCGTCAACGTCAGCTCACCGGCCGGCTATCTCAACCAGGACCGGTACGGAAGTCGAGGCCCCGAAGTCGGCGAGCCCAAAGGCGACCCGGACTGGCAGAAGCTCAGCGGCGGCGAGGTCTGGGCGTGGCACGACCACCGGATCCACTACATGAGCCCGGCGCTTCCCACCGAAGATCGCGACGCACCGCGTAAGCCGCATCACGTCTTCGACTGGAGGGTTCCCGCGACCGCGGACGGCAAGCGCTTCTTCATCACGGGCAGCCTGGACTACAAGCCGCCCCCGAAGGAGAGCGAGGGCTTCCCGGTCGCCCTCGTCATCGTGCTCGCTGCGCTGATCGGCGCCGGGATGGTCGGCCTCTTCTTCCTGCGCCGCGTGATCCTCCGCTCTCTGCAGTAGACAACTCGACCTTGCCTTCCGCGCGGCGGATGTCCTCGACCTTCACGTCGATCTCGTCGCCGAGCCGGTAGCGGCGTCCTCCGCGGCGGCCCACGAGGGCCGTTCCGAGCTCGTTCAGCTCGTAGTAGTCGCCGTGGAGCCGGCGCGCGGGGAGAAAGCCCTCGAAGACGTCGCCGAAGCGGGCGAAGAGGCCGGACGGGATCACGCCCGTGACCTCGCCCGGGAAGCGGCTCCTCCCAGCCCCGGTCGAACAGCGTGCGCTCGAGGAGCCAGGCCGCGCAGATCTCGTCCGCCCGGTACTCGATGTCGGTTGCGGCGCGCTCGGTCTCGGAGGTGTGCTCGGCATCGCCGTCGAGGTCCTCGGGGACGGGCGTCGTCGCCCTGGCCGATCTCTCGCAGAAGCGCGCGGTGGACGACGAGGTCGGGATAGCGGCGGATGGGCGAGGTGAAGTGCGTGTACGCGGTGCTGGCAAGACCCGAGTGGCCGAGATTCCGCGGGTCGTAGCGAGCCTGCTTCAGCGAGCGCAGGACGAGCGAGCGGAACGCCTCCTTCCCACGCCGAGACTTGCGCACGTAGTCGGCGACGAGCTCGCTCGCCTCGGCGGCGACGCGTGCTGCATCCGCCGGCCCCATGCTCTCGACGTCGGGGACCGGCGGCGTCGGGACTCGAGGTCGGTCAGCTTGGCGAGCAGCAGCTGGACCGACTGCGGCTCCGGCGGCTCGTGCGACGCGATAGATCGCCTCCCGGCGGCGGCTCGCGAGGAATGCGGCGACGGCCTCGTTCGCGAGAATCATCAGCTCCTCGATGAGCGCGTGTGCCTGCGGCTCCGCCTCGAGCCAGGCCCGCTCGACTCCGCCCCTGCCGTCGAAGGCGAAGTTCGGCTCGGAGCTCTCGACACGGAGCGCGCCGCGGGCGAAACGAGCTCGGCGAAGCTCGGCCGAGACGCGGTCGGCCAGCCGCACGTGATCGGCGAGCTCGTGCTGCTCCTTCCCCTCGAGGATCCGCTGCGCCTGGCCGTACGTGAATCGCTCTCGGCTGCGGATCACCGACCGGTAGAAGCTCGTCTCGCCGTTCGGCGCGATCTCGACGGTGACCGTCAGCCGGTCGACGTTGGGGCGCAGCGAGCACGCGTCGTCGGCGAGCTCATGCGGGAGCATCGGCGCCACGAGCCCCGGGACATAGACCGAGTTCCCTCGCTCCTGCGGCGCCCCGGTCGAGCGGCGTCCCCGCGGGAACGAAGTACGAGACGTCGGCGATGTGCACCCAGATCCGGACGCCGTCGCCTTCGGGCGCACCGAGATCGCGTCGTCGAAGTCCTTCGCCGTGTCGGGGTCGACCGTGAACGACACCAGGTCGCGCAGATCGGTGCGCCCCTCGAGGCTCGGGCTCAGGCAGGTCGTGCGGCTCGAAGCCCTCGCGGAGGCCCTCCTCGACGAGCAGCGCCTCGAGCACGTTCTCGATCCTGTCCGCCGGCCCGACGACCCGCTCGACGCGAGCCTCGCCCGCGACCCGTGCTGACCTCGACGAGATCGCCGGCGCTCGGCGCCCTGCAGCCCCTTGCGGTCGACCGTGATCGGCGTCCCGGGCGTGAAGTACGGCTCGCCGACGAGCAGCTTGCCGCGCCGGCTGAGCTCGACGATCAGACCTTGAGGAAGCGCCGCAGCGTGACTGCGGAGCCCGCCGCGCCGAGGGACAACCCGAGCAGGATGAGAATCGCCGCCAGGAGCGGGAACGGCCACGCATGGGCGTCACCCGCGTCGAACCGTGGAACGATCTGCGGCAGCGCGAGCTCCTTGCCGAGCACGAGCAGGAAGACGGCGAGGACCGACCCGACGAGCCCGCAAATGATCCCTTCGAGGACGAACGGGCCGCGGACGAACCAGTTCGAGGCGCCGACGAGCTTCATCACCTCGATCTCGCGCCGCCTGGCGAAGATCGAGAGCCGGATCGTGTTCGCGATCAGCATCGCCGAGGCGATGATCAGGATCAGTCCGGCTAAGAGGAAGCTGCCCTTGATCACCCGCGCAGCCTTCAGGACCCGGCTGGCGGTCTTCTCCCCGTACGTCGCCTTCTCGACCCCCGCGGGCGGAGGCGTGAACGTCTGGGCGATCGCCCCTCGTGTACTCGCCCTTGACCGGGGTGACGGTGAAGGAGTTCGGCAGCGGATTCGAGATCAGGCTGTCGACCATCGCGGGCTGCTGCTTCTGCATGATCTCGAGCGCCTCGCTCTTCGAGACGAACTGATAGCTCTTGACCCGGGAATCGCTGTCCAGCTTCGCGCGCACCACGTTGATCTGCTGGCGCCGTCGCCTCCTGCTCGCACGATGTCCCGCGTGCAGAAGAAGACCTTCACGACGAGCTTCTCCTTCTGCTTGTTGCTCCAGGAGTCGGCGAACGTCCAGAAGGCGATCAGCAGCCCGACGAGGAACATTCCGATCAGCACGGTCAGCGCCGCGGCGAGGGTCGTCGACAGGCTCGCTGTGAGCGAGCGCCAGGCCTCGGCGACGACGACGCGGAACCTCACTCGGCGTACCCTCCGCGCCGCTCGTCACGGGCGAGGCGGCCGTCCTCGAGCGCGATCACGCGCCGGCGCATCTTGTCGACCATCTCGCGGTCGTGGGTCACCATCAGCACCGTCGTCCCGGCGCGGTTGATCCGGTAGAGGAGCTGCATGATCCCGACCGACGTGTCGGGGTCGAGGTTCCCCGTCGGCTCGTCGCAGACGAGCAGCGGCGGATGGTTGACGAACGCGCGCGCGATCGAGACGCGCTGCTGCTCGCCGCCGGAGAGCTCGTCGGGATAGGAGCTCATCTTGTGCGCGAGGCCGACCATGTTCAGCACCTCGGGCACCTTGCGCCGGATCGAGTCGGAGCCCTCGCCCTGCACCTTGAGCGCGTAGGCCACGTTCTCGGCGGCGGTCCGGTTCGGGAAGCAGCTTGAAGTCCTGGAAGACGCAGGCGACGTTGCGGCGGAGCTGCGAGACCTTGCGGCGAGGAAGCCGTCCCAGGTCGCGGCCGGCGACGATGATGCGGCCCGAGGTCGGCTCGAGCTCCTTGAGCAGGAGGCGGATGACCGTCGACTTGCCGGAGCCGGAGGCGCCGACGACGAAGACGAACTCGCCCTTGTCGATCACGAACGAGACATCCGAGAGCGCGGCGACGTTCGGCTCGTAGATCTTCGTCACGCCCTCGAAGGCGATCATCGAGCGCGCGCGTCGCGACCTGGCGCGGGGCCCTGGCCGTTCTCCTCCACGGGGACCGTGGTAGCCGTCTCTGGCTCTCCTATCTGGGCGATTTCTTCCGGCACGGGGGTAGGGATGGCGCGGTCCGCAGGGGGCCGCTCCCGGCTGTTGAACAGCCTCGGAGTCTAGCGAAAGCACCTGCTATCTCTAAAAGGCACGTCGCATTAGACTCGGGCGCCAGGGTGGGTGGCATGATGGGTTTTCGGCGGATCGTTTTTGCGCTTGCCATCGCCACGGCGGTGAGCTCCGCGCTGCTGATCCTTCGCCCCGCCGCGGCTGCGCCGGGAGACGCCGATCGGAGCTTTGGGTCAACCGGCACCATCGAGACGACGATCGGCACCTACTCGTCCGCTTCCGAGCTCGTGCTCCAGCCGGATGGGCGGATCGTCGTCCACGGTTCGAGCAGCCCGGGCGGCTCGACGCTGGTTGGTACGAGGCCGACGGCCGTCTCGACCCCGGCTTCGGCGCCGGCGGCATCGTCACGGGCCAACACAGCTTCGCCGGCGGGCTCGCGCTTAGCCCGACGGCAAGATCCTGATCAGCACTGAGCTGAGCGGGCAGCGGACGGCGCTTCTCCGCTACGAACGGGACGACCGATCCGGGTTTGGCTCGGGGGCCTGGCGAGGGGCCCGCGAGGTGACGTCAGAGCCCTCGCACTCCAGCCGGACGGAAAGATCGTTGCCGTAGGGAACCGCCGCCGATGCCTAGCGCTCCAGGTCGCACGCTTCAACGTGGACGGGTCGCTGGACACAGGGTTCGGCGGGGGTGGGGCGGTGCAGACCCCGTTCGGCTTCTCTGCCGTGGCCGCCACGGTCGCATTGCAACCGGACGGGAAGATCGTCGTCGCGGGCGACAGCATCCCCGGCACTCCGCGACCTCCTCCTCCACCCCCGCCGGCACCGCCGCCACCACCGCCACCGACTCCTCCTCCCGAGCGGATCGTTCTCGCCCGCTACCACGCGGACGGCAACCTCGATCAGAGCTTCGGTTCCGGCGGCGTGATCGCGCCGCCGATCGGTAGGTGGTCACGCGCCTCCGACCTCCGGCTCCAGCCGGATGGCCGGATCCTCGTTGCGGGCAGCTCGGACACACGCACCGTGGTCGCGCGCTACAGCCCGGAGGGGGTGCTGGACACCGGGTTCGGCTTGTCCGGCGTCGTCGTCGCACGACCCGAGTCGACCTTCGGCTACCTGTCGTCGGCGCTGGCGCTGCAGTCCGACGGGAAGATCGTGATCGGCGGGTGGAACACGCTTGAGCGCTACCTGCCGAACGGCAAGCCCGACCCGAGCTTCGGGACGAACGGGATCGTGCCGACTGCGCTCGTCGCAAATGCGCTCGCCCTGCAACCGGACGGCCGAATCCTGGCCGCGGGGTCCAATCCTTTGAAAAGGTCGGAACGCTTCACTCTCAGCCGCTTCCTCGCGAGCTTCCCGACGACCATCGAAGGAAGACCGCGGACCTTCCCCTTTGGCCAGCCGACGAGGGTAGGCGGGACGCTCACGGCGCCGAGGGCCGGCAACGCGTGAGGGTCCTCGAGCAAGATTGCTACGACCTCTCGACAAGAGTGGCGGCACGGGCGACCGCCGGCTCTCGTGGAATGTGGAGCGTGCGTCTTCGCCCGGGGAGCCGGGCGACGATCCGAGCCGAGGTGGACGGCGAGCTGAGCGCGCCGCTCGTCGTGCAAGTCCGGCCGAAGCTCGCGCTCGAGAGGATCTCTCGGGGCCGGTTTCGGGCACGCATAGTCGCCGGACACTCGCTCGGCGGCCGCATTGTCGTCTTGCAGCGGCTCTCGCGAGGACGCTGGGTAGACGGGAAGCGAGTCGTGCTACGACGAATTGCCAAGCGCGGCCGGACCGTAATCTCGGGGAAGACGTTCCGGGCACGGAGAACGGAGGGAAGGCGACTGCGTCTCTCTTCCGCCGGTCCGGCGTTTACGACTGCTACGCCTCGGCGGCGAGCAGGCCGATTACCGGCTAAACAACCCTGCCGGCGGCCTTGGCGAGCAGGTACGCGTGGACGAAGCCGTCGAGGGCCCCGTCGAGGACCCCCTGGGCGTTCCCCACCTCGTGCTCCGTGCGGTGGTCCTTTACGAGTTGATACGGGTGCAGGACATAGCTGCGAATCGCATTTCCACCGAAGCCCATGCTCACGACGCCGCGCTCCTTGGCCAGCTCCGCCTCCCGCTCCTCCTCGGCGAGCTCGGCCAGACGAGAGCGCAGGATCCGGAGCGCCGTCGCCTTGTTCGACGACTGCGAGCGCTCGTTCTGGACGCTGACGACGACTCCCGTCGGGAGGTGCGTGATCCGGACGGCCGAGTCCGTCTTGTTCACGTGCTGGCCGCCGGCGCCGCTCGCCCGGTACGTGTCGACGCGGATCTCGCTCTCGTCGACCTCGATCTCCGCGTCGTCCGTGAGCAGCGGGCTCGGGATCACCTGCGCGAACGAGGTGTGTCGCCGGTGCGCGGAGTCGTACGGGGAGAGCCGAACGAGCCGGTGCTTGCCGCGCTCGGCTTTGAGGATCCCGTAGGCGTTCTCGCCCTCGACCGTGAACGTCGTGGACTTGAGCCCCGCTTCCTCGCCGGGGCTCGCCTCGAGCACGTCGGTCCGGAAGCCGCGGTCGGCGGCCCAGCGGAGGTACATGCGGAGCAGCATCTCGGTGAAGTCCTGCGCGTCCGTGCCGCCGGCGTCGGACTGGATCGTGACCACGGCGTCACCCGCGTCGTACTCGCCCGAGAAGAGCGCGTCCTCCTGCAGGCGCTCCAGCTCCTGTTCGAGCGGCTCGAGCGACGTCTGGATGTCGGCGGCCATGTCGCCGTCCATGGCGAGCAGCTCCTTCGCGTCGTCGTACTCGCGCCTGAGCCGCTCGTAGCGCTCGAGTCGCCTCTGGACGCGCGAGTGCTCGGTCGAGATCGCCGCCGCTTCTTGCTGGTCGTCCCAGAAGCCGGGCTCGCCCATCTTCGCCTCGAGCTCGGCGGCGCGCTTCGCTCAGCCCGTCCGGGTCAAAGGTAATCACGGACCCAGTCGAGCTGGGTCCCGATCTGCTCCAGGCGCTCGTCGAGCGAGGCGGCGTCAGCCATCAGGACGATGGTAGCTACCGCGGCGCGCGAGCCGATGCGCTTCGAACACGAGCGCGGGCACGGTTGCGACCACGATGAACGAGAGGAGCTGGCCGGTTGCCAGGTCCGTTCCCCCCAGGTGCCGATCGCCGAGCCAGTCGTACAGGGCCTGCACGCGGAGGGGCTGCCCATCCGGATGGTTCGTGTAGACGTAGTACATGTTCAGGGTGTTCACCGTCGCCAGGAGGCCAAAGGCCGTCCAGAGCACGCGCGACCCGAGTAGCGCGCATGCGGCGAGGAAGGGGAGGAAGAACGGGAACAGATAGCGCTCGTGCATCCGGGTCGCGAAGACGAAGAACGACAGCATGCACAGGGACGTGCCGAGGGCGAGGAACGCGGGGCCGCGCGCCTTCCGCAGAACGACGAGCACCGACACGACCGCGACGGCGAAGAGCACGTACCCCCAGGTTCGCGTCGTCAACCCCAGAAAGTCGGTCCCAGCAGGCACTCCAGCGCAGGCCGCGACGTCGCAGCGCGGCGCGATGTCCAGCAGCTCCCAGAAGTTGTAGGCGAAGAAGCTGTTGAGCGGGACGATCTCCGAGGCCGATTTCCGCACCTGAGAGACGAGGTCGACGAGCGGACGCCAGAGGAGCAGAGAGGGAAAGAAGGGAAAGGCGATCACGACCGCCGCGCCGAGCGAGCTCCCGATCATGGTCGGCCACAGTCTCGGCGGCAACGGCAGCCGGAGACTGTCCCCGACGCGTCTCCAGGATGGCGGATGCTCGCGGACGAACCAGAAGATCAGGAATGGAAGCGCCGCTATCGCCTGCGGCTTGACGAGGAATCCAACGGTAAAGGCAACGGAGGCGGCCACCGGCCGGCCGCGGTCGAGGAGGTAGATCGTCAGGAAGACGAAGAACGCGAGAATGCTGTCCACCTGTCCCCAGACGGCCCCGATCAGGAGCGTCGGTGGGAAGACCAGGTAGAGCGCGGCGGCACCGATCGGCGGCGCTACGGTCCGGCCTCTGAGGAACAGGTAGAGCAGATAGGCAGACCCCAGGTCGGCGATGATCGCGGGGAGCTTCAGCAGGTATTCCCATTGCCCCTCGCTGAACCGGACGGTCTCGTCGATGTCACCGAAGAGCCAGAGCACCCACATGTAGCCGGGTGGGTAGTCGTGAAACTCGCCGGGCGCGTAGAAGTCCTCGGGCCCGTTGGAGGCGATCTGCCGGGCCCAGAACTCGAAGAAGCCGATGTCGGTGGGAAAGCCGGGCAGCGTCGCCAGGAGCAACCGCAGCACGAGGCCGCCGGCGAGAGTTGCAGCCAGCGGATGCCGCATGATCCAAGCTCGCGGCGCGATAACGGCCGGATGCTAGGGCTTCTTGCGGAGATCGGCCGGGCTCTTTGGAGTCAGAGGCTCGACGTCGTGCCCGCTCAGACGAGCGACGCGCTAGTCGAGGGTCGGCGGATTGAAGTGGACGAGGACGACGCGCGCTATGACGTCGTCTGCCGCTTCGGCACCGGCGAGTTCGACGGACCGCGAGTCTCGGTTGCCCCGGTGTCCGGCTTCGTCGGTGGGGGCGGGGTGGGGTAAGGCTTCGAGCTCATCGCGCTAACAGTATGAGCCAAAT
The DNA here is from genome assembly GCA_963776955.1 of uncultured Actinomycetes bacterium. Taxonomy (GTDB): domain Bacteria; phylum Actinomycetota; class Thermoleophilia; order Gaiellales; family Gaiellaceae; genus VAXT01. The sequence goes on from CAVZOM010000005.1 coordinate 1,108,314, forward strand.
CACGATCTCGGCGGTGAGCGCAGCGCATGCAACTGCGAACAGCACCAACATCAGCTCCAATTTCCGCCCGTTTTCGCTGTAGTGGACGCCGTTCCAGTAGGAGATGTTGCGATAGATCTCTGAAGCTGTGCTTGGCTTCCACCCCGGTGAAGGCCTCTCGGACTCGAGATGGATTCCGATCAGAAGGTGGGGGTGATGGGAGAACGTCCATCCCCAGGGTACGAGGATGGCCAGCGAAACCACAACGACAATGCAGAACAGGATGATCGCGCTCCAGGCGAGACTGCCGAGCTCGGGAGTGTCGAGCGCCTGCGTGCTGAGGAACGCAGTGGCAACCGAGGCGGCGGCGACCAGCGTGCCGGCTCGTGCACGCAGGCCGTCAAGGACCTCCTTCTGCTGGGACAACGTGCGGACGGATTCCTCGTAGACGATTCGCTCGGCCTCAACGCTCACGAGACCGAGTTTGCCGATCAGTGCGGCCGGACTCCGCCTACGCGCCGTGACACTTCTTGAACTTCTTGCCGGACCCGCACCAGCACGGGTCGTTGCGGCCGATCTTGTCGCGGTCGGCCGTGACCCGCTGCTGGGTCGCCACCGCGCCGCCGCCGCCGAGGGCGGTCGCCACGGCTCCGCCGGCCACTGCCCCACCGCCCCCCGCCGCAGCGATCGCATCCGCGCCGGCGAGCGACTCGTGCTCGTACGCGAAGCCCGTCCGCCGTCCACGTCGTCGTAACGGCTGAGCTCCTCGGCCTCCTGGGCTCGATCTGCGCGTGGAAGAGGAGCATCAGCACCTCCTCGCGGATCAGCAGCCCGAGCTCCTCGAACATCGAGTGGCCCTCGGCCCGGTACTCGACGAGCGGGTCCTTCTGCGCGAAAGCGCGCAGATGGACGCCCTCGCGGAGGTAGTCCATGTTCTCGAGGTGCTCGCGCCAGCGGGTGTCGACGACCTCGAGCACGATGTAGCGCTCGACCTCGCGCGCGACCTCGTCGCCCCACTGCGCCTCCTTCTCGCCGTAGAGCTCGTGCGCCTCCTCGCGGAAGTCGTCGATCAGCGCCTCGCGGCTGATCTCGGCCAGGTCCTCCTGCAGCTCCTCGACGGTGAAGTCCGCGTCGGTGAGCGAGTTGAACGCCTGGACGAGGCTCTCGAGATCCCAATCCTGGACGTGCTCGCTCTCGGTGTGCAGCGCGACGAGGCGCTCGATGACATCGTCGATCCAGCCCTTGATCTCGTCGGAGAGGTCGGCTCCCTCGAGCACCTGCCGCCGCTGCGCGTAGATCACTCCGCGCTGCGTGTTCATGACGTCGTCGTACTTGAGGACGTTTTTCCGCGAGACGAAGTTCTGCTCCTCGACCTTCTTCTGCGCGTTCTCGATCTGCTTCGAGAGGAGGCCCGACTCCATCGGCTGGTCGTCCGGAACCTTGAAGCGCTCCATGATCGAGTGGATCCGGTCGCCCGCGAACAGCCGCACGAGGTCGTCCTGGCCGGAGAGGTAGAACCGCGACTCGCCGGGGTCGCCCTGGCGGCCTGAGCGGCCACGCAGCTGGTTGTCGATGCGCCGCGCCTCGTGCCGCTCGGTGCCGAGCACGTAGAGGCCGCCCTTCTCGACGATTCCCTCGGCGAGCTTGATGTCGACGCCGCGGCCGGCCATGTTCGTCGCGATCGTGACCGCGCCCGTGCTGGCCTGCGTCCTTGATGATCTCCGCCTCGCGCTCGTGCTGCTTCGCGTTCAGGACGTTGTGCGGGATGCCTGAGCGCGTCGAGGAGCTGCGAGAGGTGCTCCGAGACCTCGACCGAGATCGTTCCGACGAGCACCGGCTGCCCGTACTCGTGGCGCTCCTTGATGTCCTCGAGGACGGCGTCGTACTTCGCTTCCTTCGTCTTGAAGATGTAGTCGTTCTGGTCGTCGCGGGCGACGGCCACGTTCGTCGGGATCTCGGCGACGTGGAGGCCGTAGATCTCGACGAACTCCTTCTCCTCGGTCTTCGCGGTACCGGTCATGCCGGCGAGCTTCTCGTAGAGGCGGAAGTAGTTCTGGAGCGTGATCGTCGCGAGCGTGACGTTCTCCTCCTGGATCGCGACTCCCTCCTTCGCCTCGACCGCCTGGTGGAGGCCCTCCGACCAGCGGCGCCCCTCCATGATCCGGCCGGTGAACTCGTCGACGATCTTCACCTCGCCGTCCTGGATCACGTAGTCGCGGTCCTTGAGGAACAGCGCCTGCGCCTTCAGCGCCTGGTTCAGGTGGTTCACGTACTGGACGTTGCGCGCGTCGTAGAGGTTCTCGATCCCGAGGGCGCGCTCGATCTTGTCGATCGCGGCCTGGCTCGGTGAGACGGTCTTGAACTTCTCGTCGTAGAGGTAGTCCGCGCCCGAGCGCTCGGTCTCGTCGAGGCCCTTCCCCTCGCTCTTCTGCTTGCTCGGCTGGCCCTCGAGCGTCTTCACGACGCGCGCGAAGTCGTAGTAGACCTGCGCCGCGGTCTCGGGCTCGCCGGAGATGATCAGCGGCGTCCGCGCCTCGTCGATGAGGATCGAGTCGACCTCGTCCACGATCGCGTAGGTGTAGCCGCGCTGGACGGTGCCCTGGAGCGTCACGGCCATGTTGTCGCGGAGGTAGTCGAAGCCGAACTCGGCGTTCGTCCCGTAGGTGATGTCGGCTGAGTAGGCCTCGGTGCGCTCGGAGAACGGCATCATGTTCTGGATGAAGCCGGCGCGCACGCCGAGAGCCTCGTAGACCGGCTTGACCCAGTCCGGGTCGCGCTTCGCGAGGTAGTCGTTGACGGTCACGAGGTGGACGTTCTGGCCCGTCAGCGAGTTCAGGTAGAGGGGCATCGTCGCGACGAAGGTCTTTCCTTCGCCCGTCCTCATCTCGGCGATGTCGCCCTCGTGGAGGACGATCCCGCCCATCATCTGGACGTCGAAGAGGCGAATGTCCATCGTGCGCTTGAACGCCTCGCGGACCGTCGCGAACGCCTCGAACAGGAGGTCCTCGAGCGCCTCGCCGTTCGCGACGCGCTGCCGGAACTCGGACGTCTTGCCCTTCAGCTCCTCGTCGGAGAGCTTCTCGAGCTCGGGCTCGAGCGTGCCGATGTACTCCGCCTGGTTGCGGAGCCGCTTGAGCCGTGCGCCCCTCGCCTACGCGAAGAACGCGCTCGAAACCACCGAAATCACTGCCGGACATCGTCCCTTAGGGTATCGGGTCAGAGCGGCAGTACCGTGACCTCCCAGAGCGTCTCGTCGAGGCGGCTCGCGCGGAGGACGAACGAGCCGAACTGCTGCGCGGCGAAGTCCTCGAGGCTCGGGAATCTCCGCCGTCGAACTCCGCCTCCGTCGACGAGCACGTTCCGCTCGTCCTCGTTGACGGCGATGTCCACTTCGTCGCCCGGAACCTCTTCGGGGACCTCGACCACCGAGGTCCGCCGCGCCGCAACAGTCCAGACGAGCCATCCTGGCGCTGCCGCGAACGCGTGGTAGGGCGGTGGAACGGAGAGCGCGTCGGCGAGGGGGTCCAGCGCGCCGTCGGGGAGCTCGTCGTCGACGAACAGGCTGCCGTCGGGGAGAGCGAGGAACTCGAGGCTGTCACCGGGCAGCGCGGGCGCCTGAGCGCTTGCCACCTCGTCGTACTCCCGTGGCCGCGGAAAGCCGTGTGCGGCGAGAAGGTCTTCGGCGACGCGCGGGCCAAAGAGCAGGGAGGCAACCGAGACCGCGCCTTCCCGGGGTGGCGGCCCGGCCGGCGCGGACGCAAGCTCGTCGCCGCTGCCGTCGATGTCGAGGCCGGCCTCGCGCGGCGAGCTCCTCGTGGATGGGCTTCTCGCGGCGGAAGAAGCCCACTACTGAGGCTCGATCAGCCCGTAGTGGCCGTCGCGGCGGCGGTAGACGACGTTGATGTCGTTCGACTCGGCGTGGCGGAAGACGAAGAAGTCGTGGCCGACGAGCTCGAGCTGGAGCACAGCCTCGTCCGGCGTCATCGCGTTGACGGTGAACTGCTTGGTCTTGGTGATCGCGACCGAGGTGTCGTCGGTCTCGACGGCCGGCATCTCGGCGGGCGGCGGAGCGTGCCGGCGTGGCGCAACCCGGCGCTTCTCCCGGTACCGCTTCACCTGGCGCTCGAGCTTGTTCACGAGCTGGTCGATCGAGGCCTTCATGTCGGCGGACGACTCGCGCGCTCGAAGCACCGGCCCCTTCGTCCACACGGTCGCCTCGGCGACGTGGTTGTCGGAGATCGACGGGTTCTTCTCGACGAGGAGCTCGAGCTCGACACGCGTCGGGTCGTTCACGAGCCGGTCGAGCTTGCCCAGCTTGTCCTCGGCGTACTGACGGATCTGCTCGCTGACCTCGAGGTTCCGGCCCTTCACCTGAAGACGCATGGGCAGGACAGTCTAACGCCGCGCCGGCAAAGCCAGTACAGCTCCTCTGGTCGGCATCGCAATCGACGCTCAAGATCTGACGGCCCGCGCGAAGGTCACGACCTCGACGCGTCTCGCGCCGGCCTTTCGGAGCGCGGTCGCGGCGGCGGAGACCGTGGCGCCACTCGTGTAGACGTCGTCGACGAGGACGAGCGCTCGAGGAGCGTCATCGGTGGCCTGGAACACGCCGCGCACGTTGCGTCGGCGCTCGGCCAGCGGCAGGCCGCGCTGCGGCACGACGCCGTGGCGCTCGCGTCAGGAAACGAGCCACGGGGAGCTCCCAGCGGGCGCCGATCTCCAGCGCCAGGCGTCTCGGCCGGGTTGTGGCCGCGGTCGAGACGCCGGTTCGGGTCGGCCGGGACGAAGGTCAGCGTGTAGGCGCTCGGCCGCGGGACGACCTCGCAGACGAGCTCCGCCGCAAGCGCAGCCAGCTTCCGAAGCCCGCGCTCCTTCCAGGCGGCGACCAGCAGGCGCGCCGCGTCGTCGTAGGCCACTGCGGCCCGGGCGGTCGCGAAGGCGATGCGCCGTCCCGAGCATTCGCGGCAGCGCTCGACCGGCCATGCTGTCGGGGCGCCGCAGCGCTCGCAGCGAGGCTCGCCGAGCCGGCGCAACCGAGTCGCTGCACGAGTGCAGAGCGCCTGAGCCGGCCCGCCGCAGACGACGCAGCGCCGCGGGAAGACGAGGTCGAGCAGCACCGGGCCACCGTAGGCCCGCCTTCGTCACGCGAATCTGCGCTAGTCCAGCGAATATTCGGTCGCGCTGCGGCAGGCCGGCGCGCTCGCGGAGCAGGTTGTCCGCAGCGTGGAGCTGGCTGAGGTCGCCGATGTCGTGCCACTCGCCGGAGAAGCGATAGCCGTAGCAGGGGCGCACGCGTGTGCAGCCAGACGGCGAAGTTCCCGGGCGCGTCGGGCGCGTTGCCCTCCTCGAGATAGCTGCGAGCAGCTCGAGGTCGGCGCCGCGGTAGAGATAGGCCGCGGTCGCGGCGAGGTTGCTCTTCGGCTCGGCGGGCTTCTCCTCGAGGCCGACGACGCGATCGTCGTCGTCGAGCTCGACGACGCCGTACTGGTTGAGCAGCGAGCGATCCTCGACCTCGTAGACGGCGATCGCGCTGCCGCCTTTCTCGCGCCAGAAAGCGACGAAGTCCGGGCAGCGAGTAGCCGATCAGGTTGTCGCCGGCGACGACGAAGAGGTCTTCGCCGTGGAGGCCGGCCCGCTCGATCGTGAACGCGATGTCCCCGATCGCGCCGAGCCGGTCCTCGTTCGACGTCGTTCCGTCGTCGTGGACGGTCACGTCCTCCGGAGCCCAGTCGCGGAAGAGCCGGCGCGAACTGCGCGTTCGTGACGAGGTGGATCTCGTCCATCTCCTCGACCTCGCGGATCCGGTCGAGCAGGTAGTCGAGCATCGGCCGCTCGGCGAGCGGCAGGAGCATCTTCGGAAACGAGTCGGTGAGCGGACGCAGCCGGGTGGCGTAGCCCGCCGCCAGGATGAGCGCCTTCATCGCGAGGGGGCTCCGAGCGACCGCACAAAATCGGCACGGAATCAGCACAGTCGTGTGACGAACTCCGCGGTACGCTGGCGGCGGGTGGCGGGTGGAACTCTTCTCCCCACCCGGGTGGGGAGGCGCTCATGAAGACTGCCCGCTTACGTCCCCTCGTCCCACGAGGCCAGGTACTTCTCCTGCTCCGGCGTCAGCTCGTCCTTCTCGATGCCCATCGTGGCGAGCTTCAGGCGCGCGATCTCGCGTGTCGATCTCCTCCGGCACGTCGTAGACCTTCCGCTCGAGCGAGGCGGCGTTCTCGACGATGAACTCGGCCGAAAGCGCCTGGTTCGCGAAGGACATGTCCATGACCTGGGCCGGGTGGCCTTCGGCCGCGGCGAGGTTGACGAGCCGCCCGTCCGCGAGCAGGTAGAGCTTGCGGCCGTCGGCGAGCGCGAACTCCTCGACGAACTGCACGCGCCTCGCGGCTCTCGCCCGCCATCGAGCGGAGCGCCGGGATGTCGATCTCGACGTTGAAGTGCCCGGTGTTGGCGAGGATCGCGCCGTCCTTCATCCGCTCCATGTGCTCGCCGCGGATGACGCCCTTGTTGCCGGTCGCGGTGACGAAGATGTCGCCCACCTCGGCGGCGCGCGCCATCGGCAGCACCTCGAAGCCGTCCATGACCGCTTCGAGAGCGCGCAGCGCGTCCACCTCGGTCACGATCACGTGCGCGCCCATGCCCTTCGCGCGCGTCGCGAGCCCGCGGCCGCACCAGCCGTAGCCGGCGACGACGAACTTCGACCCGCGAGCAGCTTGTTCGTCGCGCGCATGATCCCGTCGATCGTCGACTGGCCCGTGCCGTAGCGGTTGTCGAACAGGTGCTTCGTGTTCGCCTCGTTGACCGCGACGATCGGGAAGCCGAGCGCGCCGTCGCGCTCGAGCGCCTTGAGCCGGATGACGCCCGTCGTCGTCTCCTCGGTGCCGCCGATGACGTCGCCGAGCTGCTCGCGGCGATGCGCGTGGAGGACGCCGATCACGTCGGCGCCGTCGTCCATCGTGATCTGAGGCTTGTGGTCGACCGCGGCCTCGATGTGCTGGTAGTACGTGTCGTTGTCCTCGCCTTTGATCGCGAAGACGGAGACGTCGTACTCCTCGACGAGCGCAGCGGCGACGTCGTCCTGGGTCGAGAGCGGGTTCGACGCGCAGAGGACCATGTCGGCGCCTCCCGCCTTGAGCGTGCGAGCGAGGTTCGCGGTCTCCGTCGTTACGTGGAGGCAGGCGGCGATGCGGTAGCCGGCGAGCGGCTCCTCTGCCTCGAAACGCTCGCGGATCGCGGCCAGCACCGGCATGTTCCGGTCGGCCCACTCGATCCGCCGAACACCTTCGCCGGCGAGGGCGAGGTCCTTGACGTCGTGTCTCCGTGTCGTAGCCATCAGCCCTCTTCTCCTTTGTGATTCGTCATGCGGCAAGAAGCCTTTCATGCTTGCGCTGCTCCCAGTCGAGCGCGTCGACGCCGCGTCCGTGGAGCCAGGTGTCGAGCGCAGCCCTCAGGTCGGGCTCGCGGCGAAGGCGTCGGCGAACGCGACCTCGCCGATGTCGACGCGGAAGCGCTTGCCGAAGGTCCGCAGCGCGCTGCAGCTGGTTGAGCTCGCGCAGCGCCGTACGCGCGGTAGCCCGAACGGCGTCGCTGTGGGACGACGAGCCCGGTGGACTCGAGGTACCGCAGCATCCTCGGCGACCAGCCCGTTCGCTTCGCTGCCTCTCCGACGCGCATGGCAGAACCTTACCATAAGTGTGTCAAGGTTTCGACGCGGCCGTAGCTGTCCTCCAGTCGGACGACGTCTTCGAGCTGCGGCGTCGACACCTCGAGGATCATCGGTGTCCTCGAGCGCCTTGACGCGGTGGACCGTCCCCGGCCGGATCCGGAAGGCGGCTCCCGGGCCCGACGATCTCCGAGTTCGGGCGTCTTGTCCCCGGGCGCGCCCATCTCGAGCTCCGCTCGACCCGTCTGGAGGAACCAGGACTCGTCCTTCTCGCGGTGGAACTGGAGGCTCAGCGACTCTCCGGCCTTGACGAAGAGGATCTTGCCGCAGTAGTCGTCGGTCAGGGCCCAGATCAGCTCGTAGCCCCACGGCTTCTCGACCTTCGTCGGCTCGATCGCGAAGTCCGAGAGCCCGCCGAAGTTCGGTGAGGTCAGATGGTCGGTCACGCCTTGGCCTCCGCTGCGAGCCAGCCGGGGTTCGCGCGCACGTGCTCGTCCGCAGTGCGCAGCTCCTTCGGCGTGTTCACCGTCAGCCAAACCCCCTCGTGCCGGTAGGCGAAGAGCTTGCCTTCGGCGGCGAGCTCGGGGAACGTCGTCCGCTCGTGGTCGCCGCGCTGGGGGAGGCGCTCGATCGCCTCGTCGTCGAAGACGTAGATGCCCGCGTTGACCCAGTGGGGGAGCTTCGGCGACTCGTCGAAGCCCTCGACTCGGTCGTCGTCGGCGATCTCGACGACGCCGAAGCCGGTCGGGAGGGGCGCGACGACGATCGTCGCTGCGCCGCCGTGCTCGTCGTGGGCATCGAGCAGCGCGCGCAGGTCGACGTCGATCAGCTCGTCCCCGTTGAGCGCGTACACCGGGCCCGTCTCCTGCCGGGCCTGGGCCGCGAGCCGAAGCCCACCGCCCCGGCCGAGCGGCTCCGGCTCGCCGACGGTCACGATCTCGGGCCCGAGGCCGGAGAGCTCCGACATCGAACAGCTCCTCCTGGCCTGCCGCGCAGCTCACGATCACGCGATCGACGCCCGCCGCCGCGAGCGCCGACACCTGATAGGCGGCGAGGGGGCGACCCGCAATCGGGACGAGCGACTTTGGGCCGCCCCTGTGCGGCGTCGCCCAGCCGTTCGCCCTTCCCGCCGGCGAGAAGAATGGCTTCCACGAGTGGGATTCTCCCTGCTAGACCCGGCCGATGCCTTCGTAGTCGAATCCAGCCGCGCGGGCCGCTTCCGGATCGAGCAGGTTCCGCCCGTCGACGATGAGCGGGGTCCGCATCGCCTCGTGCACCTCCTCGGAGGCCAGGGACTCGAGCTCGGGCCATTCCGTGACGATCACCGCGGCATCCGCGTCGCGCACCGCGTCGAGCAGCGACTTCTCGATCGTCACGCCATCCAGCCCCGGATGCGACTCGACGAGCGGATCCCAGGCGTGGACGATCGCACCTTCGGTGAGCAACCGCGACGCGAGCACCAGCGAGGGCGCCTCGCGCATGTCGTCGGTGTTCGGCTTGAAGGCGAGCCCGAGGAGAGCGATCTTCTTGCCGCGCAGACTCCCCAGGCGCGCTTGGAGCTTCGCGACGACGCGCCGCTTCTGGAGGTCGTTGACCTCGATCACCGCGCTCACCAGCTGGAAGTGGTAGCCGCTGTTCCCGGCCAGCAGCTTCAGGAAGGACACGTCTTTCGGGAAACAACTCCCGCCGTAGCCGATGCCGGGGTTGAGGTAGCTTCGTCCCGATTCGCTTGTCGAGCCCCATCCCGTAGGCGACCTCGTCCACGTCGGCTCCGACCGCCTCGGACACGTTCGCGATCTCGTTGATGAAGCTGATCCGCGTGGCGAGGAAGGCATTCGCTGCGAGCTTGATCATCTCCGCCGAGGGAACGCTCGTCCGGACGATCGGGGCATCGAAGCCGTCGTAGAGCTCCGCGACCCGGTCGCCGGCCGCCTCGTCGAACGAGCCGATCACGATCCGGTCGGGATTCATGAAGTCCTCGACCGCCCTGCCCTCGGCGAGGAACTCCGGGTTGGAGACGTACGACACCCCGTCGAGCCCGCGTTGCTCGAGCGCCGCTCGGATCCGCTCGCCGGTACCCACGGGCACCGTGCTCTTCATGACGAGCGTCGCCTTTCCCGGGTCGCCGAGGTCGTCGATCACCGACCACACGTAATCGAGATTCGCATCACCGGAGGCTGTCGGCGGCGTGTCGACGCAGGCGAAGAAGATATCCGTGCTGTCCTTCAAGTCCCGCCACGTCGAGCGTGAACGTCAGCCGTTCGCGGTTGCGCTCGATCAGCTCCGCAAGGCCCGGCTCGTGGAACGGCAGCTGCCCCGCGTTGAGACTCTCGATTCGCTCGGGAACCACATCGCGCACGACGACGCTGTGGCCACGCTCGGCGAAGCAGGCGCCAGTAACCAGGCCGACCCAGCCGGCGCCGAAGATCCCGAGCGGCGTTTTCACGCAGCCAAACTTACTTGTGCATCGGGCGCAGGCCCTTGGCGATCTCGAGCATCGTCTCGTTCGAGAGCGTGTCGAGCAGCGTGTTCACGACCCAGTAGCTCGCTCCCCCGGCCCGCAGGGCGACCATGTGCAGGTCGAGACCCGCTGTAGTAGAGGTCGTACTGCCTGCCCTTGATGACGACGCTCCTGTTCTTGTCCTCGAGCGCCGGCGCATCGTCCCAGTCGGTCTGCTGAATCCCCCAGTACTCGCTCGCGCCCGTCCTGAAGGTGAAGCGCACCGTCTTGTGTCGTCATCCATCTTGTAGACCCGATACGGCACCTCCGAGTCGATCACCGAGGAGCGCTCGATCACGGTCGGGATCTGCAGCGGGAAGCCGAGCTTCCAAGCGGCCGCTCGCCGAACGACCGGGAGCGTCTCGTCCTTGCCGGGCCTGACATTCGGTGGCTGGCGAGGTGGGGTGCGGTCGACGGGAGTCGGCGTCAACTCGCCGGAGAACGTCTGTCCGACGACGACGGTGACCATCGCGTCGTTGGCGAGGATTCGGAGCTCCTTGTTCCGCGGCATGCGCCGAATGTCGGTCGAGTTGAAGAGCGCGGAGACCCCCTGCGCCGCCAGCCTGGCCTTCTCCTTGCCCTGGTAGCATGATCTGCGTGCGGAACGAGCGGCTCCACCGACCCGGCGCGTTCGCCTGGTAGCCCTCGGGCGGTTGGATCACGCGATAGCCCTTCTGTGCGAGAAGATAGCTCGTGTTCGCCGCGGCTCCGGGCTTGCCGTTCCCGTTGAGGACGACGAGGGAGACGTCCTTCGGGCTCGGTGCGGAGCGCGTGCGCTTCGTCCGCTGACCTGGAAGCGCCTGCTCCGTCGCCTTGTCGGGTGCGGCCACGTCGGGGTGCGAGGAACTCCGCACGGCAGTGTCGATGTTCGCGGGATCGGTCGAGAGCTCGTTCGAGACCGACGAGCCCGCCGATCTTGACCTGGAAGAAATTGCCGGACGGGAGGCCGTAGGCGAGCAGCCCGTATGAGGTCAGGACGTCGAGGTCCGGCGCGTTGCCCGTGGCGTCTCCGACCTGCATGTTGTCGCGCATGGCCGACACGACCTTCGTGATCGCGCCGGGCTTCCAGGTGGCGTTCACGGCCTGCTTCACGCCCTTCACGAACTGTTGCTGTCGCGCGAGGCGGTACAGGTCGGAGTCGGTGTGCCGGTAGCGGACGAAGTCGAGCGCCTGCCAGCCCTTCACCTCTGGTAACCGGGCCAGAGGTTGATCGTCGCGTAGACGCCGCCCCGAGGGTTGTAGTACCTCCGGTCGACGTCGATCCAGACGCCGCCCAGCTTGTCCACGGTCTTGCGGAACCCCTCGAAGTTGACCGCGATCAGATAGTGGATGCGCAACCCCGTCAGCGGAGCGGACGGTCTCGAGCGTCCCCGCGGGGCCGCAGTACGCGTACGCGGCATTGATTCGGTCCGTGAATGTCCGCCCGTCGGGACAGCGTCCGTTGACGATCAGGTCGCGCGGGAACGACAGCATCGAGATCGTGTTGTCCTGTGGATCGGTTCGCAGGAGCATCACCGTGTCGGAGCGCGACGGAGCCGTTCCGTCCTCGGGACGGTGGTCGTAGCCGATCACGAGCGCGTTCGCCGGCTTGTTCGGGAGGACGAGGTCGAGGTTCTTGGCCGCGACCTTGACCTGGCCCTCCGGCGTCAGCGCGTTGACGCTCTCGAGCGCCCACAGGTAGGTGCCACCCGCCAGCCCGAAAGCGAGGGCCGACGAGAGCGCCACGACCACGAAGAGGATCCTTCCGACGAGCCTCCAGCCGCCGCGCTTGCGCTCGGGCTGCCGGTACCGCGTGACAGGGCTGAGCGCCCCGGGCGGGAGGGCTGCCCGGCCGTCGCCGTTCACGACGGCTACGCGGCCGATTCCTCGCTTGAGAGTTGTCCTCATCCGAAAAAGCGCGAACGCCTCTCGGCGCCCGCCAACACGATGCTAGCCGACTACAAGGCTACTTCGATCCTTCGACCGCCGTGTCCAAGTAACACAGTGTTACTTGGTTGCTCCTGCGTGGGCGCGGTTCAGCGACTCCTCGGCGAGCCGCGTTCCCTCCACCATGTTGCGCAGCTTGTCGTAGGCGACGTCCCAGCTTCGCGTGCGCAGGCCGCAGTCCGGGCAGACGTGGATCCGCGCCGGGTCGCCGAAGACATCGACGGCGTAGAGGATCCGATCACGGACGAGCTCGGGCGATCTCGATGAAGTCGGTATGGATGTCGTTGACGCCGAGACCGAGAATCGGCTCGTACGGCAGGTCGCGCCACTTGGAGATCACCTCGTAGCCGGGCCGATCGGCGCTGGATGTGCCCAGCTCCGTCGAGTCGTAGTTGGCAAAGCCGACGCAGTACTGCCGGCAGCCGCTCATGCCCTCGATCGCCGGGAAGAAGAGGTCGTAGTCGGAGAAGCAGAGGTGCGTCGAGAACGTCGCGCCTTCGAGGCCCTCCACCGAGACGTTGAAGCTCTCGACGAAGACGTCCAGCTCGTCCTCCTCGGTCGAGGCGCCGGGCTCGTCGATCTGGATCCACGTCGCACCGAGGTCGATCAGCGCCTCGAGGTTGGGGCGGATGATGTTGCGCGCGATGTCGAGCGTCAGCTCGCGCCGCGCCTCGACCTCCTTCTTGCGCGAGAGGCCCCCGCCGAGCCGGCCCGTCTTCGGCAGGTGGTGCTCGTCATACGACCAGACGGCCAGCGTGTACGCCCCCGTGATCGGGATCTTCAGGTCGTGCTTCGCGGCCGACTTCAAGAACGAGAACTCGTCGTTGTGGTACGGCTCACGGAGCGAGACCGGGCCGACTGCGGCCGACTTCGAGTAGTACTTGTTGTCGAAGGAGCGCACCGTCCCGCGCGGCTCGAACCCGTTGGAGTGCGCGACCGCCCACGCGTACATCTCGCTGCGCTGCTGCTCGCCGTCCCAGATCCAGTCGACACCGGCCGACTCCTGGAGGCGCATGCAGTAGCGGCTCGCCCAGCGTGCGATCTCGTCGGGGTCGCGCTCGTCCTGCTGGAGGAGCTCGACGAGCTGCTCGTAGTTCTCGACGCCGACCTTCTCGCCCCACGTCCGGGCGTGCTCGATGTCGCTCTCCTCGAGCGGCTTGCCCGCCGAGGTCTTGACGAGCCACGGGGGCTTCGCCAGCGAGCCGACCTCGTGTGTCAGGAACGTCACTTCACCGTTGGTGCTCACGCAGCGGCCTCCTTCGCCTTGCCGAGCCGGGCGAGCTTCTCGCGCGCGACCGGCTCCGAAACGTACTGGAGATCCCCGTTGGGAACGAGCGCGACCTCGCTCACGCCCCGCTCGATGAGCTGCGGGACGAAGCCGGCGATCTCGTTCGGATCCTCGGGCACCGAGCTCCGCGCGTCGAGAACGCCGGCGAGGAGCAGCTTGTCGAAGCCCTCGGGGACGGCGTCCACGCGCGTGGCGTAGAAGTCGACGCCGATCCCGTCCACGGGCAGGTCTGCGAGGCCCTGGGAGAAGAGGCCCTCGGCATCGCCGAAGGTCAGCCAGAGCGCGAGCTTCGGCCCGCCGGCCAGCTTCTCGAGCGCGCTCGCGAGGCCGTCCAGGTCGACGCTGTCCGCGCGTGCGAGGAACGGCTCCTCGAGCACGACGAGCTCGGCGTCCAGGCCGTCGATCTGCGGCTTCAGGACTCCTTCGGCCACCGCGGCCGGCCCGACGTCGGTGCCTTGCGACAGGGCGAACGGAGACGGCAGCGTGACGAGGCGTGGGCCGGGCAGCGGCGAGAAGTACTTTCCGTCCAGAGCCTGTCCGATCGCCGGCGAGTCGGTCGTGGCGCTCGGAGCCCGGTAGAAGGTGTTCGTGTCGAGGAAGCGAGTGAGCGCGCCCGTCTCGAGGCCGTCGGCGGCCTCGACGAGCGGCCGGAAGACGTCCTGCCAGCGCAGCATCCCGTCGGCGAGGAGATCGAGCCCGGCGGCCTGCTGGACCGACACGAGCTCGGCCAGGTCGCGCTCCACCTGCTCGTCAACCGCCTCCTGGGTCGTGCGCCCGCGGTCGAGGTCGCGCGTCGCCTGGACGAGCTCCTCGGAGCGCGCGTAGAGCCCCGGCGCGAAGGCCTTCAGCTCAGCCATGGCCGATCACCGTCAGCTGGTTCTCCGCGTGCTTGATCCGCTGCTCGATCTGCCACCGGTCGGCGTCGGACTCGCCGCGGTCGATCTTCTCGAGCTCGGCCTGCGCCTCCTCGAGCTGCGCACGAGCGCGTGCGTCGTCGATGTGCTTCGCGTCGACGGCGTCGTCCACGAGGGCGAGCGCGCGATCCTGCTCGACCTTGAAGAAGCCTGGCCCGGTCGCGAACTCCTGGACCTCGGTGTCGCGCTTGACGTGCACGCGTGTCGAGCCCGCCCTGAGCATGGCGATCAGCGGCGCATGGCGCGCGAGGACGCCGATCTCCCCGTCGGCGCCGGGGACGATCAGCATCTCGACCTCGCCCTCGAAGACAGGCCCGTCGGGCGTGACGAGCGAGACGTCGAACGTAGCCACTACGCGGGAGTCGGCTCCGGCTCGCGCTCGGCCGCTTCAGCCTCTTCAGCAGCCGGCTCCTCTGCCTCCTGGGGCTGCTCGCCGCGGCCCTTCGCGACGGCCTGCTCGATCGTGCCGACCATGTAGAACGCCTGCTCCGGCAGCTCGTCGTGCTTGCCGTCGAGGATCTCCTGAAAGCCCTTGATCGTGTCCTCGAGCCGCACGTACTCGCCCGGTGTGCCGGTGAACTGCTCTGCGACGAAGTTCGGCTGCGAGAGGAAGCGCTCGATCTTGCGCGCGCGGGTAACAGTCAGCTTGTCCTCGTCGGTCAGCTCGTCCATCCCGAGGATGGCGATGATGTCCTGGAGGTCCTTGTAGCGCTGGAGCACCCGCTGGACGCTGGTCGTCACCCCGTAGTGCTCTTCGCCGACGATGTCCGGCTGGAGAGCGCGAGAGAACGACGCGAGCGGGTCCATGGCCGGATAGATCCCCTTCTCGACGATCGAGCGCTCGAGCACGACGGAGGAGTCGAGGTGGGCGAAGACGTTGGCCGGCGCCGGGTCCGTGTAGTCGTCCGCGGGAACGAAGATCGCCTGGATCGACGTCACCGAGCCCTTCTGCGTCGACGTGATCCGCTCCTGGAGCTGGCCCATCTCGGTTCCCAGGGTCGGCTGGTAGCCGACCGCGCTCGGCATGCGGCCCAGCAGGGCCGAGACCTCCGAGCCCGCCTGCACGAAGCGGAAGATGTTGTCGATGAAGAGCAGCACGTCCTGGCCTTCGTCGCGGAAGTACTCCGCCATGGTCAGCCCCGAGAGCCCGACCCGCAGGCGGGCCCCGGGCGGCTCGTTCATCTGCCCGTAGACGAGCGCGACCTTGTCGATCACGCCGGACTCCTGCATCTCGCCCCAGAGATCGTTCCCCTCGCGCGTTCGCTCCCCGACCCCGGCGAAGACCGACACGCCTCCGTGCTCCCTGGCGACGTTGTGGATCAGCTCCTGGATGAGGACGGTCTTGCCGACTCCGGCGCCGCCGAAGAGGCCGACCTTGCCGCCGCGGACGAACGGCGCGATCAGGTCGATGACCTTGATCCCCGTCTCGAAGACCTCCACCTTCGGGGAGAGCTCGCTGAAGCTGGGCGGATCGCGGTGGATCGGCCAGCGCTCGACGCCGTCCGCCGGCGCCTCCTTGTGGTCGACCGGCTCGCCGATCACGTTCCAGAGGCGACCGAGGGTCACCTCCCCGACGGGGACCGTGATCGGGCCGCCGAGATCGACGACCTCGGCGCCGCGCGGGAGCCCGTCGGTCGAGTCCATCGCCACCGCGCGCACGCGGTCGTCGCCGAGATGCTGCTGCACCTCGGCGATCAGCGTCCGGCTCTCCCGGCCGTCCAGACCGGGGACCTGGATGCTGAGCGCGTTGTAGATCGCCGGCAGCGCAGCCGGAAAGACGGCGTCGATGACGACGCCCTTGATCTCGCTGACGCGGCCGGCGTTCGCGCGGTCGCTTTGCTGTTCGTCAGGCATGGCCCTCCCGGAGCGGTGTCTTCGGCTGGACGCGTCCGGCGCGGAAGCGCCGGCCGGCCGCGGTGAGTCTAGCCAAGAGCGTGATCGAGTGACTCTCCCCTCGTTGCGCCGAGCCCTCCATCCCGGCGGCCACACGGGCCGCGTGGTCGAGGCGTCAGACGAACGACGAGATGCGATCGGGCTGAGTGATCACTCGTCGGGGAGAGCCGGCACTGCAACCGAGGCACGCGGTGCCCAGTAGTTGACGAGCCAGCGCTTCTTGTCCCCCTGTTTCCTATTCTTGAGCCCGATGTAGAACGTCTGCGGCTTGACTTTTTCGCCCTCCTTCGGCACGAGCGCCACGAGCAGGACGGCGGCGTTCGGCGACGCCTCCTCGATCTCGAAGGCCGCTACGTCCAGGTTGCCGACCGGGTAGTACTGGACGGGAATGTTGCCCTTCAGCCACTGCTTGTAGGTACAGCCGCATTGATCTTTGAGCTCGGGATCTGAGAGTTGCCACGCCTTCTTGAGATCCTCGCGACCGGCCGCCGCGAGGATGAATTCGCCTGCCGCGATGCGAGCCCCTCGCTCGAGCTTGCCCGACTCGACTTCCTGCGTCGTGTTGACCGCCGGCGGCGCCGCCGTCGTCTCCGGACGCGACTCGTTGTCGTCGCCACCGGCGCGGACGCTCAGGACTGCGACGACTCCGGCCACCAGCAGGATCGCGGCAATCGTGACCAGAACGCGCTGAAAACGCTCGTTACTGAAAAAGCTCTTCATTCTCCAACAGAGTAGACGATGATCTCGGCGCCTGGTTTGCTAAGAACTTCCTTAGAAATTGCGGCGGCGCAGGAGAAACAAGAGCGGCACGAAGGTCGCGCCGACGACGAACGGGCTCAGCGCCTTCGCCGACAACTCGCGGCCCTGCGCGACCTCGGGGCCGGTGCCGACCAGCCGCCGGATCGCGGCCAGCGCCGGCGCCGGCTGAGACTCCGTGAACACGGAGCCGTCCGCGGCCGCGGCGATCTGCGCGAGCGTCTCCCGGCTGCTCGGATCGGCACGGTAGCGCTCGGCGAGCCCGTTCGCGGTATAGACGCGCTCGTCGGATTGCCACACGTGCACGAAGACGAGACTGGTCGGCGGGTCGCTCAAGAAGCGCGCCCGCAGCGTCCCCAGCCCGACCGGGATCGTCTCGCCGTCGGTGAACACGACCGCCACCCGCCGCCGGACCCCCCGGGTGAAGAAGTTGAGGCGGGTCACGTCGGGCAGCGAGCCGAGCGCGGTCGCTCGCGTGCGCGCTCGCCGGTCCGGCGGCGGCCGCTCGATTCCGATCGCGCGTTCGACCGTCGTCGAGAACGCATGCGGGCTCAAGCTCGGGAAGAGATGCGGCAAGACGCGGTCGGTGACCGAAGCCACGCCGACCTTCACGTCCGGGATCCCCAGGCGAAGGTCCCTCGCCAGGGCCTGCGAGCGCTCGAGGCGGGTCGGCCCCGATTGCCCGCTCTGCGCCAGCATCGACCGCGTGATGTCGACGACCATGACCACCTCGGCGTCGGCGCGCCCCTTGCTCGTGTCGATCGACGACACGACCGGCTGCGCGGCGGCGATGGAGATCAGCGCGCCGAGGACGACGAGTGCCGCGACGTCGGCGACCAGGGACGGGACCGAACGGGGACGGAGCCGCAGCACCGCGCGGGCTCGGCGCGCACGCCTCTCCCCCACCGCGAACGCCGCCAGCGCGAGGAGGATCAGTGCTCCCACGAGCCCGGCCACCGGCGTGACGAAAGAGATGTGCACGCGAGCGACTCTCAGTAACCGCGGCCGGTGCTCGCCGCCCCTGCGCCGCTGGCGGGCGTTTCCGCGCGGCCGCCGCCGCCCCCGCCGGAAGGGGCACCGCCCTGCTGGAGCAGGCGGAGCGTGAGCTCGAGGTTGAACTTCGCGTCCTCGTAGTGGGGGTCCCTGGAGATCGCATCGCGGAAGCTCGCCGCCGCCCGGCGCAGGAGCACGCTCGTCTCCGCAGGCGCGTTCCGCGCCTCTTCGAGCTTGAGAACTCCGCGCAGGTTCATCAGACGCGCTTCCTGCCTCAGGCCGGGCTCCATGCGCCCGGCGCGGGCCAGCTCGGCCTCGGCCGCGCTCCGCAGCGTGACTTGCGTGAATTGCTGAACCGGTCGGCGCGGACGGCTGGTTCGAAACGCCTGGACGGCCCGGCGAACCGCGACGTCGTCGTCGACGGCGAGCAGGCTCCCCGAAAGGTCGGCGGGCAAGTAGGTGTCCGCCGTCCACATCCGGGTATCTCCGGTCCCCGACGCAAAGCGCTGCTCTGCCTGCTCGAGCTGGCGGTCCCAGCGCAGCACGTCGACGCTGAGCATGGCCAGGAACACGCTCGCGAGCAGGGCGGAAACCAATACAGCCGGCCTGATCCAGCGGCGACTCCTCATCCGGTCCGACCCCAGCTCATGCGCATGCACAGCCGCTCGTTGAGTGCGAGGAGCGCGAGGAGCAGCGCCGCGACGAGCACGAATGCGAGCGGAAAGTTCCCGACGAGCGTCTGCCGCTCCTCGATTTCCGAATTCCGCAGGAGCTCCTTGTTGAGGACGAACTTCTCGGGGCCGGTGGTCCGCCCGAAGAGCTGCCTGTCCTCCGGATTCGGAAAGAGCGGCACGATGCGCAGGTCGATGCCGCTCTGCTCGTAGCGGATCAGCTCCTGGGTGAGCACCGGGGTGTCGATCCCGGAGTTGTCGAGATCGCTCACCAGGAGCACCGACGGATCCGCAATCCCGTCACGCTCGATCATCAGACGCGCTTCGCGCAGGCCTGTCGAGATCCGCGTACCGCCGCGAAACGTCCCCGACCAGGGGGTCGCGATGCCGAAGCTCCGCTGTGCATTTCGTTCCACCTCGTCGCGCGAGCGTGGCTCGCGGACGACGGGGAAGAAGCGCATCAGCGGCGTGAGCTCCTCACCGCGCGTTCCAGGCGGCAGCGCCTCGTAGGCCGAGTCGGAGAAGACGACGAGACCGACGCGCGAGCCGGTCATCGCCAGGCTCCGCAGCACACGCTGAATGCGCCGGTACTTCGTGGTCTCGACGCTCGTCGAGAGGTCGAGGACGACGATCCCGCCGCTCCCGCTCGCGAAGTAGCTCGTGGGGCGAACGTCTGCGCCCCGGGCGAGCGACAACGCGACGGCGAGCACGAGGATCGCCGAGACGGCGAGGGCCCATCGCAGCCAGCGCGTCCGGCGGGCGACTCCCTCGAGCTCGGACGCCGCCGAGGTCGTCAGCGCCGAGGTGCCTCCGCGGAGGACTTCGATCACGCGACGACCTCCTCCTTGTCTTCACTCGGCTCCGCCGGGACGGCCCCACGCGCGTCGCGCGCGAAGTCCTCCACCGCCTGGCGCGACGCGCCGTCCGGCGACCAGGCGAGCGTCCGGGCGCGCGCCGCCAGCTCCGTCTCGCCGAGAGCCGTGAGCTCACGCGCGACCGACTCCAGGGCGCGACGCCGCTCCGGCACGGCGCCGTTGAGCGACGCGAGACGCGCCGCGTCGAGCGCCCGCTCGAGCGGAGGCCGTGTGTCGACGACCGCCTCGGCCTCCGGTTCCCGCCTGCTTTCGACGAACTGCCACACGATCACCGCTGCTACGAGCAGAAACGCGAGCGAAGCGGCGAAGAGCAACGCGGCAAGCCAGCCGGGGCTGAACCGGTAGGAGACACCACCGATCGCCGGTGCATCCACTCGCCACTGGCCGCCCTGGACCTCGTCGTCCGTCGCCCGCTCGACGAAGGTCATCTCAGGCCACTCGATCTCGCGGCCGACGGGGCGCGGAGCCGAGTCGAAGCGATAGAAGACCGTTCCCGTCGGCAGCTCCCTGACCGGCGTCTCCTCACTGGGCGCGCAGGCCTCGGCGAGGCACATCAGTGGGTAGCGGTACGTGATTTTGGCAACGGACCCTGTCTTCGTCACCGTTCGTTGAACGTCCCCGATGCGGTCGTACGGCTCGTAGTCGATCAGCGGGCGAATGGTGTCGGGGTCGACGACGTTCGTGTCGGCGAGGACGACGAGCTCGGCCGTGATCGGGTCGCCGAGACCGTGGACGCGCGGATCGATCCGCGTCTGGACGGCAATCTGCGTCGGCAGCTCCTCGGGCGCTCTCGACTCGTCGCTCACGCTACGCCAGAGAAAGGCCACGAGGAGCCCCAGCACGACGGCTGCGACAACAGCGACGGCTGGGCCGAGGAAACGTCTCACAGCGCCCTCCCCCGCGCGAACTCACGCTCGCTCGACCAGCTGAGGAAGCCGTCATACACCGCCTCCGTATCCGTTGAGGAGACGAGGATCGGATGCATGCCGAGCGAGCGGAACCCCTTCAGCAGCGACTCGCACCTACGCTCGTGCTCGTGGCGCACTTCCTCCGACTCGCCGGGATGAAGCCGGACGAGCCGCCGCCGGCCGTCCGCACCCGCCAACGGGAGGACCATCGCATCCAGCGACGGGAAGCTCTGCTCCCAGAGCGGATCCTGGATCATCACCGGGACGACGTCCCAGTGGCGGTCGATCGCAGCTTCCCAGGCGCCGCGGGGCGGATTGACCAGGAAGTCGGAGAGCACAAAGAGGAACGTTCCCGCCGGAACCGAGCGCCGGTGGGACGCGAGGAACTCGAACGCCTGCTCGATGTTGTCCGCAGGGGCGTTGAACGTCGGATGGTGCAGATGGCGATCCTGAATCGCCCACCGTTCTGTCTGGCTGACCGGAGGGCGCCAGAACGGCTCCGAGTCGCCCTCCGCGAAGTCGAGATAGCCGACGAGGCCGCGGGCATCTGCTGCGCTGTCGGAGATCATCTCGGAAGCGATCCTCATCGCCTCGTCCTTGCGCAGCCACGGCAGGTCGGGCGAGCAGAGCGCCATCTCGGGCCGCCGGTCGGCGACGATCACGACGCGTGGCGCCTCGTCGGCGTAGTGCTCGCGGACGATGAATTCGTCGGTGTCCCGGGCAGAGGAGAGCCGCGCCGTTGCCGCCCAGTCGATACTGTCGCGGTCGTCGCCGGGCTGGTAGGGACGTGAGCCGGCGAAGTCGACGCCGATTCCGCGGCGCGCCCCGTGAATTGCCCCGAACGTGAGGCCGAGGAGCCTCCGGCGCGGGACGAGGGGGAAGACGAGGCCTCTGGAGGTCATGCGGGAAGTGGCTCTTCGGCGAGGCCTTCCTGCTCTTCGAGCTCGAGCAGAGGCGGCGGCGCGATCTCGAGGCAGCGGGCGCGGAAGTCGTCCAGCATCGCGGCCCAGCCGGTGCGGCGCGCCTCGGCGAGTGCGAGCGGCGTGAAGACGATCCTGTGCGCGATCACCGGCAGAAACAGCTCCTCGACGTCGACCGGCGTGACGTACGCGCGACCGTGGAGCAGCGCCCAGGCGCGAACGGCGCTGTCGAGCGCGAGCGATCCGCGCACCGAGGCGCCGACGGCCACGCCCGCCGCCGAGCGCGTGGCCCGAACGAGGTCGATCATCCAGCGCTCGATCAGCTGATCGACGTAGATGGCGGAGACGGCTTCATGGAGGATGCCGATCTCCTCGATCGAGACCACCGGCCGGACTCGCGCGAGCGGGTGCCCGTCGCGCTGGTCGTCGACGATCCCGAGCTCCTGGTCGGCCGACGGATAGCCGAGCGCAGCCTTGACGAAGAAGCGGTCGAGCTGCGCCTCGGGCAGGGGAAAGGTGCCCTCGTATTCGATCGGGTTCTCCGTCGCGAGCAGCAGGAAGGGCCCCGGGAGCTCGCGCGTGACGCCGTCGACGGTGACCTGGCGCTCGGCCATCGCCTCGAGCAGGGCGGACTGCGTCTTCGGCATTGCGCGGTTGATCTCGTCGACGAGGATCACGTTGCCGAAGATCGGCCCCGGACGGAACTCGAAGTCGCGCGTCTTCTGGTTGTAGACGGAGAGGCCGGTGACGTCGGTCGGCTGGAGATCCGGCGTGCACTGGATGCGCGCGGCGCGCGATCCCTCGATCGATTGCGCGATCGTGCGGGCGAGGACGGTCTTGGCCGTACCGGGGACGTCCTCGAACAGCACGTGCCCGCTGCAGGCGAGCGCGGTCAGGACGAGACGGATCTCTTCCGTCTTGCCGTGGACGACCGTCTCGATGTTGGCCAGCAGCCGGTCGGCGATGCGCGCTGACTGTTCCAGCTGGGAGGTGTTGATCTGCTCGAGCTGGGCCACGCCGCGTATGAGTCTAGTTACGTCGCGGCTGGGGTCTAGTTCGTCGGCCCTGAGAGCTGCGCCGTGACCGCCCCGAGGTCGCTGACCGCTCGGCGGACAGTGGTCAGGGTCCGCGGCCGCAGGTTCCGGCTCTGCTCCTGAAGATTCCTGCGCCGCACTTCGAGCACGAGCTCGTTGACCGTCGGTGGCGAGACGGTACTCTCGAGCGGCGGTTCGCTCGACCCGACGAGGCCGGCCATGTCGGGCGTCAACGTCGTCGCCAGGAACATGGAGGCCGCCGCGACGGCGACGGGTAGCACGTTCGCAATGCGCAGGCGGCCGAAGCCTCCGCGCCGGCTGCTGGAGCCGCCCGACCGTGACCGGCGCGCTCGGGCTCTCGAGCGCGGTCGAGCGCATGGCTCCGGCGATCAACCGCGTGTCCCGCTCGAAGAGCGAGCAGTCCGTGCAGCGTTCGAGATGATGCTCCATCAGGAAGCGCTCGAAGTCGGACAGCTCGCTGTCGAGGGCGAACGAGATCCACTCGCGCGTGCGCGCGCAGCTCGACGGCTGAATGCCCTTCATGTCTTCTCAGACGATGAACGGGCGCGCGAGTTAGCTAGCTGGGTCAGAGAAGCTTGATCTCGGCGTCCGCGACCGCGCCGAGCGCGACGAGCACGAGGCCGAGGACGAGGAACAGCATGGCGCCGAAGACCGCCTCCCGACGTTCCTCATCCGTCGCCTTCCGCAGACGGCGTCGCCCAAGGCCCATCCCGAACAGCGGCGACGCGTCGCGGGCATCGTCCGACGGCATCGCGCGAAGCGGTCCGCGCGCGCCCGACAGAACGCCCACGAGCATGAGCATGGCGCCGACGATGTAGAAGCCCGTTGCGAGCGAGCGCTGGACGGCCGTACCGGCCGCGAGCCCGAGCAGCAGCGAGACGACCGCCGTCGGTACCGCGATCGCGGCGAGAATCAGCAGTCCCCGCCGGATCCCTGCGATCAACGGCGGCCAGGCACCCCGGTACACAGGCCGGAATAGTGCCTCACGCTGCCGCCCCTACGACGACGCGACGGGCGCTTTCTTCGAGCCGCCCCTCCGCATTTCCTCGACCGTCATCGGCCAGTGCTCGAGCGGATAGTGACACGCCGCGTGCTGATCCAGGCCCAGCGGCCTCAGCTCGGGAGTCTCGACGTCGCAGTGGCCCTCGCGGAACCGCGGGCAGCGCGGATGGAAGTTGCAGGCGCTCGGCGGATTGACGGGACTCGGCACGTCGCCCTCGAGCACGATCTGCTGACGCTGCCGGCCGAGCTCCGGATTCGGAATCGGGACGGCGGACAGGAGCGCGCCCGTGTAGGGGTGCTTGGGTGCCGCGTAGAGCTGATCGCGCGGCGCCATCTCGACGATCTTGCCGAGATACATCACGAGCACGCGGTCGGAGATGTGCCGAACGACGTTCAGATCGTGCGCGATGAAGAGGTACGTGAGGCCGAAGTCACTCTGCAGGTCCTTGAGGAGGTTGAGGATCTGGGCCTGGATCGAGACGTCGAGCGCCGAGACCGGCTCGTCGCAGACGATGAGCTTCGGGTTCACCGCGAGCGCGCGCGCGATCCCGATCCGCTGGCGCTGGCCGCCGGAGAACTCGTGCGGGAACCGGTTGTAGTGCTCCGGGTTGAGGCCGACCACCTCGAGCAGCTCCTGGACGCGCCGCTTGCGCTCGGCCGGGGTGCCGAGGTTGTGCACTTCCAGCGCCTCGGCGATGATGAATCCGACGCGCTTGCGCGCGTTGAGCGAAGCGTAGGGGTCCTGGAAGACCATCATCATCTCGCGGCGGATCGGGCGCATCCGCTTTCGCGACTCCGTGGTGATGTCCCGTCCGTCGAAGATGACCTTGCCGGCGGTCGGCTCGAGGAGGCGCATGACGCAACGAGCCATCGTCGATTTGCCGCAACCTGACTCGCCGACAACGCCCACCGTTTCCCCGCGCCGGATCGAGAACGTCACCCCGTCGACCGCCTTCACCGACGCGACCTCCTTCTGGAAGATGATCCCGCGCGTGATCGGGAAGTGCTTCTTCAGGTCCTCGACTACGAGCAGATCGTCTGTGTCGGTCCGCCGTTCGGTGCTCATCGCCGCAGTCGCCAACTAGTCCGCCTCCGCCATCGTCGCGGCGAGCAGCTTCTCGGCTTCGCGGTCCTTGGTGGCCTCATCGAGGTGACACGCCTGGAGATGGCCGGGGTCGTCGGAAATCGGCTCGAGCGGCGGAACCTCCGTCGCGCAGACGTTCATCACGTAAGCACAGCGAGGGTGGAAGCGGCACCCGCGAGGCGGGTTGAGGAGCGAGGGCGGCTGCCCCGGGATCTGCACGAGCCGCTCGAGGTCCGCGTCGAGCCGCGGCAGCGATCCGAGGAGGCCCCACGTATACGGGTGGTGGGGCCGGTTGAAGATGCGTTCGACCGGGCCCCGCTCGACGATCTGCGCGGCGTACATGACGGCGACCTCGTCGGCCACCTCGGCAACGACGCCCAGATCGTGGGTGATGAGGATGATCGCGCTTCCGAACTCGCGCTGGAGCCGGGCCATCAGGTCGAGGATCTGGGCCTGGGTCGTGACGTCGAGCGCGGTGGTCGGCTCGTCCGCGATCAGCAGGTCGGGGTCGTTGACCAAAGCCATCGCGATCATCACGCGCTGGCGCATACCGCCCGAGAACTGGTGTGGGTAGTCGTCGACGCGGCGCGCAGCATGCGGGATCCCGACCGCTTTCAGGAGCTCCAGAGCGCGCGCCCTCGCACTCGAAGTCGACACATCGCGATGGAGCTTGATCGCCTCTATGAGCTGCTTCCCGATCTTGTGCACCGGGTTCAGCGAGGTCATCGGGTCCTGGAAGATCATCGCGATCTCGTTGCCCCGGATGTCGCGCAGCCGGCGGGGGTTCATCTGGATCAGGTCGTCGCCCTTCCACAGCGCCTCTCCGCTGGTCACCGTCGTCCTGCGGTTGTTGAGCCCCATGATCGTCAGGCACGTCACGCTCTTGCCGGAGCCGGACTCGCCGACGATTCCCAGCGTCTTGCCCTGCTCGACCGAGAACGTCACGCCGTCGACGGCGTGGACGATCCCGTCGTCGGTTTGAAAATGCGTCTTCAGGTCACGGACGTCGAGCAGCGGCGTCACGTCGAATGCGCTCCTTTCCGAAGGCGAATCCGGTTTTTTGCGCCCACGATCCTATGTCAGGCGGATGCGTGGGTCGATCCAGGCGTAGAAGAGGTCGACGATGAGGTTGAGGACGATAATCGCGAACGCTCCGAAGATGACCACCCCTTGGAGCTTGGGTAGGTCGAACTGGCCGATCGACTCGATCGCCGTGCGGCCCAGGCCCGGCAGGGCGAAGACGAACTCGATGAAGATCGCGCCGCCGAGCAGGAGCCCGATGTCCATGCCGAGCATGGTCACGATCGGGAGCATGCCGTTGCGCAGGATGTGGTCCTTCATCACCACTCGCTCGGGCGCCCCTTTGGCGCGCGCCGTTCGAACGTAGTCCTGGTTCATCGTCTCCAGCACCTCGGCCCGGACGAACCTGACGTACGTGCCCGCGACCACGATCGAAAGCGTGACCCACGGAAGGATCATGTGGGACGTCCAGTCCCTCAGGCCGCCGCACCCCGACGCATGCGGAGGACTGAACACCTCGCAGTACTGGGCGAGAGGCGTCCATTCCAACTTGAAGCCGATGAGATACGCGAGGACGAGCGCGATCCAGAACGACGGCAGCGAGATCCCGATCAGTACGTAGATCATCGCCGCACGGTCGATCAGCGACCGTGGGCGGAGCGCCGAGATGATCCCGATCGGGATCGCAATCAAGAGAACGAAGAACATGCCGCCGAACACGAGCGAGGCCGTGACCGGCGCCGCGGCGAAGATTTCATCGTTGACCGGCCGGCGGTCGACGAACGATTCCCCCAGGGACCGCTCCAGCACGAGCCTCTTCATGAACTCGAAGTACTGGATGTAGACCGGGTCGTTGAGACCCAGGCGTTCCTCGACCTCGGCCACTCGTTCGGGAGTCGCCGCCTGACCCGCCGCCAGTCGTGCGGGGTTCGCCGGGACCATGAAGAAGATCACGTACGTGACCATGGTCACGGCGATCATGAGCACTATCGCCCACAACAGCCTTCTGACGAGATATTGGAACACCGCAGCGAGAGTCTAGCCCCGGGGAAAGCGACACGTAGACGAGAAGGGGCGCCCCGTATGGAGCGCCCCTTCGCCGAACATTGGAACTACTACCTACCTACTTCTTGCAGACCGCCACGAGGACGTGGCCCGTCTGCGGTGAGTACGTGTAGCACCCGGCACTCGGGCTCAGGAAGTTCCTGATGTTGCCCGAGATGTACGGCGCTGAAGGTGCGCCGGTCCGCATCATCTCGATGTCGAGGTTGCCGTACTGCGTCAACCTCTTGGCGCCGGCCGTGCGGTACGCCCTGTCGAGCTTCGCGTAGAAGCGAGGCGTCCCCTGGCCGCGATAGTAGGACGTGTTGACGTTGTTCTCTGCCTGGATCCGGCGTCCATCGAGAAGGACGTTGATGAAGTTCGCCGGGTCCGGATAGTCGGCGTGCCAGCCCTCGATCGTCATGTCGAAGGGCTCGCCACGCGTTGCAGCCTTGGTGTTCTGCACGACGCGGTCGAACTGCCTGACCTCGACATCGATACCGATCTGGTTCAGCTGGAACTGGACCGACTGTGCAACGGCGGGGCCCTGCGCACGGTTGAACGTGTACAGGACGGCCTTGCCGCTTCGGGTGTTGCCCTGGGCGAGCGTGCGCGCCCGCGCGATGTTCGTCGCCGGGTAGATGGAAGCCTCACGCATGCCTGGCATCCCATACGGCAGGAACTGATCGGTGGTGCGACCCGCGAAGGCACCGTGCTGGGCAACCATGAAGTTCCGGTTGATGGCGTGATTGACCGCCTGGCGGAGCCGGTGGTTGCCTTGGAACAGCGCCTGGTCGTTGTTCAGGTCGACGCGCCACACGAGCAGGTCTGGGCGGACGAAGAACCGGCCGTTCCGCCTGTTGACGCCGTGCGCCCGCGCGATCTCGTCGTACTGCGCGGTCGGGGCGCCGCAGATGTCGGCCTCGTCTCGGTCACACATCAGACGCTGAGTCGCGAGGTCGGGAACGACCCGCCAGTTGATCACGTCCACGTTCAGCGGAAGACGCAGCGACCTGTACGGCTGCTGGCTGTTCTTCCAGAACGGGTTCCTGACTGCCTCAGCGGACTGCCGCTTGTTCCACTCCCGGACGTAGTACGGGCCGGCGGAATGGAACGGGCCGCTCGTCACCTCGGAAGCAACCGGGGTGTTGTTGAGCACGGCCGAGAAGAACGGCATCGTGATCCGCGCGAGAAAGTCCGGTGCGACCTTCGAGAGGCGAACCTGAAGCGCGTACGGGCCCCTCGTCCTCACGGACGTGACATCGTCCAGGAACGACGAGGCAGGCGACTGGAGCTCGTTGTTCTTCGCGCGCGTGAATGCACGAACGAAGTTCGACGACTTCACCTGCTGGCCGTTGCTGAACCGGAAGCCTCGCTTGATCCGGATCGTGTAGACGCGGCCGTTGCTGCTGACGCGGGGGAAGCCCACTGCAGCCATCGGCTGGATCCGCTGGTTCCGATTGTCGTTGACCATCGGGTAGTAGTACAGGCGGAGCTGCACAGCAGTCTCCATGTTCCACGAGTGGGTGAAGTAGGCGAGCGCCGGATCCCAGTGATCCCAGTCGCTCGTCATGAGGACGCGCCAGGTCCCGCCACGTCTTTCGGACCCGTCACTCCTCTCGTTCCCACCCGCTGCCGAGCCAGCCATCGCGGCTGCCAGCAGAAGGCTGATTCCTAGCGCAGCCATCGCGCCGGAAACCCAAAGTCTTCCCTTCATCTTTCTCCTTTCCGTGCGAACCGGACGCCAAAAGCGCACGGCCGCAGTTTCCACTATTCCCGCTACCTAAGACGGCGCCGCGTCGCGGAAGTTAGAAACCGCGGACGTTAGACGCGCGAGCGCGGGTCGAACGCGTCGCGAAGGCCGTCGCCGAGCAGGTTGAACGCGAGCGTCGTCAGGATCACCGCCAGCCCCGGCCAGAGCATCAGCCACGGCTGCGTCGTGTAGAACTCGGGCGCGGTCGAGAGCAGATTGCCCCAGCTCGGTGTCGGAGCTTGATGCCCACTCCGAGGAACGAGAGCGCGGCCTCGGCGAGGACGTAGCTGGCGACGATCAGGGTCGAGTACACGATGATCGGCGCGACGAGGTGCGGAAGCAGGTGCGAGCGGATGACGCGCCAGTTGCTCGCGCCGGTCATCAGCGCCGCTTCGATGAACTCCTTCTCGCGGAGCGACAGGACCTTCGAGCGCATGATCCGCGCGGGGTAGAACCAGCCGAAGATCGTGAACACCAGCACCAGGGTGATCACGCCGCGCCCGAGGAAGCCGAAGGTCACGTTGTCGAGCCGGGTGCCGACCGTGCTCGCCAGCGCAATCGCGAACAGCAGCACCGGGAAGGCCATCGTGATCTCGGTCAGACGCGAGATGACCGTGTCGACCCAGCCCCGGTAGTAGCCGGCGACCATGCCGAGGAAGACGCCGAGTGAGACGGCCCCGATCGTCGAGAAGATGGCGACCTGCAGTGAGACGCGCCTCCGTAGAGGAGCCGGAGAAACTCGTCACGGCCGAGCCGTGTCCGAGGCTCCGAGAATGAGGAGCTGCTCTTCGCCTGTGATAGGGTGGTGAACGTGGTCCAGAGAGCCGACCGGGATCCCTCCTGACTGCGCCGTGATCGTCTCACCGTCGGCCCGGTGAAGGTGAGCTGCCCGAGGAGACCCGACGGTGAAATGTCGTTCGGGCCATGCCCGGAGCAGCTGCTGGCGAGCGGCGCCCCGGCGGAAGGCGGTGAGGACGAGGAAGATGATGAAGAACGATGCTCGCGATCGCCACCTGTCGCTTCTGAACCGCCGCCAGACCTGCTCCCAGTAGCCTCGCGCGCGGACGTCGCTTCGAGCTCGCCCAGCTCGCCGCCGCTCTCCGGTCTACGGCTCGCCCCAGGCCGGCCTGTGTCCCGAGGACGATCTGCGTGTTTTTCTCTACTCGGCACGCCACGATTCCGATAAAGCATAGACGGTGCGCGGAGGACGCGCACGTTACGCTGTAAAGATTCGCGGACGTGCGCTTCGCGCGGGATTAGGTGGTCAGCGCGTCGGCGCCGGCCACGACCTCCAGGATCTCCTGCGTGATCTCGGCCTGCCGGGCGCGGTTCATCTCGAGCGTGAGGCTCTCGATCAGCTCGCCGGCGTTCTTCGAGGCGTTCCTCATCGCCGTCATCCGCGCGCCCTGCTCGGAGGCCGCCGACTCGAGCAGCGCCCGGTAGAGCTCCGTCTCGACGTAGACCGGAAGCAGCCGCTCGAGGATCTGCTCGGGCTCGGGCTCGTAGATGAAGTCCGCCGAGGAGCGCCTGCGCGTGCTCTTCCTCGCCGCCCTCCAGCAGGCTCTCCGGGATCGGCAGGACCTCCTGGGTCACGACCCGCTGCGTGAGCGCGGACACGAAGTGGTTGTAGATGACGACCACCTGGTCGACCTCCTGCTCCGCGTAGAGCTCGGAGATGCGGTGGGCGATCGCCTGCGCGTCGTGCGTACTGGGGGCTGTCGCTGAAGCCCGGTCCATGCCTGCTCGACCTCGTAGCGGCGGAAGCGGAGCGTCGACGCGCCCTTCTTGCCGGCCACGAGCCAGCGCGGCTCGACGCCCTCGCGCGCGATACCGCGCTCGACGGCGAAGGCCTCGCGGAGGATCTGCGCGTTGAAGGCGCCCGCAAGGCCGCGATCGCCGGTCAGCGGCAGGATCGCCGCCTTGCGCACGTCGCGCCGCTGAAGGAGCGGAAGCCCGCGCAAAGAGGTACTCGCGCGCGCGACGCCGACCATCAGCTCCTGCATCCGCTCCGCATACGGCCGCATCGCCTCGATCCGCGTCTGTGCCCGGCGCAGCTTCGCCGCGGCGACGAGCTCCATCGCCCTCGTGATCTTGCGCGTGTTCCCGACCGAGCGGATCCGGCGGTGGATGTCTTGGACGGAGGCCATGGTTCGGGCCTAGGTCTCGGCTCCCGCGAGCGCGGGCTCCTGCGAGACGTTGAAGCCCTGCTTGAACTTCTCGATCTGCTTCGCCGAGCCGCTCGGCGAGCTCGTCGGGGAGGTCACCCGTCTCGCGGATCTCCTTGTAGATCGTGCCTTCCGCGCGCAGGTACTCCCGTAGCTCGTCCTGGAATCGCGGCACGTCCTCGACCGGGATGTCGTCGAGGTAGCCGTTGATGCCGGCGAAGATGGCGATGACCTGCTCTTCCATCGGCCACGGCTGGTACTGCGGCTGGTTGAGCGTCGCGACCATCCGCCCACCACGGGCCAGCGTCCGCTGCGTCTCCGGGTCGAGCTCGGAGCCGAACTGGGCGAACGCCTCCAGCTCGCGGTACTGCGAAAGCTCGAGCCGCAGCCGGCCCGCGACCTTCTTCATCGCCTTCGTCTGCGCGCTCGCCCCGACTCGCGAGACAGACCGGCCGACGTTCACCGCGGGCCGGACGCCCGAGAAGAAGAGATCGGCCTCGAGGAAGATCTGCCCGTCCGTGATCGAGATCACGTTCGTCGGGATGTAGGACGCGATGTCCCCGCCTGGGTCTCGACCACGGGCAGCGCCGTCAGCGAGCCGCCGCCCAGCTCGTCGGAGAGCTTGCTTGACGCGCTCGAGCAGGCGCGAGTGGAGGTAGAAGACGTCGCCCGGATAGGCCTCGCGCCCGGGCGGGCGTCGGAGCAGCAGGGACATCTGCCGATAAGCGTCGGCGTGCTTCGTGAGGTCGTCGTACATGCAGAGCGCGTGGCGCCTCTTGTGCATGAAGTACTCGCCCATCGCGCAGCCCGCGTACGGGGCCATCCACTTGATCGGCGCCGCCTCGGAAGCAGGCGCGGTGACGATGATCGTGTAGTCCATCGCCCCGCGGTCCTTGAGCAGCTCGTAGATCTGGGCCACGGTCGACGACTTCTGGCCGATGGCGACGTAGATGCAGATCGACGTCCTGGTCGTGCTGGTTCAGGATCGTGTCGACGAGGAGCGCCGTTTTGCCCGTCGAGCGGTCGCCGATGATCAGCTCGCGCTGGCCGCGGCCGACGTTCGTCATCGTGTCGATCGCCTTGATCCCGGTCTGGAGCGGCTCCTTCACCGGCTGGCGGTCGACGACGCCCGGCGCCTTGATCTCGAGCTCGCAGGCGTCTCGTCGGTCTCGATCGGGCGGCCCGCCGTCGAGCGGGTTCCCGAGCGGGTCGACGATCCGCCCGATGAGCGCCTCGCCGACCGGCACGCTCGCCACGCGGCCGGTTCGCCTCGCCGTGTCTCCCTCCTTGATCAGCTCCCAGTCGCCGAAGAGCGCAGCGCCGACGTTGTCCTCCTCGAGGTTGAAGGCGAGCCCGATGACGCCGTGGTCGAGCTCGATCATCTCCGTCGCGACCGCCGACTCGAGGCCGTACAGGCGCGCGATGCCGTCGCCGACCTGGAGCACCGTGCCCACCTCCGCGAGGTCGGTTTGGACGTCGTAGCGCTCGATCTGCTGGCGCAGGATCGACGTGATCTCTTCGGGACGAATCTTCACATGGCTGCTCCTTTAGGTAGTGTGCTCCTGCAAGCTCACGGCGAAGTCGCTCGAGGCGGCCGCGCACGCTCGAGTCCACCTCGAGCGAGCCGACCTTGAGGACGACGCCGCCGATCAGCTCCGGGTCGACGGTGCGGTCGGCTTCGACACGCTGGCCCGCGGCCTTCTCGATCTGATCGACGATCGAAGTTCAGCCTCGGCGTCGGAGAGCTCGAACGCCGTCGTCAGCTCGACGTTCAGGATCTGCTCCTCGGCGGCGACGAGCGCGTCGTACTCGCGCGCGATCTCCTCGAGCATCGGCGCCCGGCCCTTCTCGGCGACGAGCCGGACGAAGTTGCGCAGGAGCTCGTCCGCGCCCGCAAGCACCGCGCCGAGTGCCTCGGCCTTCGCGCGCGGGTCGAGCTCGGGGTTGCGGATCAGCGCCTGGAGCTCCGGCACCTCGCGGATCGTCGCGGCGAACTGGTCGAGCTCCTCGCGGATCTCGTCGAGCTTCCCGTGCTCCTTCGCGGCGTCGAAGAGCGCCCTCGCATACGTGCGGGCGACGACTGCCAAGGCACCGCTTGCGGTGCCGACTCCAGGACGTGCGGGCTCTGCCCGTGCGTCCGTCGGAACCGACCGGTCGACACAAATGGACTCAACCAGAAACGCATCTAAGTACGGGACCCTTCCAGCACGGAGAAGTCGAGCTCGCGAATCGCGTCCTCGATCAGACGCTTGTGGTCTGCTCGTCGAGCACCTTGCCGGTGACCTTCTGCGTCGCGATCACCGTCAGGTCGGCGACCTCGGCGCGGATCAGCGAGAGCGCGCGCTGGGTCTCGGCCTCGACCTGCTTTTCGGTCTCCTCGAGCCGACGCTGGCGGTCGACCTCCAGCTCGTCGCGCAGCCGCTTCTTCTGCGACTCGGCCACTCTGCGCGCCTCGGCGAGGATCTCCTCGGCCTGGCCTCGGGCCTGGGCCATCATCGCCCGGTGCTCCTCGAGCATCTTCCGCGCTTCGGCGCGCGCGCTGTCGGCCTCCGCGAGCGCTTCGCGGATCCGCTGCCGCCGCTCGTCGATGATCTTCTGGATCGCTCCGAACGCGAACTTCCTGAGGACGAAGAAGGTCGACCAGGAAGCAGAGAACGGTCCAGATCATGAGGCCGGGCATGACCTCGATCAGCGGGTTGGCTGCGAGAACGGAATTCATCAGGGCACTAGACGAGGACGAAGGCGAGGATCGAGCCGAGCAGGCCGTAGAACACGACCGCCTCGGTGAGCGCGAAGCCCAGCCACTGGATGCCCGTGAGCTCGCCGCGGAGCTCGGGCTGGCGGGCCACCGACTGGATCATCGACGAGAAGATCAGGCCGATGCCGATGCCGGCGCCGGTCGCGCCGAGCCCGACGCCGAGCGCCAGGCCGATGGCCTTGCCGGCCTCGGTCACGTCTCCTTCGACTTGTGCGAGGACGGGAGGATCGCTGCAAGCACGCTTCCTCCTTAATGCTCGGGCTCGATCGCCGAGCCGATGTAGATGGCGGACAGGGCGGCGAAGATGAACGCCTGGATGCCGACGACGATAACGACCTCGAAGAGGTAGAAGGCCGTGGCGACGGTCACGACGACCGGCGCCAGGATGACGGTCTCGAGGATGAACATGAGGCCGATG
Source organism: uncultured Actinomycetes bacterium (assembly GCA_963776955.1). Taxonomy (GTDB): domain Bacteria; phylum Actinomycetota; class Thermoleophilia; order Gaiellales; family Gaiellaceae; genus VAXT01. Next base: position 1,141,897 of record CAVZOM010000005.1, read on the forward strand.
AAGGTGAGGATCAGGATGTGGCCCGCGAGCATGTTCGCGAAGAGACGAACGCTCAGCGAGATCAGGCGCATGAACTGGCCAAGGATCTCGAGCGGCACGATCAGTGCGAGCAGCGGCTTCGGCGCTTCGGGGATCCAGCTCTTGAAGTAGCGGACGGGCCCGTTCCAGCGGATCGCCCTCGAAGTGCGTGAAGACGAAGGTGAGCAGGGCGAGCGCGAGCGTCACCGAGAGCGAGGACGTAGCGGCGTAGATGCCCCAGACCGGGAAGCCGTGCCACGTCTCGCCGGTGAGCGGGAGCGGGATGAACCCGAGCATGTTGACCACGAAGATGAACAGGAAGAGCGTCGCGACGTAGGGGAACCAGCGTCCGATCGCCTTCGACGGGCAGGCCCTGCTCGGCGATCTGCGTCTGCGCGACCTCGTAGATCTGCTCGCCGAGCGTCTGCCGCGTGTCCGGCTCGACGCTCACGCGCCAGCGCATGAGCAGGATCCCGAGCGCCATCGTCAGGAGCGAGCCGAGCATCAGGTAGACGACGGCCTTCGTGATCGACAGGTCGAGCGGCCCGATGTGGATCGGGACCCATTCGTTCTGCTCGAACTCGTGGGTCGGGTCGAACTCGCCGCGGGCGAACGCGTTCGACGGCGCCAGGAGCGCGAGCGTCGCGACGAGGAAGAGCGCCCTTCTCACAGCGGCTCGTTTCCGAAGTACGAGACGAGCGAGAGCAGCAGCTCGACCGTGTATAGGCGAACGCGTAGGTCAGGGCCGCCGCGAGGCCGAGCCACGGATCGGAGACGGCGACGGTGAACGCGACGAGCATGACCACGATCGCGCGGGTCATCATCCCGACTCCTGCGACTCCGGCGGCGGCGAGGTTCCCACGCGTGCGCAGACGGAGCAGGAGGTACCCGAACGCCTGGCTCGCGAGCCAGAGCGTTGCGGCGAGCACCCACGCGCCGAGTCGCCAGCCTGCCACGAGGTAGATGGGGAGTGCGGCCGCGATCGCGGCGGCGCCGCCGAGTGCCGGCACGAGAGCGTTCGGCGCGGGCGCGGTGAGGTGAATGGCTGCCGCTCGCTCATGCTCCCGGTAGCGGCGATAGACCACGAAGATCGCCGGCCGGGATTCCGAGCGCGGCTCCGGCCAGCGCGCCGATCGCGGCCGAGCCCGCGCTCCAGCCGACGAGCGCGCCGGCGCCGATCCCCGCACCGGTCGTTCCGAGCAGGAGGCCACCCGCGCCGGCGGCGTTGAACGGCGAGGGGCGCGAAGGCTCCATGCGCGGCGAGCATAACAAACTTTGTAACAGCGGAAATCCGCATGGTTTGGCCGAAACAGGCCGAGCTTGTACGCGGCTCACTCGGGCCCGGACGACCCCTCCTGGGCACCTCTCCGACCGGGTGTCGAAGCCGCTGAGCGTCACTCCCCTGTGGCGCGAATGGGAGCTGCTCGGGAGAGCATCCGTTCGCTATTCAGCCAACATGGAAGCGGTCAGGATGAGGATTCCCAGCGCGATCACGAGGACAAATGCAGCGACGAGGCTCCACCAGAGCATTCGCCAAGGTGAGCGCCGCCACTCCTCGTCGGTCATGGCCCGGGAGTCTAGGCCCGCCCCGCGTTCTGGCAGCAATGGCGCCTCCTGACAGTCCGTTGCGAGGTTTGTTACGAGATCATCACGAGTCGCCGTGCTCGACGAGGAGCTTCCTCAAGCGCTCGTCGCCCTGCTGCTCGGCGGCCATCAGCGGCGTGAAGTCGTCCTGCTGGCGGGCGTTCGGGTCCGCGCCGTGCTCGAGCAGCAGCTTCGAGATCTCGTAGCGGGCCCCGGCATCGCCGGTCGCCGCCGCGCTGTGCAGCGGCATCACCTTCATCTCGTTCCGCGAAGCCGAGTTCACCTCCGCTCCGCGCTCGACCAGGAGGCGTGCCGCCTCGACGTGGCCGAAGAAGCTCGCGAGGCCCAGCGGCTGGAACCCGTCCTCGGCCCACGCGTTGGCGAGCCCCGGGTCCGCGTCGAGCAGCTCTCGTAGCGTGTCCGCCTTGCCGACCGCGGCCGCCTCGAAGACGTCGAGCTCGGGATCGGCGGCGAGCAGCTCCTCGGCCCTTGCCTGGTCTCCGCGGTAGACGGCCTGCAACAGCTCGGACACGGTCAGGCGGTCTTCCGCTCCGCCTGGCGAGCCTCTTCGTCCCGGCGCCGGATCCGCGGGTTTGCGAGCTTGACGATCTCCAGGAGGTAGATGGTGTAGATCGACGCGGCAAGGGCGGCGAGCCCGATCGCGGCCACGGCGACCGTCGGCCAGAGGTGCCAGTAGCCGTGCGCGCGGAACGGGATGAAGCGGGTCGCGAGCGCCACGCCGGCCAGGATCGCGCACCACGCGTACATGTAGAGCGCGGCCCGCCGCTGCGAGAAGCCGATGTTCGTAAACCGGTGATGGAGGTGCGTCCGGTCAGCCTCGTAGAGCGGCCGCCCGTACTTGATCCGCTTCGCGAGCACGAACGACGTGTCGACGATCGGGATCGCGAGCACGAGCAACGGGAAGAACAGGGCGACGGTCGCAGCCGTCTTCAAGAGCCCCTGCACCGAGAGCGTGGCCAGGATGAAGCCGAGCAGGAGCGCGCCCGAGTCGCCCATGAAGATCCGCGCCGGATAGAAGTTGTGCCGCAGGAAGCCGAAGCAGGCGCCGGCGACGATCGCCGAGAGGATCGCCGCCTGCGGCTTGCCGAGCGAGAGCGCGATCACGGCGAACGTCGAGCCGGCGATCGCGCAGATCCCGGCGGCGAGGCCGTCCATCCCGTCGAGGAAGTTGACCATGTTCATGATCGCGACGATCCAGATCATCGTCGCCGGGACTCCGACCCAGGCCGGCAGGTCCTGGATGCCGAGGAACGGGAACGTGAAGCGGTCGACCTCGACGCCGGAGCCGACCGCGACGGCCGCCGCAGTCACCTGGCCGCCCAGCTTCCCCCACCAGGGCAGGCCGCGGAAATCGTCGACGACTCCGACGCAGGTCGCGATCGCGGCCCCGAGCAGGATTCCGCGATAGGCGCCCCCCAGCTGGAGGAACGCAGAGCGCGGGCACGAAGATCCCGAGCAGGAGCGCGATCCCGCCCAGCCGCGGGATCGGCCGGAGGTGGATCCGCCTGGCCTCACCCGGCTGGTCGACGACGCCGAGGATGCGGCGCGAAGCGTCCGACGGCGGGCGTGAGGACGAGGACGACACCCGAGCGCGAGCAGGAAGCCCCAGACGACTTCTGGGTTGTCTCGCAGCGTCTGCCACATGGCGCTAGAGCACTCTACTTCGTGCCGTACAGACGGTCGCCTGCGTCACCCAGTCCAGGGACGATGTAGCCGCGATCGTTCAGCTCGCGGTCGATCGAGGCCGTGTAGATCGTCACGTCCGGATGCTCGCGCTGCAGGCGCTCGATTCCCTGCGGCGCCGCGACGAGGCAGATCAGGCTCACGGATCGCGCGCCTCCCTTCTTGATCGCGCTGATCGCCGCTGCCGCCGAGTTGCCCGTCGCGAGCATCGGGTCGAGCACGATCGCGTCGCGGACGCCGAGGTCGCTCGGCAGCTTGACGTAGTACTCGACCGGCTCGAGCGTCTCCTCGTCGCGGAAGAGGCCGACGAAGCCGACGCGCGCACCCGAGACGAGCCCGAGGAAGCCGTCGAGCATGCCGACGCCGGCACGCAGTACCGGGCAGACGGCGAGCTTCTTCCCCGAGACGCGTTCGACCTCGGTCCACTCGAGCGGAGTCTCGACCCGCACCGTCTCCGTCGGCAGGTCCTTCGTCGCCTCGTAGGTCAGCAGCGCCGTGAACTCGCGGACGAGCCGGCGGAAGTCGCCCGTCGACGTGCGCTTGTCCCGGAGGTAGGAGAGCTTGTGCCGGACTAGCGGATGGTCGACTTCGACGACGGCTCACGCGCTGTACGACGTGTACCCGCGGAACCCCGCGTAGAGCGGGCGCTTGGCGCAGAGCGCCTCGCTCCGAGCCGCGAGCGCCCCAAGGTCAGGGGCGTCGCCGAGCGCGCCGACGATGACCTCGCCGACCTCCCTGAAGTCGTCCTCGTCGAAGCCGCGCATCGTCGCAGCGGGCGTTCCGATCCGAACGCCCGACGCGACCGTCGGCGGACGCTCGTCGAACGGGACGGTGTTGCGGTTCACGGTCAGCTTGACCTCGTCGAGCCGCTCCTCGGCGTCCTTGCCCGTCCAGTCGGTGCTCCGCGAGGTCGACCTGGAGCAGGTGCGTGTCGGTTCCGCCCGTGAGGACGTCGAGCCCGCCCGCCTGCAGCGTCTCGGAGAGCGTGTCGGCATTGGCGCGGACCTGAGCCTGGTAGTCGCGGAAGGCCTCGGTCGCCGCGATCTTGAAGCAGGCCGCCTTGGCGGCGATCACGTGGCAGAGCGGCCCGCCCTGCATGCCCGGGAAGACGGCGCGGTCGACAGCCTGCGCGTGCTCCTCCTTGCAGAGGATGAAACCGGCGCGCGGGCCGGCGAGCGTCTTGTGCGTCGTCGAGGTGACGAAGTCGCAGTGCGGCACGGGGTTCGGGTGGAGCCCGGCGGCGACGAGCCCGGCGAAGTGCGCCATGTCGCAGAGCAGCAGCGCGCCGACCTCGTCGGCGACCTCGCGGAACTTGTCCGCCTCGACCGTGCGCGGATAGGCCGACCCGCCGCAGATGATCAGCTTCGGCCTGTGCTCCTTCGCGCAGCTCGAGCACGTCGTCGTAGTCGACCATGTTCGTCTCGCGGCTCACGCCGTAGTGGACGATCGTGTACAGCCGGCCCGAGAAGTTGACCTTGAGCCCGTGCGTCAGGTGTCCGCCGTGCGAGAGCTCGAGCGAGAGGATCGTGTCGCCGGGCTGGAGCGCGGCGAGGTAGACGGCCATGTTCGTCTGCGCGCCGGCGTGTGGCTGGACGTTGGCGTGCTCGGCGCCGAAGAGCGACTTCGCGCGGTCGATCGCCGTCTGCTCGATCTCGTCGATCACCTCGCAGCCGCCGTAGTAACGCTTGCCGGGATAGCCCTCGGCGTACTTGTTCGTCGGCACGCTACCCGACCGCCTCGAAGATGCTCGGCCAGGTGAAGTTCTCGGAGGCGATCAGCTCGATCTGGCCGCGCTGGCGCTCGAGCTCCTTGCCGAGCAGCTCCGCGATCTCGGGATCGATCTCGGCGAGCCCGGCGCTCCGCAGGTGCTGAAGCGTCTCGTGCGCGACGGCCATGCTCGGCATCGTACGCATCAGTCCAGCTGTCGACGCGTGCGAGCACTTCGGCGGCCGGAACTGCGCCTTCTCGGAGGATCTGCGGCTCGGCGCCCGTGAGGTCGACGACCGTCGAGGGCGTGCCGGGTAGCTCGCCGCCGTCGACGAGGACCGCTGCTTCACGGATCTCGTCTGGGACATCTTCCAGCCGGCGCGGATCGGGGCCGCCGTGAAGGTTCGCGCTCGTCGCCGCGACCGCGCCGACTCGCTCGACGATCTCCCGGGCCGCGCCTTCGAGCTCGGGAACGCGAACGCCGATCGCGTCAGGCCGCGAGCCCGTCAGCCAGTCGTAGCGCCGCGCCGGGTTCGGGAGGATCAGCGTCAGCCGCCCGGGCAGGAGCGCGCGCACGAGCCCGGCGTGGTCGCGAAGCTCGGGAACCCGGTCGAAGAGCGTGTCGACGTCGGCGGCGAGGAGGGCGATCGGCTGCTGCTCGTCCCGCCCCTTGAGCCGAGTCAGCGTCGCCGAAGCGTCCGGCTTCGTGCAGAGCCCGTAGACGGTGTCGGTCGGCAGCACGACCGGCTCGCCGGCCTCGATCGCCTCGACCGCCTCGTCAACGAGGCGCGCGTCCGTCGACGACTCGCTCACGTCCCGCGAGATCCTCCCCGATCCGCACGTCCTCGTAACCAAGCCCCGTCAGGAGCGCCGCTACGTCGCGAGCGTCTCCGTCGGCGGTCTCGAGGACGAGCGGCGCCCCCGGCGCGAGGCGTGGCAGCGCCTGCTCGACGATCGCCTCGGTGACGCCGTGTGCGATGAGCGCCTCGCGGGGCTCGAAGCGCGCGACCTCCGGCTCGAGCCCGCCGACCTCCTCGGGCCTCACGTAGGGCGGATTCGAGACGACGAGGTCGAACGGCCCTTCGAGACCGGCGAACAGCTCTCCGTGCACGAGCTCGACGCGAAGCGCGAGGCCCGCCCGTGCCCTGTTCTCCTCGGCCACGGCAAGCGCGCCGGACGAGTTGTCAGTCGCCACCACCCGAGCGCCCGGATGCTCATCGGCGATCGCGAGTGCGATCGCGCCCGAGCCGACACCGATGTCGAGCACGCGCGGTGCGGCCTCGTCGGCGAGCAGCTCGAGGCAGCGCTCGACCAACAGCCTCGGTCTCGGGCCGCGGGATCAGCACCCGCGGGTCGACCCGGAGCACGAGCCGGCGGAATCCCCACTCGCCGAGGACGTACGCGAGCGGCTCGCGGCTCGCACGGCGCGCGACGAGCTCGCGGAAGAGCTGTCTCCCGGTCGTCGGGCGCCTCGTCGCCGTTCGCGTAGAGGTCGGTGCGCGAGATCCCGAGCGCGTGCGCGAGCAGCCACTCGGCGTCGACCCGCGGCGAGGGCACGCCGGCCCGCTCGAGCTCCTCCGGTCGCGGCGACCAGCAGGTCGCGGACGGTCACGCCTCGAGGGCGCTGGCGCCGATCCTCGGCGGCGAGCGCCTCGGTGAACTCGTCGAGCTCGCCGTCGAGGATCGGCGTCGAGGCGGTGCGCCGTGAGCTTGATCCGGTGGTCGGTGACGCGGTTCTCGGCGAAGTTGTACGTGCGGATCTTCTCGGCTCGCTCGCCGGATCCGATCTGCGAGCGGCGGGTCGCCTCCTGCTCCTCGCGCTGCTTGCGCCGCTCCTCCTCGTAGAGCCGCGCGCGGAGCACGCGCATCGCCTTCGCCTTGTTCTGGAGCTGCGACTTCTCGTCCTGCATCGAGACGACGAGCCCGGTCGGAAGGTGCGTGATCCGGACCGCCGAGTCGGTCGTGTTGACGCTCTGCCCGCCGGGGCCCGTCGAGCGGTAGACGTCGATCTTCAGGTCGTTCGGGTCGATCTCGACCTCGACCTCCTCGGCCTCGGGCATCACGGCGACGGTCGCGGTGGACGTGTGGATCCGGCCCTGCGACTCGGTTTGGGGCACCCGCTGGACGCGATGCGTCCCGCCCTCCCACTTGAAGACGGAATACGCGCCGTCGCCCTTGATCCCGAAGGTGACTTCCTTGAACCCGCCGCCATCGCTCGGGCTCGACGAGAGCACCTCGGTCTTGTAGCCGCGCCGCTCGGCGTAGCGCGCCAGCATCCGGTAGACGTCGCCCGCCCACAGCGCCGCCTCGTCGCCGCCGACGCCCTGCCGGATCTCGACCAGCACGTCCTTCGCGTCGGCCGGGTCGGTCTCGACGAGCGCGAGCTTCAGCTCCTCCTCGAGCGTCGCGAGCCGCTCCTCGAGCTCCGGCACCAGCTCCTTCAGGTCACCGTCATCGCGCGCGGCGCCGAGGTCGTCTTGGACCTGGCGCCACTCCTGGGCGAGCTTGTGCGCGCCTTCGAGCTCCTTGAGCCGCCGCCCGATCGTCCGCCGCCTCACGGTGGTCGTTGTAGACGGCAGGGTCGGACATGCGCTCCTGCGTCTCACGGTACGAGCGGTCGAGCTCCTCCACGAGGTCCTGGATGGCACCATCGGCGAAGCAGCGAGTTAGGGCGCCTGGCCTCCAGGGACGCCCCGATGCGACCTCCGACTACGTCGAACATCCGAGAGCACTTTTGCTATTAATAGCAATATGCGATACCAGGAGGGGACGACTGTGACGTCTGACCTGAGCTCCCGCCTCGACGAGTTCGCCCGGCGGCTCGAAGTGCTCGAGCAGGAGCTGGCCGAGCTCCGGCAGCAAGCTTCTCCAGAGGCGCTCGTGCCGCCCGCGCCGATCGTCCCTCCAGCGCCGGTCGTGCCACCGCCGGCCAGCGCTCGAGCCGTCCACACGCAGCCGCCGGCGCCGAGCCGCCGTCTGCCTCCGCTTCGCGCGGAGCCGCAGCGCCCGCGACGGGAGATCGACTGGTCGATGTTCTTCGGTGCGAAGGCGCTGGCCTGGGCAGGCGGCGCGGTGATGCTGCTCGGGATCGTCTTCTTCTTCGTGCTGGCGGTGAACCGAGGCTGGATCGGCCCGGTGGCGCGCGTCTCGCTCGGCGCGATCGCCTCCGCGCTCGTCTTCGGCGCCGGCCTCTACGTCAAGCGGCGCTTCGAGGAGCTGTACCACTCGGCGCTCGCGGCGGTCGGCACGGGCATCGGCGGCGGCGTACATGACGCTGCTCGCCGCGAAGGTGCTGTACGACCTCGTTCCCGACTGGGCGGCAATGCTCATCGCCGCCGGCATCGCTGCCGTCGGGGTCGCGACGGCGCTGGCCTGGTCGTCGGAGCTCATCGCCGGGCTCGGGCTCATCGGCGCCGCACTCGCTCCGGCCGCGCTCGGTCTCGAGACCGGAGAGCTTTCCGCCGCCGGCACCGGGTTTGCCGCGCTCGTCTTCGCAGGCACGCCGTCGTCGCCGTCCGGCAGCGCTGGTCGAGGCTGCTCGGCATCGGTGTCGCCGCGACCCTCCCCCAGGTCGCGATCCTTCTCGCGCAGGCCGAGCCCACGGAATGGGACGTCGTCGCTGCCGCCGCGTTCTTCTGGCTGCTTTACCTCGGCGCGGCGACGGCGTGGCAGGACCGGCTGAGCTCGCCTGCCCTCGAATCCCTTCCGGCGTCGCTGGTCGTGCTGAGCGGCGTCCTCGCCGGAGCTGCGTCTGCGCTCCAGTTCGACGGGCGCGAGGAGGGCTGGGCGATGCTCGTGGCGGCGAGCGTGTACGGGTCGCTGGCAGCCGTCCTTTTCCCGACCGGACGACATCGCGACCTGAGCGCGCTCAACGCCGCCGTCGCGCTTGCGCTGATCGCGGTGGCCCTGGCCGACCTGCTCTCCGGGCCGTCGCTCGCAGTCGCGTGGGCGGCCGAGGCAGCCGTGCTGGCGTGGCTCGCGAGAGCCATAGGGGACGTCAAGTACCAGGTGGCCTCCTTCGCGTACCTCGTCGCCGCTCTCGTTCGCGCCGTCTTCGTCGACGCCCCGCCGACGCAGCTGTACGAGCCGGGCCTGCATCCAGCCGGCGGCGTCGCGGCAATCGTGGCGATCGCGGCCTCAGCCGCGATCGGAGCCTGGTTCTGCCGGGCCTGGAGCGAGGCCGAGCCCGCCCGAGGCGTCTTCGCGCCTCTGGAGCCGCTGTTCGCCGAGCTCCGAAGGAGCCATACCGGGTTGCGACAGACGCTCGCCGCAGGCGGTGGTCTTGCCGCCGTTTACGCCGCGTCACTCGGACTGCTCGCGCTGGCCCAGTGGCTGTCCTCTGGCCCGGTTGGCTCCGCATTCGAGTGGGGTCACGTCGCGGTCACCGGGCTCTGGGGCGCGGTCGCACTGGCGCTGCTCGCGGGCGCGCACCGAGTCGGCCGGGCAGACCTTCGGGTGGCCGGTCTCGTCTGGCTCGGCGTCGTCCTCCTTGAGACGTTCATCTTCGTCGGCTCGGAGCTCGACGGCAGCCAGCGCGGGTACGCCTCGCTCGCCGGAGCAGGCGCGCTGCTCGCCGGAGCGCTCATCGACCGGCTGAGCGTTCGCGACGACGTCGGGCTTGCCTGCATGGCAGGGGCGACACTGACGAGCGTCGCCTTCGGGGCTGCTGGGCTATTCGAGCTCTTCGACGGGACGCGCGCCGAGAGCTTCGCGCTCCTCGGTCTGGCGACGTTCTACTTCGCGACCGCCGCCATCGTCTTCGCGCGAGACCGGCATCTGAGCTTGTTCCTCTGGGCACCCGCGCTCGGCGTCCTGGGCTATGCGACGTGGCAGCTACTCGACGGCACGTGGCTCGTCCTCGTGTGGTCGGCGGTGTCGGTTGCGCTCGTGGCGCTGGCCAAGCACACCGGCGAGAAGCGCCTGGAACTCGCTTCGTTCTCGTTCCTCGTCCTCGCGCTGGGCCGCGCCGTCTTCTACGAGGCGCCGCTCGGCGACCTGTTCGAGTCGAACCGCCATCCCGAGGCAGGCGTTCCCAGCCTGCTGCTCGTGATCGCCGCAACCGCGGCTTTCGCGACGCTCCTCCCGCGGAGCGCCAAGCGCCAGTCTCCAGAGCCGGACGCGAACCCGTACGTCGAGATCGCGTACGCGCTCGAGTCCCAGCGCGAGTTCTGGCGCCGGGCCGCCGAGGCGACGACGGCGGTCCTCTGCGCGTACGCAGCCTCGCTCGGGATCCTCGGGCTCGCCGAAGCCGTCGGAGGCGCAAGCGTCGAGACGAACTTCGAGCGCGGCCACTCGGCGGTCAGCGCCTTCTGGGGCCTGATCGGGCTCGGCGTTCTCTACCTCGGGCTCAAGCGGAGAACGAACTGGCTGCGCGTCGTCGGCCTCGGCCTCTTCGGGCTCGCGCTGGTGAAGCTCTTCCTCTACGACCTGGCGTTCCTGAGCTCGGTCACCCGCGCCCTGTCGTTCCTGGCGGTCGGGGCCTTGCTGCTCGTAGCCGGCTTCTTCGTCCAGCGGCTCTCGGAGGAGAGACCCGCTTAAGCCATTACTTCGACTTTGCGCTCCTCGGGAGTGATGCTCCCCTCGAGCCGGATCACGTCTTTCAGCGCGCGGATCGAGACTTCGAGCTGGTCGAGCGAGGGCTCGCGAGTCGTCAGGCGCTGGAGCCACAGGCCGGGCGCGAGCAGTGTCATCAAGGCTCGGTTGCCGGTGTGTTTGCCGGCGAAGCGGATCAGCTCGTAGGCGAGCCCTGCGATCAGCGGAAGCAGCAGGATCCGGCTCGCGATCAACCAGGGAAGGGGCGGGCGGCCGAGGAACGCGAAGACGAAGATCGCGATCACCATCACCCAGAGCAGGAACGCAGTGCCGCAGCGGGGGTGGATGAGGCTGAAGCGCTGCACCTTCTCCGGCTCGAGCTCCTCACCGGCCTCGTAGGCGTTGATCACCTTGTGCTCGGCGGCGTGGTACTGGAACACGCGCCGCAGGTCGGGCAGGAGCGAGATCACGAGCAGGTAGAGGATGAAGATCGTGACGCGGATCAGGCCCTCGACGATGACGAACCAGCCCGTCGTGTCGATCGGCAGCCAACTCGTGATCAGAACCGGCGTCACCTTGAAGAGCATGAGCGCGAAGCCAATCGCGATCGCGAACGCGAAGATGATGGCGCCGCGGGAGAGCTCGGTCGAGACCTCGCCGTCGTCGTTCTCCTCCTGTGCCGCGTAGTTCGCCGAGATCGCGAGCGCGCGGAAGCCGATCGCGAGCGACTCACCGAGGGCGATCACGCCGCGGACGACCGGCAGGCGGAAGAACCAGTGGCGCGCCATGACCGATTGGATCGGGTGGTTCACCTCGGCGATCTCGCCGTCCGGCTTGCGCACCGCGAGCGCCCAGTTCGACGGGCTGCGCATCATCACGCCTTCCAGAACGGCCTGGCCGCCGATATTGGCGCTCATGAGTGGAAGCTAGCCCTTGCGGGCGCCGCCGGCCTTCTCGAGCCGGCGCTGGAAGCGCTCCACGCGGCCGCCGGTGTCGACGAGCTTCTGCTTGCCCGTGTAGAACGGATGGCACTCGGAGCAGATCTCGACGTGCAGGTCCGACTTGGTCGAGCGCGTCTGGAACTCGTTGCCGCAGGAGCAGCGAACGGTCGCGAGGTCGTACTCGGGATGAATGCCTGTCTTCATTTCAACCCAGGATAGCAGAGGCGATTTCGGGCGAAACGTTGCCCCCTGAGACAACGACGACCACAGTATCGTGCGCCTCGACCGCCACTTTTCCGGCCAGGAGAGCCGCGACTCCGACCGCCGCCGCAGGTTCGCATGCCAGCTTCGCGCGTCCGTAGAGGAACCTCATCCCTTGCGCGATCTCGTCCTCGGTGACGAGCACGCTCTCGACGTCGCGCTCCTTGCAGATCCGCACCGCGTGCTCGCCGGCGAAGGGAGCGCTGAGGCCGTCGGCCATCGACTTGGGCTGCACGGGGACCGACTCGCCGGCCTCGAGGCCGCGGTGGAGCGCGTCCGAGAGCTCGGGCTCGACTGCGACGACTCGGCGTCCGTCCGCGGCGAGGGCGATGCCCGAGACGAGGCCGCCTCCGCCGACCGGGACAACGATGACAGCTGTTTCCGGCACGTCCTCGATCGCCTCGAGCCCGACCGTTCCCTGGCCGGAGATCGTCATCGGGTCGTCGAACGGATGCACGAGGGCACGGCCGGTCTGCTCGATCAGCTCGTGCAGGCGCTCGAATGCCTGAGTCGGGTCGTTCGCCTCGAGGTCGACCTGCGCGCCGTAGGCACGCGTGGCTTCGATCTTCTGCTGCGACGCGCCCTCCCACATGACGATCAGGGCGTCAACGCCCTCGAGCGCGGCGCAATAGGCGAGGGCCTGCGCGTGGTTTCCCGCCGAGATCCCGATCACGCCGTGCCGCTTCTCCGGCTGGGAGAGTGAGGCGAGCTTCGTCAGGACGCCGCGCGGCTTGAACGAGCCTGTTCGCTGGAAGAGCTCGGCCTTGAGGTGGACAGGCGCGCCGACCTTTCGCGAGAGCGTGGCGGAGGAGAACACCGGCGTTCGATGCAGGCGACCCGCGATCGCTTCGCGCGCGGCAAGGACGTCGTCGTACGAGAGCTCAACTGCCATGGAGCGCTTCGGCCGGCTCGGCGGGGAGCCGCACGAGGACCTCCTCGTCGCGCTCGGGCTCGTCAAGGCGACGGAGGTTGCGGACATCCGGGACGAGCAGCACCGCGACCGTGGAGATCACGATGAAGGCAACCGAGATCCACAGCGTCTCGGACACGCCGATGACGGCCGAGACAGGCCCGGCCAGGATGAGCCCGAGCGGAAGGAAGGCGTACGAGCCCATCCAGTCCCAGGCGCTGACTCGCGACAGTGCCTCTTCGGGGACGTGCTGCTGGAGCGTCGTCTGCCAGAGGGCGCCGAACATTCCCATGCCGGCCCCGCCCACGGCGTTCAGGGCCGCGACCAGCGGCGCGGGGGCGCGGAGTGCGAGTAGAGCCATTGCGGGCGCGATCAGCAAGACGGCGACGCAGCAGACGAGCATCGGCCGAAGCGGTCTCCATCGCAGCACGATCAGCCCGCCGATGAGCGTCCCGGCGCCCCAGCCGGCGGCAATCATTCCCCACGCCGCAGGGCCGCCGAGGGACTCCTTGGCGATGACCGGGCCGAGCGTCATGTACGGCGCGACGACGACGCAGAGGAATGCCGACGCCCAGGCGACGATCACCCAGAGCCACGTATGCGACACGAGCTCGTGCCAGCCGCCCTTGAGGTCGGCGAAGAAGCTCTGGCGCTCGCCAGGTCGGCGTCGGCGCGGCAGGCGTAGCAGCGCCAACGAGATCGCGCTCGCCGTGAACGTCAAAGCGTCGACGGCGAAGACGATGCCCGGGTTCGTCACGGCGGCGATGACCCCGGCCACGGCGGGCCCGACGACGAAGGCGAGGCTGCGCGAAAGCCCGAGGAGCGCGTTCGCCTGCTGAAGCCGTCCCGGACTGATCGTTGCCGGCACGAGCCCCGTCGCCGCCGGCTGAAAGAACGCCTGCGCCGTCCCATAGATGGCGAGGAGCACGACCAGGTGCCAAAGCTCGGCCGCGCCGGAGAGCAACAGGACGGCCAGGATCGCCTGCACGACGCCGCGGACGACGTCGGAGGCGAGCATGACCATCTGGCGCGGCAGGCGGTCGGCCCAGACACCGCCCGCCAGCACGAAGACGACGACCGGCACCGCCTGCGCCGCGAGGACGATGCCGAGAGCCGTCGGGCCGCGGTCGAGCGTCTTGATGACCGCGAAGGCGACCGCGACCGGCACGAGCCCGTCGCCGAGAGTCGAGCTCGCCTGCCCGAGCCAGAGCAGCCGGAACTGCCGCTCCTTCAGCGCCCCGAACATCTCACCGGCCCGCATCCCTTGACTTTACGTTTTCAACGCCCCGAAGTTGCGCGCGCCAAAAGCGGTTAGCCAGGGACAGTCCCTTGGACTGTCCGTTGCGAGGGACAGTCCCGTTGAAACCTGCGTCACGAGGGACAGGCCCTCGTTACCGCGGTTACGTGAGGGTGTACTCGGGGCCGGAGCCGCCTTCGGGTGGCGTCAGCCGACCGCCCTTGGCGGTGATCGCGCCGCACTGGACGCAGTTCGACGGCGTCACCTCGACGCTCCCGTCCGCGGCCTCGTAGACCTGGGCCGGGCACATGCGTTCCCAGAGGACGGCGATCTCTTCAGGGACACGCGTCTGGACCCGGAGATGGTTCGGCGCGTCGTCGCGCGAGCGATTCCCGGAGAGGTAGACGCTCGAGAGCTTGTCGAACGTGAGCTTTCCGTCGGGCGCGGGATACCGGCTGGTGCGATCGGTGCGGAAGACCGGCTGCTCGACGTCGCGCTCGGTCCGCATGTTGCCGGGCGGGAACTTCCCCTTGCTCGCCGTCATCGCCCCCGCGAGCATGCCCGCCGAAGTAGAAGCCACGCCCGAACGCCTGGCGCATGTTCCGGACCTCCTGGAGGTCGCTCCAGATGAAGCTCTTGCGCACCGCCTCGTCGTAGACCCCGAGCGCGCCCGGCGTCCACGGCGTGCGACCCGGTCCGCAGCGCGTCCACCGCCGCCTCCGCCGCGAGCCGACCCGACTCGACCGCGTAGTGGATCCCCTTCAACGCCGGCACGTTGACCATCCCGGCGCCGTCCCCGCAGAGCAGGAGCCCCGGCGCGTGCAGCCGCTTCGGCAGCGCGACGAAACCGCCCTCCGGGATCGTCTTCGCACCCCAGCCGACTCGCTCCCCACCGTCGAGCATCTTCCGCACGAACGGGTTCGTCTTCAGCTCCTGCAGCAGGTCGTGGACGGAGAGCTCCGCGTCGCGGTAGTCGAGGCCGACGACCATCCCGATCGTGAGCATGTCGTCGCCCATCGGGTAGATGAACGAGCCTGCCAAACTCCCGGTACTTCGCACGAGCACGCAGCGGCCAGCCCATGCGTGTGCACGACACGGCGAAGGGGCCGCTCGACCTTCCAGACCTCCTTCACGCCGAGCGCCCAGACCTGCGGGCTCTCGCCTTCGAGGCCGAAGGTGTCGATCGCGACGCCTGTCAGGTGGCCCTGCGTGCCTTCGCACAGAATGGTGACGCGCGCGAGGATGTCCGAGCCCGGCTCGAAGTTCGCGAGCGGCTCGCCGTAGCGGCCCCGGCCCTTGTCGCCGGTGCGCACGCCGAGCACGCGGCCGTCCTTGACGAGCAGCTTCTCCGCAGCGGTCTCCGGGAGGATCGTCACGCCGGCCTCCTCGGCCTGCTCCGCGAGCCAGCGCGTCAGCTGCGAGAGCGACGCGACGTAGTTCCCATGGTTCTTCATCGTCGGAGGCGTCGGGATCCGCATCGATGAGTTGTGACGCAGGAAGTACACGCCCTCGGCCTCGACTTCGCCGTAGAAGGGCATGTCCGCGATCCGCTTCTCGCCGCGGAAGAGCCGGCGCAGGCCCCGCGGGTTGACGACGGCACCGGACAGGCTGTGTGAGCCCGGCTGCTTGCCCTTCTCGAGCACCGCGATCGGGACATCGCCGAGCCGCTCCGCGAGCTCCGGCGACTCCTGGACGAGCTGCCCGAGCCGGATCGCGCAGGCGAGGCCAGCCGGGCCTGCGCCCACGATCAGGATCCCGACCTCGATCCGCTCGTCGACCGGGTCGGTGGGCTCCGTCGACGAACTCCCGCGGCGTGTACGGCGGCGGGTAGTCGGCGGGCCGGACCGTCACGAGCCCTTGCGCTGCTGAACGAGCTCGGTCAGCTTCGGGACGATCTCGTGCAGGTCGCCGACGACGCCGAGGTCGCTGAACTCGAAGATCGGCGCGTTCGGATCCTTGTTGATCGCGATCACCGTGCCCGAGCCCTGCATGCCGACCTTGTGCTGGATCGCGCCGGAGATGCCGCACGCGACGTAGAGCTTCGGCGAGACCGTCCTCCCGGTCTGACCGACCTGCGTCGCATACGGGTACCAGCCCGCGTCCACGACGGCCCGAGTCGCCGCGACCGCGCCGCCGAGTGCCTTCGCGAGCTCCTCGACCAGCGAGAAGTTCTCCGGACTCCCGAGACCGCGCCCGCCGGCGACGATCACGTCGGCGTCTTCGATCGACGGGCCCTCCGACTCCTCGTGCGCCTGCTCGAGCATCGCCGCCCGCGTCGAGAAGTCTTCGAAGCTCGGCGTGAGCTCTTCGACCTCGGCGTCGCCGCCGGACTCCGTAGGGTCGAACGTGCCCGGGCGAAAGAGCGCGAGTCGCGGCTCGCCCGTCCAGCCGACGTCGACGTACACCGAGTCCTCGAGCGCAGGCCGCTTGCCGACGAGCTCGCCGTCCCGGCTCTCGAGATCCACGAGATCCCAGTTCAGGCCGGCGTCCAGCCGCGCGGCGAGCCCCGCCGCGACGTCCGACGCGAGGACGGAGGCGGCAAAGAGAACCGTGTCGATCCTCTGCTCCTGGACGAGCTGCGCCAAGGCGTCGACCCGAGGCTGCAGACAGCGGCGCCTCGAGCTCCGGCGCGTCGGCGACGTACACCTTCTGGGCCCCGTAGCGGCCCGCCTGCGCTGCGAGCTCCTTGACGCCGGAGCCGAGCACGATCCCCGCGACGTCCTCGCCGAGCGACGCGGCCTTGCCGAGGACGCCGAGCGAGCCCTTCTGAAGCTCACCCTCGTGATGCTCGAGGAAGACGGCGACGCTCATACGAGCTTCTTCTCCGCGAGGAAGTCGACGATCTGCTGCGCCGCGTTCCCGTCGTCCTCGATCTTGCGCGCGTCACCTCTCGGCGGCGGGTCGCCCAGGGCGAGCACGCTCGTACCCGAGCCCTGTTCGCCGAGCGCGGACGCGTCGAGACCGAGGTCGGAGGCCGACAGCGTCTCCTGCGGCTTGCTCTTCGCTCCCATGATCCCCTTGAGGGACGGGTAGCGCGGCTCGTTGATCGCGTCCGAGACGGCGACGACGGCCGGCAGGGGCGCCTCGATCACGTCGTAGCCGAACTCCGTCTGCCGCTTGCCCCGCACCTTGCCGTCGCCGACGGTCAACTCCGCGACCTGAGAGATGACGGGATGACGAAGGCGGTCGGCGACGGCCGCCCAGAGCACGGCGCCGTCGGAGTCGTTCCCCTGCTGCCCAAAAATGACGAGGTCGGCGCTCTCGCGCTCGAGCGCGGCCGCGAGCGCCCGCGAGGTCGCGACGAGGTCCGACCCGGCCGCGGCGTCGTCCGAGATCAGGACGGCGCGGTCGGCGCCCATCGCGAGCGCCTTGCGCAGCGAGTCGAGCGCTCCCGCAGGGCCCATCGAGACGAGGACGACCTCGCCCTCGCCGTCTGCTTCCTTGATCTTGAGCGCCTCCTCGACGGCCTGTGTGTCGAAATGGTTCAGCGCCCCCTCGCCGGAGCGGTCAAGTCGTTTCGTATTCGGGTCGATGCGCTTGTTGACAGCCGCGTCGGGGACTTCTTTGACACAGACCGCGATCTTCACAGGCAGGGACTCTAACCACGGGAAAGAAAGCCGAGACCTTCGGGAGACTCTGCTAGCCTCCCGACCTTCGAGCGACGCCGGCCCCTAATGGTGAGTCTCCGAGCGACAGCCCGAGTTCTTCTGGTCTTGGCCCTCTTCGGCTTTGCCGCAGGGTCCGCTGCCGCGTTCCCGCCACTCCCTGAACCGAAGCCCGTCCCGCCGAAGCCGAGCCCGAACCCGGAGCCCAAGCGCAACCAGATCGTCTTCCCGGTGCTGGGCACCGTCGAGTACTCGAACGACTTCGGCGCGCCACGAGGCCAGGGCAGCCACCAGGGGATCGATATCCTCGCGCCCCGCCGCGCGCTCGCCCTTGCCGCTGAGCCCGGTCGCGTCCGGTTCTACTCAGGGTCCTCGCGAGCCGGCTGCATGCTCTACCTCGACGGGCGAAGCGGCACGACCTACTACTACATCCACCTGAACAACGACCTGACCGACGGGAACGACAACCGCGGCGGCTGCAAGCACGGAGTTGCCTTCCCCCGGGGGCTGAAGACCGGCCAGCGTGTTGCGGCCGGCCAGCCGATCGGCTTCGTCGGCGACTCGGGTGACGCGAACGGGATCCACCCGCATCTGCACTTCGAGATGCATCCGGGAGGCCGCGGGGCCACCAATCCGTACCGCGCGCTCCTCGCCGCTCGCCGGCTGCTCTTCTACGCACGCCCCGGGTCGACGGTCGCGCTCTCGCTCACTGCGACAGTGGTCGCGGCCACGCCGACCGCGCTCCGCGTGCGTGTGAACACGCTTCGGATGACCCCCGGCGGTCTCGTCCTGCGCCGGCTCAACCGCCCGCTGACGCTGAGCGTGCCGGACTACGCCTCGATCGAGCGCGGGGCGGCCGGCCAGGCCGCAACGCTCGCGAGCGCGAGACCAGGCGAGCGGGTCTCGATCCTGACCGAGACTGCGCCGGTAACCCCGGAGGCACAGGTGGGCAAGGCCGGCTCGATCAACGCCGAGCGGATCGTGCTCCCCGCTACGTCGTAGGCTTCGTCTCGGGCTCGTAGGAGCCCCATGGGCCCCAGACGAGCGCCCGGTTAAGTCAACGTCCGGTGAAGTCCGGGGGGCGCTTTTCGACGAACGCGGTCATGCCTTCCTTCGCGTCGTGGCTCGAGAAGAGCTCGCCGAAGCTGTCGGCCTCTGACTGGAGGTTCTCCGACGTGGTCGCCCTGCAGCGCGTGGTTGATCGCGGCCTTCGCCGCGGCGACGGCGAGCGGGCCCTTCGAGGCGATCAGTCTGCGCGACCTCGAGCGTCTTCTCCATCAGCTCTCCGGGCTCGAAGACGCCGTTGACGAGGCCGATCCGGAGCGCCTCGTCCGAGTCCACGATCCGGCCGGTGAGGATCAGGTCCTTCGCAACGCCGAGGCCGCAGACCCTGGCTAGCCGCTGCGTGCCGCCCCAGCCCGGGAAGATGCCGAGGTTCACCTCGGGCTGGCCGAGCTTGGCAGTCGAGGACGCGTAGCGGATGTCGCAGGCCAGCGCGAGCTCGCAGCCGCCGCCGAGCGCGAAGCCGTTCACCGCCGCGATCGTCGCCTTCGGCCCCGTCTCGAGGAGCTGGCCGACCTCGTGGCCGAGCCCTCCCCACTCCTTCGCCTCGTCCACCGAGAGGCCGCTCATGTACTTGATGTCCGCGCCGGCGGCGAACGCCTTGTCGCCGGCTCCGGTCAGGACGATCGCGCCGACACCGTCGTTCGTCGCGAAGCTCGACGAGCCGGTCGCGCAGCTCCTCGAGCGTGCCGACGTCGAGCGCGTTCATCGCCTCGGGCCGGTCGATCGTGAGGACGGCGACCGCGCCCTCGCGGGCGAGCTGGATCAAGCCGGCACTTTCTGCTTGAGGAAGTCCACGATCTCGGCGGTCGGCGCTCCGGGCGTGAAGATCTCCGCGACGCCCTGGCTCTTCAGCTCCGCCGCGTCCTCGTCGGGAATCGTCCCGCCGACGACGACGAGCACGTCCTCGGCTCCGTTCTCCTTGAGCCCTTCGAGGATCCGCGGGACGAGCGTCATGTGCGCGCCGGAGAGGATCGAGATGCCGACGGCGTCCGCGTCCTCCTGGATCGCGGTCTCGACGATCTGCTCCGGAGTCTGGTGCAGACCGGTGTAGATGACCTCCATGCCGGCGTCCCTGAGCGCCCGTGCGATGATCTTCGCGCCGCGGTCGTGACCATCAAGTCCCGGTTTCGCGATGACGACGCGTATCTTTCCCGCCACAATTGGGAGTCTAGTAGGGAAGAACCGCTCGAGGAGAACGTCTAGGGGATCGGAGAAACTGTGTCGATGAAGTTGACCGTCGTCGGGTGCTCGCCCGCATGGCCGAATCCGGGCGGAGCACAATCCGGCTACCTCCTGGAGGGGCCCGGCCGGCTGCTCCTCGACTGCGGGCCGGGCGTGCTTGCGCGCCTGCGCTCGAACGGGAAGAACGGCTGGCCCGACGTCGACGCGATCGCGATCACCGCACTTCCACCTCGACCACTGGGGCGACCTCGTGCCCTGGGTCTGGGGGCGGATGTGGGGCCTCGGACAGGAGTACGAGCCGCCGGAGCTCTGGCTCCCGCCCGGCGGGCGCGAGGAGCTGGCCGCGTTCGGGACCCGCTTCGGGACGCCCGACATGTTCCTTCGCGTCTTCGAGCCGAGGGAGTACGCCGAGGGCGAGGAGTTCGAGGCGGCCGGGCTCAAGCTCGTAGCGACTCGCCTCCCGCACTACACGGTGCAGACGTTCGGATTCCGCGTCTCGAACAGCACGCGGACGCTGGCGTACTCGGGCGACTCCGGGCCCGAGCGAACGACTGTCGCGGCTCGCCGAAGGGGTCGACCTCTTTCTGTGCGAGGCGACGCTCGAGCGAGGCGAGCTCGACGGCGAGCCGCGAGGCCATCTCTCTGCCGAGGAGGCCGTCGCCGCGTTCGAAGCCTCGGGCGCGAAGCGGCTCTTGCTGACGCACCGCCCGAAGGAGCTCTCTCTGGACGGCGGCCTCGAGCAGGCCCACGACGGGCTCGAGCTCGACGTCTAGATCCGGCGCCACGAAATCGGCGCCCTTTCGACCCGGTTCGGTGTGAAACCGACCGCTACGCTCGCCGCGGGTGGCGGGTGGAACTCTCTCTCCCCACCCGGGTGGGGAGTGCGCCTTTGATCGCTAGAAGACCGGGGTCTCGCGCCAGACGCCCCAGACCTCGCGCAGCGCGTCGCACATCTCGCCCATCGTCACGTACTCGCGCGACGCGTCGACGATCAGCGGCATCAGGTTCACGCCCTCCTTCGACGCGCCCTCCTTGAGGGCCGCGAGCGCTGGACTCGACCCTCGCGCTGTCCCGCTTCGCGCGCGTCGCCTGCACCCGGTCGATCTGCTTCTGCTCGAGCGCGGGGTCGACTCGGAGGAGCTCGATCGGCGCCTCCTCCTCGGCCACGTAGCGGTTGACGCCCGACGATGACGCGCTGCTTCGCCTCGACCTCGGACTGGTAGCGGAAGGACGCGTCGGCGATCTCCCGCTGGAAGAAGTTCTCCTCGATCGCCGGGATCACGCCGCCGAGCTTGCGGATCCGGTCGAAGTAGTCGTACGCCTCGGTCTCGAGCCGGTTCGTCAGGTCCTCGACGTACCAGGAGCCGCCGAGCGGGTCGATCGTGTTCACGACGCCCGTCTCGTGCGCGATCACCTGCTGCGTGCGCAGGGCGATCCGCACCGCGTTCTCGGTCGGCAGCGCGAGCGCCTCGTCGAACGAGTTCGTGTGCAGCGACTGCGTCCCGCCGAGCACCGCCGCGAGCGCCTCGAGCGCGGTGCGGACGATGTTCACCTCCGGCTGCTGCGCGGTCAGCGAGACGCCTGCGGTCTGCGTGTGGAAGCGCATCAGCCACGAGCGCGGGTTCTTCGCGCCGTAGCTCTCGCGCAGCTCGCGCGCCCAGATCCGTCGCGCCGCGCGGTACTTCGCGATCTCCTCGAAGAAGTCGAGGTGCGCGTTGAAGAAGAACGAGAGGCGCGGCGCGAAGTCGTCGACGTCGAGCCCGCGCTCGACCGCCGCCTCCACGTACGCGAACCCGTCGGCGAGCGTGAAGGCGAGCTCCTGGACCGCGTTCGAGCCCGCCTCGCGGATGTGGTAGCCGGAGATCGAGATCGGATGCCAGCGCGGCATCTCCTGCGAGCAGAACTCGATCATGTCCACGACGAGCCGCATCGAGGGCTCGGGCGGGAAGATCCATTCCTTCTGCGCGATGTACTCCTTGAGGATGTCCGTCTGGATCGTCCCGCGGAGCTCGGAGCGCGTCGACGCCCTGCTGCTCGCCGACGCAGACGTAGAACGCGAGCAGCATCGCGGCCGGCGAGTTGATCGTCATCGACGTCGAGACCTCGCCGAGCGGGATCCCGCAGAAGAGCGTCTCCATGTCGGCGAGCGAGTCGATCGCCACGCCTTCGCGGCCGACCTCGCCGAGCGAGCGCGCGTGGTCGGAGTCGTAGCCCATCAGCGTCGGCATGTCGAAGGCCGTCGAGAGGCCCGTCTGCCCGTGGTCGAGCAGGTAGCGGAAGCGCTCGTTCGTCTCCTCGGCGGTGCCGAAGCCGGCGAACTGGCGCATCGTCCAGAGCTTCCCGCGGTACATCGACGGGTAGACGCCGCGCGTGAACGGATAGACGCCCGGGTAGCCGAGGTCGCGGTCGTGGTCGACCTCGACGTTCTCGGGCGAGTAGAGCGGCTCGTTCGGAAGGCCGGAGATCGTCGAGGAGAGCTCGCCCTCGCGCTCAGGCGTCGCGTCGTAGAGCTCGCGCTTCCACTCTTCCGCGCCGCCCTCGAGCCCCTGTTTGTCCTCCGTAGTGGCCATCGCACCAATTCTAGGTGGCGCGGCGATCACTTAATGAGGGGCCCCGTTTGCCGCTGGAAGAGCAGGCGCCGCCGAGTAGGCCCTCGCGCGCGCGTGAACAACTATCCCAGGCGGTGCCCAACGGCTCACTCTCCGGATCGCTGTGTAGTGCTGGACTCGCCTTCCTGATCACGGTCGAGCTCGGCCGCATAGTGGGTCCCAGGCGCTTCAGCTAACGACGAGCGCTTCGACGGCGAAGGCCGCGGCGATCACGAGCAGCGCGACGCCGATCGCCCGACGAACGCCAGCTCGGAGATCCGGCCCGTCACTCGAGCGCCGAGCCAGCGCTCCCGGCAGCGCACCGGCGAGGCCGACGGCGAGGAGGTCCCACTCGACCTCCAGCCGGAACGCATAGGCGGCGAACGCTGCGACGCCGAGGAGGAAGCCCACGATGAGGTTCGTCCCGACCGCTCGTCGCGCATCCAGGCCGACCGCCCGTAAGAGAGCCGGCATGCGGAGCGTCCCGAGGATGACTCCCAGCGCCCCGCCGACGAGGCCGATGACGAAGCCGAACATCGCCGACGAGACGAGCCGCGGCTCGCTCACGAGGTCGGGCTCGAAACGGCGCCACGAGCAGGTCGATGCCGTTCCAGGCAAGCACGGCGGCGATCGCTGCGAACAGAGCGCGGGTCGGGACGAGATGCCCTGTCAGCGCTCCGAGGACCGCACCCGCGATCGAGGCCGGAGCCATCCAGGCGACGACGCGCCAGTCGACGCGGCCCTCTCGGGCGTGGCGATAGCCGCCGGTCGCGGCGGCGGCAGCGCTGATCGCGATGTTCGTTCCGGCGGCGGCGCTCGCGTCACCCGCCGCGAGGAGCATCGCCGGGAGGCGAAGGGTCCCGAGGACGAGCCCGATCGCCGACCCGAGGTAGCCCGCGACGAACGACGCCGCGAACGCTAGGAGGAGCTGCCAGGCTTCCAGAGAGGTTCGTCGCCGCCGGCGTTCGCGGTCCGGGCGAGGATGAAGAGGAGATCGGAGAGCCGGTTCAGGTAGACGAGCGCGAGCCGGTTGATCTCGAGCTCCTCCGCCGCCTCGAGTGCTTCACGCTCGGCGCGTCGGCAGACGGCCCGTGCGACGTGCAGCCGCGCGGCGGCCTCTGACCCGCCCGGGAGGACGAAGCTCGTCAGCTCGGGCAGCTCGGCGTTGAACCGGTCGCAGTCGGCCTCGAGCGCCGAGATCTGCTCGTGCGTGATCCGCAGCCGGTCGGTGACGCCGAACGGGAACGGAGAGGTCGGCGCCGAGGTCGAAGAGCTCGTTCTGGATCCGGCTCGAGGACCTCGCGGAGGTCCTCCGGGAGGTCGGCCGCGAGCACGAGCCCAAGCTGCGAGTTGAACTCGTCGACTGCACCGAACGCGGCGATCCGGCAGTCGACCTTGGAAACGCGAGTCCCGTCGCCCAGGCTCGTCTCGCCGCGGTCCCCCCCACCCGTGTAGATCCGGGTCAGCCGCACCGGCTCATCCCGCTCTCGCGGGCACGGACATAGATTAAGCCGCGTGGAGATCCGACGGGCCCGAGAGGAAGAGATCGAGCCTCTGACGCAGCTGTTCATCCGGGCGCGGAACGAGATGGCCTACCTGCCCCGCGTGCCCGACGAGGCGGCCGTGCCGATCGCGGCGCGCATCCGCGCGCACGAGGAGGTCTGGGTCGCCGAGGAGGACGGGCGGCTGCTCGGCTTCCTCGGGATCGAGCACTCGACGAACCTCCGCGGGCCGAGTACTGGAGAAGCTCTACGTCGAGCCGGCTGAGCAGAACCGCGGCATCGGCTCAGCGCTCCTCGACAAAGCGAAGGAGCTTCGCCCGGACGAGCTCTACCTCTGGGTGTTCCAGGAGAACCCCGCACGGCGCCTCTACGAGCGCCACGGATTCGAGCTCGTAAGGCTCACGGACGGCGCCGACAACATGGAGCGCGAGCCTGACGCCCTGTATCGCTGGGAGGGCTCGAGCGCCTAGCGGCGGGGATGTCGAAACTCGACCCGGAATCGGCACAGATCCGCCCCAGTCGGACCGGTACGCTCGCCGCGGGCGGCGGGTGGATGCTCTTCCCCACCCGGGTGGGGTCGCGCGCGCGTGTACTTACTCTCAGCCCTGCGTACCGTCAGCCCTGACGTACTGTCAACCCTGCGCGAGCGCGCGTTGCTGGAGGCCGAGGATCGAGCGGGCGATGACGAGCCGCTGGATCTCGCTCGTCCCTTCGTAGATCTCGGTGATCTTCGCGTCGCGGTAGTAGCGCTCGACCGGGAATTCCTTCGTGTAGCCGTAGCCGCCGAGGATCTGGATCGCCTCGGCCGTTTGCCGCCGTACCATCTCCGACGCGAACAGCTTCGCCTTCGCGCCCGCCTCGGTGTGCGGCTTGCCCTGCTGCTTGAGCCACGCGGCGCGGTACACGAGCAGACGCGCGGCGTCGATCTCCGTCGCCATGTCGGCGAGCTTCCACTGGATCGCCTGGAACTCGGCGATCCGCTTCCCGAACTGCTTCCGCTCGAGCGCGTAGTTCCGCGCGAAGTCGTACGCGGCCTGGGCAATCCCGAGCGCCTGGGCTCCAATCCCGATGCGGCCGCCGTCGAGCGTCGCCATCGCGACCGTGAAGCCCTTGCCCTCCTCGTGGAGTAGACGATCCCGGTCCACGTGCTGCGTCCTCGACCGCAAGCGAGTTCGTCACGGAGGAGTTCAGGCCGAGCTTCTCCTCCTCGCCGGTGACGCGAATGTGTTCGGGGTCGAGGATGAACGCGCTGACGCCGCGGGCGCCCGGAGTCTCCGGATCCGTGCGGGCGAAGAGGAGGAACGTGCCGGCGAAGCGCGCGGTGGAGATGAACTGCTTCGTTCCGGAGATCCGCCAGCCGTCACCGTCGGGCTCGGCCTTCGTGCGCAGCGCGCCGGCGTCCGACCCCGCCTCGGTCTCCGTCAGCGCAAAGGCTCCGATCGCCTCTCCGCGCGCAAGCGGTGGCACGAAGCGCGATCGCTGCTCGTCGGTACCGAAGTTGAGGATCGGCAGCGTGACGGCGCTCGTGTGGACGCCGACGGTCACCCCGACTCCGGCGTCCGCCCGGGACAGCTCCTCGAGGACGAGAATGTAGGACAGGAAATCGGCCCCGGCCCCGCCGTACTCCTCCGGCACGCAAACGCCCATCAGGCCGAGCTCGGCGAGCTTGCCGAAGACCTCCTTCGGGAAGTGGTGCTCGCGGTCCCACTGTGCGGCGTGCGGCTCGATCTCCGCGGCTCCGAACTCGCGCGCGACCGACTGGATATCCCGTTGCTCCGGAGTGAGCTCGAAGTCCATCAGGAGTAACTGTAGAAACCCTGGCCCGACTTCCGGCCGAGCCGCCCAGCGGCGACGTGCTCGCGAAGCAGCGGACACGGCTCGTAGCGCTCGTCTCCGAGCCCGTCGCGGAGCACCTCCATGATCGCCACGCACGTGTCGAGCCCGATCAGGTCGGCCAGCGCGAGCGGGCCCATCGGATGGGCGAACCCGAGCTTCGCGATCGTGTCGATCGCCTCCGGCTCGGCAACGCCTTCGTGCAGCGCCCAGACCGCCTCGTTGATGAAGGGCATCAGAATCCTGTTCGACACGAAGCCGGGGAAGTCGTTCGCCACAGCCGGCGTCTTGCCGAGCTCACGCGCCAGCTCGGTGATCGCGTCCGCAGTCTCGTCGGACGTCTGCCTCCCACGCACGACCTCGACCAGCGCCATCATCGGGACCGGGTTGAAGAAGTGCATGCCGATCACGCGATCGGGCCGGCCGGTCGCCGCGCCGAGCGTCGAGATCGGGATCGACGACGTGTTCGAGGCGAGCACCGCCTCCGCAGCCATGACCTCGTCCGCCCTCCGAAAGACGTCCTCCTTGACCGCAGCGTCCTCGACGACGGCCTCGATCATCAGGTCGGCCGGCACGAGATCCTCCACTGGCTCCACGCGGTCGAGCACCTCGTCGGGATCGACTCCGCCCTTCTCGGCCAGCTTGCCCAGGCTCTTCCGCATCGTCTCGATCCCCCGATCGACGGCGCCGGGCTGGGCGTCGTACAGTGAGACGCGACGGCCCGAGCCCGCGACGACCTGCGCGATCCCGCCGCCCATCTGCCCTGCTCCCACCACCAGCACATGCCCGAACATCGGGCGGAGGCTACTCGGGTCGGTCCTATGAGTGGATATAGAAGGGGCGCTCGGCTTCGCCCTCGCGCCCTCTTTTAGACCTCGATCAGGAGCGCGTCGCCCTGGCCGCCGCCGGAGCAGATCGCCGCGAGGCCGAGCCCGCCGCCGTTTCGGCGCAGCTCGTGGACCATCGTCCCGAGGATCCGCGAGCCCGAGGCGCCGATCGGATGACCGAGCGCGACGGCGCCGCCGTTGACGTTCACCTTGTCCTCGTCGGCGCCGAGCATCTGTGCGGAGTTGAGAACGACCGAGGAGAACGCCTCGTTCAGCTCGACCCGCTCCACGTCGTCGATCGTCTTGCCGGCCTTCTCGAGCGCGATCGCCCCTGCGTTCGCCGGCGTGCGCGCGAGGTAGGCAAAGTCGTCGGCGACGTAGCCCTGGGAGACGATGGTCGCCAGGATCGGAAGGCCACGCCGCTTCGCGAACTCCTCGCTGGTAACGAGCACCGCGCCCGCGCCGTCGTTCACTCCCGGCGCGTTGCCCGCGGTCGTCGTTCCCTCCGGATCGAACACGGGCTTGAGGGATGCAAGCTTCTCGAGCGAGGTGTCCCGTCGCGGGCCTTCATCGGTGTCGACGTCGCCCACCGGAACGATCTCGTCGGCAAACCGGCCCTCGTCGATCGCCTTGACCGCGCGCTCGTGCGAGCGCAGCGCCCAGCGGTCCTGGTCCTCCCGAGAGATCCCGAGCTCACGGCTCACGAACGAGGCCTGCTCGACCATGTGGCGCTCGTCGAATGTCGACGTGAGCCCGTCGTGCACCATCGAGTCGATGAGTGTCCCGTCGCCGAGCCGGTAGCCGAATCGCGCCTGCTTGAGCAGGTACGGCGCGTTCGACATCGACTCCATGCCACCGGTGACGATCACCTCGTGGTCGCCGGCCCGAATCATCGAGTCCGCGATCTCGACCGCACGGATCGACGACGCGCACACCTTGTTGATCGTGTCCGCGCCGACCTCCTTGGGGATCCCCGCCGCGATCGCCGCCTGCCGGGCAGGAGCCTGGCCGACACCGGCCTGCAACACCTCGCCCATGATCACGTACTCGACCTCGTTGGGCTCGACACTCGCCCGCTCGAGCGCCCCCTTGATCGCGATCGCGCCGAGCTCAGGCGCTTGGTACGACGCCAGGCCACCGCCCAGCTTCCCGAACGGGGTCCGAACCGCGGAGACGATGACCGAGCGCATGGAACAAGCGTATCGGCGCGCTCACACCCTGCGATAGCGCGCCTGGACGAGGCAGAACAGCCCGTAGGAGAACAATCCCGCGGCCACCACGCCGAGCAGCAAAGGCCCGTAGTCGGCATTGGCCAGCTTCGCAAGCGCACCGTCGAGCCCGATCGCCTCCTGCGGGTCGAACTCCCACGCGGCACGGACGATGAACACTCCGGCAAGCGCGAAGACGGCGCCGCGAGCGGCGTGGCCGAACACCCCCATCGCGATGTACCAGGGTCGCTCTCCACCGCTGATCTGACCCTCCTTGAGATCGTCCCGGAACTTCTGCGACAACCCTCGGTAGACGTTCCAGATCCCGGCACCGATCACGGCGAGACCTACCCCGGCGACGATCCACCTGCCGGCGGGCCAGTCGAGGATCCTCGCGGTGAGCTCCTTCTCGTCCTTTCCCTGCCCGGACGGCTCGTCCGCGTCGAAGACGAGCTCGGCGCAGATGAACGCGAGCCAGGCGTACAGCACGCCGCGGGCTGCGCTCCCGATCCGCTTCAGCGCTCCTTCTCGCTCGCCGGTCTCGAGTGTGCGTCCCAGCGCGGCCTGGGTGAAGCGCCAGATCGCATAGCCCGCGAGGCCGATCGCGAGCGACGCGAGCGAGATTCGGCCGAACGTGCTCTCGGCGATCGCTTGCAGCGCGCCCGGGCGATCCTCGACGTCGCCGCCGCGGCCGAGCGCCACCTTGAGGGCGAGGGTGGCGACGATGCAGTACGTGAGCCCCTTGGCGACGAGCCCTGCGCGGGCGAGACCCTCCATCCAGGGGCTCGATGCCGCCCCGTGGGCAGCGTTCTTGACGTCCGCCGTCGCACTCATGTCCTGAGCCACCTACCCATAAAGGTCCTGATCGACTCCCGGAAGGTGCAACGCTCGCGATGGCCGAACCTGCCGGACTCCGACCTGGTCGAGCTCGCCAAGGACGCGACGCGAAGCGAGCGCCCCCTTCTATGTCCACTACCTTCATCCGCCAGCCGTATCCTTTGGCGCGTGGCCGCCTCCGGCGATGCCGAACAGCTTCGACGGCTGCAGCTCGTCACCGACGCTGCGTTGGCGCACCTGGACCTGGAAGAGCTCCTCGCCGAGCTCCTGACGCGCGTCCGCGACGCCCTCAGGGCCGACACCGCCGCAGTCCTCTTGCTCGACGAGGCGAGAAACGAGCTCGTCGCACGGTCGGCCGTGGGCCTCGAGGAGGAGGTCGAGCAGGGGGTGCGCATTCCCATGGGAGGTGGGTTCGCCGGCCGCGTCGCCGCCGAGCGGCGGCCGGTCATCCTCGACGACGTCAAGGAGGGAGACGTCCTCAACCCGATCCTCCGCGAGAAAGGGGTGAAGAGCCTGCTCGGCGTGCCGCTCGTCTTCGCAAACCGGGTCCTGGGCGTGTTGCACGTGGGCACCCTTTCGCCGCGCACCTTCACGCCCGAAGACGTCGACTTGCTGGAAGTCGTCGCGAACACCGTGGCGATCTCGATCGAGCACTCCCGTGTGTTCGTGGCCGAGCGCGAGGCGCGGCTGCGGCTGGAGCGCCTCCAGTGGGTGACGGACGCCGCGCTCGGCTACCTCGACCTCGACCAGCTTCTCCCCGAGCTCCTCGCGAGGACTCGTGAGCTTCTCAACACGGACACAGCGGTCGTGCTCCTCCTCGACGAGGCCGAGAACGAGCTCGTCGCCCGCGCCGCGGTCGGCCTGGAGGAGGAGGTGGAGCGCGGCGTTCGCATCCCGGTCGGCGCCGGTTTCGCCGGCCGCATCGCCGCCGATCGCAAGCCCGTCATCCTCGACGACGTCGAGCACGCGGACGTCCTCAACCCGATCCTCCGCGAGAAAGGGATCAAGAGCCTGCTCGGCGTGCCACTCTCGAGCTCCGACTCCGTGCTCGGCGTCTTGCACGTCGGCACGCTCGAGCCACGCCTGTTCACCGAGGACGACCAGGAGCTGCTCGGGCTCGTCGCCTCCCGCGCCGCTCTCGCGATCGAAAAGGCCCGGATCCACGAGGAGACCGTTCGCCTCGACCAGATGAAGCTGAACTTCGTCGCGGTCGCATCACACGAGCTCCGAACGCCTGCCACCGCGATCTATGGCATCACGGCGACCCTCCGGCAGCACGACAATCTCGCTGACGAGACTCGCACCGAGCTCGAAGAGACGCTCTGGTCGCAGGTGAACCGCATGCGCCGCCTCATCGAGCAGCTCCTCGATCTCTCGAGGCTCGATGCGAGCGCGATCTCGATCGAGCCCCAGACGATCGTGTTGCGCTCTCTGCTCGCCGAGGTCGCCTCAGAGATGGAGCAGGAGGGGGCGGTCAAGATCGACGTCGCCGAGGAGCTCGAGGTCCGGGCGGACCGGCTCGCTCTGGAGCAGATCATCGGCAACCTCGTCGGCAACGCGCTGCGCTACGGCTCGCCTCCCGTCACTGTCACGGCCCAGCCCATGGACACGTATCTGCGCGTGAGCGTCGAGGACCAGGGAGAGGGCGTGCCCGAGGAGCTCGTCCCGCGCCTCTTCGACCGTTTCGAGCGGGGCGGTGTCGGCGAGGGAACCGGTCTCGGCCTCTCGATCGCCCAGGCCTATGCGCGTGCTCACGGCGGCGACCTCATCTACGACCGGAGCGAGTCCGGTGGCGCCCGCTTCGAGCTGATCCTGCCGCGGCGTTAGCCCCTCGCTTCGATGAAGGCGAGAACGCGCCGCCAGGCATCGGCGGAGGCGTCGGCGAACTCCTCGTGCTTGCGGTCGAAGAAGCTGTGCGGCGCACCTTCGTACGTCACGAGCTCGTGTTCGACGCCGGCACGCGAGAGGGCTTCCTCGAACCCTGCGTTGTCCTCGGCGGTGATGTTCTTGTCGTCTCCGGCCTGAAGCGCAAGGATCGGACACTCCATCTCGTCGACGCGCTGGATGGGGCCGGGCGATTCGCGCTCCTGCGGCGAGCCGTAGAAGCCCACGGCGCCGGCAAGCCCGTGACCGTCCGCCGCCGAGATCCACGAGTAGCGGCCTCCGAAGCAGAACCCGACAGTGAAGACGGACTTGACGGACAGTCGCAGGTGCTCGACCGCGGCGCGGACGTCGGCCCTGATTCCCTCCGGGGTCGTCTGCTCCACGTGTGGCCTGTATTCGAAGTCCTCGCCGCGCTTTTCGACGCCGGCCGTCCGCCCGAAGTAGTCGATCGCGACGGCTTCGATTCCCCGCTCGGCGAAGCGCAGCGCAAGCTCCTCGTAGAAGCGATAGAGCCCGCGGACGTCCGGGAGGATGACAACGCCTTTGCCGCTCGGCTCTTCGGGGCGGGCCGCGAAAGCGGCGAACCGGTTCCCGTCGACGGCCTCGAGCACGAGGTCCTCGTGCTCCACGGCGCCGCCCTCGATCGGTGGGATCGGCGGCAGCGAATCGGGCTCGAAGCACATGCGGCGACCCTACCGTCCCTGACCGCTGGCTAGGCTTACGACGCGGGCCGGGGGCCCGTTCGTAGTCATGCGGAGACACCCATGATCAAGCTTCCTTTTTCGGATCCCGGGTCGCCGGACACGCGCACGCCTGCCCGCTTCCTGGTGTGGGTCGGGCTTCAGCAGATCCGCACGCTCGCCGCCGGCGTGTTCTTCGGCGTGCTCTGGATGGTGTCCCAGGCGCTGATGCCGGCGGCCATCGGGCGCGCGATCCAGGAGGGCATCGCCGAGCACGACAACAGCGCCCTGGCGAGATGGACCGTGATCCTCCTCGCGCTCGGTGCAATCCAGGCTGGAGCGGGCATCATGAGGCACCGCTGCGCCGTGTCGAACTGGCTACAGGCGTCGTTTCGGATGGCACAGGTCGTCGCGCACCATTCGGCCCGGACGGGGCCGGCGATGAAGAACAACCTCTCGACCGGCGAGGTGGTCGCGACGGTCACGAACGACGCCATGCGCGCCGGCGGAGCCTTCGACATCACGGCGCGACTCTCCGGCGCGATCGTCTCCTACATCGTCGTCGCGATCATCCTGCTCTCGGCCTCGGTCACTCTTGGTCTCGTCGTCCTGCTCGGCGTGCCCGTGCTCGTCGTCCTGATGGGATTCGTGATCAAGCCGCTCCAGGCCCGCCAGGCCGAGCAGCGCGAGGAGGTCGGGAAGCTGACCGCGCTGGGCGCCGACACGGCCGCCGGACTGCGCGTGCTGCGGGGGATCGGCGGTGAAGGCGAGTTCTTCCAGCGCTATCGGAACCGGTCGCAGGAGGTGCGGCAGGCAGGTGTTCGGGTCGCGCTGCCGCAATCGACGCTCGACGCGGCCCAGGTCTTCATCCCCGGGCTCTTCGTCGTCCTCGTCACGTGGCTCGGTGCGCGCTTTGCGCTTTCGGGCAAGATCGACGTCGGCGACCTCGTCGCCTTCTACGGGTACGCGGCCTTCCTCGTGCTGCCGCTGCGCACGGCCGCCGAGGCCGTCGACAAGATCACGCGGTCCTCGTCGGCGCGCGGCGGATGCTCGGCATCCTCGAGGTCGAGCGCGAGATCTCCGAGCCCGAGCGGCCAGGCGCAGAGCCGCCCGAGAGCGTCCCGCTGAAGGACCTCGGCTCCGGCCTCGTGGTCGAGCCGGGGAAGCTCGTCGGCCTGGTCTCGGCGAAGCCCGACGAGGCAGGGAAGATCGCGGACCGCATCGGCCGCTTCCGCGACGACGACGGCGTCGTGCTCGGCGACGTGCACCTCCAGGACCTGCCGATCGAGACGGTGCGGCGGAGGATCGTGGTCAGCGAGGCGGATCCGATCCTGTTCTCGGGCTCGCTGCGCTCCGAGCTCGACCCGTGGGGGCGCGTGGACGGAAGGGACGAGGAGATCCATGCGGCGATCGCCGTCGCCAACGCCGAGGACGTCGTCGAAGCGCTGCCCCTGGGCCTTGACGCCTACGTCGACGAGCGCGGCCGCTCGTTCTCGGGCGGCCAGCGCCAGCGGCTCGTCCTCGCCCGGGCACTGCTCTCGGACGCCGAGGTGCTCGTCCTCGTCGAGCCGACGAGCGCCGTCGATGCCCATACCGAGGCGCGAATCGCCCGCAGGCTCCGAGAGGCGCGCGCGGGCAAGACGACCGTCGTGATCACTGCGAGCCCGCTGATGCTCGACCAGACCGACTCCGTCTTCTTCGTCGAAGACGGAAAGGTGGTCGCCCACGGGACGCACCGCGAGCTGCTCAAGACGAACCCGTCCTACAGGTGGACCGTCACGCGCGGGGAGGATGTATGAACGAGCTCCTTCCCATCGCGTCCGGCCCCGAGCTCCGGGTGCAGGCCAAGCGTCTCGGTCGCAGTCACCGGCGAGGGCTCGCGGGCATGATCGCCTTGCATGCCGCCGCTGCCGCGGCTGGGCTGGCCGGCCCGCCGCTGCTCGGCAACCTCGTCCAGTCCGTCCTCAACGGCACGACGCGGTCGCACATCGACAAGATCGTGCTCCTGCTCGCCCTGTTCCTCGTCCTGGAGACGATCCTCACGTGGTTCGCGCGACGCGCGTCCTTCGTGCTCTCGGAGCGGATCTTCGCGGAGCTCCGCGAGGACTTCATGCGGCGCGTCCTCGGCCTGCCCCTTTCGACGGTCGAGCGCGCAGGCACCGGCGACCTCATCTCGCGCACGACGGCCGACGTCGACTCGCTCGCCCGCACGGTGCGATTCGCAGTTCCTGAGACGCTGATCGCGGCGATCACGACAGTGCTCACGGTGGCTGCAGCCGTCTGGGTCAATCCGCTGGCGGCTCTGCCCTGCATCGCCGGTGTTCCGCTGCTGTTCTTCGGCACCAAGTGGTATCTCCGCCGAGCCCCGGCCGGGTACCTGTGGGAGCGCGCGTCGTACGCCCAGCTCGCCGGCACGGTCAGCGAGACGGTCGAGGGCGGTCGAACCGTGGAGGCTCTGGGCCTGCGGGAGGAGCGCGTCAACCGCATCGACGCCGACCTCGACAACGCCTATCGGGCAGAGATGCGGACGCTCTTCCTGCGCACGATCTGGTTCCCGACCGCCGAGTTCGCGTACGTGCTCCCCGTGGCGGCGTCGCTCGCCTGGGGCGGCTGGCTGGTCTCACAGGGCAGCGCGTCGATCGGCGAGATCACGGCGGTGGCGCTCTACGTCGTGAAGCTCGCCGACCCCGTCGACCGGCTCATCTCCTGGCTCGACGAGATCCAGGTCGGGGCGACCTCATTCGCGCGACTGGTCGGGATCGTCCGCGTGCCGCCCGACCGCGAGGCGAAGGACGACGAGCCCGAGAGCAACCATCTGCGCGCGGAGGACGTGCGCTACGCCTATGTCGAGGGCCGCGACGTGCTGCACGGGATCGACCTCGACCTGGAGCCTGGGGAACGCGTCGCCGTCGTCGGCCCCTCGGGTGCGGGCAAGTCGACGCTGGGACGGCTCCTCGCGGGCATCCATCCGCCGCGCGAAGGCCTCGTCGAGGTCGGCGGAGTCCGGCTCGTCGACCTGCCGCTCGACATGCTTCGCAAGGAGGTCGCGCTCGTCACGCAGGAGCAGCACGTCTTCGTCGGAACGGTCGCCGAGAACCTCCGGCTCGCCCGCCCGGACGCGACGGACGAGCAACTCGTCGACGCACTCGCCGCGGTGGACGCGCTCGACTGGGTTCAGGTTCTTCCCGAGCTGCTGAATACCGTCGTCGGCGCAGGCGGCCACCCGCTCACGCCTGCCCAGGCGCAGCAGGTCGCCCTCGCCCGGCTCGTCCTCGCCGATCCACACACGCTCGTGCTCGACGAGGCGACGTCGCTGCTCGACCCCCGAGCGGCTCGGCATCTCGAGCGCTCGCTCGCCTCGGTCCTGAGCGGCCGGACCGTGGTCGCGATCGCCCACCGACTGCACACGGCGCACGATGCCGACCGCGTGGCAGTGGTCGAGGACGGTCTCGTCCACGAAGTCGGGACGCACGAGGAGCTCGTCGCGCGCGGCGGACCGTACGCCGCGCTCTGGGACTCCTGGCACGGCGACCGGTAATAGGGACTAACCCGTCGTCTCGATCAGCCCGAGGGACTGTCCCTCGTGACGATCAGTCCTAGGGCCTGTCCCTCGTATCGATCAGTCCTAGGGCCTGTCCCTCGTATCGATCAGTCCTAGGGCCTGTCCCTCGTATCGATCAGTCCTAGGGCCTGTCCCTCGTATCGATCAGTCCTAGGGACTGTCCCCAGGTCCATCCGGGCTGCGTCTGGGGTCAAACGCCGGACAGGTTGTGTCGGACGTAAGAACCGGCGCCCGCGCAACACCAATCCCTCCGAGAGCAACGACAAGGAGGAAGCAAATGCCGTGGGGCAGCTGGGTCAACGACCTACCAACCGAGTTCTTCCTCGCCGTGCACATCGCGGCCTTCGCGCTCGGAGCCGGCTTCGCGTGGCTTGCGTTCAAGCGCGAGCAGGGCCTGCTCGCCACTGCGTTCGCGCTGTTCGCGGTCGCTGAGCTGACCTACATGACCTACCACCTGGACTGGACCGTGTTCCTGTTCGCGCACACGATCGCCGAGGTGCTCGACCTCGTCGCGTTCGTGCTCGTGTTCGCCGCGGCCGTCCTGCAGATCGCGCCGTCGCGCAAGGCGGCCTACGAGTCGGGAGCCTGATGTCGAGGCTCCTCCTCCCCTTCGCCGCACTCGCCGCCGGACTGGCCGTGGCGGGCTGCGGCGGCTCGGGTGTCTCCGGCCCGGCCGAGAAGACGACCGACGTGACGATGGCGAAGAGCTACCGCTACGACCCCGAGCGAATCGAGATCCAGGCCGGGCAGAGGGTCACCTGGACGAACGAGGACAACTTCACGCACACCGTCAAAGTCGACGGCCAGGAGGACCACAAGGTCGAGCGCGGCGACAGCGTCTCGATCACGTTCGACAAGCCGGGGACGTACCACTACGTCTGCACGCTGCACTCGATGGACATGGAGGGCGAGGTGATCGTCAAGTGATCGCCCGCGCCGTCCTCGAGCGCGACGTCGTCATTCTCGCCTGCGCGATCAGCGCCGGGATCCACGCCGCGCTCGTCCCGAGCCATCTCGAGGAGGGCAACGCCGCGGCCGGCGGGTTTGCCGTGTCGGCCGTGCTCCTCGGAGCGCTCGCAGTCGCGCTTACGCGGAGCTCCCGACCACTGCTCTTCGCCGCGGCCGCGGCCGTCTTCGTCGGGTTGATCGCGAGCTATGCGCTCGCGATCACCACCGGCGTCCCGCTCCTGCATCCGCACCCCGAGCCGGTCGACGGGCTCGCCGTCTTTACGAAGGCGGTCGAGCTCGTCGGCCTGCTCGCGGCGATGGCCCTTCTACCTCGGCCCCACCCAGTTACCACCCAAACGAAAGGAATCACCACATGAATCGCCCAATCCCACTTGTCCTGAGCATCCTGGTCGCGCTTTTCAGCGCGCTCACGGCGCTCGCGGTCACCGGCGGGCCCGACGCACATGCCCACGGAACCGAGCCGGCCATCCAGCACCACGCCGAGGCCCGTGGCACGGCGACCATCACCCGCAAAGAGCTCGCGCTCCGAAACGGGATGCGCACCCTTTGGGAGGACCACGTCACGTGGACGCGCCTCGGCGTGATCAGCCTCATCGACAACTCCGCGGACAAGGACGCGACCGTCGGCAGGCTGCTGCGGAACCAGACCGACATCGGCAACGCCGTCAAGCCGTTCTACGGCGACGCGGCAGGCGCGGCACTGACCGAGAAGCTCCGCGAGCACATCCTGATCGCGGCCGACCTGATCGCCGCGGCGAAGGCCGGGGATGGGGAGAAGGTCGCGAGAGAGCAGGCGCGGTGGAAGAAGAACGCCGCCGAGATCGCAGCGCTGCTCAACAAGGTCAACCCGCGGTTCTGGAAGCGAGCCGCGCTGAGGTCGATGCTGAACGAGCACCTGACGCTGACGACAGCGGAGGTCGTCGCACGCCTGAAGCACGACTGGAACGCCGACGTCGCAGCGTACGACCGGATCCACCGTCACGCGCTCGGCATGGCCGACGCCCTCTCGACCGGGATCGTCAAGCAGTTCCCGAGGCGCTTTCGCTAGAGCCGTGACCGTCGCGCTCCAAGGACGTATCGTCAGGCACGTGGAACCCCTGACCGAGGTGCCGGTCGACCAGGACTCGCAGCGGTTGTTGCGTGATCTCAGGTCGGCCGGCCCGGAGCGCGAGGCCGCGGTCGGACGCCTCCATGAGCTTCTCGTGCGAGCCGCCCGCTTCGAGGTCGCCCGGCGACGGCCGACGCTCCCTCACCTTCGCGGCGACGAGCTCGACGACATCGCACTCGAGGCTGCTGACGATGCGCTCATGAGCGTGCTCCGCCGGCTCGACGACTTCGAAGGCCGGAGCCGGTTCACGACCTGGGTCTACAAGTTCGCCCTGCTCGAGGCGGCGGTGAAGCTGCGCAAGCGCGCCTGGCAGGGCCGCGAGGTGCCCCTCGAACCGGAGAGCTGGGCGCTCTTCTCGGCCTCCGAGCCCGGCCCGGAGGCGAGCGTGGAGCAGAGCGAGCTGCTGAAGACACTGCAAAGCGCGATCGCGGAGATCCTGACGCCACACCAGCGTCAGGTCCTCGTCGCCCTCGCGCTGAACGGCGTCCCGATCGACGTGCTGGCCGACCGGCTCGACACGACCCGGGGCGCGCTCTACAAGACCCTCCACGACGCTCGCCGGAAGCTCCGGCGGCACCTCGAGGAGTCCGATCTTTCCATCGAAACCTGGCTGGAGGAAGCCACATGACCGAGGAACGTCCCGAGCTCAAGCAGGCACTCGGCCGGCTGCTCGGCCCGAACGAGCCCGAGGTCGGCTGCGACGAGTGCTTCGCGCTCCTCGACCAGTACGTCGAGCTCGAGCTGGCCGGCCAGGACGCCGACTCCGCGATTCCAGGCCTTCGCGCCCACCTCGAGGGCTGCCCCGCCTGCCGCGAGGAGCACGAGAGCCTGCGCGCGCTGGTCGGCGGCGAGCAGGCTCTCTAGTCCGCGCTCAGACCGGTTCGGTCGCAGGCTCGGGCGCGCCGTGCGGCGCCATCTCCTGGTTCCGGAGCAGCAGCCCGCCGATCGCGGCCCCCGCGAAGGCGAACAGCGCGCCGATCAAGAACGCGACGTGGTAGCCGCCGGTGAGTGCCTCGGCCGTCGAGCTCCCCGAGGCCAGGAGATGCGTCGTCCGCGAGTCGGCGGCGCTCGCGAGTGCGGCCAGCCCCAGCGCGCCTCCCATCATGAACGACGTGTTGACGATCCCGGAGGCGAGCCCTGCTTCCTGCGGCTGGACATCGCTCATTGCGGCGAGCAGTACCGGGTTGAACGCGATGCCTGCCCCGAGCCCGAGCAGGATCATGCTCGGGAGCACGTCCACCACATAACTGCCGTCAACAGGCGCCCGCGCGAAGAGGAGCATGGATGCACCGGCCAGGGCCAGGCCCGTGGCCAGCGGCGCACGGAAGCCGTAGCGCATGACGAGCTTCGCCGAGACTCCGATCGAAAGCGCCCCCATGATCAGGTTCCCCACGAGGAATGCGAGGCCGACCTCGAGCGGGCTGTAGCCGAGCA
Source organism: uncultured Actinomycetes bacterium (assembly GCA_963776955.1). Classification (GTDB taxonomy): domain Bacteria; phylum Actinomycetota; class Thermoleophilia; order Gaiellales; family Gaiellaceae; genus VAXT01. Next base: position 1,180,075 of record CAVZOM010000005.1, read on the forward strand.
CGAGCTGGAGGTAAAGAGCGGCCAGGAAGAAGAACGCGAACATCGCTGCCGCCCAGAGCACGCCGACGACGTCGGCCACGGCGAGGTTGCGCTGCTTGAAGAGCCGCAGGGGCATCAGCGGCGACGCGACGAGCTGCTCGATGACCAGGAACACGCCGAAGATGACGACGGCCACGCCGAGCAGGCCGAGCGTCTCGCCCGACGTCCAGCCGTTCTGGTTGCCGTTGACGATCGCGTAGACCGCGATCATCAGCGATGCGGTCACCGTCACCGCGCCCCAGATGTCGAGCTTGACGCCTTCACCCCTGACGTGCACCTCGGGCAGCAGCCGCATCGAGAGCAGGACGACCGCGATGCCGATCGGCACGTTGACGAGGAAGATCCAGTGCCAGTTGATCACGTCGGTGAGCACGCCGCCCACCAGGACGCCGATGCTCCCTCCGCCGGAGGCGACGAACCCGAAGATCCCCATTGCCTTGGCGCGCTCGCCCGGCTCCGTGAAGAGGCTGACCATGAGCGAGAGCGAAACGGCCGAGGCGATCGCTCCGCCGACTCCTTGCACGCTGCGGGCGACCACGAGGGCCCCCTGCGTCGACGCGATCCCGCAGGCGAGCGAGGCAACCGTGAAGAGGCTGATTCCGATCAGGAACAGCCGGCGGTGGCCATAGAGGTCGCCGAGCCGCCCGCCGAGGAGCAGCAGGCCGCCGTAGGTGATCAGGTAGGCGTTCACGACCCACGCGAGCGAGGTGTCGGAGAAGCCGAGGTCGTCCTTGATCGACGGCAGAGCGACATTCACGACCGTCACGTCGAGGACGATCATCAGGCTCGCCAGACACAGGACGTAGAGGGCGAGCCAGCGGGTTCGGGCGTCGAGTTCGCTCATCGGGGTCCTTTCGTCGCTTACGAAGCCTTAGACGCATCAACGAACGAGAACTCATCGGTCGTCCCTCCGATGAATTCCGCAGCGCCGGGCAGTCTTACCAACACCGGAATGAATGCCCTGGTCTGCGACCTCAGCGGTGTCCAGCCGAGCGCCGCGACGATCGACGCGCTCGCACGGCTGGCGGTCGCGCTGAGGCGCCAGGGCTGCCGGTTGCGGCTGCGCCATGCGTCACCGGAGCTGGTCGAGCTGATCGAGTTCATGGGCCTCGCCGAGGCGCTACGCGTCGAGGCGAGCGGGTAGGCCGAAGAGCGGGAAGAGGGTCTCCGTGTCGAGGAAGAACGTGAGCTCGACGATCTTCCCGTCGGCAACCTCGAGCACCTGGAGCGCCCACGGGTCGTAACCGCTGCCCGTCTCGCTCGGCTTGTACTGGCCGAAGGCAGGCGCGCCGTTGGCCGAGACAGTCGGGATGACTCGCGACCCGCGGCAGCCGATTCCCGGGCCGAGCCACCACTCGAAGATGTCGTCGCGGCCGCTCAGCCACAGGTCGAACGGCGGCATCGACTGGATCGCGTCGTCGTGGACGAGCGCGGTGAGCGCCTCCATGTCGTACTCCTCGAACGCCTTGACATAGCGCGCCAGGAGCTCGGAGTCGGCCTCGTCGACCGAGCGCGGCGCCTCGGCGAGGCTCAGGTTGCTCTGCTCGAGGGTGGCGCGGGCACGCTGGAGGGCGCTGTTGACGGACGCGACGCTCGTCTCGAGGAGCTCGGCGACTTCGCTCGCCCGCCACCGAAGTACCTCGCACAGGATGAGCACGGCGCGCTGACGCGGAGGCAGGTGCTGGAGCGCTGCGATGATCGCCAGCCTCGTCGTCTCGTGCGACTCGGCCAGGTCCGCGGGGTCCGGAGCCGGCTGGATCCAGGTCGCCTCCGGCATCGTGTTCAGGTTCGCCTCGATCGGTTCCTGCGCCGGCCCGAGGTCCATCGGCCGCGCGCGTCGCTCACGTCCGCCCAGCATGTCGAGGCAGACGTTGGTCGTGATCCGATACAGCCAGGAGCGGAGCGACGCACGGCCCTCGAAGCCGTCGTACGCGCGCCAGGCGCGGATGAAGGTCTCCTGCACGGCGTCCTCGGCCTCGAACGGCGAGCCGAGCATCCGGTAGGAGTAGCCGACGAGCTCCGGACGAAGCTCTTGGAAGCCCTGCTCGAGCTCGGCGGGGATCGTCGCCGTGGTCGAATCGCTCACCGGATTCATCGTACAGAGGAGGCGCGGAGGCCCCGCCTGCGCAGGGCCTCCGTCCGCTCAATGGTCAGACCTCGAGCGACTTGCCAGTCTCCAGTAGCGTCTTCAGGTCGCTGAGGATCCAGCTCCAGCCGCCTCCGCCCTCGCGGAGCTTGGCCTGGTTCGTGACCTGCTCCAGGTGGATCGGGGCGCCCTCGAGCTCATGGGTCACCGTAAGCCGGGTGATCCCGCCGTTGTCCTCCTCGATGTCCCACGTGACCCGCGTGGGCTGCTCACCGGCGACGCCCTCGTCCCAAAGCGCGTGCCAGGTCTGGACGAGCTTGCGCGGTGGGTCGGCCTCGATCACCTCGCCGTCGAGGAGCACCTCGGGCATTCCCATCTCCTGCATCTCCTTCGGCGCGGTCGCGCGGTACCGCCCGCCCGGCCTGAGGTCGTACTCGGCGATCCCGTGATAGCCGTACTTCGCCGTCCACTCGGGGCTCGTGATCGCCTCCCAGATCGCCTCGGGGGACGCGTTGATGTAGACGCGATGGACCTGCGTGGTCACAGCCGTCTCGGTCGTCGTCGTGCTCATGCCGATGCCTCCAGTTCGTGTTTGAGGTCTGCGAGCGCCGACACCTGGCGCTCCGTGTACTTGTCGATCCAGCGGTCGTGGATCAGCCGGATCGGCACCGGGTTCAGGAAGTGCAGCTTCTCCCGGCCCGAGCGGCGCGTGACCACGAGGCCCGCATCTTCCAGGACGCGCAAGTGCTTCATGACGCCGAAGCGGGTCATCTCCAAGTCCGACTCGAGCTCCGTCAGCGTTCGGCCGTCACGCTTGAAGAGCCGGTCGAGCAGGAAGCGCCGAGTCGGGTCGGCGAGCGCCTTGAACACGCGGTCGTCGTCGGTCACGGTTGAATGATATGTGACTAAAAGGTCACCTGTCAAGAGTTGCACCGTGTCCCTCCGACTCCGGCTCGCCGCAGAACTCATCGCGCGTGCTCTACTGGGGCGATGGGCACCTACGTCCACGGGTACGGGACGCCCGAGCAGGAGCGGCTCGTGCAGCAGGCCGAGCACTGGCGGCACCGTCTCATCGCCGACGGAACGGAGCTCGAGCCCGGCACACGGTTGCTCGAGGTCGGCACCGGCGTGGGTGCAGTCCTGGCAGTCCTCGGGCAGGAGTTCCCCGGGCTCGAGCTGACGGGCGTCGACATCGAGCCGAAGCAGCTGGCGTACGCGCGAGGCCATCTCGAACGCGCTGGAGTCGAGGCGACGTTGGTGGAAGCCGATGCGCTCGCCCTCCCCTTCGAGGACGAGTCGTTCGACCAGGTCTGGATGATGTGGTTTCTCGAGCACGTTGCGGATCCCGTCGCCGTGCTGCGCGAGGCGCGCCGCGTCCTGGTTCCCGGCGGGCGCATCACGGCGATCGAAGTCGACTACTCGACCTGCCGCGCAGAACCGTCGACGCCGGCGATGGAGGCGCTGTTCCGGACAATGGTCCAGGGCATGGACGCGTCTGGGTGGAGCGACGCCGGCACGAGGCTCCCGGGCTGGCTGCGCGAAGCGGGCTTCCAAGACGTGGACGAGGGCGAGAGGACGTATTGGTGGCAGGGCGAGGACCTCTCCCGGCAGGCGAACTACGCGGCTGATGTCGTGGAGAGCGCCGTTCCCGCGCTTGCGCAGCTGCCCGGGGTCACCGAGGACGAGCTGCGCGAGGGACTTGGCGACCTGCGCAGTCTCGCGAATCAGCCCGGCGCCGGCCTCGGCTGGACCCTCCACAAGTCGACCGCTGCGCGTTAGAAGAAAATAGGCGCGATGAGCGACATGAGCGCCCTGCGGGAGGAGGCAACCGAGCTTCGGCATGAGTGCGAGCGCGCCGAAGAACGCGAGGCTGCGCTTCGCGACGTGATCCAGGCGATCGCGCGTACGACGTTCGACCTCGACGCGGTCCTCCAGACCGTCATCGACCGCGCGGTCGGCCTCACCCGGGCAGACACCGGCAACATCGCGCGCCGGGACGGCGAGAAGGACGAGTACCGGGTCGCGGCGTTCACGAGCATGACCCCCGAATACGAGTCCATCGTGCGGGAACGGCTCTACGTGCCGGAGCGCGGCTCGATGCTCGGCCGGACCGTGCTCGAGAAGCGCGTCGTGCACATCGTCGACGTGCTCGAGGACCCGGAGTACGAGCTCACGGATCTGCAGAAGACAGCCGGGTACCGCACCGTGCTCGGCGTGCCGATGATGCGCGAGGGCGAGCCGATCGGCGCGATCGCCGTCGCGCGCAACCAGGTTCGCCCGTTCAGGGACCCCGAGATCCGGCTGATCGAGACGTTCGCAGACCACGTCGTGATCGCGATCGAGCAGGTGCGGCTCTTCCAGACGGTCGAGCGGCAACGGACGGAGCTCGCGCGGTTCGCGCCTCAGGTCGCAGACCTCCTCTCGGACGAGGAGGGAGAACGCCTGCTCGCCGGCCACAGGCGCGAGATCACGGCGCTCTTCTGTGACCTGCGCGGATTCACCGCTTTCGCGGAGACGGCCGAGCCGGAAGAAGTGCTCGGCGTCCTACGCCAGTACCACAACGTCGTCGGCGAGCTCGTCGTCGCGAACGAGGGCACCGTCGAGCACTTCGCAGGCGACGGGTTGATGGCGTTCTTCAACGACCCGGCGGCCATCGAGGAGCACGAGCTCGCCGCGGTGCGCACGGCTGTGACTCTGCGAGAGCGGTTCGCAGGGCTTGCCGACGACTGGCGCAAGTGGGGCTACGACCTGGGGCTCGGCGTCGGGATCGCGACGGGTTACGCGACGCTCGGACGAATCGGATTCGAGGGCCGCTACGACTACGGCGCAGTCGGCAACGCCGTGATCCTCGCCCAGCGGCTCAGCGACGCAGCCGGCCCGGGCGAGATCCTGCTCAGCCAGCGAGCGCAAGCGGCCGTCGACCAGCACTTCACCACCGAGCCGGTGCCGGACCTGCAGCTCAAGGGATTCAGCCGGCCCGTCGTCGCGATGCGGCTTCGTGAGTAAATAGAAGACGCGATGAACGCCGAGGCAGAGGCCGCGACGCCCGAGGAGTCCGGCGGGGACCAGCGACTCGCGATTCTGCTCGCGATGGCGATGTTCGTGCTCGTCGTTGACACGTCGTTGATGAATGTCTCCATCTCCGCGGTCGTGCGGGACCTCGACGCGACCGCCAGCGGCGTCCAGTCGGCGATCGCGCTCGAGGCGCTCGTCTCGGCCGCCTTCATCCTGATCGGCAGCAAGATCGCCGACCTGATCGGCCGCAAGAAGGCCTACGTGCTCGGCCTGCTCGGATACGCGGCGGGCGCGCTGGCGATGACGTTCTCTCAGAGCCTGCTGCCGATCGTCATCTTCTGGGCGGTCGTCGGAGGTCTCGGAGCAGCGCTTCTGCTCCCGTCGATGCAGTCCCTGATCCACGGCAACTTCGAAGGCTCAATGCAGCGGCGGGCGTACGCGCTCGTCGGCGCCGCGGCCGCAATCGCCGCCGCCGTCGGGCCCTTGCTCGGCGGCTTCATCACGACGTACCTCTCCTGGCGGGTCGCGTTCGCCGGGGAGGTCGTGATCATCGCGATCGTCCTCGTCGGCAGCAGGCGCGTGAGGGACGTCGAGTACACGGGCTCGAGGGGGGTCGACGTGGTGGGCGCGATTCTCTCGGCGCTGGGGATGGGCGGCGTCGTGCTCGGGATCCTCGTCTGGGAGGAAGGCGGCGAGGCCGTCGGCGCCCTCATCGCCGTGGGGATCGTCGCGCTCGGGTCGCTCGTCTGGTGGCTCAACAAGCGCAAGCGCGAGGGGAAGCCGGCGCTGCTCGACGTCAGTCTGTTCGCGTCGAGGTACTTCCGGCTCGGGATCACGTCCCAGACGCTCCAGCAAATCGCCCTCGGCGGGATGATGATCGCGCTCCCGATCTACCTGCAGATGGTGCTCGAGTACAACGCGATGGAGGCCGGCCTGTCGCTCGCGCCACTGTCGCTGACGATGTTCGCCGTCGCGCTCGTCGCCGGCAGGAAAGCGGGCAACCGCAGTCCGAGCGGCATCATCCTGACGGGGTTCGTGCTGCTCGCGGCCGGCGTCTTGGCGCTGATCCCGATCGTGCCGCGCGCGGACTCGGGGTGGGCGATGGCCATCCCGCTGATGGTCGCGGGCGCCGGGCTCGGCCTGCTCGTCTCGCAGCTCAACAACTACACGCTGTCGCCCATCGAGGAGGAGCGGGTCAGCGAGGCTGCGGGCGTCAACTCGGCGGGAGGGTCGTTCGGATTGTCGTTCGGCCTTGCCTTCGCGGGGGCGATCATGCTCGCTTCGCTGTCACTGGTTTTCACGCAGAAGGCGGAGTCGAGCGACGTCCTCACGCCGACCCAGCAGGAGCAGGTTGCCGCGAGCCTCGAGCGCAACGCCGAGGTGATGACCAATACCGAGCTCGACGAGCTCCTCGAGGGACAGCCGCCTGACGTCGAGGAGGAGATCCTCCGCATCAACACCGAAGCGCGGCCGATCGCGCTGCAGATCGCGCTGCTCATCCCCCTGTTCGCAGCGCTTCTCGGCATCGTCAACGGGTTACGGATGAGGCGGCTCCCAGACCCCGAACCGTCGGCGGCGGCCGAGGCTGTGCTGGGCGGCTGACGGGGTCGGCTGTGAGCTTCGTCTCTCGGGCCAACTAGAGCGCACGGGAATGCTCGACTCGTTTGCGCTCGGGATACTCGCCCAGTCGTCGCTGCTGCTCGCCGGCCTCGTCGTCTGCTGGGTCACCATTCCGCCCCGAATCGTCGGAGTGCTGGCCGGGTTCGGTGCGGGGGCGCTGATCTCGGCGGTCTCGTTCGATCTCGTTTCCGAGGCCGAGGTGCTCGACGCGTGGCAGATGGGCCTGTGGATGCTCGCCGGCGTCGCCGTCTTCCTTGGAGGCGACTACATCGTGGAGCGCAAGTTCGGAGGCGAAGGGACCGGCGGTTCGATGGGAATCGTCGTCGGCTCGGTCGTCGACGGCGTCCCCGAGTCGATCATCTTCGGGATCCAGATCGCCACCGGATTCCCGATCAGCGCCAGCTTCCTGGGCGCCGTCTTCGTGTCCAACGTCCCACAGGCAGTGGCCCCGTCTGCCGACCTTCACGCCGCCGGCTGGGGCGTCCGCCGTCTCGGCGGACTGTGGGTCATGGTGGTGCTCGCCTGTGGTGTCGCGGCCGCGCTCGGCTTCGTGATTGCCAACGTGTCAGGAGACGCCACGGGCGATCGCATGGCCGCCCTCGCCGCGGGCGGGCTGCTTGCGATGCTGACCAACTCCCTGGTCCCGTTCGCGTATGAGCGCGCGGGCGCCCTCGCCGGAGTCGCAACCGTCGCCGGCTTCTGCATCTCGCTCGCCGGCACCTAATCCGATCAGGCGGACGAACATCACGGGGCCGTGCGACCCGCGACCGTGTGACAGCGGCACTCTCGAAAGAAGAAGACCCCGTTTTCCCGGGGCTTTCTCAGTAGCGGGGGCAGGATTTGAACCTGCGACCTCCGGGTTATGAGCCGCCTCGACTCGGTACAACCGTTCCGTCGTATTCCGACCAAACGCAAGCTCCAGGCCAGATCGGCCCAGGGCCGTTGCATTTGGGCGGAACGCGGTGACATTGCTGCGGAAGCCCGTTGCTTGCAGAACGCCTGCAGGACGTCTGTCCTGAAGTTGGCGTCGTCGGCGCACTGCGCTTGACTTGCTCTGTGCGCGAGCTTCCGTCTGGCACCGTCACGTTCCTGTTCACCGACGTGGAAGGCTCAACCAAGCTTCTGCACGAGCTCGGCGCCGAGCGCTACGGCGATGCCCTGGCCGAGCACCGGCGCCTGCTTCGGGCGGCGTTCGCAGCCAGTCGCGGCGTCGAGATCGACACGCAGGGGGACGCCTTCTTCTACGCCTTCGCCCGCGCCTCGGACGCCGTGGGGGCGGCGCGGGCAGGTCAGCGCGCCCTGGACGGCGGGGCGGTGCTGGTGCGCATCGGGGTCCACACGGGCGAGCCGAGGCTGACCGGCGAGGGGTACGTGGGCGCCGACATCCACTTGGCGGCTCGTGTGATGGGAGCCGGCCACGGGGGCCAGGTGCTGGTGTCGGAGGCGACCGCGCGGCTGGTCGAAGCCGAGCTGCGGGATCTCGGTAAGCACCGTCTGAAGGACTTCGAGCGGCCGGTGCGGCTGTTCCAGCTGGGAGACGGTCGCTTCCCGCCGCTCAGGACGTTGAACAACTCCAATCTGCCCCTGACGCAGACGCGGTTGGTCGGCCGCAACGAGGAGCTGGCCGACCTGCGGCGGCTGCTCGGTGTCGACCGGGCACCACTCGTGACGGTGACGGGGTCGGGCGGGATCGGGAAGACACGCTTCGCGCTCGAGGCCGCGCGCGACTTGGTCGAGGATTTCGCGGCTGGGGTCTGGTTCGTCGACCTGTCCGCGCTCCGCGACCGTGAGCTCGTCGTGCCGACGATCGCCTCGACGATCGGTGCAAGGACCGAGCTGGCCGAGCACCTCGCTGACAAGGAGCTTCTGCTCGTCCTCGACAACTTCGAGCACCTGGTCGAAGCGGCCCGTGACGTCGCCGACCTGCTGCGCCGTTGTCCGAACGTACAGCTGCTGGTGACGAGCCGCGAGCCGTTGCACGTCACGGGTGAGCGCTTGTTTCCGCTCAAGCCGCTGGCCGAGTCGCCCGCGGTGGAGCTCTTCCGCGAGCGTGCCGAGGCCGCCGACCCAGCGTTCGACGCTTCCTCGGAGACGCTGACCGCCATCGTCGACCGGGTCGACCGCATCCCGCTCGCGATCGAACTTGCTGCTGCGCGCGCGAAGGTGCTCGCCGCGGACCAGCTACTCATGCGACTCGATCAGCGGCTGCCGCTCCTTACCAGCCGCACCCGAGATCTGCCCGACCGTCAACGGACCCTGGCCGCAACGATCGAGTGGAGTTACGACCTCCTTGACGAGCACGAGAAACGCGCGTTCGCGCGTATAGCGATTTTTGCCGGGGGCTGTACGGCCGAGGCGGCCGAGCGGGTCGGCGGGGCGGACCTCGACATGCTCGGGTCGCTCGTCGAAAAGAGCCTCCTCCGAGCGGAGGCGGGGCGCTTCGTACTGCTGGAGACGATCCGCGAGTACGCGCTCCAGAGGCTTGAAGAGTCACAGGACGCCGAAATCGTCCGGCGACGACACGCGGAGTACTTCACCGATGAAGTTCAATCAGCCGACCGCGCGCTGCTCGAAACACTCGTCGGGCCCGATGTGCTCTTCCGCAAGCTCGAGACCGAGCGCGGGAACCTTCGCGCGGCGCTCGCGTACCTTCGCGCGATCGGGGATCGTGAGCTCGAGCTGAAGCTCGCCGGATCGATGGAAGTCTTCTGGGCACTCGGTCACCTCGACGAGGGCCGGCTGGTTCTGGATCGTGCGCTCGACGGCGCTTCGGACGTTCTGCCACGAGTTCGAACACGCGCGCTCGCCGCGGCGGCCCATGTCGCCCAGTCCCGAGGCGACTTCAGCCGACAGAGGCAGCTGGTTCAGGAAGCGTTGGTACTCGCCGACAACGACGTTCGTATGCGCGCCTGGGCGATTTCCGCTCTGTGTGGCCTCGCGCTCCTCGAGGGGGATCTCGACGAGGCGACCACGCGCTTGGACGAGAGCGAGAAGCTTGCGGCCCGGGCGGGCGATACGCGGCGGCTCGACGGAATCGCAGCGCTGAGAGCGCACATCCCGCTCTATCGAGGCGAATTCGACGAAGCGAAGATGCTCTTCGAGGATGCGCTCGCCCGGTTCGACGCGCACCAAAACCTCGGCGGCATCGGCATTACGCTGGCCAGCCTCGGATTCATCGCGCTCGAGCAGGGGCGCGAGGATGATGCCGCTGATCTATTCAGCCGCAGCCTCCGGCTGCACGAGCGGATCGCGCTCACCACGGTCGGCGACACACTCGAAGGCGTGGGAGCGATCCTCGGGAGGCGGAGCAAGCCCGAAACCGGGGTCCGCCTCCTCGGCGCAGCGCAGGCTTGGCGCGAGGCGACAGGAAAGTTCCAGCAGCCATTCGAGAGAGGTCTCGCAGAGCGAGTGAGAGCCGAGCTCCATGCCCGGTTGCACGCCGAGGTGTTCGCGGACAACCTCCGCGAGGGCCAGGCGATGGAGCTTCAAGACGCAATCGAACTCGCGCTTGCGTCCCTGAACACGCCATCGACATCGAGCTCGGCTAGGCCGCCCGCTTGAACAAGACGCCGAGTGGTCGTAAATGCGAGCTGCGCGGTAGTCGCGGCGACGATTGCGGCGCGCGCCAGGCGCCAACTGTCAAGCGGTCCGGCCTGGTTTCGCGAGCCGCAGCCACAGCCCAGCCCGCTCTCCGAATCACGTCTGCAGGTCTGCTTGCAGAGGCGCTTCAGATGTAGCGATCGCAAGGTGCGTTTGTAGAGAAAGGGCCCTGTCTCCAGAGCCCTTTGTGTTGAGTAGCGGGGGCAGGATTTGAACCTGCGACCTCCGGGTTATGAGCCCGGCGAGCTACCTGACTGCTCCACCCCGCGGCGTGGGTCAAGTATAGCTCAGGCTTCGACGGCCAGCCTGGTCAGATTGCCCACCTAGAAGCGTTGCTACGCTCGTAGAATGGCCCTGCAACGAGCAGACTTTTCGTGCGCGTAGCCGCGATCGACCAGGGCACGAACACCACGCGGCTCCTGGTCGCCGACGTCACGGACGGCCGGGTCGACGAGGTCCTGCGGCGCTCGACGATCACTCGCCTGGGCGAAGGAGTTGACGCGAGGCGCAGGCTCCTGCCGCTGCCGATAGCCCGGGTGCGGAACGTCCTGTCCGAGTACCGGCGCGAGCTCGAGTCGCTCGGCGCGGAGCGGGCTTTGCTCGTCGCCACGAGCGCGGTTCGCGACGCGGAGAACGGTGAGGCGTTCCTCGGCGAGATCGAGTGGAGCTACGGCTTCACTACGCGGCTGCTGAGCGGGGACGAGGAGGCGGAGCTGACTCTCCGTGGAGTCGGCGGAGTCGAGGACGGGACGATCGTGATCGACATCGGCGGCGGCTCCACGGAGCTCATCGCGTCCGGGACGCGCGTGAGCACCGACCTCGGGTCGGTGCGGCTGACGGAGCGGTTCCTCGAGTCTGATCCACCGACGGCTGAGGAGCTGAGCTCCCTCGGCGCGGCGATCCGTGCGGTGCTCGAGGAACACGACATCTCCGCGCGGCGTGGGATCGCCGTCGCAGGGACCGTGACCTCGCTCGCCGCGCTCGACCTAGGGCTCGTCAAGTACGACCCGGAGCGGGTGCATGGGCACCGGCTCGCCGAAGACGCCGTTCGGGCCCAGCTCAACCGGCTCGCGGCCCTGCCGCTTACCGAGAGGCGCGAGGTACCGGGTCTCGAGCCCGAGCGCGCTCCGGTGATCGTCGCGGGAGCCGCGATCCTGCTCGAGATCATGGGTCATCTGCGGCTCCCAGAGGTCGAGGTCAGCGAGCGAGACATCCTCGACGGAGCCGCGCTCGAGGCGGCGGCGCTACCGGAGCCGGTCGAGGGTGACGCCCCTCCCGGTGCCTACACGTGCTGTTAGCCACCGCTTGACCTCGGCCACCGCTCCCGCGATGCCGACTGGTCCGAGCTGCCTTCGGCATCGCGGACAAGCGGCTGCGCCGCTTGGCGCCTACACCTGCTGCTGAGGCACTACGCGGAACCCTTCGCGTCCTGCCGCGCCCGCCAGCCGATCGTCGAGCGTGACGAAGTCGAAAGCCGCCGGATCACCATCGACCGCGACAAGAGCCGCAGCGAGCTGGAGAGAGTCGGCGGCTCGAAGCGCGTGCGTGCGAAGGAGACGGCCCGCAATCCGGCGCAGTGGATCAGCGGGCTCCACCTCCCGCCATGAATCGCCGAGCTCGGCGAGTCGCTCGCGAGCGACCTCTGCCTCCTGAAGCGAAATAGGGCCCTCGCGCTCGCTGCGCGCGATTGCTGCCTCGCACTCGACTTCGGTCGCCCACCAGACCGTGATCTCGGGATCGCGCTCGCGCTCTTCTTCCATCGTGGCCGATGCCTGCTCGTTGAGGACCAGCGGGACGAGCGCAGACGAGTCCCAGAATCTCAGCGGCCCTCTCTCCGTTCTTCGAGCAGCGCCTCGAGGGCCCCGGTGCCGCCCGGTGGCCCGGGCGGCGGTTCGTCCAGCAGGGTCGACTGGTCAGGGCGACGACGCTTCGGAGGCCGAAGGATTCCGGCCCGCTCGAGCCGCGCGATACGCGCGTCATCGGAGAGCTCGCGCGCGGGCCCTAGCTCAGCGACGGGAACTCCCCGGTCGAGAATCAGAATCGTCTCACCGGCGCGAACGCGATCCAGGAGCGCGCTCAGCTTGTTCTTGGCCTCGGAGATCGAAGCGGTCAGCATATAGCTATAATAGCCTAATTAAAGAGGCTATTCAGGACACGTCCGAGATGGGCGGTGGCTCGTCCTCGGCCAGCCTCCGCTGGAGGAGCTCCCGGGAGAGCATCCCCACGAGGCGACCGCTCCTCGACGACCGGCACGCGTTCCGCGTCGTGCTCCTCGAGGAAGTGGAACGCCGCCTCGAGGTCCATGTCCGAGTCGATCGTGTAGTGCGGCTCCTCGGCGATCTCGCCGACTGTCGTCTCGGCCGGGCTGCGGCCGGGCGCGACGACCTCGCGGACGAGCGTCTTCCGCGTCACGACGCCAACGAGCCGGCCGTCGCCGTCGCTCACGAAGACCGCATGCACCTCGGGCCGTGCGAGCAACTGCCCCGCCTCCGCCGCCGGCGCCGAGGCATCCAGCGTCCGCGGCTCCGGCACCATCGCCTCGCGCACGCGGCTCACGGGTAGATCCCCCGAACCTCCAGCGCGCCGGCGACCTCGCGGATCGCGACGACCAGCGCCGCGCTCCGCAGCGAGAGCCGTTGCTGCTCGGCGAGGGCCCAGACGCGGTCGAAGCCGTCCGTCAGCTTGTCGGCCAGCTTCGCGCGGATCTCCTCGCGGTCCCAGAAGAGCCGGCCGAGATCCTGCACCCACTCGAAGTACGAGACCGTGACGCCACCGGCGTTCGTGAGGATGTCGGGCAGGATGACGATCCCGCGCTCGTTCGAGGATCTCGTCCGCCTCGATCGTCGTCGGCCCGTTCGCGCCCTCGGCAACGAGCTTGCACTGGACGCGAGGCGCGTTCTCCGCGGTCAGCTGCTCCTCGAGCGCGGCGAGGACGAGGATGTCGCACGGGAGCTCGAGCAGCTCGCGAGTTCGAGACGTGCTCCACGTCCGGGTAGTCCGCGAGCGTCCCGTGCTCGGCGACCCACGAGGCCAGCCGATCGACGTCGAGCCCGTGCGGCGAGTAGACCCCGCCCGAGATGTCCGAGACGGCGAGCACCTTCGCGCCCCGCGCGGCGAGGTCCCGCGCAGCGACGCCGCCGACGTTCCCGAAGCCCTGGACGACGCAGCCCTGCTCGGCGAGGTTCCAGCCGAGCCGCAGGCACGCGCGCTCGATGACCATCACGACGCCGGCGCCGGTTGCCTCGCTGCGGAAGACGGAGCCGCCGATCGAGATCGGCTTGCCGGTGACGACCTCCGGAACCGCGTAACCGACCTGCATCGAGTACGTGTCCATCATCCAGGCCATCGTCTGCTCGTTCGTCGCCATGTCGGGCGCCGGGATGTCCTTCTCCGGGCCGATCACCGGCAGCAGCTCGATCGTGAACCGCCGCGTCAGACGCTGGAGCTCGTCCTGGGACATCTCGACGCGGGTTGCAGCGGACGCCGCCTTTCGCGCCGCCGTACGGGCAGCCGCAGCAACGCGCACTTCCAGGTCATCCACATCGCGAGCGCCGCGCACTCGCCGAGCGAGACATGGGGGTCGTAGCGGATGCCGCCCTTCGTCGGCCCGATCACGCTCGAGTGCAGCACGCGGTAACCCGGGAAGATCGTCCAGGTCCCGTCGTCCAACCGCACCGGGAATGCTGACCATGACGGCGCGCTCTGGATAGCGCAGCCGCTCGGCCGCGGCCGCGTCGACGTCGGCGTGCGTGAGCGCCTCCTCGAACTGCGCGACCGCCGTCCGGAAGAGGGGCGTATCCCACTCGAGAGGCTGCTCCTCGACCGAGATCTCGTCGATCTTGGCCACGGAGGTGAGTCTATTTACGGCGCACTTGAAGCGTCAGGCCCGACACGCCCTCGACCACGACCGCGTCGCCCGTGTCGGCGCCTTCCGGGCAGAAGGCCTGCCAGAGCTCCCCGCGCACCCTCACCTGGCCCTGGGGACGGCAGTCGCGCGTTGCGACGCCCTCGGCGCCGACCAGCGCCTCGCTCCCGATCGCGGCTGCCGCCGACGCGAGAGCCGGATCCAGAAGGCAGCCTCACCGAGCTCGATCGCCATCCCGACGAGGATCGCGGCGATGCCCCATCCCGTCGGCAGGACGAAGATCGCCAGGAAGATGGCGAGGATGAGGGCCAGGGCGCGGCTCTAGTCGGGGACGATCAGGACCGGCGTCCCGAGTCGGACACGGTCGAAGAGCCACGTCGCGTCGGGGATCAGCATCCGGATGCAGCCGTGCGACGCCGAGTAGCCGATCGATGCCGAGTCGGGCGTGCCGTGAATGCCGACGAGCGGTGCTGAGAGGCCCATCCAGCGCGTACCGAGCGGGTTGCCCGGCCCGGGTGGGATCGGCTTCGCTCCGCGCGCCCAGTCGGAGTCGGGCGGCGGGCGCCACCAGGGGTTCCTCTGCATGTCGACGATTTCGAAGCTGCCCGTCGGCGTCGGATACTGCGCGGTTCCGGTCGCCACGCGGAAGCTGCGCCATGGCCTCTCACCGTTGAACAGGTTGAGCCGGTTCGAGCCGCGATGGATCACGATGATGGGCCCGAAGTTCGCGGGCGTCAGCGTCGGCTTCAGCGTCTTCGTCACGAGCGGGATCGTCGGGCCGGATCCTCGTCCGGAGCATGCGCGTGATCCCGGCAACCATCGTCCCCCGCCGGACGGCGAGACCCCATTTCGAGTCTGCGATCTCGGGTCGGCCCTCCGCGAGCCTGACGATCCGCGCGTCCTCGGCGGGAAAGCCGAAGCGCTTCTGGAGCGCATCGACGTAGCCGCGCACCTGCTCCCGGTCGACATCGACGCGGACCTCCACGTCGTCCCCGCTGTCGGCGCGAAGAGCGCGCGACACTGCGTCGTCGACCGCGACCACGGCGCCGAGTCGCTCCGGCGCCACAGACCAGCGCTGCTTGCCCATCCGGAAGCGGAGCGGGGCGCCGAAGCGGGCAGAGATCTGCTGGCGCGCCTGTCCCGAGTCGAGGCCGCTGACGTTGATCCCCGAGATGCGCACGCCGGTCGGAATCGTGCGTGGCGAACCGGCCGAGGGCGCGATCGCAACCGCCGCGAAGAGCACGAGGACGAGCGAGAGGACGGCGCGCTTCCAGAGCGCCATCCGCACAAAGGAGCCGGCGACCCGCTTCACATGTCAAATGTTACGACCTGAGACCCCGCGTCGCTATGTATTGAGCGCCGCGAGGACGTTCTCGATCACGAGCTCGACCTGCTCGCCACGCATGTGCGCGAAGAGCGGCAGCGTCATGACGCGCCCGGCGACCTCTTCGGTGCGCGGGAGCGGGCGTGCGGCGCCGTTTCCCGAATAGTGCGTGAACAGGTGGATCGGCGGGTAGTGGACGCTCGTCTGGATCCTGTTCTCGGCGAGCGTGGCACGGACGTCGTCGCGACGACCTTCGGGCATCAGGGCGACGGCCAGGTGGTGCGCCGATGTCGTCCCCTCCTCGAGCTCGCCGAACGGGATGGTCACGCCGTTCGTGCCGTGGAGCGCCGCGCGGTAGCGGGCCGCGATCTCTGCCCGGCCGGCGTTCTCCGCCGGCAGGCGCCTGAGCTGCACCAGCCCCATCGCCGCCCGCAGCTCGTCGAGGCGGTAGTTGAAACCGTGGAGGAGCACGTCGTAGCTCGAAGCGTGCCCGCGCTGGCGCGCCCAGGTGAGCGTCGTCATCCCGTGCGAGCGCAAAAGGCGGAGCTGCTCGGCCACCCCGGCGTCGTCCGTGACGACCATCCCTCCCTCGCCCACCGGCATGTTCTTGTTCGAGAAGAAGCTGAAGCAGCCGACGAGCCCGAGAGCGCCGCACCGCTCGCCACGCCACGTAGCCCCCGGGGCATGGGCGGCATCCTCGACCACGATGAGGTCATGCCGGTCGGCGATCTCCCGCACGGCCTGCATGTCGCACGGGAAACCGCCGTAGTGGAGGACGACGACGGCCTTCGTCCTGGGGCCCACCGCGGCTTCGAGGTCCGCCGGGTCGAGGTTGAGGTCGTCCGCGCCGACGATGTCGCAGAAGACCGGCGTCGCGCCTGTGTGCACGATCGAGTTCGCGGCAGCCACGAAGTTGAGCGACGGGAGCACGACCTCATCTCCCGGGCCGACTCCGGCCGCGAGCAGGGCGAGGTGCAGGGCGGCGGTGCCGTTCGCGACCGCCAGGGCGAACTCGACGCCGACGAACTCGCCGAACGCCCGCTCGAACTCCTCGACCTGCGGCCCCATGCTCCACCAGCCGGACTCCACGACCTCGTTCACAGCGGACCGCAATTCATCGTCGACCTGCACGTCGGCGAGCGGAACGCTCCACAGGCCTTTCTCAGAGACTTGTTTAGATTTCATGAACTTCCCTTGACGTGGTTTGACAAAAGTGCCATAAGGAGAGAGTACGAAAACGCTATAGGGGACGTTTACAGGGCGGGAGGAACTGCGGTTTGCGGCACGGCGGCGATTATTGCGGTACCCATAAACGCGCGCGGACCTGACTCATCCGGGTCAGGCGGCGCACAAGCGCCGGGGCGAAGCTGGACGCATGCATGCCCTTGGCACCATTCACGCTGGCTCGGCTTACTGGCGTGCGCGGCTTGACGGCGCGCTCAAGCGCACGCTCGACGTCGTGGTCGCCGCGGCGGTGCTCTTGCTCCTCGCGCCGCTGGTCATCGTCCTCGCGGCGACGATCAAACTGGAAAGCCCGGGCGGCGTCCTCTACAGGTGCCGTCGCGTAGGTCGTGGCGGCCGTGAGCTGCGGATGCTGAAGTTTCGAAAAATGCACGACGGGGCGCAAGGGCCAGCGCTTGCGTCTAGGCGAAAGACGAACGCTTCACGCGGGTGGGCGCTTTCCTCGCCAAGACGAAGCTCGACGAGCTGCCCCAGCTCTGGAACGTTCTGCAAGGGCGAGATGAGCCTGGTCGGACCGCGGCCCGAAGATCCAAGCTTCGTCGGGTCAGCACAGGGACGCCTACGAAGCGATTCTCGCCGTTCAACCGGGCATCACGGGGCTCTCCCAGCTCGCGTTCGCTCGGGAGAACGAGGTCCTCGACCCGGGCGACCGCGTCGGCCACTACTGAACAACATCCTGCCGCAGAAGATGCAGATGGACCGGATGTACGCGGCCCGGCGCTCGTTCTCAATGGATCTGAAGATTCTCTGGTGGACCCTCCGCGCGGTCGTGACCCGACGTCGAAGTCGCAGTCCACCGCGACACCGGGCGGCTCAGCGGTCGCGCCCCCAGGAACCCCAGTCCGGACATCGCCGCTCACGTCGTTCGAGTCGAGAGGCAGGCCTCCTGATGGCCACTCGCGCCGACGAACTGTCGGCAGTCCGCCGGCGCCGGCGGACCCGCGCTGCGGAGGAGAGCGATTTGAGCCGGATGAAGACAGTCGTGCTCGCGGGTGGCCGCGGCACGCGCCTGGCGCCGTACACGTCGATCCTGCCGAAGCCGCTGATGCCGGTCGGCGAGCAGATCGATCCTCGAAGTCGTCGTCGGCCAGCTGGGCGAGGCCGGCATCATCGACATCCACTTCTGCGTCGGCTACCTCGCGCACCTCGTCGAAGCCGTTTTCGAGAACCGCGAGAACAGACACGTGAAGATCACGTATGTCCGCGAGCAGGAAGCGCTGGGCACAGCTGCCCCGCTTCGGCTCGTCGAAGGTCTGGACAGCACGTTCATGGTCATGAACGGCGACGTCTTGACCACCCTCGACTACCGCGAGCTCGTCAAGTACCACCGCGCGCAGGGCAACGTCCTGACGATCGCGACTCACAAGCGCTCGATCAAGATCGACTACGGGATGATGCATCTCGACGTCGACCTCCCGGGTGCGGGGGTTCGAGGAGAAGCCCGAGATCGTCTCGCCGGTGAGCATGGGCATCTACGTCATGGAGCCCGACGTGCTCGACTACATCCCGGAGGGCAAGTACTTCGACTTCCCCGATCTCGTCCAGGCCCTGCTCGCCGAGGGCGAACGCGTCGGCGCCTACCTCTATGACGGCCTCTGGTTCGACATCGGCCGGCAGGAGGACTACGAGCGCGCGCGTTGAAGCCTGGAACGGGAGCGAGAATGGAAACGGACAGACGGTGAACGGGAGCGCGAATGGAAACGGACATGCGAAAATCAGGACGACGAACCTGTCCAACGGGGCTGCGCAAAACGGAAGCCTCCGAGCGCGGAGGGGTGGCTGACGCGTTGACGCCGCGAAATCTTCACCTCGAGCCGGACGCAACGATCAGCCAAATTCGGCCCTCGCGCGAGAAGAAGGCACTCATTACCGGTGGCGCCGGCTTCGTCGGGTCTCACCTGGCAGAAAGGCTTCTGGGTCACGGGTGGGAGGTCTATGCGCTCGATGACGTCTCGACGGGCTCGCTTGACAACATCGCGCACCTTCGGGCTAACCCGAACTTCCACCTCGTCATCGAGTCCGTTCTCTCTGCCTCCGTCGTCAGCGAGCTCGTGCACAAATGCGACGTCGTCTACCACCTGGCGGCGGCCGTCGGCGTGCGATTGATCGTCGAGCAGCCTGTACACACGCTCCTGACGAACATTCGCGGAACGGAGACCGTGCTCGAGTACTGCAGTCGGTTCGGCAAGCGCGTCCTCATCGCGTCGACGTCGGAGGTCTACGGAGACCATCGCGAAGAGAAGCCTCTGGAAGAGGCGGCCAGGCGCATCTACGGGCCTACTACTGCTCGACGCTGGGCGTATGCCGACTCGAAGGCGATCGATGAGTTCCTCGCGCTTGCGTACCACGATGAGCGCGACCTCGACTGCATGATCATGCGTCTCTTCAATACGGTCGGGCCGCGTCAGACCGGCCAGTACGGCATGGTGATTCCGAGATTCGTTTCTGCCGCGCTTGCCGGCCGCCCGCTCGAGATCTACGGAGACGGGACGCAGACTCGATGCTTCTGTCACGTCTCCGACACTATCCGCGCCCTACACGGGCTGATGGACGCCACCGAGCTGAAAGGCGAGATCTACAACGTCGGCTCGATGGAGCGCGTCTCGATCCTCGAGCTCGCCAATCGGGTGCGCGAGGCCACCGGGAGCGATTCGAAGCTCGAGTTCCTTTCCTATGACGAGGTCTATGGACGGGGAATCGACGACATGCTCCACCGGATCCCGGCAATCGAGAAGGTCCGCGCCGCGATCGACTGGCGGCCGACCCGCAACCTGGACGAAATCCTGGAAGACGTGATCGAGCATGCACGAGCCGATTCGCTCGCAGTGGCCGAGCCCGCGGCGGGCAGCTGATCGTCGGCCGAGTCAGAAAACGGGTCGAAAAAGACAAACTTGCGTGATGCTGCCCCTGAACGGAGAGTGCCCTTGACCGGAATCGTCGCGATCATCGACCACGATCGCAACGCTCCCGTGACGGAGGCGGACATCGAAGCGCTCGCGGATACCCACGAGTCCCTACGTCATGTGAGGGGCCGCCGCTCCGCCACGGCGGGTGACTTCGCCCGCGTGGTCGTGCTCGGCGAAGGGAAGGCTCCGGCCGGGATCGAGCGCCGGGACTTGTCCTGGGCGGCGTGGATAGGAATCGTCCATCACGACGGCCCCCTCGTGGGTGCGCGGGCGGAGAATCTCGATGGCCATTTCGCACTGGTCGCGCACGACGCCGAAGCCAGCAGCGTGCTGATTGCCACGGACCCGCGGGCTTTTCAGCCCGTCTACACGGCGGAACGGGCCGGACGGACTTACGTCTCGGACTCGGCGCTCGTGCTCGCAAAGCACCTCGCCGTGCCGCCCAGCCGCCTCGGCCTACTCACCTTTCTCCGCGCGGGCTACCACTTCGGCGCGATGACGAACTGGGAAGGCGTCACCCGGCTCGATCCGGGAGCGTTCGTCTCCTTCCAGCCTGGAGGCACGGAAAGCGGGTTCTACTGGCGCCCCCATGTCGACCCTGAGGTCGCGCGGCTCGGCTTCGACGATGCGGTCGAGCACACGACGAACGTCGCGCTCGAGACCTGTCGGAAATGGCTCGGCAACTCGCAAGGAACGTGGGTCGACCTCACCGGCGGCTTCGACTCGCGCCTACTCAACTTGCTGCTCGATCGGCTCGGAATTCCCTTCGAGGCCGACACCCGAGGCGACTATTCGGGAGACGAGCGAGGGATCGCCCGCCGGATCGCGAGCCTGAAGGGCTGGGACTGGCTGGATTTGACTCCTCCGGGCGACTGGGCGGAGACCTTGCCCGGGATGCTTCCGTTGACGGTCGCCTGGTCGGACGGTCATCTTGATCCGTTCGAGCTCAGTTGGGTGCTGTGGGCTCATTCACAGATGAGTGAGCGGTACCCATCGGTCCTCTATGCCGGAGGAGGAGAGCACCTGCGTGGCTACACGTGGCGCCAGGAGTTCCCGCGCGCCGGCAAGACGAGCAAGGTCAACTTCGACAACTGGGTTGATCTACGTCTGCTCCAGCCGCTCAACCTCTCGATCTTTGCGAGCGACCCGACGCCGGAGGTCCGGGCCGACACTTGCCCTGATGAGGAAGTGGGCTCGAGCTGGATAGCTCGGAGCTCAATACGACGCAGTGTGACGTGATGTTCGTGTACAAGATGACCGGCCACTTCGGGATCTACGGCTCCGCCGACGCCGCGTTTATCCAGGCGCAGGTCCCGCTTTACGCGAAGGAGATGTACACAACCGCGATCTCGCTGGACTACCGCCACCGCCGCAATCACCGGCTCGTGCGGCACATGATTTCGCGACTCGACAGCCAAGTGACGGCGATCGAGACCGACTCTGGTGGCCCCGCCGAGCCTTGGAGAATCACGAACCTCCACCGCTTCCTGCCCTACTACACCCAGCTCGGGCGCAAGGCGGTGAACAAGGTGGGCCAGAAGTTCGTGGGTCGCAAGCTTGTCCGCCCGCCGGAGACCGGTAACTGGTGGTGCCCCCCGGCCGCCCGAAGGGTGATCTCGACTCTTTCGAGGGAAACGGGCCGCTCTCGTACGACACGATGCGCTCGGCACCCCTCTTCGACCGGGCGGCACTGGGAACGCTCCTGGACGGAGCACGGGCCGAGGGAGAGTTCGCCGACACCGGGTTGCTCGGACGAATCGTGGCCGTCGAGCTCGGCCTACGTGCAGCGGACGCGACCCTGGAGGCAGCATGAGCGCGAACCCACAGCAGCTGACTTTTCCGAAGGGCGAATCGTTCTCGCCCGACGGCGTCGGGTACCGGATTCCCGGGGAACGGAGTCGGCGGCGAGGTTCCGCGAGATTGCCGCCGCCGCCGATGCGCACCGAAAGCGCGGTGGCCAGGTTGTCGTCGTGCAGGGACTCGGGTTCGTCGGATCGGCCGTCGCAGCCGCCGTCGCCAGCGTTTCGGACGCGGCCGGCCGGCCGCTTCACTACGTGATCGGCGTGGATCTCGCGACACCCGGGAGCTACTGGAAAGTCGGGAAGGTGAACCACGGCGAGGCACCGTTCCGGTCCCGGACCGAAGCTGCCAGGGATGTTCCGCAAGGCCGTGCACGAGCGCGAGAACCTCCGTGCGACGACGGGAAGGACGCCTACACCCTGGCCGACGTGATCATCATCGACGTCCAACTCGACGTTGAGAACCGCGTCGTCGAAGACGTCAACGAAATCAACGGCCCCCGCGGCCTTCGAGGCGGCCGTCCAGACCGTCGGCCGGAAGATGCGGGCCGACGCGCTCGTTCTCGTCGAGACCACCGTCCCCATGGGCGTCTGCGAGCGCGTCGTGCTCCCAATCCTCCGCAAAGAGCGTCTGCGGCGGAAAATTGCTGAGCCGGTTTTGCTGGCGAACACATACGAGCGCGTGATGCCTGGGCCCGGCGACGTTGACTCGATCCTCGCCCACCGTCGGACATTCGCCGGTGTGGACAAAGCATCGGCCGAGCGAGCTCGGGCCTTCCTCTCCACCGTCATCGACGTCGAAGGGCAGCCCCTCTGGGAGCTTCGAGACACGGCGAGCAGCGAGCTCGGGAAGCTGCTGGAGAACTCGTACCGTGCTCTGAACATCGCATTCATCCACGAGTGGACGCTTTTGGCGGAGAAGATCGGGATCAATCTCTTCGAAGTCGTGGACTCGATCCGCGTGCGAACGGGGACGCACGACAACATGCGCTATCCCGGCTTTGGCGTGGGCGGCTACTGCCTGACGAAGGATTCGCTGCTCGCGCAATGGAGCGCGGCCAACCTGTTCGGCGTCGAGACCGTGCTCGAGATCATACTCGCAGGGCTCAAGACGAACTACGACATGCCGCTGCACACCCTCGAGCTCGCCGAGGACCTCGCCGGCGGAGATCTGGCCGGGAAGACGATCGCAGTCTGCGGTGTGTCGTATCTCGCCGATGTCGCGGACACCCGCAACTCACCCACTGAGACGCTGGTCGATGCTCTGATCGAGAAGGGAGCGCGAGTCCGTGTGCACGATCCCCACGTGGTGACGTGGCTCGAGCGGCCGGAGACGGTTGTACTCCAGAGCCTGGAAGAGGCGCTCGAGGGAGCCGACGGCGTGGTTCTCGCCGTCCCTCACGACGCCTACATCAGCCTCGGTGCGGAAGGTCTCGCCGAACTGACCGCTGGAGGCGCGTTCGTCGTCGACGCTCAGAATGTGCTGACAGACGCGAAAGCGCGACTTCTGCATGACGCTGGTCGACGAGTAATCGGCGTCGGAAAGGGACACTGGCGCACCGAGGGCTACCACCTCGAGCAGTGAGCGGCCGCCGCATTCTCATCACCGGCGGCGCGGGCTTCGTCGGTTACCACCTCGCGCAGGCCCTCTCCCAGGACGACGCGGACGAGGTGACGCTCCTCGACAACCTCTCGAGGGGTGCGGAGGACGAGGATCTCCGGACCTTCACCGAGCGGCCCAACGTCAGCCTCGCGGTTGGCGATCTCAGAGACATCGGCGTCTGGGAACAGCTCGAGAAAGGGTACGACGAGGTCTACCACCTGGCTGCCGTCATCGGCGTCAAGAAGGTGGTCGAGCACCCGGCCGAGGTGATCCGGACGAATGCCCTGTCAACGCTTCATCTCCTCGACTGGCTCGTCGACGGTGGCGGGCGCAAGGTGCTCTTCTCATCCACGAGCGAGGCATACGCGTCGACCAGCACTTCCACGAGCTCCCCGTGCCGACGCCCGAGGACGTGCCCGTGTCGCTCGCGGATTAACCGATCCCCGCAGCTCCTACGCCGGCAGCAAGATCTTCGGCGAACTGGCCTTGACCCATTACTGCCGCGCCCACAGAACGCCGTTCGCGATAGTCAGGTATCACAACGTCTACGGGCCGAGGATGGGTAACGAGCACGTGATCCCCGAGCTCTACTCGCGCGCCCGTTCAGGCCAGGACCCGCTGACCGTCTACTCCGTCGATCACCGTCGCGCGTTCTGCTACGTCTCGGATGCCGTGGCCGCGACAGTGGCCGCGATGCGAGAGCCCACCGCCGAGGGCAGGACGATCAACGTCGGCAACGATCAGCGAGGAGATCACGATCGGTGAGCTCGCCGAGCGGCTGCTCCGCTGTGCGGGCATCGAGGGGAGGATCTCCCCCCAGAAAGCGGCGAAGCCACCCCGTGAAGGGCCGATGCCTCGACCTCACGCGAGCCAAGACGCTACTCGACGACGAGCCGCGCGTGATGCTCGACGAAGGCCTCGAGCGGACACTCGCATGGTACGCGGACCAGCTCGATCCCGACAGCTCTGGTCGACGGTCGTCGCCGGGCTTATCTACCTGGCGCTGTTCACACGAGCTCTGCTAACAGGCTCGGCGGTCTGGGAGGAAGATCTCGCCGAATGGCTCTACTGGCACTCAGAGCGCTCACAGGTGGCGATGGACCGCCTGCTGAGGCTCGGCGATGAGGGAGGGCTCTTCCTCATCGCGCTGCTCGTCCTGGCGCTGTTCGTAGCGCGGCGACGGTCCGCGTCCATGTTGCTCCTCGTCGGAGCCGGCGGGGCAGCACTGCTCGGTATCGCTGCCAAGGCCACCACCGGTGTCGTCTCGAACGAAGCCGGCGACTTCCCGAGCGGTCACGCGACTGGATCCGCAGGCCTCGTGGCCGCGATCGTTCTGCTGCTTTGGGCTCATCCGCGGCTGCCGCCGATACTCCTCGCCGGAATCGTCTCGGTCGGAATCTACGGGGGGATGCTGGTCGCCACGAATTGGCACAGTCCCTCGGAGGTCGTCGGCGGCTGGTTTCTCGCTCTAGCCTGGGTGTGCGGAATCTGGTTCGGGGCGCGAACTCTCCTCGGTGCCGAGGCGCTGCCGCCTCCGACCGCTCACGAGCTTCGTCGCCCCAGGTGGGACTCGGGGCAGCAGCGAAGTCTTGAGCCGCGCGCGTAGCGGCGAGTCCTTCCGGTAGAGGTCGACGCGCGGCAGCGCAAAAGGGTCTGCCGAAGCGAAGGTCTCGCGCAGGGCGAAGGCAGCGGTGTAGCCGGCTTTGCGAGCCGCCGCCCGCACGCGCGCGTCGTTCTCACCGTAGGGGTAGGCGAGCAGGAGGCACGCTCGCCCGAGCTCGTCCTCGAGCCGGGATCGTGAGTCCTGAAGCTCCCGACTCAGCTCGGCGTCCGAGAGTCGCGTCAAGTGCGGATGCGTGATGGTGTGCGAGCCGATCTCGACTCCACGGTCCGCGAGACCGTGAAGCTCCTCCCAGTTCATCGTCGCCATCTCCTGCGGATGGGCCAATGCCTCCTCGGCCAGCTCGGGGACGTCGAGCGGCCGGCCGTTCTCGGCATAGCCGGAGCAGGCGAAGACGGTCGCCGGGATGCGAAGTCGCTCGAGCACCGCGAGCCCCTCTTCGACGTTCCTGTAGGCATCGTCGAACGTCACGTGGAGCGAACGTCCGCGGCCGGCAAGGGCCTCGCGCGCGGTAACCCCCCGGTAGCCGCGGCGCAGGAGGCTCGTGACGTGCGCCTCCAACAGGCGGGCGGGGACCGCGAGCTCATCCGTCCAAGAGTCCGAAACGGCGTGGTAGCAGAGCACGAGCGCTCGAAACCTGGAGCCCATCGGAGCGCCTACCAGAGCCGCCGGCCGGCGGCTCGGAAGCGCTTCACCGCGCCTCGGTCGGGCCAGGATTAGTCGGAGCCGCGCTGAGGTCGAGCGGAGTGAACGGGTGAGCCGTCCTCCATCTTGTCGAGCACGTCGACGAGCAGGTCCACAGCGATGGCCTTCGAGCGCCGCAGGAAGCCATCGAGGGCTCGTCCGGCGGGATGTCGAAGACGCGCTGGCCGCAGAGATCTCCCGCGTCGATCTGCTCGTTCACGAAGTAGATCGAGACCCCGGCCTCTTGCTCGCCGTTAGCCAGCATCCAGAAGCTGGGCATGACGCCTCGGTAATGCGGAAGGATCGCGCCGTGAACGTTCAGGAGTCCCTTCCGCGGCAGATCGATCAGCGGCGTCTTGAAGATCTGCGGCAACTCACGGAGACGATGACGTCCGGGATCAGGCTCCGAAGCTCGTCGAGAAGGCTCGGAGCGTTCACGTCCGTGGGCTCGGCATCAGGGGACTCCGCGGCTAGCGAGCCCGAAGCCGACTGCCCCGCAACTTCGCCCGAGCCACGCGCAGACGAGCCCGACGAAGGCGCCGAAACCGAAGGTGCGAAAATAGCGCCACACGGCTGGAGAGTCGTCTGTTCCTCTGTAGGGCGGGGGCACCACATAGACCCTCTCCGTTTCTCCCGCGAGGGTTCGAGGACGGCTTCGAAGAAGTCCGGCAGATAGAGGGGGTCGTCGGTCGTCGGAAGATGATCTTCATCCGACACCCCAAGCCTCGAGCACCTGGTCGAACCGGCCGAAGGGGAGACTCGCCAGGAGCGTCCGGATTCGCTCGGGAATGACCCTCGCCCGAGATTCTGCGCTCGCCGCAGCGCCGTGAAACCTGGGCCCGGTATTCGGCGAGCTCCTCCGTGTTGAACTCGTAGGGATGGCGATAGACGATCGCCGGCCGCTCACTGGAAACGAGCGAGCGGAGCCCACGCATGAAGATTGCTCGGGGCAGGACATGGAAGTAACCGCCTCCTGCGACAGGAAAGCGCAACCGCCCTGCGCCCAGACCGCGACGGGGACTTCGAGCAAGCGGCTCGCCGGATGCCGCAGGGGGTGCGGGCGCGTGACGCCAGCCAGGGATTCCGTAGTGACGTGACCGCATGGGAAAGATCGACGAGTCGATCGTCGAAGCCGACCTCGACGAGAGTCCAGGGCCCAAAGGTTCTCGGGCAGGATCGAGAAATCCTGGGCTCGAAACGCCGTGACGCGGGTTCCGGAGGCGTCTTCGACGGTCGTCCTGGCTCGCTCGAACTCGTTCCGAACTCTTCCGGTCCATCACGTAGAGGGGTCGGTGGCTGTAGCCATGCGACTGGACCTCGTGCCCTTGCTCGACGAGGAGCTCAACGAGTCCGGGGAAGGTCTCCGCGACGCGGCCCTGAACGAAGAACGTGCCTTTCACGCGACACCGAGCAAGAGCTGGAGGATCGTATAACGTTCCTCACCACGCGCTCCGTGATCGGAGCGTCGAAGTCGACACACGACTGGTACCAGTCCTCGACGTCCACGGTGAAGGCACTCACCTCGGTGTCCGCCGGTCGGGTCAGAGGCGCCAGGTCAGGTTCTCGTGGCCTCACGTCGGTCACGAGTTTGCTCATACGCGAGATCGGGGACACACGTGGAGATCCCTTCGACTGGCTGTTGGGTCGAGCGGCATTGTGCCGGACCTAGGAGCAAAAAGCTGAGCGAACCTTCAAGATAGCGCTCTTGCCGCACATAGATCCTCGCCCAGCCAAGAAGGCTGGGACTCGCGGTCGGCAGGCGTCTGCGGCGTCTCGGTCTGTTCTTTTCGTCTTGGCGGCGATGTTCGTCATTGGACCGCCAGGGGCCGCTGCGGCAGCGAACCATGGGCCGCTGATCCGGCCTCCTGGAGAACATCTCGCCGCCTGCGACCCGCGGGCCGATGGAGGTCGGTTGGACGCTCACCGCCCTCGACGGGTACTGGTCCGGCGACCAGCCGATCACCTTCGCTCACAGCTGGTTGCGCTGTCTACCGGGCGGGTTCCTCTGCGAAAAGATCCCCGGCGCTACGTCTGACAACTACACCCTCGGCGCCGCCGACGAAGGCGCGGAGATCAGGATGCGTGTCATCGCTTCGTATTCCTTCGGTACCGGTGCCCGGGCTGCCACGTCCTTGGGTACGACGCCGGTGATGCCGACCTCTTCAGCGGTGCTCGAGGGAACGAGCGTCGACGCGGTGACGCAGACGTCTTCGCTGACACTCGATCGGCCGTCCGGCAGCCTCCCCGGTGACGTGCTCATCGCGTCACTCGCGGTCGCCGTGCCGGACTCGGTCGGCCTCGTGCCCCCGCCGGATTGGACGCTCGTGCGACGCGACTCCGGCGGCGGCGTCGGTGACGCGCTCAGCCGAGGCGACGGGTTGCGCGGGTAGTCGCTCCGATCGAGCCTCCGACGTACACGTGGAGCTGGAGCGGTTCCCAGCCGGCCGAAGTCGCAGGGGGGCTTCTCGCCTATCGCGGCGCGGCAACCGCGGCCACGATCGACAGCGCTAGCGGACGCTTCACGCCGAACGCAAGGATCTCTTCCGCCGCTCCCTCGATCACGACATCGATGCCCGAGGAGCTTCTGGTCGGGCTTTTCGGATCAAGCGGCACCGCGGGGTTGACGCCGGACTCGATGGAGGAACTCTTCTACGTGGCCGCGGAGGGAACGACGTCAGGCGTAGAGCTGGAGGGAGCCGGGGCCGTGACGCCGTATCCCGGCCCGACTGGTAATTTCTGGGCCTGCCGGATACGCTTGGCGCGGTCAACAGCTCGAACATCGGCCAACTGGTCGGAGTAAGGGCAGCCCCAGCGCTTACGTCCGCGCTCCAGCCCCTACTTCCGGGTTGGTCGGTCAAACCTTCTACTGTCGCGCGCGCCCGGCGGCTCGGATGAAGCTCCAGGCACAATTCTTGAGGAGCCGTGGGGCACGATCCAGCACGCGCTCGACACACTCGGCCCGGTCCTAGGGCGCTCGTCCGCGAGGGCACCCCTACGCAGAGAGCCTGGTCATGAACCGGGCCGGCACGGCCACGGCGCCGATCACCGTTAGGGCCTACCCGGGTGAACATGCCGTCGTCCACCCTGGCGGTATTGGCGTAATGGACTACCCGCTGCGGGTCACGGCCGGCGCCGCCTACTTCCGCTTCTCCGGCTTCATCGTCGAGGGCGCGCCGCTGCACAAGACGATGAATATCTGGATCTCGGACGGGCAGCGCCACCCACCCGAGCCCTCCCCTACGCACCACATCGAGATCTCCGGCTGCGAGATCCGCGGCGGCGTCGGAACAGGCCTCTTCGTGAGCCCCCAACACCAGGGCGGTGCAGCTGATTGGAAACACCGTTCACGACAACGGGGACGGCTCCCGGCAGAACCAGGGGATCTACTTCCAGGGCCAGGACGGCGTCTGGCGAACAACGTTGTCTTTCACCAGCCGGATGGGTTCGGCATCCAGGTGCGTGGCAACTTCGCCGATCGGGACACGGTCGTCGAGACTCCGGCCCACAACGTGATCGTCACAAACAACACCGTGGTCGACAACTCGCTCTCGGGGATCATGGTCGAGAACAACGCGTCCCAGGTACTCGTCGTCAACAACATCTCCGTGTTCAACGGCAGCTACGGCGTGCGCGGTTACGACAACGGCTCCGGCGTGACCTCCTACCCGGGAACGTGGCCCACCACAACCTCGCCTGGGGCAACGGCGCGGGCAGCTTCGGAAACCAGGGCCGACCGGTGATCGACTTCTCAGGAGGCAATCTCGTCGCCGATCCGCGCTTCGCCGACGCAACGAACCGAGATTACGATCTTCTCTCCGGAAGCCCAGCCCTTGCCCAAGCCGTACCTGCCTCTTCCCCGCTCGAGAACCACGACGGCTCGCCCCGCGGGCGCATCCCTGACCTAGGCGCTTACTAAGCTTTGGTCATGGTCCCCCCCGCTTCAGTCGAGCCAATCTCGATCATCGCTCCCATGCTCAACGAGGCGGCGCACATCGAGCACTTCGTGGACGACATAGGAGGCCAGGACTTCGAAGGAGACGTTGAGCTGCTCGTAGCCGACGGTGGATCTTCGGACGGCTCCGTCGAACTGCTTGAAGCTTCCGCCAAGAAACACGACATCGCCTTGACCCTGCTCGAGAATCGTGCCGGCTGGGTGTCGCACGCGTTGAACGAGTGCATCAAGGCAGCCGAAGGGGATCTCTTCGTTCGACTCGACTGCCATTCGCGCTACCCACACGACTATCTGCGGCTGTGCGCGCTCGCCGCGGAGGAGACGGGTGCGCTCGCAGTCGGCGGGATCATCGTTGCGGAGGGACGAACCCCGCTCGAGCGCGCCGTGGCCTGTGCGATGGACAGTCCATTCGGCGGTATCGGCTTCTATCGGATCTTCAGCTCGAATGGAAACGTGGCCAGGCGCGTGGCCGGAGTCTTCGGCATCCCGTGGGCGCGAGACGGCGCGGTGGATTCTCGGGTCGACACGGATACGCTCACGTTCGGCGCCTTCCGGCCCGAGGCCTTTCGCCGGGCATGACTCTTCGACGAGACGCTGCGCCGAAACCAAGACGACGAGTTCAATCTCCGCGTCCGCAAGGCGGGCGGGCGGGTCGTCTCGACCCCTCGATCCGGGTTCACTACACACCGAGAGGCTCCTTTCGGGGCGTCTTTCGACAGTACTACGAGTACGGGGTCTGGAAGGTGCCAGCGATGCGCAAGCACCGGCAGCTGCCGAGTCCGAGGAGCCTCGCGCCGCTCATCCTTGTGGGGCCGATCGTGCTCCTTGTGCCCCTGGCGACGCGCGGATCTCTCGCACGGCGGCTCCTGGGTCTGGCTTTAAAGAGCTACGCGACACTAGCCGCTGCGTTTGGCACGATCTGCGTGAGCCGCCGCCACGAATCGTGGCGGCTCCTGCCGGCAGTCATGGCCGTCTTCCCCACGTTTCACACCGCCTACGGGTTAGGCATGTTGCGGGGGTGGCTGCGGCCTTTTCGAACGACGCCCTAAGCCCTTCCACATGCCCGCGAACGAACCTTCTTCACCAGCCGATGAGCAAACGTCGCCGCAGCGAGGAGCCTCGATGAGCCGCTGCTATCCCGGGCACGCCTGGCTAGCTGCCGCGATCCCGCTCGAGGCCCGACGATTTCGAGTGCTGGAGCCCGGCATTGGCGTACACCCTCGCCGGACGCGGGCGCCGAGCTCGTCGATGAGTTTCCAGACGTCGAGATCGCTTCTCTGGGGACAGCTCCGCGGGGATGCTGGGAATATCGCAATCGTCAGCATCGACGCCCCGACACCCGACGTCGACTCGCGCTTCCGGCGTGCGGCCCGGAGGCTGGCCGGCTCGCTCAAGGTTCGCGCCGAGGCCAAGGCCGCCAAGGCCAGCGTTCGCCGCCTGGGTGTACACCGGCGTGTCCGTTCTCAGCTGGGACCTTGCCCAGGTCTTCGACGTCCGCGAGCTACCCGCCCATGGACGTGGCGGTGTGGCCGAACGACTGCCCCGACATGCCGCGGTGGTGGCCCGAAGGTCCTCGAGGAGAGAGTCACCGCTCTTGGCGCGTCGATCGCGGACGCGTCGCGCCAGGCGGGAACCTCCATCCACTTCAACGCGCCGTCGATGAGGGAAGCCGTGCTCGTAGCCGTGGGAGATTCTGGGGTTCTCCGGATTGCGGTCGGACCGGCCCGGAACCAACTCGAGCAGCAAGCCGCCGCCCTCGAGGAGCTGCGGAGCAACCGGGCAGCCGTTGTCTTATCATTGTGCATCTCATGGCCGATTGCGGCGGGGACGATCCGGCCTCGCGCACTGGGCGCTCGAGCAACGTCTAGGCGGTACGCGGCCGGAGCCGATTCTTCCGGCGCGTGTGCTGGCCGACTGCCTCGATTTCCTGGCCGCGCTGCACGCCTCAGGTCCCCGAGGCTCCCAGAGGCGCACTCCGATCGACGACGCGAGGCTCGTAGCTGCGGTCTGCGACGAAGAGCGCAGCAGTGCGGTCATGCGCGTCGCGCAGCGGCTTACGGCCGAAGTGGCTGACCTGCCACGCGGATTTGCGCACGGCGACTTCTTCCGGGGAAACCTCCTCGTGGACGGCGGCCGGCTGGCCGGCGTCGTCGACTGGGAGACTGCGGGTCCCCGGACGCCTGCCTTTCCTCGATCTTCTCCACCTTCGCCCGCAGCACATGGGCAAGTACCTCCCTGCCGACCGCGACGGGGGCTCGACGGTTGCGCCAGGAGGCCTCTTGCCTAGAGCCGGAGGGGACGAGCTTACACGCGGCTTCTCGCGGCGATCTGGGAGTCCAGCTCAGCCCCTGTGCTGCTCCAGGTGATTGCCGTCGCGTACTGGCTCGAGCGGCTCGGCTACCAGTTCTCCACATATGTGGACCGAACCGAACGTCGCGTCTGGCTGGAGCGAAACGTCGACGAAGGCTTGCGCGCACTCCCCGAACGAGCCGCAGCCTAGGAACCGGGGCCTTCCACGGAGCTCACAACGTGACGAGCCAGCGCAACGAAAGCTGGGTCGCCTCCCGAGCGTCTCACGCCGCCCCAATCGCAGCCGCCCCCGCAGCACTACGTGCCAGACCGATCGTCTCCAGGCCGGTGTCCTCCTTTGTGAACCGGTACTTGTAGCCTTCGCCGCCCTCGAGAAACCGGTACTCGCCGACCCCGTCCTCCAGCGCCTCCCGGATCGTGTGCACCAGGAGGACGAAGCCAACCGACGCTCCCGACCAGGCCGGGTCCCGCCCAGCCTGGTAGTACGACTCGGAGTCGCCAAAACGAAAGCCGTACCACGCGGCGACCGGCGCGTCGTCGACCTCGAGCATCCAGAGGCGGAGCCAGCCTCTTTCAAGTGCGCAGATGGCGAACTCACGGTGGAACGCCTCCGAGGTCGACGTAAACCACTCCCCGCCTCCATGCGACGGGGCGCCGTGGAGCGAGAAGAGAACGTCCAGGTCGTCGTTCAGCCGCGCAGGGTCGTCGCTGAGGTGAAACCGAACGTCGTGCTCGCGCCGCAGCTTCCGCTCTCGGCGCCGCACCTGCTCTCGGAAGTTCGCGCTCCGACTCGCGAGCAGATCCTCCCAGGACTCACCCCGAAACCGAAGCACCGGGCTGCCAGTGCGGCGAAGCACCTTTGCGCCCAGGAAAGCCGACCACCCCTCGTCTGCGGGAACGGACTCGCCGACGAAGAGGTCGAGCCGCTGCTTGCCGAGCGCCTCGAGGAGCGCCTGCGCGGCACGGGGACGGTCTGCCACCCGGCAGATCGGCCCCAGCTGATCGGCTTCGCGATGCCCGAGGAAACGAGCCATACGCAGAGGGCGCGCTGTGGAGAAGTAGAGCGGCAGGAACGCGAACAGCCGGCCGTCGCCGGAGTAACAGGCGTGGGTTAGGAGCTCGCGATCGCGACCGAAGTGACGCCACCAGATCGACGTCCACTCCCACGTGGCGAAGATGTTCCCGCTCTCGGCGGCGATCGCGCTCCATTCCTCCCTCGCCGAGTCGAGGCTCTCGAGAGGCTCCAATCGCAATCCATCCTTCCTCGAGCCTGGTCCAAGGACGGCCCGCGGAATTCGTTCGACGTCGCTCAGGGCGAGCTCTTGGTGAACCGGAAGCGCTAGCACCCGGTCTCGGAGCTCGGTCGCTCGCGGAAACCTTTCCGTGGCGAGAGCTGGGTGCGGAACTCACGGCAAATTGAGAGCGGCGATCCCCTTGGCGGCGGAGCCGATCGAGCACCTCGGTCTTCCGGTCCGCAGACAAGGGAAACGCGAAGGGAGATGCGCCTTCAGGTACGTGGTCGAAAGGCGCCGTTACAGAGTCCCCGAGCTCGCGAAGCAGCAGCTCGTAGTTAGCCCGTCGCCGTCCCGCCGTCCCGAGGTCGACCAGCCGTTTGAGGAGGAACTCGAGGGCGGTGGACGGCGGACTGTCGGGATCCCCAAGCGCGAAATCTTCGTTCACGTCGTACACCTCGGCCTTCCGAAGCCGGTAGAGACGAGCCAGAGGGACGACCTTCCGGCCAGCCAGGCCGCATGCCTCCTGAGGAGTGGTCCCGACTGCAACGTATGTGATCCCTCGCCGATCGCAGCCGGAACCCGACACAGCAGCGCCGCCGTCGGGCACGCCCACCGTCTTGTACAGGCAGAAGATCGAGAGATCGCCGAGCGAACCGAGCGACCCCTTCACTCGTGCCGAGCCAAGCCTGCGCTGCGTCCTCGAGCAAGTAGAGACCTCGCTCGTCGCACCATTTCCGCCAGCGTTGTGCGTCCTGCGGAAAGCCGAGATAGTGGATGAGATAGAGCGCTCGAACGCGATCGGAGAGGAGCGATTCGAGCTCGTCCTTGACCGGCTCGAGGTCGTTCCCACCTTCGTAGAACTGGCAAGCGAAGGCCGGCCCGGAAGAGGGCCTCGACCTCGGAGCCGTGATGGTAGGCGGGCGTCAGCACCTCGTCGCCAGGCGCCAGACCGAGAGCGCGCACGCCGTGCCAGAGCCCGTGGCGAGCTCGCGAGAACAGCCTGCAATTGGGCTCGTTGAGGGGGAAGGGGAGCTCGTCGACAGAGGTTCGGGCGTACACCTCCGGCGGCAGCGGCGGCCAGACGCTGATCCGGGCGCCGCTCACCGGCCGACTACCGCCAGCAGACGCTTCGCTGCAGGTCTGCCCCACGCGAATGCGGCCGACTCGATGCGGCCCCGCGGAGTGGGAGCGAATGCCTGGAACAGCGTGCGCCGCCGCGTGGTCCGGTTCACTGGAGCTTCCACGGCTCGTCCGCTCCGAGAAACTCGTAGCTGCGGAGGCCGATCGAGAACGCCCGCGCCAGCATCTCGTACCGCAGGATCATCCCGGGAGCGAACTTGCCGTATGCCGGGTCGAAGCCCGTCTTCAAGAGGTAGTGGATCCCATCGGCTTCGATGCAGAAGTCGAACGCAAAGGGTCGTCCGTCGAGGCGAAGGAAGGCGAGCCTGAGCCAGTCGCTCTGCTGCCCACTCCGCCACGTTGCGGTAGAACGTGAGCGTCTCGGATCGCGAACTGATTGCTTTGTCCTGCTCGCCCTTCCACCCGGCGGCTTCGACGGCGAACCCCTCGTCGAGAAGAACCGGCAACTGCTCGCGGCCGTCGACGACCTCGAACGAGAACCGGCCCTCCTCCTCGAGCCGGCGGCGTCGGCGGCGAAGCTCGCTGGCGAGCTTCCTCCCGAGACCTTCGCGGTAAGCATCCCAGCCGCCTTCGATCGAGACGTAAGGCGACTGCTCGAGCGTCCGTTCGAGCGTACCGGTCCGGCGGCCTCCGCCGCAGCCCGGCAGGCGGCGATGCCCTGTCCACCGGGATCGACGAAGGCGAACCAGATGCGGCGAGGCCGGAGCTCCATGAGCGCTTGCGCGAGTCCCGCAAGCTCCTCCCGCGCGGCGAGCAGGCCAAATTCCGGCGTGTGCCAGTTGCTCGTCGAACGAACGGCCGCGGTCCGCCATAAGCGGAAGGACGCCCGCCAGGCGGCGACCCCTCCTTAGAGCGAGGATGCGCAGTGTTCCGGTACCGAACGCCTCCCACCAGGGCTCGACCCAGCCGGGGCGGACCCAAGGCTCAGCCGTAACGCGGTTGGCGAGCTCGTCCCACTCCCCGGCGAGCGCTCCGACAGTGTCGCGGTTCTCACTCGCACCTCCTGCATCTACGAGGTCAGCTCCTCGGCGGATTCGGCCGGGCCTTCAACGGGCTGCGTTTCCCGGGGCCTCCTCTTCAGAGTCGCTCGCAACCTGCTCCATGCCAGCCGGAAGTCGCTGAGCCGCGGCACGAGCGCTCCGAAACCGCCCCCGAGCGTCTTCGTGAAGATGACGGCGACCGCGATGCCGCCGACTGTGTAGGCGACGCTCGAGGCGATGGCGGCCCCTAGCCCCCCGAACGGAGGGATGAGGGCGATGTCGAGGATGATCGTGACGACGAAGCTGATGCCAATCGCGAGACTAGCCAGCGTGGGCTTGCCCTGCCCCGTCAGCACGCTCCCGAGCTGCTTTACCGCAACGACTCCGAAGGCACCGAGCACAAGCACACGCAGATCTTCTATTGACCCGCGGAACGACTCGCCGAAGAAGGTCACGCAAAAATCGGCGCCGCCGGACGAACATCAGCTCAAGCACCATCGTGAACGCGGTCGCCGCCCGGAACGCCATCGCCGCCTGCCGAGCGGCCTCACGGGCCTTTGCACGGACGACGTTGGGACGCTGGACGGCTGCGAGAGCGGTCGGCAGCTGCCACAGCGCTTCCGCCCAGGCGACTGCCACGCTGTAGAGCCCAAGCTCACGGGAGCCCGAAACAGCACCGAGGATCCACTGGTCGAGGCGGTAGTTGCCAAGCAGCATCACGCGCCCAGCATGAGCTTTCACCCCGAACCAAGCCATCCGCCTGGCCAAAACCAGGTCAGGGCGACCGAATCCGGCCAGGCGGCGCGAGACGTACCAGACGAGAAGCGCAGTGCCGAGGACCTGGCCCGCGATCCAGGTCGTTAGTGCGGTGGCGACGCTCAGCAAGCCGATGACGGCGAGCAGGCCGTTCACCGACACGTTCGCTACCGGCGTGATCAACCAGGCGGCGTTCGTCACATGGAACCCGTAGTCCGCCTGGACGAGAAAGCGTAGGTAGACCGCAAGAATCAGGAACGGGAGGGACACGAAAGTAAGTGTTCGTAGGCCAAGCTCCATTCGCCGCCCACTGCAGGGAAGACCGCGATCAGGAGAGTCAGCATCACCGCGGCCACGATCCCGAAGAAGGCGGCGAAGAGAATCGAATTCGTCGCAAGCGCCGGTCGAAGCCTCGGCTGGGTCCGGCGAGGTTCGCATTTGCCTCCTGAACCCCAAATGTCGAGAGGTGCGAGACGAGCCATGCGATCGCGGTCAAGAAGACGACATCGCCGCGCCCGACTGGACCAAGGATCCGCGAAACGATCAGCACGTTCAACAGCGAGAGGAAGGCGACGATGATATTCGTCCCGTACGTCAATGCCGCGGCCGAGAAGAACGACGGCCGGCTGGAAGTTGACGCAGAGTCGCCCGAGCCCTCGCTCGCCATAATGCTCAGTATGGCGAGGATGCCGTCGCGCGCAGGCCTTTCTGCTCTGGCTCTGCGTCCATCACCGTCCTACCGCCCGCTTTCGCGGACTGGCCTCGGCTGGGCGATCGCGGTGTCGTGCCTGTCAGTCGCTTTGGCAGCTGCTGCGTTCTGGAATGTCCAGGCCGCGCTCGGGCTCGTCATCCTCTCCGGTGTCGGGCTCGCAGTCGCGCTCTCACCCACCGCGATCTTGCCGATCCTCGTCGCAACCGTCTTCGTCGAGATGGTCGCCATCGGGGGCGTGCGGATCACCCGCCTCGTCGCCCCGTTTGCCATGCTCGTCGTACTCGCCGCTGCCAGCCGCCGCGGAACGCAGCTTCGACCCGCCGCGCCGCTGTTCTGGGCCTCGGGCTATGCGCTTTGGGCCCTTGCGAGCGGACTCTGGACGGCCGATGCCGGCGGAACCCAGTTCCTGGTCCTGTCACTCACGATCTGCCTCGTCTACATGTTCGCGTTTGCGATGGTCCTCACACTCGGCGCGATCTCGACCGCGTTCTCTGGACGATTGCGATCTCGTCGCTGTGCGTCAGCGTCCTCTCGATCTTCGCGTTTGTCGGCAGGCCGATCGGCCCCTTCGGCGCGACGACGCTTCAGGAGGGACGCGTTCAAGGCGCAACCGGTGACCCCAGCTTCTTTGCCGCTCTCCAACTCATCGCGCTCCCTCTCATCCTTGTTCTGGCGAACGAAGTGAAGTCGTTTTGGGTGCGGCTCGGGCTGTACGGAACGGCCGTTCTCGCCATCGGCTCCGTCTTCAGCACCGTTTCACGCGGAGGGTCCTCCAGTTGCTGGCGATCGTCGCCCTCCTCTTAGTCCTGCCATCGCGCCGGATCTTCGCCTCGCCGGCGCTCAAGGCCGTTGTGATGCTCATCATCCTGGCGGGGGCGTAGCGTTCTTCACGCGCTACAAGGCCGATCTCGCACCGAGGCTGGAGACCATCCTCAAGCAAGGCCAAGGCGGCGCCAGCGAGACAGGGTCGGGACGACTCGTGATCTGGCCGGCCGCGGTGGACGCTTTCAACTCGCGACCTTTCACCGGCATCGGCTATGGAGCATTCGTCGAGACCTCGATCGACCGCATGTACGAAACCCGAAACACCTACTTCGGCGGCTTCAAGGTTCACAAGGAGCAAGTTCACAACACCTTCCTTGGGCAGCTCGCCGAGCTCGGTATTCCGGGACTCGTTCTCTTCCTCGGCTTGCTCGGCTCGACCTTACGCATGTTGCGGCGCACCGCCGCCGAGGCACGGCGCGCTGGCGAGTTCTTCGTCAACCAGGTGGCGAACGCCCTTCTTCTGGGGATCATCGCCTGGTGCGTGGGTGCCTTCTTCATCTCGGCGGAAACCTCGCGGCCGATCTGGATTGCCATCGGGATGTGCCTGGCCCTGCCCAAGCTGATCCCTGCTCAATCGGACGACGGCTCGCTCAAGTAATGGGTCATGAGCCGGCCACCCGGTCGGCCTCGGCCTCGAGAGTCAGGTTGGTCACGTGCTCGAGTCCGCGCGAGACCAGGGTATTCCGAAGCTCCGGCTCGTCCGAGATGCGAAGCACCGCCTCGACGAGAGCCTCGAGGTCGTTGGCGGGCACGAGCAGGGCGACTAAGCCGTTGGCCATGGCTGTCCGGACGCCACCCACATCGGTGGCGACAATCGGGGTTGCGCACGAAGCGCCTCGATCAGCACGCTGGGCATGCCCTCGGAGAATGAGACATGGACGAACGCGCGCGCTCGCCTGTAGAGGTCGAGCAGCCCACCGTCATACGCGACGTAGCCGTGGAACTCGATGCGGTCGAGGACCCCGAGCTCAGTCGCACGTTCTCGGACGACGTCGTCGAGTGGGCCGCGCCCCACCCAGGTGAGTCGATAACGTCCGGGTCGCTCGCTCTCGAGACGAGCGAGGGCCTCCACGAGCAGGAGAGGATTCTTCTCCGGCTCGAGTCGTCCTACGGTCAAGAGCTCGAAGCTCACCCGACCAGTCGCGCTCCGGCGGACCTGAGACGACGTCATGTGCTCGCACGACGGACTCGGTGGTGGTGAGGACATTCGAGCGCGACCCGCGGTAGCTCCCGGCGAGCTCGGCACCCTGCACGGTCGTCGGCAACCGGTGGGCAAGTAGTCGGTAGATGCCGTCGATGACCCGGACGACGAAGATCGCCGGAGCCCAACGCAGGCCGGGCAGACGCGCCTGGTAGACCTTGACGTGTCCTGCCGAACGCCGAGAAGAATCCGCTTTCCTCGCACAGCGCCGAGGATGACGAACGCCACCGCGAACGGGTGGGGCCCGAAGATCCACAAGGTGTCGACCCGATCCAGACCACGCCAGAACCGGCTCAAGCTTCCCCCTGCGGCCCCCAGCACTGACAAGATCCTGCGCAGGTTTGCGTAGTGGGGGAGCTCGACGAGCTCGACCTCGAGCGGAAGAACGTAGTCCGACGGGGCGTCCCCGTGGACCGTGCGTCCGAAGAGCGTTAGACGATCGAAGCGCTCTCCCACGTCGCAGAGGAACAACAGAAATGACCGATCCGTCGAGATACGCGATCGGCCCTGATCCTCGAACACCCAGTACACATCGTCGAGGTAGATCCCGAGGCGCCGCGAGGCGAGGACGTCGTCAGCGTTCGAACGCACCGAGATCGGGCCTAGAGCGCCGTCGTCCCGCCCGGTCGAGCGGCATCGCGAAGGCTGGGATCGCGCGGTTGGAAGCCGGGCTCCCCGCTCGAAGCCGGAAGTTCCTGCGCTGAGAGGGACGAAGCGAGGATCGCCGTCAATGTTGCCTGCGGAGAAGTCGATTACCGGCCGAGCGCTGTTGTCGAAGCCGCCGGAGCTGTTATCCCAAGCAAGGTTCCGATGGGCGCGGTTGCCGGGCAGTACAGCGCCGGACTCATTGTCGTACCCGACCACTCCATGGCTGCCGTTGAAGGCAGAGATGTTGTTCACGACCAGAACGTCAGAGGCGTTGTTCTCGACCATGATCCCCGAGAGCGAGTTGTCGACGACAGTGTTGTTGGTGACGATCACGTTACGGGCGGGTATCTCGACCTCCGTGTCCGAATCGGGGTAGTTGCCCCGACCTGGATCCCAAACCCGTCCGGCTGGTGGTAGACGAGGTTGTTCGCGATCAGCCCGTTCTGACCCTGGAAGTAGATCCCTTGATGCTGTCGCGAGCCGTCCCCGTTGTCGTGCACGCGATTCCCGAGCAGCTGAACGGAGTCGGTGTTCGGGGAGACGAGCACTCCCGTGCCCACCCCGGAGCGGATCTCGCAGCCGGAGATTTCGATGTGGTGGGTCGGAGCCGGGGATCGCGTCCGCTGGCCGTCGGAGATCCAGATATTCATCGTCGTGTGCAAAGGCCCGCCCTCGACGAGGAAGCCGGAGAAGCGAAAGTAGGCAGCCCCGGCCGTGATCCGCAGCGGATAGTCCATCGAGCCACTGCCGCCGGGGTGGACAACCGGACGCTCGCCGGGGTAGCCGTGGACCGTGATCGGCGCCGCCGCGGTGCCGGGCGGTCCATGACCAAGCTCTGCTTGTACGTGCCCGCGCGCACGAGCGCCTGCTGGCCGGGCGCAGTACATCGAGCGCGTGTTGGATTGTGCGCCACGGGTGCGCTTTCGTGCCGCGGTTCCGATCCGAGCCCCACGGCGCGACGTATCGGACGCTGGCCCCTGGAGGGCCGAAGACGCGGTGCAAGTTTCCGGCCAACAGCCAAGGCCCTGTCGGAAGATGCAGTGGCTTTGGGGCCCTCATTGCAGCTCGCCCCCAAAGTCGACAAGAGGACTAGGAGAAGAACCGCCCCGAGTCGGCGTCGGCGCTCACGTCTTGCGTCGCAGGCGGTTCGCCTCTCTGAGAGATTCGAAAGGATCAGATCACCGATGGGTCGTTTTGCCGCGGAAGTCAGCGCGATCGTAGCCGCTCGTTCGCTGAAGCGGTTTCAGCCGCCTACGGCCGCTCGAGTGCGCCCAGGCTCGGGTGCTGCCGGCCGCGGGCGGCCCTCGAGGTCGAGCGGGTACGTGTAGTGCGGATCGGAGCGGCCGAGGGCGGGACTGCCTGGCCCCAGGTGATAGTCGCGGTTCGAACGGCTGACAAAGAGAGGATCGGCGCTGATGTTGTCGCCGAGCCCGTTCCAGACACCGAGACCGTCGGAGAAGTCGACGATGCGGTGCCCTTGGGAGTTGCCGGTCATCGGCCCCGAGGTGTCCCAGGCGAGGTTGGTGAAGGCGCGGTTCGTCGAGAGTGGAGGATCTTGGCCGTTCTCGTAGAGGCCGTTCAGCTCCTCACCGCCTGAGAAGGCGACGACGTTGTTCCGAATCAGGACGCCCGAGCAATTGTTCTCGACGAGATACCGCGCTGAGCGCCGATGTCGACGACGGTGTTGTTGACGACGATGATGTTGCAGGTCTTGACCGCGTCCGTGTCGGCCCGGATCTGGATCCCGAAGCCGTTCGGATCGCGATAGACGAGGTTGTTGGCGACGAGGCCGGAATCGGCCTGGATGTAGAAACACTGGCGCTGGGTCGAGCCGTTACCCCAGTCGTGGCAGCGGTTGCCGACGAGGTTGACGCGAAGCGCGCCCGAACCGACGAGGAAGGGGGTGATGTCGTGGTTCGCACCGGCGAACTCGAGACCGAGGAGATCGACGTCGTGTGCCCCGCCGACCCCCGAGACGTAGAACGCCTGATGACCGGTGCCCGTCCAGAGCGCCGGGGTCGCCTCGACCTTGAAGTTGCGGAAGCGGATGAAGCCCGTCCCACCGGTCACCTTGAACATCTCTGACCCTTCTTTCTAGGCGGAGCGGAAGACCGCTCCTGAGCCGTAACCCTCGAAGGTGATCGGAGCCGCGGGGGTATACCCGCTCCTGCCGAGTCCCGAGGCGGGGTCCCAGCGCAGATTGACCGCGTAGGTGCCATCGAGCGCTTCGATCCGCTGCCCGGGCTGGGCCCGGTTGATCCCCGTCTGGGCGGCACAGGGCGCGGCCTGGGTACAGGTCGTTCCGGTCCCCTAGGGAGAGACGAAGAGCTGTGCACCCGTCGAGGGGCCGAGAAGTAGGCGGGAGTCGATCACCGAGCGTCGGTGGCGGAGGTGGTGGCGGAGGCGGAGGCGGAGGCGGCGGAGGCGGAGGCGGCGGCGGAGGCGGAGGCGGCGGAGGGGCGGAGGCGGCGGAGGCGGAGGCGGAGGCGGTGGCGGAGGCGGCGGAGGTGGCGGGGTGGCGGAGGCGGAGGAGGAGGCGGTGGAGGTGGCGGTGGAGGAGGCGGTGGTGGAGGCGGCGGCGGAGGCGGACCACGCAGGCGCGAGCGCGACGAGTTGGCCGATCGGCTGTAGGGGAGGTGCTGCCCCTGGCAACCTTGAAGCCGGTCGGGCCAGCGGAATCCTAAGTGAAGCCGAGAGCTTTCGGCGCTCAGGGAGACCTCCCGCCGCTGTCGTTCATAGGGCCGTACATGTCGTCCATCCCACTCGGCTGTGTGATCACCATCCTGCTGCTGCCGCTGTCGAAGCCGACCACGGGCGTGTCGGCTTCCGTCGTGGTGAGACCGGAGACTTCCTCGGGATCGAGCGCATATCCGCCTGGTGAAGGCCGGAGCTGCCCTCACCGGCGCCGCCAAATCAAAAAAAGAGACGCCGCGAAAGGCAGCGGAAATTGCACCCGCCACGCCGGTCATCAATATTCAGAACCGCCATGTAAACGGGCGAACAAAAAAGTGGGCGACCTTGTAGATCAGGGCCTGGGTGGAGCTCTCGGCGCGCCAACGTTGCTGTCGCGGCAAATCTGAACCCATCCCACCGGGGCGGTGATCCGACCGCTCGACAGAGAGCCTGGCGGTGGTCCCCGACAAGCATCACATCGGCCTGCCAGCACACCTCCCGGGCGCGTGATGGTAAGCAAAGAACTTCCCTGCGGCGCTCGACGACATTCACCCCGAGTCGTTGGAGGAGCTTTCTTCCAGGGAGTACTACGGCGCTCGAAGCATGTGGTACGAACAGCGCGGCGCACACTCCACAGAGGAGCAGGACTAGCGGAGGTCTTGCGGGTCGGCGGCGGCTCCCGAACATGGGCCCTGCGATCGGCCGATTACGAGATTCCGACACCCTCTCTCCCCCATCGGGCGTCCCTCGATCGAGGTCTACTAAGCCCAAACGGCTACTAGTAGTACCCCCCACCGGCGGGGAGACTCGACGGATTCGCGTCACGGACCACCCCGACGCGCTCGACGCCCAGGCCCTTCAGGCGGGCCCGCGCTGCCTGGGCTTTGTCCTTTTTGGTCTGCCCTTGCCGGGCGACCACGAGCACATCGTCGGAAAGCTGTGCCAGGAGGTACGAGTTCGGCGAGCGTGAGTAGCGGCGAGGAGTCGAGGATCACGAAGTCGGCACGGGCGCGAAGTTCATTGATCAGCGGGGTGACTTTCTCGGCGCTGAAGACCATGCCCGTGATGCGAGAGGAGGAGCCTATCGAGAGGAGACGTAGCTCCCCCGACCGCACGAACGGAACCCGCCGCGCCGCTGGGCGGGCGCCGTTTTTGCGCCCGAAACCCAGCGTCCGTGGCTCGACGCCGCCTGGTCCAGATCAGTTCGACGAGCTGCAAAGCCCCGTCGAGGTCGAGGTCACCGTTGAGCACCTCGAGCAAACCTTCGGTCTGGGCTGGGACACCCATGTAACCCCGAAGGGCCGGGCGTCGTACATCCGCCTCGACGCAGATCACGTTGTGCCCACCCATGGCTAGGACGGACGCCAGGTTCGCTGCGACGGTCGTCTTGCCTTCGCGGGCAAGCGCACTGGTGACCAGAATCGTCGGCCCGGCGACGCCGTTCGGAGAAAACTCAAGATTGGCTCGCAGGAGGTTCATCGCCTCCAGCAGGCCCTCGCTCTGATGTCGCGTACCTGCGACGCCGGCCGGACGGGCTCCGCGCGTCGGCTTCGGCAAGGTGCCGACGACCGGCGCGCCAAACCACTCCTCGGCGTCGCGACTACTCCGAATTCGGTCGTCGAGGCTCTCGCGGGCGAATGCGAGCATCAGCCCCAACGCCAGCGCGAAAGCCGCGGCGAAGCCGAGAGTCTTCACAGGCTTTGGGGCGACCGGGTCGGGCTGTAGGTGGGGAGGATCGAAGACCTTGACAACGATCCCCGGCACGGAAGCCTCACGACCGAGGATCGATCCGCGGGAACGCACGCCGAGTGTCTGGTCGACGACCGCGGCGAAGACCTTGCGGTACTCGTCGAGGACCGTGAGCGCCCGCACCTTCGACGTCGAGTCATAGCTGATGTCGAGTACCGAGCTGTCCGGGCGGAACGAGACGTTGAGCTTCTTCTGCAGCTCAGTCGGCGTCGTTTTGAGCTTGAGGTTCCGGATCACCCGTCGAGCGACGACATCGCTCTCGA
This sequence comes from uncultured Actinomycetes bacterium, assembly GCA_963776955.1. Taxonomy (GTDB): domain Bacteria; phylum Actinomycetota; class Thermoleophilia; order Gaiellales; family Gaiellaceae; genus VAXT01. The sequence goes on from CAVZOM010000005.1 coordinate 1,223,923, forward strand.
TGAGGGTTTTCATCGTCTGGGAGAGCTGTTGACTGCCGAAGTCTGGCTGCGAATCCCCCACCAGACTCGGCGACGACGATCTTCATCGTCGCGCGAAAGACCGACGCCTGCGAGAAGACGAAGACTGCCGCCGTGCCAACAGTCACGACGAAGATAAGCGCGACCAGCCACCACTGCCTCCTGAGGAGGCGCAGGTAGTCGAGACAGAGGTGTCTGAGAGTCGTTCAAACCGCTGGCTGATTCACGAGCAAAGCCGGAGCCCTGGATTCATTAAAAGCGGAAACTTCCGGCGCGCACCGTCGATCCGGGACACCGATTCAGTGTCGGCGGATCTTGATTTGCCCCTTGTGAAGATTTCAATAAGTTTCTAGAATTAGTGCGGTTCTGCTGATAGCTTCCAGCGGTTCGTGCAGTTCGGGGCGTTCCTGCTGTCGGGGGAAGGGCGAAGGTCTGCGGCGATGGGTGCGGCGTTTTCTAAATTGATCAATCCGAGAAGAGCCGGGCGAAGAGCCCGTCTACTTTCGTTCGGGGCTAACTCGGCTCTGGTATTCGCCGTGCTCATGCTCGTGCTCACGCTGCCCGGCACGAGCGCCTCGACCCCGACCTCGACCTACCGGGACGCGGTACTCGCGAGCAACCCGGCGTCGTACTGGCGGCTCGGAGAGAGCGGCGGCGCGACCGCCGCTGACGAGATGGGGCTCAATCCGGGCTCATACGCGAACGGAGTCACGCTCAGCGCGCTGGGGGCCCTGCGGAACGACTCCGACCGCGCGGCATCGTTTGACGGCATCAACGACATTGTTTCGGCTACGAGCGCGAGCTCGCTGAACGCCACGACCGGCGTCACTGTCGAGGCGTGGGTCAAGCGCACGAAGACCGGAGCTTGGCAGCCGTTAGTGGGCAAACCCCTCAACGGGCAGTCGAAGCTCGAGAACTACTCGCTTGTGGCTCAACACGTCCAACAGGCCCATGGCCTTCTTCGGCAACGGCAGCACATTCGTGACCGTGTCAACGGTGGGAGCGATCGACAGCAACTGGCACCACATCGTGGCCACCTACGACAACGCGACGGCGAAGATCTATCTCGACGGCACGCTGAACGCAACCACGACCTCGACGGTCCAGCTGACCCCAAACGCCGAACGCCTGTACATGGCGAGCACGAGCACCGGCGGCTACACGTTCGGTGGGACTCTGGACGAGGTCGCCGTATATGCCAGCGTCCTTTCGGGCGCTCAGATCCAGGCCCACTACGTCGAGGCCAGAACGGACTCGCTGCCCCCCGCCGTGACTCTGGGTCAGCCGGTTCACGGAAGCTCGATCAACGACACGACCCCGACCTTCAGCGGCACCGCGGGGATCTTCAACGGCGATTCGTCCACCGTCACAGTGAAGATCTTCGTCGGCCCCACTCCTTCCGGGCTTCCGATTCAGACACGCACCACGACCCGCCAGCCCGACGGTGGCTACTCAGTTGACGCTACGGCGCTCGGGGAAGGGCTCTACACGGCGCGCAGCGAGCAAGGCGACGAGTCGGGCAACACAGGCCAGAGCTCGGCGAACACGTTCGCGGTGGACATCACGAACCCGACGGTGACGATCGGGTCTGGTCCCCCCGACCCCTCGAACTCGACGAGCGCCAGCTTCGAGTTCATCGCCAACGAGAGCGTCTCCGGCTACCAGTGCCGCCTAGACGGTGGCAGCTTCGCCGCCTGCACGAGCCCGAAGGGCTACACGGGCCTGACGGAAGGACCGCACTCCTTCGACGTCAAGGCGACCGACCTCGCCGGCAACACCGGTAACGCAACGAACTACGCCTGGACGGTCGACCGCACTGCGCCGGTCGCGACCATCACCGACAGCCCGCCCGACCCGAGCACGAGCGAGAGCGCGAGCTTCACGTTCAGCTCCAACGAGACGGGCAGTACCTTCCTGTGCTCCCTTGACGGGGGCGGCTTTACTTCCTGCTCGAGCCCAACGGGCTACAGCGACCTCGCCGACGGCACGCACAATTTCCAGGTCAAGGCCGTGGATGCGGCGGGCAATACGGGCCCCGCGGCGACCCACTCGTGGCGTGTGGACACGACCGCGCCGACGGTCACGCTCGCCACCCCGCCCGACGGCGGCCAGACGAATGATGCGACCCCGACCTTCAGCGGGTCCGCCGGCAACTCGCAAGGCGACAGTGACACCGTCACCGTTTACGTCTACGAGGGCGATTCCACCAGCGGCCAGCTCTTGCAGACGCTGACGACGACACAGGCCGGAGGCTCGTACTCCGTCGACGCTTCACCCGAGCTCGCCGACGGCGAGTACACGGCCCAGGCGGAGCAGACCGACTCGGTCGGCCACACGGGCCTCAGCACGGAGAGCACCTTCACCATCGACGTGGGCGGCATCGATCTGACTCCTCCGACGATCCTCCTCTCCGCGCCCGCGAGCGGCAGCTCGACGAACGACACGACGCCCACCTTCGCCGGGACCGCCGGCACGCATCCAGGAGACTTGCCCGCCGTCACGGTCAACGTGTACGCCGGGCCTGATCGAGTGGCATCCTCGTCCAGACACTGCTGACGACGGCCGGGGCTGAAGGCGCGTATTCGGTCGAGGCACTCTCGCCGCTGCCCGAGGGAACGTACACCGGCCGCGCCGAGCAGAGCGACGAAAGCGACAACAGGGGATTTAGCGTGGCTCGCACGTTCAGCGTCGATACGACCCCGCCCGCCGCGACGATCGACTCACATCCGTCAGACCCTTCAGACAGTGCGAGCGCAGCCTTTTCCTTCAGCTCGAACGAAGGGGCAGCTACCTTCAGGTGCGCGCTCGACGGCGGAGTCTTCACCGCCTGTGCGAGCCCACAGCCCTACAGCGGTCTGGGTGAGGGCCTGCACACGTTCCAGGTGAAAGCCGAGGACGCCGCCGGGAACATCGGGGATCCCGCTGCCTTCAGCTGGACGGTCGACACGGTCGACCCCACGACCACGATCGACTCGCAACCGCCCAACCCCTCGAACAGCTCGACCGCCAGCTTCAGCTTCTCAGCAAACGAGATCGGCGTGAGCTTCGAATGCGCGCTCGACCACGGCGAGTTCAGCGTGTGCGCGAGCCCTCAGGCGTACACGGGGCTCACGGACTCCGCGCATAGCTTCGAGGTCCCGCGACCGACCAGGCCGGCAATACCGGCGCAGGGGCTACCTACAACTGGGCGATCGACACGGTCCTGCCGATCATCACGCTTGTCAGCCCGGCTCACGGCAGTTCCAGCGCCAATCCGAGGCCGACGTTCTCGGGCACGGCGGGCACCGCGTCCGGCGACCAGACCGGCGTCACCGTGAAGGTTTATCCGGGGTCCACGCCAACAGGCACGCCCGTGCAGACGCTCACCACGACGCGGCAAGGCGGCGGAGCGTACTCGGTCCTCGCGGCGGCTCTGACACCCGCCACCTACACGGCGCGCGCCGAGCAGGCGGATAGCGCAGGAAACACCGGTTTGAGCTCGGCGAACACGTTCACGGTGACCGACCCGTTCGTCCTGGCCGCGGGTGACATCGCCGGGTGCGAGGACGGGAGTGGTGAGGGGCTGACCGCAGCGGTGCTCGCTCAGTACCCGGACGGTACCGTGGTCCCACTCGGTGACACGGCCTACGCCAACGGAACGGCGAGCGAGTTCGCAAACTGTTACGACCCGAGCTGGGGCCAGGCGAAGAGCCGTTCGCTGCCCACTGTCGGCGACCACGAGTACGGCACGCCCAACGCCTCCGGCTACTTCAACTACTTCAACAGCCAACTCGCGCCTTTCGGTCCGAACGCGACGAACCCGACGAAGGGCTGGTACAGCTACGACCTCGGCACCTGGCACGTCGTGGTGCTGAATACCAACTGCACCACGGTCGGCGGGTGCAACGCAGGTTCCGCGCTCGAGCAGTTCCTACGAGCCGACCTCGCCGCCCACCCCTCGACCTGCACGCTCGCCTACTGGCACCACCCGCGCTGGAGCTCGGGCAGCGTGCACGGGAACGACACCCGAATCACTCCGCTCATTCAGGCGCTCTACGACAACGGGGTCGAGGTCGTGTTAACGGCAACGAGCACATCTACGAGCGCTATGCGCCACAGACGCCCGCCGGAGTTCTCGACAACGCTCAGGGAGTGAGACAGTTCATCGTTGGCAGCGGCGGCTACTTCCACTACTCCTTCTCGACGATCAACCCGAACAGCGAGGCCCGGAACAACACGAGCTACGGCGTCCTGAAGCTCGGCCTCCATGCCGGCAGCTACGACTGGCAGTTCCTTGCTGCCGGGGGCGGATCGTTCACCGACTCGGGCAGCACGCCGTGCCATGGCGCCCCGGGCCCGCCGCCACCTCCCCCGCCGCCACCGCCACCGCCGCCACCACCTCCCCCTCCCCTCGGGACTCCAGCAGTCCGCTCCGTTTCCTCCACCACAGCCGATCGTGCAACGTCTCTCACGGTCTCGAAGCCGACCGGAACGGTTCAGGGCGACCTTCTGCTGGCAGTCGCCGCCCACCAGGTGGGTCAGTTCCGCAACATGTCGGCGCCGGCCGGGTGGTCGCTGGTTCCCAACACCGACTGGGCTGACGGCAACAACGCGAGAATCCATGCCTGGTACAAGCTCGCTGGGTCGGCGAGCCTTCGTCGTACGTCTTCCAGCTGACGGGCGGCTCCGGGCAGGACATCTCTGGCGGGATCCTTGCCATCTCGGGCGCCAGCCAGGCCACGCCCATCAACGCCTCGAACGGTCAGAGCAATGGCCCGGGCGCCTCGAGCTCGGTCACCGCGCCGTCGATCACGACGACCGTCGCAAACACGTTGCTGGTCTTCGGCGGAGGGTGCGCAAATAGCCGCACCTTCACCCCGCCGCTCGGCATGACGGAGCAGTGGGATGAGGCAACGACTAGCGCGAACTCCAGGGTCTCGACCGAGACGGCGACCCAGCCGATCGCAAGCACCGGAGCGACGGGTACTCGCGTCGCGACGCTCTCGAGCTCGTGCCGCAACGTCGCCATCAATATCGCCGTGGCGCCAGCTCCCGGCTAGGCCACGCTCGGCATGACGACACTCCCTCGCCGAAAAGCACTACTCCAACCGCGAGGGTTGACGCTTTTGGCAGCACTGGTCGCCTTTGCACTCGCGATCACGATTCAGGGAGCGGGCGCATCTACTGCACCGGTCTCCGGCATTGAGGCGCCCGAACAAGCGCCCACGAGCGCCTACGCGGACCAGGTCCTCGCCGACAGCCCGATCTCCTACTGGCGGCTTGGCGAGACCACGGGGGCAACTGCTTCCGACATCACGGGCGCAAACCCCGGGACCTACACCGGCGGTGTCACGCTCGGCCAGCCGGGCGGCCTCACGGGCGACCCCGACTCGGCGGCCGCGTTCGACGGAGTCAACGACTACGTGCCCGTTCCCGATTCGAGCTCGCTGGACCTGACGGCCGGCGTCACGCTCGAGGCCTGGATCAAGCGCAGCAAGTCCGGCGCGTGGCAGGTAGTCGTGGGCAAGCCGGGAAACGGCCTGTCGAAGTACGAGAACTACGCCCTCTGGTTCAACACCCAAAACCAGGTCGTGGCCTACTTCGGCGACGGGGTCGGGTTTGTCTCGGTCGTCTCGCCGCTAGACACGAACTGGCACCATGTCGCAGCGTCCTACAACAACGCAACGGCGAGGCTCTACGTTGACGGGGCTCAGGCGGCGCAGGCAGCCTCGCCGATCCACCTGACTGCTAATTCGCTACCCCTGAACTTGGGACGTACGAATAGCGGCGCGTACTATTTCGGCGGCCTCCTCGACGAAGTGGCGGTTTACGCCACCGCCCTCTCGTCAGACCGAATCCTCGCCCACTACGAGGCTGGGCGCGCGATCGACGGGGACCCGCCGGTCGTAACGCTCGACCTTCCCGCTCACGGCAGCGCCGCGGGAAGCGCAACACCGACGTTCAGCGGCAACGCTGGAACCATGCAGGGCGACTCGGCAACTGTAACCGTGAAGTTGTATGCAGGCAGCGACGCGCTCGAAACCCCGCTGCAGACGCTAACCACCACGCAGCAGGCCGGCGCTTATTCGGTCGCGGCCTCGTCTCCCCTCAACGCAGGGGTCTACACGGCTCGAGCGCAGCAGAGCGACGGCGGCGGCAATACAGGCTTTAGCTCGGCAAACACCTTCTCCGTGAACGCTCCTGCGCCGTCACCTGACAGGGTGCTCGTGGGCGCAGGCGACATCGCCTCGTGCACCGAGAGTGGAGACACGGCGACGGGCGCGTTGCTCGCAAGCTTCCCGAACGCGGTTGTCGCCACCTCGGAGACAACACCTATCCGGCCGGAACTGCGCAGCAATTCTCCTCGTGCTACGAGCCGACCTGGGGTGGTGCGAGAACGCGGACGCGACCGTCGGTCGGGACGCATGACTATGGTGACGTCCAAGGCGGCTCGCTTGCTGGCTACACGAACTACTTCGCCACCACCCTCTCGCTCTTCGGTCCGAGCGCGAGCGATCCGAGCCGCGCCTACTACAGCTACGACCTCGGCGCCTGGCACGTCGTCGTCCTCAACGCCGCCTGCTACTACTACGCACCCGGCTGCAGCGAAGCGGGCCAGGAACTGTGGCTCCGCGCCGACCTGGCCTCGCATCCGGCGCCGTGCATGCTCGCCATCCTCCACAACCCGCTCTTCACGTCGGGGTCGGTGCACACCGGCGATACGCGGATGCAGCGGTACTGGACGGCCCTGTACGAGCATGGCGCCGAGGTCGTCCTCAACGGCCACAGCCACCAGTACGAGCGCTTTGCGCCGCAGGACCCGAACGGTGCAGCCAATCCGACCGGCCTCCGGGAGTTCGTCGTCGGCACAGGCGGCGCGGGTTTCTATGGCTTCGGGACGATTGCGGCGAACAGCGAGGTTCGGAACACCGGCACGTACGGACTGATCAAGCTCGTTTTGCGTCCGGGCGGCTACGACTGGGAGTTCGTCCCTGCCGGCGGCGGAACGTTCACCGACACCGGGAGTGATAGTTGTCACGGTCTTCCGGGCCCACCTCCGCCTCCGCCTCCGCCACCGCCACCCGGCCCTCCTCCGCCTCCTCCGCCTCTACCGCCGCCGCCGCCGCCGCCTCCTCCTCCGCCTCCTCCTCCTCTACCGCCGCCGCCGCCGCCTCCTCCTCCTCCCCCGCCCCTACCTCCTCCGCCTCCTCCACCCCCACCGCTCCCCCAGGTCCGCTCGATTTCCTCGACGACCGCAGACCTGGCTACCCAACTCACCCTGGTACGACCGGCGGGGACGGTCGCTGGTGACCTTCTCCTAGCGGTTGTCGGTCATGGGGTAGGTAGCCGCCGGAACCTGACTCCGCCGACGGGCTGGACAGCCGTTCCGAACACCGACCGTGCGAATGGCAAGGAAGTCCGCATTCACGCCTGGTACAAGATCGCTGGGTCGAGCGAGCCTTCTTCCTACACATTCACCCTGACCGGAGGCGCAGCAACAGCTATTTCCGGCGGCATGTTCGATGTTTTGGGAGCGAACTCGGCCAGCCCCATCAATGCCTCAGGGAGCCAGGGCAACGGATCTTTCTCGACGTCGGTCGGCTCACCCTCGATCACGACGACGTTGCCGAGCGCGTTGCTCGTCTTCGGCGGAGCCTGTAACAACGGCTCCACCTTCACTCCGCCAACGGGAATGGTCGAGCAGTGGGATCGGGGGACCGGCGGCTCAGGCGTGAGAGTCGCAACTGAGACGGCCACCGCGGATTTCCCGAATCCCGGAGCAACTGGGATTCGTACCGCCGCAGCCTCCAGCCCCTGCCGCAGCGTCGGCATTCAGCTCGCGATCACGCCTTAACGCCTGACCTCCAGGGGCGAGAAGGCGGGCGCTCCATCGTCGAACGCGCTCGTGAGTCGCCAATTCGATGCCGGGGCTGAACTCGAACCCGCACGCCCCGTCGGGGATACCTGATTTTAAGTCGCGCCCGCCGATCTCGGCCTATCTCGGTCGGTCTGAGTTTGTCCTGCTCACCAGGCCCATCCGTCCTTCTGATCGTCGAGGCTTCTCGGCCTTTCTCGGTGGATCTCGCGCACCTTGCTGCGCCCCTGAAGGGTGTAGAAGGTCGAGACCGCTTCCGCCTGTTTGCTATCTGCGGCCGACCACTAGGTTCACCCTGGCGCCGCGAGCGAGCCTCCTCCCCGGCCTCGGACTCTGAGCAAGCACACGGCCCACTCGCCTGGGGCGAGCACGGCGGATGGGACCGACAGAGCAGTGCTTCGCACGGATCCGCGTGCGGCCCCTACGAAGCGTCAGGCCGATCACCCTCGGCCACCACGCACCGGACAACGGGGGACGGCGGTGCGGCGTCTGCACCACCCTACGTCATCGGTGCCAGCATCCCGGACTTCCCCGTCGACGCGGAGCGGCGCCCCGCTCAGCGTGACCGTGACGGCTCCCGTGTTCGTCGCGGTGATGTCGATCGCGGGATCGACCACCCTCTTTTGAGGGGCGACTGCCGGCCGGAGAGCGCCGATCTTTTCTGTAATGCGCCGCCTCATCTGGGCCCTTGCGGTCGTCCTCTTGTTTGCGGGCTCGGCCTTCTCCGCCCCGGCCGGGCCGCCGAACACCTGGACGGCGCTCGGGCCTTCGGCTGCGCAGGTCCTCGCGCTGGCCGCCTCGCCTTCCGCGCCCGGTGTTCTGTACGGCGCGACGGAGAATCGCGTCTGGAAGAGCACGAATGGGGGCGCCGCCTGGACGGCGACCGGTTCCGGGCCGACCGCTCTCGCGCAGTCCATGGTCGTCGACCCCGGTGACGGCGACAGGGTCGTAGCCGCCACAACCAGCTGCAAGGTCTGGGTGTCGGCCGACGGCGGTGCGAGCTGGAGCCAGCCGTTCACCTTCCCCGGCGCCGGTTCCTGCATGCCAGTGCTCGCCTGGTCGCCGTCGGGACTGTTCGCGCTCGCCCGGGGCACCTTGTACTCCAGCAACGACGGTGGTCTCAGCTGGTCGGTTGCGGGTGTACCGCCCGATGCTGCTGATGCCCGCGAGCTCGTCGTCCTCGCCACCACGCCGGCGACGGTGTACATCGGAACGGAGTCGGGCACGGTCAAGCTCTCGAGTGATGGCGGCGCCACCTGGAGCGACCGCAGCTCCGGGCTCCCGACGAGCGTTCGGTCAACCGACTCGCCGCCGATCCGGCCGACGACGAGATTCTGTACGCCGAGCTGGATGGCGCCGGCCTCTACCGGACGGAGAGCGGCGGCCTTTCCTGGGACGAGGTCAAGCCTCCCTCCATCGAAGCCCCTCCGCTCTCGTTCCCGGTCACGCTCGCGACGACGCCGACGACGCTGATCGCGATCGCAGGTTTCGACGCCTATCGCTCGACAGACGGAGGCGCGTCCTGGATCGCCGCAGAAACGCCACCGGGCGGGGCCGGGAGCGGCTTCATGACCGGCTTCCTCGCGGATCCATCGAACCCCGACGCCGTTTACATGTCAGCCTTCGGCGTGTACGCGTCCTTCGACGCCGGAGCGAACTTCGGCTATTCCGGCACCGGCCTCGACAAGGCGACCGTCCACGCACTCGTTCCGGTCCGCGGGATCGCCGGGCTCCTACCTCGCAGCGACCGCAGGCATCGGAGTGCAGCGCACCGACGACGACGGAGAGTCCTGGCGAGTCGCGAACACGGGCGTCGTCGGGCAGACCCTCCAGCTTGCCGCCCACCCAACTGACGGCGACGTCTTCTTCCTCGAGGCCGGCGGCCACCTGTGGAAGACGAACGACGGCGGCGCACACTGGAGCCTGAGCGACACGGGCGTTCCGTATGGCGCCTCCGCCGTCGCGATCGACCCGTCCTCGCCATCAACCGTCTACACCGCCGTCAACCAGACCGTGTACCGCTCCACCGACGGCGGGGCGTCCTGGAGCGGCGGGTCGACCCTTCCCGCGCCCGGCGGCATGGCCCGGCGTCTGGCCGTCGATCCCACGAACGGGAACCGCGTCTACGCGGCGACGAACGCCGGCTTCTTCCGCTCAACCGATCAGGGCGCCACGTGGATCCTCCTGCACAGCGAGTACATCACCGACATGCACGTGGCGCAGGACGGCGACGTATTCGTCGGAACCGATTACACGGTCCGCCGCTGGGGCCCCACGAGCTCAGCCCCGGCGCTCGTCTCGACGCTGCCCGACATCTTCCGCGCGTTCGGCGAGGATCCCGGGGCTGCCGACAGGATCTACGCCGGAACGCTGCACGGCGTCTACCAGTCGATCGACGGCGGCCGGTGGGCCAAGCTCACCACTGCCGGCCTCGACTCGGAGTTCATCACCGATCTCACGTCCGTTGCTTCGGGCCACCTCATGGTCGGCGCGGCGCGCGGGACGGCCAGGATCGATCTGACTCCGCCCGCTGCCATCACCGCTCAAGCAGACGAGATCACCGCGACGTCCGCCCGCTTCACCGGCTCCGCCAACCCGAGCGGTGTGGCCGCGACGGCGTTCTTCGAGTATGGGTCAACGGCGGACTACGGCTCGACGACCACGCCGACAGCCCTAGGCTCCGGAAACGATCCGGTGGAACTGATCGCGAACGTAACTGGCCTCTCGCCGGGAATGACGTACCACTATCGCCTGATCGTCCAGTCGGCCGCGGGGATCGCGGCGACCGGCGATGCGACCTTCACGACGGGACCACCGCCGCCTCCACCTCCACCGCCTCCGCCTCCGCCGCCGCCACCTCCGCCGCCGCCTCCGCCTCCAGTCCCACCTCCGCCACCTCCGCCACCACCTCCTGCGCCGCCTCCGCCCCCGCCTCCGCCCCGCTGCGTAGTCCCGAGAGTGCTCGGGCTACGCCTCGAAGCTGCGAAGCGCAAGATCAGGCAGCGACACTGCTCGGTCGGCAGAGTCCGGCGCGCTCGACTCGAGGCGGGTCGGTCGCGTGATGGGCCAGAGCCCGGGACCGGGCACGGTCAGGCGCGGCGGTTTCTCGGTCAGGCTGGTCGTCGGGCGCCGGTAGCTGCTTGCGGAACGGCGCCGTTCTGGTCGGTCGGCGGCGTCGTCCTGGCGAACGCGGTGCGGTTACCGAGCGACAGCGCGCGTCTGGCGCAGCAATCTCGGATCCCGGCCGACCCGCCCGCGCTTCACACGGCGGTACCGACGTGGCAGGCCGGCGACACGATTCCGTTCGGTGCGGACAGGTCGCTCCGCGTCACCGGGACGCGGTTCGAGGAACGAAGACCCCGTGCTAGTCGTCGAGCGCGCCTAGCGCCGCCCCACGACCAGCCTGACCGGGAAGCCGCGGCGCCTGATTGCCCCTGCCCTCGGGCTCTGGCGGAGGACGCGGCCGACGCGCCGTGAGCGGACGCGGCTGATGCGGCCGACCGAGCAGTGCGCCCGGCGGATTCGCTGCCTCGCCTGGCCGAGCCGGAGCCCGATCACCCGCGGCACGCGGCAGCGGGCCGGCGGTGGAGGCGGAGGGGGAGGCGGAGGCGGAGGCGGAGGCGGAGGCGGAGGCGGCGGTGGCGGTGGCGGTGGCGGTGGAGGTGGAGGTGGAGGT
>CAVZOM010000006.1:0-149433 GCA_963776955.1 uncultured Actinomycetes bacterium
GTAACGAGGGCAGCGATCGGGATCGTGAAGACGGGGGTCATACCGTTGCCAGATCGGAATCCAGCTGGGCGGGTCGAGCATAGTGGAGTTCGAGTCCTGGCCGTCCAAGCGACAGCAGTGCCGCGACGTAGGCCCCCACACCGACGAACGCGCCGTGACCCAGTGAGATCTGGCCGCTGTATCCGGTGAGAATGTTCAAGCCGAGCAGCGCGATGACGTAGATCGCGACGAGAGTGAACTCGAGCAGGCGGAACTCGCCCATAAAGCGGGGAAAAGGGCGACGACAGCGCTCCGGCGAGGAAGAGCGCCGGGCCGATCGCTCGGCTGAGATAGCGCCTCATACCCTTCGCACCATCTTTTGTCCGAAGAGGCCTTGCGGCCTGATCAGGAGGCGATCAGCAGGACGACGAGTGCAGCCGGAAGGCGAAGCTCGCCGCCGATGAAGTCGACGTAGTTCCGAGGATGTTGATCAGGACGCCGAGGATGAGACCTCCGACAACTGCGCCGATCGGACTGTCGATCCCCCCGAGCACCGCCGCAGCGAACGAGTAGATCAGGATCACCAGCATCAGGTTCGGGTCGAGGAACTGGCTCGGCGCGGCCATCATCCCCGCGACCGCTCCCAGCACCGCCGCCAAACCCCAGCCGAGAGCGAGCATCCAGCCGACTCTGACGCCGAGCAACCGGCTCGCGTCCTGGCTGTTCGCGACCGCCCGCATGACGAGGCCGAGCGTCGTGAAGCGGAAGAACGCCCAGAGCAGGACGACGGTGGCGAGACAGACGCCCAGGACGCCCAGGTCCTGGTACGAGATCACGACACCGGCGATTCGGTCGTCCCGTTCGAGAAGGGGTGTCGAAGGCCTTCGACCTCAGGGTTCCAGATCCAGCCGCTGAGGCCATTGAGTGCGATCAGCAGCCGATGGTCACGATCACGATCACGATCTCAGGTCGGTGTCGACCGGCCGGATGATGATCCGCTCGATCGCGGCCCCAAGAGTGAAGGCGATTACGAGCGTGAGCGCAAAGGCCGGCCAGTACGACATGTGATGCATCAGCGACCAGGCGATGAAAGTCGTGAAGGTCGCCATCTCGCCCTGCGCGAAGTTGAGGACGTCGGTCGTCCGGTAGATGAGCACCAGCGCGAGCGCGAGGCTGGCGAAGATCGCGCCCTGCGGAGAGACCGCTGACGATCTGCTGCGCATACCCCGACCAGGTGACGCGGTCTCGGTTTGCGTGAGGACGAGCCCGAGGAGCGCCGAGCAAGGCGACAGCGCCCACGAGGAGGCCGACGCCGAGAAGGAAGGTCCTCGAGCGCCGGGCCGACATTGACGTCGATCCGAGCTGCTCGCGCCGGGACCGCCACTAATACCCCAGGTAGGACTTGCGGAGCCTTCATGGCGCTGGAGCTCGTCGCTCGTCCCCTCCACCGCCACCTTTCCGACCTCGAGCACGTACGCCCGCGACGCACGTCCAGCGCGATCGTCGCGTTCTGCTCGACGACGAGCACGGTCAAGCCCTCCTCCTCGTTCAGGCGATGGACGATCGCGAACAGCTCCCGGACGACCGTCGGCGCGAGACCGAGAGACGGCTCGTCGAGCATGAGCAGACGCGGTCTCGAGACGAGCGCTCTGCCGAGTGCCAGCATCTGCTCTCGCCGCCGCTGAGCGTCGCGGCGGGCTGGTCGCGCCGGCGGTCGATCCAGGGAAATAGCCGATGACGCGCTTGGCCTCTTTCGAGGGCCGCCGCGTCGGCCGGCCGACCGCCCCCATCCGCAGGTTCTCCCACACGGTGAGCTCGGGGAAGAGCCCGCGGCCCTCGGGGACATGCGCGATGCCGAGCCGGGCGGCGAACTCCGGGCTCCGGCGGGCGATTCCCCGGCCGGCGAAAGCGATCTCGCCCGACGTGCGGGTCATGCTCGAGATGCTCGAAGCGTCGTCGTCTTGCCCGCTCCGTTTGCGCCGAGCAGGGCGACGACCTCGCCTTCGTCTATGCGGAGCGAGACGCCGTGCAGCGCCCGGATGGGGCCGTAGCGGGCATGGACGTCCTTGAGCTCAAGCAGCGGCATTCTCGCCTCCGAGATAGGCCTCGATCACGTCGGGGTCCTGCTGCACCTCGCGGGGCGTTCCCTCCGCGATCTTGCGACCGAAGTTGAGGACGTGAACGCGCTCCAGACGCTCATGACGAGCGCCATGTGGTGCTCGACGATCAGGATGGTCAGGTCGAAGTCCTTCCGCAGCCGCCCGATCAGCGAGCCGAGCTCGCCCACCTCCTCGTGGTTGAGACCCCCGGCGGGCTCGTCGAGAAGCAGGAGCCGCGGGCGAGAGACCAGTGCGCGGGCAGCTCGATCCGCTTCAGCGTTCCGAAGGGCAGGCCCGCGGCCGGGCGGTTCTCCAGGTGCGCAAGGCTCAGGTAGTCGAGCGTCTCGTGCGCGAGGGCCTGTCCCCGGCGCTCGCCGAACGGGCGCAGTCGCGTGTGGGCGCCGACGAGGATGTTCTCTGCGACCGTCATCGTCGGGAAGAGGACGACGTTCTGGAAGGTGCGGGCGACCCCGCTCCGGATCACTCGGTACGGCCGGGTCTTGAGCAGATCGCGGCCGTCGAAGTCCACCCGACCCGTATCGGGCTTGTAGAGGCGGGTGACGACGTTGAAGAGCGTGGTCTTCCCGGCGCCGTTCGGGCCGATGAGGCCGGCGATGGTCCCCTCGTCCAACGCAAGGGAGACGTCGTCGAGGGCGACGATGCCTCCGAACCGGCGGGTGACGTTCTCAACTGTCAGGAGCGCCACAGGGCGACGATCATAGGGTGAGTGCTGGAACTGGACGATGGGATCCGCCGCATCACCTTCGCGCTTCCGCTCGGGATCGATCACGTCCACTGCTATCTGCTTCCCGGCTCGAGGGAGGGTGGACGCTGGTCGATACGGGCCTCGGCCTTCCCGATGCACGCGAGCGGTGGGCGCGGATCCTTGACGCGCTCGACGCGCCTGTGCGCCGGATCGTCGTGACGCACTTCCACCCCGATCACGTGGGCGCCGCTGGGGATTTCGCGAGCTCACGGGCGCGCCGGTTCACCAGGGGCGGAGGACTACGGCCAGTGCGTCCGCACCTGGGGCGAGCTGCGTGACGCCGATCGATGCCGGAATACCTGCGCCGCCACGGCACCCCGGATGTGGACGTCGAGTCCTTCCGAGCCGAGTCGACGGCCTTTGCGCGCATGGTGCGCTACGCACCCGACCCCAAGCTCCTCGACGCGGGCGACGAGATCGACGGCTGGGAAATCCTCCAACTCCCGGCCACGCCGACGGGCATCTCGCCCTCATGCATGACGGCATCCTCGTCGTCGGCGACACGCTGCTCGCATCGATCACGCCCAATGTCGGTTTGTATCCGGACTCCCGTCCCGATCCGCTCGGCGACTACCTCGAGTCGCTGAGGCGGATCGTCGAGCTCGGTCCCGAATCGCCCTCCCTGGCCACCATGAGCCGATCGAGGATCCGGCCGGCGCGCCGACGAGCTGATCCACACCACCGCGAACGTCTCGAGCAGACGACTGAGGCGCTCGGACGGCCGCCGCAACCGCTTATGACGTCTCGCTCGTACTTTTCCGCGACCCGCTGCCGTCCGTGCTCCGGCGCTTCGCCCTCGCCGAGACGCGCGCCCATCTCGAGTACCTCGTCCTGCGGGACGCGGCCAGGCGCCGGGACCAGGACCGACGCGTTTCGTATCTGGCCTCTCGGTGAACGCGAGCGTCATGGCTGGGGTCTGACCACTCTGTCTGCTGAGCATTCGCTGCCCACTTTCGCTGCCACCCTCTTGGCGATCGCACCTGTGGTGACAACGTTCTCGATGAGGGGAAGGTCTCGTGCCAGCGGCCCTTTCCTCAGTGCCTTGGGCGGGACTCGGAACCCGCACGCCCGCAAAGGGGGACACCTGATTTCAAGTCGCCCCGGCCGATCTCGGTCTGTGACCGACGTCTGCCAGGGCTCGGATCTGTCACCCACTCGTCGGGCTCGTATACCTGCGGCGTCTGCACCTGCCCACGCTTCATCGGTGCCACCATCCCGGTCTTCCCCTTGACGCGAGGCTGCTCCCGCTGAGAGTGACCGTGACGGCTCCGGTGTTCGTCGCGGTGATGTCGATCGCGGGATCGACGACACTCTTTTCGAGGGGCAACCGCCAGCTCGCTCATCTTGGGGCTTGCGTGGTCGGAGGATGCGTTGATCGTCTCGCGCGTTTCAGGGATTGGGCGGTGCGCGACCCGCGCCGGCGTTAGAAGCGTTCCTTGGGTACCGCCACCACCTCATCTGCCCGCGAATCGTCGGCTGCGATCATGGCTGTTGTGTACCAGGTGCGGATCGACAAGTGGCTGTGGGCGGCGCGCTTTTTCAAGACGCGCAGCGCGGCGTCCGCGGCCGTGCTCCGCGGGCGGGTACACGTCAACGGCGAGCGCGTGAAGCCGTCGAAGGTCGTCCACGCTGGGGACACGGTCGAGGTGACGATCGGGACGGTGCGCCGGACGGTGGCCGTGACCGAGGTCGCCGAGCGCCGCGGGCCCGCGAGCGCAGCGGCGACGATGTACGCCGAGACGCCGGAGTCGCGCACCGCCCGCGAGCAGCACGCGCTCGAGCGACGGCTCGCCCGCCCGCTCGGGGCCGACCTCGGCGCGCGCCCGACGAAGCAGGCGCGGCGCCAGCTCGACGCCCTACGCCGCGCACAGCGGCGCGCGCGCTGAGCTCCGGCGGCACGGTCAGCTCTCACTCGGCGCCCCTGTGCTTGGGCGGGCCTGGCGATCCTCGAGAGGATGGCTCAGAAGGGACTCGAGACCGCTTCCGTCTCCGGCTACTGCGGCCGATCACTAGGTTCACCCTGGTGCCGCGAGCGAGCCTCCTGCCCGGCCTCGGGCTCTGGCGAGGACGCGGCCGACTCGCCGTGAGCGGGCGCGGCGGATGCGGCCGACCGAGCAGTGCCCCGGCGGATTCGCTGCCTGCCCTGCGAGCCGGAGGCCGATCACCCTCGGCACGACGCACCGGACGGCGGAGGCGGCGGCGGCGGCGGTGGCGGTGGCGGCGGCGGTGGAGGTGGCGGTGGCGGTGGAGGTGGCTGGAGGTGGAGGTGGCGGTGGAGGTGGAGGTGGAGGTGGAGGTGGAGGTGGCGGTGGAGGTGGAGGGGCGGCGGCCCCACGCTCGTGTTGAGCAGCACCGTGACGCCGCGCGGCGTGGCGAACGACGAGCCGATGCAGGCGGGCCCGACGACGTCGAGCTTCCCGTCGGCGTTCATGTCCACCAGGCGCACGTCCGTGAGGCAGCCGTGGACGCCGTACCGAAGCTGCTCGGTCTCGAAGACGCCGCCTCCTACGCCGAAGTGCACGCCGACGTTGTTGCCCGAGGGGTTCGCGACGACGAGGTCGAGCACGCCGTCGCCGTCGATGTCGCCGACGTCGATCGCGAAGTCGTTCGCCAGGCCCGGGATATCCTCGCCGGGGTAGGGCGTGACCTGCGAGAAGAAGCCGGAGCCGTTGTTGCGGAGGACGTAGGCGGTGGAGGTGCTGAGGTCGGAGGTCGCCACGTCGACGTCGCCGTCGCCGTCGAGGTCCCGGCCGGTCAGCTCCGTCCCGCGCGCGCCGTAGTGCACTGGCGGTGCGAACGCGCCTCCGCCGGTTCCCCTCGCAACGGAAACCTGGGTCGAGGAGCTGACGATGTCGGTGCTGCCGTCGCCGGTCACGTCAGCTCCGATCGCCATCTCGGGCAGCGAGAAGACCGTGACGCCGTAGTCCGGCTGGAAGGTCCCGTCCCCGTTGTTGAGAGCGACGCGCACGGTGTCGTCGACTGACTCACAGCCCGGCCCGCCGCGGTTGTTGGGCACCAGGACGTCCTGGTCGCCGTCGTTGTCGGCATCGGCGGTCGTGGCCTTGCCCGTCCCGCAGGTCGCGATCGTCATTACGCGGATCGCGCCAAAGCTGCCATTGCCATCGTTTAGGGCGTAGACGTACGGGTAGGGCGGAGCGTCCGGTGCCCAGACGAGGTCCGGCGCGCCGTCGCCGTTGAGGTCCGAGGCGAAGACTGACCGGACGTACGGGACGATTCCAGCCTGACAGATGGAGCACGCCGGGATCTCCCCGGCTGGCACGAGCGTGCCGTCGCCGGCGTTGAGCAGGATCTCGACGCGCGCGGTCCCGAAGACGTCGCCGCTTCCCTCGGCGACGTCGATATCGCCGTCGCCGTCGAAGTCCGCCGTCGCGACCGACAGCGGAAGCTGCCCGGTCGTCTCGTAGATCGGCGGGCTCTCGAACGACCCGTCCTCCCGCTGCGGGTGGATTGCGCCGGTGTCGGTGACCCTGTTCGCCACGGCCAGATCGAGCCGTCCGTCGCCGTCGTAGTCGGCGACATCCATGTCGTGCGGGTTGTTGCCGGATTCGATCTGAACCGGCGCGGCGAACGCACCGCCTCCCGTATTCCGCAGGAGCGTGAGCTCGCCGGAACTGCTGCCGAACGAGGCGCTCACGATGTCCGTGTCTCCGTCGGCCTCGAGGTCTGCGGCGCGCAGGTTGAAGGAGGCGAATACGCCCGGAACCAGCGTCTCGGCAAACGCGAAGTTGCCGTTGTTCTCCAGGATGTCGACCTGCTCGGCTCGGAGGCCGGTAACCGCCAGGTCGCGGTCGCCGTCGCCGTCCCAGTTCGCGTCGACCACGACCGGGAACTCCGCGAAGAGGGCGAGCTCGAGCGTCCCAGCGGACGAGAACGCGCCGCCGCCGTTGTTTCGGAGCAGTACGAGCTCGGCCGTCGGGGTGCTCTGCCGGACCACGGCGAGGTCACGGTCACCGTCGCCGTCGAGGTCGGCCGCCGTGATCCCGTGGGGCCTGAAGCCGATCGGATACACGGTCTCCGGCCCGAAGGCGCCGTTGCCGTTGTTGAGCAGCACGCTCACGTCGCCGGCCTGGCTCCAGAAGTTCGCGAGGGCGAGGTCGAGGTCGCCGTCGCCGTCGAGGTCGGCCAGCGCAAACCGCGTTGGGCCATGGCCCCCCAGGTCGGTGGTTCGCGTGAAGGTGCCGTTCCCGTTGTTGAAGTAGAGGTCGATGACGTTGTTGGCCAGGTTGGCACCCTCGCTGATCACCACGAGGTCGGGATCGCCGTCGCCTTCGAGGTCGCCGACGGCGATGTCGTTGGACTGCAACTGCGCCGGGTAACTCACCGACGAGCCAAGCGTCCCGTCGCCCAGGTTGAGTTGCACCTGCATACGGTTCTGGACGAAGTCCTGTCTGGCCCAGGCCGCGTCGGCGTGGCCGTCGCCGTTCAGATCGGCTGAGACCACCGCTTCGAGGAAGCGACCCGCCTGGTATCCGGTCCAGGTCTCGAAGATCCCCGCGTCGCCCGGCTGAGGCGTCGCGGGACGAACAGAGCCCCCCGACCCTGGAGCTGCAACGCTCGCGCCCGCTACGACGAGCGAAGCAAGGACACAGACGAGAACTGCGAACATGCGTCGCATCTCGGATGAGAGATCCGCTACCGGGCGAGCGTGGGCGTCGGTAGTTCCCCCGACCCGCATACCGGGACGTGCTGACCCCGAGAGTTTTTGCTCCTTGAGCGTTTGCGTTCCCCCAGACAGGTACGTACGTCGCGCGGAAGTGGATTCGCCGCAAGCCGGCAAGGCTGTTCTGCCACCGCGTTGGCCCTCCTAGCCATCGCCGAGCGTCACTCACTAGCCC
This sequence comes from uncultured Actinomycetes bacterium, assembly GCA_963776955.1. GTDB lineage: Bacteria > Actinomycetota > Thermoleophilia > Gaiellales > Gaiellaceae > VAXT01. Next base: position 7,701 of record CAVZOM010000006.1, read on the forward strand.
GAAAGGGCGCTTAGCAGCGGTTTCTAGATGCCGGGAGCGGGACTCGAACCCGCACGGCCCCTAGGGGACACCTGATTTTAAGTCGCCCTTGCCGATCTCGGCCTGTCTCGGTCGGTCTGAGGTTTTCCTGCGCACCCAGGCTTATCCGTCCTTCTCATCGTCGAGGGCATCTCGGCCGGTCTCGGTGGGTCTCGCTGCCACTCTGCTGCCACCATGGCGCGACCCTGAGCGGGGTGGCGGTCGTTCCTTGACTTCTGCCAGCAACGAGCGTAGACCTCATGCGCGGGACGAAGCTGCGAGGAGCGCAGGGATGGTTCGAAGATTCGAGGGTTCGTTGGGTCGAAGTGGCGCTCGTGGCTGCGCCGTCCTTCTCGCCTGCGCCTGCGTCGCGCCGACGCTCGGCCTCGCGGCGCTCTTCGCCGGCTCGGCGCCTTCGTTCGCCGCCGCGAGGAGCTACGCAACCGGACGCGGTCACTTCCTCGGTCGCGATCGGCGACCTGAACGGCGACGGCAAGTCGGAGCTGGCGACCGCGAACTTCGACGTGGACACCGTCTCCGTACTCGTAAACAGGGGCGACGGCAGCTTCCAGGCCAAGCTCGACTACCCCACCGAAGGCGGCCCTTTCTCGATCGCGATCGGCGACGTGGACGGCGACGGCAAGCCGGAGCTGGCGACCGCAGACGTCGACGTGGACACCGTCTCCGTGCTCGTAAACAGGGGCGACGGCAGCTTCCAAGCCAAGCGCGCCTACGCCACCGGACGCGGCCCTTATTCGGTCGCGATCGGCGACCTGAACGGCGACGGCAGCCCGGAGCTGGCCACCGCCAACTACGACGCGGACACCGTCTCCGTGCTCGTAAACAGGGGCGACGGCAGCTTCCAGGCCAAGCTCGACTACCCCACCGGACGCCGACCTAACGAGATCGCGATCGGCGACCTGAACGGCGACGGCAAGCCGGAGCTGGTCACCGCCAACTACGACGCGGACACCGTCTCCGTGCTCGGAAACAGGGGCGACGGCAGCTTCCAGGCCAAGCTCGACTACGCAACCGGACGCGGCCCTTTCTCGGTCGCGATCCGCGACCTGAACGGCGACGGCAAGCCGGAGCTGGCGATCGCCAACTACCACGCGCACACTGTCTCCGTACTCGCGAACAGGGGCGACGGCAACTTCCAGGCCAAGCTCGACTACGCCACCGGACGCGGCCCTTTCTCGGTCGCGATCGGGGACTTGGACGGCGACGGCAACCCGGAGCTGGCGACCGCGAACTGGGGCGTGGACACCGTCTCCGTGCTCGCGAACAGGGGCGACGGCAGCTTCCAGGCCAAGCTCGACTACGCCACCGGACGCGGCCCCTGGTCGGTCGCGATCGGCGACCTGAACGGCGACGGCAAGCCGGAGCTGGCGACCGCCAACGCCGGTGCGGACACCGTCTCCGTGCTCGCCAACGCGACTGGCCTCTGCGGGGTGCCGAAGGTCAGGGGAAAGACGCTGCCGGCCGCGAAGCGGGCGATGGCGAGGGCGGGTTGCCGCGTCGGGATCCGCCGCGCCTACTCGAAGACCGTCAAGAGGGGCCGCGTGATCTCGCAGAAGCCCAAGCCCGGCACGGTGCTGCCGAAGCGCGGCAAGGTCAACCTCGTCGTCAGCCGCGGGCGCAAGCGCTAGCCGCGAAACCCACATTCTCGATGCCGGGGGCGGGACTCGAACCCGCACGCCCCCTAGGGGGACACCTGATTTTAAGTCGCCCTTGTTGATCTCGGTCTATCTCGGTGGGTCTGAGTTCTTCCTGCTTACCAGGGCCTATTCGTCGTTCTGATCGTCTACGGCTTCTCGGCCTGTCTCGGCGGGTCTCGCTGCCACTCTGCTGCCACCACGGGAACCGCTGTGCTCTATCTGCGGCCGAGCACCAGGTTCACCCTGCTGCCGCGTGCGAGCCTCCTCCCCGGCCTCGGGCTCTGGGCGATCACGCGGCCCACACGCCTGGAGCGAGCACGTCGGATGCGACCGACGGAGCAGTGCCTCGCACGGATCCGCGTGCGGGCCTGGCGAAGCCTCAAGCCGATGACCCTCGGCACAACGCACCGGACAACGGGCGGCGGTGGCGGAGGCGGCGGTGGTGGCGGTGGTGGCGGGGGTGGCGGAGGTGGTGGAGGCGGCGGTGGTGGCGGAGGTGGTGGAGGCGGCGGTGGTGGCGGAGGTGGCGGCGGCGGTCCGCCACTGGTCCCGCGCAGTCGGTAGACCTGGTCGGGGGCGCCGGGCTCGCCGAAGCAGGGGCCACGCCGCGCCCAGGTCGTGCAGCCGGTGCCGAAACCGTTTCCGGGGTTGCGCCAGGCGGCGCCGGCGTTCGCGAGCAACGTGCGGGTGCGCCAGCCCCACTGCCCGGCGGGGTAGCGGTTCTGGTTTGCCTGCACCGAGACCCAGTAGATGCCGCTTGTCAGCAGGACGGGCGAGCTCAAGGCGATCTCGAAGCTCGACCCGTTTGTGAAGGCCTGGTTGGGGAGCGCCTGCAGCAGCGTCTCGGGCAGGTTGCCGGCGCCATTCGAGTAGAAGTTGACGTTGACCGAGGTCGCAGGGCCGGGCCCGTCGAAGTACCCGCCCTGCACCTCGACGTCCGTGATTTGCCAGCTCTGCCCGGCCGGGATCGAGAAGTCGTCGGCGAGCTCGTCGTCGAGGGCGTTGTGCTCGGCCTCGAAGTTCTGCGAGCTCATGTTGAACTCGCCGGGGCTGTCGTACTGGTCGTAGAGCGTGTCCGGGGGCGGAGGTGGCGGTGGTGGCGGTGGCGGAGGCGGAGGCGGGTCAGTGCTCCTTCTGATCGTCAGGCCCCAGCTGCCGAGCGTCCCCATGTGGCCGGCGGCATCGTCGACCAGGTAGAGCCTCCAGGGCCCGTCCGGGTCTGTCCCGTCGAAGACCGAGAGCGCACTGCCGCCGCTCGGGCTCGGTGCGGGGGCCGGGAACGGATCGCCGGCGTCGTAGTTGAACGGCTGGTAGGAGGAGCCGTTGATCAGTTCGGTTTCGTCCGGCAACGGTGCGCCAGCTTCGTCATCGAGCACGAGGCTCACGTTGCCGATGGCGGAGCCGCCGCCGGCATCCGACATGACGATCGCATTCTCGCCTCCCGGCCCGACGAGCAACAGGTCGAGGTGGTCGGGGAAGGAGTGAGTGAGGCTAGCCAGATGGAGGTTGACGTCCGTGATCACCGCATCCGGCGAGCCCGCGATGAAGCAGATCGACGGGTAAGGGACTCCCACCCCGCTGTCGGGGATCGTGATCCCTTGACCGCCTGCGGGCGGGGGGTAGCAGGCGCCTTCGGGTCGGAAGTTCGTCCTTGAAAGCGCCACACCAGCAAGCGCTGGAGGGGAAACGTCTTTGGCACCGACTGGGCCTGCTGCCGTACCGACTGCGCCTGCTGCCGTAAGCGCGGCGAGCAGGACGATCCAAGCTCTCAACGAGATTCCCTACGGATGCACTGAGTCTACTTCTGCGACGGATAAACACGAAGACGCTCGGGCAACCCGCGTTTCAGTTCTGATTTACGTTGGTTCGACGACCAACACGGGCGTTCGCCGCTTCCCGCTTTGCTGCTCGTTTCCAGTGCCGGGAGCGGGACTCGAACCCGCACGCCCCCTAGGGGACACCTGATTTTAAGTCGCCCTTGCCGATCTCGGCCTGTCTCGGTCGGTCTGAGCTTTTCCTGCTCACGCGGCCCATCTGTCCTTCCGATCGTCTACTACATCTCTGCCTGTCTCGGTGGGTCTCGCTGCCACCTTGATGCCACCCTGGCGGGGGCCTTCGCGGACCGGCGGCGCGGTCGTTCCTTGACTTCTGCGAGCTGCGAGCGTAGACCTCGTCTGCGGATCGGGGCCGCGAGGAGAGCAGGATGAATCGAAGATTCCAGGGCCGCCGCTGGCCTAGTGCATTTAGCGCTCGTAGCTGTGCCGTCCTTCTCGCCTGTGTCGGCGTTGGGCTGACGCTCGGCGTTGTGGCGCTGCACGCCAGCTCGGCGCCTTCGTTCGTCGGCCCGACGAGCTACGCGACCGGAAGCACCCCTGTATCGGTCGCGATCGGCGACTTGAACGGCGACGGCAAGCCGGACCTGGTGACCGCGAAACACGACGACGACGGCACGGGCACCGTCTCCGTGCTCCTCAACAGGGGCGACGGCAGCTTCGGGGCCAGGCGCGACTACGCCGGCTACGGCCCCCAGTCGGTCGCGATCGGCGACCTGAAAGGCGACGGCAAGCCGGACCTGGCGATCGCGACGCGCGTGAACACCGTCTCCGTGCTCCTGAACAGGGGCGACGGCAGCTTCCAGGCAAGGCTCAACTACGAAACCGGAGGCGCCTCAGAATCGGTCGCGATCGGCGACTTGAACGGCGACGGCAAGCCGGACGTGGTAACCGCGAACGTCACCGCGCACACCGTCTCCGTGCTCGCAAACAAAGGCGACGGCAGCTTCCAGGACAAGCGCGACTACGCAACCGGACTCCGCCCTCGGTCGGTCGCGATCGGCGACCTGAACGGCGACGGCAAGCCGGACCTGGCGACCGCGAACGGCCGCGTGGAGGGCACCGTCTCCGTGCTCCTGAACAGGGGCGACGGCAGCTTCCAGGCCAGGCGCGAATACTTAGCCGGCAGCGACCCGCAGTCGGTCGCGATCGGCGACCTGAACGGCGACGGCACGCCGGACCTGGCGACCGCGAACGACGGCGCGAGCACCGTCTCAGTGCTCCTGAACAGGGGCGACGGCAGCTTCCGGGCCAAGCGCGACTACCGAACCCGACGCCTCCCTCGCTCGGTGGCGATCGGCGACCTGAATGGCGACGGCAAGCCGGACCTGGCGACCGCGCACTACAGCCGGAACATCGTCTCCGTGCTGGTCAACAGGGGCGACGGCAGCTTCCAGGCCAGGCTCGACTACGCAACGGGCAGCCGCCCTTACTCGGTCGCGATGGGCGACTTCAACGGCGACGGCAGGCCGGACCTGGCGACGGCGAACCTCGCCGGCAGCGTCTCCGTGCTCCTCAACAGGCCGGGCCTCTGCACAGTGCAGGACGTCGAGGGACAGAGGCTGCCGGCCGCGCAGCGGACGATCGCGCGCGCCAATTGCCGCGCCGGGAAGATCCGCCGCGCCTACTCGAAGTGGGTTAAGAAGGGCCGCGTGATCTCGGAGAAGCCCAAGCCCGGCACGGTGCTGCCGGGTGGCGGCAAGGTCAACCTCGTCGTCAGCCGCGGGCGCAAGCACTAGCCACGTAACCTGCCCTTCCCGAGTGCCGGGGGCGGGACTCGAACCCGCACGCCCCCGTAGGGGACACCTGATTTTAAGTCAGGCGCGTATAGCCAGTTTCGCCACCCCGGCGGCGGAAGGATAGCCCCGGGACCGCTACGTGCCGGGAGCCATGTCGGCGACGCTCGGGAAGCGCTCGCCGGCCTTGTTGCGACGCTCGTCGCGGAACTCCGACGCGGCGGCCGCGTCCCACTGCGTGCAGGTCATCACGTAGCCGTTTCCGTTGTCGATGTCCTGGAGGTCGCTGTCCTTCGGGTAGATCGGCGCGTTCCACGCCGTCAGCGCGATCTTCTTGCCCAGCTTCGAGTACGGCGCGACGACGAGGCCGTTCGGATCGTCCTGGTAGAAGGACTGGATGTCCTTGACGGTGTCCTCGCCGACATCGCCGTATTGGATGACGATCCCGCCGTGCTCGAGGTTGTGGACGAGGATCGTCTGCTTGATCGGGTCCGGGTAGATCCCCCAGGGTGCGGCCTGCTGGTAGTGCGGGCCACTCGACGGCGGAGAGGAGTTGTAGGTCACGTTCGCGTCCGGGTTCCCCAGGTGCTTCGGGCCCAGGCCTGGGAAAGACTCCTCCTGGCAGTTCTCCGAGCCGATCGCGGTCGACCCGCCGCCCTCGTCGCCACCGAAAGCGACCATGGCGAGAACTCCGGCGATCAGGATGACGCCGAGCCCCGCTAGCGCCAGGACATAGAGGAGCCTGCGACGACGGTCACCGGGTGCGCGGGGTGTCGATCGCTGCTGGGGAGCCTGCACCCGTCTGGGCGGCTGCGGAGTTCGTGCTTTCTTGGCCAAGGCCGCTCGATGGTAGCAACGCCGCCGCTCCTGCCCGACGACTGACCTGCGCCCTATACTCGGCTTCCCGACTGAGGAGGAAACGTGTCTTTCTGGGATAAGTTGATGGGCCGCGGCAAGAAGGCTGCGGGCGATGTCGCCGACGACCCGTCGCTTCGCCACGAAGGGATGCATCAGGAGGCGGAGGGCAAGGCGGAGGATCGCGCCGCTTCTGCCGAGGACAGCGCCCAGGCCGCGCGCGAGGAGGCCGCGGAGCACCGGGCCGAGCGCGACACGACCTAGCTAAGAGCGCCGTCCGACCCGATCTCTAGCGTTCTGCGGTCCCATGTGGATCGCAACTACAGCCCTGCTCTTGCTCGCCCTCGCGGGCCTTGCGTTCGTGATGCGTTCGGCGCTGGTCGGTGCGTTGACTGCCGTCGAAGATCGCCTCGACCGCCGGCTCGGCGAGATCGACTCTCGGGTCGACCGTAGGCTCGAAAGCCTCGACGGCCGGCTGCTCTCGACGCAACAGAGCGCCGGGCAGACGACGACGCAGATCGTCGAGCGGCTGAGCAAGCTCGACGGGACCGCGACGCAGATGCTCGACCGGGCGAAGGACCTCGCGCGGCTCGAGCAGGCCCTCCGGCCGCCGAAGGCACGCGGTGGCTTCGGCGAGCTCCTTCTGGCCAACCTCCTACGGGACTCGCTGCCGGCCGATGCGTACCAGCTGCAGTACACGTTCCGCACGGGCGAGCGCGTGGACGCCGTGGTCAACGTCGGCCAGCTCGTCCCGGTCGACGCGAAGTTTCCGCTCGACAACTTCGAGCGGATGGTCGAGGCCGGTGACGACGAGTCGCGCGCGCTCCACGAGAAGGCGTTCGGCCGCGACCTCAAGGGACATGTCGACGCGATTTCACAGAAGTACATCCGCCCCGCAGAGGGCACCTACGACTTCGCGCTCATGTACCTGCCGGCCGAGTCCGTGTACTACGAGCTCGTCTGCGGCAAGACCGGGGCGCTCCTCGAGTACGCGCGTGAGAAGCGCGTCTTCCCCGTCTCGCCGTCCACGTTCCACATGCACCTGCAGGTGATCTGCCTCGGGCTCAAGGGCCTCCAGATCGAGCGCCACGCGCAGGACGTGATGGCCTACGTGGCGCAGCTGGCCAAGGACTTCGACCGGCTGCGCAGCGATTTCGACGTCGTCGGCAAGCACATCGCGAACGCTGGCTCGAAGTACTCGGAGGCAGACCGGCGGCTGGAGCGTTTCGGTACCCGTCTCGAGCGCGCGGCCGACTGGGAAGAGACCCCCGTCGAGCCCGCCGAGACAGCTCACGAACTGCCTCGCGCCGTCGCCTGACACTTCCCTGACCGGCGTCGGCTGCGCCGCCGCCTCGCGCCGCTGAGCGCCCTCCTCCGAGCGGGCCGTGTGGCCAACGCTGTCCCGCTCGCATACAAGCGCTCAGCGACACGTCAGGAAACTGTCAGCGCATAGAGGGGCCGACTTCGTAGTCGTAGTTGATGACCTCCCAGGATTCGTCCTGCGGTGTGACCCAGAGCCGAAAGCGGGCCTGGAGCGGGTCGCCGGCCGACAGGACGTCCCCGCGCCCCTCGAGGAGGTAGACGAAGCAGTCGCGGCCCGCCTCGACGACGATCTCGTTCTGCGGGCAATCGTGCCGAAGCCGGCCAGGACCGCGAACCCTGCGCACGCCGTCGCGACGGATCGTCGCCTGGAAGTCACGCATTTGCTGCCGGAGCTGCGCGCTCACGTCGCCCTCGATCGCGTCCCAGCGTCCGACGACGACGAGCCTCTGCACGAAGTCGTTCGCGAACGGCTGCGCCTCCTCGACTGGCGCGCTCGGCTCCGAGTCTCCGCCGCAGCCGGCGACGAGCGCCCCGACCAGGAGAGCGAAGACGAGCTTCCGGGTCAGGCGGCCGCTGTCTGCTCTTGCTTGAGGTACCGGATCAGCCCTCCCGCGACGACGATCTCCCGCTCACGCGGCAGCAGGTCGTGCGTGAGCGTGACCGTCTGTTCGCCGTCGATCTCGCAGGCCAGATCGTCCGTGCCGTCTGCGATCTCCTGCAGGCCGGAGATGCGCCAGGTCTGGCCGAGCTCGGCCTTGTCGTAGTCGGACTCGTCCTTGAAGAGGAGCGGGACGATCCCCTGGGCGATCAGGTTCCGCCGATGGATCCGGGCGAAGCTCTTCGCGATCACGGCCCGCACGCCGAGCTGGGCGGGAGCGAGCGCCGCGTGCTCTCGGCTCGAGCCCTGGCCGTAGTTGTGGCCGGCGGTGATGAACCCTCCGCCCCACTCCTTCGCGCGACGCGGGAATTCGGGGTCGCGATGCTGGAACGTGAACTCGGCGATCGCCGGGACGTTGGAGCGGTACGCCATCACCGTCGCGCCGTCCGGGGAGAGGTCGCCGGTGGAGATGTCGTCCGGCGCGACGATCAGCACGCGCAGCTCGAGCATGTCGGGGAGCTCCTTCGGCTCGGGCGGCGGCTTGATGTTCGGGCCGCGCGGGATCTCGATCGAGGCGGCTTCCTCTACGGGCGCCGGCGCGAGAATGTGCGCCTGCACGACCGCCGGCCGGGCAGGTGGCCGTTGTGGCAGCTCGGGCGGGTCGAACTCGCGCGGGTCGGAGATGACGCCCTGGAGCATCGAGACGGCCGCGACCGCCGGCGAGCAAAGGTAGACGCTGTCGTCCGCCGTGCCGCTCCGTCCGGGGAAGTTTCGGTTGAAGGTGCGCAGCGAGTTGGCGCCGGACGGTGGGGCCTGTCCCATGCCGACGCAGGGCCCGCATGCGGGCTCGAGCATCCGCACTCCCGCCGCTAGCAGGTCGACGTACGTGCCCGACTGCGTGATCTGGTCGAGGATCTGCCTCGACCCCGGGGTCGCCGTCGCCGAGACGAGCTTCTCCGAGATCTGCTGGCCGCGGAGCGTCGCTCCGACGACGGCCATGTCCTCGTACGACGAGTTGACAGACGAGCCGACGCAGACCTGCGCCAGTTCGGTGCCCACGAGCTCGGTGACCGGGACCACGTTCCCGGGGCTGGAGGGCTTCGCCACGAGCGGCTCGAGTGCCGCCAGATCGATGTGCTCCACCTCGTCGAAGTCGTCCTCCGAGTCGCCGGTCTCGAGAGCGATGAAATCCTCGGACCGCTCCTGCTCGTCGAGCCAGCGCTTCGTCTCGTCGTCGGCGGGGAAGACGGCGCCGGTGGCCCCGAGCTCGGCGATCATGTTCGCGATCGTGCCGCGCTCGGTGTAGCTCAGCGTCGCCAGGCCCGGCCCGGTGAACTCGAAGATCGCACCTCTGCCACCCCGAACGCCGCGGCGCTTCAGCAGCTCGAGGATCACATCCTTCGCCTGGATCCAGGGCCGCTGGAGCTCGTTCTCGAGGAAGACGCCGACGATCTTCGGGCACGGCAGCTCGAACGGGTGGCCGGCCATGCAGACCGCCACGTCGAGACCGCCCGCGCCGATCGCGATCATGCCGGCCGAACCCGACTGAGTCGTGTGGCTGTCCGCGCCGATGAGGGTCTTCCCGGGCACGGCGAACCGCTCGCAGTGGAGGTAGTGGCAGATCCCGTTTCCCGGCCGCGAGAACCACGCCCCGTACCTCGCGGCCATCGCCTGCAGGAAGCGGTGGTCGTCCGGGTTCTTGAAGTCGATCTGGAGGATGTTGTGGTCGACGTAGACGACTGCCGTCTCCACCTCGACGTGGTCGTGGCCGAACAGCTCGAACTGCATCATCGCCATCGTCCCGGTGGCGTCCTGCGCGAGCGTCTGGTCGACGGCGATCGCGATCTCCTGGCCGGGGACGAGCTCCCCGCGGACGAGGTGCTCTTCGAGGATCGAGCGCGCCAGGGAAGCCATGTCGTTTCAGTATCGCGAAAACACTTGCAAACGTGCGGGGCACTCAAGGACTGAAGTGCGTCTCGGTTTCCTGGCGCGTCGCTGAGCGCCTGTATGCGAGTGGGACAGTGTTGGGTCACACGGCCCGCTCGCAGGAAGGCGGTCAGCGGCGCGAGGCGGCGGGCGGAGCCTGCCGCCGGCCAGGGAAGCGAGGCTAGAAACGGAGCAGAGCGCCGATGCCTTCGACGGGATCGAGGTCGCGCCGGGTGCTCAGCCGCCAAACCGTGCCTCCGTTTGCGATCGTCTGGTGCAGGGTCGGGTCGAGACCGTCCTCGCGGTGCTCCGTCTCGGTGCCGTCCAGCGGGCACTGGCCTCCCGAGGCCGACAGGCGTCCGCAGGCCGGGCACTGCCAGGCCTCGTGCTGAGCGTTTCCCTCGTACAAGAGAACGTCGATCCGGGCATCCGAGGCCGCCTCGAGGGTCTCCTCCCACCCGGACGCGGCCCGCCCGCCTCGCCCCGCCTCCTCGCGCCAGCGCTCGACGATTTCGGCCTCCTCGCGGGCCCTGGCTTCCTCCAGGAACGGGCTCGTCAACTCGAGCAGCTCGGGGGGACCAGCATGCGCCTCGGCGCTCGTCCAGCCGATGACCGCGGTCTGCACTTCGTTGGAGAGCAGGTCGTCGAGCTCCGCGCGAGTCTCCTCGGAGGAGACGATGATCACCTTCGGCGACCGCATGCTCCGCACACGCCGGTCGAGCTCTTCGGCGACCTCCCGCAGGTGCTCGCCCACGAGCTTCTCGATGTGTCGCTGGTAACGCGACTGCGACCAGCCGCCCTGGTCGTGCTTCCCGGGAACCTCGTCGCTGCGATCGGCGATCTCGTCGAGCCGACCCGCGCGGAGGCGGTAGAGCTCGCCGCGCTCGCGGCCCACGACCGCGACCAGCGCGCCTTCGCCTCGACCGACGAGCGGCACCAGCGGCGCCAGGTGGAACTCCCTTCCCACCCGGACTCCGTCCGGAACCGACTCGATGAGCGTCCTGGGTCGCCAGACGTTGTCCAGGCTCGCCGTGAAGACGGCGAGCCCGCGGGCACCGTCGCGGTCGAAATCGTTCTCGAAGAAGTCGCGGATGCGCGCGAAGTCGTTCTTCAGGGCGACGCGCTGCTCGTGCGTCATGCTCCGGCTCTCGGCTTCAGCCCTGCGCTCGCCCTCGGCGAGCAGCGAGCTGACCCGCGCGTCGGCGTCGCCGGCAGTCGGCGTGATGCTCGGGTCGAGGTCGACGTAGAGACTGATCGCGCAACCCTTTTCCGCCTGGAACCCAGCGAGCTCACGGAGCCCATCCCAGGTCACCGTTTCGGCCATGAGACGTCCTTTCCCGGTAAAGCGGCGATTCTATGCGCGTGGCTCGTACGATCTTCACGATCGGTCATGGGCGGCGCCCGGCGACAGAGCTCGTGGCGGCCCTGCAGGAGGCGCGAGTGGCGACCCTCGTCGACGTCCGCCGCTTCCCGGGATCGCGGCGGAATCCCCAGTTCAACCAGGGCCCGCTGGCCGAAACCCTGGCCGGGATGGGGATCGAGTACCGGCACGCGGTCGAGCTCGGCGGACGCCGTTCGGACGAGCCAGGCTCGGAGCGGTTTGCCTGCCTGGGCGCGTTCGCGAGTTACGCCGCCAGGATGGGCTCGCCCGAGTGGCAGGCTGCCCTCGCCGACGTGCTGGAGGAAGAGAGCCCGTGCGTGATGTGCGCCGAGACGCCGTGGCAGCGCTGCCACCGACGCTTCATCGCGGAGCTGTTGCTCGCCCGGGGACACGAGGTCGTTCATCTGATTCGGCCCGGGGAGCAGGAGCCGCATCGGCCACACCCCGAAGCCCACGTGCGCGACGGAAAGCTCTACCTCTGCGGAGGCCTCGTCGGCTAACGGCGGGTGAACGTGAGCGACCTGCCCGATCAGGGAAGTTTCAAGCGGTCCGATTCGTTGAATAGTCTGAGGGCCCGAACAGGGTCCCAGACCTTTTGAGAGATGGCTGAAGCAGACGTTCGAGACCTGATCATCATCGGCGGCGGGCCGGCCGGTTACACCGCCGCGCTCTATGCCGCGCGCGCGAACCTGAACCCGCTCGTGATCGAGGGCGTCACCTTCGGCGGCCAGCTGATGATCACGAGCGACGTCGAGAATTACCCCGGCTATCCCGGTGGCGTCCTCGGCCCGCAGATGATGCAGGACTTCCGCGCGCAGGCCGAGCGCTTCGGTGCCGAGTATCTGACCGACGACGTGACCGAGGTCGACTTCTCGGAGCGTCCTTTCCGCGTCACGGTCGGGGACGACGAGTACCTCGCGCGGGCCGTGATCGTCGCCACCGGCGCGAGTGCCCGCCAGCTCGGCCTCGAGTCCGAGCGATCGCTTCAGGGCAAGGGCGTCTCGTACTGCGCCGTCTGCGACGCCGCCTTCTTCCGGGGGAAGAACGTCGTCGTCGTCGGCGGCGGCGACTCCGCGATGGAGGAGGCGATCTTCCTGACGAAGTTCGCCGACCATGTGACCGTCGTCCACCGGCGAGACGAGTTCCGCGCCTCGCCGATCATGCTCGACCGGGCACGCGCGAATCCGAAGATCGAGTTCGTGACCAACGCCGTCGTCGACGAGGTGATCGGCGAGGAGGGCAAGGTGTCGGGCGTCAAGATCCGCGACGTCAACACGGACGAGACGCGGGAGATCGAGGCTGACGGGCTCTTCGTCGCCGTCGGACACGACCCGAACACGCGTCTCTTTCTCGACCAGCTCGACCACGACCAGGCCGGCTACCTCGAGGTGCAGCCGGGCTCGACCGCGACCAACATCCACGGCGTCTTCGCCGCCGGTGACGTCGTCGACCACACGTACCGCCAGGCAGTGACCGCTGCGGGGACGGGCGCGATGGCAGCACTCGACGCCGAGCGCCTGCTCGCGGCCGAGGAAGGCCACGAAGCGTCGGCGTCGACCGCCCCTCGGGTCGAAGCCGAGACCGCCGTCTAGCCAGTCGCGGGCCCGAGGGCCGAGGCTACGATCGATCCGTGTCCTGGTTCATCTGCCCCAACTGCAAGAAGCGGTCGGTCGACATCGACGGCGTCGAGGGCTTCTCCGGCCAGGCGCCCCAGTGCCGGAGCTGCGGCTTCGGCTTCCTCTTCGAGCTCCTCGACGACTACTACCCGGCGCCGAGCGCGGGCTTCGTCGTCTGCGACTCCGAGGGTCGCGTGATCGCGCTCGGCCGCGGCGTGTTCGAGCTCACCGGCTACCGCGAGCAGGACGTGCTCGGAAAGGACGTGATCGACGCCTTCCAGCTTTCGGGGTTCGAGGACGGCAAGAACCCAGCCCAGCTGGCCCGGGAATGGGGAGTCCGGCGGCTGGACGAAAAGCTCGAGCTCCGTACGAGGAACGGACTCACCCAGGCGGTGACCGCGGACTTCTTCCCCGCCTACGACGAGGACGGGGGACTACTGGTCGCCATCTCGCGTCGCCTCGGTGCCTAGAGGGGTTTGGCGGAAAAGACCTAGGACTGAGAGACTTCCGCTCGAAACCCAAGGGTACGAGGACACTGGATGCTCTACTGGGGATACTGGATCGGGCCCCTGATCGCGGTCGTTCTAGCCTTACGGCTGCGGCCGGCATACCTAACAGTTCTCGGTCTGACCGCATTCGCAGGGTTCGTCGTCTCGTTCAACACCGCCCAGAGCATCTATCCGGATTGTGAGGGCGATTGCCCGCCAGGGCACGACATCCTGCTATGGGTCAACACGATCCTGCTCACGCTCACAGCCGCTCTTCTTCTTCTCGGCCTCGCCAAGCACGTCTCGAACGGCTGGCGACGACGTCGAGCAGGATCGGGTTTTTGCGCCAAACCCTCCTAGTAACACAGTGTTACTTGGTTAGACGCGGCTCGCCGGGCAGAGGTCGCTGAGGACACATTCCTCGCAACGCGGCCTGCGCGCGAGGCAGACGCGCCGCCCGTGCCAGATCAGGAGGTGCGGGAAGACGCCCCAGTACTCCCGTGGGACGAGCTTCATCAGGTCGCGCTCGATCTTGACCGGGTCGTCCTGCTTCGTCAGGCCCAGCCGCTGCGAGAGGCGCCGGACGTGCGTGTCGACGACGACCCCCTGGGTCTCCCCCAGCTCCGACGCGACGACGTTTGCCGTCTTGCGGGCGACTCCCGGGAGGCGTGTGAGCTCCTCGAGCGTCCGTGGCACGCGCCCGTCGAACTCCTCGATCAGCATCTTCATCGTGCCGCGGAGCGACTTCGTCTTCTGGCGGAAGAACCCGGTCGGGCGGATGTCGTTCTCGAGCTCCTCGACGGGCACCGCAAGGTAGTCCTCGGGCCGTCGGTACTTCCGGAAGAGATTTTCCGTGACCCGGTTGACGTTCACGTCGGTCGTCTGAGCCGAGAGCATCACCGAGACCAGCAGCTCCAGGTCGCTCCGGAACCTCAGGGCGATCGTCGCATCGGGATGCGCTGCCGCGAGCCGCTGGACGATCGGCAGGATCCGCTCCCGCTTCGGCCCGACTCGTCTCCGGGCCTCCGAGACGTAGCTACGAATAGAGGCGCGGTCCTGCACAGACGAGGTCGAGCGCCGGACAGGTCGCGCAGGCGTACTCGCTCGGGGTCGGCTTGAACACGCCGGCCTGGATCGCCCCGATCGCCTCGGAGAGCCCAGCCTCCAGCTCCGGCACCTCCTCGACCTTGTAACACTGCGTCACCAGCTCGTTAGGGCGCTCCAGGAACTGGTAGACGACCTCGACGTCGGTCGCGCCGGCGCGCAGGCATGCGAGGGCATAGACGAGGCGCTGAAGCCCGTACTCGCGCTCGACGACCTCGGCCGGCGATGAGTCCTCGAGGACGTTCGTCTTGTAGTCGACGACGACAGCGTGCCCGTCGGCCGCGTGGAAGACGTCGAGTCGACCGTGGAGAAGGACGCCGTCGTGCTCGAACGCGAACGAACGCTCGACCGTCGCGCCCTCGAGCCCGGCGAGCCGCTGCGCGATCTCCGAGCGGCAGTAGTCCTCGACCAGCCCCCTGATTCGCGTGATCTCCTCGTCGGTGACGAGCGGATAGCGGGCCCGGACAGAATCGGCGAGATCGTCCGGCGGCTGCGGAGCCGTGAGGTCGAGCCCCTCGAGCAGGACGTGCACCGCATCGCCGATCTCGGTCGCCGCGAGCGCACCCTCGCCCTGCCCATCACCGCGCGCGGGCTTCGTCTCGCGTAGGCCCACGATCCGCTCCGCATAGAAGCGGTACGAGCAGAGCTCGAAGAGGGAGAGCGCGCTGTAGGAGAGTCGGCGAACCCGGTTTTCGGGCGGCTCAGGCACCGGCAGCAGCTCCGGAAGCTTCGGAGCGTCTGCGATCGAGACCTTGCCGTTCTCCACCGCGAAGAGCTCCAGCTGCCCCTCTCCGGCAACGTCCGCGGCCGCGACGGCAACGGCTTCCTCCCCGCCGAACCGGTCCAGCCTGAGGACGAGCCGCGCGCCGTCGCGCTCGATCTCCACCGGGCCGGCGGCCGCCCCGTCCAGCTCGGTCGCCTCAAGGCGCCCCAGCACCCAGCCGATGGGAGTCGACTCGTCGCCGCCGCGGTCGGGGTCGATCGAGCCGGAGACGATCAGCCGGTCGATCGCGCGTGTCATCGCCACGTAGTAGAGCCGCCGCCGCTCCGCCTCGGACGCCTCGTCCTCGACTTCCTTCACCTCTTCGTAGTCCGAGGTCGGACGACGCTTGCCGGTCGCGGGATCGACGATGCGGAAGCCGAGCCGGCCGTCCGGAAGGCACAGGATCTCGTCGGCGTCGCGCGTCGCGCCGTGCCGACCCGCATCGGCAACCACGACGACCTTGAACTCGAGCCCCTTCGCGCCGTGGATCGTCAGCAGCCGGATGACGTCGGTGCCTTCCTCCTCCGCGACTGCTTCCAGCTCCGATGCGCCGACCGTCCCGAGCTCTCGCACGAACCGGACGAAGCCTTCGACGTCGGGACCGCGGAGCTCCTCGTAGGAGCGGGCGAGCCTCGCCAGCTTGCGCAGGTTCGCGTAGCGCCGCCGGCCGTCCCACTGGGCGAGGACCGCGAGGTCGTAGTCGTGCTCGGTGAGGATCCGCTCGCAGAGTCGCTCCAGGGAGGTGCGAGCGGCGACACCGGCCAGCCGGTCGTAGCGCTGCCGGAACGCCCGGAAGAGCTGCGCATCGCGCTCGGCGAGCCCTTCCGGGAAGGAGCGCTCGAGCCCGACGAAGAGCGGGCGCCGCTCGGCCGCACGCCGTAGGTGGAGCAGTGCGTCGTTCGAGACGCCGACGAACGGCGAGGCGAGCACGGTCACCAGCGCCTCGTCGTCGTAGCGGTTGTGCAGCAGGCGCAGATACGCGAGCAGGTCGACGACCTGCTGCTGGTGGTAGTAGTCGCGTCCCGTCGCGCGGAAGGTCGGCAGCCCCAGCTCGCGGAGCGCCTGCTCGTAGAGCCTCGCGTCGGTCCCGGCGGCGAACAGGAGCACGATCTCGCCGGGAGTCGCCTCGCCGGAGTCGACGAGCTCCTTCACCCGCGTCGCGACATGCTTCGCCTCGGCGGCGCGCCAGTGCGTCCCGGTGTCCTTGTACGTCGACTTGTCGGTCACGAGCAGCTCGACGGCCGGGCCGAACGCCGGGTCCTCGAACCTCCCGGCCGCGGAGAGCGGCTGGAACGAGTCGCCGAAGTCCGACGAGAACAGGTGGTTGATGACCTGCAGCACCTCGGGGCGCGAGCGGTAGTTCTCGGTGAGGGCCAGCACTCCGCCCGAGGCCTCGCGGCGCTCGCGGAAGACCTCGACGTCCGCGTGGCGGAAGCGGTAGATCGACTGGAACTCGTCCCCGACAAAGAAGAGATCCTCGGTCGCCAACAGGTCGATCAGCTCGCACTGGAGCCGGTTCGTGTCCTGGAACTCGTCGACGAGAACGGAGCGGAAGCGCCAGCTCTCCCGCTCGCGGATGGCCGGGTTGTCGCGAAGGAGATTGCGGGCGTTCAGCTGCAGGTCTTCGAAGTCGAGCGCCGACTCAGCCGCCTTGGCCGCCGCGTAGGCGTCGCCGAAGCGTCGCAGCAGGTCCTCGAGAAGAGCCCTGTCGCGCGCGGCGAGCTCGTCGAGCGCAGCCTTCTCCACGGCGACCCGGGCGGCCTCATAGCTCGCGAACAGCTCGCGGGGGCCGCCGCGTGCGGCGATCTCGGAGAGATCGAGAAGGCGCTCGGCGTCAGGAGTCTCCTCGAGCAGCTCCAGGGCCCGCGCGGCGCTTGCTCGGGGCTTGTCCGCCTTGTCCAGCCCGGCCGTGTCCTCGACGACGCAGCGCGCCGCCTCACGGAGCTCCTCGATGCGCGCCTCGAGGCCGAGTCGCTCCGAGACCTCGAGCACGAGGTCGCGTCCCGCCGAGCGGAGCGTCTCGTAGACGCCCGTGAGCATCCGCCTCAGCCCACGCGCGCCGTAGGTCGCGAGCAGCCGCGTCCGTTCGGCGTCGCCTGAGGCACAGAACTCCTCGAGCGCGGTCTCGAACGCCTCCCCGGCCAGCACGCGCGATTGGTTCTCGTCGAGGACCCGGAAGTTCGGGTCGACGCCGGCCTCGAACGGGTGCGCCTTCAGCAACCGGTGGCAGAACCCGTGAATCGTCGAGATCCAGGCACCGTCGAGCTGGCGAGCGAGGTCATGCCGGTCGAGCTCTGCGAGCCGCTTGCGAATCCGGCCGCGCAGCTCGCCCGCGGCCCGCTCGGTGTAGGTGATCGCGAGCACCGACTCGATCGGGAGCCCGCGCTCGCACACGGCGCGCGCGAAGCGCTCGACGAGCACGGTCGTCTTCCCCGTCCCCGCCCCCGCCGAGACGAAGACGAGGCCCGGCGCGTCGATCGCGGCCAGCTGTTCCGCGTTGGGTGCTCGAGTCTCTTCCACCACGGTCATGACCTCGCCACCCGGCACATGGACGACAGGTCGCACCAGGTCGGGCAGGGGAAGCCGCCCTTCGGATCGTGCTGGACGTCGCCCGAGCGGATTCGCTCGGCGAAGCGCACCGCGTGCTCCTTTGCGCGCTCCGTCTGCGCCCAGAACTCCTCCTCGTCGAGGTAGTCGCGCTTGCTGAAGCCTGGAACGTCCTCCTCGGCTTCGGCCCGGAGCAGGCCGCGCGCATGCCGTTCGCCCGCGAGCGCCCGATAGAGGCCCCCGAGCGGCTCGATCCCGACCAGGTCGCGAAGGACGAGCATGTAGAGCGGGATCTGCAACCGGAGCTCGGACTCGATCTTCGCTGCCGAGTGGGCGGTTTTTCCGGACTTGTAGTCCTGGACGATCCCCCGCGCGCTGAAGGGATCGACGTCGATGCGGTCGATCTTGCCGGTCAGCGAGAAGCCGTCGACCTGGAGGCCGCTCTGCAGCTCGGGGGCCGAGCGATCGGAGCCGAACGCGACCTCGAATCGTCGCGGGACCAGCGCGAGCGGAGACTCTGCCTCCTCGCGGACGAAGTTCTCGAGGTCGCGCCAGAGACCCTCTTCGAGCTCGCGCCGCTGCAGGTCGCCGAGCTCGATCCAGACCCCGCTGTCGATCGCCTCCGCCAGGCACCTGCGAAGGAATGCGAGCGCATCGTCGAGCCGCTCCGGATCGACACGTTCGACGCCGAGCTCCTTCGGGAGCCCGGAGAAGAACTTGAACAGCGTCTGGTGCGCGATCGATCCGCGGAGGCGAGCGTCCACCTCGGCGTCGATCGAGCGCGGGTCGATCAGCCGCTCGAGGAACCAGATCGACGAGCAGTCGGCGAAGAGCTCGAGCTCCGTCACCGAGAAGCTCGTCTTCGCGCGCAGCGAGTCGATCAGCGCCTGGTCCGTGAGGCGGGTCGGCCGAGCGAAGGCTCCGAGCGCGCGCGCCAACCGCCGGTCCCAGCCGTTCGCATGCGCGTAGGCGGCGGCCTCGTCGGCGTGCTCGGCCGCGAGCGAGCTCAGCGCGCGGAGACGCTCGCGCTCCGTCGGCGCATCGTCGAGTTTCCAGGTCAGTCGCGAGAGGGGACGCCTGGTCGTCGCAAGCGCGACGTCATCGGGATCGAAGAGCGCCCGCGCCTCGTCCCAGAAAGGGCTCGGCTCCCGCGGCGACCCGTCGTCCGTCGCTGCTTCGCGCACGAGGTACAGACGGCGGGACGCCCTCGTGCAGGCCGTGTAGAAGAAGAAGCGCTCGCGCGACACCGGATCCGGCTTCGCCAGCCGGGAGCGCTTCGAGGCCTCGTCGATCGAGCGGCGCTCGTCCTCGTCGAGGAACGGCGAGCCGTGCTGCCGCCGTGGGAAGCTCCCTTCCTCGAGGCCGAGGAGGAAGACGACCTCGGTACGGCGAGTCCTGGCGCGCAGGAGATCGGTTACCGCGACGCGGCCCGCCTCGTCCCCGCGAGCGGCGCGCACCATGACGCGCTCGAGCGCGCCGAAGAGCTCCTCTCGCGAGAGCGCACCTCCGAGCGCGATCCAGGCCTCGAGCTCGGTGAGGAGGTCGTTGACGGCTCGGTGCGCGCGGAGGTCGAGCGCGGCGTCATCGCCGACCGGCGGCGACTCGAGCCCGTAGGCGCCGCGGATCATCGAGCGGGCGAGGCCGCGGACGGCTTCGATCGGCTCGCTCTCGGCGCGGAACGAATCGAGCATCCGCAGCGGCTGTCCGCGGAGCTTCAGCGTCTCCTCGACAACGCGCACGGAGTCGGTCACCGCGCGACCGCGGAGGCGACCCTCGAGGTAGTCGACATGCGCGCGGCTCAGGCCCGAGAAGGGCGAGCGGAAGAAGCCGTAGAGGTCGTGGCGCTCGCCGGCGAGCCACTCGAAGCGCAGGAATGCGAGCAGCGCCTGGCCGAACGCGGTCTTGCCGATCCGGATCCGCCCCTCGATCGCGTACGGCACGCCGAGCGCGCCGAGCGCAGTCTCGAGCTGCGCCCGCACTCGGTCGACGCTGGGACAGACGAGGAGAATCTCCTCGGGCTTCGTGCCCCCGCGAATCAGCTTCAGGACCTCGTCGGCGACGAGCTCGAGCGTGCCGCGCGCGCCGGATCCTTCGAGGAAACGAATCGCGCCGTCGAGCGCCGGCCCCGGAGCGGGCCGGTCGGAGAACAGGTGGCGTTCGAGGTGCGCGAGCGCGGGAGGCGCGATGTCGCCGTAGCGGGGAGCGAGCTCCTCGATGCGGCCTGCTGCCAGGGAGCTCAGGTCGTCAGACGTGCGCCGAAGGGACTCGAACGGCGCGCGGTTCGGCTCGTACGGGAGCGACACCGTCACCTCGGTGCGGCCGGAAAGTGCGTTCAGCAGGGCCCACTGCGCGCCCGTCAGGTCCTCGAACCCGTATGCGAAGACCGGGCGTCCCCTCCAGGCGTCCAGCTCCGCAGCGATGCGCTCGGCCGCGTAGCGGCGCAGCAGGTCTCGGTCCCAGAGCTCGAGCCGCTCCAGCTCGGCTCGATAGGACGCGTAAAGGAGCGCGAGATCGCCGTGCAGATCGCCCGGGTCGACCAGCCCCGACTCGAGCTCGGCGAGAGCGGCGCCGAGCGTGTCGGCGAAGCCCGAAAAGCGAGCCGAGGCGCCGAGGCCGTTCAGGGAGGTGGCCGAGACGGCGGTTCGCACGATCAGCTGGCGCTGGGCGTCGGTCACCACCGGTCGCGCCGAGCCGCCGTCGCGGGCGATGCGCGCGAAGAGGTCGTCGAAGGTGCCGATATCGCCCGTGAGCAGAGCTCCACGCTGCGCGAGGAGTTCGCGCTCGATGCGCTCGACGTCCGATCCGTGGGGCACGATGAGCACCGGATCGCGCCCGAGCGCGCCCAGGTAGCGCTCGAGGAGCAGTGCCACTTTGCCGGCGTTCGCCGGCCCTGAGAGCAGCGTCAGACCCTGGCCGGAGGCCATCGATCTATCGTAGACCTGCGGTCCGACGGTTCTAGCGTTCCGCTCAGGCCAAGGCCGGAACGTGCGTGAAACGAATCTGCGTTAGCGGGTGGCCGAAGCGGATTTTGGCTTGCGGCCTCTGCGCGCGGCCGCGTGGCCGGGCATCTGACCGGCGCAGTTGTCACAAAGGTCCGCCTGCTTCGAGCCGCGGCGGGCGTCGGTGTAGTTCAGGCGAAGCGTTGCGCCCTTTCCTTCGCCGACTTCACGGCCGCAGTTATCGCAAACGA
The DNA here is from genome assembly GCA_963776955.1 of uncultured Actinomycetes bacterium. Taxonomy (GTDB): domain Bacteria; phylum Actinomycetota; class Thermoleophilia; order Gaiellales; family Gaiellaceae; genus VAXT01. The sequence continues at coordinate 28,736 of CAVZOM010000006.1, forward strand.
GAACGGTCTTTCTCGCCATTGGATTGCCCTCCTGAGGGGAAAGTGGTTTCGCCGGAGGCTATCGGAAAGAGAGAGGAAATTCACGCGGCAAGCTGCGCCCTGCGAATTCGCCACGAACGCAACAAGCTCAGTAGCGCTTGCTCCTCGCGATCGAGCCCTGAATCGCGCGCGCCGACGACGCGTAAATTGCGCGGTCGAAAATCGTCGATCGTTCGGCCGTCGAGATACTGCTCGACGACGGCCGGACTGACATAGGACGAACGCGCAACGGCCGGCGTGTTTCCGAGCTTCTCCCCGACAGCTCGCATCACTCCCGCCACGACTCGCTTCGCCTCTGTCTCGCTCTCCGCGGGACCGTGCTCCGCCAGCGCGATCGCGGCGAGCAACGTCCCACCCCACGTGCGGAAATCCTTCGCGGTGAATTCCGGGCCCATGTGACCGGCGATGTACTCGTTCAGCCGTGCGCCGGTGAGCGTCCGGATCGAACCGTTCGAGCGGTAGCGGAACAGCCCGCGGCCGCCGCGGACTTGCAGGAGCTCTTTCATCGCAGCCGCCAGCTCAGCGTCGACGATTGCCGTGCGCACTCGGACACTGTGCTTGGCGCGGTAGCGGAAGGTGATCCTGCTTCCACGCACGCTCACGTGCTGCTTTCGCAACGTCGTGATCCCGAAGGTACGAGTCGTCTTCGCGTAGCGCTCGGTGCCGACGCGAAACCAGCCGAGGTTGATCAGGCGCAGCGCCAGCGCACAGGTCCACTCGGGGGAGAGAGGCTCTCCGTCCATGTCCTTGCTCATCGCCTTGCGAAGTTCGGGCAGGCGCTCGGCGAAGCGGACGAGCTTGTCGAACTTCTCGCGCTCCCGCTTTGCTCGAAACTCGGGGTGGTAGAGGTACTGGCGTCGCCCGGCGCGGTCAACTCCTGTCGCCTGGAGCTTCGCTTTCGGGCGTGGCGAGATCCGGACGTCCCGCCACGCAGGCGGAATGACGAGCGCCTCGATCCGCTCGATCTTTTCGGGATCGGTGATCCGCTTTCCGCGTCCGTCGTAGTACCGGAAGCGCCCCTTGCGGCCCTTCCGGGACCAGCCTCCTCTCCGCGCCATGCGAGCCGTGTACCCACGCCCATAGGATCCGACGCATGCCAACTGCGAGGATCGCCGTCCTCGAGGGGGACGAGACCGGACAGGAGCTGCTCGAAGAGGCGCTCAGGGTCCTGGAGCCCGACGTGACCGGGCTCGACATCGAGCTCGACCGCTACGACCTTTCGCTCGACAACCGGCGAGCGACGGAGAACAAGGTCGTCTACGAGGCGGCCGCGGCGATTCGCGAGCAAGGGCTCGGCCTGAAGGCCGCCACGATCACTCCGGAGGGCAAGGACGACGTGGGCTCGCCGAACCGGATCCTCCGCGAGGAGATCGGTGGTCGCGTGATCGTCCGCACGGGCCGGCGAATCCCCGGCGTCGTGCCGCTCGGCGGCGTCCACGCGCCCATCTCGGTCGTGCGGATGGCCGTCGGTGACGCCTACGGCGCGAAGGAGTGGCGCGAGGGCAAGGGTGACGACGAAGTCGCGTTCCGGACGGAGCGGATCGAGCGGCGCATCTGCCGCGGCGTCGCCGAGTTCGCGTTCCAGACTGCTGAGCGCATGGGCGCCAAGGTGTTCGGCGGCCCCAAATACACGGTCAGCCCCGTGTACGAGGGAATGCTCAAGGAGGAGATGGACGCGGCGGCCGAGCGGCACCCCGAAGTTTCCTACGACCCCCAGTTGATCGACGCGACGTTCGCGCTGCTCGTGGCGACGACCGGCGACCCACTCGTGATCCCGTCTCTGAACCGCGACGGAGACATCCTCTCCGACCTCGTCCTACCGCTCTTCGGCTCGATCGCAGGTGCGGAGTCACTGCTCGTGGCGTTTGCGGAAGACGATCCTGCCAAGGTCACAGCCGTGATGGCCGAAGCGGCGCATGGCACCGCGCCGGCCCTCCAGGGGAAGAACGTCGCGAACCCGATGGCGATGATCCTGGCCGCGGCCGCCCTTCTCGGTCACGCGGGCGAAGAGGGCCAGCAGGCGTCACGTGCGATCAGGGAGGCGGCGCTCGAAGCAGTCGCCGAGGGAATCCGCACCGCCGACCTCGGCGGCCATGCCGGAACGACCGAGTTCACGGACGAAGTTATCCGGCGGACGAAGTCGAAGCTCGAGGTCTGGTCGACGCTCTAGTCGAGCGGCCTGCTAGCGGCGTAGATGAGCCGCTCGCTGTCAGGGGCCCAGAAGATCTTGAAGTGAGCGTCGCGCGGCTCGTTCGTGAGCACGCGCAGGTCTCGGCCGTTTGGTCGGATCACATAGATCTGGAAGCTGCGATGGGGGCGGTCATCGACGAATGCGATCCAGCGGCCGTCAGGAGACCAGACCGGGTTGATTCCGCGGGCGAGCCGCCGGCGGTGGCTGCCGTCCCTGTTGACGACGGAAAGCCACTGCGAGCCTCGCGTCCAGTAGGCAATCCGCTTTCCGTCAGGGGACCAGGTCGGCCCGTCGCCGAAGAGCAGAGTCCGAGCACCGCGCTGCGGAGGGGCGTTCAACCGGGCCACGCGGACAAGCGATCGGCGGCCCTTGTCGGCCGCATACGTGACGAGGTTCCCCAGCGGCGACCACCTGAGCCTCCAGTCCGGCCAGGACTGGTACTCGAGCGAGCTGAGCTCGCGGATCCGGCTCGTGTCGCCGACCGTCGCAACAGAGACGACTCCGCGCCGGAAGTACGGGTTGTAGTGACCCGCAAACGCGATCCGCTGCGAGTCGGGCGACCAGCTCGGTGCGATCCCCCGCGGAACCCACATCCGCAAGCCGGTGCCGTCCGGACTGACGAGCCAGATCTCCCCTCGGGCGCAGCGCGCCAGCGGACGGATGCAGCGAGCGGGATCCTCGGCTTCGAACGCGATCGTCCGGCCGTCGGGAGACCAGGCGGGCGCACCGATAAAGGTGCCCGAAGCCAGCAGCCGCACGTTCCTTCCGTCGATGCCGGCGACGTAGAGACGCGATTCCTGCGCCGGAGGAGCCTCACGCTCGATGAACAGGATTCGCCTTCGATCCGGAGACATCTCGGCCACGCTTTGCACGCGCGTGTTTCGTAGGAGAGCCTTCGATTCGGTTCCCTCGATCCACACCTCGAAGATTCCGAAGGTGCCCGGGTCGGACCTCGCGCCGCTCGCCGCCCGAGCACCCGCGCCGACGATCAGGACAAGAACGATGCTCGCCACGACTCGCACGAGGGCGAATCTAGCGCGGTGAAAGGTCGAAGGCCTAGCTCGCCTCGGCGTGCTGCCAGACCAAGGCGCCCAACTCTCCCTCCGCCCAGGCCGCCGCGAACGCCTCGACGAATGCCGGGTCGAACTGTGAGCCCGCACAAAGCCCGAGCTCCGCGAGCGCCTCGTCCGGCATTTTCGGCGCACGATAGGGCCGCGTCGAAGTCATCGCGTCGAACGAGTCGGCGATGCACAGCACGCGGGCCTCGAGCGGGATCTGATCGCCCTTCTGTCCGGTCGGATACCCCGAGCCGTCCCAGCGCTCGTGATGGTGCAGGACGACCGGCAGGATCATAGGCGGGGCGCCGAGCGTCTCGAGCATGCGGGCTCCTGCCACCGGATGCCGTCGCATCTGGCCGAATTCGGCGTCGGTCAGCGGGCCTTGCTTGAGAAGGACCGAGGAGGGAACGGCGAGCTTGCCCACGTCGTGCAGGAGCGCACCGAGCCGGAGCACCGAGAGCCGCTCCTTGTCGAGGCCCATCCGCCGCGCCATCGCCTGCGCGAACACGGTCACACGCGACGAGTGGCCCCTGGCATAGGGGTCACGGGCTTCGATCGCAGCCGACAGTCGCGCGAGGTTCCCCACAGACTCGCTGTGTTCAAGGCCGTGGCCTCGTTCCCTCCTGGGAAATAGAGTTCGCGATCCATGCGGATCGGCGTTCCGAAGGAGACGGCGGCAGGCGAGCGGCGGGTCGCGCTCGTCCCGGACCTGGTCACGAAGCTCACCGGGTCGGGAATCGCCGTCGTCGTCGAGCCCGGGGCGGGCGAGGCCGCCTCGTTCACCGACGAGGCCTTTCGGGAGGCCGGCGCAGAGCTCGGCGACCCTTGGGGCGCTGACGTCGTCGCCAAGGTTCAGAAGCCGAATGACGAGGAGCTCGCCAAGCTGCGCAACGGCCAGGTCTTGATCGGCTTCCTCCAGCCGCTCACCGACCAGGAGGGAACCGAGCGGCTGTCCGCTGCGGGCGTGACCGCGTTCGCCATGGAGTCGATCCCGCGGATCACGCGCGCACAGCCGATGGATGCACTGTCCTCGCAGGCCACGGTGTCCGGGTACAAGGCCGTCGTGCTCGCAGCCGAACGCCTCCCGAAGTTCCTGCCGATGCTGATGACTGCCGCCGGCACCGTCACCCCGGCGAAGGTGCTCGTGATCGGAGCCGGTGTGGCCGGGCTGCAGGCGATCGCAACAGCGCGGCGTCTCGGCGCTGTCGTTTCCGGCTTCGACGTCCGGCCTGTCGTGAAGGAGCAGGTCGAGAGCCTCGGCGCCACCTTCCTCGAGCTCGGCGTCATCGGCGAGGAGACCGAGGGCGGCTACGCGCGGGAGCTCTCCGAGGAGGAGCAGCGCCGCCAGCAGGAGGAGCTCGAGGCACGGATCGGCGACTTCGACGTGGTCGTCACGACGGCGCTCATCCCCGGCCGTCCCGCGCCGCGGCTCATTCCGCGAACGGCGATCGAGTCCATGCGTCCAGGCTCGGTGATCATCGACCTCGCAGCGGAGACCGGCGGCAACGCCGAGCTGACACAGGCCGACGAGGAGGTCTCGCACGACGGCGTGACGATCCTCGGCCCCACGAACCTGCCGAGCTCGATGCCTTACCACGCGAGCCAGCTCTATGCCCGGAACGTGACGGCGCTGGTCGAGCACCTCGCGCCAGAGGGAGAGCTGAAGCTCGACTTCGACGACGAGATCACGTCGGGCGCGTGCGTCACGCGCAAGAAAGAGGTGCCTGCGTGAGCTACCAGCTCGTCACCGAGATCACGATTCTCGTCCTCGCCGGGTTCGTGGGCTTCGAGGTGATCTCGAAGGTGCCGACGCTGCTTGCACACGCCGCTCATGTCTGGTTCGAACGCCATCCACGGGATCGTGATCGTCGGCGCAATCATCGTCATGGGCACGCCCCACCCCGGTCTCTTCATGCGCATCGTCTCGTTCGTCGCGGTGATCCTCGCCACCGCGAACGTCGTCGGCGGCTTCGTCGTCACCGACCGGATGCTCGAGATGTTCAAGAAGCGCCCCGACGAGAGCCCGTGAGCACGACCACAGCCAACCTGCTCTACCTGGTCACGATCGTGGCCTTCATCCTCGCGCTGCGGTTCCTCTCGTCTCCCCGGCGCGCGCGGCTCGGCGTGCAGATCGGGGCGGCGGGAATGGTGTGGGCCGTTCTCGTGACGCTCGCGCTCGAGGAGGTCGTCACCGGCTTCTGGTGGATGGCCGCCGGGATGGCGATCGGGACGGTGATCGGGGTCGTCGGCGCCAGGAAGGTGAAGATGACCGCGATGCCGCAGATGGTGGCGCTGTTCAACGGCGTCGGCGGCGGCGCAGCAGCCCTCATCTCGCTGGTCGAGTTCCACGGCGTCTGGGCCCACTCCGGCGACGTCGGCGTCGAGAGCGGGATCTCGACGGTCTTCTCGGCGCTCGTCGGCTCGATCTCATTCGCGGGCTCGATGGTTGCGTTCGGGAAGCTGCAGGATCTGATCAGCGGCCGGCCGATCACGTACCCCGGTCAGCAGGTCGGCAACGCGCTGTTCTTCGCCGTGTCGATCCTGCTCGGCGCGCTCGCGATGACGAGCGTCAGCTTCTGGCTGCTCGCGGCGGCGATCGGAGCGGCAGCTCTATTCGGGATCGTCTTCGTGCTTCCGATCGGAGGCGCAGACATGCCGGTCGTGATCTCGCTGCTGAACGCGTTCACCGGGCTGGCGGCGGCCGCGACGGGATTCGTCCTGCACTCGAACGTCCTGATCGTGAGCGGGATGCTCGTCGGCGCGGCCGGCTCGCTGCTGACGATGCTGATGGCTCGCGCGATGAACCGCTCGCTCGCGAACGTCCTCTTCGGCGCGTTCGGCAAGGTCGTCGACGCGCCCGGCGCCGCCGCTGCAGATGCCGACGGCGCGGCGGTGCGCTCGGCCACGGCGGACGACATCGCGGTCATGCTCGCGTACGCGCGCCGCGTCGTATTCGTGCCGGGCTACGGGCTCGCCGTCGCACAGGCCCAGCACGATGTCCGCAACCTCGCCGAGCTGCTCGCGGAGAAGGGCGTCGACGTCAAGTACGCGATCCATCCAGTCGCCGGTCGCATGCCTGGGCACATGAACGTGCTTCTCGCCGAAGCCAACGTGCCCTACGACGAGCTGTACGAGATGGAGGCAATCAACCCCGAGTTCCCGCAAACCGATGTCGCGGTCGTCGTCGGCGCGAACGACGTCGTCAACCCGGCGGCCCGCAACCAGCCGGGTAGCCCGATCTACGGGATGCCGATCCTCGACGTCGACAAGTCGCAGAACGTCGTCGTCATCAAGCGCTCGATGTCACCCGGTTTCGCCGGGATCGACAATCCGCTCTTCTACGACCCGAAGACCGTGATGCTCTTCGACGACGCGAAGGCCGCAATGGAGAAGCTGATCGCGGCCGTGAAGTCCGTTTGAGCCGGGTTCCGTTCTTCTCGGCCAATGACGTCGACGCCGCCGTCTCCCCGGAGCGGGCGCTCGAGGCGGTTCGCGAGGCGTTCGTGGCGTACTCCCGCGGCGAGTGGTCGATGCCGCCGAAGGTCTACGTCCCCGCGTACCCGGCGGGGGACTTTCGGGCGATGCCGGCTCTGGGCGGCGGCCATGCGTCCTTGAAGTGGGTCACCTCCTTTCCCGGAAACCCGGCGCAGGGGCTGCCGACCGTGATGGGCCTCGTCCTGCTCTCGGACGCGTCGAACGGGGCACTGCGCGCGGTGCTCGACGCGGGCGCCGTCACGGCCCTCCGGACGGGAGCGGCGGCCGTGCTCGCGGCCGAGACGCTCGGCCGCCCGGACGCGGAGACCGCGGCCGTCGTCGGCGCCGGCGTGAACGGCGTCGCTGCTGCGAAGACGTTCCTCGCCCGGGGCCGCGCCGTCTCCCTGTACGACGTCAACGCCGAGCGGGCGGAGCAGGCAGCCGAGGCGATCGGCGCCCAGGTGGGGACGCGTGACGAGGCGCTCACGGCCGACCTGCTCGTGACGATGACGCCCGGCCACGAGGTGCTGCTCCCCGAGGGCTCGCTCCAGCCGGGCCAGCACGTGAGCCTGATGGGCGCAGACGGGCCCGGGAAGGCTGAGATCGCAGTCGCCGAGCTCCTGCGCACGAGGATCTTCGCCGACGACTGGGAGCAGGCGAGCCACAACGGCGAGCTCGTCCACGCAGTCGAGGCGGGCAAGCTCGAGCGAGACCGGGTGACCCAGCTCGGCGACGTCCTGGCCGGAGACGCGCCGGGTCGCGAGCACGACGACGAGATAACGACGTTCGACTCGACCGGGCTCGCGATCCAGGACCTCGCGATCGCGCTCGCCGCCATGGAGAAGACCGCCGAGCTCGACCTTCCGACCCTCGAGCTCTAGGAGACGCCGCGGGAGCTCAGGCCGTCGCTTCGAGCTGAGCCCGGACGCGCTTCGAGCCGACGACGCTGCCTTTGCGTTCGTACTCGTCGAGTGCCAGTCGCAGCGCGCCCACTGCGCCGTTTCGATCGCCGATGAGGTGCCGCACGGTCGCGGCGGTTTCGAGCGTTCCGCCGCGGAAGAGCAGCGCGTCGGAAGCAGTCACCCTCGTCACGGCCTCCTCGGAGAGTCGGATCGCCTCGTCGGTCCGGCCTTTACGGGCGTTCACGAGCGCGAGCGCGCTCCGCCACATGACCTCGGGAAAGAAGTCATCCGCGGTCGACAGTTTGGCGCGAGCGGAATGCGCGAGCCGGCTGGCCTCGTCCGCGTCTCCGGAAGCACCGAGTAGGCACGCGAGGCAAGCCTCGAAATGCGACAGCAGGCCTAGGACCACGTCTACGTCGAGTAGCTCGTGGCCGGAACGGTAGTGCTCCTCGGCGGCGGCCGGCGCACCCGCGGTCAGCTCGACGCGCGCTGCGCTGTCCAGCGCCATCAGTATTTGCCCGAGCGCACCGTCGCGCCGCGCCGCCTGGAGAGCATCTGCCGCCAGTCGGCGTGCGTCCTCGAAGCGACCAGCATGTGCGTAGAGCCAGGCGAGCGCGTAGTCGACAGGAAAGGAAGCCTCGCCCACGGCCCCTCTCTCGAGGAGTTTTTCGCACCGCGCGGTCGCCGCTGAAAGCGGCAGCGGCCCTTCGGAGAGGCAGAACGCGAGTATCCCCGCCGCGGCCGCCTCCTGCCAGCGGTTTCCAGCTTCCCTGGCCAGCGACCTGGCCCGATCGGCGGCAACGGCACCCTCGCCGCATCGCCCGGTGAACGCGAGCATTGCCCCCTGATCGTGGACCGCTTCCGCCAACCCGGCCCCGTCACCGAAGCGCTCGAAGATGCCGGCTGCACGGTTCGCGGCGTCGAGGTGCGCGAGGGGCCCCTTCGCGTGCATGGTGCACTCCAGTCGCGACAGCTTCAGGAGGGCGCGCTCTTCGAGCACCTGCTCCCCGGCCGCTGCAGCCATGCGCTGGGCGGCTCGGAAGGTGGAGGCGGCGTGACGCATCTCACCGAGCCTGACCAGGGCGCTGCCGTAATCGAGGAGCGAGCGAATGCGGTCTGGTGGCTCCTTGGCCAGCATTGTCGCGGCCCGTTCGAGTGTCGGTGCGAGCGCGTAGTCGACGTCCTCGAGTGCGGGGTCGTGGGCCAGGATCGCGCGCTGGAGCTCGCGCAGCCGCGCCCCTGGCTCGATGCCGAGCTCGTCGGCGAACGTCCGATGGGCCCGCCGGTAGATGGCCACCGCGTCCGCCTGCCTGCCTGAGCGGTAGAGCACGAGCATGAGCTGCGCCCACAACCGCTCGCGCAGCGGATGCCGCTCGACCAGGAGCTCGATCTCCGCAGCGATCTCGGCGTGCAGCCCGAGAGCCAGGTCCGCATCGATCCGGTCCTCGACGGCGGCGAGACGCTCCTCCTCGAGCCGGCCGATCTCGTGCTGCGCGAACGGCTGGCTCGGGAACTCGACGAGCGCCGGACCTCGCCAACACGCCAGAGCCTCGCGCAGCCGCGCCGCCCGCTCCCGCGGCTCCGAGCGCCGAGCCTCCGCGACGAGCTGCTCGAAACGGTCGAGATCGAGACGGCCCGACTCCACGTGCACGACGTAACCGGCGGGCTGGCGCTCGAGAACCTCGGCGCCGAGCAACCTGCGGATTGCGTGAATCTGGTTCTGCAGGGACGCCCGCGCGGTGCGCGGCGCGTCGTCACCCCAGAGCAGCTCGATTAGCTCCTCCTGGGCAACCGGCTCGTTCGCGTGGAGCAGCAGGACACCGAGCAGCGCGCGCTGCTTCGGCGCGGGGATCGGCACCACCTCGCCGTTGCGCCGAACCTCCAGCGGGCCGAGGACACGGAACTCGAGCGCAGTCATCTCGAAGCCACGCTAGCACCGTTCAGAGCGGCGATCGAGCCGCCGTTAGAGCGCGATTAGAGGCAAGTCGTAACGTCGGGCCAACTCGTCCGAAAGGAGCACAGATGACACCGAAAAGATCATTCGGCCTCGTCGCCCTCGCATTGGTAGCGGTGTTGGCGATGGGAGTCGTCTCGGCCGGCGCGAGCGGTCGACACGACAGCCCTGAGACGCTCGTCGGCACGTGGCTCGTCACGATCGACCGCGGCCCGGCCGGACCGCTGAAGGCTCTGCTTACGTACTCGCGCGGGGGCGGATTCGTCGAGACCGCGAACGCGGTTCCGAACACGATGCGCAGCCCGGGACACGGAGCTTGGAGGCGGACCGGCAATCGCCGTTTTGCCGCGACGGAGCTGTTCTTCAGGTACGACCCCCAGGGCGGAACGTTCCTCGGGTACCTGAAGCTGCGAATGCAGATCGTCCTCAGCGGCGGCGGGGACTCGTTCACGGCGGTCACCATCGCGCAGGCGCTCGACGCGGACCGCAACCCGATCGGCCCCCCGCGCACCGACAACTCGACGGGCGAGCGGATCGAGGTCGAGCCGATCTGACGCTTGCGGAGGGAGGAGGCGCCTGGAGGGCGTCTCCTCCCGACGCTGATTCAGGCGAGCGCGGGCGACTATCGAGCGCTTAGCCTGTCTTCGTGCGGGAGGACAGTTGATCCCTGGCGACCCTTGAGCTCTAGCGCCCGTACAGCAGTGCTCGTCGAAGGGACGAGTGATTTGGTCGCGGTCGAGGCGCTCGCGGAGCGCCGCGGTCGAGATCTCGACGCCGAGGGCGTTTCCCTCGTGCCGATGGGCGGCGCGCAGGCGATCGGGCGCTTCCTGGATATCTTCGTTCCCCGGGTGGTGAAGCTCGCGGGTCTCTGCGACGCGGCGGAGGAGAGCGAGTTCCGGCGGGGTCTCGAGCGAGCCGGCCTCGGCTCCGGCCTCACTCGGGACGACATGGAGCAACTGGGTTTCTACGTATGCGTCGAAGACCTCGAGGACGAGTTGATCCGCGCCCTCGGCGCTGCCGCCGTGGAAGAGGTCGTCGAAGCGCAGGGTGACCTCGGATCCTTCCGTACGCTCCAGAAGCAGCCTGCCTGGCAGGGACGGCCCCCCGAGCAGCAGCTTCGACGCTTCATGGGGAGCGGCGGCAGCCGGAAGATTCGCTACGCGCGGTTGCTCGTCGAAGCGCTCGAGCCCGACCAAGTGCCTCGGCCGCTCGACTTGCTACTCGCTCACGTTTGAGAAGAACGGAGCGCCGGCTTTTGGCCGGCGCTCCGTTCCCACTATGTCGTTTGTTCGGTTTGGGTTACCCCCGGCCGACCCACAGGTTGACCCGGAAGCCTGCACGCCTGACGGCGCCCGGCCTCGGCTGCTGCCGGATGACGCGGCCGCGGAGCGCTCGCCTGGTGCGAACGCGGCGGACTCGGCCGACGCGGCAGTTGGCCCTGCGGATCCGCTGCCTGGCGACACCGAGCCTCAGTCCGATCACCCTCGGCACGCGGCAGCGGGCCGGTGGTGGCGGAGGCGGAGGTGGTGGTGGCGGAGGTGGCGGAGGCGGTGGCGGTGGTGGCGGAGGTGGTGGTGGTGGCGGTGGCGGCGGAGGTGGCGGTGGCGGCGGAGGTGGCGGTGGTGGCGGAGGTGGCGGTGGCGGAGGTGGCGGTGGCGGTGGCGGTGGCGGAGGTGGCGGCGGTGGCGGTGGTGGCGGTGGCGGTGGCGGTGGCGGTGGCGGTGGCGGCGGTGGCGGTGGCGGTGGCGGTGGCGGTGGCGGTGGCGGTGGCGGTGGCGGTGGCGGGCCACCGGTCGTCGGGCGGTAGATGTGATCGCTCAGGAACTGGAACGTGTTCCCGTTGATCCCGCCGGTCGACCAGATCTCGCCGCCGACACGGCCGGTCGAGTTGAAGCCGGCCTGGTTCGCCTGGCGTACCGGCGAGGGCAGGTTCGGTGGCGAGGCGGCCCAGGTGCCGGCCGGCCAGGTCGCCGTATCGAGCTCGTTGACGGCGTCGGTCGAGTTGAAGTAGCCAGACACCGGCAGGTCGCCGCCGATTGCGAACAGCCTCGTCCCGAAGGAGGCGAGACCGAAGTCCGCACGCTGCGGCGTGAACGCCGGGCCACTCGACCAGGTACCGGTCGTCATGTCGAGCCGCATCGTCGCCGTCGAGTTGGAGCTTGCATCAGCCCCGAAGCCGCCGACGATGTACAGGTAGTTGCCGACCGTCTGGTAGCCGCTCAGGAACACGCCCGCGGGCGCCGGGTTACCGGTCGACCAGGTGTTGGTCGCGATGTCGTAGATCGTCAGCGACGTCTGCGGTGCTGCGTCGCCGCCGATCACGTACACCTTGTTGTTGAGCGCACCGGCCGCACAGCCGTAGCCGCTCGTATGTGCGGAGCGTGCGGGGCCGGGCGTCCAGGCGTTCGATGCGATGTCGTAGATCCAGAACGAGTTGCCCGTGTCGCCTTCTGCGACGTAGATCTTCCCGTTCCAAAGAGCACCGCAAGGCGCCTCGCTGGAGACCGGGATCGGGGCCCGCGCCGTCCACGCGTTCGTGCCTGCGTTGTAGCGGTTGACGTCCGGGATCCGCGTCCCGTTCGAGACGCCACCGATCACGTAGAAGTCCTCGCCCGAATCAGCGAACGCGTAGCGCACGTTCGTGACCGGATACGGGGCTCCCGGAGCCCAGGCTCCAGGTGGTGGCGGTGGCGGCGGCGGCGGAGGCGGAGGTGGCGGCGGTGGTGGTGGAGGCGGAGGCGGAGGTGGTGGCGGAGGCGGCGGAGGCGGTGGTGGCCCTCCGACGACGAGCTTCTCCACGCTGGCGAGCGAGGTGTCCACGTTGGCGCGCCCGCCGGCGGCGATGATCGTGTTACCGACTGCCACGCTCGAGGTGAAGGAGCGCGCAGTGTTCAGGAGCGGCACCGGCGACCAGGCGTTCCCCGCCGCGTCGTACTTGGAGACGTCGTTCAGCCCGTCGAAGCTGGCGAGATTCGTGCCCCCGATCGAATACAGCTGCCCCTGGACGACTGCCGCCCCGGGGACGTTCTTCGCCATCGGCATGTCGGCCAGCTGGTCGAGGGCTGTCCACGTGTTGGCGGCGATGTCGTAGGCCCAGGTGTTGCTGAGCACCTCGTCGGGATTCGTGCGTCCACCGGCGACGTACAGCTTGCCGTTGATCACCCCCGAGGTGGGCCCGGCCTGCATCGCCGGGCTCGGCGCCTTGACGGTGAACGTGTTCGCGACCGGGTCGAACTCCCAGGTCGTCGCCTGCACGCTGTCGATCGTCGACGTCTCGAAGCCGCCGTTCAGGTAGATCCTCCCGTTGGCCGTGTTGTAGCCGGACGCCATCTGCTGGCGCGTAGCGGGCATGGTCGGGCCCATCGTCCACGTGTTGGTCGCGATGTCGTAGATCCGCGTCACGTCGTAGACGACCACCGGGTCCGGCGTCCGTGTCGAGCCGCCGAAGACGTAGATCTTGTTCGTCGGCGGGTAGTAGACGGCCGACGCCATCAGTGCCGCCTGCGGCATCGGCGCCGAGGTCGAGAGCGTCGTCCAAGTGTCGGTCGCAATGTTGTAGCGGTAGACCGTGTTCAAGGTCGAGCCCGGCGCCGCCGGGAAGTGGTAGCCCCCGAACACGTAGACGTAGGTACCGTCGCTCGCCGCTGCGCCGCCGAAGACCGACTGCGGCAGCGGTGCAACGTTCGTCCACGCGCCCGGTGGTGGCGGGGGCGGTGGTGGCGGAGGTGGCGGAGGCGGAGGTGGCGGAGGCGGCGGGGGTGGCGGAGGTGGTGGCGGGCCTCCCGTTCCGACCGACTCGACTGCCGTCGAGCCACCACCTGCGCTGCCACCACCAACGACGAAGCCGCGACCGTTGTACAGCGCGCTGCCGGGTCCCTGATGATCGACGCTGTACGGCGGCCCTGCGCGCCAGCTGTCGGAGCCCGGGTTGTAGATCCACACCTGCTGAGCAAGCGGTAGGCCCAGGCAGCCGACGATCCACAGCTCATTACTGAGCACAAAGCCGTTGGCGCTCTGGCAGAGGCCGTTTGCCGTGGGCAGCGTGGCGATGGTGCGCCAGCTGTTCGTGGTTGGGTTGTAGGCGTAGTGCGCGCCCGGCGCCGTGCCGCCACCGACGACATAGATCTCGCCGGCGAGAAGCACACCGGGCACGTTGCCCGCGACGGCAGGCATCGGCGAGCCAGTGGTGTATGTGTTGGTCGCCGGGTCATAGATGTAGACGTCGGAGTGGCCCGTGCCCACCGGGTTGTATCCGGCGATGACGTACACGAGACCGTTGAACCCTACCGTCGCCACGCCGGAGCGCGCCGCGGGCAGCGGTGCACCTTGACTCCAGCTATCGGTGGCCGTGTCGTAGATCTGCATGTTGTTCAGCGGGCCGGCGAAGTCGACGCTGTTGAACCCGCCCGGCACATAGATCTTGGTGCCCACCGCCGCAGCCCGGCCTTGGGCGTGCCTGACGGGGATAGGCGCCCTGGTTGACCAACTGGCGCCGTCGAAGCGCTCGTTGACGTCGGTGTAGTTGGGCGCCAGGTTGAAGCCGGTGATGGCATACAGGCTCGAGCCGACCACTGCCGTAGCGGCATTGCGCCGGGCGTTGGCCATCGGCGACTCGGTTTGCCACGCCGGCCCGTTGATCAACGTCGGTGATCGTGGCGGGCGTCGACGCGAGGCTCGCGGCTGCCCCGCCCCGGGCAGGCTGGTACGTGGCGTACGTCGTTGGAGCCACCGCGCCGCTGGCAAGCGGAGCCGGAGCCTCCTGTGTTTGGCTCGGAGAGCCCGTCGCGTTGCCGGAAATCGCGGCGGCTGCCACGAGCGCGCCTACCAATGCGAAAAGGGCGGCACGGGTCGACGAAACTCGACCGGCCGCTCTTGAAAGAGCGTGCTTGACCACTATTACTCCCCCTCCCAGATGTGGTCCCAGATTGTGGGGCAGTTCTATACCTTTCGGGAAGCGCCTTCAAGGGTTCCGGGCCTGGTTTTCTCGCTCGCATCCCGCTGTCTGCGACAAGCGCGCGCCGCTTCGCTAGCTTCTCGGGTGACCAGGAGCGAGGGACGACGAGAGGAGGAGCATGAAGGGCAAGATCGTGCACATCGAGATCCCCGCCGACGACACCCAGCGGGCGATGAAGTTCTGGGGCGACGTCACCGGCTGGAAGTTCAAGAACTACGGCGAAGGCCAAGAGGGCACGCCCGAGTACAACATGTTCGAGGGCGAGCCCGGCGGCGGGTTGTATCCGGCCCGCGAGGGCGAGAAGGGCATCAAGGTCTACTTCGAGGTCGACGACATCGACGCCGAGATCGAGGGAATCCGGAAGGCCGGCGGCACGATCGAGGAGAAGATGCCGGTGCCCGAGCATGGGCTGGTTCGCGGAGGGCACGGACACCGAGGGCAACAAGTTCTCCGTCTGGCAGTCCGACGAGAGCGCTCCGGTGCCCGAGGGCATGGGCGCCGCAGTCGGCGTCCTCTAACTGAGTAGGCGCGCAGGATCGAAGAGGTCGAGCTCGGGCCCGCGGCGCCCGAGCACGGCCTCTCCGACGAGCTCGCCGCACGCGAGGCCGAGCACGTTGCCATGGCCGGAGTAGCCGGCCGCGACCCATACGCCGTCGCGTCCCGGAACGGGGCCGACGAGCGGCAGGTCGTCCTCGGTCGCGCCGAAGATCCCGGCCCAGCGGTACGTGATGCGCGGCGGCTCGCCGACGAGCTCGCCGGCGAAGGCCGTCAGCTCGTCCTGGATCAGGTCGGTCGTCGCCTCCTCGTTCGTGTGCTCGAGGTCGGGGCTCTTGTCGCGGCGCCCGCCGAGGACGAGACGCGTGTCATGCGTCTGCTGCCAGTAATCGAATCCCCGACGCGCGTAGTGCGGGCAGGGGTAGTGCATCCGACCGAGAGGCTCGGTCGCGATCACCTGGCCGCGGACCGGGCGGATCGCCTCGTCGAGCTCGGGAACGAGACCGCTCGTGTACCCATCGGTCGCGATCACGACTCGCTCGGCCTCGAGCTCGTCCAGCGACTCGATCCGGCTCTCCTCGAGGATCTCCGCGCCGGCGGCGACTGCGCGGGCCGCGAGCCGCCTGCACCCAGCGCGCCGGCTGAAGGGAGCCGTCACGCGGATGCCTGATCGCGGCTCGGTACAAGCGGTCGAGCGGCGGGTCGAGCTGAGTCGATCCACTCGGCCTCGAACCCGTCCTCACGGAGAGCTTCGTACTCAGCCCGCAGGTCGGCGAGCTCGTCTTCGTCGGCGAGGCGCAGGCTGCCGACACGGCGAAGCGCGTCGCCGGCAAGCTCCTCCATCCGGTCGAGGTAGCGCTCGGTGTAGCGCCAGAGCGCCTGTGCCACATCGCTGCCGAACCGCTCCCGGGCCGTCGCATACGACATCGCGCCTCCGCGGAGCGCGAAGCCGCCGTTGCGGCCGCTCGCCCCCGAGGCGATCTGCCGCGCCTCGTACACACGCACGCGCAGGCCTCCCTCGGCCAGCGTCAGGGCGCACGAGCAGCCCGTGACGCCGGCGCCGATGACTGCGACGTCGGGACGCGGTCCGCCGTCCGTCCTCGCGAGCGGCTCGGCGGGCTCGGAGAGCCAGAACGACTCCATATGTGCACGATGCTAGTTCGCCCGGTACACACCTCCCGCTGCGACGGCGCAACCCGCGAGCTCGAGCTCGGTGAGCGCCGAGGCGACCGCCCCCGGTTCGAGCCCGGTCGACCGGACGAGCTCGTCGGCGCTCGTCGGCCCGTCTCGGAGCCGCGCGAGGACGACATCCGCGGTCGGGGTCAGGTCGACGGCCTCCGGCTGCCGGACCGGCGACGCCGAAGACCTCGAGCACGTCGCCGGACCTCGAGCAGCGGAGTCGCGCCCAGCCGGAGCAGGTCGTTCGTGCCGCTCGACAAGCGCGGACGTGATCTCGCCGGGGACGGCGAACACCTCGCGTCCTTCCTCGAGCGCCAGGTCGGCGGTGATCAGCGCCCCACTTCGCTCGCGCGCCTCGACGACGACCGTGACCGCTGAGAGCCCGGCGATGATCCGGTTGCGGGCCGGAAACCGCCATGGCGCCGGCTCGACCCGCGGCGCGTACTCGGAGACGGACGAGGCCGGACGCGCGGATGCGCGCCGCCAGCTCGGCGTGCGCCGCCGGGTAGTCGCGGTCGATCCCGCAGCCGAGGACGGCGACCGTCGTGCCTCCGGCCTCGAGAGCTCCACGGTGCGCCTCGCCGTCGACGCCGCGCGCGAGGCCGCTGACGACGACGAGGCCGGCTGCGGCGAGCTCACGTCCGAGCATGCGAGCGACCTGCGCGCCGTACGGCGAGCATGCGCGGGCGCCGACGACGGCGACGGTGGGCCTGCGCAAGGCCGAGCGCCGGCGGCTCCGCGCACGAACAGGCCCGGCGGCGGATCGTGAATCGCGCGCGAGCAGCGGCGGGAATCGCGGTGTCCGATGCGAGCAAGCCAGCGTCACTCCCGACTCCTCCAGGCGGCGAAGATACGCGGCCGCGTCGAACGTCCGGGCGAACCGCTCGAACGCGCGGTCGCGCGGCACGTCGACGAGGTGGGCGTTCCGTCTCCGCGGCGAAGGCGGCCAGCGCGAGCTCGCTCACGGGCGCTCCCAGCTCGGTCGGCGACCGGTACGACGAGCGCCTCCGCGAGGTGATCGCGCTCCGACGGCCGGCTCGCCCGCCAGCGCCGCGATCGTCTCGGCGACGCGCCGCGCCCTGGCGCGACCGCGTCCGGAGAGCGGAAGCCGTTCGACCGCCCGATCGAGGAGCTCCGTCGCCTCCTTCGACCACGCGGCGCGCTCGAGCTCGAGCTGCTCACGCGCCTACTCCGACTCGCGAAGCGCACGGCCTCCGAGGCCTCGCTCGGAGGAGCCGCGAGCTCTGCAGCCCGCGGCCGCGGCATGGCGACGATCGAGGTCGAATCGGTCGAGGAGAGCCCGCGAGAGCTTGTCGCGAAAGGCGGCGAATCGCTGCGGTGAGCACTTGCAGTCCGCCGCTGGGTCGCCCCGCGCGCCGCAAGGGCAGAGGTTCATCGCCGCGACGAGCTGGAACCGCGCCGGAAACGCGGCCCGGCCGCCGACGCGCGCGATGCTGACGACGCCGTCCTCGAGCGGTTGGCGAAGCGCCTCGAGCGCGGGCCGCTGGAACTCCGCGAACTCGTCGAGGACGAGGACTCCCCGGTGCGCGAGGCTCACCTCGCCCGGCCGCGGGCCGGGGCCGCCGCCGACCATCGCGGCCACCGACGCGTTGTAGTGCGGCGAGCGGAGCGGCCGCGCCGTGATCAGCGGCCGGTCCGGGCTCGAGCATCCCGGCGACCGAGTGGATCCGCGTGACCTCGAGAGCCTCTTGCGTGGAGAGCGGCGGCAGGATCGCCGGCAGCCGGCGCGCGAGCATCGTCTTCCCGGTTCCCGGGCGGGCCGGCGAGGAGGAGGTTGTGTCCACCCGGCGGCGGCGATCTCGAGCGCGCGCCGGGCTCGTTCCTGGCCCCGCACGTCCGCGAGATCGAGCTGCGGCTCC
This sequence comes from uncultured Actinomycetes bacterium, assembly GCA_963776955.1. Taxonomy (GTDB): domain Bacteria; phylum Actinomycetota; class Thermoleophilia; order Gaiellales; family Gaiellaceae; genus VAXT01. The sequence continues at coordinate 46,862 of CAVZOM010000006.1, forward strand.
TCACGGTGGATGACCGTTGCCCTCGACCCAGGGCTCCGGGTCACGCCTCGCCGCGCAGGTAGGCGGCAGCCTCGGCGAGATGGCGCACCGGGACCGGCTCGATCCCGGCGAGCGCAGCCTCGGCGCAGGAACGGGCCGCGCAGAGGATCCTGGAAGCCCGGCGAGGCGCGCAGCCTCGGCCAGGGCGAGCACGCCGCCGACCGGCCGCAGGCGCCCGTCGAGGCCCGAGCTCGCCGACCGCCGCGTGCTCGTCAAGCCGCTCGCGAGGGATCTGGCCGGAGGCGGCGAGGATCGAGAGCGCGATCGGGCAGGTCGAAGCCCGAGCCCTCCTTCCGAAGCCCGGCGGGCGCGAGGTTGACCGTGATCCGCCGCGAACCGGCCATTCGAGCTCCGCGGAGGCGATTCCGCTTCGCACGCGGTGTTTCGCCTCCTGGCAGGCGCGGTCGGCGAGCCCGACGATCGCGAAGCCGGGTATCCCGCCATCGAGGTGGGCCTCGACCTCGACGCGGCGGGCGTCGAGGCCGACGAGCGCATGCGTGACGGTGCGCGCGAGCACCCGACCCAGGCTAGGCTGCCGGGGCGCAGATGTCTGTGTCGGGAAAGCGCCAAAAGGCAGTGCTCCTCGCCACCATCGTCTCGGGCGTGACGGCCGCAATCGCAACGTCCGCCACGGCGCCTGTCCCGGTCAAGGCCACAGCTCGAAGCGAGTCGACCCCGGCGGCGTCGGACGATTGGTTCGTATGGGCCGAGGAGCCGCGAGCGGCAACCGCGCCTGGTCGACGTCTACGCGCAGCGCGAGGGCGGGAAGCCGTTCAAGGTCAACCGGAAAGGGACGCAGGCCTACGCCGGCGGGATCGACGGGACGAGGCTCGTGTACCAGGTCATCCGCGGCCGGCCCGCGGCCCGCTCCGATCTCAGGCTCTTCGATCTCGCGACCAGGCGTCACCTGCCGATCCCGCGTCGGCATCGACACGAACGCGCTGGGAGTGCTGTGCGACCATTTCCGGCGACTGGCTGCTCTTCAGCAGAGGGCGCAACTACAGCTCGGACCGGCAGCTCGTCCTGCTACGCAACCTCCGCACGGGCGAGCAGCGCGTGCTCGACACATTGCGGAACCGCAAGGGCCTCTTGAGCGCAGGGCAGCTGAACGGCACCTTCGCGGTCTGGGCCCGCTGCAACCCCTATCCGCGCTGCCAGGTCTTCCGCTACGACATCGCGACCGGCTCCGCAACCGCGCTGCCCGTCCCAGCTGGAAAGATCCCGTACGCGCCGGCGGTCAACGAATACGGAACTGCGTACTACATGCAGAGCGACCGAGGCTGCGGCAAGTCGGTGCAGCTCATGAAGCAGCGCCTCACAGGCCCGCCGGAGCTGCTCAGCTCCCTGCCGCAGGGCCGGGACGTGGAGGTCGCGTACGCGCACGTCATCACGCGAAAGCAGCCGCGCGAGCTCGTGACGACGCGCGATCTACTACGACCTGCTCCGGTGCGCAAAGCGTTCGCAGCGGGACATCTACCGCGTCGAGGACACCGACCGGCACCCGGGTCCCTAGCGCGCGACGATCACGTCTTCGAAGTACTCCCCTGCGCGGCGGCCGGTACGGCGATTCACGTGGCGCCGGTAGCGGGTCTCGATCGCGAGGCCGGCCCGGTCGAGGATCTCGGGATAGAGCTCGCGCCGGTCGTTGACGACGATCACGACCGGCGTCCGCCGCCGTAGCGACGTGCGCACGTTCGCGAGCGCGGCGGCGATCCCCTCCACGTAGTCGCGGATCGCCTTCGCGTTGACGCCCCGCTCCGCGGGGCCCAGCTCCAGCTCGCGGCGGTCGTCGAGCCCGAGCAGCTCGTACGCGTAGCGGTGCTGCTCGTGGTAGTCGATGAGGCCTGGGTACGGCGGCGACGTGACGACGCCGTCGAACGGCCCGGCCAGGTCGAGCTCCCGCGAGTCGCCGTGGAGCACGACCGCCTCGCACCCGCGCGCGCGCACACGTGAGAACTCACGGATGCGCCGCAGCGTGTCGAGCGCGTAGCGGCGCAGGAAGTGCTCGGCACCGGCGACCGGCCGGCAGACCTTCTTGTGCTTGTGGCACCAGTACTCGCCGACCTGGGGCTCGCGCGGGAAGTCGAGGTCGAAATGGGTCGTCCGTCGCGCCGAGCGCGCGGCGCGGGCGAGCACGACGCGCAGGACGTCCGCGTGCTCGTACTCGTCGACGAACGAGCGGAAGAAGAGCGAGCTCCGCGGCGGCGCGCGGCTCGTACCACTGCGCCAGGAACCGGAAGGCCTCGGTGGCCGGCTCGACTCGAACGTCTTGAGCCGACGAAGGGAGTCGCGCAGCTCGCGTTCGAGCGTGAACAGGTTGTACTCGGCCGTCTTCACCCGCATCAGGAGGCAGTTGAACGAGGCGACGTCGATCCCGGTCGCGGCGCGTCCACTCTCGAGGGATTGCACGAGCGTCGTCCCCGAGCCGGCGAACGGATCAAGGACATGCTTCGCGCGCGGAAGGTGTCGCTCGAGCAGCGCCTCGACGAGCTGCGGCACGAACTTGCCGAGGTACGGATGGAGCCGGTGAACGTGCTTCGTCCGCTCGCGTTCGGGGAGATCTCCCTCCGACCAGGAGAGATCGAGGTCCAGCTCGCGGTAGAGCGCGTCCTGCGTCGGAGCCATCGCTCGGACCGAGTTCTACAAAGTCGCGCGCTCTCCTAGGCGTCTATTTACAACGGCAGGGACGATCTGTCACGATCCGCGGGCTCTCCAGGAGGAGGAAATGCGGAGCGGACGATATGTGCTGCTGGCGGGGTCGCTCGTCGCCGTGCTCACCGCGCTCGCCGCCGCCTCGGTCTCCGCTTCGCCACAGCCCGCCCCGCCGGCCGGCTCGTTCCGATCGACGCCGTCGGCCCTGCGTGGCAGTTGGATCCTCAGCTCGCATACATCAAGCACTGCGTGGCAGCTCGAGTACGCGACGTGCGCGAAGCTCCTCAACTACCCCGACGCCCCGCATCCCGAGGAGTCCCGTCTTAGGCCGGAGATCGCGGTCGCCATGCCGACGATCTCGACCGACCGCCGCACGTACACGTTCCAGATCCGTAACGATTTCGCCTTCTCGCCGCCGGCGAGCGGAGTCGTCACTCCGCAGAGCATGAAGTGGACCTCCAGCGCGTGGCGCACCCGGACATGGCGTCACCCGGCTACCAGTTCATGACGAACATCGTCGGCGCCGAGGAGTACCACAGCGGGCAGGCGCAGGAGATCACCGGGATCGTCGCCCAGGGAGACACGCTGACGATCACACTGATCGAACCGCAAGGGGACATCCTCTCGATAATCGCAATGCCCTTCTTCTGCGCGGTGCCCCGGCCTGCCTCCTGTCGAACAGTTCGCGCCGATTCCCTCGGCGGGCCCGTACTACATCTCGGCGTACACCGTCAACGAGCGCCTCTCCGTGATCCGGAATCCTCACTACACGGGCCCTCGTCCCCGGCGCTTCGACTCCTTCGAGTACTACTTCAACCAGACGCCGGCCGACATCAAGCAGCGCGTCATCGACGGTGTCTCCGACTACGGCATGGGGGGCTATTGGAGGACCTGCGCCGGCCTATGGGCCAGACAGCGCGGCGGCGACCCGGGGCCGGCAGCAGTGGTATGTCGTGCCCACGAACTGCGCCGGCTGGATCCCGATGAACACGGAGCGGCCTCTCTTTGCGAACGCCAACATGCGAAAGGCGGTCAACTACGCCGTCGACCGCACGGCGCTGGCAGCGCTCAACCTTCCTTACGCGGCCTCGACGCACGATCAGTACCTGGCACCCGGCGATCCCGGCTATCAGGACATCGCCGCCTACCCCGATCGACCCAACCTCGAACTGGCCCGCACGCTCGCAAACTGGCAACCGGGCGACCCGCTGCGACCCGCTGTCCTCTATTACGTGACGAGCGGGATCTACTTCCCGCAGCAGGGGCAGGCACTCAGGAACCAGCTCCTGCAGATCGGCATCGACGCGACCATGGTCGGTTGGTCCGTAAATGAGATCTACACACGTATCGGGACTCGAGGCGAGCCGTTCGACCTCGCAGTCAGCGTCGGGTGGTGCTCCGACTGGTTCGATCCCTGGAACACGATCGAACTGTTGGACGGCACCACGATTCGCGACGGCCCAGGGAACCTCAACTTCGCGTACTTCAACGACCCGGTGTTCAACGACAGGATGCATGCAGCCGCGGAACTCGTCGGGGACGCGCGGTACGACGCCTTCCGCCAAATCGAGCACGACCTCGTTCGAGATGCGGCACCCTGGGCGGCCTGGCGCACCTACAACAGCAGCGAGTTCTTGAGCCGCCGCATCGGGTGCCATCACCGGCAGTCCGCCTACGCGACCATGAGCCTCCTCACACTGTGCGTTCGACCCGAGATCACGACCGACGATGCGACCGTGCTCGAGCCGGCGACCGGTACGACGACGGTGCCGGTCACCGTGCGCCTGAGCAGCGAGATGGACAACTCGGTGTCGATCGCATACGCGACGCAGGACGGCACGGCGCGCGCCGGCGACGACTACCTGGCCACGTCGGGCACGCTCACGTTCGCCCCCAATCAGCGAGTCGCGACCGTCGACGTCACGATCAACGCCGACTACGACCGCGAGCCGGCCGAGACTTTCACGCTCAATCTCTCGAACGAGAGCAGCGGCACGATCCTCGACGCGCAGGCGGTTGGGACGATCCTCGACCGCCCCCTCGGGCCTCCTCCGCCCGGGCCGCCGCCACCGCCTCCGCCGCCCCCGCTACCAGCTCCCCCGCCGCCGGGCGGTCCTCCACCTCCGCCGGCTCCTGCACGCTGTGTCGTCCCGCGAGTGATCGGGATGACGCTCAGGCGCGCGAAGAGCCGGATTCGCGCAAGACGTTGCTCGGTCGGGCGGGTGCGCTACGCAAGATCGAGGAGAGTCGGGCGCGTCATCGGCCAGACACCGCGACCGGGCATCCGCAAGCCTCGCGGCTTCAAGGTCAAGCTGGTCGTCGGACGGCGCTAGAAGGCGTCAGCAACGACCGTCAGCCTGCCCTTCCGCTCGGCGGCGACGTCGAACCGGGCTTCGCACTCGGCGAGCTCGCTATTGGCGGCCAGCCAGACTTCGGCTGCCCTGCGGAGGCGCCGGGCCTTCTCCCGGCCGACCATCTCGAGGGGATCGCCAAGATCGCTGCTCGACTTCGCCTTGACCTCGCAGAAGACGAGTTGCCGGCCTCGCCGGAGGACCAGGTCGAGCTCGTAGCCCGTGATCCAGACATTCGTCGCGAGAACGCGATACCCACGCAACCGGTAATGCCAGAGCGCGCGGCGCTCGGCGCGCGTGCCGATCGCGCGGGTGCTACGCCGCGCTGAGGCGGGCTGCCGCTTCTTCTTCACTCAGGTAGCAGAGCGCCTGGAACGAGCGGCGGTGGATGTCGCACGGACCGCGCTCGCGGACGATCCTCGAGTGGCGCGGCGTGATGTAGCCGACGTGGGACGAGAACCCGTAGCCGGGGAAGAGCGCGTCCATCCGGCGCATCGTCCGGTCGCGGACGACTTTCGCCACGATCGAAGCCGCCGCGATCGCCGCGCTGCGCTCGTCGCCGTCGACCACCGCGACGTGCTCGGGCGCGCTCGGCCCGAGGCGGAACCCGTCGACGAGGCAAGCCTCGGCCGGAGGCGCCAGCGCATTCAGAGCGCGGCGCAGCCCGGCGAGGTTCGATCGATGAAGCCCCTCGCGGTCGATCTCTGCGTGGCGAGATCATCTGTACGGAGATCTGTTTCGCGGAGGCGAGCACGGCCCGGAAGAGCGCCTCCCGATCCTCCGGGCTGACCTGCTTCGAGTCGTTCAGCTGCGCGAGCGGGCGAACGCGATGGTCCCGGAGCGATTCGTAGTCGAGAAGAACTCCTGCGACGACGAGGGGGCCGGCTAGCGAGCCCCGGCCGGCCTCATCCGCGCCGGCGACGAAGCGAGCGCCGAGCCTTCGGTCGAACCTCAGCAGCCTCTCCGCCGTCCTCGACGACTGCAACCGGCTCTTCTGCCGGGCGCTCTGCGCCGAGATCTTCTTCGGGAGCGGGCTCGCCTCCGTCTGCTGACTGCTCGACGTCAGCGGGCTCTTTTGCCGGCTGCTCCTCCTCTGGGCTCTCCGCGACCGCCTCGACGTCGTCCTCGACACGCGCCGAGGATACCGCGACACCCTGCTGGTGCTTCCCGGACGCGCGCCTTCTTTCCCACCTTCGCGCGCAAGTAGTAGAGCTTCGCGCGGCTGACGTCGCCGATCGCCTGCACCTCGATCTTCTCGATCTTCGGCGAGTGGAGCGGGAACGTCCGCTCGACCCCGACGCCGAACGACTGCTTGCGGACGGTGAACGTCTCTCGCACCCCTGCCCCCTGGCGCTTGATGACGATGCCCTCGAAGACCTGGACGCGGCGGCGCTGGCCCTCGATCACCTGGAAGTGGACGCGCACGGTGTCACCGGCCTTGAACTGCGGCAGGTCTGTCCGCAGCTGGCGCTGTTCGAGTAGCTCGATCGGATTCGTCATGGCGAGGAGGCCCTTCGGGCCTTGGGTGGATGCTAGCGGAGGACGGGGTTACTCGAAGCCGATTCGGCTCGGCGGCCAGTAGATCGCGAAGACCGGGCCGATCAGGTTGTCCCGCGGCACCGTGCCCCAGCGCCGGGAGTCGCAGGAGGAGGCGCGGTTGTCGCCGAGCATCAGGTATTCGCCCTCCGGGATCGTCTTCTCCGGGATCGTGTCGTGCGTCCCTGCGCTCGGGCTTGACGTACGGCTCCTTCAGCTTCTCGCCGTTGATGTAGATGTCGCCGTTCTGCTCGCGCCAGCGGTCGCCGGGGAGGCCGATCAGGCGCTTGACGAAGTGTCGCCGCCGTTGCCGCCAACCGCGCCACTGCACGCCACCTGCGCCGCCGGAGGCGTCTTGAAGACGACGATCTCGAATCGCTTCGGCTCGCGGAAGTGGTAGATGAAGCGGTTCGCCAGCACGCGGTCCGAGAAACGCGCCTCGCAACCGCTCCCGGGCCGAGCGCAGTGCAGCGTCGGCTCCATCGACGAGGACGGGATCCGGTACGGGTTGACGACGTAGGCCTTGATCGCGAGCACGATCGCGACCGCGCCCAGGATCGTGATCGCCCAGTCGATGAGGATCCGCCACTGGCGCGGCAAGCCGTGCGTCAGGAAGTCGATCGGATTTCTCAGCGGACGGTCCTTGCGCGACTCTGCTCGCGTCGCCAGCCGGCGATCCTGGCGTGGTCGCCCGAGAGAAGCACCTCGGGCACCTCCCAGCCGCGGAACTCGGCCGGGCGCGTGTAGTGCGGGATACTCGAGACCGCCCTCGAGCTCGGCGGAGAAGCTCTCCTCGAGCCCGGACTCCTCGCTGCCGAGGGCTCCGGGAAGCCGGCGGGCGATCGCGTCGACGAGCACCATCGCCGGCAGCTCGCCGCCGGACAGGACGTACGGGCCGATCGAGACCGCATCCGTCGCGAGGTGCTCGACGATGCGCTCGTCGAATCCCTCGAACCGCGCCGAGAGAAGCGTCAGGCTCTCCTCCCCCGCAAGCTCTTCGACCAGCCGCTGATCGAGCTGGCGTCCCTGGGGCGTCAGCGCAACCACCCGGTGGCCGGGAGCCCCGCCGTAGACCGCGTCGAGGGCGGCCGCGACGACGTCGATCCGGAGGACCATCCCCGCGCCGCCGCCGTAGGGCTCATCGTCGACCTGGCCGCCCGTGAGCGGCGAGGTGTCGCGGTAGTTGAGCAGGCGGAGCTCGAGCTCGGTTCCGAGCACGGCCGCGAGCGGACGCTGCTCTGTGAGCCAGGCGAACGCGTGGGGGACGAGCGTGAAGACATCGATGCGCAGGGCGGAGGGAGGTTAGCTATCGCCTGAGAAGCCAGGCTGCACAAGGATTCGACCTCGCCTCGAGATCGACCTCCTGGACGCAGGCGTCGACGAGCGGGAGCGCGAGGCCTGTGTCGAGCTCGAGGACGTCGTTCGCGGGCCCGCTGGAGATCTCGGTCACGCGGCCGAGCCTCTGGCCGCCCGCCTCCTCGACCTCGAGCCCGACGAGCTGGAAGGCGTAGTACTCGTTCTCCTCGGGCTCGGGCAGGTCGCCTCGCTCCACCTCGATCTCAGCGCCTCGTGGAACATCGCGGTCGAGCCGGATCACGGGCCGGCCGCCGGCCTTCTTCGACTCGACCACTTCCGCGATCTCGCCGCCTACGAGCAGCGTCGTCGCCGATCGCGAACCGATCGCGGGTCGTCGCTGGCCTCCTCGACGACGAAGGCGCCCTCGAGCCCGTGCGGCTTGCCCGACCTTCCCGACCTGGACTCTCACGCGCGGGACTCGAACCAGGCGGTCGCTTCCGCACGGGACGGCGGCGCTCGGAGGTTCTCCGCGACGAACGACTCCGCCTCGGGCCAGCCCGACGCGAGGATCTCGCTCTCCGCGCGCTCGACGTCGAACGGCGTGCGGCGGAACTCGACGTCGTCCGAGACGAGCGCCCAGAAGGCGGCGACGTCGTCCTCGGCTGCCCAGCCGACCGAGCCGGCGTTGACCCAGCGTTCGCGCCTGAACTGCATGTGCGTGTGACCCGCGACCACGAGGCGCGCATCGATTCCCTCCAGCGCTTCCTCGAACCGCTCCGGCGGCGAAGCGTCGGTGAGGATCGGGCGCATGTCGTCTTTCGGCGCTTGCGTGGCAGTACAGGGTCCCGTCCAGCTCGACCGTCAGCGGCCACGCTTGCGACCAGGCGATCGTCTCGTCGTCGAGCTTCGACCGCGTCCACTCGTCGGGCTCCCGGTCGCAGTTCCCGCGCACGAAGCCCGCTTCGATGGAACGGACGAGCTCCGCGGTCTCGGCGGGCTGTGGGCCGAGGAAGAGGTCGCCGCCGAAGACGATCGCATCGACCTTCTCCCGTTCCACGTCGGCGAGAACCGCCTCGAGCGCGACCCGTTGACCGTGGACGTCGTAGAGCGCGGCGACGCGCGACGGTGTTACTCCATGATCTCGAGCACGACGCGCCGGTGGGAGCGCGCGCCGCTGGCACGGACGATCGCGCGCAGGGCGCGGGCAATGCGGCCCTGGCGGCCGATCACCTTGCCGATGTCGTCCTTCGCGACCCGGAGCTGGAGCACGGTCGCGCCTTCCTGCCGCACCTCCTCGACCTCGACGGCGTCGGGATCGTCCACGAGCTGCTTGGCGAGGTGCTCGAGGAGCTCAGCCACCGACGTTTGCCTTCTTGAGCAGCCGCGCCACGGTGTTCGACGGCGTCGCGCCCTTCGCGAGCCACTCCTTGACCTTGTCCTCGTCGAAGTCGATCGTCGAGGGATCGGTCTGCGGGTTGTAGCGGCCGACGATCTCGATGAACTTGCCGTCGCGCGGCGAGCGCGAGTCGGCGACTACGACCCGATAGACGGGGTTCTTCTTCGACCCGACACGGGTCAAACGCATCCGTACTGCCATCTCACCTTCTTCCCTGTCGCTGTGCCTGCTCCAGCAATTCCTGCGGAAGCCCCGGCATCTTAGGCACGGGGGAACCCATGGTTCCCCCGTGGGCCCCCTCCTTCACACCTAATCCCGGCCGGCAGAGTCGGGGCTGCGCTCGGGCAAAGCCCGGCTCCGCCCAGCAGCAAATCGTCGCTCCCATCACCTTCGACTCTGTTTCTGTGCCTGCTGAAGCAACTCAGGTGGGAGCCCGGGCATCTTTCCCTTTCTTCATCTGCTTCATCATCTTCTGCATCTGCTTTCGGGCCGAGAGCAGCTGGTTGACCTGCTGGATCGTCGTCCCGCTGCCGGCCGCGATCCGCTTGCGGCGTGAGCCGTCGATCAGGTGCGGCATGCTCCGCTCGCGCGGCGTCATCGAGAGGACGATCGCCTCCACGCGAGCCATGTCCTTCTCGTTCACGTCCAGCCCCTGGAGCTGGTTGCCCATCCCGGGGATCATCGAGAGGACGCCCTTGAGCGGCCCCATCCGGCGCAGCATCTTGTAGCTCGCGAGAAAGTCGTCGAAGGTGAACTCGCCGGAGAGCAGCTGCTGCTCGAGGCGCTGCTGCTCGTCGACCTCGACCGCGGCCTCGGCCTTCTCGATCAGCGTCAGCACGTCGCCCATGCCCAGGATCCGCGACGCCATGCGATCCGGGTGGAAGTACTCGAGCTGGTCGAGCTTCTCACCGACCGAGGCGAGCTTGACCGGCTTGCCGGTGACGGCCTTGACCGAGAGCGCCGCGCCGCCTCGGGCGTCGCCGTCGAGCTTCGTCAGGACGACGCCGTCGAACGCGACTCGCTCGTGGAACGCCTCCGCGACCGACACGGCCTCCTGGCCCGTCATCGCGTCGAGCACGAGCAGGACGTTCGTCGGCTTCGCCGCCTTACGGACCTCGGACAGCTCCTCCATCAGCTCCTCGTCGACGTGGAGCCGCCCGGCCGTGTCGAGGATGACGACGTCCTTGCCCTGGTCGCGGGCCTGCTGGATTCCCTTCGTGACGGCGCTCACCGGGTCGTCTGCCGTGTAGACGGGGATCTGGAGCTCCCGGCCGAGCTGCTCGAGCTGCTCGACCGCGGCCGGGCGCGCGAGGTCGGCCGCAACCAGCGCGGGCGAGTGCCCCTCCTTTCGGAGGAGCAGCGCGAGCTTCCCCGCGGCGGTCGTCTTGCCGGAGCCCTGTAGCCCGGCGAGCAGGATCACGGTCGGCGGCTTGCTCGCGAAGGCGAGCTTCGAGCTGCCGGAGCCCATCAACGACGTCAGCTCCTCGTGCACGATCCGAACGACTTCCTGGCCGGGCGTCAGGCTCTTCGTCACGTCGGCGCCCAGCGCGCGGGCCCGCACCTGGGCGACGAAGTCCTTGACGACCTTGAAGTTGACGTCCGCCTCGAGCAGGGCGAGTCGGATCTCGCGCATCGCGCGCGAGACGGCGTCTTCGTCGAGCTTGCCGCGGCCGCGGACGTCCTTCAGGGCGTCCTGGAGCCGGTCGGAGAGTGCATCGAACACGGCCGCCCAGTGTACTGAGAGCCCCTCCGCTTCCCTGACCGGCGTCGGCTCCCGCCGGGCGAAGCCCGGCTCCGCCGCCGCCTCGCGTCGCTGACCGCCTTCCTGCGAGCGGGCCGTGTGACCCAACACTGTCCCACTCGCATACAGGCGCCCAGCGACGCGCCAGGAAACCGGCGGCATTTCGGTGTACTCGCCGGCGCCTTGGTTCCATACTTGGTCAGGACATGGCCGCCTGTCCCCGATGTGGCGAGACCAACCCTGCTCGCGCACGGTTCTGCCTCGCGTGTGGGGCTCCCATGGAGGAGCCGGCCGCGGCGCGCGAGATGCGGAAGACGGTCACGGTCGTTTTCACCGACGTCATCGACTCGACGCCACTCGGCGAGCGCTTCGACCCGGAGACCTACAGGCGAGTCATCTCGCGCTACTTCATCGAGGTCAGCCGCGTCCTCGAGCACCACGGCGGCACGGTCGAGAAGTTCATCGGCGACGCGGTCATGGCCGCGTTCGGCATCCCGGTCGTCCACGAGGACGACGCGCTGCGGGCCGTCCGCGCCGCCGGCGAGATGCGGGAGGCGCTTGGGGCGCTGAACCAGGAGCTGCGCACGGAGTACGGGATCGAGCTCGGCACACGGACCGGGATCAACACGGGGGAGGTCGTCGCCGGAGATCCGTCCGGAGGCCACGCGTTCGTCACGGGTGAGGCCGTCGTCGTCGCGCAGCGCCTCGAAGCGGCGGCGAGCCCCGGCGAGATCCTGATCGGAGACGCGACCCATCGGCTCGTGCGCAACGCGGTGCTCACAGAGCCGCTCGATCCGCTCGACCTGAAGGGCAAGAGCAAACCAGTCCGGGCCTGGCGGCTGCTCGGGGTTGTCGCGGGCGCTCCCGCACTCGCGCGCCGCCTCGACGCTCCGATGGTCGGGCGAGAGAACGAGCTTTCGCAGTTGCGCGCCGCGTTCGAGCAGGCGGTACGGGATCAGACCGCGCGACTCGTGACGGTTCTCGGCCCCGCGGGCATCGGCAAGTCCAGGCTGGCCAAGGAGCTCTTGACCGAGATACGCGACGAGGCGACGGTGCTCATTGGCAGCTGCCTCCCCTACGGCGAGGGGATCACATACTGGCCCTTGCGGGACATCGTTCGCGACGCCGCCGGAGGACTGCGTCGGAGCGGGCTCGACGAGCTGCTCGCAGGGGAACCGGACGGAGAGCGGATCGCGGGCCAAGTGGCCGCGGCGATCGGAGTAGGCGACGACTCGGCCGCGCCGGAAGAGACGATGTGGGCCGTCCGTCGGCTGTTCGAGCACATCGCGCGCCAGCGGCCGCTGATCGTGGGCTTCGACGACCTCCAGTGGGCGGAGCCGACCTTCGTCGAGCTGATCGAGTACGTGCTCGGCTGGACCCGGGACGCCCCGATCCTCATCCTCTGCCTCGCCCGGCCCGACCTGCTCGACCGCCACCCCGCGTGGCATTCAATCGGCGAGTCGATCATGCTCACGCCCCTTTCACACTTGGAGGCCGAAGAGCTGCTCGGCCATCTGCGAGGCGAGACCGAGGTCGAAGAGACGCTGCTGGGCAGGATTACCGAGGCTGCGGAGGGCAACCCGCTCTTCGTCGAGCAGTTGCTCGCGATGATCGCCGAGAACGGGGCGGCGACCGGCGACCTCGCAATCCCGCCCTCGATTCATGCTCTGCTCGCGGCACGGCTCGATCGCCTGGCGCCCGACGAGCGCGCCGTGATCGAGGGGGCGGCCGTCATCGGCAAGGAGTTCTGGCGCGGCGCGATCGGCGAGCTGGTGAGCGGTGCCGACCGCGGCGCCGTCGGAGCGAGCCTGATGACGCTTGCGCGGAAGGAGTTCATCGAGCCCGCACGCTCGATCTTCCCAACTGAGGACGGTTTTCGCTTCCGGCACATCCTGATCCGCGACGCCGCCTACCTCGGCGTCCCGAAAGAGACGAGGGCCGACCTGCACGAGCGCTTCGCAGGCTGGCTCGAGCACAGCTCCGGCGAGAGCGCGGCCGAGCTCGACGAGATCGTCGGTTACCACCTCGAGCAGTCTCATCGCTACCGCGAGGAGCTCGGCCCGCTGGGCCCGGGCGGCGTGCAGCTCGCGGCCCGCGCCGGGGAGAGGCTCGCGGCGGCGGGACGCAGAGCAGTCGTTCGCGGCGGCGACGCCGCTGCGGCAGCGAGCCTGATCACCCGTGCCGTCTCGCTTCTGCCAGACGATCACCCGCTCCGGGGCGAGCTACTCGTCGAGCTGGCGAGCCTGCTGATGACGATCGGCGCATTCGAGCGCGTCGACGAGGTCGTCGGCGATGCCTTGAGGACGGCCAAGTCGGCCGGCGACGTCCGGCTCGAGACTGCGGGCGCTGATCGAGCGCGAGTTCTTCAAGGTCTTCACCGCGCAGGAGGTGAGCTCGTCGGTTCCCGAGGTGACGGCCCGGGCGATTCCGGTCCTGGAGGAGTCCGCGGACCATCTCGGCCTGGCACGGGCCTGGCGTCTGCGCGGAGAGGTCGCCGTGCTGGCCGGGCACTGGGGAGTCCGCGTCGAGGCCCTGGAGCGTGCGCTCGAACATGCCCGCCAGGCGACGGACGCACGCGAAGAAGCCAGCCTCGTCGGCCACCTGGCGATGGCGCTCTACTTCGGCCCGACGCCGGCCGAGGACGCGATCGCTCGCTGCACGGACCTGCTCGCAGAGGTGAGCGAGCACACGATCGAGGCGGCGATCTGGAGCAGCCTCGCCGGATTGCTCGCAATGCGTGGGGACTTTGCCGAGGCCCGACGGCTGTGGGGCGCCGCGGGAGAGCGGTACGAGGAGCTGGGGCTCGGGTACCGGCGGGCCGTGCGCTGCACGATCGGCGCCGACATCGAGACGCTTGCGGGGAACATGGATGCGGCGGAGCAAGAGCTTCGTTGGGGCTACGAGACGCTCGAGCGGATGGGCGAGAAGGGCGCGCGCGTCGTGGTTGCTGCATACCTGGCCGACACCCTGTGCCGGGCCGGTCGCGACGACGAGGCAGCCGAGTACGCCGACATCGTCGCGGAGCTCGCGGCCGGCGACGACGTCGTCCCGCAAGCCCTGTGTCGCTGCGTGCGGGCGAAGCTGTTCGCGAGACGCGGGGAGGCCGACCGGGCCGAGGAGGTCGCGCGCGAGGCCACTGTGATGGTCGAGGGGATGGACTTCCCCGATCTCCAGGCGCTGACTCTCCTCAGCCTTGCGCAGGTGCTCGACGCCGCCGGGAAAGGAGCGGAGTCGGCCGAGATCGTCGACCGCGCGCAGGCGCTCTACGAGAGGAAGGGGAACGTTGCAGCCGGAAGGCGTATGGTCTCCGACATCAACACGGACGGGAGGCTCCAATGAAGTTGGAAGATGATCGAGAGTGGTTCCCGGGCGAGAGCCGGGATAGCTTCGCTGCTGCGGCGGTGGCCGCCGTCGAGCATGCCGAAGAAGTGTTGGGAGAGATCCCGAGGGAGTACGACGTTCGGCTCCAGGTGCTGGCCGAGGGCCCGCTGAGCGGCTACCGCGTACTCATCTCCCCGACCCCCTGACCATGGGCGAACAGCCGCTACCCCCACCGCAGCCCGAGCCGCCGCCGCAGCCGGAGCCGCCGGACCCAGAGCCGCAGCTACCGGACGAACCGCCAACGGGCCCGGAGATACCGCCGACGCCGGACGTTTAGACTCCGCCGCCCAGTCAAGCGACAAAAGGAGCGGGGAGAGATGGCAGACGTCGCCAAGGTCGTGACGGTGATCGGCAACTCGCCGGAGAGCTTCGCGAAGGCCGCGGACGCGGCGGTTCAGGAGGCAGCAAAGACGCTGCGTGGGATCACGGGCGCCGACGTGCTCTCGATGAGCGCAGAAGTCACCGACGGCAAGATCACGTCGTACCGGACCACGGTCAACATCGCGTTCGCGCTCGAGCGCTAGCCCGAACGAGACATGCCCAGAAAGTGTAGTGCGTTTCGCGCTACACTTTGGGCGTGGCCGCTCCTCCCCCACTCTCCCTCCGCTTGGGCCGGGAAGGACTGCGTGAGCTGGATGAGATCGCCCGCCGGCGCGGAGTAACTCGTGCGGAGGCGGCCCGCCAGGCGATCGCCGAGACCGCAGAGCGCGAGCGGCGTCGCGGCGGTCTGCGCCGCCGAGGCGAGAGCGCTGATGGAAGATCGGGAGTACGTGCGTGAGGCGCGCGAGGTCGCGGAGCTCATGGAGCAGCTGCGTGGTCAGGGGTGATGTTCACGAGATCGTCGTTCCGCGTGGGCGCGGTCGGGCGCAGCGCGGCCGGCACCATGCCGTGATCGTCCAGGCGGACGACCTCCTCGCGCTCTCCACGATTGTCATCTGCCCGACTTCGCGGTCGACACAGCCCGCGAGCTTCCATCCAGAAGTCTCGATCGGAGACTCCCCGAGCCGAGTGATGTGCGAGATGATCGGCGCGGTCGACGCCCGCAGCCTGGGGAAGCACGTGGGACACCTGACGCTTGACGAGATGCGAAACGTAGACGATGCGTTGTCGCTCGTCCTCGACCTCTAGCCCGCGATCAGGGCACGGGCAAAGTCGACAGGGTTGAAGGGCCGGAGGTCCTCGATGCCCTCCCCCACGCCGACGAGCTTGACCGGCAGGCCGAGCTCATGGGCGATCGCGAGAGACACACCGCCTTTCGCCGAGCCGTCGAGCTTCGTGAGCGCAACGCCGCTGACCTGCACGGCCTCGCTGAAGAGCTGGGCCTGGCGAACGCCGTTCTGGCCGGTCGTGGCGTCGACGACGAGCAAGCGTCTCGTGCGGGGCGCCCTCGAGGCGGTTCTCGATCACGCGCCGGATCTTCGCCAGCTCCTCCATCAGGTTCGTCTGCGTGTGGAGGCGGCCGGCCGTGTCGACGACGACGACGTCACGGCCGCGGGCCGAAGCGGCTTCGATCGCGTCGTAGGCGACCGCCGCCGGGTCTCCGCCCCGCTCTGAGCCGACGAAGTCGGCTTGCGCCCGGTCGGCCCAGATCTCGAGCTGCTCCTCGGCGGCGGCGCGGAAGGTGTCGGCAGCGGCGACGATGACGGAGCGCCCATGCTCGTTGAGGTGATACGCGAGCTTGCCGATCGTCGTCGTCTTGCCGGTGCCGTTGACGCCGACGACGAGCAGGACGCTCGGCTTCTGGCGAATGTCGAGCGTTCCCGGCTCGCCGAGCATCGCGGCGGCTTCCTCGACGAGCGCCTCCGTCAGGTCTCCGACCTCGCCGCGGGCTTCGAGCCGCCCGACGAGCTCGGCGGTCGCCGGCACGCCGACGTCTGCCGCGATCAGCGCCTCCTCGAGCCGTTCCCAGGCCTCGTCGTCGGCCGGGTCGAAGGCGGCGGCCGCGAGCTGGTCGGTGAGCGCGCGGCGGCTCTTCCCCAGCGAGTCCCGCAGGCGCCCGAAGAAGCCGGGCTCGGCGGCCTGTTCTTCGGTCGGCTCGTCGTCCCCGAGGAGGGCGCTCCACGTCGTCACGGCGGAGAGGCTACGCGGCGACGACTTCGCGCGGGAGGCGGCGCGAGACGATCTGAGAGATGCCGTCGGCGCCCATCGTGACGCCGTAGAGGACGTCCGCGGCCTCCATCGTCTTCTTCTGGTGCGTGATCACGATGAACTGCGCCTGCTCCGAGTAGCGTCGCAGGAGCGTCACGAAGCGGCCGATGTTCGCGTCGTCGAGCGCGGCCTCGACCTCGTCGAGGAGATAGAACGGATGCGGCCGCGCGAGGAACAGCGCGAACAGGAACGAGATCGCGCCGAGCGCCTTCTCGCCTCCTGAAAGGAGCGAGAGTCGTGTGACCTTCTTGCCGGCGGGCCGCAGCTCGATCTCGATCCCCGGCTCTATGTCCTCGTCCTCGCCCTCCAACTCCGGCTCGGTGAGCCGAAGCCGCCCTTCGCCGCCGGGGAACAGCGTCGCCGCGACCTCCTGGAAGTGGTCGCGGACGGACTTGAACGTCTCCTCGAAGCGACGCTCGACGGTCTCGGCGAGCTCGTCGCGGAGGCTTTCGAGCTCCTTCAGGCTCTGCTCGAGGTCGGCGCGCTGGTCGCGGAGCTCGATGAGACGCTCCTTCTCGCGCTCGTACTCCTCTTTCGCCAGCGGATTGACGCTGCCGAGCGCCTCGCGGCGACGCTCGAGCCGGACGAGCTTCTCGGACAGCTCCTCGGGATCGTCGCCTGCGGCCGGCTCGGCGCCGGCCTCTTCGATCCGGCGTTGGAGCTCCTTCGCCTCGGCCGCGAGGGTTGCGAGCTCGACATCGACTGCCGACGCACGTTCTCCGGCCTCCGCGGCGGCACGTCGCAGCTCGGCCTCCTTCGCGCCGAGCTCACGCAGCTCCTCGCCGAGCTCCCTGGCTCGCTGGCCACGCGCATCGGCGCGGGCGCCGAGACTCGGCTCGAAACGGGCGGAGTTCCTGACCGCTTCGGTGAGGACGGCGGTGAGCCGCTCGGCGGCTTCGGCCGGACGCGGATCGGATACTGCGGGTTGGGCCGTCGCCCGCTCGGCAGCCGCCGCGAGCTCCTCGACCTCGGCCTCCAGCGCGCGGCGCCTGCGCCTGGAGCTCGAGCAAGACAGCCTCGGCAGCCTCACCGGCGTACCAGAGCTCGCCGCGCTCCGGGTCGTAGGCGAAGCCCTCTCGCGTCACGGAAAGCTCGGTCGCATCGAGGAGGCGCTCCTTCGCGACGATCGGCGCCTCGGCCCGCACGCGGCCGACGACCACACCGAGGTTTCCGAGCCCGGCGGCGCGCGCCTGCTCGAGGAACCTCAGCGCGGTCGCGGCGTCGTCCGCCAGGACTGCCGCGGCCCGCCAGCCGAGAGCGGCTGCAACGGCGCGCTCCTCGCCGGAGTCCACGTCGAGGGACGAGAGGACGAGTCGCTCGCCTTGCTCCGCGAGCGCACGGGCTGCAGGTGGGAGACCTTCGAGCTCGGCAAGCGCCCGCTCGAGCGCGCCGAGCCGCTCGCGTCCGAGCCGCGCCTCCTCGCAGAAGCCGCTCGCGCTCCGGCGAGCGCGCCCGAGGCGGATTGGCGCGGAATCGTCTCGGCCAGGGTCTGAGCGCTCTCGCGCCGGTGCTCGAGCCGCTCGGTGGCGCTCTTCAGCCGGTAGAGGCCGGCCGTCGCCTCCTCGCGGCTCCCCGCCGCGCCGACGAGCTCGCCCTCGACGCGGTCGCGCTCCAAGAGCAGAGCCTCGAGCTCCTTGCCCGTCCGGTTGCGTGCGAGGCCGGCGGCCTGGCGGCGTTCGTCCGCGTTCGCCCGGCGCTCTTCGACCTGCTCCAGCTCGAGCTGCGCGATCCGGGCTCTCGACCGCGCCGATCTCACCGCGCAGCTTCTCAGCCCGCTCGGCCGCGGTCGCCTGCAGCGCGAGCGGCCGGAGGCGCTTCTTCACCTCGGCCTCGAGGTCGCGGGCGCGCTCGACGTCCGTCGCGACCCGCGCGAGCTTCAGCTCGGCGCGATGCCGCCGCCGCTTGAAGCGGCCGAGGCCCGCAGCCTCCTCGACCAGCAGCCGCCGCTCCTCGGGCTTGCAGCCGAGGATCTCCTCGACGCGGCCCTGGCTGATGATCGAGCCCATCTGGCCGCCGAGGCCCACGTCGGCGAGCAGCTCGACGAGATCGGTGCGCCGCACCGGCGAGCGGTTGACGAGGTACTGGCCCTCGCCGCCGCGGTGCAGCCGCCGCATGAACGAGACCTCGGCGAACGGCAGCTCGGCGAGCGCGCCGTCCTCGTTGTCGAAGAGGAGCTCGACCTCGCAGAAGTCGGCCGGCGGCCGGTCCTTGCCGCCGGCGAAGAGCACGTCGTCGGGCTTCTCGGCGCGCAGCTCGCTCGGGCGCAGGCTTCCGGCGGCCCAGAGCATCGCGTCGGAGACGTTCGACTTGCCGGAGCCGTTCGGCCCGACGACGACGGCGACGCCCTGCTCGAGGCGCACCTCGACAGGGTCCGGGAAACGACTTGAAGCCGCGCAGCTTGATCGCTCGCAGGTGCACGCAGGACCGAAGTTTGACGCGGGGCCTAGGACGCGCTCAGCGGCGCCGGAAGACGGGACGCAGAACACGTTCGAGCAGTGCGCGACCTTGAGCGCCGCTCGTCTGGTTGTCGATAGCCGATCAGGCCCAGTCCGTCAGCGCCGACCAGCAATCGAAGTGTGCTCGACCGAGGTTGCTCGATCGCTGTCGACGGTCGTGGTCGTCGCGGACGAGCAGGTGAGGTTCGAGCAATGGGCGACCTTAGCGGATCGCCGTTCGTCTGCGGTCGCGCGTAGCTGATCAGCCCGAGCCCGTCGGCGCCGATCGTGATCGAGGTGAATCCGTCCGACCATAGCCGGCACTGTCGAGTGGTCTGTCGTCGTAGCGGCCGAGCAGAGGACGTTCGAGCAGTGGGCGACCTTGAGGTTGCCGTTCAGGCGTAGTCGTAGTAGCTGATCAGGCCGAGCCCGTCGGAGCCGATCGTGAGCGAGGTAAAGCCGCCGACGACCGGCGCTGTCGAGGGTCGCGGTCGTAGCGGCCGTGCAGGCGACGTTCGAGCAGTGGGCGACCTTGAGGTCGAAGGTTGTCGTGTCGCGGTAGCTGATGAGCCCGAGCCCGTCGGCGCCCGTCGCGATCGAGGTGCACGTCGCCGCCGGCGGCGTCGATCGGGTCTGAACGACGTGATGGTCGCGGCCGAGCAGGTGACGTCCGATGCAGTGGGCGACCTTCGAGGTCGAACGTCGTCGAAGTCCTCGGTACGCTGATCAGGCCGAGCCCGTCGGCGCCGATAGTGATCGAGCGTCGGAAGCCCCCGAAAGTGGTCGGCGCTCGCCGAGCGTCGAGAACGTTGCCGCCGAGCAAGCGACGTTCGAGCAGTGCGCGACTTTCAGGTCATCCGCTGACCGAGGAGACCGTGTAGCCGATCAGCCCGAGCCCGTCCGCGCCGATCGTGATCGACCGCGGGGCTCGCACCCGACGCCGAACGGGCTCGAGGATGGTCTGGTCGCCGCGGAAGAGCAGGCGACGATCAGAGCAGTGGGCGACCTTCGAGCCAGGCGCCGAGATGTGGTAAGCGATCAATGGCCGAGCCCGTCGACGCCGACCGTCGCCGACGGCGCTGCCCACGCTGGCCGCCCGAGGAATCGTACGGCCTGAGCGCGAAGCCTGGGCGCTCCAGGCCGAGACCCGGCGGTCCTGCGGCACGGCCGGGCCATAGGCCCTGGATCCCTTGCGGGCCCTGAATGGCCTTGCGGGCCCTGCTCGCCTTGCAGGCCCTGCGACGCCCTGGGGCACCCTGCAGCTCCAGGCGGCTCCAGTGAACCCTCTCGGCCCACGCGGGCCGCGGTAACCGCGTGGACCCGCTCGGGCCGCCGGGCGTCCTCGCTTGGCCGGCTCGAGCGCCTCTCGCAGTCGCGGCGTGCCAGCCTCGCCCCGCGTCCCGAGCGGGGTGGCGCACGAGCGCGATTCCGAGCGCCGCCGAAGCCTGCGGGAACAAGGGCCTGCGAACCGCCTTTGCCCATAGCCGGACGCTAGCGCGATTCCGCCTCGGAACCTAGCTTCGCGAGCGCCTCGCGGGCGGCTTCCTGCTCGGCGTCCTTCTTCGACGGGCCCTTGCCCACGCCGGCCTCCTCGCCGTCGATCACCGCGGCGCACGTGAACGTGCGGTCGTGCGGCGGGCCGTCGACGTCGAGCACCGTGTACGTGACCGAGCGGCCGAGCCGCGCCAGCGCCTCCTGAAGCTCCGTCTTGTGGTCGACGTAGGTCGTGAGCGCGTACTCGATCCGGCCCGCGAAGGCGCCGACGACCGCGTCCTCGATCCGCTCGAACCCGTACTCCAGGAAAGGGCGCCGAGCGCCGCCTCGAGCAGCGCGGCGAGGACGTTCCGGTTCTCGCGAGAGCCGCTCGAGCTCGTCCTGCGGCACGGCGTCGGACGCCGCTCCGCCATCCGCTCGCCGAGCCCGAGCTCCCGCGCGACGACCGCGCAGCTCGCGCGCGAGACGACGTGCGAGCGGATCTTCGCCAGCTGGCCCTCGGTGAAGTCCGGATACCGCTCGTAGAGCTCGCGCGCGACCGCGAGCTCGAGGACGCTGTCGCCCAGGAACTCGAGCCGCTCGTACGAGGACGCGCGGTCGGGCGCCCAGGACGTGTGCGTGAAGACGTTCTCCAGCCGCTCGGCCGGAAGCTCCTCGATCAGAGCTTCTGAGACGAGGCGTTACTGGTGCGAGGCGACGTAGTCGACAGCCTGACCGACGGTCTGGATCTTCTGCGCGTCCTCGTCCGAGATCTTGATCCCGAACTGGTCCTCGAGCTCCATGATCAGCTCGACCAGGTCGAGTGAGTCCGCTTCGAGGTCTTCCTGGAACGACGCTTCCTCGGTGATGTTGTCTTCGTCGACGCCGAGCTGCTCGCTCAGGACTTCCTTCACACGCTCGTAGACTTCCTCGCGCGTAGCGGCCATTTCACCTCGCTTGTGGACTAGGGGTCTCGGGGCGCGCGGATGCTAACACGCGCTCCCGCCAGAGCCTCTCGGGCGAGCCTGGTCGACCACGCGATGGTCGACGCCGCGCGCGGCCAGTGCGGATTGCGTTCGCGATCGCGCGTGCGCGAGGAGTTTCCGTGCGCGATTACGCGAGCCGCGCAGGCCGAGGAGATACGCGCCGCCGTAGGTGTCGGGGTCGAGGCGCTCGCGCAGATGACGCGCCGCGGGCCTGATCAGGAGGCCGCCGACCTTCCCACGCGTCGACGAGCGGATCTCCTCGCGGATTCCCTCGAGAACGGTCTTGATCGTGCCCTCGAGGAGCTTGAGGCAGACGTTGCCGGTGAAGCCGTCACAGACGACCACGTCGCCGGCGTGACTCAGCAGGTGACGGCTCTCGACGTTGCCGCCGAAGTTGAGGTCGGCGCGCGGCGAGGAGCGCGTGGGCCTCGAGCGTGAGCTGGTTCCCCTTCTCGGGCTCTTCGCCGATCGACAGGAGCCGCACCTCCGGCTTCGCGATCTCGAGCACCTCTTCCGCGAAGATCGCGCCCATCTGGGCGAACTGGAGCAGGTGCTCCGGGCGAGCGTCCGCGTTCGCGCCGGAATCGAGGAGCACGGACGGGCCGTCTCGGGCCGGGATGACGACGGCGATGGCGGGGCGATCGACCTCGGGGAGCCGCCGGATGTGGAACAGGCCGGCCGCGAGCGTCGCGCCGGTGTTCCCCGCGGAGACGACGGCGTCAGCCTCGCCCTCGCCGACGGCGCGGCAGGCCGCAACGAGCGAGCTGTTCGGCTTGGCCCGGACGGCCTCGACCGGCTTCTCGTGCATTGCGATCACGTCCGGAGCCTCGACGAGCTCGAGCCCCTCGGTGTCGAGGCCCGGCGCGCCCGTAGATCACGGGTCGAATCTCGTCGAGCGGACGCCTCGAGCGGCGCCGGCGACGATCTCCTCCGGCCCCCGGTCGCCGCCCATGGCGTCGACGGCCACACGGATCGGGACGCTCCAAGCTACGGAGCCGGCGTTCGGAGCGGCTCGACTTCGCGCCCGCGGTACGTCTTGCAGGTCGGGCACACGCGGTGCGGCTGCTTCGGCTGATGGCAGACAGGGCACTCGTTGACGCGCGGCGCCTTCAGCCGATGCTGCGCCCTCCGCTTGTCGCGGCGGGTCTTGGTCTGTCTGCGCTTCGGGACTGCCATGGCCGGGCGCGCAGTATAGCCAGGAGGGTGTGGCGGATATTGCTCGTCGCTCCGGCGGCTCAGCCATATTCGCCAGACCCTCCTACAACCGCTTTTCTCCACGACTTTCAGGCTTTACCGAGGCTTTGCCTTCGCGTAGCCCGCGCTTGGGGGGCCTTCCGCCACCCTGGTGGGCTTACGAAATTCAACCACTCGGAAGGAGTGAAACGACATGACGAAGGCAGCGATCATCATCAGCGCGATTCTCGTGTTCGCCGGCGTCGCTGCCGCGGGCTCACTGCCGCGGCTCGGCGGCGGCTCGAACGACTCGCCGACGCTCGACACGCCGATCGCTCGCGACGACGACCGATGCAACGACGACCGACGGTACGAGCACTGACGGAACGACGACGGATGCGACCACCACGAACCCAGCGACCACGACCACCGGCGACATCAGCGGTCCTTGCGACGAGGCCGAGCACGCGAACGACCCGCGTTGCACGGGCGGCGCACCGGGGCGCGGTGACGACGACGACCGCGGAGGCCCCAATCGCGGGCCAGGCGGCGGCGACGACGGCCACGATGACGACGACCGCGGCGGCAACTCCGGCCCAGGCGGCGGAGACGACGACGACCGCGGCGGAAACTCCGGTCCAGGCGGCGGTGACGACGATGACCGCGGCGACGACCACGGCGGGAACTCCGGCCGAGGCGGCGGAGACGACGACGACGACTAACACCTTCCCTCTCCTCCCAGGAGATCTCGTCGCCCAGTCGACGAGTGAAGAAGCGGCCCGTGATGCGGGCCGCTTCGTCGATGCGCAGCGCCGTCTGGCCCCGATGCCTTCGGGTCTCGCCGCAAGCGGCTCGACATTCTCGGCTGGGGCTGCGCCGCCGAGAATGGGCCGCTTCGTCGATGCGCAGCGCCGTCTGGCCCCGATGCCTTCGGGTCTCGCCGCAAGCGGCTCGACATTCTCGGCTGGGGCTGCGCCGCCGAGAATGGGCCGCTTCGCTCATGGCCGGAGTGGGCAGAATCCCGACATGCAGCGGAAACGCACCGTCCTCCTCGTCGAGGACGAGACCTCGATCACCGAGCCGCTCGCGGAGGCGCTCGGCCGGGAGGGCTTCGACACCCAGGTCGCGGGCACCGTGGCCGAGTCGCTCGAGCTCGCCGCGCCGCGTCGACCCCGACCTCGTCCTCCTGGACGTGATGCTTCCGGACGGCTCCGGGCTACGACGTCTGCCGGGAGCTGCGCCGGCACTCACAGGTGCCGATCATCATGCTGACCGCCCGCGGCGAGGAGGCAGACCGCATCGTCGGGCTCGAGCTCGGAGCCGACGACTACGTCGTGAAGCCGTTCAGCGCGCGCGAGGTCGTCGCGCGCATCCGAGCGGTGCTCCGCCGGACCGAGACAGCCGGCGCCGGCCGAACGAGAAGCCGATCGAGATCGGCGAGGTGCGGCTCGACCCGGCGAAGCGCGAGGTGACGAAGGACGGCGAGGCGCTCGAGCTGAGCCGCAAGGAATTCGAGCTCCTCCGGCTGCTGATGCAGAACGCCGGCTCGGTGGTCACGCGGGAGCAGGCGTTCGAGGAGGTCTGGGACACGACCTGGTTCGGCTCGACGAAGACCCTCGACGTGCACGTCAGCGGGCTGCGCCGCAAGCTCGGAGACGACTCCAGCGAGCCGCGCTTCCTGCACACCGTGCGCGGCGTGGGCTTTCGCTTCTCCTCGCCCGAAGAGCTGTGAGCCTCAGAACCCGGCTGCTCGCCGCGTTCGCGTACGGCTACCTGCTGATCCTCGTCGCGCTCATGGTCCCGCTGGCGCTGAACCTCGCCCGCCGGGTCGACGCCGAGGTTCGGAACGACGCGGCCGGCCAGGCGCACATCGTCGCCGCCCAGGCCGCGGGGTCGATGGACAACCGCGCCCAGCTCCGGCGGCTCGCCCGACGCGCGGCGGCCGACCTCGGCGCCCGCGTGATCGTCGTCGACTCGAGCGAGGCGTTCTGCGGGCCGACTCCGCCGGCGGCGCAGTGCGCTCGTTCGCGACCCGGCCGGAGATCCGCACCGCGCTCGGCGGCCGCACGGCTCAGGGCGAGCGGCACAGCGACACGCTCGGCGAGGACCTGCTCTTCACGGCGGTGCCCGGTGACGAACGGCGGCCAGATCGTCGGCGCCGTTCGCGTGACGCAGAGCGTCGAGCGCCGTCAACGACCGCGTCCGCCGCAGCGTGCTCGCCCTGGTCGGCGATCGGAGCCGCGGCGCTCGCGATCGGGCTCGTGCTCGCGTGGTTCCTGGCCGACTCGCTCTCGCGCCCGCTGCGGCGGCTGGCGCAGACGGCGCGGCGCGTGGAGGAAGGCGACCTCGAGGCGCGCGCCGAGGTCGAGCGGCCCGAGCGAGACAGCGGGAGGTCGCGCTCGCGTTCAACGACATGACCGAGCGGCTCGAGCGTCGTCCTCGCCGCGCAGCGCGAGTTCGTCGCCAACGCGTCCCACCAGCTGCGGACGCCGCTGACCGGGCTGCGGCTGCGGCTCGAATCGGCAGCCGCGAAGGCGGACAGCCCGGAGCTCGAGCGGGAGCTGGCGGCCGCCGAGCAGGAGGTCGAGCGGCTCGCCCGCCTCCTGAACACGCTGCTGATGCTCGCCCGCGAGGGCCAGACGCCCGACGAGCGGACGGCTCGTCTCGCTCGGCCTCGCCGCCAAGCACGCCCAGGAGCGCTGGGAGGCGCGCGCCGAGCAACAGGACGCCGGACTCGAGCTCATGCCGGGCGACGACGTCGTCGTCCACGCCTCGGAGGAGGATCTCGCGATCGTGCTCGACAACCTGATCGAGAACGCGCTCCACTACTCGCCGCCGGCGGCGCCGTCGACGATCGAGTTCGGCCGGGAAGACGACGAGGCGTATCCTCGCCGTCCTCGACGAGGGCCCCGGGCTCGCGGAGGGCGAGGAAGACGCGCTGTTCGAGCGATTCGCCCGCGGGAGCGCGAGCAAGGAGCGGCCCGGGCGGCACCGGGCTCGGGCTCGCGATCGTGCAGACGCTCGCCCAGCGCTGGGGCGGCAGCGCCTCGCTCAGGACGACGGCCCGAGGGCGGCGCACGCGCGGAGATCCGCCTGCCTGCGCGCGGCGCTTTGCCAACACCTAACCGCGAGCTGGACGCGACCTTAACCGTGCCCCACTAGGCTGGAGAGACCCATGCGCAACCTGCTCATACTCGTCTCGTCGGCCTCCTGGGCCTCTTCGCCGCGGCCTCGATCGGCTACGCGGCCTACGTCGTCTCGCGCGACACGGTCGGCACGCCCGTCACGAAGGTGAAGCTCTCGCCGGACGAGGTCGCGCCGGTCCGCACGGGCACGACGGCCCGAACGCGGACTAGACCCAACCCGACACCGACCACGACCGCAACGCCCCCGCCTTCGCCCCGGACGACGACCGCCGAGAGCGCGACGACGACGGAGACAGCAGTGGTCGCGGACGTGGCCGTGGCCGAGGCGGCAACTCGCGGCAAGGGCGGCGGCGGAGACGACGACGACTGACGGAATTGAGTGGACATAGAAGGGGGCGCTCGGCTTCGCGCGGTTATTGAGTGGCCATAGAAGGGGGCGCTCGGCTTCGCCATCGCGCCCGCTACCCTCCTCTCTATGACGACCTTCAGCCTGCGTTCGCTTCGGCTGAGGCCCGGCGAGGAGCACCGAGACGAGCAGGAGATCGCCCTCGAGCCGATCTCGCTCGGCGGCCAGCAGTACCTGCCCGTCCCGGACAAGGTGAAGGGCGAGCTCGTCGTCAGCCGGGCCCAGAGCGGCACCGTCTTCGAGCTCCGCTTCGGGAGCCGGCTGCACGGCCCCTGCTATCGGTGCCTCGAGGACGCCGTCGTAGAGGTCGAGATCGGCGCGCGCGAATACCAGGCGGAGAATCCCGAGTCCGACGAGCTCCGGACCCCCTACCTCGAGAACGGCCAGCTCGACCTGACGGCTGGGCGCGCGACGCGCTCGTGCTCGAGTTGCCCGACAGGATCCTTTGCCGGCCCGACTGCGCGGGGCTTCTGCCCGGTCTGCGGGCGGGACCTGAACACCGATCCGCACGCCCACGACGACGAGGAGCTCGACTCGCGCTGGGCGGCGCTCAGCGAGCTTCGGGACAAGCTCTGATCTAGCTAATAGGGGGGCTCTTCGTTGTCGGAGCCCGGGGCGCCGACGCCGGCGACCACCGTCTCCTGCGAGCGCTCGTGCAGCCGCTCGCGGCCCCGCTTGACAGCGCCCAGGAACTTGTCCAGGTTGACCTCGAGCGTGGACAGGATCGAGTCGGCCCAGTCCTCCATCTCGAGCCGCGTCTCCCGCGCCTGTCGCCGCGCGTCCTCGAGGATGTCCTGCGCCTGCCGCTCGGCGAGCTTCACGATCTCGGTCTGCGACGCCTCACGCGTGGCCTGTTCCCGCGCCTCGCCGAGCAGCCGGTCGCACTCGCGCTTGGCCTCGGCGAGCATCTCCTGCCGCTCCTTGACGATCCACCGAGCCTGCTTGATCTCCTCCGGGATCGTGGCCCGCATCTGGTCGAGGATCTCGTAGATCTCCTCGCGGTCGATGCGAACCTGGTCGGTCAGTGGAACGGCCTTCGCGTTGTGCACGAGGTCGTCGAGCTTGTCGATCAGAACCAGGACATCCATGCGTTCCTCAGTCTAATGGCAGGTGAGAGAAACCTCTATTCGAACGGATCGCGAAGCCAGAGCACGGTCCGCTCCTCCGGGAACGCGGGCCCGACCTGGCGCATGTCGGTCCCATCCGTGAAGGCGAGGAAGACGCGCTCCCTGCAGAGCGCCCTCGGGGCAGCGTTCGGCACGCATGAACGCGATCTGCTTGCCGTCGCGGGACCACGCCGGCGAATGCCCGTTCGGGATGATCCTCTTCGCGTCCTTGCCGTCGCTGCCGACCGTCCAGATGTCTCCGTCGTGGACGTACACGAGCTGCTTGCCGTCCGGCGCCCACCCAGGAGCGTCACCGTCCACGAGCGTATGTGCGTCGTCACCGTCCGGGCGGACGAGCGAAATCTGGCCCTCGAGAGTCTCGTCGGACCAGTTCTGGACGTACGCGAGCCAATCGCCCTTCGGTGACCAACTGACGTCGGAGACGTTCCTCGTGTTCGTGACCTGCTCGGCGTTGTCCTCGTCGACGTCGCCGACCCAGATGTCGTACCTGCCGTCATCGCGCGCGGAGTGCAGGAAGGCCACTCTCTCCGTCGGGCGAGAGGCTCGGGGCGTAGTTCGCGCCCTGGGGAGCCGAGAGAGTGAGCTCGTTCTCTCCGTCGTCGTCAGCGATCGTGATCCCCTGGTCCCTGGTGTCCCAGGCCAGGGACTCGCCGTCCCAGGAAAGGCTGACCACGTCCCAGACGCCCGCAAGGCAGAGGTCCCTCCGGTCGCTCCCGTCCGGGTAGAAGTGGACGAGCCCGCAACCACGCTGGACCGCGATGCGCCCCGGCAAACCGCGGCTTCTCGTCCTCGCCCCAGCCGAGCGCGATCCCGACGACGACCGCGGCTGTGACCGCGGCGACAGCGACCAGCCCCGCCAAGAGGAGGATGTTCCGCCTGGGCCTTTTCATTCCTGCGGAGAGACGGGCGCACCGGGCTTGCCGTCGGGGAACATCTCCTTGAAACGGCGTGCGACGGGGTCGGGGACGAGCTCGTCGACGCTGCCGCCGAACGAGGCGACCTCTTTGACGCCGCTCGACGAGACGAAGCTGTACTGGGGGTTCGACATCAAGTACACCGTTTCGACGTCGGGAGCGAGAGTCCGGTTCAGGTGGTTCATCTGGAACTCCCACTCGAAATCGGAGATCACGCGCAGGCCCTTGACCATCGTGCTCGCGCCCCAGCGCTTTGCGAACTCGACGACGAGCTCCGAGAAGACGTCGACCTCGACGTTGTCCTGATCGCGGAGGGCCTCTTCGAGGAAGCCGACGCGCTCCTCGACCGAGAACATCGTCTGCTTGTGGCTCGGTTCGCGGACGACTCCGACGACGACCCGGTCGAAGATCACGGCGGCGCGCTTGATGATGTCGAGGTGGCCGAGCGTGACCGGGTCGTAGCTGCCGGGGCAGATCGCGGTACGCAGGTCGGTGCTCATCGGTTCTCGAAGACGGTGAGTCGCACGGAGCCGTACTTGCGGCTCGTCCGCTCGGGGAGCGGCAGCTCCGGGTGCTCGGCGGCGGGCGACTCGACGACGACGATCGCGTCCTCTGCGAGAAGCGCCGGCAGGTACGTGGAAAGGGCTGGTAGGAGGGAGTCGAGCATCCGATAGGGCGGGTCGACGAGGACGAGATCGTACCGGCTGCCCGCCGCGGCCTCACTCGCCAATGCGCGGCGCGCGTCGGACTTCGCGATCCGCGCCTTGAGCCCGAGCTTCTCGAGGTTGCGCTCGATCGTGCGCTGAGCGTCCCGGTCGGACTCGACGAAGACGGCGGAGGCTGCTCCCCGCGAGAGCGCTTCCAGGCCCATCGCTCCGGATCCGGCGAAGAGGTCGAGAACGGCCATCTCGTCCACGGGCCCGATCAGGTTGAACGCGGCCTCACGAACCCGATCGCCGGTCGGCCGGGTCTCGCCCTTCGGCGCGAAGATCCGAGCTCCCTTGCGGCTGCCGGCGATGATCCTCACGAGCGGTGGAGCTCGGCCGCCCAGTCCTCGATCTCGACGAGGTAGCCGTCGGGATCGTGCGCAAAGCAGCGCCAGCCACCCCAGGGCGGCGACTTGGGCGGCGTCAGGAACTCCACCCCGCGCTCGGTCAGCTCGTCGTAGGCCTCGCGGCAGTCCTCGACGGTGAGGACGAGGATGACGCCTCCGGGCTTCGGCACGAGGTGCTCGGAGGGCTTGTCCTCGGTCGGCGCGCTCTCCGCGAACAGGTAGACGAGGCCGGAGTCGATCCGAAGGAGCGCGATCTCCGGCTCCTGCTTCAGGACCTCGAAGCCGAGCTTGTCGCGATACCAGGCCGTCGAGCGCTCGACGTCGCCGACGCAGAGCATGGTCGCGAGCGAGACGAGCCTCATGCCGCCACCTCGCGGCCGGCGAAAACTCGCTCGACCTCGTCGTTCAGCGGGCCTTCGTAGTCGACGAGGCGTTCGGCGGCCTCGCGCGCCCGCTCGAGAATCTTCCGGTCGGAGCGCAGGCGCGTGAAGCGGAGGTCCGAGAGGCCGGCTTGCTTCGTCCCGAGCAGCTGGCCCTCGCCGCGGATCTCGAGGTCCTTGTCCGCGAGCTCGAAGCCGTCGTTGGAGGACACGAGCGCGTCGAGCCGGGCTTGCGCGGAATCGGTCAGGGCCTCCTTGGGACGGGACACGAGGAGACAGTAGGACTGCTCGGCTCCCCGGCCCACGCGCCCTCGCAGCTGGTGGAGCTGGGCCAGGCCGAAGCGGTCGGCCTCCTGGATGATCATGATCGTCGCGTTCGGGACGTCGACGCCGACCTCGATCACGGTCGTCGCCACGAGCACGTCGAGCTCCCGAGCCTTGAACTGCGCCATCAGCTCGCGCCGCTCAGCCGGTCGCAGCCGCCCATGGAGGAGGCCGACGCGGTAGCCCTTCAGCTCGCCCTTGCGCAGCCGGTCCGCCTCGCGCTCCGCGGCGCGGGCGACCGAGGTCTCGGTCTCCTCGATCAGCGGGCAGACGACGTACGCCTGGCGGCCGTCGTCGAGGTGCTTCCTCAGCCGCCGGTAGGCCTCGCTCGATCGGTCCTCCGTCACCCAGGCCGTCTTGACGGGCTTCCGGTTCGCGGGCGGCTTCGCGATCTCGCTCACGGAGAGGTCGCCGTAGACGGTGAGCGCGAGCGTTCGGGGGATCGGCGTCGCCGTCATGTGCAGGACGTGTGGGGTCTGGCCGCCCGTGATCGCACGGCGCTGTTCCACGCCGAAGCGGTGCTGCTCGTCGACGACGGCGACGGCGACCTCGCTGAGGTCGACGCCTTCCTGGATCAGGGCGTGTGTGCCGACGAGGATCTGTGCCCGGGCCGGGTCGTCCTTCACCGAGCGTGTGAGGAGGGCGACCTCGAGGCCGAGCCGGCGGCAGGGCTCTTCGAGCGTGAGGAAGTGCTGCTCGGCGAGCGTCTCGGTCGGCGCCATCAGCGCACCCTTCCTCCCGGCCTCTACGGCCCGTAGAAGCGCGTAGAGCGCGACCACGGTCTTCCCCGAGCCGACCTCCCCTTGCAGAAGCCTTTCCATAGGCGTCGGCTTGGCCAGGTCGGCGTCGATCTCCTCGATCGCACGTTCCTGGTGCGAAGTGAGCTCGAACGGCAAGAGCTCGCGATAGCGGGTCACGAGCGGGCCGGGCTCGCCGAGCTCCGGTGCTCGCTCCTCCTCGCGGCCGCGCCGCCTCCTGGCCAGGCCCACCTGCAGCACGAGGAGCTCGTCGAGGGCGAGCCGGCGGCGTCCCCGTTCGGCCTCGGCTTCGTCCCTCGGCCTGTGCAGCGCGGCCAGGGCGTCCGCCCGAAACGGCAATCCTCCGGCGGCTTTGAGGTCGGCCGGAACGAAGTCGGGAAAGTCGCGCGCGTGGGCGAGCGCCTTGCCGGTGAGCTCGCGGAGCTTCTTGACCGTCACCTCTTCGCTCGCCGGGTAGACGGGCGCGAAGTCGGCCGTCGCGGAGGAGCCGTTCAGGTCGTAGGAGCGCACCGTGAACTCGTTGCGGCGGAGCTGGCCGCGGAGGCGGACCTGGGTGCCCGGCTTCAGCTTGTCGGCGAGCCAGGCCTGGTTGAACCAGACCGCTGTGATCTCGCCGCTGCCGTCGGTGATCTTGCGCTTGGACGATGGCGAGGCGCCGGCGCGGACGGCGAATCGACGTGCGAACGACCTCGCCGGCGATCGCGACCTCCTCCTCGCCGGCCAAGAGGTCGGCGATGCGAACCTCCTGCGCCGCAGCCTCGTACCGGAACGGCCTATGGGCGAGCAGGTCGCCGATCGTGCGCAGGCCGAGCTTGGCGAGCTTCTTCGTCAGCGCAGGGCCGACGCCGGCGAGCGTCCCGACGCCGTGCTCGAGCCGCTGCGGGCGGGGAAACCCTCGTGGACGGGGCCATGTCGGTGGCGCCGTCGAATCGGCGAACGCGGTCGGAAGAGCTCTCGTCAGAGTGAAGTCGAGTATAGGACCGGGCGAAGCTGGAGGGTTTGGCGCGATATTGCTCGTCGACGGGGTGCGATGCTCGTTCCGAGACCGCGGACGCAGGGAGTCCCGGTAATACCCATTACCGGGGCGACTGAGGACCCGGTATCGGGGTGAGCAGCGCTGCCCGGCGGCTCAGCCCATACTGCGCCAAACCCTCCTAGCCTTCCGCCGCGACCCCTTCCTCGTCCTCGGTCGGCCGTTGCGGCCGCTCGACGAACGTGACGGCGAGCTTGTGGATGCGAGAGCCCTCGATCTCGACGACGTCGAACCGCATGCCGTCGAAGTCCATCGAATCGCCGACGTCCGCGGCGCGACCGAGGATGCCGAAGACGAAGCCGCCCATCGTGTGGTAGTCCTCGATCGGGATCTGCGTCCTGAACTGCTCGTTGAAGTCGTCGATCGGGAAAGTGCCGTCGATCCGGATCGTGTCGTCGTCGATGCGCTCCACGGACTCGTCAGGGAGGTCGAACTCGTCCTCGATCTCGCCGACGATCTCCTCGAGCAGGTCCTCGAGGGTGACGATGCCCTGCATCGCGCCGTACTCGTCGACGACGATCGACATGTGCTGGTTCGTCCGCCGAAACTCCGTGAGCATCGCGGCCAGGTCTTTCGTCTCGGGGACGATGTAGGGCTCGCGGAGGATCTCCTCGACGCGGACGTTCGCGATGCCTCGGTCGACGAGCGCGGAGAAGAGGTCGCGCACGTGGAGCACGCCGACGACGTTGTCGAGCGACTCGCGGTAGACCGGGTAGCGCGTGAACGGTGAGTCGATCACCGCCTCGAGGCACTCCTCCGACGGGAGGTCGACCGAGAGCGCGACCACCTCGGGCCGCGGCACCATGACGTCGGCGACCTCCTTGTCCGCGAAGTCGAAGACCTTGTAGAGCATCTCCTGCTCCTGGCGCTCGAGCTGGCCCGACTCGGTGGAGCGGGACAGAAGCATCTTCAGCTCGGCCTCGGAGTACGGGGCACCCGCGGTCCTCGCCCGGTGGCTCGAGACCGAGCGCGCGCAATGCAAAGTCGGAGGATTTCTCCAGGACCCAGATCAGCGGCTTGAAGACGACGAAGAACCAGCTCACCGGAGTCGACACGACGAGGGCAACGGTCTCCGAGTGGCCGAGGGCCACGCCCTTCGGGATCAGCTCGCCGATCACGACGTGGAGGTACGTGATGATCAGGAAGGCGAGGCCGTAGGCGATGATCGCGGCGGGGACCGGGTCGAAGATCCGCGCGAAGACCGGCTCGCCGACGGCACCGACACCCAGGCTCGTGATCGTGACGCCGAGCTGCATGGCGGCGATGAACCGCGCCGGGTTCGACGTGATGCGCAGGACGACGCGGGCCCGGCGGCTTCCCTGGTCGCGGAGCTCGGTGAGGCGCGTGCGTCGCGCAGTCACCAGGGCGTACTCGGCCGCGACGAAGAACGCGTTCAGCAGAAGCAGGCCAGCGACCGCAAGAAGCTGAAGGCTGAGAGTCACGCTGCCCCGCTCTCCGGGGCGCGGGGACTAGGCGGGTGGTCGTCGTCCACGGCGCTCGTCTCTGAGTATAGGTGAGCGATCGGCCCGCCCATTCCTCCCCACCCGGGTGGGGATCGGCTCCACCCGCCACCCGCCGCCAGCGTAGCGTGCGGATTGCCACGCGGATGTGCCGGATTCGAGCCGGTTTGCCAGCACGAAACGAACGTGTGTTCCTATACTGTCTCCATGGGCCCCGAATACCGGGAAGAGCCCTGCCGCAACGCGTTGAACCGCGTCAAGGGGATGGCCTTCAACTGGTCGCTCAACCCGTACATGGGGTGCGTCCACCGCTGCACGTTCTGCTACGTCCGCGCCTTCGAGCGCCGGGCCGAGCGCCCGTCGGACGACCGCTACGGCACGTCGATCCGGGTCAAGGTCAACGTCGCCGAGGTTCTCCGCCGCGAGCTTGCCCGCCCGTCCTGGGAACGCGAGTGGGTCGCGATCGGCGCCGCCACCGACCCCTACCAACCCGCCGAGGGCCGTTACCGCCTGACCCGCGCGTGCATCGAAGCGCTCGCCGAGGCGCGCAACCCGTTCAGCATCATCACGCGCGGCCCCATGATCGTCCGCGACATCGACGTGCTCGTCGGGGCCGCCCGCCGCGCCAGCGTCTCGGTGACCTTCTCCATCCCCACGCTCGACGACGAAGTCTGGCGTAAGACCGAGCCGTCGACCGCGCATCCGCGTCAGCGGCTGAAGGCCGTGTCGAGGCTGGTCGAGGCGGGCATCAAGACCGGCGTCGGGATGGCGCCGATCCTGCCCGGGATCTCGGACCACCCGGAACAGCTCCGTGAAGTGGTCAAAGCCGCGCGTGAGGCAGGCGCAACGGGGGTCTGGACGAACCTCCTCTTCCTGCGTCCGGGAACGCGCGAGCACTTCCTGCGGCACCTCGCCGAGGACTGGCCCGAGCTGGTGCCGAAGTACCGCGAGCTCTACGCCCGGCGGGCCTACCTCGGGGCCGACGAGATGAAGCCTGTGAAGCGCCGAGTCTCGGCCTTCGCCCGCGAGCTGGGAGTCGCCGACAGGCGCGTGCGGCCCGCCGAGCCCGAGGCCGAGCCAGAGCAGCTTGCCCTCGTGATCTGATTCCCGGCATACAATTCGCGGGCCGTGCCAGATGACGTCAAGGCCGACGGGAAGTCGGAGATCACCTGCCTGATCGTCGATGACCACGAGGTCGTCCGCGAGGGGCTACGCCTCTCCCTCTCCCGCGCCCCGCACATCCGCGTCATCGGCGAGGCGTCCGACGGCGCCAGCGCCGTTGCGCTCGCGGAGCGCCGCAAGCCGGACGTCGTGATCATGGACGTGCGGATGCCCGGCATGGACGGGCTCGAGGCGACGAAGCTCCTGAGCGAGAAGGCGCCCGACGTGGCCGTCCTCATCTTCACCGCCTTCAGCGAGCGCAGCCTCCTCGGCCGCGGCCTCGAGTCGGGGGCGAAGGGCTACATCCTCAAGGAAGCGCCGCACCAGACGCTGCTCCGCGCGATCGAGAAAGTCGTGTCCGGCGAGGGCTACGTCGACCCCGCGTTGATGCCCGCGTTCCTGACCGGCAAGGGCGAGGACATGCTCACCGGCCGCGAGCGTGAGATCCTCAAGCTCCTCGCCGACGGCATGTCGAACGCGGACGTCGCCGGCAAGCTCTTCATCAGCCAGGAGACGGTGAAGAGCCACGTACGGCACATCCTGACGAAGCTCGAGGCGGATACGCGCACGCACGCGGTAGCGATTGCGCTTCGCGAAGCGATCATCGACTAGAGCTGGCCTTCTCGTCGGCCTCGTCGTCGCCGGGGCGGTCCTGGGCGTGCTCGGGCTCGCGCTCGAGACTCAGCTCCTCGCGCTGGTCGGGCTACTACTCGCAGTGACGGCCGCAGGCGCCCTTGCCGCTTCGCTGCTCGTCTCGGAGCGCCACCAAGACGAGCGCATCGACGAGGAGCTCGAGCTCCGCTCGACCGAGCACGCGCGGCTCTCCGACCAGCTGATCACAGCGGAACAGGAAGAGCGCCGCCGCCTGGCGCTGTTCCTCCACGACGGCCCGGTGCAGTCGATGTCGGGCATCGCGCTCATGCTCGATGCGGTGATCGCCGCCATCGACGCCGGTCGCAAGGAAGAGGCGACGCAAATCCTGACCTCCGCGCTCGACAAGCAACGGGAGACGATCCGCTCGCTGCGCGACCTGTCCTTCGAGCTGGAGCCCGTCGTGCTGCGCGACCAGGGCTTCGGCCCGGCGGTGCGCGCGCTTGCCGACCAGCTCGGCATGAAAAACCGCATCCAGATCGACCTCCAGGTGGAGCCCGCGGAGAACCTCACGGAGCATGCTCAGGTCGCGATCTTCCAGATCATCCGCGAAGCGCTCCACCAGGCGATCCGGCGCGGACCGCCGACGCGCGTGTGGGTTCGCATCGCCGAGGCTGCGGACGGAGTCGAGACCGTCGTCGCTGACGACGCGCCGGGCGAACGGCGGCGCGCGGGCTTCGACGCGATCGAGGAACGAGCGCGCTCTCTGAGCGGCCAGATGACAGTCGACCCAGGTCCAGACGGGGGGACGGCGGTCCGGATCGTCTTCCCGCCGTACCGGGTGCGCCGATAAACTCGCCGCGCCGATGGCCACGGAGCCCAGTCACTGCCTCTTCGTCTCGAAGCCGACCGGCTATGAGCTGCTCGAGCGGGAGGGCGAGGCGCCTTCGATCGGGAGCATCGTCGAGTTGGACGGGGAGGGACGCTGGGTCGTGAACCGGATCGGGCAGTCTCCGCTCCCGCAGGACCGCAGGCCGTGCGCCTACCTCCTCCCCACGCCCGGCTGAGACCTTCCTCCGCCGTGAGGCGTCACTGCTGGATGAGGACGCTGAAGCGCTCGAAGTCCTCTGCACGGTAACGGGCCGCATCGAACGAGCCCTTCTCGTCGTTGCCGGCAACGACCACGTCGGCAGTGTCACGGCAGCGATCGAGGCCGAACGTGTAGCGACCGAACGACGAGACCGACTGGAACTCGGCGCCGGGGTTCTCGTAGACGACTGTCTCAGCGAAGCGTCGCGGATCCTCTCGCGCGTAGAAGAGCACGAAGATGTACGGCATGTTCACGTTGCGGGTGACGCAAATGGCGCCCGGCGTTTGAGCGGATGCGTATTCGATCGCGGGGCCTAAAGACGCAGAGAAATCTCCGCCGGCGAGTTCGCGATAGTCGGAAAAGTACGTCCTCGTGAAGCTCGCAAACGAGAGCGCGTAGAGGAGGCAGAGTGCGACAGCGACGCTGCGCCATTGCCATAGGATCGAGAGGGCGACCGCCGTCGAGAAGATGAAGGGGAACATGACGATGTTCGCCCGGTTGATGTTCACCGACACCAGTGCGGTAAGCGCGATTGCGGCGATGCACCACGCGAAGAGAACGAAGGTCAACGTCGGGGTCCGGTTGAGAGCCCGGCGGGCGAGGACGACGAGGCCCACGATCGCGAGCACACTCGAGAACCAGTACAGGACGCCGTACTCGGGAAGCACATTCCACCGAAGCCCGTCGTCCTGGGTGCGCAAGAGCCTCCAGCCCTGCCGCAGATTCCCCCATGCGTTGCCGTAGAACTCGCCCGAGAACGCGTTCAGATTGCCCATCGTCTCGAAGCGCGGCACACCGGAGAGTCGTGGGATGCTGATAAACGGAGTGGTGATCGACTGCCACTGGAGCTTGTTGACGAGCACGAAGAGGACGACGGGCAAGGCGACGAGCGCGAAGACCGCGCTCCCCGTCAGCACAAGTCTTCGTCGCCACCACTCGTGGAAGAGCCCATACCCGAGGAGAAGTGCGAGGAAGAGGGGGACAACGACGTACGCCGTGCCGTACGCGTAAAGCGAGACGCCGTACAACGCGCAGGCTGCGGGCAGCAACCACCCCCGGCCCCTCACCGATCGCACTGCGACAACGGTTGCCGCGAGGAACACGAACGGGAACAGATTGGAATCGAGCGCCCATCTCGACGCCATGATGTGCCAGGGGCTGATCGCAAGCAGGAGTGCGCCGATCCGCGCCGTGCGACGATCGAGGACGTCCCGCAGGAGGACGAAGAAGAGGGGGATCGAGGCGACGCCTGCGAGCAGGAACGGCAGTCGCACTGCCGTCGGGTTCAGTCCGAAAAGCCCGATGAACGGCATAGCGGCATAGGCCGCGAGGGCATACATCCCCGAGCCCCACGAGACGAGCACGACCGGGTACTCGAAGCCATTGCGATCGACGCCGTAGTGGAGCAGCGAGTACGCGTCGTAGCCGGTCGACGCCTCGTCCTGATTGAGACCGGGCGGGAGCGTGCCGAACTCCCACACCCGCACCGAAAAGCCGACGAGCAGCGCGACGAGAAGCACCCTGTCTGCGCGAACGAACGCGGCCCACAGCCTCCCAACACTCCGTGTCGCTTCAAAGTCCGAGATGGCCTGCAATCGTATCGGCGAGCATTTCCGCCGGAAGCTCAGTGACCGAGAGCTTCGTCGGCGGCGATGCGGCCGAAGACGAGCGCGGCCGCGAGCCCGCTCGAGTAGCCGCCGCCGGAGATGCCGCCGACATCCGCGCCTGCGGCGTAGAGCCCCTCCGCTCCGACCACGCGGGCGCGGTCGTCGATTCGAAGGCCCCCGAGCGTCTGCGTCACGCTCGCCTGGACGAGGACGGCCGTGTACGGCGACTCGTCCCGCACCGTCGCACCGGCCTCGCGCGCAGCCTCGATCATCTCGCCGACCGTCCGCTCGCGAACACGCTGCTCGAGATCGTCCTCATGCACGCGGTACCAGGCCCGTCCTCCGGGCCAGCGGGCGATCGCCTGGACGAGCGCGGTCTCGGACCAGCCCGGTTCGCCGTCGAAGCGCTCCGTCCCGTCCTCCGACGTCACCTCGGCGAAGCGCCCGTAGAGCTGTGAGAGGCGGACGTAGTCCTTCTCGGCGACGGCGACTCCTGCCGGCAGCGCGCGCCCGTAGAACTCCTCGAGATCGCCCGCGGTGCTCCCACCGCGCGAGAGCGCGCGGTCGAGCCCGTCGCCCTCGCTCCACGGGTTCGCACGAAGCGCGAGCCCGCGCTCGCGGGCGAGGCGACCGGGAAAGCCACCGGTGGCCAGAATCAGTCGGGCCGTCGATCTCGGAGAGCTGAGCACGAAGGGAAACGTCGATGGGCGACGAGCGTCTGCGTGAGGCCGCGCAGGGTCGAAGCGCTTGCCGGCGGTTCGTGGGTTGCCCGTGTCGGTGCTCGACGACCGGCGCGCCGAGGGCTTCGAGCCACTCGATGGCCTCGTCCAGCTGCTCGACGATCACGCGTTGCAGCGCCGGATCGCCCGCGGGGCACTCCTCCTGGAAGGCCTCGGGCGAGTGGTAGCGCCAGATCACGCAGCTCGAGAGGAGCATCGACCCTCCCGGCCGGTCTCCCTTCTCGAGGACGAGCGGCTCAGCGCCGAGCTCACGCGCCCGCGCTGCCGCGACCAGCCCGGCCATGCCTGCTCCGGCGACCGTGACGTCGGCTATTTGAGCGCGAACGTCGGCTTCTGCTCGACGTACTCGATCTTCACGTGCTCGGGCCCCCAGACGAAGACAGCGAGCGTGTTCGGCGCGTCGACCACGTCGGCGACCTCCATGCCGGCCCGCTTCGCATCCTCGAGCGTCTCCTCGGCCGAGTCGACGAGCACCGCGAGATGGTTCAGAAGCGGCTTCTCGGGATCACCGGGCTCGCCGTCGTGGAACTCGACGAACGCGCCGCCGACCTCGACCCGGGTGTCTCCATCGGCGGCGAAGCCGAACTGCTCGTACTGCTTGGCCGTCTCCTCGGGGGTGGCTGAGAAAAGCGCGACGTGGTCCAGGTCGTACTCGACGTCGGTCTCGCCCTCGACGACCCCCAGCCGCAACCCCTCGGCCACGTCGAAGTAGGCGCCGCCATCCTCGCGAGAACGTCGATCCCGTCGAGCCCGGACAGGGCACGCTCGAGGTCGCTGACCCGTAGCGCCACGTGCTTGAGCGCGCCCCGCTCGCGGGGCCCCTCCTCCGCGAACAGCGTCAGCTTGCCCCGGCGCGCATCCGTCCCGACGAGCGTGAACTTGTCGGTGCGCTCGATGACGTGCATCGAGAGCCGCTCGGTCAGGAAGTCCGCGATCCGGTCGCGGTCCGCGACCCAGAGCGCGACGTGGTCGAGAGTCTTGGGCCTCATCCCGCCTTCACCCTATCTAGCGGAACGAGGCCCAGACCCGGTTTATTTCTTCCGGTTGACGGCGGCGAGCAGCTGCCGCTTGTTCATCTTCGAGCGGCCCTTGATGTTCAGGCGCTTGGCCTGGTTGTAGAGCTGCTCCTTCGTCTGGCCGGAGTGGCCGCCCGTGCGGCCCGTGCGGGACCGGAGGCCGCCTCGCCGGCCCGACGACATGTCACGCGTCGAGCTGCGCGAGCTCGTTTTCGCCTCGCCGGCTCTCGCGCGCTCCTTGTTCACGGTTCTCGCCGCGATCTCCTTGGCGCGCTTGGTCGAGGCGCCGCGCTTCTTCGCGCCGTCCTTGATGTGCTCGTACTGACGTTCTCGCTTGTTGCTCCAGGCTTGCTGAGGCATTCAGACCCCCTCTTTCGCTTGCCGAAGAGAGAGTGCCCGAAAGCGAGTTTCTATTCCAGGGGTGGGTTCTGGACGTTGTGCTCGGTCGCGTACTCGTCCGTGAGCTTGTTCACGACGTCCGCGCCGTCGTCGTACGCGTAGTTGATCTTGACGAACGGCTCCCACTTATCCGGAAGCGCGTCCTCGGGAAAGATCGCCTCGACCGGGCACTCCGGTTCGCAGGCACCGCAATTTTTGGTCATGACCCCTCCGGCCAGTGTGAAGGCATGCTTCTCCGGAACGACGGCGCAAAACGTGTCCTCGAGCTCAGCCTCGTTCTGTTCGATGGTCATGACGCGCCAATACGTTTCCCGCGTTGCGAGATAGAGCCAGCGGAGCGGACGACTGCGAACCCCGAAGTTCGTCTCCCGGTTTCCGTCCTCGCCCGCGCCAACCGTGATGAAGCCCGCATACGGGGCAACGGCCTCGAGCCAGTCGAGAGCCTCGTGATCAGTCGAGCGCAGCCGCCAGGAGCCTGCCTTGACTGCGTCGCCATCCGCCGCGAGCCATCCGTCAACGAAGCCGGCGATGTACTCGGTGTCGGCGGTCTCTGGGAGCGAGCGCTTCAGGTTGACGCCGGCCCGTACGACTCCGGTGCCGGCGTAGCCAGGATGCACATCTAGGCAAGCCGAGAAGTTGACCTGATCGAAGAAGTCCCTGAACCTGGCGACCTTGTCACCGTAGAGCTGGACGTAGTGGAGATGCTCGCCCGAACGGATCTCCTGCTTGTTCCAGCTTCCATCTCCGAAGACGAGCCCGTGCAGCACGCCCAGCCGGTAGCTGTCGCCGTCCCGCTTTGGCTCGTGCCGCATCCCGGGGACGAATTGGCCGGTCGCAAGCGAATCCGTTCGTTCCCCGTCGGCGAGGATCCAAGCATGCGTCGGCGTCGCCCAGATGCTCCTCCGGTAGCGCGAGATGTTGCGCGTCGTGAGCCGCCAGCCGCCGTAGCGGTCTCGCTCCTCGAAGGCGGGCGCGAGCTCCAGCTTGACGAGCGGCTTCCGCCGGAACCGCTTGACGAGAGCCGGCCGGAACCCGTCGTCGGTCAGGACGCGGCACGGCTGGTTCTCCATCTCTTCGAACGAGCGGAGGCCGTAGGTCGTCATGAAGAGCTCGCTCCCGGCGAAGCAGTCGATGCACTCCTCGGGGTCGATGATCAGGATCCGCTCGAACTCGTGGATGCAGTCGACGGGGCAGACGTCGACGCAGGACAGGTCTTTGATGTCGATGCAGGGCTCGGCGATGATGTACGTCACGAGCGGGTCAGTCTATCGAGGCGATCAGGCCGTCGATCAGCTCCGGCGCGCGCTCGTCGAGCGCCGATTTCGCCACCACCTGGTCGAAGCCCGCCTCGTTTGCGCGCCGCAGCCCGGCGGTGTCCTTGTGGTTTGTGAACCCGAGCAGCGGCACATCGGGGTACGAGTCGGCGACGTCGTACGGGTCGACGCGTGCGACGTCCGCGATCACGAGGTCGGGCGGGTCGACGCTATCGGACGTCACGAGGTGATGGCCCGGGAGCGAGGCCTCCAGCTTGCCCCGGATGAAGAGATCCACCCCCGCCAGCAGGATGGTCGCCACGGCGGCCGGACAGTAGCACTCTGTTACGGTCGAAACCAGCCGTGGAGCAGGATCTCGAGCGGGGCCTCGACCTCGCCCGCGCCGGGGAGTACTTCGCCGCGCACGAGGCGCTCGAGGATGCGTGGCGCGCTGCGGAGCCCGCGGAGAAGGACTTCTTCCAGGGGCTCGTCCACGTCGTCGTCGCCTGGTACCAGGCCGGTCGTGGCAACGAGGTCGGCTGCTTGCGGCAGCTGGAGAAGGCCGCCCGCCGGCTCGGGCCGTTCGCACCGGCACACCGCGGCGTCGACGTCGCCGCGATCCTGCGCCAGGTCGAGGCGGCCAAGGCGCGTCGGCTCGCTCGACCTGGCGCCGCTAGATGTCCCCTAGCCCGACGTCTTCGAGCAGCCGGTTCAGGAACACGCGCAGCCACCAGTCGCGGTGGAAGAAGAGGAGCAGGCCGAGGGCGATGAGCGTGAGCCCGCCGGCGATCCGGATGTAGACGTAGTGGTCGCGCAGCCAGCGGAAGGCGCCCATCGCCTGGGTGAACGCGACGGCGACGAGCAGGAACGCCAACCCGAGCCCCGCGGAGTACACGGCCAGCAGCACGGCACCGCGCAGGACCGAGCTCGTGGTGGCCAGCGTGAGGATCGAGGCGAGCACTGTCGCCGATGCACGGCGCGGCGCAGACGGCGAACGCTCCGCCGAGCAGCAGGCTCGACCCTCGTCGACGCGCGCCCGTGACCAGGCCGGGCGCGAAGATCCGCTCCGGCCACGGCAACAGGCCGACGAAGGTGAGCCCGAGGACGACGAGCACGAGGCCGGCGAGCTCGGTCTGCCGATCGAAGGGCAGCACGCCGCCGATCGCAGCCGCGCCCGCTCCGAGGACGACGAAGACGACCGTGAACCCGGCGATGAACGGCAGGCTCCCGAGCGCAACGCTCCGCGCGGCCCCCGGCTTGCCGAGCCGGTCGGCCTCGATCGTTGACACCGCCGAGAGGTAGCCCGGGCACGAGCGGCAGGACGCAGGGCGTGATGATCGAGATGACGCCTGCGAGGAACGCGACCGGGATCTTCTCGAGGATGGTGTTTCCTAGCCCTCGTCGAAGCGGGCGAGCTCCTCGTCCACTCGCCGCTCGAGCGCCGGGCTCATCGCCGGCTCCGCCGCACGCGGCTCACGCCCCCGGCTCCAGCGCCAGGCGAGCGCCGCCAGCACGAGCGCTCCGCCGACGAGGCCCACGAACGGCAGAGCCACGCGAGCAGGTCGAAGCCTTCCTTCGGCGGCGCGGCCAGGATCTGCGGCCCGTAGTCGGCGACCAGGCTGTCCTTGATCTCGTCCTTCGAGTCGCCGGCCTGGATTCGGCTAGCGCGATGAAGTTCTCGATCTGCCTGGCCGCCGGCGAGCTCGCACTCGCCTCGTCGAGTCGGTCGTCGGTCTTGGCACACCAGGGCAGCATGGCACCTCGACTCCTCTTCGACCGGTCGGCATGAGCTGATCGCCGCGGCGTTCCGCGCTCGCGAGCGCGGCGCACCGGCGCGGCCTCGACGAGTGTCGCTCCAGCGACGCGCGAGCGCAGGGCACGCAGCGAGTGCTCACGTCGTGGCCAGCGCCTCCTCGATCGCGCTGCGCAAGCGTCTCCTCGCGCGTCTCGCCGTAGATGTAGCCGCTCACCTTCCACCCCCGGTCGATGACGTACGTCCGCGGGATCGGGAGCCCTCCGTAGTCGTCGAGCACGCTGCGTGTCCGGGTCGCGCACGTTGGGGTAGCGGACGCCGTAGCGCTGGAGGAACTGCCGCGCGTCCCCGGTGAAGTCGGCGGTGTCGACGCCTACGAACTCGACCTGGCC
Organism: uncultured Actinomycetes bacterium; assembly: GCA_963776955.1. GTDB lineage: Bacteria > Actinomycetota > Thermoleophilia > Gaiellales > Gaiellaceae > VAXT01. The sequence continues at coordinate 90,073 of CAVZOM010000006.1, forward strand.
GCGATAGCGCTCGTACGCCTCCTGGAAGAGCGGCGCCTCACGCTTGCACGGAACGCACCAGGCGGCCCAGAAGTTGATCACGATCACCTTCCCCCGCAGCGACGAGAGCTGGAGCGAGCCGTCGCCGTTGAGCCGCTCAGCTCGAAGTCGACCGGCTTCGTCCCTTGCCCTGCTCGAACGTCCCTCGCCACGTTCGTCCTGTCGTCCTGGGCCACCTTCCAGACGAGGAGCCCGAGCAGGGCCACGACGAGCCCGACGGCTCCGATCTGGCCTGCGAGCTTCAGCCGGGACATCTCAGGCCGAGACGATGAAGACCGTCGTCCCGACGTCGACCGTGTTGAAGAGCCACTCGACCTCGGGATGTACATGCGGATGCAGCCGTGCGAGACGGAGTAGCCGATCGAGGCCGGGTTCGGAGTGCCGTGGATGCCGACGCCGGGCGACGACAGGCCCATCCAGCGCGTGCCGAGCGGGTTGTTCGGGCCGGGCGGGATCGGCTTCTGGCCCTTCGCCCAGCGCGAGTTCGGCGGGATACCACCACGGGTTCCGCCACATGACCTGGATCGTGAAGCGGCCGAGCGGCGTCGGGTAGGTCGACTGGCCGGTGGCGACGCGGAACGCGCGGCGCAGGCGGTCGTAGCTGATAGAGGAAGAGGCGGTTCGAGCCGCGGCGGATGACGATCACGTTACTTGAACGCGGTGCGGGCGTCGATGCGAGCGAGCGGCGAATACCTGATCCGGACCGGGCACGCGGCTCGTCTTGCGGAGCCGCGAGACGATCGTCATCGTCAGCGCGAGCCGGTTCACCTTGAGGCCGGGCCGGTCCGGGACGATCACCGGCTTCAGCTTCCGCAGGAAGACCTGTGCGTCGCCGGCGGGCGGTTGTAGCGCGCGGCCACGGAGCGCACGTAGGCGCGCACGACGTCGCCGTCGATCAGGACGGGCAGCGTCAGTGCGCGCCCGGCTGCGCGTTGCGCGCCCGGTTGATCGCCTCGTCGACGTGGGCGGTCGCGCCCAGCGCGCTCGGCAGCGGCGCAAGCTTGGCGCCGGTCGAGGCGGAGCGGAAGCGGCAAGCTCGAAGCGCTCGGTGACGACGAGCTTCGCCTCGTCGGGCGTCATGCCGCCGACCGGGATGCCCGAGATCGTGACTCCCGGCGGGATCAGCACGGGCAGCCGGCTCGTCGTCGTGGTTCCAGTGGTCGTCGGTCGTGCCGGTCGTGAGGAAGCCCGCGGCGCCGACGTTGCCCGCGAGGACGACAGCCGTCAGCGCGCCTGCCGCTGCGCAGGCGAGCGCGACGACGGCAATGCCAAGGCGTCTCACGCCCTGGAGTGTAGCCCGAGTTCCTGCTGGAAATCATCCAACTCCAGCTTCCGCACGGCGCCTGGCTTCGTGCAAACAGGATCTGGTGCCATCTGCTCGCGGCCGCCTAGGCGGCGCTCGCTTTTCTGCGTGCTATCGCAGGCAGAAAATACGGGGATCGTCGCGTGATGACGCCGTCGACGCCGAGGGCGTCCAGCCGCCGGAAAAGCGCGCGATCGTTGACCGTCCAGACGAGCACGGCGACCCCGAGCTCGTGACAGCGCTCGACGACCGACCTGCGAGACCACTGGTGCTTGAGCGTCATCGCCGAGGCCCCGACCTCCTCGACGAGCCCGGCGATCCGGTACGGGAAGCGCGAGGCGCATCGCCGCGAGCACGGGCCCCGTGACCGGAATCGAGGTGCGGCGCCTCGCCGAAGAAAAGCCTCCCGCGCGGATACGTTCGGCTGCGGGCGAGCCGCGGCTCGATTCGCCGGAGGACCTGCAGGCTGCCGACGTCGCTCGTGCTCGCGACGGCCCGCTCGACGAGACCGTGCCGCCGGAGGGCCTCGACGAGCTCCTGCTCCCACCCGGCCCCTTTGAGGTCCGCGAGCAGGCCGACGTCCGGCGCGCTCTCGGCGAGGAACGCGAAGACGTCCTCGAGCGTCACGGGCTCCTCCCCGAGCTCCTTGCGCGAGTGCCCGAGGACGAGCGTCTTGTCGGGCCTGCCCGAAGACGTCGAGCTCGACCAGGTCGACGCCCTGGGCCAGCGCGGCCTCGACGGCCTGCGATCGTGTTCGGCGGAGCGAGCGCGGCCGCGCCCCGATGGCCGATCCTGAGCACCGGCCCGTCGCCTACGCAAGAGGTTCACGGCGCCGTCGGCAGGCGGTTGTCCTCCAGCCGTCCCGCCGCGGGCGGCGTACTCGAGGATCATGCGGTCGGTGATCCACTCGACCGGCGCGCGATCGTCCGTCCACGGATCGGCGGCCGGCTCCGCGATCTTCATGTCGCGCGCGAGGAGGTCCGCGATCGGCCGGAGGCGAGCGCGGTGCACGTCGCAGCCGGCGGCGCAGCTCGGGCAGCTGTCGCCGGCCGGTCGAGCCCGATCACGAGCTGGTTGAAGCGGAGGGCCTGCCAGGTGAGCGACGTGCGGGAACTCCGACGCAAGCGTTCCCGAGATGGCGTCCGCGAGCCGGTGGTCTTCCGGCACATCGGCGACGTTGAGGAGGAGCACGCCGCCGGGAGCGAGTCGCGAGCGGGCCAGCTCGAAGAACTCCTTCGTCGCGAGGTAGAAGGGCACGTACGGCGGCCGATAGGCGTCGGCGAGGATGAGGTCGAAGCGCGTCTCGGTGCGCCGGAGGAACGGCCGCGCGTCGGCGGTGACCACGTGGAGGCGCGGGTTGTCGTCGAGGCCGAAGAAGCGGCGGCCGACCGCACTGACCTCTCCGTCGAGCTCGACGCCGTCGACCCGGGCCTGCGGATAGAAGACACCGAGCGCCCGGGCAGTCGTCCCGCCTGCGTTGCCGAGAATGGCGACTGAGCGAAGCGGCCTGTCCGAGGAGCGATGGCGCGGCGAGGTACGCGTCCCAGACGCCGCCGGTCAGCACCGAGTCGCGCCGCCAGATCGAGTGGACGGCGATCCCCTCGTTCAGGTAGAGGCGGCGCACTCCGTCGAGCTCGGTGACGTGGATGAACTGGTAGCGGGACTCCTGCTCGTGGATGAGCCCCGGCTCGGCGCGAACCTCGCCCGGCGGAATGGCGATCAAGGCCCCCAGCGCCGCTGCGACGACGAGCCAGCGACGGCCGAGCAGCACTGCTCCCGAGAGCGCAACGGTGACCGCCGCGACCAGCAGCGTGCGCCGAGTCCCGATCGCCGGGATCAGCACGAGCGCGGAGAGGAACGTCCCGAGCAGGCTGCCCACCGTCGAGAGCGCGTAGAGCCGCCCGGCGACGGAGCCGGCGTCCCGGACGTCCTCGATACCGAGCCTCACCGCGAACGGCGCGACCATGCCGAGCAGGATCACCGGCGGCGCGAAGAGCGCGAGCACGGCGAAGAAGGAGCCGATCGCCGCGCCCGGCGGAGACCTGGTCGAGCCCCTTCACCGAGACGTCGAGGAACGGCCCTGCCGCAAAGGGGACGATCGCGATCAGCACTCCTGCGGCGACCACGATGCGGCCGAGGACGCGCGGGCTCGGGTTGCGGTCCGCCACCTTTCCGCCCAGCCAGTAGCCGACGGAGAGCGAGGCGAGGACGAGGCCGATGACGTTCGCCCAGACGATCGTCGAGCTCCCGTAGTAGGGCGCGAGCAGCCTGGCGGCGGCGATCTCGGTGGCGAGCGCTCCGGCACCGGCGAAGAAGACGAGCACGTTCAGCGAGTGAGTGAGCCCCCGCCCCTCCGGAGGTCCGGTTCCCTCGGCTGTCAGAGAACGGGCCACTACGTCCGGCGGATGACGACGAGCGCGTAGTCGTCTCCGGGCTCGCCGGCAACTCGGCGCGCGTCGGCGACGACGTGCTCCGCAAGGTCCTGGGCGGAGAGCTCGCGACCCGCGGCGAGGGCCGCGTCGAGGCGCTCGACCCCGTACTGGACGCCGTCGCGCCGCACCTCGATCAGCCCGTCGGTGTAGAGGCAGAGCGCTGCTCCAGGAGCCAGGCTGGCGCAATCCTGCTCGTAGTGCTGGTCTGCTCTCGACGCCGAGCGCAAGCCCTCTCGGGGCGAGGGCGGTGACCTCTCCGTCGGGGGAAAGGACGCGCGTCGGGCGGATGGCCCGCGCTCGCGGCGCAGACGTCGCCGGTGGCAGGGTCGACCGTCACGCAGACCATCGTCACGAACGCGCCTCCGGCCAGCTCGCCGATCGCGACTTCGTTCGCCTGCGTGAGGAGCTCGCCCGGATCCGGATACAGCCGGACGAGCGAGCGGAAGACGAACTTCGCGAGCGCCATGTCGGCCGATCGCGGCGATTCCGTGTCCGCTCGCGTCGCCGAGCACGACCGCGAGCTTGCCGTCGGGAAGCGTCAGGAAGTCGTAGACGTCGCCGCCGACCTCGACGCGGGCGGACGACTCGTAGACGGCGCCGACGTCGAGGCCGTCGATCTCGGGCAGCCCGCGTGGGAGGAGCGAGCGCTGCATCGTGTCCGCGAAGTCCTTCTGCTGCTGGTAGAGGCGTGCGTTGTCGATCGCGAGAGCGGCCTGGCCGGCGACGAAGAGGGCGGTCTCGACGGCCTCCTGCCCGATGCGTCGCGCCGGATCGAGCGAGACGACGGTCAGCGTCGCGAGAAGCTCCGCCGGCGTCGCGATCGGGACGACGACGGCCGTCGATCCCTGCTCGAGGAACGGGACGAGCAGCTCGTACGAGGAGCCGAGGCGCCTCGCGCTCCGCGAATCGAGGACGAGCGGCTTGCCCATTCGGAAGAGGCGGCGGCCCGGTAGGCGCTCGACCGCCTGGTCCTGCGTGAGCAGTGGGCGCAGCGGCCCCTCGAGCCGAGGATCCGCGACGTGCGTCGAGCGAGGGAACGAGCTGGTCGCCCCGCTCGTCGTGCATCCTGATCACCGCGGCGTCGGCCTCGAGAAGCTCGACCGCCGCGCGAGTCACGGCGTCGAGCGTCGCGTCGAGGGAGAGGCTCTGCGGCGAACGAACGTGAGATCTCGTACAGCGCGCGCAGGCGCTTCGCCGCCGTCTCGCTCCGAGGCAAGCGCCTCTTCCCGCTCGGACGCCAGGCGCTGCGTGCGCTCGTGCAATTGCGCGTTCTGCGCCGCGACGGCGAGCTGGTTCGCGAGCGCCGACAGCAGGGACGATTCGTTCGCGGACAGCTCGCGCCCGCGGGGCAGGTATGCGGCGAGCAGGCCGACGAGCTCCTCGCGCGCGACCAGCGGCACGGCGAGCGCCGCATCGATTCCCGCTTCGTCGACCGCGTCACGAACCGGGGCAAGCCGAAGGTCGGCCTGTGCGTCGGCCACGTGCAGCATGCCCTGCGCGCGGTGGGGGCCGAACGCGAGCTCGAGCAGTCGTTCGGCGACGGCCTGCTCCGCACCGGAGAGACGGCGACCGGTGGCGGCACGCAGCCGGCTCCCGGAGCGGAGGTAGACGGCCACCCGGTCGGCGCCCAGCAGCTCGGACACGCGCGTGATCGCCGTCTTCAGCGTGTGCGCGAGCGAAAGCTCCGCGATCGCCTGACCGATGACCGCCAGCAGCGCTTGTGCGTGCTCCAGCTCGAGGGACGTCTCTCGAGCCCGCTCGCCCGGCCCGAAGCGCCTGGGCCGCGCGGACCGCGAAGGTCGACAAGCCTCTCCAGCTCGCGCTGTGAAGGCGCGACACCCGGCGCGAAGACGAGCTGCAGGATGCCGTGCATCGGCTGTCCGAGGCCAGCGTGGCAACCATGCGCCCGCGCCCGTCGGTGAGGGCTTCGAGCCGGACCGGCTCCGCGCTCTTCCGGCACGAAACCCGCCTGTGATGGAGCGGCCGACTGCGCCTCGGCCGAGCCGCGGTCGCGAGGAGCTCGAGCGCGCCGTCCCCGCCGAGCGCCCAGAGGAGCGCGGCCTCCGCGCCGGCTGCGCGTGCGGCGACCCGGACCACGTCATCCGCGCTCCTGACGTGATCGAGCCCGGCCGCCAGGGCGTCTCCCGCAAGTGAGAGAGTCACTTCGGGTGAGGCCATGCCCGCGCCGGCACCGTTTCCCGCTCCGAACGCGCGCAGGACGAGGCCGACGTGGGCCGCTGCGAACTGCGCGCCGGCGACCTCGGCCGGCTCGAAGTCCCGGGTTGCGCGCAACAGCTCGATGCTGCCGAGCGGTCGCGCGCCGTCCGCCCGCAGGAAGCGTCAGCAGACCCCGGGCGTGGATCAGCCGTCCGGCTCTGCGCACGGCATCCGGAACGCCATCTGCGTCGCGTGAGCTCGGCGACCGGAAAGCTCGAGCCGGCAAGCTCGGCAGCGAGCGCCTCGGATCGGCTGGCCACGGTCCGAATCCCGAGCATCCCTGCCTCGTCGGCGATCCTGATCGCAACTGCGTCCGCTCCGGTGAGCTCTGCGACGGCCTTCCCGATGGCCTCGAGCGCGCCGTCGAGCTCGCTCTCGCCGGCTGCGCGGCGACCCGCCGCGGCAAGCGCTTCGAGCCCCTGCTCGGAGATCCCATCCATTCCGCACTCAAAAGTACTCCTCCGAGCAATGTTATTGACGCTCGAGCAATTGCTCTCGGTTTCCTGGCGCGTCGCTGAGCGCCTGTATGCGAGTGGGACAGTGTTGGGTCACACGGCCCGCTCGCAGGAAGGCGGTCAGCGGCGCGAGGCGGGTCGCGGAGCCGGGCTCCGCCCGGCGAGAGCGACACGCCGGCCAGGGAAGCGAGAGCCGTTTATGCTCCCCTTAATGGCCCAGCCGGCCCGTCGCCCGGAGTTGGTCGATGAGTCGCTGGAGCTCGATCCGGTCGCCGTCCAACGCGCGTACCAGCTGCATCGAGCCCGGCGTCGCCACCACCGGAATCGTCAGCGTGAGACCAAGCGTGCGAAGCTCCGCTTCTGGGTGGTGCTCCTGGTCCTCGTTGCGGCGAGCATCTACCTGAGCATCGTCATCTGGCGCCAGATCGAGCGCACCTTCGGCTTATAGAGGGATACTTCGCGCCGTGGAGCCTTCCGAGCCGTTCTCGCCTGAGCGTCCGCCGCCGCCGCAGGAGCAGGACCGGGAGCTCCTGCTCTCGATGCAGGGCGGGATCTGGGCGATGGGCGAGCGGGTCACGGCCCTCTCCGGGCTCGTCCTCATGCTCTCCGCCTTCATGGGCTGGTACGCGGGCTCGGACGAGGGGCCGACGATCGCCGTCATCGGCTGGCACACAGGGGTGATCGGGAAGCTCGTCTTCCTGCTCGGGCTCGCCGTGGTCGTGCTCGTCGTGCTCCACGAGCTCGGCATCGAGCTGCCGGCGACGGTTCCGGAGAGCCTCGTCATCATCGTCCTCGGCGCTCTCGCGACGATCCTCGTCCTCGTCCGGCTGATCTCCGTCCCGGACCGCTTCTTCCCGTTCGACGGCCGCGGGATCGGGATCTGGATCGCGCTCATTGCGGCGATTGGGCTGATCGTCGGCGGGCTTCTGCGAGCCGGCGAAGAGCTGTAGCGACCGCGAGCCCGAGGAGGGCGCCGCCGATCACGTCGATCGGGTAGTGGACGCCGACGTAGACGCGCGAGAAGGCGATCAGCGCCGCGAGGGTGAAGAGCGCCACTTTCGGCAGAGGAGTCAGCCAGGCAAGGATCGCGGCGCAAGCGAAGGCGGCCGAGGAATGCCCCGAGGGAAAGGACGGGTTGCCCGGCATCCTGACGAGCGGCTCCGGGTCGGGAAATCGGAGCGGCGGCCGGTCCCGGTCGATCGCCAGGCGCAGGACGAACGACAGGAGGCTGGCGACGAGCCCGCCGAGCACCGTGTACAGAAAGATCGCCGGCCGCCGCCAGTAGAGGGCCGCGATCGCCGCGATGATGAAGAAGATCGCGCCCTGGACGCCGATCCGCGAGAACGCGACGAAGACGTCGTCGAGCAAGTCCGTCCGGTGGTGGACGATCCAGCGCTCGAGCCGTGTATCGAGATCGATCAGGTCAGGCGGGGACGAGCTGCTTCGTCGACTCGATCAGCTGCTGCGGGTTGAACGGCTTGCCGATGAAGCCCTGCGCGCCGCGCGACGTCGCGGTCTTCAGCGACTCGTCCTCGACCTTGCCGCTGAACATGATCACGGGGATCGATCCGACACCGTGGCGCTCGTGAACCCGGCGCAGCATCTCCCAGCCGTCGACCTTGGGCATCATCACGTCGAGGAGGATGAGGTCGGGCGGCTCCTCTTCGAGCACCTCGAGGCCCTCCTCGGCACTCCCGGCCTCGCGCACCGCGTAGCCCTCCATCTCGAGGTTGACGCGGATGAACTCGCGAAGGCGCTCGTCGTCGTCGACGATCAGGATCAGCCGGCGGCCGCCTTCGGGCCGTCGCGGGAGCGAAGCGCCGCCGCGCTCGAGGAACTGGTCGAGGTCGCTGCGCCGGTACCGGCGATGGCCCCCCGGCGTGTAGAACGCGGGCAGCCGTCCGCCGTCGGACCACTTGCGGATCGTGCTCTGGGCCATGCCGAGGTACTTCGCCGCCTGGCCGAGCGTCAGCCAGTCCGGCTCGTTCGCCGGCACAGGCATCCTCGCCGCTGGGTCGTGTTCGTCGCTCATCCCGGAAATCTACCTAAAAGTGCTGCTTTCTTCGTAAGCGCACGTTCTGAAACCTACGGTGCGGTCGTGACGGTCACGGTGATCGTCTCAGCGCTCAGCGTCCCGGGCGCGAGCGTGCGGACGGAGGTGCGCGTCTCCGCCGGCGGCGACGCGTCGTCGAGCGCCTGGCCGAGCGCGACACCGACCGCGAACACGACGAGCAGCCCTGCGACTCGGAGCGCCCACGTCCCCACTCGTCGCCGGTCGCGCCGCGGCCGGGGCCTCATGGCGCGTAGTCGACGGCGCCGCGCGCATAGACGTGGAACGCCGCGTCCTCGACGAGAGCGAGATGGCTCGTCCCCGGGCCTGAGCCGAGCACCTCGAGCAGCCAGCGGTCGGCGTCGCGGTAGGCGTCGGCGAGCTCGGCCAGCGTGAAGGTCTGCCCCACTCTGCGGCTCAGCTCGTCGAGGACGAGGCCGACCTGGTCGAGCAGGCGGAGATAGAGCCCCCGGTCGGAGGTCTGGTCAGCAAGCCGCGGTGACCGCTCGCCCACTGCTGGCGGGCGTTCTCGATGGCGACTGTCGCTCATCCTGCGCTCGATCATAGGCGCGGCTCTGTGTCGTCGAGGCAACATTTCTCGGGCCAGAGCGGCACGACCTCGGCGAGGATCCGCTCGCCCAGCTCGTAGCCCGGGCGCGCGAGCGCGAAGGCCGCATGCGCATGCAGGCACTTGAGCTGCTCCGGGTTGCTCGAGCCGCCGATCCCGAGCTCGAGCGACGCTCCGTCGTCGGGGCCGGCCCTGCCCGCGGCGAGCTCCTCGCGACGCTCGCGCTGCTCCGCGGTCGCGCGTGCCAGGCTCTCGGCGAGCGCGGGATCGCTCGTCGCCGCCTCCGTCCAGCGCTCGACTCCGCCGGCCGCCTCGAGCCGCGCGATCGCGGCCACGAGGTGGCGGCAGGTGACGTAGTACGTCGTCGGGAACGGCTCGCCGTTCTCGTCGTAGGCGCCACTGCTCGGTGACCGCCGGCGCGCCGAACGGGCAACGGACGACGACGCGCCTGAAAGCGCGCGGCGGACGGCCGAGCTGCCGCTCGACGAGCTCGCGGTCGTTCATGAGGCGCGAGGCTAGTGGCGCGCTAGCGCCGCTTCTGCTCGTGGGCTCGCCGCCAGGCGTTGATCCCCTTGACGATGAAGAGCCGCTCGCCGGGCTTCACGTAGCCGAGGCGGCGCGCCTCGCGCATCAGGGCCGCCGGACTGTCCCCTTCCGCGAGCCGGCGCTCGAGCCGCGCCTTCTTCGCGCGAAGCGACCGGACCTCGGTCGGAGCGCTGCTCGAGCGCGTCGCGCGTCGAGAGGTAGCTGCGAAGCGGCTGCGAGTAGAGGAACGCGATGAACAGGAGCACACCCACGCCGAGCCAGCGCAGGAGAAACCGCCCGCGCGGCACGCGGTGGCGGGGGCGTTGCTTCCGAGGAGCGAGCACGAGCCATCTCGGCCGTGTCTTTCGCGGGCGAGGCCAGCCGTCCTCCGCAGAGCGGCACGAAGTCCATCCGGCTGCCCGCGCGAAATTTGCATCGCTTCGGTCACAGACACGTGCGCCGCTCGCGATTACGATCGAAGCGGGGAGGAGGCCGGGTACACCTTGAAGCGAGCGGCGCCCCGGCCTGGCGGTTCAGGCCGACGTCTACTTTGATCACGTTCGTCGTGCCCGGCAGGTTCACCGCGGTGCCCGCCGTGATCACGACGAGGTCGCCCTCCGCGACGAGCCCGATCTGCCGGGCTGCCTCGAGCGACTTCGCCCACAGATCCTCGACGTCGACCGCCTCCTCGATCAGCATCGGCGTCACGCCCCACTCGATCGCCATCTGCCGAAGCGCGTAGTCGTGATGGGACATGCCGATGATCGGCCTCCTCGGCCGCAGCCGCGCAACGGCCGACGCCGTCCGGCCCGTGAAGGTCGGCACGAGGATCGCCTCGGCGCCGAGCGACTCGGCGAGGTCGCAGGCCGCGTTGGACATGGCCTGCCCCACGGTCGGCTCCTCGCTCGCGCCCGGCAGCTCGTGCCGGTAGCCGAGGCTCGGCTCGACGGCACGCGCAATCCGGTCCATGTACGCGACCGCCTCGACCGGGAAGTCGCCCCGCGCGCGTCTCGCCGGAGAGCATCAGCGCGGAGCTCCCGTCGAGGATCGCGTTCGCGACGTCGCTCGCCTCGGCCCGCGTCGGCTCCGCGTGGTGGACCATCGACTCGAGCATCTGCGTCGCGGTGATCACCGGCCTCGCGCGCTCGAGGGACGCGAGGATGATCTGCTTCTGGATCAGCGGGACGATCGCGGTCCCGATCTCGACGCCGAGGTCACCGCGCGCGACCATCACCGCGTCCGTCTCGACGAGGATCGCCTCCAGCGCCTCGACCGCCTCGGCCTTCTCGATCTTCGCGATCACATGCGCGTGCGAGCCGGCGGCGGTGATCAGCTCGCGCAGGTCGCGCACGTCCGCGGCCGAACGGACGAACGAGAGCGCGACGAAGTCGACGCCGAGGTCGAGCGCGAAGTCGAGGTCGTCCATGTCCTTCCGCGTCAGCGACGGAATCGGGCACCGGCACGCCCGGGCACGTTCACGCCCTTGTGCGTCTCGACGACGCCGCCGGCCACGACCGTGCAGCGGGCGCGGCCGCGCTCGACCGCCTCGACGCGCAGCCGGACGAGCCCGTCGTCGATGAGGATGTCGTGGCCCGGCTGCAGAACCTCGCCGACCGCTGTCGGGGCGACCGGCAGCTCGCCGTCGCTCGCGGCGTCCTCGGCCGCGACGATCGACCTCGTCGCCCGTGTCGAGCATGACCGGCGCCGGCGAGCTCGCCGATCCGGACCTTGGGGCCTTGGAAGTCGGCGATGACCGCGATCGGCCGCCCGATCTCCTCCGACGACCTCGCGCACGAGCCTCGATCCGCTCCGCGTGCTCCTCGTGCGTCCCGTGCGAGAAGTTCAGGCGCGCGGCGTCCATGCCCGCCTCCGCGATGGCGAGCAGGGTCTCCGGGCGAGGACGAGGCCGGACCGACCGTGGCGACGATCTTCGTCCGGCGAGGCGTCTCGGCGGACATGCTCTCAGCGTAGCGGCGGGTTCGGGCAGAGTCGCGCCGAATGACGCTCTTTCCCTACCGCTTCGCCGCGAACGCGTCCCAGCCCGGGTAGACGGCGTCGGCGCCGAGCTCCTCCTCGATTCGCAGCAACTGGTTGTACTTCGCGACTCGGTCGCTGCGCGAAGGTGCGCCCGTCTTGATCTGGCCCGCGTTCGTCGCCACCGCGAGGTCGGCGATCGTCGTGTCCTCCGTCTCGCCGGAGCGGTGCGACATGACCACGCCGTAGCCGTTCGCGCGCGCCAGCGCGATCGCGTCGAGCGTCTCGGTCAGCGTCCCGATCTGGTTGACCTTGATCAGGATCGCGTTCGCGACCTTCTCCTCGATCCCGCGCTCAGCCGCTCGACGTTCGTCACGAAGAGGTCGTCGCCCACGAGCTGCACCCGCTCGCCCGAGCCGGCTGGTGAGGTCCTGCCAGGCCTGCCAGTCGTCCTCGGCGGCCCCGTCCTCGATCGAGACGATCGGAAAGCGCTCCAGCATCTCGGCCCAGAAGTCTGCCAGCTCGCCCGAGGAGCACGTTCGGCCCTCGAACGAGTACTGTCCCGTCGGCGTAGACCTCGCTCATCGCCGGATCGAGCGCGATCGCGATCCGCTCGCGATGTCCCGCGCGCTCGGCCGCATCGAGGATCCTCTCGATCGCCTCCTCGCTCGAGCCGAGGTCGGGCGCGAACCCGCCTTCGTCGCCGACCCCGGTCGAGAGCCCCTCCTCCTCGAGCAGCGCCTTCAGGGTGTGGAAGACCTCGACCGCGATGCGAAGCCCCTCGGTGAACGTCTCGGCGCCGCCCGGCACGATCATGAACTCCTGGAGGTCGAGCGAGTTCGTCGCGTGCGCCCCGCCGTTGACGACGTTCAGCATCGGCACCGGCAGCACGTGGGCCTCCGCGCCGCCGACCCAGCGGTAGAGCGGGACTCCGGCTTCGGCGGCCGCGGCCTTCGCGGTCGCCAGCGACGCGCCGAGGATCGGCGTTCGCGCCCAGTCGCGACTTGTTCTTCGTCCCGTCGAGCGTGATCAGCGCGCTGTCGACGGCAGCCTGGTCGGCGCGCGTCGAGGCCGATCAGCGCCGGGGCGATCTCCGTGCGGACGTTCTCGACTGCCTTGCCGACGCCCTTGCCGAGGTAGGCCTTGGGGTCGCCGTCGCGCAGCTCGACGGCCTCGTGCTGTCCCGTCGATGCGCCCGAGGGAACCGCGGCCCGACCGACCTGGCCCGACTCGAGCTCGACCTCGACCTCGACCGTCGGGATTGCCGCGCGAGTCGAGGATCTGGCGGGCCCGGACACGCGGAGATCGTCGCGCTCACCGCAGCTCCTCCTTGGCCGCGTCGAAGTAGCGGTCCTGTTCCTCGAGGGGGAGGCTCGGTGAACACGCGCCCGTCGCCCTTCGCAAGCTCCTCGGCCCGCTCGAACGCGGTCGGCGAACCGCCTCGCCATCGTGCGCAGCGCAAGCTCGGGATCGACGTTCAGCGGCGGGCGACGTTGACCGCGGCGAACAGCACGTCGCCGAGCTCCTCGAAGACGTGCGGCGTCGGGCTCGGCCTCCGGGCGCCGGCTCGCCGGCGGCCGTCGAGCGCCTCCTTCAGCTCGCGCAGCTCGTCCTCCAGGTCGGCGAGAGCGCCCGCCGTGTCCGGGTATTCGAACTCGATCGCAGCCGCGCGGCGCTGCAGCTTGCGGGCGTAGAGCAGCGCCGGGAGCGACTCGGGAACGTCGTGGAAGATCCCTTCCCGCCCCTCGTCGACGCGCTTGATCTGCTCCCAGTTCGCGCGCACCTTCCCGGCCGTCTCCGCCTCGACCTCTCCGAACACGTGCGGGTGCCGGCGAACGAGCTTGTCGTGGATCCCGCGAGCCGCCTGCTCGAGGTCGCCATGGCCCTGCTCCTCGAGCAGCAGCGCCAGGAAGTAGACCTGGAAGAGCAGGTCGCCGAGCTCGTCGAGTAGCTTCTCGGGCCGGTCGGCGAGAGCCGCATCAGCGACCTCGTAGGCCTCTTCGACCGTGTGGGGCACGATCGTCCGCGCCGTCTGCTCGCGATCCCAGGGACAGTCGCGCCGCAGGCGCTCGGTCAGCTCCTGGAGATCGAGGAGCGCGTCGGAGAGGGACAACTACTTCGTGGTGGCGGTGGCGTTGGTCGACGCCGGCGGCTCGTAGCCGACCTGGTAGGTCGTCTTCTCCTCGAAGTTCCTTCTGCGTCTCCTCGACCCACGTCCTTCATCGCGTCCGTCTTCTTCTGCTGAAGCAGCTGCTGGCGGATCGCGGGCTTCACCTCGTTGAGCGGCGTCGTCTTCTGCCTTCTTGATCGCCGTCAGGGCCATGATGATGTGCCAGCCGTACGTCGTCTTGACCGGCCTGGAGATCTCGCCCCTGTCGAGCGAGAAGGCGGCCTTGTCGAACTCGGGAACCTGCCGGCCCTTCGATGATCGGGTAGCTTTCCGCCCTGGGCCTTCGAGCTCGGGTCGTCGGAGAACTTCTTCGCGAGCGCGGCGAAGTTCTCGCCGTTCTGCACGCGCTGGTAGAGGCTGTCCGCCAGCGCCTTCTTCTTGACGAGGATGTGCCGCACGTCGCGGCTCTCCGGCTGGACGTAGTTCTGCTTGTTCTTCTTGTAGTAGTCCTCGATGTCCTTGTCGCGTGACCGTGAGCTCCGCCGTGACCTTCTCGTAGATCTTGTTCTGGACGACGCTCGCGCGGACGTCCTCACGCACCTGCTCGTCGGTGACGCCCTGCTTCTTGATCTCGGCCTGCGTACTTCGTCTCGCAGGCGGCGTCGCACTTGCCGTTCTTGCCGAAGTACTGCGACTTGATCGTCAGCATCTGCTTGTCGACGTCGCTCTCCGTGATCTCGAGCCCGAGCTCCTCGGCCTTCTGCTCGAACTGGGCGCGCTGGACGAGGAACTGCATCGCCTGGCTGCGGAGGGCGACGTACTGCTGCCGTGCCCGCTGCCGGGAACTCCTGCTTGTTCTTCTGCGTAGTTCTCCCGCGCGCGGTCGATCAGCTCGTCGAACTGCTCCTTCGTGATCGGCTCATCGCCGACGACGGCGACGTCGTTCGCACCGACGCTTGCGTTGTCGGAGCCGCAAGCCGTGCCGCGACGAACGCGGCGAACAGGCCGACGGCGAGAAGGGCGATCAGAGGGGCGCGTTTCATGAAAAGAGCGCCATTTGCAGCGAGTTTTGTCACGCTGCCCGGCGCGTTTCGAGTATAGCATCGACGAGTTCCAGGGCTTCCGGGAACTCGTCGTGCTTAACCGAAACTTCATTTCGGGCCGTGCGGTAGACGGCGGTGTCAACCCGGTCACGGAGCGCGCGAAGCTCCTCTGAGCCGAGGACGAGCGGGCCGACCGTCGAGCGGCCGCCGCGGAAGACGAGATAGTCGGCGCCCAGCTGCGCGAGCTTCAGCTTCGCCGCCTGGATCGCGAAGAGGTTCTGGACCGGCTCCGGCAGCGGCCCGTAACGGTCGACGGTCGCGGCCTCGAGCTCCCTGAGCTCGTCCTCGGACTCGGTCAGCGCGAGCCGACGGTGGAGGTCGATCTTCTGCGCCTCGGCCGGGATGTATTGCGCCGGCACGTAGGCGTCGATCCGCGCGTCGACTCGGACGGGTCGCGCGACAGTGCGCCGCTCACCGGCGAGCTCCGCCACGGCCTCGCCGAGCAACTCGACGTAGAGCTCGAAGCCGAGCGCGGCGAGGTGCCCGTGCTGCTCGGCACCGAGGAGCTCGCCCGCGCCGCGGATCTCGAGGTCGCGCATCGCGATCGCGAAGCCGGCGCCGAGCTCGGTGTGGTCGGCGAGGGTCGCGAGGCGGGCGCGCGCCTCTGGAGTCAGCTCGGACGCGTCCGGATAGAAGAGGTACGCGTGGGCCAGGAGGTCGGAGCGGCCGACGCGCCCGCGGATCTGGTACAGCTGGGCGAGCCCGAGGGCGTCGGCCCGCTCGACGATCAGCGTGTTCGCCTGCGGGATGTCGAGGCCGGACTCGATGATCGTCGTCGAGACGAGGACGTCCGCGTCGCCGCGCAGGAACGAGAGCATCTTCTCCTCGAGCTCGCGCTCACGCATCTGCCCGTGCGCCGACTGTGACACGGAGCGCCCGGGACGAGCTGGCGGATGCGGTCGGCCGCCTCGTCGATCGTCTCGACCCGGTTGTGCAGGTAGAACGACTGGCCGCCGCGCGCGGCCTCGCGCTCGAGCGCCGTCTTGCACGAGCTCCTCGTCGTACTCGCCGACATGCGTGCGGATCGGCCGCCGACCCTCGGGCGGCGTCTCGATCACGGAGATGTCGCGCAACCCCGAGAGCGACATGTGCAGGGTGCGCGGGATCGGCGTCGCGGTCAGCGCGAGGACGTCGACCTCGAGGCGCAGCGAGCGGAGGAGCTCCTTCTGGGCGACGCCGAACCGCTGCTCCTCGTCGACGATCACGAGCCCGAGCTCCTTCGGGATCACGTCGCGCGAGAGGACGCCGGTGCGTCCCGATCAGCACGTCGACCTTGCCCTCCGCGAACTCGGCGAGCACGCGCTTCACGTCCGCCGGCGTTCGGAAGCGGGAGACCATCTCGACCCGGACCGGGAAGTCCTGGTAGCGCTCGCGGAAGGTGTTCCAGTGCTGCTGCGCGAGGACCGTCGTCGGCACGAGCATCAGCGTCTGCTTGCCGTTCA
Organism: uncultured Actinomycetes bacterium; assembly: GCA_963776955.1. Taxonomy (GTDB): domain Bacteria; phylum Actinomycetota; class Thermoleophilia; order Gaiellales; family Gaiellaceae; genus VAXT01. The sequence continues at coordinate 106,291 of CAVZOM010000006.1, forward strand.
GCGCGGCGGCGAAGGCAGCTCGGACTGCGACCTCGGTCTTGCCGAAGCCGACGTCGCCGCAGACGAGCCGGTCCATCGGGCGCGGTGCTTCCAGGTCCTCCTTCACGGCCTCGATCGCGGCGGCCTGGTCGGCGGTCTCGCGGTAGGGGAACGAGGCCTCGAGCCGCTCGAGCCAGTCCTGCGAGAGGTCGAAGGCGATCGCCGGTCGCGTTCTGGCGCCGCGCGTAGAGCTGGAGCAGCTCGCCTGCGAGCTCGCGGATGGCGGCCCGGGCACGGCTCTTGAGCGTGGTTCCACGCCTTGCCGCCGAGCTTCGAGAGCGCCGGCGGCTTGCCGTCCACGCCGACGTAGCGCGAGACCTTGCCGATCTGCTCGTGCGGCACGTAGAGCCGGTCCTCGCCGCGGAACGCGAGCTGGAGGTAGTCGCGCGTGATGCCTGCGATCTCTCTCGTCTCGAAGCCGAGTAGCTGGCCCGAGGCCGTGGTCCTCGTGGACGACGTAGTCGCCGGTGCGCAGCTCGGCGAACGACTGGAGCGCCCGTCCGGCCGGTGCGGCGCGGCCGCGCGTGCGGCGGCGGAAGACCTGCGTGTCCGGCAGCAGGGCGAGCCCGAGGTCGCGCCAGACGAAGCCACGCCGAGCCGGGCTGATCGCGAACAGGAGCTCGGCCTCGTCCGGAAGCTCCTCGCCGGCGGTCGACGACGCGGGCCTCGACCCGGCGCAGGAGGTTCTGGGTGCGCAGCGCCTCGCCCTGGAGCGGGAAGGCGACGACAGTTCGGAGGCCGCCGCGGACGAGCGCTCGGAGCTCGTTCTCGGCCTCGGCGAGCCCGCGCGCTGCGATCGCCGGGTCGCTGAGCCTCGAACGCGAACGGCTGGCCGGCTGGGAGCGGGTCGAGCTCGACGGCGTCGTCGAGAGGCACGGGCTCGAGCTGCTCCTCGGCCCAGACCTCGCGCACCTCGCCGGGCTGCCAGACGAAGTCCGGGCCCGGCCGGGATCGGCGGCACGAGGTCGCCGGGGACCGGTGCCGGCGTCGTCCTCCGTCGTCGGCGAGCCGGACCTCGACGAGGTCGAGCCGCCGCTCCGCGGCCGGATAGATCGTCGCGGCGTCGACAGGGTGCAGCGTGCGCTGGGTGAAGGGCGAGAAGGCGCGGATGCTCTCGATCTCGTCGCCGAAGAGCTCGATCCGCAGCGGCTCGCGGCCCGGTCGTCGGGTAGACGTCGACGATCCCGCCGCGCAGCGCGAACTGGCCGCGCTCCTGGGCCTGGTCGACTCGCTCGTAGCCCGCGAGAGCGAGCTGCTCCGCGAGCGCCTCGATCCCCGGCTCGTCGCCGGGCGCGATGCGGATCGGCTCGGGCCTCGTCTCCGGCGGCGGCATCGCCTCGGCGAGCGCGGCCGCGGACGCGCTGACGAGGCCCGCCCGCGGCGAGCACGTCGAGCGCACGGGCCCGCTCGCCGACGAGGTGCGGCGGCGGCTCGAGCCCGGAGCCCCAGCTGACGCCGCGGCTCGGGAGGAGCGCAACCTGCTCGTCGCCGAGGTACCAGCCGGCCGCCTCGGCGAGGTCGCGCGCGTCGGCGTCCTCGGGCGTGAGGACGACGAGCGGTCTGCCGAGCTCCTCGTAGAGCGCGGCGACCAGCGAGCGGGAGCGCCGGCTCCGAGACTCGCGCCCGCGTGTCCGGGAGCTGCTCGCGGAACGCGCGGAAGCGCTCGCTCTCGGCGAGCTCGCGGACGAGTGGATGGAGGACGGGTCGGTCCATGACGACTGACGGAACCGGCGTTCCGCGGCGTCAATCGTAGCCGGGCGGGGGCACGGTCACCGGTGCTCGGACGGCTGATCACGTGGACGCCCGAACCGCCCTGCCAGGACCGGGGCACCCCGAAGGGACCCATCCCAAACCCCCACCCACCCACGGGGTGAAGTCAGGGTACGCGGCGGCGTGTAACGCCGTTGTGCCGAGTTTGGGTCAGTTGAAGCGCTGCTGGGCGGGCTCGAGGCCCTCGCGCACGATCGTCTCGGCCGCGTCGGCAGCCCGGGAGACGAGCGCGTCGACGTCGACCTCCGGCTCGAAGGACGACAGCACGTAGTCCGCCACCGGTCGGCGGTCGCCTCGACCCGGACGGCCGACGCCGATCCGCAGCCGGAGGAAGTCATGCGTCCCGAGCGCATCCGCGATCGAGCGAAGCCCGTTGTGGCCCGCAAGGCCGCCGCCGAGCCGGGCCTGCAGCCGGCCAGGCTCGAGGTCGACGTCGTCATGGACGACGAGCAGCGATTCCGGGTCGACCTTGAAGAACCGCGTCGCCTGGCTCACCGAACGGCCCGAGACGTTCATGTACGTCTCGGGCTTCAGGAGCGCGAGCCGCAGATCGCCGTCGCGCACCTCGGCGAGCTGCCCGGCGAACTTCGAGCGGAACGAGCCTTCGTGCCGCCGCGCGAGCTCGTCGACGACCATCCAGCCGACGTTGTGGCGCGTCTGCTCGTACTCGCGGCCCGGATTCCCGAGACCGGCGACGAGCAGGTCGAGCGTCGAGGCGCGTCTCGCCCCGGCGCCGGAACAGGCGCATTACTACTCCTCGGAGCCTGCTGCTGTTCGCCGCCGCCCTCGCCCTCGGCGGCCTCGCCCTCGGCGCGCGGCCTCGCCCTCGGGAGCCTCTTCGCCCTCCGGCAGCTCGCCCTCGGGCAGCTCGCCCTCCTCGAGCTCCTCTTCCTCGGGCTCGGGCTCGACGATCACCGTCGGCGCGGTCACGGTCGCGAGCACGGTCTCCTCGGGGTCGTCGAGGTACGTCACACCTTCCGTCGCCGGCATGTCGGCGAGGCGAAGCGTGTCGCCGATCGCCATCCCGGCTCACGTCGAGCTCGAGGTGATCCGGGATCTCGAGCGGCAGAGCCTCGACGCGGATCTCGCGGTTGACCTGCGAGAGCACGCCGCCCTCCTTCACGCCCGCGGGCTCACCGATCAGCTCGATCGCGACCTGCGTCTGGATCGCCTCGTCGAGCCGCACCTCGTGCAGGTCGATGTGGGCGAGCCGGCCGCTGGGAATCTCCTGCTGGTAGTCCTTGAGCACGGCGGGATGAGTCGTCTTCTGCCCGTCGAGCACGACGTCGAGGATCGCGTGCGTGCCGGAATCGCCCGAGAGCGCGCGCCGGAGCTCGCGCTCAGGGACGCAGAACGGATGCGGCGGCTTGCCCCGGCCGTAGAGGACGCCGGGCACGAGCCCCTGGTTGCGCAGGCGGCGTGCGTCGGCCGAGCCGCGACCCTCGCGCGGCTTGACCTCGAGCTTGACTCGTTCTCCGGCCATTTCGGCGCAGAAGTCTAGCTACACCGGGACTTACTTCTTGATGTGGAGGTCGATCCCGAGCAGGAGCAACGGCCAGAGCAGGACCGCGAGCACCGCGGATGCAATGCGTCGGAACGTCTCGAGGTTCTTGAAGTAGTCGTACGAGGCCGCGACGGCGACGCCGACGACGATGTACACCAGGCCAAGGAAGCTGGGACGGAACATCGGAGATTTCATCCCCGATTCGGCCCCGGGAAACTCCCGGCCTAGAAGAGCTGGTTCTCGCCGCCGAAGATCGCCGACACGGAGTCGTCTTCGAAGACGTTCATGATCGTCTCGGCGAGGAGCCGCGAAACCGTCAGCACGGTGACGTTCTCCGGCTTCCGGATCGGATCGACCGGCACGGTGTCCGTGATGACGAGCCCGGTGATCCCGGCAGCGGCGACGCGGCTCAGCGTGTCGGCATCGAGCAGCGAGTGGGTGACGAACATCCAGACGTCCTTCGCGCCGTGCTCGCGGAGCACCTGCGCGCCGGCGATCTGCGTTCCTCCCGTCGTCGTCACGTCGTCGCCGACAACCGCGATCTTGTCGCGGACGCGCCCGGTCACCTCGACGATCCCGACCGTGTCGTGCGCGGGTCGCGTCTTGTGCATGATCGCGAAGTCGGCGCCGATCATCTCGGAGAACTTCAGCGCATGCTTCGCGCGGCCGGCATCGGGCGCGACGGAGACGACACCATCGCCGGTGAGACCCAGATCGCGGAAGTGCTTCGCGAACAGCGGCAGCGCCGTCATGTGGTCGACGGGGATCGAGAAGAAGCCCTGGATCTGGCCCGCGTGGAGGTCCATCGTCAGAACGCGGTCGGCGCCGGCGAGCTGGAGCATGTCCGCGACGAGGCGGCCCGAGATCGGCTCGCGCGGCTTCGCCTTGCGGTCCTGGCGCGAGTACGGGAACCACGGGATGACGGCCGTGATGCGCTTCGCCGAGGCGAGCTTCGCCGCCTGGATCATCAGGAGCAGCTCCATCAGGTTGCGGTCGACCGGCTCGGAGCCCGTCTGGACGATGAAGACGTCGGCGCCGCGGATCGACTCCGTGTAGCGCACGTACGTCTCGTCATTCGCGAACGTCTTGAGCTCGACGTCGCCGAGCTCGACCCCCAGCTGCTCCGCCATGCGATGAGCAAGGTCCGGGTGCGAGCGGCCGGCGAAGACCATGAGGCGCTTCAGCGGGCCGCGCTCGATGAAGTGTCCAGGCACAGGCTCCGCGCGAGGCTCCGCAGCCTCGAAGCCCGGCAGCTGCGTGAGCTCAGTCGTGGTCTTTTCGATCGTCATATCCCTCTTTGTTGACTTGTCTACTGCGGGCGATGGCGAGCGCCCCGGGCGGGACGTTCTTCGTGACGACCGAGCCCGCGGCAATCCAAGCATTGTCGCCAATCGTGACCGGAGCAACGAACACATTGTGGACGCCCGTGTGGACGTTGCGGCCGATCTTCCGTGCGGGCCTTCCCCGGGCCGAGCTCGGGCCGGTAGTTGGCAGTGATCGCGCCGGCGCCGATGTTCGTACCCTCGCCGACTCGGCGTCGCCGATGTACGAGAGGTGCGGCACCTTCGCACCTTCGCCGATGTGCGAGTTCTTGATCTCCACGAATGTCCCGGCCTTCGCGCGCGCTTCGAGAACCGTTCCGGGGCGAAGGTAACAGAACGGCCCGACGGTCGCCTCGGGGCCGATCACGGCGTCGACCGCGACGACGTGCGGGCCGACGACCGCGCCCGCGGCGACCTTCGTCTTGCCGGTGAGAACGGTGAACGGGTGGATCGTCGCCGTCGGCCTCGATCTCGACGTCGGCCTCGATCCAGGTCGTCTTCGGGTCGACGATGGTGACGCCGGCCAGCATGTGCTCCTCGTTGATGCGGTCGCGGAGTGCAGCGGCCGCTTCCGCGAGCTCGGCGCGGGTGTTCACGCCCTCGGCCTCGGTCGGGTCGGGAGCGACGTAGGCGGCGACACGCTCGCCATTCTCAACGAGATCGACGACGGCGTCGGTGAGGTACAGCTCCCCCTGGCGGTTGTCCGTGTCGAGCTGCTCGAGCGCCGGCCAGACCCGGTCGGCGTCGAAGACGTAGATCGACGAGTTGACCTCGTCGATCGCGAGCTGCTCCGGCGATCGGCGTCGCCTGCCTCGACGATCGCCCGCACGGAGCCGTCCTCGCCGCGAATGACTCGCCCGTAGTCGCGCGGATCGGACGGGCGGAACGAGAGCACCGTCGCCGCCGCTCGCTCGCGCCGGTGGGACTCGAGCAGGGCTCGCAGGAGCTTCGGCCCCGAGACGTCGGCGTGTCGCCGGAGAGCACCAGGAGCTCCCCGCCGACCCCGTTCAGAGCCCGCCGCGCCGAGGCGAGGGCGTCCCCGGTTCCCCGAGGCTCGGTCTGGACGGCGACCTCCACCCCGTCGAACTCCTCTGCGCCCTCGAGGCGAAGTGACGACGACGATCGGGTCGGCATCGACGGCGCGCGCGGCCTCGACGACCCAGTCGACCATCCGCCGCCCGAGCAGCGGATGGAAGTGCTTCGGCGTCGCAGAGCGCATGCGCGTGCCGAGGCCAGCCGGCGAGCACGACAGCTGCGGGGTTTGAACGAGTCATCTGTCCGGAGTGGTCCTTGCCGCCCAGCGGCGGCTCGGACATTTTCGCCTACCGCGAAAATGGGATGAAAAGTGCTGGGGCGCCAGGATTCGAACCTGGGATCACGGGACCAAAACCCGTTGCCTTACCACTTGGCTACGCCCCAAGGAGTGAGCCGAAGTCTAGCCCCGGCGGGAGAAGAGCAGGACGAGCGCGACGATCGCCGAGCACCGCGATGCCGACGATGGCCAGAGTGCCGATCACGATCAGGAGCACGGGCACGAGCATCACGAGCGCCTGCGAGACCGCGGCGATCCACGCGACTTGCGCGCGCGCTCCCGGCCTCAGCCGGTCGCCGAGGCGTGAAGTAGCCGACGACGATGGCGATCGCGACGATGAGCGCAAGCGCCAACGAGAGCTCGTCGACGACGATGAGGAGCGCCCTCCGCAGCGGCGATCGCGACGGCGATCGCGACCCGCCGCTGGTGGAGCCGCGGCCGACCGGCCCCTGGCGATGCTCCACCACTGCGCCCGGCTCGAGCATGGCTCAACCGTACCAAGCAGGCTTCGTCGAGCCAGGTCTGCCCGCGGTGCGCAAGCGCCTCCCGGGCGGCCTCGGCTTGCTCTTCCTCGGCGAAGAGGCCGTAGACCGCCGGGCCCGCGCCGGAGACGTCGGCCCGGAATGCGCCGAGCTCCTCCAGCTCGTCGGCGAGCGGAGACGACGCAAGGTCGTTCGGCGGCAGGGAGGCGATGTCGCCCGCGTCGAGAGCCCGCTCGAGCGCAGCCCGTCGCTCGGCGAAGCCGGCCTCGCCCCGAGAACGCCTCGTAGACGCTGGCCGTGGACGCCTTTTGCTCACCCGCCGGGCAGGACGAGCACCACGACGTAGTCGCTCGGCAGCTCGGCCGGCGCCAGCTCCGTGCCGTCGCCGGTGCCGAGCTGCGGGCCGGCGGCGAGGAAGAACGGGACGTCGGCGCCGAGTCTCGGCGGCCAGTGAGTGGAGCTGCTCGAGCGGAAGCGGGTGCGTCAGCGTCGCGTTCGCGAGCCGGAGCGCGGTCGCGGCGTCCGAGCTTCCTCCACCGAGGCCGGCCGCGACCGGGATCCGCTTCTGGATCTCGACCGACCAGTGCGGCTCGACTCCCGCTGCCTCCGCGAGTGCAAGCAGCGCTGTGCGAACGAGAACGTCGTCCGGATAGCCGGTGATCTCGAGCCCGGGGTTGCGAACGAGCGAGATCGAGGTCCGCGAGATCGATTCGCTGGAGAACGGTGGCGATCTCGTGCTTCCCGTCGGCGCGGACCGGGCCAACGACGAGCGACGAGGTTGATCTTTGCGTGCGCAGCCGCCCACTTCATGCGAGCGCCTCGGTCAGAGCGACGAACTCCTTCGGCTCGAGCGCCTCCGCGCGAACGCCGGCGTCGCGGCCGATCGCAGCCAGAGCGGCGGCGGCTCGTGCGCGTGACGCGACCCCGGACAGCTCGAGCGAGTTCGGCAGCGTCTTGCGGCGGTGCGCGAACGCGGCCTCGACGACACGCTTTACCTCGGGGTACGACTCCGGCAGAGCGCGTCCGCCGGAATGCGACGAGCGCCGAGTCCACGTTCGGCTGCGGCCGGAAGACCGTTCGCGAGACGGGATGGAAGCCCGTTCGCTCCGCTGCGAGCTGGACGAGCACCGAGACCGCGCCGTACGCCTTCGTGCTCGGTTCGGCGAAGAACCTGTCCGCGACCTCGCGCTGCACCATCACCGTCCACCGGCTCGACGCTCGGCAGCCCGTCGCAGGCTCTCGACGACGATCGGCGTCGCAACGTTGTACGGAAGGTTCGCGACGAGCTTGCCCGGCGCCGGGCTCGAGCGCCGCGAGGTCGAGACGGAGGGCGTCGCCGAAGTGGAGCTCGACGTTGTCCCGGCGAGCGAGCCGTTCCGCGAGGTGCGGCTCGAGAGCGCGGTCGAGCTCGACCGCGTGCACCAGACGAACGCGCTCCGCCAGGTAGTCGGTCAGCACTCCGAGACCTGGACCGATCTCGAGCACGACGTCCTCGCTGTCGAGCGCGGCGAGCCGGTCGATCACGCCGAGGATGTTCTCGTCGACCAGGAAATGCTGGCCGAGGTCGCGGTTCGGTGTGACAGGGAGCTTCACGGCAGCGAGAAGGCGACGCTCGGCGTTCGCTGCGATCCGGGCGCCGAGCTCGTCCGGATCCTCGCCGCGGGCCTTGGCCAGCTCGGCGACGGTCAGCACGACGTTCGCCGGCTCGTTCGGGCGGCCGCGCCGGATTTGCGGGGCGAGATAGGGGCTGTCGGTCTCCGCCAGGATCCTCTCGGCCGGAACCTGGGCGGCCGCCGCGCGCAGATCGCTCGCCTTGGGGTACGTGACGTTGCCTGCGAAGGAGACGTAGTAGCCGCGCTCGAGCACGGTGTCGAGGAGACGCGGGCGAGGAGAAGCAGTGCATGACGACCGTCCCGTCGAACCCGGCGAGCACGTCCGCGGTGTCGGCTTCGGCGTCGCGCGTGTGGATGACGACCGGCTTGCCGAGCTCGGCGGCGAGCTCGAGCTGCGCCTCGAAGAGCTTCCGCTGGCGGTCGCGGGGCGCTCGGTCGCGGAAGTAGTCGAGCCCGGTCTCCCCCACGCCGACCGCCTGCTCGTGCTCGAGCAGCTCGCGGAGGTCGTCGACGCGGGCAGCCTCGGCATCGCCGGCCTGGTGCGGGTCGATCCCGAGCACGGCGAACACCTCCTCGTGGAGCTCGGCGAGCTCGAGGGCGGTCCGCGACGAGTCGATTCCGGTGCCGACGGTGACGATCCGATCGACCCCGGCCGAGCGCGCGCGACGAATCAGCGCCGACGGCCGGTCCGCGCACGCGTCGAGGTGCGCGTGGGTATCGATCACTCCTCGGCGGCCCGCTTCTGCATTCGCTCGAGCTCCGCGGGGATCACGACCTCGGGATCGAGCTTCTTGAACAGCGGCTTCGGCTTGGGGAGCTCCTGCCCGGCCGGAAGCTCGCTCGGCGCCCAGGTGCCGATCCACTGGTCGTACTCGCCGGTGAGGACCTCGTGCTCGTCGCCCTCCTCGCCGACTTCGAGCAGGTCGAGCGGCCCGGCGATCGTGCCCGCGTACCCGAGGAGCTCGTGGACCGCCTGGGACGAGAACGGGAGGAACGGCGCAAAGAGCATCTTCAGGCTGTCGATCGCCCTCAAGGCCACGTAGAGCACCGTGCCTGCGCGCTCGCGATCGGAGTCGATGATCGCCCACGGCTCCTGTTCGTTCGCGTAACGGTTCACGAGCGTCGCCAGCCTCATGGACTCGCCGAGCGCGGCCTTGTAGCGGGCCGATTCGATCAGCTCGCCGACGGCCTCGAAGCCGCCCTCGATGGCGGCCAGCAGCTCGGTATCCGCCGCCTGCAGCTCGCCGGGCTCCGGGACGGAGCCGAAGTTCTTGTGCGCGGCCGTCAGCGTGCGGTTGACGAGATTGCCCCAGTTGGCGACGAGCTCGTCGTTGTTGCGACGGACGAACTCGGCCCAGGTGAAGTCCGTGTCCTGCGTCTCGGGCCCGGCCGCCGTCAGGAAGTAGCGCAGCGGGTCCGGGTCGTAGCGGCTCAGGAAGTCGCCGACGTCGATCGAGACGCCACGGCTGACGCTGAACTGCTTGCCCTCCATGGTCAGGAACTCGCTCGCCACCATGTCGCGCGGGAGCGTGAGTGGCTTCCCGGCTCCGACCTCACCCCCGGTTCCGTAGCCGAGCAGGATGCTGGGCCAGATAACCGTGTGAAAGACGATGTTGTCCTTGCCCATGAAGTAGAGGTGGCGCGCCTCGGGGTCCTGCCACCAGTCGCGCCAGGCGTCCGGGGTCCCACGGTTCGCCGCCCATTCGACCGCCGCCGACAGGTACCCGATCACCGCGTCGAACCAGACGTAGATCCGCTTGTTCTCGTCCTGCGCGTACTCGGGCGGTGCTGGGATCGGCACGCCCCAGTCGAGATCGCGCGTGATCGGGCGCGGCTTCAGGTCCTTCACGAGGCCGAGCGAGAAATTCCTGACGTTTGTTCGCCAGTGCGCGTTTCCCTCGATCCATTCGCGAAGCTGGTCGGCGAACGCCGGCAGGTCGATGAAGAGGTGGTTCGTCTCCTTGAAGACCGGCGGCGTCCCGTCGATCTTCGAGCGCGGGTTGATCAGGTCGGCCGGGTCGAGCTGGTTCCCGCAGTTGTCGCACTGATCGCCGCGCGCCGACTCGAAGCCGCAGATCGGACACGTCCCCTCGATGTACCGGTCGGGCAGCGTGTGGCCGGTGGTGGCCGAGAACGCGCCCATGGTCGTCTTCTCGACGATGTAGCCCTTCTCGTACAGGGTTCGGAAGAGGTCCTGCACCACCCGGTAGTGATTGGCCGTCGTCGTGCGCGTGAACAGGTCGTAGGAGAGACCGAGGTTCCGCAGGTCCTGGCGGATGAGCTTGCTGTAGCGGTCGGCCGTCTCACGCGGGGACAGACCCTCGCGATCGGCGGCGACCATGACGGGCGTCCCGTGCTCGTCGGTGCCGCTGACCATCAGGACGTCGTCGCCCCGAAGCCGGTGATAGCGAGCCACGATGTCCGACGGCACCCCGAACCCGGCCACATGACCCAGGTGTCGCGGGCCACTCGCGTAGGGCCACGCGACGGCGAGCAGAAGACGCTGTGGTTGGCGATTCGGGAAGTCGTTCCTCCGGGCCGGGCTCAGTTCGAGACATCTTACGGAGGGGCATCGGGCCGACCTGCGTGGCGGCGTGGATCCGACGCCGTCTGCCACCTGCTGCTCCCACCGCCACGAGCGCGACGCCGAGGCCGGCCATCAGGCCGAGCACGATCCGCCTCGGGCCGTGCCCGCGTGCCTGAACAACCGGTCGCGCAGGCGACGCGCTTTCCCGCTCGGCGCGATGGACCTTCCGAACGGAGGGGCGGATCTCCTCCGGCACAGGCTTGGCCGTGACAGAACGAGCGGCCGAACGTTTCGAGCCAACTCGGATCCGTCGCGTCGAGCGTCCCGTGTCGGGACCTTGCTCGGGCTTCGCAACTGTTGCGACCGGTGCAGCCACGCGCGAGCGCGCTGCCGCCCTCGTCTCGTTCGTGCGCGCACGCGTAGGTCTCTTCTCCCCGATGTGCGCTCGGCTCGGCGATTGGCCCGACCTCGCCGCGGGAGGCTCGACCCCCTGCTGACGCGGCGCGGGAACGGCCACGGAAGGGGCCTGCTCCGCCGGGCGCGGTTCCGGGTGGCTGGTCACACGCGCGGGAAGAAGCGACAGCGGGTCGACGTAGCCGTGCGGTTCGGCGGTCAGGCGGATCCCGAGGTGGACGTACGGCTCGACCCACTCGGAGTCGCCGCTGGGGCCGATCGTGCCGACGGCCTCTCCTTCCTCGATCGCAGTCCCGGTCGGCAGGCCGATCGATCCGAGATGGACGAGCGTGATCGAGTAGCCGTCGGGCGTGCGAATCGTCAGGCAGAGCCCTTCGCGCGGAAGCTGCCCGGCAAACGACACGACGCCCGTCGCGGGAGCCTTGACGTCGGCGCCGGCGTCAGCGGCGATGTCGATCCCACGGTGCTGGCCGCCCGCGTACGGATCGTCCTCGGCGACGAACGGGCGGAGCACCGAGCCTTCGACGGGCCATGTCCAGGCCGCCGCAGGCGTGCTGAGCACCAGGGCGAGCAGGGCACCGGCCGCGCAGACGAGTAGTTTGTTGCCGATCTTGACAACCACGCGGCGCACCCTAGCGGGCGAGTCGGCTGTTGTCAAATATGGCTACAGCGACCCGCGATAGAGCCTATTCCGCGAGACGCCGGTGAGACGGGAGACGACGTCGGCGGCCTGCCTGCGCCCCGCGCCGGCTTCCACGAGCTCGGAGAGCGCCGACAGGGCTTCGCCCTCGTCGCCTTCGACCACAGGCGACTCGCCGATCACGAGCGTGATCTCACCCTTCGGCGGCTCGCCGAACCTCGGCGCAACCTCCGCCGCCGTCCCACGTACGACCTCCTCGAAGCGCTTCGTCAGCTCGCGACAGACGGCGACCGGACGGTCGGGCCACACGGCAGCCAGCGAGGCAAGAGTCGCGGGCAGCCTCTTCGGCGACTCGAAGGCGACCGCGGCGTACGGCCAGCGTCCGAGCTCCTCCCAGAGCGCCGCGCGTGCCTTCTCGGCCCGAGGCAGGTACCCGAAGAACCGGTACTGCTCGGCGACGAGGCCGCTCGCGACGAGCGCCGTCTCCACCGCCGAGGGCCCCGGGAGCACGGTGACCGGGATCCCCGACTCGAGCGCCGAGGCGATCAGCCGGCCGCCCGGATCGCTCACTCCGGGGAGACCCGCGTCGCTCGTCAATGCGACCCGCTCGCCCGACTCGAGCCGCGGCAGCACCTGGGCCGTGCGCTCGGCCTCGTTGTGCTCGTGATAGCTGAGGAGCTTCGCCTCGATCCGGTGCCGCTCGAGGAGGATCCTCGTGCGGCGTGTGTCCTCGCACAGGACGAGCTCCGCCTCGGCGAGCTCGCGCAGGACGCGCAGCGTCACGTCCTCCAGGTTGCCGATGGGAGTCGCGCAGACCGCGAGGGGCACTACTCGTCCAGGGCCTCGAAGCCGACGAAGGCGGCGCCGACGATGCCGGCGTCCGGGCCGAGAAGAGCCGGAACGACGCGGACGGGCACGGGCCGGTTTGGCAGCGCCTCCTCCTGCATCGCCTCGAGCGCGGGCTCGAGGAAGAGGTCGCGTGCTTGGCTGAACCCCCCGCCGATGACGACGACCTCGGGGTCGAAGATGTTCACGAGCGACCCGATTCCCGCCCCGAGGAACCGGCCTATCTCCTGCACCGCGCCGAGCGCCTCGTCGTTCCCTTCGCGAGCTGCGCCGACGAGCTCGCGCGCACTCGCGCCCGGGCCCAGGATCCTCACCGCCGCCCGATCCGCGGCGCTCCCCGACGCCAGCTGCTCGAAGTGGCCATGTCCGTTGCAGTCTCCCTCGCACTGCTCGCCCCCGTGCTGCAGGACCATGTGCCCGAGCTCCGCTCCTGCACCGACGGAGCCGCGATAGGGCTTCCCCTCGAGGATGAGGCCGCCGCCGATCCCGGTCCCGAGCGTGAGCATCACCATGTCCCGCGCGCCGTGGCCGGCGCCGACCTTCCACTCGGCGATCGCGGCCGCGTTCGCGTCGTTGTCGATCCCCACCGGCAACGAGAAGCGCTCTCTCATGTGGTCGCGAAAGTCGACGCCTTCGAGCGGGACGTGAACCGAGCCGATCACGCGCCCCGCGCTCTGGTCGATTCGAGAGGGAAGGCCGAAGCCGATGGCGGCGACTCCGTCGACCCGCAGGCTCTCGACGACCTCGTCCAGTTGGGCGAGCAGCTCCTCCTGGGACTCCTTCGGCGTCCGCCGCTCCACTCGACGCTCGATGCGGCCTTCGCGGTCGACGACGCCTGCCGCGATCTTCGTGCCGCCGACGTCGACCCCGATCGCTCGCTCAGAAGCCACGTGGCTACGATACGCGGCCAGTGGCCCAGGGAGAGAAGCCCTACCGCGTCTACCGTGGAGGACGCGTGAAGGGGCGCGTGCCGACGCTGCCCAAGCCAGAGCGTTCAGCGCGCCGCCCCGACGGAAAGCCGCCCCAGTTCAAGGGACCTGGTCCGAAGGTCCACAAGCCGAAGGGGAAGGCGAACTGGCGCCGTCGGATCCTCGTCACGGTCATCGTCCTGTTCGTCCTGCTCATCGTCTGGGCCGTCGCCAGCTACCTCGCTCTGCGGAGCGGCGCGGGGGCCGCCAACGAGCGGCTACCCGACTCCGCCAAGGCCGCGCTCGTGCCGCAGGACGGGCTCGTGCTCACGCATCCGAGCGTGATCCTCCTGCTCGGCACCGACCACTCCTCGAGGATCCGGACCCGCACCGGTTTTCGGCGCGCCGACTCGATCATGCTGCTCCGAACCGATCCCAGCAAGGGCAGGCTCAACTACCTCTCGATCCCTCGCGACCTGCGCGTCAACATCCCGGGCGCCGGCTTCGAGAAGATCAACTCGGCGAATGCGATCGGCGGCCCGTCGCTCGCGATTCGCACCGTGCGCAGCTTCACCGACCTCGAGGTCAACCACGTCGTGATCGTCGACTTCGACGCGTTCACGAAGGTGATCGACGAGGTCGGCGGAGTGGACATCGACGTGCCGCGGCCGATCCTCTCGAACAAGTTCGATTGCCCCTACGCGACACAAGCCCGCTGCGACCGCTGGCAGGGCTGGCGCTTTGCCGCCGGGATGCAGCACATGGACGGTCACCGCGCGCGCGTCTACTCGCGGATCCGCGAGAACAAGCTGGATCCCGCCGACACCGACGTCTCGCGCACCGAGCGGCAGCAGGACGTGATCCAGGCGCTGCTCGGAAAGCTGACGAGCCCCGGGGTGCTCGCGAAGATGCCGTTGATCGGCGACGAGGTCATGAAGCCGCTGACGACCGACCTCTCCGCCGGCCAGCTGGTCCAGCTCGGCCTCGTCAAGAAGCGAAGCAGCAGCGAACTGCGCTGCCGGCTGGGCGGGACGCCGAGCTTCGGAGGCTTCCTTCAGCCCGACGAGGAGGCCCGGCGAACGCTCGCCGCGTTCATGGGCCGCTCGGCTCCGCAGCCGCCCCTTCCCGGTTCGGCCTTCGGCTCCGGGTGTCTCTAGTCCACGACCTTCTTGACGTCCTTGTCTTTCTTGTCGCCCTTCTCGGAGCCGGAATCGCTGGGCTTGTCCCCGTCTCGCGACTGTTTCCGCGAGCCCCGGCCGTAGTCGGTCGAGTAGAAGCCGGAGCCCTTGAAGTGGACGGCGACGGGATACAGGACGCGCTGCAGGGGCCCTCGCCGCAGGTCTCGCAGACCTCCGGCTGGTCGTCAGTCATCTTCTGAAATACCTCGAAGACGTGCCCTTTCGGACACTTGTACTCATAGATGGGCACCCGGTCGAAGGCTAGCAACGGCCTAGGATTCCGCCGGGTTGACCACTGAGGCTACAACGAGCTCCGAACCGATCCGAATCGGTCTCGCCGAGCGCTGGTTCGCTCTCGGCGTCGCGGCCTGCGCGCTGGCGGTCGCGGGCTTCTTCATCGCCCGCCTGACCGCGTGGCCGCCCCACGAGGACGAGACCCTCGCGCTCTTCGTCGGGCGCGAGTCGCTGCCCGAGCTCTTCCGGACGGTGCAGGGCGAGCGAGGCGGTGCGCCGCTCCACTTCCTCGTCGCATGGCTCGTCGTGCACTTCGGCGGTGGGCTGGAGGCGCTTCGGTTCTTCTCGGCGCTCTTCGCCGTGGCCAGCGTGCCCGCGATCGCGGCGCTCTGCACACGGCTTTCCAGCCGGCTGGCAGCGCTCGTCGCGACGGCACTCGTCTCGGCGAGCTGGATGCTCCTTTTTCACGGGGTCTACGGACGCATGTACTCGCTCTTCCTGTTGGCGAGCACGCTGTCGTACCTCGCGTTCCTGGCCGCCCTCGAGCGTGGCGGGCGGAAGCGGTGGGGGCTCTGGGGCGCCGCGACCTTGGCGGCGATTGCGTCGCATCCCTACGGAGCGCTCGTCCTCGCGTCGCAAGGTCTGTATGTCCTCGCGCGCGCGCGCACGCGTGAGGCGATCGGCGCAGTCTGCGTGGTGGGCGTCCTCTGCACGCCGTTCTGGTACAGCGACCTCGTCCTCGCAGGCCGGTTCGACGTCGGCGTCGGCGGCGGCGGCGACAAGCTCGGCGGGCCCCTGGAAGTTTTCGAGTACCTCGGGCGAGTTGCCGGCGACTTCACCTCCGGGTTCGGCATCGCCCTTGGTGCCGCGCTGATCGCGGCAGCTCTCGGAGCCTGGCGGCTGGTCGTCGAGAATCGTCCCGCGGCGATCCTGACCGCGTGCGTGCTCGGCGTGCCCCTGCTGGCGCTGCTGCTGGCCGACCTCGGCAGCTCGACCTCACCCGAGTCGCGCCATCTCATCTTCGCGCTCCCCTTCTTCGCGTGCCTCGTCGCGCTCGGGCTCTTCGAGGTCGCGCGCGGCCGAGGGCTCGTCCTCGTGCTCGCGCTCGCCGCACTCCTCGCCGCCGAGGTCGCCTGGGGCTGGCACAAGACGCCGCCTCTGTACGACGGCGAGCCGGCGGCCCGGGTCGACGCCCGAAACGAGGCCTCCGCCTGGCTGGCGGCGACGGGTCGTTCGGACGACGTCCTGTTCGGCTACGAGCCGCTCTACCTCGGCGCCTGGGAGCGAGACCGCGACGGATTCTCGAAGACGGCTGTGCCGCGGGCGGATGCCAGGCTCGCGCTCGACACGCTCCGCGCGGCGCCGGCGCTGGGCCGGGGTGTCTGGGTCTTCGACGCCAGCGACACGAACAACTTCACGCAGAGCATGGAGATCCCGCTGCGTTACCCGACGCAGAAGGATCGCTTCGAAGCGCGGGTCTTCGGCCCCTTCCTCGTTCTTCGCAGCCGGGAGCCCACCGGTTCGGTGAAAGAGTTCCTCGAGCAGGCGCGGGCCGCGCAGCTTGTCGGCAGGTCGCTCTACGTCGGCGACGCGGACATCAACCTCGTCACCGTCGATCGAGCGCGCGCGCGGCTCAGTCGCGTGGAGTAGCGGCTTCCCGCTCCAGCGTCTCCCGATGACACGGCGCGTCCTCGAACGCCGCTAGACCGGCAGCGTGCCGCGGCGCGGTCCTTGCCCGTCGGCGTCTCGCGGTGGCGATCACGGCCGAGGCGCCGATCAGGCTGCCGAAGATGAAGGAGCGCAGCCGCTCGGCTCGGCGCTGGTCGCCTTCCATGGGACGATTGTAGGCGTGCTGATCTGCACCCTCGGCGACCTCCTGCTCGACGTTGTCGTTCTCACGACGGGAGAGGCCGGCCCCGATCAGGAGGGCACGGTCGAGACTCGCGTCGGCGCGGGCGGGCAGTCGGCGAACGTCGCCGCCTGGGCGGCCGACCTGGGCGCGCAGGCCCGGTTCGTGGGAAAGCGAGGCAACGACGGAGCCGCCGAGCTGGTGGCCCGCGAGCTCGAGGCGCGCGGCGTCGAGCTGGTCGGGCCGGTCGAGGATGGGCGCAGCGGCGTCGTCGTCTCGCTCGTCTCGCCGGACGGGAGCCGCACGATGCTCTCCGACCGAGGAGTGGCTCCGTTCCTGCGGGCGGAGGAGCTCGACATTCCCTGGTTCGGCGGCTGCAACTGGCTTCATCTGTCCGGCTATTCGCTCCTCCGACGCCCGATCGAGGAGGCCGCCGCCAAGGCGACCGGCGCGGTCCAGGCGCAGGGCGGGCGGGTCAGCGTCGACCTCGCGACGGCGTCCGGGATCATCGAGTACGGACCGCAGAAGCTGCTCGGCCGGCTGGAGCTTCTGAGGCCCGAGCTCGTGTTCGCGAACGAGTCCGAGTTGGAAGCGATCGGAGACGCAGTGCCCGGGACGCTCGTCCTCAAGCGCGGAGCGGCAGGCTTCACCGTCGACGGCATCGACTACCCGGCGCTTCCCGCCGACGTCATCGACACGACCGGCGCCGGTGACGCGCTCGCGGCCGGTTACCTCGTGGGCGGCCCCGACCTGGCGGCCGAGGCGGCCGCGCGCTGCGTCGCAAAGCCCGGCTCGATGCCTTTGCCGAATCGTTAGGAAACCGGTGTCCGTACTTCTCCCTCCTCGTCCGAGGGGCGGCCCCGATGCGCCCGAAAGCAACTTGCAGGACGATCTGGGCGGAGGTGAGAACCATGAGATGCCTCAGGCTCACAGTGACGTTGCCGCTCGTCCTCTCCCTGACATTGCTCAGTGCGAGCGGCGCGGCGAGCACGAGCGGTGTGAAGACCAAGCTCGCTTCTGGCCCGATCAGAGCCGTTGCGATGGATGGCGCGCGCGTCGCCTACGACGTCGCGAACCCCCGTGGCAGCGGGCATGGCAACAAGGTGCTCGTCTGGAACCTGCTCACCGGCAAGGTCGTCAAGGTGAGCGGGAAGCGGACGGACCAGGCCGACACGACGAGCACCGGCTACGGGGTGCGCGAGCTTGCGATCTCCGGAAAGCGTGTCTCCTGGATCGTCAACCAGGGCGGGAACACGGAGAGCGGCGACTACCTCTGCGGCTCCTCGACCGCGACCCCGAAGGAGTGGACCGTGGCCGAGGCGATGCGCCGCGGCCCGTATCCGGACTCGCCCGGCTCCTGGATCAGCGGCCTCGTCGGCTCGGAGGGCCTGCTGGCGGTCAATCGCTGGACCGCTGACGACCAGGGCACCGTGTCCGACGCGCGACTCGTCCTCATCGGGGCGCGCGGCCTGCAGCGGATCGCCGTCGGCGAGGAGACGCTGCTCGCGGCGTCGGCCGACGCGGGCCGGATCGCCGTTCTGCGCTCCGGCGGAACCGTCGGCATCTACGCGACAAGCGGAAAGCTGCTTCTGAACGTCGTCCCGACCTCGGCCCGAGACGTGGCGCTCAAAGGCAAGTACCTCGTCGTCCAGACGAAGGCTCGCACGCTCGCGATCTACGACTCGCGCACAGGAGCTCTCCTGAAGACGCTGGCCGTGCGCGGCCCCGCCAACGTCGCCCCGCAGAACCTCGACGTCGAAGGGAGCCTCGCCGTCTACACGGTCTGGCCCGACGTGCGCGTCGTGAACCTCGTGAGCCGCAAGGACCGCGCAATCGGCCAGCTGCGAACGTTCCTGCCGGCCGATCGTGTATTCGCGCAGATCGAGCCGGCCGGAGTCGTCTACGCCGGCAATGTCCGGAACAGGCCGTCGAGATGGCTTCAGTCGGGCACGCTCGTCTTCGTCCCCTGGGCGAGCGTGGCCAAAGCGGTGTCGTAGCGCGTCGGGGAAGATTGTCCGATGGGTGGTCGAGCCTGATCCAGGTCTCCAGTGAGGTGGCGAGCGCCCTCAGCAGGCGGGCGCCCGTCGTCGCGCTCGAGACGACGCTCGTTGCGCACGGCTTTCCGGCCGGTGAGGGGATCGCGGTGGGGCTGGAGTCAGAGCAGCGTGTCCGGGACGCGGGCGCGGTCCCGGCCACCGTCGGAGTGCTGGGCGGCGCCGTCCGCGTCGGGCTCTCGGAAGCCGAGCTGGCACGATTCACGGCCGACGCGCGCAAGGCCGGCCCACGCGACCTGGCGGCGTGCGCCGTTCAAGGCGCCGTCGGGGCGACGACCGTCGGTGGCACGCTCGCCGCCTGCCGCGCAGCTGGCATCGGCTTCATGGGCACGGGCGGGATCGGCGGCGTCCACCGCGGCGAGCGGCTCGACGTCTCCGGCGACCTGGGCGAGCTCGCCCGGACCGAGGCGCTCGTCGTCTGCTCGGGGGCGAAGTCGTTCCTCGACGTCCCGGCGACGATGGAAATCCTCGAGACGCTCGGCGTACCCGTCCTCGGCTACCGAACTGACGAGCTGCCGCTCTTCTACACCGCGCGAGGGCGGGCCGCCGGTCCCGGCGCGCGTCGAGAGCCCCGCCGAGGCGGCCGAGATCGCAAGAATGCACTGGGGCCTGCGACGCCACTCTGCGGTCGTCCTCGCCCAGCCGCCTCCGGAAAGCCTCGACGTGGAGCCGCTGATCGAGCAGGCGCTCGCGGCCGCCGCCGAGCAGCACATCGTCCGGCCCGGCTCTGACCCCCTTCGTCCTCGCGTTCCTCCACGAGCAGAGCGGCGGCGAGACGCTCCGCGTCAACCGGGAGCTCGTGCTCGCGAACGCGACACTGGCCGCCGAGGTCGCCGTCGCCTACGCCACCTAGCTCAACGCAGCGAGGAGGTCCTCGATCTCGAGCGCTGTCAGCGTCTGGAGCCTCGCGCTTCCCCGGGCTCCGAGTGCAACCGAGACCCGGGCGATCGTCTGCGCGTCGGGCGCCTCGACCACGTTCACGAAGTCATACGGGCCGAGAGTCGCCCATTGATGGAGCACCTTCGCCCCGAGCTCCTCGACGTCACGGTTCACCTCGCGCAGACGATCCGGGTTCGACTTGAGCGTCTGGACGCCCTGCGCGGTCAGGCTCGTCAGCATGATGTAGACGGGCATCGCGTCTCCTTCGTCGTGGGGAGCCGGACTCTAACCGCGCTTTCTGGTCGAGATACAGCTGTGCCGAGCCGACGAAGATGAGCGGGGAGAGGACGAGGTCGGCGAGGAAGGCCGCCGTCCGGAGCGTGTTGTCGGCCTGTCCATGCAGGAGGAAGAGCAGCGCCGAACGGCTGAGGAAGTAGACGATGACGAGGGTCGCCAGCGTCCCGAGCGCGTGGACGTAGTCGGCGGCGGAAAGACGGCCGGCGCGCCTGAGCGCTTCCCGCAACCCGGGATCCTGGTCCAGAGCGGCCGGCACTGCGAGGCCGGCGAAGGCAAGCCAGGCGAGCGCGGGCAGGACGAAGAACCAGACGAGCAGCCCGACGGGGAGGAAGACGAAGATCCCGAGCACGAAGGCGGTCAGGAAGCCGCGACGGGTCGGCCGCCGCCCGAGAACGAGCACGCAGGCGGCGATGTACCCGAGCGTGAAGAGCGGGGCACCCAGGATCAGCAGCGTTCCCTGCGCCTCTCGCGGGATCCCGATCGCGAACTGGTTGAAGGCCGCGACCACGAGCCCGATCGGGAGCACGCGCCAGAACCGCCGTTGGTAGAGCCGGATCGTGTCGGCGACGAGCTGGCCGATGGTGCGATCCGCGGGCGAGATCTGTGCATGAGGCATGGCCATCGAGCCGGAGACCGTATCGCCGCCGGCGTGCGCGGGCGGCGCCCTACGCCGTTGGTGCGAGCGCTTCGACCAGCTGCTCCTGGAGCCACGAGAGATAGCCGTAGACCGCCAGGTCTCGCCCACGGGGAGTCTCCAGGTCGAGGTGTTCGAAGTCGATCTCCTCGCTCACGTCGAGGCGCGTGCCCAGCAGAAGCCGCAGGTCGTTCAGGGCTCGCAGCCAAGCGTCGGCCTGTTCGGAGTCGAGCGTGTCGCTACCGAGCGTTTCGCGAACGACCGCGACGGCCGCCGTACGGCCGTGGACGAGCTGGTCGCCGACGAGGGACCGGTATTGCTCCTCGGTCTCGGGATCGTCGTGGGCCGGCGGAAAGAGCCGCCGCAAGGCAGGGTCGGCGGGGTCCTCGAGCAGGGCCTCGAGCTCGTCCAGGAGCTCGCGGAGCAAGAGAACCTCGCCCTCGTGGAAGCGGAGGCGCACGCCTCCATCGGGTACGCGCTCGATCTGCCGGGGGAAGTGCACCTAGTGCCTCGTTCGGTGATGCCGCCGAGTCTCTGGGTCGCGAGCACCAAGCCAGAGGCCGCACTCGCTCGAAGGCAATGCTGAATGATGCATTGGTGAGAGCGAGGGTGGACTCTGGCGCCGCGTGATCGCGGACCAGAGGCCGGCATGCATTGCCGAATGGGGCACTTAATCCTGCTGCATCGTCGCCCAGAGCCCGTGCGCGTGCAGGCGCGCAACATCGAGCTCGGACTTCTCGCGGTTGCCGCTCGAGACGACCGCCTTGCCCTCCTCGTGTACCTGAAGCATCAGCTTGGTCGCCTGCGCGAGGCTGTACCCGAAGAGCTTCTGGAAGACGAGCGTCACGTACGACATGAGGTTGATCGGGTCGTTCCAGACGATGACGACCCACGGACGGTCGTGCTCCACGTCCTCGTCGGGCGCAGGCGTCTCGATCTCGACCTCGGCCGGCGCGACGATCGTGTTCACGGGCGGATTGTTGCGAACTGCGTGCGGGTCTCAGCGGCGAGCGCGCACGACCGTGATGCGTGCCTTGGCGACTGGGCTCAGGTAGCCGATTCGATCGAGCGCGCGCACCCGGACCTGATGGCGGCCCGGGCGTAGCCGCACGCGGTAGACCTTCGGGCACGGCCGCATGCCCCTGGCGTCGACCGAGCACCTGAAGCGCAGCTGACTCGCCGGCGTCAGCGCGTCGGTCGCGGAGAAGCGCAAGACCACCTTCTGCCCACTGCGCACCAACCGGCGCCCGCGGATCACAGGCTTCGACGGATCTCTCGTGTCGACGATCCAGTTCCGCACTGCCGGGGTCGAGTCGACGTTGAGCATCTCGTCGCTTGCACGCACCGACAACGTGTGACGGCCGTCGTCAACTACCGCAATCCGATTGGGGCTCGTGCACGCCCGCCACGCTTCCTCGTCGAGCTTGCACTCGAAGGTCAGCTGCGTGGGCTGGATGGCGTCATCACTCCCGGTGAACTCGAAGGTTTGAGTCAGGGTCCCCGTCCACGCCCCTTCCCGCAGAGCCCCGGTGAACTGAGTGTCGGGAGGAATTCGGCTTCCCGACACGATCACGATCTCCGCGAGCTGACTCTCCGGGTAGCGCGAACTCGGAGCACACGAACTGACGGTCGCGCAGTGACGGAACGTGAGACGAACTCCGATTCGCATTCCGGGCCTGAGGCTGAAGTCGTGAGCGTTGTCGGCGCTGTCGAGTGGATGCGAGAACTCGTAGAACGAGTAGCCGGGCCCGTCGGCATCCCACTCGTCGCCGTCTCTCGTTCCGCCGTCGTCAACGTCGTACACGGCCGACCCCTGGCGATAGAACCGATCGTCGAAGAAGCCAAGTGAGTCGACGACGATGCTGTCCTCCCCGTCCTCGAGGGCGTTGTTGTCGTGGTCTCCGTCGAAGGCAACCTCCGCGGTACTCGCGGCAACGGTTGCGTTGTCGACCTTGATCGCGATGTAGAGGTTCGTCGCGTCGTTCATCGCGTAGAGCGTCGCCGGCACGGTCCCGCCGCCGTGCGCCACAGCGCGCCTGACGGAGAAGTTGGCGGTGCCGGCGGGATTCCATTCCCCCGGCGCAGGAACGCCGTCGATCGTGGCGGTGCCGAAACCGCGGAGCACAGTGCCGTTGAAGCCGGAAGCCGAAGCCGGGATGAACAGACACCCAACAAGCACCGCGGCAAGCCCCGCGGACCTCGCTAGCCGCATTCCTCTCAATCCGCGCGGGAGATTACTGTCGAGCGCAGCGAAATACCAGCTGTCAGGTCTCGCTATGCCACAGCGGTTGCTCTGTCGAACGCGTGCGAAGATTCACGAGATGGGCTTCACGATCTTCCGCGCCGCCGAGCGCGACTGGTCGACTCCGAGCGGGGGCGATCAGACGCGGGGGATCCTGCGGCTGTCGGACGCCATGACTCAGATGCGCGCGAACGTGTGGCGCCTGCCGCCTGGGTCGAAGGGGCGGCGCCATGCCGAACGGGTTCAGGAAGAGCTCTTCGTCGTGCTCGACGGAACTGCGACGTTGGCGCTCGGGGATCCCGCCGAACAGGTCGAGCTCCCGGCCGGATCCGTCGCTGTGGTCGAGCCCGGCACGGCGATCCAAGTCCGCAACGAAAGCGAAGCCGAGGCGACGATCCTGATCGTCGGCGCGCCGCCGCTCAGCGGCGAGGCGGACTACCTGCCGGACGCCTAGGAGGGTTTGGCGGATATTGCTCGTCGTCGGGGTGCGATGCTCGTTCCGAGGCAAGGACGCAGGGAGCCCCGGTAGTCGGTACTACCGGGGCGACTGAGGACGCCGCCTCGGGGCGAGCAGCGCGGCCCGGCGACACAGCCCATATTCGTCAAACCCTCCTAAGCTCGACCCACGAGCCGCAGCGGGAGCCGCAGCAAACGGCGCCTGCGCTCGCGCCGCTCGTCCTCGGCGCGCCAGCGCGCTTTCAGGCGCGCATACATCGCCTCGAACTCGCGCGTGGTGCGGTCCCACTCTTCCCGTTGGGCTCGCCGCTCCTCAGGATTCATCTAGCCACTCATCATCTTCCTCCGCGAGTAGTCGGTCGAGTTTTGCGTTGATCGCCATCAACTAGGCTGCGGCGGGTTCGGCGGCAGGTGCCTTCTCGAAGACGAGCTCGCCGTCCTTGACGTCGGCGCGGACGGTGTCGCCTTCCTCGAACTCGCCTTCCAGGAGTCTCAGTGCGAGCGGGTTCTCGACCAGGCGCTGGATCGCCCGCTTGAGTGGTCGGGCGCCGTAGGTCGGATCCCAGCCCGCCTCGGCCAGGTGCTCCTTGGCCCCGTCGGTCAGCTCCAGCGACAGGCCACGCTCGGCGAGCCGGCTCCGGAGCCGGGCGAGCTGGAGCCCGACGATGTCGCCGATTTGCTCCCGTGTCAGCGGCTCGAACTCGACGACCTCGTCGATCCGGTTCAGGAACTCGGGCCGGAAGGTCTCCCGCATCGCCTCTTCCGAGCGCACGTTCGAGGTCATGATCAGGACGGCGTTGCGGAAGTCCACCGTGCGGCCCTGGCCGTCGGTCAGGCGCCCGTCGTCGAGCACCTGGAGCAGGATGTTGAAGACCTCGGGATGCGCCTTCTCGATCTCGTCGAGCAGGACGACGGAGTACGGGCGGCGGCGGACGGCCTCGGTCAGCTGACCGCCCTCGTCGTAGCCCACGTAGCCGGGCGGAGCGCCGACCAGTCGCGAGACCGTGTGCTTCTCCTGGTACTCGGACATGTCGAGTCGCACCATGGCCCGCTCGTCGTCGAACATGAACTCGGCGAGCGCGCGCGCGAGCTCGGTCTTGCCCACGCCGGTCGGGCCGAGGAAGACGAACGAGCCGATCGGGCGATTCGGGTCCTGGAGCCCGGAGCGGGCACGCCTGAGCGCGTTGGCGACGGCTTCGACGGCCTTGTCCTGGCCGACGACGCGCTTGTGCAGCCGCTCCTCCATGTGGATCAGCTTCTCCGTCTCGCCTTCGAGCAGCCGCGAGACCGGGATGCCGGTCCAGCGCGCGACGACGGACGCGATGTCGTCCTCGTCGACCTCCTCCTTGACCATCGGCTCCTCGACCGGCTCGGCGCGGTCCTCGAGCTCGCGCTCGAGCTCGGGCAGCTCGCCGTAGCGGATCTCGGCCACACGCTGGAGCTCGCCGTGCCGCTCGGCCCGGTCGGCTTCCATTCGCAGCTCGTCGATTCGTCGCTTGATCTCGCTGACACGGTCGAGCGCCTCTTTCTCTCGCGACCAGCGCGCGGCGAGCTCGTTGCGGCGCTCCTTCGCCTCTGCCAGGTCGCGCTCGACCGGCTCACGCCGCTCCTTCGACTCCTTGCCCATCGCGGCCAGCTCGATCTCGAGCTGGCGCACGCGGCGCTCCGCCTCGTCGAGCTCGAGCGGCGCCGAGTCGATCTCCATCCGCAGGCGCGATGCCGCCTCGTCGACGAGGTCGATCGCCTTGTCGGGGAGCTGTCGGTCCGAGATGTAGCGGTCGGAGAGGACCGCGGCGGCGACGAGAGCCGCGTCGCGGATCCGCACGCCGTGGTGCGCCTCGTAGCGCTCCTTGAGCCCGCGGAGGATCGCGATCGTGTCCGAGACGGACGGCTCGCCCACGAAGACCGGCTGGAAGCGGCGCTCGAGCGCGGCGTCCTTCTCGATGTGCTTGCGGTACTCGTCGAGGGTCGTCGCGCCGATCGCGCGCAGCTCGCCGCGCGAGAGCATCGGCTTGAGCAGGTTCGCCGCGTCGACGGCACCCTCGGCAGCCCCCGCGCCGACAATCGTGTGCAGCTCGTCGATGAAGAGGACGATCTCGCCCTCGGCGTTCTTGATCTCGGCGAGGACGGCCTTGATCCGCTCCTCGAACTCGCCGCGGTACTTCGACCCGGCGAGAAGTGCGCCGATGTCGAGCGCCCAGACGCGCTTGCCCTTGAGGCCTTCGGGCACGTCGCCGGCGACGATCCGCTGCGCGAGGCCCTCGACGATCGCCGTCTTCCCCACCCCCGGGTCGCCGATCAGCACCGGGTTGTTCTTCGTGCGGCGGGAGAGCACCTGGATCACGCGCCGGATCTCCTCGTCTCGGCCGATGACCGGGTCGAGCTTGCCCTGCTCGGCGAGCTCGGTCAGGTCGCGGCCGAACTTCTCGAGCGCCTGGTAGGTGCCCTCGGGGTCCTGGGACGTGACGCGCTGCCCGCCGCGAACCTGCTTCAGCTTCGCGAGCAGCTCGTCCCGGGGGACGGCGTCGAGCGCGAGCAGGAGGTGCTCGGTCGAGACGAACTCGTCCTCGAGCTTGCGCATCTCCTCCTCGGCGCGATCGAGCACCTTCGAGAGCGCGGTCGAGGCGCTCGGCTGCTGGGCCGCGCCCTGGAGCGCCGGCTTGTCGCGGAGTTTCGCCTCCGTGGCCGCGCGCAGCTCGTCCGGATCCGGCACGAGCTCACGAGGCAGGTCCTGGCCGAGCAGCGCGAGCAGGAGGTGCTCGGCGTAGACCTCCGGGTTGCCGCGGCGGCGTGCGTCCTCCTGGGCGGCGGCGATCGCCTCCTGTGACTTGATCGTCAGCTTGTTGAAGTCCATCGAGTCCTCATGAGCTTTTCGCTCTCGGGGTCGTAGGGAACGAGGTCGCGTCGGTACTGCTTGTGCACCTCGGCGATCGCCTCGCGCATCTCGCGCTCGAGGCGCTCCATCGTCCGCTGCATGCGGCGGATCTGCTCCTCGAGCCGGATCACGTGCTCGACCCCGGCGAGGTTGAGCCCGAGCTCCTGGGTCAGGCGATTGATCAGCCTGAGCCGCTCGAGGTCCACCTCCGAGTAGAGCCGGGTGTTACCCGCGGTGCGCTGCGGGGCGACGAGGCCCTTCGCCTCGTAGATCCGTAGCGTCTGCGGGTGCATGCCGACGAGCTCGGCGGCGACGGAGATCATGTAGCGGGGCCGCTCGTCCATCTACTCCCACTGCTTCTTCTCTTGGTGGCCGCTCCAGACCGCGGACACGATCGCGAAAATTACGCCGACGAGCCCGAGGACGATCCCGCCGAGGCAGATGACCGCCGTCGCCCACTCGATGAACCGGTCGGGCGACCAGTCCCATGTGAGCAGGAAGTAGAACGCGCTCGCCAACCAGAGAAAGACTGCTCCGACGAGGAGGCCGCGCATCAGCCGGCCCTCTGAACCTTCTGCAGCTGTTCCAAGAGTTCACGCTCCTTCTTCGTGGGTTTCTTCGGCACGGAGATCTTCAACCGCGCCAGGACGTCACCCTTGCCGTTTCCCCGCAGCTTCGGCGCGCCGCGGCCCTTGATCCGCAGCAGTTTCCCACTCTCCGAGCCCGCAGGAACCTTGAGCGAGACGGCCCCCTCGGGAGTCGGTACCTCGACCTTGGCGCCGAGCGCCGCGTCTGCGTACGTGACCGGGACCTCGACCTCGAGGTCGGCCCCGCGCCGCTTGTAGAGCGGCGACTCCGCGACCCGGGTGACGACGACCAGGTCGCCGCCGGGACCGCCTCCGAAACCGGGCTCGCCCTTGCCCTTCAGCCGGATCTGCGTCCCGTCCTTGACCCCGGCCGGGATCTTCACCTTGTACCGCTTCGTCCGCCGCTCGCGGCCTCTGCCGTGGCAGCGGGGGCATGGGCTCTCGATCACCGTCCCGTTGCCGCCGCAGCGCGGGCACGCATGAGACAGCCCGAAGAGCCCCTGGCTCTCGACGGTCACGCCGCGGCCCTGGCACTCGGGACAGATCGTCGGTGCCGTGCCCGGTGCCGCGCCGGACCCGCCGCACTCACGGCAGGCGAGCTCGGCTTCGACGGGGATCTGTGTCTCGATTCCGCGCAGCGAATCCTCGAACGAGAGGCTCACCGTCGCCTGCAGGTCCGCGCCTCGGCTCGCTTGCTCACGCCCCCGGCCGCGGCCGAACATGTCCCCGAAGCCGCCGAACAGGTCGGAGATGTCGCCGAAGTCGAAGTTGAACCCTCCGCCCGGCGCACCACCGGGAAAGCCGCCGGCTCGGCCGTCGGCGGAGCCGAACGCGTCGTACTGCTTGCGCTTCTCGGGATCAGAGAGGACGTCGTAAGCGCCCTGGATCTCCTTGAAGCGCTCCTCGGCTTCCTTGTCGCCCGGCTTCCTGTCCGGGTGGTACTCGCGGGCGAGCTTGCGGTAGGCCTTCTTGATCTCGTCCTGCGAGGCGGTCTTCGAGACTCCGAGTGCGGAGTAAAGGTCCTAGGACGCGTCGCCACCCGGCTCCTCCTTCGGGCCCGCGACCACCACCCTCGCCGGGCGGAGGACGCGGTCGCCGAGGCGGTAGCCCTTCTGGAGCACCTCGATCACCGAGCCCTCCTCGGACTCGGAAGGCTGGGTCAGAAGCGCCTCGTGCACGTGCGGGTCGAACATGCCGTCGGTCTCGACGGCAGCAAGGCCCTCGCGCTCGAGCAGCTGCTCGAGCTGGCGGTGGACGAGCTTCACGCCCTCCTCGAGCTTCGCCTCCTCGTGCTGCTCGGCGGCCTCGAGTGCCCGCTCGAGATCGTCGAGCACCGGCAGGAGCTCCTTCACGATCCGTTCGCCGGCCCGCGCGACCAGCGCTTCCTGGTCGCGCGCGGCCCGCTTGCGGAAGTTGTCGAAGTCGGCCTTGACGCGCTGGAGGGTGTCGATCAGCTCTTCGTTCTCTGCCCGCAGGGCCTCGAGCTCGATCTGCTCGACTTCTTCCTGCTTCTCTACGTCTTCAGGCATTACGACTTCTTCGCCTCTTCCTCTTCGTCGATGACCTCGTAGTCGGCCTCCTCGACGACCTCGTCGTCAGCGGCCTCGGCGCCGTTGCCGCCCGTGGCCGACTGCGCCTGCTGGGCGGTCGCCTGCGCGTACACGGCCTCGGCCAGCTTCTGCGAGGCCTGCTGGAGCTCCTCGGTCTTCTGGCGGATCTCGTTGACGTCCGAGCTCTCGAGCACGCCCTTGAGCTCCATGATCCGACCCTCGATCGTCGAGGCATCGGACTCGTCGAGCTTCTCACGGTGCTCCTTGAGGGAGCGCTCGGTCTGGTAGGCCAGCTGCTCGGCCAGGTTGCGCGCATCGGCCAGCTCGCGCAGCTTGTGCGCCTCGTCGCGGTGCGACTCCGCGTCGGTGACCATCCGCTGCACCTCGTCCTCGCTCAGGCCCGAGCCGCCCTCGATCTTGATCTGCTGCTCGTTCCCGGTGCCGAGGTCCTTGGCCGAGACGTGGATGATCCCGTTCGCGTCGATGTCGAAGCCCACCTCGATCTGCGGCATGCCCCGGGGCGCCGGCGGGATGCCCACGAGCTGGAACTTGCCGAGCGTCTTGTTGAAGGCGACCATCTCCGACTCGCCCTGACCGACGTGGATCTCCACCGAGGGCTGGTTGTCCTCCGCGGTCGAGAAGACCTCCGACTTCTTCGTCGGGATCGTCGTGTTGCGGTCGATGAGCTTCGTGAAGACGCCGCCCTTCGTCTCGATGCCGAGCGAGAGGGGAGTCACGTCGAGCAGGAGGACGTCCTTGACCTCGCCCTTGAGGACACCGCCCTGGATGGCTGCGCCGACGGCGACGACCTCGTCCGGGTTGACGCCCTTGTGCGGCTCCTTGCCGATCAGCTCCTTGACCTCGTCGACCACGGCCGGCATACGGGTCATGCCGCCGACGAGAACGACGTGGTCGATCGCGGACGGCTCGAGCCCCGCGTCGGCGAGGGCCTTCTTGGTCGGCTCGACAGTCCGCTTGAGGAGATCGGCGGTCAGCTCGTTCAGCTTCGCGCGCGTGAGCTGGAGGTCGAGGTGCTTCGGCCCCTCCTGCGTCGCGGTGATGAACGGCAGGTTGACCTGCGTCGTCATCGTGGACGACAGCTCGATCTTCGCCTTCTCCCCCGCCTCGTAGAGGCGCTGGAGCGCCATCTTGTCGGCGGCCAGGTCGATGCCCTGGTCCTTCTTGAACTCGGCGACCATCCAGTCGACGATCGCCTTGTCGAAGTTGTCGCCGCCGAGGTGGTTGTCGCCGTTCGTCGCCTTCACCTCGAAGACGCCGTCACCGAGCTCGAGGATCGAGACGTCGAAGGTGCCGCCGCCGAGATCCCAGACGAGGATCGTCTGGTCGGACTCCTTGTCGAGCCCGTAGGCGAGCGACGCTGCGGTCGGCTCGTTGATGATGCGGACGACGTTGAGGCCGGCGATCTTGCCGGCGTCCTTCGTCGCCTCGCGCTGGGCGTTGTTGAAGTACGCGGGGACGGTGACGACCGCATCCGTCACGGGCTCCCCGAGATACGCCTCGGCGTCCGTCTTCAGCTTCTGCAGGATCATCGCCGAGATTTCCGGCGGCGCGTACTCGGTGCCCTCGGCGTTGACGCGCACGTCGCCGTTCGGCCCCTGGATGACCTCGTACGGAACGATGGTCATCTCCTCGGTCACCTCGTCGAACTTGCGGCCCATGAAGCGCTTGATCGAGAAGATCGTGTTCTGCGGATTCGTGACCTGCTGGCGCTTGGCCGGTGGGCCGACGAGCCGCTGTCCGTCCTTCGTGAACGCGACGACCGACGGCGTCGTGCGGCCGCCCTCGGCGTTCGGGATGACGGTAGGCTCTCCACCCTCGAGCACAGCCATGCAGGAATTGGTCGTGCCGAGGTCGATTCCGATCGTTTTTGCCATCTGCGTC
This sequence comes from uncultured Actinomycetes bacterium, assembly GCA_963776955.1. GTDB lineage: Bacteria > Actinomycetota > Thermoleophilia > Gaiellales > Gaiellaceae > VAXT01. The sequence goes on from CAVZOM010000006.1 coordinate 136,405, forward strand.
TACTCCTTAAGTTCTCTGTTGTAAGAAATCTAAGTCTAACTATAGCAAGGGGGCACCGTGGCCGACTCTCGAGTCTCTGACTACGCAAAGCTGCTCGTCGACCGCTGCGTCGACGTGCAGCCCGGCTGGGAGGTGCTCGTCATCGGCAGTGCGCGAGCGAGACCGCTCGTGGAGGAGGTGGTGAGGGCGATCGGACGTCGGAACGCAGTTCCCATCGTCCAGCTCAGCTTCTCGGGGATGGACTTCTGGCCGTTCGAGACCGTCTGGGCCGAGACCGCCCCCGCCGAGCTCGTGGCCGAGCGCTCGCCGCTTCGCGTGAGGCTCGAGGACGAGTGCGACGCCTGGATCCGGATCGGTGCGCCCGAGAACACGCGGGAGGGCTCCGACCTCAGCCCGGAGCACCAGGAGGCGATCGCGAACGCGGCCAGCCCCCTCATCGCCCGCCGACTCGGGACCGAGATCCCCTGGGTCACGTGCCGCTACCCCACTCCTGCCCTGGCCCAGGAGGCCGGGATGAGCCTGAAGGAGTTCGAGGACTTCCTCTTCGGGTCCGTCCTCCTCGACTGGGATGCCGAGGGCGAGAAGATGCAGCGGATCAAGGAGCGCTTCGACCAGGCGGACGAAGTGAGGATCGTCGGGCACGAGACGGACCTTCGCTTCAGCATCGCCGGCCGCGACGGCTGGGTCGACGACGGGCACTTCAACATGCCGGGCGGCGAGGTGTTCTACTGCCCGGTCGAGGACTCGACCGAAGGGCTCGTCACGTTCTCCGAGTTCCCGGCCGTGCACGAGCCGGACGTGGTCGACGGCGTGCGCATGCGCTACGAGAACGGACGGGTCGTCGAAGCGTCCGCGTCGTCGAACGAGGACGTGCTGCTGCGCGCGCTCGACCGTGACGAGGGAGCTCGTGTGCTCGGCGAGTTCGGCATCGGCTGCAACCCGGGCATCCAGCGGCACATGAAGAACACCCTCTTCGACGAGAAGATGTACGGGACGATCCACCTCGCAGTCGGGGCCGGGATTCCGGTCGCAGGTGGCACGAACAAGAGCGCGACCCACTGGGACATGGTCAAGGACCTGCGGGACGAGGGTCGGATCGAATGCAACGGGGAGGTCGTCCAGGAAAACGGCGCGTGGACCTTCTGAGGGTCGCGCTCGCTACCTGTGCTCAGGTTCCTGAAGGTGACAACGAAGCTCCGGCGGTAACGGAGGCGCTCGAGCGGCGAGGAGTGAAGGCGGAGCCCGCTGTCTGGGACGACCCGACCGTCGACTGGGCCTCGTTCGATCTCGTCGTGATCCGGTCGACGTGGGACTACCCGGCACGCCGGCGGCAGTTCCTCGCCTGGGCCGAATCGCTTCCCTCCGTCCTCAACGCGCCCGAGGTGCTCAGCTGGAACACGGACAAGCGATACCTGCAGGGACTAGGCGAGACGGCGGTGCCGACAACGTTCCTCGAGCCCGGCTCGAGCTTCCACCCGCCGGAGTCACGCTTCGTGGTCAAGCCGGCGGTCGGGGCCGGCTCGATCGGTGCCGCGAGCTACGAAGGAAGCGACTCGCGCGCAAGGCAACACGTGGCCGACCTCCACGCCGCCGGCAAGACGGTGATGGTGCAGCCGTACGTCGAAGCGGTCGACACGGACGGTGAGCTCGCGCTCATCTTCCTGGGCGGGGCGTACTCGCATGCCGTTCGCAAGGAAGCCCTGCTGGCCGTGGGTAGCGGGCCTGCAACCGGGCTCTACCTCGAGGAGACGCTCACCGCCGCCCATGCCTCCCCGCTGGAGCTCGAGGTCGCAGAGCACGCCCTCGACGCGATCCCTTTCCGGAAGGAGGAGCTCCTCTACGCGCGCGTCGACCTGCTGCCCGGGCCGGCCGTGCTCGAGATCGAGCTCACCGAGCCGTCGCTCTTCATCGGCTACGACCCGGATGCGTCCGGGCGCTTCGCGGACGCAATCACTGCCGCGAGCCAGCGGCGCCGGATCAAGGCCGAGAACGGGCCGATCGCGAGCCAGTAGAGCCGGAAGCGCCGTCGCGTTCGTTCGTCCGCCGCTCTCACTCTCGTCTCGGTCGACAACCGAGAGCCGCCGGGAATCGGCTCGGCCCGGAAGTCGATCGCGATCTGCACGCTCGGACGCTCGAGAGCGGCAGCCCACTCGGTCGGCGTTCGGCCGAGATGGTGGAAGCCGTGGGCGCGGAAGAACTCCTCGAGCGTCCGGCCACGCGCAGCCATCCCCCGCGCCCTGAAGAGCGCAGCGACGATTCGGTCGGGCGCGACCGGCGACGCCAGCGCAATCTCGAGGGCGCGCTCGGGCGGGACGGGCACGGCTGCGTCGTGCCGCTCGACGACGTCGAACTCCGGCAGCCAGTCGTCAAGGAGCGGCACCGGGCGAGCCTAACTTGAGCCCTCCTCCGGCCAGGGCACGTCCGCGGGCTGGTCGGTGTCGTCGCGCTCGTCGATCCGCTCCTGCGTCGGATTCGGCTCGGTCTCGCTCGGACGCTCCTCCTGCTCCTCGTGCTCGGACATCTCACCTCCCCTCGGGCCATGTCCAGGTGCCAGGCACCTGGACGGGTCTGAAAATGTCGAGGGCGCTCCGGTAGGAACGCCCTCGAGGACTTCTCGATCGGACGGTTCTAGGCGGGCTCGCCGCCCATGTCGTCGCCGCCGGCCGACTCGCCGCCGGACTGGCCGCCTCCCTGGCCGCCGCCGGACTCCCCGCCGCCCTGGCCGCCGCCCTGGCCGCCGCCGCCGCCGGACTCACCGCCGCCCTGGCCGCCGCCGCCTCCCTGGCCGCCGCCGCCTTCCTGGCCGCCGTCCTGGCCTTCCTGGCCTTCCTGTTCCCACTGCGACATCGAGATGTCTCCTTTCTGAGTCAGGTCCCGCGAAAGCGGGCGCAAGTGGTGATTCCGCATTCCAGGGTCTGTCGAAACCTCGGCTAATCTCCTGGAGTGGAGCCACTCGTCGATTCCTGGGGCCGCGAGATCCGCAGCGTGCGCGTCTCCGTCACCGACAAGTGCAACTTCCGCTGCCGGTACTGCATGCCGGCGGAAGGGCTCGACTGGCTGCCCCGGGACGAGGTCCTGAGCTTCGAGGAGATCGCGCGAGTCGTTCGCGTGCTATCGGAGATGGGCGTGGACGAGGTTCGCCTCACGGGCGGCGAGCCGCTCGTACGGCGCGACCTGCCGGTCCTCGTGTCGTTCCTGTCCGAGATTTCGGGCGTCCGCGACCTCTCGCTGACGACGAACGGGGTCCTCCTCGACCGGCTCGCCGGCCCGCTGGTCGAAGCCGGCCTGCGGCGCCTCAACGTGAGCCTCGACTCGCTCTCACACGTGCGCTTCACGGAGATCACGCGCCGGGACGCTCTCGACCGGGTGCTCGCGGGCCTCGACGAAGCCGAGCGCTATCCGGAGCTCAGGCCGATCAAGGTCAACTGCGTCGCAATCCGCGGCTTCACCGAAGACGAAGTGCCGGCCCTGGCCGAGCTCGCCCGCCGCAAGCCGTACGTCGTCCGCTTCATCGAGTTCATGCCCCTGGACGCCGACGAGGCGTGGCAGGAGGACGAGGTGCTGACCGGCGGCGAGATCCGCGCCCTGATCGAGGAGCGCTGGCCACTCGTCGAGATCCCGGCCAAGCCGTCGTCCACGGCTCGCCGGTTCGAGTTTGCGGACGGCGCCGGCGAGATCGGCTTCGTGAACCCCGTCTCCGAGCCGTTCTGCTCGTCCTGCGACCGGATCCGGCTGACCGCCGACGGCCAGCTTCGCACCTGCCTCTTCTCGCGCCGCGAGTGGGATCTGAAGGCCCCGATGCGCGAAGGAGCGACCGACGAGGAGCTCGCAGCGTTGATTCGCTTCGCCGTCCGGCACAAGGAGCTGAAGCACAAGATCAACGACCCGGGCTTCGTGCGCGCCTCGAGATCGATGAGCCAGATCGGCGGCTAGGGCCTAGGGCCAGAGGTCGTTGCCCGGACGGAGGTCGAGCGTCCCCTCGTTGCGACAGGCGGGAGTCTTGTACTCCTTCAGGTTGAGCTCGTAGAGATCTCCCCAGAACCGCTCCGCGAGCAGGTCGGCGTACTCCTGGCTCGCGCCCATCATCCGCGCGAGGCGGCGCATCCTCTGCATGCCGTGGCACTCCGTAGTCGCCTCGTCGGCGCGTAGGCGATTCCTGATGTGCTCCCCCTCATGGGCCAGGAGCGCCACCGCCTCGGCCTTGCGGAGCATCGCCTCCCCCGTGGCCGGACGCTCCCGGCGATAGATGAGGCCCGCGAGTTGCTTGCAGATGCGCGGGGCGACGCTCGTCCGCATCCGCGTGTTGTGGACGAAGCCGAGGAAGTCGCCGGTGCCGATGTACGTCCCCCACTCCTTCGTCACGAACAGCCACTCGTCCTTCGACCAACACCGCACCTCGATGCCGGAGGGCTTGCGCAGCACGAACTTCGACAAGAGCCGGCTGAGCTGCGGCTCGACTTTGCTCTCCTCGCGGCTCCCGCGGACCTTCGGCAGCGGCCGATTTGCTCGCATCGAGGCCTCGAGGCGAGCCGTGCCGCGCGTGAACAGCCTCCGCGCGCGGTCTCCGTCCCGCCGGGTGTCCTCCGGCAGGGCCTCGCCGGCGTCGAGCGCGTGGATCAGCTCGAGGGAGAGACCCTTCAGTGTCCGGCAGGCTTCGGCGAGAAGGTCGTATCCGGGGCGGTACCTCGCCGCGTCCGGCTCGCGCACCACTCGGAGCAGGTTCTTCTCGCAGCGGGTGAGCTGGACGAGCGGCTTTCGCAGCGCCGCCTTGTCGCGGCCCCCAGCCTTGACGTTCCGTCCCACCTCGCCGAGCTTGACCCCGTCCTCGGCCAGGTTGACTTGCCAGCGATGCAGTCGCCCCAGCCACGCGATGTCGCGGCCCTGATCGCGCAGATCCGGAGACCGCCGTTGAGCAGCAGCCGGCTGTTGCTTGGGCGGGCTCTTGGCGACCGCCTTCTCCTCGGCGGGCTCGCCCTCCGAGCAACCGGCGGCCAGTGCGCCGAGCAGCAGCAGGAGGACGGCCGGTCTCACCTCGCTCCGAGACGTACCCCGCGTCGACCGCAAGCGAACCTTTACTTGACGCCGAGCCGGACGCGGTAGCCGAGGAACAGCTCGACCTCGCGGTCGCCGAGCGCGGCTTCGGCAGCCTTCCGAAGCTGCGCCAGCCCGATCTCTTCCTCGGCCACCCCTTCGTCGAGCAGCACGGTCAGCGGCCCGAGGCTGAGAGCCATCCCAACGATGCGCTCGGCGCCTCCCGTCTCTCGCGAGTGGAGTACGACCTCGCGCACGTGACGGAAATGGCCGCTCTCGCGCATCCGATCGAGGTGCATGTCCTTCGTGTGGCGTGCCTGGCCTCGCAGCGCGCGTCGCATGCCGATGTTCCGAACCAGCTCCTCGAACGCCGCCTCGACGTCCGGCTGGACGACGGGAGGCCAGTCGTAGTCGTACGCGGCGAAGACGCCGCCCGGCCGAAGGATCCGAGCCACCTCGGCGAGCGTCGCCACCGGCTCCATCCAGTGGAAGGACTGCGAGCACGTGACGATGTCGGCCGCGCCGCCCGGAAGCCTCGTTGCCTGCGCATACGCCTGGACGAAGCGCACGTTCTCCGCCGACGTCGCTTGCTCGGCGTGCTCGCACATCTCGGGGCTCGCCTCGACGCCCATGACCTCGTCGGCGCGCTCGGCCCAGACCCGCGTCGAGAGCCCGGTGCCGCTGCCGAGGTCGACCACCAGCCGAGGCCGAGCCACCTGCGTCTCGAGGCACAGCACGTCCAGGAGCGCGGCGGGCGGGGACGGCCGGTTCTGGTCGAAACCATGCGCAAAACCGCTACGGCCATAGCCGGAATCGCGCAAGAGTTGCTCGCTCCAGCGATCGACCAGTTGCCGCGACTCCTCCGACACCCGCGCGTCAGTCTAAAATGAACTCCCGTGTCCGCCGCCGCTTCGGCTCGGGCCCGCGTTCTTCCGCACGGGCCACTGGATCTTCTTCGCCAGCTAGCGATCTGGTTCGGCTTCCTGTACGCGTACCGCTACACGCGAGGCGTCGCGGACCGGGACTCGTACGAGGCTTTCCAGAACGGGTTGCGGGTGGCCGACGTCGAGCACCGGCTGACCGGTCTCTGGGAGCTCTCGCTCCAGAGCATGGTCATCTCGTCCGACCTGCTCCGGGAGCTGACGTCCTGGACCTACTGGCACTCGCAGTTCACCGTCCTCGGCCTCGCCATGCTCTGGGTGTACCTGAGGCGGAACGAGGGGTTCGTGCGAGTCCGGAACACGCTGCTGCTGGCGAACCTGATCGGCCTCGTCGGGTTCGTGCTCGCGCCGACGGCGCCGCCGCGAATGTTCCCGGAGCTCGGGTTCGTGGACACGCTGGCCGGCTTCGGGATCAATCACGACAGCGCGATCGTTCGTAACGACGCAAATCCGTACGCGGCGATGCCCAGCTTGCACGCCGCCGACGCGCTGATCATCGGAGTCGCGCTCTTCTTCGTCGTCCGCAACCGGTGGCTCCGCTATCTCTGGCTCCTGTGGCCGGTGTGGGTGTGGTTCTCCGTGATGGCGACGGGCAATCACTTCTGGCTCGACATCCTGGCCGGCATCTTCGTCGCCGCGGTCGCGGGCGCGGTCGTCAATCACAAGTACCTGCGACGCCGGTTCGCCCGCCCGGTCCCGGCCTGACCACCTTCAAGGAGCGCTACACGACGGGCGTCCGCCGCGGCGCGGCGCGCGCAATGGGACACCTGGGACGGACCCGGTTGTCCCCCGATGCGCTGACCTTCGCCGGCGTCACGATCTGCGCCGCCGCCGCGGTCGTCGTCTACTTCGAGTACGAGGCGGAGCTCTTGTGCTTCTGGCTCGGCGCGGCCCTGTTCGTTCTGGGATCGGTGCTCGACATCCTCGACGGCGCTCTCGCGCGCTCGACCGGCAAGGGAACGGTCTTCGGGGCGTTCCTCGACTCGACCACCGACCGCATCGGCGAGGCGTTCATGCTCGGAGCGATCGCCCTTGTCTTCTCGCGCGACGGAAACGAGGTCGCGCTTGCGTTCGCCTTTGCCGCAGTCGTAGGCTCCTTGCTCGTCAGCTACACCCGAGCCAAAGCAGAGGCTCTGGAGCTCAAGGGTGACGTAGGCATCGGCAGCAGAGCCGAACGGGTGGTCGTGATCGTGGCCGGGCTCGTGCTCGCGCCGTGGGGAGTGTTGCCCTGGGCGATCTACCTGCTAGCACTCACGGCATGGATCACGGTCGTGCAGAGAGTGCTATCAGTTCGCGCACAGCTTCGCATCCGCTGATAATCTGCTAGCAGCAGTAGTACTGCTAGCGGAATGGCGAAGCGAAACCTGAAGAGCATCCTCGTACGGATGCCGTCGACCCTCAAGCGGCGCCTCGCGCGGGAGGTCGCCCGTCGCGAGAGCACGCTGAACGACGTCGCGGTCGAGCTCCTCGCCGACGAGTTCGGCGTCGCCTTCCAGCCCAGCGGTCGGAGGGGCCCGGTCCCAGGCGACACAGGTGTCGTTCTCCTTCGCATCCCCCCCGAGCTCAAGCGGCAGCTCGATGCGGCCGCCCACGAGCGCCGCAGCAGCACGAACAAAGTCGTCATCGAGACGCTCGCGGCGCGTCTCGGCGCCCCCACACCGAGAAAGGACACGATGGCCCGAACAAACGGCAGTCAGAACGGAAAGGCGCGCAGCAAGGAGAAGGTCCGCGTCGCGATCGTCGGCGTCGGCAACTGCGCGAACTCCCTGCTCCAGGGGATCGAGTACTACAAGGACGCCTCCCCGGACGAGTTCGTCCCCGGCCTCATGCACGTCGACCTCGGCGGCTATCACGTGCGCGACATCGAGTTCACGGCCGCCTTCGACGTGACGAAGTCGAAGGTCGGCAAGGATCTCGCCGACGCGATCTGGGCCGAGCCGAACGACACGATCAAGTTCGCGAACGTCCCGAAAACCGGCATCACCGTCTCGCGCGGGATGACCCACGACGGGCTCGGCAAGTACCTCTCCGAGGTGGTCGAGAAGGCGCCTGGCGACACGGATGACGTGGTCAAGATCCTCGAGGAGACCGGCACCGACGTCGTCGTCAACTACCTCCCCGTCGGCTCGGAAGAGGCGACGAAGTGGTACACCGAGCAGATCCTCAACGCCGGCTGCGCGATGGTGAACTGCATGCCGGTGTTCATCGCCAAGGGCGGCTACTTCGGGCGCCAGTTCGAGGAGCGCGGCCTGCCCATCATCGGCGACGACATCAAGTCTCAGGTCGGCGCCACGATCGCACACCGCGTGCTGACGACGCTCTTCCGTGAGCGGGGCGTCAAGCTCGACCGGACGATGCAGCTCAACGTCGGCGGCAACTCCGACTTCCTGAACATGCTGGAGCGCGAGCGGCTCGAGTCGAAGAAGATCTCGAAGACCAACGCGGTCACGTCGATGCTCGACTACGACATGGGCGAGGGCAACGTCCACGTCGGCCCCTCCGACCACGTGCCGTGGCTCACCGACCGCAAGTGGGCCTACATTCGGATGGAGGGCTCGTCCTTCGGCGACGTGCCCCTGAACGTCGAGCTCAAGCTCGAGGTCTGGGACTCGCCGAACTCGGCGGGAATCGTGATCGACGCGGTGCGCCTCGCGAAGCTCGCCCTCAACAACGGAGTCAGCGGCGCGCTCGAGGGGCCCAGCGCCTACCTGATGAAGTCGCCTCCGAAGCAGATGCCCGACGACGAGGCGCACGCCGCGGTCGAGCGCTTCATCAAGCAGCACGCGCGCACGGCCGCGAAACCGAAGGCCGCCTCCAAGGGGTAGGCAGAAACAGTGAGGGCCGGTCCCAGACCGGCCCTCACTTCCCTCGGGTGGAGAAGTCCGCCGAGTCGCTAGTGCTCGAAAAGGCCCACGTTGTCGAACGTGACGCTTCCGCCGGTCGACACGTCCGTCTGCGCGAAGCCCTTGAGGACGACCTTCACATTCGCGACGCCTGCTGGAATGGTCACCGTCTGCTCCAGCAACTCGAAGCCCTGGGTCTGCAGCGGCGCGGCGATCAACGTCACGGTGTCGAGGACGTTGCCGAGCGGTCCGAGGTACACGAGCCCTGCTGAAGGCGCTGTCGAGACCGCCGTCGCGTTGACGGAGACGACGAGGTCGAGCACCTGCCCGGGTGAGACTGCAACGGGAACGCTCGTCCAGCTCGGCGAGCCGTGGACCAGCGCATTGCCGCCGTTCCCGCTCGTCGAGGCGGCCTTCGAGCTCTCGTCGCCTCCGCTCTGGCTGTACGAAGCGGAGCCGGCAGCGGTACTCGAACCCGACCAGCTCTCGGGTGCGCCGCCGGACGACTGCTCGAAGGACCCGTTCTGGACCTTGTTGCCCTTGATCGTGAACGTGTAGACGCCGCCGTTGTCGCCCTCGTTGCCCTCGGCGACCGCGTTCGCGGCGTCGGCCGTCGCCCGCATCGTGTGCTGCCCGCGCAGTCCGTTCGTCCGCAGCTGGAACGAAACCGCACGTGAAGCACCCGGGCCGATCGGGAGCGTGTCGACCGTCCCGACAGAAGTGCCGTCGAGGCTGAACTGCGTCTCGGTTGCAGCCGCCTCACTCCCTCCGTCGTTGCTCACGGTGGCGGTGAACGTGACCTTCTCGCCTTCTCGCGCCTGGTTGTTGGACGCGACGAGGTTCGTCACCTTCAGGTTGGCCGGCGCGAGGACCGTGACCGTGACCGTGTCCTCGTCGGTGAGGCCGCCTGCATCTGTGACCGTCAGCGTCGCCACCTTCTGGCCGGCGTTCGCGTACGCGTGGTGCGCGACCTGGCCGCTCGCAGTGGAGCCGTCGCCGAAGTCCCACTCGTACGTGAGCCCTGAGGCGTCGTCGGTCGACCCGCTGCCGTCGAAGGTGACTTCCTCGCCGACGACGACCGTCGTTGGCCGCGCCTGTGCGAGCGCAGTCGGTGCCGTGTTGAAGTTGCCGCCCTCGTAGCCGTAGTCGTAGGGGGCGCAGCCCGCTCCGAGAGTGAACTGGACGTTGCCCTGCAGGTTGAAGTCGAGGGCGATGTCCTTCCCCGTCATCGACGTGACCTGGAACGAGAGGCAGTCGTGGCGGAAGCGCCACGGGTGGAACTCGGATGGGAACGTTCCCATCACCTCGTCGTTCGAGGGATCGGCGTAGTTGTCGACGTGCCCAGCACCGCTGTCCGAGACGCGTTGTTGCCCGGCGCTTCAGTCCACGCCGCGTCGTCGAGCTCGGGAGTCGAGTCGCCCGGCGTGGGTGCCGAGTCGAGCGGGGACTGCCCCGGCGGGTCGTCGCAGCCCGCGTTGCCGTAGCCGTGAGCCTCGTCGGTGTAGACGAGGAGCATCCCCGGCTGGAACGCGATCGGGTCGCGGTCGTTCTGGCCCGGCCGTCGATGTCGAATCCGGACCGGTCGCGCATCTCCATGTAGTACGCGTGGTCGGCCGGCGACCCGGCGGAGGCGTCCACGTACGTGCCAGCCCTGGGTGCACTGCCCGGCCACGCGCGTCGTCTCTTTGCAGCCGCCGTTGAAGACGCGATCGTCGTCCGGCCCACCGTCGTCTCGAAGTCGGACTCGTAGATGACCTCGTCGCCGGCGGTGACGCGTCAGGTCGTCGATGAACCAGCCCGGCCTGCGAGGCCCGGGTCGGTCGAGTACGAGAAGCGCAGCACGGTCTGGTTGCCGGCGCAGCGGCCGAGAGGTCGTATAGTCGTCGAGGAAGCCGGCCGGCTGGATACTCGCCGACCGTCCGGTCGACCGCCTGCGTGCCGGCGGCGTACGAGCCGCTCGTCCCGGTGATTCCGTTGCCGTACTGCGTCTGGCAGCGCGTTCGTGTTGGGATTCTGCGCCGTGGGCGTCGTGTAGCCGTTCGCCGACGGCAGCGACGTGTACGTCGTGCCATCGTCCGTCGAGTCCATGACGAAGCCGTAGTCGTAGTCCCACTCGATGTCCCACTGGACTTGAACGTCGACCGTCACCGGCGTCCCGGCCGGCAGCGTCGGCGAGCTCGGGCAGGTAGATGTCGAGGTTGTGCCCGCTTGCGGAGCGCAGCCGAAGTCGTTGCCCGGCTCGCGACCACCAGACGTGGTCGGCGACGCGCCGGCGGCGACCTTCGCCGGGTCGATGATCTGCGCGCTGCGGCAGCTTGGCCACGTAGGCCTGGCCGTTGTTGCACGCCGGCGCCGTCAGCGTGTAGGCGTTGCCGTCCGCGTCGCTGCCAGTCGATCCGGTGGGTGTTGCCCTTGAGTCCTCCCAGCTGCTGACTGGACGTCTGCCCGGCTCGAGCACGCGCGGCACGATCCAGCCGAGCTCCTGCTTCGCGAACACGTCCATGTGCTGCGACTTGTCGGTCGCCATCAGGTTCAAGTCGCCGTACGTCGTCCGCGCTGCCGTCGAGTAGAAGTCGGGCAGGCCGAGCGAGTGGCCGTACTCGTGGCGAGATGACGCTGGCCTTGTCGATCGCGTCTCGGGGTTGACGTTGTACGGGCCGACGCGGACGAAGACGGGGTAGTCCGTCGCGCGTGGTCGTCATCGTCGACCGGGTCGTGCGTTCGTCGCAGCAGAGCGGCCGGCCCTCGAGGTCCTTGAGCTGGTCGTCGGAGACGTAGCCCTTCAGGCCGGTCGCCTGGTCGGTGTAGTACGAACTCGAGGCTCGAGGAGTGCGGCCAGATGTTGTCGTAGGGCGGGACGCTGACGTCTGCGACGCGCCGTGACCGCCGCACGCCGGCGAAGACCATCATGAAGAAGTCGACGACGCCGTCCTTGTCGGTGTCGTAAGTCGGAGTAGTCGATCTCCGGGTCGGCGATCTGGGCCGCGTCATAGACGGCCTTGCCGGTCGGGCCGCAGGCGCCGTCGATGTCCATGCAGCAGGCCTACGCCGGCACGACCGAGCCGAGATCGCAGTGCCGTACTTGTCGTCGCCGTAGTAGTCGGTGTCGCCCGGCAGCTGGTACCAGCCGTCCTCGATGCGCTCGGGATAGAGCGGCGGTGTCGCGGCAGCCGCGGACGTCCGTATGTCGCGCCGTGGCAGGTGCCGCCGGAGCTCGGCTGCGTGAACTGGAATCCGGGCTCGTAGTCCCAGCCGGCGGTGGCGATCGCCGGCCGACGGAACGTCGCCGTCCGGGAACAGCTGCCCGTAGGACATCTCCTGGTACAGGTTGAACGTCGAGCCGGCGAACTCCGGCGAGTTGATCATGTCGCCGAGGCGGCTCGCCCGTGTTGCGCGGCCTCGTGCTTGCGGTCGAAGTAGTCGACCGGCACGACCGGGAACGGCCGATCGCCGTAGCGCGCCGTGTCGTACGTCTCCTTGGGCGGGATCACCTTCGGGCCGTGGCTCGTCGACGTGAGCGGCGGGCCGCCGGTGTAGGTGAGCGTCGCGGTGGTGGAGAGGTTCTTCCAGACGATCTGCGGGTCCTGGCCGAGCGTGTCGGCCTGGGCCTCGACGACGAGCGTCTTGAGACCCGGGCCCGGCGTCGGCGGGCCGGCGATGGAGCCGATCGTCCACGTGATCGAGCCCGGCGAGACGGTCACCGTGCCGCCGTTGACCGGCGTCGCGGAGACGAAGCTCATGCCGTTGACGGCGGGATCGTCACGACACGGCGCCGGCGGCGTCCGTAGTCGTGAGTTCCGGACGATGACGCGGACGGATAGACATCACCTGGCTTCACCCAGCCGACAGCCGAGACGAAGCTGTTCTGGAGCGAGAGGCTCGTCGGCGGGACATTCAGCGTCAGCGGCGCGGCACCCGCTCGCGCGGCGAACCAAGCGCCGGTCACGGGTCGGCGAAGGAGGCCTCGATGGCCTCGATCGCGGCGGTGACTTAAAGTCGGTGCTGCGGCTGCCGTCAGCCCGGCGGTTGCGAGCCAGGGATCGTGGCCTGAACGCACCCAGGGCGTTCGCGGTGAACGGACCGAACGGCCGCGCACTTGGCCGCGCTCGGTGACGAGGCGAAGCTTGAACGACGACGCGGTGTGGTCTGCTGGGTCGCCGCGAGCGGCGGAATGTCGTCGAGCTCGTAGATCGTGCCGGAGACCGGAACCTGGT
>CAVZOM010000007.1:0-35104 GCA_963776955.1 uncultured Actinomycetes bacterium
GTCGTCGAGCCCGCGGCGAGCGAGCGGAATCTCCTGCGCTGCCTTGACCCACGCATCGGGCGGGGCAGGGAGTGTGCGGAGGAGATCGGACAAGGTTTCCTCGTAGTAGTTACTCATGTGCCTTCAACCACCAGACTCCGCAGAGGCCGGGTTTCTTCCCTCGAGTTCGCCGCGAAGCTTCAAGAGGCAGCGCGAGATGCGGCTGGCGATCGTGCCGGCGGGCAGGTCGAGAGCCTCGCCGATGTGCCGATAGCTCTCGTCGCGCGCGAAGAAGCGATCGAGGATCTCGCGGCAGTTCTCCGGCAGGGTGGCGAGAGCTTCGTGGACGACGAGCGCCTCGTCGAGCCGCGCGATCGTGTCGTCGACGCCGTGCGGATCCAGCGACTCTTCCGGCTGCGTGCGAGCGCTCGCGCGAATCGTGTCGAGACACAGGCGGCGCGTCAGCTGGGCCAGCCAGGGGCGAATGGCGCTGTCGTCTCTGAGCTTGGACAGGTTCTCGTACGCGCGGGCGAAGACCTCCTGGAAGACGTCCTCGGCGTCGGAGCGAGGGCAGCCGGTACGCCTGAACGGCGATCGCGTAGACGTAGCGCGAGAAGCGCTCGACGAGCTCGCGCCACGCGTCATCGTCGCCTCCGCGGCACCGGGCGACGAGCTGAGCGTCAGATTCGACGACCTGCATCTCTCGAATCAAAGCGCACAGGCGCGCCTCAGAGCAAGATTCGAACGGCCAGCCGGGACGAGCAGCCGTGAACTGCGACGAGAGCGCGAGCCATTTCCAGATCGACGTGGACTGCGCGCGCGATCTCCATCGCGTCCTCGAGCTCGTATCCATGCTCGACCAGCTGGCTGAAGCGCCAGGCGCGGACGCCTAGCTCTTCCTGGGTCAGGTCCTCGTTCGGGTCCAGCGCTTCGAGGACCGCGAGGCCGGCGCTGAGCTCGGTGAAGTCTTCGGCCGGGGCCATGAATCCCTCTTTCGGCCGTTGGCTTCGCCGACTTGACCCGTCGAGGTCATAGCCTTTGCCGGTGGACACGGGCCTTCGCGACAAGCGCGTGCTCGTCACCGGCGCCTCCGGCGGGATCGGCTCCGCGTGCGCGCGGGCGTTTGCCGCGGAGGGATGCCGCCTGGCGCTCCACTACCACGAGGGGCGGGACGCGGGCGGAGGCGCTCAGCGAGGAGCTCGGAGGGGCTCCGATCTTGCGCGCCGACCTTCGTGTCGAGAGCGAGGCGGACGAGCTGTTCCGTGGTGCCGTGGAGGAGCTGGGCGGCTTGGACGTCTGCGCAGCGGTCGTCGGCCGCTGGCCGGAGGAGGACGTGCCCTTGTGGGGGCTGCCGCTCGAGCGCTGGGAGGAAACGCTCCGGGCGAACCTCACCACGACGTTTCTCACGGCTCGAGGATTCCTACGCGAGGTCGAGCGCAACGGGCACGGCAGCCTCGTCCTGATCGGCTCGACGGCGGGGCTCTTCGGCGAGGCCGGCCATGCGGATTACGCGGCGGCGAAGTCGGCGGTCATCGGCGGTCTCTTGCTGAGCCTGAAGAACGAGATCGTGAGGATCGCGCCGCGCGGGCGCGTGAACGCAGTGTGCCCGGGATGGACGGAGTCGCCGATGACGCGAACGACGCTCGAGGATCCCGGGCTCGTGCAGCGGGTGACGCGGACGATGCCGCTCCGGAAGGTGGCTCAGCCGGAGGACGTGGCCCGGCAGGTCGTCGTTCTCGCATCCGACGAGGTGTCGGGGCACGTGACCGGCCAGGTCGTGACGGTGGCCGGCGGCATGGAGGGCCGGCTTCTGCACGAGTGACGGCACGGCGAAGCGACAGGCATCCCTGTCCACTTCGCCACTCCTGTGCCGCCGAGGCATCGCTTGCGATGCCGGTCAAGAGGCCATGCGAGCTTGGCTCGCGTGGCCGTCTTCTTCCTGCGGCACGGCGAAGCGACAGGCATCCCTGTCCACTTCGCCACTCCTGTGCCGCCGAGGCATCGCTTGCGATGCCGGTCAAGAGGCCATGCGAGCTTGGCTCGCGTGGCCGTCTTCTTCCTGCGGCACGGCGAAGCGACAGGCATCCCTGTCCACTTCGCCACTCCTGTGCCGCAGGAAAGCTTGCCGTCAGTCCCGGGCGATCGAAGGAGTCGTTGGACCTTCGGCGATTCGCCGGCGCAACTTGAATCCGGAAACGAAAGAGCGGGCCGCCGCCCGGCCCGCTCTAACGTCTCCGAAGAGACCGCAGTAGATCGAGTGGCTCCTGCCGCAATGGAGCCTTCTCTGTAACGAGTGGCCCCCGCCGCATCGGGGCCCGCTCGGTAATCCAGATTGTGCGTCGGGGGCCACCGCTTGATCCATCCCCTTTTCGCGGTTGACTCCGACGCTTGACCTACGCTCAAACGTGCAGGGTGTAGGCCCATAACGTGCAGGTGTGGGCAAATTGCCCTGCATCTGGAGCAGTTTTGTCACACGTGTGTCCGAGGTCGCCGACTAGACTCGAACGCGGGTGGCGGGTGGAACTCCTCCCCACCCGGGTGGGGATGTGGGGATCGACGGCCCCGCTTGCTAGGCTCGCTCCGCCCATCAAGAGCGGCTGAGGGACTCGGCCCTGAGACGCCGCAGCAACCGGCCCACGTGGTGCGGTGCTACCGCCGAGACCGATGGAGGTGACCTCGATGACCCGACAACGCAAGGCCCGATTCCCGGCCGGGCGCCGGAAGTAGGCTCCGCCGATGGCCAATCGCTTCGTCGAACGGCTCGCTGACGGCCCTCCGCTCGTGGCCGACGGCGGCATGGGCGTCCTCGTCTCGAGCGCCGCGCCCCGCGTGCGGATTCCCGAAGAGGCGAACCTGCGGGCACCGGAGACCGTCGTCAAGCTCCACGTCGGCTTCATCCAGGCCGGAGCGGACGTGATCGAGACGAACACGTTCGGCGCAAACCGGCCCAAGCTCGCCGCCAGCTACCTCGAGGACGAGCTACATGCGATCAACAGCAGCGCCGTCAAGCTCGCGCGCGAGGCGCGGGAGATCTCGGGCCGCGACGTCTTCATCGCCGGCTCGATCGGGCCGCTCGGCGAGACCGGCCGCGGCGTCACCGCCGACGAGCGCACGGAGATCTTCGCCGAGCAGGCCGCGAGTCCTCGAGGGCCGCGGCGTCGACCTCTTCGCCGTCGAGACGTTCTTCGAGCTCGAGGAGCTCGAGGCCGCGATCGGCGGCGTCCGCAGCGTCACTTCGCTCCCGATCCTCGCGATGCTCACCTTCGACGCAGGCGCCGAGACCCTCTCCGGCCTCACGGCCAAGGAGGCGGCGGAGCGCCTGCGCGAGCTCGGCGTGGCCGCGATCGGCGCGAACCACGGCGCAGGCATCCAGGCGGCCCTCGCGGCGCTGAGCGAGATGGGCGGCAACGGCCTGCCGCTCGCGGCGATGCCGAACATCGGCCTCGCGAGCATGGCCGGCAACCGGATCATCTACCCGCACGCCTCGCCCGAGTACTTCGCCGAGTTCGCCGCGCACGCGCGCACCCTCGGAGCACGCGTGATCGGCGGCTGCTGCGGGACGACGCCGACCGAGATCGCCGCCATCGCCTCGGCCGTCAAGGAGGAGCGAGAGCCGAGCGCGCCGCTCGTCTTCGCGGAGCGAGAGGTCATCGTCGCCGTCCCCGAACAGCGCGAGGAGACCGAGCTCGCCCGCGCGTTCCGCGAGAACGAGTGGGTGCTCTCGGTCCAGATCGACCCACCGCTCGGCGGCAGCTACGCCGGGATGATCGACGTCGCCCGGGCCCTGAAGGAGTCAGGCAAGGCCGGGTTCGTCGACATCAACGACAACGCGACCGCACGCGCAGCGGCGAGCGCGCTCATGCTCGCCGTCGAGATCGAGCGCAGCGCCGGCATCGAGACGATCCCGCACCTGACGACGCGCGACGCCACGATCATGGGCCTCGAGTCGCAGCTCCTCGGCGCGCACGCCTGCGGCATCCGCAACGTGCTCTCGGTGACCGGCGACCCGCCCGAGGTCGGCGACTACCCCGGCTCGCGCGGCGTCTACGAGATCGACTCGATCGGACTCACCGAGCTGATGGCGCGCCTGAATCGCGGCGAGGACTACAACGGGCGCGCGATCGACGCGGCCACGTCGTTCTACATCGGCGTCGCCGTCAACCCCGCGGCGGACGACCTCGACGAGGAGCTCGACCGCTTCCAGCGCAAGGTCGAGGGCGGCGCGCACTTCGCGATGACCCAGATCCTCTACGACCTCGAGTACATGGACCGCTTCGTCGAGCGCCTCGGCGGCGAATGGCCGATCCCCGTCCTCGTCGGGATCTTCCCGGTGTGGAGCCATCAGCTCGCGCTGCGTCTGCACAACGAGGTGCCCGGCATCGTCGTCCCCGACCGCGTGCTCGACGCGCTGCGCGACGCGGGGCCGGACGCGGCGCAGGTCGGGATGGAGATCGGCCGCGAGCTGCTCGAGGGCTCACGCGGACTCGCTCAGGGCGCCTACGTCGTCGCGCCCTTCCGGCGGCCGCTTGGGATCCTCGACCTGCTGTCGTAGGCTTGCCCGCCGTGAACGGCCCCGAGCTCCAGGAGTTCATCGACCGCTACAACGCCGCGTGGAACGACCACGACGTCGAGGCGATCGTCTCCATGCACACCGACGACTCGGTGTTCGAGAACCACACCACCGGCGACGTCAACATCGGCAAGGAGGCGATCGCGAAGGCGATCACCGGCATCTTCTCGGTGTTCCCCGACCTCGAGTTCGAGGCGCGCAGCCAGTACATCCGCGAGGACCTCGTCGTCCAGGAGTGGACGGCCCGCGGAACCCACGAGGGCCCGATGACGCGCTCCGGGCATCAAGGTCGAGCCGACCGGCAAGAAGGTCGAGTACCGGGGGATGGACATCATCCCGATCCGCGACGGCCTCGTCGCCCGCAAGGACGTCTATTCCGACGGCGTCACGCTCCTGCGCCAGCTCGGCCTCACCGAAATCGCGTAGCTACACTAGGCCAGCCCCGGGGGCGTAGTTCAGTTGGTTAGAACGCCGGCCTGTCACGCCGGAGGTCGCGGGTTCGAGTCCCGTCGCTCCCGTCTCTTGAAGTGCCTGCAAATAGGCACTATCGGTTGTCCAACCAGACGCAGGAACGCCTTGCCGTGGCCCAATCGTGGCCCGTTGTCTGAGTAGCAAAAGACCTGCAAACAGGGATTTTTGTGGGGTGGGCTTGTAGCCGGCCGCACGAACAAGAACGGGTCAGCCCGGGCACCAGGCGCTCGTTCGTTGCCTGGTCAGGCGAACCAGCCTGTCGCGCCAGGCGTAGTCGGGCGATTCGTTGTGGCTATTGCTAACCCACAGGCCCGCGATCGCCTGGCTGTGGGCAGTGTGGGGTCGACCCTGGGCTCGAGTCCGCTTCAGTCCGTCATCGTCGCCCCGCCCCGCTTGCCCTTGTTGCTCTGATTGCGCGTCCTAGACTCCCGGCGTGGCCACCTGCTCCGTATGCGGGTATGAGGCCGCCGACTCCTTCAGGTTCTGTCCCGAGTGCGGCGCGCGCGTGGACGGCCGTGGGCGGGAGCAGCGGAAGGTGGTGACGGTGCTGTTCTGCGATGTGGTTGGTTCGACGGCGTTGGGGGAGTCGACGGATCCGGAGGCGCTGCGGGCGCTGCTGGCGCGCTATTTCGGGCGGATGAGGGGGGTGGTCGAGGAGCACGGCGGCGTGGTGGAGAAGTTCATCGGCGATGCGGTGATGGCGGTGTTCGGGGTGCCGGCGGTGCACGAGGACGATGCGCTGCGGGCCTGCCGGGCGGCGGTGGAGATGCGGGCGGCGTTCGCGGGGCTGGGGATCGAGGGGCGGATCGGGCTCTCGACGGGTGAGGTGGTGACGGGGACGGAGGAGCGGCTGGCGACCGGTGACGCGCTGAACGTGGCCGCCCGTTTGCAGCAGGCCGCTGCGCCGGGGGAGGTGCTGCTCGCCGAGGCGACGCTCGCCCTCGTTCGTGAGGCGGTCGAGGTGGAGCCGCTCGAGCCGCTGCTGTTGAAGGGGAAGAGCGAGCCGCTGCTCGCCTTCCGGCTGCTCGCTGCCCGCCCGGCCGCCGAGCGGCGGCACGAGACGGTCTTCGTCGGCCGCGAGCGCGAGCTGGCACTGCTGGGCGAGGCCTGGGCGCGGGCGCTGGCGGAGCGGCGCTGCGAGCTGGTGACGATCGTCGCTGACGCGGGTCTCGGCAAGTCGCGGCTGGCGGCCGAGGCGCTGTCTGTGATCGAGGCACCGGTCGTCCGCGGCCGCTGCCTGCCCTACGGGGCGGGGATCACCTACTGGCCGGTGGTGGAGGTGCTGAAGCAGCTGGGCGCGCTGCCGTCCGATCCGGCCGCCGCGGCGGCGATCCGCTCGCTGTTGGGGGAGTCGGAGGCGCCGACGTCGGCGGAGGAGATCGCCTGGGCCTTCCGCAAGCTGCTCGAGGAGCAGGCGCCGCTCGTCCTTCTGTTTGACGACATTCAGTGGGGTGAGCAGACGTTCCTCGACCTGGTCGAGCATGTCGTGCTGCTCTCGAGCGGTGCTCCGCTGCTGGTGGTCTGCATCGCGCGCCCGGAGTTGCTCGAGAGCCGCCCTTCCTGGCCTGTGGCGGTGCGGCTGGAGCCGCTCAGTCGAGAGGACGCGGCCAGCCTGATCGGAACGGCCGTGGCGGAGGAGCTGCGCGCGAGGATCGCCGTGGCGGCGGGCGGCAACCCGCTCTTCATCGCCGAGATGCTGGCGATGGCCGCTGAGGCGGGAGCGGGGGTCGAGGTGCCCGCGAGCTTGCGCTTGCTGCTCGCGGCACGCCTGGACCAGCTCGACACGGCCGAGCGGCGGGTGCTCGAGCGTGGCGCGGTCGAGGGTGAGGTCTTCCACCGCGGCGCCGTGCAGGCGCTCGCACCGGAGGAGACTCAGGTGACGCCGCGTCTGGCCGCGCTCGTCCGCCGGGAACTGATCCGGCCAGACAAGGCGCAGTTCGCAGGCGAGGACGGCTTCCGCTTCCGCCACCTGCTGATCCGTGACGCCGCCTACGACGCGCTCCCGAAGGCGACCCGGGCGGAGCTGCACGAGCGCTTCGCCGGCTGGCTGGAGCAGCGCGGAGAGGAGCTGGTCGAGCTGGACGAGATCCTCGGCTACCACCTGGAGCAGGCCGCCGGCTACAAGCAGGAGCTGGGACAGGCCGACCCGATCCTGGCCGACCGCGCTGGCGAGCGGCTCGCCGTCGCCGGCCGCCGCGCGCTTTGGCGCGGCGACGAGCCGACCGCCGAACGGCTGCTCGAGCGGGCGCTCGAGCTGACCCGGCCGGCGCGCCTGGACGTCGTGCTCGAGCTCGACCTCGCCCGGGCGCACTTCGAGCGGGACAGCCGAAAAGCCGCAGCAATTGCCGCCGCCGCCGCCGAGCGGGCGCGCGCGGCCGGCGACGAAACAGGCGAGGCGCTGGCCCGGGTCGACGCCGCCTTCCACCGCTCCAGGTTCGAGGCCGATCCGGCCGTCGAGGAGCTCGAGCGGCTCGCGCGCAAGGCGCTGCCGCTGCTCGAGCAGGCGGAGGACCACGCCGGCTTGGTGCACGTCTGGCATGCGCTCGGTTTTGGGGTCGCGAACTTCCGCGTCCGTTCCGAGGACTATGCGCACGCGGCGGAGCAGGCACTCCGCCACGCCCGCCTCGCCGGCCAGCGAAACTCGCATCTTTTCCACCTCGATGACGCGCTCATCCAGGGGCCGCGGCCGGCGGACGAGGCGCTGCGCACGTTCGACGCGCTCCTTCCCGAGAATCCGCATCCCCGGCTGCTGCTGAGTCGCGCCTGGCTGCTGAGCATGCTCGCCCGCTTCGACGAGGCAGCCCGGATCGCCCGCGAGGCCGGCGAGCGCTGGCGCGAGCTGACCGGCGACGACTGGGTCGACGTCTATCTGGCCCGCATCGCGGCCACCGCCGGCCGCCACGAGGACGCGGCTGCGCACCTCCGCCGCTTCTGCGACCTGCTCGAGGCCCGCGGCCTGCGCTCCTATCTCTCCACCTACGCGCCGCTGCTCGGCCGCTCGCTCTGCGCGCTCGGACGCCACGACGAGGCCGAGTCGCTCGCCCGGCTCGGCCGCGAGCTCGGCGACGAGCAGGACGCCACCACGCAGGCGCTCTGGCGGCAGGTGCAGGCGCTCGTCAACGCCCGCCGCGGCCACCACACCCAGGCCGAGCGACTCGCCCGCGAGGCCGTCGCGATCAGCGAGCGCACTGACTCGTCCAACGTGCAGGGCGACGCGCTCTGCGACCTCGCCGAGGTGCTGCACGCCGCCGGTCGAAGCGACGAAGCCGCCGCCACGCTTGCCCAGGCGCTCGAGCGCTACGAGCAAAAGAAGAACCTCGCCATGAGCGCGCAGGTGCGCGAACGGCTGGCCGAGCTCCAGGACGCAGCGCCGCGCTGAACGTTCCCGTCGCACCCGTGCGCTCGTGCAAGCTCACCGTGATCGAGCGCGGCCTCGCCCGCACGACCGCCCCGCCCCCGATCAAGGAGGCCGCTATCCGCGCCGTCGTCTGACCAGCAACACCGGGACCGCCGTCACGAGGTTCCACGACGAGCGGGACATCCTCGGATGCTGCGCCTCGCGATCTTGAACATCATCCTCTCCTCGCGAGCAGTGGGGTCGGATCCTCTGTATCATTCGTTGTTGTCTGTTAAGACAAGTTTCCGTGGCCCACTCGTGGCCCAAACGTCGATTCGAGGATTGGCTCAACCATGCGGGGCGGAGAGAGCGCAACAGGCAAAAGAACCTGCAAATGAGGCCGTTCTGAGACGTTCGTCGCCGAGCGTAGCTGTGCCCGACGCGGCCTGTCACGCCGGAGGTCGCGGGTTCGAGCCCCGTCGCTCCCGCTTCAAAACCCGCTGTTAGTCGCCGGGTTTTCCTGCCGCTCGGGCTCAGTTGCCCTCGCCGTCCGTGGAGCGATTCTTAACGGCAGGAGCGATCTTCTGCTCCGCTCAGGCTCACCCCGTCGACGGTGCCGCTGTTCAGCCATCCCGTCACCGCGTTCAGTAGGCGTGCAACCGGTACTGCACTGTCCAGCCGAAAGACAGGGCACGGCAGCAGGGCCAACCAGCGTTCGTGCCGAGCTCGGCTACGACCTGAGAATTCCGCGTCGTCGTAGCCTCGCGCCCAATCGAAGAACTCGCGGTGAGCAGCCTCGTTGAACTCGCTCCCGTACCTGGCAGTCTCACGCTCCTTCAGCCTGTCCATGCGGATCGAGGGATCAAGCGTGAGAAACACGACGGCGCTGAACCTCTCGATCAGAGAGTCACCCCACGCCATCAGCGATCCCGAAAGTACCCAGGAATCACGCGGAAGGAACAACGCGTTCATCAGAGCGAGTCGCTCGTCCACCGGGCGCTTCTCGGTGTAGGGCGGGGAGGTCGGAACCCAGAAATAGTCATCAACATCCGCATGGGGCACCGACCAACGATCGGCGAGAGCACGACCTAAGGCCGTCGTCCCGGCTCCACTGGCTCCGGTGATGAGCAGTCTGCACGAGCGCAATTGGTCACTCTTGTCCGGTCATGAAGACGCCGTTCGACTCTACGACACGCGCCCTCGTCGGGACGGCGCCGCTCGTCGCTTCCATCCCGCGCTGATTCCCGCACGCCCCTTTGCCGGGGGCGGGAGGAGCCGGTCGGAATGCAGAGGGGTGGCAACATGCCACCCCTCTGCAGTAACGGTGTCGTCACCGCTCGGTGCCAGTCCTTCAGATCGTCCTTCAGGTCGTCCTGTAGCGAGGTCCGAGTGCGCGGAGCGTGGCGAGAAGCGGGCGGCGGACGAAGAAGCAGCCGGCGAGCAGCGCGAGGCCGAACATCACGGTGGCGCCGATCCCGAAAGCTCCCCACGCGAAGCCCCGAGTCGAGTTCGTCGGCGGTGCGAACTCCGGCGACCTGGTCCGACCCGTGCCGTACAGCCGTGCGATCTCGCCCGGTGTGAGAACGACCGGCAGACCGTAATGCTCGTTAATGGCGGCGCTCCGGATGAGCGACGCTCGGTACTGGGCGTGCGTCATCCCCGCCGGCTTGCCGAGGCCGTACATCACGTTCAGCGCGACGGATCGCCGGTGCAGCGCCCCGTACGCCTCCGGCGACATCTGCCCCGAACCGGCCTGTGCAGCCATTGGAGCAACCGCCGCGAGCACCATGCCGACTGCGATGGTTGCGATGGTCACGCGAGTCGTCATTCGAGTCGTCATTGCTGTGCCTCCTTTTGCTGTGCGGATCACTGGACCCGACGGTAGGCCGGCACGAGCCGGCGCGAAATCGGCGGAGCCGCCGGTTTTGGGAGGCGAGGACCTACTCGGGAACCGGCGGAACGGCTGGAGTTTGACCGGTGGCCAGCTTGGCGGCGAGCTCGGCGCGGGAACGAACGCCGAGCTTCCGATAGATCTTCGAGAGGTTCCACTGAACCGTCTTGGGGCTGATGAACAAGGCGTCCGCCACCTCGCGGTACGTGCGTCCGGCAGCGACGAGGGCAGCGACCCGTTCCTCGGTCGGCGTAAGCACGCCGGGTGTTGCGGGTGCCCTTCCCCCGATCCGCTTCATCTCGGCGCGAGCCCTCTCGGACCAAAGCCTCGCGCCGAGTTCGTCGAACACCGCGAGAGCTTGCATCAGCGATTCTCTGGCTGGACGCTTCTTGCGATTCCGGCGTTGCAGCGTCCCGCGTACGAGAAGAGTGCGCCCGCGCTCGAACGGCTCTTGGAGTTGTTCGTGCAGCTCGAGCGCACGGTCGAGGCTTGCGTACGCGGCGTCGCTGTCCCCGGCCGCGGCGCTGAGCAGCGCGCGGCAGCGGCTGGCGATCGTAAGCGCCCACACGCGGCCCGTTGCACGGGCCTGTTCCTCCAACTCGGCGAGGAGCGCCGTCGCGGCGTCGTGCTCACCAAGTGCCAGCAGGGTCTCGATCGCATCGCCGTGGAAGCGAAACAGCGCCGGCTCGCCGAAACCCGCTTCGGCAACGGCGCGGGGAAGCGGGCCGAGAAAGCGATGGGCTTCGCGAGCCTCGCCCAGCGAGTATTCGAGGAACCCGCGGATTGCGAGCATCTCCAGGTGGGCGGGGACGACGCCGACTGCGAGCGCGAGCGGCAGGCCCTCGTCGGTCGCGGCACGGGTTTCGGCCACGCGTCCGAGGTGCGCATCGACGAGTGCCCTGATCGACAGTGCGAACGGGCGCTGGTCTTCCTGGGCGGTCTGCACGGCGTTCTCGAAGCACTCGGCGGCGTAGTCCGAAGCGAGCTCCCAGTTTCCGGCCAGGCACTCGACCCGACCGAGGTGGGATGCCACGTAGCTCAAGGTGTGTTCGTCGCCGCGCGCGAGCACGGTGTCGCGAAGCGCACCGAGCGTCGAACGAGCAGCATCGAGATCGCCTGCCCACTCGAGCAACATTCCGTGAATCCAGGCGGTGCGGGGGCTTCCGAAGGTCGACCTCCGTTCGTCTTCCGTGTCTTCGAGCTCGAGGGCGCGCTCGATGAGCGCAGTTGGAATTCCTCGCCCACGAACGGTTTGAAAAAACGCCATGTCCGCCAGTGCGCCGGCGAGCACGCCGGGCACCTCGAGACGCTCGGCGAGCTCGAGCGCCGCACGCGCATGAAGCTCGGCCGCAGCGACGTCACCGGTCTCGTGGATGCTCCATGCGAGTCCCCGTTCGATCTCGATGCGCGCCGCAGGATCGTCTCCGATCTCTGCGAGAGCATCGCGGAACAGATCGGCGGAGACGCGGAAGCCTTGCCCGAACCCACTGACCCAAGCGAGGCGCGTGAGCGCGAAGGCGCGCTCGCGACCCGGAGGAAGGAGCGCCACCACTTCTTCGAGAAGAAGCCGAGCCCGGTTGGTGTCCCCCGCCTCGAGATGGCACTCCCCCGCTTCGATGGCCCGCCTCCAAGCGTCGGCGTCATCGGGCGGCGTGAGCATTCGTGCCCGGTCCCAGAGCTCCGCTGCGGCTTGCGGAGCGCCACGTGCTCTTGCCCGTCGGGCAGCATCCTCGACGGTCGCGGCCACCTCGGCATCGGGACCGCTCGCAGCGAAGGCGAGATGGAGCGCCTGCTCGTCCGGATCGTCGACGATCTCCGCCAAGCAGGCGTGCACTTCGCGTCTCCGAGCGGGCGGTGTCTGCGTGTAGACGACCGAGGCGAGCAGCGGATGTGAGAACCGAACGCGGCCGTCGGCGACCTCCAGGACTCCGGCGGCTACCGCCTTCTCGAGCGCGGCCGCCCCACCCCTCGCCGGCGGCAGCAGCCACGAGCTCGACGGTCGGCCGCGAGAGCGCCGAGACAACGAGCGCCGCCTCCCTCGCCTCGGTAGGGATTCCGGCTAGACGCTCCCGAACGAGCTCGTTGAGAGTCGCCGGCACCGGCAGCGGCTCTCCCGGCGCGAGTGAGACGTCGCGCGTGAGCAGCGCCCTGCCAAGCTCGAGCGCGAAGAACGGATTGCCTCCCGACACCCGCTGCAGCTCGACGAGCGAGGGGCGGAGAAACTGCCTGCCGAGCTGCGCCCGCAGAAGACGATCGAGGGACCTGATATCGAGCGGGCCGATGACGAGCCGTGTCAGGCGGTCAGAGTCCAGAGCGGTCTCGAGCTCGACGCGAGACTCTTCGCTCGCCTCCGCGCGTCGCGCGAGGAGGAAGCCGACCGGTTCGTCGCGCAATCGCCTGGCCGCGAACGCGAGGGCATCGGCCGAAGGTGGGTCGAGCCACTGCGCGTCGTCGATCGCCAAGACCAGCGGCGTGTCCTCGGCGAGCACTCGAATAGCACCGAGGACTCCGAGCGCGACCGCTCGGCGCTGCAACCCTCCAGGCTTCGCTCCAGCTCGCAGCAGCGCAACTTCGAGGGCCTCGCGTTGCGGGTCGGGGAGCCGCCCGAGCGCAGCGTCTGGCACGTCTCCGAGGAGATCACCGAGCACGGAGAACGGCAGCGCGATCTCGGCCTCGACCGGCCTGCTCGTGAGCACCTGCAGTCCCCGCTCACCGGCTTCGGCGATGCCCTCCCTCCAGAGCGTCGTCTTCCCGATCCCGATCTCACCTTCGATGAGCAGCGCGATCGGTCCCTCAGGAACTGCCTCCAAGAATTCGCGAACCGAATCGATCTCCGCGCCGCGCCCTACGACCTCCAACGCCGGCGACATCAGCCCTCCTCCCGCAGCCTGATCAGATCGTATTCCTTGGTGGCCGTTACGAGAAACCGCGATGTCCTTCGCCTGCGCGACGGCGGCACAACCTCTGTGACTTCGTTCGTGAGGAGGGCAAGGAACGACGAGTGGAAGGGGACTTGCTCCCAAATCCCCGCCTATGCCGACTCGGCCCGCTAGCGCCAAGACCGGGCCTGTCACGCCCGAGGTCGCGGGTTCGAGTCCCGTCGCTTCCGCCCTAGACGCGTCTTCTGATCCGTCTCAGGCGTGCCAAGACCCGAGCCAAGAACTTCAGATACCCCAGAATGAGGGCCGTGAGCATCAACACTCGCTCGGCCCGTCGTGCGCTCGAGCGCGGCCGCGCCTCGTACGAGAAACATGTGTGGCGCGATGCCTACGAGTCGCTCTCGCGCGCCGACGACACGAGTCCGCTGGAGCCGGAGGATCTCGTGCTGCTCGCGACGTCTGCCTATATGCAGGGCCTGGAGGACGAGTACGTTCGTGCCCTCGAGCGCGCTCATTACGCCTACCTCGACTCGGGCGAGGTGCCGCGGGCCGCGCGCTGTGCCTGGTGGATCGGCCTCAGTTTTCTGCTCCGCGGGGAAGCAGCCCCGGCGACAGGCTGGTTCGCGCGCGGAGAGCGGCTGCTCGAGGGCGAGGACCACCGCGACTGCGCGGAGCGCGGCTATCTCCTCCTCGGGTCAATGCTCGAGAGCTTCGCGGAGGGCGACTTCGAGGCAGCAAGGGCCAAGGCAGCCGAGGCCATCGCCATCGGCGAGCGCTTCGGCGATCGCGACCTGATCGCGCTGGGCGTGATGGACCTGGGTCACGCGCTCCTCGAGCTTGGACGAGCCAAGGAGGGACTGCGGCTCGTGGACGAGAGCATGGTGGCGGTGACGAGCGGCGGGCTCTCGCCGATCGTGGCCGGCATCCTCTACTGCAACACGATCTCGGTCTGTCAGAGCGTGTACGAACTGCGCCGCGCCCGGGAGTGGACGACTGCCCTCACGCTCTGGTGCGAGCGTCAGCCCGACATGGTGGCGCACACCGGCGTCTGCCTGGTTCATCGTGCCGAGATCATGCAGTTGCAAGGAGGCTGGCAGGCGGCCCTCGAGGAAGCACAGCAGGTCGCGGCGCAGGGAGTGTTGAACCAACATGCCTTCGCGCGAGCGCTGTATGTCCAAGGAGACCTGCATCGCCTGCGTGGTGACCTTGGAGCAGCCGAGCAGGCATATCGCGCCGCAGCCCGGGAGGGGGCCCAGCCGCAGCCCGGGCTGGCACTGCTCCGGCTGGCGCAGGGCAGCATCGACGCCGCCATCGCCGCGATCCGCCGGGTCGTCGGTGAGTCCAGCCAGCCATTGAAGCGAGCGGCGTTACTCCCCGCCTACGTGGAGATCGCGCTCGCTGTCGGCGAGATCGAGGAGGCCGAGCGCCTCAGTGACGAGCTCGCAGCGATCTCGCAGGTCCACGAAGGCGACGCGCTGGGAGCGATGTCGGCGTACGCCGTCGGAGCCGTGGCGCTCGCAAGAGGGGAGCCCGGGGGCGCCCTGACCGAGCTGCGTCGCGCGTTGCAGGTGTGGCAGGAGCTGGGCGCGCCGTACGAGGCCGCGAGAGCGCGAGTTCTCGTTGGGCTCGCGTGCGCAGGGCTCGGCGACCAGGAAGGCGCCGCGCTCGAGCTGGAGGCGGCGCGCACCCTTTTCGAGGAGCTCGGCGCGCGGCCGGACGTGTCCCGCGTGGACTCGCTGCAAATCGCGTCCTCGGCGCCGGACACACACGGGCTGAGCCCCCGCGAGCTGCAGGTGCTCCGCCTGGTCGCGTCCGGCGAGACCAACAAAGCCATCGCGGCTGCGCTCGTCCTCAGCGAGAGGACGGTCGACCGTCACGTCAGCAACATCTACTCCAAGCTGCGGGTTTCGTCCCGCGCCGCGGCAACCGCCTACGCGTACGAACACCGGCTCCTCTGAACCGAAGTACCCATTCCGCGACTGGGCGGAAGTTGGGTAGTTCAACCGAAGAGCCGTAGCCTCATGACTCCTACGTTCGGGGAGCGAACCTGCATCCGAGCGAGGAGGACTCTTCATGAACCGTGCATACGACGCGATTGTCGTGGGAGCGCGTTGCGCCGGTTCGCCAACAGCGATGCTGCTCGCCCGCAAGGGTTACCGCGTGCTGCTGGTCGACCGGGCGACGTTCCCGAGCGACACCGTTTCCACGCACATGATCCATCCGCCGGGCGTGGCGGCGCTCGCACGATGGGGACTCCTCGAGCGCGTCGTCGCGACAGGCTGCCCGCCCGTCGACACGTACGAGTTCGACTTCGGCCCCTTCACGATCAGCGGCCGGCCCGCGACTCCCGAGGCGCCGATCGCGTACGCCCCCCGGAGAACGGTGTTGGACGCGCTACTCGTCGACGCCGCGGCCGAGGCTGGGGTCGAGGTGCGGGAGCGGATTCACGGTCGAGAGCATCTTGTTCGAGCATGGCCGTGTCGTCGGGGTCCGCGGTCACGAGAGGGGCGGCCCAGCGGTCACCGAGCACGCCAACGCGGTCGTCGGCGCGGACGGCCGGTACTCGTTCGTCGCAGACGCCGTGGACGCGGAGGAATACCACCAGAAGCCGAAGCTGCTGGCCGGTTACTACAGCTACTGGAGCGAGCTGCAGTTGGACGGGCACTTCGGGAACTGGATCCGTCCCCATCGCGGGTTCGCCGCCTGGCCGACGAACGACGACCTCACGCTCGTCATCGCCGGCTGGCCATACCGCGAGTTCGAGGCAAACCGAAACGACGTCGAAGGTAACTTCGAGGCGACCATCGACCTGGCGCCCGCCTTCGCAGAGCGTCTGCGCGACGCAACCCGCGAGGAACGCTACGTCGGCGCCGCCGTCCGCGGGTACTTGCGCAAGCCGTACGGCGCCGGTTGGGCACTCGTCGGCGATGCCGGCTACAACAAGGACTTCATCACCGCGCAGGGCATCAGCGATGCCTTCCGCGACGCCGAGCTGTGCGCGGCCGCCCTGGATCAGGCGTTCTCCGAAACACGCAGCTTCGAGGACGCGCTGGCCGAGTACCAGTCGACGCGCGACGCGAACGTGCTCGCAATGTACGAGCTCACCGCGGAGTTCGCCTCACTCGAGCCGCCGCCGGCCGAGCTGCAGCAGCTCCTGGCGGCCGTGCACGGAAACCAGACGGCGATGGACGATTTCGCACGGGTCATCGCCGGGTTGAAGTCACCAGCAGAATTCTTCTCGGAGGAGAACGTGGGGCTCATCCTGGGAGCGGCCGCTTGAACCCGAGTCCGTGGGAACGGACCTACCGAGTCGAGGCAACCCATGGCGAGAAGCAATGACCGTCGCCGCCCTCCTGCGCGCACGCCGCTGAGAGCCTAGAGTCCGGCGCGTGGCGCGTGTCCAAGCCGCTCACCGCTATGACGTTCCCGTTGAGCGTGGCTTCGCCTTCATCACGAACACGGCGAACTGGCCGAAGTTCTGGCCTGGGTACGTGCGCCTCGAGGAGGACTCGAGCTGGGCCACCTCCGGTGACACGGCTCGGCTGGTTACGCGGCTGCTGAGGCGCGAACGCGAGCTGACAATGACGATCACGGCGTTCGAGCCGAACCGGCTCGTCACCTACACCAGCGCGCAGCCGGGCCTGCCCGACGCGCGGCATGAGCGCCACTTCGAGCCCGACGGCGAGGGATTCGTCTATCGGCTCGTCGTCGAGTACGAGCCACGCGGTGGGGTCGCCGGAGTCGTCGATCGGTTGCTGCTCGCTCGCGGAATCCGGCGTGCGTTCCGAAGCACCTTTGAGGCGCTGGAGCGCGAGCTGCCGCGACGGCCGTGACGATGCGTGTCCTGATCGTCGGTGCCGGCATCGCCGGTCTGGCGCTTGCCCGCGCTCTGCGTCTGCGCGGCGTCTTAGGCCGAGGTCGTCGAGCGGCTCCCGTCTCACGTCTTCCCTCGTAATCGCCGCGTTTCTTGCGGATCGCGCCGGCCTTGACTCTGTCGCTCAAGAGGCGTAAGACCGTAGGTCTATGAACGTGCGGCGTGCCGCGCTTCTCCTGTTGCTGGCTGCTTCGTTGGTCGGAGCGTCTCTTGCGGTCGGCGACCATGGCTCTGCCCAGGCTGCGAAGACGCCCACCACGTGCTCGTTTCTCTTCCGCGACTCGTTCGAGAACAACTCGGCTGGCTGGGAGTTGGGGCTGGAGTGGGAAATCGGGCCGGCGTCGGAATCGAGCGGCCACGAGATCGGCTTCCCGGATCCTGCCATCGACCACACGCCCGGTTCGGACAACGGTGTCGCCGGTGTTGTGATCGGCGGGAACGCGACGACGAAGCCGCATCCGTACTGGTACATCACGAGCCCGACGATCAACGCGGCGGGCAACTACGACATCGTGGGGCTCGAATTCTGGCGCTGGCTCAACTCCGATCTCGCCCCGGCCATGGTGAACACGGTCGAGGTCTATAACCCGCCCAACTGGATCACGATCTGGACGAGCGGCGACATCACCGATGATCAGTGGACCTACCAGAGCTTCAACCTCATGCCGTACAGGAGCTCCCAATTGCGTTTCCGCATGGGCCACAGCGTCGGGGCTGGGGCGCACGTCGTCTCGAGCTGGAACATCGACGACGTCAGTGTGAGTGAGTGCCACCAAATCCCGCCGCCTCCTCCTCCACCGCCTCCGCCTCCGCCTCCGCCTCCGCCTCCGCCTCCGCCTCCGCCTCCTCCTCCTCCGCCTCCTCCGCCTCCTCCGCCGCCGGCGCCGCCTCCTCCTCCACCGCCACCGCCACCGCCGCCTCCTCCACCGCCACCGCCACCGCCGCCTCCACCGCCGCCGCCACCACCACCACCTCCGCCGCCTCCGCCTCCGCCTCCGCCGCCGCCGCCGCCGGCACCGATCAAGTGCCGGGTGCCGAAAGTGATCGGACTGCGGCTCGCCGCTGCCCGCAGACGGATCGCCGCCCGGAATTGCCGTGTCGGCACAGTCCGACGCGCGCGTTCAAGACGAGCCGGGCGGGTGATCTCCCAGCGCCCGCGCGGCGGAGTCGTACGACCACGGGGGTACAGGGTCAGGTTGGTCGTCAGCCGTCGTTAGCTCGCTGGAACGGCTCTGGAACGCAGCGGTGGTACCAACGGCAGCTGGCGGGGACCTGCGCGGCGCCGAAGTGCCGGCCCAGCGCAGTTAGCAGCGTCTAACGCATCGACGGCGACCACGACGGGCTCGGCTGCGAGTAGCTGCCGCGGGCGGGGTCTCTAGGGGCCCTCAGCCACTGACCGAGGCGGAGGCATCCAGCGCCGTCACTTCGTCGGCGTCGACCACGATGGTCGGTCCATCGTCGAGAGTGACGAAGAAGCGATCGTCGGGCGCGATCTCCGCGGTGCCCAATCGGCCATCAGCGAGCCGGACCCGGGTTGTCGGTCGCTCCAGCGGCCCAGGCTCCGGTTCCGGTTCGGGGCTCTCCGTGAGCAGGATCACGTCGTCGCTCAGCCTGATCTTCATGATGCTTCGTCCCGCGAACCCCACGTACAAGGATGGATCCGACGGCACGGAGAATTGGTCGAAGAAGCAGTTCGTCGGCAGCCCGCGGAGCGCTCCCGTATCCAGCAGACGCTCCCAGGTCACACCGTCGGTGGTCATGAAGACCCCAGCGAGCCCCACCGCGAACCGTCTGCGCCCGTCAAATGGGTCGAACTGCATGTCGCTCAGGACGACCTGGGTCGTGTCGCCCACCTCGTCCCGATCGGCCGGGATCCTGCCGTTGCACGTAACCATGCGCTCCAGGCTTTCGTCCACCTGCCACGTGGTGCCGCCATCATCGGAGCGCTTGATACGACTGCCGTCGATGATGTAGACCAGATTCGGGTCGTAAGGACTGACGAAGAAGCGCTTGGCCTGGCCGGCGGCCCCGCCCGGGACGAGCTGTTGCCAGGCGGCCATTCCCTCCGTCCACTTCCACAGCCGCTTGGTCAGGCTCATGGTGTTGCCGACGTAGAAAACCGTGCCTTCGCGGCCACCCGAGGCCTGCACGATTCCGATGTCCGGATCCGGCAGGAAAGGCCCCACCTGCTCGACGGGGCCACTCTTGCGGTGACCGAAGTTCGGGATCACGAACAGCGGCTGCTCGCGGAAAGTGCCGCCGGCCAGAGCCTGCGAGACAAGCACCCCGGCATCGCCGAACCCGACGATGTCGGCCCTCTTCTCGCCGGTCACGTCAGCCACGAACCGCGGGTGGTTCTCCACGCGCCAGTCCTGTGAGTGCCCGAAATCCTCGAGGGCGAGCTGAGGTGTGAAGGCGAAGGATCCGTCGCCGTTGCTCACCGCCACGAAGACACCATCCTGGCCGAAGCCCACGATGTCGGCCTTGCCATCGCCGGTGATGTCGGCCAGCAAGCGGGGGTGCTTTTCGACCCGCCAACCCGACTCGAAGCCGAGGTCGGCGAGCACGAACTGCGGCGGCTGAAAGGATCCGTCGCCGTTGCTCAGCGCCGTCCACACCCCAGCGTCGCCGAAGCCGACGATGTCGGCCTTGCCGTCGCCGGTGAGGTCGACAACGAAGCGGGGATGTTTCTCCACCCGCCAGCCCGAGTCGACGCCGAGATCGGCGAGCACGAACTGCGCGGGCTGGAACGACCCGTCGCCGTTGCTCAGCGCCGTCCACACGCCGGCATCGCCGAAGCCGACGATGTCGGCCTTGCCGTCACCGGTGAGGTCGGCCAGGAAACGCGGATGCTTCTCGACTCGCCAACCCTGCTCGAAGCCGAGTTCGGCGAGCACGAACTGCGCGGGCTGGAAAGACCCGTCGCCGTTGCTCAGCGCCGTCCACACGCCGGCATCGCCGAAGCCGACGATGTCGGCCTTGCCGTCTCCGGTGAGGTCGGCCAGGAAACGCGGATGCTTCTCGACTCGCCAACCCTGCTCGAAGCCGAGCTCGGCGAGCACGAACTGCGGCGGCTGGAAGCTCCCGTCGCCGTTG
The DNA here is from genome assembly GCA_963776955.1 of uncultured Actinomycetes bacterium. Lineage (GTDB taxonomy): Bacteria > Actinomycetota > Thermoleophilia > Gaiellales > Gaiellaceae > VAXT01. Next base: position 20,098 of record CAVZOM010000007.1, read on the forward strand.
CTCAGAGCCGTCCACACGCCGGCGTCGCCGAAGCCGACGATGTCGGCCTTGCCGTCGCTGGTCAGGTCGGCCAGCAAGCGCGGGTGCTTCTCCACGCGCCAACCCGACTCGAAGCCGAGGTCGGCGATCACGAACTGAGGATCGCCGAAGAGCCCACTGCCCTTGCTGAGGGCGCTCCACACCCCAGCCTCCCCGAAGCCGACGATGTCGGCCTTGCCGTCACCGGTGAGGTCGGCCGGCAGGCGCGGGTGCCGGTCGACCAGCCAACCTCCCGGAGTGTCCCAGTCGGTGCGCTTCGTGATCTTGCGGAGGTCACGGGCGCGAAGGAGGACGGCGAGGTGGTCGAAGAACACCGGGGTCCCATCGTCTCTGCTGAAGTTGCCGTAGAAGCGAACGCACACGTAGTCGGTGGGCAGTGACGGATCCTCGGACGCCAGGTTCTGAATCAGCGGACGGTGACCACGAATGCCGAAGCCGCTCGAGGCGTTCCAGATGTTGCTTCCCTTCCTGAGCGGGGGCCCGGGGATGATCTGTCGATGATTGGACGAGCTGATGTCGGGGAGATTTCCGGGCTGAGTCTCGTACAGCGTCACGGTCTTGTCCCGGCGCGGGGTGAAGACGAGCATCGAGTGCGGTCGCAAGGCGTCGGCCCAGGAGGTGTCGTTGTCCCCGCCGCCGTACTCCATCGCGCGCCAGTGCTGTCCGCCGTCGCGGGAGGCGAAGCCGTCGTTGTCACCGGTATTGAGGGAGAGCAATGGGCCCTGCCCCGCGACCGCGGCACCCGCGAAGTTCACCGTGGACAGCGAGCTGATGCTTCCCGCCGGGTGGAAGGTGATACCGCCGTCGGTACTCCGGTCGATGCCGCCGTCGCTCAGCATCCAAACGGTTCCCGCGCTCGCCACGTACCTGCCGTCCTCGAACCCGGCATGGAAATCGGGAGACAGGAACAGGCCATGGAGGTCGACGTGCGTCTTCCCCGAGGTGTCGAGCTGTTTCCAGTCCGACTCTGACTGGGGATCCAGCGGTGCGACCGACGCCTCCCCGATGTTGTCTCCGAAGAAGCGTTGCGGCCCGTAGAACAGCGCCTCGCCCTGACCCGGCCGAGTGATGGCGAGCCACACGTTCCCGGAGTCCTGGCCACCGACCTTCGGGATCGGAAGGTCCTGCCACGTCGACGCCGTCGTCTGCGCGAAGTCACTGAAATCACCGCGCCACAACCGGGGCAGGTTCGGGTGTGCGTTCGCGTTACGCGTCACGAACACCTCGAACGGAGAGCGCGGCGACACGACCATGACGCACTCGTTTTGCGAGTTGGCCAGGCCGACGGCGCCCCCGATCGGGCTCGGCAGCGAGCCGGTATCGGGGACCCAGGTATCGCCGCCGTCCAAGGAGACCTCGATCGTGTTGCCGGCCAGCGCATAGACAGCCGGCGGACGCAGTTCTCCTGCAGGCGTGGCCGCGACAGCCACATGGTTGGCCTTCACAGGGGTTGGCGGCTGGATGATGGGGCCGGTTCGGCGTGTCGCTGTCTGCCAGGTCGCACCGGCGTCCCGGCTGACAGCCAGGGAATCCTGGCCGGCGGCAAAGACGAGATGCGCGCTCCCCGGAGTCCAGACCAATTGGCCGGCAGCAGGCGGGTTCCCACCCGGACGCGGAAAGGAGTGGACAGGCGACCAGGTCCCACCACCGTTCGTGGAACGCCAGATGCCTGCGTCGTCGATCTCCCGGTCGCTCCGTACGATGGCGAGGACAGTCAGCTGGTAGCCGAAGTTCGACAGCACGAAGCGCACTGGTCCCGGGAAGGCCCCGTCGGCGTTCGCCAACGCCACGTACACGCCGGCATCGCCGAAGCCCAGGATGTCCGCCCGGCCGTCGCCGGTGATGTCGGCCAGGAAGCGCGGGTGCCTCTCGACCCGCCAGCCGCCGGCTTCGAAGCCGAGATCGGCGAGCACGAACTGCGGCGCCTGGAAGCTCCCGTCGCCGTTGCTCCTGGCAGTCCACACCCCGGCGTCGCCGAAGCCGACGATGTCGGCCTTGCCGTCTCCCGTGATGTCGGCCAGGAGGCGCGGATGCTTCTCGACCCGCCAACCCTGGTCGAAGCCGAGGTCGGCGATCACGAACTGGTTCGCCTGGAAGCTCCCGTCGCCGTTGCTGCGCGCCGTCCAGACCCCGGCATCGCCGAAGCCCACGATGTCCGCCCGGCCGTCGCCGGTGATGTCGGCCAGGAAGCGCGGGTGCTTCTCGACCCGCCAACCCTGGTCGAAGCCGAGGTCGGCGAGCACGAACTGGTTCGCCTGGAAGGAGCCGTCGCCGTTGCTGCGCGCGGTCCACACACCGGCGTCGCCGAAGCCGGCGATGTCGGCCTTGCCGTCTCCCGTGATGTCGGCCAGGAGGCGCGGATGCTTCTCGACCCGCCAACCCTGGTCGAAGCCGAGGTCGGCGAGCACGAACTGGTTTGCCTGGAAGGAGCCGTCGCCATTGCTTAACGCCGTCCAGACGCCGGCGTCGCCGAAGCCGACGATGTCGGCCTTGCCGTCGCCGGTCAGGTCGGCCAGGAACCGCGGGTGCTTCTCGACCCGCCAACCCTGATCGAAGCCGAGGTCCGCGAGCACGAACGCCGGTGCCTGGAACGTCCCATCGCCGTTGCTCCGCGCGGTCCACACGCCGGCATCGCCGAAGCCGACGATGTCGGCCTTGCCGTCACCCGTGATGTCGGCGAGGAAGCGGGGATGACGGTCGACGCGCCACCCACCGGCCAGAAGGCAGAGGTCATTCAGCACCACCCGTGCGGGCTGAAACGTGCCGTCGCCGTTGCTGATCGCCGTCCAGACCCCGGTGTCGCCGAACCCGACGATGTCGGCCCGGCCGTCGCCCGTGATGTCGGCGAGGAAGATTGGATTGCGCTCGACCAGCCAGCGCGCGGATTCCGGCCCAACAGCGATCGACGGAATGCAGCATCCACCCAGGGCACCCGGCACACCGAACTGGTCGGGAGCGGGCTGTTCCCACGCCAACTGCACCCAGGACTCGCCACCGTCCTCGGAGACCCACAGACCACTCGACAGCGACCCGGCGAAGACGAGCTTCCCGTCGTCCGAGCTTGCGAGCGAGAGCATCCGCCCGGTCACGTCCCGCCAATCCGGTCCAGACGACATGTTGGACCTGGTCGGGCTCACATCAATGATCGTGGCCATGAGCGGGGCTCTTTCAGCTGTGCACGACTGACGCGCCGCGACCTAGCCGCCCTGTGCGGTCGCGACTCTCCGGCGCACCGCACGGGCCGTCACGAATCCGGTCACAGAGCAGAGGGCGACCAGCGGGATGTCGATCAGCAAAAACTCCCAGCCGATCGCGTACTCGCCGCTGAGGATCGTCGCGAGCGTGCCGAGCACGACGGACGCGCCCACGCCCACCTCGAGACGCATCCGAGGCCTGACCAGCGGAAGCACCGCGCCCAGCAGCAGGCCGCTCACGATCGGAAACAGCTCGTGCATTCGTCCACCCCTTCCGGTCTTCGGACAACATTTCCAGTACTCCGAGTGACGCCGCAGAAGGGTCTTGGCTGAGTCGCGAACGTGTCACACGACGTACGCGCCTGTCAAGAGAGCATCGCTGACGGATCAGTCTCCGTCGTACTCGTCGTGCCGGCGGACCCACATCTGGAACGCGTCGCCCTTCGTCCCGCCCCTTCGGCGCCCGGTCGAGGATCCCGTAGTAGCCCATCAGGAACTCGACGCCGCGGGCCGTGGTGCCGTAGGTCTGGTACACGGTGCCGTCGTCGAGTACGAATGCGCTGAAGCCCGGGGCCTCGGTGAGGTAGCCCGTGACATCGGTGCCGGACGAGCTTGCGTTGTGGTCGACGACCGGCGGCGCTCCCGCCTCGAGCATCGGGGCGATTTCCTCGCGCGTCTGCTCCTCGGTGCGTGAGTAGCCGAGGTCGAAGTTGAAGTCGCTGCCCGCCGACTGAGACCCAGGGCATGTTCCAGCCCATCCGCCGCCTGTACGCCCGCAGCTTCTCGAGCGGCGCCTGCGAGACGTACGTCATCGTCACGTCGCGCGCGTGCAGGTGCGGGAGGGCGCCGTCGACGGTGTCCGCCATCGACGAGCACGTCGGGCAACCTGCCTCGTAGCTCGGGCCGAACATGAAGTGGTAGACGAGCAGCTGGCTCCGGCCGTCGAACAGCTCCGCCAGCGTGCGCGTGCCGTCGTCAGTCTCGAACCGGTACTCCTTCTCGACCGGAACCCAAGGCAGCTCACGGCGCTGGCGAGCAAGCTCGTCACCCATCCGGGTGTGTTCCTTCTCCCGTTGCAGCAGTTCCTCGCGAGCCGCCTGCCATTCCTCACGAGTGCCGATCCTGTGCTCTGTCATCGCGGCTGCCTCCTTTTCGACTTCCGTTGGGTCTAGCATGCCGCCCGTGCGCGAGTTGCAGACCGGCCTGTGGCACTGGCAGGCACCGCACCCGGGCTGGGAGCCGGGTGAGCCGTGGGACCAGGAGGTCTCGTCCTACGCGATCGACGACGGCGAGCGGCTACTGCTCTTCGACCCTCTGGGCGTGCCGCGGAGAGATCGAGGAGCTCGCCGCCGGACGAGAGACGGCGATCGTGCTGACCTGCCCGTGGCACGAGCGCGACACGCAGAGCCTGGTGGATCAGCTCGGCGTGCCCGTGTTTGCGCCCGCACCCGAAACTCGCGAGGACCTGATGGAGAAGTACGGCCGCACCGCCGAGGAGATTCCTCACGGCAGTCCTGACCTGGCCTGGCTGAAAGCGGCTGAGGCGCTCGAGAAGCATTGGATCTCGGCCGGTGACCGGCTGCCCGTCGGCGTCGAGGCGTTCCCCGGGAAGGATCCGAAGGATCTCGTGCTCTGGATCGAGAGCCAACGCGCGGTCATCGCCGGCGACTCACTCGTCGACTTCGGCCAGGGCCTCCACATCAATGTCCGCTGGCTCCGCGAAGGCGAGACGCGCGAGCAGGTCGCCGAGGTGATGCGCCCGCTGCTCGAGCTGCCGGTCGAGCACGTGCTCCCCACGCACGGGGTGCCCACCGACCGAGCCGCCCTCGAGCGCGCGCTCTCCTGACCGGAGGGACCCCCGGGCCAGGACGGCCCGGGGGTTGACCATTCGACCTAGGCGGAGACGGGAGTCGGCTTCGTCTCGGGCGGAGGCCTCGGACTCGGAGACGTCGAGCCGCGGCAGCCACTCCAGCCAGCTCGGCAGGTACCAGTTCCAGTCTCCGAGCAGCTTCATCGTCGCCGGGAGGAGCACTCCCCGGACGATCGTCGCGTCGATCAGGATCGCGGTCGCGAGCCCGACGCCGAACTGCTTGAACATCAGCATCGAGAGCGTCGCGAAGACTGCGAACACGCCGACCATCACGATCGCGGCGCTCGTGACGACACCGGCGGTCGACTTGATCCCGTGCGCGACCGCCTCGTCGGTGGACGTCCACGCAACACCGCCTCGCGGATGCGGCTCAGGAGGAACACGTGGTAGTCCATCGAGAGCCCGAACAGGATCACGAACAGCAGCAACGGGACAACCGGGTCGATGCCGGCCGTCGAGCCGAAGCCGAGGAAGTCCCTGCCGACGCCGTGCTGGAAGACGAGCACGAGCACGCCGTAGGCCGCTCCGACCGAGAGCAGGTTGAGCAGGATCGCCTTGACCGCGATCACGGGCGACCGGAACGCGACGAGCATCAGCACGAAGGCGAACACGAGCACGAACCCGACCACCGGCGGCAGGTTCGACTTCATCTCCTCCTCGCCGTCCTTCCACTGGGCGGTGAGGCCCGTGACGCCGGCTTCGGCGTCGGGAAGCGCGCCGACGGTCGTCCGGCACGATCTCCTCCCGCAGGACGGCCAGCGAGGCATTCGAGACCTTGCCGGTCCCCTTGCCCTCGATCGGAACTCGTGATGTTCGCGACCGTTCCCGCCGTCGTTGACATCGACCGTGATCGGCTCGTGCATGCGGCCGCTCGCAAGGGCCTGCTCGCTCGAGCCGCTGGATAGCCGCCTGCATCGCCGGCGCGTTGACGTCGGGAGCCTTGACGACGACGCTCGCCGGAAGGGCGGTGCCCGGGAACGCCTGCTGCATGCGGTCGTAGGCCTGGATCGCCGGCAGCGACTTCGGGAACGTGTCCACGCCCGGCTGCACCATGCGGAGCTGGATCGCCGGCAGCGCGAGGACGACCAGGAACCCGCCGGCCAGGACGGCCGACAGAAGCGGCCGGCGGAGGACGCGGTCGATGATCGCGCCCCAGATCCGGCCTTCGCCGTCGTCGCGGCGCAGGCGGCCGACCAACGGAACCCGAAGCCGGTCGACCCCGTCGCCGAGCCTCGAGAGCAGCGCCGGAAGCACCGTCAGCGAGCCGAGCATCGGCGATCGCGACCACGAGGATCGTCGCGATCGCCGAACGAGGCGAAGATCTTGTCGCCCGTCAGGAACATGCCGGCCATCGCCGTCATGACGGTCAGCCCGGAGATCGAGCACTGCGCGCCCGGAAGTCGCGGCGGCGACCTCGAGCGCGTCTCGTTCGCTGCGGCCCGCCGCCCGCTCCTCACGCTCGCGCTTCAAGTAGAAGAGCGAGTAGTCGACACCGACCGCGAGCCCGATCAGGAGCACGATCGCGGCCCCCTGCGTCGCGACCGGGATGGCCTGGCTCGGACCACTCCGACGATGCCGAAGGTCGCGATCACCGCCGTCAGAGCGAGCAGCAGCGGAATGCCGGCGGCGACGAGCGCCCCGAAGCGCGATCACGAGGATGACGAGCGTGATCGGAAGCGACAGCACCCCGGCCTTGGCCAGATCGTCCGCGGCGGCGGTCGTCGACCGCCTTGGCCGCACTCGCATATCCGAACTCGCCGATGAAGAACTGCGGGTGGGCCTGCTGCGCATCGTCGACGGCGGCTAGAACCGGGTCGATCTTGTCGGCGGCGTCATCGGCCTCGCCGCGGATCTCGAACTCGACCAGCGCGGCGTGGCCGCTCTGGGAGACCTGGCCCGCGTTGCCTTCGTCGAGCGGCGAGCGAACGTTCTGAACCGCCTCCAGCTTCGAGATCCTCGCCACGACGTCCTCGATCGCACCCGCTGAAGGCGGGATCGGTCGCCGTGAGCGACGAGCTCTGGATGAGGACGCTCTCGTCGGCGGGCCTGCTTGAAGCCGGCGTCGAGGATCCTGTCCATCCGTCCCGACTCGCCCGGCCCGGCCGTGTTCGGGTCGATCGTCTTCGTCCCGGTCAGTGCGCCGAGACCGAAGGCGACGATGACGAACGCGAGCCAGCCGAACGTCGCCGTCTTCCAGTGGTCGGCGCTCCAACGTCCCATGCGCGCCGCCAGGTTCTTGGGGGGCTTGCTTCCGGACATGAGCTTCCTCCTTGGGGGTCGAGAACTCATGCGACCGACGGTACGAGTGCTGCCGTGCGATTTCGTCGTCGGGAGGCCGGATTCGGGCTCGTCCCGACGGACGATTCGCGACTCCTACTCAGGTAGGAGGCGGCGGGCGACCGGCGTGGAGTACTTTCGAGCGCATGAGCAGGGTCAGACAGTTCGCCCGGGAGTACTGGTTCGAGATCCTGATCGGTGCGCTCGGGTCGTCGGCATAAGCTCGAGCTGACCTAGTCGGGCAGGAACACGTCCGTCGGACCGTCGATGCACGCTCTGGGTCGCTACGCCATTCCGACGATCGTCTTCCTGTTGGTGGCTCCGCTGTTCGCCCGCCGGCGTTATCCGTTCGCGGCGCCGGCGTCCTACTGGATCATGGCGGCGGCGGTCACGTTCGTCAGACGGGGTGCTGATCCCGTTCATGGTCAAGCGCTCTTCCCGGTCGGCATGGCGACCGCGTTCCTGCTCGGGAACCTGCGCGACGACTTGCGGGCCGGGCCGGCCTTGCGATCGTCGTCGGAGGGTGCGGCGACGTCGTCTACAACATCCCCGGCGCCTAGCCGCCGAGCTGATCGTCGATCCCGATGCAGTTCGGCATCAGCTGGCTGCGGGGTACGCCCTGCGCGAGCGCTCCGTCAGCAGGCCGAGGCGGCGGAGGTGCGCGCGACCAGGCCGAACGGGAGCGCGAGTCGGCCGCCCGCGTCGCGGTTGCCGAGGAGCGCTCGCGGATCGCACGCGAGCTGCACGACATCGTCGCCCACGCGGTCAGCGTGATGGTGCTCCAGGTCGGCGCGGTCAGGCACCAGCTGCCCGCGGTGCTCGAGGACGACAAGGACGCGCTCAGGGACGTCGAGCGGGCCGGCCGCAGGGCGCTCACCGAGATGCGCAGTCTTCTGGCCGCCATGCGTCGCGAAGGCGAAGAGGCGGAGCTCGTCCCGCAGCCCGGCCTCGATGGTCTCGACTTGCTCGTGGATGAGATCAGCCGCGCAGGGCTGCCCGTGGAGCTGCATATAGACGGTGAGCCGGTCCCGCTGCCGCGCGGGATCGACCTTTCGGCCTATCGCATCGTCCAGGAAGGCCTGACCAACGCCCTCAAGCACGCACGGGCGAGCGACGCCGACGTGACCGTCCGCTACCGGCCGGACGAGCTGGAGATCGAAGTCCGCGACAACGGCCTGGGCAGTTCGACGACCGACGGCCTCGGGCATGGGTTGGTGGGCGTCCGCGAGCGCGTCAGGATCTATGGCGGTGAGATGACCGCCGGAACTGCAAACGGCGGCGGGTTCGTGCTCAGCACCCGCCTTCCGCTCGACGTCGACCAGCCATGACCATCCGCGTGCTGGTAGTAGACGACCAGTCGATGGTCCGCGCCGGCTTCCGCATGCTGCTCGCGGGCGAGGAGGACATCGAGGTCGTAGCCGAGGCGAGCAACGGGCTCGAGGCCGTGGACAAGGCCGCCCGGTTTCACCCAGCCGTCATCCTCATGGACATCCGGATGCCCGAGCTCGACGGGCTACAGGCCACTCGACGCATCCTCGCGGCGGACGGCGACGCGCGGATCCTCGTTCTCACGACCTTCGACCTCGACGAGTACGTCTACGAGGCGCTGCGCGCCGGCGCCAGCGGTTTCGTCCTGAAGGACGACTCGCCCGAGCAGCTGATCGGCGCCATCCGAACGGTTGCCGGAGGCGACGCGCTCCTCTCGCCGACGATCACGAAACGCGTGATCCAGAAGTTCGCGCGGATGCCCCGTCCCGCGCCGCCGAAGGAGCTCGACGAGCTCAGCGAGCGCGAACGGGAGGTCTTCCGCTTAGTCGCGCGCGGCCTGTCGAACGCGGAGATCGCGGACGAGCTCTTCATCAGCGAAACCACCGTCAAGACGCACATCACGCACATCCTCCAGAAGCTCAATCTGCGCGACCGCGTCCAGGCAGTCGTGCTCGCGTATCAGACCGGGATCTTCGAAGCAGAGAGAAGCGGCTAGCCAGACAGCCCGACGCTCATGCCAGGGCTGCCTGGAGCCGACGCGCGGTGTTCTCCGCCTCGGCTTGCGTACAGGGGTTCAGCTCTGACATCGCGACGAGATATTCCGGGCCGTCTTTGGGAGCGTCCTCCCACCACGGGATCAGCCAGACGTGCATGTGCGGGAACTGCGCCATCGTCGACCAGAGGTACACCCGGTCTGCCTCTGTGACCTCCTTGATCGCCGCGATGACCTTGCCCGTCGTCGCGGCGAAGGTCGCGGTCTCTTCGGCGTTCATCTCGGTGAGGTCGAGAAAGTGGCGGCAGGCCTCGAAGACGACGGTGCCAGCGGGTGCCCAGCCCTGGGGCACATGGCCGGCCCGCCAGGTGCCGTCGTCGTAGATCCATCCTCCGGGCGGACTTTCCTCGCCGCGTTCGGCCCGGCAGAACCAGCAGGGCTCGGCCGATGAGTCGCTGACCTGTGCGTCGGACATTTCGTCGGCACTATTGCAACCGAGACCCAAGGAGGCCGCATGAGCAAGCTGATCATCTCGATCGCAAGCACCGTCGACGGCGTGATCGACGGATTCGAGTGGTTCGTGTCCGAAGGCGAGCACGCCGAGGCCAGCCTCGAACAGTTCAGGGGAGCCGGAGCGATGCTGCTCGGGCGCAAGACGTACGAGGGGCTCGCCGGCTTCTGGCCTACCCAGGAAGGCCCGTGGGCGGACATGCTCAACCCGCTGCCGAAGGTCGTCGCCTCGCGCACGCTCTCGGAGCCGCTCGAGTGGAATGCACGGCTGCTCGACGGCGAGCTCGGCGAGGCGGTGCCGAGGCTGAAGGACGAGCTCGACGGACACGTCATGGTGTCCGGCTGCGGCGAGCTTGCGCGAAACCTGCTCGCGGAGGGCCTCGTCGACGAGGTCCGGTTCGGGGTGCATCCAGTCGTCTGGGGCGACGGTGAACGCCCGTTCCAGGGCGAGAAAGTTCGGCTCCGGCTCCTGGAGTCGAAGGCGTTCGACTCGGGCGTCACGCTCCTCCGCTACGAGCCGCTGGCCACCGGATAGCCGCATGGCGACGACTGTCGAGCTGCGTGAGATCACGAAGGACTCGCTTCGTGCGGTGCTCGATCTCGCGGTCGAGCCCGAGCAGGAGCAGTACGTCGCGACGAACGCCCGCTCGATCGCGGAAGCACATTTCGAGCCACACGCATGGTTTCGCGCCGTTTACGCCGACGATGCTCCCGTCGGGTTCGTCATGGCCTACCGCGACCCGCCGAAGACGTTCTGGGTCTGGCGCTTCATGATCGACGCGGCCCACCAGGGAAAGGGCTACGGCCGGATCGCGCTGGAGCTGCTCGTCCGCGAGGCACGCAAGGACGGCGTCGGCGAGGTGAAGCTCAGCTACCACCCGGGGGAGCACTCCCCGGAGGCGTTCTACACGCGATTCGGCTTCGTCGACACCGGCGAAGTCGAGGACGGCGAGCACGTCATGCGGCTGTCACTGGCTCCTTAGCGACCGCTTTACGCCGGAGAGATCTCGATCTCCGCCGGCAGCTCTCGCTCTTGAGCGCGAGGCTCGAGCTCGACCCGCGTTCGCGCGTCGAAGTAGACGTAGGCCGTGACCAGCCCGACGAATGGGAGCGCGGCCGCGTAGACGATCCCGGCAACGAGATTCAGCGTCGCCAATGGCGCATCCACGACAAAGATCAGGAGAGCGCCGAGCAGCGGGCCGGCGCCGAGCGAGATCGCTGCGCTCAGCCCCACGAGCGATGCGGTCCGCCACCAGCGCCCCCGCACGAGCTCGGCGCTGTGTCGGAGCGTGGCCGAGCCGCGAGAATCTTCGAGCATGGCAACCGGTGCAAGTAGGCACCAGCGGACGGCGAGCCAGATCGCAATCGGGATCAGCAGCGTCGTCGGGGTCAACACGACCCAGACAAGGACGAAGAGGCCGATCGCGCGGAGCAGTCGTCGGATTTGTCCGAGAGCCAAACGTAACGCCGATGCGGCGCTGACCTGCTGCCCCGCATCGATCTGGAGCAGAGCGCACGCGGCAGCCGCCTGTACGAGCCCAAGCCCGAGCAGAGCGAGCGTCGTGCCGATGACCACCGCAAGGAGGGCGGCGGCACCCGCCGCGTCGCCCGTGGCGGCGATCCCGAGGATGTCGAGCCCTTCGAGCGTGAGCCATTGCAGCAGCGTGATGACCAGGGTGATGGGGATCAGGAGCAGGCCGATTCCCAGGAACACAGTCGGGTGCCTGAGGTACATCCATCCCGAAGCCGACAGGATCTGGCCCCAGCTGCGCCGCCGTCCGACGCGCAGTGGCGCGACTGGCGTCCAGGTCGCGCGGACCGCCACGAGCACGATCAGGCCCAGGATCGCCCCGACCAGGAGCGCCGTCAGTCCCGGGCTTCGGAGCAGCAGAACGAGCCCACGCGACCCCTTCTCGACGCCGGTGCAGAAGAGATCGGTCGCTCCGGTGCCGAACAGCCCGGCGCTCGGCACGGCATAGCTCCGGTCACGCCATCCCTCCGACCACGAGATCGGCTCCTTCCACTGCCTCTTCAGGTTTGGGCCCGTCGGCCCATTGAAGAACGCCTTCTGGAGCTCACCCCAGCGCCCTTCGAACTCGATCCACGGAAAAGAGGCGGCGGCAGCTTCAGCGTCGCTCGGAACGGTCGCGACGACGGGGCGCAGCTCGCGGTGCGGGCCCCGCGTGTCGTCGCAGCCCACTCCGGCCTCGGCCGAGCTGCCGAGATAGAGCGCCTCGGTGAACTTGTTCGCGTGAGAGCCCGCGCCCGGATAGACGACTGGATGGGAGCCGTCGACGATGTCGAGCTTCTCGTCGTCCCAGCTCGCCTGCTCCGCGCCCTCGTGCGAGCTGTAGCCGACCGCGACCGGCTCCCGGTCGAGAGCCTCGCGCGCATCGCTCGCGTCGAAGACGAGCTGGATCATCTCCCAGTCGCCTTCGTGCAGGTTGTTGAAATCGTTGAAGGCGTAGAAGAGCCAGTACTGGAGCGCGAGCTTGCCGGGGCGGCCCGCTTGCGTTGCGACGTGCGCGTACACGGTCGGCTCGCTCCCGACGGCGAGGCGCCGGGACCAACGCTCGAAGTCGCAGCCTGGGTCGAGCGCGTCGCCGGGGAAGTCGAGGTGGTACTCGAATCTGCCTCGAAGATCAGCCGCGGACGGACCGATCTCCACCAGATCCGTCCCGCTCCACGGCCCGCGGAGCGCGACGGTCGGCTCGTCGAGCAAGACGTCGACGTCGAGCGGTTCGTACGGCTCGCCCGGGCCGCACTCCTCGTTCTGCTCGACCAGCCTGACGACCGGGGCGAAGCGTTCAGCCAGCGCCGTCTCGTCGGCGAGATCGGCGCTCGCGATCGAGGGCGCGATGAGCGTGCCCGCGACTAACGCAGGGAGCAGAAACCGAGGCAGGCCGCGTGAGGCACGCTCGAGCACCGTCCCTATTTCGACGCGAACAACCGAATCCCGGCGCCGGGCCTGAGCCGCGCGGGCTCGAGTCCCGTCCCTTCCGGCTCAGAGGATGGCGCGCGGGTAGGTCTTCGCCGCGACCAGAGCCGTGATCACCAGGAAGCTCGAGACGACCAGGAAGTCGAGCCAGAGCCAGCCGCCGGCGGAGTAGCCGAGAAGCAGCTCGCGCATGCCGTGCACCTCGTAGCTCAACGGGTTGGCGTAGGCGACCACCTGCAGCCAGCCGGGCATGATCGAGAGTGGGTAGAGCGCGCTCGAGGCGAAGAAGAGCGGCATCACCACGAGCTGGCCGATCCCCATGAAGCGCTCGCGGGTGCGCACCAGCGAGGCGAGGATCATCGACAGGCAGGCGAACCCGCCGGTCCCGAGCAGGAGGAGCACGAAGACGCCGACGATCCTCCACGGGGTCCAGAGGATCGCGAGCCCTGCGACCGCCACGACGACAAGCAGGACGATCCCCTGCGCCAGCGCCCGGATGCCGGCGCCCGTGGCTTTGCCCAGCACGATCCCGAGCCGAGGGATCGCCGTCGCCAGCAGCCGCTGCAGCTGGCCCACGTCTCGCTCCCAGATGACGCCGAGCCCGAAGAAGATCGCCACGAAGAGCGCCGCCTGCGCCATCACGCCGGGGACGAGGAACGCGCGGTAGTCGGGGTACCCGCCGCTCAGCGTCTGGTTGTCCTGCAGCGCGGTCCCGAAGATGAAGAGCCAAAGCAGCGGCTGTACCGAGCGCGTGAAGATGTCGAGGTGGTCGTGCCGGAGCTTGCGTAGCTCCGCCCAGCCCATCGCAAGTGTCCCGTCGCGGAGACGTCCCGCGCCGACCGCGAGCGGGCGAAGGGCAACCTCAACCAAGCCGGCTGGTGCGCTTTCGGCTGGCGCGGACATCCCTGAAGCTCCCTCCTTCCTCGAGCCTTGCCCCGGTAGCGGCGGTGAAAACGTCCTCGAGAGAGGGGGCGCCGAACTGCTCCCGCAGCTCGTTCGACGTCCCGAGCGCGACGATTTTTCCCAGATCCATGATCGCGATCCGCTCGCACTGCCGATCGGCCTCCTCCATCTGGTGCGTGGTGACGAAGATGGTCGTTCCCGCCTCAGCCTGCAGCACCTCGAGCCGGTCCCAGACGAGACGGCGCGCGGTCGGATCGAGGCCGAGGGTCGGCTCGTCGAGGAAGAGCACCTCCGGCTGCTTCAGGAGCGCCGTCGCGATCTCGAGGCGCCTCAGCATCCCGCCCGACAGCGTCCGGCCGAGCCGGTGGAGAAACGAGCCGAGCGCCATCGCGTCGACCGCCTGCGCGATCCGCTCACGCCGCTCGCGCCGTGGCACTCCTGTTACGCGGCCGTAGAACTCGAGGTTCTCGTGCGCGGTAAGTGCGCCGTCGATCGAGATCGCCTGCGGGACGTAGCCGATCGACTGACGCACCGCGAGCCCATCGCCGACGACGTCGTGCCCCGCAACCGAGGCCCAACCTTCGGTTGGGCGAAGCAGTGTTGTCAGCACACGGATCGTGGTCGTCTTGCCCGCGCCGTTTGGGCCGAGCAGGCCGAAGACCTCGCCCGCCTGGACGCTGAAGGACACACCGCTCACGGCGCGGACATCCCCGAACCGGACGACGAGCTCGTCCACGACGACGGCATCCTCGGAGCTCTCGTGAACGGGAGCCAGCGACGTAGTCACTTGCCCACGAGCTCCTCGCTCCTCGCGCGCAGGGCGACGGCGGCCTTCGCCGTCAGCCGCACCAGCTCAGCCCGCTCGGCGGGCTCGAGCGCATCCAGCACGTCACAGAAGAAAAGTTGCCGCTGGGCTGCGATCCCCACGACGAGTTTCTCCCCCGCCGGCGTCAGCGTAACCGTGGTCGCCCGGCGGTCACCCGGCTCGCTCGTCCGGCCGACGACACCGATCTCCTCGAGACGATCGACGAGCCTCGTCGCGGTCGCGTCGTCGATCCCGACCCGGTCGGCGAGCTCGCCGACCCGCAGGCCGCCGTGCTCGGAGAGCAAGTCGAGAGCCCGGATCTTGCTCGGCGTCAGCTTCCCGGCCACGCCAGGATGCAGGGAGGCGAGGAGCCTGCGGCTCCTGAGAACGGCTCCGAGCTCGTGCCAGCACTGCGAGAGCTCGTCTGCCAGCGGCTTCAGGTCACGGCGTGCGATTACCTGCAACATACAACAACTGCATTGTGCAGATA